>NZ_SSSM01000013.1 GCF_004801885.1 Naasia lichenicola | reverse complement strand
TACCGAAGTCTGGTCTCAAGCGCTTCCCTTTCAACAATTTCACGTACTTTTTAACTCTATTTTCAAAGTGCTTTTCATCTTTCGATCACTCTACTTGTGCGCTATCGGTCTCCCACCAATATTTAGCTTTAGATGAAATTTACCACCCATTTTGAGCTGCATTCCCAAACAACTCGACTCGTCGAAGACACCTCACATGGACGGGGACAGCCAGCCAAGCACGGGATTCTCACCCTCTATGACGTCCTGTTCCAAGGAACTTAGGCCGGCGCCCTACCCGGAGATGCCTCACAAAATTACAACGCGGACACCGGAGGTGCCAGCTTTAAAATTTGAGCTTTTGCCGCTTCACTCGCCGTTACTGAGGCAATCCCTGTTGGTTTCTTTTCCTCCGCTTATTGATATGCTTAAGTTCAGCGGGTATCCCTACCTGATCCGAGGTCAAAATGTGTTCAGGGGTTGCTAGCCCACAAGGATCTTCAACCACCCAGGGAGGGGCGGATCGGATTCCGTTTAACGCCCGCTATCGTGGCCGTGACGCCTGCGAGTGGGAGGTCCATCCCCAGACCGGCAGGCCTGCAGATCTAACTGCCAGAGCAATGTTACTTGCAAAGGGGGAGGTTTCTATCCTCATGACTCCACGGTTGACGCCCTCAGTCTGCCTGCCACGAATCCTGCCGATGAAATTAATCACCGGTTTCGGCTGGGAACATTATGTCTTTCAGCACTGGGAGCCCGTTCGCATGCCCTCAAAGCACGGGGAATCCACATTGCCAGAACCCCCCAGGGACCGCAAGCAA
>NZ_SSSM01000012.1 GCF_004801885.1 Naasia lichenicola | reverse complement strand
TACCCGCCCCGGATCTCATGAACCCGGGGTGGAGAGGTTTTTATGACGCTCGAACAGGCATGCCCCCCGGAATACCAGAGGGCGCAATGTGCGTTCAAAGATTCGATGATTCACTGAATTCTGCAATTCACATTACTTATCGCATTTCGCTGCGTTCTTCATCGATGTGGGAACCAAGAGATCCGTTGTTGAAAGTTTTAACTTTTTTGTTTTTG
>NZ_SSSM01000009.1 GCF_004801885.1 Naasia lichenicola | reverse complement strand
TCCTTTAAGAGATTTAATAAGTCAGTGCACTAACTGTAGAGGACACCAGCCCCAACAAGCTCCCACTTGTCCGTACAAGTGTATGTGCAATGACGTTATCACACTACATGTGGAGGACACAAGCTCCAACAAACTCCCACTTGTCCGTACAAGTGTAGGTGCGATAACCGATTCTCATATCCTTTTAAAATTTCTCCCACTCAATGTAAAACAATTTGCAATCCGTATTCGCAAAGGTCGTGTTCTACAATCGATCTGTATCAAGAGTGGTTTCCCCGACTAGAGAGTAACTTAACTGATAAAACGAATCTGTATTCGAGCATGGCCATGCATTTTCAGTTACTACTCCTCGAGTGGCCCTGAGAAAAGATAAAATCCTGATAAGGGTTGGATATTTTCCCTCAACTCGAATCCTGCAGATGTAAGCGCAGCATGAAATGACCCAGTGAAAATCTTCTTGGCCCCCTGTTACGATGGACCGTGAGAAAGAAACCAAAGTCACCCAAAATCTGCCTTAATCTCAGAAGACAGTCGAAAGTCAAAAGATTCGACTCTAAGGAACACTATGGAGGTCCTATCCACGACCAGGCACCCAATGTTATAAAACATTTAGGACTCCATAACGTTGTCACATGGTTGTCCTACAAGATATCCGTATATCTTGCCTTCGTGATTGGTCAGTCAACCGTTTGACTTATGGCTAGTTGAATCCACCATCAACCAACGTCACAAAATGATTACCTGAGTTATCAGCTCAAGTGGGTAATCAAGGACCAAAACGATGTAATGTTATTCAGTTCACTTTGTGGTATTCAAAATTGTCGTACAATTCCACATGAAAAACAAAACATATAAATATCATAACGAAGAGGTTGTTTCAATAGTACACGAGAAAATGAATACAGTTCATAAAAGAGTACTACAACTCAGGAACACGTTTTATTCCCATGGAAGTAACGTGCCCTTCATGCTTATCACGTCGTAATGCTTTAGTTAGAGGATCAGCTATGTTGTCATCCGTAGCAATCTTCTCTAATAAAATTTCCTTTTGCTCCACGTAATCCCTGATTAGATGAGCTTTCCGTTGTACATGTCTAGACTTGTTACTAGACTTAGGCTCCTTAGCTTGGAAGATGGCACCTTTATTGTCACAATAAACGGTGATAGGGTCATTCGAACTAGGCACTACAGATAGTCCTTGTAAGAATTGACGCATCCATATAGCTTCCTTAGCTGCTTCCGAAGCGGCATAGTACTCGGACTCAGTCGTAGAATCTGCTGTAACACTTTGTTTGGTACTTTTCCAGCTGACAGCAGCGCCATTAAGAGTAAAAACGAATCCGGACTGAGATTTCGAGTCATCCTGATCCGTTTGGAAGCTAGCATCTGCGTAACCAGTAGCGCAGAGCCTCGTATCGCCTCCATAAGTCAATCCCCAATCTTTAGTCCTCCGTAGGTACTTAAGAATGTTTTTCACGGCCATCCAGTGTTGTTCACCTGGATGTGCTTGGAATCGACTTGTCATACTCAATGCATATGCAACGTCTGGACGTGTGCATATCATGGCATACATGATCGATCCTATAGCCGAAGCGTAAGGAATCCGACTCATGCGCTCTTTCTCTTCCGATGTCTTAGCTTCTTGAGACTTGCTCAAGTGAAGCCCAGTAGTCATGGGAAGGAACCCTTTCTTGGAGTTCGTCATGCTGAATCTCTCTAGGATCTTATCTATATAAGACTCCTGACTGAGAGATAACATCCGTCGTGATCTATCCCTGTAGATACGGATGCCCAAAATTCTTTGTGCCTCTCCCAGATCTTTCATCTGGAAATGGTTTTTCAACCATGCTTTAACCGAAGACAAGAGAGGTATGTCATTCCCAATCAAGAGTATGTCATCGACATACAGTACTAGGAAGACAATCTTGCTCCCACTCGACTTGATATATAGACATGGTTCCTCGACTGATCGAACGAAACCATTGTCCTTAATCACTTGGTCGAAGCGATGATTCCAACTCCGTGATGCTTGCTTAAGTCCATAAATGGAACGCTTAAGCTTGCAAACCTTCTTAGGATGTTTAGGATCGATAAAACCTTCGGGTTGTACCATGTACAACTCTTCCTCCAAATAACCGTTTAAGAAGGCGGTTTTAACATCCATCTGCCAGATTTCATAGTCATGAAATGCGGCAATCGCTAAGATAATCCGAATGGAACGTAGCATGACTACGGGTGCAAAGATCTCATCATAGTGCAAACCTGGCACTTGGGTGAAACCCTTAGCAACTAGTCGTGC
>NZ_SSSM01000008.1 GCF_004801885.1 Naasia lichenicola | reverse complement strand
TTATAGGTATCTTGTTGTCCTTCCACGGCATGCTTTATCTTGTAAAGCCATTTGCATTGAAGGGGACGAACCTTTGCAGGTAAGTCCACAAGATCCCACACGTTGTTCTCATACATGGAGTCCATCTCGGATTGCATGGCATCGAGCCATAGCTTTGAGTCGGGACATGTCATGGCACCTTTATAGGTTACGGGTTCAATACCCTCTAGGAGTAATACGTCA
>NZ_SSSM01000007.1 GCF_004801885.1 Naasia lichenicola | reverse complement strand
CGATCGAGCCGTCAGCGTTGGAGAGCGTGATACCGGAGCCGGCGTGGTCGATCTCACCCTGAACATACGGGCGGTAGGACTCGTTCGGGTCGTAGTAGTCCACGTTTCCACCGGTGATCGGGAACGACAGGACGCCGCCCTCGAGGGTCGCGGTGCCGATCAGGCCGGGGGTCAGGCCCAGGCCGGTGATCGCGTCCAGGAAGCCCTGGTCGAGGGTGACCTGGGTGGAGACGCCGGCGAGGGCGGGGATCGAGGCCAGGGGCTCCGGGTCGGCCTCAGCCGACGGAGCGGAAGAAGAAGAGGTACCCGAGCTGGAGCTCGTGTCCGTACCGGTCGAGGTCGAGCAGGCAGCCAGGCCAACCAGCATGAAGCCGGCAGCAGCGATCCCGATCGTGCTCTTGTAGAACTTGCGCATTATCAATCCTCAGTTTGCTGTGAGTGGTGTGTTCCTTGCGGGACATCATCAGTTCGGCGCACGCGGCGCATTGGATTGGTAGCGACCGAATTCGATTCATAACGAAAGGGAAACGGGACCTTTTCACGCCTTTACCTCCACGCATTGTTCAGGCCGCCGACGACGCTGTTCAGCCGCTCCCCCATCGCTCTCTCGTCGACCGACGAGACAGGGACAATGGACGGATGGAATCGCGCCGCACGCTCGTCTCGCTCCGGTGGGGCGACCAGGACCCGTATGGGCACGTGAACAACGTCGCGATCGTGCGGCTCCTCGAGGAGGCTCGTGTCCGTGGGATCTGGGATGCGAGCGACGGGATCCTGCCCCCGCTCGATTGCACAGAAGCGACGCGGGTCCTCGTCTCTCAGATCGAGATCCGCTACCGGACCGTGCTCGACTACGGACCGGATCCGGTCGAGGTCGAACTCGAGGTGAAGCGCATCGGCGGCGGCAGCTTCGCCATCGGCTACCGGATCACCACGAGGGACAGCGCTGGCATCGAGCGTTCGCATGCCGAGGCGACGACGACCATGGTCTTCGTGGACCTGGCCGGTTCGGTGATCCGGATCAGCTCCGCCCAGCGGGCCTACCTGCGCAGCTGGATGCCCGAATCCTCATAGCGTTCCGCGCACGAGGCCCAGACGGGTCAGCGTCGCTTGCCGAGCCCGGGTGAGGCGGCGATCTGCGTCATCCACGCGGAGAGCTGAGCCGCGTCGATGTCGTCGAGGGATTCGAGCTCGATCCCACGGGTGGCCTTTCCCATGCCCGTCGGAGTCACCGGCGGGACGGGGTCGAGAAGATCGGCTCCATTGATGAACATGACCTTGACGTGGCCGGCGAACGCGCCGCTGCTGAAGCACCAGCCGTCGCCGACGCCGTAGTACGCCATTCCCCATTTCACCGACCGCTCCAGGTCGGGCAGCGTCGCCGCCGCCAGGGCATCCACGGCCTCCGCGATCGCACGCTGAGGCTGGGGAAGGCTGGCGATGTAGGCGAAGACCGGCTTGTCGCCGACTGCGGCCTTCGCCGAGCTGGCCTTGCCCGTCATCGACAGGGGCAGCGCGGCGGCCTGCGCCTGATCCCCAGTCACGTCGTCACCGTTGGTCTGCATCAGGCGATCTTGCTCGCCTCTCGGCGGCCGGCACAAGGGTGTCCGGATGAGCAGGACCGGGTCATCACCGGCAGGGGGCATTCCGCTCGGCTGTCGTGTGGACTCACTTCGCACGGACCGATATCAATGACAGATGCCGAATGAAGAGCCCGACAGCATGAACGCGGCACCCGTTCCGGGCGTCTACCGTCACTTCAAGGGCAAGGACTACCGGGTGCTGGGGGTCGCGAAGCACACGGAGTCGGACGAGCCGCTGGTGCTCTATCTGGCTCTGTATCCGGTCCACGACGCCGGCGCGATCTACGGCGAGACGCCGACATTCGCGCGACCGCTCGCGAGCTTTCAGGATGTTGTCGAGGTCGACGGCGAGCGCATCAGCCGCTTCAGGCTGATCGAACGGGACTGACGCCCTAGCGTCCGTTGGCGACGATCGTCGGCAGCGGACGGGTCGCCAGCAGCGAGTTGATCTGGTCGGCAATGACAACCACCTCGGCCCGAGTGGCCTGCCCGACCGATCGCATCGTCACCGCGATCGGCAGACGCGCGATCCGCTCGCCCCACCGGATGTCGCAGACGAGGCTCTCGAACTTGACCCTCCGAAGCATGCCGGGCATCTTGACGTGCAGTGTGGCGGCTCCTGCTGAGGCCAGCTGCTCGATCGGCAACCGGAACACCAGTTCACCGGTCGTCTTCCACACGGTGAGTGCCGTCGGCGACACGACGACCCCCAGCGGCGGGCGACCGCCGACGAATGGCGGTTGGCCCATCTGAGCACGAATCACGTTGAGGGAGCCGATGAGCTCCGCGGATGCCCGTGCGGCGAAGACCACGCCTCCGGGGTTCGCATGGCGCAGCTGCTCGAGCATCGCGACCCGCAGACGGCCGGCCCGCGCATTCTCGAACAGGAAGTAGACGAAGGCGGGCAGAAGCGCAGCCAATGCGAGGCTGACCACGATCAGCCTGATGCTCGGGAAGCCGAACCCGTGCGCGATCGCGACCCACCGCGGAATGATCGCGAGTGCGCTGCCGACCGCCAGCGCGAAGACCCCGAATATAGCCAGTACTGCCTTGATCATGAATTCAACCCCCGATCAGCCAGTCTTCCCACCAGCGCTCGAGTTGCGGAGTCCCAGATCGAGGGGCGCGCAGGCTCGAGGCCCGCCTTTGTGACCACAGCCGGCTATCCCGTCGGGTCGAACAACGAGGGAGCACTCGTGACGTTCCCCGCAACCTGTTTCACTGAGCGAATGGACCGAGACCGCCGCCGCATCGCCGTACTCGGAGTCGCCCTGCTCGTCATCGGCGTCGTCGGCACAGCCGTGTTCCTTGCACAGCCGTGGCGGACGTGTCCCTACGACGACACTCCTGCCGCCTGCTCGGCGCTTCCCCAGGACGTCGCCGCCACGGTCGGCTTTCTCATCTCGGTCCTCATCGGCGCGGTATTGATCATCTTCGCTGTGCGCGGTCCAGCCTCACGGCGGGGATGAGGACTGGGCGTCAGCCTCCTGGCGAGACCGCGGGTGTGGACACCTCGTCCTGCAGCGTGACGACCCACCCCGCGAAGCTCGTGTCCCCTTCGGTGATGATGGCGTACCCCGTCCCGTAGGAATGGCCCGTCGGATCGGGCGGCGAGGGCGTCTCCCAGAGGATCGTGGGAAGCGGACTGACCGTGTCCGCAGTGGAGTGCAGTGGCTCGAGCCGAGCCGACCTCAGCCGTGGGCGCCAGCCTCCATCGGCATCCGCTGTCAGTTCGACGTACACGGCATCGATGGCGGTGACTTCGCCGGTGAGGGTAATGACCTCGCTGTCCGGTGGACCGCCGTAGCTGTCGAACCCCCAGAGCGCATCGATCTCCGTCCCGAAGTGCTCCATCGGGTGCCGGACAGCCATCCGCTTCACGACGTCGCCTACGCCGATGACGTCGCCGTTCTCCGCCAGCTCCGTCTCGAAGCACCTCACCCGGAGCATGCGATGCTCACGAGCCGAGTCCGCCCGTGATCCCCGGCGGGACGAACTTGTACGGCTCGAACGATCGGTCGGCCTCCTCGTGGGGCGGCTCGCCGAACGGATCGGGTGGGAGCTGGCGCCTCGTCCGCTTCTGCTTCTGCTCCTTCTTCGAGCTCGCCTCAGAGTGATCCGTCTCTCCGACCATCGTCCGTCGCATCCTTCCCGTCGCCCACGTCGCGGACCACGCTCCCATGGTCAGCAGCCCCGGGTCCACTGCGAGATCTGCGCACTGAGTCGCAGGCGAAGATCAGCGCGGCGACAGGGCGAGCTTGATGCCGAAGCCGACCAGCACGGTTCCGGTCACCCCGTCGACGATCCGGGTCGCGCGAGGACTGCGCAGGAATCTGCTCGCACGGGCGGTCGCCCCGATGATGAGCGTGAACCAGGTCATGCCGAGTGCCACGTGCACGAGGCCGAGCAGCGCTCCCATCACGAGCGGCGAGACGCCCGCCGGGATGAACTGCGGGATCGTCGCCAGGTAGAACGCGCCCACCTTGGGGTTGAGCAGGTTGGTCAGCAGGCCGACCGTCCATGCTCGCCAGGGCGACGCGGCGAGCGCAGGCTCGGTCGTGGACTCGGTTGTGGGCTGAGGACCGTGATGGGATCGACGGACGGCTCCGACGAGCATCCGCACTCCCAGATAGACCATGTATCCGGCGCCGAGGAGTGTCAGCACCCGATATGCGGTCTCCGAGGCGGCGAGCACTGCGGTCGCCCCGACTGCCGCAGCCACGGCCCAGATCAGCGAGCCGGTGCTGATGCCGAGGCCGCTCGCATAGGCCTGCCCGCGCCCGCGGTTGATGGCCGATCTCAGCACCAGCGCGGTGTCGAGCCCAGGGATGATCGTGAGCAGTGCGGCGACGAGGGCGAAGCCGAGGATCGCACTCGTGACGGTCATCCGCTCAGCGTATTGGGTCGGGGGTAGGGTCAGCGGGTGACCGCGTTCACGACCCGCCACCTGCCGGAGAAGCCGGATGTCACGGCGCCGGACGGCTCGGAAGTTCGGCTGCTGGCGAGCTCGGCCTCGGGCAGTCTGAGTCACTTCACCCTCCAGCCCGGACAGGTCTCGGCGGCGATCGTGCACCGGACGGTGACCGAGATGTGGTTCGTGCTGAGCGGAAGCGGACGGATCTGGCGCAGCCTCGACGGTGACGAGAGCGTCACAGAGCTCGAGGCGGACATGGCTCTCGACCTGCCGGTCGGCACTCGATTCCAGTTCCGCTGCGACGGCGGCGCGCCCCTCCGCATCGTCGGCGTCACCATGCCTCCCTGGCCAGGGGACGACGAGGCCGTCCCGACGCACGGCATGTGGGACTCCCCCATGACCGGCCCCGTCGACACCACGCCCGGCCATCACGCCCGGCCCCGGAGGGACAGACGAGGGTGATCGCCCGGCCCGGGTTGCACGGATCAGGAAGGCACATCCCCTGATCGGTTCAGCATCCACGGAGCTGTGGGCACGCGACCTTTCGGATCTGCTGTGGACTCGCTTCCCGTCGGAGGTTTGCGACAGTGGCGACCGCACCTGTTCATAGCCTGGCGGGATGACCGATCGCGGGCGAGCTGAGCGAGGGCGCCATCGCGCCCAGCGTCACGATCTCGTAGTCGCGCGGATGCTGGCTGTGCTCGCAGTGGTGCTCGGATCGATGGCCATCGCGATCCCGGCCCAGGCCGCGGACTACCCGACCTGGGACGAGGTGCAGGCCGCCAAGGGCAACGCGGCGGCCGTCGCCGCGCAAGCCTCCAAGATCACGGCAGCCCTCGACGAGCTGCAGGCCACCGCCGCCGACCTCGCCGATGAGGCGCTCGCCAAGGCCGGCGAGTACGAGGAGGCACGATCGTCCGCCGAGGCCGCCCAGGAGTCCGCGGACCAGCTCCAGACTCAGGTCGATGAGGCCACCGCCGAGGTTGCCACGTCCCGCAAACGGGCCGGTGTCACCGCGAGCCAGCTCTCCCGATCTGCCAATCCGACACTCGACCTCTGGCTGTCCGCATCCGACGCCGGGAGCACGCTGTACCAGCTCGGCACGCTGAGCCGCCTCGGCGATGTCTCGGCATCGGCGATGGCAGAGGCGGAGCGCGCGGAGAAGCAGCTGTCGTCGCTCACCGCTCAGGCGACGGTCGCCGAAGAAGAGCGCGCCAAGCTCGCGGCGGCCGCGCAGTCGTCGTTGGAGTCGGCGAACGCGGCGCAGAGCGCGGCGGACGCGAAGGTCGCCGAGGCGCAGACGCAGAGCGACACGCTCTACGCGCAGCTCGCCTCGCTGAACAACACCACAGCGCAGCTCGAGTCCCAGTACCGAGCGGGCCAGGAGGCCGCCGCCGCCTACGCCGCCGCACAGGAGGCGGCCCGCAAGGCTGCGGCCGCCAACACCAGCGCGACGACCACGCCCGTGACGACCGTCTCGGGCGGATCGGGGTCGCTCAGTCCGGCCGACGCCCGCGCCTACGCGGCCGACGTCGTCTCGTCGCGCGGCTGGGATACGAGCCAGTACAACTGCCTGGTGTCGCTCTGGAACCGTGAATCCGGTTGGCGCTGGAACGCGTACAACGCGTCGAGCGGCGCGTACGGGATCCCCCAGTCTCTGCCCGGCAGCAAGATGGCGAGCGCCGGATCGGATTGGCAGACCAGCTCGGCGACCCAGATCACCTGGGGGCTGAGCTACATCACGTCCCGTTACGGCAATCCGTGCGGCGCGTGGGCGCACTCCGAGTCGGTCGGCTGGTACTGAGCACTTCACGACGTGAGATCGGCTCGATCCGGCGCGGTGATCATCCGGCGCTCGGCGGCCACCCTTTCCCTCGGCGGCCACCCTTTCCCTCGGCGGCCACCTCTGTCCTCGACGGCCACCTTTGAAACCAGTGCCGTCACGGCGAAAGGTGGCCGTCAGCGATCCCGTTCACTCAACCGCGGCGTCTGAGAATGCTCGGCCACCTTTGCTACCGACGGCCAGGTTTACAAAGGTGGCCGACGGTAGGAAAGCGGGCCGTCGCGAATGAAAAGGTGGCCGAGGGTAGGAAAGGTGGCTGGCCCGAACGAAAGGGGGCCACGACTTCGGACTATCCGCCCACTATCGCCGCAAAGTAGTTGGGCCACCTTTAGGGACGTTCGGCCACCCTTCGAAAGGTGGCCGAAGGACCCGAAAGGTGGCCAGGCCCGCGCAAAAGGTGGCCGAGCTGCCCAGGCGATCCCGCGGCCGCGGACCCGGAAGCGGATCCAGACCCGGACCCCGACGCGGACCCGGACCCGGATGACGCTCAGTCGGTCAGGGCGTCTCGGGCGCGGCGGCGCAGGCCGCGGAACTGCTCGCGCAGCTTGCTGCTCAGCGGAGGGACCTCCGTCACCGGATCGTCCACGTCCTCGCCGCGGTACAGGCGCTCGAAGACGTCGAGGGTGGTCTCGATGTCGTGCGGCTCGATGAGTCGCAGCGACGCGTTCTTCATGATCGCCAGCTCATCCTCGGGCAGCCGCAGCACGCGCTCGAGGCGCTCGGCGAGAGCGGGGATGTCACCGGGCGGGAACAGGAATCCGTTCTCGCCGTCGTGCACGAGGTGCGGCAGGGCCATCGCGTCGGCGGCGACGATCGGGAGTCCGCTCGCCATGGCCTCCATGGTCGAGATGCTCTGGAGCTCGGCGATCGATGGCATCGCGAAGACCGTGGCCCCGGTCAGCAGCGAGCGGAGCTTCGCGTCGGACACCCGCCCGTGGAAGATCACGCGGTCGGCGATGCCGAGGCGGACGGCCTGCTCCTCGAGCGCCTTCCGCTGATCGCCGTCGCCGATGATGTCGACGATCGTGTTGAGGTCGGCCGGCATGATCGCGACGGCTTCGAGCAGCTTGTCGATCTGCTTCTCGCCAGTCACCCGGCCGGTGAAGGCCACGCGGTTCTCGGTGCGCGGCTCGAAGCTCGGCGTGTAGTCCGCCGCCCGGATGCCGCAGGAGACCGCGTGCACGCCGTGCAGGCCGGTCTTCGACTCGAGGTAGTCCGCGGCACGACGGGTCGGGGTCGTGATCGCCGAGGCGCGCTTGAGGATGCGGGTCGCATCCTTCCAGGTGATCGTGACGCCGAGCGGCCAGATGAACTTGGGCAGGCCGGTGTGCTCGATGAGGTTCTCGGGCATGAAGTGATTGGTGTTGACGATGCGCAGGCCGACCTTGATCGCCTCGGTCGATCCACCGCGCCCGGCCAGCAGGTGCGCCTGGCTGTGCAGCACGTCGGGATTCACCTCGCGGATGATCCGCCGCATGTTCGCGTTGATCCGGAGCGGGTTGACGAACCGGATCCAGTCGTGGCCCGGCCAGCGCGTGCTGCGCAGCCGGTGCACGGTGAAGGTCGCGCCCTCATGCTCCTCGGGACCGGCGGTCTGGCGCCAGGTGTGCGCCTGGGCGACGACGTGCACGTTGTGGCCGCGTCGGGCGAGACCCGCTGCGAGGCGCACGCTGAAGTTGGATGCACCGTTGACGTCGGGCGGGAACGTGTCCCCCACCATGAGCACGGTCAGTCGCGGAGCCTCGGCCCCGGCGGCATCAGGAGATTGCGCGTTGATGAGCCATTCCTCGTGTTCAGACAGACGGGCAGATCAGGTGGTGGGTGGCTTCACGCTACCGCACCGCTCTCTGCGGGCGGGGGTGCCGCGATGGCGAGCCGCAGACCACGATCCACGGCGCTGGATCGGCCGAATCGCGCCTGCAGCCGGCCGATCAGTGCCGAGCCTGAGGGTGATGCTTCGCCAGCTGGAACACCCCGTACACGGCGATCGCTCCGGCGATGATGAACAGCGGGATCGCATAGAGCGGCGCCTGCGAGGCCTCGCCCAGCACGATGACGCCGATGCCGACCGCGACGAGCGGGTCGACCACGGTGAGGCCGGCGATGACGAGATCGGGTGGGCCCGCCGAATAGGCGGTCTGGACGCAGTAGGCACCGCCCGCGCCGGCCGCGAGCAACCCGACGAGGCAGAGGATGGTGAGCCACTCGAAGTCGCCCTGCACGATCCGGTTGATGACCACCTTGGCGAGGGTGGCCACGAAGCCGTAGAGCACGCCGGCCGCGACGATGTAGGCGATAGCGCCCATCCGGTGCCGGATCAGGCCGAACAGCACGGCGAAGACCGCGAGCACCACCGCGAGGATGATCAGGATCGTGATGAGCTGCGCGGAGGTGATCCGCTTCTCCACCGCGGTGAACGCGGCGACGGTGACGAACAGCCCCACTCCCCCGACGCAGAAGATGATCGCCCGGACGGACTGCCGGTTGAGCTTGACGTGGCTGACGCGCGCGTTGAGCACCGAGGTGATCACCAGGGCGATCGCGCCGAGCGGCTGCACGACGATGAGCGGCGCGAAGCGCAGGCTCGTCAGCTGCAGGACGATGGCGAGGCCGATCAGGAGCGTGCCGGTGACCCACGACGGACGGGCGAGCAGCGCGAAGATCTGAGACATGCTGAGCCCGGGAACCGCGTCCCCACGTGACGCCTCGACCTTGGTCACCCCACGGTGCTGGAACTGCGCTCCCAGGCTGAGGAAGACCGCACCGATCAGGGCGATGGGGATGCCGATGGCTTGGGACGGTCCGAGGACGAGCTGATCGGTCAGATCGGTCAGGTCTGCGGGCACTAGGTGACCATATCTCAGGCCGTGGATCGGTAGTCTTAGGCCGATATGGCGATCCTCCCCATCCGCATCACGGGCGACCCCGTCCTGCACGAGCGGGCCAAGCCCGTCACGGATTTCGGTCCGGAGCTGCGCACCCTCGTGGCCGACATGTTCGAGACCATGAAGGCCGCGCCCGGCGTCGGCCTCGCCGGCCCCCAGGTCGGTGTTCCCCTGCGCCTGTTCGTCTACAGCTACACCGACGAGAGCGGCGTGCGCAGCGGGGTCGCGATCAATCCCGAGCTCCTGATCACTCCGACGCCCACCACGGAGGCGGACGAGGACGAGGATTCGGAAGGCTGCCTCTCGGTGCCCGGCGAGCGCTATCCGCTCGTCCGCGCGGAGAAGGCCATCCTGCGCGCGGTCGACCTCGACCAGAAGCCGTTCGAGATCGAGGCGGAGGGCTGGTTCGCGCGGATCTTCCAGCACGAGTTCGACCATCTCGAGGGTCGCCTCTACGTCGACCGGCTCGACTTCCTCAACGCGCGCCGCGCCGTGAAGGCGATCCATCGCTCGGGCTGGGGCAAGCCGGGCAAGTCATGGCTGCCGGGCACCGACGACCTCGAAGGCTGATCTTCTCGGGCACCGCTAGGGCAACCGGTCTCGAGACGGCCGCGGACGGCCTCCTCGACCAGCGAGGGATGGCGGGAGAGGGCTTTCAGCCCCGATCCGTTGGTCGAGGAGGGCGCCCCGCGCCCGTCCTGAGACCGGCCGCCCCGTGCTACCCGCCAAATAGGAGTCGTACGAGCGCCGCCGTAGCCGCGGCGGCGATCACCACCAGCACGAACGGGACCCGCAAGGCGAAGAGGACCGCGGCGACGCCGAGCGCCGGGACCCTCGCATCGAGGACGATCGTCGTCCCGCTGGCGAGCGTCTGGACCGAGACCAGCGCGGCGAGCAGCGCCACCGTGACGAGGCCGGCCGTACGGGCGATGATCGGCCGCTCGAGCACCTTCGCCGGGATGAGGTAGCCGAGCAGCTTCAGCGCCAGGCAGGCGATGGCCGCAAGCAGCACGATCTGCCAACCCGTCATGCCTCCGCCTCTCGAGGCTCGGATGCGACCGGATCGCGCGACGCACCGGGCCCCGGCCAGTTGGCCAGTCCGACGATCAGCGCCACCCCGGCCGCGCACAGCACGGGAAGCCCCGGCGGCAGCCACGGGGTGAGCGATGCGGCGACGACGACTGCGCCGACGGCCACCACGATCGGCTGGCGGGCGCGCAGGCGCGGCCAGAGGAGTCCGAGGAACGCGGCGGCTGCCGCGGCATCCAGACCGTACTGACGCACGTCGCCGAGCGCATCCCCGATGATCGCGCCGACCAGGGTCAGCAGGTTCCAGCCGATGTAGACCGCGGCCGCGGTGACCCAGAAGCCGATCCGCTTCGCCCGCAGCGTCGGCTGGGCGGTCGCCACGGCGGTCGTCTCGTCGATGGTGACGTGGGCGGCGAGCACCTTGCGCCAGAACCCGCCGCCGATGATCGGCTTCACCTGCACGGCGTACAGCGAGTTGCGCGCACCGAGCAGGGCGGCGCTGATGATCCCGCTCGGACCGGCCGCCAGTCCCCCGGCGGCGAGCGCCCCGACCAGCGCGAACTGCGATCCCCCGGTGAACATCAGCAGGCTGAGGACGCAGGTCTGCCAGATGTCCAGCCCTGCTGCCACCGCGAGCGCCCCGAACGAGATGCCGTAGGCCGCGGTGGCGAGGCCGACCGCGATGCCCGCCCGCGCCGCCGCGCGATCGACTGCGGCGGTCGATCCAGCAGTCGATCCATCGGTTGAACCGCCCGCCGATTCATCAGCGGCCGATCCGTTCGGGTTCGGACCGTGCGGGGACGCTCCCGACGACGCCCTGCTACCGCGCCGCGCCACGCGAGAGGTCCACGCCGTGCACGCCGTTGTGGTGACGGAGCGTCGGGAACACGGCAGAGATGGAGAAGCCCACGCCGGGGGTCTGCGTGACATTGAGCGTTCCGCCGTAGAGCTCGGCCCGCTCTCGCATGACCGCGATGCCGGGGCCGACGATCTCGTCGGTGAGAGCGTGGAGGTCGTCCTCGACCGTGTAGCTCATCGGGGCAGTGGGGTCCATGCCCTTGCGGATGGCTGCGTTGCGGAATCCGTCATCATCGACGCGGGCCTGGAAGCCGTCCTGGGTCCAGGTGAACGCAACGCGGGCGGTCGTGCCCTCCCCGCCGTACTTGAGCGAGTTGCTCAGCGCCTCCTGCATGATGCGGTAGATCATCAGCTCCGCGCCGGGCGTCACCTGGTACGGGTCACCGGAGCGCTCGAAGATCACCGTGAGCCCTGCGTCGCGCATGATCGCGAAGAGGTCGCGGGTGGACTTCAGCGTCGGCTGCAACCCGATCTCGGCCTCGCTCTCGCGCACCAGCAGGCTGACCCGGCGCATGTCTGCCAGCGCCGTCCGGCCGGTCTCCGAGATGGTGCCGGCGGCCCGGACAGCGGCGTTCGGGTCGGTCTGACCCGCGTACCTCGCCCCGTCCGCGTCGGAGATCATCGTCGTGACGCGGTGCAGGGAGAGGTCGTGCAGCTCACGGATCATCCGCAGCCGTCCGCTCTGGTCGGCGACGGACAGCTCGAGGTCGACCCGCGCGCGGGCGTTGACCGTCCGTTCGGCGCCGAGGCGGCGGGCTCGGCGCACGGCCAGCACGGTCACCACGACGAGGGCGACGACGACGAGGACCAACCCGGCGATGACCAGGGCATACGGCACGACATCATCGGGCAGCACCATGCGTGTCAGTCTAGGAGCACGCCGAGCGAGGAGGACGGATTGAACGGCACCGACGACGACACCGAAGATCCCTCTGTTGATGGCACCGACGATCGCACCGACGATGAGTCCGCCGTGGATTCTGGAGCCGATCTCGCTGTCGATCCCGCCGCCCGCTTCACCCCTCGCGAGCTTGCTGGCTTCCGAGCGGCTCTCGCCCGCGAGGCCGCCTCCGCACGGCGCATGCTGGCAAGCCTCGGTGCGGACATCGCCGACATCGTCGAAGCTCGACAGGGGTCGAACAACGACGACGAGCACGACCCTGAGGGGGCGACGCTCGCCTTCGAGCGTTCGCAGGCGGATGCGCTGCGTCGGTCCAACGAGCTGCGACTCGTCGAGATCGACCGTGCGCAAGAACGCATCAGGCAGGGCGGCTTCGGCATCTGCGCCGCCTGTTTCGCCCCCATAGCCGTTGCACGTCTTGAGGCGCGTCCGTGGGCGGACCGATGCGTTTCGTGCGCCTGAACCTTTCCTGAGTGGCCCGGCGACCCCCTGGCGCTCACGCGACGCGGCCGACAGACTGAGCCCACCAGCCCAGCGACGACGACGGGGGAATCGTGGCCGAACTACTCGATATCGAGCCAGGCTCGATCGTCCGAACCTGGGTGGGCTGGATCCGCAGTTCGGACCGCGAGGTCTACGCCGCGTATCTGGAGCGGACCGGGATGCGCGACTATCGCGCCACTCCCGGCAACCTCGGCGCCTTCGCCATGTTCACCGATGAGCCCGACGGCCGCACGCGGGTGACCACCGTCTCGTTCTGGACGAGCGTCGAGGCCATCGAGGCGTTTGCGGGCGAAGACGTGACGACGGCTGTCTTCTATCCCGACGACGACAGATACCTGGTGGCGCGGGAGACCACGGTCCGTCACCACGAGGTGACCGCGGCGGAGGGCGCCATCACACCCACGCTGCACCTCTGACCGTCTGGGCTCGGAGATGTACCGCGGCTCAGCCGGCGGTGACGAGACGGGATGCGGCGAGGAAGACGTCGCGCATCCACTGGTGACCGGGGTCCTCGCTGTGCATCGGGTGCCACCACAGCGCTCCGTCGATCGTCGGCGGATCGAAGGGAAGGGCGACGATGCGCAGGTCGCCCATCGCGAGCATCCGGTCGGCCATGCGTGACTGGACGAGTCCGAGCCGGTTCGTCCCCGCGATGAAGAACGGCAGCGTCAGGAACCCCTCGACGACGCAGTCGACGATCGGCTCGATGCCGAGCTCCTGGAGCTGACGGGCAGCCGCGAGCGACACGCTGCGGCTGTGATAGGTGTACACCCACGGCAGCTCGGCGAGATTCTGCGGGGTGAGCACATCCCCCACCTGCTCGTTCTCGGCCGCGACCAGACACACCCATTCGTCCTGGTAGATGTCCACGAAGGGGAAGCCGGTGATGAACCCGCGCGGCAGCAGCATCCCGTCGACGGTGCGCAGCGAGACCTGCGCGTCGTCGACGATGGCGGGAGTGTGATGCATGAAGCGGAACCGCACACCCGGGGCCTGATCGGCGGCGACCGCGGTGACGGCGCTGCCGACGTCGGCGATGCCGAAATCCGAGCCGTAGATGCTGAATTCGCGCGTGGATGTGCGCGGATCGAAGAGCGCCTCATTGGCGAAGACCTTGCGCGCAGCGTCGAGGGCCGACGAGGTCTGCTCGGCGAGGCGGACCGCGAGAGGGGTGAGGCGGTAGCTGTTTCCGTCGCGGGCGAGGATCTCGTCCGCGAAGTGCAAACGGAGACGGGCCAGGGAGGCGCTCAGCGCCGGCTGGCTGAGTCCGAGCTTTCCGGCGGCCCGGGTGACGCTGCGCTCGGTCAGCAGGGCATCGAGCGAGACCAGCAGGTTCAGGTCGAGCCTGGCCAGACCTGCGGGCACCCGATTCACCTCGCCGACGAGTAGTGGAGCAGTTGCTCCCCGACTTGGACTCGAACCAAGAACCTGCCGGTTAACAGCCGGCTGCTCTGCCAATTGAGCTATCGAGGAATGGCGTGTGAAGCTCGTCCACTTTAGCAAACCCGAGCGCGCCCGCCGAACGCGACGAGGCGTGGCGGCATCTGGCGTCGGCTGCCGACGGTCGCATCGGGAGTTCGGCGAGATGCGTCAGACTCCTCAGGAACCTGATGACCGAGCCTTACCGACAAACAAAACCCCTGATTCGGGCCGAATGTACGGGATCGATGGTGCACAAGGCGGTTGCGCGCTAGTAGCCGGACTTCGGATCGACGATTCCGATGAAGCGGCCGGTGGACACGAAGGCCTCGACGTTCGCACGGACGCGTTCAGCCAGCAGCGGCGCGATCATTTCCGGGGTATCTGCAGAATGCGGCGTGATGAGAGCGCGGGGCTCCGTCCAGAGCGGATGGCCCTCGGGAAGCGGCTCGGGGTCGGTGACGTCGAGGCCTGCCGCGAGCAGCCGCTCATCCTGGAGCGCGTCGAGCAGCGCGTCGGTGTCCACAAGGGGGCCGCGGGCGATGTTCACCAGGACCGCGCTCGGCTTCAGCAGTGACAGGCGACGCGCATCGATGAGGTGCCGGGTCTCCCCCGTGCTCGCCGCGGCGAGGATGAGCACGTCCGTTTCAGGAAGCACGTCGTCCAGCCGATCCGAGGTGACGGTGCGGAACGCCCCGCTCACCTCGCCCGCGCTGCGACGCACGATGGTGACCTCGGCGGAGAACGGCTGGAGCAGCCTAATCAGCTCGATCGCGATACCACCGGCGCCGACGATCGTCACCGAGGCGCCATAGAGCGACTCCCCGATCTTCTCGCCCCAGCTCGTGGCGCGTGCGCGCAGAGACAGCGAGCGGAGTCCGGCCAAGGCGAGAGCGAGGGCGTGCTCGGCGACCGGCTGGGCATAGGCCCCCTTCGCGCTGGTCCACAGCAGGTCGGCCCGATCGTGGCTGCTGAGTGCATCCGCGAACGCGTCCACTCCGGCCCACGGCAGCTGAACCCACTGGATCTGCGGGTGCTGCTCGAGCACCTCGACGAGAGCCTCGGGATGGTCGTTGGCGAGCCACACCACGGCGCGAGTGTCCGAACCGAGCTCGCCGATCTCGCCTCCTGCATCGCTGACCGCATCCACGAACCGGCTCTCCGCCTTCGCGGCGGGGAGGAGCGCGATCGGTCCGACAGCTGGGCGCTGCTCGTCGGGCAGGGTCTTCGCCTCGCCGGTGACTGCCTGGTGGGCGAACCGATCGCTGCGGGTCATCGTGGCGCCTCCTCCGATGTGGGACCTGCGGAAGCCTCGTCGTCCGAGTCCGCCTCGGCATCCCCGGTTCGCTCGACGGGCGGTGCGGGCTCGTCGCGGTCGGCCGAACCGTCGGCCGCGGCATCCGCGTCGGCTGGATCGGACACGTCGTCCTCGTCCTCGAAGTCGTCCTCGACCGCTCCCCCCGTCTCGGCCGTCGGCTCCGCAGGCTGCGCGCGCACCACAGGGATCGCTCCGGTCGCGAGCGGGAGGTCGGGCAGAGTGATCGGGCCGGTGGTGAGCTCGTACTCGATGGCGAGTCCGCGCACGTAGGGGTGGATCGGGCGGGTCAGCACGTCTTCGAGGCGGCCGAGACCCACGAGGCCACCGCCCTGCAGCACGGCGACGCGGTCGGTGAGCCGAGCGGTGACGGCGGCGTCGTGGCTGATGATCAGCGCCGAGAACTCATGGTCGCTCTGCACCTCGAGGATGGTGTCGAGCACCGGGCCGCGCACGGTCACGTCGACGCCTGCGGTCGGCTCGTCAGCCACCCAGAGCAGGGGCTCGAGGATGAGCGACTTCGCGATCGCGACCCGCTGCCGCTGTCCGCTCGACAGCTCGTGCGGGTAGCGGTCCATCACCCCGAGCGGCAGCTGGACGGCGTCGATGAGCTCCGCCACGCGCACACCGAGCTCGCGGCGATCGAAGTGCCGGTCGCGGGCCAGCAGCGGCTCCCCCACGTTCTCGGCGATCGTGTAGCCGGGCATCAGCATCCGACCGGCGCCCTGGGGCAGGTAGCCGACATCGAAGGTGATCCGGTATCGATCGCGCATCCGCATGGATCGCAGCTTCACCCCGAGCACCTCGAGCGAGCCGCCGACCACGTCGGCCATGTCGTCGAGCGGGATGCCCATCCGTGCGGCGCCCTTGGATCCGAGTCCGCGCGCGGTGTATCCGGCGATGGTCCGGGCGAGGGTGCTCTTGCCCGATCCCGTCTCGCCGACGAGGCCGAGCAGCTCGCCGCGGGCGATGTCGAAGGTCACGCCGTCGATCGCGCGATGTCGAGCACGCCCCCGGCCGCCCGCGTACTCGATGGTGACGTCGCTGGCGGAGACGACGAGGTCATCGCGAGCGGTCATTGATCCATTCTCTCTGCTGCGCACCTTGGCGTTTGCCAGATGACGGAATGAATGCCCTCATCACGCCCAGAATCATCCTTAAGGGTGACTCATCTTCACGGTTCAGGCTTTCGACCACGGTTCAGGTGATTTTCGCCTGATCCGTGATCGAAATCGCAGAATCGCCTGAACCGTGAAGATCGCCTGATCCGTGGAAGGGGCGGAACGGAGTGCGGCGGTCAGGTCACGCGGTCAGGTCACGCGGTCAGATCACGCGGTCAGCCGACCGGGTCGGCTGCGCGGAGGGCGCGCAGCAGCTCTCGGCGCTCGGCCTGCGCGACCGGGTCGGGAACGGGAAGCGAGGCGAGCAGGCGCTGGGTGTACGGGTGCTTCGGATCACCGAGCACCTCTGCTCCCGTTCCCTCCTCGACGAGCTTGCCCTTGTAGAGCACCGCGATCCGGTCGGCGAGGATGTCGACGACTGCGAGGTCGTGGCTGATGAACAGGCAGGCGAAGCCGAACTCCGACTGCAGCTCCGCGAACAGCTCGAGCACCCGTGCTTGCACGGAGACGTCGAGGGCGGACGTGGGCTCGTCGGCGATCAGCAGCTTGGGCTGCAGCGCCAGCGCTCGAGCGAGGCTCGCGCGCTGCCGCTGACCGCCGCTGAGCTCATGCGGATAGCGATCACCGTAGGAGCGCGGCAGCTGGACCGCCTCGAGCAGCTCGTCGACCCGCCCGCGAGCGGACGCCACGTCCCCCGCGCGCCTGTGCACGATGAGCGGCTCGGCCACGCACTGCGCGATCGTCAGCAGCGGGTTGAAGCTCGAGGCCGGATCCTGGAAGACGAAGCCGATGTCGACACGGTGCTTGCGGAACTCGCGCTCCTTGAAGCCGACCATCTCGGTGCCGAGGACGTCCAGCGATCCACCGGTGGCCTTGGTGAGCCCTGCGATCGAGCGCCCGATGGTGGTCTTGCCCGATCCGCTCTCGCCGACCAGTCCGAGAACCTCTCCTGCTCCGATGCTGAAGCTCACGCCGTCGACGGCCCGGAATCCACCGCGGCCGAGCCGGCCGGGGTACTCGATCACGAGGTCGGTCGCCTTCACCAGCGGGGCGGCCGCTCCGACAGCTCGGCCGCTGAGGCGGGCAGCTGCTCCTGCGCGTCCCTGCCCGACGTAGGGCACTGCCGCGAGCAGGTCGCGGGTGTACTGCGCCTGCGGGTTGGCGAACAGCTCGCGGGTGCGGGCCTGCTCGACCACCTTGCCCTGGTACATCACGGCGACCCGGTCGGAGAGGTCGGCGACGACGCCCATGTTGTGCGTGATCAGCACGATCGCCGTGCCGTAGTCGTCGCGTAGGCTGCGGAGCAGGTCGAGGATCTCGGCCTGCACGGTGACGTCGAGTGCGGTCGTCGGCTCGTCCGCGACGATGAGGCCGGGGCGCAGCACGAGCGCCATCGCGATGACGATGCGCTGCTTCTGTCCGCCCGAGAACTGGTGCGGGTAGTAGTTGACGCGGGTCTCCGGATCGGGGATGCCGACCTGGCGGAGGATGTCGATGGCCTTCGCCTTGGCGGCCGCGCCCGACACGCGCTCATGGGCGCGCAGGCCCTCCGCGATCTGCCAGCCCACCGTGAAGACGGGATTCAGCGCCGTGGACGGCTCCTGGAAGATCATCGCGACGTCGGTGCCGCGCACCTCGCGCAGCTGGGACCTGGACAGGGTGACCACGTCGACGTCGCCACCGGTCGATCGGGTCAGCACGACCGCGCCCGATGCGGTGGCGGTCTCGGGCAGGAGGCCGAGGATGGTCTTGGCGGTCACCGTCTTGCCGCTGCCGCTCTCGCCGACGATGGCGAGCACCTCGCCCTTCTCGACCGTGAGGCTCACGCCGTCGACGGCCTTCACCGCGCCGTGGTCGGACGCGAACGAGACCACGAGGTCCTTGATGTCAGCGACGCTCATCGTTCTGGCTCCTCGAGTCCTGTCAGCCCGCCGGGCGGGTCGATCACGCCGCCTGCGGTGACGGAGGTCTGGGCGGTGAGTCCGGCGCTGGCAGCGACCGAGCGGCGACCACGCAGCCGCGGGTCGGCGAGGTCATTCAGGCTCTCCCCCACGAGGGTGATGCCGAGCACGACGAAGACGATCGCGAGGCCGGGGAACAGCGCGGTCCACCAGATTCCGCTGGTGACGTCGGAGATCGCCTTGTTGAGGTCGTAGCCCCACTCCGCGGCGGAGCTCGGCTCGATGCCGAAGCCGAGGAAGCCGAGGCCGGCCAGCGTGAGGATGGCCTCGGACGAGTTCAGCGTGAAGATCAGCGGCAGGGTGCGCGTGGCGTTGCGGAGAACGTGCTTGAACATGATCCGCGGTGTGCTCGCCCCGATGACCCGGGCGGATTCCACGAAGGCCTCGTTCTTGATCCGCGTGGTCTCGGCGCGGATGACCCGAAAGTACTGCGGGATGTACACGACCGTGAGCGAGATGGCGGCGGCAAAGACGCCCGGGACCAGGCCGGACTGCCCGCCGGAGAGCACGATGGCCATCACGATCGCGAGCAGCAGCGACGGGAAGGCGTAGATCGCATCCGCGATCACCACCAGCACCCGGTCGAGCCAGCCTCCGAGGTAGCCGGAGATCAGGCCGAGGAGCACTCCGAGGAAGATGGACAGCACGACGGCCACGACGATCACGAACAGGCCGGTCTGCGCTCCCCAGATCACTCGGGACAGCACGTCGTAGCCGCCGACGGTCGTGCCCCAGAGGTGCTGGGCGCTCGGCTCCTCCTGGGCGCCGAACGCGCCACTGTCATCCCGCAGCTGTGCGTAGCCGTACGGCGCGATCAGCGGGGCGAAGATCGCCAGGATCACGAAGACGAGCGTCAGGATCAGGCCGGTGACGAGCATGAACCGCTGCACGCCGTAGCTCTGGCGCACCTGGTGCACGACAGGGATGCGATCGATCAGCCGGCGGCGGCTGACCGTGGTGGGTGCCGTGGTGGGTGCCGGGGCGGGTGTCGTTGTCACGGTCAGTACCTCACCCTCGGGTCGATGAAGGCGGCTATGACGTCGACGATGAAGTTGGTGACAGCGACGATGACCGCCAGCAGCGCGACGATCCCCTGCACGGCGACGAAGTCGCGCGCCTGCAGGTACTGGGCGAGCTGGAAGCCGAGGCCCTTCCACTCGAACGTCGTCTCGGTGAGCACGGCGCCGCCGAGCAGCACTGCGATCTGCAGTCCGATCACGGTGATGATCGGGATGAGCGCGGGCTTGTACGCGTGCCGCCCGACGAGCCGGAGCTCACGGACGCCGCGCGAGCGTGCTGCGTCGACGTACTCGGTGCCGAGGGTGCCGATGACGTTAGTCCGAACGAGACGCAGGAAGATGCCGCCGGTCAGCAGGCCGAGCGCGACGGCGGGGAGGACCGCGTGCTGCAGCACGTCGGCGATGACCTCGGAGTTGCCGGTCTGGAACGCGTCGATGAGGAAGATGCCCGTCGGCGAGGGCAGGAGCTTCATCTCGAGCTCAGAGGAGACGGACGCTCTGCCGAAGGCCGGCAGCAGGTCGAGCTGCACGGCGAAGACGAGCTTGAGCAGCAGTCCGGCGAAGAAGACGGGTGTGGCGTAGCAGAGGATGGCGAAGACTCGCAGGACCGCATCGCCCCAGCGGTCGCGGATGTAGGCGGCCAGCATGCCGAGCGGGATGCCGACGATGAAGGCCACGATCAGCGCGTAGAAGGTGAGCTCGAGGGTGGCCGCGCCGAAGGTGACGATGACCTCGGTGATCGGACGGTTGTCGCTGATGGTGGTGCCGAAGTCACCGCGGAGGATCTGACCGAGGTACTCGAAGTACTGCACGAGGATGGGGCGGTCGTAGCCCGCCTCGTGGATGCGCGCCGCGAGCTCGTCGGGGGGCAGGCGGCCTCCGACGGCAGCGGTGATCGGGTCTCCCGTCGACCGCATCAGCACGAAGACGAGGGTGACCAGGATGAACACGGTCGGGAAGATGAGCAGGAAGCGCACGAGCAGGTAGCGCCCGAAGCCTCCTCCCGCGGATCGTCCGCGCACGCGTGGCGTGGCGACGACGGCGTCCGGTACGGTCATGCACCCATCTTCCTCGGCGGGGCCGCTCGGCTCTGCGGCTGCCCCAGGTCGTTTCAGTGAAAATCTCGAGTGCCGGGGGGCGACTCGACGAAGACGAGAAGGAGGGGCGGCCCGCTCCCGCGGACCGCCCCTCCTGTTCGCTGCTAGCCCTTGGTCAGAGGGGCGTAGCGGAGCTTGAACGAGCCGTCGAGCGTGAGTCCGGAGACGTCCTTGCCCGTGACGGCGAGCTCAGCGCCCTGCCAGATCGGCACGGTCGACAGCTGGGCCGCGACCTTGTCCTGGATCTCCTCGATGAGGGCGGTGCGTGCGTCGGGGTCGGTCGTGCCGGCCTGCTGCGCGATGAGGTCGTTGACCTCGGCGTCCTCGTAGTGGTTGGCCAGGAAGTTGCCCTCACGGAAGAACGGCGACAGGTAGTTGTCGGCGTCCGAGTAGTCGGGGTACCAGCCGAGCTGGTACTCCGGGTACAGGTCGTTCGTGCGGTCCGGCGTGTACTGCGTCCAGTCGGTGCTGGCCAGGTTGACCGTGAACAGGCCCGACGACTCGAGCTGGTCCTTGATCAGGGCGTACTCGTCGGCGGACGAGGGGCCGTAGTGCTCGGGAGTGTACTGGAGGTTGAGCACGACGGGAGTCGCGACGCCCGCAGCCGAGAGGGTCGCGGTCGCCTTGTCCACGTCGGGTCCGCCGTTGCCGTCTCCGTAGAGGCTCTTCAGCGACTCGGTGGCGCCGGTCAGGCCCTCGGGGACGTAGGAGTACAGGGGCGTGACGGTGCCCTTGTAGACCTGGTCGGCGATCGCCTCGCGGTCGACGGTGTCGGCCAGCGCCTGGCGAACGGCGAGCGCCTTGGCGGGGTCCGCCTCCGCGGTCGTGGCGCCGAACGGCTGCGTGTTGAAGTTGAAGACGATGTAGCGGATGGATCCACCGGGACCGTCGACGACGTTGAGGTCGTCGTTGTCACGGAGGTCCGCGACGTCGGTCGGCGAGAAGGTCCGGTACGCCACGTCGACGTCGCCGCCTTCGATCGCGAGCTTGAGGTTCGACGAGTCCGCGAAGTACTGCAGGACGACGGTGTCGTTGACCGCGGGGTCGAG
This sequence comes from Naasia lichenicola, assembly GCF_004801885.1. Taxonomy (GTDB): domain Bacteria; phylum Actinomycetota; class Actinomycetes; order Actinomycetales; family Microbacteriaceae; genus Naasia; species Naasia lichenicola. The sequence goes on along the minus strand of NZ_SSSM01000007.1, from coordinate 35,939 downwards.
CACGCCCTCGTAGCCGTCGTACTTCTTGAACTGGATCAGCGAGTTCTTCTCGTAGGACGTGATCGTGTACTGGCCGGCGAACGCGTTGGCCTTGACGATGTCGTCGTCAGGGGTCAGCGCGGTCGGCGAGAACGAGTCCTCGTCGACGATGGGGCCGGCGGGGCTGGAGAGCACCTGCGCGAAGGTCACGTCGTTCGCGACCTTGAGGGTGAACACCACGGTGGTGTCATCCGGGGTCGCGATGCTCTCGAGGTTGCCGAGCAGCGACGACGGACCGTTGGGGTCGGCGATCGCGAGCTGGCGGTCGAAGGTGAACTTGACGTCGCTCGAGGTGAGGTCGTTGCCGTTGGCCCACTTGAGGTCGGGCTTGAGCGTGACGGTGAACTCGTTCGGCGAGGTGAACTCGCCGGACTCCGCGATATCGGGCTCGACGTCGGCGGTGCCGAGCGGAGAGTCGAACAGGAACGGGAAGACCTGGAGCTGGACCGACAGCGAGCCGTTGTCGTACGAGCCGGCCGGGTCGAGCGAGACGAGCGAGTCGGTCGTTCCGACGGTGATGGAACCGCCGGTGCCGCCCGTGCTGCCGCCGCCGCCGGAGCCGCCCGACGCGCAGCCGGCCAGGGCGAGTGCTGCTGCTGTGACGCCGGCGACGGCCAGAAGGGCCCGCCGGCGAGGGAATGCGGATGACATATCCGTCTACCTCTTTCGTGAAGGGAGGTGCTTGCCATTCGGGCGCACGCCAGGAGGCGCGGGCCAGAGCGGCGCGCGTAGTGCTGTGTGGAACAGGTCTAACACAGAGGGTCTCGAGAGGAAGAACCGAGGAACATCTGGTTACGCCATCGAAACATGACGATGCACGAATCCTGCGCAGGGACCGCATCGACGCGCGGGGTGCGCCGCTCGCGCGCGATTCCTGCAGGATCGTTCAGCTTCTCGTCGAGACGCGGGGCTACGACCACTGCTCGCGCAGCGCGCGGCGCTCCATCTCGAGGGCGACGAGTCCGCGCTGGATCTCGCGATAGCGATCGGGATCCTGGCCGGATCCGGCGCGCTGGAGCTGGCCGCGCAGCTCCCGCTCCCGGCGCTGGACGTCGCGCTCGACGACCTTCGATGCGACCTCGCGCACATAGCGCTGGACGGCCTCATCGCCCTGCCGGGTGGGGATGGACGCGACGGCGAGCTGCTGGACCAGATTCGCGAGCTGCGGCGGCACGGCGTCGGTCACGCTCTGCAGCCAGGCGGGAGAGCTCGCGGCGTCGAGGCTCGATGCGATGCCGTCGCGGACGGCCGCGAGGTCGCGGTTGGCGAAGGCGGAGGCGAGCGCGCGCTCGAGCAGCGGCCGGCCGATCTGGTTCGGGAACTGGAGAGCAGCCATGAGGGCATCCCGCTCGAGGCGTGTGGACGGGTCTCCCGGAAGCTGCGTGATGCCAGGACCGACGATCGGCGCCTCGGGCTCGGCCGCGGCTGGCGCCTCGTAGCGGTCGTACGGCGGATGCTCGGAGTCGGGCGGACCGTATGAGCTGTCGGCTCGCTGCGCGCGCGGGGTGCCGGACTGCGCGGGACGCTGCTGGCCGTCCTGCTGTCCGCGCTGCTGCGGTGCGGTCTGCGATGGGGAGCGGCGATCCGGTCCCCCCTGAGGTGGGCCGGAGGGAGCCGAGCGCGAGGGCGGCCCGGATCTGCCCTGGTCGCGGCTGTCTGCAGGACGCACCTGAGCGGAACGGGAATCGTCGCGCGGCGACGAACCCGAGCGCGGGCCGGAGCTCGATGCCGCATCGCGCGTGGCGGGCACGGCTCGGACAGCAGCGTTCACCTCACCGAGGTCGACGCCGAGCATCCGCGCCAGCTCGCGCGCGTAGCCCGGGCGGAGCGAGGGGTCGCGGATCTCCGCGACGACCGGAGCCGCCGACCGCAGCGCGGCCACCCGACCCTCGACGGTGTCGAGGTCGTGCTGGCTGAGCCGCTGGCGGAGGATGAACTCGAACATCGGCTTCTTGGCTTCGATCATGAGGCGCACGGCCTCGTCACCCCGGGAGAGCCGCAGATCGCACGGATCGAGGCCCTCGGGACCGGCGGCCACGTACGTCTGAGCGGCGAAGCGCTGCTCTTCGCCGAATGCGCGCACCGCCGCCTTCTGACCGGCTGCATCGGGGTCGAAGGTGAAGATGACCTCTCCGGCGGCGGAGTCGTCGCCGAGCACTCGACGGAGGATCTTGATGTGGTCGACGCCGAAGGACGTGCCACAGGTGGCGACGGCCGTGGTGATGCCCGCCAGATGGCAGGCCATGACGTCGGTGTAGCCCTCGACGACGACGACCTGCCGACCGCGGGAGATGTCGCGCTTGGCGAGGTCGAGCCCGTAGAGCACCTGAGCCTTGTGGTACACGGGCGTCTCGGGCGTGTTCAGGTACTTCGGACCCTTGTCGTCGTCGAAGAGCCGCCGTGCGCCGAAGCCGACCGTCTCGCCGGACAGGTCGCGGATGGGCCAGACGACCCGGCCGCGGAATCGGTCGTAGACGCCGCGGTCACCCGACGAGACGAGGCCCGCCGCGGTGAGCTCGGCATCGGTGAAGCCGCGGCCGCGGAGGTGCTTGGTGAGCTCGTCCCAGCTCTTCGGCGCGTAGCCGACTCCGAAGTGCGACGCGGCGGCGCGGTCGAAGGCGCGCTCCCCCAGGAAGCGACGACCGATGTCGGCGTCGGCCGATCCGAGCCTCTCGACGAAGAACTCCCCCGCCGCGCGGTTGGCCGCGAGCAGGCGGGCACGGTTTCCGCTCTCCTGCGCCGGTCCGCCGTCTTCGTAGTGCAGCGGATAGCCGAGCCGACCGGCCAGGCGCTCGACGGCCTCGGCGAAGGTGACGTGGTCGATCTTCTGGAGGAACGTGTAGACGTCGCCGCCCTCGCCGCAGCCGAAGCAGTGGAAGAGGCCGACCTGCGGGCGGACGTGGAAGCTCGGGCTGCGCTCGTCGTGGAAGGGGCAGAGGCCCTTCATCGAGCCGACGCCGGCGGTCTTGAGGCTGACGAAGTCGCCGACGATGTCGGCGAGGTTCGTGCGGGCGCGCACCTCATCGATGTCGCTCTTCCGAATCAGCCCCGCCACGCCTCGAGTCTAGGTAGCTCCACTGACCCCGCCGTCGCCACCGCCCCCTCCTCGATCTCGCTGGTCGAGTAGGGCGCCCCGCGCCCGTATCGAGGCCCGCCGCCCTCTCGTTGGTCGAGGAGGCCGCCCGCGGCCATCTCGAGACCGGCCGCGCCAGTAAGGACCTCCAAGCCCAGAGCGAGCTGCTCCTCACCAGCGCAGCCGGTCTCGAGACGCGCCGCAGACGGCACTCCTCGACCAACGAAGTGGCCCGCCTCGACCTCCTTCCCCGCTGGTCGAGGAGGCCGTTCACGGCCGTCTCGAGACCGGCCGGCCTTTCGTTGGTCGAGGAGGCCGTTCACGGCCGTCTCGAGACCAGCCGCGCCGGTAAGGACCTCCAACCCCAGAGCGAGCTGCTCCTCACCAGCGCAGCCGGTCTCGAGACGCGCCGCAGACGGCGCTCCTCGACCAACGAAGTGGGCCCCATCGCCCTCCCTCGTTGGTCGAGGAGGCCGTTCACGGCCATCTCAAGACCCGCCGCGCCGGAAAGGCCCTCCAACCCCAGAGCGAGCTGCGCCTCACCAGCGCAGCCGGTCTCGAGACGCGCCGAAGACGGCGCTCCTCGACCAACGAAAGAGGGCCACCTCGCCCTCCTCCGCCGGGCGAAGCTTCAGCCGTCAGACCCGGTTCTCCATCCCTCCGTCCGGCGCATCTCGTTCTTCTGCTGCCCCCGACCATCCGGGTTGGCAGACTCCGGGTTCATCATCGCCGGTCGGTAGCCGCGACGATTAAGTCGGGTGATGTCGTCGAAGCGCCCCTCGATCAGTGCCTGCTTCTTCGCGCGCGACCACTTCTGGATGCGCTTCTCGTAGGCGAAGGCCTCGCCGATGTCGTCGGACTCGAACGCAGCGACCAATCGGACGGGGAGACGTGTGCGGGTGTAGGCGGCTCCCCGCCCCTCGTTGTGCTCGAAGATCCTGCCGTCCAGGTCTCGCATGCTGCCCACGTAGTAGCTGCCGTCACTGCACTCGACGATGTACGTCCATGCCATGCGGAGGATTGTCGCGGATCGGATGCAGGTCCGATGATGCGGCGTCGGCATCTGTGGGCAATCGGGTCGGATTGGGGGTTGTGGACTACTGCAACCGGTCTCGAGACGGCCGTGAACGGCCTCCTCGACCAACGAGATACCCCGCGCAACCGGTCTCGAGACGGGCGCGGACGGCCTCCTCGACCAGCGAGTTGTGGACGGTAGGTCAGAGGGTGGCGCGGAAGCGGCGGAGGGTGAGGCGGGCCGGGAGGGTGCGGAACCGGTGCGGGAGGACTCGGTAGACGGCGCGGATGCGGCGGATCGCGCGCTCGTAGCGGAGTTGGTGGCGTGGCGTCCATCGGATCCCGTAACCGGCGCGGAGTTCAGGCGGCAGCATCCCCGCGGTCAGCAACCGAATGACGGGCATGATCAGATGTGCGACGCGAGGCACCGCGGTGGGTCGCATCAGCGCGCCGGCCACGCTGCGCGCCTCATCGCTCACCTCGAGTCCACCGAGCATCCGTTCCCACTCACCGGCGAACGCGTCGCGATCCGCGGGCCAAGCCGCGGCCGGCATGCCGAGCGCGGTGCCGATCCGCGCGCTCTCCGCGTAGGTCAGATCGGCCTCCGCCTCAGAGAGCGGCCTCACGAACAGCTCGTGCATCGCCACGGTCGACTCGTAGAGCGTGGCTGCGACCCACAGCTGGAGGTCGACATCGCGCGCGTCGTACGCGACGGGATCCGCGCCTTGGACCCCGCGATGCGCACCTCCGACGCTCCGGGCGACCCGGGCGATCTCCGCCTCGGTGCCGAAGGCGAGGACGTAGAGGTAGGTGAGGGTTCCCGTCAGCCGCTTCAGCGGGTCCGTGGCGAACGCGCTGTGCCGCGCGACGCCCGCGGCCACCCGTGGATCGGCGAGCTGCAGCAGCAGCGCGCGACCTCCGCCGAGAAGCAGAGCACCCTCCCCCGCGACGGCGGCGAACGGCGACCTGTCCGACGCGATCGGTGCGCTTCGCCGGTTCAGGAGGTGAGGCGCTCGTGCCATGCGATCGCCGACTGGTCGGTCAGGCTCGCGACCTGGTCGACGATGACCCGCTTGCGCTCCCGATCGTCGTCCGCATCGACGAAGTCCGCCGAGAAGGCGGGGTCGAGCGCCTCGGGCCGTGCGAGCAGGGCATCCGACAGCTGGGTGAGCACGTCGCGCTGATGCGTGTAGACCGGCGTGCGAGTGGTGTTCGTCATGACGAACGCCGCCGTGATGCCCTTGAGCACCGCGATCTCGGTGGCGATCTCGAGCGGCACGACGACTCCCGCCGAGAAGCGGGTCAGGCTGGCCTGCGGGTAGGCCTCCCGGGTGGCCCGCGTCGCCGAGCCCGCGAAGCGGCCGATCAGCTGGCTGGTGAGGTTCTTCAGCTTTCCCTGATCACGGCGCGATCCGTCCCAGGTCGACATCCAGAACGGCAGGCTGTCGAGCCGGTCGAACGCCTCGATCAGCGCGGCGTGATCGTGCGCACCGCCGATCCAGGCGTGCATCGCCCTGACGAGGTCGTCGTGGTCGGCGCGGGCGCCCAGTGCGCGGACGTCGACGAAGCCCGCGGTGACCGCGTCCTCGAAGTCGTGCACCGAGTAGGCGATGTCGTCGGAGAGGTCCATGACCTGCGCCTCGACGCAGCGCACGCCGTCGGGGTTGTCGCCGCGCATCCACCGGAAGACGGGCTCGTCGTCGGCGTAGAAGCCGAACTTGGCGCGGCCGCTCGGATCGGGGATCGAGTGGTCGGCGCCCCACGGGTACTTGCAGCTGGCATCGAGGCTGGCTCGGGTCAGGTTGAGTCCGTACGGCGCGCCGTCGGGTCCGAAGACCTTGGGCTCGAGACGCGTGAGCAGTCGGAGGGACTGCGCATTGCCCTCGAAGCCGCCGATGTCGTGCGCCCATTCCGACAGCGCGCGCTCGCCGTTGTGGCCGAACGGCGGATGGCCGATGTCGTGCGCGAGACAGGCCGTGTCGACGACATCGGGGCTGAGTCCGAGGCTCTCGCCGATCTCGCGGCCCACCTGGGCGACCTCGAGCGAATGCGTGAGGCGATTGCGTGCGAAGTCGAGACCGGCCGCGGGGCTCAGCACCTGGGTCTTGGCGGCCAGACGCCGCAGCGCGCTCGAGTGCACCAGCCGGGCTCGGTCGCGAGAGAAGTCGCTGCGGCGGCTCGAATGCTCCTCGGGCAGGAAGCGATCCTCATCGGACGGCGCATATCCCGGCAGCAGCGTTCCGGCCTGTGAGTCCACCTCAGCCGCCGCTGTTGTGCAGTTCGGCGGCGGAGACCTCGTCGCGTCCGGCGGTGCCGAGCTCGCGGCTGGCGAGCCAGTGCTCGGGCAGGACCGGCTGCTTGGGTGTTCCGGCCCGCCCCCGCTGACCCTCTGCTGCCTCACCCGGATAGGGCTCGGAGCGGTCGAGTTCGGCGAGCAGCTCGTCGATGCGGGCCAGGCTGTCGGAGGTGGCGAGTGCGGCGCGCAGCTCGCCGCCGACCGGATAGCCCTTGAAGTACCAGGCGACGTGCTTGCGGATGTCGCGGCAGCCGCGATCCTCGTCCTCGAAGAACTCGACGAGCAGTTCCGCGTGACGGCGGAAGGCGTCGGCGACCTCGCCCAGCGTCGGCATGGCGGTGCGCTCTTCGCCCGCGAACGCGGCGGCCAGATCGCCGAACAGCCAGGGTCGGCCGAGGCAGCCGCGGCCGACGACGACCCCGTCGCAGCCGGTCTCGTCCATCATCCGGATGGCATCGGCGGCCGACCAGATGTCGCCGTTGCCCAGCACGGGAACGCTGCCGATGGTCTGCTTGAGCTTGGTGATCGCGGTCCAGTCCGCGTGGCCGGAGTAGAACTCGGCGGCGGTGCGCGCGTGCAGGGCGATGCTCGCGACTCCTGCGCCTTCTGCGATCCGTCCGGCCTCGAGGTAGGTCAGGTGGTCGGAGTCGATGCCCTTGCGCATCTTGATGGTCAACGGCACGGCGCCCGCGGCATTCACCGCGCCCTCGACGATCTCGCGGAACAGATCGAGCTTCCAGGGCAGAGCCGCTCCCCCGCCCTTGCGGGTGACCTTGGGCACGGGGCAGCCGAAGTTGAGGTCGATGTGGTCGGCGCGGTCCTCGTCCACGAGCATGCTGACCGCCTGCGAGACGGTCTTGGGATCGACTCCGTAGAGCTGGATCGAGCGAGTCGTCTCGGACTCGTGGTGCTTGATGAGCCTCATCGACTCGGGAGTGCGCTCGACGAGCGCACGGCTGGTGATCATCTCGCTGACGTAGAGCCCCGCACCGAATTCGCGGCAGAGCCGACGGAACGCGGTGTTGGTGATGCCCGCCATCGGCGCGAGCACGACAGGGGTGTCGAGCTTCAGCGGGCCGATCGCGAGAGGTCGCGCGGGAGCGGTCAGAGTGGCCATCCATCCGATTCTCCCAGACGACGCCCACGATCCCGTCGCGCGCGGGCGCTCGGCCACCTTTCCGCTCAGCTCGGGGCAGGAGCGGGAACGGATGGATCGGGCGCCGGGACCGGCGTGCGCCTTCCTCCGGTCCGCTGGGCGCCGATGCCCGCGGCCACCACCAGCACGAGGCCGACCACCTGGAGGACATCCGGCGCCTGGGCGAGCAGCACGACGCCGATGACCGTGGCGATGCCGGGTTCGAGGGCCATGAGGGTGCCGAACGCCGGCAGCGTCATCCGGCGCAGCGCCATCAGCTCGAGCGCGAATGGGATGACCGGGACGAGGAGGGCGAGGCCGAGTGCCTGCAGCCCGATCTCGGGGGTGAAGCCCGAGACGGCGGCCACCGCACCGAACGGCGCGAGGGTGATGGCCGCGACCGTCATCGAGAGAGCAAGGCCCTGGAATCCCTCGATCGCGTCTCCGACCTTCTGGGTGAGCACGATGTACGCGGCCCAGCAGCACGCGGCGAGCGCGGCGAAGAGGATGCCGACGAGGTCGACCTGCCCCAGCCATGGGCGGGTCAGGGTCACAACGCCGATGAGTGCGAGCACGGGCCAGACCAGGTTGGAGCGCTTCCGGGTGCGGATCGCGGCGACTGCCAGTGGTCCGAGGAACTCGATGGTGGATGCCATGCCCAGCGGGATCCGGGCCACGGCCTCGGTGAAGGCGAGGGTGAGGATGGCGGTCGAGACACCCAGCAGCGCGGTGGCGAGCAGAGAGCTGCGCGACAGCCCGCGGAGCTTGGGTCGGACGATGACGAGGAGCACGATGGCGCCGAGCGCTATCCGCAGGAATGCGACACCCGCGGGGCCGACCGCATCGAAGAGATGCGTGCTGAGGCCGATGCCGAGCTGGACCGAGAACATCGAGGCCAGGGCGAACAGGGGGGCGGAGAACTTCACGATCCGATTCGACCAGATCCCATTCTCCACGTCCAACGCACGTTCCTGGTTGGTATCTTCAGCAACTATGGATGGTGATCTGGACCTCGGCCGGTTGCGCGCGCTCGTCGAGCTCGAGCGGCGCGGGACGATGGCGGCCGTCGGAGCGGCCACCGGCTACGGCACGTCTGCGGTCAGCCAGCAGCTGGCGGCCCTGCAGAGGCAGGTCGGGGTGACCCTCTTCGAAGCGGACGGGCGCCGCGTGCGGCTCACGCTGCCCGGACGCCGCCTGGCCGCCCACGGCGCACGCATCCTGGCCGACGTGACCGCGGCGACGCTCGACCTGCGCGCAGACAGCGCCCCGCACGGCGTGGTCCGCGTCGCCGCCTACACGACCGCCGCTCGAATGCTTGTCGTGCCCGCGCTCGCGGAACTGGCCGACGCCCATCCGCTGGTGCAGGTGCAGCTGCTCGAAGCGGAGCCCTCGGAGATGGACGAGCTGCTCGACGCCGATCGGATCGACCTCGGCTTCACCTACGACTACACGCTCGCCCCGCGCATCTGGACGCACACCGTCCGTCCGATCGCGAGCAGGGCGATGGTGCTCGTCGTCCCACCCGAGATGGACCTGCCGGACCGGATAGCGAGCACTGCCGACCTCGATGCGCTCCGCGATGTGCCCTGGATCGGCAACTCCCGCAACACCGGCGATGACGAGCTGGCGGCGAGGCTGTGCGCGCTCGCCGGCTGGGCGCCGGTGGTCGGTCACCAAGCGGACAGCCTCTCGCTCGTGATCGACCTCGTGCTCGCAGGCCACGGGGTGGCGATCCTGCCGACCGACTCCCCCGAGGTGAACCGGGGCCGGCTGGTCCCGATCGATATCGCGGACATCCGACGCAGGATGTGGGCGATCACTCGGCCGGGCATGGAGTCGTGGCCGGCGATCGCGGCCGTCACCTCCGCGGTGGAGCACGCCACCGCCGTCTGAACCGCCGTCTGAGTACCACCGCCTGAGCCCGCTGGTCGGAAGACGCTGGAAGAATCGGGCTCATGAGCAGACAGCGGGTGGAAGCGGACGCGGCCGAGCGCGGCATCGCGATCGATATTCTCGAGAGGCCCGCGGCCGACTCGCTCGAAGAGGCCGCGGCGGTCCTCGGCATCACACCCGCCGACATCGTGAAGTCGCTCGTCGTCAAGCGCAAGGACGGCACCTACTTATTCGCGCTGGTGCCTGGCGATCGACAGATCGCGTGGGCCAAGCTCCGCGCCGTCGTCGGAGTGAACAAGCTCCAGCTTCCCGACGCCGGCCAGGCGCTCGAGGCGACGGGATACGAACGCGGCACCATCACCCCGTTCGGCAGCACGACGGCTTGGCCGGTCTACGCCGATGAGCGCATCACCGGCCGCCGCGTCGCGATGGGCGCAGGCGAGCACGGCCTGAGCGCGTTCGTGGACGCCGACGCGATGATCGCCGGACTCGGTGCGACCGTCGCCGACATCAGCGACTGAGATCGGCACGCACCAAGAACCTGCCGGTTAACAGCCGAACTGCCCAGTTCTGCCGCCTGGAGTGCGTCTCAGACGGCAGAACTGGGCAGTTCGGTTCGACTCAGTAGTCGGTCGAGCCCTCATCGAGGGAGCTGACGACCTTCTCGACGTCTGTCGGCTGCGCTTCGGTCGCGCTGCTCGGCACGGCGCAGACGCCGTCGATGCAGACCTCTGCGTCCGTCGAGCCGAGGCTGATGAACGGGCTTCCCACCGGACGGGCGAACGGAATCGTGGGTGCGGCGGTGTCGCTCACGCGTTCACCTCCGCCGCGCGCTCGGACGCGACCTGCGCGAGGGCACCTGCGAAGACGCTCGCGTCCTGTGCGCCAGAGACGCCGTACTTGTCGTCGATCACGAAGAATGGGACGCCCTGGATGCCGAAGGCGATCGCCTGCTGCTGATCGGCGCGGACGTCGGCGAGGAATGCCGAGCTCTCCAGTGCCTGCACCACCGCCTCGCGATCCAGCCCCACCTCGACGGCCAGGTCGGCTAGGTCGGCGATGCGGCCCACGTGCCTGCCCTCGACGAAGTAGGCCTTGAGCAGGCGCTCCTTCATCTCGATCTGCTTGCCCTGCGACTTGGCGAAGTGGATGAGCTCGTGCGCCTTCACCGTGTTGGTGTGCTGAAGGGAGTCGTAGTCGTAGTCGAGCCCGACGGTCTTCGCGATGCCGGTCACGCGGGACAGCATCTCGCCGGCCTGCTGCCGCGAGATGCCCTTGTGGGTCGCGAGGTAGTCCGCGGTGTCTCCCGCGAAGTCGACGGGTGTGTCCGGAGACAGCTCGAAGGAGTGGTACTCCACGACGACGTCGCCGCCGAACTGGCGGGCGCCCTCCTCGAACTTGCGCTTGCCGATGTAGCACCAGGGGCAGGCGATGTCGGACCAGATGTCGACCTTCACGGGTTCACTCACGAAGAGGTGAACCGGCACGCATTCCTCTGCATTCCCGAGAGGGAATGAATCGACCCGCGCACGCAGGAGATCAGTACTCGCGCGATCCCTCATCCAGGACGCGGGAGATGTAGCTGCCGGTGCTGATGGGCTGGGGGTCGATCGCGAGCTCGTCCATGAGTGCCTCGAATTCCGTCGGAGTTGATGGTGAGCCACACGGTATCGACGAAGGCGACGCGCCCGTCGGATCGCCACACCGGGTGGCGGGTGCCGAGTGGCGAGTGCCGGAGAGCCTTGGTCGCGCGATCGTCGATCGAGCGGGAGGGCTAGGCGCCGATCAGGCGCTCGGCGAGGTAGCCGTGCATCCGATCGAGGGAGACCCGCTCCTGCGCCATCGAGTCGCGCTCGCGCACCGTCGCGGCGTTGTCCTCGAGCGTGTCGAAGTCGACGGTGATGCAGAACGGGGTGCCGATCTCGTCCTGACGGCGGTAGCGACGTCCGATCGCGCCCGCATCGTCGAAGTCGATGTTCCAGTCCTGGCGGAGGTCGGCGGCGAGCTTCTTCGCCACGGGCGAGAGCTGCTCGTTGCGCGACAGCGGCAGCACCGCGGCCTTCACCGGGGCGAGTCGACGATCGAGCCGCAGGACGGTGCGCTTGTCCACGCCGCCCTTGGTGTTGGGCGCCTCATCCTCGGCATAGGCGTCGACGAGGAAGGCCATCAGCGAGCGGGTCAGGCCTGCGGCCGGCTCGATGACGTAGGGCGTCCAGCGCTCGTTCTTGGTCTGATCGAAGTAGCTGAGGTCGGTGCCGGAGTGCTTGGAGTGCGTGTTCAGGTCGTAGTCGGTGCGGTTCGCGATGCCCTCGAGCTCGCCGAACTCGCTGCCCTGGAAGCCGAAGCGGTACTCGATGTCGACCGTCCGCTTGGAGTAGTGCGACAGCTTCTCCTTGGCGTGCTCGTAGAGGCGGAGGTTGTCGGGGTTGATGCCGAGGTCCGTGTACCACTTGAGCCGGGTGTCGATCCAGTACTGGTGCCATTCCTCGTCGGTGCCGGGCTCGACGAAGAACTCCATCTCCATCTGCTCGAACTCCCGCGTGCGGAAGATGAAGTTCCCGGGGGTGATCTCGTTGCGGAAGCTCTTGCCGATCTGTCCGATGCCGAACGGCGGCTTCATCCGCGCCGAGCCGGAGACGTTCGCGAAGTTCACGAAGATGCCCTGGGCGGTCTCGGGACGCAGGTAGTGCAGGCCGGCCTCGTCGTCGACGGGGCCCAGGAAGGTCTTGAGCAGACCGGAGAAGCCACGCGGCTCGGTCCACTGGCCACGGGTGCCGCAGTTGGCGCAGACGATGTCGAGCATGCCGTTCTCGGGGACGCGGCCCTTCTTCTCCTCGAACTCCTCGAGCAGGTGGTCCTCGCGGTAGCGCTTGTGGCAGTGCAGGCACTCCACGAGCGGATCGGAGAACACCTCGACGTGGCCGGAGGCCTCCCAGACCGCCTTCGGCAGGATGACGGACGAGTCGAGACCGACGACGTCCTCGCGGCCGCGGACGACCGACTTCCACCACTGGCGCTTGATGTTCTCCTTCATCTCGACGCCGAGGGGCCCGTAGTCCCAGGCCGAACGGGATCCGCCGTAGATCTCTCCCGCCTGGAAGACGAATCCGCGCCGCTTGGCGAGCGCGATGACGGGATCGAGACGTGATGCGGCCACAGGTGGACTCCAATTGTCGGCCGAGCTGGATGCCCGGTCTGATGCACGCCGGTCGTGGGCAATGCCCCAGAAGTCTACCGACGGGTCACCGGAGGCCCGATCCGATCACTCCCCCGACTCGGGCGTGATGAGCGCCTGCGCGTAGTTCTTGGCCGACCTGCTGTAGCGGGCGAGGTGCGGCGCCAGCGCGGTGACGACGAGCGCGAGCGCCTGACGTTCGCGACCCAGGTCGGCCATTGCGAGGGCGAGAAACACATCGACGGCATCGTCGAGCTCGTCCGAGATCCGCCACCGCTCGGCGGCCAGCAGCTGGATGGATCGGGCGGGATCGCCCAGATTGCGGATCGAGCTGGCGAGCTGGATGGTGGCCTGCCGGTGCAGATCGCTCGGCAGCCCCTGTTCGATCGCCTGCTCGTAGAGCACGACGGCCTCGGCCGGGCGGCCCATCGAGTCGCGGGAGCCGCCCTGCTCGAACAGGGCGATCGCGCCCGGCCGTTCCGCGGCGAGCGCGTCCATCCTGCCGATGAACTCGTCAGGGTCCGTGTCATCCGAGATGGTCTCCCAGAGCGCGTCGACGCGCGCCTGCCAGTTGCGCCACTCGAAGCCGAGGTCGTCGGTCATGCCCGCCGCGTCGTCGCTCATCGGAGTGCCGCCACGACTGCCTCGACATCGGACCCGTCGTTCCAGAGGTGGAACGAGGCCCGCAGCCGCCCGGCTCGTCCGGACACCCGGATGCCGGCGCCGATCAGCCTGAGCAGGCTCTCGCGCTCGGGATCCGGCCAGGTGACGATCGGCCTGTTCTGACGCTCGAGGTCGAGGGCGTCGCAGAGGGCGTTGCCGAGATCGGAGGCGTGAGCCCACACCTCGTCCATGTCGAGATCGGCGAACATGCCGATCGCCGGCTCTGCACCGACCCATGCCTGCCAGGCCGGCGAGACATCGAGACGCCGTGCGCTCGACGCCAGGTCCATCTCCGGTCCGTAGCAGCTCGCCCACACGTCCTCCCCGGCGTACCAGCCGGCCTGCAGCGCGGGGATCCGAGGAAGCAGCCGTTCGCTGAGTGTCAGGAAGGAGACACCGCGGGGCGAGCACAGCCACTTGTACGCGTGGCAGACGGTTGCGTCGAACAGCGATGCGTCCACGGGCAGCACGCCGGCGGCCTGGGTGACGTCGCAGAAGGTGAGCGTGCGTCGGCGTACAGCCGCTTCCAGGATCGACTCGACGTCGGCGACCTCACCGGTCGCGGACTGCACAAGGGAGAAGACGACCATCCAGGTGCCGCTGGAGATGGAGTCCGCGAGGGCCTCGAGCGGGACTGACCGGACGGTGACTCCGGGGCGCTCCAGCCAGGGGAAGACGATCGAGGAGAAGTCACCGTCTGCTACGAGGATCTCCGCGCCTGCAGGAGCCGCGGCCGCCACGAGACTCGTCTGCACGGAGGCCTGCGATCCGATGGCGACGCGCTCTGCCGGCACCCGGACGAGCCGCGCGTAGGAGGCGCGCGTGCGATCGATGATCGGGTCGTAGCCCTGCGGATCCCGGTCCGCGGCGTACCAGGCTGCGAGGTCGGCCGTGAGCGCATCGACGGTCTGTCGGGTCGGCAGTCCGATGGAGGCGACCGCTAGATAGCCGCGTGGATCGTTGAAGCTGGCGATGGCGGCGGCGAGCGACGGGGAGACCATCCCTCACCATACGACTGCGCCGAGGGCCTCGATACGGCCGTGAACGGCCTACTCGACCAACGGTTCCTCCCCGTTGGTCGAGTAGGGCGCCCCGCGCCCGTATCGAGGCCCTTGCGGCGCTACTCCGCGACGTCCTCCGCAGCCACCGGGGTGTCGAGGGCACCGCCGAATCGACGGGTCCGGCGGGCGTACTGCTCGATCGCCTTCCACAGCTGCAGCCGGGTGAAGTCGGGCCAGAGCGTGTCGTCGAAGACCATCTCGGCATACGCGGACTGCCAGAGCAGGAAGTTGCTGGTCCGCTGCTCCCCCGAGCTGCGGATGAACAGATCCACATCCGGCAGCGACGGCTGGTAGAGGTGCTTGGCGATCAGCTTCTCGGTGACGGCGGAGGGCTTGACCCGACCCGACGCGACCTCCTCGGCGATCGACTTGACCGCGTCGGTGATCTCGTTGCGACCGCCGTAGTTGACGCACATGGTGAGGGTGAGCCCGGTGTTGTCCTTCGTCAGCTCCTCGGCGACGCGGAGCTCCTTGATGACGGAGTCCCACAGTCGCGGGCGACGGCCCGCCCAGCGGATCCGCACGTTCCACTCGTTGAGCTGATCGCGGCGGCGGTGCAGCACTTCGCGGTTGAAGCCCATGAGGAAGCGCACCTCCTCGGGCGAGCGGCGCCAGTTCTCGGTGGAGAAGATGTAGACGCTGAGGTGGGTGACTCCGGCCTGGATGGCTCCGGCCGCCACCTCGAGCAGGGCGGCCTCGCCGGCGCGGTGACCCTCGATCCGCGGCAGTCCCCGGGAGTTGGCCCACCGGCCGTTGCCGTCCATGACGACGGCGACATGGGCAGGAACGGCGTTCTTCGGCAGCTGTGGCGGGTACTGGCCCGTCCAGTCGATCGGGACGTACGGGACGGCATCGGCGTGGGTCGTCGGCTTCGGGCTCATGCGGGACGGACCGCCGTCACGCGGGCGGTGGCGTTCTCGCGGTCGTCGTGGCGATCGACGTGCTGCAGCGAGCGCAGGCCCCGCTCGAGGTGCCATTGGGCGTAGGCGGCCACGACTCCGCTCGCCTGCGCGCGGGATCGCTCGTCCGCGGCCTCGGCTGACGCCCAGTCGCCGGTGAGCAGCGCTCCGAGCAGGCTGATCACCTGCGAGGTGAGTCGCGGGGCGCCGGGAGGGGCCACGTCGTCGGCCACGACCCCGCCGAGCTGCACGACGAACGCCGTGTGCGGTCCGGGAGCACCGGTGACCGCACAGTCCGCGAAGCTCGGCGCCCAGCCGGCGATCGACAGGGAGCGCAGCAGATACGAGTCGAGGGTCAGGCTCGCGCCGTGCTCGTGACGGGACAGTGAGCGCAGGGCCCCGACGAGCAGGAGGTACTGCTGCAGCGATCCCTCGGTCTCGGTGACCTTGTCGGCGGTCTCGACCATGACGGTCGCCGAGGTGTAGGTCGCGTAGTCGTCGACGATGGCCGCGCCGTAGGCATGCAGCGATTCGGCCTGGGTGATGACGTCGAGCGTGCGGCCTTCGAAGAGCTGGACGTCGGCCACCATGAAGGGCTCGAGACGGGCGCCGAACTTGGACGACGTGCGCCGCACGCCCTTCGCGACGCCGCGGATCTTGCCGTGCTGACGCGAGAGCATGGTGACGATCCGGTCTGCCTCACCCAGCTTGTGGGTGCGCAGCACGACCACTTCATCTCGATAGACCGGCACCGTTCGATTATCCCCGTTCCTGATCGCGGCGGGCCCGGCGCACCACGCCGAGCTCAGGCACTGCTCGGCCACCTTTCCCACCGACGGCCACCCTTGTAAAGGTGGCCGCCGAGGGAAAGGGTGGCCGCGCAAGCAAAGGGTGGCCGTCGAGATGAAGGGTGGCCGAGCGCTGGGGCGTGAGCCGACCAGCGGGCCGAAGTCCGGACGAGCTGGGGCTCAGGCGGCGATCGGGTAGCTGCGGGCCTCTTCGAGGCTCTCGAACCGGAAGACGCCGGCGATCGATCCGTCGCGCAGGGCGAATGCGGTGTAGAGGCGGGACGGCGGCGTGCTCGCGTCCCAGTTCGCGGCGCCTGGCCAGGTCGCCTCTTGGGCCACCACGATGCCGCCCGGAACGTCGTACGCCTCCTTGGGCATGAGGCGGATTCCCGCCTGGCTCACCCAGTCGCGCATCGAGTCGCGGCCGTGGGAGGAACCCTGCGGTCCACGCATCACCACGTCCTCGGTGCACGCGGATGCCGCGGTCTCGGCATCTCCGGCGTTGACGGCCACGTGCCACACCACGATCACCGAGTCGAGGGTCGAGGTCATCAGCGTCATTTCTCAAGAGTGCCTCACCGCTGTGCGTGGCGCCACCCCGTTACTCGTTTGTTCATGGGTTCCATGTTTCGCTGGTAGCTGAACCTCGAGACGCCCCTCCGATCCTCGTCCGATGCGGATCACGCCCGCCCGTCGAAGCCTGTCGCGACGCGCGAGTCCGGCAACATTGTCAGGTGCAGACCGAAGTGATCATCCCGCTCTGGGCCGACCTGTCAGCCGTCGCGATCGGCAGCCTGCAGGGCGCGCTGTTCGCCTCGGGCTTCCGCGACCGGCGCCTCGATCTGCTGGGTGTCGCCATCATCGGCTTCGCCACCGGACTCGGCGGCGGACTGCTGCGCGACATCCTGCTCGGTGCCCAGCCGATCGCCTTCTCGACGAACTGGTACCTGCCGACCGCAGTGCTCGCTGCACTGCTCGGGATGCTGCTGGCTCAGCTGTTCCGCCCGCTGACCCGGTTCATCACTGTGCTCGACGCCCTGACCATCGGCCTGTACGGCGCGATCGGCACGGCGAAGGCACTGTCGCTCGGGTTTCCGATCATCCCGTCGATCTTCGTCGGCGTGGTCGCAGCGGTCGGCGGATCGGTCCTCCGCGACATCCTGATGGCCCTGCCGATCGCGCTCATGCACGTCGGATCGCTCTACGCTGTCGCCGCGGCGGTCGGCACGGTGACCCTGGTGGCCTTCATCACCTCGGGGATGCCGATCGAGGGCGCCGCGACGGCCTGCGTCATCATCACCACGGTCATCCGCCTGCTCGCGGTCCGCTTCGGATGGAGCCTGCCGGAGCAGCGCACCCTGCGCCGACCGCGGCCGCGCACGCCGTAGAACCCTCCCGCTGGTGAAGGCACGATCGCAGGAAGCTCGTTGGTCGAGGAGGCGCGCCAGCGCCGTCTCGAGACCGGCTGCGCGACCTAGCAGTGGCGCAGCCGGTCTCGATACGCGCCCTAGAGGGCGCTATTTGACCAACGCGGTGTGGCTTGTCTCACGCGAAGGCGAGGTCGACCTGGTCGGCGAGCTCGGCGCGGATCGCCCGGTTGACGCTCGAGACGATGGCCTTGAGCGACGCGGTCGAGCTGTCCGCGTCGATCCCGACGCCCCAGAGGCGCTTGCCCATGACGTCGAGCTCGACGTATGACGCGGCGAGCGCATCGCCGCTGGCGGAGAGGGCGTGCTCGACGTAGTCGTACAGCTTGACCTGCACACCCTGGGTCTCGAGAACGGCGAGGAAGGCGGCGATCGGACCGTTGCCGGTGCCTTCGACGTCGAGCACGTCCTCCCCTACCCGCAGCTTGGCCTGCAGGGTGACGACGCCGGTCATCTCGCTCGCTGTCCGGGTGCTCTTGAGCTCGAAGCGGCCCCATTTGTCGTCGACATCGGCCGCCGGCAGGTACTCGTCCTGGAAGATCGACCAGATCTCCTCGCTCGTGACCTCGCCGCCCTCGGCATCGGTCTTGGCCTGGACGACGCCGGAGAACTCGATCTGCAGGCGACGCGGGAGGTCGAGCGCGTGGTCGTTCTTCAGCAGGTACGCGACTCCGCCCTTGCCCGACTGCGAGTTGACGCGGATGACGGCCTCGTACGAGCGGCCGAGGTCCTTGGGATCGACGGGCAGGTAGGGCACGGCCCACTCCAGCTCGGCGACCGACTTGCCCTGCTTCAGCGCGTCGGCCTCCATGGCCTCGAAGCCCTTCTTGATGGCGTCCTGGTGACTGCCGCTGAAGGCCGTGTAGACCAGGTCGCCGGCCCACGGGCTGCGTTCGGGCACGCGGAGCTGGTTGCAGTACTCCGCCGTCCGACGGATCTCGTCGAGGTCGGAGAAGTCGATCTGCGGGTCGATGCCCTGGGTGAAGAGATTGATCCCCAGTGCGACGAGGTCGACGTTGCCGGTGCGCTCGCCGTTGCCGAACAGGCAGCCTTCGATCCGATCCGCGCCGGCCAGGTAGCCGAGCTCGGCGGCGGCGACGGCGGTGCCGCGGTCGTTGTGCGGGTGCAGCGAGATCAGCACGTTCTCGCGGGAGTCGAGGTTGCGGCCCATCCACTCGATCATGTCCGCGTAG
The DNA here is from genome assembly GCF_004801885.1 of Naasia lichenicola. Classification (GTDB taxonomy): domain Bacteria; phylum Actinomycetota; class Actinomycetes; order Actinomycetales; family Microbacteriaceae; genus Naasia; species Naasia lichenicola. The sequence continues at coordinate 17,283 of NZ_SSSM01000007.1, read as the reverse complement.
ACGTTCGGCGAGGACATCTCGACGGTGGACGGCAAGTTGATGATCACCTTGCGGTCGGGGGTCGGCTCGAAGATCGCGAGCACCTGGTTGCAGATGTCGACGGCGAACTCGAGCTCGGTGCCGGTGAAGCTCTCGGGCGAGTACTCGTAGTAGACGTCGGTCTCGGGGATCGTCTTCTCGGCCGCGCGGCAGAGACGGGCGCCTTCGAGGGCGATGTCGATGATGCCCTGGCGGTCGGTGCGGAAGACGACGTCGCGCTGCAGGATGCTCGTGGAGTTGTAGAGGTGCACGATCGCCTGCTTGGCGCCGGCGATGGCCTCGTAGGTGCGGTTGATCAGGTGCTCGCGCGCCTGGGTCAGCACCTGGATGGTGACGTCGCCGGGGATCGCACCGTCGTCGATGAGCTGGCGGACGAAGTCGAAGTCCGTCTGGCTGGCGGACGGGAACCCGACCTCGATCTCCTTGTAGCCCATCCGGACGAGCAGATCGAACATGATCCGCTTGCGCTCGGGGCTCATCGGATCGATGAGCGCCTGGTTGCCGTCGCGCAGGTCGACCGCGCACCAGCGAGGCGCCTCGGTGATCCGCTTGGTGGGCCAGGTGCGGTCGGGCAGATCGACGCTGTAGGCGTCCTGATACGGGCGGTACCGATGCACCGGCATGGCCGATGGCTTCTGGGTGTTCTTCACTGCTCTTCTCCTGTCACGGGTGGTGGTCAGCCAACGAAAGACTCCGCGACGGGGAGGGCCTGGTGGTTAGGACCCGTCGCGGCGACTAAGGAGGAGAAGACCCGGAAGCATTCCAGCAGGCTAGCACTTGCCCCCTACCTCCTCCCAGTTCCTACGTTCCGGCCGAATGTGCTCGTAATTTCGCGCACGTGTGACCGTTTCGTCCACATGGACGCCCTCTGTCTGGTCCGCACTCGATGACGGGCCCGCTGGATGAGTACCTACGATCCCCGCGGATTCCTACGCAATTTCGTGCACATAGGGCCGGAACGTAGGAATTGACAGGGGGTGACAGCGGGCGACAGCGGGATGACAGAGGCGGATGGGCAGAGTTGCCGACGTCGCGTTCCGATCCACGGATGCGACCCACCAGGCTCACGAAAGGAGCAGGTATGACTCTCGCCATCGAGGCCCACGGCCTCACCAAGCGATTCGGGTCGACGCAGGCGCTCGCCGGCATCGACCTCGAGGTCGAGCAGGGCACCATCCTCGGCGTCCTCGGCCCCAACGGCGCCGGCAAGACCACCGCCGTCCGCATCCTCGCCACCCTCATCACCCCCGACAGCGGCACCGCCCGCGTCGCCGGCTACGACGTGGTCAAGGACCCCCGCGAGGTGCGCCGCAGCATCGGCCTCACCGGCCAGTACGCCAGCGTCGACGAGGACCTCACGGGAGTGCAGAACCTCGTCATGATCGGCCGGCTCCTCGGCCTGTCCAGCCGCGGCGCCAAGGCACGTGCCGCCGAGCTGCTCGCCGAGTTCGACCTCGCCGAGGCCGGATCGCGCCTCGCCAAGACCTACTCGGGCGGCATGCGCCGTCGCCTCGACCTGGCCGCCTCGCTGATCGGACGTCCGAGCGTCGTCTACCTCGACGAGCCGACCACCGGACTGGACCCGGCCAAGCGCGACGACGTCTGGAACATGGTCCGCTCGCTGGTCCGCCAGGGCACGACGGTCCTGCTCACGACGCAGTACCTGGAGGAGGCGGACGCACTCGCCAACGTGATCACGGTCATCGATCACGGGCTCGTGATCGCGCACGACACCCCCCAGGGCCTCAAGCGCCAGGTCGGCGGCCAGACCCTCGAGGTCCGTCCGCTCTCCGTCTCGGACCTCGGCGCGGTGCGCGGCATGCTCGCTGCTGTCGGCACCCGCGAGCCCGAGCAGCCCGCACCCGATCTGCTCTCCGTCCCGGTCGCCGATTCCAGCGCCCTCGACTACGTCGTGCGACAGCTCGCCGATGCCCGCATCCCGGTCGCCGAGCTCGCCCTGCGCCTGCCCAGCCTCGACGAGGTCTTCTACTCCCTCACCGGCGGCGCCGCATCCGGCAGCGCGCCCGCCGATTCCGCCCCGATCCTCCAGGAGGTCTGATCATGACGACAGCCACCCTCACCCGCCCCGTCCCGTCCGCAATCCCCGAACAGGCGAGCCGCGGCCCGCTCGCCGGGCTCAACGACACCTTCGTGCTCGCCCGCCGCACGGTCACCAAGATGCTGCGCAACCCCGAGCAGTTCATCGACGTCAGCCTGCAGCCCGTCATCATGACCACGATCTTCGTGTTCATCTTCGGCGGAGCGGTGGCCGGCGACACCCACGCCTACCTGCAGTTCCTGCTGCCCGGCCTGATCGTGCAGACGATCATGTTCACCTCGATGACGATCGGCGTGAACCTCAACACCGACATCTCCAAGGGCGTCTTCGACCGGTTCCGCTCGCTGCCGATCGCGCGCTCCGCTCCCCTGATGGGAGCGGTGGCCGGCGACATCGTCCGGCACCTCATCGCCATCACCGTGTCGCTGGTTTTCGGCATGATCCTCGGCTTCCGCGTGCAGACCGACTGGATGCACGTCGCGCTCGCCATCGTGATGATCATCGTGTTCGCGGTCTCGCTGTGCTGGACGAGCGTCTTCGTCGGCATGCTCGCCCGCAGCTCGGGAGCCGTGCAGGGGCTGTCGTTCCTGATCGTCTTCCCGCTGACCTTCGGCTCGTCGACCTACGTCCCCGCGTCGACCCTGCCGGACTGGCTGCAGAGCTGGGTCGCGATCAACCCGGTGACCCACGTCATCGACGCCATGCGCGGCCTGCTGCTCGGCGAATCGGCCATGCCGGTCGGGACCACTCTCGGCGGCGAGCTGCTCTGGGTCCTCGGCTCCTGCGTCGTGCTGGTCGGGGTGTTCTTCCCGCTCGCGATGTGGGCCTACCGTCGCAAGATCTGAGCCAGCTCCATCGTCGATCCGGACCCTGATCCGGCTGACCCGATCGCCTCGAGCCCCGGTCGCTCCGCACCATGTGTGCGGGAGCGGTCGGGGCTTTCGAGCGCCCGCTGGACATCGAGGATGAGCGGATCGGTGCTGTCGAGCACCCCCCGCAGCTCGGCGGCGAGCTCGATCGCCCGCGCGGCTCCCTCTCGATCGCCGCGCTGCGCTGCAAGTGCCGCGATCCCCACCGCCACCGAGGACATGATCGGCTGGTCGCCGCTGTTCGCGGCGGAGGTGGCGGCCGAGTGCAGTGCGGCCTCGGCCTGGTCCGGCTTGCCGTCGAGCAGAGCGATCCGTGCGCGGAGCAGGTCGATCGACGCCGTCAGCTGAAGCGGGAATCGATTCGGATTCTTGGGCAGGGCGTCGATCTCCTCCATCAGCTCGTGAGCCGTGACGAGGCTGCCGCGGGCCACTTCGGCGAGCCCGGCCATCAGGAGGGCCTGGATCAGAGCGGTGCCCGTGCCTTCTCGGCGCGCGACCGAGAGGATCTCTCGGATGCGATCGTCCACCTCGTCCCAGCGGCCCTGCCGGATGAGGACCTGCACGGCGAGATTCTGCTGCTGCAGGAGGTCTTCGGCCGAGGTGATGGTGCGGAAGTTCGCCGTGGACTCATCCCCGGCTGCCAGCGCCTCCGCGAGGCGCCCCTGGAGCAGCAGCCACTGCGAACGCAGCTGCAGGGCGAGAGCGAGCGCCCAGCGGTCGCCGATCTGCCGCATCATCTGCACGGCGGTCTCGGTGGCCGTGCCGAGCGTGGCGACGTCCCCCCGGTTCTCGGCGAGTGCAGCACGGGCGACGTGCAGCATGGCGGTCGGCCATGGGTCGAGGCCGAGCTCCTCCCCGCGGGGCACCTCGATGTCCATCGTGCTGCGGCCGGCCAGGCGAGCCGCGGCGAATGAGCCGATCAGCGGCGGGGCGATCTGAAGGAGATCGTGACCGCCGGCGCCGACCGCGAAGGCGTCGAGGTCGGGGATCTCGCCTCCGAACGGGTCGAGCGGGTCGCCGGTGAGAGCGGGCTGCAGGGTGACGGCCGCGTCGGCCGTCGGCTCGATGTCGGGAGTGGGATCGGGGAACATGCCCAGGACCTGCGACACCAGGCGCACCAGCCTGCCTTCGGACGAGTCGACCTGCTCGGCGAGGTCGCCCGCTTGGCGCATCCAGTCGAACGCGTCGGCGTGACGGTCGCGGATCACCCAGTACCAGGCATTGCCGGCGGAGAGCGCGACCACCTCTTCGGCATGCCGTCCGTCGATCGAATCGCGCAGCGCCGCCGCGATGTTGTCCTCCTCGGTATCGAACCAGGCGATCGCCTCGTCGATGGCGGAGGATCGCAGCCGGGCATCCTGACGGACGCTCTCGGCGCCGAGGATCCTCGCCTGCCGCAGCAGCGCCTCGTCCAGCGCGCCCGACTCGGCGAGCTGCGATCGGCCGTACTCGCGGATGGTCTCGAGCACCCGGTACCGGCCGGCCATGCGCTGCACCAGAGAGCGGTCCACGAGAGTCTCGGCATCTTCGGGCGAGCAGCCGAGGTCGGCGGCGAGCCGGGCGGTGTGAGCGACGGAGGCGCCGCCGGGGAGCACGGCAAGCTGGCCGAGCATGAGCCGTTCGCCGTCGTTCAGCAGCTCCCAACTCCAGTCGATCATCCCTCTGAGGGTGGAGTGGCGACTGCTGCCGCCGCGCTGAGGTCGGCCGAGCAAGGCGAACCGGTCGTCGAGCTGGGATTCGACTTCTGCGAGCGACATCGTGCGGGTGCGGGCCGCAGCGAGCTCCAGGGCCAGCGGAAGACCGTCGAGTCGGGCGCAGATGCGGGCTGCCGAGGCCAGCTCGGCCTCGCTCGCGTGGCTGCCGCGGGCGGCCATGATCCTGCGGTCGAACAGCTCGATCGCCGGGTAGCTGCGCAGGCGATCCGCCATCGACGGGTCGATGGATTCGGCTGTCGAGCCGGTCGCCGTGCGATCGATCTCTGCGAGATCGGGATGTGCGAGCGCGCCGAGGGGCACGAAGGCCTCCCCCGCGAGGCGGAGCGGCTCGCGGCTCGTCGTCAGGATCCGGATCGCCGGCAGGGTGCGCAGCAGCTCGTCGGCGAGCTGGGCGGCCGCGTCGATGAGATGCTCACAGTTGTCGAGGACGAGCAGCAGCTCGCGGCCCTCCAGCGCGCCGAGCACGCGGGACCGAGCCGGGATGCTGTCGGGGCTGGTCGTGTCGATCGTGCGCACCTCGCGCCCGATGGCGCTCGATACCGCCTGCCAGATCTCGGCGCCTTCGACCGGAGCCAGCTCGACGAAGACGGAGCCAGGCCGGTGCTGTGCCGCCTCTGCGACCAGCCGGGTCTTGCCGACACCGCCGGTGCCCAGCACGGTGACCAGTCGGTTGTCGCGCAGCTGGTCGTCGATGAGCATCAGCTCGTCGAGTCGGCCGACGAGGGCGGTCAGCGGAGGAGGCGCGGTGGGGCGGATTCCGACGAGCGGCGTGCGGATCGCTCCGCCGAGGTCCAGAGCCTTCGTGCGATCGGCGGCGAGGTCGTCGAGAAGCCAGTCGAAGCCGTCGCCGGGCGTCCAGGGCTGGCCCACCCAGCAGGCGAGGGCATGGGTGGCGAGCGCAGCGGCCGACGCGGCCTCCGCCGCCTCGGCCGCCGAGACGAGGTCCTGGAACCGCAGCACGTCGATGCGGTCCCGGCTCACGGCCAGGCGATAGCCGCCCGCCTCGGAGAGGATCGCGCCGTCGGGGAGCTGAGCGCGCAGCCGGGAGACGATGGATTGCAGGGCGGCGCGGGTGTTCTCCGGCGGACCTGCAGGCCACACGTCGTCCGCGAGGTCGCGGTAGGTGACGGTCGTATCGGCGTCCAGCGCGAGCCGGAAGAGGACCGCGCGCTGCATCGTGCCGGACACTTCGAGGGCCGCACCGGCGGACTCGATGCGGAACCCCCCGAACAGCCCGATCCTCACGAGCCAACTCTAGGACGCACCGTTCTCCGGACGGGGCGGCGGACCGCCCCTGCAGCTGTGGGCGGATCGGGCGCAGAGAGGCGGGCGGACCGGGCGCGAACGGGCGGCGGAGCGGCGGCTTGCCTGGCCACCGCGCTTCCGCTGCGTGGCCACCTTGGGATTCAGCTCGGCCACCTGTGATGCCGCCGCGGCCACCTTTCCTACCGTCGGCCCGGTTCATAGAGGTGGCCGAACGTCCCCAAAGGTGGCCGAACGTCTCGAAAAGCTCGCCTCGATCGGGGAGCCCCTCGGCAACCATTGGCGCGCCCGCGGCAACCTCTTCTACCGTCGGCCAGGTTTATAGGGGTGGCCGACAGGAGGAGAGGTGGCCACCGAGCATCGGGAATGCTTTGCTTACCCGGGGTGCTGGTCTGCTCGAAGGCCCGACGCCGGACTCAGCTGGTGGGAGCTCCGTGATGCGCCGGGGCCTCGACAGCCACGGCGGAATCCGAACCGACCGGATGGGCACCGGTCGCTGAGGAATCGGGCGAGATCACGCGGACGGGCGCGGTGACCGGCGCGGTGCGCGGCGCCTCGCCGACGGGACGGATCAGGGTGCGCATCAGGCTCAGCACCTGCGCGACGGTCATGCTCGGCAGATACGCCCGCACCAGTGCGATGCCGACGGCCGGAAGCACCGAGGCGTCCTGGACCGCGAGCAGCACCGGCCGCAGCGCGGGCTGGAACTTGATCTTGAATGCCAGCAGCGAGCGGAATCCGTACAGCGATTCGAGCTTGCGGCCGACGTACTCGAGCACCTGGGCGGTGCGGTCGGAATCCTCGGGACTGCCCGATCCGGCGCCGATCCTGGCCAGCGGAGCGGTGGAGAGGCTGACGAACTCGAGTTCGCGATCCTTCGCGTGCCGCATGGTCGCGGCGATCAGGAACTCGACCACGCCGTTCATGCTGTCGGGACGGCGACGCATGAAGTCGAGCGTCCACCCGATGATGGCGCCTTCACGGTAGGTGGGCAGCCAGCTGGTCACCGCCTCGATCCGGCCGTTGCGGTCGATGGCGAGCATCAGGCGCACGTCGGGATCCTGCAGCTCGTCGATCCCGCCGAGGGTGAAGCCCATCTCGGGGAGGTTGCGCCCTGCGACCCACTCCTCGGAGATGACCTCGATCTGCGTCCGCGCCGCGATCGAGAGCGCCTCCCAGGTGGTCCACGACGCCTCGATGCCGAGCTTGGCGGCCCGGTTGATCGACGAGCGGATGTCCTGCCACTTCTTGCCCGTCAATGCGAAGGAGGCGGGATCGAGCACGGTGTCGTCGCCGACGACAGACACCTGCCAGCCGGCCCGCTCGAAGGCGGCGCTCTGGTCCTCGACGACGCCGTAGAAGACCGGGATCCAGCCGTTCTCGTCGCAGAAGCGGGTGAAGCCGCGGATGGCGTCGTCCTGCAGGCGGCGAGGCCCGATCGGGCCGGTCATCGTGACGGCGACTCCCGAGACCACGCGGTAGGCGACGGCGACTGCCCCATCGGGCGAGAACCAGTAGGTGTTGCCCTGCCAGGTCGCCATGTGCGAGAGGGAGCCCTCGCCGTTCTGCCTCAACAGGGTGCGCACCCGTCCGAGGTCGGTGGCGAGATGACGACCCGCGGCGCTGACGACGACCGCGGCGCTCGCGGCGACCACGATCATCCAGAACACCGCGCCCGTCCAGAAGTAGACCGCCGCCGCGGTGTCTCCGACCGGTGCGAACTCGATCAGCCGATCGTCGAGATAGCCGACCGGGAAGTAGCGCTCCGGCAGGTCGAGCAGCAGGTTGAGCAGGGTGGCGGGCGGCTCGAACTCGTTGCGGGTGACCGACCCGGCGATCAGGTTCATGGTCGAGGTGCCGACGAACGCGACGATGACGGTGGCCACGAAGCGACGGAGGGTCTGCGTCGACGGGCGGACCGAGAAGTGCGCGAGGTTGATGCCGATGAGCACCGCCAGGGCGAGCGGCAGCAGCACAGAGAGGGTCAGCGGGATGACCTGATCCCCCACCCCGTCCGGGCTGAGCAGCTGACTGCGGTCCGGTGCCCACGGGAGGATCCCGTCGTAGAAGGCCGACAGGTAGGCGAGCAGGACGTTCACGGCGATGGCGAGCCACGCCGCGATCCGTCGCCCGCGGAGCAGCCCGAAGGCGCAGAGGGCGAGCAGCAGCAGTGGCGCGACCGACGTGATGATCGGGCCGGGGCCGTCGAGGCGGATCGAGGCCAGCGCACGGATGCAGTCGTCGGTCGCGAACACGCCGCAGACATCGTCGGGCGACCCGGCTCCGGTCGCTCCCACCAGCCAGAGGGAGTGCACGGGACCGAAGGCGACATGGCTGACCACGGCGATCAGCGGAGCGACGGCGCCGAGGATGAGCAGCGAGGCGAGCAGGGTGCGCGCCTCATGGTGCGAGCTGCGCTCCCAGCGCAGCGCGACCCTCGCTCGAGGAGCCAGCAGCAGTCCGAGAAGGAGCCCGGCGACCGCGGCGAGAAGGCGGTAGAGGTCGGCCGAGGTCCCGGAGTAGAGCACGAAGAGCAGCAGTCCGGCGAAGCCGATGACCCGGATCCGACGTCGCCACAGGCGGTTGGCGAATGCACTGGCAGCCATCGCCGCCCCGGCGATCGGGGTGAACGGGTCGAGCACGATCGCCGCTGCGGCGTCGTGCGACCACAGCTGGGCGCTGATGACTCCGGTCGCCTGCAGCGTCATGCCTGCCGCTCCGCCGATGACGGCGGTGAGCAGCCAGGCGAGGAGCGTGCGCCACCGGCCCATCAGGCGTTCGGCACCGCCGATCACCACGAAGGTGGCGATCAGTGCGCCGAGCAGCTCGGTGAGCCCGTCGGTGAAGAGAGATGAGGTGATCGGCGACAGGGGGTTGGGACCGTGCGCGACGGAGACGAGGCCGGTTCCCGCCCAGACCCGGAGGACGCTGGAGGGGCCGGTCAGCGGGCCGGCGACGATGGCGCAGGCGACCAGGAGCGCGGCGAGGGTCATCGTCACGGGGAGCCGCAGCACCCATCCAGTCGCTTTTCTCATCCTGAAATCCCCCACCGAGGCAGCAGCTCGGTGAATCCCAACCGGAAGCCGAAGCGAGCCGTATTCCAGTCGTGCGCCGTCCCTGGCGACAGTTCGCGGGTGACGTGCATGCCCGCCCCCACGGCGGCGGTCGACACCGCCTGCATATTCGCAGAGTACTTCTCATCTCCTGCTCCGGCGGCGAAGACGGCCACCGTGTCCGGATAGGGAGTGTGGCTCGCCATCAGGCCTTCAGGCGTCGCCGCCTGGTAGGCGGACTGATCGCCGGCGAATCCCTTGATCACCGTCTGCTCGACGGAGCCGAGCGACGGCACCCTCTCCCCCGAGACATCGATGATCGAACCGAAGATCTCGGGGTAGCCCGCTCCGAGCTGGATCGCGCAGGTGCCCCCCTGCGAGAAGCCGGCGACGGTCCAGCCCGTCCGGTCGGGAACGACGTTGAGATGGCTGCGGATCCAGTCGGGCACGTCCACGGTGAGGTAGGTCGCGGAGTTGCCGAGAGGCGAATCGATGCACATGGGGTTGAGCGTCGGATCGGCCAACTGGTCGGGCACGACCATGATCGGCGCGACCCCATGATGCTCGTGGGCGATCTCGTCGAGCAGCGCGTCCATCCCGGCGGCGCGGAACATGTCGGCCGGCTCCCCCGGCTGTCCGGGCATCGCGATGACGACCGGCAGCCTGGGCGGATCTGCCACCAGCGCCGCGGGCGGCAGATAGATGTAGGCCGCACGGGCGGCGAAGCCCGATGCCGTCGCCGGGATGACGACGCGTCCGACGCTTCCCCGACCCGGGAGGTCGTCGGGTGCCGTCCAATCGGCCAGGTCGGGTGCGTCCGGGTCGAGCGCAGGCAGCACGGCGTCGTCGAGATAGGTGGTGCCGAGGGCGTCGCCCACTCGAGGGAACTGACCGAAGTCGACGTTGATGGCGAGGAAGAGGCACCACGCCGCGAGCGCAGCGGCGACGATCGCGAGGATCTTGCGCCAGATCGCGGTGCCGATGAGGTTGCCGAGTGCGATCGCCACGGCGGTGAAGGCCAGGGTGTCGCCGATCCGGACCACCCAGGTCAGTGAGACTCCGAAGACGTCGAAGACGTCGCTGAGCAGCCAGGTGAGCAGCACGCCGAGTCCGGCCCCGAACGCGGCGAGCGCGAGCACGCGGACGTAGAACCAGCTGCGGCTCGCTGTGAGACCGGGGCTCGGCAGCAGGAGGATCAGGACCGCGCCGGCGAGCGTGGCGAAGGAGCCCGCGAAGAGCGGGCCGTCCACGATGCTCTGCTGCTGCAGCCCGTCGAACATGCCCCTCCCCCCGGTGCGGCCGTCCGCTCAGGCTATGGAGTGCTGGACGGCGCTCCGATTCGGCGCGCGGGTGGGACACACCGTCACAGACCCCCACTACGCGGGTGTCATCGCGAGTGAGGTGCCCACTTCTGCCGCCTGCGACGTGATTCAGGCGGCAGAACTGGGCAGCTCGTGAGAGGTCTCGGCTCGTCAGCCCAGCAGTCGGCGCTCGTGGGCGAAGACGACGAGCTGCACGCGGTCGCGCAGGCCGAGCTTGGCGAGGATGCGCGAGATGTGGGTCTTCACTGTGGCCTCGCTGACGAACTCGTTGCGGGCGATCTCCCCGTTGCTCAGGCCCCGCGCCGCGAGCAGGAAGATCTCGCGCTCGCGATCGCTGAGCCCGGCGAGGGCGGCACCGCCGTCCTTCGGCGGCCTGCCGAGTCCGAAGTGCTCGAACAGCTCACGGGTGGCGGCCGGGGCGATGACAGCCGTGCCGGAGTGCACCGTGCGGATCGCCGCGAGCAGGAATTCCGGCTCGGCGTCCTTGAGCACGAAGCCGCTGGCGCCGGCACGGATGGCCCTCGCGGCGCCCTCGTCGAGATCGAAGGTCGTGAGCACCAGGATGCGCGGGGGCTCGATCCCCGTCTCCGTTGCGCGGGCCATGATCTGCTCGGTGGCCTCGATCCCGTCGGAGATCGGCATCCGGATGTCCATCAGGACCACATCGGGTCGCGACTCCGCCACCATGCTGATCGCCTGACGCCCGTCGCCGGCCTCCCCGACGATCCGGAGGTCGTCCTGCGAATCGATGAGCATGCGCAGGCCCGACCGGAACAGCGGCTGATCGTCGACCAGAGCGACGCGGATGGTCGTCATCACGGGGTTCATGAGGCGCTCACAGTGCGGGGATGGCGGTGATGAGGGAATCCGATGGCCGCACGAGCACGAAGGACACCGATACGACCGCTCGGACGAGGGTCTCGTACTCGAAGCTCACGGAGGGGATCGGCGCACCGGGCGCCACCGGAGCGGAGAACGCCGGCGGCGGTGCATCGATCGTGAGCGTCATGAGGTCACCCCGGCCGACGTCGAGCTGGAGGTCGGGATGATCGGCTGGCTCGCGGTGCGGAGCGTGGCCATCGGCTGGGTCCGCGCGGTGCCGCGGTCGACGGGGAGCACCGCACGGATCCGGAACCTGCCGTTGGTGCCGTCGCCCATCGTGAACGCGCCCCCGGCGAGCGCGGATCGCTCCCGCATGCCCGGGATGCCGTGGCCCGCCGCGTTCTGCGCGCGCTCGCCTGCGGACAGGTCGTTGGTGACCGTGATGCTGAGTGCGGTCTCGCTCCAGTCGAACTCGAGATCGACCGGCGAGGTGCGAGCACCGTGTCGCAGGGCGTTCGTCAGCGACTCCTGGACGATGCGGTAGACGCCGAGTCCGGTCGCCTCGCTCACCGGACGGCCGACGCCGTAGCTCGACCATTCGACCTCGAGGCCCGACTCCCGGAAGCTCCGAACGAGGTTGTCGATGTCGTTCATCCCCGGCTGAGGCCCGGCCTCCTGGCTGTGGCGGAGGTCGGTGAGCAGCGAGCGCACGTCCACGAGTGCCGCGCGGGCGGTGGCTGAGATCGCCTCGAGGGCATCGTCCACGGCTTCCGGCGACTTGCGCGCGGCGTAGCGGGCTCCGTCGGCCTGCGAGATCACGACGGCCAGGGAATGGGCGACGATGTCGTGCACGTCACGCGCCACTCGGTTGCGCTCCTGCTCGAGGGCGACCGACACCTCGAGCTCGTCCCGCTGGGCGACGATCTCGACCTTGCCCGTCTCGGCTGCCTTGCGCTGCGCGGCTGTGCGACTCAGCCAGCCACCGAACCATGGCAGCAGGAGAAGTGCACACGTGCCCACGAAGACGAACGCCGCGGAGCCGAGGAAGCCTGCGCTCTGCATGAAGGTGTAGCCGTAGCCGAAGCCACCGATGTCCGTCAGTTGAGGAAAGACGAGACCGACCTGAGCCGCCAGAACCGCGATAGCGGCAATGCCCAGCGCCCCCCAGCGGATAGGGGCCCGACCGTAAGCGGCGGAGCCGAACATCACAACCAGCAGAGGAAGTCCGATCACGCCCCAGTCCGCTTCGGCGTATCCCCCGCCGAGCAGGACCGACACCACGACTACGAGCACGTAGCCGCCGAGCAAGGCCACTCCGGGAGCTCGACGATGCAGGACGATGAGGGATGCACCACCGAGGACCACGAGCAATGCGATCACCGCGTTGAACCGCCCGACGACAGCGATCAGCCCCAAGAGGAAGTAGACGCCGGCGCCAAGCCATTCCACTCCCGCGCGATGGCGCACCAGGTTCTCCCGGGTCAGCAGAGCTGCGACGCGCTCGGCCCAGTTCTTGTCGTTCATGAGGCCACCGTAAGCGCGCGGATGCGCGGTTGTCCCTGTTCCAGCGGCCATCTCATCCGCTCGCGGCTCTCAATCATCCGCAAGATGTACGAGATCGGATACTCCGTTGGTCTGGCGGAGCCGTGAACGCGTTTCTATAGGGTCGCCGCGCGACCTACTCGACCAGCGGGCTGTGACTCGACGGCTTCAGAAGCCGAGGCGGCCGAGCTGCTTCGCGTCGCGCTGCCATTCCTTGGCGACCTTGACGCGGATGTTGAGGTACACGGGCTTGCCGACCAGGATCTCGATGGCGCCACGCGCTCGAGTTCCGACGTCGCCGAGGCGTGAGCCGCCCTTGCCGATGATGATGCCCTTCTGGCTGTCGCGCTCGACCCAGAGGTTGGCGTGGATCTCGAGGAGGTCCTTGTCCTCGCGCTCGTTCATCTCGTCGATCGTCACGGCGAGCGAGTGAGGGAGCTCATCGGAGACGCCCTCGAGGGCGGCCTCGCGGATCAGCTCGGCGATGCGGTCCTCGTCGGTCTCGTCCGTGACCGCGTCCTCGCCGTAGAGAGGCTGCGACACCGGCATCAGCGCGATGAGCTCGCGGGTCACGACGTCGAGCTGGATGTCGTCGATCGCCGAGATCGGGATGATCGTCGCCCAGTCGCGGAGCTCGCTGACGGCGAGCAGCTGCGCCCCGACGTGATCGCGGCCCACGGTATCGATCTTGGTGACGATGGCGACCTTGATGGCCCGGGGGTAGGAGTCGAGCTGCTCGTTGATGAACCTGTCGCCGGGGCCGATGTCCTCGTTCGCGGGAAAGCACATGGCGATGACGTCGACGTCGGACAGCGTCGAGGAGACCAGATCGTTCAGCCGCTGGCCGAGCAGGGTGCGCGGCCGGTGGATTCCCGGGGTGTCGACGATGATCAGCTGGCCCGTGTCGGCGTGCACGATTCCTCGGATCGCCCGCCGAGTGGTCTGGGGCTTCGATGACGTGATGGCCACCTTCTCCCCCACCAGTGCGTTGGTCAGGGTCGACTTGCCGACGTTGGGGCGGCCGACGAACGAGACGAAGCCGGCGCGGAAGCCCTCTTCGGGAACGCTGTCAGGCGCTGCCGACAAGTCGACGGCGTCGCCCGCGTCGGTGCTGGGCTGTTCGGTGATCACCTGTTCGGTCATTGCCTGTTCCGCGCTGCCGTCTTCGGTCGTGGTGTCTCTCATAGCAGTGTCGCCTCCGCCTGGGCGCGCATGGCCCGGCTCTCGTCGTCGTCGGCCAGCTCTGGCTCGCGTGCATCCGGATCGCGCTCGACGATCACCGTACTGATCCTGCGCCGTCTGCCGTCTGTCCGGTCGGCCGTGAGCAGCAGCCCCGCCACCGTCGCGGTCGATCCGGCGACGGGCAGTCGTCCGAGAATCTTGGTGAGCAGTCCGCCGACCGAATCCACATCGTCGTCGTCGAGCTCGATGTCGAAGAGGTCGCCGAGCTCGTCGGTCGCCATCCGGGCGGCCACTCGATAGCGGCCCTCCGCCAGCTTCTCGACATCGGCCGCATCGCGGTCGTACTCGTCGGCGATCTCTCCGACGAGCTCCTCGATGAGGTCCTCCATCGTGACGATGCCCGCGATCCCGCCGTACTCGTCGACGACGACGGCGAAGTGGTTCGACTCGACCTGCATCTGGCGCAGGGTCTCGTCGGCCTTCTTGGATTCGGGCAGGAACAGGGCGGCCTTCGCGATCGAGGTGACCGTGGCCGTGGTCGCCTTCTTCGGCTTCTCGTGCACGAACCGGGCGACGTCGCGGAGGTAGAGCACACCGAGGATGTCCTCGGAGTCCTGGGCGTCGCGCACCGGGATGCGCGAGAAGCCGCGGGAGAGGAACAGGGTCATGGCGTCGCTGATCGAGCTGGTCGACTCGATGGTCACCATGTCGGTGCGCGGCACCATGACCTCGCGGATGACGGTGTCGTTGAACTCGAAGATGGAGTGTATGAGCTCGCGGTCGTCCTCCTCGAGCACGTCGAGCTCGGTGGCCTCGTCGACCATGCTCAGGAGCTGCTCTTCGGAGGTGAAGGTGGCGGTCCGCGGGCGTCCGGGAGTGACCCGGTTGCCCAGCGCGACGAGAGCATCGGCGATGGGGCCGAGCAGCACCCGCACGCCGCGCACGATCAGCGCGCTCAACCGCAGCACGGTTCGCGGGTGTACCCGGCCCACGCTGCGCGGACTGGATCCGACGAGCACGAAGGACACCGCCGTCATCGCGAGCGCGGCCGCGATCAGCGCGACCCAGGTCGGCTCTATCGCGCTCATCAGAGCGAAGGTGACGAGCACCGCCGCCGTGGTCTCGGACGTGATGCGCAGGAAGCTGATCGCGTTGACGTGCGCGCCGCTGTCGCTCGCGATCGCGATCAGCGAGCGCTTCGCCCGCGCGGTGGCGGCGAGCTCGAGGATGTCGGCGCGGGACAGTGTGGCGATGGCCGCATCGGCCGAGGCCATCAGGCCGGCGAAGGCCACGAGCAGCACCGCCACGGTGATCAGCAGGGCAACGATCATCGTCGTCGGGTGCCTCCGCGTCGCTTCTCCTCCATGGAGAAGCCCACGAGGATGTCGCGCTGGATGCCGAACATCTCGCGCTCCTCCTCGACGTCGGCGTGGTCGAAGCCCAGCAGGTGCAGCAGTCCGTGCGCCGTGAGCAGATGGATCTCGTCAAGGAGGGAGTGACCGGCCGTCTCGGCCTGGCCCTGGGCGACCTGCGGGCAGACGACGATGTCGCCGAGCAGACCCGCCGGAGTCTCGTGCTCCTCGGTGCCGGGACGCAGCTCGTCCATCGGGAAGCTGAGCACGTCGGTGGGGCCAGGCTCGTCCATCCACTGCACGTGCAGCTGCTCCATGGCGGCCTCGTCGACGAGCACGATGGCGACCTCGGCGTCGGCGTTCACGTGCAGCAGGTCGAGGGCGAAGGTGATGAGGCGCTGCAGGGACGCCTCGTCGACCGCGACGCCGGATTCGTTGTTGATCTCGATCGACACGGGGCTACCGGTCCTTTCGGTAGTCGCGGGAGGCGTCACGCGTGCCGTCACGCGAGGCGTCTCGGGCGCTGTCGTGGCCGCGGCGCTCGGCGCGATTCTGCGGCGGGCGGAAGTCGCTGGGTGCGCGCCGTCCTTCGACCTCGTTGGTGCGCCGCTCGAACTGGCGCGCCTGCCGCTCGCTGTCGTACTTCGTGTAGGCGTCGACGATCCGCCCGACGAGGGTGTGACGGACGACGTCTTCGCTGGTCAGGCGGGCGAAGTGGATGTCGTCGACCTCGTTCAGCACCTTGGTGACGAGCTGGAGGCCGCTCGCGCCGGTGGGCAGGTCGACCTGGGTGATGTCACCCGTGATCACCATCTTGGAGCCGAAGCCGAGGCGGGTGAGGAACATCTTCATCTGCTCGGGCGTGGTGTTCTGGGCCTCGTCGAGCACGACGAACGAGTCGTTGAGCGTGCGGCCTCGCATGTAGGCCAGCGGAGCGACCTCGATGGTCTGGGTGGCCATCAGCTTGGGCACCAGCTCGGGGTCGAGCATCTCGTTGAGCGCGTCGTAGAGCGGACGCAGGTACGGGTCGATCTTGTCGTTCAGGCTGCCGGGAAGATAGCCGAGCCGCTCCCCCGCCTCGACCGCCGGACGCGTGAGGATGATCCGGCTGACCTCCTTGCGCTGCAGCGCCTGCACGGCCTTCGCCATGGCGAGGTAGGTCTTTCCGGTTCCGGCCGGGCCGATGCCGAAGGTGATCGTGTTGTGGTCGATCGCGTCGACGTAGGAGCGCTGTCCGATCGTCTTGGGCCGGATGGCACGGCCCTTGGCGGTCAGGATCGCCTGGCCGAGCAGGTCGGACGGGCTCGAGGTGATGTCGCCCTCGAGGATGCGGGCCGAGGTGCCGACCTCGATGGGGCTCAGTTCGCGTCCGTCACGGACCATCTGGAGCAGCTCCTCGATGAGGCGTCGTGCGGCGCGGACGGATCCGTCGGGGCCGCTGAGGGTGAGTCGGTTGCCGCGCACCAGCACGGAAACGTCGGGGTGTTGGGTCTCGATCTGCTTGAGGAAGCGATCCTGCGGTCCGAGGAGACGGACCATGGCGACGCCGTCGACCTCGACGCTCTGGACGGTGCCGGCCTGCTCGGCAGCATCGGCACCCTGCCCCAGGATCTGCTCGGGCGCTCGTGCGTCGTCAGCCGTCGCCAAGGGACCCTTCCGAGAGGCCACCGGCCAGCACATGCGCGTGGACATGGAAGACGGTCTGGCCGGATCCTTCGCCGGTGTTGAAGATGAGGCGGAAATCGCCGTCCCCCTGACCGGATGACGCTGCTGCGGCGGCCATGGCGTTCGCGACCTCGACCATCTCCGCGAGCAGACCCGGGTCGCCCGCGGCCAGCTCGACGACGTTGGCGTACTGCTCGGTCTTGGGGATGACGAGCAGGTGCACGGGAGCCTTGGGGGCGATGTCGCGCAGGACGAACACCCTTTCGGTCTCGTGCAGGATCTCTCCGGGGATGTCGCCCGCGAGGATGCGGGTGAAGATCGACGGGCTGCTCATAGCCGCAATTCTACGGCGGACGCCCGACAAGCCGCCCGGCCGTCCGCCGACAGCGCACGCGCGCTT
>NZ_SSSM01000006.1 GCF_004801885.1 Naasia lichenicola | reverse complement strand
ACCCACCCCGTTGGTCGAGGAGCGAGGAACGCGCGTCTCGAAACCGGTCGGCTAGCCCCAGCGCTTGAGGAGGAGGGAGAGGACGGCGATGGCTGCAGGGCCGGCGGTGGAGGTGCGCAGGACCTCGTCGCCGAGCTTGATGGGGGTCGCACCCGCGGCGACGAGTGCCGCCAGCTCGCGCGGCGCCACCCCGCCCTCGGGCCCGACGATGATGGCGAGGTCCGGCACCGGCTTCGCGCGGAACTTGCCGCCCTCGCCGCGCACGGGCGCCTTCAGCATGTTGACGAACTTGCCGAGGCCGTCGGTCGCTGTCGGCTCGAGGATGACCGTGCGCACCTCGGTCACCAGGGTCTCGAGGTCACGCAGATCGGCGAGCGGCGAGACGACGGGCACCCACGGCCGCTTGGACTGCTTGACGGCCTCGCGGCTGATGATCTGCCAGCGCTCGAGTCCGCGCTCCGCCTTCGGCCCCGACCAGCGGGAGATGCTGCGGTCCGCCTGCCACGGGATGATCCGGTCCACGCCGAGCTCGGTCGCCGCCTGGACCGCCATCTCGTCCCGGTCGCCCTTCGCGAGCGCCTGCACAAGGGTGAGGCTCGGCTCGCGTGGCGGCGTCACTGTGACATCGGTCACGGCAACCGCCAGCGTGGCGGCGGTCGTGGAGAGGACCTCCCCCTGCACGACGATGCCCTTGCCGTCGCCGAGCGCGATGACCTCGCCGATCTGCACGCGCGCCACGGTCGAGGCGTGACGCGCCTCGAGCCCGAAGACTCGCGCCGTGTCTCCGACGGCGACGTCGGTCAGCACGTCGGTCAGGTAGAAGTGCACCATCCGATGGATCAGACGTTCATGAAGCGGTCGCGCAGCTTGCCGAACAGGCCCTGCTGGAAGTGCGAGAGCGAGGGCTGCTGCTTGCGGTACCGGCCGGCGAACTGCTCGATGAGCTCGCGCTCGTGCCGGTCGAGCTTGGTGGGGGTGACCACCTGGACCCCGATCCGCAGGTCGCCGCGACCCTGGCCCCGCAGCCGCGTGACGCCGCGGCCCTTGATGGTGAGGATGTCGGCGCTCTGCGTTCCGGGCCGGATCTCGACCTCCACGTCGCCGTCGAGGGCGCTGAGGTGGGTCGTGGTTCCGAGGATCGCATCCGACATCTGCACCTCGAGCGTGGCGAGCAGGTCGTCGCCGCTGCGGCTGTAGGTCTCGTGGTGGCGGACCTTGACCTCGAGGTACAGGTCGCCGTTGGGGCCCGCGGCCGGTCCGACCTCGCCCTGTCCGGGGAGCTGGAGGCGCAGGCCGGTCTCGACGCCGGCGGGGATGTCGACGGGGATGCTCCGGCGGGCGCGCACCCGGCCCTGGCCCTGGCAGGTGACGCACGGGTTGGGGATGACGGTGCCGAAGCCGCGGCAGGTGCCGCAGGGGCTGGTGGTCATCACGTTGCCGAGCAGCGAGCGCACGGTGCGCTGGATCTGTCCGCTTCCGCGGCAGATGTCGCAGGTGACCGGGCTGGTGCCGGGCTGGCAGCAGGTGCCCTTGCAGGTCTCGCACATGATCGCGGTGTCGACCTCGATGTCTCGGTGGGTGCCGAAGATGACGTCCTCGAGGTCCACCTCGACGCGCAACAGAGCGTCCTGGCCGCGCTCCTGGCGGGATCGGGGTCCTCCGCCGCGCTGACCGCCGCCGCCGAAGAAGGTCTCGAAGATGTCCCCGAAGCCCGCGAAGCCGCCATCGAAGCCGCCGCCGCCGTTGCCGCGGCCGCCGTTGTCGTAGTCCTGACGCTGGCGCGGGTCGCTCAGCACGTCGTAGGCGTGGGTGACGTCCTTGAATCGCTCTGCGGCGTCCGCACCCGAGTTGACGTCGGGGTGCAGCTCGCGCGCCAGCCGGCGGTAGGACTTCTTGATCTCGTCGGTGGTGGCGTCGCGGGAGACTCCGAGCACTTCGTAATGGTCAGCCACGGCTCACCGCTGTCTTTCTCACAGATTCAGGCCTTTCGATGACACAGCTCGATGACGCGGCTCGATGACAGCTCCGGATGACCCAGGTCGTCGCGGGCACGGCGGTCCGATGGGCAGGCGATCGCCTGACAGATCCGTCACGCCTCACCGAGCAGGCGGGAGAGGTAGCGGGCGACGGCGCGCACGGCCGCCATGTTGTTCGAGTAATCCATTCTGGTCGGACCGAGCACGCCGAGGCGGGCGAGTTCGCCAGAGGAGGAACTGTATCCCGTCGACAGCACAGATGCCTCACCGAGTCCGAACGCGGTGTTCTCGCGTCCGATGCTGACGGCCACGCCGTTCTGCAGCCCGTTCTGATCGTGCGCCATCTCGCTGAACAGCTTGAGGAGGGTCACCTGCTCCTCGATGGCGTCGAGCACGGGATGGATGCTGCCCGGGAAGTCCCGCTCGGTGCGGGCGAGGTTGCCGGTGCCGGCCATCAGGAAGCGGTCCTGACGGTTCGCGAGCACCTGCTCGGTCAGCGAGCGGGTCACCGGCTCCACGAGGGATGCCCGGTTGGGCGGGAAGCTGGCGAGCACATCCCGGAGCTTCTCGGCGGCGTCCACCAGCGCGAGGCCGCCCAGGGAAGCGTTGATCCGAGCGCGCAGCTCGTCGAGGAAGTCCGGATCGAGATCGGACGGGGTGTCGATGACCCTCTGTTCGACCCGGCCGCCGTCTGTGATCAGCACCGTGAGCAGGCGGGCGGGGGCGAGCTGGACGATCTCGATGTGCCGGACGGTGGTGCGCGAGAGGGTCGGGTACTGGATGAGCGCGACCTGCTGGGTGAGCTGCGAGAGCAGGCGCACGCTCCGCGAGAGCACATCGTCGAGGTCGACCGACGAGCCCATGAAGACCTCGATGGCGTGCTTCTGCGGGGCGCTCAGCGGACGCAGCTCGGTGAGGCGGTCGACGAAGACGCGGTAGCCCTTGTCGGTCGGCACCCGACCGGACGAGGTGTGCGGAGCCGCGATGAGCTCCTCCTCTTCGAGGAGCGCCATGTCGTTGCGGATGGTCGCGGCGGAGACGCCGAAGCCGTAGCGGTCGACGATGGACTTCGAGCCGACCGGCTCCCGCGACGCCACGTAGTCCTGCACGATGACGCGCAGCACCTCGAGACCTCGATCGGAAACCATTCGACCTCATCCGATTGGGCCAGCCCGAGTTCCCGATCCGTCGGGATCCCGCGACTGGCACTCCGTTGCAGCGAGTGCCAATCCTATCCCGGATCGGCCGTTACGCCCTGTGAACGACGCGCGCCATACCTCATTGCAGGCGATTCGGACTGGGAGTACCTTGTGAGCGTGCTCGCGCTGTCGCTCGCGACGATCGAGACGTGTTAGGCGCATCCGCAGTCTCCCTCTCGAAAGGCCCACCATGACCGACCCCCTTCTCCCCCCGCAGGAGCCGGCCGCGAGCCAGCCCGGCCAGCCCTACGCACCGCCTCCCGGACAGCCGTACGCACCCGGCGCCCAGGCCGCACCGGCCCAGCCGCTCTCCGCCTCTGACGACAAGCTGTGGGCGTCGCTCTCGCACTTCGGCGGAGTCATCGGCCCGCTGCCGGCGCTGCTGATCTTCCTGATCCTCAAGGACCGCGGCCCGTTCGTGCGCCAGGAGTCGAAGGAGGCGCTCAACTGGCAGATCACCTTCTTCATCGCCTGGATCGCGCTCAACATCATCGTGGCGATCCTCGGTGCTGCACTTCTCTTCACCAACGCCTACGGCCTGATCAGCGTCATCGGCTGGCTGCCCGGTCTGCTGTGGCTTGCCAACATCGTGCTGTCGATCATCGGCGGCGTGAAGGTCAACGGCGGTCAGGCCTACCGCTACCCGGTCGCGTTCCGCTTCATCAAGTAATCCCGTTCCGCCACCGCGGCGGAATCCTGCGGGTCGGAGACTTCGGTCTCCGACCCGCACTGCTTTAGTGAGCCGCCACAGCATGGCGCCTGCTGCACCGCCGGTGCGGCCACCGGCGCCGATCGTCCTGATCAGACAAGGAATGACATGTCCGCCACTCCGCCTCCCCCCGGCCCGTACGCCGCCGCCCCGACCCTGATGTCACCGGAAGACCAGCGGCTGTACTCGACGCTGCTGCACATCGCCGGGATCTTCTTCAGCTGGCTGAGCGCGCTGATCGGCTACCTGCTACTGAAGGACCGCGGCGGATTCATCCGCGACCACGCCCGTCAGGAGCTCAACTGGCAGCTGACCGTGACGGGGGCGCTGATCGTCTCCTACATCCTGTTCTTCCTGGTCATCGGCTTCTTCACACTGATCGCCGTCTACATCCTGGCGATCGTGTTCGGGATCCTCTCGGCGATGGCCGCCAACCGGGGCGAGCACTACCGATTCCCGCTGGCCATCCAGTTCATCAAGGCCTGACTTCATCAAGGCCTGACTTCATCGGGGCCTGACTTCATCGGGGCCTGACGCCCGACTCGAGCCGGGCGCTCAGCTCCGGGCTGGCCATAGACGCACGGGCACGTGGAAGTTCACGTGCCCGTGCGTTTTCGATGT
The DNA here is from genome assembly GCF_004801885.1 of Naasia lichenicola. Lineage (GTDB taxonomy): Bacteria > Actinomycetota > Actinomycetes > Actinomycetales > Microbacteriaceae > Naasia > Naasia lichenicola. The sequence goes on along the minus strand of NZ_SSSM01000006.1, from coordinate 477,586 downwards.
GCCGAGCGAGATGCGCCGGTGGGCGGAGGACGCTCAGGTGAGGCGGCGGGCGACGTCGTCGGCCAGCAGACGACCGCGGCGGGTGAGCGTGACGCGTCCGACGAAGGCTGCGGCCGGGTCGATGAGCTCATCCGCGATGAGGCCCGCCACCGCGCGGCGGGCGTCAGGCGCGAGCGACGCGACTCGCAACCCGGCGCGGGTGCGGCTCTCGAGCAGGATCCGCTCGAGCTCGCGGGTCGACGCATCGAGAGTCTCCCTGCCCACCGCCGGCGAGACTCCCGCCCGGATCCTCTCGGCATAAGCCGCCGGATGCTTGGCGTTCCACCAGCGCACGCCGCCCACGTGGCTGTGCGCGCCTGGGCCGATCCCCCACCAGTCCGCGCCTCGCCAGTAGGCGAGGTTGTGTCGGGAGACGAATCGGCTGTCCGGGGTCCGCGGCGAGGATGAAGGCAGCATGCCCGCCTCGGCGGTCGCGACGGGATCCTCGGCGCGCGCCCAGTTGCTGACCTCGTACCACCCGTACGCCGCAGCACCGAGGAGTTCATCCGCGAGCTCGTACATGTCGGCCTGCAGATCGTCGTCGGGGGCGGCGAGCTCGCCGGAGCGGATGCGCCTGGCGAGCGCCGTGCCCTCTTCGACGATCAGCGCGTAGGCCGAGAGATGATCGGGCCGTTGCGCGATCGCCGTCTCGAGCGATCTCCGCCAATCGTCGAGGCTCTCCCCTGGAGTCCCGTATATCAGGTCGAGACTCACGGCCAGCCCCGCCTGACGCGCCCACTCGACGACCAACGGGATGCGGTCGGGATCGTGGGTGCGATCGAGGGTGGCGAGCACGTGCGGCACCGCTGACTGCATGCCGAAGGAGACCCGGGTGAAGCCCGCTTCGGCCAGCTCCTCGAGATAACGCTCGTCGACGGAGTCGGGGTTCGCCTCGGTGGTGACCTCTGCCCCGAGGGCGAGACCGAAGCGGTCGCGCACGGCGCCGAGCATTCCGATGAGGTCGGATGCCGGCAGCATCGTCGGAGTCCCTCCCCCGAAGAACACCGTTGCGGCCCGCCGGTCGGGCAGCCCCGATTCATGCAGCACGTCTGCCGCGAAGGCGACCTCTGCGGCAGCCTGCCCGGCGTAGTCGGAGCGCCGCTCGCCCCGCAGCTCGTCGCCCGTATAGGTGTTGAAGTCGCAGTACCCGCAGCGGACGCGGCAGAACGGCACGTGCAGGTAGATGCCGAGATCGCGCTCGGCGGCGCCCTCGATCACCTGATCCGGCAGCCTCCCGTCGGCGGGTGCAGGATCGCCGAGCGGAAGGGCGGAGGCCATCCGTCCATTCTCCCCCGTCGCATCCCCTCCCCGTCGGTGTGTACGTTCCGGCTCCATGTGCACGTAATTACGTAGGCATCCGCCGGTTTCGCGCACACAGACCGCGACCGACCTGCGCGGCCATCGACCCGTACGATTCAGCAGATGGCATCGCGAACACGGGTCGAGCTCGGCCGCCGCGCGGATCTGGGTGCAGACTGCGCCAACTGCGTCGGCTTGTGCTGCGTCGCTCTTGCGTTCGCACGGACGTCGGGTTTCCCATATGACAAGGCCGCCGGCGATCCATGCCGACATCTCGACGTCGGCAACGCCTGCCGGATCCACGAAAGCCTCGACGATCGCGGACTCGTCGGCTGCACCTCGTTCGACTGCTTCGGTGCGGGACAGAAGGTGACGCAACAGACCTTCGGCGGACGGTCATGGAGGGAGGATCCCCTGGTCCGAACCCAGATGTTCACCGTCTTCCCGATCGTGCGTCGCCTGCACGAGCTGCTCTGGCATCTCGACCAGGCCTTGGGCATGCGACCTCCGGCGCAGCTGGCCGGTGCCCTGGAGAACCTCTTCTCGCGGGTGCTCCAGCTGGCGGACTCCGCTCCGGAAAGCCTCGCCGAGCTCGACGTGGATCGGGAGTTCGACACCGCCCGGCCCCTCCTCATCGAGGCGAGCCGGCTCGTCCGGCGTCAGGCCACGGCTCCCGCTCGCGGAAGGAGCAAGAGGATCCGGCCCGGAGCCGACCTCATGGGCGTCGACCTGCACGGCGCGGATCTGCGGGGTGCCGATCTGCGGGGTGCCCTCCTGATCGCCGCCGATCTGCGGGATGCCGACCTCGCGCTCTGCGATCTGCTGGGGGCCGACCTGCGGGATGCCGACGTCCGAGGGGCGCGTCTCGCGGACGCGCTGTTCCTCACCCAGATGCAGGTGAACGGAGCTCGCGGCGACGAGCGGACCACTCTGCCCGACGGTTTCCTGCGCCCGTCGCGCTGGAGCCGCTCAGCCCAGGGCTGATCCGAACCGACCTTCGCAGGCCGCTGCATCGTGGCCGGACCCCGTCTCGGATGTGGAATCGTGGAGACGGTGACCAAGTACGTGCTGTGGGATGTCGACGGAACGCTGCTGATGAACGGGGCGAGGGCGGGCAGCCTCTACGACGAGGCGATCGAGTTCGTCAGTGGCTACGCGCCCGGCGGCACCCGACCCGGCGAGCACGGCAAGACGGACGGCCAGATCATCGCGGAGCGGCTGGCGCAGTATGAGCTCGATCCCGAGCTGCATGGCGCCGTGGGCGCCAAGCTCGATGAGCTGTCCGTCGTCGCGAGCACGAGCAGCCATCGAAGGGAACCGACGCCCGGAGTGAACGCGGCGCTGGCCGCCGTCGCGCAGGAGGGCTGGACCAGTGCCCTGCTCACCGGCAACTCCCCGACCCGTGCGCGAGCCAAGCTGAGCGGCGCGGGGATAGACACCGATGCGTTCGATTGGGAGCACTCGTTCTTCGGTGACCGCGCCCGTCAGCGGAGCGAGATCACCGCGGCTGCGCGGGCCGCGCTGCTCGATCAGCCGAGCGTGATCATCGGCGACACACCGAGCGACGACCTCGCCGCCGCGACGGCGGGCATTCCGTTCATCGCCGTCGCAACAGGCATCTTCTCCGTCGACGACCTGCGTGAGACCGGCGCCGTCGTCGTCCTCGACGATCTGGTCAGCGGGCTTTCGGAGCTGCGGTCGACGCTACGCTCGCTCGTCGAATGACTGACTGACTGACCACGCTCGGCTTCCGCGGCCACGCGGCGATACCTACGAAACGGACGAATGTGCACGGAATTCCGTGCACATTCGGCCGGAACGTAGGAACTCAGGCGGCGAAGGCGGCGGCGCGGGTGGGGTGCAGGGCGCTGAGGATGCGCTTCGTGTACTGGCGCTCGCCGACGCGCATGAGCGTCATCGGGAGCATGTGCTTGGCGTCGCTCGCGCGCATCACGGAGCGCACGGTCAGGTGCACCGATCCGGTCTCGTCGCGGGTGAGCAGGAAGAGCTCCTCGCCCGAGGCGGGGTGGCCGTGGCGGGTGCCGCAGGCAAATCCCTTGCGATCCGGCTCGTCGATGACGTAGACGACCTTCACCGGAGCGGGCGTGCGGAAGGGACCCCAGCCGTACTCGACGGTGGCGGTCATCCCCGCGATGACCTGCGGGACGCCATCGGCGCCCATCCCGGCAGCATCGACCGGGAGCCGCGGCGCGAGCGGCTTGCCGTCCTGGTCGTAGGCCACCTCGGCGTAGGCCCGCTTGGGGTTCTCGAGCTGCAGATCGCTGACGGCGATCCCGCTGATCCGATGGATTCCCCAGCTCATCAGGAGCTGGGCAGCCGCCTCAAAGCGGGCGTCGCCGCTGCCGAGGCGCTGCGTGGCCTCGAATGGACGGTATCCGTGCGGCGGGAAGGCGACGACCTCGTCGCTCCTCGTGGCACCGATCGCCGCGTAGTTGAGCACGCGGTCGCTGTCGTTCTGTGTGGTCCTGCGCGGTCCGACAATCGTCATGTCTCCCCCAAACCTTCAACTTGACGTTTACCCATACTGGGGGCGGGTCGCAGCATCGGATGGGTCTTCCGGCGGGTGTCGCGGATTAGGTCGGATCGATCTCCGCACCTCCGCGACGGGCTATCGCGGTCCGGCAAGCCCGATCAGGTTGCCCTGCGGATCGCGGAAGTGCGCGACGACCAGCTCGCCGTTCGGGTTGGCCGCGGGCCCCATCACCGCGGTGCCGCCCAGCCGCACGGCCTCGGCGAGCGCCTGCGTCACGTCCTCCACGCCGACGTAGAAGATCGTGGACGCGGTGAAGTCCGACCCGCCGCCGATGCCTCCGGGAATCGTCGCTCCCTCGTGGAAGGCGTAGCTGCTCGGCTCTGAGACTTGGGAGGCGACCGGCGCCTCGGTCTGGAAGCTCCACCCGAAGAGCTCGCCGTAGTACCCGCGCAGACGGGCGGGATCGGGTCCGATGATCTCGAAGTGCACGACGTCGTTGGCCATCGATCGAGTCTCGTCCGGTCCTCGGACATCCGCCAGACCGGCCTCCGCCGAAAACCAGCCGACGGCCGAGCGCGCTACTTCTTGTCCTTCTTCTCCACGTCGCCGGACAGCGCGGCGATGAACGCCTCCTGAGGGACCTCGACGCGGCCGACCATCTTCATCCGCTTCTTGCCCTCCTTCTGCTTCTCGAGCAGCTTGCGCTTGCGGGTGATGTCGCCGCCGTAGCACTTGGCGAGCACGTCCTTGCGCATCGCGCGGATGTTCTCGCGGGCGATGATCCGAGCGCCGATGGCGGCCTGGATGGGGACCTCGAACTGCTGGCGCGGGATCAGCTCGCGGAGGCGGCCGGCCATCATGGTGCCGTAGGCGAAGGCCTTGTCGCGGTGCACGATGGCGCTGAACGCGTCCACCGCCTCCCCCTGGAGCAGGATGTCGACCTTGACCAGGTCCGCCTCCTGCTGCCCGGAGGGCTCGTAGTCGAGGCTCGCGTAGCCCTGGGTGCGGCTCTTCAGCTGGTCGAAGAAGTCGAACACGATCTCGCCGAGCGGCATCGTGTACTTCAGCTCGACGCGGTCCTCGCCGAGGTAGTCCATGCTCTTCATCGTGCCCCGGCGGGTCTGGCAGAGCTCCATGATCGCGCCGACGTAGTCCTTCGGCGCGAGGATCGAGGCGTTGACGATCGGCTCGAGCACCGAGTCGATCCGACCGGTCGGATACTCGCTCGGATTCGTGACGGTGACCGTCTTGCGGTCCTCGGTGGTCACCTCGTACGGCACGCTCGGCGCGGTGGTGATCAGGTCGAGATCGAACTCGCGCTGCAGGCGCTCGGTGATGATCTCGAGGTGCAGCAGGCCGAGGAAGCCGCAGCGGAAGCCGAAGCCGAGCGCGACCGAGGTCTCGGGCTCGTACTGCAGGGACGCGTCCGACAGCTTGAGCTTGTCGAGCGCCTCGCGGAGGCCGGGGTAATCGCTGGCGTCGATCGGGTACACGCCCGAGAACACCATGGGCAGCGGATCGGTGTAGCCGGCGAGCGCCTGGGTCGCCGGCTTCGCAGCGCTGGTGACGGTGTCGCCGACCTTCGACTGGCGGACGTCCTTCACCCCGGTGATCAGGTAGCCGACCTCGCCGACGCCGAGGCCCTTTGAGGGCGTCGGCTCGGGTGCACTGACGCCGATCTCAAGGATCTCGTGGGTCGCCTTGGTCGACATCATCTGGATGCGCTCGCGGGGCTTGAGGTTGCCGTCGATCATCCGGACGTAGGTGACGACGCCGCGGTAGGAGTCGTAGACCGAGTCGAAGATCATCGCGCGCGGCGAGGCGTTGGCGTCGCCCTTGGGAGACGGGATGCGCTCGACCACTCGGTCCAGCAGGTCCTCGACCCCCATCCCGGTCTTGCCGGAGACCCGCAGGACGTCGTCGGGATCGCCGCCGATCAGCTGAGCGACCTCGCGGGCGTACTTGTCGGGGTCGGCCGCCGGGAGGTCGATCTTGTTGAGCACCGGGATGATCTCGAGGTCGTTCTCGAGGGCCAGGTAGAGGTTGGCGAGGGTCTGGGCCTCGATGCCCTGTGCGGCGTCCACGAGCAGGATCGCGCCCTCGCAAGCCGCGAGCGATCGCGAGACCTCGTAGGTGAAGTCGACGTGTCCCGGGGTGTCGATCATGTTGAGGGCGAAGGTCTCGCCGCCGAACGACCAGGGCATCCGAACGGCCTGGCTCTTGATCGTGATGCCGCGCTCGCGCTCGATGTCCATCCGGTCGAGGTACTGGGCGCGCATGTCGCGGTCGGAGACGACGCCGGTGATGCCGAGCATCCGGTCGGCCAGGGTCGACTTGCCGTGGTCGATGTGGGCGATGATGCAGAAGTTGCGGATGCTCGAGGGTTCGGTCGCGGCGGGCGCGAGCGCCTGGAGAGCACGGGGTGACATGGCGGCTCAAGTGTCCCACACGCATTCGGTCGCTCTGCGGCTCCGCGCCCGACGTGACGTGCGCAGGGCGCAGACGCAGACGAGCTCGGCCGCGGCGCGCTCAGCCGCGGCCAGCCTCGCGATGCCTGCTCGGAACGGGCGGCCTCTACGCTCCTGATCATGCCAACGCCCGAATTCGTCCGGTCCCTGCGCGAGAAGGTGGGCACATCACCCCTATGGCTGGTGGGATCCAGCGCCGTCGTCCTCGACGGCCCTTCCACAGGCTCGGGAGGGCCGGAGCGGGTGCTCCTCGTGCGCCGCGCCGACAACGGCAACTGGACGACGATCGCCGGGATCGTCGAGCCAGGCGAGCACGCGGCCGTCGCGGCCGTCCGCGAGGTCCTCGAGGAGACGACGGTCGTCGCCGAGGTCGAACGGCTGGCCGCCCTGGCCGTCACCGACGAGATCGTCTACGAGAACGGCGATCGGACCAGCTACACGACCCTCACCTTCCGCTGCCGCTATGTGAGCGGCGAGGCACGCGTCGGCGATGACGAGTCCAGCGAGGTCGCCTGGTTCCCGCTCGACGCCCTCCCACCCATGCACAGCGCGCAGGTCCGGCGCATCCGGCTCGCCGCCGCCGACAGGCCCGATACGGTCATGGACTACGAGGTGGAGCTGCACACACCCGGATCGTGAACGGCCGGGCGACGGACGAGGTCAGGGCGTAGGCAGCCTGCTGAGACCCTCGAGCAGGTTCTCGCGCGATGCGGCGACGCAGACGCGGATCCAGCCCTCGCCGCTGCGTCCGAACGCCGACCCAGGAGCCACCGAGACGCGCTCCTTGAGCAGGAAGCCCTCGGCCCATGCGGCCACGTCGCCGTCGCTCGCGTGCGAGACGTCGATCCAGAGGTAGAACGCGCCGGTCGGCTCGAGGTAGCGGATCCCGCGCTCGTCGAGCAGCGCGCACGCTGCCGTGAGGTTCTGCCGGTAGTGCGTCGCCGCCCGCTCGACGTGCTCCTGGTCCCCCGTGATCGCGGCGACCGCCGCACGCTGCGCGGGGGTGTTGATGCAGCTGATCGTCGCCTCCTGGTAGGTGCCGAGGATGGCTGCGAAGCCCGGTGGGGTGACCAGATAGCCGACCCGGCCGCCGGTCAGCGCGTAGGTCTTCGAGGTGGAGAAGGCGGAGAAGACCCGGTTCTCGGTGTCGAGCGCCGCAATGCTCGTATGCGAGATGCCGTAGGTGAAGGCCTCGTAGACCTCGTCGCTGAGCACCCACAGGTCGTGCCGGGTTGCGAAGTCGAGCAGAGCCTGGAGCACGTCGGTCGGGAAGACCGACCCCAGCGGGTTCGACGGCGAATTGATGATGAGCAGGCGCGTCCGATCGGTGACCACCCGCTCCAGCAGCTCGAGATCGGGCAGGAAGCCGGCTTCCGGCAGGAGCGGATACGGCACCGGCTCGGCATGGAGGATGCGCGCGTTCATGGCGAAGGTCGTGTAGCCCGGATCCGGGATGAGCACCTCATCGCCCGGCGCGAGCATGAGACTCATGGCGAGGGTGAGCGCCTGGGTAGCCCCGTTCGTGATCCAGATCTGGGCGAGGTCGACCTCGATCCCGTTGCGGGTCGCGAGCTTCTGCTGCACCGCCTGGCGCAGCTCGAGGATGCCGGCGTTCGCCGTGTAAGCCGTGTCGTCGGCGAGCCAGGCGGCACTGCCGGCCTCGAGCACGTGCGGGGCGACCTCGACGTCGGGCTCCCCCACCGCAAGCCCGATGACATCGTCGAGCTGAAGGGCGATCTCGTGGATGCGGCGGATGCCCGAGGGCGGAACGGAGGCGGTGTACGAGGCGAGTTGAGGCATCGTCACCACGCTAGCGCTCGGGTACTCGCCCCTCGCGTTGCGATGCCGCCGGCGAGCGGCGGCGGGCGGTCGAGGTCCCGGGCGGCATGGGATGCGCTTCGAGGCGTCGCACATCCGCGGATTCAGCTTCCATCCCTACCATCGGTGCCGTGCCCGCCTCCGTCGTCCTCGTCCACGGGTTGCGGACGTCGGCGAGCATGTGGCGTGCGCAGCTCGACGCCCTCGATCGGGCCGAGATCCCGGCCCGAGCGATCGACCTCCCGGGTCACGGATCGCGCATGGCGGAGCGGTTCGCGGTAGCTACCGCGATGGCGGCGATCGGCGACGCGGTCGACGCCATGACCGGCCCCGTCATCCTCTGCGGCCTGTCCCTGGGCGGATACCTCTCCCTGCACTGGGCTGCAACGGAGGGCGCAGAGCGGATCGACGGCCTGATCGCAGCCGCCTGCGGGACCACTCCACGAGGCGCGGCGCTCGAGGGCTACCGCCGGATCGCGGCGGGGATCGGTCGCCTCCCCGACCGAGGGGCCGGACTCAACCGCCTGATGCTCCGCACCTTCGTTCCGGAGCCCGGACGGACCGACGTCGAGAGCGGCGGGATCGCGCTCGATGTGATGGCCGACGGCCTGCGCGAGATCAGCGTCGTCCGCCCCATCGACGCGATCGGACGCATCCGAGTGCCGATCCTGCTGGTCAACGGCGAGCTCGACCACTTCCGGCTGCAGGAGCGCCGCTACCTGGCCGCGGCCCGTGCTCGGCCGCAGGTCCCTGCCTCGTGGTCGGGGCTTCTGGTGGTCCCCGGAGCGTCGCACCTCGTCAGCGTCACGCGGCCCGAAGCGTTCTCGAGGCTCCTGCTCGGAGCCGCTGCGCGCGCGGACTGATCGCGCGCTGACAGGATCGCTCTCGGCTGGCGAGCAGCGCCCGCACCTGGTATCGTCTTTCGTTGGCTTGCGCGTCCGGTAATGGTCGTGCGCGGAGTACGTACGCTCCCTGGTTTCCAGGCGATCGCGATCGGCTCTCCTGACGCCGACACCCACGACTCACCAGCATTTCGACGCACTCACGCCCCAGGAAGGCTCCCTCATGGCAAACATCAAGTCGCAGATCAAGCGCATCGGCACCAACGAGAAGGCCCACGAGCGCAACAAGGCCGTCAAGAGCCAGCTCAAGACCGCCATCCGCGCCACTCGCACCGCCGTCGCCGCCGGCGACAAGGACAAGGCCGTCACCGCCCTGAGCACCGCCTCGAAGCGCCTCGACAAGGCCGCGTCCAAGGGCGTCATCCACAAGAACCAGGCAGCGAACCGCAAGTCGGCGCTCGCCAAGTCGGTCGCCTCGATCTGAGTCTCGACCCCACAGCAGTCTTCGAATGGCCCCGCTCCGGCGGGGCCATTCGTGTTTCCGCAGCACGCCTCGCGGATCAGGAAGCCTCTCCCGCCGTCCTCGCAGAACAGGACGATCGGGACGATTCATCGCGGATCAGGACGGATTGGTCCGGAACGGTGCCGACCACCTGATCGACGCAGATCGATCCGCGAGCATGCTGGCGGAGATTCGCGCCCATCCGACGCGAATCCCACGGCGATCCGATCTCGAGCCGCGCATATTGGATCCATGACCATCACCACGGACACATCCGCATCGGCCCCAGCACCGGTGAATGAGGGCGCCGTCGCATTCTTCCGCCGCAAGCTCGCCTTCGAGACCGACCCGTCCGATGTGTTCGCAGCCCGAGACGCTGACCCGGATGGCTTCACCCTCGTCGACTCGCGCGGCGACGCGGCGTGGAATGGCGGTCGCGTGCCCGGTGCCATTCATCTGCCGACGGCACGGATCAGCACCGATGCTTTGGACGTGGTCCCGATCGACCGCACCGTGGTCGTCTACTGCTGGGGGCCCGCCTGCAACGGCGGCACCAAGGCGGCGCTCGCGTTCGCCCTGCTCGGCTACGAGGTCAAGGAGATGATCGGCGGCTTCGAGTACTGGGTGCGCGAGGGCCTCGAGATCGTGACCGACGACGGGCCCGCCCGCCGCAGCCCCGACCCGCTCACCGCACCGTCGAGCACCTTCGTCTGCGACTGCTGACGGACTTGGTGCCGAACCCGGCCCCACTCGACCACAGGAGGGGTCAGAGGGAGGCGCCGCGGCTGGCGATGCCCAGCACCATGCGCTCGACCGCATAGACCGGGTCGCGGCCGGCGCCCTTGATGCGCTCGTCGGTGTCGGCGAGAAGCTCGATGCAGGCGGCGAGGCCGTTCTCGGACCAGCCCTCGAGATCCCGACGTGCCCGATCGACCTGCCACGGAGCGATGCCCAGCTGAGAGGCGAGCTGCCCCGACGCGCCTCGCGCTCCCATCACCTTGGCCATGGTGCGCAGCTTGGCGGCGAAGGCGGCCACGAGCGGCACAGGGTCGGAACCGCTGGCAAGCGCATGCCGCAGCAGGGCGAGCGCCTCGCCGTTGCGTCCGGCGATCGCCGCATCGGCGACCTTGAAGGCATTGGTCTCCACCCGGCCGCCGTAGTACTTGTCGACGACGGACTCGGTGATCTCCTCGCTCGAATCGGAGATCAGCTGAGCGCAGGCGGTCGCCAGCTCGGCGACATCGTCGGAGAACGCCGACAGCACTGCGCGCAGCGCCCCCGGGGTGATCCGTCGACCAGCGGTGCGGAACTCCGCCACGGCGAAGTCGTACTTGTCCGAGTCCTTCTTGAGCTCGGCGCAGGCGACCTCGATCGCCCCGCCCGTTCCGGCGCGGAGGGCGTCGAGCAGACGCTTGCCGCGCACTCCTCCCCCGTGACGCAGGACGATGTAGGCGTCTGCAGCGGGCGAGCCGAGGTAGCTGATCGCCTCGGCCATGAAGTCGTCGTTGCACCGCTCGACATTGGACACCCGGACCATCCGCGGCTCTCCGAAGAGGGACGGGCTGGCCATCGAGATGAGCTCGCCGCGCGCGTAGTCTGCGGCGTCGAGGTCGGTCACCTCGAGGCTGGGATCCTCGGTGGAGAGGATGTCGCGCAGGCGCCGAATGGCCCGGTCGGCGAGGAAGTTCTCCGTTCCGGAGACGAGCACGACCGGCGCCGGCCGGATCTCGTTCCAGGACAGCGCCGACGACGACTTGGCGGTCGGTCGAGCCGCCGGCCTGCTCACTCGCGCTGCCACCCGCCCACTCTAATTCGCGGCACCGACAGAGGTCGTCGGGTCGCGGTCGGGTGCGCGCTCCGTCCAGGTCCGCATTCCGTCCCCGTTCGCCGAGACCAGCAGCTCGCCTTCGAGATCGGTGCGCAGGACGACGGCGCGATCCTCGCGGAGGATGCCCAACAGCTCGCCGGTCGGATGACCGTAGTCGTTGTCGATGCCGCACGAGATCAGCGCGACACGGGCGCGCAGGGCGTCGTACAGGCGCGGATACTGGTCCGACGAGCCGTGATGCGCGACCTTCACCACATCCACCGCGGCCATCGGGACGCCTCCGGCCGCTCCGGGCGCGAGATCGCCGATGCGCAGCACCGCCCGCTGGGCGTCCGCGCCGAGGTCGCCGAGGAAGATCGAGCGCAGGGTGCCGTCGGTGCGCAGCACCACGCTCGCGTCGTTGCCCGGCTCGATGTCGCCCGCGGGTGGCCAGAGCGCCCTCCATCCGACGGCGCCCAGTGTTCCCCGAGCGCCCCGAGACACCTCCTGCACCTGTGCCCCGCCCGCCTCCAGCCGGTCGAGCAGGTGCACGGCGCTCGGGCCGTCCGTCGGACCGTGCAGCACGAGGTCCACCCGACCGACGAGGGCGGTGGCCGCACCGACGTGATCCAGGTCGAAGTGGGTGAGCACGAGCAGGTCGATGGAGGCCGCGCCCAGGTCGGCGAGACAGCTGAGCAGCGCCGGCGGGTCGTCCCCCGTGTCGATGAGCGCGAAGTGCCCTTTGCTGCGCACCACCGACGCGTCGCCCTGACCGATGTCGCAGGACGCGACCTCCCAATCGGACGGTCGGGCGCCGGATCCTCCCAGCTTCGTGCCGATGCCCACTCCCGCCGAGACGAGGATCGCGAGTGCCAGGACGCCCGCGGTCAGCCGCCAGCGCCGGCGGAGGAAGGCTCGGGCGAGGAGGACCGCCAGCACCGTCATCGCGAGCACGCCCGGGAGGTCGGTCAGCCACGGCAGCCGCCCCTCGGGATGCGCGGCGAAGAATCGGGCGACGGCGGCGATCCAGGCCGACGGCAGCCAGGCGATCCGCATCAGCAGCTCGCCGAGCGGCGGCGCGACCGGGAGCAGCAGGCAGGCGACGAGCCCGATCAGAGTGGCGACGGGCGCAGCCGGCTCTGCCAGCAGGTTCGCAGGCACGGACAGCAGCGGAAGCGTGGGATCGAGCAGCACGATCACCGGCTGGCAGGCCAGCTGGGCGGCGAGCGGAACGGCCACCGACAGGGCGAGCGGTGCCGGCAGCCAGCGGCCCAAGGCGAGCGCGATGGGCCGGGCGAGCAGAAGCAGTCCGGCCGTCGCCAGAGTGGACAGGGCGAAGCCGAAGCTGCGTGACAGCCACGGGTCGGCGATCAACAGGGCGATCACGGCGACGCACAGGGTCGGCAGCCCCGCCCGTGCCCGCCCGGATGCCAAGGCGACGAGCACGACGAGCGCCATGACCGCCGCCCGGAGCACGCTGGGCTGTGGGGTCACGAGCACCACGAAGCCGACCAGGGCGATGCCCGCAGCGGCGATCCGGAGGCCGCGGCGCACCCCGATCCGGGCGCCGAACAGCATGATCGCCGCGACGACCACGGCGCAGTTCGCGCCAGAGACGGCGGTGAGATGGCTCAGAGAGCTGACCGTCATGGCGTCGTCCACGGCCGGATCCAGCGAACTGACGTCGCCGATCGCCAGACCGGGGAGCAGCGATCCGCCATCGCCCGGCAGCAGGGAGGCGGCCTCCGTGAATCCGGCGCGCAGCTCGCCGGCCCAGCCGACAAACGGGTGCGGATCCTCTATGACATCGACGTCACCCCGAGCGAATGCCAGGAAGGCGGCGTCAGAACCGGCGTCCGCGGGCCGCAGCGACAGGGCCATGCGGACGGTGCTGCCGATCGGATGTCCGGCAACAGCCTCGCCGTCCCCAAAGAGCAGGATCGGCGCCCGCGCGGAGATGAGACGGTCGCGGACCTCGATCGAGGTCAGCAGGCCGCGAACGCGCGTCCGCGCCGCGATGCCACCGGCGCTTCCCGCGCCCAGGTCCTCGACAGCGGCTCCGGTGATCTCCACGATCGCGACGCCGCTCGTCGCGCGACCCTCCAGCGCGGCCGGCGAACGGGAGCTGTCGTTGATGGCGAGCGAGACGAGTGCGGCGCCAGCAAGTGCGAGGGCCACCGCCGCGCTCGTCAGGATCACGGACAGCCGCGCGGAGCCCCTACGGCCGCCCGACAAGGTCGCCCGCCCTCGCCGAGCTTGGACGACTGCGATTCCGCAGGCGGCGCCGATCAGTGTCGCGGCGGCGAAGGGTGCCGCATCGGGCAGGCCCACGAGCACGCCACAGGCGAGCCAGCAGAGGAGCGCGGCCGGGAGCAGACGGAGATCGATCATTCGGGCAGCACCAGCCCGCGCAGCGACTCGATCGTCTTGTCTCCGATCCCGCTGATCTCGGCGAGGTCGTCGACGGAGCTGAACCGGCCGTTCTCGGTGCGCCAGTCCACGATCCGCTGTGCGATGGACGGGCCGATGCGAGGCAGGGTGTCGAGCTGCTCCACCGTCGCCGTGTTCAGATCGATCGGCCCCGGGGCAGCGGTGACACCGCCGGTCGCGGCTCCCGGATCCGCGGCGGGCGGAACCTCCCCGACCCGGGGAACGGTGATCTGCTCGCCGTCGCCGATCTGACGGGCGAGGTTGATCGCGTCCGCATCCGCATCGTCGGCGAGCCCGCCCGCCGCGGCGATCGCGTCCAGGAGTCGAGCTCCTGTCCGCAGGCTGTAGACACCCGGCTGGCGCACCGCCCCGCCGACCTGGACGATGAGGATCGCAGGCGCTTCGGGCTCCCCGGTAGAGGCCAGGACCGGCTCCGAAGCAGGCACCTCGGTACTGGATCCGGCAGCGCCGAGGGCGCCGACGACGACGGCGATGCCGAGCGCGATCAGCAGGATCACGACGGCGGCGCCGAGTCGGATCCGCCAGCGTGCCCGCACCGGCTCGGGCGGAGGCACCAGATCGCCGAGTCCTGGCATGCGGGAAGGCTAGGAGAACTTCGCAGCCCGAATCGCGTCGATCGTGGATCGGTGGACAACTCCTCCGGCCCAGAGCCTGTGAGCGACTGGCTGACAGCGGCTGACTGTGCGCGGCTGGCTGAGAGCGGACCTCTGAGACCGGCAGCGGGGTGGCTGGTGCCCGGCGCGCCCAGTACCCTGGAAAACGGACGGTGGCGGGAGCGACACGCTGCCGCGAACTCGATGTCCCCCATCGTTCTGCATCAATGGGACGACGCGACGCGACTGGGGATGGAGGGGCGATGTCCGAACGGCCGGATCTCGACATCGCACCCGAGCCCGCATACGACCCCGCGCTCGACTCGGCCGCTCCGCCCGCACCCGAAGCGGCCGCTCGACCGACGTCTGCGACGGCTCCCCATGCGCCTGCGATGACGCCCGATGGGGTCGTTGACCCGACCGACCGGGCTGCGGCCCGACCTGCACCTCATCGCGACCCAGCGAGTGGGCCCGCCGCCGCATTCAGCGAGCCGCTGGGGGCGAAGCCTCCGGGAGGACGCCGCCGCCGCGAGCGGCCACCTCTCACCGGCGCCGTGACGATCGTGCGTCCCCCCGTGCCGCCTGTCGTGGCAGCCCCGCCGACCGAGGCCGTCGGCGCACCGGACTCGCCGATCGACGACGCCTCGGCCGCGACCTCGACGCCGCCGACTCCGACTGTCGAGCCTCCAGCCGAGCTGAGCGTGAGCCCGGCTGAGCCCGAGCGAGACGTCCCGCAGGCGGGTCTAGCGGATGGGGCTCCGGAAGAAGCCGAGTCCACCGACAGCTCGCCCACTGCGGTTGGTATCAGCGAGGCCGAGATCCTCGCGACGTCGACACTCGAAGCCGCGCCCCTAGCCACCGATGAGGACCCCTCCGCGAGTACCTCTGACCCGCTCGAGGCTCCGTCGTCGTCAGCCGACCTCGCACCTGCGTCGGCGGCCTCAGCATCCGAGACTGCTCCTGAGCCCGAGACTCAGACCGAGCCCGAGCCCGAGCCCGAGGCCCAGACCGTTCCGGCGGCGGCGTTCGAGGTCGCACCGTCCGACCCGTCGCCGACACCGGCTGCACCGGCCGCCGCGGCAGCTGCACCAGCTCCCGTCGTCGCCGCTGAGCTGCGGCCTGCCGCCGTGATCCCGGCCGAGGACGCGCCCGAATCGGAGTCGTCGGGGCAGCTGGTCACCGTCGTTCCGGAGTCCGACGACCTGACTGGACGCACCGCAGCGGCGGACGTGCACGACGAGGACGCGAAGCGCGGTCGCCGACGCGCGGCGTCCCGTCACCGCAACAGCCGCAGCGTCCGCCTGCCCACACCGCTCGCATTCTTCCTGCACTACGGCCTGCCGATCGTCGTACTGGTCGTGCTCTACATCGTCACGGTGATCGAGTTCAGCTATGCGCCCGCGACGACTGGCCCGCTCCCGCAGCCGGTCGTGCTGGTCGCGAGCCTCATCACCATCGCCCTGACGTTCGTGGTCGCCCGACGCCTCGGGCTGAGCTCACTCGGCGCAGTCGTCGCCGCGGCCCTGGCGACCATCGCACCGGCCGCCATCGACAGCAACGCCGCCGGTGTTCCCGAGCACCTCGCCGTCATCGGGCTGCTCGGCTCCGTCGCCTTCATCGCCGCCCGCCGACAGCTGATCGTGGCGCTCCCTGCCGCCGCGCTGTTGGCCGCAGTCGCCGGGGTCCTCTCGCCGATCGCCCTGGTCGCCGTGCCGTTCCTCGCCTTCCGGGCTGCGGCAGGCTGGCGCCGTCGACGCGGGCGCCGTCCCGTGATCGCGGCCGCGATCGTCTTCGTCGCCGCTTTCGTCATCGGCACGCTCATCGTCGGCGTCGCCCCTCTCTCGGATGCACCGTTCTGGGCCACCCCGTCATTCGGCACGGTCACGCTGCAGGAATGGCTCGTCCGCGATCCGATCGGGACGGCCGTCGCGCTCGTCGCCGTCGGGCTCGGATTCACCAACCGCCGCCTCCGCCTGCTGTCGTTCACGGCCGTGGCGCTGCTCGCTCTCAGCGTCTGGCCCGACGGCGACGCGGCAGTGCGCTACACCGTGCTGCTCTCCCCCACCTTCGCCGTGCTGATCGGATCGGCGGCCGACCTCGCGGTCGAGGCGATCGGCCGCCATGCCGCGCTGCCCCGCCTCGCCGGGATCGTCGGCACCGCCGCGCTCGCACTCGCGATCGTCGTGGCCGTGACCCTGTCGAGCATCGAAGTGCGCACCCGCGCCTTCGCCGAGGGCGATCCCAGCACCGCGCCCACGCCGCCCGCCGCGAGCACGACACCGACGCCGACCGACACGGGCCCGGTGCCCGATACCAGCGCAGAAGCCGTCGCCGAGCGCACCGCGATGGGCATCCAGCTGCTGCGCAATCCCCGACTGTCGGTATCCGAGGTCGCACGCCGCCTGCTCGCCGACGGCTCGGTCGACGCCCGGATCAGCATCGTGCTCGGGCAGATCCTCAGCGAGCACACCGTCACGGTCGCCGACTTCCCCGTCGTGGACGACGAGGACCCGTCCGTGCGTCGCCAGCTGCTCGTCACCGAGATGGACGGGGCCACCTTGGCCACCGGAGGGGCCTCGATGAGCTCACTCACTGCCTATCTGTCGGGTCTGACCGGTAGTTTCGCTGTACAGGCAGTCTCGGTCGACGCGAGCGGCGTGCTCGCGACCTTCAGCCCCGACGACGGGTCGACGCCATCGCCAATCGCAACACCGTAGGCAGTACTCCGCAAGACCCAGCAGCACCCCGCAACTTTCCCGCAGTACCCCGCAACTCCCCCGCACCATCCCTTTGCAGCACCGAATGCCGGGTAGCCCCGACAGCTGATTTCCTGGAGCCCACCATGAATCGACGCATCACCCGCCCCCTCGCCGCACTCGGCGCCATCGCCGCCGCCGTCGGTCTCGCCCTGATCCCGGTCGCCCCTGCGGCCGCCGTCGAGAACGGCTACGTCAGGGTCGCCCACCTCTCCCCCGACACCCTCGAGGTCGACGTGACCCTGAGCAGCCTGTCGGGCGGCACCGTCCTCTACAAGCTGAGCAATGTGGGATACGGCGGCGTCTCCAAGTACATGTCGCTCCCCGCCGGCACCTACGCGATCGCGATGGTCCCGTCGGCCGGCGGCGCGACGACGCCTCTGGTCAGCGCCTCGATCGATGTGACGGCCGGCAAGGCGGAGACCGTGGCGGCTCTCGGTCGCAACGCCAACCTGTCGACCCAGGTCGTCTCGGACGACCTCGCGGCGCCGACCGGCTCGCAGGCCCGCGTGCGGACCGTCCAGGCCTCGGTCAACAACAGCAGCCTCTCCGTCAAGACGACCGCAGGCCTGGCGCTCGCCTCGAACGCCTCGTTCGGCGCCGTCAGCAGCTACACCGACGTGCCGTCCGGATCGACGACCTTCGATCTGACCGCAGGCAGCCTCGCCGACACCGCATCCGCCGATCTCGCTGCCGGCTCGACACAGACCCTGTTCGTGCTCGACACCGCGGCGGGCGGATTGACGGTCGTCCCCGTGCTCGACAGCGTCGCTCTGACCGAGACCCCGGTCGGCGGCGTCTCGACCGGTGGCGGCGCGCTGGCGGTCGCCGAGCAGCAGCAGAATCTCGAGATGGGCGGCGGCATCCTGAGCGCCGCGGTCCTCCTCGCCGGGATCGCCGCGCTGCTGGTCCGCTCACGCCGTCGTGCTGCGACCGCCGTTGCGCGGGTCGAGTAGGGACTGGAAGCGATCCGGCCGCAGTCAGCCGATCCGGAGCTGACTGCGCCAGGGTCTACCCGATGACCTCCATGTCGCACGCCGCCCCTTCGGGCAGACACCGCTCGGAGCGATCTCGCGCGCGCGTGATGATGCAGCTGGCGCACGGACTGCTGGCCCAGGGTCGGATCGTCATCGCGGTGCTCCTGGTGACAGCGGTGGCCCTGGTGGCCGCCGAGTCCCTCGCCTCGGGCGAGATCGGCGCCCGCGCGGACTCGTACGCGCGGCTTGCGGCGGACACCGGACCCATCTCGACCGGCGTCGATCCGTCGGCCGCGGCATCCGGCCTCGCGCCGGCCGACCAGGACCCGGTGGCGATCCAGCCGTCGCTGGCGGCCCCGGGAGTCGTCCCCGCACATCTGAGCATCTCCGCCATCGGTGTCGACGTCGACCTGGTCGATCTCGAGCGCGACGCGGACGGCGTGCTCATTCCGCCCGACGGCCTGCTCGAGGCCGGCTGGTACAGCGGAAGCGTGGTGCCCGGGGATGTCGGTCCCTCGGTGATCGCCGGCCACGTGGACGACACGGAGACGGCGGGCATCTTCGCCCACCTCAAGGATCTGCACGCCGGCGATCTCATCCTGACGACACTGTCGGACGGCAGCCAGGTCAGCTTCGTGGTCGACGACATCCAGGACGTAGCCAAGGCCGCGTTCCCCACCGAGGCGGTCTACGGCGCGACGCCCACCCCGCAGCTGCGGCTGATCACCTGCAACGGCCCGTACGACTTCGGAATCCACCACTACAGCAACAACCTCGTGGTGTTCGCGTCGATGGTCGATCCGAACCTCACCGTCGGCTGACCCGCGCCACCCGTATCGCTCGAGGTGACGCAGATGGCTGTCTAGATCGAATCAATCCAGCCATACGGGTCACTTGGGTTGCCGGAATTCAGTGCGAACCAGCCATTCGGGTCACCTCGCCGAGATGTGCGGTGTGCGTCCGGGGTCTGTGGAGCGATATCCGTCCTGTGGACAACGAGTGCTGACGCTATCGGCGAGGCAGACTCTGCGTCGTGTTCTCGCCGGCTCCCCTCCCCGAACCTCTCTCACGCGGTCCCTTCCTGACCTCCGATGCCGAAATCCGCGGCGTGGGTCGGGCGCGCCTCAGGGCCAAAGATCTCGCCTCGCCTTTCCACGGGATTCGAATGCCGATAGGGCACGGGCTCGTGACGGTCCAGGGTCGCGCCGTGGCCTACTCACCGCGGCTGCTCGAAGGACAGTTCTTCAGCCACACGACCGCAGCAGCACTTCTGGATCTTCGGATGCCGACGGGATTCATGGAGGACGAGCTGCACGTCACCTCCGTGGCCCCTCGGCGCGCGCCACGAGGATCAGGCGTGATCGGACACAAGGTCGCGCGGTCCCCGGAAGTGTGGAGCAGCGAAAGCGGCCGGATGCGGGCGAGCTCGCCGATCGATACGTGGATCTCGCTCGGGAGGTTCCTCTCGCTCGACAACCTCGTCGTGATGGGAGACGGACTGCTCTCGCGCAGAAACCCGCTCGCCACGCATGACGGCCTCGGCGTCGCGGTGGCCGAAGCCGGTCGAGCTCGTGGGGTGGCGGAACTGCGACGAGCCCTCCCGCTCCTCCGCCCCGGTACGGATTCCGCTCCCGAGACGATTCTCCGGTTGCTGCTCCAAGGGGCTGGGCTCCCAGAGCCCGAGGTCAACGGCGAGATCGTCACGCCCACGGGCCGATTTCACGGAGACCTCGTCTATCGGTCCTCGCGCGTAGTGATCGAGTACGACGGCCAGCACCACCGGACCGACGACCGTCAGTTCTCCATCGATGTGGAGCGCCTCGACATGATCATGGCGGCGCGTTGGCGCGTGCTCCGCGTCGACAAGAGGCTGCTCGCACGGCGAGCGGAGCTGATCGCGCGTGTACGCTCCGCCATCCAGGACGGACTGTCGTCGACGTGACGCAGATGGTCGATTCACCGCGCAGTCCCGGCGCCTAGGTGACGCAGATGGCTGGCTTGATCAGATCAAGCCAGCCATCTGAGTCACTTCGAGGGTGCCTACGGCTTGGTGGCGATGTTCACCAGGCGAGGGGCGCGGACGATCACGTTGACGACCTGACGGTCGCCCACCGAGCGCTTGATGGCGTCGAGGTCGCGAGCCTTCTCCTCCAGCTCGTCGGCGTCGATCTTGGGCGACACCTCCAGCCGAGCGCGGACCTTGCCATCTACCTGGATGACCGCGGTCACCGACTCCTCCACCAGCAACGTCGGATCGGGCTTGCGCCAGCTCTGCAGGGCGACGGACGGCGGATATCCGAGGGTCTCCCACATCTCCTCCGCCGTGTACGGCGAGAAGAGGCCGAGCGCCACCGCCACGACCTCGGCGGCCTCGCGGACGGCCGCGTCGGCCGGTCCGCTGCCCGAGTCGATGGTCTTGCGGATCGCGTTGACCAGCTCCATCATGCGTGCCACCACGACGTTGAACTTGAACGCCTCGATCAGGCCCGGCGCATCCGCGAGGAACCGATGGGTCTGTCGACGCAGGGCGATGTCGCCGTTCTTCCACAGCACCTCGGGTGCGCTCGTCACGTCCTGGGCCACCCGCAGCGCGCGGCCGAGGAACTTGAGCGATCCGGCGGGCGAGACGTCCTTCCAGTCGATGTCGTCCTCCGGAGGTCCGGCGAACGCCATCGTCAGGCGGATCGCGTCGACGCCGAAGACGTCGAGCTGGTCGGACAGGCGGATCAGGTTGCCCTTCGACTTCGACATCGCGGCGCCGTCCATCTGCACCATGCCCTGGTTCAGCAGGGCGCTGAAGGGCTCGGTGAAGTTGACGAAGCCCAGGTCGAACAGGACCTTGGTGATGAAGCGCGCGTACAGGAGGTGCAGGATCGCGTGGGTCACACCGCCCACGTACTGGTCGACGGGCGCCCACTTGTCGACCTCGCGCGGATCGAAGGCCCGAGTGTCGTCATGCGGGTTGAGGAAGCGCAGGAAGTACCACGAGCTGTCGACGAACGTGTCCATGGTGTCGGTGTCGCGCCGCACCGGCGATCCGTCGATCGGGCTGATCGTGTTCACCCAGTCCGTCGCCCCGCCGAGGGGCGATGTGCCCTTGGGCTTGAGGTCGAGGCCCTCTGTCGGCGGCAGCTCGATCGGCAGCTGGTCCTCGGGGACCGGGATCTCGTTGCCGTCCTCGTCGTACAGGATCGGGATGGGGGTGCCCCAGTAGCGCTGGCGGGAGATCAGCCAGTCGCGCAGGCGGTAGTTCTTGGCCGCGCGGCCGATGCCCTGCTCGCCGAGCCAGGCGATGATCTTGCTGATCGCGTTGACCTTGCTCAGCCCGTCGAACGCGCCCGAGTTGATCAGCCGTCCCTCGCCCGTCAGAGCGTTGCCGGTGATCGCCGGGTTCATGTCGTCGAGCTCGGGCAGCGTGCCGTCCTCGGGGATGATCCGGATGGCGCCGGTCACCGGCTGGGTGGTGTCGATGACGACGCGGACCGGCAGGTCGAACGCGCGAGCGAAGTCGAGGTCGCGCTGGTCGTGCGCGGGCACGGCCATGATCGCGCCCTGTCCGTAGTCGCTCAGCACGTAGTCGGCCGCCCAGATGGGCAGGCGCGCACCGTTGACGGGGTTGATCGCGTAGCGGCCGGTGAAGACGCCGGTCTTCTCGCGATCGACGGTGAGGCGCTCGATCTCGCTCGACTGCTGCACGCGGGTGAGGTACTTGGCGAAGGCCGCTTGGACCTCCGCATCGTCGGCGCCGGCCACCAGCTCGGCTGCGAGGTCGGAGTCGGGGGCGACGACCATGAAGGTGGCGCCGAACAGGGTGTCGGGGCGGGTCGTGTAGACCGTGATCTTCTCGTCGCGACCCTCCACGGCGAAGTCGACATCGGCGCCGGTCGAGCGTCCGATCCAGTTGCGCTGCATGCTGATGACCTTCGACGGCCACGAGCCCTCGAGCTGGTTGAGGTCGTCGAGCAGCCGGTCGGCGTATGCCGTGATCCGGAAGTACCACTGGGTCAGCTTCTTCTTGACCACCAGGGCGCCGGAGCGCTCGGAGGTGCCGTCGGGCAGGACCTGCTCGTTCGCGAGCACAGTCTGATCCACCGGATCCCAGTTGACCCAGCTGTCCTTGCGGTAGGCCAGGCCCTTCTTGTAGAGCTGCAGGAACAGCCACTGGTTCCACTTGTAGTACTCGGGATCGCTGGTGTGCAGCACCCGGTCCCAGTCGAACGAGGCGGCGTAGCGGCGCATCGAGTCGCGCTGCTGTGCGATGTTGTCGTAGGTCCACTCGCGCGGGTCGACGCCGCGCTTGATGGCGGCGTTCTCCGCGGGCAGGCCGAAGGAGTCCCAGCCGATCGGGTGCAGCACGTTGAAACCCTGCAGGCGCCAGTACCGGGCGATGACATCGCCGAGCGCGTAGGCCTCGGCGTGACCCATGTGCAGGTCGCCGGACGGGTACGGGAACATGTCGAGCACGTACTTGCGAGGACGCTTGTCGTCCTTGCCTGCGGTGGAGAACGGCTTGAGGTCATCCCAGACCTTGAGCCACTTCTCCTGCATGCGGACGAAATTCGGCGCTTCGGTATCGTTCGCCGCAGCGGTTGGGACGGAGGTGGGGGCCACGTGACTCTCTTCGTGTCTCAGCGTCGCGCTGGGCGACAACCCTCAAGGGTAGCCGGTATGCCGCAGAACCCTGCTTTCCGGCCGTGCACCTGGCCGCAGGTGCACATCGGACGCATCCGGTGAGGCGGCAGGCGTCGACACGGCGGCGATCGCCGGCGCCGACAGCCATACGCTGAAGCCATGAGCTCGTATGCCGCCCCCGCATCGGCGCGGAGCCGGGTCGAGGTGCACCGGTGAGCAGCGGAGAGATGGGCGGCGGACAGGTGAGCGGCGTCGAAGTGGGCGGCGCTCCCCTGCGCTGGTCGGACGGGCGGCTGCTGCCGATCGAGAGCTGCGAGCTGGGCGAGCCGAAGGTACTGGCCGCCGACTCGTGGCTGGTCTTGGACGGTCGCGTGCTGGCGGTAGATCTGCACCGCGAGCGCTTCCTCGAGGCGGTCGGCCCCCGGCATTCAGCCGAGGCGTCGCGGTTCTGGGACGCGTCGATCGCGGCGCTCCCCCGCCAGGGCGAGCTGTTCCCGCGGGTGGACCTCCGCCAGAGCGGAGAACGCGTCGAGTTCCAGCTTCGCGTCCGCCCCGCTCCCGAGCGGACCTCGTCCGTCGTGGTGACGATTCATCGCGGCCCGGATCCCCGCAAGCAGCCGAAGCGCAAGGGGCCGGATCTCGAATCCATGCTGCGGATCCGCACCGAGGCTCAGTCCCTCGGCGCCGGGGAGGCGATCATCGTCTCCCCCGAGGGCTACGTCATCGAAGGCGCCTACAGCTCGCTGGCGTGGTGGCGCGGCGATGTGCTGTGCCTGCCTGCCGCTGATCTCGAAAGGATCGACAGCGTCACCGCTCGGACCCTGCAGACTCTGGCGACCGCGCTCGGGATCGATGTGGTCGAGGAGCACACCACCGCGGCTGAGCTCGACGGTCTCGAAGTGTGGTCGATGAGCGCGCTGCAGGGGATCCGCATCATCACGGAGTGGATCGACGGTCCGAGTCTCGCCGAGCGTCCCGGCCGGCTCGCCACCTGGCGCCGTCGGCTGGACGCGCTGCGCCGGCCCCTGCCCTGACTGCATCGGCGAGCAGCCGCGTCAGGTGAATGACGCACTGACGCCTGATCATCCACCTGCGTGCGCGTCTGCCACCTGCCCGGGCGGCGTGCGGTTGCAGGTTCTAGATTGGCGTCGTGAACGAGATCCTCGACTGGCTCCTGCAGACGGTGCAGAGCGTCGATCCGATCCTCCGCACGCTTCTCGCCGGCTTCGCCATGTTCTGCGAGACCTCGATCCTGCTCGGAGTCATCGTGCCCGGTGACACCACCGTCATCGTGGCCAGCACCGCCGTGAACGGGATGATTGAGTTCTGGCTTCTGGTGCTGGCCGTGATCGTGGGATCGCTGTCGGGTGAGAGCGTCGGGTTCGCACTCGGCCGCCTGGTCGGACCCCGCCTGCGCGACAGTCGGCTGGGGCGCAGACTCGGCGGAGGCCACTGGGAGCGCGCCCAGCGCTATCTCACCAGGCGCGGCGGGCCCGCCGTCTTCATCAGCCGGTTCCTGCCCGTCTTCCACTCGCTCATCCCGCTCACCGTCGGCATGAGTTCAATGCGCTACAGCCGCTTCATGAGGTGGACTGTGCCGGCCTGCATCGTCTGGGCGGTCGCCTACGTCACGATCGGATCGGTCGCCGCAGTCAGCTACCGCGAGCTCGCCAGCCAGCTGCAGTACGGCGCCATCGTCTTCGTCGGCATCATCGCGGTGGGACTGGTCATCGTGGCCGTCATCCGCTGGCTGCTGCACCGCGCCGAACGGCGGCACATGGACGACGAGGCCTCCTGACCTGCGATGGGCCGCAACGACGAACTGCCCGGTTCCGCTGCTCCCGACAGGTCGGATGCGGCAGAACCGGGCAGTTCGAGATCACATGCGTCCTACTTGAGGAAGCCGTTCTCGGTGAGCCAGTCGGTCGCGATCTGGTCGGACGACTCCTGGTCGACCGTCGACTTGACGTTGAGAGCCGCGAGGCCCTTCGCGGTCAATGCGGCGTCGATCGGGTTGAGCACGTCGGCGATCTCGTCGGCGATGTCCGCGTTGACGAGCGGCACCACGTTGGAGGCCAGGAACAGGCCCTCGGGGTCCTCGAGCGTGACGAAGTCGTTCGCGGAGATCGAGGGGTCAGCGCTGTAGACGTTCGCCACCTGGATGGTGCCGGCGACCAGTGCGTCGACCGTGGTGTCGCCGGTGGCGTTGAAGCCCACCGTCACGCCGTAGGTGCTGAGCAGGCCCTGGGGACCGTACGGGCGTGTCTCGAGCTCAGCGTTTCCGCCGAGGGTGAGCGGCACGTCGACGTTCTTGAGGTCGCCGATCGTCGTCAGCTTGTACTTGTCCGCGAATGCGGAGGTGACGTTGTAGGAGTCCTGATCGGTGGCGGGCGACTGGTCGAGGACCGTCAGGCCCTCGGGCAGCGCGTCCTTCAGTGCGGCGTAGACGTCGTCGGACGTGGTGGCGGTGGTCTCGGCGTCGTAGTACTGCAGCAGGTTGCCGGTGTACTCCGGGAACACATCGACCTCGCCGTCTTCAAGGGCGGGGAGGTATGCGTCGCGCTGGCCGATCTGGAAGTTGCGCTCGACGGTGTAGCCGGCGTTCTCGAGTGCCTGCGCGTAGATCTCGGCGATGATCTCGTTGGAGTAGTACGCCTGCGAGCCGACGACGATCGTGTCGGTCCCGCTCGACGAATCCGTGCCCGAGGTCGATCCGCTGCTGAGCGGGTCTCCTGAGGCGCACCCTGCCAGGGCCAATGCCGCCCCGACCACGACTGCGCCGATGGCGAGCCGGCCCTTGTTCCTTGCTGTGAACATGTCTCTTCTCTTCTCTTGGTGTCCCCGGTTGTCCGGGAAGTCAGCTGGGGCCGCTGCCCACGAGCGATGCGCTCGCGGTCGCCGCCTGTTCGGGCCCATCGACGCCCGGTCGTCGGCTCGACCCACGCCCGGTCCGCTTCTCGCCGGAGCCCGCGGTTCTGCCGAGGCGAACCCCGCGCGGGACGACGAGGTGCTCGAGGATCCCGAAGATCGTGTCGAGCAGCAGCGCGAGGATCACGACGACGAGCGCGCCGCCCAGCGTCTGGTCGTAGCGGCGGATCGCGATGCCCTGGAGGATGTCGTAGCCCAGGCCGCCGAGGCCGACGTAGGCGGCGAGGGTGGCCGTTGCGACGATCTGGAGCATGCCGCTGCGCATGCCCGAGATGAGCAGGGGCAGGCCGAGCGGGATCTCCACCTTCGTCAGGATCTGCCACTCGGTCATTCCCACCGCCCGCGCGGCATCGATGGTCCGTCGATCGACCGCCTCGAGGCCGGAATACGCCCCGGCGAGGATCGACGGGATCGCGAGCAGGACCAGCGCGATGGTGACGGCAGGGGCGATCTGAAGCACGCCGATGATCATGACGAGCAGCAGGATGAGGCCGAAGGAGGGCAGTGCCCGCGCGGCGCCGGAGACGGCGACGGCGATCTCGCGGCCCTTGCCGGTGTGGCCGATGAGGAATCCGACCGGCACGGCGATGGCCGAGGCGATGAGGAAGGCGAAGAAGGTGAAGAACAGATGCTCGCCCAGACGGACGGGGATCGCGTTCGCGCCCGCCAGCCGGTCGGGGCTGAACAGCCAGAGGAACGCGTCGAGGAAGAGGTTCACAGGACGGCCTCCGCAGTGGCGGCGGCGACCTGACGCTGCGAGGCGCGCTGGGGACGGCTCCAGGGCATGACGAGCCGACCGACCCTGGCGAGCAGGAAGTCGACCACCAGTGCCAGGACCATGGTCATGACGACTCCGGTCAGCACTTCGAGCAGGATGCGCCGCTGGAAGCCGTTGGTGAACAGGTAGCCGAGGCTCTCGACGCCGACGAGGATTCCCACCGTGACCAGAGCGATCGTGCTCACCGCGACGACTCGCAGACCAGCGAGCATGACGGGACCGGCGAGCGGGAACTCCACCGTCCAGAATCGACGCCAGCTCGAGTAGCCCATTGCTGTGGCGGCCTGACGGACGCCGGGGTCGACGGAGGCCAGGGCGTCGGCCACGGATCGGGCCATGATCGCGACGGCGTAGATGGTCAAGGCGATGATGAGGTTGAGGTCGCTGAACACGGAGATGCCCGTGATGGCAGGCAGGACGATGAGCAGTGCCAGCGACGGGATCGTATAGAGCAGCCCTGCGATGGTGAGCAGGATGCCGCGGGTCAGCCGATATCGGTAGGCGACGTAGCCGAGGGGCACGGAGATGATGAAGCCGAGCACGATCGGGATCACGGCGAGCCGAAGGTGCTGGATGGTGAGTTCGAGAACCAGGTCGAGATTGTTCGACAGCCAGTTCACGACGCTCGCTCACCCTGCGCCGGAGCACCCGAGGCTGTGCGGGCCCCGGCCTTTGTCTCGTCGATGCGTGCTGTCTCGGTGATCCGTCTGCCGGTGGCGGATCCGCCGAGCCGTCCGGCGGGCCGGCCATCGCCGTCGACCAGGATGTCGACCCCGTCGACCTGCTGGATGCTGAGCACCCGGCGGCCGCGGTCGGCGCCGACGAACTCGGCGACGAAGTCGTCGGCGGGCGCGGCGAGGATCTCGGCGGGACTGCCCTGCTGGGCGATCCTGCCGCCCTTCTGCAGGATGACCACCTGATCGCCGAGCAGGAACGCCTCGTCGATGTCGTGGGTGACGAAGACGACGGTCTTGTCGAGCTCGCGCTGCAGGCGCAGGGTCTCGGTCTGCAGCTCCGCGCGCACGATCGGATCGACGGCGCCGAACGGCTCGTCCATCAGGAGGATGTTCGGGTTGGCGGCGAGACCGCGAGCCACGCCGACCCGCTGCTGCTGGCCGCCCGAGAGCTGACTCGGATAGCGGTCGGCCAGCGACCGGTCGAGACCGACGGTGTCGAGCAGGGTCAGCGCGGCGCTCTGGGCCTGCTTCTTCGGCACGCCGTTGAGCAGCGGCACGGTGGCGACATTGTCGATGACCTTGCGGTGCGGCAGCAGGCCGGAGTTCTGCATGACGTAGCCGATGCGACGGCGAAGGGCGACGGGCGATTCCTCGGAGATGTCGGCATCGTCGATGAGGATGCTGCCTGCGGTGGGTTCGACCATCCTGTTGATCATCCGCAGGAGGGTCGTCTTGCCGCAGCCCGACGAGCCGACCAGGACGGTGATGCTTCGCGACGGGACGACCAGTGAGAAGTCTTCGACCGCCAGAGTGCCGTCAGCGAACCGTTTGGACACGCCACGGAACTCGATGGACATCAGAACTCGTTCCTCGGGGGCGGCAGCTGATCAAAGCGGGGGCGTCGGGGCCATGCGACCAGACACGGTTGAGACAAACACTCTTCGGAGCAAAAGGCAAAGCAGTTCGTAGCTCTGGGTAACGCTAGAGGGCGCCTCCGACATTCCCCCGTGACAGAAACAGGCTGCATCAGCCGACGATCGGGTCAGGCGTCGGGAGCGCTGTTCAGGGTCCGCATCGACTCGGTCGCCACCGTTGCGGCAGCGGCGATGAAGCGCTCGTCGCCCCCGCGGTCGGCGGCGAAGGCCCGGTGGATGAGCGAGGTGCAGAGGGTGACGATCGCCTCGAGCTGGAACATCCGATCGGCCGCTGTCAGGTCATGCCCCCGTCGGGCGGCAAGGTCGGCGAGGCTTCGGACGAGGGCGCTGGAGGTCGGATGATCGTTCGGACGGCCGTCGGCGGAATCGCTGTAGCGCAGGACCCGGAAACCGGGCTCGGTCCGATACATGGCGACGTACGCGGCCAGAAGGATGTCGACGCTCTCGGCGACATCGGCGGAGTCGGAGAGCTGGGACTCCACCTCGGTGATGAGGCGGCGCACCGATCGGGCACCGAGCCCCTCGAGGACCGCGATCCGATCGGGGAAGTAGCGGTAGACGGTTCCGATGGACGCGCCCGCCCGATCGGCGACCATGGCGGTCGTGAGCCGGTCGTAGCCCTGCTCGTCCACGACGTGCGCCGCGGCGTCGAGGAGGGAGGACAGTCGCAGGGCGCTCCGCGCCTGCACGGGCTCGTTGCGCACGGAGGTCTCAGCCGGCTGCTCCAGCAGGTCACCCACACTCATCGGACTCCCCTTTCGGTTCCTACGATGGGGAATCCTATCGCGCCCCCGAGTGGGGGCGGGAACTTCTTTCGGGACTGGGGCGGGGCGGCGAGTCGGAGGGGTGCGCCAAGATGGTGCACATGTGCGGGCGATACGTGGTCACGAAGACGGTGGGCGACATGGTGTCGTTCTTCGATGTCGAGAAGGTCGGCGAGACCCTCGCGGCCGAATCCTGGAACATCGCTCCGACCGATCGGGTCAACATCGTGCTCGATTCCCTGCCCAAGAAGACGTCCGAGGCCGACGAGCCGGCGCCCCTGCGTCGACTGGAGGCGGCCCGCTGGGGTCTCGTGCCGCCGTGGGCGAAGGAGCTGTCGGTCGGCTCGCGGATGTTCAACGCCCGCTCCGAAGACGCCGCCGAGAAGTCCGCGTTCCGCAACTCCGTCAAGAAGCGCCGAGCCGCTATCCCCGCCTCCGGCTACTACGAGTGGCGCAAGAACGAGGACGGCAGCAAGACGCCGTTCTACATCGCCCCGCCCGACGACGCGATGTTCGCCTTCGCCGGCCTGTACGAATGGTGGAAGAACCCCGCCGCTGCCGATGACGATCCAGCCAAGTGGGTGCTGTCGGCCACGATCCTCACCCAGGATTCCGCGGGCGAACTGGCGGGCATCCACGATCGGATGCCCGTGGTGCTCACCGCAGACACCCTCGAGCCCTGGCTCGACCCCACCGAGGAGGGCGATGCCGAGCTTGTGGCTGCCATCGCGGCAGAGGGGATCTTCGCGACCGAGGAGTTCTCCCTCCGGGAGGTCGGCCGCGAGGTGGGCAACGTGCGCAACAACTCCCCCGAGCTGATCGCACCGGTCGAGTCGTCGTGACGACAGGCGGCTCTGCGACGCGCCGTCGGGCGCTCCACCTCGACGACCGCTTCCCGGATCCGACGCGGCGTACCGCCTAGGCTGGCGAGGTGCCTTCGGTCCGCAAGCAGCGCCAGGAAGATGCACACCCCGGCGCCCTGATCCTCCACCGCGCGGCCCGGATCGAGGATGCGATCCAGGAGTTCCGCGAGCAGCGCGCCCGCAAGCGGGGCCTGCTCCCGACCGTCATCCCGTATGCGGGCTATGGGGCCCCTGGATGGGTCCGCGTGCTGGGTCGAGTCCTGCTCACCCGCGAGGGCGGTCGACCCGGCCGGGCCAGCGTCCGAGGCTGGCGCAGTTTCACGAGCGTGGCCGTCAACGATGTCATCGTCATCGTGACCGTCGGAAGTACGGAGCACCGCGTCACGGCCGACCGCGGCGGGGTGATCGACGTCCGGCTCGACTCCGATCTGCCCATCGGCTGGCAGACGGTCAGCATCCGCACAGACGACCCGATGAGCGATGATGCGCCCGCCGTCGAGGCGCCCGTCTACATCGTCGATCCCGACTCGGGATTCGGGATCGTCTCCGACATCGATGACACCGTGATGGTCACCGCGCTTCCGCGACCGTTCCTGGCCGCCTGGAACACCTTCGTCCTCGATGAGCACGCGCGAACGCCGACTCCGGGGATGGCGGTGCTCTACGACCGGCTCGCCAGCCAGCGTCCCGGTGCGCCGATCATCTACCTGTCCACCGGTGCGTGGAATGTGGCGCCGACTCTCACTCGCTTCCTCAGTCGCAACCTGTATCCGCGCGGGCCGCTCCTGCTGACCGACTGGGGTCCCACCCACGATCGGGTCTTCCGCAGCGGCCGGGCGCACAAGGAGAAGAGCCTCGAGCAGCTCGCATCGGACTTCCCGTACATCCGCTGGCTGCTGGTCGGCGACGACGGTCAGCACGATGAGGAGATCTACGGACAGTTCGCGACGTCGCACCCCGGACGCGTCGCGGCGGTGGCCATCCGACAGCTCTCCCCGGGCGAGGCGGTGCTCGCGGGTGGGCGCTCCAAGGCGGACGACTGGTCCTCCAAGACGGACGTCCCGTGGATCTATTCGCCCGACGGAGCCGGCATGGCCGCGAAGCTCAAGGAGATCCCCCTCGTCTGACGGCGTGATCCGCGTGCGCGCGATATCCCGTTGCTCGAGTAGGCGCGCCAGCCCCATATCGAAGCCCACGCGCCCCTCCCGTCGGTCGAGTAGGCGCCAGCGCCGTATCGAGGCCCCCGCGCCCCTCCCGTTGGTCGAGTAGACGCCCCAGCGCCATATCGAGGCCCACGCACCCCCTCCCGTTGGTCGAGTAGGCGCCCCAGCGCCATATCGAGGCCCCCGCGCCCCTCCCGTTGGTCGAGTAGACGCCCCAGCGCCATATCGAGGCCCCCCCGTTGGTCGAGTAGGCGCGCCAGCGCCGTATCGAGGCCCTCGTGAGCATCCCTTCACACTCGACGAGCCGATTGAGTTGTCCACAGATCGCGTCCATCCGCCTGAGGCCGACCCAACATGGTTCACCATCTCGGCATGGCATGGACCTACATCCTCGAATGCGCCGACAAGAGCCTCTACATCGGAAGCACCCGCGATCTGGACCAGCGCATGTTCGACCACGAAACGGGCGTCGGCGCGGCGTACACGCGCACTCGACTCCCCGTCCAGCTGGTTGCCGCGTTCGAGTCGGACACCATCGGCGAGGCCTTCGAGTTCGAGAAGCGAATCCAACGCTGGTCGCGAGCCAAGAAGATCGCCCTCATCGAAGGGCGGCTTGACGATCTCAATCGGCTGAATCGCAAGGGGCATCCACCGTCGTTGGTGAGTCCAGAATCATCGAACCCCGGTGGGCGCGGTCAGGGGTCTCACGAGATGCGCAGGACCAGCTCGCGACGGCTGAATCCGAAGGAGTGACTCAGCGCTCAGGGGCGCGGTTCAACACGTGGCTACTGCTCGACCAACGGAGCACCGCAGGCGGGCCTCGATACGGCGCTGGCGCGCCTACTCGACCAACGAGAGGGCCTCGATACGGCGCTGGCGCGCCTACCCGACCAACGGCCGGGCCTCGATACGGCGCTGGCGCGCCTACCCGACCAACGGCCGGGCCTCGATACGGCGCTGGCGCGCCTACTCGACCAACGACGGGGCCTGCACGCGGCGCTGGCGCGCCTACTCGACCAACGAGACTCGGGGGCTAGCTCCAGGTGGACGGGCCGCGGGAACCGGCGCGGTATTCGTCCAGGGGGATCTCGTCCGCTCGCCAGGCCTTCAGCACCGGGGAGACGATCCGCCAGCACTGCTCCGCGACATCGCCCAGCACCGACAGGGTCGGGTCGCTGCCGAGCACCCCGGCGAGGACCTCGCCGTACGCCGTGAGGTCGCGTTCGGCCAGCTCGACGTCGAACGCGGCGTGCTCGAGGTGGAACGGCTCGCTCCGCCCGTTGACGGCGACATCCAGCGCCAGGGTCTGAGGGTGGATGCCGAGCACGATCCGCTCCGGCACCCGCGGTCCGCTCAGTCCCGTCGGCAGGAACGGGGTCGGCCGGAACGTCAGGACGATCTCGCGGCGCGGGTCGCCGATGGCCTTGCCGGACCGCAGGATGAAGGGAACCCCCGCCCACCGGGCTGTGCGCACCTCGAGCGCGATCTCGGCGAGGGTCTCGGTCTTGCGCGTCGGATCGACGCCCTCCTCCGACGCATAGTCGGGGAACTTCCGCCCCTCGATCGTGCCGGCCGTGTACCGGGCACGGCGACTCGACCCATCCGTGCCGGGTAGCACGGGATCGCCGCTCCAGAGCGAGATCGCCCGGATCGCCTGGGAGGTCGCGGCACGGAACTCCGTCTCATCCATTGAGATCGGAGGCTCCATCGCCACGACCGACAGCACCTGCATGAGGTGCGACTGCAGCATGTCGATCAGGGCGCCGGCGGTGTCGTAGTAGCCGGCGCGACCCTCGAGTCCGAGCTGCTCGTCGTAGGTGATCTCGACCCGTTCGATGTTCTGCGCGTTCCAGATCGGCTCGAACAGCCGGTTCGCGAAGCGGAGGCCGAGAATGCCGAGCACGGTCGGGAGGCCGAGGAAGTGATCGATGCGATGGATCTGACGCTCGGGCACGAGCTTCTCGAGCTTGCGGTTGAGCGCAGCGGCGCTGCGGGAGTCCGAACCGAACGGCTTCTCGACCGCCAGGATCGTGCCCTTCGGCAGCTCGACCTCAGCCATCGCGGTGATGGCCTCGCTGACGATGGCGGGAGGCAGGGCGAAGTAGATGACAGGGACGCCCTCGGCTTCGCCCAGGATGCGGCCGAGGTCCTCAGTGACGGTCGGATCGGCCTGGATATAGGAGGCCTTGCTCGCAAGCGCCTTCGCCGCGCTCCCCGACGCTCCGCCTGCCTGAAGCGTCGACGTCACCGTCTGACGCCAGACCTCATCGGTCTTGGCTGAGCGCCCGGACCCGATGATCCGCACGTCGGTCGCGAGCGCCGACGACTTCGGATCGTCGGAGGCGATCAGACTGCCGAGCCCAGGAAGGAGCAGCCTTTCGGTCAGATCGCCGCTCGCGCCAAGGATGATCAGGGTGCCGACATCGCTCATGGCACGACTTTAGTCAGCGCGGCTTTCGTGTCCGTTCAGGTTTCGCCCATCCGGAAGTCCCGGACGCGCGCACATCCGACGCCACGACGCGCGCGAGCGGTTCCGGGAGATGCGACGCCGGTCGGCCCGGGTTACCGTGACGTGTGCCCAAAGGAGCCCTGCCGCCGGCCGAGCAGGGCACGAGCTTCCTGCTCGCCCAGTGCGGCGCGGAGGTCCGCAAGCGATGGGCGAAGATGCTCGGTGATCACGAGCTGACCCCTCACCACTTCGGGGTGCTCCAGGCGCTCCTGCACGTCGACGGAACGAGTTCGAAGCAGCTGAGCGCCGCGATCGGCATCGATCCGCGCAACGCGCCTCCGTTGCTCGATCACCTCGAGTCGCAGGGGCTCTTGGAACGCATGGAGGTTCCCGGCGACCGGCGTCGCCAGTCGATCTCGCTCACGGATGAGGGGCGCGAGACCGTCGAATGCCTGCAGCGTGCCTCCCGAGAATTGGAGGCCGACTACTTCGCCCGCCTGTCGGTGAAGGAGGTCACCACCTTGCGCGCTCTCCTCCTGCGCCTCGGCGAGCGAGCCGGATCGCCGGAAGCACGGGCGATGCTGGCCGCACCGCAGCCATCATTCGAGGAGCCCGCGGCGGTGCTCGACGACGCTGAGCACCCGTTCCTCTACTGAAGGGGACGCGGGTCCATTGACGGTCCGCATAGACAGATCCGTCTGAATTCTGTAACCCGTTAAGTGAACCAACGGGGTACGAATGACGGACAGAACGCGCGGGGACAGACAGATCGGTGTACCCCGTAGTGGGGATTTTTCGCAGTGATCGACAGGGATACATTTTCATCAAGCCCAAAAGGTCCCCGTAAATGAGGACACGGAAGGCAAGCGAAGAACCGCCGCTCCACCTGGACGACAGGCAGCCGGATGATTACCCGATCAGCCGGAAGCCGCCGCAGCA
This sequence comes from Naasia lichenicola, assembly GCF_004801885.1. GTDB lineage: Bacteria > Actinomycetota > Actinomycetes > Actinomycetales > Microbacteriaceae > Naasia > Naasia lichenicola. The sequence goes on along the minus strand of NZ_SSSM01000006.1, from coordinate 443,412 downwards.
GACATACCCGAGAAGCCGCATCGTCCGCCCGTGCCACAGCCCCACTGCGGCAGGACATCACCCAGAATCAACCGAAGATTCGCCGAGGCCCACCCAGCCTCACTCGAGCTCCCCCCAGGCTCACCCGAAACATCACCCCGAAGCATCACCCCGAAGCATCACCCCGAAGCATCACCCCGAAGCATCACCCGAAGCATCACCCGAAGCCGACCCAGCTTCACCCGAGCTCCCCCCAGCTCATACCCCACAACTCAACCCACGAGCCTCCCCCGGGCTCATCCGCAGCACCACCACGCCGGCAGCCTCCCCAGCCGCCGGCCCCGCACCCGCCGTCTCCCCCACGGCAGCGGTCTGATGGCTGTCGACCGGCTCCCTCCCCCGGAGCCGATCGACAGCCATCAGTGCGTTGAGCCGCCAAGGTGAACCGGATGCACCCGGCTCGCGTCGCGGATGTCGGGGTGCTTCGCGATAATCAGACCATGCCCCTCGAGCTCACTGCCGCCGACGTCGCCCGCATGCGCGCGGTGAATCAGCTCCTCCCCGCAGGGCCGGCGCGCACCATCGCCGCCACCGCATCGTGGATGCTCGCGGTCCAAGCCCAGGACTACACCGCCTCGAAATGGGTGATCGGCTCGCGGACCCATGGTTCCGTCCGAGATCGCGACATCGAGGTGGCGCTCGAGCGTCGCGAGATCGTGCGCTCCTGGCCTCTTCGGGGAACCCTTCACATCACGGCGGCGGCCGATCTGGGCTGGATGCTCGAACTCGCCGCGGCGCGCCCTCTCAGATCCGCGAAGACCCGTCAGGAGAGCCTCGGGCTGCCCCTGCCGACGCTGGAACGCTCCGCCGAGCTCACCCACGAGATCCTCGCGGACGGAAGGATCCTCGCCCGCGATGCCTTCCTCACCGAGCTCGCCGACCAGGGAATCGACGGATCCGGCCAGCGCGGCGCGCACCTGATCGGCTACCTCGCGCAGACGTTCGTCATCTGCCTCGGACCACGCGTCGGCAAGCAGCACGGCATCGTGCTCGCCGAGAGCTGGCTTCCGCCGACGCCGCGTCTCTCCCGCGAGGAGGCGCTGCATCGACTGGCCCTCGGCTATGTGCGCGGCCACGGCCCGGTCGATGCCGCCGATCTCGCGTGGTGGGCGATGCTGCTCAAATCCGAGGCCACGGCGGCGATGGCATCGATCCAGGAGGAGCTCGAGGAGTTCGACTACGACGGCCGCACCGTCGCCGTGCTCAAGGACTCTCCCGCCCTCGTCCCGGAGATGATCACCGAGGGCAGACGGTCGATGACCGCGCTCGGCGCCTTCGATGAGCTGATTCTCGGCTATCGAGACCGCCAGCCCAACCTGTCCGACGAGCACTTCGAGCTCGTGGTACCCGGCAAGAACGGGATGTTCCTCCGCACTCTCCAACACGGAGGACGCATCCGAGGAACCTGGCGCACCGATCCGAAATCGGCGTCGGGCGCTGCCGTCGTCCCGTTCGACACCTTGACCGCCGATGAGCGGACGGGGTTCGAGCGCGCTCTCGCGGAACACGCACGCTTCGTGAGCGCCCAATAGTCGAACCGGATAGACGAGCACCGACCAGACGGCACTGGAGCACCGCGTCGGACGAGCGTCGCCGATCCGCGAGATCCCGCTCGATGACCTGATCAATACCGGTTTTCGGGGGCGTTCCTCCGCGAGCCGACGAGTGCTCCCTGTGCCGCCCGTCCTACGCTGGCGACATGCGATGGGCGAACCGGTTCACCACCGCGACCCGCGTTCCGCTGCTCCAGGTCGCGAAGACGGGTGCTGCCGCGATCGTCGCCTGGTTCGTCGCCAGCCTGCTCCTCCCCGGGGTCCTGCCCGTGTTCGCCACGGTCGCCGCTCTGCTGGTCGTGCAGCCGAGTGTGAACCAGTCCTTCGGCAAGGCCCTCGAACGCAGCGTGGGCGTCATCGTCGGGGTGCTCGTGGCCCTGGCGATCGGAATCATCTTCGCCGACCAGTCCTGGGTCGTCCTCGCCGCCGTCGTCGCCTCGGTCTTCATCGCCTGGGCTCTCCGGCTCACCCCGGCGTCGTCAGTGCAGATCCCGATCAGCGCCATGCTCGTGCTCTCGATCGGCGCGGCCACGCCCGCATACGCCGCCGAGCGCATCGTGGAGACCCTGATCGGCGCGGCGATCGGGCTGATCATCAACGCCGCGATCGTGCCGCCGTTGGCCATCGGACCGGCCCGCCTCGCTGTCAGCCGGGTCGGACGGCAGTCGGCGGACATCCTCGACCGGCTCGCGGGCGAACTCACCTCCCCCACACCGGCCGGATCGCTGGCCACCCTGCTGACCGATGCTCGGGCGCTGCGCCAGCTCCGCGCCGCCGCCAACGATGCGGTCGCCCAGGGGCGGGACAGCCTCACCCTCAATCCCCGTCGCTCGCGCTTCCGAGATCAGCTCGAGCAGGACATCGCCCTCTTCGCCCGACTCGACCCCATCGTGAACCAGGTCATCGGCATGACTCGAGCGCTGCGCGACCACTGGGACCCCTCGCTTCTCGGCGAGCCGGTCGTGGCCGGGATCGCGGAGGAGATCCGTCGCGCCGCCCATGACCTGCGCCTGCTCGTGCGGTCGGAGAAGCAGGTGGCGCGGGATGGCGTGGAACCTCCGACAGTGACGGGAGATCTGCCCGCGCTGACCGCACCTCTGGTCATCCTCGCCCCGCATCCGGAGCACTGGATCCTGATCGGATCGCTGATGGAGGACCTGCGCCGGGTGCGAGAGCAGATCGTCGGTGAGTGACCGTCCCGATCCCGCGGAATTCGGGCTGACTCCCTCCCTCGTCGACTCCCCCGCCGGTCAAGCGATGGTGTGGCACCGCCCGTCCCCGCGTCCGGATGACGAGCGTCCTCCTCTCGTGCTGCTGCACGGAGCGGCCGGCTCGTGGTCGACCTGGTCGGCGCTTCTGCGTGCGGCCGACAGCGCTCAGATCGATCTCGGCGCCGTCCTGGCGCTGGATGCTCCGGGCTGGGGATCGAGCACGGCCGTGCTGCGCCGCGAGACGAGCATCGACGACATAGCCGATGCGGTGCAGAATGCCGTCCGCTCACTCGGATTCTCGTCAGCTCGACTGGTCGGCCACTCGATGGGCGGGCTGCTGGCGCTGCACCTCGCCGCCAGGACCGACTCGATCGCCGCATCGGTGCTCGCACTGTCCCCGAGCTCGTCCGGCGTGATCGCCGCGGTCGACCATCCTGTCCGGTCGTTGGCGGGCGGCCTTCGAGAGCTCGTCCTCCTGCGTGCCGGCCTTCGCGTGCTGGCTCCGATCGACCGCGGCGCGCGATCGGCGGTCCGCGGTCTGCAGCGGTTCGGAGCTATCCGGCTGTTGGCGGCCCCGCTGTTCCGGCACCCGCTGCGCGCGCCGCGCTGGGTGATGGACGCCACCGCCGAGGATCTCCGACCGCGCTCGTTCACATTGGCTGCCGACGCGCTGCGGGGCTATCGGATCGAACGGTGGAAGCGGATCAGCTGTCCTGTCGCGGTGGCCGTCGGAGATCGGGACGTGTTCGTAGCTCCCGAAGACCTGGGCGGGCTCGAGGCGGTCGTGCCCCAGCTCACGGCCACCGTCCTGACGGACTGCGGCCACTTCCCTCAGGTGGAGCGCGCGGACGCGGTCCTGCGCCTGCTCAGCTGAACGACGGCATGCGCGGAGGAGCCCTCAAGCCCTAGGGCGTCTGGTCGCGGATGCCGATCCGCATGGCCAGCAGCAGGCGCGCATCCGCATCGATCTGGGCGCGACTGATCCGCCCGTCCTGGACGGCGGCCTCGAGTCCGTCGAGCAGCGCGTCGACATCCACTCCGGACACCGCCGGATCGGCCGCGAGCACATAGAGCAGCATCGTGTTCCCGGCCTGCAGAGCCCGCACCGCGTTCTGCACCGGATCCTGGTACTCGGGCAGCTCGGTCTGCTGCAGCATGAGCATGTCGTCGGTGATCGTCACGCCGTCGAAGCCGAGCTCGTCCCGGAGGATCTCGTGCCATCGGGTCGAGAGCGAGGCAGGCGCCGGATCGACCGACGTCAGGGCGAGGTGGCCGAACATCACGACCTGGGCGCCGTCCTCGATGCCGCGCTCGAACGGGATCGCCGCGGTCGATCTCCATTCGTCGAGGCCGATCGCGCTCGACGGAACGGTCAGATGCGAGTCGGCGTCGGTCAGGCCGTGGCCCGGAAAGTGCTTGAGCGTGCTCGAGACGACACCCTGCTCGCCGAGCACCGCCTCCCCCACCCGGTCTGCGGAGGCTGCGGGCGTCGTGCCGAGGACCCGGTCGTAGATGAATGAATGGGGATCGTCGGTGACGTCGGCGACGATGCCGAAGTTGAGGTCGATGCCTGCCGTGTGCACGATCTCGGCCCGTGCCGCGAACGCCTCCCGCGAGGCGTCGGCGGGCAGCTCGCGCAGCTGCTCCGCGGCGGGACCCGAGTCGGCATCCAGCCGGCTGACCTCGCCGCCCTCCTGATCGACGGCCACGATCGGCGGGAGGGACGGGTCCACATCGAGCGCCGACGTCGTGCCCGCGATGTCCGATCCGTCCGGAGCGTTGTCACCCATCACGATGAATCCCCCCGCACCCGTGCGGCTCATGAAGTCGGAGAGCGCTGCAGGGTCGGTGCCGGGGTAGTGCAGCATCAGCAGGCTCGCCAGCTCCTGACGCACCGACATCGCGGCGAGCCGCGCATCGACCTCCTGACAGAGCAGCTCCTCAGCGGACGGCGGCGTTGCCGTGGGAGCGGCGACGGGCGGATCGGATGAGATCGGCACCTTGCAGCCGGCGAGGAGCGGCAGCAGCACCGCACCCGCGAGGACGGCGCCGACGATCCTCCGCCCTCCCCGTCGTCGCAGCACCGGCACACCATAGGCGCGCGATCTGAGGGAGACGGTCCGATCGGCGCGACCCCAGGCGTGTCGGACGGGCGGCTCGGGCGTGTCGGAACCCACTGCTCGGAACCACTGCTCGGAACCCACTGCTCGGAACTCCGCTCAGGCGGCATGGGCGGCCGACCCCGCCGGAACCGGCCCTACGCTGACTGATGTGACGAAGCGGCTACCCCTCGGCGCGCTGCTGCTGTCGTCGCACCCCGTTCCCGGGGCCGCCGTCACCCTGGTGACCGCTGTGCTGGCTGCCGCCGTCGGCCTCGATCTCCGGCGGATAGTCGTGCTCACCATCGTGATGGCCGCCGATCAGCTGGCCGTCGGCTGGTCCAACGACGCCATCGACGCCGAGCGCGACACCGCCAGTGGACGCACCGACAAGCCCGTCGCGTCGGGCCGGATCGATCGCGTCATCGTTGCCCGCGCGAGCCTCATCGCCGCCGCCGCATCGGTGGCCGGCGCATTCACGCTCGGCATCGCCGCGGGCGGCTGGCATGCGGTCTTCCTGATGTCCGCGATCGCCTACAACGCGGGTCTGAAGCGCACGATCCTCTCCGTGCTGCCCTACGCGGTGAGCTTCGGACTGCTGCCCGTCCTCGTCGCAGCCGCCGCGGATCCGAGCCGGATCGCGAGCGGATGGGCGATCGGCGCGGGCGCCCTCCTGGGCGTCGCGGCGCACTTCGCCAACGTCCTCCCCGATCTCGATGACGACGAGCGGACCGGAGTCCGAGGACTCCCCCACCGGATCGGCGCACGTCCGACCGGCCTGCTCGCCTTCCTGGCGCTCCTCGCCGCTGCCGTCCTCGTGGCCACCGGTGCTTCCACCGGCGGCACCGCGTTGGCGCTGATCGCCGTCGAGGTCATCTCGGTGGTCGGCGTCATCCTGGTGGTCAGGCGCAGCTTCGGCCGGATCCTGTTCGTGCTGATCCTGCTGAGCGCCGTGGCTCTCGTCGTCGGGCTGTCATTCGCGGGGTCGGCGCTCAGCGCTCCCGCCTGACGGGCTCCAGCCGCGGCGTCGGTGCCGCGCGCTAGCGTGGACGGGTGACTGTTCGCTCGCTGCTGACCGACGACCTGCTGGCCCGCATCCACGCGCGAGCGGCCGGGTACGACCGCGACAACGCGTTCTTCACCGAGGATCTCGCGGAGCTCACGGAGGCCGGCTACCTCGCCGCCCTGGTGCCCGAGGAGTTCGGCGGTGCCGGACTCAGCCTGCGCGAGGTGGTCCGAGAGCAGCAGCGCCTTGCGGCCGCAGCTCCCGCGACCGCGCTCGGGGTAAACATGCACCTGGTCTGGACCGGCGTCGCGAAGGCCATGCACGAACGCGGGCTCGACTTCCTGGACACGGTGCTCACCGAGGCGGGCGCGGGCGAGGTGTTCGGCTTCGCCATCAGCGAGGCGGGCAACGACCTGGTGCTGTTCGGCTCGCGCACCGAGGCGGCCCCGCAGGCCGACGGCGGCTACGCCTTCACCGGCACCAAGATCTTCACCTCGCTGTCTCCCGCGTGGACCCGGCTCAGCGTGTTCGGCCTCGACACCGTGTCCGAGGATGCCCCCAAGCTCGTGCACGCCTTCATCGAGCGGGAGGCACCCGGCTACCGGATCCTCTCCGACTGGGACACCCTCGGCATGCGAGCCACTCAGAGCAACACCACCGTGCTCGAGGGCGTCGTGGCGCCGGCCGAGCGGATCTTCCGTCGACTCCCGCCCGGACCGACAGCCGATCCGCTGGTGTTCGGCATCTTCGCCAACTTCGAGCTGCTGCTCGCCGCCGTCTACACCGGGCTCGGGGCGCGGGCCCTCGAGCTCGGAGTCGCCGCGGCCAAGCGGCGCACCTCCATGAAGAACGACGGGAAGCCGTACTCGTCGGATCCCGACATCCGGTGGAAGGTCGCCGAGGCCGCCATCGCGCAGGACTCCCTCGCTCCGCAGATCGAGTCGCTCGCCCGCGATGTCGACGACCGGGTCGACCACGGCGCGCAGTGGTTCCCCAAGCTCGTCGGCGCCAAGGTCCGCGCGACCGAGACAGCCAGATTCGTGGTCGACCAGGCGATCCGAGTCTCTGGAGGCTCCTCGTACACCGCAGGAGCGGAGCTCTCCCGGCTGTACCGCGACGTGCTGGCCGGCATGTTCCATCCCTCCGACGACGAGTCGGCGCACAGCACGGTCGCCAATGCGTGGCTCGGACCGATCGCCTGAGATGGCGATCAGCGGAAGCGGAGTCGCGAAGATGGTCGGCGCATGACGAGCATCGAGCTGCTGCTGGACGAGGAGCTCGAGCATGCGGTGCTCGGCGAGTGGTGGCGACTCGAGGATGCGGGCATCCCCAATCAGTCGCGACACACGGGCGTCTCCAATCGGCCGCACGTCACCCTGCTCTGGGCGGACGCGGGAGTCGCGTCGGCGAAGCTGGAAGACGTGACGCTGCCCGTCGCGCTCCGCCTCGGGGCGCCGATCCTGTTCGGCGCGGGTCGGAAGGGCGTGATCCTCGCCCGCCTCGTGGTCCCGAATCGAGAGCTGCTCGAACTGCACCGCGCAGTGCACGCCCAGCATTCCGAGGCGACCGGGATCGCCCCCAAGACGCTGCCCGGAGCGTGGACGCCGCATGTGACACTGTCCCGCGGCATCCCGATGGATCAGCTGGTGGCAGCGCTCGAGACGCTCGACACCCGCGCGGTTCTGATGGGCGAGGCGATCGCGGCCCGCCATTGGGATGCGAGCACTGCGGCGATCACCGCAGTCGCCTGAAGCCTGGAGCCGCCCGAAGCGTCAGCCCGAAGCGCGCCGCGTCTGAGCAGAAGCCCGCAGAGCGGCGCTGACCCCGAAGACCCCGAACGCGAGGGTGGTGCCGACCACGATCAGGACCGGTACCGTCCAGCCATCGGTCGCGTCGTGCACGAGGCCGACGACGGGCGGGCCGAGGGCGGCGAAGACGTAGCCGACGCCCTGCACGAAGGCCGACAGCGCGCTGCTCTCCCGATCCGTCCGGCTGATCTGCACGATGACGGTGAACACCGACGTGAAGCCGCCGCCCTGCGCTATCCCGCCGAGGACGCTGAACAGGAGGAACTGCTCGGGCGCGATGAGCAGCCCGATCGGAAGGGATACCCAGAGCACGCCGAGGATGGCGATGGTCCGCCAGCCGGGCAGCCGCTTGGCGAGGAAGGGCGTGCCCAGCGCTCCGATGACCGCGCAGACCTGGAAGACCGAGGAAGAGGCACCCGCCGTGGAGGCGCTGAAGCCCCGCTCGTCCGCGAGCAGTGTGGGCAGCCAGGCGGTGATCGAGTAGTAGGAGACGGCCTGCCCGGCGAAGGCGAGGGCGATAAGCCAGGCGAGCGGATTGCGGTATGCGGCGACGGGAGCGACGGCGGGGATGACCTCTGCCACGTGCACGCGACCCTTCGACCGCGAGAGGAAGACCAGCCAGCCGACGAGAGCGAGCGCAGTGAGGACCGTCCAGATCGCAAGCGCCACCCGCCAGCCGAACAGCTCCGAGATCGGCGCCGTGCCCACCGAGACGATCATCGCGCCGATGTTGAGCACCGCCGTATAGGCGCCTGTCACCGTCCCGACGCGTCCGGGCGAGACGTCACGCCTGATCAGAACAGGAATGACGATGTTCCCGATGGTGATCGAGAGTCCGATCACCACGGTGGAGGCGAGGATCAGCCAGAAGGGTCCGACCGAGCGGAGCACCGAGCCGGCGATGATGCCGATCAGGCAGACGAGCACGGCGGCTTCGGCGCCCACGCGACGGACGACCAGCAGCGCGAGTGGAGCGGCGAGACCGAAGCAGAGCACGGGCAGGCTGGTGAGCAGGCCGACTTCTGCCGCGCTGATCTGCAGATCCGCCCGGAGCTCGGAGGCGATCGGGGCGACCGAGATGAACGGCGAGCGCAGGTTCAGCGCGACCAGCAGCATGGCGACGACGAACAGCGCGGGATGGGCCGCGCCGGATGCGGGTCGGTCGCCTCGTACGCTCTGCATCCTGATTTCGACGCTAGCACTCCGCCCCACCGCGACCCGCCGCGGCAGGAAGCGGAGCAGGCCGGTCGATCTCGAACGAGCAGCCGCTTGACCTTGACGCAGCGTCAACTCCTAGCGTGAAGGAATGCTGACGGAACAGGACGGATCGGAACAGGACGGATCGGACCGGGAGCGCCCGCGCGAGTGGTCGATCCAGCAGCTCGCGCGGCTGGCCGGTACGACGAGCAGGACGCTTCGCCACTACCAGGCCGAAGGACTGCTCGAACCGAGTCGGATGGGCGCCAACGGGTACCGGCACTACGACGCCGCCTCCCTGACCCGCCTTCAGCGCATCCTGCTGCTGCGCGAGCTGGGACTCGGGATCGCCGCCATCCGCACCGTGCTCGAGGACCAGCCCGCCACCGTCCCGGCGCTGCGCACTCACCTCGAGCTGCTGCGGCGGGAGCAGGAGAGGCTGACGCGGCAGATCGCGTCGGTCCAGCACACGATCCGCGCCATCGATGACGCGGACACCGATGGAGAAGGAGAGCAGGAGCTCATGCCCGAGAAGATGTTCGATGGATTCGATCACACCAGATACGAGGACGAGGTGGTTCAGCGCTGGGGCTCTGACGCCTACGCGTCGAGCGACGCATGGTGGCGCGCCAAGTCCCCCGGCGAGCAGAACTCGTTCACTGAGGCGGCGACTGCGCTGATCGCCGACTGGCGCGCTGCGGCGGTCGAAGGCATCGCACCCGATGCGGACGAGGCGCAGACCCTGGCGCGTCGCCAGTACGACTGGCTCAGCGGCATGCCCGGTGCCCCGACCACGGCGGAGGGTCGGCCGACTCGCGAGTACTTCGTCGGCCTGGCGGATATGTATCCGGCCGACGAACGGTTCGCCGCGAACTACGGCGGCATCGACGGTGCGACGTTCGTCCGCGACGCGATGCGCGTCTTCGCCGAGCGGAGCCTCTAGCGAACGCTGGACCGACCCCTCCGCAGGCTCCAGCGGACGCAGCCTCTAGCGGGCTCAGCCTCTAGCGGACGGCGGAGGGGTCGATCAGGTCGCGGGCGAGCAGCGTCGAGCCGGCGACGGCGGCCGGCATGGCGATCACCGCGCCGAGCGGCAGCAGGAACACGACGTAGGTCGCCGTGCCGAATCCCGTGATCCGGGCGCGATGCGAGCGCCGAAGCGTGGCCTGCTGCCGTGCGTCGAGCCCGCGGCCTTCGAACGGTCGGGCGAGCAGCTCCCGCGCGAGCAGGCCACCGCCGAGCACCGCGCCGACCACAGCTGCCAGCACACCACCCACGGCGGGGATCAGCCCAAGCGCGAACACCAGGATGCCGACCAGCACCGACGGCACCAGCAGGCGCAGTCCCGACACGATCCCTCGGCCGAGCGAACGCCAGAAGCCGCCGTCGTCCGCGCGGGTGAAGCCGCCCTCCCGATGCTCCACGGCCAGCCAGATGCGCTCGAAGAAGGGATCGCCCACTGCCAGCGTCAGGGCTGTGAAGGTCGCGACGGTCAGCAGCACCAGGGCGATGAGCAGCGCGGCGGAGACCCCGACCCGCAGGAGCGACCGCCACGGCTCCGTCCAGTCGTCGGCGAACGGGGTGAGCGTCGGCGCGAGGGTGTCGACGGTGACGGCCAGCGCCACGAAGGCGGCCAGCACGAGCGCACCGACGATGGCGGCCGGGATCAATCCGATGGCCATCGTGCCGGGCGAGGTCCGCCAGAGCGAGAAGCCCCGGAACAGGAAACCGACCCCGGCAAGGAACTCACGAACGCTGCTGGGTCGATGCTCGGCCATGGCTCAGGCTATCCAAACCATCCGTTTCGGCGACGCCCATTCCACCCGTCGACTGCGGGCCGCGCCCCCGTTTAGGCGCACGGGGGCGCGTCGTGCCAGACTGCGATCGCCGTGTCCTCCACGGCACCCGAAAGCGAGAAACACCCGTCATGGTCAGTGGAATCGTCTGGCTCGTCGCCGTCACCGGCGTCATCCTCATCGGCGCCGAAGCGGTGCTCTACGTCATCGCCAAGCTGCGCCGCGAGATCGTCAACCCGGGAGGATCGGCGCTGCCGAACGCGCCGATCACGGCGGACCGCTTCCGGATCGCGGCGAAGCCGATCAGCGATGTCGAGGATGCGCCCGTCAAGGTGCAGCGAGCCATCACGGACACCACGGCGTGGATCGCCTCGCTCGAGACCTACCGCGATCAGCTCGCCGCGGCGCCGACTCCCAACGCCGCCGAACCCGCACTGGTGCCCACCACCGGCTTCAGCAGCGTCCTCGCGCACTTCCCGCTCGCCACCGTGGGCCTCGCGCTCCTCCTGGGTGCCGCCGTCGTCGGCGGGATCACCTTCAACTTCTCGCTCTGAGCGACGGCCGCCAGGGCCAGCACCGCTTCAGCCGGTCGCCGGAAATCCGGTTCAGTCCGCGTCGACCTCGTCGAGGAATCCGATCACGACCTCACCGAACTCGGCGGGCCGTTCGATCTGCGGCATGTGTCCGGTGGCCGGGAAGAGGTGGGTTCGCGCCGCGGGGAAGACCTGGCGAGCCGCGTCGAGATGCCGGGCGGGCAGGACCCGGTCGTTCTCGCCCCAGATCAGCAGGACGGGGATGTCGAGCTCACCCAGCTGGTCGAGGAGCTGCCGGCGCCATTCGGGTCGGACTCCGCGGAGATTGCCGAGCGACCTGCCGATCTCGAGCAGCACCTCCGCCGATCCGGCGCGGGAAGCGAGCGAATAGGCGAGGTCGACCCGCGACGGCGTGACGAGAGCGGGATCGTGGAAGATGCCGCGCACCTGCAGCTCGGCGGCCCGGCGGCTGGGTCGCAGCAGCAGTCGGTTGATCCCCGGCAGCGCGAGCGCGCGCAGCTCCGCGGCCACCTCGCTACCGAAGCCTGCGCTGTCGACGAGGATCAGGGCCGAGAAGCGCGCCGGCGCGAGGCCGACCGCCTGGAGGGCGACGGCGCCGCCGAGCGAGTTGCCGACGATCCGGACGGGGTCGCGCACCCCGACGGCATCGAGGAAGTCGAGCACCGATCGACCGAAGGCGGTGAGGTCACTGGGGCCACCGAGCCGATCCGAGCCGCCGAAGCCGGGGAGGTCGAGCGAGTAGACGGTGAAGCGCGGTTCCAGTTCGACCCGCGCCTCCACCCAGTCCTCGAGACTGCGGGCGATCCCGTGCAGCAGCAGCATCGGTGGGCCGTCTCCGCCGACGGCGTAGCGCACCCGTCGCCCGCCGACCGATATCCATCGGTCGGGCGCGGGTTCGTCCAGCTCCTGCTCGCCCACACCGCCGGCCCGATCGGTCATGACCTCATCCCACACCACCAACCTGTCCGTTATCGAGGGCTGGACCGGAGGCGCCTTCCGCGACAGCGGGTTCTCGGCGCGCCGTAGGCTTAAGCGCCCGGCGGATGGAAGGAACGTGATGTCGCTCGCGCCCCTCATCGATCCTGTCGACGACCTCAGCCCCGCCGAGCTCACGCGCTACGCGCGTCAGCTCGCCCTTCCCGAGATCGGGCTCGCCGGTCAGCGCCGACTCAAGGCGGCTCGCGTGCTGGTCCTCGGGGCGGGCGGCCTCGGCACTCCAGTGCTCACCGCGCTGGTCGCGGCGGGAGTCGGCACGGTCGGACTGCTCGACTCCGACACCGTCGCGGAGTCGAATCTGCACCGGCAGACCCTCTACACGCCTGCCGACCTGGGAGCGCTGAAGGTCGAGACGGCCGCATCGGTCCTGCGCGCCCAGAATCCGCACGTCGCCGTCGTGCCGATCGCCGAGCGCATCACCGATGAGAACGCCCTCGCTTTGATCGACGACTACGACATCGTGATCGACGGCACCGACAACTTCCCCACCCGGGCGATCGCGCACGATGCCGCCGGTCTGCTCGGAAAGCCGTACATCTGGGGTTCCGCCCTGCGCCTCGACGGCCAGGCGACGGTGTTCTGGTCCGAGCCGCCGGAGGGATCCCCGTTCCTGCTCGCCGACCTCTACCCCGACTACCGCACGTCGGTCGATGACGAGACCTGCGAGACCGCTGGCGTGCTCGGCTCGGTCTGCGTCGCGATCGGCGGCGTGCTCGCCACCGAGGCGGTGAAGCTCATCGTCGGCTTCGGCGAGCCGCTGCTCGGCCGACTCCTCGTGCACGACGGCACCCTCGGCAGCTGGCGCACGGTGCCGTTCAGCCACGATCCCGCGCGTGTGGTCTCCGTCGAGCTGATGGACGAGGACGGCATCGCCCTGGACGCCATCGTCGCGCACTACATGCATCCGGCCGACAGCAGACGCGCGGACACCGCCGCACCACGAGAAAGGCCCACCGCCGCCATGAACCCCGAGATCTCACCGCAGGAGCTGCACGACCTTCTCGAGCAGCGCGCCAAGGGCGAGGCGAAATTCGTGCTCGTCGACATCCGCGAGCCGTGGGAGCGCGAGATCGTCGCCATCGACGGCTCCGAGTTCGTGCCGATGGGCGACCTGCTCTCCGACGAGGCGAAGACGGTGCTGCCGCCGGATTCCAACGTGATCCTGTACTGCCACCACGACGGCCGCTCCGGGCAGGCTCGCGATTATCTCGAGGGCGTCGGCTGGGAGAGCATCAGCCATCTGACCGGCGGAGTGCACGCCTGGGTGCGCGACATCGAACCGGACAAGCCGCGGTATTGAGCGCCGTCCGTTGAGCGCCGTCCGCAGCGTCGAGGAGCACCGAGCCGCCGTGGAGGCGCTGCTCGAGCCCCTCGCGCGGAGTCGCGTCGCCGAGGCGCTTCCGGTGTCGCCCGCCGCCATGGCAGCAGCGCCCGATCGCTATCGGGCCCGTGTGCTCGTCGACGATCTCCGCTCTCCGAGCGATCTGCCGCCCTTCGACAACTCGCAGATGGATGGCTACGCGGTCCGAGCCGCCGATCTGACGGGCGCTGCGCCGGACGCACCCCTTCGGCTGCCCCTGGCGCCGCAGATCAATGCGGGTGATGCCGCTCCCCCGCTCGCTCCAGGGGTCGCGGCCGCGGTGATGACCGGTGCGCCGATCCCGAGCGGCGCCGATGCTGTGGTGCCGATCGAGCACGTGGAACCACCACGGTTCTCGACCGCAGGCGCTCCCGTCGACGAGGTCGCCTTCGCGGCAGCTCCCCACCCCGAAGCGTTCGTTCGCCGCGCGGGCAGCGACGTGCGCGCGGGCGACGTCCTGCTCGCCGCGGGCACGCCGCTGGCCGCCGCGCAGTACGGCGTGATCGCCGGCACGGGGCTCAGAGAGATCGCGGTGCTCCGCCGCACCCGGGTGCTGGTGGTGCCCACCGGCCACGAGATCCGAGAGCCCGGGAGCCGACTCGAGCCGGGTCAGATCTACGACTCGAACGGCGCGCTGCTGGCCTCCGCACTCCTCGACGCGGGATGCACGGTCGCGGTCAAGCCGTGTCGATCGGACGACGCCGAACGCCTGCTCGCCATCCTGACGGAGCACGCCGCGGAGGTCGATCTGCTGATCACCGTCGGCGGCGTCAGCGCCGGCGCCCGCGAGGTCGTCCGCGACGCCCTCGCACCGTTGGGCGTCCAGTTCGGCAGCGTGGCGATGCAGCCCGGCGGCCCCCAAGGAATCGGGGCCATCGCCGCGGCGGATCGGGACGAGCGCCTTCCTGTCGTCTCCTTCCCCGGCAATCCGGTCAGCGCTCTCGTGTCGTTCGAGCTGTTCCTGCGTCCGATCCTGCGGCGGCTGGCCGGCGCGGCGCGACCCGAGCGCCCGGTCGTGCACGCGCCCCTGGCCGCCGCCGTCGACTCGCCCGCTGCCAAGCACCAGATCCGGCGCGGACGCCTCGACGACGACGGAGCCATCGAGCTGGTCGGCGGCGCCAGCTCGCACCTGCTTCACTCATATGCGAACTCGTCGCTGCTCGTGCACCTCCCCGTCGGGCTGGAGCGCGCAGGCGCAGGCGATCGGGTGGAGGCATGGAGGATCGATGACTGAGCGAGAAGGCGAACAGCGCCCGGCGCTGACGCACGTCGATGCCGACGGAGCGGTCCTCATGGTGGATGTGACCGACAAGCAGGCGACCACTCGCCGCGCCACCGCGGTGGCCACGCTCGTCACACGACCCGACGTCATCGACCTGCTGGTTGCCGGCGAGCTGCCCAAGGGCGAGGCGCTCGCCGTCGCACGGGTCGCGGGCATCATGGCCGCCAAGCAGACCTCGGCACTCATCCCCCTGTGCCACCCACTGCCGCTCTCCGGTGCCACCATCGACCTCGCTCCTCAGGGCGATCGGGTGCTGGTGACAGCGACGGTGAAGACCACCGGCGTGACGGGCGTCGAGATGGAGGCGCTGACAGCCGCGTCCGTGGCCGCGCTCACCCTCTACGACATGATCAAGGCCGTCGACAAGCACGCGAGCATCGAGGGCATCCACGTTGTGGCGAAGAGCGGCGGCAAGTCGGGCGACTGGATCGCGGAATGAGCGGGACGGATAGCGACACCGCATCGGCCAGATCCGTGGCGGCCAGATCCGTGGCGATCGTCGTCGCATCGACCCGTGCGGCGGCCGGCGTCTACGAGGACCGGACGGGTCCGATGCTCGTCGACTGGTTCACCGAGCGCGGCTGGATCGTCGACCGGGTGAACGTCGTCGCGGATGGCGATCCCGTCCGCGGCGCACTCGAGGCCGCCATCCCCTCGGTCGACGTCGTGGTCACCACCGGCGGCACCGGCATCAGCCCCACCGATCGCACCCCCGAGGTCACCCTTCCGCTGCTGGACCGGGAGCTGCCGGGCGTCATGGAGGAGCTGCGCCGACGCGGCGCCTCGTCCACCCCGCTGGCCGCACTGTCCCGCGGACACGCCGGCATCGCCGGATGGACGTTCGTCGTCAACCTTCCCGGGTCGAGCGGGGGCGTTCGGGATGGCCTCAGCGTCCTCGAGGATCTGCTCGATCACATCGTGGATCAGCTGCACGGAGTCGATCATGACCGTTGAGCCGAGCGATCCGAACTTCGGAGAATCGATCCCTGGTCAGGTGATCCTCGCCGCGGTCACCGACGAGTCGATCTCGGTCGAGGCCTGCAGCGCGGCCGTCGAGAGCGCGCACTCCGGCGCCGTCGTGACCTTCGCGGGAGTGGTCCGCGACCACGACGAGGGCAAGGGCGTCTCCTGGCTGCACTACACCTCGCATCCCACCGCCGATGCGATCGCGAAGCAGGTCGCCACCGAGGTGGCGGATGCCCATCCTGGAACGCGGATCGCCGTGCTGCATCGGATCGGCGATCTCACCGTCGGCGACGTCGCGCTCGTCTGTGCCGTCGCCTCCGCTCATCGCGCAGAGGCGTTCGCCGCCTGCGCATCGCTGGTCGACGAGATCAAGGCCCGGGTCCCCATCTGGAAGGAGCAGGGCTTCACCGACGGCAGCACGGAGTGGGTCGCCTCACTCGGTTGACAGCAGAGCCGGCTGAGAGCCGTGCCGGGCGATCGCCCGAGCGTGACGCGGTGGCCGCCCTAGGGTGACCTGGTGCGTCCCCATCGGCTCATCGCCGCCCTCCTCGTCGTCCCTCTGCTCTGCGCGGCGCTGGCCGGATGCGGGGCGATCGAGTCGGTGGTCGACGGCGTCCGACAGTCGACGACGTCGGGTCACGATGGGCCGCGCACCGAGGACGACGATGACTGGGGCGCCGTGGAGATCTACGACGTCGAGGCCGACGGCACCCTCGATCCCGCACCGACCGGACTGACCGCCGATGTCTGGCAGACGTTCGAGCGCGTCGTCACCCCCGAGTTCGCGACGGACACGTTCTCGGAGTTCCGCGTCGGCGACTCCGCCGACAGCGACACCCTCGCGTACGCCTACCAGGACGACGACCCCGAGCGCTGGGTGCTGGCGGCGAACCTCGCCACCAGTGGTGATGAGGGCGATCTCGTGGCGACGCTCGTGCACGAATACGCGCACGTGCTGACGCTTTCGACCGACGAGACGGAGCCTGTCGATGGCGACTGCCCGACCGTCGAGACGAGCGAAGGCTGCGCCCATGACGATGCCACGCTGTGGGCGTTCCAGCAGCGGTTCTGGTCCGAGTACCCGGACGCACCCGCTTCGGACAACGAGGATGCGGCGGTCGCCGAGGAGTTCTACGAGGCGCACGAGGCGGACTTCGTCAGCGACTACGCGGCGACCAACGTCGTTGAGGATCTGGCGGAGACCTTCATGACCTACGTCCTCGAAGACGAGCCCGACGGCGACAGCACTCTCGCCCGGAAGCTGCGCTTCGTCGGCGACCGCCCGGGCTTCGCCGACATCCGCGATCGCATCCGCGCCGAGTTCCCGGAGCTCGGCCTCTCCTGACCCGCCGAATTGCCACATTCGGCTCTCACAGGCGCCGCTATAGAGCCATTTCTGGCAATTCGACGATGTGCAGGTGCGCGGCTGTGAGCGGATCGGCGGATGGCAGGGCCGACCAGCCGCGTAGCTTCGGAGAATGACGGCATCGAGCGGTGGACCGACGGATCTGATCTTCGTGCACGGCGCCCTGGTGCGCGACGGCGAGTGGTGGTGGCGGCCGACCGCGGAGCTGCTGCTCGAGCGCACCGGCATTCCTAGCCGCTCGGTAAGGTTGCCGTCCTGCGGCGAGAGCGCAGGCGACGCCGCTGAAGCCGGGTTGGCGGAGGATGCCGCGGCGCTTCGGCGGGAGCTCGACGCGGTCGCCGCCCGCGGAGGTTCCGCGATCGTCGTCGGACACTCCTATGGCGGGACGGTCATCGCCGAAGCGGGTCACCATCCGGCCGTGGCCCGACTCGTCTACATCTCCTCGTACCTGCCCGACATCGGCCAGGCGCAGGGCGCGATCATGAGCGGCGAATCCGATCCGGTCTCCGTCGCCGACAACGGGGACGGAACCATCGAGATCGCCGGCTACGACGCGGCATCGTTCGGGGCGCGCTTCCTCCAGGATGTCGATGGCGATAGGCAGCGCGAGGCCTTCGCGCGGGTTTCCGGGCAGGCGATCGCGGCCTTCGGGACTCCGACCAGCGCCGCCGGCTGGCAGGGAGTCGACTCGACCTACCTCGTCTGCACCGACGACCGCAGCACGTCGATGGAGCTGCAGCGCTTCCACGCGGGTCGTACGACTCGGAGCGTCGATCTTCCGACGGGACATCATCCGTTCCTCTCCCGCCCCGATCTGGTAGTCGACCAGATCGCGGAACTGCTCGAAGCGCGCTGAGCCGGGTCGTCTGCTGTGAGCGGATTCGACTGCGCCGAGCACCCTCCGACGGGTTGACTGGCGGCATGAGCCAGCCGCACCGCGCCGACAGCCTGCCCTCCCCCGCCGCTGATGCATCGCCGCGCCCACCCGAGCGACTCTGGCGTGAGCTCGTCGGCGAGCAGCTGCGCGGCATCCGCCAGTCGCGCGGAGACACCCTCCGCGACGTCGCCGACCGGGCGAGCGTCTCGCCGCAGTACCTCTCGGAGATCGAGCGCGGCTTCAAGGAGCCGTCGAGCGAGATCCTCGCCGCGATCGCCGCGTCGTTGGACCGCACGCTGCTCGACCTCACCACCGGGGTCGCTGACCGCCTCGAGGCTTCGGGCGCATCGACCCGCGGTCAGGTTTCGCTGGCCGCCTGATCGCTGAATGAGGGCCTCGATACGGCCCTGGCGGGCCTGGCGATGAGCGCCTCGGCCTCGCGACCGGTCGAGCACGGCAGCCGGTCTCGAGACGCGCCCAGGCGGCGCTCCTCGACCAGCGGAGAGACCGCAGCCGGTCTCAACGACGTCAGGGTCGGCGGGTATCGGTGTCCTCGCCCGAGCCGAGGTCGGAGCAGTCGATCTCGTCCACGCCGTGGGCGACGAGGTACGCGCGGGCGCCACTGTCCCCCGAGACGGACGCCCGCAACGGCGCCCAGTGATCCCGACCGATCAGCACGGGATGGCCGGGGCGGCCGTCGAACATCGCCTGGGCCAGGGACGCGCTGAGAAGCCGAAATGTGCGGCTATCTGCGCCGGATTCCCGCACATTTGGGCTTCTCGCCTCGTCGATCACGCGGCGGACCATGGCCGCGGAGAGCGACGGCACGTCGACGGGGACGAAGACGACCGAATCCACCTCCGCATCGTCCTGCAGCGCCGCCAGACCCGCGATGATCGACGCCGAGAGGCCGTCCGTCCACCCGTCGACATCGACGATCCGGTCCACGCCGACGATGTCGCTGAGCAGCTCCCGCGCCGCATCGCGGTCGGCGCCGATCGCGACCAGCACGGCTGAGCACCCGCCATGACGGAGCGCTGTGACCGCTCGCGCGATCCACGGCGTTCCATCTCCGTCTCGCGCCAGCACCTTCGGACCGCCGTAGCGGCTGCCGGCTCCGGCAGCGAGCACCAGCCCGGCGATGCTCACCTCGCGGCGCCGGCCTCCGCGCCGAGCGCGCCGTCCGCCTCGAGCAGCGCGTGCTCGAGAGCGACCCACGGCAGCATCGCGCACTTGATCCGTGTCACGTATCGCGAGACTCCGGAGAGCGCCACGGCGTCCTCGAGGAGCTCCTCGTCGCCGTCGATCGTGCCCTTCGACTGCATCAGCTCACGGAAGGCCTCGATCCGCAGACGGACATCCGGCCGAGGAAGATCGTCGACGAGATCGCTGAGGATCGACGCGGACGCCGTGGAGATGGAGCAGCCCTGTCCCTCCCAGCTGATCGATGCGACGGTGTCGGCGTCGCCGAGATGCACTCGGAGGGTGACCTCGTCGCCGCAGGTCGGATTGAGCTGATGGGACGACGCGGCCGCGCCATCGCGCAGGCCGAAGCCGTGCTTCTCCTTGGCGTGATCCAGGATCACCTGCTGATAAAGACCCTGCAGAGCGGCGGATCCTGTCATGAGGCGCTTCCCATCAGACGGCTCCGAAGAAGGCGCGCACGTCGCCGATCGCTGCGATGGCGGCGTCGACCTCGTCCTCGGTCGTGTAGAGGTAGGCGCTCGCTCGAGTGGTCGCGGTGATGCCGAACCGGCGGTGCAGAGGCTGTGCGCAGTGGTGGCCGACGCGCACCTCGATGCCGCGGTCGTCGAGGAACTGGCCGACGTCGTGCGCATGCACGCCCTCGACGACGAAGCTCGCCAGTCCGACGCGCTCCTCGCCGAGGCCCGGGCCGAGCACACGGATCCCCGGCAGCGCCGCGATCCCCTCGAGCAGCCGCTGTCCGAGCGCGAACTCCCATCCTGCGATGCGGTCCATCCCGACCGCGGACAGATAGCGGGTGGCCTCGGCGAGCGCGACGGCCTGGGAGACCCGCTGGGTGCCTGCCTCGAAGCGCGCGGGGGCGGGCAGGAACTCGCTGTGGTCGAGCTGGACCGTGGTGATCATCGATCCCCCGGTGAGGAAGGGCGGCAGCGCGTCGAGCAGCTCGCGGCGTCCATAGAGCGCGCCGATGCCCGTCGGACCGAGCATCTTGTGCCCGGAGAGGACCGCGAAGTCGACGTCGAGGGCTCGGAGATCGAGCGCCATGTGCGGCGCGGACTGGCAGGCGTCGAGCACGACGAGGGCACCCACCCGACGGGCCATCGCAACCAGGTCCTCGACCGGGTTGACCAGGCCGAGCACGTTGGAGACGTGGGTGACGGCGATGAGACGCGTACGTGCGCCGATGATCTCCGCTGCCTCGTCCAGCTTCAGGTGCCCGTCGTCCTGCAGGCCGATCACCCGCAGGGTCGCGCCGGTCCGGAAGGCGAGCTCCTGCCAGGGGACGAGGTTCGAGTGGTGCTCCATCTCGGTGACGACGATCTCGTCGCCGGCTCCGATCCGGAAGCGCGCCGACGAATCCCCACCGCGGCCCAGCGACGCGTTGGAGATGCCGTACGCGATGAGGTTGAGACCCTCTGTCGCGTTGGAGGTCCAGACCAGCTCGTCGGCATCCACCCCGACGAACCCGGCGACCTGGGCGCGAGCCGCCTCGAAGGTCTCGGTCGCCTCGCCTGCCATGGTGTGCGCGCCGCGGTGCACTGCAGCGGTCTCATGCAACGCGAACGCACGTTCGGCGTCGAGCACGGCCAGCGGCTTCTGCGAGGTCGCCCCGGAGTCGAGGTAGACGAGCGGGCTGCCGTTCACGGTGCGCTCGAGGATTGGGAAGTCGGCACGCAGCCGCTCGACGTCCGCAGACGTCAGGGTGGTGACCGTCGCGTCGGTGCGCACGGGTACAGGCGGCATCACGGTGGTCGGGGTGGGCATGGATCAGCCTCCGGCGAAGGGCGGCAGCACGTCGATCGAGTCGGTCGGTGCGAGCACTGTGGAGCGGTCGGTGGTGGCTGCGCCGTTGCGGAGGAAGCTGCAGCGGGTCAGCACATCGGATAACGCCCGTCGTCCGCCGATCCTTCCGCTGGGGCCGCCCGAGCCTGCCGTCGAGCGGTTCGCCGATCCCGCGTCACCCGGATGACGCTCGCCGAGCAGGCTCTCGAGCTGGCCGAGAGTAAGTTCCCGTTCGAGTTCGAGAGTCTCCTCCTCGATCCCCGTGGCCGCACTCGCGGCAGCGAAGTACCTGATCAGCATTGCTATCCGCCGATCGCGCTCATGCTGCGTTCTGGCTGGATGTAGTCGGCGGCACCGAGGCCGGCGTGATCCATGCCGTGCGCCTTGGGCTTCATCCACATCGCATCGCGCCAGCGCTGGGCGATCTCGGCATCGGTCGCCCCGGAGCGCATGAGATGCAGCAGCGGGACCTCGTCGTGCGAGAACAGGCAGGAGCGCACCTTGCCGTCGGCGGTGATCCGGGTGCGCCGGCAGTCGGCGCAGAATGGCTCGGTGACCGAGGCGATGATGCCGATGACCCCGTCTGCCGGCTCGGTCGCGAGCGTGCCGGGACGGCGGACCTCCCAGCGGTCGGCCGGTGCGCCATCACGGTCGCGCGGATCGGGGGTGAGCACGAAGCGCTCCTCCACCCGAGCCCGGATAGCCCCCGCGGTGATCATGTTGTCGCGCGTCCAAATGTGATCCTCATCGAGTGGCATCTGCTCGATGAAGCGCAGCTCGTAGCCCTTGCCGATCGCCCAGTCGACGAGGTCGGCCGCCTCGTGGTCGTTGATGCCACGAAGCAGGACCGCGTTGATCTTGATCGGACCGAGGCCGGCATCGGCCGCGGCATCGATGCCGCGGAGCACCCGCTCCAGGAAGGGCCGCCGCGTGAGCGCGGCGAAGGTCTCGGAATGCAGGGAGTCGAGCGAGACGTTGAGCCGGGTGAGCCCGGCAGCCCTGAGCGAGGCCGCACGGCGGTCGAGTCCGACGGCATTCGTGGTGAGCGAGATGGGCAGCTCGGGCTGGCTCGCGCGGACTCGGCGCAGGATCTCCTCGAGATCCTTGCGGACGAGCGGCTCGCCACCGGTGAGCCGGAGCTCGCGCACCTGCAGGACATCGACGCCGATGTCGACGAGACGGACGATCTCGTCCGCGGTCATCAGATCGTTGCGCGAGAGCCAGTCCATGCCCTCCGCGGGCATGCAGTAGGTGCAGCGCAGATTGCACTTGTCGGTCAGCGAGAGGCGCATGTCGGTGGCCTGGCGGCCGAAGGTGTCGACCAGACCGCCCGTCGTCGGGGCGCCGTGCGCGGTGAGGATGCGCGGAATCCCCAGGCTGATGGACATGCTTCGAGGGTAGTCGAGGCTCCTGATGGGACTGTCGCGAAAGTCGCCCCGCGTTGACGCGCAGTCTCTCAGGCCACGGTGACCTCCGTCATCCGCCTGTAACGCTGGCGCGCTCATACTGGGAGCACGGAAAAGGCCGGATCGGAGGGACCATGCGCGAGATCCTCGCCGAGATCGCTCCCTGGTTCCATGCCGGAGAGCCCTTCGCGCTCGCGACCGTGGTGCAGACGTGGAGCTCCGCGCCGCGTCCGGTGGGGGCAGCCATGGCGGTGTCGCAGAGCGGCGAGGCCGTCGGCAGCGTGTCGGGGGGCTGCGTCGAAGGCGCGGTCTACGAGGTCGCGCAGGCCGTCCTCGCCTCGGGCGATCCGCAGCTCGTCACGTACGGCGTCGGGGACGACGACGCCTTCGCCGTCGGGCTGACCTGCGGCGGCACCATCCAGCTCTTCGTCAGTCGGATCGATGCTGAGCACTTCGCCGAGTTCGCCCGGATGGAGGATGCGATCGCGGCCGGCGCTCCCATCGCGCTTGCCACCGTGATCTCCACCGTGATCTCCGCCGTGATCGACGGTCCGGGCACCGGGGCGCAGCTGCTGCTCGGCGAGCATCAGCACTGGGGCTCGCTCGGCAGCGCCCGACTCGACGCCGCGGTGATCGACGACGGACGCGGCATGCTCGAGCACGGCAGCACGGGGATCCTGACCCTCGGTGCGGACGGCGAGCGCCGGCACGACGACCTGCGGGTGCTCGTGCAGACCTTCGCTCCGCCTCCTCGGATGATCGTCTTCGGCGCCATCGACTTCGCCGCCGCCGTCGCCCGGGTCGGCAGCCTCATCGGCTACCGCGTGACCGTCTGCGACGCCCGGCCGGTCTTCGCGACCCGCAAGCGGTTCCCCGACGTCCACGAGGTGATCGTCGAGTGGCCGCACCGCTACCTCGAGCGGACCGAGATCGACGACCGCACGGTGATCTGCGTGCTGACCCACGATCCGAAGTTCGACATCCCCCTGCTCGCCCTGGCACTGCGCACGCACGCGGCATACGTCGGGGCGATGGGCAGCCGGCGCACCCACGACGACCGGATGGCGCGGCTGCGCGAAGAGGGGCTCACCGAGGTCGAACTGGCGCGGCTGTCGTCACCCATCGGCCTCGATCTGGGAGCGCGCACCCCGCAGGAGACGGCGATCTCGATCGCCGCGGAGATCATCGCATCGGTGCACGGCGGATCCGGCCGTCGCCTCACCGAGCTGGACGCGCCTATCCATCGAGCGCCTCTCGTCACCACCCGCCTCCCCCTCTGACCTGCACGGGTCCGGAGTTCGTGCACCGATCCTGAGATCCCGTCCGAAACGGGGGCATCACGGCCCGAATCCTGAGGGACCCGGGGCAATCTCCGGATCCGTGAAGATCCCATACGGATCCGCGACCGGCGCGTGAGGAAACCGTAAGGACCGGCTGCGAGGCGCAGGACCGGGCATTCACTGTTCGTCGGTGGCCCGCAGTCCGCGGAGTGCCACCGCGAGGAGGCATCGTGCTGGACATCCTGTTGGTCGCCGCCGTGCTCGCCCTGATGGGCGGGGTCGGCCTGATCGCCCGGGCGGTGGAGAAGCTGTGAACGCGCTCGAGATCCTCGCCGGCGTGCTCGGCATCGCCGCGGTCGGCTACCTGCTGTTCGCCCTCATCCGTCCCGAGCGCTTCTGATGCCCGCCGTCTGGATGGCGATCGCTCAGATCGCCACACTCATCACCCTGCTCATCCTCCTGCACCGGCCGGTCGGAGACTGGATCGCGACCGTGTTCAGCACGGCGAAGGACTGGCGCATCGAGCGAGGCCTGTATCGCCTGATCGGCGTCGCTCCCCGCTCGGAGCAGTCCTGGCCGGTCTACCTGCGCAGCGTGCTCGCCTTCTCGGTCGTCGGCATCTTGCTCGTCTACCTGCTCCAGCGCACGCAGGAGCTGCTCCCCTACTCGCTGGGGCTGCCCGCCGTCGATCCGCTGCTGGCGATGAACACGGCCATCTCCTTCGCCACCAACACGAACTGGCAGTCCTACTCGCCCGAGCTCACCATGGGCTACGCGGTGCAGATGGCCGGATTGGCCGTGCAGAACTTCCTCTCCGCGGCCGTCGGGCTCGCGGTCGCCGTCGCCGTGATCCGCGGCTTCACCGGCGTCACGACGCGCACGCTCGGCAACTTCTGGGTGGACGTCGTCCGCGCCGTCACCCGCATCCTGCTGCCCGCCGCCCTCGTCGCCGCCGTGGCGCTCTCCATCGGCGGCGTGATCCAGAACTTCGCCGGGTTCACCGAGCTGACCACCTTGACCGGCGGCACCCAGACAATCCCCGGCGGCCCGGTCGCCTCGCAGGAGGCGATCAAGCAGCTCGGCACCAACGGCGGCGGATTCTTCAACGCCAACTCGGCGCACCCGTTCGAGAACCCGTCGGGCTGGACCAACACGTTCGAGGCATTCCTGTTCCTGCTCATCCCGTTCTCGCTCCCCCGCACCTTCGGCACCCTCGTGGGCGATCGCCGGCAGGGTCGCGCCGTGCTCGCCACGATGGCGACCCTCGCGATCGTCTCGACCGGCCTGCTCGTCTGGGCTGAGCTCGCAGCGGGAGGCACCGCCCCGCAGCTGGCCGGCGGAGCGATGGAGGGCAAGGAGACCCGCTACGGACCCGTCGCCTCGGCGATCTTCGCGGCAGGCACCACGCTCACCTCGACGGGCTCGGTGAACTCGATGCACGACAGCTTCACCGCGTTCGGCGGGGGCATCGCCATCGTGGACATGATGCTCGGCGAGGTCGCCCCCGGCGGCGTCGGCTCCGGCCTCTATGGGCTCCTGGTGATCGCGATCCTCGCGGTCTTCATCGCCGGACTCATGGTCGGCCGCACGCCCGAGTACCTCGGCAAGCGGATCGGAGCCCGCGAGATCAAGCTCGTCGGGCTGTACATCCTGGCCACCCCGATCCTCGTCCTCGTGTTCACCGGGCTCAGCTTCGCGATCCCCACGGTCCGGGCCGATGTCGAGGGCACCTCCATGGCGAACGGCGGCCTGCACGGCTTCTCCGAGGTGCTCTACGCCTACGCCTCCGCGGCTAACAACAACGGATCCGCGTTCGCCGGCCTCACCGCTGCGACGCCGTGGTTCGGGACGACGCTCTCCATCGCGATGCTGCTCGGCCGGTTCCTGCCGATCGTCTTCGTGCTGGCGCTCGCCGGCTCGTTCGCCGCTCAGAGGCGGGTGCCGACGACGGCCGGGACCCTGCCGACCCACCGACCGATGTTCATCGGACTCGTCGCCGCCACGGTGCTCATCGTCTCGGCACTCACCTACTTCCCGATTCTCGCGCTGGGTCCCCTGGCGGAAGGGCTGCAGTCATGACCACCATCCTCGAGACGCCTCAGGCGTCCACCCCCGACCCGACCGGATCCCCCTCGCGCCGATCGACCCGCGCCTTCGGCGTCGCCGGCCTGATCGCGGCCCTGCCCGGCGCGTTCCGCAAGCTGGATCCGCGCCTCATGGCCCGCACCCCGGTCATGCTCCTCGTCGAGGTGGGCGCGGCGCTCACGACGGTGCTGGCGATCGCCCAGCCCTTCGTTGCGCCACCCGCCGATTCGTCGCAGCCGTCGCTCGCCTTCACCTGGAGCATCGCGATCTGGCTCTGGCTGACGGTGCTCTTCGCCAATCTCGCCGAGTCCGTCGCGGAGGGCCGGGGCAAGGCGCAGGCCGACACCCTGCGCGCCACCCGGACCAGCACGGCCGCCAACAGGGTGCGCGGTTACGACACGAGGAGCGATCCGAGCGCCTCATCGGTCGCTCTCGAATCGGTCGCCTCCTCCGACCTCACTCTCGACGACATCGTGGTGATAGTGGCAGGCGAGGTCGTGCCAGGTGACGGCGACATCGTCTGGGGCATCGCGTCGATCGACGAGTCGGCGATCACTGGCGAATCGGCGCCCGTCGTCCGCGAGTCCGGCGGCGACCGCAGCGCGGTGACCGGCGGCACACGGGTGCTCTCCGACCGCATCGTCGTGCGCATCACGAGCAGGCCGGGCGAGACCTTCGTCGACCGGATGATCGCCCTCGTCGAAGGCGCATCGCGGCAGAAGACCCCCAACGAGATCGCCCTCAACATCCTGCTCGCCGCGCTGTCCATCGTCTTCGTCGTCGTGGTGCTCACCCTGAACGGGCCGGCCGCCTACGCCGGCGCCAGCCAGTCCGTCGTCGTGCTCGTCTCGCTGCTCGTCTGCCTGATCCCGACCACCATCGGCGCCCTGCTCTCCGCCATCGGCATCGCCGGGATGGACCGCCTCGTCCAGCGGAACGTGCTCGCGATGTCCGGCCGCGCGGTCGAGGCGGCCGGCGACGTCACCACCCTGCTGCTCGACAAGACGGGAACGATCACCTTCGGCAACCGGCGCGCCAGCGCCTTCGTGCCGGTGGGCGGGGTCGACGCCGATGAGCTGGCCATCGCCGCGCGCCTCTCCTCGCTCGGCGATCCGACCCCCGAGGGCTCGTCGATCGTGGAGCTCGCCGACGCGCAGTCCGGCTCGGAGCTCGGCGGCGCCAATGCCCATGAGCACGTCGTCGCACCCTCGGACAGCATCCTGGTGCCGTTCACCGCTCAGACGCGGATGAGCGGTCTCGACCTCGCCGACGGCCGGATGATCCGCAAGGGAGCCGGATCGGCGGTGCGGGCCTGGATCGCGGAGTCGACACCGATCCCCGCCGCCATCGACGACCAGCTCACGGCTGAGATCGAGCGGATCTCGGCCTCCGGAGGCACGCCGCTGGTCGTCGCGGAGCGATCCGCCGCGGGAGCCGCCCGTGCACTCGGCGTCGTCCACCTCAAGGACGTCGTCAAGCCGGGGATGGCCGAGCGCTTCGCCGACCTGCGACGGATGGGCATCCGCACGGTGATGGTCACCGGCGACAACCCGCTCACCGCGAAGGCCATCGCCGCCGAGGCCGGCATCGACGACTACCTCGCCGAGGCGACCCCGGAGGACAAGCTCGCCTACATCCGCAAGGAGCAGGAGGGCGGCAACCTCGTCGCGATGACGGGAGACGGAACCAACGACGCCCCGGCGCTCGCCCAGGCCGACGTCGGCGTCGCGATGAACTCGGGCACCTCGGCGGCGAAGGAGGCCGGCAACATGGTCGATCTCGACTCCGACCCCACCAAGCTCATCGAGATCGTCCGGATCGGCAAGCAGCTCCTGATCACCCGCGGATCGCTCACCACCTTCTCGATCGCCAACGACGTCGCCAAGTACTTCGCGATCATCCCCGCGATGTTCGCGACGTCGATCCCCGCGTTGGCCGCGCTCAACTTCATGCAGCTGTCCTCGCCCGCCTCGGCGATCCTCTCCGCGGTCATCTTCAACGCGCTGGTGATCGTCGCGCTCATCCCGCTCGCGCTCCGCGGCGCCGCCTACCGGCCCCTGTCGGCGAGCGCCCTGCTCGGCCGCAACCTGCTCGTCTACGGACTCGGCGGGCTGATCGCCCCGTTCATCGGCATCAAGCTGATCGACCTCGTGGTCAGCCTGCTCCCCGGCTTCTGAGCCGGCCCGAGCCGATCCCATCCACCCCCGACCTCACGCCTCGTACCCACCAGTTCAGGAAGAAACCCATGTCCATCGCCTCCCGCGGCACCGCGCGCCAGCATCTCGTCGCAGTCCGCCTCCTGCTGATCGCCACCGTGGTGCTCGGCATCGCCTACCCGTTCACCGTCACCGGCATCGCCCAGCTGGTCGCCGCCCCTCAGGCGAACGGATCGCTGCTGCGCGATGCGGAGGGCGAAGTCGTCGGCTCGCCACTGATCGGCCAGAGCTTCACCGACGCGGACGGCGGCGCCCTGCCGGAGTGGTTCCAGTCCCGCCCGTCCGCGGCGGGCGACGGGTACGACGGCGGCGCGTCCAGCGGCAGCAACCTCGGGCCTGAGAATCCCGACCTGGTGGAGAGCATCACCGCTCGGCAGGCGGCCATCGCCGAGCTCGACGGGGTCTCCGTCGCCGACATCCCCGCCGACGCCGTCACCGCCTCTGCTTCGGGACTGGACCCGCAGATCAGCCCCGAGTACGCGCTGCTCCAGGCCGACCGGGTCGCGGCGGCTCGCGGGATCCCCACTGCCACGGTGGAAGCCCTGGTGAGGAGTAAAATCGCGGCGGGCGATCTCGGCTACCTCGGAGCACCGACGGTGAACGTGCTCGAGCTCAATCTCGCCCTCGCGCAGATCGGATAGCAGGGTCGATGACCAGGGGGCGATTGCGCGTTCTGCTCGGAGCCGCACCGGGTGTGGGCAAGACCTTCGCCATGCTCGAGGAGGGGCACCGCCTCCGGGCTGCCGGCCGCGACGTGGTGATCGCGATCGTCGAGACCCATGACCGCGCCGCCACCGCAGCTCAGATCGGCGATCTCGATCTGATCCCCCGCCGCTCGGTCGACCATCGTGGAGTCTTGCTCCAGGAGCTCGACGTCGAGGCGGTGCTGCGGCGCGCACCCGATGTCGCCCTCGTCGACGAGCTCGCGCACACCAACGCGCCGGGCTCCGGCGCCGAGAAGCGCTGGCAGGACGTCGACCGCCTGCTCGACGCGGGCATCGACGTGCTCTCCACCGTCAACGTGCAGCACATCGAGAGCCTCAACGACCCCGTCCGCCGGATCACCGGCGTGCAGCAGCGCGAGACCATCCCCGACGCCGTCCTCCGCTCCGCGGACCAGGTCGAGGTCGTCGATCTGGCACCCCAGACCCTCCGCGACCGGCTCAACGAGGGCAAGGTCTACCCCGCCGCCCGCGTCGACGCGGCCCTCTCGAACTACTTCCGGCTCGGCAATCTCACCGCGCTGCGCGAGCTCGCCCTGCTCTGGCTGGCGGACGAGGTCGACGTCGCGCTCCAGCAGTACCGCACCGCCCACGGCATCGCCGAGACCTGGGAGGCGCGCGAGCGGATCGTCGTCGCACTGACCGGCGGGCCGGAGGGTGAGACCCTCATCCGACGCGCCGCACGGATCGCCGCGCGGTCGAGCGGTGGCCAGGTCTACGCGGTGCATGTGAGCGGTCCCGACGGACTGGCCGGATCCGATCCGGCGATCCTCTCCGAGCAGCGGGCACTCGTCGAGAGCCTCGGAGGCAGCTACCACCAGGTGGTGGGCGACCCCATCCCGAGCGCACTCGTCGACTTCGCCCGTGGAGTCAATGCCACGCAGCTCGTGATCGGCTCCAGCAGGCGCAACGCGCTCGCCGCCGTCGTCACGGGGCCCGGCATCGGTGCGACGGTCGTCCGCCTCGCGGGCGACATCGACGTCCACATCGTCACCCACGCTCAGGCGGGTCGGCGTGCGCTGCCGAAGGTCGGCGGAGCGCTCTCCACCCGGCGTCGGGTGATCGGATTCGCTGCCGCCATCGTCGGCCTTCCCCTGCTCACCCTCGCCCTCGAGCAGTTCCGCGCCGACGGCACGATCGGCAGCGACGTGCTCGCCTTCCAGCTCTTCGTCGTGATCGTCGCCCTGATCGGCGGGATCTGGCCCGCATTGTTCTCGGCCGCCTTCGCGGGCTTCCTCTTGGACTTCTTCTTCGTCCATCCGCTCTACACGGTGACGATCGCGTCGCCGAACCAGCTCATCGCGCTGCTGGTGTTCCTCACCGTCGCGACGCTGGTGAGCGTGGTCGTCGATCGAGGGGCCCGGCAGTCGCGGGCCGCCCGTCGCTCGGCCGCCGAAGCCGAGACCCTCGCTGCCGTCGCGGGCAGCGTGCTCGGCGGCCAGGACGCGCTCGAGGCGCTCGTCACCCGACTGCGTGAAGCCTTCGGGGCATCCGAGGTCGTCCTCCGCGAGGGCGAGGCCGTGCTCTACTCGTCGTCCGACCGTGCCCTCGGGCCCGAGGCCGGCGCGCTGCCGGGCGCCGCGCCGCACTCGCGCGCTGGCTCGACCACGGAGGTGCCGATCGGCGACGGAGCGGTCCTCGCTCTCACGGGGAAGGTGCTGCAGGCAGCGGACCGCCGCCTGCTCGGCGCGTTCGCCTCTCAGATGGAGTCCGCGCTCGCGCAGCGCGAACTGGCCAGGGCCGCGGACGCGCTCCGGCCGATCGCCGAGGCGGACCGGCTGCGGACCGCGCTGCTGCTCGCCCTCGGCCACGACCTGCGCCGCCCGCTCGCCGCGGCGACGGCGGCGGTGACCGGGCTGCGCTCCCCCGAGCTGACCTGGACCGCGGCGGATCGCGCCGAGCTGCTCGACACGGCGTCCGAGAGCCTCGGATCGCTGGGCACCCTCATCGGCGACCTGCTCGACGTCAGCCGAATCCAGGCCGGAGCGCTCGACATCACCATCCGACCCACGTCCATCGACGACATCATCATCCGTGCGCTCGACGAGCTCGGTGTGGGCCCGGGCGAGGTCGTGCTCACGCTCACCGCGGATCTGCCTGCGGCCGATGCCGACCCCGCTCTGCTGCAGCGGGTGCTGGTCAACCTGCTGAGCAATGCGCTCCGCTTCTCCCCGCCGGGCAGCGCCCCTCTGGTGACGACGAGCGAGTTCGGCGGCGAGGTCCAGCTGCGGGTGGTGGACACCGGCCCGGGCATCCCCGACCATCGGCGCGACGAGGTTTTCGTGCCTTTCCAGCGGCTCGGCGACACGGACAACACGACCGGCCTCGGCCTCGGTCTTGCCCTGTCCAAGGGCTTCGTCGAGGGCATGGGCGGGCGCATCGAGGTCGAGGACACCCCGGGCGGAGGGTCCACGATGGTGGTCAGCCTCCGATCGAGCGTGGCCCTTCCGGTCGAGCCGACGGGCGAGCCGTCGGGCGCGGGAACGGAGGCACGGTGAAGATCCTCGTCGCAGACGACGACCCGCAGATGGTGCGCGCCCTGCGGATCACGCTGACCGCTCGCGGCTACGACGTCGCGACGGCGGCGGACGGCCGAGAGGCGCTCGACGTCGCCGCGTCGTGGCATCCCGATCTGCTGGTGCTCGACCTGGGCATGCCCGGACTGAGCGGCATCGAGGTGATCGAAGGGGTCCGCGGCTGGTCGAGCGCGCCGATCCTCGTCGTCTCGGGCCGCACCGACTCCGCCGACAAGGTGGATGCCCTCGACGCGGGCGCCGACGACTACGTGACCAAGCCGTTCGCGGCGGACGAGCTGCTCGCCCGGATCCGCGCGCTCTCCCGACGCACTCCGACCGCCGACGACGACGAGCCTGTCGTGACCTTCGACGACGTCGTCATCGACCTGGCGGTGCGTCGCGTGACCAGGGCCGGAGCGGCCGTCCGCCTGACCCCGACGGAGTGGCGGATCCTGGAGGTGCTCGTGCGCAACCCGGGTCGGCTGGTCTCCCGCGAGCACCTGCTCACCGAGGTATGGGGACCCCAGTACACGAGCGACACCGGGTACCTCCGGCTGTACCTGTCCCAGCTGCGCAAGAAGCTCGAGACCACGCCGTCCGCCCCGGCTCACCTGGTGACCGAGCAGGGCATGGGCTACCGCTTCGTCCCGTAGCGCGCCAAGGGCCTCGATACGCGCCGTGAACGGCGCTACTCGACCAACGAATCGCCGGCTCGGTGGCCGAGTAGGGCGGCGCGGGTCCCCATCGGATCACCGCCCCGGTGGTCGAGTCGCGCGCCCCGCGCCCGTATCGAGGCCATCCTCCGCATCCGAACGGCCTCGATTCGGTGCTGACGCGCCTACTCGACCAACGGATCGCTTGCTCAGCCGACCGGCTTCACGTCGATCGTCAGCGCGCGGTGATCCGACAGACCGTCGTCCGAGAGGGTGATATCCGTGACCGCATACTCCTTCGGCACCAGGAAGTAGTCGTTCGCCTGACCCGACTTGCCGTAGGAGACGTACTGCTCGAGCTCGGAGGTCAGCACGTATCCCTCCTTCCACAGCGACCGGTGCCGCTCGAGGTGGTTGATGTTGAAGTCACCCCCGATGATCCGCTTCTCACCGCGTGAGTCGAGGATCCCCAGCACCTCTTCGAGATGGTGGAGCGCATAGTCGTCGCGGATCGACAGGTGGACGTTGGCGAGCTTCCAGATCGAGCCGTCCACGTCGACATCGAGCAGCTGCGCGAGGCGATTGTGCGGATCCGCCTGCTCGTGCCGAAGCACGAGCGCTTCGCTGGCCACGACAGGGTGACGCGAACCGCTAGCGAGTCCCTCCCGGTACGGCTTCCCGTCGGGGCTGGACTGGAGCCGGGTCACCGACGCATGCCGATACGGGAATGGCCGCTTCACCAGGTCATTCAGGAGGTCGGGCTGGATCCGCGGCGAGAGGTCCGGAAGGTAGACGACTTCTTGGAACACCGCGAGATCGGGATCGGTGGCATCGAGATACCCCACGATCCGATCGACCCGCGTCTCCCAGTCGAAGAAGCCCCGCAGGTTGAGGGTGGTGATGCGCATAGCCGAAGACTAGGCCGGACGATCCTGAGAGCTCGTCGGCCCTCGGCTCGATGCGGTGGTGCGTCGTTCTCCGCCAGACTCGACTCACGCTCGTCCATCGGCCGGAGCGGAAGGGAGCCCGTCTATGGGGAACGACGTCGCCACAGATGAGACCTTCCCGAAGCTCAGCCCGGAGGCACTCGCTCGCCTGAGGAGCTACGGGGTGCGTGAGCAGACCGAGGTCGGCCAGCATCTCTACTCGGTGACCGATTCGGACTACGAGATGATCGTCGTGGAGTCGGGATCGATCGACCTGTACCGCGCGGGGAATTCCGCCGCTCCCCTGCGCCTGATCGCGCACCTCTGCCCCGGCGACTTCCTCGGCGAGGTCAGCCTGCTGACCCACCAGCGCATGTTCCTCAAGGCCGCAGTCTCCGAGGCAGGCGCGGTGCACCGACTGTCCCGTGCCGCGTTCGAGCGAATGATGGCCTCCGACACCGAGCTCAACGAGATCGTGCTCACCGCGCTCGTCGGTCGTCGGGAGAACCTGCTGACTTCGGCGGCGTCGAGCATCGTGATCGTCGGCAACGACAGATCCCGCGAGTCGCTGGCTCTGCGCGAGTTCGTCAGCCGGTTCGACATCCCGAATCTCTGGGCCGAGCCCGACAGCGAGCTCGGACTCCGCGAGGCGGCAGAGCACGGTCTGAGCGAGGCGGACCTTCCGTTCGCGATCGTGCCGGACGAGGTGCTCCCCCGTGCCACGCCCGGGTCGCTGTCGGATGCGCTCGGCATCTCCTTCCGCGCCGATCCGGATCGCGACGTCGATCTGGTGATCGTCGGCGGTGGCCCGGCCGGGCTCGCCGCGTCGGTCTACGGCGCCTCGGAGGGCCTGCAGACGGTGCTGCTCGATTCCCTGCTGCCGGGAGGGCAAGCCGGCTCGAGCTCGCGGATCGAGAACTACCTCGGCTTCCCGCACGGGCTCGCCGGTGCTCAGCTGACCCGGCTCGCCACGCTGCAGGCGCTGAAGTTCGGCGCGCAGCTCTACGCGCCATGCCGGGTGTCCGACGTCGCGCGGTCCGGCGACGGCATCCTGGTGACGCTCGCCGATGGGCAGGTCATCCGCAGTCGCGCGGCCATCATCGCAACGGGTGCCGAGTACCGGCGCCTGCCGTTGGACGGCTGGGACGACTTCGAGGGCGCGAGCATCCTCTTCGCGGCGACGGAGGTCGAGGCCCGCGCGTACGCCGGTCAGCCCGTGGCCATCGTCGGGGGCGGCAACTCGGCGGGCCAGGCGGCGCTCTTCCTCGCATCCCGCGGCAGCGCGGTGGATCTCATCGTGCGCGCCGACGATCTGGCCAAGGGCATGTCCGCCTATCTCGTCCGACGCGTGCTCGATCATCCGGGGATCGAGGTGCACACCTCGGCCGAAGTGACCGAGTTGACCGGCGCTGGGGACTGCCTCTCCGAGATCACCGTCAGCTGCGGCGCGTCCGCCTCGCGGCTGAGCTGCGCCGCACTGTTCTGCTTCATCGGCGCCACCCCGGCCAGCGAATGGCTGCCCGGTGTGGCGACCGACGAGAACGGATTCGTCCTCACCGATTCCCGGATCCCCGCGTTCTCGATCGACAGCGAATGGCCGGCCATCGGGCGACTGCCCTTGCCGTTCGAGACGAGCATCCCGGGCATCTTCGCCGTCGGCGACGTTCGAGCGGGCTCGATGAAGCGTCGCGTCGGCCGTCGGCGAGGGCGCGAGCGCGGTCGCATCCGTCAACGCCATGCTCGCCTGATGCGCTGACCCGATCGAGATGCCACCTTCCGTCCCCAAACGACGAGGATGGGGACAGAAAGTGGCATCTCGGGAGGAACAGTGACGTTCTCGATCTGCTCCACCTGTGCGGTGGAGCATGCGGAGCAGCCGGCCGTCTGCCCGATCTGCGACGACGAGCGGCAATGGGTGCCCGAGGGCGGTCAATCGTGGACGACCCTCGCCGAACTTGTCGCCTCTGGCACACGCGGGTCCGTGGCCGAGCTCGAGCCGCACCTGTACGGCATCGCCTCCCAGCCTGCGGTCGGGATCGGACAGGTCAGCAAGCTGGTCGCTACTGCGGACGGCAACGTCCTCTGGGACCCGATCGGATTCGTCGACGACGAGCTCGCCGCTCGGGTGCATGCGCTGGGTCCGGTGGTCGCGATCGTCGCGAGCCACCCCCACATGTTCGGCGTCCAGGTGGAGTGGAGCCGCGCCCTCGGGGGCGTGCCCGTGCTCGTGGCCGAGGCGGACGCGCAGTGGATCCAGCGCCCAGATGCCGCAATCGAGCTCTGGTCGAAGCCCACCTCAGTCGTGCCTGGCGTCACCATCGCACAGCCGGGCGGGCACTTCCCGGGCTCGGCGGTAATGCATTGGGCGCAGGGCGCCGATGGTCGCGGCGTGCTGCTCTCGGGCGACACCATCTTCGCCAACTCCGACCGCCGCACGGTGAGCTTCATGCGCAGCTTCCCGAATCACCTGCCCTTGTCGGCGTCCGTCGTCGAGCGGGTCGCGTCCTACGTCGAGCGCTTCGACTTCGATCGCCTCTACGGCAACTTCGACAACGTCATCCCCTCCGACGCCAAGTGCGTCCTGCGACGATCCGCGGATCGCCATATCGGCTGGGTGCGGGGCGACTTCGACCACTTGACGTAACGATGCGAGATGCCACT
Source organism: Naasia lichenicola (assembly GCF_004801885.1). Taxonomy (GTDB): domain Bacteria; phylum Actinomycetota; class Actinomycetes; order Actinomycetales; family Microbacteriaceae; genus Naasia; species Naasia lichenicola. The sequence goes on along the minus strand of NZ_SSSM01000006.1, from coordinate 407,849 downwards.
TTCCGTCCCTATGAGGGCCTCATAAGGACGGAAGGTGGCATCTCGATTCATTGCGGGCAGAGAAAAGCGCCCTCGGTCCGGAGACCGAGGGCGCTGGCTGAGCTGGAGATGCACTCGTCAGCTCAGGCGTGAGGCCGCATCGACCTCAGCCTTGGCGTGCCTTGAACCTGGGGTTGAGCTTGTTGATCACGTACGTGCGCCCATGGCGACGGATGATCTGCGAGCCCTGCATCCTCTTCATCGAGCCCAGTGAATTGCGAACCTTCATAACCGCTCCTTCCGACCTTCTGTACAACCTCGGACGCCACTCGTGCATTCCCTCGAAGCGGCCCCGACCGCCCCCGAAACCGGGTTGACTGGGGCGGTGACCGAGCCCGACGACGCGTACGAGCACGCGATCCGCGACCCTGCCTTCCGAGCCAGATTCGCGGCGGCCTACCGCGGCGAGCACAACGCTCTGGATGCCCTCTGGTGGATGGTGCATCCGCTCGAGCCGTCCCCTCGCGGCCTCATCGCGCCGGCGGCTCTCCGCCGCGATCTGCAGCGGGCGGTGTACTCGGCGAAAAGCGCAGAGCCGGCCGGATCGAACGGATCGAACGCTGCAGCCGAGAGCCTGCACGCCCTCGAAGCCTCCATCGCCGCTGAACGCGTCGAGGTGTCCCGCGCGCTCGAGCTCGTCGACGTCGAGGACTCGATCCTGGATGCGCCCTCGGCCCCCGACGTAGACGGAGATCAAGGAGCGGGCGGCGGAACGGAGGAACGCGCCTTCGGTGGCAGAGGTGATGTCCCCGCCGACGAACTCCCCCGACGTCGCGGCGCGATCCGGCGACCGCTGCTCGTCGCGCTGCTGCTCGTGGGCGCGATCGCCATCGGAGCGTCCGGTCTGCTCCTCCGTCCGGTCGTCGACTCCGCCTTCGCAGAACCGGTCGAAGCCGCGGATGTCGCCATCTTCGACAGAGCTCAACAGCCCAGCGACCTGCCGAGCGAGACGGCCATCACCGAACTGGCCTATGCCGACATCGCGATCGACTCGCTGCGGCGGCTCAGCCTCAACCCGTCGATCGCAGCACCCGAGCCCACCAACCGGGCATACCTCGCCCGCGACCTCACGGATCGGGTCTGCCTGTTCGTGCTCGACGACGTCGTCGCGTTCGCGATGGGATGCGTGACCGAGGAGCAGTTCCGCGTCGACGGTCTTCGAGTGGTCTGGACGACCAGCGAGCGGCTTCGGCTTGGCGGCGATCCGGAGGATGCCACCCGCAGCGTCACCGTCGCGCCCAACGGCTCCGTGGTCTCGACCCTGGCACCGAGATTCCCGGCGAGCACCGGCTACCGGTCGAGCATCAACGGCTGAGCGGCTCCGCGCGCTGAGGAAAGGCGATCGAGATGCCACTTTCCGTCCCTAAAAGCCGCGAATAGGGACGGAAAGTGGCATCTCGATGGCCTGGAGCCCTGGCGGGGAGTGCTCAGGCGTCGGGGGCGGTCGGATTCTATGACGGAGGCGGGCCTGCCCATAGGGCCGGCGGCTGGCCCGTCACTCCGGGGCGGAAGGTGAAGAGGCGCCCGGAGAGCGGCCGGGCCGCCTTCTGCTCCTCGGACAGGCCCTTGCTCGCGGTCGTGATGACGAGCGTGGCGAGGTCGGGCCCGGCGAAGGTCACGCTCGACGGCTGCAGCGCCGGCACCTCGATAGCCGCGACCAGCTCGCCGGACGGCGAATAGCGGTTCACTCGTCCGATGCCCCACATCGCGACCCAGAGGTGGTCGTCGCTGTCCATCGTCATTCCGTCGGGATGTCCGTCGGTGGTGACGAGGAAGACCTTCCGCTCCCCCATCGCCCCGCTTCCCGGGTCGTAGTGGCGGACGTAGATGGTCTTCCGAAGGGTGTCTGTGCTGAAGAATCTGCTTCCGTCGCTGCTCCACCCGAGCCCGTTGGACAGCGTGAGGTCGGAGTCTATGACGACCAGGCGGCCGTCGGAGCCGAGGACCAGCAGCTCTTCGGTCTCCGACACCTCGTCGAAGTCGAGGGTTCCGATGATGTAGCGGCCGGCGGGGTCGGGTTTGCCGTCGTTGAGCCGGCGGTTCGAGCCGGCGGGGATCACCCGCGGCCCGTCGACGAGCTCACCGTCGGGGCGGCGGTAGAGGAGCGTCTCCTGCCCGGCGATGATCCATGCGCCGCTCTCGGCGGACGCGACGGCGCCCACCATGTGCGGGAACTCCAGTCGGTCGTCGACGGCGATCGTCCCGTCCGCCTGCAGCCGCCCCCGCAGGACCAGCCCGCGGAGGATGTCGACCCAGAGCAGCTGCTGTCGAGGCGCATCCCAGAACGGACCTTCGGCGAGCAGGTGCTCCTCGTCGAGGGCGAGCTCTGCCGTGCCGAGCAGTCGGGGGGATCGGTCGTTCATCCCTCCATCCTGCCGCCGATCAGAGCCGCCGAATTGCCGGATATGGCTCTCAAGAGGCGCGCAACGGAGCCACTTCTGGCAATTCGACGCTCAGAATCGGGTGAGGAAGTCGAGCAGGATCGCGTTGAAGCGTCTGGGCTGCTCGATGTTGGTCGCATGGCCGTCGTGCGCGATGACGACCGACGTCGCCGACGCTGTGAGCGCGGCCGACGCGGCGGCATGGGCGCTCGGCCACATCTCGCTCTCCGCACCGGCAATGAAGAGGATCGGAACCGAGCTCCCGGCGATGACGGGGCGCCAGTCGGCGTGGGCGTGGTCGCCGAGCAGCTCCAGCTCGCCGGGCGTCAGCCCCTTCTCGCCCTTCTCGCCGTCCATGGAGCTGCGCATGGCGCGGATCAGCCGCACCAGTCGGATGCCTCGCCGCCACAGCGGCGTACCGTGACCGGTGCTCGGGATGGACTCGGCGAAGAACGTGTCGACATTGTCCTCGGTGTATCCGTAGTAGCCGTACGGCCAATCTGCGGAGTTCAGCATCTTGGGCGTCTGGTCGACGATGACGACACCGGCGATGCGGTCCTATCCGAAGTCCTTGAGATGAGCCCACACGGTGTTGCCACCCATCGACTGGCCGACCAGAACCGCGCCCCGCAGATCGAGCTCGACCAGCAGCTGCTCGAGATCCGCCGCGCGACGGGCCATGCTGTGGCCGAAGTCGGGGCACTCCGAGGTGCCGTGTCCGCGCAGATCCACGCTGATGACCCGGTACCCGGCGGCTTCGAGGGCGGGCGTCTGGTACAGCCAGCTGGCCCGTGCGGCCTTGAAGCCGGCGATCAGCACGACAGGCACGCCGCCCGGCGCACCCGACTCGGTGTAGTCGAGGCGGACGCCGTCGTCGGTCGTGATGGAGGTCATGCCTCGCCTCGCGTTCTCGCGTCGGAGGCACCAGAACCCGTCCGGGCGCGCTGATCCGGGAACGCCTTGCCGGGATTGAGCAGCCCCGCGGGATCGAGCGCGTCCTTGATCGCACGATGCATGGCCAGCACTCGTGGCTCGAGCTCCTGCGCGGCGCCGGGAAGCTTGAGCAGGCCGACGCCGTGCTCGCCCGTCACCGTGCCGCCGAGCGCCAGGCAATCCGCGACGATCTCATCGAAGGCTTCCTTGGCTCGGGCCTTCGCTGCCTCGTCGCCGACCGGGGCGATGATCAGCGGATGCAGGTTGCCGTCGCCGGCGTGCGCGATGTTCGCGATGACGACGTCGTGACGCTCAGCCGTCGCCTGGATCCGGCCGAGCATCTCGGGCACCCTGCCGCGCGGCACGCAGACGTCCTCGGTGAGCACGGGCCCGAGACGCTCGAGTGCGGGATAGGCGAGGCGCCGGGCGAGGAACAGCCGATCGACCTCGTCCTGCTCGGTCGCGAGCTCGACATGCACTCCCCCGGCGAGCGCGAAGATCTCGGCGATGCGCTCGGCGAGCGCCAGTCCCGTGGATCCGGGCTCGTCGACCTTGGCCATCAGGAGGGTGTCGACGTCGGAGGGCAGACCGAAGCCCTGCCAGTCCTCGACGGCGCGGAGGCACATCCGATCGATCAGCTCGAGCGCGGATGGCACGATGCCGGCCGATGCGACGCCCGCAACGGCATCTCCCGCAGCCGTCAGCGAGGGGAAGTACCCGACGATGGCGCGCTCCTCGCGCCCGGCGAGCGGGAGCAGCTTGACCGTCACCTCGGTGATGATCCCGAGCGTGCCCTCCGAGCCGATCATCAGCGCCGTGAGGTCGTAGCCAGTCACCCCCTTCGCCGTGCGCCGACCCAGGCGGACGGTCTGTCCGTCGGCGAGCACGACGGTCAGGCCGAGGATGTAGTCGCGAGTCACGCCGTACTTCACGCAGCAGATGCCACCCGCGTTGGTAGCCGCGTTGCCGCCGATGGTCGAGATGGCGTAGCTCGCAGGATCGGGTGGATACCAGAGGCCCTGCTCGGCGACGGCGATCCGCAGCGCGTTGTTGATCACGCCCGCCTGCGCGACGGCGAGTCGCTCGCCGACGTCGATCTCGAGCACTCGGTCCATTCTCTCGAGGGATACGACGATGCAGTCGGCCACGCTGTTCGCGCCACCGGAGAGGCCCGTGCCCGCGCCGCGAGCAACCACGGCGAGACCATTGGCCCCGGCGAAGCGCACGGTGGCCGCGACGTCGTCCGTGCTCGTCGCGAGAACGACCGCGAGCGGCGGCACGAACGGCGCCCACTCGGCGTCGTCATGGCTGTAGTCGGCGAGCGCTGCCGAACCGACGAGCACGGCTCCCTCGGGCAGAAGCGCGATCAGCTCGCGCAGGGCGAGCTCGGCCGCGAGGTCGATGCCTCCCGCCGATGGAGTCGCGGTGGTCGGATGCGGCATGGATGCAGTCCTCATCGATCGATTCGGCGCTGATCGACGCCGTCCGCCCACGCTAGCCCGACCGGCCGACGCACGCTGGAGAGCCGAACCCCAGTGGCATCGGAACAGGATGGGCCGAGCCCGACCTCTGCCCCATCACGGGAACGCAGTCCTGCACCCGTCTGGGGAAGGGCACAGGATCGCCGTCCTAGGGTCGGACCATGAAGCTCACGAAGTACACGCATGCCGCGGTCGTCCTGGAGAAGGACGGCAAGAACCTCGTCATCGACCCGGGCGCGTACACCCCCGACTCCCCCGCCCTCGTGAAGGCGGCGGACGCCGTGATCTTCACGCACGACCACCCCGATCACATCGATGACGCCGCGATCGAGGGCATCGACGTCCCGATCTACGCCTCGGCCGAGACCGTCTCCCGGCTCGGTCGCGGAACGGTGCTTTCCGACGGGGACACCGTGCAGGTCGCTGGCTTCGAGGTGACCGTCTACGGCGCGAAGCATGCGCCGATCTGGGGAGACATTCCGGGCAACGACAACGTGGCCGTGCTCATCGACGGCACCGTCTACCACCCGGGCGACTCCTATGTCGTGCCCGGCGTCCCGGTGGACACCCTGCTGGTGCCGACCAGCGGCCCGTGGTGGAAGCTCGGCGAGGCGATCGATTTCGTGCAGGCCGTGAAGCCGCGCCAGTCCATCGAGATCCACGAGCTGATGGCGTCCGATGCAGGCCGTGGGATGACCGCGCAGATGCTCGGCGGCGCCGGCGGCGTGCCGCTGCAGACCATCACCCCCGGAGACTCCGTCACCATCTGAGCTCCCGGGCTCCTCCCGCAGTATCCATCCCATCAGGTCTGACGGATACCCCGCTCAGACCCCAACGAAGAGAGTCGACATGCCCACACGCACCGCCCGCACCGCATGGAACGGCAGCCTCGAGACCGGAGAGGGCCAGGTCGAGCTCACGAGCTCGAAGCTCGGCACCTATGACGTGTCGTTCCCGAAGCGCGCCTCCGAAGACGCCAACGGCTTCACCAGCCCGGAGGAGCTGCTCGCCGCGGCCCATTCGGCCTGCTTCGCGATGCAGTTCTCCGCTGTGCTCGGCGCCGCCGGCGGCACCGTCGAGGCGCTCGAGGTGAAGGCCGACGTCTCGCTCGGCCCCGACCCGGCAGGCGGATTCCAGCTGACGGGCATCCACCTCACCGTGCGGGGCGAGGTCACCGGGATTGACGCAGCCCAGTTCCTCGAGGCCGCCCAGTCCGCCAAGGAGGGCTGCCCGGTCAGCAAGGCTCTCACCGGGGTCGAGATCACTCTGGACGCCGAACTCGACTCCTGACTCGATTCCTGAGTCGACCCCTTCAGAACGACAGCGCCCGGACGCACCTGCAGAGGTGCATCCGGGCGCTTCCGCATCTCGAGGGCGGTGCTCAGAAGGTGCGCGCCAACGGATCGAAGTCGGCCGGGATCGCGCCCAGCTCCGGCACGGTGCTCTCGACCGCGACGATCCGATTCGAGGCAGCGGACTCCTCGATCGCGAGCAGGGTGTCGAGCACGTGGTAGCCGAGCTCGCCGCTCGCGACATGCGGACGACCGTCGCGGATGGCGCGCGCCATGTCCAGCAGTCCGAGTCCTCGGCCCACCAGCACGCCCTCCTGCTCGATCTCGATCCCCTGCTGAACGGCCATCTCCCCCGCGCCGGTGACCATCTCAGCCACCGCACCGTAGGGACGGATCACCGAGATGCTGCCGCCGAACGTGTTCGGATCCGGGATCGTCAGGGTGCCCTCCGTTCCGCTGACCTCGAAGAAGCCCGCGCGACGAAGCGCCGAGTCGGTGCTGTAGAGGCTCGATGCCTGCCCGCCGCCCTCGAACTGCATGAGCACGGACACGGTGGACGGGATCTCGACGGGGAACTCGGTGCCCGCGAGCTCGCCGACCTGCACGGTCCGGGTGGCGTGCGGCGTCTGGCCGAGGGCGACGACGGAGGCCACCGGTCCGAACACGTGCACGAGCGTCGAGACGTAGTACGGACCCATGTCCAGCAGCGGTCCGCCGCCGACCGCGTAGAGGAAGGCCGGGTTGGGGTGGAAGATCTCCGGGCCCTGCCACTGGAAGGCTGTCTGGGCGAAGAGCGGGCGGCCGATGACGCCCGCCTCGATGGCGCGCTTGGCGGTCTGCACTCCGGGGCCGAGGACCGTGTCCGGGGCGATGCCCACGCGCAGTCCCAAGGCGGCCGCCGTCTCGAGCAGCTTCTTCGAGCTCTCGCGGTCGACGCCGATGGGCTTCTCGCTCCAGACATGCTTGCCTGCCGCCAGGATCGACAGCGAGACGTCGACATGCACAGCCGGGATGGTCAGGTTGACGACGATGTCGATCTCGGGATCGCCGAGGACCGCGTCGACGCCGCCGGAGTTCGGGACGCCGTACTTCTCGGCCTGACTCGCGGCCCGTGCCTCGTCGAGGTCGCCGATCGCGAGCACCTCGAGATCCGGGAAGGTCGTGAGGTTCTGGAGGTACTGGTCGCTGATGTTTCCCGCGCCGATGATGCCGACGCCGAATGAACCGGATGCGGTGACCATCAGGCGGCCGATCCGTTCGCGCCCTGGCCGGCGAGAGACTGGCCGGCGACAGACTGGCCGGCGACAGACTGGCCGGCGAGGAACTGGAAGGACTGGGCGATGGCCGCATAGATGTCGCCATCGAAGTGGTCGAACTCGACGACCGCGTACTCGATGCCCGTGACCGCCTCGAGGGCGGCGGCCAGCGGCACGTTGCCCTGACCCGCAGGGAGCTGATCGGCCGGCGGGTACTTCGTCACCAGCTCGGGGTCGAGCGATCCGTCCTTGACGTGCACGGCCTTGACGCGCTCGCCGAGCCTGGCCAGCAGCGCGGGGACGTCGACGCCTGCACGGGCCGCCCAGTAGAGGTCGACCTCGAGCGCCACATCGTCGGTGAGCAGGCTCGCGAGCACCTCGAGTCCCGTGACCCCGTCGAAGCTCGCCTCGAGCTCGTGGGCATGGTTGTGGTAGCCGACGCGCAGACCGTGATCCTTCGCGATGGCCGCTGCTGCGTTGAGCAGCCTCGCGGTCTCCTCGATCTGCTCGACCGTGGTCCATCGATCGGGGGCGGTGTACGGGTCGATGACCAGGGACATCCCGAGGGTCTTGGCTGCGGCGAACACCACTTCAGGCGCGGGCACAGGGACCGTGCTGCCGGAGCCGTCGGGGTTCACGAACGAGGTGGAGGCCAGGAATGCATGGCCGGTCGGCGAGGAGAGTCCGTGGGTGGCGAAGGCCGCAGCGAGCGCGTCGGCGCGGCGCACGAAGTCATACGGCTCGACGGCGGTGAAGCCCGCCTCGGCCACCTTCGCGAGCGTGCCGTCCATATCGGCCTCGAGGGCCGCATTGACGGTGAACAGTTGGACGGAAGTTGTGGGTGACATGGGAGCTCCTCGTGCGAATCACCGTTGACGGGGCCATAGGACGGCGGCCGATCGGAACGCTATCACGAAAACCTCCAGATGGAGCTTTGTTCGGATAGAGTGCTCGCATGCCCACCGACGGAAGCCCCAGCGAGGGTGAGGGCGCCCGCGGCACCTATGCGAAGGGTGTCGCGCGACGCCAGGAGATCCTCGATCGCGCCATCGAGGTCTTCGCGGAGCGCGGCGCAGCGGGCACGTCGCTGCGGGCGATCGCGCAGGCGATCGGCGTCTCCCATGCGGCACTGACGCACTACTTCACCTCTCGCGAAGCACTGCTCGTCGAGGTGTATCGCGAGGCAGAGCGCAGGAAGAATCCAGCCGAACCGCCCGTCGATCGGCCGTCTCCCGTCGAGGGGATGGCGAGATCCGCCGAACGGAACAGGTCGGTGCCCGGTCTGGTGCAGCTCTACTCCACGCTCGTCGCGACCGCCCTGGAGGACGGCCACCCCGAGGCGACCGCTTTCGCGACGGAACGCTTCGCCCGCGTGCGCTCCAACATCGCGCGGGAGATCCGGGCGCTGCAGGCATCCGGCGAGATGCGCGCCGACCTCGACCCGGAAGCCGCAGCCGCACTGGTGATCGCCGCGTCGGACGGACTGCAGATCCAATGGCTGCTCGACCCGTCCGTCAAGCAGGATGCCGCACTCGCCCTGCTGTCGCACCTCTTCACCGACCCACAGCACTGAGTCGGAGTCGAGAAAAGCCCCCGATCCTCCTCGCAATCCGCCCCTCGATACAGCTGAGCGGTCGGAATAGAGTGAAGCGATGGCTCAGCACGATCCCGACCCAGACGATGCCGAGCGGGACGAGGTAATCGCCGTCGCGTTGGAGCTGATCGCCCTGACCGGATACTCGGCCTCGACGACATCAGAGCTCGCGGCGGCGGCCGGTCTGCCAGAGGCCCAGCTGATCGATCTCTTCGGGTCGCGCGAAGCGCTCTTCGCGGAGGTCATCCGCCGTCGCGACGAGCTGGACGCCGGCCAGTTCGTCGGTGAGCTCGGCCCTACCGTCGCCGACTTCGGTCGCACGATCGGCCGACTCGTCCGGCAGAACTCCCGAGTGCCCGGCCTCGTGCAGCTCTTCTCCAGTGTGATCGCCGAGGCCACGCCCGCAGACCATCCGTCCCACGGGTTCGTCGTCGACCGCTATCGGCAGGCGGACACCATGGTCACCGACGCCCTCGAGCGCATCGTCGGCGACGGATACGCGGACCGCGACATGCCGTCGCCGATGATCGCGGTGCTGCTGACGTCGTTGATCGACGGCCTGCAGACGCAATGGCTCTACGACCGTCGCCTGGACATGGGCGCACACATCGAGCTCTTCTGCCGGCTGGTCGACAATTCCTACCGAGTCACTCCCAACGCGGGTCCCCGAGCGAACCCGGATGACGCTCCGGAAGCGCCTTCGGAAACCGGCCGAACGGCCGAGGTCAGCGAGAGCTGACGGCGCGCCGACGGAAGACCAGAACGCGACTCCTGCCACTGGGCAGGACCAGTGCGCTGAGCTCCTCGTCGACGCTCCAGTCGAAGGCGTCCTGGGCGCGGTACGCATCCCATGCTCCGGCCTCCGACTCGTGGGCACCGACCACGGCGATGTAGGTCTGCACGCTCGGCGTCTCGAAGACGGCTCGCTCGAAGAGGTTCCCGGGAGGCGGCCACGAGCAGACCACCGTCGCCGGAGAGTGCATGCGCAGGGCGGTGCGGGCGTCCGCTCGTTCGACGTCGTCCGCGTAATCGATGGTCGAGGCCCAGCTGTGGTCATCAGTGGCATGGGCCGCCGCCCCGGCGTCGCGGAGGAAGCGCGTGAGCGTGCCGTCCCCCGCCGCGATCTCGAGCACGGCCCCCGGCTGTGCAGAGCCTACGGCGCGCGCCATCCCAGCGATCCGGCGCACGAAGGCGCCCGAGTAGAAGCAGTAGATGCCGTTGGGGCGGACCAGCGCCATCAGGCGGCGGCGCTCCCAGGCGAGGGGCCAGGCGATCCGATAGGCGCCCATCGACACCGGCTTCCGACGCAGGCCCTTCTCGAAGAAGACCCGCTGCAGCAGCCAGCCGTTGAGCAGCCCGAAGCGGACGCGCCCTTCCTCGACTCCGGATTCGGATCGGACGGCAACCGCTTGCAGCAGCCGGAGCGTCATGTGCGATCGGACTCTGTCCGATACTCGCGCTGCCTCGCTCTGCATCCGGTCGGCGGGTCGACCGCGCTGCGCGCCGAGTCGACGGGCCAGCTCCGCCCCGCCGCCGGCACCTCCCGCCGCCGCCTGCTTCACCTCGCCCATCGCCTGCTGCCACTCGGCAGGGAAGCGTGCCGCGACGTCCTCGAGGGAGGGATTCGTCGCCAGCCAGCGCTCGATCGCGACGAGCGATCGCTTGGCCGGGGATCGCTGCTCGGTGCTCACGCCTGCAGGCTAAGCCGAAGAACGCGCCGAACCGGGCACCGCGCGCCACTACGGACATAACGCACTGGCACCCGACCGCGTTTCGTCCGCAGCACCGCGTGCAGCTCCGCCTCCAGCACCAGGTGAACGACGAAGGCGCCGCCCGTGTGGACGACGCCTTCTGCTGTTGTGGTGGACCCGAGGGGATTCGAACCCCTGACCCCCTGCATGCCATGCAGGTGCGCTACCAGCTGCGCCACGGGCCCATCGACCCCCGTGGAGGCCTCGTCAACATTACTACATGCTTCGACCGTCGGCTTGCGCTGGGCCGTTCACGCGCGACCATGCGCAGGACGCCGGCGGAGGCCAAGGAAAAGGACCGGATCCTTAGCGGATCCGGTCCTTCCTCATTCCGGCGAACTCAGCCGCTCTTGCGGCGGAACTCCCGCTTGTGGTCGCTCGGACCGTGGGTGCTGTGGATCGCCGACTCGCCATCCAGGTGCGCCTCACCGCGCTTGGCGGCGTTGGCGTTCTTGCGATCCAACGCCTCGCGGAACTTGCGTTTCGTCTCCTCGGCGGCCTCTGCGGCCGCGCCTTCCGTCTCCGTACTCATGGCTTCAGCGTAACCACGCACCCTCCTGTGAGTTCAAGGGCGGATCGGCGAGGTATCAGCGACCTCGGTTCGGGGCGGAGGCACGGGGTTGGGACAATCGAGGCATGGTGCAGCAGGCGGAGCCGATCACGATCTCGATCGTGCGCAGGGTCGATCCCGATCGATCGAAGGAGGCCGCCGCGTGGGCGCGTGCCGGCCAGGAGCTGATGAGCGCACAGCCTGGGTACCTCGGATCCGGTTGGGTCCGCCCCGACGTCGACTCCCCCGACTGGCACATGCTGTATCGCTTCGCCGATGGTGAGAGCCTCGCCGCGTGGGAGCGATCGGGCGAACGCGAGTGGTGGGTCGCCAGTGCCGTCGGCATCGCCGAGGATGCCCACAGCGAGCGTCGTACCGGGATCGAGGGCTGGTTCGATGAGCCGGCGACCGTCGAGGTGTCCCCGAGCAGGCCGGCCATTCCGCCGCGCTGGAAGCAGATGGTCAGCATCGTGCTGGTCTTCTATCCGCTGAGCCTGCTCGCGCAGCTGTTCCTCGCGCCGCTCACGGTCGACTGGCCGCTGGCGCTCCGCGTCCTGCTGACGGTCGCGGTGCTCTCGCCGGTCATGACCTATCTGGCGCTGCCGCTCGTCACCCGGCTTCTGCGGCCGTGGCTTCAGAAGCGCAGACCGGAGCAGCTCATCCGCTAGCGGCTTTAGGCTTTGCACGGATCAGGGCCTTGCCCCCGAAATCTGCTGGTTCGGGCACCGAAGAGCCCCCAAGAGGACAGGATCCCCTGATCGGTGCGAGATCCCCTGATCCGCGCAACGAGCTGGATCGGCGAGGGAGCTACTCCCCCTGGCGGACCGGCAGGGTGATCGGGATGACCGGGCAGTCGCGCCACAGTCGCTCGAGCGAGTAGTACATCCGGTCGTCCTCGTGGAAGACGTGGACGACGATGTCGCCGAAGTCGAGGAGCACCCAGCGGCCCTCGGATCGGCCCTCCCGACGGAGGGCCTTCGTGCCCGCCTCGGCGAGCTTGTCCTCGATCTCATCCACGATCGCGAGCACATTGCGCTCGTTGCGCCCCGTGATGAGCAGGAATGCGTCGGTCAGCGGAAGCGGTCCGGTCACGTCGAGTGCGACGAAATCGGTTCCGTTCTTGGCATCGGCCGCGGCGGCCGCGAGCTGGATCAGGTGGACCGCGTGGTCCGATGCGCCGGAAGGAGAAATCAGAAGAGCCTCAGAACGTAGCTGCCGAAGAGCAGGGCGATCACGCCGACCGCCATGACTGCCGCCGTGATGGCGAGCACGGTGGGAAGCATACCCCCGCGACGCTTGCGCGGGCTGACCACGCTGCGAGTGGAGGTATGGGTGGCCACGGCCCGTGCGGCGCGGACCGGCACGACATCCGAGGTCTGGTGATCCTGATCCTCGAAGATCCGGTCGATCTCCGCGGAGTCGTACATGTCCGAGGCGCCGGTCGAGGACAGGCTGCGCGGGAGGTCGAGCTGCCCGGTCGCCATGATCTCGCCGGTGCTGTTCAGAGCATTGAAGAGGTCGGGCTGCGGATCGTTCGACATGATCAGCGCGTTCCCGGACGAGCCGGTGCTGCCCACGTCGCGCGAGAGCAGACCGTCGAAGGGCAGGTGGTCGTCGTGATCGTCGACCTGCGTCGACCAGTGACCGGTCGGCGGCGTGAAGGGACGCTCGGAGCGGACCGGCTGCGGCTGGCGCTGCGGCATCGGCGGCTGAGGTGCCTCACGGGGACCGCCGGCCTGCTGGATCATCGCCTCGAAGCCCTGCAGGGCCGCTTCCGACTTGCCGTATGCGGGCTGGCCGAACTGCTGTCCGTACTGCTGATCACCGTACTGCTCGGGATCGGGCGCCTGATAGGCCTGCGGCTCGTAGAACGGCTGGGCAGGTGCGGGGGCGGCGGCCTGCGGACGCACGGGTGCCGGCGCCTGAGCAGGCGGCGTAGAGCGCATGACGTTGACCGGAACGGTGCGAGGAGCGACCTCGTCGAAGTCGTGCTGCTGCGATTCGGCCTGGCGCTGCGCCTGACCCGGGAACTGAACCGTGGGCCGTGCGAACGGCGGCTTGGGCAGAGTGGGAGCCGGGAGGTCGGCGGACAGCGCGCGCTTCTCGATCGCCGACATCTCGACGGTCGCGGTCTCCTCGAACGGCACGTAGCCACCCGACGAGTACGGATTGGGTGACTGCTGCGGCGCCGGAGCGGCGGAGAACGCGGCAGGGGCCGGACGCAGCGGCACCTGCTGGCCGGCTGCGCTGCGCTGCGGCTCGGACTGCCACGGCGGGGCCGGCGGCTGGGAGACCTGCGGGCTCAGCTGCGCCGCGGAGAACGGTCCCACCTGACCGGTCTCGCGGATCTGGCGGAGCTCGCGACGGGACAGCGTGTGCTCCGTCGGCGCGGACGATTCGGGCTCAGGAGCGGCGGGAGCTGCGTGCGACCTGCGGCCGTAGGGCTCGCCGGTGATCTCGGCAGCCGCGTTGCGCTGCGGGGCGACCGGCTGCTGAGCGGACCGATTCCCCTGATCGGAGGCACCTTGGGGACCGTCGACGAGCATCGAGGAACCGCGCGGACGGCGGGTGTTCTCGACCGAGTACGACGGCACGCTGGGGCGCCCCTGTGTCAGGTACGAGAGGGGCTCCGACGGATAGTCGGTGTCCGAGACCGATCGCCCGGTGCGGCGCTCGGCGTCGGAGGCCACATCGCTCAGCTGCGATGCGGCCTTGCGCGAGATCGTGTCCCAGATGTTGCCGGAGGCGTTGACGTCGTAGATCTCCGAGGGGTGCTGCCCGAGGGCGCCATCCGTCTCGCGCTGATCGACGGCGGCTTGACGCTCGGCATCGCGCGCCTCTCGGCGGCTGGCAGGAGGAGCTGACTGGGCATACGCCGTTCCCTGGCGCTCCCGCTGTTCATTCCACAAAGTCATGAAGTACTCCGATACAGGTGGTGCTTGGAGATGTACTGCACGACGCCGTCGGGAACGAGATACCAGACGGGAAAACCCCTCTCCACACGACTACGGCAGTCGGTGGACGATATCGCCAGCGCCGGAACTTCAAGCCAGCTTACGTCGCCCTCTGGAAGATCACTGAGCGACACGACGTGTCCTGGACGACTGACCGCGACGAAATGCGCGAGATCCCAGAGCTCCTGCACGTTCTTCCAGGTGAAGATCTGCGCGACGGCGTCCGCACCCGTGATGAAGACGAAATCGGCGTCCGGCCGGGCCTTCTTCAGGTCGCGAAGGGTATCGATCGTGTAGGTCGTCTCATGCCGATCGATGTCCACCCGCGAGACGGTGAAGCGGGGGTTGGCGGCGGTCGCGATGACCGTCATCAGATAGCGGTGCTCGGCCTCGGTCACGACCCGCTTGTGCGGGGGCATGCCGGTCGGCACGAAGATGACCTCATCGAGGTCGAACGACTGCGCAACCTCGCTGGCGGCGACGAGGTGGCCATGGTGGATGGGGTCGAAGGTTCCACCCATCACTCCGATTCGCGGACGACGATGCCCGGGATCGATGTCCACGAAGCTCAGGCTCCGGACGAGCCGCCGTGGCTTCCGCCGGAGGAGCGGACGTTCTTGTCATTGTGCCGATTGGCCACGTTGCGGTAGCTGAAGAACACGAAGCCCAGGACCGCGAACAGGGAGATCGCGATGATCCCGAATACGAGAGGAGGGAACGGCAGCTCGATGCGAGCAGCTCCCTCTGCGAGCACCACAGCGGCAAGCGACATTCGTTTCTCCGATCAGGTTCAGCAGCCTCAGTCTACTGAGCACGCCTGTCGACGAACGCGCACACTCCGGCCGGCGCGCAGCGTGCCGCATCCGGACCCGACAAGGCTCCAGCTCAACAGGGCTTCGATACGGCCCTGCCTCCGGCGGGGCCCTACTCGGCCACCGGACGCGAGGGCATCCCGATGGCTGAGCCGGGCGCAAAGCGCCCGAGTCGAAGCCCACCAGATAAGGCTCCCGCTCAACAGGGCGTCGAGACGACCCTGCCTCAGGCGGCCTACTCAGCCACCGAGAGAGAGAACCCCGGTGGCTGAGCCGGGCGCGAAGCGCCCGAGTCGAAGCCCACCCGATCGATCACGGGCGGATCTGGCCCGTTCCGCGCACGAGCCACTTGGTGCTGGTGAGCTCCTGCAGCCCCATCGGACCTCGGGCGTGCAGCTTCTGCGTAGAGATGCCGACCTCGGCGCCGAAGCCGAACTCGCCTCCGTCGGTGAACCGGGTGGATGCGTTGACCATCACCACCGCGGAGTCGACCTCGGCGAGGAAGCGCTCGGCGTTGGCGAGGTCATTGGTGATGATCGACTCGGTGTGATGGGTGGACCAGCGGGCGATGTGCTCGAGCGCACCGTCGAGGTCGTCGACGATGGCGACGGCCAGATCGAGCGAGTAGTACTCGGCCGCCCAGTCCTCATCGGTCGCACGGACCGAATCGGGGTAGAGAGTCCGCACGTCGGCGTCGCCGTGGATGGTCACGCCCGCCCCGCGGAGACGATCGAGCACGGGGCCGAGCACGCGCGGGGCGGCGGCCCGGTTCACGAGCAGGGTCTCGAGCGCGTTGCAGACGCTGACCCGCTGCACCTTGGCGTTGTGCACGATGTCGACGGCGAGCTGCTCATCCGCGCTCTCATCGAGGTAGATGTGCACGACTCCGGCACCCGTCTCGATGACCGGGACGGTCGATTCGGCCACGACGGCATTGATCAGCTCGGCGCTGCCGCGCGGGATGAGCACATCGACGAATCCGCGGGCGCGCATCAGCTCACGGGCACCATCGCGTCCGAACTCGTCCACCGTCTGCACGCTGTCGGCCGGGAGGCCGGACGACGCGATCGCCGTGCGCAGGACATCGACGAGCACGAGGTTGGTGTTCTCCGCGGCGGATCCCCCGCGGAGCACGGCGGCGTTGCCGCTTTTCAGAGCGAGTGCGGCGATGTCGACCGTCACATTGGGGCGGGCCTCGTAGATGGCGCCGACGACGCCGAACGGAACACGGACCTGACTGAGCTTGAGCCCGTTGGGCAGCGTGCTGCCGCGCACCGACTCCCCCACCGGGTCGACGAGAGCCACCACATCGAGCACCGCATCGGCGAGTGCGCCGAGACGCTTCTCGTCGAGCGCGAGCCGGTCCCGCAGCCCAGCGGACAGTCCGTTCGCATCGGCGTTCTCAAGATCCCGCGCGTTCGC
Organism: Naasia lichenicola; assembly: GCF_004801885.1. Classification (GTDB taxonomy): domain Bacteria; phylum Actinomycetota; class Actinomycetes; order Actinomycetales; family Microbacteriaceae; genus Naasia; species Naasia lichenicola. Next base: position 391,384 of record NZ_SSSM01000006.1, on the reverse strand, counting down.
GGCGACGATCCGATCGGACTCGGCGAGCAGCGCGGACGCGATGGCCTCGAGGGCGCGGTTCTTCGTCGCGGCCGTGGCGGTCGCCAGAACCGTGGATGCGCGCTTGGCGGCGGCGAAGCGCTCTGCCAACGGGACGAGCGCGGCTGCAGTGGTTACGGACATGAGAAGGATTCTAGATTCGCGGCAGCAGGAATCCGACGCAGCTACACCTGGGCGGTGGAAGGGGCGGCGGCGACCTTCGGCGAGAACCAGGTGCCGACCTGCTCTCCGCGAAGCGCCTTGTCGACCTGGGAGGTCGAGGTCAGCAGAACCCCTGTTCCCGCGTCGGCCGCGTGCCGGGCGGCAGCGACCTTGGTGGTCGCGCCTCCCGTGCCGATTCCCGTGCCGACCGAGCCGACGATGACGCCGTCGAGCGGGTCGCCGTATGGCACGTCGTCGATGCGGACCGCGCCTGGCTCGAGTGGGGGCCGCGTGTAGAGCGCGTCGACGTCGCTGAGCAGCACGAGCAGATCGGCACCGACCAGGGTGGCGACGAGCGAGGCGAGGCGATCGTTGTCGCCGAAGCGGATCTCGTGGGTGGCCACGGTGTCGTTCTCGTTCACGATGGGCAGGATGCGCAGCTCGAGGAGCTTCTCGATCGCGCGCTCGGCGTTCTTGCGCGGAGTGCTGTTCTCGAGGTCGCCGGCGGTGAGCAGCACCTGTCCGGCGACGATCCGATAGCGAGCGAGGCTCTCCTGGTAGCGGTAGATCAGGAGGTTCTGGCCGACGGCGGCCGCGGCCTGCTGGGTGGCGAGGTCGGTGGGGCGGGAGTCGAGTCGCAGGTAGGGCATGCCCGTCGCGATGGCACCGGAGGACACGAGGATGACCTCGGCTCCGCGGCCGAAGGTCTCAGCGAGCGCTGTGACGAGCGGATCGATCTGGCCCGCGTTGTCGCCGCTGATCGACGACGAGCCGACCTTGACGACGACCCGACGAGCCTGGCCGATCTCAGCGCGCGATGCGGTCGTCATGCCTCGCTCTTCTCGCCTTCCGAGACCCGGCTGTCGGAGTCGATCGGGGCACCGTCGTCGCTCTCGCGAGCCTCGCCGACGATCGTCTCGCCGCCGTCGCCGGTTCCGGCGTCCTCGCGCCAGAGGCCGGCCTTGCGCTCGTCCTCCATCTCGAGCCGGGCGGCCGCCTTGGCGTCCATCCGCTCGAAGTAGCGCTCGCGTCGCGCGTCGCGCGTCGGGCGGTTGGACTGATCGATCCGCAGATCGGATCCGCGCGGACCGGTGATGAGCTCGGCGGCGGAGGTCAGGGTCGGCTCCCAGTCGAAGACGACGCCGTCGCCGGGGCCGATGACCACGGTCGATCCGGGGGTCGCGCCGGCGGCGAAGAGCTTCTCCTCGATGCCGATCTTGGCGAGTCGATCGGCGAGGTAGCCGATGGCCTCGTCGTTCTTGAAGTCGGTCTGGGCCACCCAGCGCTCGGGCTTCGGACCAAGGATGCGGAAGAAGTTGCCGTCGGATCCGCCTTCTGAGCGGACCGTGAACTCGGCGTCGTTGACCGCCTTCGGTCGGATGACGATCCGGGCGGGTGCGGCGTCGGCCTGGAGGCGCTCGGCCTCGACCAGCGCGGCCAGGGCGAACGACAGCTCGCGCAGGCCGGCGTGCGAGACCGTCGAGATCTCGAAGACGCGGTAGCCGCGGGCTTCGAGGTCGGGACGGACGAATTCGGCGAGCTCCTGAGCGTCGGGCACATCGAGCTTGTTCAGGGCGATGAGCTGCGGGCGCTCCAGAAGCGGCGTCTGGCCGTCCGGCACGAGATACGCGGCGAGCTCGCCGAGGATGACGTCGAGATCCGACAGCGGGTCGCGGCCGGGCTCGAGGGTGGCGCAGTCGAGGACGTGCAGCAGGGCCGTGCAGCGCTCGACGTGGCGGAGGAACTCGAGGCCGAGTCCCTTGCCCTCGCTCGCACCCTCGATGAGGCCGGGGACGTCGGCGATCGTGTAGCGGAAGGTGCCCGCCTGCACGACGCCGAGGTTGGGCTGCAGCGTGGTGAATGGGTAGTCCGCGATCTTCGGACGCGCGGCCGAGAGGGCGGCGACGAGGCTCGACTTGCCGGCGGACGGGAATCCGACCAGGGCGACGTCGGCCATGGTCTTCAGCTCGAGGCGGATGTCGCCTTCCCAGCCAGGCGTGCCGAGAAGGGCGAATCCCGGCGCCTTGCGCTTGGTGCTGGCGAGGGCGGCATTGCCGAGTCCGCCCTGTCCGCCCGGCGCAACGACGATGCGCTCGCCGGCGACGGTGAGGTCGGCGAGCTCGTTGCCGTCTGCGTCCTTGACGACGGTGCCCACAGGTACCGCGAGCTCCATGGTCTCGCCCGAGGCACCGGCGCGGTGGTCGCCCATGCCGGGGCCGCCGTTGTCCGAGGCCTTGTGCGGCCCGCGGTGGTAGCCGAGCAGGGTGGTGACCTGGGAGTCGGCGACGAGGACGATGTCGCCACCGTCGCCGCCGTTGCCTCCGTCGGGGCCCGCCAGCGGCTTGAACTTCTCGCGGCGGACCGACACGCAGCCGTTGCCGCCGTGCCCCGCCTTGAGGTGGAGCGTCACCCGGTCGACGAATGTCGCCATGGTCGTACTCCTCTGCTTCTCATCCGACGAACTGCCCACTTCTGCCGCCTGAATTGCGTTTCATGCGGCAGATCTGGGCAGATCACGGTTCTTGCTGCGCGATGCGTTGCAACGCGCTGTGCTGCTGTTGCTTAAGGCAGGAAAGGGCGGGCCGTCGAGGCCCGCCCATCCCGAAGTTGTTCGTCCTGCGTGCGAGAGCTACTCCGCGACCGCGACCGCTGCCGCGGGGACGACGATGTTGACGACCTTGCGGCGCCCCTTCTGACCGAACTCGACGGCGCCGGCCGACAGGGCGAAGAGGGTGTCATCCTTGCCACGTCCGACGTTGACGCCGGGGTGGAAGTGGGTGCCGCGCTGGCGGACGATGATCTCGCCCGCGCCGACGACCTGGCCGCCGAAGCGCTTCACGCCGAGGCGCTGCGCGTTGGAGTCGCGGCCGTTACGAGTTGAGCTTGCGCCCTTTTTGTGTGCCATTGCTGGTTCCCCTTCGCGCCGCGGCTAGTTGATGCCGGTGATCTGGACACGGGTGAGCTCCTGGCGGTGGCCCTGGCGCTTCTTGTACCCGGTCTTGTTCTTGAACTTCTGGATGACGATCTTGGGGCCACGCAGGTCGTTCAGCACCGAAGCGGTGACCGTGACCTTCGAGAGCGCGTCGGCGCCGCTCGTGATGGTCTCGCCGTCGACGAGCAGGACGGGGACGAGCGAGATGTTGCCGCTCTCGTCTGCCTTGATGCGGTCGAGGGTCACGATCGTGCCGACCTCGACCTTCTCCTGACGCCCTCCGGCGCGCACAATTGCGTAAACCACGTTTTCAGCCAATCTGTTGGATTCCGTCTGCCCGATCCCGCCCGTGCCGCATGAAACCGGGGTTTCACCGCCACGGGGACGATCGACTCCTGACGGAGAAGATTCGGTGCGGGCCTAGCCACGCACACCAACGGTCAAGAATAGTCGAAGATCGCCGCTGGCGCCAACCGCACTCCCCCATCCGCGGCGCGTCCTCCCCCGAATACTACGTTCCGGCCGAATGTGCCCGTAATTTCGCGCACATTCGCCGGTTTTGTGCACACGCTCGGAGGCGAACACCGACCGGCGAGCACTCCTGGGTTCCTAGGATGACGGCATGACGGTGCTGATCGATACGGCGATGTGGCCGGCTCACGGAACCGTGTGGGCCCATGTCGTCAGCGACAGCTCGCTGGACGAGCTGCACGCCTTCGCCGAGGCCAATGATCTGCCGCGCCGCAGCTTCGACCTCGACCACTACGACGTACCCGAGCGCAGGGTCGACGACCTCATCGCCGCCGGAGCGATTCAGGTGACCGGGCGCGAACTGGTCATCCGACTGCGGAACAGCGGGCTGCGGGTGAAGGCCCGCGACCGCCACTAGGCATCGGGCCGCTGAACGACGAACTGCCCAGTTCTGCCACTGGAAACGCACTTCAGGCGGCAGAACTGGGCAGTTCGATGTGAACCTCGTTGGTCGAGAAGACGCGCCGGCGCCGTATCGAGGCCCTCGGCTGAATCCCTACTGTTTGGAGTCGGGCGTGAGGATGGCGGTCGAGACGCGGCGGCTGCGTGAGCGACCCTGACCCGGCTTCTTCGGCTCGGGCAGGGCATCGAGCACCCCTTCGAGCAGGGAGTTCGCGTCGGCCGCCTTGGCGCGAGGCGCAGGAGGCGCCACCTCCGGCAGGGCCAGCTCGGGCAGCACGATCTCGGGGAACGAGGCCTCGGGCAGCGCGATGATCGCCTCGGAGACGGATTCGGGAGTGGCAGCCTCGGACACCGGCTCGAAGACGACCCGCTGGGGCGCGGCCTCGGTGGCGGGCGGGTTGCCGTGCTCGGCGGCAAGCTCGCTCTCGACGGCGTCCTTGTGCAGCGTGCTCGCGGCGATCTTGGCGAGCGCGTTGCGGGCGTCATCGGTGATCGAGTGCGTGCTGCCTGCAGCAGGGCGCGGCGGGGTGGCCGACTGCTTGCCGTTTCCATTGCCATTGCCGTTCCCGTTGCGTCGGCGGGAGTCGCCCTGCTGCTGCGATTGCGGGCGCGGCTGCTCGGCGTTCTTGCCGGTGTTCTCGACGAACGATTCGGCGAGGCCGAGTCCGAGCTTCTTGCGGGTCATCTGCACCAGACCGAGCGAGGTGACCTCGGCCACCTGATGCTTGGTGCGGTCGCGGCTCAGGCACTCGACGAGCCGCCGCAGCACGAGGTCGCGGTTGTTCTCGAGCACCATGTCGATGAAGTCGATGACGATGATGCCGCCGATGTCGCGCAGACGCAGCTGGCGGACGATCTCCTCCGCGGCCTCGAGGTTGTTCTTGGTGACGGTCTCCTCGAGGTTGCCGCCGGACCCGACGAACTTGCCGGTGTTGACGTCGACGACCGTCATGGCCTCGGTGCGGTCGATGACGAGCGATCCACCCGACGGCAGCCAGACCTTGCGATCGAGGGCCTTGTCGATCTGCTCCTGCACGCGGAATGCGGCGAACACGTCGCCGCTGCCCTCGTACTTCTCGACGCGCTCGAGCAGGTCGGGCGCGACGGCGCCGAGGTAGCCGCCGATGGTCGACTGCGCCTCCTCACCGGCGATGACCAGGCGGGCGAAGTCCTCGTTGAAGACATCGCGGATGATCTTGACGAGCAGGTCGGGCTCGCTGTGCAGCAGCGCAGGGGCCTGGGCCTTCTCGAGCTGGCCGCTGATCGACTCCCACTGGGCGGTCAGCCGCTTGACGTCGACGGTCAGCTGCTCCTCGGTCGCGCCCTCGGCGGCGGTGCGCACGATGACGCCGACGCCCTCGGGCAGCACCTCCTTGAGGATGCGCTTGAGGCGGGCGCGCTCGATATCCGGCAGCTTGCGTGAGATGCCGCTCATCGAGCCGTTCGGCACATAGACGAGGTAGCGGCCGGGCAGCGAGACCTGGCTGGTCAGGCGAGCGCCCTTGTGACCCACCGGGTCCTTCGTGACCTGCACGAGCACGCGGTCGCCGGGCTTGAGGGCCAGCTCGATGCGACGGGGCTGATTCTTCTCGCCCTCGGCCGCAGCGGCCTCCCAGTCGACCTCGCCGGAGTAGAGCACGGCGTTGCGGCCGCGCCCGATGTCGACGAAGGCGGCCTCCATGCTCGGCAGCACGTTCTGCACGCGCCCGAGGTAGACGTTGCCGATCAGCGAGACGTTCTGCGACTTCGCGACGTAGTGCTCGGCCAGGACGCCGTCCTCGAGCACGCCGATCTCGATCTTGTCGGATGAGCTGCGGACGACCATGGTGCGGTCGACCGACTCACGGCGGGCGAGGAACTCGGCCTCGGTGATGACGGTGCGACGGCGTCCGGCATCGCGGCCGTCGCGGCGGCGCTGCTTCTTGGCCTCGAGGCGGGTGGAGCCGCGGACGCGCTGCGGCTCGGTGATCTCCTCGACGACGCGCGGGCGCTGCACGGGGCGGGTGGTCTCGCGGACCGACACCTCATCGGGCGCGTCGGGCGATCCGCCGGAGCGACGACGCGAGCGCCGGCGGCTCGATGCGGACTGCTGCTGCCCGGACCCGTCGTCGATGGGATCGACCGGGGGTGCCTCGTCGACATCGACCTGGGCGAACACGGGAGGCGCCTTGAAGAGCAGCTGCAGAGGGCTGAGAGGCGCGACGAAGGCGGGCTCGGCTGACGCGGCGGGCTGCTCGGATTCGGACGCCACTGCCGCGTCGGACTCGAGCGAGCTCCGATCGATGTCCTCGGACGCCGTGAGGTCGAGCGCCTCGGCATCCACGAGCGCCGGGTCGGTTCCGACAGGATCGGCGGGTGCCTCGGCGGAGGGTGCGTCCTCGATGACATCCACGAAGGCGGGCACATCATCCGGCTCGACCGCAGGCTCCACGACGTCGACGACGATCACGTCGACCTCGATGCCGCCCACCTCGATGATCTCCTCCGACGATGAGGCCACCTCAGCGGCCTGAGCTCCGGCGCTGTCGCTGGGGCCGCTGCCGTTGAAGCTGCCGTCGGCGGCGCTGTCGTCGACGGAGCTGTCGGCAACGGGCACGCGGATGGCGCCGATCGTCTCGGGCAGGTGCGTGCTGTCAGGGCCCTCGCTCGCGCCTCGGCGGAGGAATGTCCTCCTGCGCTTCGGGGCCTCTTCTGTGCTCTTCTCATCCACCATCGCTGGTGACTCCTTGCAGATGCGGGTCCGCGCCGCCACACCTGATGCTTCGCGGTGGAACGTGTCCACCGAATCCTGGATCGAGCGATTCGCTCACGCCTTGCGGCGCTGTGCGGAGGCTGGCTCCGCGATGACCGGGTCGCACCTGCGACTCCGGAGAAGTCTTCTGCCCGCGCGCGGCGCGGGCACTGGCTCATTATCGCATGACACCCCGCCGCACGCCCCCACCGCGCGAAGGATGCACAGCTCCACTTCTCGTGATCGCTCCCCGGAATCCGCTCGGTTGGAGCGCGCGGGGTCCGCGAGCGGTCAGGATCTGCGTGCGACAATTCCTCGCATGACCGCCCGGACCGCTGCGCGCCCGAACACCGAGCCCGCCGCCGCCGCGGCGATGGCGGGTGCGCGGCAGCCGGTCTGGATCGCGATCCTCTTCATCGTCACCGGCCTGGTCGGCCTCTACGGATCGTTCACGCTGATCATCGAGCGCTTCGCCCTCATCACGAACCCGGGTGTGCCGCTCAACTGCGACATCAACCCGTTCGTCTCGTGCGGTCCGGTCATCCAGAGCTGGCAGGGATCGCTCTTCGGATTCCCGAATCCGATGATCGGCCTCGCGGCATTCGCAGCCCCCGTCGCTGTCGGCGTCGGACTGCTCGCCGGCGCCCGGTTCGCACGCTGGTTCTGGGTGCTCTACAACGCGGGGCTGCTGTTCGCGATCGTCTTCATCCACTGGCTGATGGTCCAGACGGTGTTCGTGATCGGCACGCTGTGCCCGTACTGCATGCTCGTCTGGCTGTTCACGATCCCGCTGTTCTGGTACGGGACGGTCAACAACCTGGGACGCAACTTCGGCCTGCCGGAGAGTGCGGCGAGCTTCTTCCGATCCGCGCTCAAGTGGACCTGGCTGGTCGTGCTCATCGACTACCTGGTCATCGTCGCGATCATCCTCAGCAACTTCCCGCTGCTCCTGACCGTGCTGTTCTGATCAGCTCGCTGGTCGAGTGGGCCCAAGGGCCGTGTCGAGGCCCTCGATCAGATTCGTTGGTCGAGTAGGCCCGCCAGGGCCGTATCGAGGCCCTCGGCCGCAGGGGCCTCGATACGGCGCGAGCGCCCTACTCGACCAATGGAAGACTCAGCGGAACCAGAGAGCGAGCTCGCGCGCGGCGGACTCGACCGAGTCGCTGCCGTGCACGAGGTTCTGCTGGACCTTGAGTCCCCAGTCCCGTCCGAGGTCGCCGCGGATGGTGCCCGGCGCTGCAGTGGTCGGATCGGTGGTGCCGGCCAGCGAGCGGAAGCCCTCGATCACGCGGTTGCCGGCGACCCGGATCGCCACGATCGGGCCGGACTCCATGAACTCGACGAGGGGCTCGTAGAAGGGCTTGCCCTCATGCTCGGCGTAGTGCGCCGCGAGCAGCTCGCGGCTGGCCTCGACGAGCTTGATGTCCACCAGCGAGTAGCCCTTGGCCTCGATGCGGGCGAGGATCTCGCCCGTCAGGTTGCGGGCGACGCCGTCGGGCTTCACGAGGACCAGGGTTTCTTCGACGCTCACGCGTTTCTCCTTGCGTTGGGGGTTGTCCGAGGGGATGGATCAGAGCGATGACGGGTCGGGCTCGGCGGCTTCTGCAGCGCGGCGAGCGCGATCCAGCCGGCCGCCCATCACCATGCAGTACGTCCAGATGCCGATGAAGATCGCCGCGACGAAGAAGATCTCGCTGACCAGGAACCCGGCGGCGAAGAACACCGCTTGAGCGATCCAGCCGAGCCAGACGCCCACCGGATAGCGAAGCAGCGGCACGGTGACGATCATGAGCAGCAGCAGCGCTCCCCCGCCGCCGAGGGCGAGCGCCGCGGGCAGCCGACCGAGGCCGAAGACGACGAGAGCGGCGAGGAAGACGATCACGACCTCGAACGAGATCACGATCGAGCCGAGGCTCTCGGTGGTCGATCGGCGCCTGCGGACCCGCCCGGGTCGACCGGCGGGCGCTGCAGACGGGTCGGGAGCGGTGGTCACTTCCAGGATTCCGCCGCCGCGATCTCCATCGCCTGGCCGACGAGGGTGATCGAGCCGAACACGACGACGGCGCCGTTCGCGCTCTCCTTGGCCGACTCGCGCGCGGCCAGCAGGGCATCGCGGACGTACGGCTCCACCGACACCCGCTCCTCTCCGACGATGTCGATCACCAGGTCGGCGAGCGTCTCGGCGTCCGTCGTGCGATCGGAGGGGGCCGTCGTGACGATGAAGCGGTCGACGATCGGCGCCATGGCGCGGATCATCCCGTCGGCGTCTTTGTCCTCCAGGATGCCCACCACCGCAGTGATCCGGTCGAAGGTGAAGTAGCTCTGCAGCGCCTCGGCGAGCGAGACGGCGCCGTGCGGGTTGTGGGCGGCGTCGACGAGCACGCTCGGCTCGACGCCCACGAGCTGCAGGCGCCCGGGTGATGTCGCGGCACCGAGGCCTTCGACGACGAGCTCGGGGGCGAGCGCGGTTCCGGCGTCCCCCAGGAACGACTCCACCGCCGCGACGGCCAGCGCCGCATTATGCGCCTGGTGCGCGCCGTAGAGGGGAAGGAAGACGTCGGAGTATGTGCCGGCGCGACCGCGGATGGTGAGCAGCTGGCCGCCCACCGCCACGGTGGAGTCGACCCCGAAGTCGATGCCCTCTACCGCGAGATGCGCCTCGCTGAGCACGACCGCGCGCTCCAGCTCGGCGAGCGCGGACGGATCCTGCGCGGCGGACACGACGGAGGCGAGCGGCTTGATGATGCCCGACTTGGTGCGGGCGATCTCGGCCACGGTGGCGCCAAGCCGCTTCTCGTGGTCGAGCGCGATGGGTGCGAAGACGGCGACCTGCCCGTCGGCGACGTTGGTGGCATCCCACTCGCCGCCCATCCCGACCTCGATCACCGCGACGTCGACGGGTGCGTCGGCGAAGCTGGCGAAGGCGAGGATGACGATCGCCTCGAAGTAGGTGATCGCCGGCTCGTCCGCCTCCTCGAGGCCGGCGTCGATCATGGCGATGTACGGCTCGATGTCGCGCCAGTTGGCGACCAGCCGCTCGTCGCTGATCGGCTCGCCGTTGATGAGGATCCGCTCGGAGAAGCGTGCGAGGTGCGGACTGGTGAGCAGGCCGGTGCTGAGCTCGTGAGCCCGCAGCAGGCTCTCGATCATCCGGCTTGTGCTCGTCTTGCCGTTCGTGCCGGTGATGTGCACGATCGGATAGGCGCGGTGCGGATCGCCCAGCAGCTCGACCACCCGACGGACGGGTTCGAGGCGGGGCTGCGGGGATCCCTCGCCGAGCCGCTGCAGGAGCTCCTCGTAGACCTCGTCGGCCAGTTCGCGGTACTCGTCAGCGTCCTCATCGACCGGCTTCAGGTCGTCGCGGTCCGAGTCGTCGACCCGGAGGTTGTCGACTCGGAAGTCGTCATCGGACCCGCCGTCGAAGGGATCGTCCACGCCGTCGAGCCCGTCGTCGGGCAGGTCGTCGCGATCCCGGTCGTCGCGGTCGCGGTCGTCGGCGGAGAGGGAATCGTTCGGCACGGCATCTTCCTGATCAGGCATCGACGGTCACCGGTCCAGTCTTCCGCAGCTCGAGGCGTCCGCCGTTCGATGCACCCCATGAACGGGATGCGCTGACCACGACATGGCTGTCGGGCCATCTCGCGAGGTGGACCCCCTCGTCGCCTTCAGACTCGGTGGCGTCGAGCGAGACCGCCAGGACCTCGGAGGAGATGAGCTCGCGGTGTGCGGCGACGACGGCGAGCAGGTCGGAGTCGCCGACCAGGTGCAGGTCGATCCGGTCCGAAACGTCGAGGCCGGCGCTGCGCCGGGCCTGCTGGATGTCGCGGATCAGGTCTCGGGCGTGGCCTTCCGCCTCGAGCTCGTCGGTCACGACGGTGTCGAGCAGCAGGAACCCACCTCCCGGGAGGAGGGCGACGGCGGCGCCCTCCTGGCCGCCGGAGATCTCGAGCGCGAGGTCGTACTCCCCCGCCTGCAGGGCGATGCCGTCCACGGTCACCACTCCCTCGGTCTCGGACCAGTTGCCGGCCTTGGAGCCCTGGATGACGCGCTGCACGTCCTTGCCGATCCGCGGTCCGAGCACTCGAGCATTGATGCTGAGGCGGGACTCGATGCCGTACTCCGTCGCGCTGGTGCCGGCGAGGTCGACGAGCGTGATGCTCTTGAGGTTCAGCTCGTCCCGCAGGATCCCCTCGAACGGCACGAGCGCCGCGGCGTCGGCGGTGACCACGGTCAGCCCGGAGAGCGGGAGGCGCACTCGGAGCCCGGACTGCTTGCGCAGCGCCAGGGCGGTGGACGCGGTGGCGCGGACGGCGTCCATGGTGGCGACGAGCGCGTCGTCCGCCGGGAACTCCTCCGCCTCGGGCCAGTCGGTGAGGTGCACGCTGCGGCCACCGGTCAGACCCTGCCAGATGCTCTCCGAGACGAGCGGCAGCAGTGGCGCGGCCAGGCGGGTGACCGTCTCGAGCACGGTGAACAGCGTGTCGAAGGCGGCGGTCTCGCCCCTCCAGAACCGGTCGCGGCTCCGGCGGACGTACCAGTTCGTCAGCACGTCGGCGAAGTCGCGCAGCTCCAGGGCGGCGGAGCTCGCGTCCAGCGCCTCGAAGTCGTCGGTCGCCGCCGCGACGAGGTCGTGGGTCTTGGCGAGGATGTATCGGTCGAGCACATCGTCCGAGGCGACGCTGCGGGCTGCCTCGTAGCCCTCGTGATCCGGGCCGCTCGCGTTCGCGTACAGGGTGAAGAAGTAATAGGTGCTCCAGAGCGGCAGCAGCAGCTGACGCACTCCCTCGCGGATGCCCTCTTCGGTGACGACGAGGTTTCCGCCGCGCAGCACAGGGCTGGACATCAGGAACCAGCGCATCGCGTCGGAGCCGTCCCGAGAGAAGACCTCGTTGACGTCGGGGTAGTTGCGCAGCGACTTGGACATCTTCTGGCCGTCGTTGCCGAGCACGATTCCGTGGCTGACCACGTTGTTGAAGGCGGGACGCCCGAACAACGAGGTGGAGAGGATGTGCAGCGTGTAGAACCAGCCGCGCGTCTGGCCGATGTACTCGACGATGAAGTCGGCGGGGCTGTGCTCGTCGAACCAGTCCGCGTTCTCGAACGGGTAGTGCACCTGGGCGAACGGCATCGACCCCGAGTCGAACCAGACGTCGAAGACGTCCTCGATCCGGCGCATGGTCGACTTCCCGGTGGGGTCGTCGGGGTTGGGGCGGGTCAGCTCGTCGATGAACGGGCGGTGCAGATCAGGCTCGCCCGCGTCGTTCAGCGGCAGCCGCCCGAAGTCGCGCTCGACCTCCTCGAACGAGCCGTAGACGTCTACGCGCGGGTGCTCCGGGTCGTCGCTGCGCCAGATGGGGATCGGGCTGCCCCAGAACCGGTTGCGCGAGATCGACCAGTCGCGGGCGCCGGAGAGCCACTTGCCGAACTGGCCGTCCTTGACGTTCTCGGGCACCCAGGTGATCTCCTGGTTGAGCCGCTCCATGTCGTCGCGGAAGTCGGTGACGCGCACGAACCAGCTGGAGACCGCCTTGTAGATGAGCGGTCGCCGGCAGCGCCAGCAGTGCGGATAGGAGTGCTCGTAGCTCGCCTGACGGAACAGGCGGCCCTTCTCCTTGAGCAGCCGGGTCAGCGGCTTGTTCGCGTCGAACACCTGCAGGCCTGCGACCTCGGAGATGTTCGGCAGGAACTTGGCTCCGTCGTCGACGGAGATGATGGTCGGGATGCCGGCCGCGGTGCAGACGAGCTGGTCGTCCTCGCCGTAGGCGGGCGCCTGATGCACGATGCCCGTGCCCTCGCCCGTGGCGACGTAGTCGGCGACGAGGATCTGCCAGGCGTTCTCGGTGCCCCACACCTCGGTGTCGGCGTAGTAGTCCCAGAGCCGGTCGTAGTGCACGCCCTCCAGCTCGCGGCCGAGGAGGGTGCGGCTGATCGCCGCCGTCGCCTCCGCCGCGCTGTCGTAGCCGAGCTCCTTGTAGTACGCGCCCACGAGGTCGGCGGCGAGCACGTAGTCGGCGCCCAGGACCTCGCGGTCGAGCGGGATCCCCTCGCCGATCTCGTTCGCGAGACCGTCCGGCGCCTCCGAGTCGGGTGTGCCGTTCGGGCCGCCGGGGACGACCGCGTAGGCGATGTCGGGTCCGACGGCGAGCGCCAGGTTCGTCGGCAGGGTCCAGGGCGTCGTGGTCCAGGCGAGCGCGCGGGCGGCGGTCAGTCCGAGCGCCTCCGCCTTGATGCCGACCAGCGGGAAGGTGACCGTGACCGACTGGTCCTGGCGCATCTTGTAGACGTCGTCGTCCATCCGCAGCTCGTGGTTGCTCAGCGGCGTCTCGTCGTTCCAGCAGTACGGCAGCACGCGGAAGCCCTCGTAGGCGAGTCCCTTGTCGTAGAGCTGCTTGAAGGCCCAGAGCACGCTCTCCATGAAGGAGGTGTCCAACGTCTTGTAGTCGTTCTCGAAGTCGACCCACCGAGCGGATCGGGTGACGTAGTCCTGCCACTCCCCCGTGTAGCGCAGCACGGAGGCACGCGCCTCGGCGTTGAAGGCGCCGATGCCCATCGATTCGATCTCGGCCTTGGTGGTGATGCCGAGCTGGCGCATCGCCTCGAGCTCGGCGGGCAGTCCGTGGGTGTCCCAGCCGAATCGGCGGTGAACCTGCCTGCCGCGCATCGTCTGGAAGCGCGGGAAGACGTCCTTCGCGTAGCCGGTCAGCAGGTGCCCGTAGTGCGGCAGGCCGTTGGCGAAGGGCGGGCCGTCGTAGAACACCCATTCGGGAGCGCCCTCGCGCTGGTCGATGGATGCCTGGAAGGTGCCGTCCTGCTTCCAGAATTCGAGGATCCCCTCCTCGATCTGAGGGAACTTCGGGCTCGGCGGAACTCCAGGCGACGCCTTCTGGAAGGCGTTGTTCTCGGTCAGACCGGTGGCTTCTGAAGCGGTGGTGCGGGGCGCATCCTTGGGATACATGCAGGGTCTCTCGTGTCGTGATGTTCACTTCACGAGGACGCCTTGCGACGCGGTACCACCCCGTTTGGCGCCCGCTTGCGTTTCGCGGTCGAGCGCCCACTCGATGTCGGCGATGACGGGCCGACCCGTCCGGTTCTACTGGGCTCCGCCGCTCTCGCGAGCTGCTCGGCCGTTCTTCCGGAGACTCCCCGGTGATGCCGGATCGATGCCTATGCGCCCATGGTACCCGCCACCACCCCGACGGAGTAGCCCGTCTCGTCGGTCACCCGGCGACGCACGACTTGTCACGAATGGTGGGTGCCAGCGCCTCACACCCACCATTCGCGTCAAGTCAGCTGGCGAACACCCACCATCTGCGTCACCTCGCGCGAACCGCTCGCTCCACGTGCTCCGCCAGCGGGCCGCGGCCGTCGCCCGCGTCGAGCCACGCCACTCCCCCTGCGACGGATGCCGCCACCAGGGCTGCGGCCAGCGCCGAGGCGTCGGGCAACGAGGCGCCACCCTGATGCAGGCGATCGCGGACGGCGCCGGTGAGGGCGATCATCCGCGGAAGTCCCGCGACGGCCAGGTCGGTGACCGTGCCCATCAGCTCACGCTCGATCATCACGACGGGCGCCGACGCCACCCGGCCCGCCAGCCCGAGGAGGGCGGATGCCGCCGCTTCCCGATCCGCGAACGCGCCCTCGGAACCCCCGAACTCGGCGAGCAGCGGATCCAGCTCCGCCCACAGCAGGTCGCCCTTGGCGGAGAAGTAGTTGAAGAAGGTCGCCCGGGCGACTCCTGCGCGCTGGGCGATCTGGTCGATCGAGGTGCGCTCATAGCCCTGCTCGAGGAACAGCTCCGCCGCCGCGTCGAGCAGCGTCGCCTGCGATGACCGGCGGGGCCGCCCTGCAGTCTCCGCCACTAGGAGTCCGAGTCGGAGTGGGATTGGAGGAAGCGGTACATCTCCAGGTCGTCGACGCCCGGGAAGGTTCCCGTGGGCAGCGGCGACAGGATGTGCGCGTGCAGCTTGGCCGACGGCCAGGCCTTTCCCTTCCAACGCGCGGAGAGCTCGCCGACCTCCGGCTGGCCGGACACGTCGGGCTCGGCCGACTGGGAGCGCACGCGCGTCTCGCGGCCTCGAAACCACTTCGAGTCGGCGAAACGGACGCCGACGGTGATCGAGAACTCCTCCGAGAGGGTCGTGCCGGTCTGAGCCGAGCACCAGAAGGTGCCGCTCGGCGTATCGGTGATCTGATAGAACTCGGTCGTCCGGTTGGTCCGCGCGAACGCGGTGCGCGCCGCCCATACCCGCGGGACGAGCTGTCCCTCCACCGACCCGCTCACGTCCGTCGGCAGGGGAAGGCCGTCGTTCTCGTACGCCTTGTAGATGCCGCCGTCGTCGCCGACCCGCAGGAAGTGCACCTGGAGGCCGAGGTGCTTGGTCGCGAGGTTCGTGAAGCGCAGTGCGGCCGCCTCGTGGGTCACGCCGAACGCGTCCCGATAGTCCTCGATGGCGAGATCCCGGCGGGCCTTGGCCGACGAGAGGAACTCCACGCTCGAGGTCTCGGGCATCAGGCAGGCCGCCGCGAAGTAGTTGATGTCGAGGCGCTGCTGCAGGAACTCGGCATAGCTCGGCGGCTCGCGGTGGCCGAGCACCCGGTGCGCCATCGCCTGCAGCGCCAGCGCGCGCAGCCCGTGGCCACCGGGGATCGAGGCCGGTGGCAGGTAGATGCGGCCGTTCTCGAGGTCGGTGACCGAGCGGGTGGAGTGCGGCAGGTCGCCGACGTGGATGATCTCGAAGCCGAGGTGCCGAGCGAGCCGACCGACGTTGTGGTGGGTCAGCGCTCCGCGCTCGTGGCCGACGACGGCGAGCAGCTTGAGGGCCTCCGCTTCGAGGTCGGGGCGGTAGTTGTCCCGTCCGCGCATCTCGCGGCGGAGCTCGGTGTTGGCCCTCCGCGCCTCCTCGGGTGTCGCGATGGCCTCGGTCGCGCGCCGCGTCAGTTCGCGGTGCAGGCCGACGAGGGCCTCGAGGGTGTCCTGCGGGAGGGTGCGACTTGTCGGCACCGACGGCAGCTGCAGTGAGCGGTAGAGGCTCGTCGACTGGGCGCGCTCGAGCTCGATCTCGAGCGCCGCGCGCGCATCCGGTGCCTCGTCGGTGAGCAGTCCGGTCAGCTCGACGTCCAGCGCCGTGGCGATCGACTGGAGCTGCGAGAGCCGCGGCTCCCGCCGGCCGTTCTCGAAGAGGGAGAGCTGACTGCCCGCCAGTCCGACCCGTTCCCCCAGCACGTCGAGCGTGTAGCCGCGCTGCTTGCGGAAGTGCCGGATCCGTCGGCCGACCGTGAGCACATCCATTGCTTATCTCCCTGATAAATTACGCGCTTCTTTCGGAAGTGTAGCTCTGCAACGGGCATCGTGCGGGCGGGATGATCGAGACACCCCACAAGTTTCCTCCCGGAATCGCGTCTGCGTGACCCGGGCAGCGTCGATGTCAGGCGCCGGAGACTGCGCAGACGCGCCGAACAGAGAGGTCATCACCATGACGGTCATCGACTCCCCCGCAACCGGCTTCGCATCGTCCGCCCGCACCCGCAACGCCAGGCTCGCGGCGTGGGTCGACCAGATGACGGCCCTCATGCAGCCGGAGCGCGTCGTCTGGTGCACGGGCACGGCATCGGAGTGGGACATGCTCACCAAGGAGCTCGTCGCGGAAGGCTCGCTGATCAAGCTCAACCCCGAGTGGCGCCCCAACAGCTTCCTGGCCCGCAGTGACCCGAGCGACGTCGCCCGAGTCGAGGAGCGCACCTTCATCTGCTCCGAGACCGAGGACCAGGCCGGCCCGACGAACAACTGGCGAGCGCCCGCAGAGATGCGCGCTGAGCTGACCGGCCTCTTCGACGGCACGATGCGCGGACGCACGATGTACGTCGTCCCGTTCTCGATGGGCCCGATCGGCAGCCCGCTCTCCAAGCTCGGCGTGCAGCTGACGGACTCCCCCTACGCCGTCATCTCGATGCAGATCATGACCCGCATGGGCACGGAGGCGCTGGAGCAGATCGGCCCCGACACCGACTGGGTGCCCGCCGTGCACAGCGTCGGCTCGCCGCTCATCACCGCCGACGGCACCCGGCTGCCGAGCACGCCGTGGCCGTGCAACGACACGAAGTACATCGCCCACTTCCCCGAGACGCACGAGATCTGGTCGTTCGGATCGGGCTACGGCGGCAACTCCCTGCTCGGCAAGAAGTGCTTCGCCCTGCGGATCGCCTCCGTGCTTGCGCGCGACGAGGGCTGGCTCGCCGAGCACATGCTGCTCGTCAAGGTCACCTCACCCGAGGGCCGCAGCTACAACCTCGCGGCCGCGTTCCCCTCTGCCTGCGGCAAGACGAACTTCGCCATGCTGCACCCCACGATCCCGGGATGGCGGGTCGAGACCATCGGCGACGACATCGCCTGGCTGCGGCCCACCGCCGATGGGCGGCTCCGTGCGATCAACCCCGAGCGCGGCTTCTTCGGCGTCGCCCCCGGCACCGGGACGGCGACCAATCCGACCGCCGTCGCCACGATCTGGGGCAACACGATCTTCACCAACGTCGCGCTGCGCGAGGACGGCGACGTCTGGTGGGAGGGCCTCACCCCCAAGTCGCCCGAGAAGCTGATCGACTGGCAGGGCGCCGACTGGACCTCGTCCCTCGAGGCGAAGGCCGCGCACCCGAACTCGCGCTTCACCGTTCCCGCCGATCAGTGCCCCACGATCGCGGACGAGTGGGATGACCCCGACGGCGTCATCATCGACGCGATCATCTTCGGCGGCCGCCGCTCCACCAACATCCCGCTGGTCGCCGAGTCGGTGGACTGGGCGCACGGGGTCTACATGGGCGCGACGATCTCCTCGGAGCAGACCGCCGCCGCAGAGGGCCCGGTCGGTCAGCTGCGCCACGACCCGTTCGCGATGCTGCCGTTCTGCGGCTACAACATGGCCGACTACTTCGATCACTGGCTGAAGATGGGCAGCGCCCTCGGCCGCACGGCGCCCAAGATCTTCCAGGTGAACTGGTTCCGCAAGGATGCTGACGGCTCGTTCCTCTGGCCCGGCTTCGGCGAGAACAGCCGTGTGGTCGAGTGGATCGTCCGCCGGATCGAGGGCACCGCGTCGTCGGTGCCCACGCCCGCCGGCAAGCTGCCGACCCGCGAGGAGTTCAACCTCGACGGCCTGCCGATGACCGACGAGACCTGGGACGAGCTGTTCGACGTCGACCCCGGCGCCTGGCTCGCGGAGACGGAGCAGACCGAGGCGCTGTTCGCCCGCTTCGACGGCCGGGTGCCGCAGGCGCTGCAGGACCACCTGCACACCCTGCGCTGGGACCTCCAGTCCCGGCTGCCCAGCTGACCTCCTCGCACCACCTCCTCCACGGATCAGGCGATCTTCACCGTTCAGGCGATTCTGCGGTTTCGAACGCGGTTCAGGCGGTTTTCGCCTGAACCGTGCTCGAAGACCTGATCCGTGAAGGTTGCCCGGCCACGTGTCCGCCCGGCTCAGTCTTCGGCTCAGTCGGCGGCGATGGAGCAGGTGGTCTGGCTGGCGTTCATCCCCGACAGGCCTTCATCGACGGGCGGGGCGGTCGCGACCGGGTCCCCCGCGGCGTCGGTCGCTGCCGGATCGGGTGCCACCGGATCCGTCGAGGCAGCCGGGGCCGGCGCGGACGGATCGAGGGTCACGCTCTGCCCCAGCGAATCCGCGGACAGCACGACGGGCGTGTCGCTGGCCAGCTTCCCGGCGAGCACCGGGGCGAGCACGTCGTCCGGGATGACCTTGGCTGCGTCGTCGGGATCATCGAGCACCGGATACTGCACGAAGACCATGTTCTGGAGGCTGACGTCCTTGATCGCCAGCGCCATCGCCACCATCCGGTCCACGCTCGCGAGCGACTCGGACAGGCTGATGCTCGTCGCGGCGGCCTCCGCCAATCCGTACAGCTTGGTCGGATCGGACAGCGTCCCAGCACTCGTCATCACCCGGAACAGGGACGACATGTACGCCTGCTGCGACGAGATGCGCGAGAGGTCGCTCTCCCCCGCGATGCCGTGGCGATCGCGGAGATAGGCGAGGGCGGTCGCACCCGAGACGACCGAGGTGCCGGCGGGCAGGTCGAGTCCTGAATCGGTGTCCTGGATCGCGTCCGTCAGGCAGATCGGCACGCCTCCGACGGCGTCTGCCATCGCGACCGTTCCTGCGAAGGTGAAGAGGGCGGCGTACGGGATCTCGAGGCCGGTGACCGCGCTCACCGTGGCGACCACGCAGCCGAGCCCGCCGCGCTGATAGGCGCCGTTGAGCGGTTCGTCGTCGACCGCGTCGTACACCTCGCCGCTCGTCGGATCGGTGCATTCGGGCTGCGAGATCACGAGATCCCGCGGAAGGCTGACGACCGTCACGTTCTGATGATCGGCCGACACGTGGATGAGGATGTTGACGTCGTTGAGGGTGGCGTCACGGGTCTCGCCGAAGCCGGATTGGTCCGGGGCGTTGTCGGCGCCCACCATCAGCATGTTGAACGATCCGGCAAGGGCTCCTATGGAGGGGATCGGCGCTGCGTCGCCGTTGCCGATGTCGATCGCGTTGTCCGTCACCTGATTGGTCAGCGACCAGACGGCGATCCCCGCGACGGATCCCACGCTGGCGACCACGACGGCGAGCGCCAGTGCCAGCAGACGAAGCAGATACATGACCGGGGCAGCCGCGTCTTGCCGGCCGGCAAGCCGGTGCCGAGCCTGGGTCGCCGGATCCATGCAGGAGAACCTAGACCATGGGGGCGGCTGCATCGCTGACATCCGCGCGGAGCGGAGCTCATGTCCGACGGCACGATCGGGAATACCTCGGCGGTCCGTTAGCTTTCTGTACTCGGTGCAGAAAACCGCTGCGCCGCCGATCGTCGAATTCTCGAGGCCATGACCACTACAGCTCCCGCCCCCGCACTCGCCGCACCACCCCGCACGACCCGCCGGGTGGTCTGGGCGTCGTTCGTCGGAACCGCCCTCGAGTCGTTCGACTTCTACGTCTACGCCTACTTCGCCGCGTTCTTCGTGGGACCGCTGTTCTTCGCGCCGCTCGGCACCTTCGGAGCGACGCTCACCGCGTTCCTCACCATCGGCATCAGCTACATCGTGCGCCCGATCGGCGCGATCGTGTTCGGCCACCTCGGCGACCGGCTCGGCCGGCGCACGACCCTGCTCGTGACCATCGCCGTGATGGGCGTCGCGACCGGCCTGATCGGCGTGCTCCCCACCTACGCGGCTGCCGGCTGGTTCGGCGCCGTCGCGCTGGTGATCCTCCGCCTCGCTCAGGGCATCTCGCTCGGCGGCGAGTGGGGTGGCGCGATCCTGCTCGCCACGGAGCACTCCGACGCCAGGCGACGCCCCTTCTACGCCTCGTTCCCTCAGCTCGGGTCCCCCGTCGGATCGATCCTCTCCGCCGTCGCCTTCCTCGTGCTGACCTTCGTCATGACGCCCGAGGACCTCGCCGCGTGGGGCTGGCGGATCCCCTTCCTCGTCGCACTGCCGCTTCTCGCCGTCTCGCTCTACCTGCGCTGGTCGATCGACGAGACGCCCGTCTTCAAGAACCTCGTGGCCGCCGACCGCCGCGATCGCATCCCCTTCGTCACGATGTTCCATCGCCAGCCGGTCGTGCTGCTCATCGCCGTCGGCGTCTCGCTGCTCGGCATCGGGTCCTACTCGCTGATGAACACCTACACGGTCGGCTACGGGGTCGCCGTGCTCGGCTTCACCTACCAGGACCTGCTCATCGCCACCACCGTCGGCGGGCTCCTGCAGCTGATCACCATCCCCACCTTCGGATGGCTCGCCACCAGGATCGGCTCCGCCAGGGTCGTGGCGATCGGCGCCGCCGGAACGCTCCTGATCGCGTTCCCGATGTACTTCCTGCTGCAGTTCTCGAGCTTCGAGATCCTGGTCGCCACGATGATCATCGGCGGCATCCTGCCCACGCTCAGCTGGGCGGCGCTAGGGGGCCTGATGAGCGACCTCTTCGACGACGACTTCCGCTACTCGGCCCTGTCCTTCTCGTACAGCATCGGCGCGCTCATCGCCGGCTTCGTCCCCGCGGTCACCGCGGGACTGGGCCAGGCGACCGGGAACGCCTGGTGGCACCCCGGCATCGTGCTGGGCATCCTCTCGGCGGCCACTTTGATCTCGGCGATCCTGGCCGCCCGGGTGCTGGCGAAGCGGACGCCTTCGACTGTCATGGCGGATTAGATACCCGAACAACCTTCGTTGGTCGAGGAGGCCGTTCACGACCGTCTCGAGCCCGGCTGAGCGCGGTCGGGACCGCGGCAACCGGTCTCGAGACGGGCGCGGGGCGCCCTCCTCGACCAACGAAGCATGGCCATCCCCGTCCGGTACCCTTTAGTCACCGCAACGCGCGGTCACAAAAGGCACCCTCACGCGGTGCCGCACATAACGGAACCGGAGCCCCGCCATGTCCCTGGACAACGCCGCATCACCGTCAGCGATCCCGGACAAGCCGGCACTCGAGGGCCTCGAGACCAAGTGGGGCGAGCGCTGGGAGGAGTCCGGCGTCTACCGGTTCCAGCGCGAGGGCGCCACTCGCTCCAGCATCTTCTCCATCGACACCCCGCCGCCGACCGCTTCCGGATCGCTGCACATCGGGCACGTGTACAGCTACACCCACACTGACGTCATCGCGCGCTTCCAGCGCATGCGCGGCAAGACCGTTTTCTATCCGATGGGCTGGGATGACAACGGCCTCCCGACCGAGCGCCGGGTGCAGAACTACTACGGCGTCCGCTGCGATCCCACCCTCCCCTACACGCCCGACTTCGTGCCGCCCTATCAGGGCGGCGACAACAAGAGCAGCAAAGCCGCTGATCAGGTGCCGATCTCGCGTCGCAACTTCATCGAGCTCTGCGAAGAGCTGACGGTCGAGGACGAGAAGCAGTTCGAGGCGGTCTGGCGGGCGCTCGGGCTGAGCGTCGACTGGACTCAGACCTACCGCACGATCGGCGACGACGCCCGCGCCGCCTCGCAGAAGGCCTTCCTGCGCAACCTGGCTCGCGGCGAGGCCTATCAGGCCGACGCCCCCACCCTCTGGGACATCACCTTCCGCACCGCCGTGGCTCAGGCGGAGCTCGAGGATCGCGTGCAGCCCGGAACCTACAACCGGATCGCCTTCCACACCCCCGACGGCGCGAACATCGAGATCGAGACCAGCCGCCCCGAGCTGCTCCCGAGCTGCGTCGCCCTCGTCGCGCACCCCGACGACGAGCGCTACAAGCCGCTCTTCGGCACCACGGTGACGACGCCGGTCTTCGGCGTCGACGTGCCCGTGCTCCCCCACCACCTCGCGCAGGCGGACAAGGGCACCGGCATCGCGATGGTCTGCACCTTCGGCGACGTCACCGACGTCGTCTGGTGGCGCGAGCTCGATCTGCCCAACCGCGCGGTGATCGGCTTCGACGGCCGATTCCGCACCGAGGCACCCGACGTCATCACGACCGACGCCGGCATCGACGCCTACGCCCAGCTGGCCGGCAAGACGGTGTTCTCAGCGAAGCAGGCCATAGTCGAGCTGCTCCGCGCCACCGGCGAGCTGCTCGAGGAGCCGAAGGCCATCACCCACCCGGTGAAGTTCTTCGAGAAGGGCGACCGTCCGCTCGAGATCGTCTCGACCCGCCAGTGGTACATCACCAACGGCGGCCGTGACCAGGAGCTGCGCGACCGCCTGATCGCCGCGGGCAAGGAGATGGAGTTCCTGCCCGACTTCATGCGCGTGCGCTACGAGAACTGGGTGCGCGGCCTCGCCGGAGACTGGCTGATCTCCCGTCAGCGATTCTTCGGAGTGCCGATCCCCGTCTGGTATCCGCTCGATGCCGACGGCAACCCCGTCTTCGAGCAGCCGCTCGTGCCCGGCGAGGACGTGCTGCCGATCGACCCGTCCACCGACGTGCCCCCGGGCTACGCCGAGGATCAGCGCGGCGCGGCGAACGGCTTCGTCGGCGAGCTCGACGTCATGGACACGTGGGCCACCTCGTCGCTGACCCCGCAGCTCGCGGGCGGCTGGGAGCGCGACGAAGAGCTGTGGAACCTCGTCTTCCCGTACGACCTGCGCCCCCAGGGGCAGGACATCATCCGCACCTGGCTGTTCTCCACGACGCTGCGCGCCCTGCTCGAGGAGGGCCAGAAGCCGTGGTCGCACGCCGCGATCTCGGGCTTCATCGTCGACCCCGACCGCAAGAAGATGTCCAAGTCCAAAGGCAATGTGGTGACGCCCGCCGACATGCTCGAGCAGCACGGATCGGACGCCGTCCGCTACTGGGCGGCCTCCAGCCGGCTCGGCACCGACGCGGCGTTCGACCCGCAGAATCCGACCCAGATCCGCATCGGCCGCCGCCTGGCGATCAAGATCCTCAACGCGTCGAAGTTCATCCTCAGCTTCGCCTCGGACGGCACGCTCGGTCGCGATGCCGTGACGCATCCGCTCGACTGGAGCATGCTCGCCACCCTCGACGCCGTGATCGCCACCGCCACGACCGCGCTCGAGGAGTACGACCACGCCCGTGCCCTTGAGACGGCCGAGGAGTTCTTCTGGACCTTCTGCGACGACTACCTCGAGCTGGTCAAGGAGCGCGCCTACGGGGGCGACGAGATGGAGGATGGCGGCCAGGCCTCGGCCGTCGCCGCGCTCCGCGAAGCGCTCGACACCCTTCTGCGACTGTTCGCACCGTACCTGCCCTTCGCGACGGAGGAGCCCTGGTCCTGGTACTCCGAGGGATCCGTGCACCAGGCGGCCTGGCCCGTGCCCGGAACTCTGCCCGAGACCGCCGACACCGCCCTGCTGAAGCTCGCGAGCGCCGCCCTGATCGGCATCCGCCGCGCGAAGACCGAGGCCAAGGCGTCGCAGAAGACGCTCGTCACCTCCGCCACCATCTCTGGTCCGGAGGATCAGGTGGCGCTCCTGCAGCTTGCCGAGGGAGACCTCAAGGCAGTCGGTAAGATCGGCGATCTCTCGTTCGAACGCGGCACCGATCTGGCGGTGACGGGGATCGTTCTCGAACCGAGCGAAGTTCTCTAGGGGGAAACACGCATGGTCTCTGTCCGACCATTGGAGCAGGGCGACTTCTTCGCCTGGTACGAGCTGTACGCGGGATACGCCGACTTCTACGAGACGCCGCTGCCCGACGCGCGTGCGATGCGCGCGTGGGCGTGGCTGCACGGGGCCGAGGCGGCGCATCGTGGGCTCGTCGCGGTGGATGACGACGGCAAGCTGGTGGGGCTCGCGCACGTCCGCGAGTTCCAGCGACTGCTGGAGAACGACAAGGGCCTCTACCTCGAGGATCTCTTCGTGGCGCCCGATCAGCGCGGCAAGGGCGTGGCTCGTGCGTTGATCGACCACATCAAGGGCGAGGGTCGCGACGGCGGTTTCGGCGTGGTGCGCTGGATGACCGACAAGAACAACGCGACCGCCCGCGCCCTGTACGACAAGGTGTCGGACAAGACCGACTGGGTGACCTACGACATCTCGCTCGGCTGATCCGCGTCGACCGGGTCGGGACACGGACCCGATCGCGGTAGCGTCGGGGGCATGATCCAGCTCGGTACCCGGTGGGCCTACGGGGCGACTCCCCCGTCACGACTGACGGAGGACGTCGTGGGGATCATCCGCGACGTCGAGGTGCTCGCCCTCGAGGAGGGCGGCGAAGGCGACGCGGACCCCCGCGAGTCGATGTGGACGCTGACCTGGTTGGAAGGACGACCGCACGCGACACTGGAGTTCATCACCTCGACCGGCGTGCAGTACACGGTGACCGTGAATTCTGTCACCGGAGCCGCTGAGGTCCTAGTGACCGACGACCAGGCCGAGTCCGACGGCTGGGACGACTGACCCGCCGAGCGCACTCGTCGGTCGAGCAGCCGCACCAGCGCCGTATCGAGGCCCTCGCGCAGAACGCAAGGACCTCGATACTGCCCGTCGCACGCATGCGACGTGGGTCCAGCCGGAGACGGTGCCACCCGACCCTCGAGCAGACTGCTCATAGCCGGTAGAGGTAGCTGGCCGCGATGATGCGGTCGCGCTCTCGCGCGGCTGCTCGACGCACCTCGGCCCGACGGTGCAGCTCGACCGGATCCATCTGCGGTCGCTCGCGCCGACCCCAGAGGATCAGCCGCAGCCCGAGCCGCAGGGCGGCGCGATCCAGGACGGAGACAGGGGTCGAGCCCGTGTCGATTGTCATTCGATTGTCGGGACCCGTTCGGATCTCGATTATTGCGGTCATGAAAGCGATTCCTTGGCATTGTTTGTCGATGGCGCAACAATTAGCGCCCGAAATAGGCGTGAAAAGAGCGCGGCAGAATAGCCGTCAGCAGTTGACGGAATGAGGTGGGCTCCCATGCCATCTGACTCCTCGCAGGCGAGGGCCACTGCACGGGGCAATGAGGGAATCGGTCGCACGTGCACATGCACGATGGGACAGGTCCGGCTACATCAGCGCTTCCACCGGAGACGATCCAGGAGCGCGGGGCTCGGATCGTCTACGCGACGGAAACGCCGACAGAAATGGTCTCTGGCTCGAATGCCATGACAATCTCCTTTCGGTTTCGACGTTGAATTCACGGTAGTGCGTCGACGTGCGACTCGGCAAGCCCGAATCGCCATTTCTTCGCAATAGGCTCGAATCGTGACCGAGAACCCCTTCTTCTCCCCCAGTTCGCTGCCGTTCCAGCTGCCCCCATTCGCCGAGATCCGGGACGATCACTACGAGCCGGCGTTCGAGCGCGGGATGGCTGAGCAGATCGCTGAGGTCCAGGCGATCCTCGTCGCCCCCGAGCCCGCGACGTTCGCCAACACCATCGAGGCACTCGAGCGGAGCGGGCGAATCCTGAAGCGCGTCTCGGCGGTGTTCTTCGGGCTGAGCTCGTCCGACAAGACCCCGTTCATCGCAGAGCTCGAAGAGCGGATCGCACCTCGCCTGTCTGCGCACGGCGATCGCATCCGGCTCGACTCCGATCTTTATGAACGCATCCGGGCTGTGTCCGAGCGCGTCGCCGCCGGCGAAGAGCAGCTCGACGCAGAAGCGGTCTACCTCGTCGACCGCTACCTGACGAGCTATACGCTCTCGGGCGCAGGGCTCGGCGATGCTGACAAGGCGACGCTGCGCGAGGTGAATCAGCGCCTGTCCACGCTCACCACCCGCTTCGACACCGACCTGCTCGACGACACCAACGCCCTCGCCGTGCATGTGGCCGACGTGTCCGAGCTGGACGGTCTCGGCGCCGACGCCATCGCGACCGCCGCCGCGAACGCGACGTCCCGCGGACTCGAGGGATACCTGATCACCCTCGTCCTGCCGACCGGCCACCCCTACCTGGCGTCATTGACGAACCGCGCGCTGCGGGAGCGGATCATGACCGCCTCGCAGTCCCGGGCCGCTCGGGACAACGACGCCGACAACCGCCCCGTCGTGCTCGAGATCGCACGGCTCCGAGCCAGCCGCGCCGAGCTTCTCGGCTTCCGCTCGCACGCGGCCGCCGTCACCGCCGCACAGACTGCGGGGACCCCCGAGGCGGTCGATGCCCTTCTCCGCCGCCTGGCCGCGCCGGCCGCCGCCAACGCTCGAGCCGAGGCAGCTGTCCTCCAGGAGCAGATCGACGCGACCGAGACGGACAGCACGCTCGCCAGCTGGGACTGGGCGTTCTACACCGAGAAGGTGCGCGCCGCCCGGTTCGACGTGGACACCTCGGCCATGCGCCCCTACTTCGACGCGGAGCGCGTGCTTCGCGATGGGGTGTTCTTCGCCGCCACCAGCCTCTACGGCATCCGCTTCGAGGAGCGCTTCGACCTCGCGGCGTACAACGGCGAGGCGCGGGTCTTCGAGGTCACCGAGGACGACGGGACGCCGATCGGGCTCTACCTGCTCGATCTCTACACGCGCGACTCCAAGCACGGCGGCGCGTGGATGAACTCGTTCGTCTCGCAGTCGCGACTACTGGGCACGCCGCGGGTGGTCACCAACAACCTCAACGTTCCCCGGCCCGCTCCGGGGACGCCGACCCTGCTCACTCTCGACGAGGTCACCACGCTCTTCCACGAGTTCGGTCACGCCCTGCACGGCCTGTTCGCGACGGTGACCTACCCGCGATTCGCCGGGACCAGCGTCTTCCGAGACTTTGTGGAGTTCCCGAGCCAGGTCAACGAGATGTGGATGCTCTGGCCCGAGGTGCTCGCCAACTACGCCAAGCACTTCGACACCGGCGAGCCGATGCCGCAGGAGATGGTGGACCGGCTCATCGCGTCGCGTGCATTCAACGAGGGGTTCAGGACCAGCGAATATCTCGCTGCGGCGCTGCTCGACCAGGCCTGGCACGGACTGTCATCCGCCGAGGCCGAGGCGGTCACCGATGTCGCCGAGTTCGAGCGTGCAGCACTCGAGCGCGTCGGCCTCGCCGATCGAGCCGTGCCGACCCGCTACTCCAGCACCTACTTCTCCCACGTGTTCGCCGGCGGCTACGACGCCGGCTACTACTCCTACATCTGGAGCGAGGTGCTCGACGCGGACACCGTGCGGTGGTTCGAGGAGAACGGCGGCATGACCCGGGCGAACGGCGACCGCTTCCGTCGACACGTGCTCGGCATCGGCGGATCCCGCGACCCGCTCGAGGCCTACCGCGAGTTCCGCGGCCGAGACGCCGACATCGCCCCGCTCCTCGAACGCCGAGGCCTGACGGAGTCGTAGCCCGACTCATCGAGATGCCACTTTCCGTCCCTATCCGCGACCTATAGGGACGGAAAGTGGCATCTCGGTCGCGCCGTCCGTCCGGCCAGCAAAACTAACATGTTAGATTTGCGGGGTGAGCACGGAACGACATCTGCTGAGGGACGAGGTGTACCTCGCGCTGCGTCGGGACATCGTGGCTGGACGCCTGCCTGCGGGCGCCGTGCTGAAGGATGCCGAGATCGCCGCCGCCTTCCACACCTCCAAGGAGCCCATCCGCAGCGCGCTCGCGCGACTGCGGGACGAGGGGCTCGTGCACACGAAGCCGCAGAGCGCGACCCGCGTCGCTCCGCTCGACCAGGTCGCCGCCCGTGAGTCGCTCGAGGTGGTCCGCACCCTCAGCATCAGGGCCGTCGAGCTCGGCTGGCCACATCTGACCGCGGAGCACATCGCTGCGATGGAGGATCGCAACGAGCGTTTCGAACGAGCGGCGGCGGCTGGGGACGTCGACGCCACGATCGAGGCGGATGACGCCTTCCACGACGTCTTCCTCGCGCTCACCGGCAACGAGGCGCTGCGCACCATCGCCCATCAGCATCAGGACGTGCTCCGCCGTGTCGAGGTGCAGCAGTTCGGCATCGGCTCGGGCGCGGAATCCGCCGCGCGCCATCGCGCGCTCGTCGAGGCATGCGTCGCCGGCGACCTCGCCACCGCGCGGGATCTGACGGCTCAGATCTGGTCCGCCCTCGAGACCCTCCTGACCCCGCCCGCCCCACCGCCCCTCTAGCCACCTTCCACGGATCAGGCGATCTTCACCGATCAGGCGATTCCGCCATTTCGCCCACGGTTCAGGCGGTTTTCGCCTGAACCGTGGTCGAAAGCCTGAACCGTGAAACTCGCTCCACCAGACGAATGGAAAACATGAACGACGCTCTGACGACCCTCGCCGCTATCCCCCGCCACCAGCTCCTGATCGGCCCGTCGCCGATCCACCGCCTCGAGCGCCTCACCGCCCATCTCGGCGGCGCGCAGCTCTGGGCCAAGCGCGAGGACCTCAACAGCGGCATTGCGTTCGGCGGCAACAAGACCCGCAAGCTCGAGTACCTGGTCGCGGACGCACTCGCGAAGGGCGCCGACACCCTGGTCTCGATCGGCGGGGTGCAGTCCAACCACACCCGCCAGGTCGCGGGCGTCTCGGCGAAGCTCGGGCTCGGCTGCGTGCTGATCCAGGAGTCATGGGTCGAGTGGCCCGACTCGATCTACGACCGGGTGGGGAACATCCAGATCTCACGGATCGCCGGTGCGGATGTCCGGCTGGTGCGCGCCGGCTTCGGGATCGGCTTCAAGGAGAGCTGGCAGCAGGCGATCGACGAGATCGAGGGCCGCGGCGGCACCCCGTATGCGATCCCCGCCGGTGCGAGCGACCACCCGCTGGGCGGACTCGGCTTCGCCAACTGGGCCGTCGAAGTGGCGCAGCAGGAGAGGGAGCTCGGCGTCTTCTTCGACACCGTCATCGTCTGCTCGGTCACCGGATCGACCCATGCCGGCATGATCGCCGGCTTCGCGGCCCTCGGCGATGACCGTCCCCGGCGGGTGCTCGGCATCGACGGCTCGGCCAAGCCGAAGGAGACGTGGGAGCAGGTGGCGCGGATCGCCCGCTTCACCGCCGAGCGGATCGGCCTCGGGCGGGACATCCTCGACGGCGAGATCCTCCTGGACGACCGGTACCACGCGGGCACCTACGGCATTCCCGACGACCAGACGATCGCCGCGATCGAGCTCGGCATGCGGATGGACGGCATGCTCACCGACCCGGTGTACGAGGGCAAGTCGCTCGCGGGCATGATCGACCTCGTCGCGACGGGTGAGATCGAGAAGAGCTCGAACGTGCTCTACGCCCACCTCGGTGGGCAGCTCGCCAACAACGCCTACACGGCGGTGCTCGGCCGCTGAGTCGACTTCGCCGGCTGAGTGGGCGCAAGGGCTGTGTCGAAGCCCGGTTGGCATGTCCGGGCTTCGACACGTCCGCTGCGCGGACGGCTCAGCCACCGGAGCGCAGGACGGGTCGACGCAGGATCAGACGAAGGCGGACTTGCCGGTGATCCCTCGCCCGATGATCAGTGCCTGCATCGTCTCGGTGCCCTCGTAGGTGTGAATCGCCTCGATGTCCGAGAAGTGCCGAGCGACACGGTTCGGCAGCAGCAGCCCATTGCCACCGAGCAGATCTCTGGCGTTGGCCGCGATCGACCGAGCCGTCCGCGTGGTCGTGTACTTCGCGAGCGAAGCCTTCTCCCCCGTCAGCCGGCCGGCCGCGTCGAGCTCCGTCATCCGAAAGGCGAGCAGCTGGATCTGGGTGAGCTCGCTGAGCATGCGCGACAGTCGCTCCTGGACGACCTGCGAGTGCGCGAGCGGGCGCCCGAACTGGATGCGCTGCTTGGCGTAGTGCACGGCCGTCTCGTAGCAGGCGGTCGCGTGACCGACTGCTGACCAGGCCACGCTCAGGCGGGTGGCCAGCAGCACGCGGGAGGTGTCCTTGAATGTCTTCGCGTCGGGCAGGAGCGCCTCGGTCGGAACGAAGACGTCGTCCATCCGGATCCTGGCCTGCCAGATCGCGCGGAGAGCCGTCTTGTTCTCGATCGGGACCGCGGAGTAGCCGGGGCTGTCCTGCTCGACGAGATAGCCGTGGACTGCGTCATCGTCCCCTCGCGCCCAGACGACCGTGAGGCCGCCGATCGAGCCGTTGCCGATCCACTTCTTCGAACCGCTGATCCGGAATCCGCCGGGCACGGTCACCGCGCGAGTCTCAAGGCTCGTCGAATCGGATCCGTGGGTCGGCTCGGTGAGCGCGAACGCGCCGTACTCGGTGCCGGCGGCGAGGGGCTTCAGCCAGCGCGCCTTCTGCTCGTCGGAGCCGAGCAGCGCGACGGAGCGCATCGCGAGCCCGCCCTGCACCGCCACCACCGTCGCCATCGAGCCGTCACCGCGGCTCATCTCCATGTTGACCAGACCGGCGGCGAGCGGGCTCATCGCCGGGTAGCCGTCGACTTCGAGGCCGTCGCGGAGCAGGTCGAGCTCCCCCATTCGGCGCACGAGGTGCACGGGATAGTCCGCGCGGTTCCAGTAGTCGTCGATAACCGGAAGGACCTCGTCCTGCACGAACGCGCGGGTGCGCATCCAGTACTCCCGGTCGGCGGCAGGGACGTCCGCGAAGAGCTCCGCGGCGTCGGGATCCAGCGGCTCGGTCAGGTGGTATTCGGGCTCGACGGTGCCTTCGGGAAAAGCGGAGCCCTCGGGCGAGGCGGTGCGGGCATCGGGCAGGGTGTCGGTCATCAGGTGCTCCTTCGCTCGGACGAGTCTAGGCATCGGGCCATGGCGCCCTATGTGTCCTCGTGTGACCGGTACAAGTGCGCTCCAGCGGACGGCCGCCTAGCTTGTAGATCTGCGCCGAGCGACGCGCACGTCCACCTCGGGCACAGAACGGAGAGGGAACCATGGCCCAGCACACGAACCTGCAGCACACGGCGATCACCGTCTGCGAGCACGGAGCGATGTGCATCGACGACCGCCCCGGTCACGCCATGAGCCTGGTGCGCCTGCGCCTAGCCGCCGCGACGCCGAGCAGCTGGTCCGACGCAGTCGTGCGGTCCGTCAGCACGGACGGGTCCGTCGAGCTCGAGCTGTGGGAGTCGGGCGAGACCGTACGCGTCTGGCAGCACACCGACATCTCGGCGCTGGTCGGTCCGGGTCTCCCGGTGGCGCTGCACAGGACGTATTCGGTGCTCGCGTCAGGCCTGCATCGCTTCAACGTCGCCATCGGCTGACCGCGCGCGCCGAGCGCGGTAGCTGCGGCCGAGCGCGGTAGGAACACCTACCGCGCTGAGCGCCCATTCGCGCGTCGGCGATCAGCGGCGTGGCTTTCCAGCGGGCTCGTCAGGCCATCGCCTTCATGGACGACAACATCTTCATGCAGGCGTTCATCGCCATCTCGCACGCCTGAGCGCACATCCTGCAGGTCTCGCTCATCTCGGCGTGACTCATGCACTCGTCCATGCACGCCTTGCACATGGCGATCGTGGCCTCGAGCATCGCCATCATGCTGGGCATGTCCATGGCCATCGGCCGCATCATGACGCGCATCATCGTCGTGCACATGTCGGCGCAGTTCGCGCACATGGACGCGCACGTGCCCATGTCCTCCATGCCGCCCATCGCGTCGGAGCACATCGTGCAGGCCTGCATGCACGCGGAGCAGGCCTCGATCGCCTCCTGCATCGCCATCATGTCCATGCCCATCGGCATCTCGGCCATCGGCATGCTCTTCATCATCTCTGCGGTCATGTTCAT
Organism: Naasia lichenicola; assembly: GCF_004801885.1. GTDB lineage: Bacteria > Actinomycetota > Actinomycetes > Actinomycetales > Microbacteriaceae > Naasia > Naasia lichenicola. The sequence goes on along the minus strand of NZ_SSSM01000006.1, from coordinate 359,588 downwards.
GGCGTCATCCGTTCGTCGTGCGCCACGGAGGACCGGATGGCCTGAGTCGGCGCGAGGTTATGACGAGATGCTACGGACCAGTCCGGCGGGCTCGCCAGACCTCCGAGGCCGACTCCGCAGCAATCCATGTGATGCACTCAGCTCGGCCGGCGCATCACAGGCCGGAGCCGACGGATCAGTCGCCCGGATCGCCCACCTCAGCCGACGCGCGCGATCATCTCTCCGTGCGGGAACGAGAACCACCCGTCGGGCTCTTCCGCCCACTGCTTCCAGGCGGCCGAGATCCGCTCGAGGACCTCCTGCGTCGCGTGCCCGCCGTCGATCGCCTGCTTGGCGAACTCGGAGTGCAGCGCCCGGTCGGCCCAGAGTCCGCCCCACCATGCGCGGTCCGCGTCGGAGGCGAACCCCCAGATGGATGCGGTGCTCACCACATCCGTCAGGCCGGCCGCGTGCGCCCAGGCCCGGAGCCGTCGGCCCGCATCGGGCTCGCCGCCGCCCGCGCGATGCACGGCATCGTAGATGCGGAGCCAATCAGCCAGTCCCGGGAGCAACGGGTACCAGATGGCTCCGGCGTAGTCGACGTCACGAGCGGCCACAATGCCGCCCGGTCGGACGACCCGTGCCATCTCCTTCAGCGCGTCCACAGGACGGGCCAGGTGCTGCAGCACTTGATGGGCGTGAGCGATGTCGAAGCTGTCATCGTCGAAGCTCAGAGCGTACGCATCGTCGACCGTGAACTGAACGTTGCCGAGTTCCCGCGACTGGGCGAGGTCGGTCGCCTGGTCCACGATCGCCGCCGCCGCGTCGATCCCGTGCACCGTTCCCGGCGCGAGTCGCTCGGCGAAGTCGACCGAGATGGTCCCTGGACCACTGCCCACGTCGAGCAGATCGAGCCCTGGCCTGAGGTGCGGGATGAGGTAGGCAGCGGAGTTCTCGACCGTGCGCCACGAGTGCGATCGGAGGACGCTCTCGTGGTGGCCATGGATGTAGCGCTCGTTCACGGCTCCGAGCCTACGGTTCCCGGCGGCGCGCGAGGTCAGGTGCTGGATCCGCTCGGAGCACCGAACGGACGAACGGTGGAAGGACTCCCACGGCGGCGACAGCAAGCAGGCTCAGAGAACGTGCACGAGGCGACAGCGGCTAACGGTTTCTCCACTGCTCGAGGATGGAGGCGGGAACGCGGCCTCGGGCGGGGACTTCGAGTCCCTGCCGCTGGGCCCATTGCCGCGCTGCCCTCGCGGCGTTCGGATCCACATGCGAGTCGGTCGGTGCGCTCAACCGCTGCTGCGACCCGATCGGGCGGGCGGCGCCGATGTACGGATCCAGTGCGGATTGCAGGGCTTGGAGGTTGGCGTCCGAGAGGTCTATCTCATAGGTCGTCCCCGAGATGCCGAACGTGACGGTGGAAGATGCCTCTGAGCCGTCGATGTCGTCGACGAGAAGAGTCTGCGTTTGCGTTGCCATGACGCTCATTCTGCGAGAAATCGGCTGATCGTGCTCTGAATCGCGACCTGGATCCGCTCTGTCCACCCCGACTCGATGGCGCGGGCGGCTACTTCCGCCGGCGCTGCTTCCGGAGATGCAGCACCGCGGCGACGACCTTCACGACGGTGATCTCGCCGAACCGGTAGTCCGCGGCGGGGACGAGGCGCCGCGCCAGATCGGGCCGGAGCCTCTGCAGATACGTGCGGCCGAGCTCGGCATGCAGCGAGTTGGAGACGATCTTGATCACGTCGAAATCCTCGAGATGCGGGATCGCGTTCCGGATGTTCTCCCATGTCGAGACACTGTCCCGATCGAGGACGTACGGGCCCGCATAGCCGAGCTGCTCGACGGCGTATCGCGCCATGAGAATCGCCTCCGCTGTCGTGCCCGCCACGCATCCGCCGCAGAAGACCAGCACGCTGGAGCCCGAGAGCTGGTTGCGCGACCGCAGCGCCGCTCGAACGCGGAAGCGATTCACGTAGTTGGCTCGGGTGCCGCGGTTCTTGTAGCCGAGCACCACGACCGCCTCTCGGCCCCGCCCATCGGGGTCCGAGACGCCGGCGATCCCCCGTCTGAACGACCGGTAGTGCACCACCTCACCCCAGAGCAGTATGCCGCCGACCACGGCGGCGACCACGGCGCGCTTCATAGTCAGAAGCTAGCGCGGACCCGCATGCGTCGACTCGCGTGAGCGCCCGAAGCTGGGGCACGGCTGGCGGGGGTAGCGTCAGCCGCATGGTCAAGCCCCCTCGCCGCGCCCGCAGACTAGCGCCGGCGTGGGTGGGGATCGTGTCGGCGTTGGCCGGGCTGGGGATCGGCGAGCTGGTCGCTGCACTGGCGGCACCCACTTCCAGTCCACTGGCCTCGACCGGTGCCGCATTGATCGACCTCGCCCCCGGGTGGGCGAAGGAGGTCGTGGTCGGACTCTTCGGGACCGGCGACAAGGTCGCCATCATCACCCTGCTCGTCGTCGTCGTCATCGCCGCGGCCGCTGGTGCCGGAATCCTCGAAGCGCGCCGCCGCTTCACGGGCATGGCCGTCTTCGCGGCGCTCGGAATCCTGGCCTCCGCTGCGGCGGTGACACGCGCCGGCGCCAATCCCATGTTCGCCTTCCCCGCGGTGATCGGAGCGCTGATCGCCATCGCGACCCTGCGTCGGCTCATCGGGCGGCTGCCGACCGAAGCGGCCGTCGTCACGAGCGCGGTGAGCCCGGCTCGGCCGACGGGGACAGGGGCACCGCTCGTCGCGCATGACTCTCCGCCGACGCCGAAGAACGATCGACCGAATCTGCGACGGCCGGTCGAAGCCGCGCCCAGCCGACGGTCGTTCCTGATCACCACCGGCGTGACGGCGATCGTCGGGATCGCGGCGGGCGTCGTCGCGCAGGCGTCCACTGCCGCAGGGCGCGCGGCCGAGGCGGCGCGAGCCGCTCTCCGTCTGCCGACGTCTGCCACGCCCGTCGCGCCTCCGACCGACGCGATGTCGTTCGACATCGACGGCCTCTCGCCGCTCATCACTCCCAACGCGGACTTCTACCGGATCGACACCGCGCTCATCGTTCCCGCCGTCGACCCGACGACCTGGACGCTGAGGATCCACGGCATGGTCGAGAACGAGGTCACGCTGACCTTTGCCGAACTGCTTGCGCTGCCGATGCAGCAGAGCGACACCACCCTCATGTGCGTCTCCAACTACGTCGGCGGCGATCTGATCTCGAACGCGGTGTGGACCGGATACCCGATCCGCGAGCTGCTCGCCCGAGCGGTGCCCACCGCAGACGCCGACATGGTGCTCTCCACCAGCGCCGACGGCTGGACCGCCAGCACGCCGCTGGAGGCGCTCACCGACGAGCGCAACGCCATCCTCGCCGTCGGCATGAACGGCGAGCTCCTGCCGGCCGAACACGGCTTCCCCGTTCGGATGGTGGTGCCCGGCCTCTACGGCTACGTCTCCGCGACGAAATGGGTGACGGACCTGCAGGTCACGCGCTTCTCCGACGCGACCGCCTATTGGACCGACCGGGGCTGGGGAGAGAAGGGGCCGATCAAGATCTCGAGCCGCATCGACGTGCCGACCCGGGTGGCCGACGGCGCCGGGAGCGTCGTGGTCGCCGGAGTGGCGTGGGCTCAGCACACCGGCATCTCCAAGGTCGAGGTCCAGGTCGATGACGGTGCCTGGGCGGAGGCGACGCTCGCCGACGAGCTGAGCATCGACACCTGGCGCCAGTGGATGTGGAGCTGGAATGCGACGGAGGGCGAGCACACCATCACCGTGCGTGCGACGGACGCGAACGGGAAGCTCCAGATCGAGACGCCCGCCGACGTGCTTCCCGATGGCGCCACGGGCTATCACAGCGTCACCCTGACGGTCTGACGCAGCGGGGGCTCGGCCTCACCGACGCGAACTGCTCAGATCTGCGGCCCGCCGGCCGCCTGGGGCGGCAGAAGTGGGCAGGTCGATGGTGTTAAAACGCGAACGACGCCTTACCCGCGGTATTGCGGGCGAAGGCGTCGATCCGATGTGGCTGTTGTACGGCGGTGCTCTCCAGATCAGACGTCCGCGAGCCTCTTCATGAGGCTTGCGTCGGTGGTGAGAATGCGGTCAAGTCCTGCCGAGATCTCAGCACGTCGCGTCTCGCGGGAGACCAGGAGTTCAGCGGCCTGAAGCACGAGTGAGTGCTTCGAGACATGCCATTCTTCTGCCAGGTGCGATAGCTGTGCGTCGAGGTCTTCGGGCAACCTCAATGTCATTGCCATTCGGCGAACCTAACATCGACGGCCGACAATGCCAACCCCGAAGTCCCCCATAAGGGGGACACTCAGCGTCCCCCCATGTCACCGGAAGGCGCAGAGTGCTGGTTAGGCGGACTTCTCCGCGCGCATCAGCTTGCGGGGCACGATGGTCGGCGCCGCGTTCTCGAGGACGACCTCGCGGGTGATGACCACCTTGGCGATGTCCGAGTCGGACGGCACTTCGAACATCATGGGGCCGAGGACCTCTTCGAGGATGGCGCGCAGTCCGCGGGCTCCCGTCTTGCGGAGCACGGCCAGGTCGGCGATCGATTCGAGGGCGCCGCGATCGAACTCGAGCGTGACCCCGTCGATCTCGAACATGCGCTGGTACTGCTTGATCAGCGCGTTCTTCGGCACTGTGAGGATCTCCATCAGTGCGACCTGATCGAGCTGCGTGACGGTCGTCACCACCGGAAGGCGGCCGATGAACTCGGGGATCAGCCCGAACTTGTGCAGGTCCTCGGGGAGCACCTCGCCGAAGAGGTTCACATCGTCGCCCTTGCTGTGCAGGGGTGCGCCGAAGCCGATGCCCTTCTTGCCCGCACGCTGGCTGATGATCTCCTCGAGACCGGCGAATGCGCCGGCGACGATGAACAGCACGTTCGTCGTGTCGATCTGGATGAACTCCTGGTGCGGATGCTTGCGTCCGCCCTGCGGCGGGACGGAGGCGACCGTGCCCTCGAGGATCTTGAGCAGCGCCTGCTGCACTCCCTCGCCCGAGACATCGCGGGTGATCGACGGGTTCTCGGCCTTGCGGGCGATCTTGTCGACCTCGTCGATGTAGATGATGCCGGTCTCGGCCCGCTTGACGTCGTAGTCCGCGGCCTGGATCAGCTTGAGCAGGATGTTCTCGACATCCTCGCCGACGTACCCCGCCTCGGTGAGGGCGGTGGCGTCAGCGACCGCGAACGGCACATTGAGGCGCTTGGCGAGGGTCTGCGCGAGATAGGTCTTGCCGCAGCCGGTGGGGCCGATCAGCAGGATGTTCGACTTCGCGATCTCGATGTCGTCGTTGAGCGCCTCGGCGGCTGTCAGCGACTGGCGCGAGCGGATGCGCTTGTAGTGGTTGTAGACGGCGACGGAGAGCGAGCGCTTGGCCTGCTCCTGGCCGATGACGTATTCCTCGAGGAAGCCGTAGATCTCCTTGGGCTTCGGAAGGTCGAATTCGCTCGACGCCTCCTCGCCCGCTTCGGCGAGGCGCTCCTCGATGATCTCGTTGCACAGCTCGACGCACTCGTCGCAGATGTAGACGCCGGGGCCAGCGATCAGCTGCTGAACCTGCTTCTGGCTCTTGCCGCAGAACGAACACTTGAGAAGGTCCGCGCTCTCCCCGATTCGCGCCATGCTCCCCATCCTCCCGAGACCGGTTCATTCCGGCTGTCGTCGTGTGCCCACGAGCCTAACCCGGCCCGCCGACGTTCCTGCGCAATGCGTCGGCCGGTGGCGGCGTGCCGCCTGATCCGTCCCCCACGACGCAGACCGCGTCCCCCGCCGCGTCCCAGCGACCTGGAAGGCGGGCCGGAGACGACGAATGGCGCCGCCTCATGAGAGGCGACGCCATGCGCTACGAGTCCCGCCCCGCGGGCGGACCGTTGACTACTTCGTGAGTGCCAGGGCCTTGCGGCTGGTCAGCACCTGGTCGATCAGGCCGTACTCGAGCGCCTCATCGGCCGACAGGATCTTGTCGCGGTCGATGTCCTTCTCGACCTGAGCCTGGCTGCGGTTGGAATGGTTGGCCAGAGTCTCCTCGAGCCAGGTGCGCATGCGCAGGATCTCCCGCGCCTGGATCTCGATGTCGGAGGCCTGCCCGCGTCCGGCATCGCCGGTCGACGGCTGATGGATCAGGATGCGCGCGTTCGGCAGCGCCAGGCGCTTGCCCGGCGTTCCGGCCGCGGCGAGCACAGCCGCGGCGGAGGCCGCCTGGCCGAGGATCACGGTCTGGATCTGGGGGCGGATGTACTGCATCGTGTCGTAGATCGCCGTCATCGCGGTGAACGAGCCACCGGGCGAGTTGATGTACATCACGATGTCGCGGTCGGGATCCATGCTCTCCAGCACGAGGAGCTGGGCCATGATGTCATCGGCCGACGCGTCATCCACCTGGACGCCGAGGAAGACGATGCGGTCCTCGAAGAGCTTGGCGTACGGGTCCTGGCGCTTGTAGCCGTAGGCGGTGCGCTCTTCGAAGCTCGGGAGGATGTAGCGGGAGCTCGGGCCCTGCTGGCCGCCGAACGCCGTGCCACCGAAGTCGTAGTTGGTCATGTCTGTGTCCGTTTCTTCCGGTGGTCTTACTTGCTCGAGGACTTGGCGACCACGGCGTCTGCCGTTCCGCCACCGCCCACGACGTCATTGGCCGACTCGCGGATGTGATCCACGAAGCCGTACTCGAGGGCCTCCTGCGCGCTGAACCAGCGGTCGCGATCGCCGTCCTCGTTGATCTGCTCGACGCTCTTGCCCGTCGCCGCGGCAGTGATCTCGGCGAGGCGCTTCTTCATCGAGAGGATGAGCTGGGCCTGGGTCTGGATGTCGCTCGCCGTGCCGCCGAAACCGCCGTGCGGCTGGTGGAGCAGGACGCGCGCATTGGGGGTGATGTAGCGCTTCCCCTTGGTGCCGGCGGTGAGCAGCAGCTGGCCCATCGAGGCGGCCATGCCGATGCCGACCGTGACGATGTCGTTCGGCACGAACTGCATGGTGTCGTAGATCGCCATGCCGGCCGTGATCGAGCCACCGGGCGAGTTGATGTAGAGGTAGATGTCCTTCTCGCCGTCCTCGGCGGCGAGGAGGAGAAGCTTTGCGGCGATCTCGTTCGCGTTGTCGTCGCGAACCTCGGATCCCAGCCAGATGATCCGGTCGCGCAAGAGGCGGTCGAAAACGTTGGGCTGCATTCCTGCGTCGGCCATGGGAGGTGCTCCTTCGTCTGGGTTCGCGTCGAATCTATCCGAGCGCGAGGGCCCGATCCGGGCTGTTCGCCGTGGGCAGAGAACCGCGCCGCCCGCGTTCGTCGGCAGAACTCCACCGGCGTAGTTCCGCCTGCACCATGGCCGCGCCGCCAACGATCCCTGCGACGGAAAATGGCTCCCCGCTCCGGACGTTTCCGGAGTGGGGAGCCAGTTCGTGCAGCGGCGAGCGTGGGCCTAGTGCGAGTGGCCCGCGTGGTCGTGGCCGTCGTGGTCGTGCGCGTTGGCCTCCTGCAGTGCGGCCGTGGCGGCGGACACATCGAAGGTGTCGTCCTCGTCGGGGGTGGCGACGAAGTCACCCAGGTCGACCGGGGCGCCGTTGGTGTCGACGACGGTCGCCTTGCCGAGGACCAGGGCGAGCGCCTTGGAGCGGGTCACCTCGGCGACGACGCCGGGCAGCTGGCCGTTGTTCTGCAGCACCTCGGCGAACTCCTGCGGCTGCATGCCGTACTGCGAGGCGGCCTGGACGACGTAGTTGGTGAGCTCGTTCTGGCCGACGCGCACCTTCTCCTTCTCGGCGATGGCGTCGAGCAGGATCTGCTGCTTGAAGGTCTTCTCGCTCGACTCGGTGACCTCGGCGCGGTGCACGTCGTCCTCGAGGCGGTTCTCGTTCTCGAGGTGGCGGTGAACCTCGTCCTCCACCAGCTGGGCGGGCACGGGGACGTCGACCGACTCGAGCAGCTGCTCGACGAGCTTGTTGCGCGCCTCGCCGGCCTGACCGAACGACTTGGAGCGCGCGACCTGATCCTTCAGCTGCTCCTTGAGCTCGGCGAGGGTGTCGAACTCGCTCGCGATCTGAGCGAAGTCGTCATCCGCCTCGGGCAGCTCGCGCTCCTTGACGGCCAGGAGGTCGACGACGATGAGTGCGGTCTCGCCCTCGTGGTCGCCGCCGAGCAGCACGGAGTCGAAGGTGGTCTGCTCACCGGCGGAGAGGGAGTCGAGCGCCTCGTCGATGCCCTCGATGAGATCGCCGGATCCGATCTCGTAGGAGATGCCGTTGGCGGTGTCGACCTCGCTGTCGCCGATGGTGGCCTTGAGGTCGATCTGGGCGAAGTCGCCGGTCTTGGCGGGCCGGTCGACCGTGATCAGGGTTCCGAAGCGGCTGCGAAGGCGCTCGAGCTCCTCGTCCACCTCGGCGTCGGTGACCTCGACGGCGTCGACCGTGATGGTCAGGTTGTCGTAGTCGGGCAGCTCGATCTCGGGTCGGACGTCGACCTCGATGGTCATCTCGAGGTCGCCCGAGTAATCCTTGAGGTCCGGCAGCTTGGTGACGTCCGCCTCGGGGCGTCCGAGCGGGTGCAGGTCGTTGGCGGCGAGCGCCTCGCGGTAGTAGCGGTCCATGCCCTCGTTGACCGCGTGCTCGATAACGGCGGCCTTGCCGACGCGCTGGTCGATGATGGGCGGCGGCACCTTGCCCTTGCGGAAGCCGGGGATGCTGACCTGCTCGGCGATGTGCTTGTAGGCGTGGTCGATGCTGGGCTTGAAGTCAGCCTGCGAGACGGAGATCTCGAGCTTGACGCGCGTGGGGCTCAGCTTCTCGACGGTGGACGTGACCATGTTCTGTCTTCTCTGCATTCTGGCGATGACCCCGCGCGGCTGGCGGGACGTGGTGGAGCATTGTGCGGATGGGCTGCGCTCGAGAGCGCTGCTGTCGGGGCGACAGGATTTGAACCTGCGGCCTCCCGCTCCCAAAGCGGGCGCTCTACCAAGCTGAGCTACGCCCCGGTCGTGCGAGGACCGTCCGGCCAGGAACGGGTATCCGAAAATTGGCCGCGGCAAGTCTAGCCGAGTTGCCGGGAGGCGGCTGGATGGCGGAAAGGCCCCCTCGCCGCATGTCTCAGGCCGGCGGTACCGTACGGGCGTGCCTTCGACTGCCGCCGCCGTCCAGTCCGAGCTGCGCTCCGCCGCGCATCCCGAAGACGCGATCCAGCTTGCGCGATTCTTCAACTCCGGACCCGGTCAATATGGAGGGCGACGCCTTCATCGGGGTGCGGGTTCCCGTGACCCGGACCATCGTCAGCCGCCACCGTGACCTGTCACTCGGAGAGTGCGGCGTGCTCCTGTCCAGCCCGGTCCACGAGGATCGACTGGCCGGTCTGCTCGTGCTCGTCGACCAGTTCCTTCGAGCGGCGAAGCGCCCGGCGGACGACCCTCGCTGCGCCGAGCTGCACCTCTTCTATCTCGACGCACTGCGCGCGGGTCAAGTCGACAACTGGGACCTGGTCGACTCGAGCGCGGAATACCTCGTCGGACAGCAGCTCATCCGAACTGACGCGTCGCTCGAGCTGCTGACCCGGCTCGCCCTCAGCGATTCGCTCTGGGAGAGACGGGTGGCCATCGTCGCGACCTTCGCCTTCATCAAGTCGGGCCTCGCCGAGCCGACCTTCGAGGTCTCCGACCTGCTGCTCCAGGACGGCGAGGACCTGATCCACAAGGCGGTCGGGTGGATGCTGCGGGAGGTCGGCAAGCGGGTCTCACGCGAAGCGCTGCTCGCCTTTCTGGAGGAGAACGCCGGCCGGATGCCACGGACCGCGCTGAGCTACGCGACGGAGCACCTGTCCGCCGACGAGCGTGCACGGTTCCGAGCGGCTCCGCGAATCGGCTGACCCTTCCAGCGCGTGGGATGAGTGTGGCCAGGGATAGATGCGGCCGGGGATGGATCTCAGAGTCGGTCCGTCGACCGCTCCCTCTGCGGCTGGGGCGACCCGTCGACGCGATCCCAGATCTCACCGAGGGTCGTCTTGTGATCCTTGAGGTGAGCGAGGCGAGCGGTCTCCCTCAGGAACACGCGACGGTCTGCTGCATCAGCGCCGACCTTGGCCAGGAAGCGCTCGCGGATCCTCGAGTCGGTCGAGGAGACGATGCGCAGTCGCAAGTAGCGCAGCGGAGCATGCTCGTGCTGACCGACGACGGGTCCGAGGGCCGGCCTGATGGCGACGAGCTGCTCCAGCTGACGCGTGGTCGCGCCCGGCTGACCGGCCATCGCGGTCGGCACGCGCGGATCGCGGTCGCGCATGAGCTTCTGCCAGACGTCGTCGGGCAGCGGGTGCCGGATCTCGGCGAGGCTCAGCCGCATGGCGAGATCGGGCGAGCCGGCGAGCATCCGCACGCGGGACAGCTCGACATCGTCGAAGCGCTGGCGACCGTCATCAGTCATGCAGGGATGATCACCCCGGAGGGCGACCGCTTCAGGGCGACGCGCCGTGCGGCCGTCCGCTGCTCGACCCGCCACTCCCCCGCCGGAGCGGTCAGCGGCGGGCGGACGAGCTGAATCCGGTGAGCACGCCGAGGAACTCCTCGAGGAAGGCGGGGTAGTCGATGGCGGAGGCGACGCGACTGTCGGGAGCCGCGTCGAACTCCCACGCCGGCGCATGGCGGTCCGCCGTCTGCATCAGCCGTCCGCGGATGGCGAAGCCGTCGGAGAGGACCCGGATCGGACCGGTCCGCCATTCGGTCACCAGCGCCGGTTGGAGCAGGATCGCGGCGGCCAGCCCGTCGTGCGCGGGCGAGACGCGGCGACCCCATGCGTATCGGTAGAAGTCCATGTACGACTCGAGGATCTCGGCGCTGAACTCCCCCGCCGCGGACCCCGATGCGCGGAGCCGCTCGACCGCCTTCTCATCGATGACAGCGCTACCCGTCACATCGACGCCGACGGCGATGAGCTCGTTTCTCGGTGCCGTGAAGACCCGCTCCGCGGCGATCGGATCGTTCTGCACATTGGGATCGACCATCTGGTACTCGCCCAGCGCCGGGAACGCGCCGGATCCCGCCATCACGACCACCGAGCGGAGCAAAGCGAACAGATCGGGCTCGAGCTCCAGCGCGAGGCCGATATTGGTCAAGGGAGCGAGCGCGAGCAGGTCGTAGTGTCCGGGACGGCTTCGGGCCAGCTCGACGATGAGCTCCGCCGCGGGAAGCGGCGACAGGTTCGTGGCATCGGCGGGCGGGAATCGACCTGGTGTGAGATCGCCGAGACCGTCACGTCCGTGGACGTGCGCCGCGATGTGCGCCGTTCCCTCGATGGGGTTCTGGGCGCCGCGTGCGACGAGAACGTCCTTACGACCTGCGATCCGGAGCACCCTGCCGATGTTGATCAGCGCGGACTCGACGTCGGTGTTGCCGTAAACGCTCGTGATCGCAACGACCTCCGCGCGCTCGTGACCGTGGAGATAGAGCAGTGCCATCGCGTCGTCGATGCCCGTGTCGGTGTCCACGATGATCTGGCGGATGTCGTCGTCGGCGCGATCAGAGGCGGCTGCTGTCACGCTCCGACCCTATGGCGCCCTCTCAAGCGGCCGAAGTCGGCGGCATGCTGCGCAGGTCGCAGCGTCGGCCTCGCCCGTGCGCATCCGACGGAACCGGTGGGGACCCGCTAACATGGATCCGGCCAGATGGCGCGGATCGCGCTGCCGGGCCCAGTGCCGTGAGGCGCTCGGGGTTGTAGCTCAATGGTAGAGCCTCAGTCTTCCAAACTGATTACGCGGGTTCGATTCCCGTCAACCCCTCCACTTCGAAAGCCCTGGTCGGAATCTGATTCCGCCAGGGCTTCCGTCATGTCGCGGTCGAGCGGCGAGGTCTGGGCGGCGGCCAGGATCCCGTATCGGCGAAGGGTCGTCCTGCGCCCTCTCCGCACGAGAAGGCGCGAGCAGGCTGGATAGATGATCCGCACGGTCCACGGCGGAATCCCAACGTCGAGCCCTAGCGTCACGGCAAGGGGAAGGCGGCGGCCATGGGGAGCTCATCCATCCGATTCAGCGCGATCGGGGCGGTGCTGGCACTCGGTGCCATCTGTCTTTCGGGGTGCTCCACTGGGCCCGTCGCTGCCGATCCGGATCCAGCGGCGACCCAGGGAACCTCGGCGAGCGCCGCACCGAGCGCATCGCCATCACCTTCGGCGGCTGCGCAGGGCTGTCCCGCGAATGACGCACAGGTCCCCGGAGACGCGATAATCGGCCAGATCGGCGACGTCGATGGTGACGGCCAGCCCGATCAGCAGTTCTACGTCGAGGCCGGAGGCTTCGCCTACGGCATTCACACGGCATCGGGGGCGACGATCACGCTGCAGGATGACCTCGCCGGGCCCGGCTCGCACCGCGGCTGGTCGGTCCGCACCGGACAGAACCAGGTGGTCACCGTGCTCGACGACGGTCGATCCGCCACGCTGCACGGCTTCGTGGACTGCGCGTTCACCACTCCGATCGGCGCCGATGGCCAGCCGTACTCGTTCTCATTGGCGGGGTTCGGTGACATCGGCACCGGTGTCGCCTGCGGACCCGCCGACGCAACCGGGTTCCGCCAGATCTTCGGCATCGAAGCGCGGGTGCAGTCGGACGGTCGCTACAAGATCACGAGCACCGAGGTGGAGGTGTCTGCAGACGGCTCGAGCGCGACGAACGGTGCGACGACGACGGACCCGAGCTCCTACGCCGTCGACGACCCTCGGGTGACGACCGCCATGACCGCGGTATGCGATGGCGTGGAGGCCGTGCACACGAGCGGCAAGTAGCCGGAGGCCGGTTGCCCCGCTTCGATCCGGCCCCACGTCCGTGGCCGGTCGGCAGCGGATGGTCGTCAGGGCTTCCTCGTCAGCATCCTCACCCAGGCGCCGAACGCGTTCAGTCCGCTTCTCGCTCTCACCTTTCGGGTGGATGATTCCCTTGTGCGGACGCGGAGAACGAGTGGATGCGCTCCGTCGCGTGAGGCACTCTTCGCGGCTCGCGTGCGTCGCTTCCTCGTACTCTACGGCACCGTCGGACTCGTCTATCTCGTACTCGGCGGGGTCTCGATGATCGTCGAGGGCCCCGATGTGCTCGGCTTCGTGTTCCTCGCACTCGGCGCCTTCTGGCTGTTCCTCGTCGTCCGATTCCTGCTCCGCTCGCGCAGCGCGCTCGAGATCGGACCGGGTGATGAGCGCACCGATCTGCGCGGGGCCGAGGGCATCGGCCACCGTCACCTGGCCACGCGCGCGCGGATGCGTCGTCCATAGGGCGAACGGCGCTGCGGTCCGGTTGCAGGCGAGCGCGGGCGGGCATCCGGCGCTCGCGGAGCGTGCCTCTGGACCAGCTCGTTTCGGAGGCCGGCGGGCCTACCCTGTCGGTATGAGTCCCGGGGTGAGCATCGCGATCGGATACGTGGTGATCGCGATCGGCATCCTCGCCGCGCTCAGCTCGCTGATCGGGGCACGCTGGGTGCTGCTGGTGGCGTCGCTGCTGCTCCTCATCTTCGGGATCCGGCTCCTGGTCGGAGGTCGGCGAGAGCTGGCTCGTGATCGGATCGATCCTCCGGAGCTGCCCGCCGGACGCTGAAGGATCGCGCCCGTTCCGATTCCTGAAGGCACTGACGCCATCCGCTCCCACCACGGCCTGGTCGGACCCGCGCAGATCTAGGCTCGGAGGATGGCGGACTCGGTGCGCGTGGACGTGTGGCTCTGGGCGGTGCGGCTCTACAAGACCCGGTCGCTCGCCACGGCGGCGTGCAAAGCGGGCCATGTCCGAGTCAACGGAGATCGTGCGAAACCGGCTCAGACGGTGCGGATCGGCGACGAGGTCATCGCCCGCACGGATCGCGAGCACATCCTCGGGGTGAAGGGCATCCTGCTCAAACGGGTCGGCGCGCCCGTGGCCGCCGAGGCGATCGAGGATCGCACCCCTCCCCTGCCGCCGCGAACCGAGACGCCGCTCACCGTGCTCCGTGAGCGGGGCGCCGGCCGGCCCACCAAACGGGACCGCCGGGACATGGAGAAGCTGCGCGGCTACTGATCCGCGTCCGGCTCCGATCCGGCGATCCGCACCAGCCCGCAGATCACCGGCTCGCGGATCACCGGCCGGCGGACCACCCGCCCGCGGATCACCCGACCGCGAGCAGGCGGACGGGGATGGTGACGACCACTGCCGCGCCGACGCACGCGATGTCCGGAAGTCGGAATCTCCACGCCACCGCCGCCGCCGCCAGACCGGGGACGACCGTCGGATCGGCAGCCTTCCATTGGAAGCCGAGCAGCTCGACGGCGAGCAGTCCGGCGAGCAGCGCAGGAGGGAACCCCGACACGATGTCGGCGACCACGCGCGGCAGGGCTCGGGTGCCGAGCAGGGCCGGCGCGGCCCCCTTGAAGACGATGTTGATCACCGCCAGGGCGATCGTCGCCACGATCATCGCGGTCACGTCGACCTGCGCGTCCGCACGGCGGCGATCGTCGCGGCAGCTCCACAGAGCAGCAGCGCGATTCCACCCGGCAGGAAGTACACCGCGACGATGCCGATGACGAGCGCCGCTCCCGCGATGATCCGCGCTCGGGCCGAGAAACGGATCGCGCCGAGCAGGAGCACGAGGAAGAAGGCGGGGAAGATGACGTCGAGGCCGTAGGTGCGCATGAACTCGGTGGAAGGAGCGAAGATCGCGCCGATCGCGGTGCCGAGGATCCACGCCGGCCACTGCACGAGCGTGGCGCCGAGCATCTTCTCGCGGTCGAGAGTGCCGTCGGTGCGCTGCGCGCTCACGAAAGAGGCGTCGACCACGCCCTGACCCTCGAGCGCACGCTGAAGTGGACCGCCATGCAGCCCACGCGCGACCGCGATGGACATCGGGATGAAGCGCGCGTTGATCAGCGCCGCGGCTCCGATCCCGGCGACCAGCGCCCCGCCGCCGGACATCGCGGTCACGATGGCGAACTGCGCCGAGCCGGAGAAGACGACGAGCGACATGGTGATGGCGAGCCAGGCCGGCCACCCGTTGGTCACGGCGAACGCGCCGAAGCTGATCGCGAGAGCGAAGGCACCGGCGGCCATGCCCAGTCCGATGCGGAACCCACCCGCCCAGCCCACCGAGTCGACGTGATCGCCGCCGACGTCGTCGTCACCATCGCCGTCGTCACCGGGAGGGCCATCAGCGGGAGGCGGTGAGGGCTTCATCGCGGTCAGTCTGACGGCTGCAGCCGACATCCGCGAGGGGCGCATGCCGTGCCCTCAAGCACCCCGCTCGCCTCGAGCCGTCGACACGGTCAGAGGGCGGGCAGGCTCACGAGCGGGATGCGACGCGGAGTCTGCGCCTGGTGCTCGAGGAAGAACGGGGAGTCGCGGGTGACGTCTGCCCAGACCCGATCGTATTCGGCTCCATCGAGCACCACCGCACGCGAGCGATAGGCCTTGTCGGGCAGCTCCACCGTGACCTCGGGATCGGCTTCGAGGTTCAGGAACCACCCCGGATGCGCGAGCGCCCCCATGTTGCTGGCGATGACGACCGGCACTCCCCCATCGAGGTGGAACATCATCGGCGCGGTGATCTGCTCGCCCGACCGTCTTCCCGTGGTGGTCAGCAGAACGAGCCGCTCGCGATGCAGGCCCTGCACCTCACCGCCGGCACGGAACTGCTCGATGACCTGCGCGTTGAACTGCAGCTGGTCCGGCTGCCCGTCATCGGTCGCATCCATTCGCTCGCCCTCCCCGTCGTCCGCCTCGATGGCGGACTCGTCTGCCATCCGACGAGTCTGGTCTCAGCGCTCGAGGAATGCGAGCACTGCAAGGACCCGGCGGTGCTCGCTTCCGGAGTCCTCCAGGCCGAGCTTGAGGAAGATTCCGGTCACGTTCTTCTCGACCGCCCCTGTGCCGATGACGAGGGCGGCCGCGATCGCCGCATTCGATCGGCCCTGCGCCATCAGAGCGAGCACCTCGCTCTCTCGACGGGTGAGCGCGTCGAGCGGATCCGCGCGCCTGCTCATCAGCTCGGAGACCACCAGCGGATCGAGTGCCGTTCCTCCATCGGCGACCCGCTCGATGGCGTCGCGCAGCTCGTCGAGTGAGCTGACTCGATCCTTCAGCAGATAGCCGATCCCACCGGACCCCGCCCGCAGCAGCTCACGCGCGTAGGTCGCCTCGACGTACTGGCTGAGCAGCAGGATGCCGAGGGCCGGATGACGACGGCGGAGCTGGATCGCGGCCTGCACGCCCTCATCGCGGAAGGTCGGCGGCATCCGCACATCCAGCACGGCCACGTCGGGCGCGTGCTCGGCGATCAGCGTCTCGAGGCCGGTGGCGTCTCCGACGGCGGCGACTGTCTCGAAGCCCGCCTCGGCCAGGACGCGCACGAGACCCTCGCGCAGCAGCACCGAGTCCTCGGCGAGCAGGATGCGCAAGGGTCTCGTGGGGGTCGTCATGACGTGGGGTCTCCTGGGTTGATCGGCAGCGTCGGAGTCGACCCGACAGGTGGGGTCGGTTCCGCGGGTGAGATCGATTCCGGGGGCTGGGACTCGATCGGCAGCGGGATGGTCGCGGCGATCCGCGTGGGACCGCCGGCCGGGCTGGCCAGGTCGAGCGTGCCGCGCATCCCGGCGACCCGTTCGGTCAGACCGACCAGTCCGTGGCCCGGCACCAGGGTCGCGCCTCCCCGTCCGTTGTCGTCGATCTCGAGAGTCAGCGTCACCGGCGCGCCCTCTGCGGAGCCTTCGACGACATGCACGCGCAGAGCGATGGCGGTGGCCTCGGCATGCTTGACCGCGTTGCTGAGCAGCTCGGCGACGATGAAGTAGGAGCCGCGCTCGATCTCGCCGGGCAGGGTGCGTCCGCCGAGATCGATCGAGCATTCGACGGGCACGCTGCTGCGGAGCGCGAGCGCCTCGATCGCGGCGCTGAGTCCTCGGTCCTGCAGCAGCGGAGGCGCGAAGCCTTGAGTGAGCGCGCGCAGCTCGTCGAGGGTCTCCTGCGCGAGCAGGCGGGCGGAGCCCATCAGCTCCATGGCCTGCGCTGGATCGTCCGCCATACGGCGCTCGGCGCTGGCGAGGTCCATCTGCAGGCGCATCAGCCGCTGCTGCGGTCCGTCGTGGATGTCCCGCTCCAGCCTGCGCAAGGAGTGGTCCTCGGCGACGACCGCGGCGCGCTGCGAGGCGGCCAGTGCGGCGACCTCGGTGGACATGTCCTCGCTCGGGAATCGGGCGAGCAGCACGCGCGCCGCTCCCCAGTGGGCGTAGGTCATGCCGTGGGTGATGAACGGGATGAGGGCGACCATGGCGGCGCCGAGCAGGGTGAACCCCGTGATCGCGAGTGCGGTCAATCCGGGATCCTCACGATCCCAGACGGCGTAGGTGAGAAGAGTCCCCAGATTCCAGTCGGTGCCGATCTCGGTGTTCGGACCGTAGGAGAAGCCCGGAAGGTTGCTCGGCCTCACGGCGGCCCACAGGGGCGTGAGGAGCAGCGAGAAGCCGGTGACGAACCAGGCGAAGGTGATGACTCCGCTCACGATCGCCACGAGGAAGTTCACGATCGCGCCGTGGACGTAGTACAGCCAGTGGTGGGCGCTCGCCAGCGGATCGATGACCGCGCGCATGAAGGTCTTGCCGGCGAAGGGTGGAGTCCAGCGAGGCTCCGCGATCGGCGGAAGGCCCGAGGAGCGCAGACGCAGGAGCTCGAACGAGCCGAGGTATCGGGCCGCGACGAGCACGAGGGACACGATGATGATGCCGACGAACAGGAAGACGAGGCTCGCGCCGGTCGCGATGGCCGCGGTGAGGAAGTTGAAGACGACGACCGCGATGATCCAGGTCGGCACGAGGTAGCCGAGCTCGCGCGGCACGCCCCGCCAGAGGCGCAGGTAGAGGGGCCGGCGCTTCGCGAGGCCGTCGGCGGTCGGGTCCGCCTCGAGGCGGATGCCGGGTCGTGCGGTGGGGCTGCTGGCGGCCGGCGGGCGGCCGACGGCGGGAAGGCTCTGTGACATGCCTCGAGCCTCCCGTTCCACGCCTCCCGACCCTATCCGGGAGACCTCCCGACCGTTCCGGGGGCTAACCCCTCCTTCCAGCGCCGAATTGCCGCAAATGGCTCTGAGATCCGCCTTTTGAGAGCCATTTGTGGCAATTCGGCGGGGTTCGTGAAGGGCCTGCGCGGCGCTGGCTCGATGCAGCTCAGCGCTGGATGAGAACGCCCGAGCCCGTGCCGTCGGTGATCACCAGGTTGCCCTCGGCAGCCAGCTTGGCGAGGGTGTCGAGGTAGCGCTGGCGCAGGATGTTGTCGGTCAGCGATGCGTTGAGGATCGCGTTCGCATCCGCTTCGGCCTGCGCCTGCACGACCTTCTGCTGCGCCGAGACCTTGGTCGACTCCAGCTTCGCCTGCTCGGTGGTCACGTTGATCTGGGCCTGCTGCGCCTCGGCGTAGGCGTTCGTCACCGTCTCGCTGTAGCGGATCTCCTGCAGGGCGACGTCCTCGACGATGATGCCGTCGTCCTCCCAGCGCGCCTCAAGCGCGCTGAGGATGCTGGCCTGCACGTCATCGCGCTCGGTGAGCAGCTCGAGGGTCGTGTACTTTCCCGGCACGCTGCGCACGACGGAGCGGACGTCGTTGTTGATCAGGCGGGTGCGCAGATTGTCCTCGTTGAGGTACTGGCTGTAGATGTCGATCACCGCGTTCGGGTCGAGGCTGTAGCGGATCGCGACGTCGACGTTGGCCGTCACGCCCTCGGCATCCTGCACGGTGATCTGCGGTCCGTCGGCTGCGCCGCCCGTGTTGTCGCCCGCGCTGTCGCCGCCCGTGTAGACCACGCGCTGATTGCGCACGTCGAAGGTGACGACATCCACCCACGGCGCCTTCCAGTGCAGGCCCTGCGTGGTCTCCTGGCCGACGATGTTGCCGAACCAGTCGCGCTGCACGCTCGCCTGGCCGACGTCCTGGGTGAAGGTCGCGGAGAAGAAGGTCAGTGCCAGCCCCGCGACGATGGCCACCCCGGCGACCGCCCGTGGGATGAGCTTGCTGCTGACACGGAGCGACGCGATGACCGCGCCTGCCGCGATGAGGAAGAAGATGATGGCGACGACGAACATCAGGGCCTCTCTGCCTGTCCAATGGGTGCGCGGACAGCCGGGATGGGTGGGCGACGATCCTACGGGTTTTCATAGAAGCCCTGGTGAAGTGGTTCTCCGGCGCCCAACGACCGCTCCGATGAGGAAAGCCTTCTCTTCGTTTGGCCAGCCTTCGCTTGCTTGCGAACAATTCTCATGTGAGTAGCGTTGAGGTCAGCGATGCGACGGCCGCCCGGATCTCGATCCTCGGAATCCCGTGTGCATCTCGACCGACTTCATCAGTCAACGAAAGGATTCAGTCATGACTGACACCATCTCCGTCAACAAGGACGCATCGAGCCTGCTCGGCGCCGATGTCGCTGCAGGCGTCGCCCAGTTCCTCCAGCCCGTCGTCGTCAACCTCCAGGCCCTCGGCGTGGACGGCAAGCAGGCGCACTGGCACGTCCGCGGCTCGAACTTCATCGGCGTGCACGAGTTCCTCGACGTCTACGTCGGCCACGTGCAGGAGTGGGCTGACCTCGCCGCGGAGCGCGTCGTCGCCCTCGGCCTGCCCGTCGACGCCCGGGTCCAGACGCTCGCAGCCGCGACCACGACTCCGGTGCTCGCCGACGGCTTCCAGCGCACCAATGCGACGATCGCGGCCGTGGTCTCGCAGATCGACACCACGCTCGAGCTGATCCACCAGGGCATCACCGGTCTGGACGACATCGACGTGAGCAGCCAGGACGTGCTCATCGAGATCGCCCGCGGCCTCGAGAAGGACCGCTGGTTCCTCTTCGCCCACATCGCCGAGGCCTGATCCGCGGCAGCTCCGCTGCACCTCGCTCCGCGAGCCTGATTCATCTGAAAGGGCCGTCCCCTCGGGCGGCCCTTTTGTCGTCTCCGGACGCGCCTGCGGCGTGTTCGGCGACCCGTGCGATCGCTCGGCCACCTTTCCTACCGACGGCCACCTCTATAAACCTGGCCCACGGTAGAAAAGCTGGCCGTGGCGGAGGTAAAGGTGGCCAACGGTAGGAAAGGTGGCCGAGCAGGACCGAAAGGTGGCCGAGCAGGACCGAGAGGTGGCCGAGCGTTACAGGGCGCGGTGGGTGAACCGGCCCTCGAGCAGCGTCGCGGCCACCGGCATGGCGCGCAGCTGCTCCGCGGGGGTGTTCAGCGGATCGTATTCCGTGATCGCGATGTCGGCGATCTCGCCCTCGCTCACCACTCCCCTGCCTCGGGTCGACGCATAGAGCGCCTGCTCCGGCGTGATGGACTGCTCGGGATGCCACGGCTCGCGCTCGTCGGCCGTGCGCCCGATGGCCGCGGCCATGCCGAGCCACGGATCGAGCGCGGATACGGGAGCGTCGGAACCGAATGCCAGCGTCGCCCCGGCATCGAGCAGCGACTTCCAGGCGAACGCGCGATCGGCGCGGTCCGCCCAGAAGTGATCGGCGACCTCGCGGTCGTCCATCGCATGCTCGGGCTGCACGCTCGCCGTCACGCCGAGCTGGGCGAAGCGCGCGAAGTCGTCGACAGCGATGAGCTGGGCGTGCTCGATCCGGCCCGTCGTCGCCGTGCGGGCGAACGCATCCAGGGCGACCTTGTTGGCGGCATCGCCGATGGCGTGGATGGTGGGCACGATCCTCGCCATCGCCGCCGTGCGGAGCAGGGCGTCCAGCTCGTCCTCGGGCACGGTGAGCAGGCCGTAGCGGTCGTCGCCCTCGAGATCGGCGTAGGGCTCGAGGCAGTAGGCGGTGCGGGTGTTGAGCGATCCGTCGATCAGGATCTTCAGGAAGCCGACCGTCGTGAGCTCGTCGACCTTCTGGCCGGTGCGTATGCCCAGCTCGATCGCGGTGTCGAGGAACTGGGAGTAGATGCCGAACTGGACCCGGAGGGAATCGTCGCCCGAGGCTCGGCGGCGTGCCCAGACCTCGAGGTTCCAGGCCATCTCCAGATCCACGATGCCGACGACTCCCCGGCTCGCGGCCTGCTGGGCCGCCTCTGCCGCCCACACGTCGACGATCACGTCGGGCAGCTCGTTGACGGCGCGCTCGACCAGGAATGCGTCGTCTTCGCGGACGAGTCCGTATTCGTCGATGGCAACGCCGATGGTCTCGGCCGCCGTCGTGTTCAGCCACGCCGTATGCAGGTCGGCGCTGATGAGCACGACCGGCGCGCCGAACGCGGCCTGGTCGAGCAGCTCGGACGAGGGCATGTCCGGCCAGAGTCCGTCGCGGAAGCCGTGCCCCACCAGCGGCCCCGCGGGCGGCATGCCGCCGTTGCGGGCGCGCTCGCGCACCATGTCCGCCGCCTCCGCCGCAGACGCCGCGCCGCCGACGTCGAGGCGGTGGGAGATCAGCGAGAGCTGGGTGAAGTGCACGTGCTCGTCCCACAGCCCCGGGATCACGAATCGTCCGTCGAGGTCGATCACCTCGCCGAAGTGACCGGGGCGATCGGCGGAGAAGTCCGCGTAGCCCTGCTCCGTCGGTCCGAGCATGCGCTCCGGCTGTCCGCGCAGGCGGTGGGCGATCCGATCGAGTCCGGGGAATCGTGAGGCGCGCCTGGGGCCATCCACCGGGACCAGTCGGCGGATCAGCCCGTCGGCGATATCGAGGTCCCACAGACCGTCGCGGCCGGGAAGTCGTGCCTTGCGGAGCAGCAGTGCTCGTCGTTCAGCCACGGGCCGCCCGACGACGTTCGTGGACGCGCCGCATCTCGGCGGCGAGCGCCGGCTGCGCGTACGGGCCTGACCCCTCGAGCTCTCCGATGACGGTGTCGACGATGTGGTCCGGCCGGTTCTGGCTCAGCTTCGACTTGGCGACCACACGGGTAGGCCGCAGCCGGAAGCCCACCGTGCCGGAGCTGATCCGCTGCGCGTACTGCGCGTTCTCCGGAGTGATCTCCATCAGCCGAGGCTCGGGAAGCACCCTTTCGAAGTGCTCGACCAGATCGCCGAGGACCCGGTAGTTCTCCTCGTCGCTGAGGATCTCGGGCACCCCGTACAGATGGGCGGTCACGTAGTTCCAGGTGGGCACGTTCGGCCTGTGCGAGCCGTCGGGATCCGTGTACCAGCCGGGCGAGATGTAGCCGTGCGGCCCTTGGACGATCAGCAGGACCTCCCGCTCTCCCAGGCCGTGCAGCTGCTCGTCGGGGCGTCCGACGTGGGAGACGACCGAGATGCTCTCCTCGTCCTCCTCGAGCACGATCGGGTAGTGCGATGCGACCATCCCGTCGTCGGTCGTGGAGATGAGGATCGCCCACGGGTTCTCGCGAATCAGCCGCTTCAGCTCGACCTGGTCCTGCAGCACGAAGCTCGGGTTCTGCCGCATGTCACAGCTCCTCGGGAGCGGCAGGCGCGTCGGGATCAGCTGGCGTCGCAGCAGCGGCCGAGGCGGGCGGCAGCTTCGGTGTCGGCCGCTTCTGCCAGCCCGGCGCCCAGTACAGGTTGCGCCCGCCCATGTCCTCGATGACGACCTCGCCTCGACCGCGCGGCGCCTTCTTGCCCTGCTGCTTGTAGACGTAGTGGCGGGCATCCCGGCTCGCCATCGCGGCGAGGTACTCGTCCTCGTTCAAGCCGTCCTTGGTCATCATCTGACCCGTCTCGACCCCGATGGCGAGCAGCTTCGCCCAGTCCCGCCACAGCGCGCGGAGCACGCGCTCGGGAACCTCCTTGCCGGGGGTGTACGGATCGAGGCGAGCTCGAAAGAGGAGCTCGGCACGGTAGACGTTGCCGATCCCACTGATGACGCTCTGATCCATGAGCAGCAGTCCGATGGGGGTGGACTTGCTGCCGGCCTTCGTGACGAAGCGGTTCTCCGCCGCCCGGCCTGCATCGACCAGCGGATCCGGTCCGAGCTTGGCCAGGGCGGCCTCGACCTGGTGGGAATCGAGCACCTCACAGGCGGTGGGCCCGCGGAGGTCGGCCACGGCCATCTCGGTCAGCAGGCGGACCCGGACGGCGCCGATCGGTGCGGGCGGGAAGTCGGCGAGGTCGGTCGCGCGCTCCGACTCGGCCATCCGCAGGCGCGTGCGGCGCGGAGCGCCAATCGAGCCCAGGCTGTCTTCTGGCAGGGCGTCGGGCACGGAACCCGATGAGGCCTCCAGGGCTGCCCGTCCGCCTCGCGTCACGGAGGCGACGACCTCGGCCGAGTCGAGCTCGCCGGCGACGGAGTCGAGGAACGTGCCTCGTTGGTTGGTCTGCCCGATCCGGCCGCCGGCCGAGGCCAGTGTGGCGTCGACCGTGATGTCACCGGCGAAGTCCCACGCGCCGTAGAGCCCGAGGTGCACCCGGAGGAATCGATCGCCGTCGAACTCGAGGAAGAGCTGCTTGCCGACCGCGCTGGAGGCGATCATCGTGCGTCCGTCCAGCTCGGCGGCGCCGGCCGCGAACCTCCCCTGCGGGCTCGAGGCCGCGACGCGGTGCCCGACGAAGTTGGCGCGGAACTGTCGGGCGATGCGATGGACGGAGTGGCCCTCAGGCACTCGCCGACACCGCCGGGTTGTGCTCGCCCGCCGCGATGGCGCGGGTGTCCTCGTACTCCGCCAGCTGGGCGATCCGGCGCTCGTGCCGCGGATCGAAAGAGAACGGCTCGGCGACGAAGGCGTCGATCAGTGCGGTCGCCTCTTCGAGAGTGTGCTGGCGGGCGCCGATCGAGATGACGTTGGCGTCGTTGTGCTGGCGGGCGAGCTGGGCCGTCGCGGTGCTCCAGACGAGGGCGGCGCGCACGCCTGTCACCTTGTTGGCGGCGATGGCCTCGCCGTTGCCGGATCCGCCGAAGACGACGCCGAGGGTCTCGGTGCCGATGGACTGGTCGGCGACGACCGCCTGCGCCGCGGCGATGATGAACGCCGGGTAGTCGTCGAGCGGGTCGTAGCTCGACGGACCGTGGTCGACGACGTCGTGACCGGCCTCCGCGAGGTGCTCGATGATGTGCCGGCTGAAGTCGAGACCCGCATGGTCGGTCGCGAGATGGATCCGCATTCCAGAGAGTCTAGGGAACGCGGCGTGGCGTCGCGTGCCCACCTCCGATCGCCCGGTAGGGCGCCGGTCAGGGGTGCGCCGGCCGCTCGTCTCCATCCCAGGCGACCCACGCCCCGTGAGGGTGCGAGCGCGCCACAGGCACGCCGTCGACGGCCACCACGAAGGAGAACTCGTGGGCCGTGTCGCTGCCGTAGGCCTGCGAATCGATGCCGGGGATGACGTCGTCGAGCTCGCTCGCGATCCACACGCACGGCAGGGCGAGCACGGTGTTGACGAACGTCTCGACCTCCTCGTATTCGACGTAGCCGAGCACCGCGGAGTGGAAGATCACCAGCGTCGCCTCGGGCGGCACCTGCCGGATGAGGGCGGGCAGGGCGTCGTTGAGGTCGCCCTTCACGAGCATGGGGGTCTCCCCCGCCACGAGCTCGATGGCCGCGTCGAGCGTGCGCGACCTGCGCTCGTTGTCCGGCCAGATGAGGGCGCGGAGCCAGGCGACGTCATCCGGGTTCCGCACGTCCACGGGATTCAGGTCGATGCCGGCGCGCCAGACGATCTGCGGGAGTTCAGGGGGTGCGGGGAAGTGATCCGACACGGCGCACTCGATCACCACGGGGCTGGGACCGTCGGCGGGGTGGATGGCGGGGTGATCGCCGTACTTGAAGGAGTACCGGTCCGGGTACAGGCACAGGCCCGCAGACGCCCCGACCTCGAGGAGGGCGATCGGCTTACGGATCTGCGCGAGCAGCGGCAGGATCGGGGCGAGGCGGGATGGGTCGTTGGTCTGCATCGTCCGTCCGACGGCGGTCTCGAGCACGAGCTCGCGATGCTCGAGGACCCAGTCGCGGAAGGCCTCGAACTGGTGGAACGGGGCGCCGAGGTACCGGGCGAGCGCGAAGACGAACGTCACCTGCCGCTGCATCGCCGGCAGCTCGTCGATGATCTCGAGCAGCTCGGGGTCATCGGCCGCGCGCCGGGCGAGCTCGGCATACACCGGAGAGAGGTCGAGCGCGTCGACATCGGCGAACACTCGATACCGCTCCGCCGTGAGCGATTCGTTGCGCGTCGAGGTCTGCTCCGCGGATGCCTGGTCGATCACCACGGCGATATTGAAGCACGCGGCGCGACCCTGACAGGTCGAGGAACTCTCGATTCCCAGCTGAAGCGCTGAGAGAACCACCAGGCGAGGGGTCGGACCGGCGTTCTAGGGTTGAGGCACGCGACAAGGACGGAAGCACAATGCCCGGAGAGAACCTCACACGACTCGAAGCCCAGGAACGGAAGGCGCTGCTCGATGTGGCGTCCTACGAGGTGGTGCTCGACCTGACCACCGGCCCCGAGACCTTCGGCAGCACCACCACCGTGCGCTTCAGTGCCGGCGAAGGGGCGTCGACCTTCATCGATGCGATCACCAAGACCGTGCACTCGGTCACCCTGAACGGCACGGAGCTCGACCCGGCCGCGGTCAGCGACGGCGTGCGCATCCAGCTCGACGGGCTGGCGGACGAGAACGAGCTGGTGGTCGTCGCCGATGCCCTGTATACGAACACCGGCGAGGGCCTGCACCGGTTCGTCGACCCGGTGGATGACGAGGTCTACCTCTACACGCAGTTCGAGGTGCCCGACTCGCGCCGGATGTTCGCCGTCTTCGAGCAGCCCGACCTGAAGGCGACCTTCCAGTTCACCGTCACGGCGCCCGACTATTGGGAGGTCGTCTCCAACTCGTCGACGCCCGAGCCCGTCGACGTCGGCGAGAGCAACTTCCGCTGGGAGTTCGCGCCCACGCCGATCATCTCGAGCTACATCACCGCCCTCATCGCCGGCCCGTATTCGGTCGAGCGTCGCGAGCTCACCTCGAGCAGCGGACGGGTCATCCCGCTCGGGGTCTTCGCCCGCGCATCGCTCGCCCAGTACCTCGACACCGACTACATCGTCGAGAAGACCCGACAGGGGTTCGAGTTCTACGAGGCGAACTTCGACTACCCGTACCCGTTCGAGAAGTACGACCAGCTCTTCGTGCCCGAGTTCAACGCGGGCGCGATGGAGAACGCCGGCGCGGTGACCTTCACCGAGTCCTACGTCTTCCGCTCCAAGGTGACCGACGCCATGCGCGAGCGCCGGGTGACGACGATCCTGCACGAGCTCGCGCACATGTGGTTCGGCGATCTCGTGACGATGAAGTGGTGGAACGACCTCTGGCTCAACGAGTCGTTCGCCACCTACATCTCCACCCTCGCCACTGCCGAGGCCACCGAGTGGGTCGAGGACTGGACCACCTTCGGTGCGCTGGAGAAGGGCTGGGCCTACCGCCAGGACCAGCTGCCCTCGACGCATCCGATCGTCGCCGAGATCACCGACCTCGAAGACGTCCAGGTCAACTTCGACGGGATCACCTACGCCAAGGGCGCCTCGGTCATCAAGCAGCTCGTGGCCTGGGTCGGTCGCGACGAGTTCCTCGCCGGCGTCGCGGCGTACTTCAAGAAGCACGAGTTCTCGAACACGGAGCTGACGGATCTGCTCGCCGAGCTCGAGACCACCAGTGGACGCGATCTCTCGTCGTGGTCGGCGCTCTGGCTCGAGACAGCAGGGGTGAACACCCTCAAGCCGACCTTCTCTGTCGGCGAGGACGGCACCTACTCGTCCTTCTCCATCCTCCAGTCGGCGACCGAGGAGTGGCCGACGATCCGCCCGCACCGACTCGGGGTCGGCTCCTACTCGCTGCAGGACGGTGCTCTGGTCCGCACGGGCACCTTCGAGCTCGACGTCGACGGCGAGGTCACCGATGTGCCCCAGCTCGTCGGGACCGCCCAGCCCGATCTGCTCCTGCTCAACGACGATGATCTGGCCTACGCGAAGATCCGGCTCGACGAGCAGTCGCTCGCGACCGCAATCGAGCACCTCGGATCGATCTCATCGCCCCTCGCGCGCTCTCTGGTCTGGGGATCGGTCTGGGACTCCACCCGCGACGCCGAGAGCGCCGGCCGGGACTACGTGCGCCTGGTGCTCGGCAACATCGGCGCCGAGACGGAGTCGACAACGGTCCGCACCGTCCTCGGCCAGCTGCAGCTGACCGCGTCGTCCTATGTGGCACCCGAGCACCGAGCCGCTGCGCTCGAGCAGGTGGGCGATGCGCTCTGGGAGCTCGCCCAGGCCGCCGATGCGGGCTCCGACAACCAGTTCCAGTTCGTGAAGGCGTTCGCCGCCATCGCGCACACGCCGGGACAGCTCGACACCGTGCAGGCGGTGCTCGATGAGAGGATCCAGCTCGACGGCCTCGACATCGACACCGATCTCGGCTGGGAGCTGCTCATCGCCCTCGCCGCGGGAGGACGAGCGGGGCAGGCCGAGATCGACGCGGCACTCGCCAGCGACAACACGGCGACTGGACGGCAGTCCGCCGCCCACGCCGCCGCGGCCATCCCGACCGTCGAGGCCAAGCAGGCCGCGTGGGACTCCATCGTCGGGTCCGATGGAGCGGCCAACCTGATCGTTCGGGCCACCGGCCTCGGCTTCCTGCGCACCGCCGACCCGTCGCTGCTCGCGCCGTTCGTCGATCAGTACTTCGCCGCCCTCACCGGACTGTGGGAGTCGCGCAGCTACGCCATCGCAGCGGGCATCATCAACGGGTTCTACCCGTCGCCGCTCGCTGACCAGGCGCTCGTCGACGCCTCCAAGGCGTGGCTGGACGCCAACCCCGAGACGCCGGCGCTTCGCCGGCTGATCATCGAGAGCGTCGCCGGGGTCGAGCGCGCGCTCGCCGCCCAGGCCCGCGACGCGCAGGACGTCTGAGTCGCTCGGGCACATCGGGATCGTCGGGCACGTCATCGTGAGCGTGCCCGACGATCCGATATGCCCGAGACGCTCGACAACCGATTCATAGACTGGGGGCCCTATGACATGGGATGAGTTCTGGAAGGCGTGGCACGTGCCGATCGAAGTCGCCTCGATCATCGTCGTCGCCGTCCTCGTGCGGATCGTGCTGCACTTCGTGATCCAGCGGGTCGTCAATCAGATCGTCAGCGGCGTCAAGAAGCGCCAGCGCACCGATGACACGCAGGCCCTCGCGGCGTCGCCGCTGAGCGCCGTCCGGATCGTTCAGCGCACCCGCACGCTCGGTGGGATCCTCGGCAATATCGTCTCCGTCGTCATCACCGTCGTGGCCGTGCTGTCGATCGTCACCGCGATCAACCCCAGCATCACCGGTGCGTTCTCCCTGATCACGGCGGCATTGGGAGCCGGTCTGGGCTTCGGCGCGCAGAACATCGTGAAGGACGTCCTCAACGGCCTGTTCATGGTCATCGAGGATCAGCTCGGCGTCGGCGATGTCGTCGACACGGGCCAGGCGACCGGCGTCGTCGAGAGCGTCGCGATTCGGATCACCCAGATCCGCGACGTCAACGGCACGCTCTGGTACGTCCGCAACGGCGAGATCACCCGCGTCGGCAACATGTCGCAGGGCTGGGCACGGGTCATCATCGACCTCGCGATCCCCTACGACGCCGATGTCGATGCGGTGCAGGATCGCATGCTCGCGACGGCCAACGAGCTCGTCGACAGCGAGCGCTGGAAGTCATCCGTGCTCGAGCGGCCCGAGATCTGGGGCCTGGAGTCGATCTCCTCCGAGGCTCTTGTCATCCGCATCGTGATCAAGACCCGCACCAGCGCGAAGGACGACGTCGCCCGCGAGCTGCGCATGCAGCTCAAGCGCTCGCTCGACGACATGAACGTCAAGCTGCCCTCGCTCAACACCGTCGTGCTCTCGGGCTTCGAAGGTGCGGCCAGCGTCAAGGGCGCACGCAGCCCGAAGCCGATTGAGCCGGGATCGACTCGGGCAGCGCCGACCAAAAACCAGGCTCCGCACGTGAGCGCGGCCGTCCTGCCGAAGACCACGAGGTCCCGCCGAACCAAGCCCGTCCCGCCGAGCGATCAGGTCGAACGATGAGCCAGCTGCCCGATCCGCACCAGCCCGCGTCGGCGTCTTCCGTCCCGGCGAACGTCGAGGCGTCGCTGCCGACCGCATCCCCTGTCACCATCCGCGTCGGCGCCGGACCCACCGCGCAGCCGGTGGACGGCAACTTCTACGAGCAGGTCGGCGGCCGCGCGACCTTCGAGAAGCTCGTGCGCGAGTTCTACCGAGGTGTCGCCTCGGATCCCCCGCTGCTCGCGCTGTACCCCGAGGCCGACCTCGAGGGCGCCATCCAGCGCCTGACGGGCTTCCTCGAGCAGTACTGGGGCGGTCCCGGCACCTACAGCGAGATGTACGGGCACCCGCGACTGCGGATGCGGCATGCGCCCTTCGTGGTGACGCCGGCTCAGCGCGACCGCTGGCTCCAGCACATGCGGACGGCGGTCGACTCGTTGCGCCTGCCTCCGCTCCAGGACGCCACCCTCTGGGCCTACCTCGAGCGTGCCGCCTTCGCCATGGTCAACTCCTTCGCCGACTGACCCCGCCCCATCTGGCCGGGTCTCCGGGATAGCCTGACGTCTGCGCCAGCCGCGGACGACGAGGAGGTCGGATGAGCAACCCCACCGGTACGGAGTACGACGCGATCGTCGTTGGGGCAGGACTCGCGGGGCTCGTCGCCGCGTCCGAGCTCATCCATGCAGGGAAGCGGGTGCTCGTCCTCGATCAGGAGCCCGAAGCGAGCCTCGGCGGCCAGGCCTGGTGGTCGTTCGGCGGGCTGTTCCTCATCGACTCTCCCGAGCAGCGCCGGATGGGCATCCACGACTCCGCCGAGCTCGCGCATCAGGACTGGTTCGCCAGCGCCGACTTCGACCGCGAGGAGGACCTCTGGCCGCGCCGGTGGGCCGAGGCCTACCTCGACTTCGCGGGTGGCGAGAAGCGCGCCTGGCTGCATGAGATGGGGGTGCGCTGGTTCCCGATCGTCGGCTGGGCGGAGCGCGGCGGTCAGACCGCCACCTCGCACGGCAACTCGGTGCCGCGCTTCCACGTCACCTGGGGCACCGGCCCGGGCGTGCTGGCCCCCTTCCTCGAGCGCGTGCAAGGCGCGGTCGACGACGCCAGCGCGGAGTTGCGCTTCCGACACCGGGTGGATGAGCTGATCGTCGAGGGCGGCGCCGTCGTGGGCGTTCGCGGAGCCGTGCTGGCCCGAGACGATGTCGCGCGGGGCGTCGCGAGCAGCCGCGAGGTGGTGGACGAGTTCGAGTTCCGGTCGTCCGCAGTCCTGGTCACTACGGGTGGCATCGGCGGCGACCACGATCTGGTCCGCGCCGCCTGGCCCAGCCGCCTCGGAGCTCCCCCCGCCGGCATGCTGTCCGGCGTCCCCGCGTCGGTCGACGGCCGGGGCATCGCGCTGGCGAAGCGGGCTGGCGGGCACACGGTCAACGAGGACCGGATGTGGCACTACACCGAAGGCATCATCAACCACTCGCCGGTGTGGGCGCAGCACGGCATCCGCATCCTGCCCGGGCCGTCCTCCCTCTGGCTCGATGCCACCGGGCGTCGCCTGCCTGCACCCCTGTTTCCCGGCTTCGACACCCTGGCGACTCTGGAGCACATCGCCCGTTCCGGCCACGCGCATTCGTGGTTCATCCTGACCCAGAAGATCATCGAGAAGGAGTTCGCCCTCTCGGGCAGCGAGCAGAATCCCGACCTCACCGGCAAGGACCTCCGGCTCCTCGCGTCTCGGATCGGCAAGGGCGCTCCTGCTCCTGTCGAGCTGTTCAAGGAGCGCGGACCGGACTTCGTGGTCGCCGGATCGATCGAGCAGCTGATCAGCGGCATGCAGGCGCTCGAGCCGTCGGTGCGGCTCGACGGCGAGCTGGTGGAGCGGGAGATCCGCGCGCGCGATCGCGAGATCGTCAACGACTTCACGAAGGACGCCCAGGTGACCGCCATCCGCGGTGCACGCAAGTACCTCGGCGACCGACTGATCCGCGTCGCATCGCCCCATCAGCTCCTCGATCCGAAGGCTGGGCCGCTCATCGCGGTGCGCCTGCATGTGCTGACCCGCAAGAGCCTCGGCGGGCTGGAGACCGATCTGTCCGGCCGGGTGCTCGGGCCCGACGGACGGACCGTCCCCGGACTCTTCGCGGCGGGCGAGGCCAGCGGCTTCGGCGGCGGCGGGATGCACGGCTACCGCTCGCTCGAGGGGACTTTCCTCGGCGGCTGCCTCTTCTCGGGCCGCGTCGCCGGACGCGCGATGGCTGGACTCTGACTCACGGACCCGGAGATGTTGCGCCGATCCGGATCATCCGACGGAACACGGCGTTGCGGACCGCAGGAGTGGGCAGCTCACCACTTTTCGGCCCAGATCTCCGGATCCGTGAAAGAAC
Source organism: Naasia lichenicola (assembly GCF_004801885.1). Classification (GTDB taxonomy): domain Bacteria; phylum Actinomycetota; class Actinomycetes; order Actinomycetales; family Microbacteriaceae; genus Naasia; species Naasia lichenicola. Next base: position 328,319 of record NZ_SSSM01000006.1, on the reverse strand, counting down.
TCCGGATCCGTAAAGGAGGCTTGGACGAGCTAGGTGCCGAGGAGGGACCAGGCGCGGCGGCGGACCAGGACGTGACCGCGGGACGACGTGAGGCGGGACCAGGGGCCGGCCTCGAAGACGGGGACCTCTTCGTCGACGTCTTCGGCGACGAAGCCGAGACTGAAGGCGGCGAAGGCCGCGCCCGACGGGATCGCGTCGAGCCCGGGGATCGGGCGGCCCCAGACCTCGGAGCGCACGCGGCGCACGATCTGCTCGCCGACGGCGCTCGGCACCGCGGTGCCGACCTCATCGATTCCCGCCTTGCCGACGGCCACCAGTGTCGTGGCATCGGTCTCGCCGACGCGCTTCCACCCGGAGCGCGGCGGTGAGATGCCCGCCCAGGTCACGGTGCTGACCTCGGTGGGCAGCGCGACGGATATCAGCGTGTCACTCGATTCGCGCGCGCGGGTCACCCGATCCAGCAGGGATCGGACCGGCACGACCACATCGAACGCCACCCGGTCGGTCAGCGCGAAGGTGCGAAGCCCCAGGACGGTCGGGCTGTCGTCGAGCAGCCCGGCGGGATAGAGAATCGCGGAGTAGACCGCGAGCACCCCGGCGGCGGCGATCATGCGCACGGAACCACCCTCCACTCGGCCCGCGCGGCCGAGGTAGACCGACAGATCGTCGAGGGATGGCGTGTCCACGAGGGTGAAGGATCGGCTCATCAGTCTGTCTAAACTACAGGCGGGGCGCGGGCTTCGAGCGGGCAAGGGCTCGGCATCGGTCCTTCGCCTGAGAATCGCTCACCGCTGCGAGGAGATCCCGTGCCCGATCCGCTGGCGTCATTCCTCGCCGCTCTCGATCTCACCGACACCGGTGCCCGCACGAACGAGGACATCTTCACCGGGCCTTCGCAGTGGAGTCCGCTCGGTCGGGTCTTCGGCGGTCAGGTGCTCGCCCAGTCGCTGCTCGCGGCGATCCGGACCACGGAAGAGGATCGGGTCGTGCACTCCATGCACGGCTACTTCCTGCGCCCCGGAGACGTGAAGCTGCCCATCACTTTCTCCGTGGATCGGATCCACGACGGGCGCTCCTTCTCCACGCGGCGCACGCAGGCGTACCAGAACGGTCAGCCGATCCTGTCGATGATCGCGTCGTTCCAGACCCAGGACGACGGGCTCGACCACCAGATCGAGATGCCCGCGGATCTCGCCGATCCCGAATCGCTGCCGAGCACGGCGGAGGTCCTCGCCGGCGTCGACCACCAGGTGGCGAAGTTCTGGGCAGAGGAGCGCCCGTTCGACCTCCGCCACCTCGAGTCGCCGATCTACCTCTCGGTGGACGGGAACCGCGTGGCGCACCAGTCGATCTGGATGCGGGCGATCGGACGCCTGCCCGACGACCCGAACCTGCACCGGGCTGCGCTCGCCTACGCCAGCGACTACTCGATCCTCGAGCCCATCCAGCGCCGGCATGGCATCTCGTGGGGCACCCCCGGCATCCGCGTTGCCAGCCTCGATCACGGCATGTGGTGGCATCGGTTCGCCCGGGTCGACGAATGGCTGCTGTACGTGCAGGAGTCGCCGAGCGCGAGCGGCGGACGCGGCCTCTCGGTCGGCCGGATCTACACCCGCGACGGCATCCTGGTGGCGAGCGTCGCCCAGGAGGGCATGGTGCGCGTCCCGCACGCCGACTGATCGCTCCATCCGCAGAAGCGGCAGCAGGACAGAAGCGGTACAGGGACCAGGAGCCTGCTAGCGGCGGTCGAACTCGATCTGGTCCTCGACGTAGGGCGCCCAGGCGGTGCGCGCGAGGTCGCTGATGCGCTGCGGCTTCCCATTCGCCGCATCGACCATGACCAGCGTGGACGACGCCTTCGCGAAGAGCGAGCGGACGGGGGCGCCCTCCGACTCGTCGGGGATGGCGGAGTAGATCTCGTAGCAGATCTGCAGACTGGCTCCCCCGAGCCGTCCGATCCACAGCTCGATGTCGAGCGGAGTGCGCTGATACGGGATCGGTAGCAGGTACTCGACCTCCTGGCGTGCGATCAGCGAGATGGTCGGCGAGCCGGGTCGGCCGTCGATGACGGCGAGCTCGGAATTCGAGGCGGGATCGTCGGTCGCCCAGAACGCCTCGATGCGCGCCTCTTCGAGCAGGCGCAGCATCTCGGCGTTGTTGACGTGCTGATAGGCGTCGAAGTCCGACCAGCGCAGTCGGACGGGAACGTGCAGGCGCACGGCATGCCTCTCGGGGAAGCGCAGATCCGCACCGAACTGCCCGGTTCTGCCGCCTGGAACGCATCCCGAGCAGCAGAACTGGGCAGCTCGGCGGCTAGCTGCGGGTGAGCTTGCGGTACGTGGACCGGCTGGGACGAGCCGCATCGATGCCGAGGCGCTCGATCTTGTTCTGCTCGTAGGAGTCGAAGTTGCCCTCGAACCAGTACCAGTGGGCCGGATTCTCCTCGGTGCCCTCGTAGGCGAGGATGTGGGTCGCGATCCGGTCGAGGAACCACCGATCGTGGGTGATGACCACCGCGCAGCCGGGGAACTCGAGCAGCGCGTTCTCGAGGCTGCCGAGGGTCTCGACGTCGAGGTCATTCGTCGGCTCGTCGAGCAGCAGCAGGTTGCCGCCCTGCTTGAGGGTGAGGGCCAGATTGAGCCTGTTGCGCTCCCCACCGGACAGCACGCCGGCCGCCTTCTGCTGATCGGGTCCCTTGAATCCGAACGTCGAGACGTAGGCCCGCGACGGGATCTCGGTCTTGCCGACCTGGATGTAGTCGAGCCCGTCGGAGACGACCTCCCAGAGTGACTTCTTGGGGTCGATGCCGCCGCGGTTCTGGTCGACGTAGGAGATGTCGACCGTGTCACCGATCTTGAGCGTTCCGCCGTCGAGCGGCTCGAGGCCCACGATGGTCTTGAACAGCGTGGTCTTGCCGACTCCGTTGGGGCCGATTACTCCGACGATGCCGTTGCGGGGCAGGGTGAAGGAGAGGCCGTCGATGAGCTGGCGGCCCTCGAATCCCTTCTCGAGCTTGCTGGCGTCGATGACCTGCGAGCCGAGTCGTGGGCCGACCGGGATCTGGATCTCCTCGAAGTCGAGCTTGCGCGTCTTCTCGGCCTCCGTCACCATCTCCTCGTAGCGAGCGAGGCGCGCCTTCGACTTGGTCTGGCGGCCCTTCGAGTTCGATCGGACCCAGTCGAGCTCGTCCGCGAGTCGACGTGACAGCTTGGCGTCCTTCTTGCCCTGGACCTTGAGGCGCTCCTGCTTCTTCTCGAGATAGGTCGAGTAGTTGCCCTCGTAGGGGTAGAGACGTCCGCGGTCGACCTCGGCGATCCACTCCGCGACGTTGTCGAGGAAGTACCGATCGTGAGTGACGGCGAGGACGGCGCCGGGGTACTTCGCGAGATGCTGCTCGAGCCACTGCACGCTCTCGGCGTCGAGGTGGTTGGTCGGCTCGTCGAGCAGCAGCAGGTCGGGCTTCTGCAGCAGCAGCTTGCAGAGAGCGACGCGGCGCTTCTCACCACCCGAGAGGTTGCTGACGATGGCGTCGCCCGGCGGCGTCCGCAGGGCATCCATGGCCTGCTCGAGCTGGGAGTCGAGGTCCCAGGCGTCGGAGGCGTCGATCGCCTCCTGCAGCACGCCCATCTCGGCCAGCAGAGTGTCGAAGTCGGCGTCGGGATCGGCGAGCGCGGCGCTGATCTCGTTGAAGCGATCGAGCTTGCCCTTGGTCTCGGCGACGCCCTGCTGCACGTTCTCGAGCACGGTGGCGCTCTCGTCGAGCTGAGGCTCCTGCTCGAGAAATCCGACGGTGTATCCCGGTGACAGCTTGGCCTCGCCGTTGCTCGGGATGTCGAGGCCCGCCATGATGCGCAGGATGGTGGACTTTCCGGCACCGTTCGGCCCGACGACGCCGATCTTGGCGCCGGGCAGGAAGGCCATCGTCACATCGTCGAGGATCACCTTGTCGCCGTGCGCCTTGCGCGCGCGGACCATGGAATAGATGTATTCGGCCATGGCCCAATCCTATTTGGGCGGCACGACCTCGCCGCTGTCGTGCACACCCCGCTCGGTCGCCGTCACCCCTGCCACTGCGAACAAGGGAGCCTCAGCCGGCGGGACGGTCGGAGCCGATGAGGCATCGCCCGGAGGACAGCACGGCAGTGACGAGCGAGTGATAGCCGACCCCGCTGCCCCACTGGCCGATCAGACAGCCGTCGGCCAGCCGGACGGAGAACTGCACCGACGCGGCCTCGAGATCCACCGCCGTGCGGTCGGGCGTGAGCTCCATCGCCGCCGTATCGAAACCCGCCGCGGCGAGCGCCGCGGTGAACTGCGCTCCGTCGGGAGCCGGATCGGCGACGAGCACCTGTTCGTTGACGTAGTCGAAGAAGGCGAGATTGCCCTCCGCCGTTCCAGCCGGGTCGAGCACGGGTGTTGTGTCGACAGGCGTCGGCGCGGCGGTCGGCTGGGCGGAGACGGCAGCGGTCTCGGCCGGGCCGGCAGGCCCCATGGCCGAGCAGCCTGCCAGCCCTGCAGCCAGGAGCACCGACGCCAGTGCGCCGCGCGCCGCGCCGCGCATCCAGTTGTGTCCCGTCGCCATGCTGACGCTCCCCCATCGACTCCGCCGAAGTCTAGGCGGACCGCTGCGCCAGAGGCCCTGATCGACGCGGGCGATCAGAACGGGGCGTCGGCGTCGGCCATCTCGGCCTCGCGGCCGACTGCGGGATTGAACCAGGCATCCGCCGACGACGCCACGTCGGAGGACCCCTCGGCTGGGGACGAGCCATCCGACGCCGTGGTCGACGGCTGCTCGGGCGGTGCTGTGCGGGCAGGAGCCGCAGGCGGCGTGACCGGTCCGTTGAACCACTTCAGATCGATCCCGACGCTCTCGGCGATGATCTCCACGTTCGTTCCCTTGCGGCCGTCGGGATTCTCCCAGTCGGCGATGCGCACCCGGCCCGAGACGATCACGGTGCGACCCTTGCGCACCGCGGACGCGACGCCCGCGGCGAGCTGCCCGAACGCGACTACGCGGTACCAGTTGGTCTGCTTGCTCTGCTTGTCGAGCTGGCCGTCTGCGCCGCGGCGCAGATAGTCGGTGGCGACGCTGAACGAGGCCACCTCGAGGCCCCTCGCGGTGGTCGTGAAGGTCGGGTCGGCACCCGCTCGTCCGCTGATGGAAATGCTGTCGTTCATGTCCGCTCTCCTCCTCGTCCGCGCGGTCGACGCGCGGTGCTCGATCGAGGGCGGTCCGATGTCTCGTGCCGGATTCACCGGACCGCTCTCTCCGAGAAGGATCCGCGGAATGGACCGGCCGGGAACGGCCGAAGCCGACATCGGTGGACAACCCGATGCCGGCTTCGACTGTGAGCGCATGGTGCGCTAGGCGGCCTTGACGTACTCGGCATAGCTGCGGCGGACCTTGTTGACCTTGGGCACGGCCACCGCGAGGCAGTAGCCCTGGTTGGGATTCTTGGCGAAGAAGTCCTGGTGGTAGTCCTCTGCGGGGTAGTACTCCCCTAGCGGCTCGAGCTGGGTCACGATGGTGCCGTCCCACAGATCGGCGGCCTTGTCGATGGCCGCCTGGAAGAGCTCCCGCTGCTCCTCGTCGGCGTAGAACATCGCCGATCGGTACTGCGTTCCGACATCATTCCCCTGGCGGTTGAGCTGACGCGGGTCGTGCAGGGTGAAGAAGACGTCGAGGATGACCTGCCGCGGGATGACATCGGGATCGAAGGTGACGGCGACCGCCTCCGCGTGTCCCGTGGATCCCGTGCAGACCTGCTCGTAGGTGGGGCTGATCGCCGAACCTCCGGTGTATCCCGACACCACGTCGGATACGCCCACCAGGTCCCGATAGACCGCGTCCAGGCACCAGAAGCACCCTCCGGCCAGTACGAACGTCTCCATATGCCTGCTCCTCTGCTCCGCGAGCGGTGCGTTCCCTGGGCGATGGGACGTCGCGCTCGTCACTACCATTGAACAGTGAACTACAGCGCCGCAGCCGATCGTTACCAGCAGCTCGAATACCGACGCACCGGTCGGAGCGGCCTGATGCTGCCGCCCCTGTCGCTCGGCCTCTGGCACAACTTCGGCGACGAGCGCAGCATCGACTCGCAGCGCGCGATCCTGCGCCGCGCCTACGACCGTGGGATCACCCACTTCGATCTGGCCAACAACTACGGTCCGCCTCCCGGATCGGCGGAGACCAACTTCGGCCGGATCTTCAGCGAGGACTTCACCGCGCACCGCGACGATCTGGTCATCTCGACGAAGGCCGGCTACAGCATGCAGGAGGGCCCCTACGGTGACTGGGGTTCCCGCAAGTACCTCCTCAACTCGCTCGACGCGAGCCTGAAGCGGATGGGCCTCGACTACGTCGACATCTTCTACCACCACCGACCCGACCCGAACACGCCCATCGCGGAGACCGCGAGCGCGCTCGAGACCGCGGTGACCAGCGGACGTGCCCTCTACGTCGGCATCTCCAACTACAGCCCCGAGCAGACGACGGCCATGGCGAAGGAGCTGTCCTCCCGCGGCATCCACCTGCTCATCCACCAGCCCCGCTACTCGATGTTCGACCGGCACATCGAGGAGGGACTGTTCCCCGTGCTCGAAGAGCAGGGGATCGGCTCGATCGTCTTCTCGCCACTGGCGCAGGGCATGCTGACCGACCGCTACCTCGGCGGTGACATCCCGAGCGACTCACGGGCCGCCACGAGCGTCTTCCTGTCGGAGGACAGGATCGACGAGACGTACCTCGCGCGCGCACGCGGCCTCAATGCGATCGCGCAGGACCGCGGACAGACTCTCGCCCAGCTCGCGCTGGCCTGGGTGCTGCGCCAGCCGCAGGTCACGTCGGCGCTGATCGGCGCGTCGAGCACGCAGCAGCTGGATCAGAATCTGGGCGCCCTCGACGCCGCGCCGCTCACTGACGATGAGCTTGCTGCGATCGACGAGTTCGCCGTCCACGGCACCGGCTTGCGCTGAGCAGCCGCGATCAGCGGGGATCGGCCCGCGCATCGCGCACGTCTGCCGCTCACTATCCGCCATCCATGCCGTCGGAGGGCATGTCGGAGGGTCGTCCTAGCGTCTGAAGCACAGATCAGATGCGCAGGGCCGGCTGCGGAACGAGAGGACAGACATGACCACCACGATTGCCGCCGACGCCGTCCGCACCGCGCTTCCCCGTCGCGGCGTGTCATGCACTCAGCTCAACAACGGGCTCTGGCGGATCACCCGTGACAGCGGCCAGGTGCTCGGCTACGTCGAGCACATCGAGAACGGCGCACTGCCGCGGTTCCAGGCCAAGAGGCTCGCATCCACCGGCCGCTCGTTCGTCGCGGCCGGCGAATTCTGGTCGTTCGACGATGCGGTCGACTGCCTGCGGTTCTCCTGAGCAGCGCGCGACACCGAAGGTATAGTCCCTGCCATGCAGTGGTGGAACGATTTCGTCGACTGGTTCTATTCACCGGCAGGACAGACCGTGCTCCTCGGAGCGGTGATCCCCTTCGTCGCCATCCTGGTGTCCGGGATCATCGCGACGGCGATCGCTCGCGGCAGCATCAAGCGCCTCATGCGCAGCCACGACCGGGAATTGAAGGCGTCTGCTGTCATCGGCCTGCTGGACAGCGCCCGGCAGGCGTCGGTCTGGCATTCACTGCTGCCCAACGAGCAGCTGGCGGCCGATCGGTCGATGGGTGCTGCCGACGTGCAGCTGAGGATGCTGCCCATCCCGGGCGCATCGGTCGCGGCCAATTGGGCCGGCCACGAGATCCGCGAGTTCAAGCGTGCATCCGCGACCTTCACCCTGCAGTTCGACGCCCCGCTCGCGGAGTTCCGCGACCGCCTCATCGACTGGGAGAGCAACCCCCGGCGCGCGCGCAAGATCTTCGAGCGCGACCTCGCCCGTTGGAGCGAGGACCGCTCCCGCGAGGATCAGCTGCTGCAGCAGGAGCAGGATGCCTGGGCCGCCCAGCAGAACCCGGCTCCGCGCCTCGACGATTCGGCCGCGACACCCGTCGTGACGGCGCCGGCGCCCGTTCCGATTCCGCCGTCGGGGCCCACGCTGGTGCCCGACCCGGTCCCGGTCGCCGACGGCGAGCCCTCGCCCGCCTTCGCACCCGTGCGGCCGACCCAACCCTTCCGACGCCCAGAACCCGTTCGTCCAGAAGCCGTCCGGCCCGAAGCCGTCCGCTCCGAGTCTGCCCACCCCGAGCCCGTGCGCCCGGACAGGAGCTACTCCTCCGCGGCAAGGCTCGACGACAATGTCGATGCGGGCGGCGGGACGTCCGTGAACCCTCGCCTGCTCGCCTCGAGCGATGACGATCAGACCCAGGTGACGTCGGTGATGCCTCCGATCGGCACGCGGCCGCTCCGCCCGTCGCTCCCCCAGCAGATCCACGATGCCGACGAGGAGCCGGGCGCAGTCGAGCGCCCTACCGACGAGCCATACGCACCTCCCATCCCGGCCGCCTTCGGGCGTCCGCGGGGCTCGGAGGACTGATCCGACGCCGCCACGGCAAATTCGGGATTTTGCATAGCGCAGCTATATAGTTCGGCTATAGTTGTGGAACGTGAACGAATCAGTCGACACCCTGCAATCCCTGATCATCTCTGCGCATCGCCTCACCCGGATCGCCGCGCAGCACACCGGAAACGGCACCTCGCCCGCGGTCTGGCGGACACTGTCGATCCTCATCAATGACGGCCCCATGCGGATCGGCGAGCTCGCCGCCGCGAGTCGGGTCGCTCAGCCCACCATGACGAAGATCGTCCAGAACCTGGCCGCAGAGGATCTCATCCGTCGAATCGCCGACGTGGACGACGCCCGGGCCTGGCTCATCGCGATCACCCCGAAGGGCCAGAACGCTCTGAACACCTGGCTCCAGCAGGTCGCCGAATCCGCCGCTCCCCTGTTCTCCGACCTCACGGCCGATGACTGGGCGGCCATGCGCGCCGTCGCGTCGATCCTCGAACGCCACATCTCCGTGTCGGAGGTCGCCGCATGACTGCTCCAACCCGGTCAGGCCGAGCGGCGCGCAGCGCTGTCCCACAGAACACCGCGCCGCGGCCCGACCCCAAGGAAGCCACGGGACACCCGAGCCTGCTCCGCCAGCCCCGGCAGGTCTGGGCCGTCGCCTTCGCCTGCGTCGTCGCCTTCATGGGCATAGGACTGGTGGACCCGATCCTTCCGACCATCGCGGCCGACCTCGACGCGACGCCCACCGAGACCGAGCTGCTCTTCACCAGCTACCTTCTGGTCACCGGTCTCGCGATGCTCGTCACGAGTTTCATCTCCTCGCGGATCGGCGCCAAGAAGACGCTGCTGATCGGCCTGGCGCTGATCGTCGCCTTCGCACTCCTCGCCGCCATCAGCGGCAACGTCGAGGCGGTCATCGGGTTCCGCGCGGGATGGGGACTGGGCAACGCGCTCTTCATCTCCACAGCGCTGGCCACGATCGTCGGAGCCGCATCGGGCGGCAGCTCGGCGGCGATCGTCCTCTACGAGGCGGCGCTGGGTCTCGGCATCGCCATAGGCCCCCTGCTCGGCGGCCTGCTCGGCAGCATCAGCTGGCGCGGCCCGTTCTTCGGCACAGCCGCCCTCATGGCCGTCGGCTTCGTGGCGATCCTCGTGCTGCTGCGCGGCGACGCGGCGAGCACCCACGCATCGCCGATCCCGTTCTCCGCTCCGTTCAGGGCGCTGGGCCGGCCCGCGATCGCGGTACTCGCCGCCACCGCCTTCCTCTACAACATCGGCTTCTTCATCCTCCTGGCCTACACGCCGTTCCCCTTGGGCTTCGGTGCGATCGGGATCGGCTTCACCTTCTTCGGCTGGGGTGTCGGCCTGGCCATCACCTCCGTCTGGGTGGCTCCGCTGCTCACTCGGCGGTTCGCGCGGCCGTCGATCATCGCGGTCGCCCTGCCCGTGCTCGCGGTCGACCTGATCGCCGCCGGTGTCCTCGTGGACAGTCAGGTGGCGCTGGTGGTCGCGGTCGTGATCGGCGGGCTCGTCCTCGGCGTGCTGAACACCGTGCTCACCGAGACCGTCATGGAGGCCACCGACCTGCCGCGCGTGGTCGCGTCATCGTCGTACTCCGCAGTGCGCTTCATCGGCGGAGCGATCGCGCCTCCCACCGCCACACTGCTGGCCGACGCCTTCGACGCGGCGACGCCCTATCTGTTCGCCGGCGGCGCCGTGCTCGCCGCGACCGCCGTGATCCTGCTCGGACGCCGTGCACTCATGCCAGCGGACCACGCTCCGGAGTCGGCACTCGAGGAGGCCAGGGCCATCTCGCTCGGCGACGCCTGACGGCTTCGCCGATGGCGACCCGCTGTCTGTGACCAGAAGTGGGGACCAACCAGGCATTCGTCTGCGCCGAACCATCTCAGACCCGCATCAGCGGACTGAGCAGAGGACTGAAGCATCGTGAACGCCAGAACCCGCAACCGCCGACGATCTCGCACCGGCCTGTACGTGGTCGTGGCCGTCATCGCAGTGATGCTGGCCGCGTGGTCGACGGGTGCCGGCGCCAGCTTCAGCCCGTCGGCGCAGCTCGCCTCGTTCATCGTCTCGCAGTAGCGATACCGAACCCGCCCCTCCCACGGCTCTCCCGAGCGCATCGGCCAGGATGAGGCGTGAGCTCTTCCGCGAGCACCGAGCTCGAACTCCGATTCCTCGGCCCCTACGACGTGCGCGCCGCCCTCCGTCTGCTGGAGGCGCACGCCATCCAGGGCGCTGAGGTGGTCGACGTCGATTCCGCGTCCTACCGTCGCCTGTTCCCCTCGGTCGGCGGTCCTGTCGCCGCCAGCATGCGTTTCGACTCGGAGCGGATGGTGGCGACCGTCGAGGCGGGCCTGGAGACGGCTCGGACTCTCGTTCCGGCCATCCGCCATCTCTTCGACCTCGACATGGATCCCGCGGCACTCGGGATCCGTTTCGCCGAGGACCCGCGTATCGGTCCGCTCATCGCTGCGCGCCCGGGGCTGCGCGTGATCGGCCATCCCAACGGATGGGAGGCCGCTCTCACCACGGTGCTCGGCCAGCAGGTCTCGCTCGCCGCCGCCCGAACGTTCAGCGGCCGACTCGTCGCGCGCTTCGGCGGAGAGCATGGATCGGGTCTGCGCACATTCCCTCCGGCAGCACTCGTCGCCGAGCTCGACCACGAGGAGCTCAGGGCAGCCATCGGCATTACCCGCAGCCGCGCCTCCACCCTGCTGCATGTCGCCCGGGCATTCGCCGACGGCCTGTCGATCTCGCCGGCCAGCGATCCGACCGTGGCCCGCCGCCTGCTGCTCGCCATCCCCGGGGTCGGTCCGTGGACCGCGGATTACCTCGCCGTCCGCGTGCTCGCCGATCGGGACGCGTTCCCGAGCGGCGACCTGGTGCTGCGCAAGGCTCTGGGCAACGTCGACGCGAAGACCGCCGAGGCGCTGTCCGAGCCGTGGCGACCCGTGCGCGCATACGCCCTGCTGCATCTGTGGACGAGCGTCGCCCCGTCCCTCGGCTGACCCGCGATTACGGACAACGGCACGCAGCGGGCAGCGCTCATGAGCGCAGGCCTACAGGGTGTTGTCGCGGAACCAGTTCAGCAACCAGGTCGCACGGGTCGGTGTGGCCCAGGCGCGATCCGCCGCGTTGCCGTCTTCGAAGAAGTCCGCGAAGCCGGGGATGTCTCGCAGTGACTCGTCGCTCACCGAGCGGAAGCCCATCGACCAGTCCCCGAATGTGCGGTCTTCGATCGGCGACTCCCACAGGACCCAGACGCTCTTGTGGCGAGGATCGTCCGCGATCGTCTTGAGCAGCGATCGGACGGCAGGCTCTGGACCCTCGAGCGCCTGCATGAACTGGCCGTCGTGGTGGAGCAGGAGACCGGTCACCCCCAGCTCTGCATTGGTGGCACGTGCGTCGGACAGCAACTCGACAAGGTCCTCGTCGGAGAACGGCACGGTGGCGGTGCTGACATACACAGAGGAGAGCACGATCATCCTTTCGGGACACAGTCTTCGACTGAGCGTGGCCCCAGTGTGCCGCCTCCCCCTGGCACGGGAGGGGCACATGGAAGGACGGCCGCCTTCTCACGGGCGATTCGGAGGCGGAACAGAGGGAGTCGGCCGAGGCGATCAGGTTGAATCCCTGGTCAGATGGGTGCCCCCGGTTGGATTCGAACCAACGACAAGCGGATTAGAAGGCCGCTGCTCTATCCCCTGAGCTACGGAGGCGCGCCCGGAAGTCTACGCGCGAGCGCCCGACCACGCCCGCCCAGCGCTCCCCGGCCAGCAGCGGGGTCGGAGTCACCGAGTGCATCCATCGAGCCGTCGCGCCGACTCTCGACTCGACCGTCTTCAGACGAGGGGTCAGAGAGGCAGGCGCACCAGGAGCACACCGGCCGCGAGACCGACGGTCACCACGGACGATCCGACGATGGCGGCGAGAGCAGCCTCACGACGGGTCGAAGTGTCGTACACGGAGTCGCGTCGTTCGGCGATACGGCCTGGTTCGAGTGCCCGCTGGGCGGCACCGAGGGAGAGGAAGGTGCCGGCGACCTCACCCACCCAGTCGACCGCGCGGAACATGAGTCCCTGCCGGGTGACCGTGCCGGCGATCTGCCCGTGGATGCTGCCGAGCCACATGCGCCCGTGGTGCTCCCAGGAGACGAGCGGAGTGTCGATGGAGGAGATCTGACGGCGATACGGGCTGGTGCGGAGAAGCGGAAGTCCAGAGACGGTCACGAGAACTCCTTTCGGGTCGCTAGTTAGTCTAACTAGCTCGAAATCATCCGCAAGCCCGCAATCGCAGACGAGGCGCAAGCGTCGCTCCTCCTCGTCCGATCGCCATGCTGTGTTTCCTTCTGGTTAACGCTGGGCGATCCGGAGCCGCGGCCGCCCCACCCGTCCGTACGATTCATGCATGGAGGACCTCATCGCTTGGGCGGAGAGGGGCGGGCTCGAGCCCGTCACCCGGAACGCCGATGATCTGCTGCACGTCGCCGATGCGCACGTCGCCTTCGCCATCGCCGCGCACCACGACCTGTTCCCGGTCGAGGCGGCCCGGGCCGGCCAGGATCGCGTCGCTCTCGGCGTGTTCGAGAGCCTGGAGGACGCCCAGCGATTCCTCGTCATGGAGCTCGGCGCCATCATCCGAGCCCATCGCAGCCTGCCCCGGCTCATCAGCGATGGGCTGCCTCCCGGCTACGTGATCGAAGAAGCCCCCACCGCGCTGTGGCTGACCTGGCTGCTCGGATCGGCGGAGTTCCCGGTGGCCCCGAGATCCCGCGGACGGGCCACCAACTTCAGCCGGATCTCCCGCGCCCCCGTCGAAACCATCGAGTCGAGCTTCCTCGCGCCATCGGGACACCCGCTTTTCGAAGCGGCGTAAAGCCCCTACCCTGTCGGGAGATCGTAGGCTATGGCCAACGTCCACCCGGAGGAGGGGATCCGCGTTGCCTCGATCCAGTCAGGACGACGAGCTTCTGCTCGTGCCCGGCGCGTCATTCGACGTGCGCGGCTACACGAGAACAGCCATCGGCAGCCACCGCGATGATCTCGATCTCGACGGGTTCGCTGCCCAGCCGCTGACGCCCAGCACGCTGCGGGCAATCCGAAGCCTCGAGCGCGTCGAACGCTCAACGATGCATCATCTGCGCAACGTGCTCGTCACGCCCACACACAAGGATGCGCGGGTCACCGCGTTCCTCATCACCTGGGCGTTCGAGAAGTTCTGGATGGCCGACGCTCTGCGGGCCGTCCTGGAGGCGCACGCCATCGAGCCCCTCGGTGAGAGCTCGCGCCGAGGCGGAGGAGCCGTCTTCGACCGCATCCGCCCCATCGGCACCTCACTGTTCACCGGCGCGATCGGATCGGACATCGTCGCCGTGCACATGGCGCTCGGCATCGCCGACGACTGGGCGATGGGCGCGACCTACGAGACCGTCGCCAGCGACGCAGCGAACCCCACACTCGACGCGGTCTTCGCCCGGATCGCGCACGTCCGCGCCCGCCATGCGGAGTTCTTCGAGGTGCAGGCACGCGATCGACTCAGTCGATCCCTGCGCTCTCGCTCTCTGACCCGCGCGCGCTTCCGAGTGGCGACGGTGCCGATCAGCTCCTCTGCGCTCAGCGCGGACGACCGGCGCGCGCTCGACACGATCGTGCAGCGCCGCGCCACCGAGACCCTTGCACGCATCCGCACTCTTCCCGGCCTCGCCGGGACCCGCCTCCGCCCCGGGCACTGAGCCCGAGACGACCAGTCAGGACACCATGGCATTCGACATCACCAAGTACACCTCCACGTCGGAGTCGGTCAATTGGCGCGACCTCGCCTTCGAGGAGTTCGCCGACAACCCGCTGCCCGAGCACACCCTGCGGAGCCTCCGCTACATGTGCGACGTGGAGTACCACACCGTCTGCTACCTGCGGGACATGCTCGTGACCCCGTCGCACCGCGACGACGACGTCTCCGCGTTCATGACGATGTGGAACCGCGAGGAGTTCTGGCACGGCGAGGCGCTCGCCGATGTGCTCGGCGCCCACGGCGTGAGCGTCGACTTCGACGAGCTCAAGGCCAAGCGCATCCGCCTGGGCTGGAAGGACCGGCTCGACCCGGTCAAGCAGTCGCTCATGGGCAACATCGTGGGCAAGGACTTCGTCGCGGTGCACATGATCTGGGGAGCGGTCAACGAGTGGTCGGCCATCGCCGCCTACAACCGGCTCGCCGACCTCGAGAAGCACCCCGTGCTCGCCGAGCTGCTCCGTCGCATCGCCAAGCAGGAGGCGCGCCACGTGGCCTTCTACGCGAGCCAGGCCCGCGAGCGCCTCGCTGTCAGCAAGAAGGCGCAGATCCTCGCCCGTCTCGCTCTCAGCAAGGCATGGCGTCCCGTCGGCTCCGGCATCATGGCCGACGACGAGGTCACCCACGTCATGAAGCACCTCTTCGGCAGCGACAGCGGAATCGTCGAGATCCAGAAGATCGACACCCACGTCGCGAAGCTCCCCGGTCTGCAGGGCCTCACCATCGTCGAGGACGCCATGCGCGCGCACGGCGTGGGAGTCGGTCTCGCCGCCTGACAGCTTCAGGCCACGAAGCTGGCGATCGCCGCGATCGCCGAGACGAGTGCGATCAACAGCGAGACGCTGACCAGGATCACGTGCACGCGGAGGAATGCGGTCGCGCGTCCCCTCTGGTCGCGGGCCCGCGGGTCGCGCGCCACCCTCCGGAGGAAGGGCGGCCACACCACGACGTTCCAGACGGCGTTGACGAGCAGCAGGACGGCGAGGAGCGTTGACACGTTCCGACGATATCCGTGGCGGCTGGGCGCTGCGCCACCGCCCGGTGGGCTGAGCGGGCGGCAGATCCGGCGTGTCCGGGGGCGCCAGTAGAGTTGCCGGGTGGCAAACGGAAGCGAACGACTCGTCTGGATCGACTGCGAGATGACAGGGCTCGACCTCGCGGTCGACGAGCTCGTCGAGGTCGCGGTGATCGTCACCGACTACGAGCTCATGCTCCAGGATGCCGGGCTGAGCCTCGTGATCAAGGCCGACCAGGCCGCCCTCGACAACATGAACGAGGTGGTCACCAACATGCACACCGAGTCGGGGCTGATCAACGAGATCCCCCGCGGCATCAGCCTCGCCGACGCCGAGTTCCAGGTCCTCGAGTACATCCAGCGCTTCGTGCCCACTGCCGGATCGGCGCCGCTCGCCGGCAACACCATCGGCACGGACCGGTCCTTCCTCGCCAAGTACATGCCTCGGGTCGACACGTACCTCCACTACCGCAGCGTCGACGTGTCCTCGATCAAGGAGCTCGCTCGCCGCTGGTTCCCCCGCATCTACTTCAACGCTCCCGCGAAGGCCGGCGGCCACCGTGCCCTCGCCGACATCATCGAGAGCATCCGCGAGCTCGACTACTACCGCAAGGCCGCCTTCGTGCAGCCTCCCGGTCCGACCACCGAGCAGGTGCAGGCGGTGTCCGCCGCCGTGGTCGATGAGTTCGCCGCCCGGCTGTAATAGACTCTCCGAGTTGCTTCGCGGTTCCGCCGCGGACGATGCCCGTTCCGACGGGCCGTGGTGGGCGTAGCTCAGTTGGTAGAGCGCTGGCTTGTGGTGCCGGATGTCGCGGGTTCGAGTCCCGTCGTTCACCCCACTTCTTCGCGAAGGCGAGGTACTCGGCAGGTCCGAGGCACCTCGCCTTCGCTGTATCCACGGCCGCATCGCCGGCTTATCCCGTCCGCATCGGAGGCATGGATGATCGACCTCGATGCTGAAGCGTTCGAGGCGCTCGTCGTCTCCGAGCTGGACGCGTTGCCGGACGACATGGTCGACGGCCTCGAGAACGTCGTCTTCGTGGTCGAGGACCGCCCGGAGGACGGCACGCTCGACACGCTCGGCTTCTACGACGGCACCGCGCTCACCGAGCGCGACCGCTACGGATTCGGAGAGATGCCCGACCGGATCGTGCTGTTCCGCGAGCCGCTGCTCGCCATCTGCGACGGCGAGGATCAGCTCCGCGACGAGATCCACATCACCCTCGTGCACGAGATCGCGCACTTCTACGGGATCGACGACGAGCGGCTGCACGAACTCGGTTGGGACTGACCCGCCGGGCGGAACTGCGAGCCCTCCCGCGGGGGCATGCTGAGTGCATGAGCCTCTACTCGGACTTCCCCGCCCGGCGCACCCTTCAGGTCGTGATCGACCTGCTCGCCGTGATCGCGATCGTGCTCGCCATCGTCGCCGGGGCGGCGGTCCGCTCCGCCATCGACGGGCTTGCCGGGCTCGGCGAGCAGATGCAGAGCACCGGATCCGACTTCGACGGCGCCCTCAGCGACGCGGGCGACCAGCTCGGCGGGGTGCCGCTCATCGGCGGCGGCATCCGCTCGCCGTTCGATGCCGCAGCCAGCGCAGGAGCCTCCCTTGCGGATGCCGGTGCGCAGCAGCAGTCGGCCGTGCACACCGCCGCGGCGGTCGCCGGCCTGCTCGTCACCCTCATCCCGATCGGATTCCTGCTCTGGTACTGGCTGCGCGCGCGGATCATCTTCGCGATCGGCTCGGCCAGAGCCCGCGCCATCCTCCGCCTCGACGATGGGCTGGATGTGCTCGCCCTGCGGGCACTGGTCGCCGCCCCCGCCGCAGACCTGCGGACGGCGTCCCCCCGGCCGGCCAACGCATGGCGCATGGCCGATTCCGCCGACATCGCGCGTCTCGCGGCCATCGAGCTGCGCACCTGGGGCGTGCGGCTGCCTCGAGACCTCGCCCGCGATCCCGCGCTCGCCGGACGCGAGTAGCGTGCACAGGGTGACCACGACCGGCCCCGACTCCCCGTCCTCCTCCCCCGGCGCCGAGACTGATGCCCCGCCGAGCACGGCTCTCCCGAGCTCCACGCGGACCGCGGAATCGGTCGCCGCACGCGGGATCGGGGCCTTTCTCGATGCCCTCGAGGCGCACCCGGACATCGAGCCGCACAGCCTCATGCTGCTCCGACACGGGCGGGTCATCGCCCAGGGCTGGTGGGCACCGTTCACCCCGAGCCGGCTTCACCACGTGTACTCCGTGAGCAAGACCTTCACGGTGAGCGCTCTCGGATTCGCCGTCGACGAGGGTCTCGTCGGCCTCGACGACACGGTGATCTCGCATTTCCCCGAGTTCGCCGACGAGATCACGACCCCTCGGAGCCGAGCGATCCGGATCCGAGATCTCGCCGCGATGGCCGCTGGGCACCGGGAGGACATGTACGCACCCGCGCTCGAGACCGACCCCCTCGAGCCGGTGCGCGGCTTCCTGCTGCACGAGCCCGACGAGGAACCGGGCAGCGTGTTCGCCTACAGCCAGCCCTGCACGTACACGATCGCGGCCATCATCCAGCGCGCCTCGGGCCAGACGCTGACCGACTACCTGCGACCGAGGATGTTCGATCCCCTCGGCATCGGGGCGGCCGTCTGGCGGGAGTACCCCGCCGGCCGCCAGGTCGGCTTCGCGGGTCTGCACGTGACGACCGAGGCGATCGCCAAGCTCGGCCTGCTGCATCTTCAGGACGGGGTATGGGAGGGAGAGCAGGTGCTCCCCGTCGGCTGGGCTGCGGAGGTCCGACAGCGCCGGGTATCGACCGGTGCGGACGAGAGCGACGACTGGGAACAGGGCTATGGATTCCAGGTCTGGCAGGCGAGGCACGGCTACCGGGGCGACGGCGCCTCCGGCCAGTTCTGCGTGATCCTGCCCGAGCAGGACGTCGTCCTGGCGGTGACGGCCGGGACCTACGCCATGCGAGCCATGCTCGAGGCCGCCTGGGAGCATCTGCTTCCCGCGGTCGACGCCCCCACCTCGGACGCGGACGACGCGACGCTCGAGACCCGCCTGGGGGCGCTGGCCCTTCCATCCCTCGAGGGAGCCGCCGCACCGGCCGAGGCCGACGGCTGGGCCGGGTCGTTCTACCTGACGGGTGCCGAGGACGCGCGGCTGCGCACGGCCTCCGTGGCGGAAGACGACGGCGCGTGGCGGATCGAGCTGACCGACGTCGCGGGGAAGACGCTTCGCGTCCCCGTCCTCGGCACCGGCTGGACGACCATCGAGGCGGTGGACGGGCTGCCGCCGGTGGCCGTGACCGGCGGCTGGGTCGACGACGAGCTCCTGAGGATCGACATCTCGTTCCTCGAGACGCCGCACCGGATCACGCTGAGCCTGCGACGCGAGTCGCGCCGAGCGGTCGCGCGCTGGCTCACCGAGCCGCTGCTCGTCGCACCGGACGACGCGGGGATATTCGGCCTGCAGGCGCCGCGCTGACCTCGGGAGGCCGACACGAGAGCGGACTTCGGGCCGTTCGAGCGGTCGAGATCGCTCTGACAGCCCGAAGTCCGCTCGGGTGAACTCGGCTCGGGGCGCAGGCTAGAGGCGGAGCGACTCGTCGGCGTCGCCGCTCTGGGTGGGGTCGCTGTCGCGGGCATCGAAGGTGTAGCTGACGTGCAGCTCGCCCTCGATCTCGCGGGTCTCACCCGCGTTGTACCAGAAGATGGCCTCGATGCCATCGACGAGCGAGATGCTGCTGAGCTGGGTGTCGTAGGTGTCGTCGACCATGACGCGGGTCTCGCTGCGTCCGGCGAGCGGGCCGTCGACGAATTCGGCGAGGTAGCGGATGTTCGACGGGGACTGTGCATCACTCATGCCGCAACGTTACCGCGCGCCCCTGATGGCTCGCCTCGCTGTGATCCGTCCATCCCGTGCGACCGCGAACGCGACGAGCGACCGGGACGAGCGAACGCAAACCCGATCGCGACCGCATCAGCGGACCGCCCGTCTCGACGGGTGCGGTGCGCCGGACGCCGGCGTCGCCGAGCGCAGCTACCCTGGCCGCATGGCTGGTCGGGAACGCAATCGCGTGGTCGCGGTGATCATCGCGGTCGTCGTCGTCGCCCTGGCCGTCTACGGTCCGGTCGCGCTCCTCGCCCCGCTGCCCTCCACTACGGGCAAGACGGCGCAGCTCGCATCGGAGTCCGCCTCCACCACCCCGCCTGTGCTCCCTGCAGCGGGGTCGAGCGGTGTCACGCTGAGCGCGGATGAGGTCCCTCTCGCGGGAGGCTCCTCCGACGCGCTGCCCATGGCGGCCATAGCGAAGGTGATCACTGCGCTCGTCGTGCTCGATCAGGCGCCCCTGCAGCCCGGACGCGCCGGGCCGGCCATTCCGGTCACGGCCGACGACTACGCCTCCTACGCGAAGTTCCAGGCGCAGGGCACCCGAGCGATCCGCGTCGTGACGGGCGACAGCTGGAGCGAGCGCGAGGCTCTCCAGGCCATGCTCATCGCGTCGAGCAACAACCACGCAGAGATGGTCGCGCGATGGGCGTTCGGATCCTTGGACAACTACCTGACAGCCGCCCAGGCCTGGCTCGCCGAGAACGGCCTCGCCAGCGTGGTCGTCGTCGATCCGACGGGCCTGTCGGATCAGAGCGTCGCCTCTGGATCCGACCTCGCGCAGATCTCGGCGCTCGCGATGGCCGACCCGTTCATCGCCGAGACCGTCACCACGGGCCAGGTCGTCACCACGCGGGGCGGCGTGTTCGACAACACCATCAGCTACCAGGCGGCGAGCGGCGTCATCGGCATCTCGCGCAGCTACACCGACGAGGCGGGAGTCTGCCTGCTCTTCGCTGTGCCGGTCACCGTCGACGCGAGCACGAGCGCGGAGGGCGACGCGGCCTCCCAGCAGGTGACCGTCTATGGCGCCATCGTCGGCGAGCCCTCCTACGACGACCTGGATGCCGACTTCACCGCCCTGGTCGCCAGCCTGCCGGGCGCCATCGGCGAGCACGTCCTCCTCGCCAAGGGCGCAGTCGTCGGCACCTACTCCACTCCATGGGGCTCCACGGCGAACGCCGTCGCACGGGACGGCATCTCCGTCCTGGGCTTCTCGTCCAGCCCCGACGCAGCACCCGTCGTCGTGCTCGATCCTGTCGCGACCGCGTCGAAGGGCACTCGGGTCGGCACGTTCACCATTTCGGGCCCCGCCACGACCGACCCCGAAAGCACGGCCAGTGGCGCCGACTCGGGTGCCGACGGCGGCAGCGCCGACACGGCCTCCGACCAGGTCGTCACTCTCGTCCTCGATCGAGCCATCACCGATCCCGGGCCGCTCTGGCGGCTCAGCTCGCCCGGCGTGGTCATCCCGGCCATGATCGGCTCGATCAGCGGATCAGGCTGAAGTCCGATCCCCTGACGACCACCTGGGCGCGGTGCCGCGGATCCTCGCGCCGGATCAGCTCCTCCTCCTGCAGCGCCCACATGTCCCAGAACGGCTCGAAGGCGGCGCCGTCGCGCAGCAGCGCGTTGCGCCGGCGCGAGGCCGCGTCGAGTTCGACCCAGATGCTCGAGGTGACGAGGCCCGAGCTCCGCCTCGAGATGCTTCCGCAGCCGTCGATGATCAGCGGCGCCGAGAGGTCGACGATGTGCCGATCGGCGGGCCGGTCATTCGTCCAGTCCCATCCCGTCCACTGGCCGCCGAGCAGGATGTCATCGACGACCATCCGGCTCGCCTCCGCGAGCCCGCTCCACCCCGGATAGACGTCGTCGAGGCGGACGAGCTCCGCGCCGAGCCGGGGGGCGAGCAGCGTCGCGAGGGTCGACTTGCCCGATCCGGATCGCCCGTCGATCAGCACGACGGCCCGGCTGCCGGACGGAGCCGACCGCTCGAGGATCTCGACGATCGCACCGACCTGATCCGACAGGTGCGGTCGACGGAGGCTCAGGGGATCGGACGGATCCGGCTCAGCGGGCACCGATGAAGTTCCATTCCCCCGTGAGGACCGCGGCGGTGACCGCGATGGTCGAGATGGCCGCACCGACGGCGAGCAGCGCGAACTCGCGGCCGCCGAACGGGGAGGCCCGCGCCCAGGTGCGCCGCTCGGAGCCGCCGAACGCGCGCGCCTCCATGCCGACGGCGAGCTTGCTTCCCCGACGGATCGACAGCACGAGCAGCGAGAACGCCATCCCCGCGAAGCGGCGGACCCGGCCGCGATCGGCGATCCCGCGCGCGCGGCGTGCCAGTTCCAGCGAACGCCAGTCCTCGAGGAACAGTCCGACGAGTCGGAGACCCGCCAGTGCACCCAGCACGAAGCGGGCGGGAAGCCGGAGCCGCTGGGCCAGACCGTCGGCGAGATCGGTCGGGTCGATGCTGATGAACAGCACGACCGCGGGAACTCCGATCGCCAAGACGCGCAGCAGAGTGGCGACTGCCAGCGCGATGGAGCCGTCGCTGACCCTCACGAGGAGCCATTCGACGTAGACCGTGCCCTCGGTGCGCCCGTAGAGCAGCACCGAGATGCCGGCGAGCGGCGCGGCGACCCACACCGGCAGGGTGCGGATCCAGAACCGCCGCCATCCGACGCCCATGAACGGCACCACGGCAAGCACGAGCACGAGCGCCACCGCCGCCGACACCCAGTCGATGGTGAGGATCAACGGCCCGGAGACGAGCACGGCGGCGCCGAGCTTCGCCAGCGGATTCACCGGTCGCAAGCGTGCGGGGGCGAGCAGCGCGGTCGACGAGGTCATGCCACGGACTCCACGGGAAGAGGATGCAGCTCGAGCCGGTCGGTGGCGACCGCGTCGACGAAGTCCTGGTCGTGGGTGACGGCGATCAGCGCGGTGCCCTGCTCCTGGAGACCGCGGAGGAGACGCACCAGCTCGGCCCAGGTCCGTGCGTCCTGGCCGAAGGTCGGCTCGTCGAGGATGAGCACCGACGGGCCAGCGGCGAGAGCGGTGGCGACCGACAGCCGACGCTTCTCGCCTCCCGAGAGCGTGAAGGGGTTGGCGCGCTCGATCGCGCGCAGGCGGAGGGCGTCCAGGAGGGGATCGATCCGCGCGTCGACGTCCCGCGCTCCGAGTCCCGCGGCTGTCGGGCCGATCGCGAGCTCGGCGCGAACCGTCGGGGCCACGAACTGGTGCTCGGGATCCTGGAAGACGGAGCCGATCCGGGTGATGAGCTCGCGCGAGCTCCAGCGGATGGGGCGGCGCTCGCCGCGCGCCGCGAGCGCCTCGCCGACCTGCACCTCCCCGCCGAGGGGCGGAAGCAGACCCCCGAGCGCGAGCGCCGCCGTGGATTTGCCGGCTCCGTTCGGTCCGGTGATGCAGAGCGCGGATCCCGCCGCCAGTCGCAGATCGATGCCGGACTGCACGATTCGAGTGCCGCGGCCGACGGCCAGGTCGATGGCCCGCATCACCTCGAGGTCGCTCCGAGACCGGAGCGGGGTGAACCTCGTGGCGCGTCCCGGCACCCAGACCCCCGCCTCGACGAGCGAGTCCGCTGCCGAACCGAGCACGTCGGCGGGTGCGCCGTCCGCCAGGACTCCCCCGCCGGCGGCGAGCACCACCACGCGATCCACGATCGGCAACCAGGTCGCCACGCGATGCTCGACGACCACGAGCGTCGCGCCCGTGCGCGCCAGCATCCGCTCGATCGCATCGACGACCTCGCGGACGCCGTCGGGATCGAGGTTGGCGGTCGGCTCGTCGAGGAGCACGAGTCCCGGACGCATGGCGATGATCCCGGCGAGCGCGAGCCGCTGCTTCTGTCCGCCCGACAGCGCGGAGGTGGAATGGTCGAGAGGCAGATCGAGTCCGACGGCGTCCAGTGCCTCGACCACCAGCGGCCAGATCTCCTCGCGAGCCACCCCGAGGTTCTCGGGTCCGAAGGCCACGTCGTCGCCGACCCGCGCGAGCACGATCTGCGCGTCCGGGTCCTGCAGCAGCAGCCCGGCCCGTCCGCGGAGCCCGGCCGCCGAGACGCCATCGAGGGTCAGCTCGCCGCGCTGGTCGCCTTCATCCGAACCTCCGAGCAGGCCGGCGAGGCCCTGCAGCAGGGTGGACTTGCCGGCTCCCGATGCGCCGAGCAGCAGGACGCGTTCGCCTGCGTCGATCCGCAGGTCGAGCCCCTCCACCGCCCACGCGCGGCGGCCGGCGTGACGCCAGCCCCATCCCCGCGCCGTGACGGTGGTCGGACGCCCCGGCGCGATCCGCGCGGGGATCTAGACCTCGCCGGCGATCTCGCGACCGGAGGCGAAGCGGCTGAGCGCTCCCGTCCGCGCGAGGCCGCGCACGGCGAGCCAGGACAGCACCCCCGCGAGAACGGCCCCCGAGATGACGGCGCTGACGCCGTAGATGACGGAGAAGGCGACGTCCGATCCCGGGTACCAGAGCACCAGGTCGTTGATGGCGAGGGCAAGCCCCGACGCCGCTCCCGCGAGCACCGCGGTGCCGAGACGCCAGCTCGTGTAGAGGAAGAGGGCGAAGACGATCTCGGCCGCGAGGCCCTGGACCAGCCCGGATTCGAGCGTCCACGGGCCCCACTGGTTGCCGACGAGCGCGGAGACCGCCGCGGCGACGAGCTCGCCGTACAGTGCCGCGCCCGGCTTGCGCACGACGAGGGCGGTGAGCACCCCGGCGAACAGCCAGCCGCCGCCGAGCAGCGCCTGCAGGCCCGGCAGCAGGGCGGAGACGGGGGTGCTCAGGGGGTTGTATGCGACGTTCCAGGCCAGGAAGACGAGCCCGGATGCGACGCCGATGACGCTGGCGACGACGATGTCGACGACCCGCCAGCGGGAGCGCTCCGCCCAGGACGGCGTGACGGCGGATGAGGTGGACGGTGCGGTGCGTGTGGTCACTGAACGTGCCCCTTTCGAATCGAAAAGTAGGGCACGGGATTGAGCTGCCTCCCTGCGCTGGCATTATCCAGATCAGGTTCGACGGTCGAAGCTTGGATCAGCTTCCTCTCAGCCCGGCTCACCGGACTCCCGTGTTTCCTCGATGGTAGCCCCGAACGGCACATCTCGTCGACGGAGGCGTCAGGTCGCCGCCCTAGTCTGGCGACGTGGAATTCTGCATCTTCACCGAGCCCCAGCAGGGCTACACCTACGACGAGCTGCTCGCCAGCGCCCTCGCGGCCGAGGCACTCGGCTTCGACGGCTGGTTCCGAAGCGACCACTACCTGGCGATGGACGGCATCTGGACCGGCGGCCCCGGCGGCACGCCCGGACCGACGGATGCCTGGACCACCCTCGCGGGCCTCGCCCGAGACACGACGACCCTGCGGCTCGGCACGCTCGTCTCGTCGGTGACCTATCGCTATCCCGGCGTGCTCGCGATCCAGGTCGCCCAGGTCGATCAGATGTCCGGCGGGCGCGCGGAGCTCGGGCTCGGAACGGGCTGGTTCGCCGAGGAGCACGCCCAGTACGGCATCCCGTTCCCGGAGAAGCGCTTCGGGATGCTCGACGAGCAGCTGCAGATCGTCACCAGCCTGTGGTCGACGCCCATCGGCTCGACCTTCGACTTCGCGGGCAGCCACTACACGCTGACCCGCTCGTCCGCGCTGCCCAAGCCGACCCAGGCACGCATCCCGCTGATCGTGGGCGGCAACGGCGCGAAGCGCACGCCCGAGCTGGCGGCGCGCTACGCGACGGAGTTCAACATTGGCTTCGTCGACGATGCGGGCGTCTCAGCGGCCTTCGACCGCGTCCGCTCCGCGGCATCGGCGATCCAGCGCGACCCGTCCGACCTGCGCTACTCGGTGGCGCAGCCCATCGCGGTCGGCCGGACGGAAGCCGAGTTCGTGGCACGGGCGAAGCGCAACGGCGCCGACCCGGCGCAGCTGCGCTCGCAGAACCTCGGCGGCACGGTGGACGAGGTCGTCGACCGCCTCGGCCGGCTCCGGGAGCTGGGCGCGGATCGCGTCTACCTCCAGCTGTTCGACCTCTTCGACGCCGACCACCTGGCCCTCATCGCGGAGATCACCGCGCCCTTCAAGTAGGGGCGCCGCCCGCCATGTGCACGAGACCGGCGTCATGTGCTCGGAACTTCGTGCACATGGCGCCGGAACGTAGGACCAGATCAGTGCTTGAGGGCCTTGAAGATCCTCGCGATCGCCTTGCCGGCGACCCAGACGAACGGGATGCCGACCCACAGGAGCGCCACGACGTTCGGCTGGAAGCGGACGAACCCGGCCTCCTCCACGTAGGCGCCGACGGGGATGGTCACTCCCCCGCCCCCGCCGCCGCCCGCGGCGTCGTCGCCCTCCTCCGATCCGGCGCCGAAGCCGAACCACATCGCCGCGACCGGGACGACGGTCTTGCCGCCGACCTCGATCGGATCTCCGTACACGGACTTGATGCCGAGTGAGCTGACCTTGTCGGCGAGCTCGGATGCCAGGTGTGCCATACGGCGAACCTACTCCGCGGCATCTCTCGCAGACAGGGCATCGGCTGAGACTCGGCGCCCCGAAGGCCCGCCATAGCCGACCGGTGATCCGGCTTCAACCCCTCCCTCTTCCGCAGTCGGATTGCGGAGAGTGGGCCGGTGGTCAATCCTGCAGGCACTCGAGCCGTCCTCACCACCAGCCCTTTGGCAGGCACCCCTCCAGTAGGTTTGGACAGTTCTGACCCCTTTGGAGGACTCATGCAGGTTTGGCCAGGAGCCCCCTATCCGCTCGGAGCGACCTTCGACGGCAGCGGCACCAATTTCGCGATCTTCAGCGAGAGCGCTGATCGGATCGAGCTCTGCCTGTTCGAGGAGGACGGCACCGAGACCCGCGTCGAGCTCGAGGACGTCGACGCCTACGTATGGCACTGCTACCTGCCGCAGGTCCAGCCCGGCCAGCGCTACGGCTACCGCGTGCACGGCAGCTACGATCCCGCCCGGGGTCTTCGGTCCAACCCCAACAAGGTGCTGCTCGACCCGTACGCGAAGGCGACGGCGGGCGACTACGACTGGGATCCGTCCCTCTTCTCCTACAACTTCGGCGACCCGGAGTCCGAGAACGACGACGACTCGGCCGGCCACGTGATGCTGTCCGTCGTCATCAACCCGTTCTTCGACTGGGCCGGCGATCGCGCACCCAAGACCCCGTACTCCGAGACGGTCATCTACGAGGCGCACGTCAAGGGCCTCACCGAGCTGCACCCCGACATCCCCGAGGAGGAGCGCGGCAGCTACCTCGCGCTCACCCACCCGGCGATCATCGAGCACCTGCAGAAGCTCGGCATCACCGCCATCGAGCTGATGCCGGTGCACCAGTTCGTCCAGGACGCGACCCTGCTCGACAAGGGCCTGCGCAACTACTGGGGCTACAACACCATCGGTTTCTTCGCGCCGCACAACGAGTACTCCGCCACCGGTGTGCTCGGGCAGCAGGTGCAGGAGTTCAAGAGCATGGTGCGCACCTTCCACGCCGCCGGCATCGAGGTCATCCTCGACGTGGTCTACAACCACACCGCTGAGGGCAACCACCTCGGCCCCACGCTGAGCTTCAAGGGCATCGACAACGCCGCGTACTACCGGCTCGTCGAGGACGACCAGCAGTACTACATGGACTACACCGGCACGGGGAACACCCTCAACGTGCGCCACCCGCACTCGCTGCAGCTGATCATGGACTCGCTGCGCTACTGGGTGACCGAGATGCACGTCGACGGCTTCCGCTTCGACCTCGCCTCCACCCTCGCCCGCGAGTTCTACGACGTCGATCGGCTCTCGACCTTCTTCGAGCTCGTGCAGCAGGACCCGATCGTGTCGCAGGTGAAGCTCATCGCCGAGCCGTGGGACGTCGGCCCCGGCGGCTACCAGGTCGGCAACTTCCCCCCGCAGTGGACCGAGTGGAACGGCAAGTACCGCGACACCGTGCGCGACTTCTGGCGCGGCGAGCCCTCCACCCTCGGCGAGTTCGCCTCCCGGATCACCGGCTCGGCCGACCTCTACGAGAACTCCGGACGCCGCCCGGTCGCCTCGATCAACTTCGTGACGGCGCACGACGGGTTCACCATCGCCGACCTCGTCTCGTACAACGAGAAGCACAACGACGCCAACGGCGAGGACAACAACGACGGCGAATCGCACAACCGCTCGAAGAACTTCGGCGCCGAGGGTCCGACCGACGACCCGGCGATCCTCACGCTCCGCGCGCGCCAGCAGCGCAACTTCCTCGCCACCCTGCTGCTCTCTCAGGGCATCCCGATGATCCTGCACGGCGACGAGCTGGGTCGCAGCCAGGGCGGCAACAACAACACCTACGCGCAGGACAGCGAGATCAGCTGGGTGCACTGGGATCGCGCCGACGAGCCCCTCATCGAGTTCACCGCCGCCGTCTCGCGCCTGCGCAAGGATCATCCGACCTTCCGACGCAGCCGCTTCTTCAATGGACGCCCGGTCGAGGACGAGGAGAACGCCCCGCTGCCCGACATCGTCTGGTTCAAGACCGACGGCAACCAGATGGCGCCGAAGGACTGGGATTCGGGCTTCGGCAAGTCGGTCGGCATGTTCCTCAACGGCAACGGCATCCGTCAGCGCGACTCGCGTGGCGAGACCATGACCGACGTCGACTTCCTCGTGATCTTCAACGCGCACGACGGAGATGTCGACTTCACGATCCCCAAGCAGGGCGACCACCGGAGCTGGGACATCGTCATCGACACGGCAGGCAAGACCGCGGACAGCGAGCCGAAGGTCTCGGGCGAGACCATCGTCGTCGAGCCCACCTCGCTCCTCGTGCTGCGCGCCCACCAGGACGACCAGCCCGAGCCCGATCACTCGGTCGCCGCGTCGCTGGCCGTGCTGAGCAGCTCCAACGTGACCAGCAGCTCCACCACCACGAGCAGCGCGAGCCCCACCGCGGCCTCGGCCCCTCGGGTCCGCTGATGGCTCACGAGCCGGCGAAGCGCGCCCCGATCTCGACCTACCGACTGCAGATCCGCTCGACCTTCACCCTGCAGGATGCGGCCGCGATCACCGACTACCTGCACGATCTGGGTGTCGACTGGGTCTACCTCTCCCCGCTGCTCAAGGCGGAGAGCGGATCGGATCACGGCTACGACGTCGTCGACCACTCGCAGGTCGACCCGGATCGCGGCGGCTCCGCCGGACTCGATGCCGCGTCGGCTGCGGCGCGCAGCCACGACATGGGCGTGCTCATCGACATCGTCCCGAACCACGTGGGCGTCGCCACCCCCGCCGCCACCGCGTGGTGGTGGGACGTGCTGAAGCACGGCCGCGAGTCGAAGTACGCGCAGGCGTTCGACATCGATTGGGATGTCGCCGACGGCAAGCTCCGCCTGCCCGACCTCGGCTCCCCCGACGATCTGTCCGAGCTGAAGCTGGTTCCGGCAGACGATGCGGCCGGCTCCACGGGCCAGCTCGAGCTGCGCTACTACGACCACCGCTACCCGGTCGCGCCGGGCACGGCTCAGCCGGGCGATGATCCCGTCGCGGTGCACGCCCGGCAGAGCTACGAGCTCGTGCACTGGCCCCGCGCCGACTACGACCTCAACTACCGGCGCTTCTTCGCCGTCAACACTCTCGCCGGCATCCGCGTCGAGGTGCCCGAGGTGTTCGCGGAGTCGCACGCCGAGATCCTGCGCTGGATCCGCGAGGGCCTGGCCGACGGCCTGCGCATCGACCACCCCGACGGCCTCATCGACCCGGCCGGCTACCTCGAGCAGCTGGCCGAAGCGACCGGGGACGCCTACGTGCTCGTCGAGAAGATCCTCGAGGGCGACGAGCAGCTTCCGCAGTGGAAGACCGCCGGCACGACCGGCTACGACGCCCTCGCCGACTTCGACCGGATCCTCGTCGACCCGGCGGGCGAGGCGGGGCTGACCGCCGTCGACTCCGAGCTTCGCGGTGAGCCCACGCCCGACTGGCTCGAGATGATCCACGGCACGAAGCGCGCCGTCGCCGACGGCATCCTGCACTCCGAGGTGCTCCGGCTCGACCGGATCGCCGAGGCCGCAACGGACGAGGTCGCAGACGAGGCGATCGCCGACGCCATCGCCGAGCTGCTCGCCTGCTTCCCGGTCTACCGCTCCTACCTGCCGCTCGGCATCGAGCACCTCGACGAGGCCGCCGAGCTCGCCCGGAAGCATCGACCCGACCTCGCCGCCGCGCTCGACGCGGTGCTGCCGATCCTGTCCGATCCCGAGCACCCGGCCGCCCGTCGCTTCCAGCAGACCTCCGGCATGGTAATGGCGAAAGGTGTTGAGGACCAGGCCTTCTACCGCTACACGCGGTTGACCTCGCTCACCGAGGTGGGTGCCGATCCGGCTGAATTCGGCATCTCGGCCGATCGCTTCCACACTCGCCAGTCGACTCGTCACGAGACCTGGCCGACGACGATGACCACGCTCACGACGCACGACACGAAGCGCAGCGAGGACACCCGCGCGCGGATCAGCGTGCTCGCCGAGATTCCGGACGAATGGCGCACCGCGGTCTCCGAGCTCCGTGAGCTCGCGCCGCTCGGCGACGGGCCCCTCGAGAACCTGCTCTGGCAGGCGGTCGTCGGATCGTGGCCGGCGTCCCGCGAGCGGCTGCACGACTACGCCGAGAAGGCTGCCCGTGAAGCCGGCGATTCGACCAGCTACACCGAGCCGGACGAGGCCTTCGAGACGAGGATGAGTGCGCTCATCGACTCGGTCTTCGACGATGCGGCAGTGTCCGCCAAGATCGGCGAGCTCGTCACTCGCGTCGCCCAGCCCGGCTGGTCGAACTCGCTCGCCCTCAAGCTGATCCAGCTCACCGCGCCCGGCGTTCCCGACGTCTACCAGGGCAGCGAGCTGTGGGAGACCTCCCTCGTCGACCCCGACAACCGACGCCCGGTCGACTTCGACGAGCGTCGCGCGCTGCTGACCCGGATCGACGGCGGCTGGCTCCCCCCGATCGATGAGACCGGCGCCGCCAAGCTCCTCGTCACAGCCCGCGCGCTGCGCCTGCGCCGGGATCGCCCCGAGCTGTTCGAGTCGTACCAGGCGCTCACCGCGGCGGGTCCCGCCCGCGAGCACGTGCTCGCCTTCGACCGCGGCGGCGCGATCACCGTCGCCACCCGTCTGCCGATCGGCCTCGAGGCCGCAGGCGGATGGGGCGACACCACCCTCGACGTCGGATCCGCCCCGGTCCTCGATGTCCTGACCGGCCGCACCTTCCCGGGCGGCGAACTGAAGCTGAGCGAGCTGCTGTCCACCTACCCGGTGGCGCTGCTCATTGAAGAAGGCGGCAAGCCGTGACCATGTTCGATGTCTGGGCTCCCAAGGCGAAGTTCGTCGCGCTCTCCCTCGACGGGCAGACGCTGCCCATGACGTTCGCGGGCGGAGGCTGGTGGACCGCGCCCGCCGATGCCGCGGGGACCGACTACGGCTACCTCATCGACGACGCCACCACCCCGGTGCCCGACCCGAGGTCGCGCCGCCAGCCCGACGGCGTGCACGGACTCAGCAGAATCTTCAGCGCGGCGGATCACGGATGGGGCGATGAGGCCTGGACGGGACGCCAGCTCGCCGGCGGCACGATCTACGAGCTGCACATCGGCACCTTCACCCTCGAAGGCACGCTCGACTCCGCCATCGAGCGCCTCGATCACCTCGTCGAGCTCGGCATCGACTTCGTCGAGGTGCTGCCGGTCAACGGCTTCAACGGCACGCACAACTGGGGCTACGACGGAGTGCTCTGGTACACCGTGCAGGAGACCTACGGCGGCCCCGCGGCCTATCAGCGGTTCGTCGACGCGTGCCACCAACGCGGGCTCGCGGTCATCCAGGACGTCGTCTACAACCACCTCGGCCCGAGCGGCAACTATCTGCCGCAGTTCGGCCCCTACCTGCATGAAGCCGCAGCGAACACCTGGGGTTCGTCGCTCAACCTCGACGGCGAGGACTCCGACGAGGTGCGGCACTACGTCATCGACAACGCCCTGATGTGGCTGCGCGACTACCACGTCGACGGCCTGCGACTCGATGCCGTGCACGCCCTGGAGGATCACCGTGCGGTGCACATCCTCGAGGAGCTCTCGGAGGAGGTCGACGCGCTGTCCGCTCATCTCGGCCGGCCGCTCTCGCTCATCGCGGAGTCCGACCTGAATGATCCGCGGATGATCCGCCCGCGCGAGGCCCACGGCTTCGGGATCACGGCTCAGTGGAGCGACGACTTCCACCACTCGGTCCACGTCGCCCTCACCGGAGAGACCACGGGCTATTACGAGGACTTCGAGTCCATCGAGGCACTCGCCACGGTGCTGGAGCGCGGCTTCTTCCACGCGCGCAGTCTGTCGACCTTCCGCGGGCGGGTGCACGGCCGGGCGATCGAACGCGAGACCACGCCGACCTGGCGGCTCGTCGTCTTCTCTCAGGACCACGACCAGATCGGCAATCGCGCGATCGGCGATCGGCTCTCCGCCACCCTCGATGAGAACGGCCTCGCGCTGGCCGCGGTCCTCACGCTCACCTCGCCGTTCACGCCGATGCTGTTCATGGGCGAGGAGTGGGGAGCGACCACCCCCTGGCAGTTCTTCACCTCGCACCCCGAGAAGGATCTGGGCGAAGCGACCGCGAAGGGCCGGATCGCCGAGTTCGCCAAGATGGGCTGGGACCCGTCGGTCGTGCCCGATCCCCAGGATCCGCAGACCTTCGCGAACTCCAAGCTCGACTGGTCGGAGCCGTACCCCGAGTCAGCGACCGGAGACGGCGGGCAGCACGGCCGCCTGCTGGCGCTCTACCGCGAGCTCATCACCCTGCGTCGCGCCCGGCCCGAGCTGACCGATCCGCGCTTCGGACAGGTCACCGTGGAGTACGACGCCGACGCCCGGTGGCTGGTGCTGGGCCGGGGTCACCTCGTCATCGCGCTCAACCTCGGAGATGCGCCCCTCGACCTGGAGCTCGCCGGCACCCTGCTGCTCACCACGGGATCGGGTGTCGCGCTCGACGCGCACCTCAGCCTTCCGGCGCGCACCTCGGCCATCGTCGACACCCACGGACACTGACCCCGTCGGCGGGATCGCATAGCGGCGGGCCCGAAGCCTAGGACTCGTGCGAAGGAATCGAGAGCGAGGCCCGAAGCCTAGGACTTGAGGGTGTTGAGCGCGCTGCCCTTATGGGCGGCCTTCGCGCCCGTCTTCTCGCTCTCGACGATGAACGCGGGCTCGTCCTTCGAGGCGGTGAACTTCTGGCCGTCGAACTCGAAGTCCGACGTCTTCCGCTCGACGACCTTGCCCTGGGTGCGTCCCTGCGAGGTGTTCCAGCTGACCCTGTCTCCCACTGCGACCATGCCCCCACGGTAGGGCGCGAGCCTGCAAGCTCTCTGACGCGTTCCTTGGGATCGTCAGGCTTCGGGCGCTTTGGTGTCGTACAACCTGTCTCTTCGACCGAGCAGTCGAGCCGGGAGGATGGCGCCCCGTCCGAAGCGCTCGGTCGCCGCATCCATGACCTGCTCTGCGTCGCGCCAGCCGTCGTTGTCGGCCTCGTCCCAGAGCGAGAGGCTGTCCCGCTCCCCCGCGTGCACGAGCTGCTCGGCGCGCACACCGATCAGTCGGATGCGCTTGTCGCCGAGCTCCTGCTCGTCGAGCAGCGCGGTCGTCGTCTCGTAGATCCGACGCGCGACGTCGGTGGGCTCGGCGATCGTGCGGGCTCGGGTGATGGTGGTGAAGTCGGAGTAGCGGAGCTTGATGGAGATCGTGCGCGACTCCCAGCCGCCCCGACGCAGGCGGACGGCGACCCGCTCCGACTGGTCGAGCAGCTCCCTGCGCAGGGTGTCGCGATCAGCCGTGTCGTGACTGAAGGTGTTCTCGTGGCCGACGCTCTTCTCGATGTGCCGGGTGTCGACGTGTCGAGGGTCGCGCCCCCACGAGAGCTCATGCAGATGGGAGCCCGCGGCATTCCCCAGCCACTTCCGAAGGGTGTCGGGCGGGGTGTTCGCCAGGTCGCGCACGGTGTGGAGGCCGTGCCGGTGCAGGTTCTCGGCGCTCACCTTGCCCACTCCCCACAGCGCGTCGACGGGCAGCGGATGCAGGAAGTCGAGCGTGCGGGCCTTGGGGATGACGAGCAGCCCGTCGGGCTTGGATCTCGTCGAGGCGAGCTTGGCGACGAACTTGGTGGAGGCTGCGCCGATCGAGCAGGTCAGACCCGTCTCGGAGAGCACGCGCGCGCGGATGCTCCGCGCGATCACCAGCGGGCTGCCGAGCAGGCGGCGGGCGCCGGCGACGTCGAGGAACGCCTCGTCGATGCTGAGCGGCTGCACGAGCGGCGTCACGTCACGGAAGATGCTCATCACCCGGCGCGAGTACTCGCTGTACTTGGCGCCATGCGGAGGCAGGATGACCGCCTTCGGGCAGAGCTGCATGGCGCGGCCCATCGACATCGCCGACCTGACGCCGTAGGCACGTGCCTCGTACGTGGCGGAGGTGACCACGCCGCGGCCGGATGCTCCTCCAACGATGACCGGCTTGCCGCGCAGCTCGGGGTGGTCGAGGAGCTCGACGCTGGCGAAGAAGGCATCCATGTCGATGTGCAGGATGGTGGCGTCGTCGCTGTCGACGGAATCGCCCGTGGACTGGCGCTCGCCCTGACCGCCCTTCACACTCACCCCTCCATCTTCCCCTGCGCCTCCGACATCCGTCGGCTTCCAATCGCGAGGAGGACACACAGCTGCACGGATCAGGAGATTGCCCCCGTCCAGCACGGTTCACCGCCCGCACATGCCCCCGGCGGACCAGGATCTCCGGATCCGTGCAACATCCCCTGATCCGTGCAGCGTCTCCGGATCCGTGGGGCGGGCTGGCCGTGGTCAGCGGGCGAGGCGCTCGATGACCGCCCCGAAGGCGGCGGGGAGGGCGGAAGCCGTCGGGACGATCGCCCCGCGCAGGGGCGAGGTGGCCGCTGCGACCATGAGCCCGGTGATCACCCGGAAGTCGCGGGAGCGATGAGCCCATTCGCGGCCGTAGCCTTCGGCACTGTCGGCGAGCACGGCGTCGACCGCCGCCTCGGCCTGCGCGAGTCCGACCCGCATCCCCTCCCCCGTCAGCGCGTCGACGTAGCCGGAGGCGTCGCCGACCAGCAGCACTCGACCTGCAGATCGTGCCGACGTGCGCTGCCGAAGCGGCCCCGCACCCCGGACGCTCGATGCGGGCGCCGCGCCGTCGAGCCGGCCGGCGAGCTCCGGCAGGGACTCGATGGCCGCGCGGAAGTCGGTGCGCGGCGGTCCGAGGATGCCGATGCCGACCACGTCAGGAGCGACGGGGGTGACGTACGCCTCGATCCCGGCGCTCCAGTGCACCTCGACGAGATCGGTCCATGGCGCGACGGCGAAGTGCTGACGGATGCCGAAGCGCCGAGGAGCCGTGCTCGGACGAGCGAGCCCCAGGGTGCGACGGATGCCCGAGTGCAGGCCGTCGCAGGCGAGCATCCAGCGGGCCTCCAGTCCTGCAGCGTGGACGGTGCGGTCGTCCTGCTCGATGTCTTCGACCCGCCCGACCAGCCGCTCGACTCCGACCTCATCGGCTCGAGCCTCGAGCAGCTCGGAGAGGGCCAGTCGGCGCACGCCGCGGCCCGGCGCACGCGTCAGCCGATGCGAGACAGTGCGACGACCGTCGGTGTAGCGGAAGCCGGCGATCGGCATGCCCGGCGGCGACACTCCGATCGCGGCCAGCGCATCGATGGCGCCGGGCATCAGACCCTCTCCGCACGCCTTGTCGATCGGCCCGGAACGAGGTTCGACGAGGGCGACGGTCAGTCCGGAGAGTCGGGCTCGGATCGC
Source organism: Naasia lichenicola (assembly GCF_004801885.1). Classification (GTDB taxonomy): domain Bacteria; phylum Actinomycetota; class Actinomycetes; order Actinomycetales; family Microbacteriaceae; genus Naasia; species Naasia lichenicola. The sequence continues at coordinate 293,291 of NZ_SSSM01000006.1, read as the reverse complement.
GGCGGAGAGGCCGACGGGTCCCCCGCCGGCGACGAGGACGTCGAACCGCCGCACGCTCATCTCAGCCGCTCGATCTGGCCGGCTCGGCGACGAGTGCGAGGGCTCGCTCCTCGACCGGGATCCGGTACCGCATCAGCAGGATGGCGTTGAGCACGGTGAACCCGATCGCGGTGATCCAGGCGGTGTGCACGAGCGGAAGCGCGATCCCTTCGAGCACCACCACGACGTAGTTCGGGTGCCGCAGGAAGCGGTACGGCCCGCCGGTGACGAGGCCGGCGCCGGGAACGACGATGACGCGGGTGTTCCACTGTCGTCCCAGGGCGTTGATGCACCAATAGCGCAGCGCCTGCGACGCGAGTGTCGCGGCGAGCGCCGCCCAGCCGAGCCACGGCAGGAACGGCCGGTCGGCGACCACCACCTCGACGAAGCAGGCGACGAGCAGGCCTGTGTGCAGTGCCACCATCCAGGGGAAGTGCTCGCGGCCGAATTCCACACCTCCGCGGGCGAAGGCCCACCGCGCGTTGCGGGTGGAGATGACCAGTTCGGCGAGGCGTTCGATGCCAGTCGCCAGCAGCAGGACGGCGTAGAGCAGCACGCCGAGCTGGTCGGAGCTCATGCCGCCACAGCCTTCCGGCCACCGTCGACGACGTCGCCGACACCGCTGTCGACGCCGCTGTCGATGCCGCGATCCTCGGAGGGCCAGCGCAGCAGCACCATCTCGGCGCTGAGGCCGGGGCCGAGCGCGAACAGCATGGCGGTCCCGGCACCGGGAGCCTTGCCGTCGGGGCCGTCGATCGCCAGCGCATCGGCCAGAACGTGCAGGACCGACGACGAGGACAGGTTGCCCACCGCGGCCATCGATCGCCAGCTGAGGGCCAGCGCATCGTCGGCGAGCCCGAGAGAATGCGAGAAGGCCTCGAGCACGCGAGGACCGCCCGGGTGGGCGATCCACCGGTCGATGTCGGGGATGCTCAGTCCGTTGTCCGAGAGGAATCCGTCGACGTCCGCGCCGAAGTGCTCGTCGACCACATCCGCGATCCCGCCCGTGAGCACGATCCGGAAGCCGGTCGATCCGGGATTGAAGCCGAGGATGTGGCCGCTGTCGGGGTACAGCCGGCTGCGCACGTCGACCACGTCGGGACCCGTGAGCCCCAGCTGCTCCGCTCTCCGCGCGCCCACCATGACCACGGCCGCGCCGCCGTCGCCGAACAGCCCGCTCGCGACGAGGTTGGCCATGGAGTCGTCGTCGCGCTGCACGGTCAGCGAGCACAGCTCGATCGACAGCAGCACCGCGACGTCGTCGGGGTGCCCGAGGAGGTAGTCGTGCAGGCGTGCGATGCCCGCCGCACCCCCGACGCAGCCGAGGCCGAACATCGGCACCCGCTTGATATCGGACCGCAGGCCGATCCGTGGCACGAGCAGCGCATCGATGGACGGGGCGGAGATGCCGGTGACCGAGGTGAACATGATCATGTCCACGTCGGATGCCTGCAGGCCGGAGCGCTCGAGTGCGTCGCGCACCGCCACCTCGGCGAGATCGGTCGCGGCACCGATGAACCGATCGTTGCTCTCGGTGAAGCTCAGTCCGGCCCGATACTCGTCGAGCGGCATCACCAGATGGCGGCGATCGACCCGGCTGCCGGCGTGCATCCGGCGCAGCACGGCCTGCTTCGATCCGTCGCTCGTGATCATGGGCGCGATCATCTCGGTGATCTCCGACTGAGCGTAGGAATGCTCAGGAAGGACTGCGGCGACTGCGGCGATCCGACTCATTGCCGAAAGCTAGCACCGCCCTCTGAACGCCCCATGACCGCGCCCCCGATTCGTGCACAGCGTGCGCGGCACAATGGAGGCAGGAGACGGGCTCGACAGCTCGGTCAGCGAACAGGAAGCGAGACGCGGATGAGCAGGATCACGATCATCGGAGCGCACGGAGCGGTGGCCCAGCGGATCCTGAGCAGGCTCTACGATCGCGGCGACGAGGCCGTCGGAGTGATCCGCAATCCCGAGCACGGTGAGGACATCCTCCGGCTCGGCGGCGAGACGGCGGTGCTCGACATCGAATCCGCGACGATCGACCAGCTGGCTTCCGTGCTGACGGGGTCCGATGCTGTCGTCTTCGCGGCCGGCGGTGGCCCGAACTCCGGAGCCGCGCGCAAGCGGACCGTCGACTATGCGGGCTCGGTGCTCACCGCCGACGCGGCGACGGCAGCAGGCGTGCGACGGATGGTGCAGATCTCCGCGATCGGCGTGGACGAGCCGCTCGCAGAAGACGCAGACCCCGGCTGGGCCGCCTACGTCGACGCGAAGCGCGATGCCGACGCCTACCTGAAGGGCACCGACCTCGATTGGACCATCCTGCGTCCGGGCGGCCTCACGTCCGACGATGGAACCGGATCCGTGCAGCTCGGCATCGAGGTCGAACGCGCCAGCATCCCGCGGGACGACGTCGCGGAGCTCGTGCTGGCCGTCCTCGACGACCCCACCTCCATCGGTCGGGTCTGGGAGGTCGTGTCCGGCTCGACGCCCATCGCCGACGCGGTTGCCGCGGCAGGTTCCGCCACCTCCTAGCCCGGGATAGCCCGGTCGGATCGGCGGGCCACGAGAAAGTCGGCGGCGCACAGCGCTCGTGTCTCAGCTCGGCGTGTCGGTCGAGGCCGTACAGTCTCGATAGCCCGGCGGTCCTCTCGATCCAGCAGGCGCCGGATCAGAAGGAGTGCCGATGGCCATCGTCGACAACGCGGTCTACGTCGAAGGCGTCCGGGTGGCGGATCCGCCCAGCCTGAGCGAGACCTTCGAGTACATGCGTGCCAAGAAGGGCATGGCCTGGATCGGCCTGTACCGACCGAGCGAGGATGAGCTGCATCAGGTCGCCCAGGAGTTCGGCCTGCACCCCCTCGCCGTCGAGGACGCGCTGCTCGGTCACCAACGGGCGAAGTTCGAGCGCTACGGCGACATCCTGTTCATCGTGCTCCGCCCGGCTCGCTATCTCGACGGTCCAGAGGAGGTCGAGTTCGGCGAGGTCCACCTCTTCATCGGGCCCGATTTCGCGATCACCGTCCGGCATGCGGAGTCGCCCGACCTCGCAGCCGTCCGCGCCCGTCTCGAGGCATCCCCCGATCTGCTCAAGCTCGGCCCCAACGCCGTGCTCTACGCCGTCCTCGATCAGGTCGTCGACGAGTACAGCCCGGTCGTGCACGGCCTGGAGAACGACATCGACGAGATCGACGATCAGCTCTTCGGCGGCGAATCGGAGGTCTCCCGACGCATCTACGAGCTGGCCCGCGAAGTCATGAACTTCCAGCGCGCGATCGGCCCGCTCGTACCCATGCTCGACACCCTCTACCTCGGCTTCTCGAAGTCGGAGAGGGAGATCGAGCTGCGACGCGGCATGCGCGATGTCCGCGATCACGCCATCAAGGTGTCTGAGCGGGCGGACGGCTTCCGCACGGTTCTGCAGAATGCGCTGATCACCAACTCCACTCTGGTGACCGAGCGTCAGAACGAGCAGATGCGGGAGCTCAGCGAGACGAGCATCACGCAGGGCGAGCAGGTGAAGCGGATCTCCTCCTACGCGGCCATCCTGTTCACCCCGAGCCTGGTCACGGGCGTCTACGGGATGAACTTCACCCACATGCCCGAGCTCGACTGGACACTCGGATACCCGCTCGCCGTGCTGCTGATGATCGTGCTGAGCGGCGGGCTGTTCCTGCTGTTCAAGCGCAAGGGCTGGCTGTAGCGCCCGTCTCACGCATCAGGACCGCGGGACCGTCCCTGTCGGTCAGACTGCGGCGGCTCGCAGCCGGGCCAGCCGGGTGCGTGCCGCCTTCTCCGCTCCCGGCATCGTGCCGAGCAGCCGCCCGGTGGCCTGCAGCACGGCCGCCGTCGCCGGGACGGCGGGGCCGATGGGGCGCCGCAGCTTGAGAGCGATCCGGAACTCGTCGTCCAGCGACGCGACGGCGCCGTTCCAGAGCAGCGGATAGGTCGGACGGAGCGAGGGGGCGAGGGGCGGGGTCTTGAGGAACCTGATGACGTCGGCGACGCGTTCGTCATGGCGCAGCTGCCCCGAGTCGAGGTAGGCATGCATCTGCTCGTGCAGTTCGGCGCGCGATCGAGGCGGATCCTGCACGCCCATCAGCTCGCCGGCCTTCGCCCATTCGCGGACATAGGCGTCAGGACCGCCGGGGATCGGCCGTCCCCAGACCTCGTGCACGCCGAGGAACGCGTCGGTGAAGGCGAGATGAACCCACCGGAGCAGGTCGGGCTGGTTCGCGGCGTAGGGAATCGGCTCCCCATCAGGGCCTTCGTAGACGCCGGTCACCTTCTCGTGCAGGCGCAGCACCCAGGCCGACGCGTGCTCCGCGTCGGCGCGGCTGCCATAGGAGACGGTGAAGATCCAGCGGATGGTGCCGGCCAGCCGTCCGAACGGATCCTCGCGGTAGCGCGAGTGATCGTGCACCCCGGCCATCGCGCCCGGGTGCAGGGCCTGGGTGAGGAGCGCCCGGATTCCGGCGACGAGCGTCGGCATGTCGCCATGCACCGCCCAGACCGCCGAGCCGGGGCCGAAGAAGCCCTCGTCGTCGCCCTTCTCGAGCTCCGCCACCCAGGGAGGTTCGCCCTCGTCCCGACCGGTCAGGGCCTGGAGCACTCGGGCTTTGAGGGGATCGCTCAGCTTGGCCATGCCCTAGTGTGCGCCGCGCCCCCGCAAGGTCCGCTGTGAAGCCCCCGTCGAGAGGAGGGACACCGCGGGATCAGAAGTCGCCCCCACCGAAATCGCCGCCCCCGAAGTCGCCACCGCCGAAGTCACCGCCACCGAAGTCACCGCCTCCACCGTCCCAGCCGGAGTCACCGCCCCAGCCAGAGTCGCCACCCCCGTCGGCACCGGATGCATCCGCCGATGACGCGTCCGCGGAAGCATCCGAGCCGTCGACGCCCGAGTCGTACGAGGCGTCGGGCATGAACGCGCCCACCAGAGCCGAGCCGATGACGTACCCGGCCACGGTTCCGAGGATGGAGCTGCCCACCATCGAGCCGAAGCTCGGCCCGCCCCGATAGCCGCCGCCCATCGCTCCGCCGCCGCCATTCGCCCCGCCGAACGCGCGCTCGAGAGTGCCCGGCTGCCGGATCTCGGATCGGGTCGCCGAGCGCGCGAGCGACTCGGGGTCGTCGCCCGACGGCTTGTCGGGCCCGGCCACCAGCTCGTCGTAGACCTGGCGGCGCTGCTCGGGGGTGAGCTTGCCGAACGCCTCGGCATGCACCTGCTCGATCGTCTCCGGCGGAGCCGTGCGCAGCAGGTATCTGTAGCGCTCGAGGGCGATCTCGTCGTCCGTCCGCGGTGCGCCCTGGCCTGCGCCGCGACCGAACGACTGCTCGGCCGCCGAACGGGAATTCTGCTCTGGCTCGTCGCGTCCCAGCAGACGATCGAGGAAGCCCATGGTGTGTGCCCTTCTCTGACAGCGCCCGGAGATCGGGCACCGATGTGGGATTCCTGAATCTAGGAGCGACCGCTGAAGGGGCGCTGGGGAATACCGGCGCCGATCACGGCTGGGGTGCGCTGGCGGCGAACATGGCTCGAGATCCCCGCGGCTCCGGGCGCATCCCGCCGAACGGGTGGAATCAGGCCGCTTCGCGGGCGAGCAGCGAGCGCTTCACGGGGACGCCCCAGGCGAAGCCGCCCATGGTCCCGTCGGTGCGCAGCACCCGATGGCAGGGCACGAACAGGGCGGGCGCATTGGTCGCGCAGGCCGAGGCGGCCGCGCGCACGGCGCTGGGGCGACCGCTCGCGGTGGCGAACTCGGTGTAGGTGAGCGGATGCCCCGGCTCGATGGTGCGGAGCGCCGCCCATGCCACGGACCGGAACGGGCCCCCGCTCTGGCGGACCCGCACGGAGTCGATCGCCGCGAAGTCGCCCGCGTAGTAGCGCTCGACCGCCGCGACGACGTCGGCCAGCGCATCCTCGCGCAGCTCGGTCGGACGAAGGGTCGGGGTCAGGCGCATCACCAATGCGTCGACATCGTCCGTCCATCCCGAGGCGAGGACCTCGTGCTCGTCCGTTGCGAGGATGCCGAACGGACCATCGGGCGTCGATACGAAGGCCGTGAGAGCGGCAGAAGGGGTCATGGTTCTTCTCCTCGGGAGATCGGGAGCGGCGACGCCGTCGGGACTGGAGTCGGATGAAGGGTTGAGTGCGGGGTCGGGCGCGGGGCGCGTCCGGCGGAGCGGAAGTGCAAGGCGGCGTAGCTGCGCCACGGGGACAGCCGAGACGTCTCGCCGGCCGTGCGACGGCTGTCCAGGCCGAGGCGGCGCATGCCACGACGGACGATGTCGTCGGACGAGCAGTCGACGTCGGGCGAGCCGAGGATCCGAGACACCGCGTAGGCACGAGAGGCGGCCGAAACTCCGAGGCGCTCCAGTTCGCCCGACAGCTCCGAAGCCGACCATCCGCTGTCGACCTGCTCGGCTAAGGACTGCACCGCCTCGCGCTCCTGTGCGCGGTCCAGGTCGGCACGGCGAGCGGCCCGGCCGTGGGTCTCCCCTGCCGCGGCGCGGATGATGAGGTCGGACGCCTCGAGCGCGCCGGGAACTCGGATGCCCGGCGCAGTGCGCACCGCTTCACGGAGCGCCGGGATCTCCGCGAGTGCCGCATCGACCGTCTGCGGATCGGCATCGAGGTCGAAGAGGCGGCGGACGCGGGCGATTGCCACCGGCAGGTCACGCAGCTCGTCGAGCCGCACGGAGAGCTTCAGCTCCGCTCCGTCCGCACGGACCTCGATGTCGCCCGTCCCCCGCGGAAGCACGATCGGCCGCGCATAGCCGGCATCCGATGCCCGCTCCGTCCGGAGGTCGGCGTGCTCGGCGAGATATCGGAAGGTCCCGGCCGCGTCGAACGGCTCACGGGTGGCCAGACGCAGCTCGATCCTCCCCGGCGACGCGTGCATCGCAGAGCGCTGAGCCCGGATGGCAGTCGGCGTGAGCTGGAAGACCTCGCCGATCGTGTCGTTGAACTGGCGCACACTGGCGAATCCGGCAGCGAAGGCGACGTCGGTGATCGGCAGGTCCGTGGACACCAGCAACGTGCGAGCCGTCTGGGCACGCACCGCGCGGGCCAGAGCGAGTGGCCCCGCTCCGAGCTCCTCGGTGAGCACGCGCGTCAGGTGCCTGGTGGTGTACCCGAGCCTGCTCGCGAGGCCTCCGACTCCGGCACGCTCGACCTCGCCGTCGGCGATGAGCCGCATCGCACGGCCGACGAGGTCGTCTCGCAGATCCCACTCCGGCGTGCCGGGAACGGCTTCGGGGAGACACCGCTTGCAGGCCCGATACCCCGCCAGGTGGGCTGCGGCGGAGGTGCTGAAGAAGGTGACGTTCTCGGGCCGAGGGGTGCGTGCGGGGCAGGACGGACGGCAGTAGATCCCGGTGGTGCGCACAGCAGTGATGAACTGGCCGTCGAACCGGCGGTCGCGGCCTGCGATCACCCGGTATCGCTGCTCGAAGTCCATGCTCCGATTCTGTCAGCGGAGATGCCCGCCGCTAGCGGGAATCAGACACGACGACCGCGGCGCACCCGGCGGATCACGAGCACGGCGAGCACGGCGACGAGGGCGGCGATCACCGCGACGTCCAGCACGCTCGAGTACCGGTCGATGAGCTCGTACTGCGTTCCGAGTGCCGCGCCGAGACCGACGAGCAGGCCGTTCCAGAGCAGGCTTCCGGCGATCGTGAACAGGCTGAACGAGAGCAGCGGCATCTTCGTCGAGCCGGCGGGCAGTGAGATGAGGCTGCGGATGCCCGGAAGCAGGCGACCGAAGAACACCGCCGAGCGACCGTGCCGCTCCAGCCACCGCGATGACTTCTCGAAGTCGTCACGGTCGACGAGTGGGAGCCGGGCGAGCAGCCGGATGGCCCGATCCTCGCCGATCCGCCGTCCGAGGCCGTAGAGCAGGAGAGCGCCCAGGTACGAGCCGACCGTGGCGAGAACCAGGACGAGCGCCAGGTCAAGGTCGCCCTGCTGGGCGAGGAATCCCGCGAGCGGCAGGATGACCTCGCTCGGTATCGGCGGGAAGACCGTCTCGGCAAGCGTGAGGAGCCCGACGCCGATCTCCCCCAGAGCGGCGATGACCCGTGCGGCGACTCCGACGAGACCGCCCAGGTCGGCCGCGCCGTCGCCGGCTGCGGCGTTCGGGGCCAGGGCCGTCAGCGAGCTCACCGCTCGTTCGGGACCAGGATCCACATCGCGACGTAGATGAGGATCTGCGGGCCGGGAAGCAGCATGGAGAGCAGGAAGGCGAGCCGGACGAGCCACGGCGCCCAGCCGAAGCGACGAGCGATGCCGACGCAGACTCCCGCGAAGATGCGACCGGACCGAGGACGGATGAGTTGGGCCATGCGTCCAGTCTTCCCAAAGTCGGCTGACATTCCCCAGTGGGGTAACCCCCGGAAGTCGATGGGTCGGCGATGAGCAGATCCCCAGGTGACGCCCCCGGTCGGGGTCATAGGTTGGACGGGATGTCGATGCAGCCGGTCGCGGCAGGCCGATGACGGGCACGTGCACGACGGCATCGGCAGCATGCACACCACAACGACGCGAGGGATGGACATGACGAAGTTCGGCTACACCCTGATGACGGAGCAGAGCGGACCGAAGGCGCTGGTGGGCTACGCCATCGCCGCCGAGCAGGTCGGCTTCGACTTCGAGGTCTCGAGCGACCACTACTCCCCCTGGCTCACCTCGCAGGGGCATGCCCCCTATGCCTGGGCGGTGCTCGGAGCGGTGGCTCAGGCGACGTCGAAGGTCGAGCTCGCGACCTACGTGACCAGCCCGATCCAGCGCTACCACCCCGCGGTCGTCGCCCAGAAGGCGGCGACGCTGCAGCTCCTCTCGGACGGGCGCTTCATCCTCGGCCTGGGCTCCGGCGAGAACCTCAACGAGCACATCACCGGTGAGGGCTGGCCGCCCATCGCCCAGCGTCAGGACATGCTGGAGGAGGCCGTGACCATCATCCGCGCCCTGCACACCGGGGAGCTCGTGACCTGGGAGGGCGACTACTTCAGAGTCGACTCGGCCAGGATCTGGGATCTGCCCGAGCAGGGCGTTCCGATCGGCCTCGCCGTCTCCGGCGACAAGGGCATCGAGCGGTTCGCGCCGCTCGGCGACCATCTGATCGCCGTCGAGCCGGAGAAGGACCTCATCAACAAGTGGGACGCCGAGAAGGGGCCTGGCTCACGCAAGATCGGCCAGATCCCGATCAGCTGGGGTCCCGACCGCGACGAGGCGATCGACCGCGCGCACGATCAGTTCCGCTGGTTCGGCGGAGGCTGGGCGGTCAACGCCGATCTGCCGACGCCCGCCGGCTTCGCCGGCGCCAGCCAGTTCGTGCGCAAGGACGATGTCGCCGAGAGCATCCCGTGCGGTCCCGACCTGGAGGCCATCGTCGAGGCGGTCAAGGCGTACTGGGAGGCGGGGTTCACAGACATCGCCCTCGTGCAGGTCGGCGACGCTTTGCAGCAGCAGTTCCTGGATCAGGCCGCAGCCCCGCTGCTGTCACTGCTCCGCGACGCCGCGAAGTAGCGAGCGGCCTCGACGCGGCGCCCGGGTTGAGCCCGGGGCCGCATCGAGGCGGCTTTACGTGGTGCGAGCTATTGGCCGCGGCCGGTCTTCGCCTGCAGGCGCTCGATGTTCTCGGACGCCTCGGCCTTGGTGATGTCGGCGGGGATCTCCTCGCCGGCCTCGCGGGCCAGGGTGTCGAGGTAGCTCTTCTGCGCACCGGTGATGGGCTCATCGCCGGTCACCCACTCGCTCGGGTCCTTGGACGCCGTGGTGCTGGGGTCGTCCCCGCGTCCGCCCAGCATCTCGGGCTCGGCAGCACTCTCGCCGGTGGTCTGGTCTGCAGTCTGGTCGGTGGTCTCGTCGGGGTTCGGGTTCTTCACATCGCTCATGACGGCAACCTACGCCGTGCCCCCGACATGAGGCGCGCAGCGACGCGATCAGCGTCGCAGCGACCATGCTGAGGAGCAGCGCACGCTTGCGCTGCGTCTCGAAGCATGGGGCTCCGAGCACGTTCAGGAAGCGGGCGGTGGGCTCAGAGGCCGAGCGCGTCGCTGTCGTCGAGGTGGTCGAGGAGGTCTCGAACGTCGTCATAGACCTCGACGGCGCCTGCGCCACGCAGCTCCTCCTCGCTGACGCCTCCGCTGCGCACGCCGATGGTGGGCACACCCGCCTTGCCGGCGGCCTGGATGTCCCAGATCGTGTCGCCGACGAAGACCGCCTCATCGGCGCCCACGCCCGCGCGCTCCAGCGCGACCTGGACGATGTCGGGTTCGGGCTTCGCCGTCTCGACGTCTCCGGATGAGGTCACTCCGGTGAGGTACCCGTCCACATCGAGCACCGTGCGGAGGGTGGCCAGCTCATCCTCGGGCGCCGAGGTGGCGAGCACCACCCGCACACCGCGGTCGGCCAGCTCGGCGATGAGCTCGCGGGCGCCGTCGAACGGGCGAAGACGATCGGCCATCGCGGCGTACAGCTCGCTGTGCGCATCGGAGGCGGCGTCGGCGATGGATTCGGCCGCATCGCCCACGAGGACCTTCAACAGCTCGTCGGAGTCCTTGCCGATGGCCCGATGGATCTTCCACGCGTCGACCGCATGACCTGCGCCGGCGAGCGCACGCTGCCAGGCGTCGACGTGAAGGTAGTTGGAGTCGACGAGGGTGCCGTCGATGTCGAACAGGATCGCCTTGATGGGTGTGGGCATCCTCCAGCTTTGCAGGATCTCCCCCCACATCGGCTGTGTCGCTGTGGAGAACCGAAGAAGTCGGCGACGCCTGGCCAGCCCTCGCCCGATGTCGGGGTCAGCACCTAGCATCGTCGAGATGGATTGGTTGATCTTGCTCGGGTGCGCCGTCGCGGCGGTCGTCGCGATCCTGCTGACCACCCGCGGATCCGGGCGCTCGAGCGGCGGATCGTCAGGCGTCTTCGGCGCTATCGACGAGGTGTTCGCGCCGAACCGCCACTCGACGATGCTCGAATACGAGCGCCAGACCGAGCTGCCTGCACCCGCTCCAGCTCCCGGCGACAAGGACTTCGACGCAGAGGCCAAGCTCGATCCCACCCGAGGACGCTGGGCGGGCACGATCCGCATCGACATCTGACGGCGCCTCGATGACCCGACTTCTCGTGGTCGCGGACACCCATGTTCCGCTGCGGGCCAAGCGGCTGCCGAATGAGGTGCTCGAGCTCCTCCCTGCTGTCGACGTCGTCGTGCACGCGGGCGACTGGGTCGATGAGCCGACGCTCGATCTGTTCGAGGAGTCGTCCCGGGTGCTGGTGGCGTGCTGGGGCAACAACGACGGATCGGGACTTCGCTCCCGCCTGCCCGAGACGGCGCGGGTCGAGGTCGATGGGATCCGCATCGCCGTCACCCACGAGACGGGGCCCAAGGAGGGTCGGGAGCGGCGCGCCGACGAGCGGTTCCCGGACGTCGATCTGCTGATCTTCGGCCACAGCCACATCCCATGGGACAGCGTCGCCCCGAGCGGGATGCGACTGCTCAATCCTGGATCGCCGACGGACCGACGGGCTCAGCCGCACGCCAGCTACCTCGTCGTCGACATCGCGGCCGGCCGCATCGACGCGGATCTGAGGCTGATCCCCCGGCGGCAGGCATGAGCGCACACATCGGCACCTCAGGCTGGAGCTACGACCACTGGAACAGGGTCCTCTACGACGGGCACGCGTCCAAGGATCGACTGGCGCGCTATGTCCAGGAGTTCGACACCGTCGAGCTCAACGCGAGCTTCTACCGCTGGCCGAAGGACACCTCGTTCGAGAGCTGGCAACGGCGCCTTCCTGCCGGCTTCCAGCTCTCGGTCAAGGCCCCGCGCGGGCTGACGCACGCCAAGCGCCTCTACTCCCCCGAGGTCTGGATCGAGCGGATCGAGCGGGGATGGCATGCCCTCGGCGACAAGCGCGCGATCCTGCTCGTGCAGCTCCATCCGCAGCACGAGCGGGACGATGCTCGGCTCGACTACTTCCTCTCCCGCCTGCCCTCATGGATACGGGTCGCCGTGGAGTTCCGGCACCCGTCGTGGCACACCGACGAGGTGTTCGAGCTGCTCGCCCGGCACGGAGCCGCCTACTGCGTGATGAGCGGAGCGAAGCTGCCGTGCATCCTGCGGGTGACCGCCGACTTCGTCTATCTGCGACTGCATGGCCCGGATACCGAGTGGCTCTACGGCGGCTCGTATTCGGACGAGGATCTCACCTGGTGGGCGGATCGCATCCGAGAGTGGCAGGCCGACGGCCGCGACGTGTTCGCCTACTTCAACAACGACGGCGAGGGCAACGCGGTGCGCAACGCCTGGACCCTGCGCGCAATGCTCGGCTGACCGGCATCTGACCGGGCTCGGATCGGATCGGATCCGATGCCGAGTTGCCCAGTTCTGCCGCTCGAAGGGCCCTCCAGGCGGCAGAACTGGGCAGCTCGGTCGCTGCGCTACTCGGCGGTGACGAAGTCGATGAGCTGCTCGACGCGCCCCAGGAGCTCGGGCTCGAGGTCCGAGTAGCTCTCGACGCGGGACAGGATGCGCTGCCAGGCCCGGGCGATGTCCGCCTGCTCGGCGTGCGGCCAGCGGAACGCCTCGCAGATCCCGTGCTTCCACTCGATGCCGCGCGGGATGACCGGCCACGCCTTGATGCCGAGGCGTTGCGGCTTGACGCCCTGCCAGATGTCGATGAACGGGTGGCCGACGACGAGGACGTCCTTCGCGAAGGGACCCCGAGCGACCGCGTCCGCGATCCGGCTCTCCTTCGAGTTCTTCACCAGATGGTCGACGAGCACGCCGACCCTCTTGCGCGGCCCGGGAGCGAACTCGACCAGGAGCTCCTCGAGATGGTCGACACCCTCGATGTACTCGACGACGACGCCCTCGATGCGCAGATCGTGGCCCCACACCTTCTCGACGAGCTCGGCGTCGTGCCGCCCCTCGACGAAGATCCGGCTGGCCCTCGCGACGCGGGCCTTCGCATCGGTGACGGCGATGGAACCGGAAGCGCTGATCAGACGTCCCTTCGACGCACTCAGCTTCGCCGGGGCCTTGAGCACCACGGGCTTGCCGTCGATGAGGAATCCCGGACCGAGCGGAAAGACGCGGACCTTGCCGCGGCGGTCCTCGAGCTTGACCATCCGGCCCTCGACACCCACGACGGCTCCGACGAATCCGCTGTCCGGCATCTCGACGACCACGTCATCCGTGGCCTCGACGATGGCGGGCGGGGGCGTCTTGGGCTTCTTCCAGTCGCTGCTGAGGACGTCGGCGCTGTATCGGTCGTAAGTCACCGGACGAGGCTAGCCGCGGCCTCGTCGAACTCCGGCAGACGTGGCCGCCCTCGAGCGGACCGCTACCGTGATTCCATGGATTCGGATCACCCGGCCGGGCGTTTCACCGTCTCGGCGGTCGACTGGGATGACCCCGACGCCGTCGCACTTCGACTGGCCCAGCGCGCGGAGATCGACGAGCTCTACGGCACGCCCGACAGCGAGCCGGGCCCGGCGCCGACTCGGGCCGATGTCGCCGTCTTCTTCGTGGCTCGGGACGCAGCGACCGGCGAGCCCGTCGCCTGCGGCGGTCTGCGGATGCTCGATGACGCGGCCGCGGAGATCAAGCGGATGTTCGTGCCGGTGCAGTGGCGCGGGCGGGGCGCCTCCGTCACGATGCTGAGCGCACTCGAAGCCGAGGCGGTCCGCCGCGGACTGACCCATCTGCGACTGGAGACGGGAGAACGGCAGGCGGCCGCCATCCGTCTCTACGAGCGCGAGGGGTACACCCGCATCCCGCCGTTCGGCTACTACGTCGACTCGGCGATCTCGCTCTGCTACGAGAAGGCGCTCTGAGGGGCGACGGACCGAACGAGTCGCGCGACCTGCCCAGTTCTGCCGCTCCGGAGCGCGTCCAGGCGGCAGAACTCGGCAGTTCGATGAGGTGGCTAGCCCTGCGCCTCGATGGAGACGGGCTGCCACTGCTCCCAGAGCGCGATCCGCTTCTCGTAGTCGGCCTTCGCGATGTCGATGGGCGATGCACCGAAGAAGATGCGCAGCGGCGGCTCCTCCGCATCGACGACCTTGAGGATGGCCGCGCCGGTCGCCGTGGGGTCCCCCGCCGCACCCATCCGTGACTTGCGTGCTTCGGCGACCTGCTCGTGCAGCTCCTGGTAGTCGTCCAGCTGCTGTGCCCGCTTCGCCGAGGATCCTCCCCAGTCCGTCGCGAACCCGCCCGGCTCGATGAGCGTGACGTGGATGCCGAAGCCGGCGACCTCCTGGGCGAGCGCCTGCGAGAAGCCCTCCAGCGCCCACTTCGAGGCGTGGTACGCCCCCACCAGCGGGAATGCGGAGATCCCGCCGATCGATGAGACCTGGATGATGTGGCCGGCCCCCTGCTTGCGCATGATGGGGAGGACCGCCTGGGTGACCCAGACCGCACCGAAGAGGTTGGTCTCCAGCTGGTCACGCCACTCCTGCTCCGAGACCTCCTCGATGAAGCCGAACTGGCCGTAGCCCGCGTTGTTGATGGCGATGTCGATCCGACCGAAGGTGCTGACCGCCTGTGCGACCGCGGCGAAATCCGCCTCGCGGTCGTTGACGTCGAGGGCGATCGGCAGGATCGCGTCGCCGTACTTCGCCTTCAGATCGTCCAGCGAATCGACGTCGCGTGCCGTCGCCGCGACCCTGTCCCCGCGCTCGAGGGCGGCGGTCGCCCATTCGCGGCCGAACCCGCGGGATGTGCCGGTGATGAACCAGACCTTGCTCATTGATGCTCCTTCAGCGTTCGCGTGCACGTCTCCGCGCATTCTGCGCAGCTTCCTGCGTCCCTTTCACGCTAGGACCTCCAGTCGGCCTTCACGTCGTTGACGGTCAGCTCGCGTCCCATGCCCATGCGACGTGGGGCGAGATCTCAGTTCGGACTCACCCTGCGGCGTGCGGACCGAAGCGATGACGCAGCGCCCGTCGTTCGATGAGGGTCCAGAGCGCCGAGGTGGCGAGATAGATGGCGGCGGCCAGTGGGACGATCACGGAGAAGACGGCCGAGAGGTAGCTCAGCCAGCTCATCGCCCGAGCGATCCGCATCGGGTCGGCTCCTGCCACTCCAGATGCGGCCGGCGGCACGACCGCGGCCGGCGCCTGCAGGTCGAGCCGACGGTTCGCCTCGCGTCTGCTCAGTTCGGCGATCACGATCATCACCGCGAAAACCGCGAGATTGACGAGCATGCCCGGCCATGCGACGGTGCCGAGATCGGAGAGCAGGCCCACGGCGAGCGGAGCTCCGCCCACGACATGGGAGACCAGCTCGTTGACGTGGCCGCCGATGACCGGCTGGGTGACGAGCCCGTAGAGGAGGCCGAGGATCGGCGCCTGGGCGAGCACGGGCAGGATGCCCGCCAGTGGAGAGACACCCTCTCGGCGATACAGCTCGACTGTCTCACGCTGCAGCCGAGCGGGGTCCGACCCGAACCGCCGCCGCAGTGCCGTCAGATCGGGCGCCAACCGCCGGCGGACAAGGTCTGCCCTGGCCGCGGCGATCGCGAGCGGCACCAGCGCACCGCGGACGGCAAGGGTGAGCCCGACGATCGCCAGGGCGAATCCTGGAGTGCCGATCAGCGGGACGAGCAGGTGGGCGACGAAGAGGACAGCGTCGTATGCGCTGCTGAGCAGGCCGGCGATCGGCCCGAAGGCATAGATGTTCAATGGATCTCCTCGAGGTCATGCGGATGGTTTTCCGGATGACCGCGCGGACGGATGGCGAGCTGGGGTGCGTCACCCCGTGGAGGGGTGGACGGACGCCGAGGCTGTCGGTCAGGCGCGCGCGGTCGAGAGATGACGCGAGGGCGCGCGCGGCTCCGGGCGACCCGCCGCTCGCCACAGCGTCTCGGAGACGAGAGCCGCGAGTTCGGGCGCATGCAGCCGATCCGCGGAGGCGAGCTCTCGCACCGGCGCGGCCGTGGCGCCAAGGCGGCGGAGCACCAGGCCCACCGCGACTCCGGCCAGCATCAGGCCGGCTCCGACGAGCAGCAGCTGCCCGTCGACGGGCATGCCGAGCACCGCGATCAGGTGCAGGACGGCGACCACGAGCTCAGTCTGCAGCAACGAGGGCTTCGACACACGCGCTTCGCGCGCGGCTCAGCCACCGGCCGGGGCGAGCGACGAGCCCCTCCGGTGGCTGAGCCGGACGAAGGCCGCGTCGAAGCCCACCCGACCGAATCCCCGACCGAACGGGCCAGCCACCCATCCCGCCGGCGCAGGGTCAGTCTGCGGAGGGGAGGAGGATGCCGATGTTGACGAGGTCGCGGATCTGCGGCAGCAGCTCGGCACGCAGCGCGTCGGGGTCGCCCTCGAGCAGCTGGGCGACAGCGTCGCTGATCGATCCGACCTCCAGCTCGCCGTCGCAGGCGCCTACGAAGCCGGCGAGCGCGCTATCGATCTCCACGGTCCGGCCGAAGCCACCACCCTGACGCAGGTCGATCACCGCGGGGTGGGCGTCGCCCGGCCAGTAGTGCCGCTGCTCGGTGACATCCGCAGCCACCACGAGTCGTGCGCGCAGCAGAGCGTCGTCGGAGAGGTCCGTCTGCCAGTCGTGGGCGGCGATGCAGGCCGCGACATGCGCCGACAGCCCGGCGTCGCTCGCACCCAGCGCCCCGTGCAGCCGCTCGAATCGGGAGAGGGTGGGAAGGGAGCCCACAGGCTTTCGAAGGATCAGATAGCCGAGACCGATCCGATCCACGTCCCGCACCGCGAAGTCTTCGAGCCATGCCGCGTACAGCTCATCGAAGCGAGGCGTGCGGGCGAGGACTCCCCCGTCGCGGATCCAGGTCTCGGCGTACTGCGACGCGGTCAAGACGTCCCGCTCGACGACCCAGGCATCGAGACCGGCCGCTCTGGCCGCGAGCCGCATCCGATCCAGTCCGTCGCGATCGACGTGATACTCCCAGTTGCCGAGAAGCACCGCGATGCCGCCCGGGGCGAGGTGCGCAGGCAGCTCGCCGATGAGGGTCGTCATCAGGTCATCCCCCGAGCGACCGCCGTCGCGGTACTCGAGCAGCGGAACGCCGTCGACCCGAGGCGTGACGACGAACGGCGGATTGGACACCAGCCGATCCACCGTCTCCCCGGCGAGTGGTCGGAACAGGTCGCCGAGCCGGAAGTCGATGTTCTCGGCCCCGTTCAGTGCCGCGTTCAGCCGTGCGAAGCGGAGGGCGCGCTCGGAGATGTCGGTGGCGATGACCCGATCGGCATGCGCGCTCGCGAGCAGCGCCTGGATGCCGCAGCCGGTTCCGAGGTCGAGCGCGGTGCCGACCCGATCGGTCGGCTGCAGCCCGAGCAGGGTGGTCGATGCTCCGCCCACTCCGACGACGTGGTCGTCACGCAGCGGCCGACGGGTGACCGCCTCGTCGAGATCGGAGACGATCCACCACGAGGTCGCCCCGTCGGCGTCGACGAAGGTGTGCGAGCGCAGGGAGCAGAGGGCCCGCACGCCGGCGTCCGAGACCTCGACCAGTTCGAGCGCCTCGGCTCCCGCGAGCCCCAGGGAGGGCAGCGCGTCGCCGACCCGCTCGGCGGGAAGCGTCTCTCCGAGGATGAACAGCGCGCCGAGGGTCGCCAGCGCGGAGTCGTCGGACCTGCCAGCCAATGCCCGCCGCGCAGGCAGCAGCTGTCCCCGCACGATGGCATCGTCCGCATCCGGCCCCCACAGCTCGCGGATCCCGCTCGCGGTGTAACCGGCTGCCATGAGATCCTCGCGCAGCGCCGAGGCCGAACCGCCTTCGTCGATGCCCATGTGCCCTCTCTGCGGCTACCCCGTCCGCTGCCGGTCCGCCGCCGGTTCGCTCCCGCATCCGTGGACGGATCGGGCGACCATCCGAGTCATCCGTCCGACGGTGCGGCTCGAACCGCCATCCACCGTAGCGCGGCGCGCCGACGTGGTTGGCTGGCTCCATGGCACGAACGGAGCGCGGGCTCGACCGGGTGGTCTTCTTCACGGACGCGATCGCGGCGATCGCGATCACCCTGCTGATCCTCCCGGTCGTCGAGGCGGTGTCCGAGGTGTCGTCGGAGTCCGCGTCTCCGGTCGCGATCTTCTCGGAGCACGCGGGACAGCTCATCAGCTTCGTGATCAGCTTCGCCGTGATCGCGCGCCTCTGGTACGCGCATCACCAGCTCTTCGAGCACGTCGAGGCGTACTCGCCCCGGCTGATCCTGCTCGGCGTCGCGTGGGCGTTCACCATCGTCCTGCTGCCCCTGCCGACGGCCATCACCGCGGAGTTCTCGCCGAGCCCGCTCACCGTCGGCTTCTACATCGGGACCATGCTGCTCAGCAGCGCGCTACTGACCTCGATGACCCTCCTGGTCAGGAGATCGCCGCAGATCCAGGCGGCCGACAATCCGGTGACGAATCGGCGGCTGGTCGGTTCCGCGGCGACCACGATCGCCTTCGCGGTCGCACTGGTCCTCGGCGCGCTCGTCCCCGTGATCAACTACTGGGCCCTGCTGCTGCTCGCCGTCACGCCGATCTTCGAGCGTCCGCTCATCCGCTCGCTGGATCGGAGATCGGGAACGACGTCCGCCAGCCGGGTGCCCTCGACGAAGGCTTAGGCTTGTTCCACCGATGCAGCCGCTGACCGAGACCGAGATCCGCGCGTCGCTCGTCAATGCGAGCGCCGGCGAAGCGAGCCGGATGACCCTTCCCGGCCTGCACGAGATGCTGTGGGACGAGCGCGAGTACCTCGGCTGGATCGACTCCAAGGTCGTCCACCGCGCCTACATCGTGCAGTGGCGCGACGGCTCTCCCGTCGGCATGGTGCTGCGCGCGACCGAGAACCGGATGCGTCCCGGCATGAACGCGATGTGCTCGCTCTGCCAGACGCAGCGCCCGGCAGGTCAGGTCTCGATGTTCGCCGCGGCCCGGGCCGGGGAGGCCGGCCGCAACGGCAACACCGTCGGCACCTACATCTGCGCCGACCTGTCCTGCTCGCTCACCATCCGTATCGCGCCGCCCGCCTACGACATGCAGCCCGACCCCGCAGAGATCGTCCAGCGGCGGATCGCCACGCTTCAGACCCGACTCTCGGCTTTCACGGATAGCGTTCTGACCAGCTGATTCACTCCCTTCGCACCTGAGGAGGCCTCATGACCATCCATCTGAACGACGCCGGGCTGAAGCACGCGAAGTCGCTCATCAGAGCGGGCGATGTCGTCGTCGACGAGCCCGGTGACTGGTCCTCTGCGCAGGCGTCGACCTCCGACGAGAACGCATTCCTCGAGAAGCACGGCTGGGCCGAGTACGCGGAATGGTTCCTGGCCTACGACGATTCGGAGAACGAGGAGACGAAGGGCCGCTTCAAGTTCCCCTATGGCGACTTCGGCAAAGTGCACAGGTCTGGCGTGATCGCCGCCGAGCAGCGCGCGGGAAGCGAGCACGACCGGAAGGTCGAGGCCGCCGCGAAGGAGCTGCTGGAGCTCATAGACAAGGACTGATGGGGCCGGGCCGGATCCACGGCCTCCCGGCGCTGGATCGGCGATGGCCGGACCGTCAGACGCCAGGACCGTCAGACGCCTGAACCGTCAGACGCCCGGACCCAGCTCGGGTTCGGTGTCGATCCCGAAGTCGTGGCGCAGCGCCGACAGCGCGGCTCGCCAACCGGGCAGCCCGTGCACGCCTGGGCCGGGAGCGGCCGACGATGAAGCGAGGTAGATCCCCCGGCCCGGTGTCCGCCACGGATCGGGAGCGAGCACCGGCCGGACCAGCAGGCCGAGGAAGTCGCCGTTGCCGGACGCGATGTCGCCGCCGATGTAGTTGGGATCGTGCAGCTCCACGTCGTGCGCGGAGCGGCTGCTCGAAGCGAGAACGAGGTCCCGGAACCCCGGCGCGAAGCGCTCGATCTGCCGCATGATGGCCTCCGTCTGATCGAGCCGCGATCCGCGCGGGACATGCGCGTAGGTCCACAGGGTGTGCTTGCCCTCCGGCGCCCTGCTCGGATCGAACGTGCTCGGCTGCGAGACGAGCACGTAGGGCCGCTCGGCGTGGCGCCCGGCGGTGACTGCGCCCTCCGCTTCGGCGATCTCGGCCCTGGTGCCCCCGACGTGCAGGGTGCCGGCTCGACGGGACTCCTCGTTGGCCCATGGCACGGGGCCGGAGAGCGCGAAGTCGACCTTCGCGACCCCGTTGCCGTACCGCACCCGGCGCAGCCGGTCGAGGTATCGATCGGGCAGGCGGTCGCGCGCGATCCGGCCCATGGCACGCGCGCTCGTGTCGAAGAGCACGACCCGCGAGCTCGGAAGGGCGCGCACATCGGACACCTCGGAGTCGAGCGCGATGCTGCCGCCGTGCGCGAGCAGATCGTCGGCGAGGGCATCGACGATCCGCTGGCTTCCGCCGATCGGGATCGGCCAGCCACCGGCGTGGGCCCAGGTTGCCAGTGCGAGTCCGGCGGCGGAGGCTCCGAGGCTGGGCAGGGGCTGCACCCCGTGCGCCATCACTCCGGTGAGCAGCCCGGCCGCCTCATCCGTGCTCCACCGTGTGTTCCAGGCTGGACCGCCCTGCTCGAGGACGCGCAGTCCGAATCGGGCCAGGGTGATCGGATGGCGCGGCATCCGCAGCAGCGAGTCGCCGGTGATCGACGTCAGGTCCCCTACCGAGCGCACGAGGGGGTCGAGCAGTCGGCGCCAGGCGGGCCCATCGGCGCCGAGAGCCGCGCTCGTGAGGGCGAGGTCCCGATAGGCGAGCCCGGCCCGACCGCCGTCGAGGGGGTGCGCGTAGGACAGCTCGGGGTTGACGAAGTCGACCCGGGAGGTGAGCCCGAACCGCTGGAAGAACGGCGATGCGAAGGCCATGGGGTGAACGGCGGAGCAGATGTCGTGGAAGTACCCGGGCAGTGTCAGCTCGGCGGTGCGCGCTCCACCGCCGATCGTCCCCGCCCGCTCGTGGACGGCGACCCGAAGGCCGGCGCGAGCGAGGGTCACAGCGGCAGCCAGCCCATTGGGCCCTGCCCCGACCACCACGGCGTCGAGCTCTGTCATCGCGTCAGTCTGACAGTGCTCGGATCGTGGGCGCCTGGGTGTCGGTGCCCCCGATGTCAGGAGAGCTCGAGATCACGCGTCCGGGCCGGGATCGGCGAGCACCGCGAGCACGTTGCCGCTCGGATCCTTGAACCAGGCGATATCGGGGCCGCCGCCCAGCCCGCGGGCGATGCCTCGAGAGTCGGTCGGGAAGTCCTCGTCGGAGTAGATCTTCGTCTCGACGCCGGCCGCGCGCAGCTCGTCGACGGCGGCATCGATGTCCTCCACCCCGAAGTTGAGGAAGGTGTAGGACGACGGCTCGTGGTTCGGCTTCTCGTACACGAACAGATGCGCTCCCCCGGGCAGCTCGACGTCGATACCGCCCATCGTGTCCGTGACGGTGAGACCGAGCCTGTCGGCGTAGAACTCCTTCGAGGCGGCCACATCGTCGGTGGACACCCCCGGGAACGCCCTGCTGTTCTCGAACACTGTCGACTCCTCCTGCTGACCCGCGATGCCCCCGGATCCACCCTGGCACCGCTGGCGACACAGGTCGAGTCCCTCCGGCGAAGGGCGGTCCGATCGGTGTCGGCGGTGGGTCATAGGGTGTGGTCAGCGCATCGGAAAGGACCTCCCCATGGATATCGAGACGAACTCCACGAAGGACTCCAAGATGGACTTCAAGATCGAGCTCATAGCCCTGCCGGTGAGCGACGCCGACCGGTCGCGCGACTTCTACGAGCGGCAGTGCGGGTTCACCGTCGATCACGATCAGCGGGTGAGCGATGAGCTCCGCTTCGTGCAGGTGACCCCTCCCGGGTCGGCGTGCTCGTTCGCGTTCGGGCCGGGGGTCAGCGATACCGAGCCGGGCAGCTTCAGGAACGCGACGATGGTCATCGACGACGCACAGGCCGCCTTCGACTTCCTCGTCGGCAACGGCGTCGACGCCGATGCACCGGTCGACGAGGGCTGGGGCACGTTCGTGTACTTCCGCGATCCCGACGGCAACAGGTGGGCGCTGCAGCAGATGCCCGATTGGTCCGGTCTGGGCTACGAGCCCGAGACCGAGACCGCCTAGCCGAAGCGCCGCACCCGGTCATGACGTATCCCAAACGGGCGATCATCAACCTCTTCGAGATGAATACGCCCGGGCACATCACCCACGGCATGTGGCGGCTGCCCGGCAACAGCCGGCATCGGTACACCGACCTCGGCTACTGGCTCGAGCTGGCGCGCATCGCGGAGCAGGCGGGCTTCGAGACGATCTTCCTGGCCGATGTGGTCGGCGCGTACGACGTCTATCGCGGCAGCGCCGATCCTGCCATCCGCGAGGGTCTTCAGATCCCGAACAACGATCCGCTCCTCGTCATCCCCGCCATGGCGACGGTCACCGAGCGACTCGGCTTCGGGGTCACCTTCTCCACCAGCTACGAGCCGCCCTTCGCCTTCGCGAGGCGGATGAGCACCCTCGACCACCTCACCGAGGGACGCGTCGGGTGGAACATCGTCACCTCCTACCTGCCCAACGCGGCGCGCAACTTCGGGCTCGAGGAGGAGATCCCGCACGATCGGCGCTACGAGATCGCCGACGAGTTCATGGACGTCGTCTACAAGCTCTGGGAGGGCTCCTGGGAGGACGATGCGGTGGTCCTCGACCGGGAGCGCGGCATCTACACCGACCCGGCCAAGGTGCACGCCGTCGACCACGTCGGCGAGCACTTCCGGGTCGCCGGCCCGCATCTGTCCGAGCCGTCCCGACAGCGCACCCCCGTGCTGATGCAGGCCAGCGCGTCGAAGGCCGGCATCGACTTCGCGGCCAAGCACGCCGAGGTGCTGTTCACCGCCGACCGACCCCCTGGAGCGCTCCGGACGAACATCGCGACGATCCAGGATGCGGCCGTCGGGCACGGCCGACGCGCGACGGATCTGAAGTTCCTGGTGATGGCGACCGTAATCACCGGCGACACGCAGTCGGAGGTCGACGAAAAGCTCCGTCAGTACCGCAGCTTCTCCAGCGCCGAGGGCAAGTTCATCCATCAGAGCGTGCCGTTCCATCCGCTCGATCACCCGGGCGACATCACCGTGCGCGAAGCCCTCGAGCGCGAGGGCCGAAGCGACGTCATCGCCGCAGGCGGACTGCCCCTGCACCTCACCATCGATCAGTTCAGCATCGCGGTGGACCAGGCGTGGGACGAGAAGCAGTTCTTCGCAGCGGGCACTCCCGATCGTGTCGCCGACACCATCGAGCATTGGCTGGATGACTTCGGGATCGACGGCTTCAACCTGCGTCAGTACCACTCGTTCGACACCGCCCGGGACTTCGGCCGGCTGGTCACCCCGGAGCTGCGGCGACGTGGACGACTCGCGCCCGCCGGTGAGCCTCATCGATCACTGCGGAACGGCCTGTTCGGCGAGGGCGACCGCCTCCCGTCCCGCCACTACGCCGCCCAGTACCGGCGGAGGTGATGACCTGAGCGACCGCCCAGCCACAGACGTTGGTCGAGGAGGCGCCCCGCGCCGTACCGAGACCCGCTGCCGTCGGCAACCGGTCTCGAGACGGCCGCGAACGGCCTCCTCGACCAACGCGGGCGGTTAGATCTACAGCTTGCTCGAGCGCTCCAGGACGAGCTCGCGGACGCGGGCGGCATCGGCCTGGCCCTTCATCGCCTTCATGACCGCGCCGATGACAGCGCCGGCGGCCTGCACCTTGCCGTCGCGGATCTTGGCCAGCACGTCGGGCTGGCTCTCGAGCGCGGTGTCGATGGCGGCGATCAGCGCGGTGTCGTCGGAGACGACGGCGAGGCCGCGCGCCTTGACGACCTCGTCGGGCGAGCCCTCCCCCGCCACCACGCCCTCGAGCACCTGGCGGGCGAGCCGGTCGGTCAGCTGCCCGCTCTCGACCAGCGCGATGAGCTCGCTGACGTTGAACGGGGTCACCAGCGTGCCGGGCTCGACGCCCTGGGCGTTGGCGATGCGGAGGATCTCGCCGAGCCACCATTTGCGCGCCTGCGCGGGCGACGCGCCGGCCTTCACCGTCTCCTCCATCTCGACCAGGATGTTGGCGTTGAGGATGTCGCGGAACTCGGAATCCGTGAAGCCGTAGTCCGCCTGCAGGCGACGGCGGAAGATCGCCGGCGACTCGGGCAGGGCGGCGCGCAGCTCGTTGATGAGCTCGGCCGACGGCACCACGGGCAGCAGATCGGGCTCCGGGAAGTAGCGGTAGTCGTCGGCGTCCGACTTCGGGCGGCCGGCGCTCGTGGTTCCGGTGTCCTCGTGCCAGTGCCGGGTCTCCTGGGTGATCGTCCCGCCCTTGGCGAGGATCGCCGCCTGGCGCTGGATCTCGTAGCGGACCGCCCGTTCGACGCTGCGCAGGGAGTTGACGTTCTTCGTCTCGGTGCGGGTGCCCAGAGGTGCTGGCTCCTCCCCGGCCTTACTGCGGGGACGCAGCGAGACGTTGGCGTCGCAGCGCAGGTTGCCGCGCTCCATCCGCGCCTCGGAGATGCCGAGCGAGCGCACGATGTCGCGGATCGTCGCCACGTACGCCTTGGCGATCTCAGGAGCGCGCTTCTCGGCCCCATAGATCGGCTTCGTGACGATCTCGACCAGCGGAACGCCCGCACGGTTGTAGTCGACGAGAGAGTATTCGGCGCCCTGGATGCGACCGGTCGAGCCGCCCATGTGGGTCAGCTTGCCCGCGTCCTCCTCCATGTGCGCACGCTCGATCGGCACCGTCACCGTTGTGCCGTCCTCGAGCTCGACCTCGACGCTGCCCTCGAAGGCGATGGGCTCGTCGAACTGGGAGATCTGGTAGTTCTTGCCAAGGTCGGGGTAGAAGTAGTTCTTCCGCGCGAATCTGCTGGACTTCGCGATCTGGCAGCCGAGCGCCAGCCCGAGCGAGATCGAGTACCGGACGGCCGTCTCGTTGACGGTCGGCAGCGATCCTGGCAGCCCGAGGTCGACGGGTGCGATGTTGGTGTTGGGCGCACTGCCGAACTCGTTCGGGGCGGCGGAGAACATCTTGGTCTTGGTGGACAGCTCGACGTGCACCTCGAAGCCGAGCACGGGCTCGTACGTCTCGAAGACCTCGTCGAAGTCCATAAGCTCGGCCGAGCCGTGTGCGGTCGCCATCAGCGGGTCCCTCCGTCGGGCTCGGTTCCGAAACCGGGTTCGGGGGCGCCGTGCACCGGCAGCACGGACGCGGGCGCGGGCGCGGGCGCGCCGACGGTCGCCCGCTCGGCGCCCATCCCAGCCATCGTCGGCAGCTGGTCGAGCAGCGATCCGCCCCACTGCTGAGCGAACAGCGCCTCGAAGGCGGCGCCGATCCGATACAGGCGGACGTCCTCGCGCGCAGGCGCCATGATCTGCAGGCCCGTGGGCAGGCCGTCTTCGGCGGCGAGGCCCATCGGCAGGCTCATCCCGGGGATGCCGGCCAGGTTGGCCGGGATCGTGGTGATGTCGTTGAGGTACATCGACAGCGGGTCGTCCGTCTTCTCGCCGAAGGTGAAGGCGGTGGTCGGGGCGCTCGGTGAGACCAGCACGTCGACCCTGTCGAATGCGGCGGCGAAGTCGCGCTGGATGAGGGTTCGCACCTTCTGGGCGCTTCCGTAGTAGGCGTCGTAGTAGCCGGCGGACAGGGCGTACGTGCCGAGGATCACGCGACGCTTCACCTCGGGGCCGAAGCCGGCCTCGCGGGTGGCGGACATGACCTGCTCGACCGTTCCACCGCCCTCGGGGGTGACACGCAGGCCGAAGCGGACGGAGTCGAACTTCGCGAGGTTGCTCGATGCCTCGGCGGGGAGGATGAGGTAGTAGGCGGCGATCCCGTATTCGAAGTGCGGGGCGCTGACCTCCACGATCTCGGCACCGGCGGCCTCGGCGAGCGCGAGCGCCTCGGTGAAGCGGTCGTTGACGCCCTTCTGGAAGCCGTCGCCGCCGAGCTCCTTGATGACGCCGATCCGGACGCCCTTCAGCGACGGTGCCTCTGCGCCCTCGCGGGCCGCTGCGGCGAAGGACGGCCAGAAGTCGGTGAGGGAGGTGGCGTCATGCGGGTCGTGGCCACCGATGACGTCGTGCAGCAGCGCGGCGTCGAGCACGGTGCGGCTGACCGGGCCGACCTGGTCGAGGGAGGAGGCCAGGGCGATCGCGCCGTAGCGCGAGACGCCGCCGTAGGTCGGCTTCACGCCGACCGTGCCGGTGAAGGCGGCGGGCTGGCGGATCGATCCGCCCGTGTCGCTGCCGAGCGCGAAGGGCGCCTCGAAGGCGCCGACCGCCGCGGCCGAG
Organism: Naasia lichenicola; assembly: GCF_004801885.1. Classification (GTDB taxonomy): domain Bacteria; phylum Actinomycetota; class Actinomycetes; order Actinomycetales; family Microbacteriaceae; genus Naasia; species Naasia lichenicola. Next base: position 266,976 of record NZ_SSSM01000006.1, on the reverse strand, counting down.
CCGCCCCCGGAGCCGCCGGGAGTCCGCTCGCGGTCCCAGGGGTTGCGGGTCGGACCGTAGGCGGAGTACTCGGTGGAAGAGCCCATCGCGAACTCGTCCATGTTGGTCTTGCCGAGCAGCACGAGGTTGGCGGATCGCATGCGCGCGACGACGGTGGCGTCGTACGGAGGCATCCAGCCTTCGAGGATCTTGGAGCCGGCGGTCGAGGGCATGCCGATGGTGCAGAGCACGTCCTTCACCGCGACCGGGACTCCGGCGAGAGGTCCGACCTCATGGCCGTCGGCTCGGAGCTGGTCGATCTCGCTGGCGCGCTTCAGCGCTCCATCGGAGTCGATGTGCAGGAAGGCGTGCAGATCGGTGTCGACCGCCTCGATCCGATCGAGGTGCGCGCGGGTCGCCTCGACGGAGGACACCTCGCGGGTGCTGAGCAGCTCCGCGAGCGCGGCCGCGGTCACGCGGGTGAGGTCGGTCACTGCTCCTCCCCCAGGATGGCGGAGACCTTGAAGCGGCCGTCGGCCGACTCGGGCGCCCCCGAGAGCGCCTGCTCGTTGGTCAGCACCTCGCCGACGACGTCGGGGCGGAAGACGTTGGTGAGCGGGATGGGGTGGCTCGTCGCAGGGACGTCGGCGGTGGCGACCTCCGAGACCTTGCGGATGTTGTCGACGATGGTGCCGAGCTCGACCGCGAGGTGCTGGATCTCGTCGGGAGTGAGGGCGATTCGGGCGAGACCTGCGAGGTGCTGAACCTGCTCGGCGGAGATGACCTGTTGCTCGGGCATGGCTTCGAGTCTAGAGCGGCGGGCGGATACCGATCCGGCCCACCACCGACGGCAACCGGTCTCGAGACGGCCCAGCCTTCGGCGGGGGCCTCCTCGACCAACGAGGTCGGTAACCCCTCCGTAACACCGGCGGCGTAGCTTTGCTCGCATGGCCTTCCACGTCCCGCAGATCGACATCTCCCCGTACGTGAACGACGGGTCCGCCGAAGAGAAGGCCGCAGTGGCCGCCGCGGTCGACACCGCGTGCCGCGAGGTCGGCTTCATCCAGATCGTCGGACACGGCATCCCGACCGACGTCTCCGCCGGGCTCGCGTCGGCGATGGACGACTTCTTCGGCATGGACCTCGACGCGAAGAAGCAGTACCGCACTCCGCCGTCGGTCAACCGGGGCTACGCGCCGCCGAAGACGGAATCCCTCAGTCTCAGCCTCGGCGTCGAGTCCGCGAGCCGGATGAACGACTTCTTCGAAGCCTTCAACATCGGGGACTCCGCGGGGATGCACCCCGACCTCGACCTGCCGAAGGACGCCTACACGGAGAACGTCTGGCCCGATTCCGTGCCCACCTTCGAGCCGAAGGTCAGCACCTACTACGAGCAGGCGCGTCGCGTGGCCCAGACGATGGTCGACATCTTCGAGGACGCCCTCGGCGTGGAGGAGGGCACCCTCTCCGGGCTGACCGGCCACTCGATCGACGTGATGCGGATGAACAACTACGCCCTGCCGCCGGGCGAGATCGAGCTCGACGGTGACCTGACCGGTATGGGCGAGCACACCGACTACGGCATCGTGACGGTGCTCTGGGCCGACCAGGTCAAAGGCCTCCAGGTGCTCGGCACCGACGGCGGCTGGCACGACGTGGCCCCGATCGACGGCGCCCTGTTGATCAACCTCGGCGATGTCACGGCGCGTCTGACGAACGAGAAGTGGATGTCCACCCTGCACCGGGTCAAGCCTCCGATCGTCGACGGCACCATCGAGCGCCGACGGTCCGCCGCCTTCTTCCACGACGGCGACTACGACGCGGTCGTGGCCCCCCTCGCGGTGTGCATCGACGAAGGCGAGCACGCCATCTACGAGCCCATCACGGTCGGCGAGCACATCGCCCAGAAGCTGGCCGGATCGCGCGCCGGCAAGAAGAACACGACGGCCGTCCGCGAGGCGGCCAGGGTGGGCGCCGCCAGCTCCTGACCTCGGCCCGGACCACAATGTGTACGTTCCGGCGGAATGTGCGCAGAATTGCGTGCACGCGGGTCCGGTTTCGTGCACATGATCTATCCAGCGGAATGCGCGTCGTCGCGCCGGGTGAGGGGAACTGAGATCGTGGCCGTCAGATTCGTCGTTGTACCCCAGTGGCAGGGCTCCGCCTCCAGTCGTGCGATGCGCCTCGCGGATGGCGCGAACGCCATCATGGGCGACCTGCCCTCCAGCAGGACGACCTTCGTCGAGGTGCCGCTCGGCGCAGGTGAGGCGCTCGGCACGGGCATCGCCCGACTCAGCTCACTGCAGATCGTGCGCGATCGGATCTCCGACGTGCTGCGCCGCCTTCCCGGCGAGCCGGGAGAGGCGCCGGTCGCGTTCGAGCCCACCGTGCTGATCGGGGGCGACTGCGGCATCGAGCTCGCCGGCGTCGAGCACGTGCTCAAGAGCGGTGAGACGTCGGGCGATGCCCCTCCCGCGCTCGTCTGGTTCGACGCCAACCCCGACCTGCACTCCCCCGCGACCTCTCCGTCGCACGCGTTCTGCGGCATGGTCGCCCGCGCCATCCTCGGCGACGGCACGGCCGGGCTCGTGTCCTCTCCGGCGCTGCCCTCCCGCAATCTGGTCCTCGCCGGCCTGCGCTCGGCGGACGACGCCGAGGAGGAGTACATCCGCGACAACGGCGTGCAGGTCGTGACGACGGATGATCTCGAGGATGAGAACGCGCTCGTCGCCGCCGTCGAGGCGACCGGCGCCACCAGCGTCTACATCCACATCGACCTCGACGTGCTCGATCCATCCGTGATCAGCGGCCTGTCGGATCCGCAGCCGTTCGGGCTCGAGCTCGCAACGCTCGTCACGCACCTCCGCGCGCTGCTCGGGCGCTTCTCGCTCGCAGGCGCCGGGATCGCCATGTTCTCCCCGGAATCGCCCGACGCGGCCGGCGGCGATCTGCCGACCGTGCTGCGCATCCTCTCGGCGCTGACCTCGCCGCCGGTCGCCGTCTCGGCGTAGGAGCCTCCGGCCGCCTGGGGCGCCGACGGACTGCCGGAAGCCTCCGTTATGGGGCACCTCCCGGGTTCACGGGTGGAGGATGAGAACAGGCTGAACGACGCCTGACTTCGAGACCGCCGACTTCGGGAAGACCGCGGTCGACCTCTCACTTCGACTCATCATTCCGAAACCACTGACGCTGGGAGCGCCCATGACGGACACCTATGACCTGATCGTGATCGGAGCCGGACCGGTCGGTGAGAACGTGGCCGACTACGCGGTGAAGCGAGGCCTCACCGCGGCGATCGTCGAGAGCGAGCTCGTCGGAGGCGAATGCTCCTACTGGGCATGCATGCCCAGCAAGGCCCTCCTCCGCTCGGGCGCAGCGCTCGAGGCCGCTCGGCGGGTCCCTGGCGCGGCCGAGGCGATCACCGCTCAGCTGGACGTCGCCGCCGTGCTCAAGCGCCGCGATGAGATCGTCAGCGACTACGACGACGGCGGTCAGGTGGAATGGCTGGAGAGCGCCGAGATCGACCTGCACCGCGGCTTCGGCCGGATCACGGGCCCCAAGCGCGTCTCGGTCACCGCGGCGGACGGCACGGTCACCGAGCTCACCGCGAACTTCGCCGTCGCCGTCAGCACCGGGACGGCGGCGCTGCTGCCCGACATCCCCGGTCTCGCCGACGTGCAGCCCTGGACCAGCCGCGAGGCGACGGGAGTGACCGAGGTGCCCGAGTCGCTCGTGGTCATCGGCGGCGGAGTGGTCGCCAGCGAGATGGCGACGGCCTTCGCGTCCTTCGGCACCACCGTCACGGTCGTTGCCCGCGGCGGGCTGCTCAGCACGATGGAGCCCTTCGCGGGCGAGCTCGTCGGCGCAGCCCTCGAGAAGGCCGGTGCCGTCCTGAAGCTGGGCGTATCCCCCACCTCCGCCCGTCGGGAGGCCGACGGCTCCGTCGTGATCGAGCTCGATGACGGCAGCTCCGTCACCGCGGAGCAGGTGCTCGTCGCCACCGGACGCACCCCGCGCACCGGCGATCTCGGCCTGGCCAGTGTCGGACTCGAAGACGGCGACTGGATCGCCGTCGACGAGACTCTGCTCGCTACCGCCGACACGAACAAGGACGACCCATGGCTCTACGCCGTCGGCGACGTCAACCACCGCGCTCTGCTGACCCACCAGGGCAAGTACCAGGCGCGCGCCGCCGGAGAGGTCATCGCGGCTCGCGCGCAGGATCGCACGGTCGACGACGCACCGTGGGGACTGCACGTCGCCACGGCCGACAACGAGGCGGTCCCGCAGGTCACCTTTACCGACCCCGAAGTGGCATCCATCGGGCTGACCGAGAAGGCGGCGAAGAAGGCCGGCTACGACATCCGGACGGTCGACTACGACATCGCCTCAGTCTCCGGTGCGCACGTCGCGGCGGAGGGCTACGCGGGCCGGGCCAGGATCATCGTCGATGAGGCACGGAAGGTGCTGATCGGAGCCACCTTCGTCGGCCAGGACGTGGCCGAGCTGCTGCACTCCGCCACCATCGCCGTGGTCGGCGAGGTGCCCCTCGATCGGCTCTGGCACGCCGTGCCGTCGTACCCGACCATCTCCGAGGTGTGGCTGCGCCTGCTCGAGACCTACGGGCGACCCGATGCCTGAGACCCCGGACACGGGTTCCGGCAGCCGGCCGCGGCGCCGGATCCTGCGGGAGTTCGGATTCTTCTACGCCACCCTCGTCGGCCTGACCTGGGGGCTCCCGCTCAGCACCGGACGGGTCGTGCGTCACGGCGATCTCATCGTGCTCAGCGGACTGCCGCACTGGGCCTATCGACGCGGCGGGACGACCGTCGGGCGGGTGTATCTGACCGGCGACAACACCGGAGAGCGCGTGCTCGTGCACGAGACGGTCCACGTCGAGCAGTGGCGTCGCCTGGGCATGTGGTTCCCGCTGCTCTACTGGCTGGCGGGAGCGAACCCGATGCACAACCGCTTCGAGGTCGAGGCGGGCCTCGAGGACGGCGGCTACCTGCGTCGTCGCAGGCCGATGCGTCGCCCGGTTCCGCCCGCAACGGTCACCTCCCTGGCGGACACTCCCGAGACTTCCGACCCGTCCGATGCAGCAACGACTTCAGAGGCAGGCGCATGAACGAGCTCCCGATGCCCGGCGACATGACGGGTCGCACCGTGATCATCACCGGAGGGAGCTCGGGGATCGGCGCCGCGGCAGCTCGGGCTCTCAGCGCACTCGGAGCGCAGATCGCCGTCGTGGGCCGCAATCCCGCGCGCACGCAGCAGGTGGCGGACTCGGTCGGCGGCAACGCCTTCCTGGCCGACTTCGGAAAGCTGGCGGCGGTGCGCGAACTCGCCGACGAGCTGCTCGAGCGCTATCCCGACATCCACGTGCTCGCCGATAACGCGGGCGGAATGCAGCGCACGCGCGCACTGACCGCAGACCGCAACGAGCGCACCGTGCAGGAGACGCACCTCTCAGGGATGCTGCTCACCTCTCTCCTGCTGCCACGGATCAGCCAGACCGCGACCCGCTCGCCCGAAGGCAGCGTGCGGATCGTCCAGACGGCGAGCGCGGCGAACCTGATGGGCAGGATCTCACTCGACGACCTCGACACCCTTTCCGGGCCGTGGGCCGACGGGTGGCGCGCGTACGGACGGGCGAAGCTGGCGAACATCCTCTTCGCGCAGGAGCTGGCCCGCCGCACCGAGGGCACCGGGGTGCGGGTCTATTCGTTCCACCCCGGCCTGGTGAGGACGCGCTTCGGCTCGGGCGCCTGGAGCATGTCCGTGCTGAGCGCGGTCACCTTCGGCCACTACGGCCTCAGTGCAGAGCAGGGCGCGGAGCCGCTCGTGCGGCTGGCCTCTGCGGACCGGATCACGGAGCCGAGCGGCACCTACTGGGACCGCCTCAAGCCGAACGGGCTCACCGCTCCCCAAGCGAAGGACGCAGCCTTCGCTCGTGCGTTCTGGAAGGCGTCGGAGGCGCGGCTGGTCCCGCGCTGATCTCCGTCAGCTCGCTTCTGCGCGGCCCGCTCGCCAGTAGCCCATGAACGCGACCTGGTGGCGATCCAGACCCGATTCGCTGACCAGGAACCGGCGGATCAGCTTGACCTTCGAGGCCTCTCCGGCCACCCAGACGTAGAGGTCCTCGAAGCCCGTCGTGGCGGATTCTGCTTCGAAGGCCTCGGGAACCTCCCAGAGCAGGGATCCCTCGGAGTCGATGTCCACGTCCTCGAGCTCGCTCGCGGGGTCATCGGGACTGTCGTTCGGATCGGATCGTCCGTGGGCGGCGACCCAGGCCGCCACCGCCGAGTGGGCATCGGACGCCGACCCCTCGGTGCGATCCCGGACGATCCAGTCGATGGAGAGTCCCGGCCGCAGGGGAAGCAGGAGCCGATCGGCCTGGTGCGGCACCTCGACGATCGCGTGTCCGCGCACACCCGGCTCGAGGGTCTCGAGGATCGCCGAGATCGCTGGCAGCGCCGTCTCGTCGCCGACGAGGAGGACCCGTGATGCGCTGCCGGGATGCCATTCGATGCCGCCGCCGGAGTTCGGGCTGGTTGCATCGGGCCCGACGAGGAGGAGCTCGTCTCCCGCCCTCGCCCGGCCGACCCACGCCGACGCAGGTCCTGTGTCGCCGTGCGAGACGAAGTCGACATCGATCTCCGCCATGGCGGGGCGAACCGCGCGGACCGTGTAGGTCCGGATCGGATTGCGGTCATGATCAGGGAGTTCACGCCAGCGGAGATACCACTCACCCCGCTGGATGGAGTCAGGATCATCCTGGCCGAAGTCGCCGAAGCGCTCGCCCGGCAGCGGGAGGATCACCTTGATCCGCTGATCGCGGCCACCGGTCCCGAAGTCGCCGAGATCGACACCGGTGAAGGTGATCCGAGCGAAGCAGCAGCTCACCCGCCGAATGGCGACCACCTGCACCCGATAGGGACGATAGCCGGGCTTCGTGGGCTGAACCGCGGTAAGCATAGGCTCACCTTACCTCTGCTCTTGGCCGCAAGCGGCCCCATCGGCCGAAGGCGGCCTCAGGTCCGCGCGGCAGAGGCCCGCTTCGCGAGGGCCTTCGGCCCTTGGCGTCCCGTCCACAGGGGCGAAGCCCAGCTGGAGCTTCTCGTTCTGCTCACCACATGGGTGGGTGGCGGCGCTGCCATTGGAGGCGGCGCTCGAGCTGGCGGCCGATCGAGAGCAGCGTCGCCTCTCCCCCGGGCGGCCCGATCAGCTGCACGCCCATCGGCAGGCCGTCCTCGGTCTGGATGACCGGGAGGGTGATGGCCGGAAGCCCGGTCACGTTCACGAACGATGTGAAGGGCGTGTACTGCACCTGCTGGGCGAAGTTGCGCTCCGCATCCTCGCCGTCCCACCAGCCGATCGGCCGCGGAGTCATCGCGAGCGCGGGCGTCAGCACCGCGTCGACCCGAGCGCTGTGCGGGCCGAACCAGGCGTGGACGAGCGCGCGTGCGAACGCATCGAGTGCTCCGAGGGACTGGACGAGCTCACGCACCGGGAGCTCGCGGCCCCGACGGACCAGCCATGCCGTCAGGGGCTCGACCAGCTCGAGCTGCGCGTCATCGATCGGCACTGCCGAAGCGCCGCCCTGCCACAGAGCGCGGAACGCCGCCGGGTAGGCGGTGCTGTCGGGCATCGCCACGTCGTCCAGGCCGTGACCGATCTCGCCGAGAGCCTCGATGGCGGATTCGAGCGCGCTGCGGGCGGCAGGATCCAGGACGACGTCGTAGCCGCTGTCCCACGGACTCTGGGTGGTGATGCCGAGCTGGAAGCGCCCTTCTCCTCGGACCGCGTAGCCGAGCAGCCGGTCCGATTCGGGTCCTCCCCCGATCGATCCGCGGCGGGCGATCATCGCGTCGAGCAGCATGGCGGCGTCGCCGACCGAACGGGCGATCGGGCCGTTCACCACGAGCTGTCCCAGGGACCAGCGATCGGCGGGCACGAGCGACCGCGTCGGCTTGATCCCGACGAGCCCGGTGGCAGCGGCCGGGATCCGGACCGATCCCCCGCCGTCGCTCCCGGGCGCGAACGGCAGGAGTCCCGCCGCGACCGCGACCGCCGCGCCGCCGCTCGAACCGCCCGGGCCGAGGGTGAGGTCCCACGGATTGCGGGCCGGGGGGCGTCCCACCGGCTCGGTGTACGACGGGAAGCCGAACTCGGGTGCGGATGTCGAGCCGAGGCTCACCGCGCCGGCCGCATCGACCGCCTCCACGATGGCGTCGGAGCTCTCCGCGATCCGGCCGACGAATGCGCGGGAGCCGAACGTCGCGGGGCTGCCCGCGCGCTGAGCGAGCTCCTTGTCGGCAAGCGGAAGACCCCACAGCTCGGCGGACTTCGGAAGCTGCGCCACCTCGGCGACACGAGCGAGAGCGCGGTCCGCGTCGACGTGCGCGAAGGCGCTCAGGTCGGGATCGAGCCGCTCGATGCGCCGCAGGTAGTGCTCGGTGAGCTCGAGCGGACTGACATCGCCGCGCTGCAGCCAGTCCCATTGATCCTGCGCGCTCAGATGATGCAGCTCGAACATCCCCCGAGCCTAGAGCGGTCGCCCCGTCCGGCTACTTGAGGGACTTCTGCAGGAGGACGGTGCCGAGCCAGCGGTCGAACTTGAAGCCGACCCGGCCCATCCGGCCGATCTCCTTGAATCCGAACGACTCGTGCAGCGCGATCGACGCCTCAGCGCCCTTGTCCGCGATCACGGCGAGCACCTCCTTGAGCCCGGCGGCCTTCGAGCGCTCCAGCAGCTGCGCGAGCAGGGCGCGTCCGAGACCCTTGCCGGTCGAGGCGGGCCCGAGGTAGATCGAGTTCTCGACCGTGTAGCGGTACGCGGCCTTGGCCTTCCACGGAGTCACGAGCGCATAGCCGAGCACGGTGCCGCCCGGAGCGACTGCCGCGATGAACGGCATCTTGAGCTTGCGCAGGTAGGCGAACTTCGTCTTCCACTCCTGCAGCGTCATCTGGTCCTCATCGAACGTGACCACGCTGTTGACCACGTAGTAGTTGTAGATCTCGCGGATGTCCGGCAGGTCCTGCGCTTCGACGTCGCGGATCTCGTAGGAGAAGGCGGGCTCATCCGCGGGCAGCTTGCGCAGGTGGAACGGCACCTGGCGGCGCGGTTCGTATTCTTCCTCGAGCATCTGTCGCCCCTTCAGCAGATCGGCAGAACCAGGCTAGTGCGACAGTCCGGACGGGGCTGCGCCCGACGCCTCGGGCTGGGCGGCGGGAGGATCGACTCTCCAGTCGATCGGCGATGCGCCCTGCTCCTCGAGCAGCGTGTTAGCGCGGCTGAACGGCCGAGACCCGAAGAAGCCCGACGCCGCCGAGAGCGGGCTCGGATGGGCCGACTCGACGATCGGCACCGATCCGAGCAGCGGACGCAGATTGCGGGCGTCGCGTCCCCAGAGGATCGCGACGAGCGGCCCGCCCCGCTCGACGAGACGCCGGATGGCGAGCTCGGTGATCTGCTCCCAGCCGTGGCCGCGATGCGAACCGGCCGATCCCGCGCGCACGGTGAGCACCCTGTTGAGCAGCAGGACGCCCTGATCGCTCCACGCCGCGAGGTCGCCGTGTGGCGCCATCGGGATGCCGAGGTCGTCGCGGAGCTCCTTGTAGATGTTCGTCAGGCTCCGCGGCAGAGGACGCACGTGCCGCTCCGTGGCGAAGGACAGCCCGATCGGATGCCCCGGGGTCGGATAGGGGTCCTGCCCGACGATGAGCACGCGGACCTCGGAGAGCGGTCGGCGCAGCGCCCTCAGGATGTCGGCGCGGGCGGGCAGCACCGTCGCGCCCGCATCCTGCTCGGCGGCGAGGAACGCGCCGATCGCGAGGAGCTGGTCTTCGGACCCGGCGAGCGCGGCCGACCATTCGGGGTGGATGCCCGATCCGCTGAGCGAGAGTGCCACGATCTGCTCCTGTCCAGCTGGTGCTACTCGGCGGCGGCGAGGATGTCGACGAGCACGCGGGAATCGGACGGCGTCACCCGCCAGACGCTGCCCGAGCCCACCACCTCGAAGCCGTCGTCGCTGACGATGAGCGTGGTCGACTCGTCGATCGCGACCCCGCCCTCCGTCAGTCCCGCCGAGGTGGCGGCGACGAGGCGCGAGAGGGTGCCCCACTGCGCCGTGTGCACGTCGACGGTCACGTCGATCAGGCCGATGCCCTCGACGATCGTGACCTCGTCCAGCTCTTCGGCGGTGAGCTCGGCGCAGACCGCGACTCCGCCGATCCGCCAGCCGCCGATGAGCGCATGGTCGGGCGCGATCATTGCGCCCGCGGAGAATCCGAGGTAGGGCACGCCGTCGGCCACGCGGTCGCGGATCTCGTCGAAGATGCCGGTCAGGCTGTCGAGGTAGGCGGGCGTCAGTCCCCCGCCGATGATGATCCCGTCCACGTCGCGGAGCAGTCCGGCCGGGGCGGCGATGCCCTCGATCAGCGAGGTGACGACGGCGTCGATCTCGCCGGCGTGCGCGACCTCGGTGAGCAGCCGGTCGGCATGCTCGATGCCGTCGCCGTCACGGACGACGATCACGGCCACCTTCGGCGGCCCGGTCACTCCACGGCTCTGCGCCCGATCGGCAGCCTCGTCGACGAACGTCGCGAAGGCGATCCCGTCGCCGCCGTCGGACCAGCCGCCTCCCACCAGGTGAATGCTCACCCGGGGACTCTACCGGTCGACTCCGACGCCCCACGACGGGGTCGGCAAGCTCGCACGGCTCCGCGAGCAGCGACCCGATCGAGCCGGGTCCGGACTAGTGCGCGCTGGGGCCGTCGGCGGTGACGGGAGGCAGCGCCGACCAGGGGAAGACGATCCACAGATCGGTGTTCCGCCACGAGTAGTCGGGCACGAAGATCGTCTGCGGCTTCGTGTAGAGGCAGACCGAGCGGACATCGGCGCCCATTCCCTGCAGGATCTCCACGGCGAGCGCCAGGGTCTGACCCGACTGGGACACGTCGTCGACGAGGAGCACCCGCTTGCCGGCCAGAGCAGCTCCGTCGAGCAGCGGCGGAAGGACGAGCGGTGCGGGCAGGGTCTCGTCCACGCCGGTGTACAGCTCGACGTTGATGGAGCCGCAGGACTTGATGCCGAGCGCGTAGGCCACGGCACCGCCCACGATCAGGCCGCCGCGGGCGATGGCGACGACGATCTCGGGCACGAACCCGCTGTCCGCCACCGAGTGGGCCAGCTGACGCGACGCGTCCCCGAACTCCAGCCAGCCGAGCACCTCGCGCTCGGGGGTGGTGTCCGGGAGGTCATGCGCCGTTGCCTGGTCGATCGACATGGCTCTACGGTAACCGCTCCGCGTTACAGACCTGTTGCAGGAAGTCGCAATCCCCTGTTCGCTGGGCAGGACCTGCGTGGGCGTTTCGCCGGTCGGCCGATCGGCTCGAACGAGCGCGCCGCGAGCGCATCGACGCACCGCTTCGGACCGGGGAATCCGCGGAGCCGCAGGCGCTGATTAGGGTGAGGCATGGCATCAGCGCCCCCCATCGGCTCACGCAGCCCAGGTCCCCGAATCGGCCGCGCAGGCGCGGTCACATTCGGCCTCGTCGGCTGGCTGTTCTTCGTCGAGATCGTCAGCGGACTGCTGCAGGGGTACTACATCCCGCTCGTCTCTCCGCTGGCCCGCGTGCTCGGCATCGACGATCCGCAGTTCAACTGGTTCGAGGCCGCCCAGCTTCTCGTCTCGGCCATCGCGCTGCCCGTGCTCGCCAAGCTCGGCGACATGATCGGCCACAAGCGGATCCTGCTGATCTCCAGCGCGTTGACGGCGGCCGCGAGCTGGTGGCTGATCTTCGCCGGCGACTTCACGAGCTTCCTCCTCGCCTGGGCGCTGCAGGGCTTCTACGTGGTGTGGCTGCCGCTCGAGGTGGCGATCATCTTCTCTCGCGCGCGCTCGACCGGGGTGGCGAATGCGACGACCCGGCGAGCGGCGGGACTGCTCGTGGTCGCGCTGCAGCTCGGTGCGATCATCGGCGCCCTGCTCGGCGGTCGCCTGCTCGACGCGTTCGGCGGAGCGACCATGCCGACCCTCGCGATCCCGGCGATCGGCGTCACGCTCGTCTTCTTCGTCGTGCTGTTCGGAGTGCCGAAGACGGCGCCAGAGGTCGGCCGGCGGACCCTCGATCTCGGCGGATTCGCCCTGCTCGGGCTCGGACTGCTGCTGATCACGTCGTCGCTGACCTTCCTGCGGATCAACGGCGTCGGCGCATGGTGGGTGTGGGCGCTGCTCGCCGCCGGACTGCTCAGCTTCCTGCCGTTCGGCTGGTACGAGCTGCGGCGCAAGGATCCGGCGATCGATCTGCGCGTGCTCCGGACCCCGTCGATGTGGCCGGTCCAGACCACCGCCGGGCTCTTCGGCATCTCGGTGCTCGGCGCGCAGGTGCCGCTGTCCACCTTCGTCGCAACCGATCCGGCGGCCGGCTACGGCTTCGGCCTCAGCGCCTCGTCGGTGTCGAACCTGATCGGCGCCTACCTGCTGTCCGTCATCATCGGCGCGATCGCCTTCTCCTTCGTGGCTCGCCGGACGACTCCCCGCCTCACTCTGATCGGCGCCGCGATGCTCGTCGGAGTGGGGTATCTCATGTTCATCCCGTTCCACGGCACGGTCGTCAACGTGGTGGTGAACATGCTCGTCGCCGGGCTCGGCTCGGGCGCGCTGCTGGCGGCGCTGCCCGCGGCAGCAGCAGCTGCGGCTCCGCTGGGACAGACGGGCATCGCGGCGGGCCTCACGAATACGACCAAGACCATCGGCGGCTCGTTCTCGTCCGCCATCTTCGGGGTGGCGCTCGCCTCCGGTGCGGTCGGGGCGGTCGCGACCGCCGGGTCGCTGGCCGGCTACTACACGGTCTGGCTGATCTGCGGCGGCACGGCGATCGTCTCCGCTGTGCTGCTCGTCTTCGTGCCGAAGCTGGCCTTCTCCGATCCGCCCCTCGTCGAGGAGCGGACAGGGACCGAGGCGCCCTGAGTCTCAGTCGGCGCGGACCTCGAGCGGCGTGCGGATGACCTTGAACTGGGCGGCCTGCGCGACGGGGCGGATGGTGATGTGGTCGAGGTTCACGTGGCCCGGCAGCTCGACCGCGTGCACGACCACCTCGGCGACGTCCTCGGCGGTCAGCGGGTTCACGACGCCCTTGTAGACGGCGGCCGCACGATCGGCGTCGCCGTCGAAGCGGGTCAGCGCGAACTCCTCGGTCTTGACCATGCCGGGGGCGACCTCGATCACTCGCAGCGGCTCCCCCGCGAGCTCGAGCCGCAGCACTCCCATCAGCGAGACGGCGCCCGCCTTGGCGGCGTTGTAGCCCGCGCCTCCCTCGTAGACCTCGTGCCCCGCCACGGAGGTGATGGTCACGATGTCGGCGTTGCCCGCCTCGGCGGCCGTGCGGCGGAGGACCGGCAGCAGCGCGGCGGTGACGCGCTGGACCGCCACGACGTTGACCTCGAACATCCAGTTCCAGTCCTCGGGCTTGCCCGCCTCGATCCGGTCTCCGCCACGGGCACCACCCGCGTTGTTGACGAGGACATCGACCCGGTCCAGCGTCTCGAGGTGCGCGGCGAGCGCCGCGACGTCGTCCGGATCGGTCAGATCGGCGACGAAGGTGTCGGCGCCGGTCGCGCTCGCGAGCGATTCGAGGCGGTCCGCGCGGCGCGCCACCCCGGTGACCTCCCAGCCGTGGCTGCGGAAGAGCTCCACCGTCGCCCGTCCGATTCCCGAACTGGCACCTGTGACCACCGCGCGCTTCGTCGTTCCCATGCCGGAGACGCTATCGAGGTGATCCGACCGCGCACCAATCGAGCGGCGCGGCTCTGCGTTACGCCGCGTGTCCGCACTCGTTGCCCGCGGTGGGCCCGCTACCTAGGCTCCCCAGCATGACCAATTCGCAGTGGAGATTCGAGACCCAGCAGATCCATGCCGGAGCCTCCCCTGACCCGGTGACCAACGCCAGGGCCACGCCCATCTACAAGACGACCTCGTACGTCTTCAACAGTGCCCAGCACGCCAAGAACCTGTTCGCTCTTGCGGAGTTCGGCAACATCTACAACCGCATCCAGAACCCAACGCAGGCCGTGGTCGAAGAGCGGGTCGCCAACCTCGAAGGCGGCACGGCAGCGCTTCTCGTCGCATCCGGTCAGGCGGCGGAGACCTACGCCATCCTCAACATCGCGCAGGCCGGAGACCACATCGTCTCGTCCGCCTCGATCTACGGCGGCACCTACAACCTCTTCAAGTACACGCTGGCCAAGCTCGGCATCGAGACGACCTTCGTCGAGAACCAGGACGATGCGGACGAGTGGCGTCGAGCGGTCCGCCCGAACACCAAGCTGTTCTTCGCCGAGACGATCGGCAACCCGCAGATCAACATCCTGGACATCGAGCTCGTCGCCGACGTCGCGCACGAGAACGGCGTGCCGCTGATCGTCGACAACACGATCGCGACGCCCTACCTGATCCGCCCGTTCGAGCACGGCGCCGACATCGTGGTGCACTCCGCCACCAAGTTCCTCGGCGGCCACGGCGTGGTCATCGGCGGCGTCATCGTCGACGGCGGCAGGTTCAAGTGGTCGGAGAACGTCGAGAAGTTCCCCGGGCTCACCGAGCCCGACCCGAGCTACCACGGCGCGAGCTACACCGCCGCGGTCGGCGACGGCATCGCGTACATCATCAAGGCACGCGTGCAGCTGCTGCGCGACCTCGGTGCGGCCATCTCGCCGGACAGCGCGTTCCACCTCATCCAGGGCATCGAGACGCTCTCGCTGCGGATCGAGCGTCACGTGCAGAACGCGCAGGACATCGCGCTCTGGCTCGAGAACCACCCCGACATCGCCAGCGTCAACTACGCCGGCCTGCAGTCGAGTCCATGGAACAAGGCGGCGGGCAAGTACGCGCCGAAGGGCGTCGGAGCGGTGCTGTCCTTCGAGCTCAAGGGCGGCGTCGATGCCGGCGAGAAGTTCGTGGACAGCCTCGAGCTGTTCTCGCACCTCGCGAACATCGGCGACGTGCGCTCGCTCGTCATCCACCCGGCGTCCACGACGCACTCGCAGCTCACCCCCGAGCAGCAGCTGACCTCGGGCGTCACGCCGGGGCTGGTGCGCCTGTCGGTCGGACTGGAGAACATCGAGGACCTCAAGGCCGACCTCGAGGCCGGTCTCAAGGCCGCCCGCGAGCTGAGCGCGGTCGACGCCTGATCCCGAACGCGTAACACAGCCACGCGAACTGCCCAGTTCTGCCGCCCGGAGAGCGTTCCGGGCGACAGAACTGGGCAGTTCGTGCCTGCGGCCCGCCCCGGCCGCGTGTCGGCCGTAACAGTGTCGGAGGCGGCTCCGCCGCGCCTGCAGACTGATCCCGATGGACTGGCAGACCCCTGAAGACGCCGTGCCGTCGGCATTCGTCTCGGAAGCCGACCAGCGCGCGCTCCTCGGCAAGCCCCCCGCCACCGGAGCGTGGAGGGAGGGCGATCCCGTCGCGGGCCGGAAGTTCGTGGACATCGGCGCGCTGCGGCTGGAGCACGGATCGCTGCCGGCGGTCCGAGTCGCCTACCGGACCTACGGCGAACTCGACGACGACCGCGGCAACGCGATCCTCGTGCTGCACGCGCTGACCGGAGACTCGCTGCTCACCGGCCCCGCCTGCCCCGGCCAGCCGACGGCGGGCTGGTGGACGGGCATGGTCGGCCCCGGCCTCGCGCTCGATACGGATCGCTGGTTCATCGTGGCGCCCAACATGCTGGGCGGCGCCCAGGGCACGACGGGCCCCTCCTCCCTGGCGCCCGACCGACGCGAATGGGGCTCCCGCTTCCCGGCGCTGACCATCCGCGACCAGGTGGCCATGCAGAGCGCCTTCTCCGACGCCATCGGCATCGAGCGCTGGGCGGCCATCGTCGGCGGCTCGATGGGAGGCATGCAGGTCCTCGAGTGGGCGATCAGCCATCCCGATCGCGCGCAGCGGATCGCTGTGCTCGCCGCGCCCGCGGTGGCCAGTGCCGACCAGATCGCGCTCAACTCGGTGCAGCTCGAAGCCATCCGGATGGATCCGCGCTTCCGTGGCGGCGACTACTACCTCGCGCCCGATGGCGAGGGGCCGCATCACGGGCTCGCCCTCGCCCGACGGATGGCACTGCTCAACTACCGCAGCCCGACGGAGCTGAACGAGCGCTTCGCCCGCAGCTGGCAGAGCGGCATCGATCCGCTCGGCGGGGCGGGCAAGTTCGCGGTGGAGTCCTACCTCGACTTCCACGGCAACAAGTTCGTCCGCCGCTTCGACGCCAACAGCTACATCCGGCTGGTCTCGGCCATGAGCTCGCACGACGTCGGCCGAGGCAGGGGTGGTGTGGAGGCGGCGCTCGCCCGCGTGACGGCCCGGGCGCTGATCCTCGGGATCGACAGCGACAGGCTCTTCCCCGTCCAGGACCAGATGGTGATCGCCCGGAACGTCGCCACCGGCATCGACGGGCGCGAGCCGGTCGTCATCGGCTCGGAGTTCGGCCACGACGGCTTCCTCATCGAGGGCGAATCGGTGGGACGAGAGCTCCGTCGGCTGCTCGGGAGCTGAATCAATTTCATTGAATCCAGCTGAATCACGCGCGCGGATTCCGAGGACTCAGAAGTCGATGTAGTGACGCTCGTTCAGCGGATCGCGCTCTTCGGCTCGAAGCCCGCGTGCCGTGCCGAGCAGCGCGGCCGCACCGAGCATGCCGAGAATGGAAGTGCCGATCAGAAGCACATTTCCCTGAGGCGTGTCAGCCATCAGACCATGGCTCGTATGAGCGTTGAGCGCGCGAAGCACCCCAGAGAACGGCCCCATGAATCCCCCCGGATCAGCGCCCGATGACGGCGCTGTCCCACAGTAGGGCCCGCCCTCGGAGCCTCGCGGAGGACCCCGCTCCCCAGTCCGGGGGGACAGACGCCCCCGCAGTGCCTACACTGGTCCCGCGGAGGGGGTACGGGTGCAAAGTACTATCGCCAGCGCGCGGCGGACGGCCCGGGTGCGAGTAGCCATTGTCGATGACCATCAGATGGTCCTCGACGGTCTCGCAGCCCGCCTTGCAGCGCCGAAGTCCGGAATCACCGTCGCCGCCACCGTGACGTCATGGGGCGCGCTGCTCGCCCACCCCGAGTTCCCGGTGGATGTGGTCATCCTCGATCTCAATCTCGAGGACAACATCCCGGTCTCGTCGAAGCTGCGGATGCTGCGCTCCGCGGGGTCCGAGGCCATCGTGATCAGCCGCCACACCGACTCGGGCTCCATCTACGGTGCGATCCAGGCCGGCGCCGCCGCCTTCGTCACCAAGACCGAGTCCGCCGACAGCCTGATCGCGAACGTGCACGCCGCCGCCAGCGGGTCCGCCCAGCTCTCGGATGCCGTGCAGCGGGCGCTCGCCGACTTCCACAACGCGGGTGAGCCGAACCTCGGCAAGCAGGAGCACCGCGCTCTCGTGCTCTACGCCGCCGGACGCTCCATCAAGGAGGTCGCGAGCGACATGAACACGACCGAAGAGACGATCAAGAGCTACATCAAGCGCGCGCGCCGCAAGTACCGTGCGATCGGCGTCGACCTCGGCACCAAGATCCTCCTGCGCCGCCACGCCATCCGCGAGGGCTGGATCACGCCCGAGTAAGGCGCGGTGCGTCGTCGGTCATGTCGCGAGGAGCCTTCGCGACCATCCCTCGTTGGTCGAGGAGGGCGCCCCGCGCCCGTCTCGAGACCGTGCGGCGTCGGTACGACTTCTCAAGCCACCTCCCGTTCGACCGGTCTCGATACGGCGCGGGGCGCCTACTCGACCAACGAGAGATGGCTGAGTCGCGTCGAGGATTCGACTCGTGCATCGCTCGAACTACAGCTTTGTAGTTCCGACACACCGGGACACGCCGACAACGACGCGGAACCTCGACGCTCGGGCTCGTCATCGGGTTAGAGTCGAACCGCAATCCGGATCTGCGGATTCAACCGGTCGCATCGCGACCGACGCCGAGGGGAATCGTCGGGGCGTCGCTGAACAAGCGACGCCCCCTCCTCGTTAAGCACCTCTCGCCCCGCCTGCCGGGTGCTCCGGTTCTGGAGTTTGCGCGTCGTGACCCCCGTTTCCGGCATTCCGGTGACACCATGGACGAGGTCGCCGCGACCGGTCTGCGCGTGGCGGCTTCCCGACGCCTCCGCGACCATCAGGACCGCCATGCCGGCCGACCTGCTCAGCCGACCCGCTTACCACCCGGAGATCATGGAACGCATCGTCAAGGAGCGCGACCGGCTCATCCAGCGGAGCGCCCGCACGATCGGGCTCGCAGGGACCGTCGTCGCACTCATCTGCCTCGTCCTGCCCGGCGCGGTCGACACCCCTCTGCTCGTGCTGCTGGTACCGCTGTTCGCGGCCATCGCCTTCGCCCTCTACCGGATGGGGCAGAGCCGCTCCATCCTGTGGGTCGTCATTGCCGTGCTGGCCGGATCCCTCGCGATCCTCACCATCCACCTCGGCAACGTCGGCGCGCTCTATCCGATCACCGGGACCCTCGCCTCGCCCACGGGGCTCAGCGACTCAGCCGTCGAGGCGATCCGGATGCTGTCCGCCTGGGTCATCGCCTCCGTCGGGATCGTGCTCACCATCTCGCTGGGCCGGATGATCGTGCTCGCGGGCGCGTTCCTCGTCTCGCTGATCATCACCGCAGTCGCCCTGTCCGGCACCGTGACGGCTGCGCTCAGCATCGCGATCCTGTTCGCGGGCTGGACCATCGCGGTCGTGATCGGATCGCTGCTGGCCACCGGAGTGCTCCGAGCGGCTCGGCGGATCACGAACATCGGCCGCGCGCACCGCACCGAACGCCAGGCCAGCGAGACAGAGGCCCAGCGCCGGCAGGGCGCCCGACTGCTGCACGACACCGTGCTGGCCACCCTGACGCTGCTCGCGCACTCGGGTGTCGGCGTCAGCTCATCCGCCCTCAAGCATCAGGCCGCGGACGACGCACGCCTGCTCCGCCAGCTCCGCCTCGGCGGCACCCCCTCCCCCAAGTCGAGCGGCGACTACACGCTGCAGAAGCCGACCTCCGAGTCGGTCCTCGGCAACACGCTCGAGAACGTCAAGCAGCGCTTCGGCCGGATGGGCCTGGCCGTCAGCTGGCACGGCACCGGACAGGTGCTGCTGCCCAGCGACGTGCTCGACGCCTTCCTCGGCTCGCTCGCCGAATGCCTCGAGAACGTCCGCCGGCACGCCGGCGTCTCCGAGGCGCATGTGACGATCACCGACGACGACACCACCATCCGCGCCATGGTCACCGATTCCGGCGTCGGCTTCGACATCGCCACCATCGGCGACCAGCGCCTCGGCTTCAAGGAGTCTGTCCTCGCCCGTCTCCGCGAGGTCGGGGGCAACGCCCGCGTCTTCTCATCGCCGGGTTCCGGCACGACCGTCGTCCTGGAGGTCCCGCGATGAGCTCGATCAGCAGCCTCGTGCAGAACGAGGTCGAGGAGAACACCCTCGGCGTCGTCGCCAGCGGCCAGCGCAAGGCGCGCTCGCCCCTCAAGCTCCCGGGCTTCGCCAGCTCTCGGATCATCGACGAGAACGCCGGCAGCCTCGGCACCGCCTTCCTCGGCTTCGGCGCGATGATCGTCTGCGTCATCATCGCCGTGTTCAGCCTCGGCAAGTTCACCGTGCAGTGGGAGCTCTACTCGGCCCCCGCCGCCGAGGTGGTCGCCTGGCTGCTCTACGCCGTGCTCCTCGTATCGGTGCTCGTCGTCATCCGCCGCAACGACGACCGCCTCTCGGACGGCATGTTCATCGGCTACGCGCTCGGCCTGCTGCTGGTGGTGGCCCTCGACCTCGGCGCCGTCTGGCCGCTGCACGACGTGTCGGGCACCTCGACAGCCTCGATCGCCGCTGGGGTCGGGGTGCTCGCGCTGGTCGGCGTCCGCCCACTGCGCCAGGTCCTCGGCACCGCCGTGGTCTTCGGAGCGCTGCTGCTGATCGCCGATCTGCTGGACGGCAACGTGCGGGCCGACAGCCTGTCCGCGACGCTCGCCATGCTGTCGCAGGCCGTGCTGCCCGCCGTCATCGGCTGCTTCATCGTGCGATCGTTCCGCCGCATGGTCACCCTGGAGCTCGACCGGGTGCTCGTGCAGAGCACCGTCTCCGCCCCGCGCTACGCCGTCGGCATGCTGGCCTCGGAGGAGCTCGCTCGCCTCGACCTCGCCGCCGAGCAGCTGCTCGAGGGCGTTTCGAGCGGTCGCACTCCCCTGCCGCTCGACGCCAAGGTCGCCCAGACCGCCGCGTCGCTCGCGACCGAGCTGCGCCTGCATCTCATCGAGGGCCGGCGGGAGACCTGGCTCTACCACGCCGTCAGCGAGTCCGAGCTGCTCGGGCCCGCCGTCACCCTGTCCGACCCGCACAGCCTCGCCGGCCTTCTCGACCCGCGCCAGCGCGACGGCCTGCTGTCGGCCATCTGGCTGCTCGTCAGCGAGTCGGGCGTCAAGGTCGTCGGTGCCGATCGCACCGCCCGGGTGACCCTCGGCCCGAGCGACCGCGATCCGAACAGCGGCGCCGTGCGCAAGCTCATCGTGCCGATCGTGATCGAAACATCGGGCGTGGCGCGCAACCGTGTGGATCCGGGCGCATGGGATGCTATCCGCAAGGTAGGGAAGCACGCCGACTCGGTGTTGGACGGAAGTCTTCGCCTCGAGATCGAATGCATCGTCGATAGTCCCTCCGACTCATAGGGGGCGTCATGACTACAACCTGGCCAACAGCTACTCAGCCTCGGAGGGACACAGTGTCCGAACCGCAACAACGCATCAGACTCGCGATCGTCGATGACCACAAGATGATCCTCGGTGCGCTCACCGAGTGGATCCGCAACGCTGCGGATGACATCGACATGGTCTGCGCCGTGGCCAGCTGGCCCGAGCTGCTCACCCACCCGGAGTTCCCGGTGGATGTGGTGCTGCTCGACCTCGACCTCAAGGACGAGCTGCCGATCTCCCTCAAGCTGTCGACCCTCAAGACGACGGGCGTGAAGACGGTGCTGATGAGCACCTACTCCGAGCCCAACGTGGTCCGCGAGGCTCTCGCGGCCGGCGCGCTCGGCTACCTCGTCAAGAGCGAGGAGGCCTCGATGATCGTCGACGCCCTCCGCTCCGCGTTCCGCGGCGAGTCCTACATCTCGGCGGAGCTCGACCTCGCACTCAACGCCGTCGACGTCGGCGGCGCGCCCAAGCTCAGCGCTCAGGAGCGCCGGGTCATGGCTCTCTACGGCGGCGGCGAGCCGGTCAAGTCGGTGGCCTACGAGCTCGGCATCTCCGAGGAGACCGCCAAGTCGTACCTCAAGCGCATCCGTGAGAAGTACCGCGTCGCGGGCTTCGATGTCGGCACCAAGGTCGCCCTGCGCAAGCGCGCGATCCAGGACGGCATCCTGCTCCAGTCCGACTGAGCAGGCCTCGGCCTCAACTGCACAGCTTCACCGAACTGCCCAGTTCTGCCGCTTGAAAGCTCTTTCAGGCGGCAGAACTGGGCAGTTCGTCGTTCGCCAGCCGGAGGCGCGCAGACTTCGCGATCACGCAAGCGGAGATCGGGTGTTTTCGGCTCTCGAAACGCCCCTTCGAGGCGCATCTCCGCTTGCGCGCACATCGACGGACGGTGTCAGGACTGGGGAGCGTCGATCGCCTCGGTGAGGGGCTCGCCGTGCAGCTGGAGGCGTCCACCGCCGCGACGCTCTACGCCGAAGCTGATCAGGGCGACCGCGATGCCCAGGATGCTGAGCACGATGCCCGCCGCGATCGGCGAGGTGTAGCCGAGTCCGGCGGCGATGGTCAGGCCGCCGAGGAACGCTCCCAGGCTGTTGCCGAGGTTGAGCGCCGAATGGTTGACCGCTGCGGCGATGGTCTGGCTGTCACCGGCGACATCCATCAGCCGCACCTGGATGGCCGGGGACAGGGCCGCCGCGGAGGCGCCGATGAAGAACACCCCGATGAACAGGCCGACCGGGTTCGCCGCGACGACCAGCAGGAACGCCAGCGAGACGATGATGGCGACGAAGAACACGAGGACGGCGCGCTTCACCCCTCGGTCGACGAACCAGCCGCCGAACAGGTTGCCGACGGTCATGCCCGCCCCGAAGACGATCAGCACGATGGGCACGAGCGCCGCGTCGATGCCGGTCACGGTCGTGGCGAGCGGGGCGACGTAGGTGTATGCGGCGAACAGTCCGCCGAATCCGATCGCCCCTGTGGCCAGGGCGAACCAGACCTGCGGACGCGCGAACGCCTTCAGCTCTCCCCGAACCGTCGCAGCCGGGTTGCCGGCCATCGGCGGCACCGCGAGGGCGACCATGATCAGGGTCAGCGCGAAGACGGCGGCCACCGCGAGGTAGGCGATCCGCCAGCTCGCGTTCTGACCGAGCCAGGTGATGGCCGGAACCCCGATCACGTTCGCGATGGTGAGTCCGCCGAGCACGTAGGCCGTGCCGCGACCCCGATTGCCCGGCCCCATCAGCTCGGCGGCCACGAGTGCCGCGACGCCGAAGTAGGCGCCGTGCGGCAGGGCGGCTAAGAAGCGGGCGACGAGAACCAGTCCGAAGGTGGGCAGGACCGCGGAGAGCAGGGTCGCGAAGACGAACCAGGCGGCGAAGACCAGAAGCAGGCGCTTGCGCGAGAACCGCGCTACGAACGGCACGATGGTGGGTGCGCCGACGACCACGCCGAGGGCGTAGGCGGAGATCAGCCAGCCGGCCTGGGCATTGGCCTGCTCCGTCGAGGCGGCGTACACCCCGGGCAGCAGATCGGCGGCCACGGTCGGCAGCAGGCCGATGATCACGAACTCCGTGCAGCCGATGCCGAAGCCGCCGAGTGCGAGGGCGAGCAGCGCGAACCGGACGCGCCCCGGTGTGAGCGCCGATGCCAGGGCAGCGGGTGGAGCGGCGGAGGACGACACGGCGGACTCTCTCGAACGAGGGCGGATCGGCCTCAGTGCCGCGCAACCAGGCTAGCGCTCGGCCTCGAGCCGTCCGTCGTCGCTCTCACGAGGTCGGCGCGTCGTCAGACGGCCTCTGCCCGGCGCTGTGCGCGCCACCAGACGAGCCACGCCCATGCCGCGGTCGACCAGAGCGCCCACAGCACGAGGAGCGGCTGGAAGATCAGCCGGACCCAGAGGCCCGTCGCGGATCCTGCGCCCTCGCTCTGGATCTGGACCACGAGCTGGGAGATGTTGCCGGGAAACACCAGGACGAAGAACAGCGCGACGAGCCAGCCGAGCGGCACCGCGAACCGGCGGAGCGGGCGAAGCCCCACTGCGAGGAGGGCGAGCCCCAACAGCATCTCGACCACGCCGGACGCGAGCACGACGAAGTCGGGATCGAGCGGCAGCCATGGCGGCACCTGCGCCTGGAAGGCCTGCCGCAGCAGCGTCCAGTGGCTGATCCCCGCAGCGAGCAGGAACACGCCGAGGGCCACCCGCGCGATCCGCCGGGGCGAGAACCGACGTTCGGTGAGCCGCCCGCGCGCGGTGCTCGGGCGGGCGGTGCCGGAGCGTTCGCTCACCGCGAGCTGGGCGTCTGTCGTTCGAGCGCTGCTTCGAGTCGTTCCACCTTGCCGGTGATCTCTCCGGTGTGCCCGGGTCGGATGTCGGCCTTGAGGACGAGCGAGACGCGCGATCCATGCCGCCCGACGGCCTCCGTCGCGCGCCGGATGACGTCGAATACCTCATCCCACTCCCCCTCGATGGTGGTGAACATCGAGTCGGTGGAGTTGGGCAGGCCCGATTCGCGCACGATCCGCACCGCGTCTGCGACCGCGTCGTGCACGGAGTCCGCGGCTGCGCCCGGCGCAGAGTTCGGCATGGCTGCATCACCGGGGGCGACGCCGCTGGGCGAGACGGAGAAGGCGACGAGCATGGTCAGGACTCCCTTGTCGTGACGCCGGGAAGCGGCGCCGCATCTTCTGGAATGTGCACGTCGTCCGTCACTTCGGATCGGCGTCCTCGAACGCCCGAGTCTGCCGCACCGAGCCGCCAGATGGCTCTGACCGTCCAGGCGAGCAGAGCGATGTAGGCGGCATTGCGGGCAGTGAGCAGCGCCGCGACGATCGGATCCGCCGCAACCAGCCCGGTGTAGAGCCAGGGATAGACGGCCTGGGTGAGCGCGGCGATGGCGAGGAGCGGCACGCCCGGTCCGCGCAGCGGCGATGCTCCGCGCAGCAACCAGAGGATGAACGGCGCGGCGAGCCAGCCCACGAACTGCGGCGAGCCGACCTTGTTGGTGACGATGAGCGCGAGAACGAGGCCGAGGGCGAGAGGCGGAAGCAGGTCCAGTCCGGGCGCGCCTCGAAGCGTCGCCCGCACTCCAAGGGCGATCATCCCGAGCACGGCGAGGACGAGCAGCGGCGTCATCAGGGTGGCGACGAGCCCGGTGCCGGGACCCGCCACCTGCCAGGTGAGGATGTCGCGGTCGTAGTAGATCCGACTCCAGCCGGTGCGGAGCACGGAGTCCCACACCCAGTACATGCTGACGGGCGCCTCGAGCTGCAGGCCGCGACCGGTCTGCTGGAGCAGGAAGCTGAACACGTTGGCGCCGCTGCCCGCCAGGAGGGCCCCGCCGATTACGACGATCGTCGTGGCGCAGGCGCCGACCACGACCCTGGAGCGATCCCGCAGCGCGATGACGGCCGCGAGCAGGATGGCCACCGGCCACACCTTCATCCAGGCGGCGAGAGCGAGCAGGGCGGCCGCGACCACGGGGCGGCGGCTCAGCCAGATCACCCCGAGGATGGCCAGAGGCGCGGTGACGGCGTCGATCCGGCCGACTGCCACGGGCCCGAGCGCGGCCAGGAAGCCCACCCACCACCACGCGGCGATCGGCCGGTGCCGAGCGAGCACGAACAGCGCGACCGCATCGAGCACCGAGACGATGACCAGCCAGGTGAAGCCGTACAGCGCGGATCCGAACACCGCCGACGCCGCCATCGGCAGCAGGGCCGCGATCGGGTAGACCCAGGCGGTGTCGATGCCGACGATCACGCCGTGCTGCGCGGCGTAGTCCATCCAGAACCTGTAGACGAACAGCACGTCGCCGAATGGCAGATGGGTGCTGTCGGTGAGGTCGATGGCGCCGAGAACCAGGTGGACGAGGACGAACGCGGTCCACAAACCGATCGGTCCCGTAACGATTCGACTCAGAGTTCCGGCCCCCGCGCGAGCGTCGTTCATGCTGGAAGGGCGCCGTCGTCCGAGGCACCCAGCAGCACAGCAGCCTGAAGCACCGCAGCCTGACGCACAGATTCCGTCAGCACAGCACGCCCTGGACGGCGGAGCGTCGGGATACCACAGCAGCGCACCAGCGAAACAGTACCCCAGCACCTTCCCTCCGCCCGGTGCCCTCCCGCCCGTTCCACCGCACCTGCCCCGCCTTCACCTCCGAGGAGTTCCCATGACCGTGCGCCGTTCGATCCGAGCGGGAGCCGCCGCGCTCGCCGCCGCCGCATCCCTCGTCCTGCTCGCCGGGTGCTCCAGCGGAGGCACCGACGCCGCGACCGACTCATCGGGGTACGTCACCGACGGCAAGCTGACCATCGGCACCGGCGAGCCCGCCTACTCCCCCTGGGTCGAAGGCGACGATCCCGCATCGGGCAAGGGCTTCGAATCGGCCGTGGCCTATGCCGTCGCCGAGCAGCTCGGCTTCGACGACAGCGATGTCGTCTGGGTGCGGACCACCTTCGACGAGGCGATCGCTCCGGGCCCGAAGACCTTCGACATCAACTTGCAGCAGTTCTCCATCACCGACGAGCGCAAGGAGAACGTGGACATGTCGACGGCCTACTACGAGTCGTCCCAGGCGGTGCTGACCATCGAGGGCTCCAAGGCCGCGGGTGCCGGCTCGATCGCCGAGCTCACGGACATGCTGATCGGCGCGCAGACAGGAACGACGAGCTTCGACGCCATCGAGGCGCAGATCGCCCCTACCGCCGGCGCCCAGGTGTTCAACACCAACGAGGACGCTGTGCTCGCCCTGCAGAACGGCCAGGTCGATGCCATCGTCGTCGACCTGCCGACCGCGCTGTATCTCGCGAGCGCGGACCCCGAGGAGGGCGGCGTCGAGGGCGGGTTGATCGTCGGGCAGCTGCCTCCGGCCGACGGCAAGACCGGCGACGAGTTCGGCTTCGTGCTGACGAAGGACAGCGCCCTCACCGGCGAGGTCTCGGACGCGGTCGACGCCCTCCGCGCCGATGGCACCCTCGACTCGCTCGCCTCCGAGTGGCTGGCGGACAGCATCGGCGCCCCCGTCCTTCAGTAGGGCGCACGTGAGCAGCACTCCGCAGACCCGCATGCAGCAGCACCGCATTCAGCAGCACCGACATCGGCACCTGGGATAGTCAGCGGATGACCGATGGACAGGGGCGCGCCGAGCCGTCGCGCCTCGAGCTCGACCGTCGCGCCTTCCGGCGCCGCCAGTCGACGAGGTCCGTACTCGTTGGCGCAGGGTCGACCGTGGTGTTCGCGGTCATCGTCTGGCTGACGCTGATCAACACTCCGGGCTGGGCGCGGGTGCAGAAGACGTTCCTCGATCCCGCAGCCGCCGTCGAGGCGTGGCCGCGCGTCTTCGGCGGACTGCTGGTGAACCTGCAGGTGCTGGTCGTCGCGGCCGTCGGTGTGCTCATCCTCGGCTCGCTGATCGCGATCGCGCGCACGCTGCGCGGGTCCGTCTTCTTCCCGCTTCGCGCGCTGGCTGCGGGCTACACCGACCTGTTCCGCGGGCTGCCGCTGATCATCGTGCTCTACATCGTCGGATTCGGCATACCGGGCCTCGGGCTCTTCGCCGAGCGCCCGTCTGCCATCGTCCTCGGCACGGTGGCGCTCGTGCTGACCTACTCCGCCTACGTCGCCGAGGTGCTGCGTGCCGGCATCGAGGCCGTGCATCCCTCCCAGCGTCTTGCCGCACGCGCGCTCGGACTCAGCCATGCCAAGACCCTGCGGCTCGTCGTGCTGCCGCAGGCCGTCCGCAAGGTCGCGCCGGCGCTGATGAACGACTTCGTCTCGATGCAGAAGGACGTTGGCCTGATCTCGGTGCTCGGCGCCATCGATGCGGTGCGCGCCGCGCAGATAGAGACGGCCTCGAGCTTCAACTTCACCCCCTACGTGCTGGCCGGCCTGCTCTTCGTGCTGCTCGCACTGCCGACCATCCGTCTGACCGACTGGTACAGCGCGCGAGTGCGCGCCCGAGAGCAGATCGGCAGCAACGTATGAGCGCCACCACTCCCACGTCCGGACGGCCCGGGCCCGAGATCCCGCAGCCCGGAACTCCCCTGCTTCGGCTGATCGAGCTGCGCAAGTCGTTCGGCGCGACCGCCGTGCTCCGCGGCGTCAGTCTCGACGTCGCCGAGAACGAAGTCATCGCCCTGATCGGAGCGAGCGGATCGGGCAAGTCCACGCTGCTCAGAGCGGTCAACCTGCTCGAGCCGATCGACGACGGCCAGATCCTGCTCGACGGCGCCGACATCTCCGATCCCCGCGTCGATGCCAACGCGGTTCGGGCCGGGATCGGAGTGGTGTTCCAGCACTTCAACCTCTTCCCGCACCTGTCGGTGCTCGACAACCTCTCTCTCGCCGCCCGGCACGTGCACGGCTGGTCGCGATCCGCGGCCGAGAGGCGGAGCAGGGAGCTCCTCGAGCAGGTCGGCCTCCTCGAGAAGGAGCGGGAGTTCCCCGATCGGCTCTCCGGCGGTCAACAGCAGCGGGTGGCGCTCGCCCGTGCCATCGTCACCGAGCCGCGACTGCTGCTGCTCGACGAGATCACCAGCGCATTGGACCCCGAGCTGGTCGGCGAGGTGCTCGCCCTCGTCCGTCGGCTCGCGCACACCGGGACGACGATCCTGATGGCGACCCACGAGATGTCATTCGCACGCGATGTGGCCGATCGGGTGGCCTTCCTCGACGGAGGGGTGGTCGCCGAGCTGGGTCCGGCCGCCCAGGTGCTCGGGGCTCCCCAGCATGTCCGCACCCGGGAGTTCCTGGCTCGGATCAGCGCGGGCTGAGCTCAATAGCCCGAAAAGCGGTCTGTGTGGATGCGCTTCACTCCGGCGGCCCGAAGCGCGCCCGTCGCACGGGCCACGAACGTCGGCGTGCCCGAGAGCAGCGCGGTCCGCGACCCCACCGATGCCAGCGATGCGAAGGCCGCCGCGAGATCCGGCTGCCACGACCAGCCGAACGGCAGGTCCGTCGGCTCGTCACGGGTGACCACGACGACGGGAGCCCGCGCCGCCGCCAGCTCATCGCGGTAGAGCAGGTCGTCCGACGAGGATGCGCGGTAGACGAGCGTCACATCGCGGCCCCCCGCCGCCGCCTCGGCGAACTGTCCCACGAACGGTGTGATCCCGATCCCGCCGGCGACGAGAAGGACGGGGGTCTTCTCATCCTTCGGCAGCAGGAAGTCGCCGCCGAGCCAGGTGAGCCGCACGTCATCGCCCTGCTTGAGCTCGGCGAGCGCCGACTTGAACGAGCTGCGCCGTTCGGGCATGCGGACCGCGACGGTGATGTCGCGTCCGGAGCTCTCAGGTGCGGAGACGACGGTGAGGTGGCGGCGCTCGCCGCGCGCGTCGGCGCGACGGTGCGGCACGTGCAGCTCCGCGTACTGGCCGGCCCGACGACGCAGCGGCCGGTCCGACTCGAAGGCGAACTCGAGGCTGCCCGGTCCCACTTCGCGCGATCCGATCAGCCGCAGCCGGGCGCCCGCCGGCAGCGCGATGGCGGCCGCGACGAGATTGCCGATCACGAGCGCGAACTCCTGGCTCAGGTAGAAGTTGCCGAAGGAGAGCGAGGTCGAGAGATAGCTGCCGAGATAGAGCGGCAGGGCGAAGAGCACGGCCACGACGAGTGCGACGACGACCTGCTGCCAACGTCGCGGCGGCAGGGTGAGGGGCTCGGTGAGCATGAACATGCCGAGGAAGAGGATCGGATAGGACACGATCGCCGTCGCGAACGCATCCGCCCCGAAGCTCAGCAGCGGAGTGATGACGAGAAGGTAGGTCGTGCCGATGAAGACCAGCGGCACGATCAGCGTGCGCGTGCGCCAGAGGATGGCGGCGCCGCCGAGCACAACGAAGGGCAGGAGCGGCAGGGTGGCCACCCACCATCCGGCCGCACCGAGCCCGGTCAGACTCACGATGAACGCGCCGATCGCGGCCGGGTTGAACAGGTGGCGGCCCCGCCAGGCGAGCACGTACTTCGAGGCGCCCGCGAAGAATCCGACCAGGGCGATCACCAGCAGCCCGCCGACCTCGACGCTCGGCAGCATGAGGAAGAAGATGATCAGCCCGGTGATGATCGACGATTCGCCGTGCACCCGCGAGCGGAAGATCAGGGCGAACAGCCGCGACGTCAGCGCGGTAGAGAGCACCGCGACGACGGCGGAGAGGATGAGCGACAGGGGCGAGTAGAAGAGAGCGCCGGCGAGGGACGAGATGATCGCGGCGACGAGAATGACGCCGAGCGCGATGCTCATCAGCCGGTACATCGGCACCCTGCTGAGGGTGCGGTCGATCGTGGCGATCATCGGGCCTGTCCTTGGCTGGCATGTCCTACAACGCGGGAGCCCGACGCGGAGCGGCCACCTGTCGGGCGACCCTCGCGCAGGAACAGCCGGCCGGGGAGATCGGGTGAGAACTCGGCGCTGCCGTCGGTGAACATCCTGACGAAGCGGAAGTCGAAGTCGGCGAGCCGGTCGGCTCCGACGAAGAACAGCGCCGTCGCGAGCGCGTCGGCGTCCAGTGCGGTGTCGGCCAGGACCCAGGTGGCCGCGACCTCGTGCACCGGCTCGCCGGTGAGCCCGTCGAGCACGTGGTGCAGGCCGCTGCCCCACGCACGACGGTTCGTGGCCGAGCCGCAGAGCGCGCCGCGTTCTAGCTCGATCACGCCGATGGCCTTGCCGGCGTCGTAGGGGTGCTCGAGCGCGATGCGCAGCGGCGCCGAGCCGTGGTGCACGAGGTCGCCCCCGGCATCGACGGTGCAGTCGGTGATGCCCTCCTCCGCCAGCGCCTCGACCACGAGGTCGGCCAGGTAGCCCTTGCCGGCCGCCCCGAAGTCGAGCAGGGTCGGCTCGCTCACCCGGATGGCGTGCCGGCTGAGGCTCACGCGGTCGTCCCAGACCGGGCTGGCCAGCGCGGCGCCGCTCGGGGTCAGCGAGTAGTCGCGGTCGTAGCCGAGCCGTTCGAGAGAGGCGCCGACCAGCGGGGTCATCGCACCGTCCGTCGCCTCGTAGAGACGGCGGTAGACGGCCATCATCGCGTCGACGTCATCCGGGAACAGCACCTCGCCTGCTCGGCGCGCCAGGTCGGCGACGAGCGAATCGGTGCGGAAGCGCGAATAGGCGAGGTCGAAGGTCTCGATCCGCTCGGCCACCCGCGCCCGCTGGCCCTCGGTGAGCGGCACCGGGGTGCTGATCGCCCAGCGCGTCCCGATCGCCTCGAAGACGAGATCAGGCTGCGGCATCAGCCTTGATCGTCTCGACGGCGTCGTTGAATCCGCCGCTGGTGAGGGACGATCCCGACACCTTGTCGACGGAGAGGTCGTCAATGTCGACGCCGACCACCTCATCGGCGATGCCCGACGCGAAGGCCTTCTGATACTGAGCAGCGTTGCCGCTGGTCGCCTCGGGGGTGACGGTGACCGCGGTGACCACATCGCCCGCGAGGGTGAGTGAGACGGAGATCGACTCCTGGCCACCCGGCGAGGTGTAGCTGCCCTCCGCCTCGTACGTGCCGTCGACGTAGCCGCCCGAGCCGCCTGAGCCGCCTGAGCCGCCCGAGCCGGTCGTCGTGCCCGGATCGGTCTCCGCCTCGGCGGGCGAGCAGGCGGCCAGGCCTCCGATCAAGCCGAGGCCCGCGATGGTGGTGAGCACGGGGCGGGCGATGCGCACGGTGCGCGCCCGACGGTCGAGTCGGCTGGTGTGGTCCTGGATCATGAGGGCTCCTCGCTGGGTGACGTGTTCACAATGGCAGGCGACATCCCGCGTCCCCTCGAAGGAGTCTCAGGATCGCCCAAGAGGCGCATCGATGGCGCAGCACAGCCGCGCCGCCGCAGCGGTACAGCCGCACGGCGGAACGACGGATGCGCGTCGCCGCGTCGGCCCCTCGAGAGGAACACGGGCACGCTGCGGCAATCGTTCAGCCAGTCCAGGCGATGTCCAGGATGGGGGTGCACCCGCGATCGAGCCCGGGATCACGCTCCGGCGAGCAGCTCTCTGATCGCAGCCGGCAGCGCCTCGGCGAGGTCCAGCGCGACGATCGGTCCCCCGCTCGACGCGAGCTCTCCGGCCCTGCCGTGCAGATGCGCGGCTGCGGCCGCCACCTCGGCGAGCACAGAGGGCTCGGCGAGCACCCGCTCGGAATGCGAGGCCAGGAGGGCGCCAAGCACTCCCCCGAGCACGTCGCCCGCGCCGGCGGTGGCGACCCAGGCGGGACCCGCGGCGACCCGGATGCCCTCCCCGCGCGGCGCGGCGACATAGGTCGTGCTGCCCTTGAGCAGCACAACGACCCCGAGCCGATCGGCGGCGGCGCGCGCCCACTGGGCGGGGAGCTCGGCGATGTCCGACTTCTCGACCTCGTCGCCCCGGGCGCTGAGCAGCCGGGCGAGCTCACCGAAGTGCGGAGTGATCACCACAGGGCCTGCAGCCCGGTCGACGAGGTCGAGCGCACCCGCGTCGAGGACCGTCGGCAGCCCCTCCGCTAGTGCGGCGCCCAGCTGCTCGGCGAGCCCTCCCGACCGTGTCGATGAGTCCATCCCCGACCCCGCCAGCCATGCCTGCACTCGTCCCGCCCCGGTCACGATCTCGGGGCGGCGGTGCAGCACGAAGTCGGCGGCTCGCTCGTCGCCGAGGTAGCGGATCATGCCGAGTCCGGTGCGTGCGGCACCCTCCACGCCGAGCACCGCCGCGCCGGGGTACTCGGCCGATCCGGTCAGCATCCCGAGCACGCCGCGACTGTACTTGTCGTCGCCGGACTCGGGAACCCGGATCCAGGCTGCGGTCTCCGCCGCCGTCCAGTCGCGCCAGTCGCTCATCGGCTCAGCCTAGGACTGCGCACCGCATCCGCCCCGATCGCCGACGAGCTCGGCCGCCGACGAAGCCCCCATCCTCGGCCGATACGGTGAAGTGTGAGCTTCGGACCCATCTCCATCCCTGACCGCGTCGTCGTCTTCGATTACGGGGAGGTCATCTCGGTCAGCCCGACGGATGCCGACAAGCGGATCGTCGAGGAGCTGGCGGGCGTCGATCCCGAAGCGCTCTGGCCCCGATACTGGGCCACCCGAGACGACCTCGACCGCGGCACCATCGGCACCGCCCAGTACTGGGCAGACATCGCGCGCGATCTCGGCGTCAGCTGGAGCCCGGCCCGCATCCACGAGATCTGGCTCGCCGACTTCCGCAGCTGGCTGAGCGTGGCACCCGTCGTCTTCGAGATCCTCACCGATCTGAAAGCAGGCGGCACCCGCACCGCGCTGCTGTCGAACGCCGGTCCCGACTTCGGCGGCGCGTTCCGCTTCTCGCCGCTCGGCAGCATGTTCGATGACTTCTTCGTCAGCGGCGAGCTGCTCCTGCTCAAGCCCGAGCCCTCCATCTACGAGCATGTCGCCGAAGCGCTCGGCATCCCCGCCGATCAGATCGTCTTCATCGACAACAGGGAGGTCAACGTGCGCGGCGCCGAGTCGATCGGCATCGCCGGGCACGTCTTCGTCGGCGCCGACGAGCTGCGCGACTTCCTGGAGGGGCTCACTCCCAGCGCGTCCGCATCTCCCAGCGCATCCGCATCCGCATCCGCATCCGCATCCGCATCCGCATCGATGGGGGCCTCAGCATGACCATCGGACTGTTCGACCCACTGACCATCCGCAGTGTCGCCATCCGCAACCGGATCTGGGTGCCGCCCCTCTGCCAGTACTCGGTGGAGGCCGAGGACGGGGTGCCGACCGAGTGGCAGCTCGTGCACCTGGGTGCCATGGCGATGGGCGGCGCCGGGCTCGTGGTGGCCGAGGCCAGCGCTGTCGAGCCGGAGGGGCGGATCTCGCCGAAGGACACCGGCATCTGGAATGCGGAGCAGGTCGCCGGGTGGCGGCGCGTCACCGACTTCCTGCACAGCCAGGGCGCGACGGCGGGCATCCAGCTCGCGCATGCCGGCCGCAAGGCATCCGTCCATCCGGAGTGGGGAGCGTCCGGGAAGGGCACGATCGCCCCGGAAGACGGCGGCTGGCCGACCGCCGCCCCGTCGGCTGTTCCATTCCCTGGCTACGGCACGCCCGTCGCCCTGGATCGGGCAGGCATCGACCGCATCGTGGCCGCCTTCGTGACCGGAGCAAGGAACGCGCTCGACGCCGGGTTCGACCTCGTCGAGCTGCACGCCGCCCACGGCTACCTCATCCACCAGTTCCTGTCCCCCCTTTCCAATCAGCGCACCGATGGCTACGGGGGCAGCCTCGAGAACCGCGCCCGCCTGCTGCTCGAGGTCATCCGCGCGGTCCGCGACGAGGTCGGCGACGAGGTGCCCGTGCTCGTCCGCTTCAGCGCGACGGACTGGGCCGAGGGCGGCTGGGATGCGGAGCAGACCACGATCGTCGCCCGATGGGCAGCGGATGCGGGTGCCGATCACTTCGACATCTCCAGCGGCGGACTCACCGCCGGTGTGCAGATCCCCCTCGGACCCGGCTACCAGGTGCCGTTCGCGGCCCAGGTGCAGACCGCCGGCGTCGAGGTGAACGCGGTCGGTCTGATCACCACGTCGCGGCAGGCCCAGGAGATCGTGGAATCGGGTCAGGCGCAGGCGGTCATGATGGGCCGCGAGATGATGCGCGATCCGCACTTCGTGCTGCGCGCCGCCCACGAGCTGGGAGTCGAGCTCGACTACTGGCCGCCGCAGTACGTCCGCGCCCGCTGGCGCTGATCTCGGCTCGTTCGCGCTCGGTCGCCGCCAGCCTGCGGGCGACTGCGCCGGTGCGATGCGCCGCGCCCGACATCCAGCTCAGCGGCGGCGGGTGGCGTCCTGCACTTCGCCGACGAGCTCCTCGATGATGTCCTCCAGGAAGAGCACGCCCGTCGTCGATCCCGCCTCGTCGAAGACGCGGGCGACGTGCACGCCCATCCGTCGCATGGTGGCGAGGGCGTCCTCGAGCTCGGTGTCACGGAAGATCGAGACGAGCTGACGCACGAACTTCGTGGGCACCGGGTCGTCGTACTCGTCGTCGTCGAGCTCGAGCACATCCTTGAGGTGCAGGTATCCGGTCGGCTCGTCCGTCACATCGACCAGCACGTAGCGGGAGAAGCCGTGCTGGGCCACCGCCCGCTCCAGCTCGGCGGCGCTCGTGTTCTCGGGCAGGCTCACCAGCTTGTCGAGGCTCAGCGCGATGTCCCGGACCTTCTTGCTGGTGAACTCGAACGCCGCGGTGAGCGCACCGCTCCTGTCGTCGAGCACGCCCTCGCGGGTGGACTGCGACACGATCGTCTGCACCTCTTCGAGCGTGAAGGTGCTCGCGGCCTCGTCCTTCGGCTCGATCCGCAGCAGGCGGACCGCGGCGTTGGCGATCGCATTGAGGCTCGCGATGATCGGGCGGAGCACCGTCGCGATGAAGACGAGCGGCGTCGCGAGCAGCAGCACCGCCTTGTCGGGGATGGAGAACGAGATGTTCTTCGGCACCATCTCGCCGATGATCACGTGCAGGAACGACACGAGCACGAGCGTGATGACGAAGGCGATGGTCCCTGTCACGGCCTCGGGGAGTCCGGTCAGTCCGAGGGGAATCTCGAGCAGGTGATGGATCGCCGGCTCGCTCACATTGAGGATCAGCAGCGAGGCGACGGTGATGCCGAGCTGCGAGGTGGCGAGCATGAGCGTCGCATGCTCCATCGCCCACAGCGCGGTCTTGGCGCTGCGCTTGCCCTGTTCGGCGAGCGGCTCGATCTGGGATCGACGCGCGGAGATGACGGCGAACTCCGCGCCCACGAAGAACGCGTTGACGAGCAGCAGCACGACGAGCCAGGCGATTCCCGCCCAGTCGGCGCTCACGAGGACACCTTGCTCGAGGTCGACTCCGACTCGGTGACGGGCACCGTCGGCGTGAAGCGGACGCGGTCGATCCGGCGTCCATCCATCCGGAGCACACGGAGCACACCGGCCGGGATCGTGACCTCGTCGCCGACGACGGCGATCCGTCCGAGTTCGCTCAGCATGAAGCCGGCGACGGTCTCATAGGGTCCGTCCTCCGGCACGGTGATGCCGGCCTGCTCGATCAGCTCGTCCGGGCGGAGGCTGCCGGGGAAGGTCAGGGAGGTCTCGGATCGGACCACGCCGGCCCGGCGACGGTCGTGCTCGTCGACGAGGTCGCCGACCAGCTCCTCCACGAGGTCCTCGAGCGTGGTCACGCCCGCGGTTCCGCCGTACTCGTCGACCACGACGGCCATCTGGTAGCCGCTGGCGCGCAGCTCGTCGAGCAGCAGGTCGAGCTTCATCGTCTCGGGCACGCGGATGGCGTCCGTCTGCAGTGCGCCCACCGGGACCAGCTGGCGCTTCTCCCGCGGGACGGCGACGGCCTGCTTGACGTGCACGAAGCCGACGATGTCGTCGAGCCCCTCGTCGGTGACGGGGAAGCGCGAGAAGCCGGTCCGACGGGCGAGGCCGATCACGTCGTGCGCGGTGTTGCCCCGCTCCAGGCTCGCGATCCGGGGACGCGGGGTCATCACATCGGCGGCCGTGTGCTCCGAGAAGTTGAGCGTGCGGGTGAGCAGCGTGGCGGTGTCGCTGTCGAGCACGCCGGCCATCGCCGATCGGCGCACGAGCGAGCTGAGCTCCTCAGCCGTGCGTGCTCCCGACAGCTCCTCCTTCGGCTCGATCCCGAACAGTCGGAGGATGGCGTTCGCCGAGCCGTTGAGCAGGGCGACGATGGGGCGGAAGACCATCGTGAAGCCCACCTGGAACGGGATCACGATCTTCGCCGCGGTGCGCGGCACGGCGAGCGCGAGATTCTTCGGCACGAGCTCGCCGAGGATCATCGACAGCAGGGTGGCGATGAGCACGCCGACGACCGCACCGACGGGACGCACGAAGCCCTCGGGAAGTCCCGTCGCCAGCAGGGGACGCTCGAGCAGCGAGCTGATCGCCGGCTCCATCGTGTAGCCCGTGAGCAGCGTGGTCAGCGTGATGCCGAGCTGTGCACTCGACAGGTGGGTCGAGGTGATCTTGAGGGCGCCGATGATCGGCCCCAGGTGCCGTTCGCCCTTGGCCTCACGGCTCTCGAGGTCGGCGCGATCGAGGTTGACGAGTGCGAACTCCGAGGCGACGAAGAAGCCGGTGCCGACCGTCAGGACGAGGCCCACGGCGAGCAGGATCCACTCGTTCATCGATGCCCGCCCAGCATGCATCGATCCGCAGATGAGTCACGGAGAAGGGAAGCCGCACGAAGCGGCTCGATATGGGCGGAGGGAGAGGCGTCCATCGGAACGATCAGCATAACCGACGCACGCTCTCCCGTCCCTGGGTGGCCGCGCCAACACTGCCCGAACGCGTCCCTGCGGACAAAACGCGCCTGGGCACCAGCGCGTTTTGTCCGCAGAGACTCGTTATCAGGAGGGACGGACTGCGCCGCGAGCGATCAATGCCGCGCGTCCACAGGAGGTGGACCGGGCGTGTTCTGCACAGATGTCGGGATGAGCCTCCACGCGGTTGTCGCATCGGACAGATTGACCCGATGCCGCTGCAGACCGCTGACTTCATCGATGCTCTCATCGTCGCTCGCGACGTCCGCCAGTCGGGCGACGACATCCGCCGCTACAGCAGAGACGTGGAACGAGGACGGCTGGTCCGGGTGAGGCGGGGTGTCTATCTGCCGACCGAGGTCTGGACGGCACTCGGCCCACGCGATCGTTCCATCGCTCGGATGTGGGCATACGCACTCGTAGTCGACCGCGCCCCTGTCTTCTGCCATGGGTCCGCCGCGATTTTGCATGGGCTTCCGCTGCTGAAATCGAAGGACGCCCGGATGTCGGTGGCGGTCGACGGAATCGCGTCCGGCAAGCCCGGCAACGATGTGCGGCAGCGTCCCCTGCAGCTCGACGCGTCGGAGCTCTGCACAGCCGTCGGCCTGATCGCCACCACCCCGACTCGGACCATCCTCGATCTCGCGAGCACGCTCCCATTCGGCGATGCAGTCGTCCCTGCGGATGCCGCGCTCCGCCAGCGCTTGACGACCGTCGAGCAGCTCGGACAGGCGGCCGAGGAGTCGGTCATCTCTCGTGGCATCCGCAAAGCGCGGCGGGTCGCCGCGTTCGCCGATCCGCGTTCGGACTCGCCCGGCGAATCCCTCAGCAGGGCGGTCATCCACGAGGCCGGCTTCCCCGCTCCCCTGCTCCAGTACGACTTCTCCGACTCTCGCGGCTTCGTCGGACGTGTGGACTTCTGGTGGCCCGAGCACAACCTGATCGGCGAGTTCGACGGGCGGATCAAGTACCAGTCCGGGCGGTTCGCCGGCACTCCCGACGACAACCTGTGGAAGGAGAAGCTTCGTGAAGATCGACTTCGCGCGCTCGGCCCGCAGGTCGCTCGGTGGATCTGGTCCGACGCGATGTCGCCGGCCCTGCTCGCCTATGAGTTGAGCCGCCACGGACTTCCGACCGTCCAGCGCGCCCGCGTCCGCTCAACGCAGCGCTGAGGACAAAACGTGCTGGCACCCGGGCGCGTTTTGTCCGCTGCGCCTCGTGGTGTCCGCAGGTGCGCGTTATGTGGGCGGCTACCAGGAGACCGGGAGGGCTTTGCCCTCCTCGTAGCCCGCGGCCGACTGGATGCCGACCCGAGCGCGCTGGTGGAACT
Source organism: Naasia lichenicola (assembly GCF_004801885.1). GTDB lineage: Bacteria > Actinomycetota > Actinomycetes > Actinomycetales > Microbacteriaceae > Naasia > Naasia lichenicola. The sequence continues at coordinate 229,177 of NZ_SSSM01000006.1, read as the reverse complement.
CCTCGACCGTGCTCGCCCCGGCGTAGGTGAAGGAGGAGCGCACGCCCGAGGTGATCATGTCGAGCAGGTCCTCGACGGACGGGCGGAGCGGATCGAGGTAGATGCTCGACCCCGAGATGCCCTCGGCGAACAGCTCGCGGCGAGCCAGCTCGTACGGGTCGAGGCGGCCGAAGCGCTCGTGCACAGCCTTCGTCGACGCCATGCCCCAGCTCAGCTTGTAGACCCGCCCGGAGGCGTCGGTCTGCAGCGCGCCGGGCGCCTCGATCGTGCCGGCGAACCAGGAGCCGATCATCACCGAGGCGGCGCCGGCGGCGAGCGCCAGCGCGACGTCGCGCGGGTAGCGCACTCCCCCGTCGGCCCATACGTGCACGCCCAGCTCGGCCGCGGCCTGCGCGGTCTCGAGCACGGCGGAGAACTGCGGACGACCCACCGCCGTCATCATCCGGGTCGTGCACATCGCGCCCGGCCCGACGCCGACCTTGGCGATGGTCGCTCCGGCTTCCGCGAGATCGCGGACGCCCTCGGCGGTGACGACGTTGCCGGCGACGATCGGGATGTCGAGCTTCAGGGAGCGGATCGCGGCCAGCGCCGCGATCATCCCCTCCTGGTGGCCGTGCGCGGTGTCGACGACGAGCACGTCGATCCCTGCGGCGACGAGCGCCTTCGCCTTCGCAGCGACATCGCCGTTGATCCCGACGGCAGCGGCGACACGCAGTCGACCGGAGGCATCGACGGCGGGCGTGTAGATGGCCTGACGGACCGCGCTCTTCCGGCTGATCGTGCCCACAACTCTTCCGTGCCGCAGGACGGGAGCGAACTCGATGTCCGCCGCGACCATCGCGTCGAACGCGGCCTTGGGAGAGTCGATGTCGTCCGCCTCCAGGGCGGGGTGGCGGCCGTGCACGAGATCGCCGAGGCGCGCATCGGCCAGCGCGGTGCCCAGGCGGGTCGCGGGGACCACGCCGACCAGGGTCTCGCCGTCCATCACGACGATGCCGTGGCCTTCGAGCGCGGGGAGGCGCTGGCGGGCGGCCTCCACCGTCGCCTCGGACGGCAGCACGTGCGCGGTGTCGAACTGGGTCGGCTGGGCCTTCACCCAGGCGATCGCCTCACCGAGCTCCTGCAGCGGCATGTCCTGTGGGAGCACTCCCAGCCCGCCGCGTCGTGCGAGCGACGCCGCCAGCCCCGGCCCCGTGACCGAGTTCATGTTCGCCGAGACGATCGGGATCGTCGCGCCCGTCCCGTCGGGGGTGGCGAGCGACACGTCGAGCCTGCTGCGGATGCCGGAACGGCTCGGGATGAGGAACACATCGGAGTAGGTCAGGTCGTGGCTGGGCATCGAGCCGTGGAACTCCATGAGAACTACGGTAGCGCGCGCCCAGCTTGGGCCTCCGGTCTCGTTAACGGGTTTAGGCTTGAGGACCGGACGCACAGCCGAGGCAATGGAGAGTGGGCGAGCACCCGTGTCGAGTCAATTGACCGGAACTGACGAAGGGGCGGCCGGAGAGTTCGGCGCCAATGAGTGGCTTGTAGACGAGCTCTACGAGCAGTACATCGTGGACAAGAATCTTGTCGACAAGTCGTGGTGGCCCATCCTCGAGGCCTACCATCCCGTCGAGTCGCACGTCGCGGAGGGCTCTCTGCCCGACGCCCCCGGTGCGCCGACGGCTCCTGGAGGCCCCGAGACGCCCGCGCCGTCGATCGCGCCGCCACCCGCTTCTACACCGAGCGCGCCGGGCTCCCCCGAGCCGAATCCGCCGGCACCCGTTGAGCCGACCGTCCCGACGCCGCCGGCCGAGCCAGCACCGGGCACGCAGCAGGTGCCGACGCAGCAGGCACCCACCCAGACCATGCCGACCCAGACCGTCTCGGGCGACACCGCGCAGCCGCTGGCGTCTCAGCCGCAGACGGGTCAGATCTCGGCCCGCACCACCTCGGCGCCGCCGAAGTCGCAGCCGATCCCCGCCGAGGCCCCCGCCGCAGCGATGCGCTCCGACGTGCCCGTCGAGGACACCGTCGTCCCCCTGCGCGGGATGGCCAAGTCGCTCGCGACCAACATGGACCAGAGCCTGTCCATCCCGGTCGCCACCAGCGTGCGCACGATCCCCGCCAAGCTGATGATCGACAACCGCATCGTCATCAACAACCACCTCAAGCGCACCCGCGGCGGGAAGATCTCCTTCACCCACCTGATCGGCTGGGCGCTGGTCCAGGTGCTCAAGGAGTTCCCGAGCCAGAACGTGCACTACGCCGAGATCGACGGCAAGGCATCGGTCGTGCAGCCCGCCCACGTCGCGCTCGGCATCGCCATCGACATGCCCAAGCCCGACGGCAGCCGCGCCCTGCTGGTGCCGTCGATCAAGCGCGCCGACACCATGGACTTCGGCGAGTTCGTCGCGGCCTACGAGGCGCTCGTGCGCAAGGCCCGCGGGAACAAGCTCGAGGCCGGCGACTTCCAGGGCACCACCCTGTCGCTGACCAACCCCGGCGGCATCGGCACCGTGCACTCCGTGCCGCGGCTGATGAGGGGCCAGGGCGCCATCATCGGCGCCGGTGCCCTCGAGTACCCGGCTCAGTTCCAGGGGTCGTCCGAGCACACGCTCATCGACCTGGGCATCGGCAAGACCATCACTCTGACCTCGACCTACGACCACCGCGTCATCCAGGGCGCAGGATCGGGCGAGTTCCTCAAGATGGTGCACGAGCTGCTCATCGGGCAGCGCGGCTTCTACGACGACATCTTCGCGGCACTGCGCATCCCGTACGCGCCGATCCACTGGAACTCCGACATCGCGGTCGACCTCTCGGACACTGTCTCGAAGACCTCCCGCGTGCAGGAGCTCATCAACGCGTACCGCGTCCGCGGGCATCTGATGGCGGACATCGATCCGCTCGAATACCGCCAGCGCACCCACCCCGACCTCGAGATCGAGCGTCACGGCCTCACCTTCTGGGACCTCGACCGCGACTTCGTGGTCGGCGGCTTCGGCGGCCGCCGCTCCCTGCTGCTCCGCGAGGTGCTCGGCATCCTGCGCGACTCGTACTGCCGCACAGTGGGCATCGAGTACATGCACATCCAGGTGCCAGAGCAGCGCAAGTGGATTCAGGACAAGGTCGAGCGTCCCTACGTCAAGCCGACGCACGACGAGCAGATGCGCATCCTCAGCAAGCTCAACGAGGCCGAGGCCTTCGAGACCTTCCTGCAGACCAAGTACGTCGGCCAGAAGCGGTTCAGCCTCGAGGGCAGCGAATCGCTGATCTCGATGCTCGACACCGTCATCCAGCGTGCCGCCGAGGACGAGCTGTCCGAGGTCGCCATCGGAATGGCGCACCGCGGGCGTCTCAACGTGCTGACCAACATCGCCGGCAAGACCTACGGCCAGATCTTCCGAGAGTTCGAAGGCACCCAGGACCCCAAGACGGTCCAGGGCTCCGGTGACGTCAAATACCACCTCGGCACCGAGGGCACCTACCAGGGTGCGGGCGGCGCGAAGATCCCGGTCTACCTCGCCGCCAACCCGTCGCACCTCGAGGCCGTGAACGGCGTCCTCGAGGGAATCGTGCGGGCCAAGCAGGATCGCCAGCCGGTCGGCTCGTTCCGGGTGCTGCCGATCCTCATCCACGGCGACGCCGCGATGGCCGGACAGGGCATCGTCTTCGAGACCCTCCAGATGTCGCAGCTGCGCGGATACCGCACCGGCGGCACCGTGCACCTCGTGGTCAACAACCAGGTCGGCTTCACCACTCCCCCGCACGAGTCGCGCACCTCCGTCTACGCGACCGATGTCGCCAAGGCGATCCAGGCGCCGATCTTCCATGTGAACGGCGACGACCCCGAGGCCGTGGCCCGGGTCGCCGAGCTCGCCTACGAGTTCCGGCAGGCCTTCCACAAGGACGTCGTCATCGACCTCGTCTGCTACCGCCGCCGCGGGCACAACGAGGGCGACGACCCCTCGATGACCCAGCCGCTGATGTACAACCTCATCGAGGCCAAGCGCAGCGTGCGCAAGCTGTACACCGAGGCGCTCGTCGGACGTGGCGACATCACGCAGGAGGAGTACGACAACGCCCACCGGGACTTCCAGGACCGGATGGAGCGCGCGTTCGCCGAGACGCACGCCGCGCAGACCTCGTCGATCCCGATCGTCAAGGTCGACGCGGACTCCGACGCGGTCGCTGACATCGAGCTCCCCGAGTCGCAGCGCGGAGACGCGGCCGCCGGCGAGCCCGAGACCACCGGCATCGCCGAGTCCGTCGTCACCCTGATCGGCGACGCGCACGCCAACCCGCCGCAGGGATTCTCGGTGCACCCGAAGCTGCAGGCGCTGCTCAAGAAGCGCACGGAGATGAGCCGCTCCGGCTCGATCGACTGGGCGTTCGGAGAGCTCCTCGCCCTCGGCTCGGTCCTGCTCGAGGGCACCCCGGTTCGGATGGCCGGCCAGGACTCGCGTCGCGGCACATTTGTGCAGCGGCACGCGGTCTTCCACGACCGTGAGAACGGTCAGGAGTGGCTGCCGCTCGCCAACCTCAGCGAGAGCCAGGCCAAGTTCTGGATCTACGACTCGCTGCTCAGCGAGTACGCGGCGATGGGCTTCGAGTACGGCTACTCCGTCGAGCGTCCCGATGCGCTCGTGCTCTGGGAGGCGCAGTTCGGCGACTTCGCCAACGGCGCGCAGACCGTCATCGACGAGTTCGTGTCGTCCGCCGAGCAGAAGTGGGCTCAGCGCTCGTCGGTCGTGCTGCTGCTCCCCCACGGCTACGAGGGCCAGGGACCGGACCACTCGTCCGCCCGCATCGAGCGCTACCTCCAGCTGTGCGCGGAGAACAACATGACCGTCGCGCAGCCGTCGACCCCCGCGTCGTACTTCCACCTGCTCCGTCGTCAGGCGTACTCCCGCCCGCGCCGCCCGCTCGTGGTGTTCACGCCCAAGTCGATGCTGCGCCTGCGCAGCGCGACCAGCGAGGTCGCCGACTTCACGTCGGGGCGCTTCGAGCCGGTCATCGACGATGCGCGGATCACCGACGAGGCCGCCGTCACACGCGTCGTCCTGCACTCCGGGAAGATCGCCTACGACCTCCTCGCCGAGGCCGCCAAGCGCGAGAACCCCGAGAGCGTCGCGCTGGTGCGCGTCGAGCAGTACTACCCGGTGCCGATCGAGCCGCTCAACGCGGTCCTCGACAGCTATCCGAACGCCGAGCTGGTCTGGGCGCAGGACGAGCCCGAGAACCAGGGCGCGTGGCCGTTCGTCTGCCTCGAGTTCAGCAAGCACCTGCACGGCCGCACGGTCTCCGTGGTCAGCCGGGCGGCTGCCGCGTCGCCGGCCGCGGGCTCGGCCAAGCGCCACGCCAAGGAGCAGGCCGACCTGGTCGCCCGCGCCATCGGCTAGCCCTCGCGCTGTCGCGCATCGAGATGCCGCTTGCCGTCCCTATTCCTGCCGAATAGGGACGGCAAGTGGCATCTCGTCTGCGCCTGAAACGACGAATTGCCACTTCTGGCTCTCAACACCGAGGTGTGGGAGCCAGAAGTGGCAATTCGAGAAGGGGTGCGGCCCGGGTCAGTGAGCCTGGTGGTCAGTGGGACTGCAGCGTGCGGATGCGCAGCAGGACCTGGTCGCGCAGCTCGGTGGGCGCCTGGTCCTTGCATGCACGCTTGACGGCCTCGGTCAGGACCAGGCCGACCTTGTGCTCGCCGGAGCAGTCGACGCAGTTCTCCATGTGCTCTCGGATGTCCGCCGCATCGGCGCCCTTGAGCTCATGGTGCAGGTACTCTTCGAGCTCCTGCTTGGCCTTGTCGCATCCGCAATCGGTCATGATCTGGTCCCTGCTCCCTCGTCCGGCACTGCCGTAGTGTCGGTGCTCGTGCTCCCGGCGCTCGCCCCGTTGGAGGCGACGCTCGCGGTGGTCTTGGTGGAACGGCGACGCGACGTCTCTCCGACGGCGATGCCCCGCTCCTTGGCGTACTCGCCCAGCAGCTCGCGCAGCATGCGACGGCCGCGGTGCAGCCGGCTCATCACGGTGCCGACCGGCGTCTTCATGATGTCGGCGATCTCCTGGTAGGAGAACCCTTCGACGTCGGCGAAGTAGACGGCCATCCGGAAGTCCTCGGGCACCGCCTGAAGGGCGTCCTTGACCGCGGAGTCGGGCAGGTGATCGATGGCTTCGGCCTCGGCGGAGCGTCCGACCGGCGAGGTGGCGGATTCGGCGCTGCCGAGCTGCCAATCCTCGAGGTCGTCGATGGTGCCCTGGTACGGGTTGCGCTGCTTCTTGCGGTAGCTGTTGATGAAGGTGTTGGTGAGGATCCGGTACAGCCACGCCTTGAGGTTCGTGCCCTGCTGGAATCCGGCGAAGGCCGCGTACGCCTTGACGAAGGTCTCCTGCACCAGGTCCTGCGCATCGGCGGGGTTGCGCGCCATCCGGAGTCCGGCGGCGTACAGCTGGTCGATGAACGGCAGCGCCTGCTCCTCGAAGAGCGCGCGAAGGTCGGACGGGGAGGGCTTCGGGGCGGCGGCATCGTCCGCCTCTGCCTCGTCGGCCTCGTCCTCTGCGTCGAGGGCCTCTTCGATCGTGTCCTCGGCCTCGTCGACCTGTTCAGCATCGACCTGTTCGGCATCGACGTCTGGGGCGAGCTCGGCCGGGACCGGCGCCTCTCCGGCCTGCTCGAGGGCGGTCTCTTCCAGCACTGCGGGGGCGGACTGGTCCGCGGGATTGCTCATCGCGCTCCAGCCTAGTTCGCCGGGTTCGCGCGGTCCGGCGAAGGTGGGAGCCGTCGTGGAACGGGGGCGCACGAGCAGTGCTGTCATCATCGCCGTCCCATCCTCTCGATGCGTCTCTCGATCCGCCGGTCGGCGGTGGCCAGTACTGTAGGTAACCGATGGGCATCTTGGGGTATTCCTCGCCGCAGTTCGAGCTGCCGGGCGACGAGTTCGAGTCGCGGGTGGCCGTTCCGCCGCCCACCACGGCATGGCTGGCACCGAATGCGACGGGCCCGCTCGGCTCCCGCGTCGCTCTTCCCGGATCGAAGTCGCTGACCAACCGCGAGCTGGTCCTCGCGGCCCTCGCCGAGTCGCCGTCGCGCCTGATCGCGCCCCTGCGCTCGCGCGACAGCATCCTGATGATCGATGCCCTGCGAGAGCTCGGAGTGACCATCGATCCCGTGAACGGGACCGACACGGGCTTCGGACCCGACCTCGTCGTGACGCCCGGCGAGCTCGGCGGTGGCGTCTCGGTCGACTGCGGCCTGGCCGGCACGATCATGCGCTTCCTTCCCCCTGTGGCCGGCCTGGCTCTCGGGCCGGTGACCTTCGTCGGCGATGCGGCCGCGTCGCGACGCCCCATGCGGACGACGATCGACTCCCTGCGCGCCCTGGGCATCGACGTGAGCGACGACGGCCGCGGCACCCTCCCCTTCACCGTGCACGGCACGGGACGGATCGAGGGCGGCGAGATCCAGATCGACGCCTCGGCGTCGAGCCAGTTCGTCTCCGGTCTGCTGCTCGCCGCCGCCCGCTTCGAACGCGGTCTGACACTGCGTCACACCGGCGAGCACCTGCCGAGCCTTCCGCACATCGAGATGACCATCGCCGTCCTGCGCGACCGCGGGGTCGAGGTGAGCTCGCCCGAGACCGGCGTCTGGATCGTCGAGCCGGGTCCGATCGCCGGTCGCGAGGTGGTCATCGAACCCGACCTCTCCAACGCCGCACCCTTCCTCGCGGCTGCGCTCGTCGCCGGAGGATCGGTCACGATCCCCCGCTGGCCCGAGTCGACGACGCAGGTCGGCGACCATCTGCGCGACCTGCTCGCCCGCTTCGGCGCCCAGGTCAGCCGAGTGGGCGACGCCCTCACGGTCGATGGGCAGGAGGGAGTGATCGGCGGCCGGAAGTTCGCCGGGATGGACATCGACCTCAGCGCCGGGGGCGAGCTCGCCCCCGCGATCGTGGCGCTCTGCGCCCTCGCGACCGGTCCCAGTCGAGTCACCGGGATCGGACACCTGCGGGGCCACGAGACGGATCGGCTTGCCGCGCTCGCGACCGAGCTGAACGCGATCGGCTGCCAGGTGACCGAGCTCGAGGACGGACTCGCCATCCGCCCGGGACAGCTGCGCGCCACGGATCGGATGTGGGGCGCCTACGAGGACCACCGGATGGCGACGGCCGGCGCGATCCTCGGGCTGGCCGTTCCTGGCATCATCGTCGACGACATCACCACCACGGCCAAGACGATGCCCGACTTCCCCAAGCTGTGGTCGCAGATGCTCGGACGGATCAACACGGGCGGCTTCACCCCGAACCTGGAAGTGCCGGAGTGACCGTCGCCAGGGCGTGCCTGTGAGGGGACGGCAGTGAGCTGGCTCGACGACGCCGACGACGACGGGCCGTACGGCGAGTACGACGAATCGGCCGCACGGGTGCGCCCGAATCCCAAGGGCAACCGACCACGGTCCAAGCAGCGCCCCGAGCACTCCGACGCGCAGCGCGGCCGCGTGCTCACGGTGGATCGCGGCCGCGTCGGCGTGCTCGTCCGCGAGGGCGAGGACGACGAGCACGAGATCTTCGCCAAGCGGGCCCGCGAGCTCGGTCGCAACTCGATGGTCACGGGCGACTTCGTGGATGTCGTGGGAGATGTCACCGGCGAGGATGGCACGCTGGCCCGGGTGGTCCGGATCGCGCCGCGCACCTCGCTGCTGCGCCGCAGCGCCGACGACACCGACGCCGTCGAGCGGATCATCGTCGCGAACGCCGATCAGATGCTCATCGTTGTCGCCGCCGCGAATCCCGAGCCGCGCACGCGCCTCGTCGACCGCTATCTCGTCGCCGCCTTCGACGCCGGGATCGAGCCCATCATGGTCATCACCAAGACCGATCTCGCCGACCCGACCGAGTTCCTGTCGGAGTTCGCCGTCCTCGATCTCGATGTGATCACGAGCGCCTCCGACGATCCGCCCCTCGACGCCCTCTACGAGCGCCTCGTCGGGCACACCACGGTTGCGGTCGGGCACTCGGGTGTCGGCAAGTCGACGCTCGTCAACGCGCTCGTCCCCACGGCCGACCGCGCGGTCGGGGTGGTCAACGAGGTGACCGGCCGTGGACGCCACACCTCCTCGTCGACGGTCTCCCTGCGGGTGCGCGCGCCGGGCGGCGGCACCGGCTGGATCGTCGACACCCCCGGTGTCCGTTCATTCGGCCTCGGCCACGTGGTCAAGGAGAACGTGATCCTCTCCTTCGCCGCGCGGGCGATCGTGCCGGACGGGGATCCGCCGGACGGGATCGCGCTGCGCGACGCCCATGACTGGGAGATCGTCGATCGGGTCATCGACGACCTCGAGCTCGGCGAGGTCGGCAAGCGCCGGCTCGAATCGCTCACGACCATCCTCACGAGCCTCGGCGGCACCGCCCGCGCCGGGGAGGCGGACAGCCCGTCGCTAGGCTGATCGCGTGAGCGACCCTGCACCTCAGAACGACGACGGCGCCCCTCTGTTCGACCTCGCGGACGATCTCCGGCTGGCCCGCGACCTCGCCGACATGGCGCATGTCATCTCGGTGGACCGCTTCCGCGCGCTCGATCTGAAGATCGAGACCAAGCCCGACCGGACTCCCGTGACGGACGCCGATCGGGCCGTCGAGCAGGCGCTCCGAGCGGCGCTGCGCGAGTCCCGTCCGCACGACCGGATCCTCGGCGAGGAGTACGGCGGCACCCGCGAACCCGGTCGACAGTGGATCCTCGACCCCATCGACGGCACAGCGAACTTCCTCCGCGGCGTGCCCGTATGGGGAACGCTCATCGCGCTCGCGGTCGACGGGATGCCCGTGGTCGGCGTGGTCAGCGCCCCGGCGCTCGGCCGGCGCTGGTGGGCGGCCCGCGGCGAGGGCGCGTGGACCGTCGACTCCCCCGGCGCAGATGCCCGCCGCATTCGGGCATCAGGCGTGCAGACGCTCGCCGACGCCTCGGTCAGCTACAACAGCCTCAAGGGCTGGATGGAGTGGGGCCGCGGACCGCAGCTGCTCTCGCTCGCCGAGCAGGTCTGGCGGACCCGCGGCTATGGCGAGTTCTGGTCGTACATGATGGTCGCCGAGGGCACCGTCGACATCGCCGGCGAACCGGAGATGCAGCCCTACGACAATGCGGCGCTCATCCCGATCGTCGAGGAGGCGGGCGGCCGCTTCAGCTCGTTCGACGGCGTCGCTGGTCCGTGGGAGGGCACCGCGCTCGCGACGAACGGGCTCCTGCACGACGCGACCGTCTCGGCCATCTCCGTCGCCTAGACCCTCGGGCGTCAGGAGAACCGCCCCGGGCCTCTGGCGGATCAGGCGCATTTCGCGTGTTCGCTGATCCGCGCAGATTCAGGCGGCCTTGACCCGCTGACGCAGGTCGAAGATGCCGAGCACGAGTGCGACGGCGATCAGCGAGAGCGACACCAGCAGGCCATTGCGGTAGCTGTCGTGGTAGATCGCCAGCCCGGCGTCGCTTCCGCCACCCTCCGCATAGAGGGTGGAGAAGAAGGTGGAGGATGCGGCCGCGACTCCGATGGCCGTGCCGATCCGCTGACCCAGCTGGCCCATCGAACCGGCGACTCCGCCCTCCGAGACCGGCACATCGGCGAGGGTGAGCGTCTGATTCGGCGAGATCACGAATCCGCCGCCGAGCCCGGCGACCGCGAGCGCCGCCGCCATCAGCCACGGCGTGAGCTCGCGCGGGGACAGCGTCGCCGCCAGCACGGCAAGACCGAAGCCGACGAGGACCACGGCCAGCCCGGTCACCACGAGTGAGCGCCCGCGCTTCTCCACCAGCCGTCCGCCGATCGATGCGGTGACGGCCGAGACGAGCGCGAACGGGATGGTGACCATGCCCGCGAAGACCGCCTGCAGGCCGAGGCCCTGCTGCAGGTAGAGCGTGGTCAGCAAGAAGGTGGCAGGCAGCGCGGCGAAGTAGGCCGTCGCGATGAGCAGCCCGTTGCGATACGAGCCGAGCTTGAACAGCGCGAATCGCACCACCGGCGTCTTGCCCCGGTCGGCGTAGCGGTGCTCCCAGAGGGTGAACGCCGCTGCGAACGCGACCGCGCCGATGAGGAAGAACCAGCGTCGCGGATCGTCCGTCGGCCCGCCTGTGGTGAGCACGAACGGGAGCATGAGCGTGAGGATCGCGCCGCCGAGCAGCGCGATGCCGACCGGATCGAGGTCTGCCGGCCCGCTGGGGGCCATCTGCTTCCGCGGCAGAAGGCGGGCGGCGAAGAAGAGCAGCGCGATGCCGAGCGGGATGTTCATCCAGAACAGCAGCCGCCAGCCGTCCTGTTCGCCGCCGACGAAGATGAGCAGACCGCCGATGGTGGGCCCGAAGGCGGTGCTGAGCCCGATCGTCGCGCCGAACGTGCCGAACGCACGCGCTCGCTCGGCCCCTTGGAAGAGCTGCTGCAGTAGCCCGATCACCTGCGGCATCTGGATGCCGGCGGCGATGCCCTGGAGGAAGCGGAAGATCAGCAGGAATGTGGTGTTCGGCGCGAGCGCGCAGGCCAGGCTCGTCAGGGTGAACAGGCTGACGCCGATGAGGAACATGGTGCGTCGGGAGGCGATGTCCCCGATCCGGCCGGCGGGCACGAGCGCGAGGCCGAAGGCGAGCGCGTACCCGGCGACGATCGACTGCAGCTCGGAGGGACCGGCACCGAGGGACGCCTCGATGGAGGGCAGTCCCACGTTGACCTTGGACAGGTCGAGGATGGTCAGCGCCGCGACGGCGACGCAGATGATGAAGGCCCTGCGCTTGGTGCGCTCGTCGATCTCGGGAGCGCCGTCCGACGCACTGGTCGAAGGCGAGGTGGACATCGATTCCACGGTATACCCGCCGTGGGGGCAGTCGCCTGCGCCCCCGTCAGCTCGGCGAGCGGAACCCTCGCTCGACGCGGGCGCGAACAGTGCCAGGATCGACGGATGCGCATCGACGGCATCGAGCTGCGGGTCGTGACCCTGCCCCTGGTCTCCCCCTTCGTCACCTCATTCGGCACTCAGACCGAGCGCACGGCGCTGCTGGTGCGAGCAGTCGCGGACGGCGTCGAGGGGTGGGGCGAGTGCGTCGCCCTGCCCGAGCCGGTCTACTCCAGCGAGTACGTCGTGGGCGCCCTCGACGTCATCGAACGGTTCCTCGGCCCCGCACTGCTGAAGGAGTCCGACCTCACGGCGGGTCGGGTCGGACCCGTGCTGCACTCGTTCGTCGGCCATCGCATCGCCAAGGCCGCCCTCGAGATGGCGATCCTGGACGCGCAGCTCCGGTCCGCGGAGCAGAGCTTCGCGGACTACCTCGGAGTGACGAAGGACCGTGTGCCGAGCGGGGTCTCCGTCGGCATCCAGCCGTCCATCGCAGATCTCGTCACGGCCGTGGGCGGCTATCTCGACGAGGGCTACCAGCGGATCAAGATCAAGATCAAGCCCGGCTGGGACATCGAGCCGGTAAAGGCGCTCCGTGCGGAGTTCGGCGAGATCCCGCTCCAGGTCGATGCGAACTCGGCGTACACCCTCGACGATGTCGCGATCTTCCAGGAGCTCGACGACTACGGGCTGCTGCTGATCGAGCAGCCGCTGTACGAGGACGATATCCGACTGCACTCGGTGCTCGCGCGGATGATCAGCACCCCGATCTGCCTCGACGAGTCGATCGTGTCAGCGCGGGCGGCGGCGGACGCGATCGCCCTGAACGCGGCGCAGATCATCAACATCAAGCCGGGCCGGGTGGGCGGCTATCTGGAAGCCATGCGGATCCACGAGCTGGCCTACTCCGCGAGCATCCCCGTCTGGTGCGGGGGCATGCTCGAGACCGGGATCGCCCGCGGCGCGAACGCCGCGCTCGCGGCGCTGCCCGGCTTCACCCTCCCCGGCGACATCTCCGGGTCCGACCGGTTCTACCGGGAGGACATCACCGAGCCGTTCGTGCTCGAGGACGGCTTCATCCGCGTGCCGACCGTTCCGGGCATCGCCCGCCTGCCGATCATGGACCGCCTCGAGGAGGTCACCGTCAGCACCCGGTGGATCGGCTCCGACCCGCGCTGAGCGGATGGGCTCGGCTCAGAGCGCCTTGGCCGCGGCGACGAGCACCTGGTTGAGGCTCGGTGCGCCCTCGGCGCGGAACACCTCGGCGCCGGCCGCGTTGCGGATCAGCACCGTCGGGGTCGCCTCGATGCCCTCCGCCTCAGCCTCGTCGACATGCGCGACGACGTCGAGATCGGCGAAGCTCGCTCCGGGAATGAGCCGTGCAGCCTCTTCGAGCACCGTGCGGGTCTGCATGCACGGACCACAGAACGCGGACGAGAACAGGACAAGCTGCACGGTCTGCACCTGCACGAACGACACCTCTCGACGAACCGGGCTCACGTGAGCCCTCAACAGCGGCGATGGTGGCCGGTTGTGGAGATGGGGGGAATTGAACCCCCGTCCACTGCTGTAATTCCGCGCCTTCTACGGGCGTAGCCAAAGAGAGCGTTCTACTCGGCTCCGACCTTTGCCCTTGGCATCCAGGTCGACGAGCCCAGTCTCAGTTCAAGTCCCACGACGCCCTGAGACACAGCGTCATAGCAAGCCCTCTAGCTGACGCCAGCATCCGCGACGAGGGCACGCGCGGGCTGACGGACTTCATGGCTCTGGCTTAGACAGCGAGAGCGAAGTCGGTGCGCTTGGAATTGGCACCTGTTGTTTGCAGAGATCGTTAACGAGATAACCCTGCATCCTCGGCCCGCTTCTCACAGTCATGCAGGCAATGTCGAAACCGATCATCCCCATGCGTGCCTTCCGACCGGTTCGCACCGGCCTGTGAAGGGGCCACCATCGCGCTGTTGAGTTGTGTCGCCGCCCTTTCGGACGGCTCATCAGTGTAGAACATCGGTCCGACCGGATCTATGCCCATCGGACGTGGGCCGTCCAACCTGTGTTGCTAGGTTGACCGGCGTGAACCTGGATTCCCCCAACGCTGCAGACGCAGATCCGACCCTCCCCGCAGAGTTCGCGGCTCTGGCGGAGTCGACGTACGTCTCCTTCACCACGTTCCGCCGCACCGGAGTCGGGGTCTCGACCCCGGTCTGGATCGCCCGTGCCGGCGATGCGCTCGTCTTCACGACCAGCCGCGAGTCGGGCAAGGTCAAGCGGCTGCGCGCCCGCGGAGACGTCCTCCTGCAGGCCTGCGACCGCGTCGGCGCGATCCCGGACGGGGCACCGGAGGTCGTCGGCCGCGCGGTTGTCGTCGAGGACCCCGACGGAATCGCGGAAGGCATCGCAGCCATCATCGGCAAGTACAAGGATGCGGCCACCCGTCTCATCGGCGGCACGGGCGACCGGATCGCCGCCACCCGCGTCGTCATCCGGATAGCGCCGGCAGCCTCGCCCGCCGATTGAACCGTTCACGCAAGCGGAGATCGGCTGATGAGGCCGGTTTCGACGCTGGATGAGACCCGAAGTCCGCTTGGGTGAACGCGGCGGACCCGTCGAGCGGCCCTAGTCCCCCAGGTTGCGCTGCGTGCCCATGGCGCGCTGCGCCTCGCGGGTGTCCTGACGCTCGCGCAGGGTCTGGCGCTTGTCGTACTCGCGCTTGCCCTTGGCGATCGCCAGCTCGACCTTGGCCTTGCCGTCGTTGAAGTAGATCTGCAGGGGAACGAGGGTGTAGCCGCCGTCACGGATGCGGTGGCTGATCTTGAGGATCTGCTCTTTGTGCAGGAGGAGCTTGCGCTTGCGCCGAGTGGCGTGGTTCGTCCAGGTCCCCTCGGTGTACTCGGGGATGTGCACCGCGTCGAGCCAGATCTCGCCGTTGTCGATGTACGCGTAGCCGTCGACCAGGGACGCGCGGCCCATCCGGAGGGACTTCACCTCGGTGCCGTAGAGCACCATCCCGGCCTCGTAGGTGTCCTCGATGGTGTAGTCGTGCCGCGCCTTGCGGTTGGTCGCGACGACCTTGCGACCCTGTTCCCGTGGCACGACGACTCCTGATCTTCCGCGCTGCTTCCGCCGGCGCATCCGCCCGCGGCGTCTCCGCAGGCAGCCGTTCAGTCTACGCGCGATCGCGGCCCACGTGGGGCCCGCCGGGGTCAGACCCGCAGGTGGCGGCGGATCGCGATGTTGGCCGAGCCCGCAGCCAGCACGACACCCACTCCGACGAGCAGCGGGACGACGACAAGGGCATCGGACATCGTCACGAACGAGAATCCGAGGTTGGTCTGGGCGAGATATCCCTGCACGAAGAACTGCACAAGAGCGACGATCACACCGCCCGCGAGCAGCGACCCCACCAGCGAGGCGAGCACCCCTTCGAGCACGAACGGCGTCTGGATGAACCTGTTCGACGCCCCGACGAGTCTCATGATGCCGAGCTCTCGCCGTCGTGAGTAGGCGGAGAGGCGGATCGTGGTCGAGATGAGGAGGCTTGCGGCGATGAGCATGATCGCGGCGACGCCGATGGCCGTGATGCTCGCCGTGTTGAGCACGGAGAAGATCTGGTCGAGGAACTTCCGCTGATCCACCACGCTGTCCACGCCGACGAGCCCGGCGAAGCTCTCGCGGAGCACGTCTGCCTGCGACGGGTCCTTGAGGTTCACCCAGAACGTCTGGTTGAGCAGATCGGGCGTGACGTAGTCGACGACGGCGTTGCCGGCGAACTGCTGCTTGAAGTTGGCGTACGCCTCGTCCTGGTTCTCGAAGTAGAAGGTCTGGATGAGCGGCGCGAGCGTGGGTGATTCGAGCTGCGCCTGGACGGCGGCGACCTGCTCGGGCGTCGCACCGCCTGCCGCGCACGCCTCGCTGCCGACCGTGCCGTTGCACATGTAGATGGCGACCTGAGCCTTGTCGTACCAGAACGTCTTCATCTGGCCGATCTGCATCTGCAGCAGCGCGGCCGCGCCGACGAAGGTCAGCGAGATGAAGGTGACCAGGACGACGGAGACGACCATCGACAGGTTGCGGCGGAGGCCCTGCCAGACCTCGGCCCAGATCAGTGCGATTCTCATGCGGTGGGTCCGACTTCCTGGCCCGATGTCTGCTGGGGGTGGGCGTCCGGGCGACGCAGTCCGAGCCGCACGGCGAGCGCGAGGGCGTCGTCATCGTCGTCGACCATCCGGCTCAGCCTGTCCTGGGGCGACGCCGACTCGGGCGCGGCAGGGCGGTTGGACGGGACGGGAAGCGGCGGCAGCGGCAGATTGCGCTGAGCCGCGAGCGCCGCGGACAGCGGATGCCGGCCGGGCGATGCCGGTCCATGATCGCCCATGGTGGGCACCGGCGCCGTGGACGCCGCGGCTGCGGAGACCGGCGCGGGCACGGGTGCTGCAGCGGGTGCTGCCGCAGACGCCGCGACGGGCGCGATCGGTCCGGTGACGGTCGCCGAGGCGGGTTGCGAAGCGGGCGAAGAGCTCGGCTCGGTCCGCTGCACCGGAAGCCGCGGGAACGATCCGGTCATCGTGGCGGTGGACCCCTGCAATGAGGGAGCGCGTGAGATGACCGGCACAGGCTCGGTGGAGACGCCACCGGCGCTGCCGCCTGAGGCCGGCAACGGGCTCATCGGCTCGACGACCGGGAAGCGCTGCGGGGTCGCGGAGACCAGCGGCGTGGTCGCAGGCCACGCTGGGCTCACCCCGAAGACCATCGGTGCGGGCTGCGTGGACGGGCTGGATGACGCGGCTGTGTCGGCCGTCGAAGCGGCAGGTGCAGATGCCGGCGGAGTGCTCTCGACAGCGGGAGGCATGCTCACCGAGAACGGGCTCGCATGCGGCGCAGCCGCAGCATGCGCGACCGGCTCCGTGGGCGTCTGCTCGCGGGAAGCCTGGTACTCGGACGTCCGGCTGCGAAGCGCGTCGTACCGCGGCGAGTGGGATCGAGGCGACTCGGTGCGGGGCGACTCGATGGGCGCAGACTCCGTCGGAGCCGACTCGGTGCGAGGCGACTCTGTGCGAGCCACGTCATAGCGAGGCGCCTGCGGCTGGCTCGCCGAGGGGATGATCGGCTGTGCACCGGTCGCCGCGAAGTAGGCGGGGTGCTCGGCGGTGGTGGAGGCGAACAGCGGAGTTGACGCGAGGGTCGACTCGAACAGCGAGGTGGCGGACGCCGCCGGCTGCGCGTGATGGTCGGCCGATGCCAGGATCGGGGCCTCGGCCGCGTGTGGCTCCCCGAGCGCTGCTGCGGTGGCTGCCGGCACTGACGTCGGTGCTGGGTTCGGGGCCGCCGTCTCTGCGGCGAACATCGACTGCACGATCTCGACGTGCCCGCTCTGCAGTCGGTGGTCGGTGATGGACTGGTGCTCGGAGGACGACCCGTCGCGTGCGCCCTGATGGGAGCCTCGGTCCGCGGCCTCGCCCGCGGAATCTTCGGCGGAATCCTCCGCGAGGTCATCGGCGAGAGACCACGATCCGGATGCCGCCGTCGGGGTGGGGGCGGCGACCGGCTCGACGACCGAGTCGGTGCGGACGAACACCGGCTGGGTGCCGGGATAGGCGTCGGGCTGCCGCCGGGCGGCGGCGGGCGCGAGCTCCACGGGTCCGGTGAACAGCCTGCCGAGAGGATCGGCCGACGCTGCCACCGACGCTGACGCCGCCGCGTAGGACGGTACTGGCCCGGTCGCCATGGCTCCGGAGGGGGTCGACGCCGTCGCCGCGGAGGCACCTGCGGCCGCCACCACGGGAAGGTCGAGCGAGGTGGTGTAGCCGCCCTCGACCTCGTCGCGGATGATGTCGCCGCCGATGAGCTCGATGACGCGGCGCTTCATCTGGTCGACGATGCCCACATCGTGGGTGGCCATGACGACAGTGGTGCCGCTGGCGTTGATCTGCGCGAGCACCTGCATGATGCCCTGGCTGGTGGTCGGGTCGAGGTTTCCGGTCGGCTCGTCGGCGAGCAGGATGGCCGGCTTGTTGACGACGGCGCGGGCGATCGCCACGCGCTGCTGCTCGCCTCCCGAGAGCTCGTGCGGGAGGCGCTCGAACTTGCCGCCGAGGCCGACCATCTCGAGGACGTCCGGCACGGCCTCCTGGATGAAGCCGCGGGACTTGCCGATCACCTGAAGGGTGAAGGCGACGTTCTGGTAGACGGTCCGGCCGGGAAGCAGGCGGAAGTCCTGGAAGACGACGCCGAGGCTGCGGCGGAAGTACGGGATCTTGCGGTTGGAGATCGCGCTGAGCCGCTGGCCGAGCACGTGGATCTCACCGGAGGATGGGCGCTCCTCCTTGAGCACCAGGCGCAGGAAGCTGGACTTCCCGCTGCCGGATGCGCCGACCAGGAAGACGAACTCCCCCGCCTGGATCTCGACGTCGACGCCGTTGAGCGCGGGCTTGGAGTTGCCCGGATAGAGCTTGGTCACACGGTCGAAGCGAATCATGGCCCCTCGAGCGTATGCAGGCCCGGTCCGGATGTCGCCGCGACACCCTGACCCGCCGAGTATTCATACGTTCCGGCTCCATGTGCACGAAATTCCGCGCACACGATGCACCTTTCGGGCACAGGAATCCGCTGCGATCGGGGCGCACCGGCGGACGCCGTGTCGCGTGGAGTACCTACGAAACCGGCCGATGTGCGCGGAATTTCGCGCACATTCGGCCGGAACGTAGGAAGGGTCGGGGCTAGTCGACCTTGGTCTTGCGCCAGCGGATGCCGGCGTTGATGAAGCCGTCGAGATCGCCGTCGAAGACGCTGCTCGGGTTGTTCACCTCGTGCTCCGTGCGGAGGTCCTTGACCATCTGGTATGGGGCGAGCACGTAGCTGCGGATCTGGTCGCCCCAGCTGGCCGTGATCGTGCCGGCGAGCTCCTTCTTCTTCGCGCTCTCCTCCTCCTTCTGCAGGATGAGCAGGCGTGACTGGAGCACCCGCAGCGCCGCCGCGCGGTTCTGGATCTGGCTCTTCTCGTTCTGCATCGAGACGACGGTGCCCGTGGGGATGTGGGTGAGGCGCACCGCGGAGTCCGTGGTGTTGACCGACTGGCCACCCGGTCCCGAGGATCGGAAGACGTCGACCCGGATGTCGTTCTCGGGGATGTCGATGTGCTCGGTCTCCTCCATCAGAGGGATGACCTCGACGGCGGCGAAGCTGGTCTGGCGCTTGCCCGCGGCGCCGAAGGGCGACATCCGGACGAGGCGGTGGGTGCCCGCCTCGACGGACAGGTTGCCGAAGGCGTAGGGGGCGTCGACCTCGAAGGTGGCGGACTTGATCCCGGCCTCCTCCGCGTACGAGGTGTCCATCACCTGCACCGGATACTTGTGCTGCTCGGCCCAGCGCAGGTACATCCGCAGGAGCATCTCGGCGAAGTCGGCGGCGTCGACGCCGCCGGC
The DNA here is from genome assembly GCF_004801885.1 of Naasia lichenicola. Lineage (GTDB taxonomy): Bacteria > Actinomycetota > Actinomycetes > Actinomycetales > Microbacteriaceae > Naasia > Naasia lichenicola. The sequence continues at coordinate 209,907 of NZ_SSSM01000006.1, read as the reverse complement.
ACCTGCTCGGATGGTGATGACGGCCGGCCGGGGGTCGTACTCGCCGTTCAGGAGCGTCTGCACCTCGAGCTCACCGAGCAGCTTCTGCAGGCCCTTCAGCTCGTCGCCTGCTTCGAGCGCGACCTCGTCCGCTGCTGCGCCGTCCGCTTCGTCGTTGACGAGCTCGACGAGCACCTCGAGGTCGTCGAGGCGGCTCTCGATGCTGTTCAGCTTGGCGAGCTGCGCCTGCGCGTGGCTGAGCTCGCTGGTCACCTTCTGCGCCTTCGCGGGGTCGTCCCAGAGATCGGGCACACCGGCCGCTTCGGAGAGGGTCGCGACGCGAGCACGGAGGTCATCCACGTCGATCACGGCTCGGATGTCGGAGAAGGTGGAGCGGAGATCGGAGATCTGCGCCGAGAAGTCGAGTTCGGCCATGGCCTGCCGAGTCTACCGCCGGGGCTGTCCGGCGATCCGACCGGCAGAAGCGTCGGATCGGGTCAGGAGTAGCCTCGGAGGGACATGACGAATGCTGCGCCCGAGTTCCGTTGGCGCAGCATCGCACTCCCGGCCCTGCTGCCGACTCTGCTCTTCTCGACCGGCGAGGGCGCGATCCTGCCGATCATCCCCGTGGTGGCCACCGATCTCGGCGCCACGCTCGCGGTAGCGGGTCTGATCGCCGCGATGGTCATGATCGGCGAGCTGGTCGGCGATGTGCCGAGCGGCTGGATCGTCGCCCGCGTCGGCGAGCGGGTGGCCATGCTCGGCGCCTCCTCGCTCGCGCTGCTCGGCCTTGTGCTCAGCGTCTTCGCCCCGAATCCGTTCCTGCTCGGCCTCGGCATCTTCTTCGCGGGGCTCGCGACGGCGGTGTTCGCGCTCGCCCGGCACGCGTTCATGACGAGCTTCGTGCCCATCGCCTACCGCGCACGCGCGCTCTCGACGCTCGGCGGCACATTCCGCCTCGGCTATCTGGTCGGGCCGTTCCTCAGCGCGGCCGTCATCCACATCACCGGCGACACGAAGGCCGCGTTCTGGATATTCGTGGTCGGCTGCCTCGGCGCCGCCATCACCCTGCTCCTGCTGCCGGATCCCGAGACGACCTTCGGCGCGGCCCGCCTCTCCCGGGCGCAGACGAACACGGGTGGAACCGCGACCGTCGCCCCGACGGAAGCGCGGATGGGCCTGTTCAGCACCCTGGCGGCCCGGCGGGATGTGCTGCTGCGCCTGGGGGTCGGCTCGGCGATCGTGGCGGCACTGCGCGCCAGCCGCCAGGTGATCCTGCCGCTCTGGGCGGTCAGCATCGGCCTGGCCGACACTCAGACGGCGCTGATCATCGGCATCGCATCCATCGTCGACTTCGGCCTGTTCTACGCCGGCGGGCAGATCATGGACCGATTCGGCCGCCTGTGGACCGCCCTGCCGTCGATGATCGGACTCGGCGTCGGCCACATCGGCCTCGCCCTCACCTCGGGGCTCCCCGGCCGCGAAGGCTGGTTCATCGTGCTCGCGGTCTTCCTGTCGCTCGCCAATGGCATCGGCGCCGGGATGCTGATGACCATGGGGGCCGACCTCGCGCCGCGCCGAGATCCGGCGCCCTTCCTCGGGGCCTGGCGGTTCACCAATGACGCAGGCGCGGCGGCAGCACCGGTGGCCGTCGCCGGGCTCACGGCGCTCATCTCGCTGCCGTTCGCCGCGGCCACCCTCGGAGTCCTGGGACTGGTCGGCGCAGGAGTTCTTCTGCGCTACGTGCCGCGCTTCGCGAGCGGTCGGACCACCTGAGCCGCGGCTCGCTCAGCTCAGCGGGTTGCCGTCGCGATCGGTCGAGGCATGGGTGTACATCGCGTCTGCTGCCTGCTCGAGGAACTCGGTCACGGTGCCGATGTTGTCGCCATCGAGGAACTTGGTGACGCTCGCGACGACCTGGTTGAACTCGACGTACATCCGGTCGGAGACGGTCTTGCCCTCCGCGGTGAGCTCGATGAGGGTGCTGCGCCGGTCGGCGGGATTCGGCAGCCGGCGGAGCAGCCCGGCGGTCTCGAGCCTGTCGAGAATCGCGGTCACGGCGCCGGTGGTCATCTCGAGGGCGGTCGCCAGCATCTTCGGGGTGACCTGGCCGGCCTGGCCGATGCGGCTCACGGCGCGCACCTCGGTGGGACCGAGCTGGTCGAGGGTGGCGAGGCGGTGCCGCACCGAATCGGCGGAGCGGATGAGCCGGATGGTCTGAGCGGTCAGCGCGTCGATTTGGTCGTCCGTCACGACAGTCGAGCCTATCCGGCGCGCTAGTCCGACGATCTCGCCGTCACCGGCGCCGTCGTCTTCGAACTCTTCCTGGCGCATCGACACCGCGGCTCCCCCGACCTGTTTGATTGCTGATCCCAAGATAGTGCTTCAGGTTCCATGAAGCTTTGATCTTGAGCAATCCTTCACCGGCAATCCGCGGCGGCCCGGTCGACTCCGCACCCAGGGGCTGAGGCGGGGAATCAATCCGGCTCTGCGAGAGTTGATGCAGGCATGGCGTTCATACGCACGCATAGATCGTTCGCGACAGATCGGACAGCACCCATGGCGGCACCACTCGAATTCGGCATCGACACCTTCGGCGATGTGACGAGGACGGAGGATGGCGCCGAGGTCGGCTACGCCCAGGTCATCCGAGACGTCGTCGAAGAGGGCGTCCTCGCCGACAGCGTCGGCATCGACTTCATCGGGATCGGCGAGCACCACCGCGCCGACTTCGCCATCTCGGCACCCGAGATCGCGCTCACCGCGATCGGCGCGCGCACCGAGCGCATCCGGGTCGGCTCGGCCGTGACCGTGCTGAGCTCGGACGATCCGATCCGCGTCTTCCAGCGCTTCGCCACCCTCGACGCCGTCACCAACGGTCGCGCGGAGGTCATCCTCGGCCGCGGCTCCTTCACCGAGTCGTTCCCGCTCTTCGGCTACGACCTCGCGCAGTACGAGGAGCTCTTCTCCGAGAAGCTCGACCTCTTCGGGCACCTCCTCGAGGAGGGGCCGGTCAACTGGGAGGGCACCTTCCGCCCGCCGGTGGTGAACCAGCGCGTCTTCCCCACCACCGAGTCGGGCTCGCTCAAGGCGTGGATCGGCGTCGGCGGCAGCCCGGAGTCGGTCGTTCGGGCCGCCCGCTACGGCCTCCCGCTGATGCTGGCGATCATCGGCGGCGACCCGAAGCGCTTCGCGCCCTACGTCGACCTGTTCCACCGCGCGCTCGCCCAGCTCGAGATGCCCGACGACCTGCCGATCGGCGTGCACTCCCCCGGCTACGTCGCCGAGACGGACGAGCAGGCCTCGGCCGAGTTCTTCCCCGGATTCAAGGAGAACCGCGACAAGATCGGCAAGGAGCGCGGTTGGCCGCCCATGGCCCGCGGCGAGTTCGACCAGGAGGTTCGGCACGGCTCCCTCTACGTCGGCTCGCCCGAGACGGTGGCGCAGAAGATCGCCGCGACGGTGCGCGCACTCGGCGTGCAGCGCTTCGACTTCAAGTACAGCGCCGGCCCGACCTCGCACGCCAAGCTGATGAAGAACATCGAGCTCTACGGCACGAAGGTCATCCCCCGCGTGCGCGAGCTGCTCGCCTGAGTGCTGCCCGTCCCGCGGATCAGAGGATGAGCGCGCTCATCGCTGCGCGCCCATGCCTCGGCCGACCAGCACGGCTGACAGGACCGTGAGAAGCGCGCCGATGCCGACCGCGGCGAGGACGACGACGGGGATCTGGCCGCTGACCGCAAGCACGATGGGCGGGAGGGACGGCACCAGCGAGACGAGCTGGAGGATCACGAAGGCGAGCGAGGGCCTGCGCCTGCCCGACCAGGCGAAAGGCACGAGGACGATGGCGGCCAGGGCCATCGCCGGCATCAGGATCGCGAGCAGCACGACGACGACGTCCATCCCCGAACCGTCGAAGCCGATGTCCGAGACCGCGGGGATGGCTGATGCCACGAGGAGGACGACTCCGAGGATGAGGCCGATCCGCAGGCTGATGGGTCGGCGGGCGGACCGTGCGGGCAGGGCAGCGGACGAGGTGAGTGACATGGGATCTCCGGAACTGTGGCGGCGGATGGCGCCCGACTGGGGCCATGGCCGATCGTCGCCCTCGCATCCGCCCATCTCACGGGGGCGCAGCCGTGCTCACCCGGGAAGGATCGACGAATCCACCTGATCCGGGTAGGGGCGCACCCCTACCCGCCGACGTCCTGACACCGCCAGACTTCGGTCATGGAAGTGGACCCGATCCGCGTGCTGGTCGCCGATGACCATCCGATCGTCCGGGGCGGACTCGTCGCGCTCCTCGACACGCTCGATGGGGTCGAGGTGGTCGCGCAGGCAGCGGATGGAGCGGCCGCCGTCCGTGAAGCCGTCCTCAGCAGGCCCGACGTCGTCATCCTCGACCTGCGGATGCCGCACCTCGACGGCGTCCAGGCGGCGCGACGGATGGCGGTGGAGGTGCCGGAGACCGCCGTGCTGGTGCTCACGATGTTCGACGAGGACGAGCTCATCGCGGATGCACTCGCCGCCGGCGCCCGCGGATACCTCCTCAAGGGCGCGGAACCGGAGGAGATAGAGCGGGCCGTCCGAGCCGTGGCCGCGGGAGGCGCGATCTTCTCTGCGGATGTCGCGTCCCGAGTCCTCGGCCGGTCGCGCGCATCTGAGCCTGCTCCCGCGTTCCCGCAGCTCACTGCTCGCGAACGAGAGGTTCTCGACCTCATCGCACGCGGAATATCGAATGCGGCCATCGCGACCAGGCTGGGCATCGCCGCCAAGACCATCGGCAACCACATCTCGGCGATCTTCCTGAAGCTGGGAGTCGCAAGCCGGCCGGAAGCCATCGTCCTGGCTCGCGAGAGCGGCTTCGGCGCATGACCGCCAAGCGCATCGGACTGGTGCTCGCCGCGCTTCTCGCACTCGCCGCGATACCTCCCGCTCTGGAGATCGCCCCGGATCCCGAGACAGACAGCGTGGCGCTTCCCCTGATCGCGCTCGCCATCACGGTCGCCGTCGCACTCGCCACGCTGGTTCTGCTCATTCCCGCCTGGCGGGGTGGCCGACGGTCCAGCGTCGCGATCGCCGTGCTGGCGCTCCTCGGCGCCATCCCCTCCCTCCCGGTCTACTTCCTCCCCGCCGATGTCGTGCCGGCGGGCGGCGTCGTCGCAGCGGCCATCGGGACTCTCCTCTGCCTGACCGCGTTCGCCCTCGTGCTCATCGATGTGTCGACGTTTGTCCTCTACCTCGTCACATCGCTCGCGGTGGTCGCCATGTACGCGATCGTGGTGGCCGTGGCCTCGGAGTTCCTGCCCGCGGCGGCCGATCGAACGGTGCACACCGTCGCCGCGATCTCATTCGCACTGCTCTTCGGACCGCTGCTGTCCCTCCTCCGGCGCGCGGTGGGCCGCAGCATCTACGGCGATCGCGCCGATCCCGCCCGCACGGCGCTCAAGATCGGGTGGGGAGCCACTGAACGACAGGACGGCACCTCCGCTGCCCTGTCGGCGACCGCCCGCGCCCTGCGGCTGCCCCGATTGGAGCTGCAGCGCTCGGGCAGCACCGTCGCCGACTCGGCGGCATCCCCCACCGTCACGCCCAGCCGCCGCGTAGTGGAGATGCCTGTGGATGTGGAGTCGGATCTGATCGTCCGGGTCACCCTCCGTCCGGGCGAGCGGCGTCTGCACTCCCGGGATCGGGACGCCCTCCAGCTCGTCGCCCTGTCCCTCTCCCATCTCGTTCGGGAGACGCAGCTCCTCGAGGACCTCCGCCTCGCCAGAGCCGGCATCGTCGAAGCCCGCAGTCGCGAGCAGGTGCGGCTGCATCGCGATCTGCACGACGATCTCGGCCCCCTGCTCACCGGTGCCGTGATGCGAGCCGATGCCGCTCGCAATCAGATGTCCGCGGACGATCAGGCCCGTGCGAATCTCGACCTGGCGCGTGCGGACCTCCGCAGTGCGATCGCTCACCTGCGCCGAGTCGTCGAAGGCCTGTGGCCGCTCGATCTCGAACAGCGTGGCCTCTGGAGCGCCGTCGAGCACCGCGCCGATCGCGCGGGAGCATCGCTGATGCTTCCGGCCGCGCGCCCCGAGCTCTCGGCGGCGATCGGTCTCGCCGCGTTCCGGATCGTCGGAGAAGCCCTGACCAACGCCGAGAAGCACGCGCAGGGTCAGCCCGTCTCCGTGACCCTGGCGCTCACCGCGGGCAGCCTGGAGATCGAGATCGCCAACGAGGCGACGATGAGCCGACCCGTCGGAAACGGGATGGGTGTCCCATCCCTTCGGCACCGAGCCGAGGAGCTCGGCGGCCACGCGGACATCGGACCCGTGCCGGGCGGCTGGCGGGTGTTCGCCCGGCTGCCGAACGCCACCGCCGTCGACCTCGAGGAGGTCGAGGCACCGGCATGACGGCTACTGGAAGACGCTGCGCGCGGTGGAGGTCACCTCGATCAGAACACCGTCGGGCATCAGAGGCGACAGGACGGGTGGGTGCCAGGTGGCGGCGAGGGTGACGATCGCCGAACGGCCATCGCTCGTCTCCGCCCGGATCACGCTCAGCTCGTCGAAGCCGTCCGCGGATGGAGCGAGGTCGAGGTACTCCTGCACCGCGGCGACAATGGATCCGGAGTCCAAGGTCGCGCGCACCTCGCCATCCAGCACAGCGACTCCCTCGAGCTCGTAGGACTCGGCTCCACTCAGCGCCGCACCGTCGGCGAGCGAGAACAGCCGGGCTCGGGAGAGGTAGAGCGAGCTCGCGGACGCGGCGACGAGCACCATCGCGAGCGCCAGCGCCGTGAAGATCGCGATGAGCGGAAGGGTCGAGCCCTCCTCGCTCCGCAAATGTGGCTTCCGGATGACGTTCATGGTCCGACCCACAGCATGGATACTCGCTGACTCGCCGATGCCTCGACCGGGATGGACGACGCGAGTCCAGAGGACATCGATGGAGGAAGCAGCGGGAGCGGCACGGTCGCGCGCACGGCGATGGTGACGATTCCCGCACGCTGCAGACAGGTCGCGGGATCGGGGGTGCAGCTCACCTGCACTTCCGCGGTTCCCTCGTCGACGCCGAAGTCGGCGAGCGCGTAGCGGACGGCGAGATCCGCGCGATCCCGGGCAGCGGCCGGCGTCTCGGTGCGGACGTAGACCCGTGCAGCCTGTCGGGCGGCGCCTTCGACGGCGAACGCTGCGCCCTGCACCGCGGCGAGCGCCAGCACGAGGTAGACGAAGGGCACGAGCAGCAGCACACCGGCGGTGACGAACTCGACGGACGCGGAGCCGTCCTCCATGCCGTGGTCTCGGCCGGTGAGGCGTGGCGGCTCATTCGGGGACCTCCTCCACGGCCGCATGGCCCGTCACCTCCAGTCCCTCTGAGACTCCGAGGAGGGCGATCACAGGCAGGGCCCCGGTCACCCGCACCTCGGTCGCCGGATGTCCGAGCCATTCCGTCTGCCCCACGGCGACCGTCACGGGATAGCCGTCTCCGAGCGCCAGCGCGATGAGCTGCCGCGTGCGCAGCTCGCCGTCGCCTGGAACGGCGTCCGCCAGAGCAGCGATCCGCGCGCCCTCCGCCGCCGCGTCGGTGATGGTGTTGCGCACATGCAGCGCGACCCCGAGCTGGATGACGGAGAGGGCGAGGAAGCAGAGCATCGCGCTGACGAGCACGAACTCGGCGGGAGCGGATCCGGTCTCGTCCCGCAGCGGCGATCGTGCGCGGACGCGTCGACGTGGAGCCGCGGACCCGGTCATGGCAGTGGCGGCGGTCAGATCGCGGAGACGCGGGAGATCGCCTGCTCGAAGACGGTGCTGAGCGCCGGACCGGCGAGACCCCAGATGAGCAGGACGAGGCCGGCGGTCATGAGCGTGATCAAGACCCAGCCCGGGACATCGCCCCTCTCGTCGGACAGACGGGGAAGCACACTGCGGAGGTGCCAGAGGAGTGCACGATCCGCCCTGCGAACCGGGCGGACGGTGGTCGAGACTGCGGCGCGAATCGGGGAAGGCGAGGCGGGTGAGTTCGTCATGCTGGCGATTGTGGTCGCATCGGAATACCGGTGTCGGAAGTTATCCACAGAACATGGCCTGGTCGGCTTCCCTGCGGCGACTCCCCCTCGCGTCGTGCGCATCTGGCGGCTTCGCGCCGATCCAGCGAGGATGGGTTCCCACGGCCGAGCCCAATGAGGAGGCGGGGAGACCATGCTCGAAGCGCTCGCGGGAACCGGATTGGCGGCCGCCGCCGGCCTCAACGCCTACATCCCGTTGCTCGCCCTGGGCCTGCTCTCCCGATTCAGCGACCTCGTGGCCCTTCCATCGGGCTGGACCTGGCTCGAGAACCCGTGGGTGCTGGGCATCATGGGAGCCCTGTTCGTCGTCGAGGTGATCGCGGACAAGGTGCCCGCCCTCGATACCGTCAACGACGTCATCCAGACCGCTGTTCGTCCGGCGGCCGGCGGCATCGTCTTCGGCTCGGGCACCTCCGCTCCGACAGCAGCGGTCTCGGACCCGAGCAGCTTCTTCGAGTCGGGCAGCTGGATCCCCGTCGCGATCGGAGTCGTCATCGCGCTCGTCGTGCACCTCGCCAAGGCCGGCACCCGCGCTGCAGCGAACACCGCGCTCGCCGGGATCGCCGCGCCAGGACTCAGCGTCGCCGAAGACGTGGTCAGCGTTCTCCTCGTCGTGTTCGCGATCCTGCTGCCCGGGCTCGTCGTCGTGGTGCTCGCGGGTCTCATCGCCGCCCTGGTGATTGTCATCCGCACCGCTCGGCGGGTGGCCGCTCGCCGAAGGGAGAAGGCGGCGCTCGCGGCCCTCTGAGCACACCGGAGAAGCGGTCAGAGGCCGGTCTGCAGGACGAGGACGCCGGGGAATATGGCGATCAGGACGGTCACCGGCAGGATGAGGAACACCAACGGGATGAGCATGGTCACCTCCTTGCGGCCGGCCATCTCGAGCAGGTCGCGCTTGGCCTCGTCGCGGCAATCCTGGGCCTGGGCACGCAGGACGTCCACGAGCGGCGATCCCCGCTCGAGCGCGCCGATGATCTGATCGGTGGCCCGAGTGAGCGGCGCCATGGCCAGCTCGCGTGACAGGGTCTCGAGGGCCGCAGCGAGCGGAACGCCGCTGGACACCGCGGTGACGACTCCCCCGAGCTCCCGCGGCAGCTCACCGGCACCGGCCCGGGCGACGCGGCGGAGCGCATCGAGGATGCCCTCCCCTGCCGAGAACGAGAGGCTGAGGAACTCCAGCACCGTCGGCAGCTCGCTCGTCATCCGACGCACCCGGGTCTGGGCCGCACGGGCGAGCAGCTGGTCGCGCACGATCACCGCCCCCGCTCCGACGAGCGGCGGCAGAGCGAGCAGCACGATCGGCGCGATCGGCCGGGTCTGCACAGCGACGATGCCGGCGAGCGCGCCGATCACGGCCCCGAGGATCAGCCAGCCGAGCTGATGCAGGCGGTACCGCTCGAGCACGAGACCGCTGCCGGATTGACGCAGTCGCAGGGCGAGCCGGTCTGCACCGCCGAAGACCGAGGCGATGGCACGCACCGCACTCTCCACGGCCGGGGCCGCGAGCACGCCGAGCACGGGAAGAGGCTCGACGGTGCGACGTCGAGCGAGGATGCGGGCCTCGTTCGAGACGTCGGCGAGATACGGCGCCATCCGCACGGCGAGCCGCGGCCGCGCGATCCGCGGGGTGAGACTCGCCAGCGTCCAGAGGCCGAGTCCGAGAGTGCAGCCGAGCGCGACGGCGAGGCCCAGCAGGGGCGTCATCGGAACCACCGCCGCTCCTCGGGCAGCTTGCCGATGGCGAGCATGAGGCGGTACGCCACGACGGAGATCGCGCCAGCGGCGAGCAGCACGGTCAGCCCGGTGGGGGTGTCGTAGGCCGCCGCCGCCTCCGGTCGGGTGCAGAGCAGGACGAGGACCAGCCATGGCGCGGCGACCCCCAGCCGCGCGGCGTTCGCCACCCACGACTGCCGGGCCTCGATCTCGGCGCGGACGGCGGCCTCCTGACGCAGGTTCGAGGAGAGCGCGCGCAGCACTGAGGTGAGCTCTGTCCCGCCGACCTCGCGCGCCATCCGCAGCGTCTCGAGGATGCGGTCCGCCGTCGGATCGGCGAGGGCCGCCTTGAGGTCGTCGAGGGATCGGGAGAAGCTGCCGGTCGCGCGGTAGTCGCGCTCGAAGGCGACGAACGGATCACGCAGCGCGATCGGGCCCGCCGTGGACAGCGCCGCGACCGCGTCGGGAAGCGCGAGCCCCGCTCGGACGGATCCGAGCAGGTGGTCCACGAGATCCGGCCAGCCCAGTCGGCTGAGCTTGCGCCTGCTCGCCGCCCGCCAGCCGACGAGGCCGAGCGGGAGTCCGAAGCCGACGAGCCCGGCGATCGATGCCAGGGTAGAGATACCCGTCAGAGCCATCGCGATCCCCCAGATCGCCACCCCGGACAGCGCCGAGATGGCCAGGAACGCGGGCAGCGGCACCCTGCCCATCCCCGCTCGCACGAGTCTGTCGCCGAGCTCGACAGCCAGGCGGGACGGCGGGCGCTGCACGCGACGTCGTGCCGGCCAGAGCCATGGGGAGAGCGCCAGAAGCAGTCCTGCGGCGAGGAGCAGTCCGACGATGACCGTCACGCCGCGGCCTCGCTCAGCACCGCATGCGGATCGAGCCCCGCGGCGACGAACTTCTCCGTCCGAGTGGGGTGGCCGCCGGTCGCCCGCAGCCGACCGTCGCGCAGGGCGAACAGCGAGCTCGCGCCGATCACCCCGCCCGCACCCGGCGCGCCCTCGACGTTGCCGGTCGGAGCGAGGATCTCGCTGACCCGGCGCCGCCCATCGCGAGTGAGCTGGCAGTGCACGACCAGGTCGATGGACGACGCCACGGTCGGCACCACGAAGGCGCCGTCGATGTTGCGGCCCGCGAGCAGCGGCAGTGTGCAGAGCTTGGTCAGGGCGTCGCGGGCGCTGTTGGCGTGCAGGGAGCACATGCCGGGGATGCCGCTGTTCAAGGCGATGAGCAGGTCGAGCGATTCGGCCTCGCGCACCTCGCCGACCACGATCCGATCGGGACGCATCCGCAGCGCCTCCTTGATCAGGCGCCGCAGGGTGATCTCGCCCGTGCCCTCGAGGCTCGGCTGGCGGCACTGCATCGCGACCACATCGCGGCCGGGGAGGTCGAGCTCGAAGGTCTCCTCCACGGTGATGATCCGCTCCGAGGGTCGTGCGGACGAGAGCAGGGCCCCGAGCATCGTCGTCTTGCCCGCCTGGGTCGCGCCCGAGACCAGGATGTTGAGGCCCGCGAGCACGCTCAGCCGCAGGAACTCCGCCGCCCGACGGTCGAGTGAGCCGAGCTCGACCAGCTCGTGCAGGCCGCGCAGACCCGACCGGAACTTGCGGATGTTGACGGCCCAGTGCCGGTGCGTGACGTCGGGAATGACGACGTGCAGCCGAGAGCCGTCGGGCAGCGACGCATCGACGAACGGACTCGATAGATCCACGCGCCTGCCGGAGCTCTGCAGCATCCGCTCGACGAGGTCGCGGATCTCAGCATCGGAGAGGACCAGCGGAGTCAGCTCGGTGAGGCCGTTCTTGGCGATGAAGACCCTGCACGGGCTGTTGATCCAGATCTCCTCGACGCTCGGATCGTCGAGGAACGGCTGCAGCGGACCGAAGCCGGTGAGCGCGGCGAGCACCTCGCGGTGCACCGCCGATTCGCTCGCGATCATCGGATCGCCGGTGCCGACCGCACGTTCTGCGTAGCGCTCGATCTCATCGCGGACATATCCGACGGCGAGGTCGCGCTGCTGCGCGAGATCGATGCCGTCGCGGCGGACACGGGCGCGCACCCGATCCGTGATGAGTGTGACTGCGCTGGACATGCGCCGATGCTCGCACCGCGATCGCTCCGTCTGCAGAAGTTATCCACAACAGGGCCTTGCCTACCCAGGCCGGTCCAGGGCCGTCGTGTCCGGATTCAGCGTCCGGCGCGGGCCAGGTTCTCGCGGGTGCTGCGATGGCGGGCCAGCACCTCGGCCATCGGGTCGACGATCTCCTCATCGGTGACCTCGGCGATGGACGTGCGCAGTCGCCCTGCCATGACGGCACGGCGACGACGCGCACCGATCTTCGCCCACCAGCGGGCGAGGCCCGCCGTGACGATCCCGAGCAGCAGCCCGGCGGCAACCAGCAGCAACGGAACAGGCACGACCCCCATCATCGGAGTCTCCGGGCGAGGCAGGGCGAGCAGCCCCCACAGATACAGACCGAGCAGCCACAGCCCACCGGCGATCGCAGCGGCGGCGAAGATCCCCTGCAGAACCCCAGCCACCGACCACCAGATCGGCCGCCGTGCAGTCACAGACGTCCGGACCACGGCCTGATCGAGAGCATCGGGCAGTGCATCGCCGCTGCGTGCTGCGGCCTCCATCTCCTCGACCCAGTCCAGCGGCAGTCCGACGGACGCGCTCCGCGTGAACGAGCGGACCGCCAGGTCGACGGCGGATCGGGCCGAGCTGGAGGAACGCGGGATCGACGAGCGCGAGAGCCGCACGGACGCGTCGTCGCGGTCGGCTTTTGCCCCGGTGGGGCTGTCCCGATCGATGCCGAGCCGATCGGTGCCCGCGGAGCCGAGTCGCAGACGGCGCAGCGGATCCCGCCGCACCCTGGCCACCCAGCGGGTGAACGGCCAACCGGACGCCGCGAGCGCCTGGCGCCGGTAGTCGCGCTCCACCGCGTCGAGCACGACCGGCACCCCCGCCGCCCGGCCGAGGGCGGAGTCCAGGTCGTCGCGGGACAGCAGCTCGAGATCCGCTTCCGAATCGCCGACCTGCTCGCGCAGGCTCCGAGCGACGGTGATCACATCGGCGCTGAGCCGCCGACGCGACGCGGCATGACCGGCGACCGACTCCGCGAGCCGACGGGTCAGCTCGGGAAGGCCGGCACCCGTGCTCGCAGACGTCGGAAGGACTGCCGCTCCGCGGATGCCGTCCTGGGCGAGCAGGCGCCCGAGATCATCGGCGATCCGATCGACCGCGCCGGGCGGGATGCGATCCTCCTGATTGAGCACCGCGAGCGTCACGGCCTCATGCTCGCCCAGGATCCGCACGAAGTCGTCGTGCAGTCGCGCGTCGGCGTACTTCTGGGGATCGGTGACCCAGACGAACATATCCGCAAGCTCGAGCACGCGCTCGGCCTCGACCCTGTTCGAGAGCTCGCGGGAGTCGAAATCAGGCAGATCGAGCAGGATGAGGCCGTCCAAGGACGGTCCGGAGGTGCTCGCTGCCCCGACCAGGTATCGAGAGTCGACACCGAGCCAGTCGAGCAGCGGACCGGCCTCGCGGTCGCCCCAGATCGCGGCGGTCGGTCGGGAGGTGGTGGGTCGGCGTGCGCCCGTCCTCGATACCTCTGCCCCGACCAGGGCGTTGAACAGCGACGACTTGCCGCTTCCCGTCGCCCCGGCGAGCGCGACGACGGTGTGCTCGCCGGACAAGGACGTGCGCTCCCCCACCTTGGCGATAAGGGTCCGAGCGCGGGTCACCGCAGCCGGATCGAGGCTGCGCTCGCCCGAGGCCAGCGCCGATCTCAGCGCCTCGAGCCGGGCCGCCAGATCGTCGTTCGGATTCGGCGATCCGCCGCGGCCGAGGCGAGCGGGGCTCATCGCGCAGTCCTCACCGCATCGGCGGCGGACGCCAATGCCTCGCTCTGCTCGCCGTCGACGCCGACGTCGAGAACGGCGTCCTCGTAGCGCTCCAGCTCTGATGCGTAAAGGTCCTCGACCCGTTCGAAGAGCCTCTCGCGGGCCTTCCGCGCGAGATCGCGCACGGCCTGATCGCCGAAGACCGCCTCGAGCACCTTCTGCCCGGCGACCGCGGTTCCGCCGGCGATGCCGACCTCGAGCATGGCGAGCCCCGCTGTGCTGGCGAACGCCACGAGGATGAGGGTCAGTCCGAGGCCGTTGACGCCGTACGCCAGCAGCCGCGCGGTCACCCGGCGGTCCTTGCCCTCTTCGCGCACCATGGCGAAGATGTCGCCCTGCCAGTCCCGCACCAGCCGCTCGATCCGGTCGTCGAGATCCGGGCTGGCCTGCAGGAGGGTCGGATGGGCTGCGAGGAGCTGGGAGCCGCCGGGCAGGGACCGCCAAAGGCGCACTGAGGCGCCCGCAGCGAGCTCCGCATTGTTCGCGATCAGCGCCGCAACACCGGTCTGGAGGGCCTCGCCGAGCCGCTCGCTGGGCGGCGGCTCGCCGCGGAAGAACGAGGTGATCCGATCCCGCAGCCGCGAGACGGTCGACTCGACCTGGCGGAAGAACTCGCCCGTGCCGACGAACTCCTGCCAGCGCGCCAGCACCTCGCCGCGGAGCAGAGTGCCGTCCTGCATGCCACTGGTGACGCCCGAGAGCGCATCACGATAGGACGCCTCGGCGCTCTCGGTGAGTGCGAGGACTGCCGTGCTCTGCTCCTCGAGGGCGGTGACGATCGAGGCGACGCGCCCGTCGAGCGACTCGAGCGCGCCTCGAAGCGTCTGACGGATGACCGCCGCGCGAGCCTGCGCGTCGCCGGCCAGGTCGTCGAGCCACCGCCGAGGCGCGTCCGTCTGCGAGCTCGGCAGCAGTCCGCGCTCGAGCGAGGACTCGGTGATGGCGAAGATGGGAGCAGAACCGAGCCCCTGCTCGGTCAGCATCTCGCTGAGGTGGGTCGAGATCTCGGCCACCACGTCGGCCGGAACGCGGTCGAGCACGATCGCGACGGAGGTGCCGCGTTCACCCGCCTCGCGCAGCAGATCCCATGGGACCGCGTCGGCGTAGCGGGCGGCGGTCGTGACGAAGATCCACAGGTCTGCGGCGGCGAGCAGCTGGGCCGCGAGATCCCGGTTGGCCGAGACGACGCTGTCGATGTCCGGGGCGTCGAGCAGGGCGAGGCCGCGGCCGACCGCATCGGTCGCGACGAGCCGGACGGAGTTGATACCCGATCCGACGCCTGAAGCCGTGTCCGCCGCCGCGGTCACCCGGGCGAGGCCGGGCAGGATCCGCTGATCGGTGAACCATGACGCGTCGTCGGGATGATGGATGAGCACGGGTGACCGGGTGGTCGGACGGAGCACGCCCGGCGAGCTGACCTCACGCCCGACGAGCGAGTTGACGAGGGTGGACTTGCCGGCCCCCGTGGATCCGCCGACGACAGCGAGCACGGGGGCATCCATCGAGGACAGCCGCGGGAGGACGTAGTCGTCGAGCTGGTCGAGCAGGCGCCCGCGGGTCTGCCGAGCCGCCTCCGCGCCGGGGATGTCCAGCGGCAGAGGGGCACCGTCGAGCACGCGTCGAAGATCAGCCACAGCCGAGAGCAGGGTCGCACCCGCGCTTCCCGGTCCTCCTGGCATGCTCGCTCCTCTTCTGCGTCGGTGCTCGACCCTACGTTCTCACGCCTTCGCCGGTCGGACGCGACGGTTGCGATCCTGCGGATAGGACAGGAGATGCCTCGGCCGCGCCGACGGGCCGCCAGACTGGATGCACCGCTGACGAGAGGGACGACATGGCGATCTCCGAGACGACCGGACATGGGCCGAATGAGCCGCGCGTCGTGCTCGTGCGGCACGGCGAGACCGAATGGAGCCGCACCGGTCAGCACACGGGGCGCACGGACATCCCGCTGTCGCAGGCCGGCGAGTACAAGGCGCAGCTCGTCGGGGATGCACTGGCCGGAATCCCGTTCGGGCTCGTGCTCAGCAGCCCCCTCGGCCGTGCCCGCGAGACGGCCCGGCTCGCCGGATTCTCCAATGCGCAGCCCGATCCGGATCTGCTCGAGTGGGACTACGGGGGCTACGAGGGCATCACGAGCGCCGAGATCATCGAGCGCCGCGGATCTCCCTGGACCATCTGGACCGACGGCGTCCCACCCGGCGAGACCCCCGGGGAGAGCGCCGGGGACGTGAGCATCCGAGCTCAATCGATCTGCGATCGGATCGAGCCCGTCCTGGAGGCCGGCGGGAAGGTTCTGCTCTTCTCGCACGGCCACTTCCTGCGAGCGCTCGCCGCCCGGTGGCTCGGCCTGGAGGTCAAGGACGGCTCGCTGCTCGCCCTCGACACCGCGTCGATCAGCTCCCTCGGCTTCGAGCACGGTCGCAGGGTCATCACGGGCTGGAATCGGGTCCCCGGACGCTGAACCGTCCTACCTCGCCGAGCGCGGGTCTCGCGCGGTCGCTATCGCCGAGCGCGGTGGGTCCACCGATCGCGCTCGGCTGCAACGACCGCGCGAGGTGGGTGCGAGGCGGAGCTCAGACGGGCGACATCAGCTCGGCGACGACGCCGTCGATGACCGCGCTCGGCGTGCCGAAGCGATGCGCGGTGATTGACACCGCCTGCTCGAGCAGGAACGGCAGCAGCTCCAGGCGCCCGGAGCCGAGCACCGGCCCCGACCAGACGGCGACATCCGGGCGCCCTCCGGTCAGCGCCGCGACGCGGTCCGCCGCACCGAGATAGCGCACACGTACCCCTCCGCCGTTGGCGATGTGCGCCGACCACAGCTCGTCCGTCTCGACGAGCGCTGATCCGCCGGATTCGCGGATCAGCTCCCTGACGGGTCCAGGCAGCTCGACGGCGGTCGATACCGCCAGACGCGATCCAGATCGCAGGCCAGCCGCCAGCACGCGCAGCACGTCCACCTGCGACGCCCTCTCGTCGGCGCGTATGACGACCGGCGACAGGGTGGGCCGATACCGGAACAGGTTGTGTTCGGCCGCCACCCCCGACGGATCGACGACTCGTCCGAATCGGGCAGACCATTCCGTCTGGTCGCTCAGCGCCCCCGCTCGCACGGAGGCGGCCTGCTCCGGGGGCAGCTCTGCCGAGGCGACCGCCAGCAGTCGCTCGACGAGCGGATTGAGGGTGGACTCGTCCTCCTCCGGATGAGCGGTCGCCCCATCCGCCTCCCACGTTCCGAGACCGAGGAGGTAGTTCGGCCCCCCGGCCTTGGCGCCCGGTCCGACCGCTGACTTCTTCCAACCGCCGAACGGCTGACGGCGCACGATGGCTCCGGTGATCCCTCGATTGACGTAGAGGTTGCCGGCCTCGATCCGATCCAGCCAGCGTCCGATCTCGATGCCGTCGAGCGAGTGCAGACCAGAGGTCAATCCGTAGTCGACGTCGTTGACGAGCTCGATGGCCTCGTCGAGCGTCGCCGCGGTCATGATGCCGAGGATCGGCCCGAAGTACTCGATGCGATGGAAGGCGGAGCCGCGGGCGACGCCGTCGCGCACGCCGGGGCTCCACAGGGTTCCAGCGTCGTCCAGCCGGCGCGGCTGGACGAGCCAGCGCTCCCCCGGGCCCAGCGCCGTCAGCCCCTCGAGCAGCTTCGGACCCGGGGTCTCGACGAGGGGCCCCATCCGGGTCGTCGGATCCTCGGGCCGTCCGACCACGAGCGACGAGACGGCGTCTAGCAGCTGGGAGCGGAATCGACTCGAGCTGGCGACCGAGCCGACCAGCACCACGAGCGAGGCGGCGGAGCACTTCTGGCCCGCGTGGCCGAAGGCGGAGGCGACGACGTCCTTGACCGCGGCGTCGAGGTCCGCCGATGGGGTGACGATGATCGCGTTCTTGCCGCTCGTCTCCGCGAGCAGCGGAAGGTCGGGGCGGAACGAGCGGAAGAGCTCGGCCGTCTCGTAGGCGCCGGTGAGGATCACCCGATCGACCATCGGGTGGGAGATGAGCTGGCGTCCGAGCTCCCGCTCCCCCACGTCGACGAGCTGCAGCACGTCGCGGGGAATGCCGGCCTCCCACAGCGCCTCGGCGATGACGGCGCCGCACCGCGCGGTGACGGGCGCAGGCTTGAAGACCACTGCTGAGCCCGCGGCGAGCGCAGCGAGCGCCGACCCCGTGGGGATGGCGACCGGGAAGTTCCAGGGAGGGGTGACCAGCGTGACCCCGGCGGGCACGAAGCGGGCGCCCGGGATCTGATCGAGTTCGGACGCCAGCTCGGCGTAGTAGTGCGCGAAGTCGATGGCCTCGGAGACTTCGGGGTCGGCCTGGTCGACGGTCTTGCCGCCTTCGGCCACCATGATCTCGATCAGGTCGGCGCGATGGGCCTCGAGGACGTCGCCCACCCGATGCAGCACCCGGCCGCGTTCGGCTCCTGCCAGAGCGCCCCACGCCTGGCCGGCCGTTGCGCCGTCCTTCAGCACGGCATCGAGCTGCGATTCCGAGTCCATGCGAGCTGCGGCCAGCGCCGACTGGCCGAGTGTCGTGCCGGGAGCCCGCGCGAGCAGGGCGCTCACCCATGCCCGGTTGTCCGCGACTGCCGGATCGGTGTCCGGGGTGTTCTCGAATCGCCCCGCGGCGGCACGCTCGACGGCCGCGAATCTGTCGGCGACCCGATGCGAGACGGGC
The DNA here is from genome assembly GCF_004801885.1 of Naasia lichenicola. GTDB lineage: Bacteria > Actinomycetota > Actinomycetes > Actinomycetales > Microbacteriaceae > Naasia > Naasia lichenicola. The sequence continues at coordinate 191,567 of NZ_SSSM01000006.1, read as the reverse complement.
ACGACCGCGTCGAGCTCGGCGACCGATCCGAGGAACCGCTCCCTCTCCCGCTCGAAGAGCGCGGCGTTCTCGCCCATCTCGAAGACCGCCGACATGAAGTTGTCCTTCGAGGCGCCCTCCTCGAGTCGGCGCACGAGGTAGGCGATGGCGACATCGAACTCGGCCGGAGCGACGACGGGAACATAGAGCAGCAGCGATCCGACCTCGCGCCGAACTGCTTCGGCCTGGCCCTGCGCCATGCCGAGGAGCATCTCGAACTCGATGCCGCTCCGCACCCCACGGCGTCCGGCGAGCAGCCAGGCGAACGCGATGTCGAACAGGTTGTGCCCCGCGACGCCGAGCCGCACATTGGCGATCCGATCGGGCCGGAGTGCGTAGTCGAGCACGCGCTTGTAGTTCGTGTCCGACTCCCGCTTGCTGCTCCAGGTGGCGAGCGGCCAGCCGTGCACGGAGGCTTCGACCTGCTCCATCGGCAGGTTCGCGCCCTTGACCAGGCGCACCTTGATGCCCGCCCCGCCGCGAGCGCGCCGCGCGGCCGACCACTGCTGCAGGCGGATCATCGCCGCGAGAGCGTCCGGGAGGTAGGCCTGCAGCACGATCCCCGCCTCGAGGTCCCGGAAGTCGGGCTCATCGAGCAGCCGTGTGAAGACGGCGATGGTGAGATCGAGGTCCTTGAACTCCTCCATGTCGAGGTTGATGAACTTCCTCGGCCGGGACGCGGCGGCTCGAGCGAAGAGTGGTCGGAGCCTCTCCACGACATCCGCGACCGATTCGTCGAACGCCCACGGCGCATGCGGTGCGACGGCGGCCGAGACCTTGATCGAGACGTAGTCCACGTCGCTCCGTCCGAGCAGGCGCAACGTGCCGTTGAGGCGTCGGCCCGCCTCGCGCTCGCCCAGCACAGCCTCCCCGAGCAGGTTCATGTTGAGCCGGACGCCCGGGGTCCGGATCTTCGCGATCGCCGGGCCGAGTCGCGACTCGGTGGCGTCGACGATGAGATGCCCCACCATCCGGCGGAGCACGCGGCGAGCGATCGGCACGACGACAGCCGGCAGGATCGGCGCCGTCCAGCCGCCGAGCCGCACCGCGGCCCGAAGGGGCAGCGGCAGGAAGCCGGGAACGAGGGGCGCGACCCGCGAGAGGTTGCGGGCGGCCACCCGCAGGTCCTCTGGACGAACGACTCCATCGACGAAGCCGACTGTGAAGTCCAGCCCCTTCGAGTCCTTGAGCACTCCGGCGAGCCGGGCGCCGGATGGATCGATCGTCGCGGACGCCGCCTCGCGGAGCCACCGTTCGACCAGTGCGATGGACTCGTCGACCAGGTCGAGATCTCCTGCATCCGACGGCGTGGGCGCGATGGGCGGCGGCGCGAGCTCGGTCATGGCGACAGTCTGCGCTCCCCTCATTGGGAAGCGGAAGCGACCTTTGCTGACGGATACTGGTAAGCCGAACTGAACGATGGGGGTTCCATGCTCGACGTGCGCCGGCTCGTGCTGCTCCGCGAGCTCTCGATCCGCGGAACGCTCGCCGCCGTTGCCGAGTCGATGAGCTTCAGCCCGTCGGCCGTCTCGCAGCAGCTGGCCCTGCTGGAGCGGGAGGCGGGCGTGCCCCTGCTCAGGAAGGCAGGCCGCCGCGTGCTCCTCACACCGCAGGCGGAGGTGCTCGTCGAGGCGGCGCGCGAGGTGCTCGACACCCTCGAGCGCGCCGAAGCGGCGGTGCACTCCTCGCTCAGCACTATTCGCGGGCGGGTCCGCGTGGCCGTGTTCCAATCGGCGGCGCTGGCGCTGATGCCGGCGGCGCTCAGCGCGATGAGCCGTCTGCATCCCGAGGTGCGGGTCGAGATGGTGCAGCGCGAGCCCGGACAGGCGCTCTACGACACCTGGGCCCGTGACTTCGACCTCGTCCTCGCCGAGCAGTATCCCGCGCATTCGGCCCCCTGGCTCGACGGGCTCGATCGGCGCGACCTCACGTCCGACGCGATCCAGCTCGCCGCTCCCGGCGAACTCGGCGGCACGATCCGCGAGCTCGGCGATGCGCGGGGAATGGCGTGGGTGATGGAACCGCCCGGGACGGCGTCGCGGCACTTCGCCGAGCAGCTCTGCCGTCGGATCGGCTTCGAACCCGACGTCCGCTACGAGACCCCGGATCTGCAGGCGCAGATCCGCCTCATCGAGTCGGGCAATGCGGTCGCCCTCATGCCCGAGCTGGTCTGGGCCGGCCGGCCGACCAGCTGCGCACTGCTCGATCTGCCGGATCTGCCGCGCCGGACCATCTTCACCGCACAGCGGGCGGCGGGCATCTCATCGCCTGCGATCTCGGCGTTCCGCGCCACTCTCGAGGCGGCCGCAGCTTCTGCGGCGTGACGCATCAGCCGAAGAGGATGGCGGCCTCGTCGTAGCGGGCGGCGGGAACGGTGTTCAGCTCGTGCACGGCGTCGGCGATGCTGACCGAGACGATCTCGGTGCCGCGCAGTGCGACCATCGACCCCCACTGCTGCTGGTGCACGCTGTCCGCCGCGGCCATGCCGAGACGGGTCGCGAGCACTCGGTCGTAGGCGCTGGGCTCGCCGCCGCGCTGCATGTGGCCGAGCACCTGCGAGCGGGACTCGATGCCGGTGCGCTCCTCGATCATGGGGGCGAGAATCTCGCTGATCCCGCCGAGCCGCGGCCGGTTGAAGGCGTCGAGGCCCTTGTGCGAATGCGCATCCTCCATGCCCGCGAACTTGAAGCCCTCGGAGACGACGAGCACGGGCGCGCGCCCGCGGTCGCGGACGCTCTCGACCCAGCCGCAGATCTCGTCGATGGTCTTCGGCTGCTCGGGGATCAGGATCGCGTGCGCACCGGACGCCATGCCCGAATGCAGGGCGATCCAGCCGACGTGGCGGCCCATGACCTCCGCCACGATGCAGCGCTGGTGCGACTCCGCGGTGGTCCGCAGACGGTCGATGGCCTCGGTCGCGATCTCGACGGCGGTGTCGAAGCCGAAGGAGTAGTCGGTGCCGCCGAGGTCGTTGTCGATGGTCTTCGGCACGCCGACGACGTTGATGCCCGCGTCAGCGAGGCGGCGGGCGGCAGTGAGCGTGCCCTCTCCGCCGATGGCGATGATCGAGTCGACGCCGAGCTCGGACATCGTCTTGCGGATGTTGTCGGGGCCGCCCTTCTCGCCCTCGAAGGGGTTCGTCCGGGATGAGCCGAGGATCGTGCCGCCCTGGCGGCCGATGCCGCGGACCGTGTGACGGTCGACGTGCATGGTGTCGCCCTCGACGAGGCCGCGCCAGCCGTAGCGGAACCCGACGAACTCCGCGTCGTGGGTGCGCACGCCCTTGAGGACCGCGCCGCGGATGACCGCGTTGAGTCCTGGGCAGTCGCCGCCCGATGTGAGTAGCCCGATCCGCATTGTCGCCTCCTGCGAGAGTTCCTCCCCACAGGGTAGAGGCACTGACGAGGGCCGGAATTCACCGAGTCTCCGTGCGGAAGGCGGGACTTGAACCCGCACGCTCGAAAGCACAGGAACCTAAATCCTGCGTGTCTGCCAATTTCACCACTCCCGCGACGACGCTCATTCTATTTACGGGTCGACTCGTGTCTCCGATCACGCCATCATCCGAGCGGATGATCATCGGGTTCCTCCCCGGGGATGGAGGGGTTCTCAGTTACCCTGATCGGAGCGCCTGCGCTCCCAGCTTCGCAAGCACCGTGCCTCCGCACGCACGTGCGTCAGCTGCCACCGCCCGACGCCCGACGACGACTGGACCACCGTGCTCTCCACAGCCCTGCTCTCCACCGCCCTGCATCCCGCCGGCCTGCATCCCACCGCCCTCATCCCGTGGCTCGACCCGCAGAACATCATCGAGGGGTTCGGCGCCTTCGCCCTCCTCGCGGTCTGCGTCATCGTGTTCTCCGAGACCGGTCTGCTGGTCGGCTTCCTGCTCCCGGGCGACACCCTGCTCGTCATCACGGGCGTGCTCACCTTCTCGGGCACCCTCGGCGTGGACATCTGGTGGGTGTGCCTCGCGATCTCGTTCGCCGCGTTCCTCGGCGGCGAGGTGGGATATCTGATCGGCCACAAGGTCGGTCCGCGGATATTCGAGCGCAAGGAGAGCGGGCTATTCAGCATCGAGAACGTCAATCGCACCAATGCGTTCTTCACCCGCTTCGGCGCCCTCGCCGTGATCATCGCCCGCTTCGTGCCCATCGTGCGCACCTTCGCCCCGATCGCGGCAGGCGTCGGCCACATGGACTACCGCCGGTACTCCCTCTACAACGCCGCCGGCGCCGTGCTGTGGGGAACGGGCGTCACCCTGCTCGGCTTCTTCATCGGCTACATCCCGCCGGTGCGCGACTTCGTGGTGGAGTACATCGACCTCATCCTGCTCGCCGCCGTGGTGGTGACCATCGTCCCGACGGTCTTCCACTACATCCAGTCCTCGCGCAAGGCGAAGAGGGCCCGCGTCGCCGGTACGACCCCGCAGCGCACGGAGACTCCGACGCTCGACTGAGCCGCCTATCCGGTGGCGAGCAGCACCAGCAGCGTGATGTTCAGGGTGATGAGCGCGGCCGCGGCGGCGGCGGCGAGCACGGTGGTGTGCAGGCGGTTGACCGCGTCGCCCATGGTGCGCCGCTGAGCCGTGAGCACGACGAGCGGGATCAGTGCGAACGGGATGCCGAACGACAGCACCACCTGACTGAGCACCAGGGCGAGGGTGGGATCGAAGCCGATCGCCAGCAGCACGAGGGCCGGCAGCAGGGTGATCAGCCGACGCATGAGCAGCGGGAGGCGCACGTGCAGCAGCCCGTGCATGATCTCGGCTCCGGCATATGCGCCGACCGAGGATGACGCGAGTCCGGACGCCAGCAGCGCCACGGCGAACAGGACGGCGATGCCCGATCCGAGTCCGGCCGAGATCGCCTGGTAGGCGCCCTCGAGCGAGTTGGTGCCGCTGACCCCGCGCACGTTGGCCGCGGCGATCAGCAGGATGACGACGTTGACGCCGCCGGCGACGACGAGCGCGATGGTGACGTCGATCCGAGTGGCCTTGAGCACCTGGGTGCGGAACGCGCCCGACTCGAGCAGTCCGAAGCGGTCACGGGTCAGCGCGGAATGGGCGTAGATCGCGTGCGGCATCACGGTGGCGCCGAGGATCGACGCCGCCAGGAGGACGGATCCGGAGTCGGCGAACCGCGGCACGAGGCCCGCGAGCGCCTCGCCGGGATCCGGAGGGCCGAACAGGATGCCCGCGCAGAAGCCGACGACGATGATCAGCACGAGGCCGGTGATCACCCGCTCGAAGGGTCGCGGTCCGCGCCGGCTCTGCAGCGTCAGCAGCAGGATGGAGATGACGCCGGTGATCACTCCGCCGGCGAGCAGCGGCAGGCCGAAGAGCAGGTGGAGCGCGACGGCGCCGCCGATGATCTCGGCGATGTCGGTGGCCATGGCCACGAGTTCTGCCTGGACCCAGAAGGCGTAGCGCGCCGGCCGCCGGGTCAGGCGCTGTCCGAGGTTCTCGGGCAGGCTGCGCCCCGTGACGATGCCGAGCTTCGCGGACATGTACTGGATGAGCCAGGCCATCGCGTTGCCGGCGACGACCACCCAGATGAGCAGATAGCCGTACTGGGCGCCCGCCGTCATGTTGCTCGCGACGTTGCCCGGGTCGAGATAGGCGACTCCGGCGACCACAGCCGGGCCGAGGAGCGGCAGCAGGCGCGCGGCGTGAGGAGGCACGGCGGCTTCGACGCGCTCAGCGACCATCGGCGGCTCCTGATTTCGGTGTACCGAAAACATAGCGGCTTCCGACGGACACGCGGACCGCTCGCCAGGGATCTACGAGGTGGAGATCCAGATGGAGGGGTGCAGCCACGCGGGCAGCGAATCGGCGGTCACCTCGCTGCCGATCGACAGCCGTCGCGCTTCGAGCTCGCGCAGCACCTCGGGATCGCGGTCGCTGATCCGCACGATGCGCCCCTCCCGGGCGCCGTCCTGCGCCTCGAGCAGCACGGCATCGGGCATCCGGATGACACCGTCGAGGGCGGGGATGGGATCCCCGTGCGGATCATGGGTCGGATGCCCGAGCTGCGCGTCGATCGCGTCGAGCAGACGATCGCTCATCACGTGCTCGAGCACTTCGGCCTCGTCGTGGACCTCGTCCCACGAGTAGCCGTACTGGCCGACGAGCCAGCTCTCGATCAGGCGATGCCGCCGGACGATGCCGATGGCCTGGTTCCGACCTGCATCGGTGAGCACCACAGCGCCGTACGGCTCGTGCAGCACGAGTCCGTGTCCGACCAGCTTCTTCACCATCTCGGTCACGGTCGACGGAGCCAGGCTCAGCCGGGCGCTCAGCTGGGAGCTGGTGATCGGCTGATCCTGCCACTCGGTGTGCGAGTAGATGGCCTTGAGGTAGTCCTCGACGACCGTGGCGGACAGGGCCTTGGACATGCCTCGACCCTACCGATCCGAGTCCCTCGTGGAGATGCCGTCAGGCGTGCTGGGACTCCTCATGGTCCGCATGGGTCGCCGGCTCGAGCTGGAACGTCGAATGGGCGACATCGAAGTGGCCGACGAGGCACTTCGACAGGCGGTCGAGCAGGTCGTCCGCTCCCCCGCTTTCGAGCACGCCCGGTTCGACCACGACGTGCGCCGTGAAGACGGGGGCGCCTGCGGTGATCTGCCACACGTGGACGTCGTGCGCATCGACCACGCCATCCGTGCCCAGGATGTGGCTGCGGATCTCGGCGACGCTGGTGCCGGTCGGCGCCGACTCGGTGAGCACCGAGGTCACGTCGCGCAGCAGCGCGATGGCGCGCGGCACGATCAGCGCCGCCACCGCGAGCGAGGCGATCGAGTCGGCCCGGTCGAAGCCGGTCGTGACGATGACGATGCCGGCGACGATCGCGGCGACTGACCCGATCATGTCGCCCAGCACCTCGAGGTAGGCGCCACGGACGTTCATCGATTCGCTCGTGCCGCTCCGGAGCACGAGGGCCGCCGCGATGTTGGCGCCGAGGCCGACGATCGCGACGATGAGCATGGGTCCGCCGAGGATCTCGGCACGATCGACGGAGAGCAGTCGGATGACGGCTTCGACACCGACCCACAGCGCGACCCCGATCAGCAGGAGCGCGTTGACCATGGCTCCGAGCACCTCGGCCCGGCGGTAGCCGAAGGTCGAGCGCTCGCTCGGCGGGCGCGCGGCGACGGCGCTGGCTACGAGGGCGATCACGAGGGCGATGACGTCGGACGCCATGTGGCCGGCGTCGGCGAGCAGGGTGAGTGACCCTGTGATCAGCGCTCCGACGACCTCCACGACGAGGAAGGCGGCGGTGATGCCGAGCGCGATCGCGAGACGTCGACGGCTGGATGAGCCGTGCGCCGCGGAATCGTGATCGTGCATGGGGTCCACGGTACGGGCTCATCCTGCACGGCACCAGGCACGACGAGCCGTCCGACCCCTGGCTGATGCGCGTCGGACGGGCGGATCAGTCCTGCAGCAAAGTGGCGCGCAGCCAGGGTATCAATGCAGTGAAGGCCTGGGTGCGGTGACTGATCGCGTCCTTCTCCACCGCCGTCAGCTGGGCGGCGGAGACGTCGAGCCCCTCGGGCCGGAAGATGGGGTCGTAGCCGAATCCACCGCCGCCGGTCGGCGCCTCCAGCACCGAGCCGGGCCAGACCGCTGTGACGACGTGCTCGCGTCCGTCGGGCAGCACGGCGGCGGCCGCACAGGTGAACTCGGCGGCCCGCTGACCCTCCGGGATGCCGGACAGCTTCTCGAGAACGAGCGCGACGTTGTCCGCAGAATCCCGTGTGCCCGCGTAGCGCGCCGAGAAGATGCCCGGGGCGCCATCGAGCGCCTCGACCGAGATGCCCGAGTCATCGGCGATGGAGGCCAGGCCGGTGTGCGCGGCCGCGGCCCGCGCCTTGATCAGCGCGTTGGCCGCGAAGGTGTCGCCATCCTCGATCGGCTCGGGTCCGTCGTAGGCGCGCAGCTCGAGCCCGTCGAGGTGCGGCCCGAGGATCCGACGGAGCTCATCCACCTTGTGGGCGTTGTGCGTGGCGAGCACGACGGGCACGTCGATCACGCTCATGCGTCGATGTTCACGCGTCGGCGCTCTGCAGCGCGGCGCGCTGGAACTCTGCCAGCTGGTTCGTACCCGCCAGAGCCAGGTCGAGCAGCGAGTCGAGCTCGCGACGGTCGAACGGCGCCCGCTCGGCCGTGCCCTGGACCTCGACGAACAGGCCGCGTCCGGTCGCGACGACGTTCATGTCGGTCTCGGCGCGCACGTCCTCGACGTAGGCCAGGTCCAGCATGGGCTCGCCGTCGATGATGCCCACCGAGACGGCGGCGACGGTGTCGATGAGCGGCTGGGCCTTCTGGCCGATGAACTTGCGTCCGCGAGCCCACTCGATCGAGTCGGCCAGAGCGACGTATGCGCCGGTGATCGCCGCGGTGCGGGTTCCGCCGTCGGCCTGGAGGACGTCGCAGTCGAGCACGATGGTGTTCTCGCCGAGCGCCTTGAGGTCGATGATGGCGCGTAGCGAGCGGCCGATCAGTCGGGAGATCTCGTGCGTGCGACCGCCGATCTTGCCCTTGACCGACTCGCGGTCGTTGCGATCGTTGGTGGCGCGCGGAAGCATCGCGTATTCGGCGGTGACCCAGCCGGTGCCCTTGCCCTGCAGCCAGCGGGGCACTCCGTTGGTGAACGAGGCGGTGCAGAGCACCTTGGTGCCGCCGAAGGAGATGAGCGCTGAGCCCTCGGCCTGGGAGCTCCAGCCCCTCTCGATGGTGATGGGTCGGAGATCTGCGGGGGTCCTGCCGTCGGCGCGGGCCACGGGTTGTCCTTCCGGTGCGGACGCCGCCGTCTCGGGCGCGTCGTGTGTAGGCGGGTGGGTGGTCGTCGGGTGGGCGGTGCGCGCGTCAGCTCGGGGTGGCGAGCTGCGCGCGGTCGGGGAGCTGGATGGCGCCGGTCATCACCGATTCGGCGAGGGGCGCTTCGAGGCCGAGGAAGCGGTGCGCGAGGCGGGTGAACTCGTCGGCGCTCTCGCCCGTCGCCTCGTAGTCGCGGCGGGGCGGCAGGTCGGAAGTGCGCAGCAGGTCGTGCTGGACGAGTGTGCGGTACACGTCGCGGGCGGTCTCCTCGGCGCTGGAGACGAGGGTGATGTCCTCGCCGACCACGTACTGGATGGCCGCAGACATCAGCGGATAGTGGGTGCAGCCGAGGACGAGGGTGTCGATGTCCGCGTCGAGGAGCGGCTGCAGGTACTCGCGGGCGACGGCGAACAGCTCGTCTCCGCTGGTGACGCCCGCTTCGACGAACTCGACGAATCGCGGGCAGGCCACGCTGACCAGCTCGAGGTGCGGCGCCGCGGCGAACGCGTCGTCGTATGCCTTGGAGGTGATGGTCGCGACGGTGCCGATCACGCCGACGCGTCCGTTGCGGGTCTGGCGGACTGCGGTGCGGACTGCGGGCTGGATGACCTCGACCACGGGGATGCCGTGGCCGACGGTGTAGCGCTCGCGCGCATCGCGGAGCACGGCGGCCGACGCCGAGTTGCAGGCGATGACGAGAAGCTTGACGCCCTGGGCGACCAGGTCGTCCATCACGTCGAGGGCGAAGCGGCGGACATCCGCGAGCGGCTTCGGCCCGTACGGGCTGTTGGCGGTGTCGCCCACGTAGAGGATGGATTCGCGGGGCAGCTGGTCGATGATCGCGCGGGCCACGGTGAGCCCGCCGACCCCGGAATCGAAGACTCCGATCGGTGCATCAGCCACCAGAGCAGTCTAGGCGGCGGTGGAGGCCCGGGACGCTGACGTCAGCGGCACACCACTGTGCAGAGGACGGTGCGGAGGACTGTGCATGCGAAGCGGCGGATGGCCCTACTGGCGGTGGGTGGTGTCCCGCCCGGAATCCTTGCGACGCAGCGAGGTGATGACCAGCGCGACGCCCAGTGCGATGAGCACGGTCGCGGCGACGCCTGCGGGGATGAGGTCGAGGCCGCCGACGCTGGACATGGCGTCGATGGGCGCGACGAGGGTGTGGAGGCTGAGCATGAGTGGGTCTCTCAGGAACAAGGGGGACGCGCTCGGGTGAGGCGCGCATTCCTGGCTGCGGGTACAGCAGGTCTTGCGCAATGCTAGAAGCGGCGGGATGCGGGCCGCGCCTCCCAGTTCAGGGGGCTTCGATCCCCGTGTTTCCGGGGATCCGACGCCCTGAGAGCCTCCGCCCGCCGCGTAGGCTGGCATGGTGACGCAGAGCACCGCCCTTCTCACCGACCGATACGAGCTCACGATGCTCGACGCCGCACTGCACGCCGGCACCCACGAGCGCAGGTGCGTCTTCGAGGTCTTCGGACGGAGCCTGCCGGGCGGGCGACGCTACGGCGTGCTCGCCGGCGTCGGGCGCGTCCTCGACGCCATCGAGGCCTTCCGGTTCGGGGAGGACGAGCTGAGCTGGCTGTCGGACAACGCGATCGTCGGCTCCCGCACCCTCGACTGGCTCGCCGACTATCGGTTCCGCGGCGACGTGTGGGGCTATCGGGAGGGCGAGCTCTACTTCCCGGGCTCCCCCGTGCTCGTGGTCGAGGGCAGCTTCGCCGAGGCGGTGATCCTCGAGACCGTCGTGCTCAGCGTGCTCAACTACGACAGCGCTGTGGCCACCGCCGCGGCTCGGATGGTGTCCGCGGCGGCGGGACGACCCATTGCGGAGATGGGCTCCCGACGTGTCGGCGAGCGCTCGGCAGTGGCGGCGGCTCGGGCGGCATGGATCGCGGGCTTCTCGGCGACGTCGAATCTCGAGGCGGGACGGACCTGGGGCGTGCCGACGATGGGCACGGCCGCGCACGCCTTCACCCTCCTCCACGACACTGAGGAGCAGGCCTTCCGCGCTCAGGTCGACGCCCTCGGGCCGTCGACGACGCTGCTGGTGGACACCTTCGACGTGCCGACGGCCGTGCGCCGCGCGGTCGAGGTGGCGGGCACCTCGCTCGGCGCCGTCCGGATCGACTCGGGCGATCTGCCCGTGCAGGTGGCCGAGGTGCGTGAGCTGCTCGACTCGCTCGGCGCGACGGAGACCCGGATCACGGTGACCAACGACCTCGACGAGTTCGGCATAGCCGCGCTCTCCGCCTCCCCCGTCGACTCGTATGGCGTCGGCACGTCGCTCGTCACCGGATCGGGAGCTCCCGCCGCCGGCATGGTCTACAAGCTCGTCGCGCACCAGGATTCCGCCGGAGAGTGGCTGTCGGTGGCGAAGCGTTCGGCGAATAAGGCCAGTGTCGGCGGACGCAAGCACGCCTACCGCCGGCTGTCGGAGTCCGGAACGGCGACGACCGAGCTGATCCGAGTCGATGCCGCGCCCGTCGACGGGGAGCGCCCCGGCTCGGGCGAGCGCGCGCTGCACGTCCCGCTGATCCAAGACGGCGTCATCGACCCGCGGTGGCGAGGCGCTGCGGGCGCCGCGGCCGCTCGCGCCCATCACGCGGATGTGCTGAAGGAGCTCCCGCCTCAGGCCTTCCGGCTGCGCGCCGGCGACCCGGTCATCCCGACGGTCACCGCGTAGCGGTCGAGTCGTCGGGTCGAGGACTGCCCGGCTACTCGTTCATCGATTCGTAGATCTCCTTGCAGGAGGGGCAGATCGGGAACTTCGACGGGTCGCGACCCGGAACCCACTTCTTGCCGCAGAGCGCGATGACCGGCTTGCCGGTGACGGCGGACTCGACGATCTTCTCCTTGCGCACGTAATGCGCGAAGCGGTCGTGGTCGCCCTCGTCGAGCTGCTCCTTCTCGATGAGCTCCTGGAGCTCACGATCGAGGGTGTCCGTCCCCCCGCCCGCATCGGCTGCCGCACGCTGATCCCACATGCCCGAAAGTCTACGCGCGACGGCGGTGGCTCCTGCTGGTCCCCGCACCTGCCTCTGGCCCCCGACGGCTGCCATCAGCTTCGCGTCGCGGCGCCGACGAGCTCGGGTCCGCGGCGGTCGTAGATCCAGGATCCGACGGCCACTCCGAAGACCAGCGCGACGACGCCGAGCGATACGCCGGACACGAGGGAGGCGACGAACCAGCGCGGGTCGGTGAAGAAGCCGAGCCAGGCGAAGACGATCGCCGGAGCGGCAGGGATGAGCGCGGCTGGGAAGGCGATCGACTGCACGGCCGCCGTGGTGGCGCCGGCGCTCTGCGGCTGGGCGAAGGGGCTGTCGCCCGGCTTGACGACGGGGTACGGGAACCGTGCGGAGATCAGGCTGGAGAAGCCGAGACCTGCGAACAGCAGCGCCGAGCTGACGCCGATGAGGCCGCCGACGACGTTCCACTGCCCGTAGAAGTAGGCGCTGATGAACGATCCGAGGATCACGACGGGGATGCCGAGCACGAGCGCCGGGAAGAGTCGTCCGATCCGGTCGGCGCGCCCCTTCACCCCGGAGGCGACGTGCATCCAGATCGCGGTGCTGTCGTACGCGACGTCGTTGTGCATCGCCCATCCGAGGAAGAGGCTCATCACCGGCACGGGCAGCAGAGCGAGCAGCGTGCTCGGCACTCCGACGACCAGCAGCGGGATCATCATCAGCAGCGGGGTGATCGGGATGATGATGAGCGAGACGCGGTAGCGGGGATCGCGCAGCCAGTAGGTGGCGCTGCGCGCGGAGACCGCGGCGGTCGGTCCGCTGGGCAGCCTGTCGAACCAGCCGAGCCCCGTGTAGTGCCGGGCTCGCGCCTCGCGCTCCGGCGTGACGAGCATCCAGCCGAGCAGAGCGCGCCAGACGACCAGCAGCACGACCAAGGACGCCGCGGCGATCAGGATGCGCAGGATCGCGAGCCCGTAGTTGCCCTCGGCGGCGTCGCCGGGAGCGGACCAGGCCGCACCGAGCGGCGACCAGGCGAGGCCGTCGGCGAGGGCGGTCGCGGCGCTGAGGCCGTCGCGCTGCCAGTTCACGCCTGCGAGCACGATGATCCCGGGCGAGATGAGCACGAAGGCCAGGATGCCGAGCAGGGCGGTGAACTCTCGAGCGCGACGGGTGGCCAGCAGGAATGCGGCCACCGAGGTGCTGACGCGGGCAACGACGATGCATGTGGCGATCGCCAGCGCGGCCCCGAGCACCCCGAAGACGAAGGAGCCGAAGTCCCGCGCCCAGGTGAAGACCGACACCCCTCCGAAGACGATGATCACGAAGGAGGGGACGCTGATGAGGGCGGCGAAGAGCAGGTAGAGGGCGAGCCGCGTGTTCTCGATGCCGAACAGGGCGAAGCGTCTCGGGTCGAGGGTGTCGTCCACTCCGAATGCCAGCGGCACGAGGGCGAACCCGAGCACGAGCGCCGATCCGATGATCACGACGATCGCGCGAGCCACCTCGACCTCGGCGAACCGCAGCAGGACGAGGGTGACGACGGCCAGGATGGTGATGCCGAGGCCGTAGGCGATCGCGAGCACGAGCCCCACCACCTGCCACGGGCTGCGCTTGAACGCGTTCGCGAGCAGGCGCAGCTTGAGGCTCAGGAAATCCCGGATCATGTGCTGCCCTCCTCTCGCCCTGCTGGAACCGTGGTCATGTATGTGTCGTGGTCTGCGTCAGTCCGTGAAGCTGTGCAGCCACTCCATGCCCTCGGCCGCCTTGCGGCCTCCGGCCAGCTCGACGAAGCGCTCCTCGAGGGACGCGCTCCCCCGCACCTCGTCCATGGTTCCCGCCGACAGAACCCGTCCGTTGACGATGATCGCGACGTGATCGCACACGCGCTGGATGAAGTCCATGCCGTGGCTGGACAGCACGACGGTGCCCCCGCTCGCCACGTAGCGCTGGAGGATCTCGTTGAGGTTCGCCGCCGACACCGGGTCGACGGACTCGAACGGCTCGTCGAGCACGAGCAGTCGGGGCGAATGGATCATGGCGGCGGCGAGCGCGATCTTCTTGGTCATGCCGGCGGAGTAGTCCGCGACGAGGCGATCGACCGCGTCCTCGATCCCGAAGGCGGTCGCCAGGTCGGCAGCTCGGGTGCGCACCGTCTCGTTGTCGAGCCCGCGGAGGGCGCCGGAGTAGTAGAGGAGCTGGGCGCCGGTGAGCCGGTCGAAGAGGCGGAGCGCGTCGGGCAGCACGCCGATGATCCGCTTGGCCCGGGCGGGCTCCTTCCAGACGTCGACGCCGTGCGCCAGCACCCGGCCGGAGTCGGGGCGCAGCAAGCCCGTGATCATCGACAGCGTCGTGGTCTTCCCCGCGCCGTTGGGGCCCACGATCCCGTAGAACGAGCCCTGCTTGACCTCGAGTGCCACGTCGTCGACGGCGATCTGCTCGCCGAACCGCTTCGTGAGACCCTCGATCTCGAGGACCGCCTCACCCAGGTCGCGTTCCGGTGCCGGTATCCGCATCGGCTTCGCGGAGGCCCGGCGCGGAGTGCGCGGCTGGGTGCGGGCAGCGTTGCGCGGCGCGGTGCGGGCGGCGATTCGCGCTCGGGTGGCGTCGATCGTGGAGCTGACCAGGGACTTCGCCTCGTCGAGAAGCTGCGGTCCGATCGGTGGGGTCGGGGGGACGGAGACGACGGAGGTCGGGGCGAGTTCGACCAGCTCCTCGATCTCGACCTCCTCGACCTTCCGGCCGGCCGGTCGCGGGGCCTCAGAGACTCCGTTGTCGGCTCTCCGCGCAGGCTTCGCCTGAATCCCCTGCTCGGTCTCCTGAGCGCTCTCCTGCTCCGTCTCGTGCACGAGGGCGGACAGCGCCGAGAGGCCATCGTGATCCGGCTCGTCGGTCGATTCAGAGGTCGATTCAGAGGTCGATTCAGAGGTCGACTCAGCCGTCCGCTCCACAGTCGGCTCAGCGGGCTCGTCGACGGGCGGCTGAGCGGCCGGCGTGACCTGCGCCGCATCCTCGTCGCGGGCGTCACGCTGAACCGGGGCCTTGCGGTCCGCCGTTGGGGCCGCCGCGACGGGAGCGTGCGTCTGATTCTTCGCCGCATCGAGGTCGAGGATCTCGATGGCTCCGGTCGAGGCGGCGGCCGACGACGGCACGCTCTGGGTGACGGTCGATGCCGCAGGAGCATCGGTCGGAACGGGACTGAATGCAGCCTTGATCAGGGGCGCCACGGTGCGCGAGAGGCTCTGCAGTCGCTGCTGCCAGGTGGCGGGAGTCCCGGTCGAGTCGGCGGGCGCGGTGGGCGCCGTCTCGCGAACCGAAGCGTCACGGGACTCGGAGGAGCCGGACCGCGGCTGCGACTCCGCCAGGACTGCGGCCACGCGAGCGCTCGGCGGATGCGGCGCTCGCAGCGCGGCGAGCGCAGGGCGCTCTACCCGGGCGCGCGCGGGCGGGACCGCGTCCGTGGATCCAACGGAAGCCGGCTCCGCCTCGACAACCGGCTCCGCCTCGACAACCGGCTCCGCCTCGACAACCGGCTCCGCCTCGACAACCGGCTCCGCCTCGACAACCGGCTCCGCCTCGATGATGTCCTCGACGGGCATCGCCGACTCAGACTTCACGGCGACCGCCTCAGGCTCGTCCACGATCGCTTCGGCCGCCGGCTCCACTTCCACGGACTCCACGTCCACCCGCTCGATACCCGTCGGCTCGGCCTCCGTCGACTCGGCCTCCACCACCGGCTCCTTCTCGGATCGATCGGCCGTCGACGACACCGTCGACTTCGTGTCGTTCTGAGCCGACGTCTTCGGCCGGGTGCTCTTTCGAGCGCCCGCAGACGAAGAGGCAGGCTTGCGCTTCGCCGCCGGGGGCGCGGGTGCGGGGCTGGACTTCGTCTCTTCGGCGGCATCGGCTGACGTCGTCGGATCCTCGGCGGCTGCGGAGGATTCGGGACGGTCGGGTGCGGTGCTCACCGGTCGAGGTTATCAACGCCATGCGTCCGAATTCTGCGCCTTATCAGGGTGGGCATTGTTCGACGACCCTTCGGACCCGATGCGGAGCCCACTCTCAGACGTCCCTCAGATGGCTGTCGCGAACCTAACGATCCGGACACGGACGGGCGCCGCAATATACCCCTCTTCGACGTCGCATAGGTAAACTGGATGTGACATGACGGGGTGTCGGATACAAGGCGCGGCATTGGGGGTTCATTGCAGCGCGCGGGTCGCATTCCAGTCGGCTCGCCACGAGACGACTGTTTTAGGAGCGCGACATGACCACCCAGATCGTCATCCTCGCCGCGGGCATGGGTTCGCGGCTCGGAAGATCACTGCCGAAGCCGCTGACGGAGCTCAGTGACGGCCGCACCATCATGGGCCAGCAGTTCGACAACATCCGGCACACCTTCGGCAGCGCTGCCCAGGTCACCGTCGTCGTCGGCTACAAGCTCGAGCACATCATCGAGGCGTTCCCCGAAGCGTCCTTCGTCTACAACGAGAAGTACGACCAGACGAACACCTCGAAGAGCCTGCTGCGCGCCCTGCAGGCCTCATCCGCGGGCGGAGTGCTCTGGATGAACGGCGATGTGGTCTTCGACCCGGCCGTGCTCGACCGCACCCTGCCGCTCATCGCCCGCGACCACTCGTTCGTCACCGTCAACACCTCGTCGGTCTCCGACGAGGAGGTCAAGTACACCACCAGCGCCGAGGGCTACCTCCAGGAGCTGTCCAAGACGGTTCGCGGAGGGCTCGGCGAGGCGGTCGGCATCAACTACATCTCCTCGCGCGACAAGGCGATGCTGATCCGCCACCTCAGCCGGGTGGGCGCCCAGGACTACTTCGAGCGCGGCATCGAGACGGCCATCCAGAGCGAGCGGATGCTCGTCGAGCCCATCGACATCACCGACCTCTACGCGGTCGAGGTCGACTTCGCCGAAGATCTCGAGCGGGCCAACCTCCAGCTCTGACTCGGTCCTCCGAGTCCTGAGCGCGCTACCCGAACGGCTGAGCGCCGCCGGGTAGAGTGCTCGCGTGACCTCAGCTGTTCTCGAAGCGCCAGCGTCGGCGCGCTCGACAGGCTTCAAGAGGTACCGCGAGACCCTCTGGCTGCTGACCGCGCGTGATCTGCGCGTCCGCTACTCCACGTCGGCGCTCGGCTACTTCTGGTCCATCCTCGACCCGCTGGTGATGGCGGGGATCTACTGGTTCGTCTTCACCAAGGTCTTCGAGCGTGATGTGGGCGAGGAGCCGTACATCGTCTTCCTGCTGGCGGCGCTGCTGCCCTGGATGTGGTTCAACGGTGCCGTCAGCGACTCGACCCGGGCGTTCCTGCGCGAGGCCAAGCTGGTGCGCTCCACCAACATCCCGCGCACGATCTGGGTCGGCCGGCTCGTGCTGTCCAAGGGCATCGAGTACCTCTTCAGCCTTCCGGTGCTCGCCGTGTTCGCGATCATCGGCGGCGCCCCGATCAGCGGATGGATCGTGCTCTTCCCGCTCGCCGTGCTGATCCAGGCGATCCTGACCGTCGGGATCGGACTGATCGTCGCCCCGCTCGTCGTGTTCTTCCGAGATCTCGAGCGTGCGGTAAAGCTCATGCTCCGGTTCCTCTTCTATGCATCCCCCATCGTCTACAGCGCCTCTGATCTGCCGGCCGGACTGCACTTCTGGTCGGCGTTCAATCCGCTGACCGGGCTGTTCGGGCTCTACCGTGCGACCTTCTTCGCGCAGGAGCTCGACTGGTTCCTGGTCGGCGGCTCGATCGTCGTCTCCGTGGCTCTGCTGCTGATCGGCCTGCTCGTCTTCTCCCGCAGCGAGCGCGCTGTGCTGAAGGAGATCTGAGTGACGAATCCTGCTCAGAGCCCGTCGCGCGATCGGGTCGCAGAGGCTCCCGTCATCGAGGTGACCGGAGCGGGGATCCGCTTCCGTCGCAATCGGGGTGGCCGTCGCAGCTTCAAGGATCTTCTGTCGGGCAGCTCACGACGCAGCCGGCCGGACGACTTCTGGCCGCTGCGCAATGTCAGCTTCTCGGTCGGCCGTGGTGAGGCCATCGGGGTCGTCGGCCGCAACGGTCAGGGCAAGTCCACCCTGCTCAAGCTCGTGGCCGAGGTCGTGCTCCCCGACGAGGGCACGGTCGCGGTCCGCGGCGGGGTCGCGCCGCTGATCGAGATCACCGGCGCCTTCGTGGACGACCTGACCGTGCGCGACAACGTGTTCCTCACGGCGGGCCTGCACGGCATGCCCAAGAAGGAGATCGCGGCGCGCTTCGACGAGATCATCGAGTTCGCGGAGATCGGCGGCTTCGTCGACACCCCGTACAAGCACCTGTCGAGCGGGATGAAGGCGCGCCTCGCCTTCTCCGTCATCTCGCGGCTCGAGGAGCCCATCCTGCTCGTCGACGAGGTGCTGGCGGTCGGGGACCGCGGCTTCCGGGAGAAGTGCTACGCCCGCATCGACGAGCTCCTCACCGGCGGGCGCACCCTGTTCTTCGTCTCCCATAGCGAGAAGGATCTCCGGCGCTTCTGCACCCGCGGGCTGTACCTCGACAAGGGCAAGCTCGTGCTGGATGCGCCGATCGACGAGGTGCTCGCCCGATACGCGCGCGACACCGGCACCTGACCGATACCTGCTTCGAATCGGGCCGCTCTCGCCCAGGCGCGCTCGGTGGGGCAGTCCGCACCCGTGACCCCTGTTTCCTGATCGCGGGACCCAGCGTCGCTCCGTAGAATCCGGGGATGCCGGAAGATGCACCGCTGCCTGGGGCCGTGACCAAGAGCTTCGACAAGCTGCTCTCGGTGCAGAGGCCCGTCGTTCTCGCCAATATCCGCGCCATCCGCAAGCGGCATCCGCTGGCCTCTCCCGCCGAGGTGATCTCGATCCTCGAACGGCACTATCTGACGGCGGTGACCACCGGCGGGGCTGCCGTGGGTGCGAGCGCCGTCGTACCCGGCATCGGCACGGGTGCAGCTCTCGCCTTGAGCGGTGTCGAGACTGCCGGATTCCTCGAGACCAGCGCGCTGTTCGCGCAGTCGGTCACCGAGGTGCACGGCATCGCGGTGATCGAGCCGGAACGCGCACGCTCGCTGGTGATGGCGATGATGCTCGGCACCGGCGGACAGGACCTGGTCAAGCAGTTCGCGGGGTCGATCGGCCGTGGCGGTCCGGGCCGCTCCATCTACTGGGGAGAGATGATCACGAGCAGCCTGCCGAAGGCGCTCGTCGGACAGCTCACCGATCGGCTCAAGAACACCTTCCTCAAGCACTTCGTCGTGCGTCAGGGCGGATCGGTCATCGGCCGCCTCGTCCCGTTCGGCGTCGGAGCGGTCATCGGCGGTGCGGGAAACCACATCCTCGGGCGTCGGGTGATCAAGAGCGCACGGACGGCGTTCCCCCCTCCCCCATTCGACTTCCCGTCGGAGCTGGCGCCCGTCATCAAGCTGCCCCATGAGCCGAAAGCGGTGAAAGCGCCCAAGGAGCCGCGAGCTCCACGCGAGGGTGGATCGCGTCTGCGGTCCCTCGGCCAGGGCGCCCGTCGGGCACTCCCGGGTGGGAAGGCGAAGACCGACTCGGCGGACTCCTCCAACGCGTCCGCGGACCAGCCGTCGCTCGATCGCTGACCATCTCGGCCTCCGTGTCGAGGGCCTCGATACGGCGCCGGCGCGCCTGCTCGACCACCGATCCGCGCCGTCGCCCAAAGCGCCGTGATGGTTGGTCCAAGGCTTGGGCCGACGGCCTCGTCCCTCAGGTGGCGGAGCGGATGCCTGCGACGGTCATGAACTCGGAGACGGCCTCGCGGTTGTACGCGACGTCGTCGAACTCGGCGGCCTCGACCTCACCACGGAGGTAGGCCATCATGCCCTCGGCCAGCGCCGAATCCGTCTGAGCCACCACCGTGGCCGCTCCCGCGGGAAGGGCATCCCGCACCGAGGGGAAGTCGACCGTGACGATGGGCAGCCCGAGGACTGCTGCCTCCAGGAGCACCATCGGCTGACCCTCGTAGTCGCTGGAGAGCACGAAGCAGTCCCCGGCGGCGAGGAAGGAATAGGGGTTCGCCTGCTGGCCGATGAGATGCACGCGATCGGCGAGGCCGAGCGACGCCGCAAGGTCCGACAACGACGCGCGCAGCGGTCCCCCGCCGACGATCACCAGACGCGTATCGGGCTGTGACGCATGCACCCGCGCGAACGCCCGGATGAGTCGCCCGAAGTTCTTCTCCGGCGAAAGACGTCCAGCCGCGATGAAGATCCGTTCCGACGCGGAACTGCGCGGCACCCCGAGGCCGGGCGGCGCCGGCACGGAGTCATCCATCCACTCGATCGGCAGTGAAGCACCTGCGCGGATCCCCGCACCGTCGATGCAGTTGCGGGCATAGCGGAACTTGTCCGCCGGAGCGCGATCCGAGAGGCTCCGCCGGTTGATCTCGGAGAGGGACTTCGAGACCGAGACGAGATTGTCGTAGGAGCTGTAGTGCGCGAACACCGCGCTCAGGCTCCGGAAGTGGATCAGCCTGCCGTGCACGGATCTGCGCGCGTCCGCCGCCATGTCGTTGTGCAGCCAGATCGAGCGCGTCGCCTGTGGCGAGTGCAGCAGCAGTCGCGCCCAGAGCGGGCCGTAGCCGCTGAAGTCGATGACGTCGTCGAAGCGGAAGTCGCCGAAGCAGCGCGTCCACTCGTCCTCCCAGACCTGCTGCTCGGCGGGGTCGGTGAGGTCGAGCTCGCCGCGTCCGCGCCGATCGGCGATGGTCCTCCGGAGGTGCTGGGTCTTGGACCCGTTGAGCCCGCCCACCCTCGGCATGTGCCGGACGGATCGGTTCATGAACCGCGTCTCGAGCATCTTGGTCGCGGCAGGGCCGCCCGGGTAGGTGACGGTGACGTCGAAGTGCTCGTGGTCGAGGCTGTTGACCAGGTTGAACGCCGACGTCGTGATGCCGTTCGGGCGCATCGCTCCGAGGTGGAGCAGCAGGCTCGGACGTCGCTGCTGCTCACGGTGGATACGATGCCCCGCGGTGTTGCCGCGGAAGACCACATCGATCACCCGATCGCTCGCGCCGCCGTCGTCGAACGGGGTGAACTCCTTCTGAGCCGCCGCGTATCGGGCGACCTCGTCGGGGTCGCCGAGACCGTCTGGATCGCCGAGGCCGTCGATCGCTCGGCGCACGGCCTTCGCCGCGTCGCCGGCATCGATGAACTGCGGACCGGGCAGCTGCTCGGGCGAGCGGTAGAGACCGCGTCCGAGCGCGTATTCGGTCTGGTCGGGCGTGTAGAAGACGATCGGCCGACCGGTGGCCAGGAAGTCGAAGAAGATGCTCGAGTAGTCAGTGACGAGGACATCGGCGAGGCCGAGCAGCTGGTTGGTCGGCAGCGAGTTCGGCACCAGGATGTCCGCCACCCCTGAGCGCCGAGCGGCGAGGGCGTAGGCGGCCTGATGCACCTTGAGCAGGACCCGCCACCGGTCGGGGTCGAGAGCGCGAGCGAACTCGTCGCGCGCCTCGAGCATCTGGTCGATGTTGTCGTCCGGACGTTGGAACGACGCACCTCGCCAGGTCGGCGCGAACACGACGATCCTGCGGGCATCGGGCTCGAGATCGGCGCCGACGCTGGGGTCGAGCGCCCTCCGCACGTCCCGGACCTGCGTGTCGGACAGCGTCTGCCGGTCCACCCGCGGGTAGCCCTCTTCGATGATGGCGCCGTTGTAGAGGCCCTCGAGCTTGTAGGCGCTCCGATACATCGTCTGCGTCATGAACGGGTTCTGGGCGAGCAGGTAGTCGGCGGCCGCGAAGTTGCGCATGGTGTTCGCCGAAGCGGACGGGCCGTCGGGCGTATCGAAGCCCATGTGCTTGAGCGGAGTGCCGTGCCAGGTGTTCAGGTAGATCTGTCCCGGCCGCTTGCTGAACTGCGGGGGGAAGGTGGCGTTGTTGACGAGGAAGCCGCTGGTCGCGAGTGCCCGGTGGTAGTCCGACGATCCACGGCGCACGAATCGCACATCGGAGCGGCCGGCGAACTCGGCCAGCGTGCCGGCGTAGTCCTCCGGGTGGGCGATCGCCCAGATGTGGGTGAGGTGCGCGAACTCGGGCAGCTCCAGCAGTCGGCGGAAGATCGCCTCGGGGTTGCAGAGCATGCCGTTGCCGGCGAACGACTCGTAGAGCACGGTGTCGGGCTGGATCGGCTGACGCCGCCAGTGCGCGTGCACCTCGGACATGCCGGCACGATGCAGTCTGCGGGCGAGCCCGCGAACGGGCAGTCTCATGATCCGCTCCCCCGGTCGTCGTCGTTCTGCTGCTCGCCCGTCGGACGTGACCCGTCATGCGATCTGCCGGATGGCTCCGTGCTGGCACCACGGCCGAGGTAGGCGGAGAACCGTGCCGACGCGACCTTGCCGGCCGAGATCGACCACTGGTGCGCCCGCTTCTCGAAGGCCCACCAGAACAGCGTGCCGACGATCAGCGACACGACGATGCCCACCACCTGGGCCACGATCAGCGGCCGACCCTGCAAGGCGTAGAAGAAGAAGATCACGATCGGCGCGTGCACGAGGTAGAGGCTGAACGAGATCTTGCCGAGGAAGCGCGGCACCGGGGAGCTGAAGAACGCTCGCAGAGCGGTAGAGCCGATGACCGACAGCACGATCAGCATCGCCGCGAGCGGCGTCAGACCGCGGAGCAGGAATTCGAGTTCGGGCACCGTGTCGAGCACCGGGGAGGCGAGCCAGCGGCCGACGAGCATGAGTCCGCCGAGCACGCCGATCCCGGCCCAGGTGGCGCGGCCCTTGGCGGTGCCGCTGAGTCGGGTCGACAGCTCACGGACGCGATCGAGATTAACGGCGAGCAGGGCGCCGAGCAGGAAGGCGGGCAGGTAGCTGAGCGATGAGGCGCCGACCCGTTCGCCCAGCCAGGTCAGCAGCACGACCGCGGCGGTGACGAGCACCCAGCGTCGGGCGAGCACGACGGCGAGGATCACGAAGACGGGCAGGAGCAGGGAGAAGATCATCTCCCAGCGGAGGGTCCAGAGCGGGTTGTTGATCTGCCCGTCGCCGCCGAACAGGTCTCCGGCCTTGACGATCCACTCCCAGGAGAAGTCCGGTGTGCTGGAGGAGCTCAGCCAGGTGCCCTCGTCCTGCGGACTGATCTGCGGCAACGCCATCACCCAGATGGCGGCCAGCACGACCGATCCGAGAACCGGCGCGAGCAGGCGCACCGCCCGTCGTGGGTAGTAGGCGATCCAGTCGAACGGCTTCGGCCGCAGCACGGGGAGCGTCACGACGAGGCCGCTGAGCACGAAGAACACCATCACGGCTTCAGTGCCCGCCGAGAGGAGCTTGAGCGGCGTCTCGTTCGCCCACCAGATGAAGGAGAACGGGGGGGCCGCAGCGGGCGCCGCGTTGCCCGGCCAGAGGGGCGAGAGCAGGGCCGCGTGGTGGATCAGCACGACGAAGGCCGCGCAGCCGCGGAGGCCGTCGAGGGACTGCAGGCGTCCGACGGGCGCGGGCTGAGCCGCGGGAGCACTGCGCACTAGGCGGGTGTCTTCGGTCATCGCGCCACGCGCCATCGCGACGAGGACAGGGAATCCACTGCCGGGGTCGGCGTTCGATTCACGTCGACCTCATCCTCACGTCGGGTGTCTCAGTGGCCGGCGGAGCACGTGCTTTCCGCCCGCGCGGTGCGGGCCACTGACAGGTTCTGGCCACCCCCGGCGGTCAGTATGGTCCAGTGTACGCAGGCGCCCGTTCCGCAGACCGGGCTGCGCAGCGCCCTGCGGAAGGTTCGCAGGCAATCGTTATCGCTCCGATGCAGAGGCGCTCCGACGGCTGCGAGACGGGGTGACGGGCGCCTCCACCCGGACCATGGCCGCCGTTGCGGGTCTCGTCGCGACGATCGTCAGCGTCTCGGGATCGTGGATCCCGTCGTTCTGGGGCGATGAGGCGGCGAGCATCATGTCGGCCCGTCGCCCACTGTCGACCCTGCCCGAGCTGCTGCACACCGTCGACGCGGTGCACGGCAGCTACTACGTGCTTCTGCACTTCTGGATCGATCTCTTCGGCTTCTCGCCGGTCATGGCGAGGCTGCCGAGCTCCATCGCCATCGGAATCGTGGCGGCCGGGGCCGTGGTGCTCGCCCAACAGCTGGCGGGTCGACGGGCGGCGCTGTTCACCGCAGCGGTGGTCGTGCTGCTGCCTCGTCTCACGCTCGTCGGAACCGAGACCCGCTCGTTCGCCCTGTCCGCGGCGCTGGTGATCTGGGCCTCGGTGCTGCTCGTCGCCATCCTCGGCTCGGCTTCACGACCGTCCGCGCGACCGATCCGGCATGGCCTCCTCTGGCTGCTGTACGCCGCCCTGATGACGGGCGCGTCATACCTCTTCCTCTTCGCCGTCCTCGTGCTGCCCGCCCATGCCGTGGTCGTGGCGCTCCAATGGCGTCGGGCGCGCGCGAAGAGCACACGCGGAACGCGAGATCGATGGATCGCCCCGCTGAGCTTCCTCGCCGCTGCGGTCGGCACGCTGATCGCGCTCGACCCGCTGATCCGACTCGCGATCGAGCAGCGGAACCAGCTCGACTACCTCTACGAGCGCGATGCGGCGAACCCCTATGCCGTGCTGGTGACGACCTGGTTCGGCAATCCGGTCTACGCGGCGCTCGCGATCGCGGCGATGCTGCTTCCCCTGGTCGCCGTCCTTGTCCACCGGGCGGGCGGCCGACCGTGGCTCGAGTCGGCGCGCGACGATCGGGGCGGACCGGGCATCGCGGCCGCCGTCGCCATCGCGCTCACGCCGATGGCGCTCCTCCTGTTGCTGAACATCGCCGTGCCTGTGTTCACTCACCGCTATCTCGTCGGATCGGCGCCGGCCGTCGCCGTCCTCATCGGGGCGACACTCGCCCGGCTGCGCCCGCGAGTGGCGATCGCCGGAGTGCTTCTCCTGACCCTGGCCGCGCTGCCGAGCTACGTGCAGCAGCGCACGCCGTTCGCCAAGGTCGGCAGCGACTGGGCGCAATCCGCGGCGATCATCCACGCCAACGCATCGCCGGGAGACGCGCTGGTGTTCGACGAGCTGACGCCGGTGTCGGCGCGCCCACGGCTCGCCCAGAGGGTCTACCCTGCGGAGTTCACCGGGCTGCGCAACATCCTGCTGGACGTGCCATACGACGAGAACGACTACTGGTGGGACCGTACCTACAAGGTGCCGACCGTCGCGGGTCGGTTCGCCGACGTCGACACCGTCTGGGCCGTGCAGTATCGCGCGCCGGGGAGCCCGCCGGACCAGTACCAGATGGCGGAGCTCGCCGACCTGGGCTTCGCCGTCGAGCAGCAGTGGGACTGCCACAGTTCGGTCGTCTACAAGCTGACCCGCCAGCTCTAGCTCTAGCTCCCTGCCCCTGCCCCGAACTGCCCCGAATTGCCACAAATGGCTCGCAAACTGCCGTGTTGAGAGCCATTTGTGGCAATTCGGCGCTGTTCAGACGATGGGTGGGCGGCCGGCCAGGGTCATCCGGAGGATGGTGCGCCACCGGAGGGGGCGGCGCACGCCGGGATCGGCGCGCCAGCCCTCGAGCCAGCCCGCGATCCACGGTCGGAGGCCGCCGCGGTTCCGGGCGAATCGCAGCGCCTGGATGCCCGTCCATGACGCGACGTAGAGCGGGATGAGCGGGGCCGGCAGGTTGCGGCGCGCGAGCCAGACCCGGTTGCGGGCGTTCAGCCGCCAGTAGTACTCGTGTCGGGTCTGCTGGATCACCGGGTGATGCGCGACGAGATCGCCGGCGTACCAGGCGCGGTGTCCGGTCTCCCAGACGCGCCAGGCCAGATCGATGCCTTCATGGGCGTAGAAGAACTCGTCCGCCCAGCCGCCGGTCTGATCGAAGACCTGCCGGGGCAGCACGACCGCCCCCTCCCAGAGCGAGAAGACGGCGCTCGAGCGGCTCGGATCGCCCTTGCGGATCCGCGGGATCCAGCGCCGCGGCGAGGTCAGCCCGGTCGGATCGTCGACTCTCGGCTGCAGAGCTCCGATGGTCGGATCGCGCTGGATCACCGCGATCGCATCGAGCACGAATCGGGCGGAGGGCAGGGACGCGTCGTCGTCGAGGAAGACGATCCAGTCTCCCGAGATGACGTCCGCACCCGCGTTGCGTCCGGCGGGGATGCCGAGATTCTCCGGCAGCGCGACCACGCGTGAACCCGCGGGCAGCCCCTCACCGAGCTCTGCCGGATCCCACCCGTTGCCGACGACGGCGAGGTCGAGCTCGATCCCGTCCTGCGCCGTCAGGCTCGCGAGCGCCGCGCGCAGGTCGTCGAGCCGGGTGCCTTGGGTG
This sequence comes from Naasia lichenicola, assembly GCF_004801885.1. GTDB lineage: Bacteria > Actinomycetota > Actinomycetes > Actinomycetales > Microbacteriaceae > Naasia > Naasia lichenicola. The sequence goes on along the minus strand of NZ_SSSM01000006.1, from coordinate 165,449 downwards.
AGCACGACGGCTCCGACCCGCGGCAGCGGGTTCACGAGGGAGGTCATGCCCTAAGCCCGGACGCGGCGCGAGGCGAGGATCGCGACGAAGTGTCCTGCGAGCGCCAGCAGCGAGAGCGGAGCGAGGATGCCGACGAGCCAGCGGTCGGCGATGATCTCGCCGTCCGCGACGCCGGCGAGTGCGAGCACTCCCCCGATCACCGCGGTCACGAAGGCGAGGATCGTCAATTCGACGGAGTGGTACAGCCGGTGGAACGGCACGAAGCGCGCGGCGCGACGGAGGCGGGCGACGAGGCGCTGCGACGGAACGGACTCCTCCTTGCGATCGGCGAGCTTGACCAGTCCGGCGTTGGCGCGGGCGACGTGCACCATGTCGTTGAGCGCCTTGTTGAGCACGATGGTCAGGGCGAGCGCGAAGCCGATCGTGGTCCACAGGAAGTCGGCCGGCGCCTCGAACGGATAGCCGGCCGCGCGGATGCCGAGGGCGATCGGGATGAGCGCCTCGGTCGTGTAGTGGCCGACCTTGTCGAGGAAGACCCCGGCGGGCGACGACTGGTTGCGCCAGCGGGCGACCTCGCCGTCGCAGCAGTCGACCAGCATCTGCAGCTGGCCGAGGATCAGCGCGAGCACGGCGCCGCCGATCCCGGGGATGAGCAGCGCGGCGGCGGTCGACCAGCCGACCAGGATCATCAGCCCGGTCACGCCGTTGGCCGAGATCGAGGTCTTGAGCAGGAACCAGGTCAGGTAGGGCGACAGGTCGCGGAGGTAGAGCGACGCGGTCCAGTGCTCGGCGTTGGCGCGTTGGCGCACCTCGGGAGGCTGTGCGACGCGGCGGAGTTCGGCGATCGAGGTCGGATGGGCGCCATGGGCGGGCACGGGTGTGCCGAAGCCGCCGGATGCCGCTCCATCCGGATGGCGCAGCGGGGCGGTCGGGTCGAGCGAAGGAGGGGAATCCCCTTCGTCAGGGGCGCCGAGGGACACGGGTCACCTTCCGGTGTAGGCCTGGATGTTGCTGGTGAGCTTGGCGACCCCGAAGAAGAAGCCGATCCCCCAGCAGAAGTGGATGCACGGCAGCACGACGAGGAACTGCAGGGCGGTGCGGAGGCCGTGGGGCAGCGCGACGGTCACCGTCGCGAAGACGAGGAAGCCGAGGTAGAACAGGGGCGCGAACAGGCCGAGCAGCAGCCATGGCGGATTCTTGGCGATGGCCTGACCGACGCCGAACAGTCCCAGCACGAAGCCGACGACGACCGAGAGCACCATGACGGGCGGCACGTAGTAGCGGATGCTGTTCTGCGTCGGGTTGCGGCGGGCGAGCTCTCCACGCCAGAGGCCGGTGCTGAGGAACTGCCGGGCCAGCTGGCGCAGCGTCGAGCGCGGCCGGTAGGTCACCTTGAGCGCGGGGTTGAACCAGATGGTCTCGCCCATGGTTCGCAGCCGGCGGTTGAGCTCCCAGTCCTGTCCGCGTCGCACGCCCTCGTCGAACAGTCCGGCGGCCTCGAGGCGATCGCGACGGAAGACGCCGAGATAGACGGTCTCCGCCGGCCCCTCCTGTCCGCCGACGTGGTGCGGGGTCCCGCCAAGCCCGAACTTGGAGCCGTAGACGAGGGCGACGGCCTGCTCGAAGGGGGTGACACCGACCGCATCCATCACGCCGCCGACGTTGGCGGCCCCGGTGCGCTGCAGAGTCTCGACGGCGATCCGCGCATAGTCGGTCGGCAGGGCGGAATGCGCATCCACCCTGATCACGACCGGATTGCTGGTGGCCTGGATGGCGAGGTTGAGGCCCTCGGGGGTGGTACCGAGCGGATTCTCGACGCTGCGGACACGCGGATCGGCGGCCGACATCGCCTCGACGAGCTCGGTGGTGCCATCGGTGCTGGGGCCGAGCGCGAGCATGATCTCGAAGTCGCCGGAGTAGTCCTGGGCGGTGAGACTGGCGACGGCGGCGGCGATATGGGCCGCCTCGTTGAGCACCGGCATGACGTACGACACCGCCGGAAGGGCCTGTCCCGAATCAGGATCCCCGGGCATCGGTGCAGGCGCGGATCCGAGGTGCTGTGCCATCGTCCGGAGTGTATCAGCGGCTCCCCCGGCGGCTCGGTCGACCAGCGGCCGCTCGGCGATGCGACAGGTGGCTCCCTGCTCCGAACAATCCCGGAGCAGGGAGCCGCTTGGTACCGCGGTGAGGCTGGGACTTACGGGGTGTAGGTCCCGAGGGTGACGTCGGCCTCGTAGGTGGTGCCGTTGCGGACGTAGGTCAGCGTCGTGGACGCGCCTCCGGCCAGGAAGCGGATCTGCGCGGTGAGGTCGGTCGCCGATCCCACTGCGTTGCCGTCGACGGCCGTGACGATGTCGCCCGCCTTGATGCCCGCGTCCGCAGCCGCGCCTCCGTTGGAGACCTGCGCGATGTACGCGCCGGCGATGCTGGAGGTGTTGTCCCCAGTCGAGGCGTCCTGCACGCTGGCGCCGAGCAGGCCGTGGGTGGCCGATCCGTCGGCGATGATCTCGTTCGCCACGCGCTTGGCGAGGTTGGACGGGATCGAGAAGCCGACGCCGATGCTGCCGGACTGGCTGCTCGAGCTGCTCGAGCCGCCGGCGCTGGCGATAGCGACGTTGATGCCGATCAACTCACCGGCGCTGTTGAGCAGCGCGCCGCCCGAGTTGCCGGGGTTGATCGCTGCGTCGGTCTGGATGACCGGCAGAGAGATCGATGCGGTGGCCGTGGTGGTGCCGCTCTGGCCGGGCAGGTCGAAGTTCCAGAAGTCGTTGCCCGAGCCCGAGTCTCCGGAGTCGGTCGAGTCGCCCTCGGTGGTCTCGGGGACGGCCGACGAGGCGACCGTGATGCTGCGGTTGAGCGCGCTCACGATGCCGTCGGTGACGGTTCCGCTGAGGCCGAGGGGTGCGCCGATCGCGATGGCGCTGTCGCCGACGTTCAGTTGGCTGGAGTCGCCCCAGGTGACCGGGGTGAGCCCGCTGGCATCGGTGAGCTTGATGACCGCGAGGTCGACGATCGGGTCGGTGCCGACGACGGTGGCATCCCAGTACTTGCCGTCGCTGGTCTGCACCTTGATGGTCGCGTCGGCGGCTGCGCCGTCGAGGGTGACCACGTGGGTGTTGGTGAGGATGTAGCCGTCGTCGCTGAGGATGACGCCCGATCCGGTGCCGGCGGAGCTGCTGCCGCTCACCTCGATGGTCACCACGGACGGCGAGACGGCTGCCGCCACCGCCGTGACAGTCGTGGCGTCCGACGCCCGGTTGACGACGACGTTGGACGACGAGCCGTCCGATTCGCTGACGACCCGAGTGCTGCTGGAGTCTGCGCCGGTGGCGAGGACGACGCCGGCGCCGGTGGCGCCGCCGATGATCGCTCCGACGGCGAGCGCCGCCACGAGCGGGACGATGAGTCGGCGTCCGCGGCGTGCCTTCGGAGCACCGGGACCGGTCTGCGCGGAATCGGTGGTCGGCGGAGCGGCGACCGCTGCCGGGCCGAACGAGGCGCCCTGGGGAGCATGCGGCGCGATGTGGGCTGCGTAGACGGCCGTCGGTGTCGCGTCTGCGGCGCTCGGTGCTGCAGGCTGCGCTGCGGGTGCGGCCTGTGCGGCGGGGGCCGCGAAGTTGGTGGGGTTCGTGGGCGTTGCCGACGCCTCGGTAATTCGCGCATCGCTCGCCGCCGTGTCGCCGGCGGCGGGTGCCTGCGCGGGAGCGGCCTGGGGTGTCGCGGGCTGCGTGGTGCTGTCGCCGGTAGCCGAGCCAGCCGCGGATGCGGCGGAATCGGGGCTGACGCCCGGCTGACCCTCGGGGTTCTGCGGGGTCTCGGTCATGGTGGTGCTCCTTCCGAATGGACCAAGCATCCCGGGTGAAACTGACCGAACAGCTAAGCAGCGCTGTAGGCGTGCTGACCGTTGTCTATGACTCGGCTAGCAGCCGAGGGACGAATCCTCGCCGCACGAACCGCCCACGAGGACGGTCGATTCCGTGGCGACCACGATGGCCAGCGGGTCGTCGGTGACATCCAGGATGCCGACCACGGGGTTCCAGGTCGGCCCGCCGAAACGATACTCGGCCTGGTAGGAGATGGTGAGGACCGCCGAGACCGCGCCACGCGATTCATAGCTGTGGCTTGTCGAAGTCACAGCGAACCAGTCGAGGCCGAGTGCCTCCCACGTCGATCCGCCCCCGGTCGATCGTGCGCTGGAGCCGTCGCCGTAGTCCCACAGGTAGCCGGTCGGAGTGAAGCGGACTTCCGCCGGGAGGCCGAGAAGCGTTCCGGGAACGACATGCTGTCGGGCGTCGGCGACGAAGTTGGCCGGTAGGCCCACGATGGCCCAGCCGTCGGGCTCGGCGGCCTGCTCGGGGTCCTCCGGCAGGAAGCTGGCGATGTCCGCGAGCGTGATCTCCTGCCACGGCAGGTCGGTTCCAGCGAGGTTGATGATGAACTCGTCTCGACAGGCGATCAGGCCCCCCTGTGGGTCGCAGGGCGCATCCTCCTGCACGGGGTCGAGCGGATCACCGTTCGAGTCGTCATCGAGGCCCACGTTGGGCTCATGCTCACCCGTATCGCCGTGCACCCCGGCGGAGAGGTCGACGTGGTCGTCGTCGACGCTGCCGGAGGCGGCGGGCGGGTTTGGAAGGTCGCAACTGCCAAGCTGCGCGTCCACCGCGTTACATGAAGTTGGCCACGCGGACGCTGGTTGCGGTACTGCGAGCGCCAAGAGCGCGAACGCCATCGCGCCGCTCAGCAGAAATTGTCGCCGGACCATACGGAGCTCTGAGAAATCAACAAAGACTCGCCTTCCGACGCGAAAGCAACCTGCAGAGGAAGTCTGTCCATCCTGTCGACCGGAGTGTTGTCTACTCCGGCGTCATCCATCAGACGAACTTCGCTGACATCGAGGCAGAGGTAGATAGACACATTTCCGACAACCAAATTTGCCTGTTCTAAACGCTCCGAATCGACTTGGGATGAACCCTCCGCGTGCAGACCACGTTCGGTGAAGCCCAAAAAGGACTGTTCCTGGCGTTCGTATTCCTCCACGGAGACCAGCGGCTTAAGTGCTGTTGGGTCTGCTCCCCCATCCGCGGCGATCTGGTCACTGACCTCCAGATACGACTCATACGCAGCGGTCGCGGCGGCCAGGGCCTCCTCGTCGCTCGCGAAGAACGGGGTCGGGGCGGTCGATGACGCCGTGGGAGTAGGCGCCTCCGCCGTCGGCGCGCAAGCCACGAGCACCAGCACTGTCGCCAGCCCCGCGATGAGGACGGCGGCCGTCCGGCTCCGAGAGCGCTCGCTCATGGCTTCACCGTAGACAACTCCGCGGCACAGCGGGGAAGTTATCCACAGGCGAGGCGCCTGTAGCGTCTCTTCCGTGACGATCAGCGGTTCCTGGCAGCGCGCGGCGCGCGGCGCCCTCCTTCTCGACGCGGACGGCTCGGTGCGGTCCACCATCTTCGCCGAGATGAGCAACCTCGCGACCCGCACAGGGGCGATCAACCTGGGGCAGGGGTTTCCCGACTACGACGGCCCCGCCGAGGTGCTCGACGCGGCGCGTGCGGCGATCTCCGCGGGAGCCAACCAGTACCCGCCAGCGACCGGCATCCCCGCGCTCCGTACCGCGATCGCCGAGCACCAGCAGCGCTTCTATGGGATCGGTCTCGATCCCGACCGGGAGGTCCTCGTCACCGCCGGCGCCACGGAGGCCATCGCCGCCACGGTCCTCGCCCTGGTCGACGAGGGCGACGAGGTGCTCACCTTCGAGCCGTTCTACGACGAGTACGGCGCCGTGATCGATCTCGCCCGCGGCACTCATACGACCGTGCCGCTGCGCCGTCCCGACTTCCAGCCCGACCACGACGACCTACGGGCTGCGGTCACGGATCGCACCCGCCTCATCCTGGTCAACGACCCGCACAACCCGACCGGCGCCACCTTCTCCCGCGAGACCCTCGCCCTGCTCGTCGAGCTGGCGCATGAGCACGACGCGATCATCGTGACCGACGAGGTCTACGAGCACCTCGTGTACGACGGCACCATCCACACCCCGATCAGCACCCTGCCGGGCGCGCGCGAGCGGACCGTGACCATCTCGTCCGCGGGCAAGACGTTCAACACGACCGGCTGGAAGATCGGCTGGATCACCGCTCCGCCGGCCATCCTGCAGGCGATCATCGCCGTCAAGCAGTTCCTCACCTATGTGAACGGGGCGCCGTTCCAGCCGGCCATCGCGCTGGGCCTCCGCCTGCCCGACGAGGTGTTCACCGGCATCGCCGCAGAGCTGCAGTCCAAGCGGGATGTGCTCGCGAACGGACTCACCGCCGCCGGCTTCACCATCACGAAGCCCAAGGCGGGCTACTTCATCGTCGCCGATGCCGCCCCGCTCGGCTTCGATGACGGAGCCGAGCTCTGCCGCACCCTGCCCGAGCTCGCGGGCGTCGTCGCGGTGCCGATCTCCGCCTTCTGCCATCCCGAGCTCGCGGGCGAGTACCGATCGCTGGTCCGCTTCGCCTTCTGCAAGCGCCTGGACGTGCTGGAGCGCGCCTCCGCCCAGCTGAGCGCCCTGCGCCGCTGACGCGCACGCCCAGCCGCTCAGAAGCATCCGCGCGGATCAGGCGATCGACCGCCGATCAGGCCGACCGGATCATTTCGACCGCGGATCAGGCCGGTGCGACCTGATCGACGCGGGCGAGCCTGATCGGCGGGACTAGCCGATCGGTTCGACCTTGAACCGGCGCAGCTTCAGGGCGGGGTTCTTGGCACGCACGTCAGCGAGCCGCTGGGTGGAGATCCATGCGACGGCCACATCGGTCGCCTCGCCGATCTCGACCATGTGCACGCCCATCGGTCCGACGATGAGGCTGTTGCCGACTCCGATGGGTGGCGCGTGATCGGCCGCGGCGACGTAGATGGTGTTCTCGATCGCCCGCGAGGTGACCAGCGTCCGCCAGTGATTCTCCTTGAGCGGCCCGCGCACCCATTCGGCCGGGACCAGAACCAGGTCGGCGCCCGCATCGACGAGCACGCGCGTCACCTCCGGGAAGCGGATGTCGTAGCAGGTCTGCATGCCGACCCTGATGCCGCCCACCTGGAAGATCTCGGGCGGGGTCAGCTCGCCCGGCACGACCCAGTCGCTCTCCCGCTCGCCGAACGCGTCATAGAGGTGCAGCTTGCGGTAGGTGGCGAGGATGCCCGTGCCGTCGACCGCCACGAGGGTGTTGGAGAACTTCTGGCCCTGAGGCATCTGCTCGACGAAGCCGGCGACCAGGGTGACCTTGAGGCGCGCGGCGAGCTCGATGAGGCCGGTGACGAAGCGGCCCGTCAGCGGCTGGGCGTTGCGCGAGTAGCTCGCGTCCATCGGGGTGGAGAAGTAGGACGAGTACTCCGGGAAGACCACCAGCTGGGCGCCGCGCTGCACCGCAAGCTGCGCGAGACCCCTGATGCGGTCGAGGTTCTCCACGGCATCGCGGCCAGGCGCGAACTGCGCGACTGCGACTCCCAGCTGCGCGTCCGTCGTCATCGCGCCAGCCTAGCTTCGGCGATGCCCCCGACACAGGGTGCATGACCGTTCTCCGACCGGGTTCGGGTGTCGGGGGCCGGCACTAGGTTCTGCCTATGGATGCGGGATACGCGAGCACGCCGCTATGGAAGAAACTGGGCCTGAAACCCGGCACCTCTGCGCAGCTCGTCGATGCGCCCGACGGCTGGACCGTTCCGAATCCGCCTCCGGAAGTCCGCTGGCTGGACGAGTCGGGGTCGTCCGCCGATGTCGTGGTCGCCTTCTACCGGACCGCGGTCGGGGTGATGCCAGGCCTGGTCGACCTGGGTAAGCGCGTCTACCCCAACGGCGCGGTGTGGGCTGCTTGGCCGCGCAAGGCAGCGGGCCATATGAGCGATATCGATGAGAATCTGCTCCGAAACTGCGCACTGGCCCTGGGCATGGTCGACGTCAAGGTGGCGGCGCTCGATGTCGACTGGTCCGGTCTCAAGGTCGTCTGGCGTCGCGAGAATCGACGCGACTGGGCACTCACCGCCAAGCGCCCCTGACGGCACGGCAGTCAGGAAAGCGTGTGGACGATCGTCTGGCTCACGTCGAGCCTGTCCAGCGCCTCCTGGGTGGCCGGCTTGGTCTTGCCGCAGCCGTCCACTGGCCAGGCCATCCGCACCGAGTCGCCCGACGAATCGACGATCCACAGCTCGGGCACGATCTCGTAGTCGGCCGAGCACGCTCCTGAGGTCGGCGCGTCGCTCCGCACAGCGAGGGCCGCCCGAAGCTCGGACATCGGACCGGAGAGGTGCCTCTCGGTGACCGAGAACGAGCCGTCGACGACATCGCCCGAGCAGAGCACCGCCGACGCTGGGACGAACCCGGGCGGCGTGCGACCCGCCTCGGGCGCGGGCAGGTGGGCCGGGTCAGGCGATGGCGTGGGAGTCACTGTGTAGTCGGCGAAGTAGCGCATGTTGGGCGCCAGGCAGTCCACGGCCGAGACGACCTCGCCCGTCGGGGTGTTCGGTCCCGCGGACGAGCAGCCGGTAAGCGCAGCCGTGATCCCGACCACACAGGCCAGGACGATCCCGAGCCTTCTGGCTCCTGGCCTCAGCGTCACACGGGCATGCTACGTCGCCCAGGCGTCCTCCGGCCGAATCACGGCGGGTTGGGATGCGAAGCGCTGGACGAGGCGGACGCGCCGCGCGGTGCATCGAGCGCGACGCACTGCCCCGACCCGCGAACTAGCCTGGGCTCGGAGGCACAGATGACGCACGCAGCCCGATGAGCACCATCTCTGCCATCCCGGCCGCCCGTCGCATCCAGCGGACCTACCTCACCCTGATGCTCGGCAACACGTTGGCGTCGTCGTTCATCTGGGGCATCAACACCCTCTTCCTTCTCGACGCTGGCCTCAGCAACCTCGAAGCGTTCGCCGCGAACGCCTTCTTCACGGCCGGGATGGTGATCTTCGAGATCCCGACCGGAGTGGTCGCAGACACTGTCGGCCGACGCGCCTCGTACCTGCTCGGCACGGTCACCCTCTCCGGAGCGACGGTGCTCTACTGGCTGATGTGGCTGTGGCACTCGCCCTTCTGGGCGTGGGCGCTGGTCTCGGTGCTGCTCGGCCTCGGATTCACCTTCTTCTCGGGCGCGGTCGAGGCGTGGCTCGTCGACGCGCTCCGCGCGTCGGAGTACGACGGTCCGCTCGAGCCCGTCTTCGCCAAGGGAACGGTCGTCGGTGGGGTCGCGACGCTGCTCGGCTCCGTCGCCGGCGGCGCCATCGCGCAGGCGACCAACCTGGGCGTGCCCTTCCTGCTCCGCGCCGGGATCCTGCTGGTGATGTTCGTGGTGGCCTTCCTGGTGATGCGCGACATCGGATTCACGCCCGACAAGTCGGAGGGGCCGGCCCGAGCCGTCCGAACCCTGTTCCGCTCGTCGATCACCCATGGACTCGGCAATCCGCCGGTGCGGTACCTCATGCTCGCGTCGCCGTTCACCGCAGGTGTCGGCGTCTACGTCTTCTACGCGCTGCAGCCCTACCTGCTCGAGCTGTGGGGCGATCCCAAGGCCTACTCCGTCGCCGGGTTGGCTGCAGCGATCCTCGCGGGGGCGCAGATCGCCGGCGGCGCCCTCTCCCCCGTCATCGCCCGCCGGTTCCGGCGCCGCACGACCACCATCCTGCTCTCGGCCGGACTCAGCACCGTCCTGCTGCTCAGCCTCGGCGTCACCGGATCGTTCTGGCTGGCGCTCTCCCTGCTCGTCCTCTGGGGGCTGGTGTTCGCGATCAGCGGTCCGGTCCAGCAGTCGTACATCAACGACCTCATCCCGTCGAAGCAGCGCGCGACGGTGCTGTCATTCAACTCCCTGATGGGCAGCGTCGGCGGAGTCGCCCTGCAGCCGCCCCTCGGTCGGATCGCCGACCTCAACGGATATGCGTTCTCGCTCGCCGTGAGCGGGGCGATCAGCGCGGTCGCGATCCCCTTCCAGGCGCTGAGCAGGAGGCAGAAGGCGCCCGCGGACGTCTCGGGCAGCACCCCGGCGCCCGTGCCGGCAGCCGAGGCGACCGCGCCCCGCGAATGAGATGTGAACTGCCCACTTCTGCCGCCTGAAGCGCCTCTCAAGCGGCAGAATGGCAGTTCATCCACCTATCGGCACACGCAAGAAGGCCCCCACCTTGCGGTGAGGGCCTTCTCTTCTGTTGCGGGGACAGGATTTGAACCTGCGACCTCTGGGTTATGAGCCCAGCGAGCTACCGAGCTGCTCCACCCCGCGGCACGAAGAGAAACGTTACCAGACTTCCGGCGGCCTCACGACCCGAGCTCACCGGGCGACCGACCCGACGGCCAAAGGAAATGGACGCGGATCAGGCCAAATGCCTGATCCGCGTCCATCTCGAAATCACTCGCCCGAAGGTCAGCCGGCGGAGGCCGCCAGCGCTGCGGTGATGGCTGCCTGGAGACGCTGGTCAGCCTGCGCGGCCGCGACCAGGTCGTTGGCCGCATAGGCCGCCTGACGGTCCTGCAGAGCCTGGTTGGCGTCGGCGAGAGCTGCGGTCAGTGCGGCGTTGGTCTCCGGCGTGGTTGTACCGCCATCCGTTCCGCCGTCCGTTCCGCCATCGGTGCCCGTGTCGGTGCCGTCGCCCGGAGTCGTGTCCGAGGGCACGCCCGTGTCACCGGCATCCGCGCCGGAGTCTCCGCCGAACAGCGAATCCAGCGCGAGGTCCAGAGTGTCCTCGAAGGCGATGTTCTCGCCGAACGACACCAGGACCTTGCGCAGCAGCGGGTACTGCGTCTCACCGCTCGACCTGACGTACACCGGCTGGACGTAGAGCAGACCGCCACCGACCGGAAGGGTCAGCAGGTTGCCGTAGTCGACCGTCGTATCGCCTCGCGTCAGCAGCGCCAGCTGGTTCGCGACGCTCGTATCCGACTTGAAGATGTTCTGCACCTGACCGGGGCCCGGCACATCGTTGTCCGCCAGGGAGAGCAGCCTCAGCTTGCCGTAGCCGGCAGACTTCTCCCCCGCGGTCGCCCCGGCATCGGAGTCGACCGCCAGATATCCGGTCAGGATGCTCCGGCTCGCCGAGCCCGACTGGTTCGGGATGAACGTGGAGTACAGCGAGTACGACGGATCATCCGCCCCCGGCACCTTCATCGTCAGGTAGTACGGCGGCTGGAGAGTGGGATCGGTCTGCGGCGACGTCGGGTCGTTCGGCGCGCGCCACGAGTCGTTCTTCGAGTAGAAGGTGCCCGGATCGGTGACGTGGTACGTCCCCAGCACCGTGCGCTGCACCTTGAACAGGTCGGCCGGGTACCGAACATGGCTGATCAGCTGAGCGGACATGTCGCTCACCGGCTTGATCGTGTTCGGGAACACCTTCTGCCACGACCGGATGATCGGATCCGTCGGGTCCCACGCGTAGAGGGTGACCGAGCCGTCGTACGCGTCGACCGTGGCCTTGACCGAGTTGCGGATGTAGTTGATGTCATCCACCGCATAGGCGGGCTCGGGCGTGTAGGTGTCGGCGATGGCCGAGCTCAGCGACTGCACCTCGGAGTACGGATACGACGACGAGGTCGTGTAGCCGTCGATGACCCACTGCAGACGGCCGTCGACGACCGCCGGATAGGCGTCCGAATCGAGCGTGAGGTACGGCGCGACCTTCTGCACGCGGGTCTTCGGATCGCGGTCGTAGAGGATCTGCGAGCTCGAGGTCACCGCGTTGGAGAGGAACACCTGCTCCGACTGGAACTTGAGGGCGTAGACGAGCCGGTTGAACCAGTTGTCGAGCTTGGGGCCGCCGTCTCCGGTGAAGGTGTTGTAGATCTGGGAGTCGCCCGTACCGCCACCCGACGGGTAATCGAGCTCGATCGGATCGGCGCCCTCTGGGCCGCCGACGATCGAGTAGGCGGGCGAGTTCTCGCCGAAGTAGACGCGCGGCTCGAAGTCTCCGAGGGCGCCACTCGAGGGGATGCCGCTCTCGATGAAGACGGGCTGGCCGTCGGCCGAGCGCTGGTTGCCGTAGGCGGCGACCAGGCCGTAGCCGTGGGTGTAGACGACGGTGCGGTTGTACCAGGTGGTGCCGGCGCCGAGGCCGTCCTGGTTGAGCTCGCGCACGGCGACGACGGCGTCGGTCGTCTTGCCGTCGATCGTGTAGCGGTCGACGTCGAGATCGTTGGAGAACAGGTAGTACTGCTTGAACTGCTCGAGCTGGCCGAACGACGGCGAGACGATGGCGGGGTCGAGGATGCGGATGTTCGCCGTGGTCTCGGCGTCGTTGCGCAGGGCGCCAGCTGTCGCGTCGGTGCTCGCCTCGTAGGTCGTCTCCTCGACGCCCGCGATGCCGTATGCGTCGCGCGTGCCCGCGATGTTCCGCTCGATGTAGGCCTTCTCGAGCGTGGCCTCGCTCGGGTCCACCTGGAAGCGCTGGACGACCCAGGGGTAGATCGAGCCGACGACGATGCTCGCGATGACCAGCAGCGCCGTGCCGATCAGCGGAAGCCGCCAGCGGCCGATGACCGCGGTGACGATGAAGAGGATCGCCACGATCCCGGCGGCGAGCGCCAGGATCTGACGTCCGGGGATGACCGCGTAGACGTCGGCGTAGGTCGCTCCTGTGACCAGCTTTCCGGCGCCCTGGGTGAGGGTGAGGAACTGGTCGAGGTAGATGCTCACGGCCTGCAGCGCCGCGTAGAGCGCGGCGGTGACGGCGACCTGAACGCGAGCGCCCTTGGAGATGCGCACCTCGCGGCCGGCGACGCGGAGGGCGCCGTAGAGGTAGCTCGTGCCGAGGCCGGCGAGTCCGGCGACGAGGACGATCGCGGAGGCGAATCCGACCACTCCGTGCCAGAACGGCAGATCGAACAGGTAGAACGAGACGTCCATCCCGAACTGCGGATCCACCGTGCCGGTCTGGGTCCGGTTGAAGTAGAGCAGCACCGCTTCCCAGCGGGTGGAGGCCGAGACGCCCGAGAAGAGCCCGATGACGATGGGGACGCCGAAGGTGGCCAGGCGGCGCAGCGGCTCGATGACCTGCTGGTAGCGATCGAGTTGAGAGCCGAGGCGGGCGTAGATGGGTCGGAACCGGTACGCGGCGGAGATGCTCACGAAGACGGGGATGGCCATGCCGAGGAAGCCGACGAAGAAGAGCGCGATCCCCGTGCCCCACTGGGTGAGGAGGACTCCGAGGTAGTGCAGCTGGTCGAACCAGAGGATGTCGGCGTAGAGGCCGGCGAACACGAAGAAGAGGATGAGGAGTGCTGCGACGATGCCGGCGGCGATAGCCAGAGTGGCCCGATTACGGCGACGTGGCGCGGTTGCTGTGGACGTCACGGAGCAGAGCCTACCCGGCGGTGCATGTGGGAAGTCCGGACGCGTCCCCGCCATCTCCGAGCGTATCCAGGACGTCTATGGAGTCCTGAAGGGTCCCCACTGCGTACACGCTGAGTCCGGCTGGGATATGCCCGACGACCTCGTCGCAGTTGGACTCCGGCGCGAGGAAGATCGTCGCGCCCGCATCACGGGCGCCGTAGAGCTTCTGGCGGATCCCGCCGATGGCTCCGACCTGGCCCGCGCCGTCGATCGTGCCCGTTCCCGCGATGGTCGCGCCGTCGGTCAGCGATCCGGGCGTCAGCTTGTCGTAGATGCCGAGCGCGAACATCATCCCCGCGCTCGGGCCGCCGACGTCGGCCAGGTCGATGTTGACGTCGAACGGGAAGGTGTAGTCGGCCGCGACGCCGACGCCCAGCACCGTGGCGCCGTTGCTGTCGAAAGGAGTGACCTCCTCGGTCACCGGGTCGCCGTCGCGGAGGATGCCCACCTCGGCAGGGCTGCCCGTGCCGTGCTCCTTCAGCGCGGCGCGCAGCTCGCTGAGGTTCGCCACATCCTCGCCGTCGACGCTGACGATCTGATCGTCGATCTCGAGGACATCCGCCGCAGACGTGCCGTCGCTGATCGCGAGCACGGTGATCGTGCTGGGAATGTCGTAGCCGAGCTCGGTGAGGGCGGCGGCCACGGCTTCCTTCTGCGAGTTCTCCATCTGGATGCGGCTCTCCTCGCTCCGATCCGTCGAGGAGACGCCGACCGGATAGATCGACTCGAGCGGCTGGATGGACTTGCTGGGGTCGAACCAGGCGAGGGCGAGGTCGAGCAGCCGAGGCGTGCTCCCGGGAGATCCGACGATCGACACGGTGAGCAGATCGAGCGACCCCGTGGTGTCGTAGGTGGTCTCGGAGGGGATGTCGATCAGCGGGACGGCGTCGCCCGAGTCGTCGTTCGAGACGCCGAGGGTGTCGAAGACCGGCCCCGGCTGTTCGATGACATACGCGGACGGCAGCAGGGCGAGCACCAGCGTGATCACGAGTGCGACCAGCACCATCACCCATCCGATGCTCACGGTGTCGAGCGGGCGTCGCTCGCGAGGTGCGTCGAGATCGTCGGTCGATGGCAGATCGAGGAGGCTCACACGAGTCTTTCTGGCAACGGGGCGGTCGAGATGCGGGCGCATCCCCGCGCATCCATGGCCCGCCGTCCGGATGCACGCGGCGATCCGGACCGGTGCGGAGATGTTCGCCGCGGGCAGAAGAAGCAGGCCTCACTGTAAGCCGAATAACCTCTGAGCCGCGTGAAGCGGCGACTACCGTAGGAATTCAGCGGGCGACACGAGAAGGAGTCCACTCATGGCGGAAGGTGCGGCGGACGACGCCGAGCGCGATCCTCGCGACCAGGAGGAAGAGCTGCGCGAGATGCTTCGCCAGATCATGAGCGGCGAGGGCGGCATCGATCCGTCCAAGCTCGTCGGACTTCCCGGCCTGCCCGGCGACGCTGCGGGGATCTCGAGGCTGATCAGCCAGTTCCAGGGCGCCTTGGCGAACGCCGGCGACGGGATCAACTGGAAGCTGGCCACCGATCAGGCGGTGGAGTTCGCGAAGCAGACCAGCTTCACGCCCACCGACCAGCAGCGCGGCGATCTCGATCAGGCGATCAACGTGGCCGGCCTCTGGCTCGACGAGTCGACCGTCATCTCCCAGCTCGTCGAACCCGCCAAGCTGATGACCCGCGTGGAGTGGATCCAGCAGACCATGCCGTTCTGGAGCCAGCTCGCCGAGCCGGTGGCCACGGGCATCTCCGATGTGCTGACCCGACTCCTCCGGGAGCAGGCTCCGGAGGAGCTGAGCGAGATGGGCGGCATGTTCCAGGACGCCAGCCGCCTTGTCAAGGGCGTCGGCGGCACGCTGTTCGCCTTCCAGCTCGGCCAGGTCGTCGGCCAGCTGAGCAGTGAGGTGGTGTCGGGCGGCGACGTCGGCATCCCTCTGCTCGAGGAGCGTGCGGCGCTGCTCCCCCAGAACCTCGGCTCGTTCGGCGAGGGACTCGACATCCCCCAGGACCAGATCGCGCTGTACCTGGCGGTTCGCGAGCTGGCGCATGCCCGACTGTTCAAGCACGCGCGCTGGCTCCGGCTGCAGCTCATCACCTCGATCACCGAGTTCGCCCGAGGGATCAGCATCGACACGTCCGCCGTCGAGAGCCTCGTGCAGAGCTTCGACCCCAGCAATCCGGAGGAGCTGCAGGCGGCCCTCACGCGGGGCGACCTGATCATGCCGAAGAGCGAGCAGCAGCTAGCCGCGCTCGCCCGGCTCGAGACCATGCTCGCGCTCGTCGAGGGGTGGGTCGACGTCGTGACCGCGCACGCCACCGCGCGACTGCCCAGGTCGGACGCGATCGGCGAGTCCGTCCGCCGACGCCGGGCGACAGGCGGCCCCGCGGAGTCGGCGTTCGCCACCCTCGTCGGGCTGGAGCTGAGACCGCGGCGGCTCCGCGAGGCGGCCAGGATGTGGCAGATCGTCACCGACACGATGGGCGCGGACAAGCGCGACGAGCTGTGGTCGCATCCCGACCTGCTGCCGACGGCCGCCGACATCGACGACCCCGAGGCGCTCGTGCGGCGCCTCCAGGGCGAGGGCGGCGACGGCGACGACATGGATCAGGCGCTCGAAGAGCTGCTCCGCGACCCGGAGTAGCACCTCCCTTCTCGGTGAGCTGCCCAGTTCTGCCGCCTGCGATGCCCGCAGGCAGCAGATTTGGGCAGTTCGCGCAGCTGGGGTGGGGATAACCGGACGAGGGTGGCGACGTCGCGCGCACCATGTCGCGCATCGTGCAGATCGATCCATCCCTCGCGTGCGTCTGGCGCTCGCCGAACAGCTTCCAGCTCGGCGTCGACCCGGTGCGGGTCCGCCTGGATTCCGTCTCATCGGCGGAGGAGCGCATCATCGTGGCCCTGCTGGCGGGCGTCGACGATCGGCGCCTGAGCGAGATCGCGGTGAGTGCGGGCTCGTCCCCCGACGGACTCGCCGAGCTGATCGCGCTCCTCGGCCCTGCCCTGATGACCACTCCCCGGCGGCGCGGCCTGCGGGTCGCGATCGAGCGCGCGGTGCCCGACGAGCCGCAGAGCACGCCGATCGGCACCTCGCGCTACGACGACCGGCTGCTGGCCCACCATCTCGGTGCGCTCGGCCACGAGCTGGTCCCACGACACGGGTCGGCACGGCGGCGGCAGCCTCAGCTCGCCCTGCTCGTGGCGGATCACGTCGTCTCGCCCGGCGCCGCGCAGCACTGGCTCTCCCGCGGAGTCCCGCACCTGCCGGTGGTCACGTCCGACCAGGCGGTGCGGATAGGCCCGCTCGTGCTTCCGGGGATCACTCCGTGCCTGCACTGCGCTGCGCTCCACCAGATCGACGAGGATCCCGCGTGGCCGGCGGTCGCCTCTCAGCTGACCTCGCCGCAGAGGAGGAGGCCGACACCGGACCTGCCCGAGCTCGCCCTCGAATCCGTGCTGTTCGTCGGCCGGTTGGCCGATCGGCTGCGCCCGGACGGCGCGAATGGTCCTGCAGGCATCGCCCGCGCGGCCGTTGCCGGAGTGGATCTCGCAGGCGTCGCGGATCTTGCCGGAATCGTCTGGCGGATAGCCTCCGACGGCTCCGTCAGCGAAGCGGAGCTGGCGCCGCATCCTCGATGCGGCTGTCAGGCGCTGGCAGTCGCAGCTCACTCAGGAACCGCGACGGCTGCCGCGGCGACGACCGATGGGGCGAGACGCTCACGAACGACAGTCGCAGAGTCTCGCGCGCGCGAGTGACCCCGACGTACAGCAGCCGGCGCTCCTCGTCGATCGCGGCCTCATCGGTCGCGTAGGTGATCGGCAGATAGCCCTCCGAGAGTCCGATGAGGTAGACCGTCTGCCATTCGAGTCCCTTGGCGGAGTGGATCGTCGCGAGGTTGACCGCCTCGAGCGTCGGCTCGTGCTGCGCGGCCTGACGCTCCACGAGGTCGTCGACGAACGCCGCCAACGTGGTGCCGGGAGGCGACTGCTCGGCCAGGCCCATGATCGTGTCCAGCGACTCCCACCGATCGCGCACCGCGCCGCGCGCCTCGGGCGCGTCCTGCGCCCATCCGAGGGAGCGCAGGACATCGCTCACCGTCTTGAACAGGGGCTCGGAGGAGAGGGTCATGACCGCCGCGCGGAGCATCATCATCGCCTCCTTGACCTCGCGCAGCTCGAAGAACCTCCCCGCGCCGCGGACGGTGAAGGCGATCCCGCGCTCGTCGAGAGCCGCTTCGAGCGCCGCAGACTGCGAGTTGATCCGGTAGAGCACCGCGATGTCGCGCGCGTGCGCCCCGGCCTCGATCCGCAGCGCGATGTCGTCGGCGATGCTGCGCGCCTCGGCGACCTCGGATGGGTACTCCTTCAGCGCCACCACCGGCTGCGGCACGGCCCCGGAGTGCTCGGCGGCGGGCGTGAGCGACAGCGCGCCGGGCCGTCCGCGCATCAGGCTGTTGGCCGCGGCGATCACCTCCACGTCGGAGCGATAGTTGCGCTCGAGTCGGATCACCTCGGTGCCCGGGTACCGGCTGCCGAACTCGAGCAGGTAAGCCGCCTTGGCGCCCGCGAAGGAGTAGACCGTCTGGCTCGCGTCGCCGACGACGCACACGTCGCGTCGATCGCCGAGCCAGCTGTCGAGCAGCTGCTGCTGCAGGGGCGACACGTCCTGGTACTCGTCGACGACGAAGAACCGGTACTGCTCGCGCACCTGCTGGGCGATCCGCGGCTCGTCCTCGATCATGCCGATGGTGGCGAGCAGCACGTCCTCGAAGTCGAGCTGGCGCCTGGCGTCCTTCACCGTCTCGTACGAGCGCTGGATCGAGGTCGCCCTCCGCGGATCCAGGTTGCTGGGCAGCGCGCGATGCGCGGCCTTCTCCTCGTACTCCTCGAGCGACAGGCCGCTCACCTTGCGCCACTCGATCTCGGCGGCCATGTCGCGCAGGCCGGCGGTGTCGAGTCGCACCCCGGCGCTCTCGGCGGCCTGCGCGAGCAGACGCGCCTTGCCTTCGAGCACTCGGGGAAGAGTGCCGCCGATGACCTGCGGCCAGAAGAAGCTGAGCTGGGCGAGGGCCGCCGAGTGGAAGGTGCGAGCCTGGACGCCCGCGGCTCCCAGCATGCGCAGCCTGCTCTTCAGCTCGCCCGCGGCGCGAGTGGTGAAGGTGAGCGCCATGACCCGGCCCGGCGGGTAGGCGCCACTTGCGACCCCGTAGGCGATCCGGTGGGTGATCGCCCGCGTCTTGCCCGTGCCCGCTCCGGCGAGCACGCAGACCGGACCGATCAGCGCCTCGGCGACCCGGCGCTGGTCGGCATCGAGCCCGTCGAGCAGGGAATCGGCGGATGGCAGGGGCTGCTCGATCGCCGCTCCGCCGCGAGCCGCAGGGCTCACGGTGCGTCCAGCGGGCCGCCGAACCACTGCTCGATGATGGCGCGCGCGATCGAGGCCCGACCGGGGATGCCGATGGTGCGGACGCCATCGCTGAGATCGTGGCGGGTGAACCAGCGGAGGTCGATGATCTCCTCGCCGTCCGGAACGGCGTCGGGGCTCCCGGGCGCGAGCCGTGCGCTGAAGCCGATCATGATCGATGCCGGGAACGGCCATGGCTGCGAGCCGAGGTACACGGGGTCGACGACGACGATGCCGGCCTCCTCGTTGATCTCCCGGATGACGGCCGCCTCGAGCGATTCGCCCGGCTCGACGAAGCCGGCGAGCAGGCTGTAGCGATCGCCTCCCCACAGCGCGTTCGCGCCGAGCAGGAGCCGGTCCTGGTCGTCGAGCACGCCGACGATGATCGCGGGATCGGTGCGCGGGAAGATGTGCTGCCCGCTCGACTCCTCGTCGTGGCCGTCGGGATGCCGGACCCAGCCGCCCTTGGCCGGCACGGTCGCCTCGCCGGTGCGCGGCGAGAACGTGTGCGAGGCGTGGAAGTTGGTGATGGCCAGAGCCTGGGTGAACAGCCCGGCGTCGAGCGCGCTCAGCTCGGCGCCGATTCGGCGCAGATCTCCCCAGGACCCTCGGTCGGCCTGGATGGCATCGGCCTGCTCGTCCGAGAGCACGACCGCGACGACACCGCTGCCGACGATGCCGCTGTCCACCAGCGCATCCTCCGCGATACGGCCCAGGTACACGGCCGTCTCGGCACGGGGGACGTCGGCGAACGGCACGAGGTCGAGCGCGACGGGGTCGGTGGACGACAGCAGGGCCTGCCCCCGGGAGAGCAGCAGCGCACGGGTCGCGGCATCGGCGCGCAGCTCGTCGAGGAGGCCGGGCGTGGCTCGGGCGAGGTAGTCGCGATCCACCCCGGATCGCGAGAGCGGGAGCCGCGCTGAGAAGGAGTCCGGCATCATGCCTGCCATTCCGGGAGCTCATGCGTCCGCGTGCGGACCGCCGACGAAGGGTTCGAGATCGGGAACGGGGATCGGGCGCTGGCGGCCTGACCTCGCCAATCTGCGTGGCGAACGGGGGCGGAGGAGCGCGCTCGACCTACCCTGTTCGACATGGCCAGATCCCATCTCACTCTAGCCGCGTTGGCCACGTCGGCCGTGCCGGGACTCGATGTCGCCGCCGCGCAGCCGTTCACCGCCAACCGGCACGGCGAGTACGACTCTGCGTTGATCACCGCCCGTGACGGGCACCATTTCCTCGTCCGGGTGCCCACCTCCGACCAGGCCGAAGTCGCCCAGGCCGCCGAGCTCACGGCGCTCGCCGCGCTGAGCGCCGGAGTGCGCAGCCGCCTTCCGTTCGCGCTGTCGACGTTCGTCGGCACCTCGCCTGTCCGCGACCCGAGGGGTCTCCCCCGGGCCGCCAACGTCTACGAGTTCGTGTATGGCCGACGCGTCGTGGTCGAGCGGATGAGCCAGGAGCTCGCCGCCTCGATCGGCCGCGCGATGGCCGCCCTGCATGCGCTGCCGGCGAGCTTCGTGATCGACGCGGGCCTGCCCGTGGTCAGTGCCATCGACAGCCTGCGCTCCGTGGTCACCGTGATGGACCGGGCCGCCGCGACCTCGCTGGTGCCGGCCGTGCTGCTCTCCCGCTGGGAGACCGCCACGGACGACACCTGGCTCTGGCAGTACCAGCCGACGGTCATCCACGGCGCGATGTCGGCCGATGTGCTGCTGCACGCCGATTCGATGGACGGCGATGAGATCGTCGGGGTGCTCGGCTGGGCCGATCTGCGCATCGGCGATCCCGCCCGCGACCTGTCCTGGACCCTGTCCGCCCCATACGGCGACCTGGTCGACACCGTCTTCGAGTGCTATGCGGCCGCACGGCACACCACGGCCGACCGGGGCATCCGGCGGCGAGCGATGCTCTATGCCGAGCTGGAGCTCGCCCGCTGGCTGCTGCACGGGGCGGACACCCGCGACACCGAGATCGTGGAGGATGCCGTCGACATGCTGGAGTCGCTCGCGGCGAGCCTGCAGGGCGACGTCGGCGCGGGCCTCGCGCACGAGACCGGACCGGTGCTGAACGTCGACGAAGTGCAGCGGATGCTGGATGCTCACCCGACCTACCCGTTCGACCAGCACCCCCGCCGCTCCCTCACGGAGTAGCACCCACCGCAACCGGTCTCGAGACGCGCCGTAGACGGCGCTCCTCGACCAACGAAGGATGCCCCCGCCCGCAACCTCGTTGGTCGAGGAGGGCGCCCCGCGCCCGTCTCGAGACCGGCCCGCCATGCCTCGAAGGCTCGAGACGCGCCGTGAGCGGCGCTCCTCGACCAACGAGGTATGGCATTTTGCTGTTCGAGGACGGCGCCCTGGGCCACAGCGAACGCGTGCGCTGGGTACTCGAGACCGGTCGGTTCAGCCGACCGCCGAGAGCCAGCGCTGTTCGAGCTCCGCCTCGTCGAGCAGGGACTCGGGTCGGATGATCAGGTCGTCGGCGACGTAGTAGAACGCGGCGTCGATCTCTCCCGTCGGCACGTCGAGGTAGCGCGACAGCGCGAGCCGGTAGAGCGCCAGCTGATACTGCTTCTGCTCGTAGTCGGCTGCGCCCTTGGGCGGCGCACCGGTCTTCCAGTCGACGATCTCCCACCGTTCGCCGCGCCGATACACCGCGTCGATCTTGCAGACGACGATCTGGCCCGCGAACGGAAGGTGGATCTCGAGCTCGACGTAGCTCGGCGCGAGGCTCGCCCACTCGGACCGCTCGAAGATCTCCTTGAGCCGATCCAGATCTGCGGACTCCGCGAAGTCGTCGAGATCGAAGTCGTCGTCTTCGGGGAGCCCGTCCACGATGTCTGCGGTCGCGGCGGATTCCGCACGCTGCTCCACCCAGCCGTGGAAGACGGTGCCGAGTCGGGTCTGCCGGTAGGGACGCTCGGGCATCGGTCGACGCAGCGCTGTGGCCACCTCGCCAGGGGAAGTCACGTAGTCCTTGAACCGGGACGCCGAGATGCGCACGGGCAGCTCGATGGCGCCCGCCGCAGCACGACGTGCGTTCCGCTCACGGATGAGCACGTCGAGGTGCTCGCTCCACCTCGTCACCCCACTCGGGTCGGCCGAGCGAACGGCCGCGGCGGCGGCCTCGACCCGTGGGCGGCGAGCGCCGAGCGGATCCTTCGGCCACGAGATCGTCGAGCCGAGCGACTCGAGCGGATTCTCCTCCGCCTCTGGCGCCTGGGGCAGCGGCTCATCGAACAGCCCGGCCTCCTCGAGGTCGCGGAGGAACACCCCCGGCTTGCGAGCATTCTTCTGAGTCGACCAGAACGATCCGGTGAGAAGCAGGTCGCGCCGGCTGCGCGTGATGGCCACGTAGGCGAGCCGACGCTGCTCTTCGAGATGACGGGTGTCGACCTCGGTCTCGAAGGCGGCCTTGGCGTCGATGAACTCCTTCTGCGTCGCGGCACCGCGCCAGTTGAGCGTCGGAAGATCGAGCGCGTCGCCGCGGAACTCGTAGGGCAGCGCTCCGAAGCTCAGCCAGCCCTGCTTGCTGCGGATCTTCTCGGGCAGCTCATCAGCGACCATCCGCGGGATGACCACGGTGTCCCACTCAAGGCCCTTGGACTTGTGGATCGTGAGCACCTGCACGGTTCCGGCCTGGGGGTCGTCCTCCCCCACGCTCAGCCTGTCGCGCTCCTCGGCGAGGTCGAGCCAGTCGAGGAAGGACGCGAGGCCCGCGGACGGGTCGCTCGCCGCGAAGTCGACGAGGTGCTCGACGAAGGCGTCGAGGCTCGCCCGTCCGGAGGTCGTCGTGTCGTTCGCCGCGACCTCGATATCGAGCAGCAGCTCCTGCTCCACGACGGTCACGAGGTCGGGCAGCGCGAGGCCGACCCGTCCGCGCAGGCCCGCGATGAGCCCGCCGAGGTCGCGCAGCCGGGCGACCCCCTCTTCGGTGAACGCGTCGAGCTGCGAATGCTGAGGCGCTCCCGACGAGCTCGGCTTGAGGGCGGCGATGAAATCGAGGGCGTCGATGAGCGACGCGTTCTCGTCGACGGCGACCGATCGCCGAACCCGCTGGGATACGTCGTCGGTGAGCTTCTGCTGCCGGTAGTCGCGCTCGACGAGCCAGCGCGCGACGCCGCGGAGGGCGGCGATGTCGGAGACGCCCAGTCGCCAGCGCGCGCCCGCGAGCAGACGGATCAGGTAGGAGCCCGCCGTGGGGTCGCCGATCACCTTGAGCGCGCAGACCAGGTCGGCGACGGCGGGCTCCTCGAGCAGGCCGCCGAGACCGAGCACGACGTAGGGCACGCCCTGGGCGTCGAGGGCTCGAGTGAAGACGCCCGATTTGCGCAGCGAGCGCATGAGGATGGCCGCGGTCGGCGGCTGTCCCTTCGAGGTCGGCTCGGTGAGGCGCTCCTTGAGCCAGAGCGCGATCCGCTCGGCCTCGACGGCGACCGTCTCGTCGTAGTGCACGTCGAGGCGGCCCTCGGGAGCCGCCGGCCGTGGCTCGAGGCGTTCGACCCGCACCGCGGATCCTGCCGTGAGGGGCGCCGCAATCGTGTTCGCCGCCATCAGGATGCGCGAGGGATTGCGCCAGCTCGTCGAGAGCGCGTGCTCAGGGACCGCATGGCGATCCCGGCCGTCTTCCGCGGGATCCGCAGCACCGGGGCGCACCCCGAAGTCGCGTCCGAAGCGCGCGAGGTTGCTCGCGCTGGCGCCGCGCCAGCCGTAGATCGACTGATGCGGGTCGCCGACGGCGGTGACGGCGACGCGGTCCGATCCGCCGAACAGCGTCGAGAGCAGCGCGGTCTGCACGACGCTCGTGTCCTGGTACTCGTCGAGCAGCACGACCGGGTAGCGCTCCTGGTACGACTCGACGACTCCGGGCACCTGGCGGCAGATCTGCAGCGCGAGGGCGACCTGGTCGGAGAACTCGATCACGCCGGCCGCGATCTTGCGCTCGGCCAGCTCGACGCCCATCTCGACCAGCGGCGGCAGGGTCTGCAGGATCGCGTTCGCGCTCACGAGGTCGGCGTAGGGCGTGACCTTCTTGCCGCCGGGCGGCAGGTTGAGCAGCAGGGCGAACTGCTCCGCCATCCGCTCGACCGCCGCGGGGTCGACGAGGTTCTCCGACATCGTGCGACTGAGGTCGAGCATTGCCTCGATGATGTTGTCGAGCGATCGCCCGAAGTCGACCAGCCGCGGGTCGAGCGAGTCGATGACCGTGCGCCTCGCGAGCTGCCACGCCGACGCCTCGGACAGCACTCGGGCTTCGGGCTCGCGGCCGATCGAGACGGCGTGCTCGGTGTGCAGCGCACTCGCGAACGAGTTGTAGGTCGAGATCGTCGGCGACTCGAAGATGTCCCAGCTCTCATGGGCGAGACCCGTCTCAGCCAGAGCGTGCACGCGCTCGCGAACGCGGACGAGGAGCTCCCCCGCCGCCTTGCGGGTGAAGGTGAGGCCGAGGATCCCGGATGGCCGCACCTTGGCGTTCGCGAGCAGCCAGACGACCCGCCCGGCCATCGTCTCGGTCTTGCCGCTGCCTGCACCCGCAATGACGAGACTCGACACCACGGGTGCCTCGATGATCGCCTTCTGCTGCGGCGTGGGTCGCGGAAGCTCGAGTGCGTCGGCGATCTCGTCCGCTCCGATGGGAGCCCGAGTCGGGACCTCCACCGCGGTCGTCTCGAGGGAGTCGAAGTCGAAGGCGGCCATATCGGCAGGGCTTCTCCCTGCCCTCCTGGTGTCGGCGCCGCTCACGAGCTGACCTCCCCCAGCAGATGGATGCGCTTCGCGTACTCGGCGAGCGGATGACGGTCCCCCACCACCTCGGTGCCGGGGAAGCTGTCGGCCGCCATGCCTGCTGCCGCCGCCGCGATCCGCGCTCGGAACCGCTCGACGGCCTCGTCGTCGTACGCGCCCTGGACGCCCTGCCAGTACATCCGGCCGGCCTGAGGAGACGAGACGAAGAGCAGCTTGGCTCCCGCCTGCTCGGCACCGGCGGGGATCACGTCGAGGACACCCGCCTGCGCCGCGAGCTGGTAGGCGCCGAGCTGGGCGTGGTCGGGCAGGTCGGCCGCGGCGGGCTTGGTCGCACCCGTCTTCAGGTCGACGATCTGCACCCGGCCCTCTCGATCGCGTTCGATCCGATCGATCGTGCCCGAGAGCAGAGCGCCGCCGATCGCGAGCTCGAAGCGGGTCTCGGCGCCGAGCAGCTCGCTGCCGCTGTCGCGGAAGTCCACGAGGTACTGCGAGATGCCCTCGATCAGGCGCTGGGTCTTGGCACGCTGCGCGGTCTCGAGCCACTCCGACTCGAACTCGAGCTCGCTCCAGCGCTCCTCGATGGCTGCGACGAGCGCCGGAACGCTCACATCGGCGTCGGGATCGAGCGAGAACTCCTCCATCGCGGAATGCAGCACGGTGCCGAGGTTGGCGGCGAGCCCGGACGGCGATGCCGCCATGGCATCGAGGAACCAGTTGAGCGGCACCTTCTCCCACTTCTCGAGCTGGGAGGGCGAGACGCGCACGACAGCGCCTTCGGCGGCGAGATCGACCAGCGGCGCGGTGGAGCTGATCGGCTCGAGCCCATACCAGCTGGCGGGGTCGGCGCCGGCGACGCCCTCCTGAGCGAGACGGGCCAGCGCGTATGAGGCACGCGATGTCGGATCCGCCACCAGCTCCCGGCGGAGCGAGCCAACCATGCCCCGCAGGGACAGGGGGTACGGGGCAGGCACGCGCAGCGGCGCCTTCTCGACCAGCCGCGTGAACGCCGACGGCTGCTCGTCGGCGCTCATCACGGCGCTCACGACGAGCAGTCGGGTGGCGCGTGAGACGGCGAGCGCGAACATCCGCAGCTCGTCGTTCAGCACGGCACGGCGCTCGTCGAGGTCGATGATCGGCAGACCGGCGGCGACATCGACCAGGGCCTGCGGGTGCAGCAGCGATCCGCGCAGGCGGAGGTTCGGCCAGACCCCCTCCTGCACCCCGGCGACCACCACGACGTCGAACTCCGCACCGATGACCGCGGTCGGGGTGCAGACGATCACCGAATCGGAGGTCGAACGCGGAGCGAGGCTGTCGTCGGGCACGTCGGTCTCGAGCTGCTCGGCGAGGAACTCGGTCGGAGTGCGATGAGGCGAGCGCTCCACGTAGTTGCGCGCAGCGGTGAACAGCGCGACCACGCCGTCGAGGTGATGGTCGGCCTCGTCGCCGAGGACACCGGTGCGGCGGGACTGCTGCTCCCAGGTGCGGGCGAGGCCGCTGCGATCCCAGGCGAGCCAGAGGAGCTCCTCGATCGTGTCCTCCGCCTCGGTCGCGGCGCGCAGCCGCGCGATCGAACCCGCCAGCCGGCCGGCGGACCGGGCGGCCGCGAGGTCGAGCCCGGCGAAGCCGTCTTCGGTCGCCATCGCCTCTTCGAGCAGCGCGTCGGCGGATCGGCTGCCGCCGTCCGCGAGTTCGACGTGACGGAGCGCGAGACGGAGCCTGCGCAGCGAGACGCCGTCCAGTCCGCCGAACGGACCGAGCAGCAGCTCGGTGAGGCGCTCTGCGGTGGCGGGGAGCAGGCCGCTTCCGACGGCCACCAGGGTCATCAGGTGCCGGGGTGCCCACTGCTCCCGAAGGGGCCTGCTCGCGAGCGACGCGCGGCTCGGCACCTCGTGGACGGCGAGCCCGCGGGTGATGGTCGGGATCGAGCGCCCCGACCGCACGACCACCGCCATCCGGTGCCACGGCACGCCCTGCAGGACGTGCTGCTCGCGCAGGAGCCGGGCGATCTGGCGGACTTCATCAGCCCCTGTCCCCGCGCTGATCCGCTGCACCGAATCGGACGCCGGCACCGACGGCGCGACGGCAGCCGAGGCGCCCGCGACACCGCCCACCGGCACGCTGGACGCCTCGCGATGCGCGACGAGACCGACCGACCCGATCAGCCGGGTGGTCTCCTGGACGAGGCTGCGCAGGGTGGCGTCGTGGCGATGCACCTGACGCAGCACGAGGGTCGGCAGGTCTCCGAGTCCGAGATGCTCCCCCAGGTCGGAGAGGAAGCCGGGCTGAGCACCCCGGAACCCGGTGCTGGAGACGTCGGGGTCGCCGAACACGATCACCCGCGCGCCGCGCGAGGCCCATGCACGCAGCAGACCGACGCCGGCGCTCGTCAGCTCGTGGCCGTCGTCGACCACCACCAGGCGCGGGATGGACGACTCGTGGCCGGCGAGTATGGCGGCAGTCGCCTCGGCGAGCAGATCGGCGGAGTCGAGGGAGGTCTCGCGGGCCTGGTCGAGCACATCCTGGTACTGGGCGACGAACTCGGCAGCGGCGACCCATTCCGGATGATCGTGGGCGCGACCCAGGCGTGCGAGCTCGGGGGTCGTCATCGCCAGCTCGGTGGTGCGGCCGATCAGCTCGCGCAGCTCGGTACGGAAGGCAGGCAGCGCGCGCACCTCGGCGGGGAGCGTCGGCGGCCAGACCGGACCCGTGCCGTCTGCTTCGTTGCCCTCGAGGAGGTCGGCCACGATGGCGTCCTGTTCGCCTCCAGTCAGCAGGCGAGGTGCTTCCCGTCCCATCCGCAGCGCCTCGGATCGGGCGATGGAGTAGGCGGCCGAGACGATCGTGCGCGCGAGAGGGCCGGTGGTGGGGATGCCTACCCGCAGACCGAGGCGATCGCGCAGAGCGGTCGCCGACTGCCGGGACGCCGCGAGCACGAGCAGGTCGGTGGATGCCCAGTCCCGCTCGAGGAGGTGCTGCGCGACCAGCTCGACGAGCGCGGTGGTCTTGCCCGATCCGGGAGCGCCGATGACCGCTGCCGACATGGCGTCGGGCAGTCGGAGGACCGCACGCTGGGAGGGATCGAGCTGCACGGCATCCGCGAGAGCGGGGCGGGGCGGGCGCAGTTCGAGGGACATCGCCACCACGCTAGTTCCGGCGTCCGACACCCGGTCGGCGAGTCGCCGAAAGCGGCTCGGATCCGATCGCAGATGCGCGCGAGCGACGTCCGCCCGCCCAGGCGATGCGGGATCTGCCGTGAGCGAAAGGCCGCCGGAGGGCGAATGCGGGTGTCGTAGTCTGGGCGTCGAAGTCGAGGAGCGGCGTCTGTCCGCCTCCGGCTCCGCTACGACGAAGGGCACCCCGTTGGAAATCCGCATCGGCATCCAGAACAGCGCACGCGAGCTCAGCTTCGAGACGGCCTCGACCGCGACCGAGATCGAGCAGGCCGTCTCCGACGCCTTGTCCGGAGCCGCTCCCTTCATCAAGCTGACCGACGACGCCGGCAAGGTCTACATCGTCCCCACCGCCACCTTCGCGTTCATCGAGGTCGGCAGCGAGAAGACGCGTCGCGTCGGCTTCGTGGCCTGAGCCCAGCCGAGCACTCGGACTCCGGGCATGGAACTGCTGTTCGTCGCACTCGGCGGCCTGCTTGTCGGCGTGATCGCGTACTACGCGCTCCCCCAGCGCACCGCGAAGGGCGCGGCGCTGATCCCCGCCGTCGGAGGCGTTCTCGCCTCGGTGATCTGGGTGGCGCTCACCTGGGTCGGCCTCGCCTACGACGAGCCCGTGATCTGGCTGATCACCGCAGCCGCGACGATCGTGGGCACTGTCGTCTCCTGCATCCTGGTGAGCCGGAGTCGAGTGCGCCACGACGACGAGCGCTTCGCAGAGCTGAGCTCGCGAGCCGTCTGATTCCAGCGTTGCACGGATCCGGAGAAGTTGCACGGATCCGGAAGCGTGCGTCGATCGGGGGTCATCGGCGGTGCGTCAGGACCGATCAGCGCTGTGCATGGGGTCACCTCCGGATCGGCGAGAGATCTCCGGATCCGTGACAGGAGCTAGGCGGTGAGCCCGAGCCGATCCATCCGGCGGGTGTGATCCGCCATCAGCTCGGTGAGCACCGGCTCGATCCTGGCCTCGCCGGCGGGCGGGTTGACCGGGTGCGGCAGCGCCGACCGCGCCATCAGCAGGGTGTCGCCGACCAGTCTGCGTCCCCAGACCGCCAGTCGCGAGGCGAGTCGCGGATCCTTCGACATGCCGTCGGCGAGCAGCTGGACGATGTCCTCGGAGCCCGCGTCCGACGAGATGCTGGCGCTGATCTTGGCGCCGCCGTCGAGGTTCCCGGTGATGCGGCCGAAGAAGTCGTCGAGCAGGCCGCTGGTGAAGTAGATGCTGGCGAGGTCCTCGTACCAGTCGGCGCCCTGCACCATCTCGAAGTACCTGTCGATCGCTGCGGTGTGGACGGACATGGCGGCCGACGAGTCGGCTCCACGGGAGTCGAGCTCCGCGATGATGGCCGAGTGCTTGGCCAGCACCTTGCCGGCGGCCGCCGAGAGGCTGCCCTTCGCCTCGAGGGTCGGGGCGGTGGATGCGGCGCGTGAGAGCGCCTCGAAGTGCCCCAGCTGGAGGTAGGCGGCCTGCCCGAGCACAGCGATCGGATCGGGCGTCAGATCGTCGAGGCCGACGCGCTCGACGCGCTGCGGTTCGCGGCCGCGCCCTCTGGGGCGATGCTCGGCTCCGTCGCCGTGCCGTCCGAACCACGCGATCACACGTCGAGTTTAGGGTGCGCGGCGCGTCCGCTCCTGACGAACGGCATCTGAGCGGGCCTCATCGTCAGCCCCAGCCGTTAGACTGCTGGGGACTTCCGTGCTCTATCCGGAAGGGAATGCGCCCCAGTCTCAGAGGGCGCGACTATCAGACAGGCGCTCAAACCTCCGTGACTTTCCGTGAACTCGGGGTCGACACCGATATCGTCGACGCCCTCGCAAGCAAGAACATCCTCGAGCCTTTCCCGATCCAGCAGCAGGTGATCCCCCTCGCCCTCTCGGGTCAGGACATCATCGGCCAGGCCAAGACCGGTACCGGCAAGACCTTCGGCTTCGGCCTCCCGATCATCCAGCGGCTGGGCCTCGAGCCCGGCCCCGGCGTGCAGGCCCTCGTGGTCGTGCCGACCCGCGAGCTCTGCGTCCAGGTGACCCAGGACCTCGAGGACGCCGTCGCCAACCGCGGCACCAAGATCGTGTCGATCTACGGCGGCAAGGCGTACGAGGGTCAGATCGAGCAGATCAAGGCGGGTGCCCAGATCGTCGTCGGCACCCCCGGCCGCCTGCTCGACCTCGCCGGCCAGCGCCTGCTGAACCTCAAGGAGGTTCGCGAGATGGTGCTCGACGAGGCCGACAAGATGCTCGACCTCGGCTTCCTCAGCGACATCGAGAAGCTCTTCGCGCAGACCCCGCCGACTCGGCACACCATGCTGTTCTCCGCCACGATGCCGGGCCCGATCGTGGCGCTCGCCCGCCGGTTCATGAACCGTCCCGTGCACATCCGCGCCACCGATCCCGACGAGGGCCTGACCCAGGCCAACATCAAGCACCTCATCTACCGCGCGCACTCGCTCGACAAGGACGAGGTCGTCGCCCGCATCCTCCAGGCCGAGGGCCGCGGCAAGACCGTCATCTTCACCCGCACCAAGCGGGCGGCGGCCAAGCTGGTCGAGGAGCTCGGCGATCGCGGCTTCAACACCGCCGCCGTGCACGGAGACCTCAGCCAGGAGCAGCGCGAGCGCGCCATGGCCGCGTTCAAGGCAGGCAAGAAGGACGTCCTCATCGCCACCGACGTCGCCGCGCGCGGAATCGATGTCGACGATGTGACGCACGTCATCAACCACACGATCCCGGATGACCCCGACACCTACCTGCACCGCGCTGGCCGCACCGGCCGCGCGGGCAAGACCGGCATCGCCGTGACGTTCGTCGACTGGGACGACCTGCACAAGTGGGCGCTCATCAACCGCGGGCTCGACTTCGGGCAGCCCGAGCCGACCGAGACCTACTCCTCGTCGCCGCACCTCTTCACCGATCTGAACATCCCCGCAGGCGCACGCGGGCGGATCGCTCCCCCGCCCCCCGTCCAGCAGGCCGTCCGTGAGCACATGCACGACGACGGCTCAGACGGCGACGCGGGTTCGGCGGGATCCGGCGCCGATGCAGCCGCCGACCGCTCCTCGCGCGGCCCCCGTCGTCGCGGACGCGGCGGATCGGGTGGTTCCGGCGGATCGAGCGGCGGATCGGCTGGCGGCTCGACGAACCATGCCGGTTCGACCTCGCAGTCCGCTCCCGCGAGCACGGCGGCTGTCGACGCGCACGCCGAACACGCTCCGGGCTCCGGTACCCACGACGGCAGCGGCGCCCCGCGCCAGCGCCGTCGGCGCCGCCGCGGTCCCCGCACCACCCCTACCGCGTAGCAGCGATACCTCGAACTGCCCAGTTCTGCCGCTCGGAGACACCTCCAGGCGGCAGAACTGGGCAGTTCATCGTTCAGGTGCGCGTGGACTGCTCGGGCAGGACGGGCTTCCAGCCGGTGGCCTCGGCGATGATCATCTCCGCGACCTCCGGATCGGTGGTGTTCTCCCCGAGCCGGTTGTGCTTGCCGGTGCCGTGATAGTCGCTCGACCCCGTGATCTGCAGCCCGAAGTGGTCAGCCAACCGCAGCAGCTCACGGACGCCGTCGGGACTGTTGTCGCGGTGCCGCGCCTCGACGCCGAAGAGCCCTGCGTCGACGAGCTCGGCGAGGTAGTCGACGGGCGGGAGCCTGTCCCGGCTGACGGCGGGGTGCGCGATGACGGGGACTCCCCCGGCCGCGCGGATCAGCCGCACGCCTTCCAGGGGCTCCGGCGCATAATGCGGCTCGTAGTAGCCCGCGCGCCAGTGCAGGATCGTCGCGAAGGCCTCGCCGCGATCTCGCGAGTGCCCGCGCGCGACCAGCGCATCGGCGATGTGCGGACGGCCGACCGTCGCGCCGGGTGTGGTCTGAGCGACCACATCGGCCCACTCGAGCTCGTAGTCCTGGGCGATCCGATCGACCATGGTCTCGGCTCGGGAGAGGCGATCGGTGCGGATGCGCGTGGTCTCGGCCAGCAGCGCCTCGTCCGCCGGATCGAAGAGGTAGCCGAGCATGTGGATGCTCGCCCAGCCGCGGCGGGTGCTGAGCTCCATGCCAGGGAGCAGGCCGACGCCTGTTCGCTCTGCCGCTTCTGAGGCCTCGGCCCAGCCGGCGGTCGAGTCATGATCGGTGAGCGCGACGGTGCCGATGCCCGCAGCGGCGGCCGCTGCGATCAGCTCCGCCGGCGTCTCGGTGCCGTCGGAGACCGAAGAGTGCGTGTGCAGGTCGATGGGGCCTGGCACGCGCATCCGCTCATGCTACGTCGTTCCCGGTTGCGCCTCGTCGCAGGCCGTTGGATCACCGATGCACGGGCACGTCGGGCGCACTCGGCCGCCCGGTCTCCGCTGCATCCTCCGCGCCCGAGCCGGCCGACGACTGCGCGCCCTCGGGAACCGAGCCCGCGGCTCGGTTACTGTTCTCGCGTGTTCCGCCGTGCGTTCGCCGCCCTCGTGGTCCTCGCGGTCGCCGGCCTGCTCTTCGTGCTGCTCTGGCCGCAGTTCTTCGGCCTGCAGCGCACCTTCGGCGTCGCGCAGCTCGTCTCGCTGCGTGCCGTCTGCATCGTCGTGGCGGTGGTCGCGGCGGTCCTCTCCACCGTGCTGGCCCTGCTGATCCGGGCCGGGCGCCGGTTCCTGGCCAGCCTCGCCGTGATGCTCCTCGTCTTCGGCGCGCTGAACACCGCGGTGCTCGCCACGCGCGGATTCGGCAGCGCCGGGTTCCAGACCGCGACCGAGAGCGACGTCACCGTGCTGAGCTGGAACACGCTCGGCGATGCGCCAGGGGTGGATGCGATCGCCGACCTCGTGCTGCGCACCTCCCCCGACATCGTCACGCTGCCCGAGACGACGAAGGCGACGGCGGACGAGGTCGCCCGACGAGCGCAGGCGGCGGGCAACCCCCTGATCGCGTACACGATCGCCTTCGATCAGGTGTCGAAGGCTCGCTCGACCTCGCTGCTGATCAGCCAGAATCTCGGCTCGTACGTGATCAGCGACAACTCCTCGAACACCGCGGTGCTGCCGAGCGTGGTGGCCGTCCCGACGAGCGGCGGGCCGCTGATCGTCGCCGTGCACGCCGTGGCGCCGACCAGCGGCAACTTCGCGGACTGGAGGTCCGATCTCGCCTGGATCGCCTCGCAGTGCGGAGGCGCCGACGCGATCATCGCCGGTGACTTCAACTCCACCCTCGACCACTTCACGGGCTTCGACGCGGATGTCGTCGCCGACGACGGCACGGTCCTCGCCTCGGACACGGTGCTGGGCCACTGTCGCGATGCGGCGGCGCAATCCGGCAATGCGGCTGTCGGCAGCTGGCCCACGTCCATCCCGCCGCTGCTCGGCACACCCATCGATCATGTGCTCATGACGCCCGACTGGAGGGTCACCGGGTTCCGGGTCATCCAGGATCAGGACGGCGCAGGCAGCGACCACCGCCCGATCCTCGCGCAGCTCACTCCCGGATAGCGCCCACTTCCCGCTGGACCGCACTTCCCGATAGCCCTCCGCTCCGTCCTCCTCTGCTCAGCTCCTGCGAGGCAGAATGGACGAATGAACGACGACGCCGCCGCGCAGCTGTCCCAGCCCGAGCTCGACGAGAGCGCGGAGCCCTCCGAGCCCTCGGCGGAGCAGGCGACCCTCGCCGCGACCACGAACCGCGCGGCCGCCTTCCCTGACTCGTTCGCCGAGTACATCGGCAGCGGATGGGCGGATCGGGCCATCGTGCTGCCGCCCGCGCGGGATGCGGCACCCTACGCCGCCGAGCGACGGCGTCGGCTGTCCGCCGACTTCCCCGGACAGCGACTCGTCATCCGCGCCGGAGAGCCGAAGGTGCGCTCCAACGACACCGACTACCCCTTCCGAGCGGATTCCGGGTTCTCCTGGCTCACCGGCTGGGGCGCGGACAGCGAGCCCGGCGCCGTCCTGGTGCTCGAGCCCGCGGGCGACGCCCACACCTCGACCCTGTACTTCCGGCCCGCGGCCGGCCGCGACTCGGACGAGTTCTACGCGAACTCCGCGGTCGGCGAGTTCTGGATCGGACCGCGCCCGACGATCGACCAGGTCGCCGCCGAGCTCGGCCTCACGACCCTTCCGCTGTCCGATCTCGAACTCGACGGCGAGGAGCTCGACTCCGCCACCTCCCCTGAGCTCGGTCAGGCCCTGAGTGAATACCGACTGGTCAAGGACGAGTACGAGATCGAGCAGATGAGGCTGGCGATCGACGCGACTGCCCGCGGCTTCGACGATGTGCTGCGCGACCTCGATCGCGCCACCCGGCACGCTTCCGGCGAGCGCATCGTGGAGGGCGTGTTCTACACGCGGGCGCGCAGCGACGGCAACGCCGTCGGCTACGACACGATCGCGGCGTCCGGCCCGCACGCCTGCATCCTGCACTGGACCCGCAACGACGGCCCCGTCGTGCCCGGGGATCTCATGCTGATGGATGCCGGCATCGAGCTGCCGAGCCTGTACACCGCCGACATCACCCGCACGCTGCCGATCGCCGGCCGCTTCACGCCGGTGCAGCGCGAGGTGTACGAGGCCGTCCGTGAGGCGGCGGACGCGGCGTTCGCGATCGTGCGGCCGGGCATCCGGTTCCACGAGATCCACGACGAGGCGATGAAGGTCATCGCTCGCAAGACGGCCGAGTGGGGCCTGCTGCCCGTGTCCGCCGAGGAGGCGCTCACGCCCGAGAACCAGCAGCACCGCCGCTACATGGTGCATGGCACGAGCCACCACCTCGGCATCGACGTGCACGACTGCGCGAAGGCCCGTCGTGAGCTGTATCGCCAGGGCGAGCTGAAGGCCGGGATGGTGTTCACGATCGAGCCCGGCCTCTACTTCCAGCCCGACGACCTGACCGTGCCCGAGGAGTTCCGTGGGATCGGAGTGCGGATCGAGGACGACATCCTCGTCACCGAATCGGGCGCGGAGAACCTGTCCGTCGGCATCGCGCGCTCAGCAGACGACGTCGAGGCCTGGATCGCCCGTCTCCGCGGCTAGCCCCCCCCCGGAACCTCGTGTCCGCGAACTGCCCAGTTCTGCCGCCTGGGACGCGTTCCGGGCGGCAGAACTGGGCAGCTCACACCTGGGTCGAGGACTCCCAGCAGCCTCCGCCGTGACCTGACCCGAATGGTGGGTTCCCGCGCCATGCACTCGCCATTCGGGTCAGGTCACCGGCCGAACACCCGCCGTCCGCGTCATGTCGCAGCGGGCGACCATCGACGTGACGCAAATGGCTGACTCGCGCGCCTGAAGCCAGCCATGCAGGTCACATCGGCAGGAGCAGCCAGCCATTCACCGCTCACGCGGACCCGCCCCAAACGTGAACGAGACGAGTCGCCTACTCCCCTGGGATCTCCGCGACGGGCAGCGGCTGGTCCACGTTGAGCAGCGACCGGGCGCGGCCGGCGGTCTCGGTCTTCACCAGGAGCGAGTAGCTCGTCGCGATGACCTCGCGGGTCGAGGTGAAGTCACGGATCCGGCGGGTCAGCGCATAGCTGGCGATCGCGAACAGCATGCCGAAGGCGGCGCCGATCAGCGCGGCGCCGGCGATGAAGCCGTAGTTGGCGTCCGGGCTGAAGAAGATGAGCAGCACGCCGAAGAACAGGCCGAGCCAGAGGCCCGAGATGGCACCCGCGCCGGCGACGCGACCCCAGGTCAGCTTGCCTGTTACGCGCTCGACGCTCTTCAGGTCGTTGCCGATGATGGCGACGTCCTTGACGTCGAAGTCGAGGCGCACGAGCGCGTCGACGGCCTGCTGCGCCTGCCCGTAGGTCTCGTACTTGACGACCTCTTCGCCGCGGGGCAGCACGGGCTCGGCGGGCGGGCGACGGCGGAAGAGGGGCGACGGGTTCGACATGCCCTCATTCTCGCTGATGACCGCCTGATTCGCCCGTCTGAGAGCTCTGAACGGACCCTGTCCGAGCCGAACGCGCGTCCCAGGCAGGCCGCATGCAGGCCGCGCACAGGCCGAGCGCGGGCCACCGCCCGGCGGATCTCCTGCTGTTCTCACTGTCACCCCGGACCAGGCGAGTAGATTTGACCCCATGAGTGCGCCTCGAGTCTTCGTCGCACGACTCGTCGGCTGCACCGTATTCGACCCGCAGGGTGATCGTCTGGGCAAGGTCAGGGACGTGGTCGTGGTCTATCGACGCGCCGACCCGCCTCAGGTGGTGGGACTCGTCGTCGAGATCCCCGGCCGCCGTCGCGTGTTCGTCTCCATCGGTCGGGTCACCAGCATCGGCTCCGGCCAGATCATCACGACCGGCCTCATCAACGTCCGCCGCTTCGAGCAGCGCGCCAGCGAGACCCGCGTGATCGCCGAGATGCTCGGCCGCCGCGTCGTGCTCGCCGACGGCTCCGGCGAGGCGACCATCGAGGACGTCGCCATCGAGGAGTCCGGCCTCGGCGAATGGGAGGTCGGCCAGCTCTTCGTGCGCAAGCCGAAGACCGGCGCCAGCCCGTTCGGCAAGGGTCCGACCGTCTTCGTGCAGTGGAGCGATGTCCGCGAGCGGGTGAAGCTCGGCGAGAGCCAGTCGGCCAGCCAGCTGATCGCGACCTACTCGGACATGAAGCCGGCCGACCTCGCGAACACCCTGCTCGACCTGCCGCAGGCCCGCATGCTCGAAGTGGCCGAGGAGCTGCCCGACGAGCGCCTCGCCGACGTGCTCGAGGAGATGCCCGAGCACCAGCAGGTCAACATCCTCGGCACCCTCGATGACGACCGTGCCGCCGACGTGCTCGATGCAATGCAGCCCGACGACGCCGCCGACCTGATCGCTCAGCTGTCGGATGAGCGCGGCGAGGCGCTGCTCGAGCTCATGCAGCCCGAGGAAGCCGACGATGTCCGTCGCCTCCTCGAGTACGAGCCCGACACTGCGGGCGGTCTCATGACGCCCGAGCCGATCATCCTGTCGGCCGATGCGACCGTCGCCGAGGGGCTCGCCCTGATCCGTCGGCACGAGCTCGCGCCGGCTCTCGGCGCCGCCGTCTGCGTGACGCTGCCGCCCTACGAGCCGCCGACGGGCCGGTTCCTCGGCATGGTGCACTTCCAGCGGATGCTCCGCTACCCGCCGCACGAGCGCCTCGGCACCCTGATCGATCAGAGCCTCGACCCCGTCACCACCGACACTCCCGCGGCGGAGGTCACGCGCATCCTCGCGAGCTACAACCTCGTCAGCGTTCCCGTCGTCGATCACAATCACCGGCTCGTCGGCGTGGTGACGATCGACGATGTGCTCGATCATCTGCTGCCCGACGACTGGCGCAGCAGCGAGTCGACACGGGCGCACAAGCGTGCAGCCGCGGTGCGTCGCACCGTGACCACGGCGACATCCAGCATTCCCATCAAGACGAGGACCGGCAGGGCGAGGAGGTTCGGAAATGGCACGACCGACTGATACCCGTTCCCGCAGCAGCCGCGGTCCGCGTCTGGA
The DNA here is from genome assembly GCF_004801885.1 of Naasia lichenicola. GTDB lineage: Bacteria > Actinomycetota > Actinomycetes > Actinomycetales > Microbacteriaceae > Naasia > Naasia lichenicola. The sequence continues at coordinate 128,354 of NZ_SSSM01000006.1, read as the reverse complement.
CGCCCCCAAGGGCCTGCGCACGTCGATGCTCGGCTCGCGCAGCAACCGTCCGAGCCGCGATCGCTTCGGCCGCTTCACCGAGTTCATCGCCCGCGCGATGGGCACGCCCTGGTTCCTGCTCGGCCTCACCCTCTTCTGCATCGCCTGGATCGCCTTCAACTCCTTCGCGCCGGATCGCGTGCGATTCGACGACGCGGCGCTCGGATTCACCGCGCTGACCCTCGTGCTGTCGCTGCAGGCGTCCTACGCGGCCCCGCTCATCCTGCTCGCCCAGAACCGTCAGGACGACCGCGAGCGCGTGCAGATCGAGCAGGACCGCCAGCGCTCGGAGCGCAATCTCTCCGACACCGAGTACCTCGCCCGCGAGGTCGTCGCGCTGCGGCTGCTGGTCAAGGACATGGCGTCGAAGGACTTCATCCGCGCCGAGCTGCGCTCACTCCTCGAGGACCTCGAGAAGCGCGACAGCGGATCGGGCGACGAGCGTGCCGACCGCGGCGGCGACCAGCGGACCGGCGATCGGGTCGCCAAGGGATCGAGGACCGCGTGAGCGACGACATCGACATCCTCGAGGACCGCGTGCTTCCCGCAGACGACCCGGAAGCGGTTCTCGCCAACAAGATCATCCTCTCGCTGCGCTCGGTCATCGATCCGGAGATCCGCAAGCCGATCATGGACCTCGGCATGGTGGACGGGGTCAAGATGGACGCGGCCACCGGCCTGGCCAAGGTCGCGATCAAGCTGACCATCGTCGGATGCCCGGCCGCCGATCGGATCGAGGGCGACGTGCGCGCCGCGACCCTCGCGGTCGACGGAGTGACCGACGTCGAGGTCGCCGTCTCGGTGATGTCCCCGGAGCAGCGCAAGGCGCTCACCGCGCAGCTGCGGGGCTCGCGGGTCTCGGGCTCGCGCTTCGGCCCCGACTCGCTGACCCGGGTCTACGCCATCACGAGCGGCAAGGGCGGCGTGGGCAAGTCGACCGTCACCGCGAACCTCGCCGTCGCCCTCGCGGCCCGCGGTCTGCGCGTGGGACTCGTCGATGCGGATGTGCATGGATTCTCGATCCCCGGGCTGCTCGGCATCCCCGCCGACGCCACCCCGACCAAGGTCGGCGACCTCATCCTGCCGCCCGTGGCCTACGGGGTGAAGGCGATCTCGATCGGGATGTTCCTCACCGCCGAGCAGCGCGGCACGGCCGTCGCGTGGCGCGGGCCGATGCTGCACCGCACCGTGGCGCAGTTCCTCACCGATGTGTTCTTCGGCGACCTCGACGTGCTCCTGCTCGACCTCCCGCCCGGAACCGGGGACATCGCGATCTCCGTCGGACAGCTGCTCCCCCACGCCGAGGTCATCGTCGTGACCACCCCGCAGCCGGCCGCGGCGGATGTCGCCGAGCGCTCGGGCATCGTGGCGCGCCAGACCGGCCAGCGCATCCTCGGGGTCATCGAGAACATGAGCGGGCTGCTCCAGGCAGACGGAAGCACCCTCGACATCTTCGGTCGCGGTGGCGGCGTCGAGACGGCGAAGCGGCTCTCCGCCGGACAGGACGAGACAGTCCCGCTGCTGGGCTCGATCCCGCTCAGCATCGCCCTGCGCGAGGGCGGCGACACCGGCCTGCCGATCGTGCTCGGGTCACCTGAAGATCCTGCGGCGGCTGCCATCCTGACCATCGCCGCCCAGCTCGCCACCCGCAGCCGCAGCCTTGCCGGACGCAGCCTCCCCGTCGCCGTCCGCTGAGCCTGTAGTTCTCTGGTTCTGTCCCGACGCGCACCGAGCCCGTACGCATCAGCGGACTCGAGGACGGATTCGGCTCCGAACCGCCCGCAATCGGCCTGAAGTCCGCTGATCGGTACGCCTGCTCCGCTATCCGGTACGCCGATCCCGACGGCGCTGCGCTCGCGGAATGACGAAGGCCCCGCTGCGACGCAACGGGGCCTCCTGACGCTCTTCGCTCAGAAGCGGGGCGGAACCGCGCGGTAGCCGTCACGGGCCACCGACTGGACGGTGCCGACCGCGGAGGCTAGCGCCGCTGCGGAGAGGAGAACGATGAGAATGATTGCCGCGAACATCTGGATTCCTTTCCCTCGCGGTTGGCGCGCCTTCTGGTGCGTACCTTCAGGAAACACCCTCAGTGGATTTAGCACAAGCGAATAAAACTGCCGTCATTGTGTAGACGCGCTACCGAGTTGTACCATCAGGCCATGGATGTCCGCCGCCTCGAGCTATTGCGTGAGCTGTCCGAACGCGGTTCCGTCGCCGCGGTGGCCATCGCCACCCATCGCACGCCATCGGCCGTGTCGCAGCAGCTCAAGGTGCTCGAGCAGGAGATCGGCTTCGCGCTCACCGAGCGCAAGGGCCGCGGGATCCAGCTCACCGAAGCGGGTCGCGCGCTCGCTCGGACCGCGACCGACATCGCGGTCGCCATCTCCCGCGCCGAGTCTCTCTGGAACGCCTACGTCGAGGCACCCGCCGGCAACGTCACTCTCGCCACCTTCCCGACGGGTGGACAGATGTTCCTCCCCGGACTCATCGACGCCGTCGCGGCCGTACCGGGGCTCACCCTCACGGCGAGCGATCGCGATCCGAACCTGGCCGGCTTCGCCGCGCTCACGAACGACTACGACCTCGTGCTCGCCCACTCGCCCAACGGCGCCCGCGCATGGCGCGAGAGCGGACTCACGGTCGTCGAGCTGATGATCGAGCCCCTCGACGTCGCGCTCCCCCTCGGCCACCCTCTTGCCGGGCACTCCTACGTGACCCCGACCGATCTCATCGGGCAGTCATGGATCGGAGTCCCGCTCGACTTCCCGTTCCAGCAGGTGCTCGTCGAACTCGAGCGGATCTCCGAGGAGCCTCCTCGCGTCGTCCAGCGCTTCAGCGACACCCGCATCACCGAGGCACTCGTGGCGTCGGGCCACGGCGTGGCCATCCTGCCGCGCTTCACGGCGGTACTCTCGCCGTCGATCGAGCTGCGGCCCCTCGTCGGCGTCGTCGCCGAACGGCACATCTGCGTGCTCATGCGACCCGACCATGCCGAGCGCCCGTCGGTGCAGCTGCTCGTCGCGACGCTCCGCGCCGAAGCGGAGCGAATCCTGCAGGGCGGCGCGGCCGCCTACGTCATCGACTACTGACCCGGCAGGACCGGATCCGCTGATGGTCGGGTCGGGTTGGCCAACCTGGCCAGCAGCTCGGTGAGCAGCCCCTCCGACGTCTCGGCGGGCAGCGCGCCGATCAGCGCGATCAGCGGAGCCATCCGCTCGGGCAGCGGGCCGTCGACGACGGCTGCCGGATCTCCGCCCAGCGCGGCCATCGCGGCCAGCGGATCGACGGCGGGGATGCCGCGCACCCGATCGGCCGCGAGGACCATCGCGGCCGAGAGCTCGGGCAGGATGCGCGAGGTGACCGGGGTCACCGTGAGGTGGGTGGTGTGCGGCAGGATCTCCTCCCCCTGCCTCAGAGACGGCTGCAGCTGCACGAGCCAGCCCAGCGCCCGCAGCTCATCCGCCCAGTGATGCGGATCGACCTGCCGTCCCTGGTCCGCCCGGGGGTCGCTCGCGACGGCGAACAGCGGGCCGACCGGCGAACCGATGACCCGCAGTCCGTCGATCCGCTCGACGACGGCCAGCAGCTCGCGCGTCGACGCCATCGTGTCCTCGGCGAGGCGCGCGAGCCCATCCCGACCGAGACGATGGAGGATCGCCCAGGCCGCCGCGAGCGGGCCGGCGGAGCGCGATCCGAGCATCGTCGGATTGACGACGGGATATCCGGGCCAGCGGGTGGTGGCGAAGTACTGCGCCCCGAGACGGCCGCGTCCTCGGTGCAGCAGCACGCTGGCGCCCTTCGGCGCGTAGCCGTACTTGTGCAGGTCGGCGGAGATGCTCGTCACACCCCGCACCCGGAAGTCCCACGGGGGCAGATCGGGCAGGAACGGCAGGGCGAGTCCGCCGATGCAGGCATCGACGTGGCAGGAGATGCCCGCGTCGGCGGCGGCGGCCGCGACCTGCTCGACGGGGTCGAGTGCGGCGAAGGGATAGGACGGAGCAGAGATGACAACCAGGGCGACGTCGGCGCCGAGCCGCCCGATGATGGCGGACGGCTCGCAGCTGCCCGTTGCGGGATCGACCGGGACGAGGTCGAGATCGAGTCCGAAGTAATGCGCGGCCTTCTGGAACGCGGCATGCACGGTCACCGGGGCGACGAGTCGAGGCGTGCCCGAGCCACCTCCCAGCCGCCAGAGGTCCCGCGCCGTCTTCACCGCCAGCAGGCAGCTCTCCGTGCCTCCGGTGGTCACCGATCCCACGACCTCTCGGTCGCCCTGATCATCGGCGGCGTCGGCGGTCGGGCCGGCTCCTAGGAGGTCGCGCATGAAGTCGATGACCTCGCGCTCGAGCACGGCGACCGATCCGAAGGTGGTCGGGTCCAGTCCGTTGACCGGCTGCATGGCCGCGATGGCCGCACCGGCGAGCTCGTCGAGCTCGGCCAGCCCCGAGTCGTAGACGTAGCTGAGCACGTGCCCGCCGTGGGTCGGAGCATCGCCCGCGCGCAGCTCGGACAGCCGCGCCAGGATCGCATCGGCGCTGGGCCTGCTCTCGGAATCGCCGCTCAGCCCGGTGCTGTCCATCGCGTCTCCATCTCTCGTCACGTCGTCGACCTCGACGCTCATCCGATGCCCTCCGCGACCGGAATGGCAGCCTGGTCGATGTCCGCACGCCGGACCCGATAACGGCGGAGCGCCAGCAGGCTCACCGCGATCAGCACCGCCGGAACGACGCTGAACGTGACCACGATGCCGAGGATCGCTCCCGGCGACTGGACGACGTTCTGGCCTGCGGCCGACTCGACATATCCGGATGCCGCGAGCCCGAGCGTCAGCACGGTCGCTCCGAGCGCGGCGCCCGTGGTCTCCCCGGCCGTCCACACGCCGCCGAACGCCCCGGCGGAGCCGTTGCCGTGAGCGGTCGCGTCGGACGAGATGACATCGGGCAGCATCGCCATCGGCAGGGACTGCATCCCCGCGTAGGCGGCGCCCGCGACGGCGACGGGCAGGTACGCCCAGTCCCCCGGTGCCCAGGCGAGGCCGAGGAGGCTGAGCGCGGCGATGCCGAAGATCACGCTGGCGATGGCGAAGCCGCGCTCCTTGCCGATCCGTCGGGCGACCACGCCCCAGACCGGCGTGAAGACCAGCGCGGGAGCGATGAGGGCGAGGAAGAGGAACGTGACCGCGTCTTCGGAGCGGAGCACCCAGGTCGCCACGTACTGCGCGCCGGCGAGCATCATGCCCGTCGCCAGCGCCTGCAGCGCGAAGGTGAGCAGGAGCGCGCGGAACGGCTGGCTGCGGCGCAGAGCGCCGAGCCCGGCGCGGTAGCCCTCGATGATCAGCGCGCGACGCGCGCTCCGGTCGACCGCAGGAGCGGCTCGTCGCCCGGTGCGAGGCACGACCGCGATGGAGAGCAGCATCCCCACCGCCAGGACGACGCCGGCGATGACCGCCATGAGGAGGTAGCCCTGGCGCTCATCCGCTCCGAGCGAGCGCAGCGCGGGTCCGCCCGCGCCGAAGAGCAGGATCGCGAAGGTGAGCACCACGACGCGCCAGGTGAGCAGCCGCGTGCGCTGGTCGTAGCCGTCCGCCAGCTCGGCGGGCAATGCGATGTAGGGCACCTGGAACAGGCTGAAAGCGGTGGCCGTGAGCACGAACGCGACGAGCACCCACACCCCCGATGCCGTCGGCGAGAAGCCGTCCGGCACGGCGAAGGTGAGCGCGAACAGGAACGGCAGCGCGATCGCCCCGAGGATCATGCCGCGACGGCGCGAGCCTGTGCGGAGAAGGTCGCGATCGCTCGATCCGCCGATGACCGGGTCGATGAGGACGTCCCAGATCTTGGCTGCGCCGACCAGGATGCCCGCGGCGAGCGCAGGGACCGCGAGCGTGTCCGTGAGGTAGTAGACGAGGACGAGCCCTGGGAGGGTGCTGAATCCGCCCGTTCCCAGCGAGCCGATCGCGTATCCGGCGACCGTCCGCCGGTGGAGTCCCCCGACCTCGGAGCGGGCAGGTGATGTGCTCGTCATTTCCGCAGTGTATTGGCCGCCGGTCACGCCTCGGATGCCGACGGCGCACCCACGCCGAGATCCGGCGGTCTCAGCCCCTTCGATCCCCGCATCAGCCCGAAGCCCGCATGACGGAGGGCGGATGCGCGTGCAAGGGCGACCCGAGGGTCAGGTGGCCTCCGTGTCGAATGGCGCCACCTCGGGGGCAGCAGGCTTCGCCTTCGGGATGTAGGGCTTGGGAGCGCTCGATGAACGGACGAACGGCGCAGGCGGATCTGCTGACGCCTCGCCGGCGGGCGCACCGGGCACCGAAGCAGCCGCGGCGCCTCCCGCAGCTGTCGCTCCCGGCGGAGTCGTCGACGAGACGGGCTTGCGGACGACGGGCGTGTCGTCGATCAGCGCCTCACGGATGATCCGGCGCGGATCGTACTGCCGCGGATCGAGCTTCTTCCAGTCGACCTCGTCGAACTCGGGACCCATCTCCTCGCGCATGCGGCTCTTCGCGCCATCGGCCATCCCCCGCAGATTGCGGACGAGGTGGGCGAGCTGAGCCGCATAGCGGGGCAGGCGATCGGGGCCGACGAGGAGCACAGCGACCACTCCGATGAGCAGCAGCTTCTCGAAGGTCAGCCCGAACATGGGGCAACACTAGTCCAGCCGCTCGGAGCATTGCCCCTGATCGGCTCCGCAGTTCCTGTGCGCGAGCCCCCAAAGCGGACGATCCTCGATCGGGCGGGCGGCCGCGTCCCCCATAGTCTTGAGCCGATGTCTCCGATCGATGATTCCCGTGCGTTCGCCGAGCAGTACGTCGTCGAGCCGGAGAACATCGCGACCGCCCGGCACTTCTCGATCGAGCTGGGCATCGATCCCGTCTCGCCGGCGGTGGGCGCGCAGCTCGCCCTGCTGTCCGCGTCCCTCCGGGCGAAGACCATCATCGAGATCGGCACGGGCGCCGGCGTCTCAGGACTGTGGCTGCTGCTCGGCTCGCCCCAGGCGCAGCTGACATCCATCGACAACGAGCCCGACCACCACCTCGCCGCGCGCCAGATGTTCACCGAGGCGGGCTTCGGGGTCGGGCGCATCCGGCTCATCTCCGGACGAGCGCTCGATGTGCTCCCTCGGATGAACGAGGAGTCCTACGACCTGGTCTTCATCGACGCGGACGCAGGGAGTGCGATCGAGTACGTCGAGCACGGCCTGCGGCTCGTCCGGCGCGGCGGCATGGTCGTGGTCGGCAACGCGGTGGATCACGCGATCGGCGAGGACGTCAGTCCCCTCGACGCCAGCGCGTTCCGGTCGATGCTCGACGAGATCGGCGCCACTCCCGGAGTGCTCAGCGTCATCTCCCCCGCAGGCGCCGGCCTGCTGCAGCTGATCCGCCCCTGATCCTCGTTCGTGTTCCGCACCTGTGCTCCGGTTCCATGTGCACGAAACCGGCACCGCGTGCGCGGAATCTCGTGCACATCCGGCCGGAACGTACACATTCAGAGGCGCGGGGGCGCAGAACAGCCCAGCTGACGTCCGACGATGTCGGTCCGGGCTGGGCTGTTCGGTGAGCGGTTCGGGTGTGCTGCGGCTTCTCTCGGGGCGTCTTTTCGGAGCGTCAGGCGCCGACGACAGCGCCGAGTGCTGCGTGCAGCTCTCGGGCTTCTGCGTCGTTCACCGACACGACGAGACGACCGCCACCTTCGAGCGGCACGCGCACGATGATGAGTCGACCCTCCTTGACGGCCTCCATTGGTCCGTCACCGGTCCTCGGCTTCATCGCGGCCATCGATAACCCCTTTCCAAGGTGTAGGCACCTATTATCCCGTACCTCATAGAGTTCCTCAAAAACGAGGGGTTGCGGGGCCGTTGTCGAGGCCGCATCCTTTGCGTCGCACAGCGCCCGATCCTGGCTCATGGGGTGGTCCAGTAGGCCTGGATCGGACCCCACGTCACCGACAGCCAGAGCAGCTGCAGCCCCTGCAGCAGCACGACGATGCCGATCCGATATGCCCGGGAGCGCGGCGCGGCCAGGGCGCCGACGAACGGGAACATCGGCACCAGCAGCCGCACGAGCGAGGTCTGCGGGAAGAACACGGCGAGCAGGTACAGGCCGTAGCTGGCGAGCCAGAGCCGGAGCTCTATCGCGAGGGCGCGCACCGAGGGCAGGGCGAACGACAGGGCGAAGGCGGCCACGAGGGCCACGACCACCACCACGACCACCGGCCCACCCGGGTTGGCGAACCACATCGCGGCGGCCGCGAACCAGGGAGTGAACAGCTGGAGCTCGTCCTGTCCGATCCAGCCCGAGCGCCAGGCGAGCTCGGTATCCGTGTAGGCGTGCAGCGATCCGGTGACCGCCCAGGCGATCGCGGGCCAGGCCAGTCCCATCGCCAGGCTGTAGAGCACGAGCCCGCCGGTGACCAGCATGGTCCGGCGCGGGAACGGATCCGATCGGCGTCGGAGGTAGCGGACGATCCAGTAGCAGCCGAGCGCGAGTGCGAAGGCGAGGCCGGTGGGCCGGGTCAGCGCCATCACGGCGACGACGGGGAAGAGCGGCGCCCATCTGCGCTGGATGAGCAGCAGCAGGGCGAGCGCCAGCAGGAACAGCTGCATGGATTCGGCGTAGGCCATCTGCAGGATGAAGCTGGCCGGCCCGATCGAGAACAGCAGGACGCTGAACAGGGCCGACGCGTGCGGAAGGCGCAGCCGCATGATCCGATAGATCACGAGGGCGGCGCCGAAGCCGAAGGCGAGCGAGACGCCGACCGCGGCGACCGACCAGCGCAGACCGGTGATGGTCACGAGCGCGCGCACCAGGAAGGGGTAGACCGGCATGAAGGCCCACGGGTTCTGCCGGACCGCTCCGCTCAGGTCCACCGGAAGCTGAGCCGGATAGCCGTAGTAGGAGATGATCCGGTACCAGTCGCCGTCCCAGATGGCGCTGTAGTCGAAGAACTCGGGGTCCACTCCCCCGCGTGACTGAGCTGTGAGCGTTCCCCCGAGGATCAGCAGCGCCGCCGTGGTGATCAGCCGGGCGCAGGCGAAGATCGCCACGACCTGCAGCCACGGGGGCCAGCCGGCCGGGTGCAGCACGCGGTGGAGCACAGGGTGGAGCGGATCCCGCCGAGGAGCGAGATCGGTCGCCGGTTCGTGGATCGTCATCCGCGTGCTCGTGGAGGTGGTGTGTTCGGGCTTCAGTCGGTGGCGGTCAGCCAGGCGCGCAGCCCGTTCTCGCAGTCGGTGATCTGCTGGAGCGCGACGCGCTCGTCGTCGGCATGGGCCTTGAGCGGGTCGCCGGGCCCGTAGTTGACGGCCGGGACTCCGAGCCGCGAGAACCGCGCCACGTCGGTCCAGCCGTACTTGGGCATCGGGACGCCCCCCACGGCCGCGACGAAGCCCTGCGCGATAGGAGCGTCGAGGCCGGGGCGCGCGCCGACCGCGAGGTCCACGATCTCTATCTCGCCGAGCTCGCCGAACAGCTCGTGCATGTGCGCGATCGCCTCGTCGCCGCTGCGGCTGGGCGCGAAGCGGTAGTTGATGTGCACCATGCACTCATCGGGGATGACGTTGCCGGCCACCCCGCCCGTGATGCCGACAGCGTTGAGTCCTTCGCGGTACTCGAGACCGTCGACCTCGACGGTGCGCGGCTCGTAGGCCGCCAGCAGGTCGAGGATCGGTGCCGCCTTGTGGATGGCGTTGTCGCCGACCCAGGCACGGGCCGAGTGCGCCCGCAGTCCGCGGGTTCGGATCTCGGCGCGGAGGTTGCCGTTGCACCCGCCCTCGATCTCGGATCGGGTGGGCTCCCCGAGGATCGCGAAGTCGCCCTTCAGCAGCTCGGGGTTCGACTGGGAGAGGCGGTTGAGGCCGTTCTTGGCCTCCGACACCTCCTCGTGGTCGTACCAGATCCAGGTCACGTCGACGATGGGCTCCGAGAGCTCCGCGGCGAGCTTGAGCTGCACCGCGACGCCCGCCTTCATGTCGACGGTTCCTCGGCCCCAGAGGTAGTCAACTCCGTCGAGAGTCTCGAACCGGCTCGTGAGATTGCCGTTGAGCGGCACGGTGTCGATGTGCCCCGCGATGACCACTCGCTGCGCGCGACCGAGGTTGGTGCGCGCCACGATGGTGTCGCCGAAGCGCTGCACCTCGAGGTGATCCAGGCCCACGACGCTCTGCTCGATGAGGTCGGCGAGCGGCCCCTCGTTGTCGATGACGGAGTCGATGTCGCAGATCGCGCGGGTGAGGTCGATCGACGATGCGGTGAGATCGAGCGGCATGGCCTCAACGCTAGCCTGGTCGCATGAACCCTGCCTCTCCCAGAGATGCGCGGCTGGCGTGGGGATACGGCCTCGCCACGATCGCGCGTGACGGAACGGTGCTCGACACCTGGTACCCACGGCCGGCTCTCGGCCCCTTCCCCGCTGGGCGCGATCGCTGGATCGTGCCGTCCGATCTCGAAGAGCACCTGATCGCGGACCCGCGCCGCGAGGTCACGACGAGCGCGGTCACCACCGAGATCGATCTCGATCGTCCGCCGGCATCGACATCGGACGCCTATCTGCGCCTGCACCTGCTGTCGCATCTGCTCGTCCGCCCGAACGAGCTCAACCTGGACGGCATCTTCGCCCAGCTGCCGAACGTGGCCTGGACCTCCGCCGGCCCGATGCACCCGGACGACGCTGAGCGCCTCCGCCCATCGCTGCGTCGCCACAGCATCCAGATTCAGGCGATCGACAAGTTCCCGCGGCTGACCGACTACGTCAGCCCGCCGCGCGTGCGGATCGCCGACGCCTCTCGGGTTCGTCTCGGCGCGCACCTGGCGCCGGGGACCGTCGTCATGCACGAGGGCTTCGTCAACTTCAACGCGGGCACGCTCGGCACCTCCATGGTGGAGGGTCGGATCAGCCAGGGCGTCGTGGTCGGCGACGGCTCCGACATCGGCGGCGGCGCATCGATCATGGGCACCCTGTCGGGCGGCGGCACGGCGCGGGTGACCATCGGCGAGCGCGCGCTGCTCGGCGCGAACGCGGGAATCGGCATCTCGATCGGCGACGACTCCGTGGTGGAAGCCGGGCTCTACGTGACCGCCGGGACCAAGGTGCACCTGGTCGGATCGGTCGGAGACAGCGGCGAGCCACGTATCGTCAAGGCCCGCGAGCTCTCGGGACTGCCCAACCTCCTCTTCCGCCGCAACTCGATGATGGGTGGCGTCGAGGCCGTCTCGCGCACCGGCACGGGCATCACCCTCAACACCGACCTCCACACGTAGGTCGCGAGATCGCTAACCCCGTTGGTCGGCCGGTCTCGAGACGCGCCGCAGACGGCGCTCCTCGACCAACGAGATTCGGCCGGAAGCGCTCCCTCTCGATGGTCGAGGAGGCCGTTCACGGCCGTCTCGAGACCGGTTGCCGCAACTGGAACGCGGCAACAGGCCTCGATACGCTCGCAGACGGCGCTACGCGACCACCGACGTGGGAGCGAACTCCGTTGGTCGAGTAGGGCGCCCCGCGCCCGTCTCGAAACCGGTTGCCGCAACTAGAACGCGGCAACAGGCCTCGATACGCTCGCTGGCGCTCGCTACTCGACCACCGACGTGGAAGCGAACTCCGTTGGTCGAGTAGGGCGCCCCGCGCCCGTATCGAGGCCCGCTGCCGCATCCCTACCTAGATCGGCCGGTCTCGAGACGCGCCGCAGACGGCGCTCCTCGACCAACGAAACTCGAACGGCTACTCGACCATTCCTCGTTGGTCGAGGAGGCCGTTCACGGCCGTCTCGAGACCGGTTGCCGAAGCCACAACGTGGCAGCGGGCCTCGATACGGGCCTGGCGGCCCTACTCGACCACCGAAAATGGCCTCGCTACGTGCCGCAGCTGGAACGCGGCAACAGGCCTCGATACGCTCGCTGGCGCTCGCTACTCGACCACCGACGTGGTGGCTGATCGGCGATTATCTGTCGAGGTGGCGTTCCGGCGGGCCGATGTAGAGCTGCTGCGGGCGGCCGATCTTGGTGGCCGGGTCGGCGTTCATCTCGCGCCAGTGCGCGATCCAGCCGGGCAGGCGACCGATCGCGAACAGGACGGTGAACATCCGGGTCGGGAAGCCCATCGCCTTGTAGATGACGCCGGTGTAGAAGTCGACGTTGGGGTAGAGCTTGCGCTCGATGAAGTAGGGGTCGGCGAGCGCGATCTGCTCGAGCTCGCGGGCCAGGTCGAGCAGCTCGTCCTGGACGCCGAGGGCCTCGAGCACCTCGTCGGCGCTCTCCTTGACCAGCTTGGCGCGCGGGTCGTAGCTCTTGTACACCCGGTGGCCGAAGCCCATCAGGCGCACGCCCTCCTCCTTCTTCTTCACCCGCTCGACGAACTTGGCGACGCCCTCGCCCGAGTCGCGGATGTCGGCGAGCATCTTGAGCACGGCCTCGTTGGCGCCGCCGTGCAGCGGGCCGTAGAGAGCGTTGATGCCCGCGGAGATGGAGGAGAAGATGTTGGCCTCGGTCGAGCCCACCAGGCGGACCGTGGAGGTCGAGGCGTTCTGCTCGTGGTCCTCGTGCAGGATGAGCAGACGGTCGAGCGCCTTGGACAGCACCGGGTTCACCACGTACGGCTCGGCCATGGTGCCGAAGTTGAGCTTGAGGAAGTTGTCGACGAAGCTCAGCGAGTTGTCCGGGTAGAGGAACGCCTGGCCGAGCGCCTTCTTGTGCGCGTAGGCGGCGATCACCGGCAGCTTGGCGAGCAGGCGGATCGTCGAGATCTCGACCTGCTCGGGGTCGTGCACGTTGAGCGAGTCCTCGTAGTACGTGGATAGCGCCGACACCGCGCTGGACAGCACCGACATCGGATGCGCGGTATGCGGGAGCGCGTCGAAGAAGTGCTTGAGGTCTTCGTGCAGCAGCGTGTGCCGACGGATCTTCTCGTCGAACTCGCCCAGCTGGTCGGGTGTGGGCAGCTCGCCGTAGATCAGCAGGAACGCGACCTCGAGGTAGGTCGAGCCCTTGGCCAGCTCCTCGATCGGATAGCCGCGGTAGCGCAGGATTCCCGCGTCGCCGTCGATGTAGGTGATCGCCGACTTCGTGGAGGCGGTGTTGACGAAGCCCTGATCGAGCGCGGTGTAGCCGGTGGCTCGGGTCAGGGTCGAGACGTCGATGCTCGGCCAGCCCGCTGTGCTGGGCTTGATCGGGAACTCGGCTGATCCACCGGGGAAGCTGAGGGTGACGTGCTCGGTCTTATCGGGGCCGGCATCGGTCACGGGTACTCCTCGGGTGTCGTGCGAAACGCCCGCGCTCATGGCGCTGAGCGGAAGTACCTACAGCCTAGGCGAGGGGTGCCACAACCACCGCATCGGACAAACGCGCTGCTCCGCAGTTGGAGGCTGACGGACTCGGCTGCGGTCGAAGATCAGGCCGGGCCCTGGGGGGCGAGCGCCTTGATGACGGCGTGGTCGCCCGGGATGACGCCGACCTTGGCCGCGCCGCCCGGCGAGCCGATCTCGTCGAAGAACTCGACGTTGGCCTTGTAGTAGTCGGCCCACTGGCTGGGCAGGTCGTCCTCGTAGTAGATCGCCTCGACGGGGCACGCCGGCTCGCACGCACCGCAGTCCACGCACTCGTCCGGGTGGATGTAGAGCATCCGGTCGCCCTCGTAGATGCAGTCCACGGGACACTCGTCGATGCATGCCCGGTCCTTGACATCGACACACGGCAGGGCGATCACATAGGTCACTGGTGGAGCTCCTCTTCCTTTCCCAGTATTCCATCCGAAGCGGGGTGCCCTGTTCCTGAGCGACTCCGGCCGCGTCGCCACGTCAGCCCGGACGGCCAGGCCAGCACGATCGCGGAGAGCAGAGTGGGTCCGACCGCCCAGACCACTCCGCGGATGTTGGCGGGCAGGATCGCGGATCCCGACGCGGTCGGCAGGGCCAGCAGGGCGACCATCGCGACGACTCCGAGCGCGGCGAGCGCGGCATACACGCGCGACTGCAGAGCGAGGCGCAGCCCGGCGATGAGCAGGACGACGGCGAGGCATGCGGCGATCAGCCCCGTCGGCGCCACGAACGATCCGATCGCGCCGGTCAGCTGATGCGCCAGGGTGCCGATCGTTCCGGTCAGCGCGCCGAGCAGGATCGAGGCGACGATCCCGGCGATTCGCATGCCGAGCGGAGGCTGGTAGTGCCCGTCGAGATCGTCGCGGTTCTCGGATTCCGAGTGATTCAGCGAACCGGTGCGCACCCCATCCTCGGGCGCATGACCACGGGCACCGTCGCGCGAGACGTCACTTGACGTGCGCGCAGGCTCGGGCAGGCGGTCCGGATCGGTCACAGTGGATTGTAGCCAGCCGACCGTCCCGGACTCTGGAGGCGGCAGCCGCGCGGTTGCTGACGATCGCTCCGCACCGGTGGACAGCACGAGAATGCCCGGCTAGCATCGAACCGCTTAGGCAAGCCTTACCAATGTCGTCGGCTGCCCCACCTCTTCTGAACGGCTCTCCCCTCATGCTGGCTAACTACCTCATCGGGCTGCGCGAAGGACTCGAGGCCGGACTCATCGTCGGCATCCTGTTCGCCTACCTGCGCAAGCTCGACCGGCGCGACCTCGCGCCGAGGCTGTGGATCGGCATCGGCGTCGCCGTGCTCGTCTCGCTCGGGACGGGGGCCATCCTCACCTGGGGCCCCTACGGCCTCAGCTTCCAGGCGCAGGAGATCCTCGGCGGCGGCCTCTCCATCCTGGCCGTCGGCCTCGTCACCTGGATGATCTTCTGGATGGCCTCGCACGCGCGGAGCCTGAAGGGCGAGCTTCAGTCTCGCCTCGACCTCGCGGTCGCGGGCTCCGGGATCGGCATCGTCATCCTCGGCATGGTCAGCGTGGGCCGAGAGGGCGTCGAGACGGCCCTCTTCATCTGGGCGACCGTCGCCTCGACCGGGTCGGCAGTCGCCGGCACGGTGGCGGCACTGCTCGGCATCCTGACCTCCTCGGCCATCGCGTACCTGATCTACCGCGGATCGCTGCGGATCAACCTCGGCCGCTTCTTCACCTGGACCGGCGGATTCCTGATCATCGTCGCGGCCGGGGTCCTGCTCTACGGCATCGGCGATCTGCAGGAGGCCGGTGTGCTCCCCGGCTTCGGCCAGCAGGCTTTCAGCCTCGCCGCCGTCATCCCCCCCTCCAGCTGGTACGGGACGCTGCTGCAGGGGCTGTTCAACTTCACGCCCGAGCCGACCTGGGCGCAGGTCACCGCCTGGCTGCTCTACCTGGTCGTGGTCGGGGCGCTGTTCCTCTCACGCGCCCTCCTCCGCCGGCCCGTCACCGTCGCGGCCCTCCCGGTCGATGCGCGGCAGGCCGCCTGATCCGCCTGCGCCCCTCCCCCGCAGCCCCGAGCCCCGAGCCCCAGCCCCAGCCCCAGCACCGATCCACAGCACGATCGCGTCGACCCAGCACCGATCTGACAGAACCGAGGCACAGCCCACCATGACCCTGCGCTCCCGCATCCCCGCAGCCCTGAGCGGGGCGGCCATCGTGGCCATCGCGCTCACCGGCTGCGTCGCCAACAACCCTGCCGGAAGCGACGCGCTCAGCGTGGCCATCGCCGACAATGCCTGCGACGTCTCCGTCTCGACCAGCGCCGCCGGAGCCGTCACCTTCGAGCTCAACAACACCGGCTCCGACGTCAACGAGTTCGAGATCCTCGCCGAGGACAAGCTGCGCATCGTCGGCGAGAAGGAGAACGTCACCCCCGGGCAGACCGTCTCCTACGTCGCCCAGCTCGAGCCCGGCACCTACTACACGGCCTGCAAGTTCCAGCAGGTCGGCTCCCCCATCGGCCTCGCCGAGTTCACCGTGACCGGCGAGAGCCAGGCGCTGTCCGGCGACGAGCAGGCCAGGCTCGATGAGGCCGTCACCAACTACGTCTCCTACATCAAGTCGCAGGCAGGAGAGCTGGTGCCCGCCGTCGCCGCTTTCGCCGAGGCGTACAAGAACGGTGACGACGACACCGCCCGCGAGCTGTTCGCGACGACCCGCGTCTTCTACGAGCGCATCGAGCCGACCGCCGAGGCATTCGGCGACCTGGACCCGAAGATCGACTACCGAGAGGTCGACGCCGTCGCCGAGGGCCTCGACTGGACCGGCTTCCACCGCATCGAGAAGGACCTCTGGCCGCCGGCAGCAGGCGACCTGAACTCCGATGGCACCGACGCGTTCCTCGATTGGGCTCCGTCCACCACGCAGGAGCGGACAGCGTACGCCGACGGCCTCGTCGCCGATGTCCAGGACCTCTACGACCTGGTCTACGCATCCGACTTCTCGGTCACCCTGGGCGACATCTCGAACGGCGCCATCGCCCTGCTCGACGAGGTCGCCGTCGGCAAGATCAGCGGCGAGGAGGACTGGTGGAGCCACAGCGACCTCTACGACTTCGCCGCCAATGTGCAGGGCGCCGAGGTCGCGTTCGGCAACGTCAAGGCGATCGCCGCGGCGTCCGGCGATGACGGAGCCGCACTCGTGACGGAGATCCAGGGCGAGTTCGACGCCCTCGACGCGGCACTCGCCGAGTACGGATCGCTCGACGCCGGGTTCGTGTCCTACGACACGGTCACCGACGCGCAGCGCAAGGTGCTCTCCGACCAGGTCAACGCCCTCGCGGAGCCCCTGTCCAACCTGACCTCGACGGTGCTCGGCTGAGCGCCTGCCCATCTGCACGGATCAGGAGATGTCGCACCGATCCGGGGAATCCCGCCTGATGGGGGCATCTCGACCCTGTCTGGACCGGACTTCGGGGGCAATCCCCGGATCCGTGAAACAGAATGCCTGTGATGACCAAGAAGCCTGACACTGCAGCCGAGACGGAGGCCGTCGACGGGACGACCGCTGAGCCCGTCTCCAAGCCGGGTGTCAGTCGCCGCGGCCTCTTCGGGCTGATCGGCGTCGGCGCTGCCGGCGTGGCAGTCGGCGCCGGCGGTGGAGTGGGCGCCGCCGCGGCGGTCGGCAGCTTCGGCACCCAGGGCACCTCGCGCACCTACGACTTCTTCGGCACGCACCAGGCGGGCATCGTGACGCCGTCGCAGGATCGCCTGCACTTCGCCGTCTACGACATGGCGGCCGGCGCCTCCCCCGACGACCTCATCGCACTCCTGCAGGAGTGGTCGGCAGCCGCGGCGCGGATGACCCAGGGTCTCGAGGTGGGCGAGACGGGCGCGACAGGCGGATCGCTCCTCGCCCCACCGCAGGACACCGGTGAGGCGATCGGCCTGCCCGCGAGCGGTCTCACCATCACGATCGGCTTCGGGCCGAGCCTCTTCACCGCCGCGGACGGCACGGATCGCTTCGGACTGGCGGCATCGAAGCCCGCCCTGCTCGAACCGCTCCCCCGCTTCTCCGGCGATGCGCTGCTGCCCGGCGCGACGGGTGGAGACCTGTGCATCCAGGCCTGCGCCGACGATCCGCAGGTCGCCGTGCATGCCATCCGCAACCTCAGCCGGATCGCGTTCGGCCGCGCCGCGATCCGCTGGTCGGAGCTCGGATTCGGGCGGACCTCGTCGACGTCCACGACGCAGGCGACGGCGCGCAATCTCTTCGGCTTCAAGGACGGAACGCAGAACGTCAAGGCCGAAGAGACGAAGGCGGTCGACGAGCACATCTGGGTGGGCTCCGACGACGGACCAGCCTGGATGGCGGGCGGCTCGTACCTCGTGGCGCGCAAGATCCGGATGATCATCGAGACCTGGGACCGCACACAGCTGCAGGAGCAGGAGAACGTGATCGGCCGGGACAAGGGCGAGGGCGCGCCCCTGTCGGGCGGCACCGAGTTCACGGCGATCGACTTCGGCGCCAAGCTGGCCACGGGCGATCCGGCCGTCCCCGCCGATGCGCACGTGCGCCTCGCGCACCCGGACAACAACGGCGGCGCCCGGCTGCTCCGACGCGGCTACAACTACGTCGCCGGCAACGACGAGCTCGGCCGACTCGACGCGGGACTGTTCTTCATCAGCTTCCAGCGCTCGCCCGAGCAGTTCATCACCGTGCAGCGCAGCCTGTCATCCGACGCGCTCAACGAGTACATCAAGCACGTCGGATCGGCCCTCTTCGCGGTCCCGCCGGGCGCGCGTGCGGGCGGCTGGGTCGGCGAGACCCTCTTCGCTTAAAGATCGAGATGCCACTTTCCGTCCCCATTCCGGAGGTTTGGGGACGGAAAGTGGCATCTCGATCGGTCAGGCCGCGTTCTCGACCGCTGAGGCGTCCTTGCCGACGATGTAGTTGACGGTCCACTTGCCGCCGTCCTCTATCACGATCACCACGGCCGTGTAGGTGCCGTCGGTGTAGACGACTCCGTTGTCCGTCTGGATGGGCGCGCCCTCGGTCCAGCCCGCGTCGGTGAACTTCGCGACGACGGCGTCCTTCACGGCATCGGTCGACGCGGAGCGGATGGTGACGTTCCAGACCTTGGCGTCGTCCTCCCCCAGCCCGATGCCCGCGATGACATCTCCCTCGATCACCGGCACCGCCGTCGGGAAGTCGGACGGCAACTTGTCACCCGCGAGATCGACCCCTCCTCCAGTCGCGTCGCTGACGAAGTCGCCGACCGGATTGCTGGAGCACGCCGCGAGCGAGGGAACGAGGAGCACGACGGCGAGGAGCGCCAGCAGCACGCGCAGCCGCGAGCGCCGACCCTGCGCGGTCGACGGAGAGGCGGAGGCGTGCGTGCGGATCGACATGGCGCACACCCTACAAGCGCACTCGACGGCGCTCAACGTCCCACTCCCACAACGACGAATTGCCACCTTCGGCTCTCAAAACCGGAGTTTCGGAGCCGAAGGTGGCAATTCGAGGCCGTGTGGCAGAGGTCAGGCGGGGGCGTTCTGCTTCTTCAGGCGGCTGGTCGCGCGGGCGCGGGCGTTGGAGTCGAGCTCCACCTTGCGGATGCGGACGAACTCGGGCGTGACCTCGACGCACTCGTCGTCGCGGGCGAACTCGAGGCACTGCTCGAGCGTCAGCTTGCGCGACGGGGTCATGCGCTCGAAGACGTCGGACGTCGACTGGCGCATGTTGGTGAGCTGCTTCTCCTTGGTGATGTTCACGTCCATGTCATCGGCCCGCGAGTTCTCGCCGACGACCATGCCCTCGTAGACCTCCTGGGTCGGCTCGACGAAGAACGACATGCGCTCCTGCAGGGCTGTCATGGCGAACGGGGTGGCGACACCGGCACGGTCGGCGACGATCGAGCCGTTGGTGCGGGTGACGATCTCGCCGGCCCACGGCTCGTAGCCGTGCGAGACGGCGTTGGCGATGCCCGCGCCGCGGGTGATGGTGAGGAAGTCGGTGCGGAAGCCGATCAGGCCGCGCGACGGGACGATGAACTCCATGCGCACCCAGCCGGTGCCGTGGTTGCTCATGCTCTCCATCCGACCCTTTCGGGCGGCGAGCAGCTGGGTGATCGCGCCGAGGTGCTCCTCGGGAGAGTCGATGGTCAGGTGCTCGTACGGCTCGTGGACCTTGCCGTCGACGCGCTTGGTGACCACCTGCGGCTTGCCGACCGTGAGCTCAAAGCCCTCGCGTCGCATCTGCTCGACGAGGATCGCCAGCGCGAGCTCGCCACGGCCCTGGACCTCCCAGGCGTCGGGGCGGCCGATGTCGACCAGCTTGACCGAGACGTTTCCGACGAGCTCGCGGTCGAGGCGGTCCTTGACCATGCGGGCGGTCAGCTTGTGGCCCTTGATCTTGCCGATCAGCGGACTGGTGTTGGTGCCGACCGTCATCGAGATGGCCGGGTCGTCGACCGTGATGGTCGGCAGCGGTCGCACGTCGTTGGGGTCGGCCAGGGTCTCGCCGATGGTGATGTCCTCGAAGCCGGCGACCGCGACGATGTCGCCGGGGCCCGCGGACTCGGTCGGGAAGCGCTCGAGCGCCTTCGTGATCAGCAGCTCGGTGACCCGGACGTTCGCGACGGAGCCGTCGTGCTTGACCCAGGCGACGGTCTGGCCCTTCTTGATGGTGCCGTTGAAGACACGCAGCAGGGCGAGGCGGCCGAGGAACGGCGATGCGTCGAGGTTGGTGACGTGCGCCTGCAGGGGGTGCTCGTCGTCGTAGGTCGGCGCGGGGATGTGCTTGAGGATCGCGTCGAAGAGGGGCTCGAGGTCGTCGTTGTCGGGCAGCGAGCCGTTCTCGGGCTTGTTCCAGCTCGCGGCGCCGTTGCGGCCTGACGCGTAGACGACGGGGACGTCGAGGATCGAATCGAGGTCGAGGTCGGGCACGTCGTCGGCCATGTCGGACGCGAGGCCGAGCAGCAGGTCGTGCGACTCCTCGACGACCTCGTCGATGCGCGCGTCGGGACGGTCGGTCTTGTTGACCAGGAGGATGACGGGGAGCTTGGACTCGAGCGCCTTGCGCAGCACGAAGCGGGTCTGCGGCAGCGGACCCTCGCTCGCGTCGACCAGCAGCACGACGCCGTCGACCATGGACAGGCCGCGCTCGACCTCGCCGCCGAAGTCGGCGTGGCCGGGGGTGTCGATCACGTTGATGGTGATCGGGCCGTCCGTCGCGTGCTTGCCCTTGTAGGACACCGCGGTGTTCTTCGCGAGGATCGTGATGCCCTTTTCGCGCTCGAGCTCATTCGAGTCCATGGCGCGCTCTTCGTGGTGATCGTGATCGTGGAACGACCCCGTCTGCTTGAGCATGGCGTCGACGAGAGTCGTCTTGCCATGGTCGACGTGGGCCACGATGGCCACATTGCGCAGGTCTGAGCGCACGGCTTGTGCCATGGAGGGACTTCCTTAGAAAGAGAGGGCGCCGCGTCTGATCCGATGACCGACAGCGTCTGGCTGAAGGGCGCGACACGGCCCCAGCTGTTCCAGTGTACCCTGTCGGCTCCCATCGGCGGTCGGCGATGCATCCGGACCTCGAGGCGCGGAACTCGGGCTCCAGATCGCCCGCGCCGAGTACGCCGAAGGGCCGGACACCGTGCGGCGTCCGGCCCCTCTGCTGCTGATGCTGCGGGCTACTTGCTGAAGCCGACGATCTTCCAGTCGATGTCAGCGGCTCCCGGGCGGGCGCCGTAGTTGACGATCTTGGGGTCGATCGCGATCACGCGCGGCGACTGGATGATGGGCAGCGAGTGCCCCTCCTCCCAGACCTGCTCGTCGATGTCGTTCCACATCGCGTTCGCCTCGTCGGCGTCGGGGATCTGCACGACCTGGCCGAGCAGGTCGTCGATGTCCGACGTGCCGATCCGCCCGTAGTTCTGGCTCTGCGGGTCGGTGCTGAAGATGCTCGCTCCTGCCGCATAGTAGCCGGTGCCCACCCACGAGAACACGGTCATGTCGAACGCGCCGGGGGTGATGTAGTCGCTGAAGAACGAGTCGACGTCCACCTCGTCGATGCTCAGCTTGACGCCGACATCCGCGAGCTGGGCCTGCACGACCTGGGCGATCTGGTTCGAGGTCGGGATGCCGGCCGGGATGGTCATCGAGACCTCGAGGTCAGCGCCGTCCTTTGAGCGGACCGCTCCGTCTCCGGTCCAGCCGTCGTCCTCGAGGATCTTCTTCGCGGCATCAGGGTCGAAGTCCGCCGCGGGCGACGAGTTGTCGACGTAGCCCGAGTCGGTGCCGAGGAAGATGTGGTTGCCGAGCAGCGAGGTCTCGAAGGGCAGGGTTCCGACGAGCACGTCGGCGATCGACTGGCGGTTGATCGCGTGCTGGAGGGCCTGGCGGATCTTCTCGTCGGCGAGGATGCCCGACGAGCTGAAGTCGATGTGCGAGTACGACGCCGACGGTGCCGCGCGGATGTCCGTGTCGTCCGCGGTGGCGATGCGCTCGTAGCGGTCGCTGGATCCGGCGGAGACGAGGTCGATCTCGTTGTTGAGGTAGGCGTCGATGTCCGCGTCGCCGTCGAGCGCGATGAAGATCACCCGGTCGAGCTTGGGTGCGTCGCCCCACCAGTTCTCATCGGGCACGATCGAGACCGTGCGGGCGGAGGTGTCGAGCTTCTCGAGCTTGAACGGGCCGGCGGTCACCGGGATCGCGTCGGCGTATCCGGTGTTGAACGCTTCGGGCGTCGAGATCTGGCTGGCCGGGTAGAGCGGCGAGAAGAGCGACTTCCAGTCGGAGAACGGCGTCGCATAGGTGACGACGACGTCCTTCGGGTCGGTGCCCTGCTCGACGGAGCCGATCGAGTTGTAGCCCGTCGGGTCGCCGATCAGGTACTCCTCGTTCGTGCCGTTCTGGGCGGTCCACTGGGCCTTGAAGTCGGCTGCGGTGATCGGCACGCCGTCGCTCCAGACCGCGTCGGGATTGATCTTGTACTCGATGACGAGCGGGTCCTCGCTGACCGCCTCGGCGGAGTCGAGCAGATCCGTGTTGAGCGCGGGAGCTCCGTCGAGTCCGATGTTGAAGGTCTTGAGCATGATCGCCTGCTCGATGATCGATGCGTCGTCGAGAGCGCCGTCCACCTGCCCGTAGTTCCAGTTGGTCGGCAGGGAGTCGAGCGGGAAGCGCAGCTCACCGCCCTGCGGGACGTCCGCGGCGTCCATCGGGTTGACGTCGCCTGCGGGGTCGAGCGGCTGCTTGGTCACCTCGGGGGTGGCCTCGCCTCCTGAGGTGCAGCCGGTCAGAGCGAGGGCGATGCCGACGACGCCGGCGATCAGGGCGGGCGCGGTGCGGCGCCGGATTTTTTGCATGCTGTGCATAGAGTCACGATATGCGGGTTGGGGCGCCTGGAATGGGGGCATCCTGAGGATTTACCAATTCGAAACACAGCGATTAGGGAGCATGCTCGTGCATGCATAGGGTGACTGCATGGTGCGCTACCTGGCGAAGCGTCTGGTGTATTACGCGGTGCTGGTCTTCATCGCGACGTCGCTGACCTATCTGCTCGCGTCCCTGTCGTTCAATCCCCGACTGACCTACGAGTCGCGCAATCCCCGCCCTCCGGCCTCGGTCATCGACACCCAGCTCAGCCAGATCGGCGTCAACGATCACGATCCGCTGATCGGTCGCTACCTCACCTGGGCGGGCAAGACCTTCACCGGCGATCTCGGGCTCACCGTGACGCGCAAGGAGATCGACAACGAGTTCTGGGTGCGCCTCGGGATCAGCCTGCGACTGCTGATCATCGGCTCGATCCTCGGCACCGTCCTCGGCGTCCTGCTCGGCTTCTGGAACGCGCTCCGGCAGTACCGACTGTCGGATCGCGTGTCGACCATCCTGTCCTTCGTGCTGCTCTCGACGCCCGTCTTCCTCAGCGCCGTGCTGCTGAAGATCGGCGCGACGGGCCTCAATCAGGCGCTCGGGATCCAGCTGATCAACTACACGGGCGAGGCGACGGCGGGCTTCCAGGGCACCCTCTGGGAGGCGCTCGGCGACCGGGCCGTCCACCTGCTGCTGCCCACGATCTCGATCGCGATCGGCTCCATTGCGATCTACAGCCGCTACCAGCGCGCCACGATGCTCGACGTGCTCGGATCGGACTACATCCGCACCGCTCGCGCGAAGGGGCTGTCCCGGACCCGCGCGACGCTGAAGCACGGCCTGCGGACCGCGCTGATCCCGATGACCACGCTCTTCGCATACGGCTTCCTCGGGATCTTCCTCGGGGCGACGTTCACGGAGAAGATCTTCGGCTGGAACGGACTGGGCGCCTGGTTCATCGAGGGCGTGCAGGCCAACGACGTCAACGTCGTCACCGCGTATTCACTGTTCGCCGCCGTGGTGGTGCTGCTGGCCGGGTTCCTGGCCGACATCGCTAACGCCGCCCTGGACCCGCGCGTGCGCGCCGCCCGCTAGGAGCGAGATGACCTTCTCATCCAACACCGAGATCACCGAGGCCGAGCCAACCCTGCTCCCGCCGCTCGGCAACGACCGTCAGCTGAAGCGGGCACGAGGTGGCCGAGCCGGGATCCTCATCGGCCGGGTCTTCTCGAACCGCGGAGCCGCGTTCGGGGTCGTGGTGCTGATCCTGCTCTTCGCGTTCGCCTTCATCGGCCCGCTGATCAGCGGCTGGAGCTACTCGGAGCTGGACTACACCGCGCTGCGCAAGCCGCCCAGCGCCCTGCACTGGTTCGGCACGAACAACATCGGTCAGGACGTCTTCACCCAGACCGCGCGCGGCATGCAGAAGTCGCTGCTCATCGGACTGCTGGTCGCCCTGTTCAGCACGGCGGTGGCCGGGTTCCTCGGCGCTGCGGCCGGCTACTTCGGCGGCCGGGCCGACCGGATCATCATGCTCGTCGTCGACGTGCTGCTCGTGCTGCCGTCGTTCCTGATCATCGCGATCCTGTCGCCCCGCCTCAAGGAGTACGGCTGGATCGTGCTCGTCGTGCTCCTCGCGGCGTTCAGCTGGATGGTGACGGCTCGGGTGATCCGGTCGATGACGCTGTCGATCAAGGAGCGCGAGTACGTGCGCGCCGCCCAGTACATGGGGATCGGCAGCCTGGCGATCATCTCCCGGCACATCCTGCCGAACGTCGCGTCGTTCCTGATCATCGACGCCACCATCGCGGTCGGCGGCGCCGTGCTGGGCGAGGCGAGCCTGTCGTACTTCGGCTTCGGCGTCCAGGCCCCCGATGTCTCCCTCGGCACCCTCATCGCGGCCAATCAGAACGCGGCCCTCACCTCGCCGTGGCTGTTCTACTTCTCCGCGGCGGGCCTCGTGCTCTTCGCCCTGGCGGCGAACCTCCTGGGCGACGGCCTGCGCGACGCGTTCGACCCGACCTCGGTCGCCGGCAAGCGGATGTCCCGCTCCGCCCGCCGCCGCGGCAGGGCAGCGGCCGACAGCGCACGGACGTCCACCCCCGCCGCCGCTCCTGAGATCGGAACCGCGCGATGACCGCGGCGATGGCGAGCTCGTTCAGCGGGGTCGAGATCGGCGAGGTCGTCCTCGAGGTCGAGAACCTCACGGTCGGCTTCCCGACGCCCAACGGCGTGGTGAAGGCCGTCCGCGGCATCGACCTCACGCTCCGCCGCGGCGAGGTGCTCGGAATCGTCGGCGAATCGGGATCCGGCAAGTCGGTCACGGCCACCGCCATCATGGGGCTGCTCGCCCCGACCGCTGTCGTGGGCGGATCGATCCGGCTCGGCGGAACCGAATTGGTCGGCGCCACCGACAAGCGCCTCAGCGGCCTCCGCGGGGCCAAGATCGCGATGGTCTTCCAGGATCCGCTGTCCGCCTTCACGCCCGTCTACACGATCGGCGACCAGATCGCGGAGACGGTGCTCGCCCACCGCAAGGTGAGCAAGCAGCAGGCGACGGAACGGGCGGTCGAGCTGCTGAAGATCGTGGGCATCCCCGACGCCGAGCGGCGGGTGCGCGCCTTCCCGCACGAGCTGTCGGGCGGCATGCGCCAGCGGGCGATGATCGCGATGGCGATCGCCAACGACCCGGACGTGATCCTCGCCGACGAGCCGACGACGGCCCTCGACGTCACCATCCAGGCCCAGATCATCGAGGTGCTGCGCACCGCCCAGCGGGAGACCGGGGCCGCGCTGATCTTCGTCAGCCACGACCTGGGCGTCATCGCCGGCTTCGCGGACCGCGTGGCCGTGATGTACGCCGGACGCGTGGTCGAGACGGCGACCGTCGACGAGCTGTTCGCGCAGCCGCGGATGCCCTACTCGCTGGGTCTGATCGGAGCCGTTCCCCGGCTCGACCAGAGCGTGCACGAGGCGCTCGTCCCCATCCCCGGCACTCCCCCGTCCCTGCTCGAGTACTCGGGCGGATGCCCGTTCGCAGATCGCTGTCCCATGGTGATCCCCGCCTGCCGCGCGGCGGAGCCCGCCCTACGTGCGCTGCCCGGCGACCCGGACGAATCCCACACGGCGGCTTGCATCCGCTCCGAGGAGATCGTCGAGCGCAGCGCCACCCCGCGCGACGTCTTCCCCACCCCCGAGGTGACGATCGCCGCCCTGGATCGCGTCCCCCGCGACGAGCGCGAGGTCGTCCTGCATGTCGACGGCCTGGTGAAGACCTTCCCGCTCACCGGCGGGGCGGTCTTCAAGCGGCGGGTCGGCACGGTCTGGGCGGTGGACGGCGTCGATCTCGACATCCGCGCCGGCGAGACCCTGGGGCTGGTCGGCGAGTCCGGGTCGGGCAAGAGCACGACCCTCACCGAAATCATGAATCTGCTCCCACCCGAGGCGGGCAGCATCGAGCTGCTCGGCAAGCCGTTCGCCGAGCTCGGGTCGAGCCGAGCCGCGCGCAAGTCACTGCGCTCCGACGTCTCGATCGTCTTCCAGGACCCGATGGCGAGTCTCGATCCCCGCATGCCGGTCGCCGAGGTCATCGCCGAGCCGCTGCGTGCCGCCGGTCGCTCCACGGAGCAGATCGATGCCCGCGTCCCCGAGCTGATGTCGCTGGTGGGACTCGATCCGAACCGGGGCGGACTCTTCCCGCACGAGTTCTCGGGCGGCCAGCGCCAGCGAATCTCGATCGCGCGCGCCCTTGCCGTCGAGCCACGGCTGATCGTTCTGGACGAGCCGGTCTCCGCGCTCGACGTCTCGATCCAGGCCGGAGTGCTCAATCTGCTGGCCGAGCTGCGCGCCCGCCTCGGCCTGTCCTATCTCTTCGTCTCGCACGACCTGTCGGTCATCCGCTACATCGCCGACCGCGCCTCGGTGATGTACCTCGGGCGGACGGTGGAGACGGGCAGTGTGGAGGAGATCTTCGAGCACCCGCTGCATCCCTACACCCAGGCGCTGCTCTCCGCCGTTCCGATCCCGGATCCGGTCAAGGAGCGCAGCCGCGAGCGCATCCTGGTCCAGGGTGATCCGCCGAGCGCGACCACCCGCCAGACCGGGTGCCGGTTCCGCGGCCGCTGCCAGGTGTTCGCAATGCTCGACGAGACCCGTCGCACGAAGTGCGTGGAGGTCGTGCCGCTGCCCGAGCCGCACTGGCGCGTCGGCACCGATCACACGGCCGCCTGCCACTGGCCCGTGGACGTCGATCCGATCTGAGTCCGCCCTCTGGCACGCGCGGATCGGGCTCGACCGCGCGGATCAGGTCATGGAGACCTGATCCGCGCGCGAATGCAGGCACCGGGCCTGATCCGCGAGGTTGCTGTCGGTCAGACGCCCATCTGGATGCCGGCGCCGGGGATGGCGTCGAGCAGCTCTCGGGTGTAGGCCTGCTTCGGGTTGTCGAAGACCTCGTCGGTGGTCGCCGCCTCGACGATCCTGCCCCGCTGCATCACGCAGACGTTGTCGGCGATCACCCGCACGACCGCGAGGTCATGGGTGATGAACAGATAGGTCAGTCCGAGCTCGCCCTGCAGGTCGGCGAGCAGGCGCAGGATCTGGGCCTGGACCAGCACGTCGAGTGCGGAGACCGCCTCATCGAGGATGACGATTTCGGGCTTGAGCGCGAGCGCCCGCGCGATGGCGACGCGCTGACGCTGGCCGCCCGAGAGCTCGTTCGGGTAGCGGCCGGCGATGACCCGTGGCAGCGACACCTGATCCAGCAGCTCGAAGACCCGATCGCGGCGCTCGTTGCGGGTGCCGACGCCATGCGTCTTGAGCGGCTCAGCGATCGTGTTGCCGATGTTGTGCAGCGGGTCGAGCGTGCCGTAGGGATCCTGGAACACCGGCTGCATGCGGCTGCGCAGGTTCAGCAGCGCGCGCCCCTTGAGGGAGGCGACGTCGGTGCCGTTGATGGTGATCGTGCCGCTGGTCGCGTCCTCGAGCTTGAGCAGCAGCTTGGCCACGGTGGACTTGCCGGAGCCCGACTCCCCCACCAGCGCCATCGTGGTGCCCTTGGCGATCGAGAAGGAGACGTCGTCGACGGCCGTGAACTCCGTGCTGCGGAACCCTCCCTGACGGATCTTGAAGTTCTTGGTCAGATGGTCGACCACGATGACCGACTCCGACGGCTTCGCGTCGAGGTTCTCCACCCGCCGCTCGGCGGCGGTGATCAGGTCGACCTTGTCGGACTCGTTGGCCGCGACGTGCTCGATCGAGCCGAGCTCCTGGCCGCTGAACGCGATCCTGCGGGAGGCGAGGCTCGGCGCCGCAGCGATCAGCCGCTGCGTGTACGGGTGCTGCGGGTTCTGCAGGATCTCGACGGACGGGCCCGACTCGACGATCTTGCCCTTGTACATCACGATGAGCTTCTTGGCCCGCTCGGCGGCGAGGCCGAGGTCGTGGGTGATGAAGATGACCGCGGTGCCGGCGTCCTCGGTGAGGGTGGCCAGGTGGTCGAGGATCCTGCGCTGCACGGTGACGTCGAGCGCTGAGGTCGGCTCGTCGGCGATGAGCAGCCGGGGGCTCGCAGCCAGGCCGATGCCGATCAGCACGCGCTGGCGCATGCCGCCCGAGAACTGGTGCGGGAACTGTCGCAGACGCTGGTCCGCGTCGGCGAGGCCGGCCTGCTCGAGCACCTCGATCGCCTTGGCCCTGACCTCCTTCTTCCCCGTCGCGAGGCCGTTGGCCCGGATCGTCTCCTCGACCTGGAAGCCGATGCTCCAGACCGGGTTGAGGTTGCTCATCGGGTCCTGCGGCACGTAGCCGATGAGGCGCCCGCGGATGTCCTCGAGCTCGCGAGGCGACGCCTTCGCGAGATCCCGGCCCTGGAAGAGCACCTCGCCCTCGGTGATCTGGCCGCTGCCGGGCAGCAGGTTGATGATCGCGGCCGCGGTCGTCGACTTGCCGGAACCCGACTCCCCCACGATCGCCACCGTCTCGCCCTCGTGGAGGGTGAGGTCGACGCCGTTGAGCGCCTTGACGACGCCGTTCTGGGTGCGGAACCCGACGTGCAGGTTGCGCACCTGCAGGAGGGGTGCGTCGGCGGTACTCGCTGCGGCTGCGTTCATCGGAGCGCCCTCGCCTTCGGGTCGAGCGCGTCGCGCAGCGCCTCACCCAGGAGGATGAAGCTCAGCACGGTGATGGTCAGCGCCAGGGACGGGTAGATGAGCGTCTGGGGTGCGGTGCGGATGTCCACCTGGGCGGTGGAGATGTCGTTGCCCCACGACATGAACGTGCTGGGCAGGCCGACGCCGAGGAACGACAGGGTCGCCTCGGCCACGATGGCCGCCGCGAGCGACAGCGTCGTGACCACGATCACGGGCGCGATGGAGTTGGGCAGCACGTGCCTCACGAGGATGCGGAACCGCGAGAGTCCGATCGCCGTCGCCGCGGTCACGAAGTCGGCGTTCTTCACCCGCAGGATCTCGGATCGCAGGACCCGAGCCGTCGACGGCCAGGTGAATGCCCCGATGGCGAGCGAGATCACCCACACGTTGCGGTGCTCCGAGAGCACCGACATGACGACGATGGCCGCGAGGATGTAGGGGATCGAGAAGAAGATGTCGCCGATGCGCGACAGCACTGTGTCGACCCAGCCGCCGTAGAAGCCGGCGAAGGCTCCCATGATGATGCCGGTGATCGAGCTGAGCGCGATCACGATGAGGCCGACCGACAGCGAGGTCGATGTGCCGTGCAGGATCCGCGAGTAGATGTCGCAGCCCTGCTTGGTGAAGCCCAGGGGGTGCCCGGCGGTCGGTGCGCCGAGGCTGTTCGACAGGAAGCACTCGTCGTTCGGCGGGGTGTTCGTGAAGACGCCCGGGAAGAGCGCCACGAAGATCACGAAGATGATGAGCGCGCTCGAGATCCAGAACATCGGGCGGCGACGGAGGTCCCGCCACGCATCGATGTAGAGGTTGCTCGGCTTCTCGTCGAGGCTGACGACGTCGACACCGCTGATAGGCGACTCGTCGAGTGCGGCGACGTAATGGTCGGGAGAGAGCACCGTCGGCGCCTTCTGATCACTTGACATAGCGGATCCTCGGGTCGAGCACGGCGTACAGGAGGTCGATCAGGATGTTGACGACCAGATACAGCAGCACCATCACGGTGACGAAGGAGACCACGGTCGGCCGCTCTCCGATGACGATGGCCTTGTAGAGGGTGTTGCCGACCCCTGGCACGTTGAAGATGCCCTCGGTCACCGTCGCGCCGACGAGCAGGATGCCGAAGTCGGCTCCGAGGTTCGTGGTCACCGGGATGAGCGAGTTGCGCAGGATGTGCACGGGGATGACGCGGCTCCGGCGAAGACCCTTGCTGTAGGCGGTGCGCACGAAGTCGTTGCCTGCCGTCTCGATGACCGAGGAGCGGGTGAGCCGGATGTTGAAGGCCACCAGCGAGAACGCGAGTATCAGCGCCGGGAGTATCAGGTCCTGGATGGGAGCACCCGCGCTCACGGTGCTGCGGAACCAGCCGAGCTTGTAGCCGAGGAAGAACTGGCCGAGGAAGCAGAGGACGAAGATCGGCACCGAGATGAGCACGAGGCTGATGACGAGGGTGACCGAGTCGAAGACGCCGCCCTTGCGCAGGCCGCTCCACAGCCCCACCGCGAGGCCGATGATCATCTCGAAGAGGATGGCGAGCGCCGCGAGGCGTGCGGTCACCGGGAAGGTCCGCAGGAGCGTCTCGCCGATCGGCTGACCGGAGAAGGACGTTCCGAAGTCGAGCCGGAACACGTTGCCCAGGTAGTAGAGGTACTGGACGATGAACGGCTGGTCGAGGTGATAGCGCGCCTCGACCTGAGCGAGCACGGCCGGGTTCGGGGTGCGCTCTCCGAACAGCGCCAGCGCCGGGTTGCCGGGCATGGCGAAGACCATGAAGTAGATGAGGAACGTAGCCCCCAGCAGTACCGGGATCGCCTGCAGCAACCTCCGGAGGATGTAGAACGCCACCGTTACCTCGTCTTCATCGCGCCCCGTGATCGATCACGGGATACCTGTGATTCTCGTGCACTCACGCGTGTGGGGCGACAGCCGAAGCTGCCGCCCCACACGGTCGATCACTACTTCTTGGTGATCTGGTAGTACAGCGGCACGGAGTGCCAGTCGATGGCCACGTTGTCCACCAGGGTGCTGTGTCCACCCTGGACCGTCGCGTACCAGAGCGGGATCGCGGGGAGGTCCTTGAAGAGGATCTCCTGCGCCTGCTGGAAGTACGTGTTGGCCTCATCGACCGATCCTGCGGCCGAGCCCTGAGCGAGGAGCGCATCGAACGCGGGGTTCGAGTAGTCGCCGTCGTTCGAGCCCGCGTTGGTCGCGTAGATCGGGCCGAGGAAGTTGAACAGACCGGGGTAGTCGGCCTGCCATCCGGTGCGGAACGCGGACTGGATGCTGCGGTCCGTGATCTCGGTGCGGAACTGGTCGAACGTCGGGACGGCAGTGCCGACCGCGTCGATGCCGAGCACGTTCTTGATGCTGTTCGCCGTCGCGTCGACCCAGTCCTTGTGGCTGGAGTCGGCGTTGTAGGCGATCTCGAAGGTGCCGTCCCACGGTGCGATCGCGTCGGCCTGGGCCCACAGCGACTTGGCGAGGTCCTCGTCGTAGTCGAGCACGTCCGATCCCGTGATGTCCTCGGAGTACCCGTCGATGACCGGCGACGTGAAGTCGTGAGCCGGCGTGCGGGTGTCGTTGAAGATCGTCTTCGTGATCGACTCGCGGTCGATCGCGTGGGAGATGGCCGCGCGTCGCAGCTCACCCTCAGGACCCGAGAAGTGCGGCAGGCGGCTGGGGATGGTGAACGACTGGAAGATGGCGGCCGGCTGGTTGAAGGCGCGGTCTCCGAGGTCGGACTCGAACGAGGTGAGCGATGCGGACGGGATCACATCGAGGACATCGAGGTTGTCCGAGAGGAGGTCGGAGTAGGCGCTGTCCTCGCTCGCGTAGAACTTCAGGACGAGTCCGTCGTTCTGCGGGGCGCGGCCACCGGTGTAGTCCGGGTTCTTCTTGAGGGTGATCTGCACGTCGTGCTGCCACGCGTCGTCACCGTCGAGCATGTACGGGCCGTTGCCGATCGGGGCCTCGCCGTAGGCGTCGATGTCGTCGTAGGCGACGGACGGCAGCGGGTAGAAGGCCGAGTAGCCGAGACGCAGCGGGAAGTCCGCGGTCGGGGCGTTCAGCACCACGGTGAAGGTGTAGTCGTCGACGATGGTGATGTCGAGAGGGCTGTCCTCGTCGTAGCTGAAGCCCGCGATGGGCTCGAAGAAGTACGAGTTGAGCTGCGCGTTGGAGAGCAGGGCGCCGTACTGCCAGGCATCCACGAAGGACTTCGCGGTGACGTCTTCGCCGTTGGTGAAGGTGTTGCCCTCGGCGACCTTGATCGTGAAGGTGACGTTGTCGTCGGTGGTGATCGACTCCGCCATGTCGTTGACGGGGGCGCCGTCGGCGTCGTAGTAGATGAGGCCGGCGTACAGGTTGTCGATGACCTTTCCACCACCGGTCTCGTTGATGTTGGTGGTGAGCAGCGGGCCGCTCGGCTCCGAGCCGTTCGCGGTGATGTAGCTGGCGCTGCCCGAGGCACCCGAGGAGCTCGTGGCTCCGGTGTCACCCGACGAGCAGGCCGCGAGCAGCAGCACCGATGCTGATGCCAGCGCGACTGCTCCCAACCCGAGTTTTCTGAACTTCACTGTGTGTTCCTCCTGATATGCAGAGAGATAGGTGCGGAGGCATGCAGGTATGCCCCGGACGCACCGGCTACCAGTACCCTAGGCGGGCATCCCGAGGGGTGAAAATCGAGGGTAAATATCGTTACCTCCTAGAAACCAACTTCGCGAATGCTTGCGTTGACACAAGGAAGTTGCATCCCTACCCGTCGCGTTGACGATATCCGGCGCGCACGCGCACGTCGCGCGTATTTCAATCGTCAAGACATCTCCCGCACAGCGAGGTCCACCGCGCTCATGACCACCCCTCCGCCGAACGACCTCTCCGACCTGCAGCCCGAGATCGGACCGGCGGCCCGTCGACGGCTGCGGGTCGAGATCGCGATCGTCCTCGCACTGAGCCTTGGCGCCTCTGCGGTGTACGCACTGGTCGCGTTCGTGCACGATCTGGTCGACCTGGTGGTCGCCTCGACGCCGATCTCGGATCAGACGGCGAGCATCAATCCATCCCTGAGCACGCAGGAGGCCTTCGACCTCGTCTACCAGCTGCTCGCCTTCGCCTTCGGTCTCGCTCCTGTCGCGCTCGCGCTGTATCTGCTGTGGCCGCCGGGGCTGTCCCCCTTCGCCCGGTTCGGACTGGACAGGCGGCGTCCCCGCTTCGACCTCGGCGTCGGGCTGCTGCTCGTGCCGATCATCGGCATCCCGGGCATCGGGGTCTTCCTGCTCGGCCGGCTGCTCGGCATCACCGTCGATCTCTCGACGAACGGGCTGGGCGCCTACTGGTGGTCGATCCCGGTCCTCATCCTGTCCGCACTGCGGGCCGCCCTCGTGGAGGAGGTCATCGTCGTCGGCTACCTCTTCACCCGCCTGCGCGAATTCGGCTGGCGCACCTGGGCGATCATCGTGGCGAGCGCGCTGCTCCGCGGGAGCTACCACCTCTATCAGGGCGTCGGTGCGTTCGTCGGCAACGCGGCGATGGGGGTGCTGTTCGGCTGGGTCTACACGAAGTGGGGTCGGACGATGCCGCTGGTCATCACCCACTTCATCCTCGACGTCGTCAGCTTCGTGGGGTACCCGCTGCTCCGGATGTGGTTCCCGGCCCTGCTCAGCTGAAGCTCGAGAGCACCCGGCCCACTTCCGTTGGTCGAGGAGCGACGTCTACGGCGCGTCTCGAGACCGGGTGAGTCGATCCGGAGGCGCAGCCACGCTCCAACCCTCGGATCGACGTACGCGGTCTCGAGACGGCCGTGAACGGCCTCCTCGACCAACGGAGGTGCGGGCGGCCTCAGGCGAAGGCCTCCGGGGGTGGGCAGCTGCAGACCAGGTTGCGGTCGCCGTATGCCTGATCGATCCTCCGCACCGGGGGCCAGTACTTGCCGCGGATCCGCATCGTGCGCACTGACGCATCCGACGAGACGGCGCCGGGATAGACCGCCAGCTCCCTGCTGTACGGATGGGCCCACTCGTCGACGGCGATGGCCTGCGCGGTGTGCGGGGCGTTCCGCAGCGGATTGTCCTCGAGAGGCCACTCCCCGGCCGCCACGCCATCCGCCTCGAGCTTGATCGCGACCATCGCGTCGATGAACCGGTCGATCTCGGCGAGGTCCTCGCTCTCGGTGGGCTCGACCATCAGTGTGCCCGGCACCGGGAAGGACATCGTCGGCGCATGGAAGCCGTAGTCGATGAGCCGCTTCGCGACGTCGTCGACGGAGACGCCCGTCGCGGCCGTGAGCGGGCGGAGGTCGAGGATGCACTCGTGCGCGACCAGACCGTTGTCACCCTTGTAGAGCACCGGATAGTGCTCGCTGAGGCGCACCGCGACGTAGTTGGCGGCGAGCACCGCCGCGCCGGTGGCCTCACGGAGTCCATCGGCGCCCATCATCCGTACGTAGGCCCAGCTGATCGGCAGGATGCTCGGCGACCCGAAGGGCGCCGCGGAGACCGGCCCACCGGTGAACTCGTCCGCTCCGCGCTGCGACTGGGCGTGGCCGGGCAGGAATGGCGCGAGGTGCGCCTTCGCCGCCACCGGGCCGACCCCGGGCCCGCCTCCGCCGTGCGGGATGCAGAACGTCTTGTGCAGGTTGAGGTGCGAGACGTCGCCGCCGAAGTCGCCGAACCGCGCGAAGCCGAGCAGGGCGTTGAGGTTGGCTCCGTCGACGTAGACCTGGCCGCCGGCGTCGTGCACGGCCTCGGTGATGGCGCGCACCTCGTGCTCGTAGACGCCGTGGGTGGAGGGGTAGGTGATCATCAGCGCGGCGAGGTCGTCGGCGTGCGCCGCGATCTTGGCGTGCAGATCGTCGAGGTCGACATTGCCGAGCTCATCGCAGGCGACGACGACGACCTTCATGCCCGCCAGCACGGCCGACGCGGCGTTGGTGCCGTGCGCGCTGGACGGGATGAGGCAGACCAGGCGCTGGGCGTCGCCGTTCGCGAGGTGGAAGCCGCGGATGGCGAGCAGCCCGGCCAGCTCGCCCTGACTGCCGGCGTTCGGCTGCAGCGAGACGGCGTCGTAGCCGGTGACCTCGGCGAGCCACGATTCGAGCTGGCCGATCAGTGCGAGGTAGCCCTGCACGTCCTCCGCGGGCGCGAACGGATGTATCCGCGCGAACTCGGGCCAGCTGACGGCCTCCATCTCGGTGGCCGCGTTGAGCTTCATCGTGCAGGAGCCCAGCGGGATCATCCCGCGGTCGAGTGCATAGTCGAGGTCGGCGAGGTACTTGAGGTAGCGCATCATCCCCGTCTCGGAGTGGTGCGTGTTGAAGATGGGATGGGTGAGATAGCTCGAGGTCCGCCGCAGAGACGCCGGCTCGATTTCTCGGGTGGGCGCGCCATAGCCATGCATCCCGAACGCGGCGCCCGCATCGTGGGTGAAGGCATGTGCCAGCATCGAAGAGATCATCGGGTCTGCGGACGAGACCTCGTCGAGCGCTACTCCGACGGTCGTCTCGTCCACCCGGCGCAGCAGGATGCCATAGCCCCGGAGTCGGGCGATGGTGGCGTCGGAATCGTCCACTCGCACCTGGAAGGTGTCGAAGAAGTGGCGGGTGAGAACCTCGAAGCCGGCCGCGCTCAGTTCGTCTGCGGTCGCGCGGGCAGCCGCGTGCACGGTCTGCGCGATCCACCTGAGCCCGTCGGGTCCGTGGTAGACGGCGTACATGCCGGCCATGACGGCGAGCAGCACCTGCGCGGTGCAGATGTTGCTGGTCGCCTTCTCGCGGCGGATGTGCTGCTCGCGCGCCTGCAGGCTGAGCCGATACGCGGGCTGACCGGCGGCGTCCTGGCTGACACCGACGAGCCGGCCCGGCAGCTGGCGCTCGAGTCCAGCGCGCACGGCCATGTAGCCGGCATGCGGTCCGCCGAACCCCATCGGCACGCCGAAGCGCTGCGAGGTGCCGACCGCCACGTCGGCGCCCAGCTCGCCAGGTGAGGTCAGCAGAGTCAGCGCGAGCAGATCCGCGGCGACCACGACGACGGCGCCCGCCTCCTTCGCGGCGGCGATGACGGCGGAGGGATCCCAGACCGCACCCGAGGCACCCGGGTACTGGATCAGGACGCCGAAGAAGTCGCCGCCCGGCAGCGGCTCGCGCGCGAGGTCGACGGTGATGAGCTCGATCCCCACGGCCTGCGCCCGGTGCGCGAGCAGCGCGGCGCTCTGCGGCAGCGCGTCGGAGTCGACCACGAACCGGGGCGACGCGCTCTTGGAGGCCCGACGGGCCAGCAGCATCCCCTCGACGACGGCGGTCGACTCGTCGAGCATCGACGCGTTCGCGGTGCTGAGGCCGGTCAGGTCGGCGACCATCGTCTGGAAGTTGAGCAGCGCCTCGAGCCGGCCCTGCGAGATCTCGGGCTGGTAGGGCGTGTACGCCGTGTACCAGCTGGGGTTCTCGAGGACGTTCCGCTTGATCACGGCGGGGGTGATCGTGTCGTGGTAGCCGAGGCCGATCATCGATCGGCGCACCGTGTTGCGGCTCGCCAGCGCGCGCAGCTCGGCGATCGCCTCCGATTCCGTCGCGGCGGGCGGGATCACCGAATCGATCTCGCCGACCTGGATGCCGGCGGGCACGGCGGCGCCGAGCAGCTCGTCGATGCTCCGATATCCGACCGCAGAGAGCATCCGCCTCTGCTCGACCCCGTCGGGGCCGATGTGCCGCCGACCGAAGGCGGACGGTCCGTAGGTCGGATGACGAGTCCCCTGCCCCACGGCTGGGCTCGGGGCCGGCAGCACGGAGTCGATGGTCATGACTCGGCCGTGAACGCGGTGTACTCCGCGAGCTCGAGCAGGCTCGGCAGCTCGACGTACTCCACCTTGACCAGCCAGCCCTCCCCCAGTGGGTCGCTGTTCACCAGCTCGGGCGAGTCGACGACGGCGTCGTTGACCTCGGTGATGGTGCCGCTGACCGGCGCGTACAGCTCACCGACCGACTTCGTCGACTCGATCTCGCCGATGACGCGGCCCGCCTCGACGACCGTGCCGACCGCGGGCAGGTCGACGTAGACGACATCGCCCAGCTTGCCGGCGGCGTAGCTCGTGATCCCCACGGTCGCGACGGAGTCGGCCGCCTCGATCCACTCGTGCTCGGTGGTGTACTTCAGCTCGTCTTCGCGGGACATGTCACTGCGCCTTTCGCTGGTAGAAGGGGAGGGCGACGATGGTCGCCGGAATGCGGGTGCCTCGGACGTCCAGGAACAGAGGGGTGCCGGGCGCGCTCCATCCGGGGCTCACGAATGCCATCGCGATGGGATGGCCGAGGGTCGGAGACAGCGCCCCGCTGGTGACCTCGCCCACCACGTCGTCACCTGACGCGGTGGCATGGATCGGATAGCCGGCGCGCGCAGCTCGGCGACCGGTTGCCTCGATGCCGACGAGGACGCGGTAGTCGTCGGCGCGACCGTGCTCGAGGGCGATGACCGCCTCGGCTTCCAGCGCGCCGCGACCGACGAAGTCCGACGGCTTGTCCATGGTCACCGTGCGACCGAGACCGGCCTGCCCGGGCTGGATGGCGGCGCTCAGCTCGTGGCCGTAGAGGGGCATGCCCGCCTCGAGCCGCAGCGTGTCGCGGCTCGCCAGTCCGGCGGGCACGAGCCCCGAGCCGGCGCCGGTCTCGAGCAGGGCATCCCACAGCGCGGGCAGCGCTTCGGGTGAGGTGTAGAGCTCGAAGCCGTCCTCGCCGGTGTAGCCGGTGCGCGCGACGAGGATGCGCCGGCCGAGATACTCGCCCGGGATCGAGCGGTAGTAGTTCAGCGCTTCGAGCGCCTCCCCCGGCGATGCCGCCTCGGGAGCGCTCGCATGCAGATCGAGCCCCTCGAGCTCGGCGAGGATCTCGAGGGACTTCGGGCCCTGGATCGCGATGAGCCCGATGTCGTCGCTCTCGTCCTCCACGACCGCGTCGAAATCCTCGGCCCGCACGCGAAGGGCCTCGGCGACCGCCTCTCGATTGGACGCGTTCGCCACGACCAGATAGCGGTCGGGTCCGTTGCGATAGACGATCAGGTCGTCGACGATGCCTCCGTCGTCGTCGAGCATCAGCGTGTACTTCGCCTGCCGATCGGCGAGCGCGGACATCCGGCCCGAGAGCGCGTAGTCGAGGGCGTTCGCGGCCTGAACGCCGACCACGAGGATCTCGCCCATGTGGGAGAGGTCGAAGAGCCCGGCGGCGGCGCGCACCGCATGGTGCTCGGCCAGGTCGCTCGAGTAGCGGACCGGCATCTGCCAGCCGGCGAAGTCGGTGAAGGTCGCCCCGAGGGCGACATGTCGGTCGTGCAGGGGCGAGAAGCGAGGCGCTGCGTCCTCAGGGGCGCCGCCGTTCGGCGTCGCGTCCTCGGGCATCGAGGCGGCAGCCGCCCCGGCGGGTGGTTCGATGGGTGCGTCGGTCACGAGTTCGTCTCCAGGAATCGGCGCCGAGAGGCGCGCGTCGGTGAGAACTCCCCCTCTGTCATGGCGCCTGAGAGTTTCGCGCCGCACCCGCTCTCGCGAGCGGGCGGCGCTTTCACCGTGGGCGAGGCGCGGTGAGCACGCCTGCTTTCCAGAGTGGCCGGTCCGTCGCGGTACCTATTACCTGAGAGATTGACGGGGAGGTTTGCTCCTTCGGCGTCCGGATCAGCTCGCACTGTGCTTGCGACACCGTGCTTGCGACACTGTGCGTGCGTCCGGACTCTCCCGCGTCGGTCCTGTGGCCCGATGTTCAGTTGTGCAGACGAGGTGCACCTGCGGATCTCGCGAGCCGTGCGGCTCGTTCTGGGAGCCTAGCGCGCGGCACGTTTCGACCGGGTTACGCCGAGGCGTCTCGGACGCCGGCTTCAGGCCGCACACCGTCGGCTCACCCGAAAGCTGGCGGCGGCACCCAGACTCGGTGCGTACTGTCGGCCAGATGTACACCGTCCCCGATCAGACCGGCCGCCGCATCGTCATCACCGGATCCAACAGCGGCACCGGCAGGGAGGCGGCTAAGCGCCTGTCCGCAGCGGGTGCGCATGTGATCATGGCGGTCCGAACGCCCGAGAAGGGCGAGAGGGCTCGAGCGGAGATCCTGGCGGAGTTCCCCCATGCCTCACTCGAGGTGCGCCGGCTAGATCTCGCTGATCTCGACAGCGTCGGCTCGTTCGCGGCAGAGCTGCACAGCCAGGGCGATCCGATCGACGTGCTCATCAACAACGCAGGCGTGATGGCGGTGCCGTCACGGATGACGACGACCGACGGCTTCGAGCTGCAGTTCGGCAGCAACTTCCTCGGCCCGTTCGCGCTGACCAACCTGCTGCTCCCCCTGGTGCTGGCCGGGAACAGCCCTCGGGTGACCACGATGTCGAGCTTCGTCGCCAACTTCGGCCGCATCCGCTTCAGGGATCTGCAGGCCGTGCACTCCTACAACCCGTGGACCGCATATGCCCAGTCGAAGCTGGCGGACATGCTGATGGGCAAGCAGCTGGCGACGCTCGCCGTCGAGAACCGCTGGGACCTGATCAGCACCATCGCCCATCCCGGCTTCACGCGGACCAATCTGCAGTCGGCGGGGATGAACCTCGGGCGAGAGACCCCGCGCAAGAGCCTGATCAGCGGGGAGACGCCGATCCTCCCGTCGCAGGATGTGGAGCACGGCACCGATCCGCTGCTCTTCGCGGCGACGAGTCCGGTCGTCAGCCAGGGCGGCTACTACGGTCCGGGCGAGAAGTTCAACCTCGTCGGACGCGTCACGCGTCAGTCCCTTCCCCGGTCGGCGCGCGGGGTCGACCTCGCGACCTCGCTGTGGTCCGTCGCCGAGGACCTCACCGGCACCGCCGTTCCTGCAGACGCGCTCGTCGCGTAGGACGCCTCGATCCTTCGCCGGCAGCCTCGATCCTTCGCCGGCACGAGGCCTTCGGCGGACTACCTCCCGGTGATCCGCTGGGCCATGACGGCCTGGGCGGCCCGGGCCTCGGGGATGGGCATCAGCGGATAGACGTGCAGCAGGCCCCTCTCGTTGTGGAACTCCACCTCGACGCCGGCGGCGCGTGCCTTGGCGACGAGGTTGAGCGAGTCGGGATAGCAGATGTCTCTGCTGCCGCAGAAGACCGTCAGCGGCGGCAGGCCGGAGGCGTCGCCCAGCAGCGGGCTGACGAGCGGGTCCTCGATCGCGAGCTCCCCGCGCCAGAGCTCCGCCGCGGCCCTCGGTCCTGGCACCGAGAGCGCAGGATCGCGGGGCTCGATCTGGGCGATCCGCGGGTCGGTGAATCGCAGATCGATCGCGGGTGAGATGAGCACGGCCCGACCCGGCAGCACCGCGCCTCGATCGCGCAGCAGCTGCAGCGCCGACAGGGTGATCGCACCGCCGGCGGAGTCGCCCATGGCGGTCACCTCGGAGCCGCCGGCGTCGGTGACGAGCTCCTCGAGGAGCTCGGCGACCCATGGCACGACGGTCGCAGCCGTGCCGTTCGGCGCCCCCGGGAAGATGGGAACGATGAACGTCGCTCCGGTCTCGATCGCGAGGGCGCGGATGAGCATCCAGTGCCGGGGCGAGATCTCGTGGATCCAGGTTCCACCATGCGTGTACAGCACCCGTCGACCGCTCGTCGCCCCGTGCGCGGCCACGGTGTAGACCGGCCACTCGCCATGCCGCTCGAGGGTGATCGCGAGCTGCTCGTCGTAGCCGAACGGCGGCGCGAATGGCCGCGGATCGGCCTGCAGCCGAGCGACATCGGCGAGGGTCCGCTCGGCGGTCGCGTAGATCCGCTTCGATCCGCGCAGTCGCATGATCGCCGGCATCGCGCGGGCGGCGAGGCTCACCATCGGCGCGCTTCGGACGTCGTCATTCCGGCAGCCACAGGGTCTCCTCGAATTCGGTGCAGAGTCGGATGAGCTCGGTGAGGAGCTCTTCGGTACTGGTCGCGGACAGCAGGACCAGCTGATCGAGAGGCCCCAAGGGAGCCACTCCCGCGAGCTGCCAGGTCGCCTCCATCGGGTCGTCCGAGAGCTCGACCTGAGCCGACCAGGTCTGCTCCTCCCACTCGCTGGCGCGAGCGAGGACACGGCGGACGGCCTTCTCGGCGGTCTGCCGCAGCCCGGCGAGCTCGTCCACCCAGACCAGCTCC
The DNA here is from genome assembly GCF_004801885.1 of Naasia lichenicola. Lineage (GTDB taxonomy): Bacteria > Actinomycetota > Actinomycetes > Actinomycetales > Microbacteriaceae > Naasia > Naasia lichenicola. The sequence goes on along the minus strand of NZ_SSSM01000006.1, from coordinate 87,403 downwards.
GGCAGCTCCTCGATCTCCGCGCGCGGGAAGGGATCGTCATCGAGCCATTCGGTGATCCGGATGCGGCGCGCGCCCTGCGCGATCATCAGCACCCCGACCTCGGAAGGCTCGAGCTGGACGATCTGGGCGATGGTGCCGAGCGACATCCGCTTCTCACCGCCGCCGACCTCCTGCCCGCGCTCGATCAGCACGACCCCGAACTCCGACGGCTCGACCTGCAGGATCTGGGCGAGCATCTGCAGGTAGCGCTCCTCGAACACCCGGAGCGGCAGGGGCATGTACGGGAGGAGGACGGAGCCGAGGGGGAACATCGCCAGCTCGCTCATGGGACCAGCGAACCACGTCCCGCCGACAATCGGGTGGGCGGGCTCACATCTCTCAGTGGCTAGCGTCGGATCGGCGCCGAAACGGGCGCCCCACTCGTCGAGACGGAGCCCTCATGCAACTCACCCCCGACCTGCTCGAACTGCTGCACGGGAAGTCGATCTGCTATCTCGCGACGACCATGCCCAAGGGATCTCCGCAGATCACCCAGACCTGGGTGGACACCGATGGCGAGCGCATCATCATCAACACCGTGGAGGGCTTCCAGAAGGTGCGCAACATCCGCCGCGATCCGCGGGTTGCGCTCACCGTCTCGGATCCGGCGAATCCCACCCGGTACATCCAGGTGCGCGGCCGGGTTGTCGACGTCACTGCGGAGGGCGGGGCCGAAGGCATCGAGGCGATGTCCCAGAAGTACACCGGCCGCCCGTACCCCTGGTACGGCGGCCGCGACCAGACCCGCCTCATCCTCACCATCGAGGCCGACCACATCTCCGGCGAAGGCTGAGTGGAACGGCCTCGATACGGCGCTGGCGCGCCTGACCGGCCAACGAGATTGCCCGTTGGTCGAGAACGACTCGAACCGCAGGGCCTCGATACGGCGCTGGCGCGCCTACTCGATCACCGAACTGCTCGTTGGTCGAGAACGACTCGAACCGCAGGACCTCGATACGGCGCTGGCGCGCCTACTCGACCACCGAATTGCTCGTTGGTCGAGTAGGGCGTTCACGCCCGTATCGAGGCCCTGCAGTGTCGAACTAGCTGACCGACAGCTCCAGCACCACAGGGTCGAGGCCGTCCGAGGTCACAGTGACCGTGATCGGGCCGACGCCGGTCGGACGGATGACGGCGAGCGCGCGCCCGTCGTAGCTGCGCCAGGTCGCGTCGGCGAAGCGCTGCGTCGTCGAGGGATCCGCGCTCGCCATCCCGGCGAGCACCCCGGATCCGACCACGTCGACCGTCACCTCGCGGTCATCGGCCACCACGAGTCCGCCGGCGGCGTCGCGCAGCTCGATCGCGACATAGGCCAGCTCGGAATCCGTGTCGGACAGGTCGGATAGGTCCACCGAGGCGGCCAGCGTCGTCTCCCCTGCGGTCGCGAGCGCCGTCCGACCGACCTCAGTGCCGCCCGCGTAGGCGACGGCGACGATCTCGCCCGGGCTGTAGACGGTCTCGAACGACGCCAGCCTGGGTCGCACCCCGCCGATCGCTCCGCGGGCGACCTCCGAGCCGTTGACCAGCAGGGCGATCTCGTCCGCGTCGGCGTAGACCTCGACGGTGACGGGCTGCCCCTCGGAGCCCGGCCACGACCAGGAGCCGACGGTGTCGCTCCAGGACCACGGTGACTGCACGGGCAGGAGCTGGCCGTGTCGACTCGGCCTGCCGACGGCGAGGTACGGCTCGCTGCGCAGGCCGAAGACGATCTCCCGGTAGTACGAGATCGGCCGGCGGAACCCGGTGATGTCGAGGTCTCCGGAGACGGCGGTGAGGAAGGGGTACTCGCGCTCGAGCTGCATCGAGCCGTCCTCGCTCGCCGTGTACGCCGGTGCGCCGATTCCGACCTCGCCGAGGTAGTCCCAGCCGACCCAGGTGAAGTCGCCGATGACGTTGGGGCTCCCCTCGACCATCGGCCAGAGGCGGCCGATCTGCGACGGAAAGGTTTCGGACCCGACGATGACCCGGTCTGGGTGCGCTTCGGCGTCGAGCGCGTAGCGGCCCTCGGCGTAGTTCAGTCCGAGCACGTCGAGCGCGGCGCTCGACTCCTCGATCCGCGCGGACGCCGCCTCACTGGAGCCGATCGCGGTGAAGAAGTCGCCGGCCGCCATCGCCTCGTTGAGCCCGCCGAGCTCCTCCATCACGGTCGGCAGCTCGTCGATCACCGCGAGCATGGCGTTCACGCCGTTGGTGACCGGCCGCGTCGGGTCGAGCGCGCGCACGTGATCCGCCATCCGACGTGCCCAGCGGGCGCCGTGCGGGGTGCCGACCTCGGCGATCTCATTGCCGATCGAGTAGAGGATGACGCTCGGGTGGTTCCGATCCTTGGCCACCATCGCGGCGAGGTCGTCGGCCCACCACTGCGGGAACTCGTGCGAGTAGTCGTAGCTGCTCTTGAACCTCGTCCACATGTCGAACGACTCGTCCATCACCAGCATGCCGATGCGGTCGCAGGCGTCGAGCATGGCGACCGACAGCGGATTGTGAGCTGCGCGGATGGCGTTGAATCCCGCCGCCTTGAGCAGCTCGATCCGACGCTCCTCCGCCCGGCCGATCGCCGCGCCGCCGAGCGGGCCGTTGTCGTGGTGGATGCAGGCGCCGCGCAGCAGCACGGGCTCGCCATTGATCCGCAGCCCCTTGCGTGGATCGACGGTGATGGAGCGGATGCCGAATCCGGTCGTGATCGCGTTCTCGCCGGAATCGTCGACGATGCTCGTCCGCGCGGTGTGCAGCGTGGGGCTGTCGGGCGACCAGAGCGCGGCGTCGGCGAGGTAGAGGCGCTGACGGACCACCGCCTGCTCCCCCGGGGCGAGCGTCGACGGCGTCTCCGCTGTCTCCATCCGTGCGCCGCTCGCGTCGGTCACCTCGGTGCGCAGCCGCACCGTCCGGGTGACGAGGCCGGCGTTGGCCACGGTGGTCAGCACGTCGACGACGGCCTGGTCGTCTTCGAGGCGGACCGTCTCGATACGCACTCCGTCGGGCAGCACGTGCACCGCGGGGTCGACGTGCAGCAGGACGGATCGATGCAGCCCGGCACCGGAGTACCAGCGGGAGTCCTGGCCGGTGCGCACCTCGATGCGCAGCGTGTTCTCGGCGCCGAACCTCAGGTACGGCGTCAGGTCGACGAAGAACCGGGCGTAGCCGTCGGCTCGGTTGCCCGCGAACTCCTCGTTGAGGAACACCTGCGCACGGCGCATCGCGCCCTGCAGCTCGAGGCTCACGATGCGACCCTCCCAGTCGGCGGGCACCTCGAAGCGCTTGAGATAGGTGAACGCGCTGGCGGGGTAGTACGCGCCCGCGCCCTTGCCGGGCACATCGGCGGCCCGCGCCTCATCGCGCAGCGCATCGTGCGGCAGGCGCACGGGAGTCTCGGCGATCTTCTCCCCGGTGGCTCCGGCGAAGGGCCCCAGCGGCTTCCGATAGGTCCATCCGTCGTTGAAGGGGTGGATCGCCATGGCGCGTCATCTCCGATTCCGCCAGCGCGGAGCCGTCCGGCGCTGGTCAACAGGCGGCTGGTCCCCGGAACGGAGAGCTCATGGCCGATGGACTTTCACGGTAGTGCGTTCCATACTGAAAATCCACGGGGCACTGGAAATTGGATCGGGGTGGGCATGGACGCATCGAAGGCGGCACCGAAAGACGGCACATCTGCTGCTCCGAGCAGCTCGAACCGGTCCGCCGACGCACCTCGGCCGGCACCGATCAGACTCGGTTCCGTGCCAGCTGGCGCCCCCGAGCCATCCGAGCCGGCCACTCGACCTGCTCGACGCGGGCCCTATCGGAAGTCCCAGCAGACGAGGGAGAGCATCCTCGCTGCGGCGATGGAGGTCTTCCGCATCCGCGGGTTCCGGGCCACCGCGGTCTCCGAGATCGCCGACCGCCTCGGCCTGGATCAATCGAGCATCTTCTACTACTTCCCGAACAAGACGGAGCTGCTGCTGGCGGTCATGCGCGAGCGCGATCGTCAGGCCGACGTCCTGCTCGAATGGATGATGCCGCGATCGCTTTCCGAGATGCCCGACCTGCTGATCGAGCTGGCCGCCCGCAACGCGGCGACCCCCGGGGTCATCGAGCTCTACACGGTGCTCGCGGCGGAGTCGATCACGCCGGACCACCCGCTGGGCGAGTACTTCCGCGACCGGCTGAAGCGCGTTCGGGACGGCTTCACGGTGTGGTTCCGATGGATGGAGGAGAACGGCGCGCTGCGCGACGGGGTCGACCCGGCGCTCGCCGCATCCTCGTTCTTCGCCCTCTGGGAGGGCGCGCAGCTGCACTGGCTGATCGATCCGCCGGAGCTCGACGTCGTCGCCCACCTCCGCCACTTCCTCTCGCTCGTCCTGCGCGACCCGATCGTCTCCACCTGAAGGTCGTGCCGAAGCGATTCGACCTGGAGGACTCGCGGTGCGCGGAGGGGCCCGCGACGCCGAGGCTGGATATCGTCGCGCGTGTGCGCACTCTGATCCGGCCCATGGTCGTCCTCGGCACCGCGCTGATCCTCGTCGGCTGCTCGTCCCCCCAGACCGTCAGCCAGAGTCCCGCACCGGCTGGCACGCCCTCCGCCGAGGCGCCCGCTCCGTCACCGGCCCCGTCGACGGCGCCTTCACCGGCCGCGGATGGTCCGCTCAAGATCTCGCTCGATGGGCTGGCCTACAACGAAGCCGATGTCCCAGACGCTGCTCCGTTCTCCGACGGCGCGGCCGTCGTCGCCCTCATGGAACGCGTCGCGGACGCTCCTCCAGAGGTGACCGAGATCCCGCAGAAGGGATTCACCTCCTACGCCTGGGAAGGTGTGCTGATCTTCGTGAACGAAGCCGGACAGGCCCGGGCCAGATTCACAGCGCCTGCGCTCGGAGGAGTGCGCTTGGAGACCACAGGCGGCATCGCCGTGGGTTCGAGCCGAGCGGAAGCGGTGGCTTCGGGAGCAGTGGACGGCTACGACTCGAACGGCGACGGGATAGCGGAACGCCTCACCCTCGATTCCCGTGAGGCGCCGGGCACCACGTCGTTGGCGGACCCCGGCCTGGTCGGCTCGGACTACATCGAGCTCACCGTCGATGGCGATGTCGTAACGGGCGTCACATCGCCGGCAGACGACTGGAGCGACCTCTGAGTTCGGCCCGGATCGCCCTCCGGTAGTCGCGCCTCCGCGTCGGGCGCAGGCACTGGCGAGCCAGTCCGCCGCGTGCCAGCATGACGCCAGCGGCCGCGCCGTGCGGGTCGCGCAGAGGAAGGCAGGGCGATGACGATCATCCGCACCATCCCGGAAGAGGAGGCGACCGGGGTCGTCGCCGAGCACTACGCCGACGACATCGAGTCGTTCGGGCACGTCCTGCCGCACACGAAGGTCATGATGATGAATCCCGAGGCGGACGCCGCCTGGGAGAGCCTGATCGGAGCGGTGGCCCGTCCGCTCGGGTTCCGTCGCTACGAGCTGGTCACCCTCGCCGCAGCCGAGTCGCTCGGGTCTCAGGCCTGCCGGCTGGCGCATGGACAGCGATCCCGACGCGAGTTCGACGACGCCCAGCTGGAGCGGATCGCCCGCGACTTCCACGACGCCGACCTCACCGAGGCGGAGGTGGCGATGATGGAGTTCGCGGCGAAGCTCAGCACGGACTCTGCCTCGATGACCGAAGCGGACAGCCTGCGCCTGCGCGAGGTCGGCTTCACGGACGTCGAGATCATCAACATCACGCTCACCGCTGCCGCGCGCAACTACTACAGCCGCACGCTGCACGCCCTCGCGGTCGAGGTCGACGTCCCCCAGGCGCTCACTCCTGCCCTGCGCGAAGCCCTGACCGGCACCGCCTAGCTGATCGAGATGCCACTTTCCGTCCCTAAAACCGCCGAATAGGGACAGAAAGTGGCATCTCGATGGTCGTCAGTGCGCGGATCTCGTGATGGCTTCGCGACGCGGCCGATCTTTCGCGAGCCAGGTCCGGAAGTCGCCTACCTCGATGGGTCCCCCGCCGCTGTGGTAGCTGAACTCCGCCCCGAATCGTCCCGACGGATCGGCCCAGCTCGCGGTCGGAAAGGGGGTCGTCAGCAGAAACGAGTTGAGGATCTGCACGTGGGGCGTCCCGGACAGCGGCACGGTGACCAGTGCGGCTGGATGGATGCGGACCTCCTGCAGCCGCGGCGACCCGTCCCGGTACTCGCCGAACTCGAACTCCCCCAGCCACAGCGACCAGGCGACGGCCCCCGCGACCGAGGCGAGGTAGTGCTCATCCAGCGCGCGCAGCAGCACATCGCCACCGCAGGCGTGGTCGGGGAACTCCCACTCGACGATGTGCGACTCGACGTCGTCCCCCATCGCCACGGAATCGCGATCCACGCGGACGATCGTCATGCGGTCAGTTCGCGCACCTGCTGAGTGCGGTCTCCTCCGACGTCCCCGGTGTTGACGGTCCCCTGCGGCTCGAAGAGCAGCGCCTGCACCGGTCCGTCGGCCTTCGGGCAGTGCTCGACGCCCTTGGGGATCACGAAGACGTCGTTCGGGCCGAGCACGACGTCACGATCGCGCAGCTGGATCGTCAGCTCGCCGCTGAGGACCAGGAACAGCTCGTCGGTCTCGGGATGGCTGTGCCAGACGAACTCGCCCTCGAGCTTCACGACCTTCAGGTCGTAGTCGTTGATCGATGCGAGCCGGTGGGGCTGCCACGGCTCGGCGATCGTCGCCAGGGCGGCCAGGGCGTTGCGGACATCGTTCGTCATGGTTCAACGGTACCGAGATCGAAATGCCGCTTTCCGTCCCTAAAACCGCGTTATAGGGACGGAAAGTGGCATCTCGATTGACTAGGCGAGTCGGCCCAGCTCCACCGTCGCGGTGCCGAGCAGCCGCTTGGCCTCTCGGACCCCGCTCCTCATCGCCCCATCGGCATAGCCCACGCGCGCGCTCTGAGTGTGCTCGCCGGCGAAGAGGAGGCGTCCGGCGAGCGGATCTCCCAGCAGGTCGAGGTCGGAGTTTGAGGCGCCCGGCGGAACGTGCGCGTACGCGCCCAGAGCGAAGGGATCGTCCACCCAGCCCGTCACGGCGACGGCGACCGGCTCGGGGCAGGGCAGACCGATCGCGTCCGACAGCATCCCCGTCACCCAGCCGACTGCGTCGGCCCCGGACCGACCGGTGGTGTGATGGGCGGCCGAGTGGAAGACGTGGCATTCCAGGATCGGATTGCCCCGGAACGCGTCGTGGTCGAAGACCCACATCGCCGGTTCGGATGCCTTGGTCGGGAAGAGCACCCCGTGCGACCATCCGACCTCCCGCCAGAAGGGCTCCGCGAACGCCATCGCAACCTTCTCGTACCTGCCGAAGCCGAGCCGGTCGATCGCCTCCGTTCGTTCCGGGGGCAGCGCGGGCGAGACGTCGAGCGCGCCGCTCTTGAGCACGCCGAGCGGCACTGTCACGACGACGTGCGAGCCGGTGAGGGTCTCCCCCGATGCCGACGAGACGACGACCCCCTCGTCGGCGATCTCGATGCTCACCGCCGGCCAGGCCCGCCGGATGTCCAGCCCCGCTGCCATGGCATCGATCGCCGTGACATAGCCGCCGTCGGGCAGATCGCCGAAGAAGTCGCCGTCGTAGGACTCCTGCGTCCAGAGCCACTGCAGCGACATGTCGTCCGCCGCACCTGCTGCGTCGCCTTCGATCATGGCGAGCAGCCCTTGCCGTCCGCGGCGAAGCCGGTCGCCGTCGAGCCCGGTCGTCTCCAGGTATGCCTCGATGCCGTCCGCGACCGAGGCTGTGGGCCCGAGTCGCTCGCGCAGCTCGTCGATCGCCCCTTCGAAGCCCTCGAGCTCGACGTCGAGCGTCAGTCCGATCTCCTCATGAGAGATCGGCAGCCCGGTTGCGCAGTCGAATGCGCTGAGCGTCGCAAGCGGATTGCCCGGCCGCGTCCCGATGCCGACGGAATCGAGGAATCGGCTCATGGGATTGCCGACGGGCTCGTGCACCCACGAACCTCCGAGGTCCACCGGGGCTCCATCGAGGTCGACAGTGTGCAGCCGTCCGCCGATCCGGGAGCGCGCCTCGAGCACCACGCACTCAACGCCGGCGTGCATCAGCGCGTTCGCCACCGTGAGACCCGCGATGCCCGCGCCGATCACCAGAACACGCTCCACGGGCCCGTCGATACCGCCCGGGATCTCGGAGTGTCCATCGTCGAAATCGATCGCCATCGCACCACCCGGGTCGTCGTCTGCGAACTCTAGGGCGTCCGCGGCTTCGGAGGGGGCCCGCTGCTCGATCGAAATGCCACTTCTGGTCCCTAATACGGTCAGATAGGGACCAGAAGTGGCATCTCGATCTGGCGATCAGCTAGGCGATCCGTTCGAACACCATCGTCGCCTGGATGCGATCGCCGCCCGCGATGAGTCCCTTGCTGCCCGATGCGGCGGTCGTAATGGTGTGCAGACGGTAGCCGAGCGCCGCCTGCGCATTGATGGACTTCTCGAGCTCGGTGAGATTGCCGGAGCCTGTGCCCCACATCTTCTCCTTGAGCACGACCTGGATCACGACATAGCTCATACCGTTCGCCACGATGAGCGCCTCGCCTTCTTCCGCGCCCCGATGGCGTTCCCGGAGATCACACCGTTCCACCGCGACAGGGGTGATGGAGGTATGCCGCCGGTGTGTCGAGCCTCAGCTTCGGAAGCGGACCTTCATGACGTCGCAGTCCCCGTCTCGCGATGGGAGCGGATACCGCCCGCTACCGGCGCCAGTCCGCATCCGACTGGTCTCGGTTGTCACCGTCCGTCGGTGCGCGGGCTCAGCTCCGTCGTCTGCGCACGCTCAGGCGGGACATCACGATGAACGCCATTCCGAGGGCGAGCATGGCCGCTCCGATGCCCCCAGCGCTGGCTAGTGCGGTCGCATCCACACCCGTGGATGCGAGCACAGGGCTGCTGTCAGCTGACACGGAGGTCAGTGTCTGATTTTGGGTCTGGATCTGAGTCTGCTGGGGCGCGATCACCGGGTCGGGCGCGAAAGCGAGGGCGCTGAGAGTCCCGGCACCGGTGTTGCCGACGTAGGCGAAATTTCCGCCGGGAGCGAACGCCAGGAGTCGTGCGCCGGCGCCCACGGGAATCGTCGGCAGCAGGGTGTTGGTGGAGACATCGATCACGTCGACGACGCCAGAGGGGCTCGGCACGTAGACGCGGGAGCCATCCGGGCTGAAGGTGACGCTCTGGAGCGAAGCGGCGGCGGCGATGTCGGGGAGAGCAGTGTCGGTCAACACATCGATGGGGGTGATGAAGCCGCCGTTGGCCTGGCTGGCGTAGGCCTTGTTTCCATCGGGGCTGATCGCGACTCCGTACGGCCGGCCCGACAGGGGAATCGTCCGGGTGACCGCGCCGCTGGCCACGTCGATGACAGAGATGTTCGACGTGCCGTAGTTCGCGACATACGCCTTCGCACCATCGGGGGTGAAGGCGACGGCGACCGGTGCCGAGAACGCGCCGGCGATGGGGGCGGCGAAGGTGTTGGTGACCGTGTCGAACACCTGCACCGTGCCTCCGACGTCGGCGACATAGGCCTTCGGCGCAACCGGGTCGAGTGCGATGAAGAATCCGGAGGATGAGGTGCCGGTCGGCGGAAGAGGAACGGTCGTGACGGCATTGTTCGACAGGGTGATCACGCTCACCGATCCCGTGCCGCTGCCGTAGTTGGCGGTGTACGCGGTGAGGCCGTCGGCCGAGATCGCGATGGACAGCGGATCGTGGCCGACCGGGATCGAGGTCCCGATCTGCTGGTTGGTCGCCGGGTCGACGATCGCTACAGCGCTGTCGCCGCTCAGGGTGACGTAGGCCCGGGTGCCGGTCGGGTTGAATGCGATACCGACGGGCTGGGAACCCGCGCCAGAACCTACCTGCACGGTCGGGCCGGGCGTCACGACCGACGCGGATGCCGGGGCGAGGCCGATGGCCATCGAGCCGACGATCGTGATCAGCAGTGCGGGAACGGTGACGACTGCACGCAAAATGCCTCCAAGGCCGTGTGCACCGTATCGGCCTGCCCACCTCGCGAGCGGCGGCGCGCGGTGAGCGAGAAGCAACGCGCGGATTCCGCGAGATCGCAGCTGTCGCTTGGCGGCGATGAGAACACCGTGCAGAGGATGAGGAGGCGGTCGACCGTCGGGCCCAGTCGTCGAAGCGGAGGGGCGGTGTCCCTCCGAAGCGCACGAGCGGGTGCGTCTATCCTTCGCGCTGTGTCAGATGGACGCTCACCGAATCCCCGGCGTGCTTGCCGATTGCATCCTGCACCGACTTCTTGATCGCCAACATGTGTCCACCCTTGTGCGGCAACATCGACGTGGAGATGGTCTCACCATCGACCGTCGCGATGACCTTCACCGCCTTGCCCGTGCCAAGCACCGCGTGGGAGTCGGCCATGATCGCGCAGGTCCACTTGTGCGGTCCCATGTCGCCCTGCAGCACTGACGTGAATGAGTGATCGAGCGGCTGAGCTGTCGTCATGCGGTTCAAGCTAGCCGTAAACACGATGCTGCTGTGAGCCCTCTTCGCAACGTCATCCCGACGCCCCGGCCGGCTCCGCGTCTTCGCCTCAGCTCCTCGGCGCTGCGACACCGCGCTCCTAGTTGTTGAAGCGGAACTCCACGACGTCGCCGTCTTGCATGACATAGTCCTTGCCCTCCATGCGGGCCTTGCCCTTGGCGCGGGCCTCCGCGATCGAGCCGGTGGCGACGAGGTCATCGAAGCCGATGATCTCGGCCTTGATGAAGCCCTTCTGGAAGTCGGTGTGGATGACCCCGGCCGCCTGCGGGGCGGTCCAGCCCTTGCCGATCGTCCAGGCACGCGACTCCTTGGGGCCGGCCGTCAGATAGGTCTGGAGCCCGAGGGTGGCGAAGCCGATCCGTGCCAGCTGATTGAGGCCGCTCTCGTCCTGACCTGTGCTCGCGAGCAGCTCGGCGGCGTCGGCGGGATCGAGGTCGGAGAGCTCCGACTCGATCTTCGCGTCGAGGAAGACCGCCTCCGCGGGCGCGACCAGTGCGGCGAGCTCCGCCTTCTTGGCGGGATCGGTGAGCACCGCCTCGTCCACGTTGAAGACGTAGATGAAGGGCTTGGCGGTGAGGAGGCCGAGCTCGCGGATCGGAGTGGAGTCGAACTTCGCGGCGGACAGCGTCGTACCGCCGTCGAGGATCTTCTGCGCGGCGGTCGCCGCTTCGAGCACCTCGGGGCCGAGCTTCTTGCCCTTGATCTCCTTCTCGAAGCGCGGGATCGCGCGCTCGAGGGTCTGCAGGTCGGCGAGGATCAGCTCGGTGTTGATCGTCTCGAGGTCGCTGGCGGGGTTGATCGCGCCGTCGACGTGCACGACGTCCGAGTCCTCGAAGCCGCGGACGACCTCGGCGATCGCGTCGGCCTCGCGGATGTTGGCGAGGAACTGGTTGCCGAGCCCCTCCCCCTCGCTCGCGCCGCGGACGATGCCGGCGATGTCGACGAACGACACCGAGGCGGGCAGGATCCGCTCGCTGTGGAAGATGCCGGCGAGCACCTCGAGGCGCGGGTCGGGCAGGCTGACGACTCCGACGTTCGGCTCGATGGTCGCGAACGGGTAGTTCGCCGCGAGGACCTGGTTGTTGGTCAGCGCATTGAAGAGCGTCGACTTGCCGACGTTGGGAAGGCCGACGATGCCGATAGTTAGAGCCACGGGGGTCTAGGTTACCGGCGCCCGCTCACCGGCGCTGACCTGCGGTTCCGGCTCAGCGGCGAGGACCGAGCGCTGCGGCCATCCGGCCGACGATCTCGCGCAGGATCGGCTTGGACGTCGCGATGTTGAGTCGCACGTGGCCGGCCCCGACCTCGCCGAAGGTCGCTCCCCCATTGACCCGGACCCCAGCCTGCTCGAGCAGGAGCTCGGCGAAGTCCACGCTGGCGCCGTCCGCGCCCTGATAGGCGGACAGGTCGATCCAGCACAGGTAGGTCGCCTCGAGGGGAGCCACCCGGGCCAGCGGAAGCGCCGATCGGATCTCGGCCAGCAGCACGGCGTAGTTGCCCTCGAGGTAATCCCGCGCGGTGGTCAGCCACTCGCGACCGTCGTTGTAGGCGGCTGTGTTGGCGCGGATTCCCGGAGTGCTCGCGCCGTGGCTGATCAGGCGCGTGATGCGGGCCCAGATCTCGCGATCCCGGTCGTTGCTCATGATGAGCTGCGCGCATTTCAGCCCCGCGAGGTTCCAGGCCTTGGATGCTGAGGTCGCGGTGATGGCGACCCGCGCCGCTGCCTCGGAGACGCTGGCCAGCGGGGTGTGCCGGTTGCCGAAGAGGGTGAGCGGAGCGTGGATCTCATCGGAGAAGATCCGGGCGCCGTGCGAGTCGACGAGGTCGGCGAGCGCCTCGAGCTCATCGCGGCGATAGACCTTCCCGGTCGGGTTGCCGGGATTGGCGAGGATGACGAGTCCCGCGCCGGCGCCGAGCTCGGCGTCGATCCGGCCGAGGTCGAGGCTGAAGCCCGCGCGCTCGTCGCGGAGCATCGGCACCTCGATCACGTCACGGCCGAGGGCGCCCGGCACGAAGAGGAACGGGTGGTAGGCCGGTGTCGGAACGATCACGGCGGCTCCCGGTGCGGAGAAGTCCGTGATGGCCACCTGCAGTCCGGCGATCACATCGGGCAGGAGTGCGACATCGGCGGTGTCGATCCGCCAGCCGTACTCGTCGGCGTACCAGCGGGCGGTGGCCGCCGTCAGCTCGGCGATCATCGCCGGCGATGCGTAGCCGAACTCCAGGTCGCGGGCGGACCGCTGCCATGCCTCGAGCACCGGCGGCGCCGTGCCGAAATCCATCTCGGCGACCCAAGCTCCGAGCACCTCGGGATGGGCGGTGGGATCCCACTTCGCACTGGCGCGACCGCGCAGCTCATCGGCGGTGAGCGCATCCCACTCGTCTGGTTCGCCGGTCACTGGTGTCCTCTCGGCCGGGTCGGGCACAGCTGCCGGATCAACGCTACCCACCACGCCACCGAGGATCCGACCGTCGAGCTGGAGGACGGCTGCGGGTTGCCGCGGGAGCGGCGGGGCGGGGTCGCGGCGTCGGAGGTAGGTGCGAGCCTCATGGCGTGACGATGGATTTCACCGCGATCGATTTCGAGACCGCCAACCGCTCCAGCGCCTCCGCCTGCTCGGTCGGGCTCGTGAAGGTGCGCGACGGCAGAGTCGTCGAGCGGGATTGGTGGTACATCCGTCCACCGGCAGGGCACGGTGGATTCCTCGAGTGGAACACCAGGATCCACGGCATCGAGGAGCGCGACATCGAGACGGCGCTCGTCTGGCGCGAGCAGCTGCCCGATCTCGTGGAGTTCGCCGGAGACGACGTGCTCGTCGCACACAACGCCGGTTTCGACATGGCCGTGATCCGGGCTGCCTGCGAGGCGAGCTTCATGCCGACTCCCAGCTACTCGTACCTCTGCAGCCTCCAGGTCGCGCGGCGCACCTACGCGCTCGAGTCGTACCGGCTGCCGATCGCCGCGATGGCGGCCGGCTTCGAGGACTTCCGGCATCACGATGCGATGGGAGACGCCGAGGCGTGCGCCGCGATCGTCATCCACGCCGGGCGCCGCCACGGGGCGGATGGCATCCTCGACCTCGCCGCGATCACCCGTGCCCGGATCGGCCGCATCGGCAGCCTGCTCGACGTCGCCGTTGCCTGACGAGCGCTCGGCCTCCCGACAAAGCGCATCGCCGCGGACACAACGCTGCGCTGAGGACGAAACGCGGCCGGGTACCAGCGCGTTTTGTCCGCAACGCCGCGTTGTGCGTTCGAGCGGCTCGGCGGGTCAGGCGTTCTGGGGGAAGCCCAGGTTGATGCCGCCGTGGCTCGGGTCGAGCCAGCGGGCGGTGACCGCCTTCTGCCGGGTGAAGAAGTGGAACGCGTCGGGGCCGTACGCCTTGGCGTCGCCGAACAGCGAGTTCTTCCAGCCGCCGAACGAGTAGTACGAGACGGGCACCGGAATCGGCACGTTGATGCCGATCATGCCAACCTCGACCTCGTTCTGGAAGCGCCGCGCGGCGCCCCCGTCGTTGGTGAAGATCGCCGTGCCGTTGCCGTACTGCGATGAGTTGATCAACTCGACGCCCTCCTCATAGGTGGCGACGCGGACGACGGAGAGCACAGGTCCGAAGATCTCGTCGGTGTAGACCCGAGAGGTCGTCGGCACCTTGTCGATGAGGGTGGCGCCCAGCCAGAAGCCGTCGGCCTCGCCGTCGACCTCGATGCCGCGGCCGTCGACGACCAGTTCCGCGCCGTCTTCGACCGCCAGATCGAGGTAGGAGGCGACCTTGTCGCGGTGCTCCTTGGTGATCAGCGGGCCCATGTCGCAGCCGCGGGTGCCGTCGCCGACCTTGAGCCCGGCCACGCGCTCGGTGATCTTGGCGATCAGCTCGTCGGCGACAGGCTCGACGGCTACGACGACGGAGATCGCCATGCAGCGCTCGCCGGCGGAGCCGAAGCCCGCATTGACGGCGGAGTCGGCGACGAGGTCGAGGTCGGCGTCGGGCAGCACGAGCATGTGGTTCTTGGCGCCGCCAAGGGCCTGGACGCGCTTGCCGTTCTTCGCCGCGGTCTCGTAGATGTACTGGGCGATCGGGGTGGACCCGACGAAGCTGATCGACTTGACGTCGGGGTGCTCGAGCAGGCCGTCGACGGCGACCTTGTCGCCGTGCAGCACGTTGAAGACGCCGTCGGGCAGCCCCGCTTCGGTGAGCAGCTCAGCCATCCAGTTGGCTGCGGACGGGTCCTTCTCGCTCGGCTTGAGCACAACGGTGTTGCCGGCCGCGATGGCGATCGGGAAGAACCACATCGGCACCATGGCCGGGAAGTTGAAGGGGCTGATGATGCCGACGACGCCCAGGGGCTGGCGCAGGGAGTAGACGTCGACGCCGGTCGACACGTTCTCGCTGAAGTCGCCCTTCATCAGGTGCGGGAAGGACAGCGCGAATTCCACGACCTCGAGGCCGCGCGCGATCTCGCCGGCAGCGTCGGAGAGGACCTTGCCGTGCTCGGAGGTGAGGATGGCTGCCAGCTCGCCCTTGCGCGCGTTGAGCAGCTCGCGGAAGGCGAACATGATGGTGGATCGCTTGGCGATCGAGGTGTCGCGCCAGGCGGGAAACGCAGCCTTGGCGGCGGCGACGGCCGCTTCGATCTCGGCCTCGTCCGCGAGCACCACGTCGCGCTGCTTGACGCCCTGTGCGGGGTCGAACACGGGACCGGTGCGGCCGCTCGCGCTGGGGTGGTTCTTTCCGTCGATCCAGTGCTCGATGAGGCTCATGCGATCACTCTATTAGCGGCGCGCGGGGCCACTGGAACGCGGTGTCGGAGGGCACCGCGACACTGTCCCCATGGATCCCGTCCTCACCCTCCTCGTCGGCCTCGCGCTCGGCGCCGGCATCGGTGCGCTGCTCGCCTCGCTCGCTGCGCGCGGCCGCCGATCCAGCGCTGAGAGCCCCGAGCTCTCCGCCGCCCGCCATGCTGCCGAGCTCGACCGGCTGCGCGCGGAAGAGGCAGTGAGCCGGGCGTCGCTGCAGGCCGAGCTCGCCGGCGCACAGGCCAGCGCGCACGGCCTGCGCGAGCAGCTCGGCGCGGCTGAGGATCGTCTGCTCGAGTTCATGGAGCGCACCGAGGCCGAGCGCGAGGCCCGCGCCCGACACGAGGCCGACGAGAGCAGAGTGCTCCAGGCGCTGAGTCCGGTGCAGGAGTCCTTGCGGATGATGCAGACCAAGGTCGACGAGCTCGAGACCCAGCGGGCTCAGCAGCACGGCGAGATCGCCCAGCGGCTGCGCACTGCCGCGGAGTCCGAGGAGCGACTGCGCAGCACCGCGGAGTCGCTCGCATCGGCGCTGCGTTCCAACAGCACGCGGGGCGTGTGGGGCGAGACCCAGCTGCGCAGCGTCGTCGAGGCCGCCGGCCTGCTCCAGCGCGTCGACTTCGACGTGCAGTCCAGCATCAGCTCCGATGCCGGAGCCGGACGCCCCGACATGATCGTCCGGCTGCCCGGGGGCAAGAGCATCGCCGTCGACGCGAAGGTCCCGTTCACCTCATACATCGAGGCGGCCGCGATCCCCGTCACCGCGTCGGATGCCGAGCTCGCCCGCAAGGCGCTGCTGATGAAGGCGCATGTGAAGGCGGTCCGCGATCACATCACCGCCCTCGGTTCGAAGGCCTACTGGGACGGACTCGAGGCGAGCCCCGAGATGGTCATCGCCTTCATCCCGAGCGAATCGCTCGTCTCGTCCGCGCTCGAGGCCGACCCGTCGATCATGGAATTCGCCTTCAGCAAGCGGGTGGCCCTCTCCTCCCCCGTGACCCTGTGGTCGGTGCTCAAGACGGTGGCCTTCAGCTGGCAGCAGGACGTCGTCACGCAGGAGGCCAAGACCCTCTTCGACCTCAGCAAGGAGCTCTACGGACGACTGTCCACGATGGCGGGGCACGTCGACAAGCTGGGCCGCTCCATCGAGCGCAGCGTGAAGGACTACAACGTCTTCGTCGGATCGCTCGAGCGCCAGGTGCTGCCCTCCGCCCGCAAGCTCAACGCCCTCGATGAGTCGAAGCTGCTCGCCGAGCTGACGCCGATCGAGGAGACCAAGCGCGAGCTGACCGCCATCGAGCTCACCTCCCCGCTGGATGAGACCGAGGACCTCGACCTCGTGGACTACGAGACCGCGCCGGCCCCCATCGCTGCGATGGATGCCGTGTCGGCGTCCGATGCCCGTCGCCTCCGCGAACTCGATGCGGTCGCACCGGCAGCCGACGCGATCGATCCCTTCTCTCCCCTGCCCGCTCGCCAGGACAGGCGCACCGCCTGATCCCCGACGGTCTCGCCTCCTGGTGACCTGACGCGAATGGCGGGTGCACGAAGCGTCAGTTGACCCGAGTGGCGGGTGTCAGGCGTCACCACCCACCATTCAGGTCATGTCACCGGCAACGCCGTCAGATGAACGCGTGGCGCGGACTGTCGTGATCCGCGCCCGTCCCTACGCCATCCCTGCCGGAGCCGCTTCCGCCGGAGCGGCCTCAGCGCGAGCCGCTTCCGCCGGAGCGGCCGCCTCGGCGGCCGCCGATCCGTCCTCATCGTCGGCCGGCGCCGCGAACTGGGCCCGATACAGCCGCGCGTAGGCGCCATCCGCCAGCAGGAGCTCGTCATGGGTGCCCTGCTCCACGATGTGCCCTGCCTCCATCACGAGGATGAGATCGGCATCGCGGATCGTGGAGAGCCGATGCGCGATCACGAAGCTCGTGCGGTCCCGACGCAGCTCGGCCATCGCCCGCTGGACGAGCAGCTCGGTTCGTGTGTCCACCGAGCTGGTCGCCTCGTCGAGGATGAGCACGCTGGGTCGGGCGAGGAAGGCCCGCGCGATAGTGATCAGCTGCTTCTCACCGGCACTCACATTCGACGCCTCGTCATCGAGCACGGTGTCGTAGCCGTCCGGCAGCGCATGCACGAACCGGTCGACGTAGCTGGCGCGCGCGGCCTCGAGCAGCTCCTCCTCCGTCGCCTCGGGGCGGCCGTAGAGCAGGTTGTCGCGGATGGTGCCGCCGAAGAGCCAGGTGTCCTGCAGCACCATGCCCGTGCGGGAGCGGAGGTCGTCGCGGGTCATGGCCGCGATGTCGACCCCGTCGAGGGTGATCCTGCCCTCGTCCACCTCGTAGAAGCGCATGACGAGGTTCACCAGGGTGGTCTTGCCCGCGCCGGTCGGTCCGACGATCGCGACCGTCGATCCGGGCTCGGCGATGAGCGAGACATTCTCGAGCAGGGGCACGTCGGGCGCGTATCGGAACGAGACGTCCTCGAAGGCGAGCCGTCCGGTCCGCGTCAACGGCGAGACCGCGGGCACGGGATCAGCTATCTGCTCGGGCGCATCGAGCAGCTCGAAGACTCGCTCGGCGCTCGCGACGCCCGACTGCAGCAGGTTGGCCATCGAGCCCAGCTGGGTGAGCGGCTGGGTGAACTGTCGGGAGTACTGGATGAAGGCCTGCACGTCGCCGAGGGACATGGAGCCCCCCGACACCATGAGTCCGCCGACGACGGCGATGGCGACGTAGACGAGGTTGCCGACGAACATCGACGCCGGCATGATCAGGCCGCTGATGAACTGCGCACCGAAGCTCGCCGCGTAGAGCTTGTCGTTCGTCTCACCGAACCGGTTCATGATGTCGCGCTGCCGCCCGAAGACCTTCACGAGCGCGTGCCCGCTGAACGCCTCTTCGATCTGCCCGTTCAAGACGCCCGTCTCGCGCCACTGGGCCACGAATCTCTTCTGCGAGCGCTTGCCGATGACGGTGACGAGGCCGAGCGTCAGCGGGATGGTGATGAGGGCGATGAGTGCCAGCAGCGGGGAGATGAAGAACATCATCGCCAGCACGCCAACAACGGTCAGCAGCGAGGTGATCAGCTGGCTCATCGTCTGCTGCAGGCTCTGCGAGATGTTGTCGATGTCGTTGGTGACCCGGCTGAGCAGCTCGCCGCGCGGGGTGCGGTCGAAGTAGCTGAGCGGAAGGCGGTGGATCTTCGCCTCCACCTCCTCGCGCAGGCGATAGACCGTGCGCTGGGTGATCCCGTTGAGCACGTAGCCCTGGAGATATCCGAAGATCGACGCGAAGACGTAGAGCAGCAGCACGATACCGAGCACCATGCTCAGCCGGCTGAAGTCGATGCCGGCGCCCGGGTCGAGGGTGAGTCCGCGAATGAGATCGGCCCGCTGCGTGTCGCCGCTCGCCTCGAGCTGGGCGATCACCTCGGCCTTGGTCGCCCCGGCCGGCAGCTGCGACGAGATCACGCCCTCGAAGATGATGTTGGTCGCGGTGCCGAGCAGCTTGGGACCGATGACGGACAGCACCACGCTGATCACGCCGAGCGCGACGACGATGATCACTCCCGCGCGCTCCGGGCGCAGGCGTGCGAACAGACGCTTGGCGGACGGGACGAAGGACATCGCCTTCTCGGCCGGCATGCCCATCCCGCCGAAGGGACCGCCACGGCCAGGGCCGCCGCCCATCGGCGGACGGACGGGCGCCCGCGATGCGGATGCCGGTGCGGATGACGTTCCGGACGACGATCCTGTTGCCGGCGCGCTCATGCCGCCTCCTCCACTGCCAGCTGGCTGGCGACGATCTCGGCGTACTCCGCCGAGCTCTCGAGCAGCTCCTCATGGGTGCCCGAACCGACGACTCTGCCGTGGTCGAGCACGATGATCCGATCCGCGGACAGGACCGTCGCCACCCGCTGGGCCACGACGATGATCGTGGCATCCCCGACCGAGCGGGCGAGCGCAGCCCGCAGCCGTGCGTCTGTCGCGGTGTCCAGCGCCGAGAACGAGTCGTCGAAGAGGTAGATCTCCGGTCGCTTCACGAGCGCTCGGGCGATCGCCAGCCGCTGGCGCTGACCGCCGGACACGTTGGTGCCGCCCTGCGCGATCGGGGCGTCGAGCCCGCCGGGCATGGCCTCGACGAAGTCCCGTCCCTGCGCGATCTCGAGCGCCTCCCAGAGCTGCTCGTCCGTGGCATCCGGGTCGCCGAAGCGCAGGTTGCTCGCGACCGTGCCCGAGAACAGGTAGGGGCGCTGGGGCACGATTCCCATCCGGCTGTGCAGCAGATCGGGGTCGAGCTCGCGCACATCCACGCCGTCGACCAGCACGGCGCCGCCCGTGACGTCGAACAGGCGCGGGATCAGGTTGACGAGGGTGGTCTTGCCGGCGCCCGTGCTGCCCACGATGGCCGTGGTCTGTCCGCGATGCGCGGAGAAGCTCACCTCGTGCAGGACCGGCTGCTCGGCGCCGGGGTAGCTGAAGGTCGCGCTGCGGAGCTCCACCTCGCCGTGCGAGCGGAACTCGGTGATGGGCTCCACCGGCGGAACGACGGAGGTGTCCGTTCCCAGCACCTCGCCGATCCGACCCGCGGACACGGAGGCCCGGGGGGCGAGCACGCCGATGAAGGTCGCCATCATGACCGCCATCAGGATCTGGATGAGGTAGCTGAGGAACGCGGTCAGCGCCCCGACCTCCATGCCACCGTCCTGGATTCGGTAGGCGCCGAACCAGAGCACGGCCACGCTCGAGACGTTGAGGATCAGCAGCACGGTCGGGAACATCAGGGCGAACAGCCGCCCCGCGAAGACCGCGGTCTCGGTGACCGCGGCGTTGGCGTCGGCGAAGCGGCCGACCTCCTCGTCCTCGCGGACAAACGCGCGGACTACCCGGATGCCGGTGAGCTGCTCGCGCAGCACGCGGTTGACGGTGTCGATCCGCGCCTGCATCTTCTGGAACTGCGGAACCATGCGGGAGATGATCAGGCCGACCGCGACGAGCAGCACCGGGATCGCGACGACGAGGATCCAGGACAGCTGGACGTCCTCGCGCAGGGCCATGATCACCCCGCCGATGCTGAGGATGGGCGCGGACACGAGCAGGGTGCAGGTCATCAGCACCAGCATCTGCACCTGCTGCACGTCGTTCGTCGACCGGGTGATCAGCGATGCGGCGCCGAATCGGGAGACCTCGCGCTCGGAGAAGTCGCCGACGTGGGAGACGATGCTGGCCCGCATGTCGCGGCCGACGCGCATGGCGATCTTCGCGCCGAAGTAGACGGCTGCGACTGCGCAGACGACCTGCACGAGGGTGATCCCGAGCATGATCGCGCCGATCCGCAGGATGTAGCCCGTGTCACCCACCGCGACGCCGTTGTCGATGATGTCGGCGTTCAGGCTCGGCAGGTAGAGGGAGGCGATCGACTGGCCGATCTGGAACACGACGACGCCGACCAGCAGCGGCCAATGGGGACCGACGTAACGGCGCAGGATGCGCATGAGCATGTTCAGACCTCGTTCTGGGTGGGTCGGGTGCCGGTGCGGAAGTACGGCTCGCCTTCTCGGGTGGCGCCGAAGACGATCAGATCTGCGAGCTCGGCGGGCGAGAACTCGTGTGCGAAGTTGAGCGGAGGCAGCGCGGATGAGAATGCGACCAGTCGGATGTAGTGAGCCAGGCTGTCGATCGGGATGGCGAGCCGATGCTCGTCCCCCGCGAAGAGCTCCCGAACGACGTCGATCCATTGGCTGCGAGCGGCGTCGGCGACCGGCGGCCGCGATCGCAGACCGAGACCCGACATCACCGACCTGATCTCGGTGAATCTGTCGCCCAGGGCGACGATCACCGCGGCGACCTTCTCCTCCAGTGGCAGATCGAAGGGGATGCTGCGCAGCGCAGCGAGCAGAGGAAGCGGATCGAACAGCCGGGCGATGGCAGCGTTGATCAGCGATTCCTTGTCGCCGAACGCACGGAAGATCGTCCCTTCCGCCAGGCCGGCTGCGTCGGCTATCTGACGGGTCGACACCCCGTAGCCATGCTCGCGGATGAGTGGGAGGACGGCATCGAGGATGGCATCGCGCCGGTCGTCGGGCGCGAGCGGACGTGCGCGGGCTCTCGTCTCGACGTCTTCGACCATTCCGCCACCGTAATGAGTGAGCACTCACTCCGCAACGATGGATACAGGATCATCGACCTGACGTGCGACCTCGTTGATCGAGTAGGGCGCCCCGCCCCCGTATCCAGGCGACTCCGGACGCCAGGCCTCGATACAGCCCAGGCGGGCCTACTCGACCACCGATTGCGCGCCTCAGTCGTTGGTCGAGTAGGGCGCCCCGCGCCCGTATCGAGGCCCTTCGCCCCCAGGACCGATTCAGAGCGGGAGGGAGACGTCCTCGCCGAGCCACTTCTCGGCCAGGTGATCGGCGATGACGCGGCGGATCGTGCCCGAGCGCGCACGCAGCACGATGGACTCGGTGCGGATGATCGGTCCCTTGCGGCGCACGCCGTCGACCAGCCCGCCGTCGGTGACGCCCGTGGCGACGAAAAACGTATTCTCGCTGCGGACGAGCTCGTCGGCGGAGTACACGTAGTCGAACTGGAGGCCGGCATCGAGCCCCTTCTGGCGCTCCTCGTCGGTCTTCGGCGCGAGCCGACCCTGGATCAGGCCGCCGAGCGCCTTGATCGCGCACGCGGTCGCGACGCCCTCGGGGCTGCCGCCGGTGCCGACGCAGATGTCGATCCGGGTCTCGTAGCGGGCCGCGTTGATGCCGCCCGCGACGTCGCCGTCGAGCAGCAGACGAGTTCCGGCGCCGGCCGCACGGATGTCCTCGATCAGCTGCGCGTGCCGGGGGCGGTCGAGGACGGCGACGACCATCTCCTCGACGGCCTTGCCCTTGGCCTTGGCCAGCGCGCGGATATTCTCGCCGATCGGCTTGCGGATGTCGACGATGCCGATGCCCTCGGGTCCGGTGACGATCTTGTCCATGTAGAACACGGACGACGCGTCGAGCATCGAGCCGCGGTCGGCGACGGCGATCATCGACAGCGCGTTCTGACGGCCTGCAGCAGTGAGCGACGTGCCGTCGATCGGATCGACCGCGATGTCGCAGGCAGGCCCGCGGCCGTTGCCGACGTGCTCGCCGTTGTAGAGCATCGGCGCCTTGTCCTTCTCCCCCTCGCCGATCACGACGACGCCGTCGAAGTTCACGGTTCCGAGGAATGCCCGCATCGCGTCGACCGCGGCCTTGTCGGCGGCGTTCTTGTCGCCGCGGCCGATGAACGGCACGGCGCGGATGGCGGCGGCCTCGGTGGCGCGCACCAGCTCCATGGCCAGGTTGCGATCGGGATGCAGGAAGAGCGTTGCCGTGTCGGTGCTGACCATGGGGAAGTCCCTTTCGGGCGACGACGCCCAGTTATCGACCCGGCGGGTGCGTTCTCCCGGGTGCTTGAAGCCTATCGAGCGGATGTGGCGGCCTCAGGCGCGCAGTCGAGCGCCTCGAGCACGCCGATCAGGGCATCGGGACCACCCACATTGCCGGGCACGACGATGTACAGGAGCTCCCGTCCGTCGCGGACGGGGACCGACCAGACCGAGATGCCGGGCAGCACCTGGCCGAGCACCTTGGCGGTGGTCGCCCCCATGCCGACGCGCGCGACCTCGGCCGAGGTGATACCGCCCTTGGAGACGACGACTTCGGCCTCCGGCAGCGCAGCGGCGACCGCCGTGGTGAGGGCGACCATCACCCTCTCCCCGTGGGCGAGCGTGTTGTGCTCGCTGGAGCGGGTCCGGTCGGTCGTCACCACCGCGAATCGTCGCCTGCCAAGGAGGTCCGACGCGACCGTGCCGATGCGGGTGCCGGCGCCCACGGGATCGGCGAGAGCGTCCGCTGTCGGGATGACCGTCGCCGGGCCGAACAGCTCGGAGACCGCCTCGAGTTGCGCGGTGGCGCCGTCGGTGTGCGAGCCGCAGACGAGCAGCGTCGAGCGGGGGGCGTCGACGAGCGGTCGCGCCAGCAGCCCGCTGCTCTCCACCCCGGCGAGCGCGGCGGCCAGTGGCGACGCCGAGCGCACGACGATCGACGTGCCGTTCGCGCGTGCCGACCGGACTGCCGCCGCGACGAGGCGCACGTCGTCTCCGGTCTCGACATCGGGAAGCACGACGGTGCCGGGGGCGGCCGAGGTCAGAGCGGCCGCGAGGCCGCCTGCCCGGACGGCAGGCAGCGGCACGGAGACCGCCGTTCGGCCCGACTTCTCGGCGACGTAGTCCGCGAGCACAGACGTGCCGAACGGGAACACCGGATCGTCTGCGTACTCGGTGAGATGCGCCTCGATGGGCGTTCCTCCGACGGAGACGTAGTGCACGCCGTCGATGGTCGTCCGGCCGCCCTCGGGGAACGCCGGCACGAAGATCAGCACCGACCGGTCGTCGAGGAACACCTCGGACTCGGCGAAGACGTGACCGCGCAGGGTCGAGTCGCCACGGAGCACGAACTGCACCTCCTCCCCCAGTCGCTCGGCCACGCTCAAGCCGATCCGACGCACCTCGGCGACCAGCGCAACGGCCTCCGGCTGGGCGATGGCGCGGCTGTTGGTCAGCACGTAGACGCTGTCCGCATCACGCAGTGCGGTGAACAGCGACTCCTCATCCGATGCGAGCAGCACGGTGACGTTGCTCGCGGACTGGGTGCCGGTGGGGTCGTCGTCGAGGACGATGGTCTTCATTGCTGCCTCTGGGTCGTCGGGACGTGGAGCGCTGAGCGATTCCGGCGCCAGGCGGGCGCCACGTCGGAGGGACGGGACGCACGCGCGCGGCGCCGGAACGCACAGCCGGGTGGGGTGGGTCAGTCGTTCGAGGCGATGTAGGCCTCGACCTCCGCCTTCTGCTTCGCGCCCCAGGTCTCGCGGGTGAGCGCGACACCGACGAGGCCGATCAGGCCGACGGCGAGATAGATCAGCGCGACTCCGCCCCAGCCGGCGCCTACCGCGACCGCGGCGGCGATGAGCGGGATGAAGCCGGAGATGGCGGCGGAGAACTGGTAGCCGAGCGATGCGCCCGAGGTACGGGTGTTGGTGGCGAACAGCTCGCTGAAGTACGCGCCCTGGGTGCCTGCGAGCATGTCGTGGATGACGGGCAGACCGATGATGTAGACGAGCACGATGAGCGCGGGCACACCCGTGTTGACCAGCAGGAACAGCGGGAAGGCGAACGCGACGACGAGGATGCAGCCGATCAGGTAGACCTTCCTGCGACCGATCCGGTCGCTGAGCGATCCCCAGAGGACCGTCATCGGGACGCCGATCGCCGTGGCGATGATCAAGCCGGTCAGCGCGGTGGTGCGATCGGCGAGCTCGGTCGTCGTGATGTAGGAGATCAGGTAGGTGACGATCACGTAGAAGCCGCCGGTCTCGGCGAGGCGAAGCGCGATCACGCGGAGCACGGTGCGCCAGTCGTTCTTGAGCACTGTGAGGATCGGGTTCTTGACGAGCCCGCCCTCGCGCTTGGTCTCGACGAACTCGGGCGACTCCGAGACCTTGAGGCGGATGATGATGCCCGCGATGATCAGCACGGAGCTGAACAGGAACGGCAGGCGCCACGCCAGCTCGCTGTCGAGGTTGGTCGTTGCGAGGAACGCGATGTTCGCCAGGAAGACGCCGAGCGGCACTCCCACCTGCGGGATGGCGGCATACCGTCCGCGCTTGCGCCACGGGGCGTGCTCGAACGTCATCAGGATCGCGCCTCCCCACTCGGCGCCGAACGCGAGGCCCTGCACGATGCGGATGACGGTGAGCAGGATCGGGGCGAGGATGCCGACCTGCGCGTAGGTCGGCAGCAGGCCGATGAGCACCGTAGAGATGCCCATGACGAGCAGTGCTCCGACGAGCACCGGCTTGCGGCCGATCTTGTCGCCGAGGTAGCCGCCGATGATGCCGCCGAGTGGGCGCATGGCGAAGCCGATGCCGAAGGTGAGGAAGCCGAGGAGGACGCCGACGACGGGGTCCTCGCTCGGGAAGAAGACGACGCCGAAGTAGAGCGCGGCGGCTGTGCCGTAGGCGAGGAAGTCGTAGTTCTCGACCGTGGTCCCGACGGCGCTGCCGATGGCGGTCTTGAGTCTGTCCGGCGACCCCAGGGCTGCCTGGGATCCCTTGGACTGGATGGTTGCGGTCATTGCGAGGTTCCTATCTCCTTTGATGTTGACCCAGGGTTCGACCCTGAAGAACTGGCATCAACGGAGGGCCGCCGGGTTTCCGGCGGGGCCGGAGGTCACCCGGAGGCAGTGCCTCCGACGTTGCCGATCTGGTAGAAGCTGTGAATGTGGGCTCGGACGTGCTCGACGGCACCGGCGGAGTCACGACGCGCGATGGCGTCGAGCAGCTGCCGGTGCTCGCTCCGCACGGTGGTCGCGGTGGCCCGCCAGTCGACGAGGCCTGCGTAGGCCTCGATCATCTGGCGATTGATCGCGATGCGGAGTGAGCTCATGAGGTGGGCGGTGAGGGCGTTGCCGGTCGACTCGGCGATCCGGACGTGGAAGGACGTGTCGAGCCGGTTGAATTCGGGCGTCTCGATCTCTGGGTCGTCCATCAGATCGAGGATCGCGGCGAGCTCGGTGATGTCGAGGTCACTGTGGCGATAGGCGGCCTCCGCACAGGACCACGACTCGAGCGCGATGCGCGTCTCGAGGACGTCTCGCTGGCTGAAGTGCCCCAGCGCGAGCTGGAGCTTCAGCAGGTTGACGAAGCCCTCCCCCGGCGAGGACAGCAGGACGGCTCCGCCATCCGCCCCTCCACCGCGACGGATGTCCACCACGCCGAGCGCCTCGAGCACCCGCAGCGATTCCCGGAGCGAGGGGCGTGATACGCCGAGCAGGACCGCGAGGTCCCGCTCGCTCGGCAGATGGTCGCCCGCCTTCAGCCGTCCATCGAGGATCCGATCCTCGATCTGCGACATGACCTGCTCGTACGTGCGGATCCGCTGTACGGGTTCCCAGCCGCTCTCTGCAGACACGCGGGCTCAACTCCTCGACCGACAGTGCGGGACCGGCGGGTCCGCCGACGGAGTTCATCCTAGGCACCGTGGATTTCCGCTGAGACCTGAGCCGGAGCTCAGACCGAGGCCAGGGATTCGGCGCGGAACTCGGACTCGAGCTGCTTGCGCAGCTGCACGGCCGGGAGCGTCTCGTCCGGCGCGACGTCGTCCCAGCTCACCATGCGGTCCTTCGGTACATCGCGGATGAGCTTCATCCCGTGGGCCAGACCGAGCGGCAGAGCATTGTGCTCGAGCGAGATGTGCGCGGGAGCGAGCTTGCCGAAGGCGGTGTACCCGCCCTCGCCATCGAGGATCTCCCCTGCCGTGAGGTCCTTCTTCGCGGTTGTCACGACATCGCCGCGGAAGCCGGTGGGCGATCCCGTGGGCTCTCCGCGGAGCACCGCCGAGGCGATGGAGACCCCGAGCTCGAGCCCGATCATGTGGTACGGCCGGTAGAGCGATCCGTAGCGTCCGGAGTCGTCCGTCTTGACGCCGTACTCGGCGAAGCACTGGGCGGCGTAGTCGGTCTTCGCCTCGAATGTGACGTAGACGCCCCAGCGCAGGTCGCGGACGACCTCGGTGCCGTCGCGGTTGAGGCTCGAGATCAGCTCAACAGTGCCGCGGCGGGAGAGGGTGCCCCCCTTCTCCTTCTCCTTGAGCATCTGGGGCAGATCGTCGACGCCGACAGGAGTGAAGTTGAGTCCCTCGTCCTGCGGGATGAGCCCCGTGCCGTTCGCGACGGCAGCCATCTCGATGGCCGACTTGGTGCCGTCGAGGAAGGAGTTGAACATCTTCGGGTTGAAGTCGCCGGTCGCGAGCTGCTCGTCGGTGAAGCCGTAGTAGTTCCAGACCGTGTCGGGCGTGGAGTAGTTGTACTCGGGCAGGTACTTGGTGCCCTTGCCTGCCGCCACGACGTCGAAGCCGACGGTGCGGCACCAGTCGACGAGCTCGGAGATGAGGGCGGGCTGGTCGCCGTAGGCCATCGTGTAGACGACTCCCGCGGCCCTGGCCTTGCGGGCCAGGATCGGGCCGACCATGCAGTCGGCCTCGACGTTGACCATGACGATGTGCTTGCCGTTGTCGATCGACTTCAACGCGTGGTACGTGCCGACGATCGGGTTGCCGGTGATCTCGAGGATGACCTCGATCTGCGGCACCTCGATGAGCGCGTCGCTCGAATCGGTGATGTAGGTGGTGCCGTCGCGCAGGGCCTCGGCGAACGAGCCGGCGGCGTAGCGATCGGCGGTCCAGCCCGTGCGGGCCATCGCGTCACGCGCCTTGGGCACGTTGATGTCGGCGACGCCGACGACGTGGATGGTGTCGGAGACCGAGGCCTGGGTGAGGAACATCGAGGCGAACTTGCCGGCCCCGATGACTCCGACGCGGATGGGGCCCATGGTGTCCCGGCGCTGCTCGAGCAGGCTGAAGAGGTTCATGAAGGAGCTACTCCTTTGTAGAGATGTGGCGGAAGTACTAGACCGGCGAACCGGCCGGATTAGATGGTCTGACCATCTGACTTACCGATTATGGAGCGATGGTGTGGGGCTTGTCAAGGCGGCCTCGGCGCCCCGCGAAGCCCGATCCGGCGTCGATAGACTCGGACCTGCATCGGCGCGTCGCGCCCCGAATCAAGGAGAGCCCCATGCCCGTCGCCACCCCGGAGCAGTACGCCGAGATGCTCGACCGCGCGAAGATCGAGGGCTTCGCCTACCCCGCCGTCAACGTGTCGTCGTCCTCGACGATCAACTCCGTCCTGCAGGGGCTCACCGAGGCCGGCTCGGACGGAATCATCCAGGTGACCACCGGCGGCGCCGACTACTTCGCCGGACAGTCGGTCAAGAACCGTGCGTCCGGCGCGCTGGCCTTCGCAGCATTCGCGACCGAGGTCGCCAAGAACTACCCGGTCACCGTCGCGCTGCACACCGACCACTGCCCGAAGGATGCGCTGGAGAACTTCGTCCTCCCCCTCATCGCCGCATCAGAGGATGAGGTGCGCGCCGGCCGCAACCCGATCTTCCAATCGCACATGTGGGACGGATCCGCCGTGCCGCTGACCGAGAACCTCGACATCGCGAAGGAGATCATCGCCCGCACGAAGGCGATCAACGCGATCCTCGAGGTCGAGATCGGCGTCGTCGGCGGCGAGGAGGACGGCGTCAGCCACGAGATCAACGAGCACCTGTACACCACGCTCGACGATGCGATCGCGACGATCGAGGCGCTGGGGCTCGGCGAGAACGGCCGCTATATGGCGGCGCTGACGTTCGGCAACGTGCACGGCGTCTACAAGCCCGGCAACGTCAAGCTGAAGCCCGAGCTGCTCGGTGCGATCCAGGCCGGTCTGGCCGAGAAGTACGGTCACGGGCCGAAGCCGCTCGACCTGGTGTTCCACGGTGGATCGGGATCCACCCAGGAGGAGATCACCGAGGCCGTGAGCAACGGCGTCATCAAGATGAACATCGACACCGACACGCAGTACACCTACAGCCGCTCGATCGCCGACACCGTCCTCAAGAACTACGACGGCTTCCTCAAGGTCGATGGTGAGGTCGGCAACAAGAAGGTCTACGACCCGCGCAGCTGGGGCAAGATCGCCGAGTCCGCGATGGCCAAGCGCGTCGTCGAGGCCACCCGGGAGCTCGGCTCGTTCGGCAAGTCCAAGAGCTAGCGAACGGCCTCGATACGGTCCCCAGCGCAAGCGTGCGCCGTGGGCCCAGCGGGGCGCCTCTCGTTGGTCGAGTAGGCGCGCCAGCGCCGTATCGAGGCCGTCCAGGCAGGTCAGCCGGTCTCGAGACGCTCGTTCCTCGCTCTTCGACCAACGGACTGCGTGCATTATCCGTCGGTCGAGTAGGCGCCGTTGCGCCGGATCAAGACCCGACGAGCCGGGCATCCGTTGGTCGAGTAGGCGCGTCAGCGCCGTATCGAGGCCCTCGTCGTCCTACGGCGTCGAGGTCGCGGTCGGCGCCAGCGTCGCCATCTGCTGGTCGATATAGCCGGCCAGGGCGGGATCGCCTGCCATCACCACTCCGATGAGGACCGCGCCGATGATTCCGGCGATCACCCCTGCGCTCAGTGGAGCCCAGAAGGCGAGCCGTCCGGTGCGGAGCCGCGGCAGCGCGATGGCGAACGCGAGGATCAGCAGCACGACGTGCACGACGTTGATCACGATGCCGACGACCGAGGCCACCGAATCGTTGGTGAAGCGTCCGTAGCCCGCCGCCTGGTAGACCTGGTCGAGCGTGCCGCTGAGGTCGAGCATCTGCGGGATCGAGCTGAGCGTCACATACAGGCCGATGGCCAGCAGGAAGACCGTGACGATGACATCCCACCGACGCGGCTGACGCTGTGCGGCCGCCGGCGAATCGGGCTCCGGTGAGGCGGAGCCACCGCTCGGCTCTTCCGGTTGCTTCGCAGCGCGCTCGGGGGCCGGTGCCGGCTGGTCCACCCGCGGCCCGTACTCCCCGTAGCGGGGTGCGGGACCCGACGTGGGACGATCGCTCACTGCTGCTCGCCCGAGGCCGCCGCGCTCGCAGCAGCCGCCTCGGCCGCCCGCCCCGATGCGGTGGTGCGGATCCGTCCACCGACCCCACGGGCGTCGGTGTTCCCGTTGAGGTCGCGGCGCAGCTCCTTGGGCAGGGAGAAGATGAGGTCCTCCTCCGCCGTCTTCACCTCTTCGACGTCTCCGTATCCGGCGCCGGCCAGCAGCCCGAGGACCTCGTCGACCAGCTCTTCGGGCACCGATGCGCCACTCGTGACCCCGACCGTGCGGACTCCGTCGAACCACTCCTGCTTGAGCTCGCTCGCGTAGTCCACGCGGTAGGCGGCCTTGGCGCCGTGCTCGAGGGCGACCTCGACGAGGCGGACGGAGTTGGACGAGTTGGCGGAGCCGACGACGATGACGAGATCCGAGTCGCGAGCCACCTTCTTGATCGCCACCTGCCGGTTCTGGGTGGCGTAGCAGATGTCGTCGCTCGGCGGATCCTGCAGGTTCGGGAAGCGCTCGCGGAGGCGTCGGACCGTCTCCATGGTCTCGTCGACGGACAGCGTGGTCTGGGACAGCCAGACGACCTTGTCGGGGTCCTTGACCTCGATGGTCGCGACGGCGTCGGGAGAAGTCACGAGGGTGATGTGCTCGGGCGCCTCGCCCGCAGTGCCTTCAACCTCTTCGTGGCCCTCATGGCCGATGAGCAGGATCTCGAAGTCGTCGCGCGCGAAGCGCACCGCCTCGCGGTGCACCTTAGTGACCAGCGGGCATGTCGCATCGATGGCGTGCAGCCCGCGATCGGCGGCGCCCTGGACGACGGTCGGCGCGACACCGTGCGCGCTGAAGACGATGGTGGAGCCGGTCGGCACCTCGTCGACCTCGTCGACGAAGATCGCGCCGCGCTTCTCCAGCTCGGTGACGACGTGGATGTTGTGCACGATCTGCTTGCGGACGTAGACGGGCGATCCGTAGTGATCGAGGGCCTTCTCGACGGCGATGACAGCGCGGTCGACGCCGGCGCAGTAGCCCCTCGGCGCGGCCAGCAGGACCCGCTTGCGACCGATGACGGGGGTATCCTCTAGCCTGCTCTGCACACCGCTCTGCGTGCCCGGAATCCGGGGCATGCCGAGGCCGATGGTCGTGTCTGTCACCCCCTGATCCTACTTCGGGCCGGTTCCGAGTCCGTCGGGAGCCCATCCCCGCGGCGGACCGCCTCGACGCGGCGCCCAGCCGTACCGCCAGTACCCGCCCTCAGCACCCGCCCTCAGCACCCGCCGATCGGAGAGGCACCGCATGACCGACTCCCCCGCCACCCTCGAGACGCCATGGCCGGTCCGACTGCTCTCCAGCAAGCTCAAGGGCTGGATCGATCGACTCGGCACGGTCTGGGTCGAAGGCGAGATCACCCAGTGGGGCGTCTCGGGCGGCAACGTCTACGGCAAGCTCAAGGACCTCGAGCAGCCCGCCACGGTCAGCTTCCAGATCTGGTCGTCCGTCAAGGCCAGGATCCCCTCCGACCTCAAGCAGGGCGATCGGGTGATCGCGCTCATCAAGCCCGACTTCTGGGTCAAGGGCGGATCGCTGACCATGCAGGTCTACGAGATGCGGCACGTCGGGCTGGGCGACCTGCTCGAGCGCCTCGAGCGCCTCCGCGCCGCCCTTGCGGCCGAGGGGCTCTTCGCCGCGTCGCGGAAGCGCCCGCTGCCCTTCCTGCCGCGGATGATCGGCCTGGTCACCGGTCGCGACTCCGATGCGGAGAAGGATGTGATGCGCAACGCGCAGCTGCGCTGGCCCTCCGTCGAGTTCCGCACGATCTATGCGATGGTCCAGGGCGACCGAGCAGCGAGCGAGGTGACCCGCGCCATCCGCACGCTCGATGCCGATCCCGAGATCGACGTGATCATCGTGGCCCGCGGCGGCGGCGACTTCCAGAACCTGCTCCCGTTCAGCGACGAGCAGCTGGTGCGCGCCGCGGCGGCGACCACCACCCCCCTCGTCAGTGCGATCGGCCACGAAGCGGATCGCCCTCTGCTCGACGAGGTGGCCGACCTGCGCGCCTCGACTCCCACCGACGCCGCCAAGCGCGTGGTCCCCGACGTCTCCGAGGAGCTCGCCCGGGTAGACCAGGCGCGATCCAGGATCCGCAGTCGTGTCACCCACAAGGTGTCGATCGAGGTCGATCGGATCACCGCGCTCCGCTCCCGGCCGGCGCTGGCACGCCCCTCGTGGCTCGTCGATCAGCGCGCCGATGAGCTCACCCGGTGGGTTTCGCGCGGCGAGGAGGTCACGATGCGTCTGGTCGAGCGCGGCGAGACCCAGACGATGCAGCTGGCGACCCGCGTGCGCGCGCTGTCACCGCAGAGCACGCTCGCGCGGGGGTACTCGATCGCGCAGCGTGCCGACGGCAGGCTCGTGCGAACCGTCGACGATGCGCCGGAGGGCGAGGTGCTGGCGGTGAGGCTGGCCGACGGCTCGATCGGCGCCGTCAGCACGGGCGCCCACGGGGCGGATCAGGCGCACGGCAGCGTCGTCGGAGGGGCGGAATAGAATGCCACCCGTGAGTTCAGACAGCCCCGCGACCGCTCCGTCGATCAGCGAACTCAGCTACGAGCAGGCGCGAGACGAGCTGATCCGCGTCGTCGGGCAGCTGGAACAGGGCGCCGAGACGCTCGAGCACTCCCTCCAGCTGTGGGAGCGCGGCGAGGCTCTCGCGCAGCGCTGCGAAGAGGTGCTCGTCGGTGCGCGCAGCCGCCTCGACGCCGCCCGCGCCGCCAAGGCGCCCGCCGGCGAATGAGCAAGCCCGTGCCGACAGCGGAGCGACCCGACCACGTGTGCCAGCCGACGGTCGCCGCGTGAGCCCCAAGCAGAAGCAGCCCGCGATCGTCGCCGAGCTCGGCCGCCCGGAGACGGCGGAGGAGACAGCGGCCCGCAAGGCCGAGGACAGCCGCAAGCACCGCTCGAAGCAGACCTCCACCAACCTCTGGCTGTCGCTCCTGGCCACGCTCGCGATCGCCGTCGTGCTCGTCCTCCTGGTGCCGCGCAGCGATTCCCCCGCCGATCCCGACATCGATTACACCGCCCTGGCCGTCGACGCCCAGGAAGCGGTCGACGCTCCGCTCGCGGTGCCTGTCCTCCCCGACGGCTGGAAGGCGAACGCCGCCGAGCTGCGCACCAGCACGACCGGCGGCGTCACCTCCTGGTACGTCGGCTTCATCACGCCCGAGCGCGACTTCCTCGCATACAGCCAGGGCGTCGACGGCAACAGCACCTGGCTCGCGAACCTCCTCGACGATCACCGTGTGACAGGTCAGACGACCATCGGCGGCCAGCAGTGGGACGTCTACGACGATCGAGACGACTCGGATGCCGGCAACCTCGAGTACGCCCTCGCGACCGACGTCGACGGGCAGTTCTATGCGGTCTACGGCACCGCCGAGGATGCGGAGTTCACGACCCTCGCCACCGCCCTCGCCGAGCAGATCGGAGCACCGTGACCGCCCAGAAGACCCCCGCCTCCGTGTGGGCCGAGATGGTGCGCGGCAACGAGCGCTTCATCGCGGGCGCACCCCAGCATCCTCGCCAAGACATCGAGCGCCGCGCCGAGCTCGCCCACATCCAGCAGCCCCAGGCGGCGCTGTTCGGCTGCAGCGATTCGCGCCTGGCGGCCGAGATCATCTTCGACAAGGGACTCGGCGACCTCTTCGTCGTTCGCAATGCCGGACAGGTCATCTCCGACTCGGTGATCGGCTCGCTCGAATACGCCGTCGCGGTGCTCCAGGTGCCGCTCATCATCGTGCTCGGCCACGACGAGTGCGGCGCGGTCCGCGCGGCGATCGACTCGCAGGGTCCCGATGCCCCGGCGCTGCCCGTGCACATCGAGAGGCTCGTCAGCCAGATCGTGCCGGCGGTGCGCGCCTCCGCCCCTGTGAGCGATGACGGCACCATCGACACCCGGCTGATCGATGCGCACGAGGTGGGCAGAGTCCATCTCCGCGACACCGTCAAGGCGCTGCTCGAGCAGTCCGAGCTCATCTCGGGGGCCATCGCCGACGGTAGCCTTGCCATCGTCGGCGCCAACTACCGGCTCCTCGAGGGCCAGGCGCAGCGCGACCTCGTCGTCGGCATCGTCGACTGAGGCGCTCGCACGGCACATTTCGCACGACACGTTCGCACGACCAGTTCCGCAAGATTCTCACCCCTCACCGATCAGGAGGACCACGCAGTGGTGGACACGGAGTACCGCACCGAGCACGACACGATGGGCGAGGTGCGGGTTCCCCTGAACGCGCTCTACGCCGCGCAGACCCAGCGGGCGGTGGAGAACTTCCCCATCTCGGGTGCCGGCCTCGAAGACGCGCAGATCGTGGCGCTCGCCCGCATCAAGCGCGCTGCCGCGATCGTGAACACCCAGCTCGGCCGCCTCGACGCCGACATCTCCCAGGCGATCGTCGGCGCCGCCGACCAGGTCATCGCCGGCGGCTACTTCAGCGAGTTCCCGATCGACGTCTACCAGACCGGCAGCGGCACCTCCTCGAACATGAACATGAACGAGGTGCTCGCCACCCTCGCGAGCACGGCGCTCGGCTCCCCCGTGCACCCCAACGACCACGTCAACGCCTCGCAGTCCTCCAACGACGTGTTCCCCACCTCGGTGCACATCGCCGTCACCGAGGCGCTGCTGACCCAGCTGGTCCCCTCGCTCGAGCACCTCGCGGAGTCGCTCGAGACCAAGGCCGAGGCCTGGAAGTCCATCGTCAAGTCGGGCCGCACCCACCTGATGGATGCCACCCCGGTCACCTTCGGCCAGGAGTTCGGCGGCTACGCCCGGCAGATCCGGCTCGCCATCGACCGCGTGCAGGCCACCATCCCGCGCGTCGCCGAGGTGCCGCTCGGCGGCACCGCGACGGGCACGGGCATCAACACCCCGCTCGGCTTCCCGCAGAAGGTCATCCAGGTCCTCGCCGAGGACACCGGCCTGCCGATCACCGAGGCCCTCGACCACTTCGAGGCGCAGGGCGCCCGCGATGGACTGGTGGAGGCCTCGGGAGCGCTGCGCGTGCTCGCCGTGAGTCTCACCAAGATCTGCAACGACATCCGCTGGATGGGCTCGGGCCCCAACGCCGGCCTCGGCGAGCTGCACATCCCCGACCTCCAGCCCGGCTCGTCGATCATGCCCGGCAAGGTCAACCCGGTCATCCCCGAGGCGGTGCTCATGGTGAGCGCCCGCGTCATCGGCAACGACGCCACCATCGCCTGGTCGGGAGCATCCGGCTTCTTCGAGCTGAACGTGGCGATCCCCGTGATGGGCACCGCACTGCTCGAGTCGATCCGCCTGCTGGCGAGCGCCACGCGACTGCTCGCCGACAAGACCGTCGATGGCCTCGAGCCGAACGTCGAGCACGCGCTCGCCCTGGCCGAGTCGTCGCCCTCGATCGTGACCCCACTGAACAGGATCATCGGCTACGAGGCAGCAGCCAAGATCGTCAAGCACGCCGCCGCGCACAAGCAGACGATCCGGGAGGCGGTTCTCGACCTCGGATACGTCGATCGCGGCGAGCTGACCATCGAGCAGCTCGACACTGCGCTCGACGTGCTTTCGATGACCCGTCCCGGCTGAGCTCCGCTCGCCGCGGTATGAAGTGGCTCCCCGCTGCGGATCTTTCCGTAGCGGGGAGCCTTGTTTCATAGCGGCGAGGAGCTGAGCAGCACCGCTGCCCAGAAGCCCAGCAGCAGATAGGGCCCGAACGGCATGCGGGTTCCGCGGCGTCGACGGACGACCAGCAGCACGATGGCGGCGATCCCGCCGCTGAGGAACGCCAGCATCGGGCCCAGCAGAGCGGCGTCGACGGAGATGGCGCCGAGGACGAGGCCGAGCACTCCCCCGAGCTTGACGTCGCCCATGCCCATGCCGCCGGCGAGGTTGAGCAGCAGCAGGAAGCCGAACCAGGCGGCGCCCGCGATGAGCGCCGCAGCGGGCAGACCGCCGTCGGCCACCCAGGTCAGGACGACGCTCACACCGGCGGCGGCATACCCGGGCAGCACGAGGACGTTCGGCAGCCGGTGCACGGTGAGATCGATTCGGACCAGCGCCGGGGTCACGGCCGCCAGGTAGAGCACGCCGACCAATGCGGGCGACCATCCGACAGCGATGAGCCCCACCACGGCCAGCGCCATGCCTGATCCGACCTCGAGCGTGGGGACGGCCCAGCGGCGGACCCCACGGCGACGGAGCCGAACGGCGGTGCCCGCCGACGAGTCGGTCGATTCGGATGCGGATGCGGATGCGGATGCGTCAGCTGATGCCCCGGCGGACGAGGACTCGGAGACCCGATGCGCGATCATGCCCGCACGGTAGCCGGACGACGACGTCGAATGCGGGAGTTATCCACAGCCCCGGATGCCGAACTGCCCAGTTCTGCCGCTCGCAGAGCACGTCAGGCGGCAGAACTGGGCAGTTCAGGTGGTCGGGTCGGCGGTCGCGGCTAGGCGAGCTCGTTCGACTCCAGCATCTCGGTCACGAGCGCGGCGATGGCGGAGCGCTCCGAGCGGGTCAGCGTGATGTGACCGAACAGGCCGTGGCCCTTGAGCGTCTCGATGACCGATGCGACGCCGTCGTGCCGACCGACGCGCAGGTTGTCGCGCTGCGCCACGTCGTGGGTGAGCACCACCCGGGAGTTCTGGCCGATCCGGCTGAGCACCGTGAGCAAAACATTGCGCTCGAGCGACTGGGCCTCGTCCACGATCACGAACGCGTCGTGCAGAGAGCGACCTCGGATGTGGGTGAGCGGCAGCACTTCCAGGATGCCCCGCTCGACGACCTCCTCGACCACGTTGGGCGAGACGATCGCGCCGAGGGTGTCGAAGACGGCCTGACCCCACGGGTTCATCTTCTCCTGGGCGTCGCCCGGCAGGAAGCCGAGCTCCTGGCCGCCCACCGCGTAGAGCGGGCGGAAGACCATGATCTTGCGGTGCTGCTGCTTCTCGAGCACGGATTCGAGTCCGGCGCAGAGCGCCAGCGCCGACTTCCCGGTGCCCGCGCGTCCGCCGAGCGAGACGATGCCGATTTCGGGGTCGAGGAGCATGTCGATGGCGAGCCGCTGCTCGGCGGAGCGACCGTGCAGGCCGAAAAGCTCGCGGTCGCCGCGGACGATCCGCAGCTCGTTCTTCGACGTCACTCGGCCAAGAGCCGATCCGCGTTCCGACGAGATGACGAGCCCGGTGTTGATGGGCAGGCCGTTCACGGCGTCGGTCGTGAGGCGCTCGTGGTCGTAGAGGTCGGCCACCTGGTTGCCGGAGAGGGCGATCTCGGCGATGCCGGTGTAGCCCGAGTCGACGGCGAGCTCGGCGCGGTACTCCTCGGCAGGGATGCCGATCGAGGAGGCCTTGACGCGCATCGGCAGGTCCTTCGAGACGATGACCACGTCGAGGCCGTCGTTCTTGAGGTTCATCGCGACCGCGAGGATGCGGGAGTCGTTGTCGCCCAGCTGCAGACCGGACGGCAGGGCGGACATGTTCGAGTGGTTGAGCTCCACCCGGATGGATCCGCCGTCGTCGCCGATTGGGATGGGGAAGTCGAGCCGTTCGTGGTGCACGCGCAGATCGTCGAGATTGCGCAGTGCCTGGCGTGCGAAGTACCCGATCTCCGGGTCGTTCCGCTTGGCCTCCAGTTCCGTGATGACGATCACCGGCAGCACGACGGCGTGCTCGGCGAACCGGAGGATCGCCTTGGGATCGGACAGCAGGACGGATGTGTCCAGCACGTAGGTTCGCTCACCGGTCGAGCTGCGTCCGGAGACGTGCCCCATGCTCTCGGTGCTGCGATTGGTGCCGGACGTCGAACGGGCCTCAGATGCCACAGTCTCTCCCACCCCGGGGTGCGAGCTGCTCGCACTCCGTGTATTCGAGACGGCCACGGTGGAGACGTCAACGAAACGTACTTATGTGGCCGTTTCGATCGAGTCACTTACTCGATGAGGGAACGTTACGACACGTTGGTCCATGTCGGGTACTCCCACGCGTTTCGGCACGTTACGAGAAGATTAACGATTGACCTCGGGCGCGGAATGCGCCGCTGACCTGGGATTCATCTGCGCCGACGTCCGCGCAAGCCCTCCCGACCTGCCGACAGCGGTCAGCGCATCCGGATCGCGGAGCCGTAGCTGGTGAACGCGGCGCGCAGCATGTCGAGGGTCTCCTGGCCGGTCGCAGCGTGCGGGGCGAGACGCACCCTGCCCTGGCGCACGGTGGCGGCGACGCCGTGGTTGAACAGCGACGCGGTCATCACCGTGAGGTGCTCGGCGGGCGGTTCGACGATGACGATGCCGGCGCGCTCGTTGGGGGCCCGCGATGAGACGATCGGGATGGCGAACTCGTCGGCCAGGTCGATCACCCGGCTGACCCGATCGGAGACGGCCTCGTTGATCGCCGGGATGCCGACCGATGCCACCTCCTCGAGCGCGGTTGCGAGCCGGCCTGCTGCGAGGGGGTCGCTGCTCGTGACGCGATAGGCCGCGGCGCCCTGCACGGGGTCGAGCACCTCGTCCCACGGCGTGAGATCTGTCCGCGATGTGCCGCGGTAGCCCGAGAAGACCGGGGTGAGCTGGTCGACAGCGCGATCGCTCATCGCCAGGTAGCCCGTGCTCCACCCGGCGCGCAGCCACTTGTGGCCGCCGCCGACGATGATGTCCGCCACGCCCCAGGGCGCATCGACCACGCCGAAGCCCTGGATCACGTCGACGATGAGCAGCCGGTCGCCGATCACCTGGCGGATGCCGTCGATGTCGGCGAGGTATCCGGTCCGCGGATCGACGAGGCTGACCGCAACGGCCACGGTGGTGGAGGTGAGCTGCTCGCGGATCCGGCCCGGGGTGACCCTGCCGTGATCGGTGTCGAGCCAGACGGGCGCCACGACGCCGAGGGTCTGCTCGGCGCGCACCGCCGCGAAGGTCAGCGCCGGGTAGTCGGCCGGCGAGAGCAGCACTCCACCGGTGAGGCCGAACATGGCGTGCATGAGGCCCGTGCTGGTGTCGGGCTGCAGCACGACCTGGTCGGCGCGGAAGCCCGTGAGCCCCGCGAGTGCCGCTCGCGCCCGCTCGTCCTCGTCCGCGAGCTGGTCGACGGCACCGAATCTGGCGCGGCCCACCAGCTCGTTCAGGGCATCGGCCTCGGCGGCGACCGCGGCGGACAGCGGACCGAACGATGCGTAGTCGAGGAAGCCGGGTTCCTCTCGGAATCCTGCGGCGAAGTCGTCGATGGTCGTCGTCATGGCACCCGACAGCCTACGGGGGCCCGACACGCCGGTCCGGAGCGGCCACCCTCTGCGGCGGATCCGGGCTGTGGGTCAGGCCTGAAGATCAGGGCTGCAGGTCAGCTGCCGTAGCGGCGGTGGCGCTTGCCGTAGTCGCGGACGGCACGGAGGAAGTCGACCTCGCGCAGGTCGGGGCCGAGCGCCTCGACGAAGTAGAGCTCGCTGTGTGCGCTCTGCCAGAGCATGAAGTCCGACATCCGCTGCTCGCCGGAGGTGCGGATGACGAGATCCGGATCGGGCTGACCGCCGGTGTAGAGGTGCTCGCTGATCAGCTCGGGGGTCAGCACGGCCGCGAGGTCCTCGATGGTGCCGCCCTGCAGATGGTGCGACGCGACGATGCTGCGCATCGCGTCGGCGATCTCCTTGCGCCCGCCGTAGCCGACGGCGAGGTTGACGTGCAGCCCGCTGTGGTCCGCGGTGGCCAGCTCGGCGGCGGCCAGCTTGGCCACGAGCTCGTCGGGCAGGCCCGCATTGGAGCCGACCTGCTTGACCCGCCAGTCGCGGAACTTGGACAGGTCCGCTGCCAGATCGCCGATGATCTCGAAGAGCGCGTTGAGCTCGGCCGGATCGCGGCCGGTGAGGTTGTCCGTGGAGAGCAGGTAGAGAGTGGCCACCTCGACGCCGAGATCGTCGCACCAGACGAGGAACTCGCCGATCTTGTCGGCGCCCGCGCGGTGGCCGTGCGCAGCGGTCTCGAGACCGAGCTGCTTGGCCCAGCGGCGATTTCCGTCGAGGATCATGGCGATGTGCCTCGGGACGGTCTCCGGGCTCAGCTGCTTGCGGATCCCGCGCTGATAGAGCGCGTAGATCGGATTGCGCGGCGTCTGCGCTTGGCGTGCGAGCACGCCATCACGTTAGTCGCAAGCATCGAGCCCCGCCGCCCACCACGTCGGGGACCTGCGAGTGCCGGGCGGGCGGCCTCCATGACGGCCCGAGTTCCAGCGTGTCTGCGAGAGCCCCAAGTACAGTGTCCGGGTGAACAGCCCCCGCCCCGACTCCGACGGCCGGTCCGGACGCGCGCGCGTCTCCTCTCAGTCGGCGCAGGGTGCGGACGCCGCGACGGGCGACGGCGACCGGGAGACCCGAGGGGGGTCGCTCCTCGAGCCGGTGGGCGACGGGGCAGATCTGCCACAGATCCCTCTGCTCGAGGACGAGCTCGACCACGCTGTTCCCGAACAGCGGCCCACCTGGCGAGGCTGGATCCATGCGGGGATGTTCCCGCTCGCCATCGCAGCCGGGATCGTGCTGATCACCCTCGCCGACGGCGCCGTCGCGAAGACGGCGAGCGCGATCTTCGCCGTCACATCACTGCTGCTGTTCGGCAACTCCGCGCTGTACCACCGCTTCGACTGGAAGCCGAAGGCGAAGCGGCTCCTCAAGCGGATCGACCACTCCAACATCTTCCTGCTGATCGCCGGAACGTACACTCCGCTCGCCCTCCTGGCGCTCCCACCGGCTAAGGGCAATCTGCTGCTGACGCTCGTGTGGGTCGTCGCGTTCCTCGGCATCCTCTTCCGGGTGCTGTGGATCGGTGCGCCGCGCTGGCTCTACGTGGCCCTGTACCTCGGTCTGGGCTTCGTCGCCGTGATGTACACGGGCGACCTGTTCGCGGCGAACGCCGTCATGATGGCGCTCATCTTCATCGGCGGACTGCTCTACACGGTGGGCGCGCTCTGCTACGGCTTCAAGCGGCCCAACCCGTTCCCCGGCAGGTTCGGCTTCCACGAGATCTTCCACGCCTGCACCGCGCTCGCGTTCGGCTGCCACTGGACGGCGACGCTGCTCATCGCGCTGAATCCCGCCTTCAACGGCTGAGGGCCTTTCGCGAGTTGCCCGGTTCTGCCGCTCAGGGAGCCTTCGAGTCCCCGGCGCCGCGACCGTCACCGCTGGCCTGGCCGTCACCGCTCGCGCGGCCGTCACCGCCGACGCGGAGCTCGTTTGCCATCCGCGCCTCGGTGGCGAGACCGTCGCGGAGCCGCACGCGGCGCACGCGGCGCACCATGTCGAGGATGAGCAGCACGGTCAGCAGCGCGATCGCGAAGATCACGATGAATCCTGCGGGCCCAGGCGTGACGATGGTCTCGTCGAACTCGGGGGCCGGCGAGGGCGTCGGCGTCGCCACCGTGCGCAGTGCGGAGTCGACGTGGACGCTGATCGCGAGCACTGCTGTTGCGAGGTCGAGCACCGGAATCCTCCTGGTCGACCGACTCGGCGCGTCGCTGCGATGTGCGCAGCGCCATGACGAGGGCCGGTGGGCTCCCGGGCGAGCGCCCGGGATTGAGCTTGTAGCGTTGCATTCAGAGTAGTTGGCGCACGACGGGAGCTTCGTGGCAGGGACGGCATCGCCGAGCACCCCGACGACGGAATCGTCGCCGGGCGGGGAGCTCGACGCGCGCTACGGCCGATCCACCGGACGACGGAAGCGCTCGCGCCTGCTGGTGCTGGGCGCCGCGATCGTCTTCGTGGCGCTGTTCGCGGCCTGGGTCGTCTGGGGCGGACTCGACGGCACCACGGCGGACATCGACGTCCGCGACACCGGCTACGTGCTCACCGACAGCACCGCCACGGTGCGATTCGAGATCACCATGGACCCCGGCACCGCGGCCACCTGCGCCGTCCAGGCCCTCGACGACAGCTTCGAGATCATCGGCTGGAAGATCGTCGAGATCCCCGCCTCGACCGAGCGCACCCGCGGTTTCGTCGAGACCGTTCGCACCGTGATCAGGCCGAACACCGGCTTGATCTACCGCTGCTGGCTCGCGTAGGCTCACATATTCGCCATCCGGACCTCCGCTGTCCGGCCCGGCCCGAACGCCGGCGAAGAGGCAGCTTCACAGCGGCTCCCTCCCCCGTTCCGATCGCACCATTCCGTCCCGCCACCCCGATCCATCCCCCAGGAGCAGTCATGCCGCAGGAAGCCCAGGTCACCTGGCTCACGCAGGAAGCCTTCGACCGTCTCTCCGCAGAGCTCGAGAACCTCAGCGTCGAGGGTCGCGGCGAGATCGCCAAGAAGATCGAGGCGGCGCGCGAAGAGGGCGACCTCAAGGAGAACGGCGGCTACCACGCCGCCAAGGAGGAGCAGGGCAAGATCGAGGCCCGCATCCGCCAGCTCACCCAGCTGCTGCGCACGGCCGAGGTCGGGCACGCGCCCACCTCTTCCGACACCGTGCAGCTCGGCACCGTCATCACCGCGACGATTGCCGGTGACGAGAGCCAGTTCCTCATCGGCAATCGCGAGATCGCCGGGGACAGCGACCTCGATGTCTACAGCGAGCAGAGCCCGCTCGGCCAGTCCATCCTCGGCCTCGCCGTCGGCGCCAAGACCTCCTATGTGGCACCGAACGGCCGAGAGATCGCCGTCGAGGTCCTGCGCGTCGACCCCTACACCGGCCAGTAGCACGTACGTTCCAGCTTGATACCTACGAAATTCCGTAGGTATTCGGCCGGAACGTACACACTCCTCCTCTACCCCGTTCACAGGGTGCGTGGATACGGTGAGCAGGTGCGATCCAGCAAGGACCGATCCCCACGGGGACGCAGATTCCTGCTGAGCGCGATCGGGGCCCTCGGCATCGCGGCGTCGGTCTCGTTCGCTGCTCCGGCGTGGGCCGAGGATCCGGTCGAATTCGGCGGTGCCGACATCGTGGACACGGCGAACGCGCTGAGCGGCACGGAGACCTCGCAGGTGCAGAGCGCCATCGACGAGCTCCAGCAGAAGACCGGCACGACGCTCCTGGTCGCCTACATCGACACCCCCACCAGCCCGTCCGACATCGAGGACTGGAGCAACGAGGTCGTCGACAGCAACGGGCTCGGCACCGGCAACGCCCTGCTCGTGGTAGCGGTCGAGGCCCGCCAGTACTGGTTCTCCGCCGACTCGTCCGTCGAGCTCTCGGACACCCAGCTGCAGGACATCGAGAGCGACGACATCGTGCCGTACCTGGCCGACGACGACTGGGCGGGTGCCGCCATCGGAGCGGCGACCGGCATCGCCAGCGGTCTGGGCAGCTCGCTCTCGGGGTCCACCGGATCGAGCACCGGTTCCGGAACAGGATCCGACACGGGATCGGACGGCGGGTCCGGAGGTTTCAACCTGCTGCCGACCGTGCTCATCCTCGGCGGCTTCGCCGCGCTGATCGTCATCATCGTCGTCTCCGTCAGCAGGCGCCGGCGTCGCACCCAGCCCGACGCGGTGGCGGGTCCGAGCCAGCGCGACCTCGACCTGCAGTCGGGCAAGCTGCTCGTCGAGCTCGATGACGCGGTCAAGACCAGCGAGCAGGAACTCGGCTTCGCGGTCGCCGAGTTCGGCGAGCAGCAGACCGCTGCCTTCAGCGCCGCGCTCACCTCGGCACGCGGGAAGCTGCGTGAGGCGTTCCGGCTCAAGCAGCAGCTCGACGACGCGCATGCCGACACCGACCAGCAGAAGCGCGAATGGACGACGCAGATCATCGCGCTCTGCGAATCGGCCGATGCCGAGCTCGACGCCCAGACCGATGCGTTCGACAAGCTGCGTGAGCTCGGACGCAACGCCCCGGCGGCCCTCACCGCGGTGACGGGCGACCTCGAGCGGACCACGGCACGGATCGACGCATCCGAGGCGCAGCTGACGGTCCTGGCCGCCCGCTACGCGCCCAGCGCACTCGAACCCGTCGCCCAGAACGTGGCGCAGGCCAGGAAGCTGGTGGGCTTCGCCACGGCGGAGAGCAGTCGCGCAGCCGCCAGCCTCCGCTCGGGTGCCGCGGGCGAGGCGGCCGTCGCGGTCCGCAACGCCCAGCAGAGCGTCGCGCAGGTCGGACAGCTGCTCGACACCGTCGACCGCACGGGGCCGGATCTCGAGGCGGCCACCGGAAAGCTCGACGACGCCGCCCGCGAGCTGACCTCGGATCTCGACGAGAGTGCCGCTCTGACCCCTGCCGCGAAGGCGCTGACACCACCCGAGCTGGACGCACTGGTCGCCGACGCCCGGAAGACGCTGGCCGCAGCCGGCAGCGGCGGCGATGCCCGTCGCGATCCGGTCGCCGCCCTCACCGCCATGGTGGCCGCCGAGGCGCGGGTCGACGCGGCCCTCGCACCCGCGCGGGAGAACGCCAAGCGCATCGAGCGGGCACGCGCCACCCTGGAACGAGCCATCGCGGGCGCGCGCAGCCAGATCGACACCGCGAACGACTTCATCACCACGCGCCGCGGCTCGGTCGGAGACGGAGCACGCACCCGGCTCGCCGAAGCCCAGCGGCATCTGGATCAGGCGATCTCGCTCGGCTTCAACGACCCTGAGGCCGCCATCGCCGATGCTCAAGCCGCGTCATCGCTCGCCGTGAGCGCCCTCAACTTCGCCAAGACCGACGTCGGCGACTTCTGGACCAGCGGGTCAGGTGGGTACGGCAGCGGCTCGAGCTGGTCCGGCGGATCCCGCTCCAACTCGTCTTCGGGCGATGACGTCGCTGGCGCGGTGCTGGGCGGGATCATCGGCGGCCTGTTCTCCGGCGGCGGCTCGGGCGG
Source organism: Naasia lichenicola (assembly GCF_004801885.1). Taxonomy (GTDB): domain Bacteria; phylum Actinomycetota; class Actinomycetes; order Actinomycetales; family Microbacteriaceae; genus Naasia; species Naasia lichenicola. Next base: position 42,755 of record NZ_SSSM01000006.1, on the reverse strand, counting down.
CGGCTATCGCTCCAGCGGCCGCAGCAGCGGCGGCTTCGGGGGGTTCAGCGGCGGGAGCAGCAGCCGGCGCAGCGGAGGCGGCGGCTCGTTCGGCGGCGGATCCCGGAGCTTCGGCGGATCCCGCAGCGGCGGCGGACGACGCGGCGGAGGCGGCCGCTTCTAACTCCCCCACCTGACCCATTCGATCAGCACGCATCACCACCCGAATCCGCAACCCAGAAAGAGAAGGAACCATGGTCAAGCAGTCGATCTTCGGTCGCATCGCCCAGCTCACCCGCGCGAACATCAACGCGCTCCTCGACAACGCCGAGGACCCCCAGCTCATGCTCGACCAGCTCGTGCGCGACTACACGAGCAGCATCGCCGAGGCGGAGAGCGCCGTCGCGCAGACGATCGGAAACCTCCGACTGCTCGAGGACGATCACCGCGAGGATGTCGAGAACGCCGCCACCTGGGGCCAGAAGGCGCTCGCCGCCAGCCGCAAGGGCGACGAGCTGCGCGGCGCCGGCAATGCCGCCGACGCGGACAAGTTCGATGCGCTCGCCAAGGTGGCGCTGACTCGCCAGCTCCAGTCCGAGAACGAGGCGAAGCAGGCCGAGCCGACCATCGCCTCGCAGACCGCGGTCGTCGACCAGCTGAAGTCGGGCCTCACCAAGATGCGGGAGAAGCTCAACGAGCTCTCCTCGAAGCGCGACGAGCTGATCGCCCGCCAGAAGACCGTCCAGGCGCAGAGCCAGGTGAACGACGCGCTGAAGAGCGTCGACATCATGGACCCGACCAGCGAGGTGAGCCGCTTCGAGGACAAGATCCGCCGCGAGGAGGCCAAGGTCCGCGGGCAGCAGGAGCTCGCGGCGTCCAGTCTCGACGCCCAGTTCGAGGACCTCGAGGACATCGGAGAGCTGACCGAGGTCGAGGCCCGCCTCGCTGCGCTGAAGGCCGGCAGCGCCGCCCCGAAGGCCGTCACCTCCTAGGCCTTCATTCCCCCCGGCTGCACCCTTCACGGATCAGGCGATCCTCACCGTTCAGGCGATTCTGCGTTTTCGCCCATGGATCAGGTGATTTTCGCCTGATCCGTGTTCAAGGACCTGTTACGTGAAGTTTCCCCGCCAGGATGAACAGATGAGCCAGCACGTCGACCTGATCCTCACCGCCGCCACCGTGCACACCCTGCAGGAGGAGGTGGATGAGGCGACGCCGGTCACCGCGATCGCCATCGCCGACGGCAGCATCGTCGCCGTCGGCTCGTCCGTGGACGCCGCCGCGTGGGGCGACGCGCGCACGGAGCGGATCGACTTCCCCGGCGCGACCATCACGCCTGGTCTGATCGACGCTCACTCTCATGCGATCTCCGGGGCTACGCACACCGCGCGCGGCGTCGACCTCTTCGGCCTGCTGACCCTCGACGGCATCGTCGATCGCCTTCGCGAGTACGCCGCGACGATCCCCGAGGACGAATGGGTGCTGGGCTGGGGTCTGGACCCCAACGCGTTCGCGGGCGCCACCCCCACCGGCGAGATCGTGAGCCGCGCCATCGGCGATCGCCCCGGCCTGGTCCGGATGTTCGACGGCCACTCGGCGCTCGTCACTCCCGCCGCCCTGGCCGCGGCAGGCATCGACGGCCCCGTGGAGTTCCCGACCCGATCGGAGGTGGTCTGCGATTCCGATGGAGTCCCGACCGGTCTGCTCCTCGAGGCGGAGGCCGAGTTCGCCGTCCTCGGCGCGGCTCCCGCGTTCGACGCCGCTGCCGCTGCCGCCGCCGCGCACCGCGTGCTCGCCGGCATGGCCGCGTCCGGCCTGACCTCCACCTACATGCTCGACTTCCAGATGGACTCGATCGAGGTGCTCGAGCGGATGGAGCAGCTCGCTCCCCTGCCTCTCCGCCTGCGCGCCTCCCCGGTCTTCAGCTCAGGGCTCGACTTCGAGGCCGAGCTGCAGCGCGTGCTCGACCTGCAGGGCACGGGCGGCGAGCGCTGGATCATCGACGGCGTCAAGCTCGTGCTCGATGGCACCGTCGACAACGGAACCGCGTGGCTGCACGAGCCTGACACCCACGGCGAGTCGACCGACAGCCTGTGGTTGGACATCACGGAGTACCGCCGAGCCGTGCATGCTCTGGCCGAGCGCGGCATCGCCACGGCCACGCACGCGATCGGAGACGCCGCGATCCTCGAGGCTGTCACCGTGATCTCCGAGATCCCGGCCGAGCAGCGCGCGCTCGCCCGGCATCGGATCGAGCACATCGAGACGATGCCCGCCGGCACCATGGAGAAGATGATCGCGGCGGAGATCGTCGCGAGCATGCAGCCCACGCATTCGACGCTGTACGTCTGGGGCGATCACACCGACAACTGGAGCGAGCGCCTCGGACACGAGCGGGCTGCCGTGAACGGCTGGCGGATGCGCGAGCTCTACGACTCAGGCATCACGGTGGCTCTCGGATCCGACTGGCCCATCGCGCCGTACGATCCGCGCACGATCATCGCGGACGCCCAGCTGCGCCGCCCGCATGACCGTCCCGAGCTGCTCAAGGTCCTCCCCCAGCAGGCGCTGACCGCCCGCATGGCGCTGGAGGGCTACACGACCTCCGCCGCGTTCGCGGTCGGCTGGGACGATCGCACGGGCCGGATCGCCGAAGGCCTCGACGCCGACTTCACCGTCTGGGCCGCCGACCCGCTGACCACTCCGGCCGAGGATCTGGCCGACACCGCGATCCTGGCGACTTTCATCGCCGGCACCCGCGTCTAGCCCAGCGTCGAATTGCCAGATTCGGCTCTCAACACGGCGATTTGAGAGCCATAAGTGGCAATTCGGCGCTTCGACAGGGCGGGTCAGGAGCCGACGACGTGCGGGTCGTAGCCCGCAGCGCGTAGGGTCGCGACGACGAGCTCACGATGCTCGAGGCCGCGCGTCTCGATGCTGACCTCGAGCTGGACCTCGCTGATCTGCAGGCCCTTGCCATGGCGGGTGTGCAGCACCTCGACGACGTTGGCGTTGGCCTCGGCGATGAGTCGCGAGATCTCTGCGAGCTGGCCGGGCCGATCGGGTAGGCCGATCCGCAGGCTGAGGTAGCGATCGCCCGCGGCGAGACCGCGGCTGATGACGCGCTCCATCATGAGCGGATCGATGTTGCCCCCCGACAGCACCACGACGGTGTTGCCGAGGTCGCCGGCGATCTTCCCGGCGAGCATCGCCCCCACGCCCACCGCTCCGGCGGGCTCGACGACGAGCTTGGCGCGCTCGAGCAGCACGACCAGCGCGCGGGCCGTCTCGTCGTCGGTGACCGTGACGACCTCGTCGACGGCGTCGCGGATGATCCCGAAGTTCAGCGCGCCCGGACGCGCCACGGCGATGCCGTCGGCGATCGTGGCTGTCACTTCGACAGTGGTCGGCGCCCCGCTCGCGAGCGACACCGGATACGCGGCAGCGTTAGCCGCCTGCACGCCGATCACCCGGATGGTCTTGCCGACGGTCGCCGCCTTCTGCTTCATGGCACTCGCCACGCCGGAGATCAGGCCTCCGCCACCGATCGGCACGATCACCGTGTCGACCTCGGGCATCTGCTCCCAGATCTCGAGTCCGAGCGTGCCCTGGCCCTCGACCACGTCCATGTGGTCGAACGGCGGGATGAACACGGCCCCGGTGCGCTCCGCATACGCGGCGGCGGCGCGCAGGGTCTCATCGAAGATGCGCCCCTCGAGCACGACCTCGGCTCCGTAGTCGCGGGTGGCCTGCAGCTTGGGCAGCGCGACTCCGAGCGGCATGTAGATCGTGGCGGTGATGCCGAGCTCACGCGCCGCGAAGGCCACGCCCTGGGCATGGTTGCCGGCTGAGGCCGCCACGACGCCGCGCGCCCGCTCCGTCTCGGAGAGCTTGGAGAGGCGGTTGTAGGCTCCGCGGATCTTGTATGAACCGGTCCGCTGCAGGTTCTCGCACTTGAGGTAGACGGGGCTGCCGAGCACCTCGGCCAGGAACCGCGAGCTCTCGAGCGGGGTCTTCTGGGCGACGACCGCGACGGTGTCGCGGGCGAGCTCGAAGTCCGCCAGCGACGGGCCCCCGTAGGTCGGCGCTGTCTGCGACAATGCGGGCTGGGCACCCGCGATGGTGGTGACGGAGTCAGGCATCTGGGACGACGTCCTCGAGTTGTGGTTTCGGCTTCTCTCGCCAGTCGCCCTGGGCGATGTACTTGATCATCACATTGAGCGCGGCGACCACGGGAACGGCGAAGAACGTGCCCGGGATGCCCGCAAGTATCGCACCACTGCCTACGGCGAGCACGACGGCGAGCGGATGCACTTTGACCGCGGTGCCCATGATCAGGGGCTGCAGCACGTGGCCCTCGATCTGCTGCACGAGGATCACGACGCCGAGCATGATGAGCGCCACGACCGGCCCGTTGTAGACGAGGGCGATGAACACGGCGAGGACGCCGGTGAAGAGCGCCCCGAGGACCGGCACGAACGAGCCGAGGAACACGAGCACGGCGATGGGGATCGCAAGCGGCACCTGGAGGATGAGCGCGCCGATCCCGATGCCGATCGCGTCGATGAACGCCACCAGGATCTGCACGCGGACGAAGTTGCCGACCGTGAGCCAGCCGGCCTGACCTGCGCCGTCCACCGCCCTGCGCGCCCGTCTCGGGAACAGCCCCACCACCCAGGCCCAGATGCCGCGCCCGTCGATGAGGATGAACAGGGTGCTGAACAGCACGAGCAGCAGCCCGGTGAGCACATGGCCGAGGCTCGACCCCACCGAGAGGGCACCCGAGACCACGACCTGGCTGTCCTGCTGGATGGCGTTGCCGATCTGGGTGATCGCGTCGTTGAACTGCGCCTGGGTGATGTGGAACGGTCCATTGAGGAGGTAGGCCTGCAGGTCGGAGTACGACTGCATCGCCTTGTTCCTGAGCTCGCCGAAGCCCCGCGCCACCTGGGTCACCACGAGGAAGACGAGGCCGGCGATCGCCGCGAGGGTGCCCAGCTCCGCGACGAGGATGGCCAGCCATTTCGGCCAGTGGTGCCGGATCAGGAAGTTCACGAGCGGCACCAGCAGCGCCGCGATGAGAACCGCGATCAGCACCGGGATGACGACGAGATAGAGCTGGACGATGAGGAACAGCACCAGGGCCAGTACCGCCGTGACCACCAGGATCCGCCACGACCAGGCGCCGGCGATCTGCATGCCCGGTGGGACCGCGCCGGGCAGCGCGCGTCGATCGGAGGGGGATCCGCTGTCCAGCGGCACGCTTCTGCTTGTCGTGCCGTCCTGCACCGTGCTGTCCTCGGCCCCGTCGGGCTCGTGCGCCATAGGCGGAAGTCTACGGAGGGCTGGCTGAATCCCTGATGTCCGCGGCAATCGCTATCGTCAGTCGGGTGAGCGGTGTCGACGAGCTGAGCGCGGCCCAGGCGCGCAGGATGGCGCTGGCCGCACAGGGGTTCGGCCGTCTGCGGCCCGCTGCGATCGGCACCCGACAGCTCAAGCTGACCCTCGACAGGCTCCAGATCCTGCAGATCGACTCGGTCAACGTCTTCGAGCGCAGTCACTATCTCCCGTTGCATGCCCGGCTCGGCGGCTACGACCGTGCGCTGCTCGACCGGCTGCTCTTCTCCCCCGCTCACGGCTACATCGAGTACCTCCCGCACGTCGCGTGCTTCATGCCGGTCGACATGTGGCCGCTCTTCCGGTGGCGGATGGACGCCTACCGCGAGAAGCACACGCGCCAGGACGCATGGGTGCAGCAGAACGGCGCCATGCTCGACTGGCTGCGCACCGAGCTGGCCGCCCGTGGGCCGCTCGCGGCCAGCGAGATCGAGCACGAGTCCAACGTGCGCCGCGGGCCATGGTGGGGCTGGTCCGACGTCAAGGAGGGTCTCGAGTACCTCTTCTGGTGGGGCGAGGTCGCGAGCGCGGGGCGCAGCCGCTTCGAACGCCGATACGCGCTCGCCGAGCAGGTGGTCCCGGCCGAGATCAGGGAGATCGAGGTCGCTCGACCCGACGCGATCCGGGAGCTCCTCCGCCGCGCGGCCGTCTCCTACGGGGTCGGCACGCTGCGCGACTTCGCCGACTACTACCGGCTGAAGGGCCCCGAGGTCGCCGTCGCGGCAGCGGAGCTCGAGGACGCCGGAGACCTGGTCCCGGTGCGCGTCGCCGGATGGGAGCGCAACGGCCGGCCCATCCCGGCCTGGCGCCACCGCGATGCCCGCCTTCCGCGCCGGATCTCCGACGGCGCCCTCCTGTCTCCGTTCGACCCGATCGTCTGGGAGCGCAGCCGGACGGAGCGGATGTTCGGCTTCCACTACCGGATAGAGATCTACGTCCCGCAGCCCAAGCGCGTGTACGGCTACTACGTGCTGCCTGTGCTCCTCGATGACGAGATCGTCGGGCGGATCGACCTGAAGAGCGACCGCCAGGCCGGCGTGCTGCGCGCGCAGGCATCGTGGTCCGAGGGTTCAGCCGGCCATCGGCAGGTCGAGCGAATCGCCGAACTGCTCAGGTCGGCGGCACGGTGGCAGGGTCTCGAGGGAGGGGTGGTCATCGAGCCGCGCGGCGACCTCGCGGCTCCCCTGCGTGCCGTGATCGGCGGCTCCTAGAAGGAGCCGCCCATCTTCTCGAGGCGGGCGACGCGATCCGCGATCGGCGGATGCGTGCTGAACAGCCTCTCGAGCGCGCCCTTCTTCAGCGGATCGGCGATCCACAGATGGGCCATCGACGAATTCTGCTTGCGCAGCGGCCGGCCGTAGCCTTCGAGCTTCTCCAGCGCGCTGGCCAGGGCGTCGGGGTGACGTGTGGTCAGGGCCCCGGTCGCATCCGCGAGGTACTCGCGCTGCCGGGACACGGCGAGCTGGACGAGGGACGCGACGATCGGCGCGAGCACCGCGGCGACGAGCCCGACGACCAGCAGGATCATCCCGCCGCCGTCGTTGCTGTTCCCGCCGCGGTTGCGGCCGCCGCCGAAGAAGGCCATCCGCAGCAGGATGTCGGAGATGAGGCCCACGGCCACGACCAGTCCGTAGACGACCATGGAGACCCGGATGTCGTAGTTGCGCACGTGCCCGAGCTCGTGCGCCATGACGCCCTCGAGCTCGGCGTCGTCCATCAGGGCCAGCAGACCGGTCGTTGCCGCGACGACCGCGTGCTCGGGGTCGCGTCCGGTCGCGAAGGCGTTCGGAGCAGGATCGTCGACGATGTAGACCTTCGGCATGGGCGTGCCGGTGGCGATCGACAGGTTCTCGACGATGCGGTACAGGCGCGGGTTGTCGACCTTCTGGATCTCGACCGCGCCGGCCATGGCGAGCGCCTGCCGGGTCGCCATGAAGTACTGGAACCACGCGTAGAGAGCCGCGCCGACGACCACGACGATGGCGATCGTGTAGTTGCCGGGACTGTAGAGGTAGCTGACGACCAGACCCAGGACGCCGATCAGGATGAAGAAGAACACCATGATGAAGACGGTGTTGCGCTTGTTCTTCGCTATTGCGGAGTACACGGGGCCTTCGGTCTATGGAGCGGTGCGATAACAGGAGCTGAGAGGACGAGGAGCTACACGGTCAGCGACTCTGCGCCGTCGGCGGCCCTTCATGGTTCGATACGCCGCGCAAGCGTGCGCGGCTACTCACCATGAAACCCTGCGGCGCTGGCGCGCCGCGGGCGGATCAGAACTGGACGCGGGGCGGTTCGGCGATGGCGGCCGGCTCGGAGACCTCGAAGAAGTCGCGCTGGGTGAATCCGAGACCTCGGGCGAACAGGTTGTTCGGGAATATCTTGACCTTGGTGTTCAGCTCCCGCACGCCGCCGTTGTAGAACCGCCGCGAGGCCTGGATCTTGTCCTCGGTGTCGACCAGCTCGCTCTGCAGCTGGAGGAAGTTCTGGCTGGCCTGCAGCTGCGGATACGCCTCGGCGACCGCGAAGATGCTCTTGAGCGCGGACTGCATGTGATTCTCAGCCTCGCCCGCCTGGGCGGGGGTGCTGGCGCTCAGCGTCTCCGCTCGCGCCCGGGTGACCGCTTCGAAGACGCCCTTCTCGTGCGCGGCATAGCCCTTCACCGACTCGATCAGGTTGGGAATCAGATCGGCACGGCGCTTCAGCTGGACCGTGATGTCGCTCCACGCCTCATCGACCCGGACACCCAGCGTGACGAGCGAGTTGTACGTCGCCCACAGGTAGATTCCGACGATGACGACGAGCGCGACCACGATGAGAATCGGGATCAGGATTTCCATGCGGCCACTATAGCTGTGCGTTTCTCAGCTACTGAGGCAACTCAGCGGGCTCGAAGGACAGCCGTAGGAGACATCGATCCCACGATCAGCATTCAGTCGCCCAGGACCCGATCCAGATAGCCGTTGGCGAAGGTCCGCGACGGGTCCAGGCGATCGCGGGCGGCCGTGAACTCGTCGAAGCGGGGGTACAGCCGACGGAGCGATTGCGCGGTCTGGGTGTGCAGCTTCCCCCAGTGCGGACGCCCGCCGACCGCGCGGCAGATGTCCTCGACGCCGGCGAAGTATTCGCGATGGTCGTCCCGGTAGTAGCGATGCACCGCGACGTAGCCCGTGGCTCGCCCGGAGGCGGTCGACAGCATCAGCTCGTCGGCGGCCGTGAAGCGCAGCTCGACGGGGAATGAGATCCGCAGGTCACGGCGGTCGATGAATGCACGGATCTGGCGGACGACCTCGGGAAGCGATTCGGCGGGCACCGCGTACTCCTGCTCGACGAATCGAACGGTCCGGGAGGCGACGAAGACCCGGTGCGACCAGTCGCTGTAGGTGCGCTGGGCGACGGCCGCATTCGCGAGCCGATTCATCCCCGGGATCAATCCGGGAGCCACGGTGCCGAGCGCGCAGACCGCACGGAAAACCTCATTGCTCAGCAGCTCGTCGTCGACGAAGCTGCGCAGCCGCGACGGCGGTTCGGGGATCGCCCCGGGTTCGAGCCGGGTGTTCGTCTTCACGAGCGCGGCGGATGTATGCGGAAACCAGTATGCGTCGAGGTGGTCGACGAGTCCGGCTCGCTCGACGATCGATTCCAGCAGCTCGTCGAGCGGCTCGGGACGCTCGTCGGCGCGCAGGACGAGGGCCGGAACGCAGCGGAGCGTGACCTCGACGATGATCCCGAGAGCACCGAGGCCGAGGGCGACCGCGGGCAGCAGCTCGGGGTTCTCCTGCTGCGAGACGCGGAGCAGCGATCCATCGCCGATGACGAGCAGCACGGCGCTGACCTGGGTCGAGATCCCGCCGAACCGGGTGCCGCTGCCGTGCGTGCCCGTCGAGATGGCGCCGCTGATGCTCTGCCGGTCGATGTCGCCGAGGTTCTGCATGGCCAGGCCGTGCGGGGCGAGCAGAGCGGGGATCTGGAACAGCCGGGTGCCTCCGGCGAAGGTGGCCTCACCGGTCGCCCGATCGACACCTAGGAGGCCGTCCAACCCGTCGAGCTGCAGCTGGATGCCCGGCGCCACGGCGATGTCGGTGAAGCTGTGTCCTGCTCCGACCGCCTTGACCCGCTGACCTCGGGCGGCCGCATCGCGGACGATCTCCTGCACGGCGTCGACAGTGATCGGACGGGCGACCGCCTGAGGCACCACGCTCTGGTTGCGACCCCAATTGCGCCATCGGACGCCACTCGTCGTCCGCGGCGACGCCACGCTCGTCACAGGAACGCCGTGCCTTCGCCGCGGTAGGTCGGCACCACGTCGACCACCGCTCCGCCGTCGACGATGTGGAACTCGTCGATGTGCTCGCTGAGCTCACCCGACTTCGCGTGACGCAGCCACACCCGGTCCCCCAGAGCGAGGTCGGCGGCGGCCTCGCCCAGCACCGGCGTCTGCACCTCTCCCGCCATCTCGTAGCGGGCGAAGTGCAGCCCTCGCGGCCACTCGATCCGAGGGAGCCGGTCCGCGGCGGGCGGCCCGGAGGCGACCCAGCCGCCGCCGAGGAGCGTCGCCGATCCCGGCTCGGCCTTGCGCACGACCGGAAGGGCGAACGCCGCGGCCGGGGCCGGCGAGAAGCGGGTGAAGTTGTCGAAGGTGTGCCCGCCGAGCAGTCCGCTGCCCGCGCCCAGCTCGGTGACCGACGGGTCCGCGGAGGTGAGTTCGAGTGACCCGGTCCCTCCGCCGTTCACGAAGCGCAGATCGGCGACGGTGCGGACGGCGGAGACCACCTCTCCGCGGCGCTCGAGCAGCTCGGCGAACGAGGCCTTCTGCATCCGCCGCACAATGCCGGCACGGGCGCGCTGACCGGGCGGATCATCGGGCAGGCCGGCGATCTGCGACTCGTACGCCATCATGCCGACGAGGGCGAAGCCGCGCCGCCCCGAGATGGCACGGGCGAGTTCCACCGCTCCTGCAGCGTCGTGGATCGGCGAGCGCCAGACGCCCATCCGGCCGAGCACGGGCGCGGTGAACGACGTGTCGAGCTCGATGGCGACCTGGAGCACAGGACGACGGTCAGGGGGCAGCACCGCGTCGATGAGGTCGAGGTGGGCGACGGAGTCGACCATCAGGGTGACTCGTGCGGCCAGCAGCTCGGACTCCATCAGGCGGCGCAGCGCGCCGCGATCCACTGTCGGATAGGCCAGCACGACGTCGTCGATCGTCTCGGCGAGCCACAGCGACTCCGCGAGGGTGTAGCTGAGCACACCCGCGAATCCGGGCAGAGCGAGCACGGAGTCCAGGACCGAGCGCACTCGGACCGACTTCGAGGCGACGCGGATGGGCATCCCATTCGCCCGTCGCAGCATGTCGAAGGCGTTGGAGGCGAGCGCTTCGAGCGAGATCACCCCGAGCGGCGGGTCCAGGTGGGCCGTCGCTGCCGTCAGCCCCTCCCAGTAGCGGTCGTCGCCGAAGGAGACGCCGGCTGCGGGCCGCTCCAGGCTGATGGTTCTCATCGGACTCCTTTGACACGGAAGACGGCTGCCGCTCCGATGATCGAGAGCGCAGCGGAAGCGAGGAAGAGGCCGGCGAAGCCGCCGGTCGCGGCGACGACGCCCGCTCCGACGAGCGGGCCGAAGGCTTGGGGAACGGCGACGGCGATGTTCATGATGCCGAGGTCCTTGCCATGGGAGGCGGGATCGGGCAGCACCTGCGAGGCCAGCGCCTGGTCGACGGCGAGGAAGCATCCGTAGCCGAGGCCGAGGAAGCCGGCGCCGACGATGGCGGTCGGCAGGCTGGGGACGACGGCGAGGAGCACGGCGGCGATGCCCTGCAGCACGGCCGAGACGCCGACGAAGGCGCGCCGGCGTCCGAGGCGGTCCGACAGCCGCCCCGCGCCGAGGCTGGCGATGACGATGAAGACGAGGTAGACGAGGCTCAGCAGCACGAGGTCGTCCTCGGCGTCGGCATCGCCCAGTCCGAACATGAGGAAGTAGAGCAGCAGGGTCGTGCCGAGGGCGTTGCCCAGGTTGACCAGCACCCGGCCGGCGAGGGTCCAGCCGAAGTCCGGATACGCGCGCGGGCTGATCCAGAACCCGGCCACGACCGCGCCGGGAGTGAGGCGCGGGCGCTCATCGGCCGCGAGCACCTGATCACCGGTGGTCAGGAGGAACGGGATCACGAGGACCACCAGCAGGACCGCGACGGCGAGGTAGCCGAGGAACTGGCCGGTGATCAGCATGGTGACCAGCACCAGGCCGAGGATGGTGCCGATCGCCTGCGGCGCGGAGAGCCAGCCCGAGACGATGCCCCGCTGGTCGACCGGGACCCGGTCCGAGATCATCGCCGTCAGAGCCGAAGCGGTGACGCTGAAGCCGGTGATGGCGAGCGCCCAGAAGATGCCGATGCCGACCATCGACGTCTGGAGCCCGAGCAGCGCCAGCGCTGCGGCGAAGAGGACGGCGCCGCCGGCTATCCATGGTCGACGACGACCGAAGCGGGAGGTGGTGCGATCCGACAGCGCTCCGGTGATCGGGAAGGCGAAGAAGGCGCAGACTCCTGCGATGCCGGAGATCACTCCGTAGGCGACGACCGAGTCGACCCAGTAGGTGGAGGCGAGCTGGGCCTCGACCTGGACGGGCAGCAGGAGCTGGATGGGCGTGAGCTGCGCCATCCAGACGCCGAGCCATGCGGCGGCGAAGGCGGCGATCCATCCGCCGGAGACTCGAGAGGCCGGCTCACGGAAGACGGAGGCCCGGTCCTGCTGCATGCTCATCTGCCCTCCCCCTCGACCATGCTCACGAGCAGCTCGGCGGCGGCATTGGCGAGACGCAGCGCGAGCGCATCGTCGCGGGTGGACAGCCAGGCGAGGCCGATCCCGTCGTTCATCGCGACCATGACCTCGGCGACCTCGCGCAGCGGGCGGCTCCACCGCACCCCGAGGGCGGCCGTGGCCTCCGACAGCAGGGTCTCCGCCGCCGCGTAGTAGTGGGCGTAGACGTTGACCGAGACCTCGGCCATGTCGGTGCTGCGCAGGCCGTAGAGGATCAGCTCGAACAGTCCCTGTTCGATGTCCGGCCGCTGCCGCAGATAGTCGACGTAGGCGTACATCGCGCTGCGGGCAGCCTCGAGGATCGGCAGCTCCGGGTCGAAGGATGCCCGGATCATCTCGAGCTCGACCTCGAGGCCGGCGCCGAGCACCTCGGCCAGCAGCGCGTCCCGCGATTCGTAGACGTAGTGGAAGCTGGCCAGCGACATGCCTGCTTCGGTGGTGATGGCGCGGGTGGTGGCGCCCGCGACCCCGTCGCGGGCGATCACGGCGAATGCGGCGATCCTCAGCTGGTCGCGGCGCGCGTCGGGCGAGATCCGCTGCATGCGACCCCGTCCGTATGAAGTGGGTCAGGTGACCCACTTCGTACATCCTCGCCTACCCGGCGGCGCAGGCGAGGAGCGACACCCGTCGGTGCCCCCGCTGGGACTCGAACCCAGACTGAAACGATTTTAAGTCGTCTGCCTCTGCCATTGGGCTACGGGGGCGATGCCCTCATACGCAGAGGTCCCCAGCGCACGAGTGCGCCGGGGACCTCTGCGTATGAGGAAGACCTGCTACTTCTTCGCCGGTTCGCTGTACACCTGCGGGATCGGCTTGTTCTCGGCCTGTGCAGGTGCGGCGGCTGCCGGAGGCTTCGGACGCGAAGCGTAGGTCTCGAACGCCAGCCTGGGCTCGGTGCGCGCCTCGATGGAGACGATGTCGCGGCCCAGGAAGAATCCGAGCACCCAGTTCCAGATCACCCGGATCTTGCGCTCCCACGTCGGGATGGCGAGACCGTGGTAGCCGCGGTGCATGATCCAGGCCGGGAATCCGGTGATGCCGAGCTTGCCCGACTGGAACGCGCCGTAGCCGGGGCCGAGGCCCGCGACGGCGCCGAGGCCCTTGTGGTAGTAGTCCTTCGGCGCTTCGCCGCGGATGGTGGCGGTGATGTTCTTGGCGAGGCGCTTGCCCTGGCGGACGGCGTGCTGCGCGTTCGGCACGCAGAATCCGCCGACGCCCGCACCGGTGAGGTCGGGGACGGCCGACACATCGCCCGCGCCCCAGGCATCGGGAACGATGCCGTCGTCGCCGATGACGCGCAGATCGGCCTGGACGCGAAGACGTCCGCGCTCCTCGATGGGCAGGTCGGTGTTTTTCAGCATCGGAGTGGCCATGACGCCTGCGGTCCAGACGATGACGTCGGACTCGAAGCTCTCACCGGTCGACAGCTCGATCACGCCGCCGACGGCGGACTTGAGCTGGGTGTCGAGGTGCACCATGGCGCCGCGCTGAGCGAGGTTCTTGAGCACCCAGTGGCTGGTCTTGAGCGAGACCTCGGGCATGATCCGACCCATGGCCTCGATCAGGTGGAACGAGGTGTCATCGAAGCGCAGCTGCGGATAGAAACGGAGCAGGGCGCTGCCGAGGGAACGCATCTCGGCGAAGACCTCGATGCCGGCGAACCCGCCGCCGACCACGACGAAGGTCAGCAGACGCTGGCGCTCCGGTCCGGGAGGCAGGTTGGCGGCCTTGTCGAAGTTGGTCATGATCCGGTCGCGGATCTCCATGGCCTCTTCGATCGCCTTGAGGCCGATCGCCTCGTCGGCGACTCCCGGGATCGGGAAGGTGCGGCTGACCGAGCCAGCCGTGACGACGATGATGTCGTAGGTGATGTCCCACGGGTCGCCGACCTCAGGAGTGAGGGTGGCGGTCTTCTTCGCGTGGTTGATCTGGGTGACGCGCGCCGTGATCATGGTCGCCCGCTTGAGGTGACGGCGCTGCGAGACCACCGCGTGCCGGGCCTCGACGTTGCCGCCGACGACCTCGGGCAGGAACGGCTGGTAGGTGAGGTACGGAAGCGGATCGACGACGACGATCTCGGCCTCGTTCTTGCCGAGCGCCTTCTCCAGCTTCCATGCGGTGTAGAAACCGGCGTAGCCGCCGCCGACGATGAGGATCTTGGGCACCGTCAGGAATCTCCTTGGCTCTGTGTGACTTCGTATTGGTCACGGTGGAACAGCACTGGCACCGCGGATATATCGGCACAAGATTACTACCTGCGTCGCGAGCGCCCCGCCGCCCGCACCGTGCCCACGATTCCCGCGGCGAGGAAGGCCCCGAATCCGAGGAGGAGACCGAGGGGCAGCACGGCGTCCGTGAGCACCGACGTGTGCGGGATCAGGCTGCGCAGCCAGCGCGGGATCAGCTCGGGCAGCGACGGCGGACGCTGCGGGATTGCCTCCGGCGAGGCGCTCGGCACCACGGTCTCCGGGGTCGGCGAGCTCGTGGGAGCGGGCGCTGCATCCGCGCGCCGATAGATTCTGATCCACTCCGCGAGGTCGTATGGCACGGCGAGCGGATTGGAGGTCACCGGTGCGATGTCCGCGCGCACGGCGGCGTCGGCATCGACGAGCCCGTAGCCGTAGAGCGGATCGGGAACAGTGCTGGACTGGGGCTTGGCGGTCGCGATCAGGCGCTGGATGACGCTGTTCGCGTCGAGCTCGGGGTGGGCGGCGCGGATCAGTGCGACGATTCCCGCCACGATCGGCGCGGCACCGCTGGTGCCGGACCAGTAGACGGGCTCGCCGTCGGGCTGGATGCCGATGAGCTGCTCGCTGGGCGCCGCGACCGCAAGGGTGATGCCCTGGCTGGAGGCGTCGGCGCTGGCATCGCCGTCCTTGTCCACGCCCGCGACGGCGACCACGCCGGGGATCGTCGCCGGGGCGCCGACCTCCGCGGTGCCCGCTCCCCTGTTGCCCGCCGCCGCGACGATGACGACGTCGTGCTCGAAGGCGTAGAGGAAGGCGTCATCCCAGCTGGTCGGCCAGTCGAGAGTGTTCGTGGTGAGCGACATGTTGATGATGTCGGCCCCGTTGTCGACGGCCCAGCGCACGGCGTTGGCGATCTGGTCCTCGGTGCCGACCGGTCCCTCTCCGAAGGCGACGGAGATGGAGAGCAGCTCCGCGTCGGGTGCGACACCGATCACTCCCGATCCGCCGTCGCCGCGACCGGCGAGGATCGAGCCGACGAGCGTGCCGTGCTCCGAGCCGTCGCCGACCGGGGTCCGGCCGTCGGGTGATCCGAGGCCCGACTCGTCTGTGCCGCCGACGACCGCTCCGCGCAGCTCGGGCACGTCCGCGATCCCGGTGTCGATGACCGCGATCCGCTGACCGGCGCCTCGAGTGATGTCCCAGGCGTCCGAGATGCCGTAGTCGTCGAGCCAGTACTCGAGGTCTCGGACGTAGTCGGCGCGGGCCGGCGCGGGGACCGCGATCACGAGCGACGCGGTGAGCGCCGCTGCCACGATTGCGCCGATACGACGACCGAACGCACGGCGTCCTCGACCGCGGGCACGGCGCGCGTGCTGCCCTCGGGCGGAGTCAGCCGGCTGAGCCATCGGCACCGCTGGCGGCTCCTTCGGGCACCGCGTCGTCGTCGGGCGCTGCATCGTCATCGGGCGACCACGTTGCGAGCTCGAGGGCGATGTCGCCGATCGGATTCACACCCGGGCCCGCCGCGAGCGAGTGGGCGGCAAGGGCGTGCAGGCACTTCACCCGGGTCGGCATGCCGCCCGCGCTGACTCCGGCGAGCTCGGGCACGACGGCGATCGACTCGCGATCGGCGATGTACGCCTCGTGCGCGGTGCGGTAGGCCGCGGCGAGCTCGGGCTCGGCTTCGAGTCGGGCGTTGAGCTCGCGCATCACGCCGTCTGCCTCGAGGTGCGAGATGGCGGCGGTCGCAGCCGGCGAGCTCAGGTAGTAGAGAGTGGGGAAGGGAGTGCCGTCCGCAAGCCGCGGCGCGGTGGACACGACGGTGGGATCGCCGGCGGCGGTGCGGGCGGAGATGCCGATCACATCGCGCGCCGGACGGCCGAGCTGCTCGCTGACCCGCGCGATGTCTGCGGCCGTGGGCGCGTCGAAGGGTGGGGTGGTCATCATCCGCCTGCCGTGTTCGGGTCGGTCTCGGTGGTCAGTCCGGCGATCAGATAGGAGGACCAGAGCGTTCCCGCCCAGTCCACCTCAGCCGCCTGCTGGGCGGCGTCCGTCGCGTCGGCGGAGTCGGTGGCCGCAGGCGGGGTGTCGTCGATGATCAGGTAGGAGTACTCCCCCGGCATCACGTAGAACAGCCGATCGCGGGCCTGGGCCTTGATGTAGGCCGGATCGTCCCAGCGGGCGCGTTCCGTGGTCAGATCGGCGACCTGATCCCGCTGCGCCGCGACGGCGGCCTGGAGCTCGGCGATCTGCTGGCGCTGTTCGAGGAGGACCTTGAGGCTGGGCGCGAGCACCACGATGAAGAGGACGATCAGGCCGAGCACGAGGATGGAGAAGCCGGACAGGCGCACGCTGCGCAGCCATGATCCGGTCGTGGTCTCTGCGACCGCGATCTCGATCTTGTCGGGGGCACCCGGCCGGGACGGCGTCACCCGCGCGACGACGCTCGGAGCGCTTGCGCGCGAGGCGCGGGCACGGGGAGCGTGCCGGTCGGCGGCGGCCGAGGTCGACGACGCTCCGGTCGGTCGCTTCTTCGGAGTCGCGCGGGCAGCGGACGTGGCGGTACTCCGGCGGGCGGGCAGCTGATCCGTTGCGGAGTCGACGGTGGTCGGCTTCTCGACGCGCGCGGTCGATGGCTCGGAGGTGCGGGTTGCCGGCTTGTCCGTTGCCTTCTCGAGTGGCTTCCGGGCCGCCTTCACGACCTTCGGCTTCTCGACCTTCGGCTTCTCGACACCGGGCTTCTCGGCCGAGCGCTTCGTGATCGCCGACTTCGCGGCTGCTGGATTCGCAGCCGCCGACTTCGCGGAGTCCGAGGTCGACTCAGGCGCGGAGGCCGACGGCTTCGCCGCTCGGGCGATGGTCGACCGCGCGGCCTGCGCTCCCCGACCCGTCGGCTGAACAGGGACGGCTCGGGTGACGGGCCGCTTCACCGGAGTGAAGGGCACGTCCCCCGAGTCGTTGCGCGGAGAGACCCCGGGCGGGCGACGCGGCGGCGTCGCCGGCTTCATGGGCTCGTCAGGCGAGGAGGGACCGGGCACGCTGCCCCTCCTCGAGTGCGCTCAGGCTGTCGCGCCCAAGCTCATCGCTCAGGCCGTGTAGCGAGGGAAGGCGGAGCTTCCGGCGTAGATTGCGGCCTCGCCCAGCTCCTCTTCGATCCTCAGCAGCTCATTGTATTTCGCGACCCGCTCGCTGCGAGCAGGCGCACCGGTCTTGATCTGGCCGCAGTTGGTCGCCACCGCGAGGTGCGCGATGGTGGTGTCCTCGGTCTCACCGGAGCGGTGTGACAGGATCGCGGTGTAGCCGTTGCGCTGCGCGAGCGAGACGGCGTCGAGCGTCTCGGTGAGCGTGCCGATCTGGTTGACCTTGACCAGGATCGAGTTGGCGACGTTCTCGGCCAGGCCGCGCGCCAGGCGCACCGGGTTGGTCACGAACAGGTCGTCGCCGACGATCTGCAGCTTGCTGCCGAGCTCCGCGGTGAGTGCCGCGTAGCCCTCCCAGTCGTCCTCGTCCAGAGGGTCCTCGATGGTGACCAGCGGGTAGTTCGCCGCGAGTCCGGCGAAGTACGCCGTCATCTCGGCGGAGCTGAGCGACTTGCCCTCGAACTGGTAGGCGCCGTTCTCGAAGAATTCGGAGCTCGCCACGTCCAGGCCGAGCGCGATGTCGGATCCGGGGGTGAAGCCGGCCGCCGAGATCGCCTCGAGCAGCAGGTCGAGCGCTTCGGCGTTGCTGGCGAGCTCGGGGGCGAAGCCGCCCTCGTCGCCGAGACCGGTGGCGAGGCCCTTCTTCTTCAGGATGCCCTTGAGCGTGTGGTAGGTCTCGACGCCCCAGCGGAGGCCCTCGGAGAAGGTCTCCGCGCCGTGCGGGACGAGGAAGAACTCCTGGATGTCGACGCCCGTGTCGGCGTGCGATCCGCCGTTGATGACGTTGAGCAGCGGCACGGGCAGGACATGCGCATTGGGTCCGCCGAGGTAGCGGAAGAGCGGCAGGTCGGCCGAGTCCGCCGCGGCCTTCGCGACCGCGAGGCTGACGCCGAGCAGAGCGTTGGCGCCGAGGCGCTGCTTGTTCTCGGTGCCGTCGAGGGCGATGAGGGTGGCGTCGAGGACGCGCTGCTCGGTGGCGTCGATGCCCTCGATGGCGGGGCCGATCTCGTCGAGGATGCCCTCGACGGCCTTGGTGACGCCCTTGCCGAGGTAGCGGTTCTTGTCCTCGTCGCGCAGCTCATAGGCCTCGAAGGCGCCGGTGGATGCGCCGGAGGGCACGGCGGCCCGGGACACGGTTCCGTCTTCGAGGAGGACCTCGACCTCGACGGTGGGGTTGCCCCGGGAATCCAGGATCTCGCGAGCTCCTACAGCGTCGATTGCTGCCACGGGACGTCTCCTTCTGTCGATGCGGTTCTTCGTGCGTGATGTCGTGCGGATGTCGTGCGGATGTCGTGCGGATGTCAGCGGGATGCATCGTCCGCATCCGATCCACGAGTCTAGTGACGCCTCTGACGGCCCATCAGACCGGCCTCTGCGAAGGGTTGTCGACCGCCCGGTGAACGGTGCAGGATGCTCTCGAACCGGCCGCACGGGTCGGCCGGACGAGCAGGACGCGGAAAGCGGGGAACGCGATGGAGCACCCGCAGATGTTCCGCGAGGGCGACTTCGGGCTGGACGAGGTCCGGGATCTCGCGCTGGGCTTCCCCGACGCCGAGGAGAAGGTCACCTTCGGCCGGCCGATGTTCCGAGCTGGCAAGCTGTTCGCGGTCTACGGCGGCGGTACCAAGGGACCGGAGAAGCTCTTCTTCCCGCACTCGCTGCTCTTCCATCCGGACGAGGACACCCGCCGCGCTCTCGTCGAGCAGGACCGCTTCTTCGTCCCCGGCTACTTCGGGCCGGCGGGCTGGCTGGGCCTCGACCTCGATGCCGAGTCGGTCGACTGGCAGGAGGTCGCCGAGCTGATGGACGAGTCGTACCGCAACGCCGCCCCGAAGCGACTGATCGCCCGTTTGGACGCGGAGGGCGGCCCGGCCACCCGCCGCTGAACGCCGCTCGGCCACCCTTACGTTCCGCCCGGCCACCCTTCCGTCCGCTCGGCCACCCCTTCGTTCTGCTCGGCCACCCTTTCCGCTGACGGCCACCTTTACAACCCGTGCCGTCGACGCGAAAGGTGGCCGTGGGAGCGAAAGGTGGCCGCACGTGGCCCGGTTAGCGGAGATCGCTGAGCCCTCGCGAGTCTTCCGCATGCCGTGCGATGGGAGGCTTGATCCCGATGCCCTCCTCCTCCGCCTTCGACTCCGCGATCATCTGGCACGTCTACCCGCTCGGCTTCGTCGGCGCCTATCCCGAGACGGCTGCGACCTCGCACGACGGCCATTCACTGCGACGGATCGCCGACTGGCTCGACTACGCCCGCGATCTGGGCGCCTCGGTGCTCCAGCTGGGGCCGATCTTCGCCTCGGAGACCCACGGCTACGACACGGTCGACCACCTGAGGATCGACTCCCGCCTGGGTGACGAGGCGGACTTCGATCATCTGGTCAGCGAGGCGAGCGAGCGCGGCATCCGGATCGTGCTCGACGGCGTCTTCAATCACGTGGGGCGCTCGTTCGGGCACTTCCGAGAGGCCGAGGCGGATCCGCGATCGCCGGCTGCGGGCTGGTTCCGCCGCACCGAGCGCGGCTGGGCCGACTTCGAGGGCCATTCGGCACTGGTCGCCCTGAACCACGACTCCCCCGCGGTCGTCGACTACATCGCCGACTTGATGAAGCACTGGCTGGATCGTGGCGTCGCCGGGTGGCGGCTCGACGCGGCCTACGCGGTCCCGACCGCGTTCTGGCGAGCGGTCACCGACCGGGCACGCGCTGCGCATCCGAATGCGTGGTTCGGTGCCGAGGTGCTGCATGGCGACTACACCGCCTTCGTCCGCGACTCCGGAGTGGACTCGATCACCCAGTACGAGCTGTGGAAGGCGATCTGGAGCAGCCTGAATGACGCCAATCTGTGGGAGCTGGCCTGGGCGCTCAAGCGGCACGACCAGATGCTGGACGGCTTCGTGCCGATCACCTTCCTCGGCAACCACGATGTGACGCGGATCGCGAGCAAGCTGACCGACCCTCGGGATCTCGGCGCCGCGCTCGCGCTGCTGCTCTCGATCGGCGGCCATCCGGCCATCTACGCCGGTGACGAGCAGGGCTTCCTCGGTGTCAAGGAGGATCGCGCGGGCGGCGACGACGCGGTGCGTCCCGCCTTCCCCGACTCCCCCGCGGAGCTGTCCCCGCGCGGCTGGGACACCTATCGGCTGCATCAGCGCCTGATCGGCATGCGTCGGAGACACCCCTGGCTGGTGCGGGGCCGTTCCGCCGTCGGAACGCTGACGAACACCACCATCGCGATCCGGACCACCGCTCCGGTCGGCTCCGCTGACGACGGAGCGTTCGTCCTCACGCTGATCAACCTCGGCGACTCCCCCGCGTTCTTCGACGAGGCCCCAGGACTGCGCCTCCTCGAGGGCTCGGACGGCAGCTCCGCCGGCGCGGTCGCCGCGCACGGCTGGGCCATCCTGGCTCCCGCCTCCGACGACCTCACCCCGCTGCCCTGAGTTCCTACGTTCCGGCCGAATACCTACGGAATTGCGTAGGTATTAGGCCGGAACGTAGGAGAAGAATGGGGATGTGCCCGAGCTGCCCGAAGTGGAGGCCCTGGTCAGAGACCTCGGAGGTCGTCTGACGGGGCGCACAGTGCAGCGCTTCGAGCCGGTGTCCTTCGCCGCGATGAAGACCTTCGACCCGCCGCCCTCATCGCTGGCAGGCCAGACGGTGGATGGTGTGACGCGGCACGGCAAGTTCCTCGACTTCGAGATCGGCGGCGTGCACCTCGTGCTCCACCTCGCACGCGCAGGCTGGATCCGCTGGCGCGACGGGGCACCTCCCCCGCCGACCCGACCCGGCAAGGGTCCGCTGGCCGCGCGCCTCGTGCTCGACGAGGGCGACGGCCTCGACATCACCGAGGCGGGCACGAAGAAGAGCCTGGCGATCTACCTCGTGCGCGATCCGCAGGAGGTGCCCGGCGTCGCCCGACTCGGTCCTGACCCTCTCAGCGACGCGTTCACCGAGGACGTCCTCGCCGAGATCCTCGGTCGATCCGGGCGCCAGCAGATCAAGGGGGTGCTGCGCAGCCAGTCCAACATCGCCGGGATCGGCAACGCCTACTCCGACGAGATCCTGCACGTGGCGAAGATGTCGCCCTACAAGCCCGCCTCGATGTCGGATGAGGAGCGCTCCCGACTCTTCACGGCGATCCAGTCGACGCTCCGCGAGGCGCTCGGCCGCGCCGACGGTCTCGCCGCATCCGAGCTGAAGAGTGAGAAGAAGTCGGGCCTGCGCGTGCACGGCCGCACCGGTCAGGCCTGTCCCATCTGCGGGGACACCATCCGCGAGGTGATCTTTGCGGACTCGACCTTCCAGTACTGCCCCACCTGTCAGACCGGTGGCAAGCCGCTGGCGGATCGGGTTCTCTCGCGGCTGCTCAAGTAGCGGTCCGCAGCTCAGCCGGCGTACCTCCTGCGTACCGGATCGCGGAACCGGTGCCCGATACGGCCCATTCGACCCACTTTTCGGCCGCGAGTCCGCTGTTCGGTACAGCCGATCCGCTGTTCGGCACGCGGATGGTCGGCCGGCTCAGGACAGCGGGCGCGGCTCCAGCTCCGTCGTGTCCGGGCCGACGTGCGCGAAGGAGGTCCAGCCGGCCGCGGCGAGAGAATCCAGCAGACCCTTGAGGTTGCGGGGGCGCCTCTCGAGCCGCACCCTGCCGAACCGCTCGAGGGCCAGGGCGCCGCGCTTGAGCTCGGCCAGTCGCGCCGGCTCGAGAGCCGGGTCGTAGACGAGCACCAGGCTGTCCGACTCCGCCTGTGCAGCCTCGGGAACCACCTCGAGGATCCGCTCGAAGCCGATGGAGAAGCCGACGGCCGGAACGTCCTGGCCCAGGAAGCGGCCGATCATCCCGTCGTATCGACCGCCGCCGGCCACCGAGCTGCCGGACTCGGGGTGGGCGATCTCGAAGATCGTGCCCGTGTAGTAGCCCATGCCGCGGACCAGCGTGGGATCGAAGACGACCTCGACTCCCGGCAGCGCGTCGCGCAGGGCGAGCAGTTCTCGATAGACATCCGCATCCAGCCAGGCCGGGGCGCCGTTCGGCAGCTCGAGCAGATCCCAGCCGCCTGCACCGATCTCGCCCAGCGCTTCGGCGACACCGGCGGTGTCGATTCCGAGCTCGCCGAGCTCCGTCACGACGCCGTCGACACCGACCTTGTCGAGCTTGTCGATCGTGATCAGAGCGCGCTCGCCGAGGTGCTCGGCGACGCCCCACGAGGCGAGGAGGCGGGTGAGGATCCGGCGATCGTTGATGCGCACGGTCGCTCCCGTGACGCCCAGGGCGTCGAGCGCGGACAGGGTCGCCGCGACCAGCTCGATCTCGGCGATCGGCCCGGCCTCGCCGATGATGTCGATGTCGCACTGCACGAACTGGCGGTATCGGCCCTTCTGCGGTCGCTCGGCCCGCCAGACCGGGCCGGTCTGCAGAGCTCGGAAGACTGCGGGAAGCTCCGACCGGTGCGACGCGTAGTAGCGGGCGAGCGGCACGGTGAGGTCGAACCGCAGACCGAGATCGGTCAGGCTCGCGGTCTCATCCGCCTCGGCCGCCGCGCGGAGGTCGTCCTGCGCGAGGCCGCGCTTGAGCACGCTGTAGGCGAGCTTCTCGTTGTCGCCGCCGAGGCCGGAATGCAGTCGGGCGTACTCCTCGACGACAGGCGTCTCGATCTCGTCGAAGCCGTGCCGCGCATACACCCGCTTGATGGTCGCCAGCGCGCGCTCACGGCGGGCCTTGTCGGCGGGGAGGAAGTCACGCATGCCACGGGGCGGATTGACGGGTGCAGCCACGCCCCCATCCTCCCAGGTGCGCCGGCAGTCATCCGTCCGGGCGCCTCGTACCCGGTGGATCCGCCGATCCCGCCGCTGCGGCGCCCCGCGATCGGAGCCGCTAGAGCTGCGGCTCCTCCGCGCGGATCTCCGCCGACAGCGCCCGCACGGCATTGCGCAGCGCGCGTTCGGCGTCGACTCCGATCGTCTTCGCGGACATGACGATGGCCATCAGCATGGGGCCGAGCTCGTCCTCGTTCTCGAAGCCCAGCGATTTTGCCGAGATCGCGTCATCTGCCGTGAGAAGCCCCGCTTGAGCGGCACGGCCGAGCACCTTGTCGGCCAGCGCGAGCGCGGGCAGGCCCTTCGGGATGCCGTCGAGCACGCTGGTGCGCTCCGACTTCTCGACCTTCTTGATCGCGAGCCACTGCTCGCGGATCTCGTCCGTCGTGGTGGCAGAGGACTCTCCGAAGACGTGCGGGTGACGCCGACGCATCTTCTCGGCGACTGTGCGGGCCACGTCGTCGATGTCGTATCCGTCATGCTCGGCGGCGATGTCGGCGTGGAAGAGCACCTGATAGAGCACGTCGCCCAGCTCCTCGCGGACCTCGACCGGGTCGCCCGCTTCGATCGCGTCGACGAGTTCGGCGCTCTCCTCGATGAGGTAGGGCACGAGCGACTCGTGGGTCTGCTCCGCATCCCACGCGCATTCCGCGCGGAGACGGTGCATGACGGAGACGAGTTCATCGAGGCCGGCGCTCATGCGCTCATCCTGCACTGCGCCGCAGCGATCCCGACGGAGGCATCCCGGTCAATCTGCAGAGGCCGAACTGCCGACTTCTGCCACTCGGGGCTCGCCGTATGCGGCAGAACTGGGCAGCTCCTCTTTGAGCGCAGCGACAGGCGGAGCCGACCCGACGGGCTAGCGGTGCTTCCAGACGGCGGCGGCGAGCAGGGCCACGATGACGGATCCGCCCTTGGTCGGCTGCTCCCCCACGCGGGCGAACTGCAGACGGGCGTGGAAGGCCAGCGACCCCGGGTTGGGCGGATCGAGGTTGACCTCGCAGGTGACCTCGTCGCGCCCATCCGCGCGCGCACGGTCGAAGACGGCGGAGTAGAGCAGCCGCCCGGTCCCGCGACCGCGGTCGTTGACGTCGATGACGACCCGGTCGACGTAGAGGCCGGTCAGGCCGGTGTCAGCGGCCCGCTCGGTGAAGAAGGTGTAGTTCTCGCTGGTGTAGGCCGATCCGGGATCGATGGCGAGCACGAATCCGATGACCCTGCCCTCGTTCTCCGCGACGACCTGGAGGCTCGCCAGCTCGAGGAGCTCGGCCATCTCCTCGATGGTGGTGACCGGGACGGCGGGATACGCCTCGTTGTTCAGCTCGACGATGCGCTCGAGGTCGGTCGGGACGAGGGGGCGGAGCGTGGGCACCACCAGACACTACCGGCCAGGACCGCGGGCACCGATCCGTGTGGTGGTGCCAGGTGTGTCGGGAAGTCTCGTCGACGTCTTGTCGAAGACCCTCAAGGGTCGCCCGGGAGGTCTACTGGGCGGACGCCTTCGCCGGCTCGGTCACGAAGATCGATCCGAGCAGGTCGCCGACCCACTTGATCAGATCGGCGTCGCCCGGGAACTCGCCGTTGATCACCGGCAGGGGAACCAGCGCGGTGTTCGCCTGCTGCAGGATGCGCGCCTTCGGGTACATCCGCTGCAGGCGCACCTGACGCGAGTCGGGCAGGTCAGCGGGCGCGATCCGCAGATTCGGTCCGACGACGACGACCTCGGACAGGCCTGCCTTCTGGGCGACCCGACGCAGGCGAGATACGGCGAGCAGGGCCTGAACCTCGATCGGCGGCTCGCCGTAGCGATCGGTGAGCTCCTCGAGGACCATGTCGATCGCGTCGTCGGCCGCGGTGGGCGAGCTGGCGGCCGAGAGCTTCTGGTAGGCCTCGAGCCGCAGGCGCTCGCTGTCCACGAACGACTCGGGGATCCGCGCATCGACCGGGAGCTCGAGCCGGAGCTCGGTCTGCCCCTCGGCGACATCGCCGCGGAAATCGCTGACCGCCTCGCCGATCATCCGCAGGTAGAGGTCGAAGCCGACTCCCGCGATGTGACCCGACTGCTCGCCGCCCAGCAGGTTTCCCGCGCCGCGGATCTCGAGGTCCTTGAGCGCGATCTGCATGCCGGAGCCGAGCTCGTTGTTGGCGGCGATCGTCGCGAGGCGGTCATGCGCGGTCTCGGAGAGCGGCTTCGTCTCGTCGTAGAGGAAGTAGGCGTAGGCGCGCTCGCGACCTCGGCCGACACGACCGCGCAGCTGATGCAGCTGGCTGAGGCCGTACTTGTCGGCGCGGTCGATGATCAGCGTGTTCGCGTTGGCGATGTCGAGGCCGGTCTCGATGATCGTCGTCGAGACGAGCACGTCGAATTTGCGCTCCCAGAAGTCGATGATCACCTGCTCGAGCACCGCCTCGGACATCTGGCCGTGCGCGACCGCCACGCGCGCCTCGGGCACGAGCTCGGCGAGATGGGCGGCGACCCGGTTGATGCTCGTGACCCGGTTGTGCACGAAGAAGACCTGGCCCTCGCGGAGCAGCTCGCGCCGGATCGCGGCGGTGATCTGCTTGTCGGAGTCGGGCCCGACGAAGGTGAGGATCGGATGCCGATCCTCGGGAGGTGTCGCCAGGGTGGACATCTCGCGGATGCCGGTGACCGCCATCTCGAGCGTGCGCGGGATCGGGGTCGCGCTCATCGCGAGGATGTCGACGTTGGTCTTGAGCTTCTTCAGGGCGTCCTTGTGCTCTACGCCGAACCGCTGCTCCTCGTCGATGATGACGAGCCCGACGTCCTTGAAGGTGATGCTCTCGGACAGGATGCGGTGGGTGCCGATGACCACGTCGACCGAGCCGTCGGCCAGGCCCTTGATGGTCTCGCGACTCTCCTTGGGTGACTGGAAGCGGCTCAGCGAGCGGATCTGGATCGGGAAGCCGGCGAAGCGCTCGGTGAACGTCTCGGTGTGCTGGCGGACGAGCAGGGTCGTCGGCACGAGCATGACCACCTGCTTGCCGTCCTGCACGGCCTTGAAGGCGGCGCGCACCGCGATCTCGGTCTTGCCGAAGCCGACGTCACCGGAGATGAGGCGATCCATGGGGATCGGCCGCTCCATGTCGGCCTTGACCTGATCGATGGTGGTGAGCTGATCGGGGGTCTCGGCGAACGGGAAGGCCTCCTCGAGCTCGCGCTGCCAGGGGGTGTCCGGCGGGAACGCGTGCCCCTTCGACGCCATCCGAGCGGAGTACAGCTTGACGAGCTCGATGGCGATGTCGCGCACGGCCTTGCGGGCGCGGCCCTTCGCGGCGGCCCAGTCGCTGCCGCCCATCTTGCTGAGTGCAGGCGCCTCGCCGCCGACGTATCGGGTCAGCAGGTCGAGCTGGTCGGTCGGGACGTAGAGCTTGTCGCCGGGGTAGCCGCGCTTGCTCGGCGCGTACTCGATCAGCAGGAACTCGCGGCTCGACTTGACCTTGTTGCGTCCGCCGGTGCTGACCTCGCGGGACACGAGCTCGAGGAAGCGACCGATGCCGTGCGTCTGGTGCACGACGTAGTCGCCGGCCTTGAGCTGCAGCGGATCGACGACGTTCTTGCGCCGGCTGGCGAGCTTCTTGACCTGGCGGGAGTCGTATCCCGACGAGCGACCGAAGAACTCGCGCTCGCTGATCAGCGCGATCCGCGACTCCGCCTGCTCGAATCCGGTGTCGATGCTGCCCTGCACGAGGTAGGCGACGCCGGCCTCGGGCTCGTCGGGGAACGAGTCGGTGAGGCGTCCGGCCAGCTCGCGATCGGCGAGCACGTCGCGGCTGCGCTCCACCAGTCCCTTTCCCGCAGAGACCACGGCGACCGACCAGCCGGCGGCGAGGAGCTGGGCGACGTGGTCGAGTGCTCCCTCCGCGTTGCCCTGGTTCGCCGGCACGGATTCGCCCCGGACGCGCTGATAGCCGTCGGCCGCACGCTCGATGCGCGCCTGATCGTCGAGCTCGCTGTCCTCGGGATAGTCGGGGCCCGACTCGAAGGAGCTGAGGGTCCACCACGCGCGGTTGCCGGCCGCGTGACGGAGTTCGGTCACGGTGAGGAAGTCGCCGGCGGCGAGATCGATGGGCGCGGCTGCTCCGACCGTCGCGGCGCTCCAGGCTGCGTCGAGGAACTCGCGGTTCGTCTCGGCGAGGTCGACGGCGCGGCTGGCGACCCGCTCGGGCGAGACGACGGCGATCGCCGAGTCTTCAGGCAGGTAGTGCGCGACCGGCACGAGCTTGTCGACGAGTGCAGGGGTGAGCGACTCCATGCCCTCGACGGGGATGCCTTCGGCGATCTTGGCGAGCATGCCCGCGAGGCTCGGGAACTCGTGCAGCATCTCGGCGGCGCGCTGACGGACGGGCTCGCTGAGCAGGAGCTCGCGGCTCGGCGGCAGCTCCACGGAGTCGAGCGGGGTCTCGAGCGAGCGCTGGTCGGCCACCGAGAACCCGCGGATGCCGTCCACCTCATCGCCGAAGAAGTCAACCCGGACGGGGTGCTCTGCCGTAGGCGGGAAGACGTCGAGGATGCCACCGCGGACGGCGAACTCGCCGCGGCGGGTCACCATGTCGACGCGGGCGTAGGCGAGCTGCGGCAGGCGGGTGGCGAGCTCGGAGAGACCCACTCCGCGGCCGCCCATCTTCAGCTCGATGGGCGCCAGATCGGTGAGGTCGCCGGCGAGCGGATGCAGCGCGGCTCGGACCGAGGCGGCGATGATCAGCGGGCGGCTGCCCTCCCAGTCGCGCAGGCGACGGAGCGCGTGGATGCGGCGGCCGACGGTCTCGGCGCTGGGGCTCAGCCGCTCGTGAGGGAGGGTCTCCCAGGCCGGGAAGTCGAGGATCTCAGCGTCGGGGATCAGGCAGGTCAGCGCATTGCGCATGGCCTCGGACTCGCGTCCGGTCGGCAGGATGACCAGCAGGACGGGCGCCTTGCCCGCCTCCTGACGGGCGTCGAGCAGGCTGGCGAGCAGTGCCGGCTGGAGGCCCGGGGTGAGGGAGAAATCCGCGTCTCGCGAGGACGATCGGAGGGCGTCGGCGAAGGTCGACGACCGTCGGAGGGCGCGCGTCATCCCATGCAAACTCACGAATACCAGGGTAGTCGAGCCGTCCGACACCGCTGTCGCTCAGCCCGGTGGCTGATCCGGCGCGAAGCGACGGGTCGAAGCCCGCCCCGTCCGTCACGTCACGGGGTCTGCCGGACTCCAAGGCGCTGGGGATGCGGGTGAATGGGCCGGGCGGGCAGTCGCACGTCGGTGAGGTGGCCAGTTGGACGTGACCTGACGCAAGTGGTGGGTGTCCGAGCCGCGAGTTGACCCAAGTGGCGGGTGCGCGGCCCCGCAACCCACCATTCGGGTCAACTCACCGGCGTCCCGGTGCAACGCGACGCCGAGTTGACCCAAACCACCCTTGTCCGGCACCCAAAGCGGCGGTTTGCGTCATCTCGACCCCGATTACGCGACGGATGCTTCCAACGGAGGGTCCACACACCATCCCCAGCGCTCTGAAGCCGCGGCAGACCCCGCAACACACCTGTACCCGCTCAGCCGGGCTCCGACACGGCGCTTCGCGCCGGCTCAGCCACCGGAGATCGCCGGCCCAGCCACCGGCTCTCCAGCGCCTACTCCCCGGCGGTGTGGAACTTCAGCTGGGCTGCTTCGACGCCCTCGGCGGCGATCATCTGAATGGCGTCGGCGGCCTCGTCGAGCAGGTTGGGGAGCACCTCGCGCTCGGCACCCGCGAAGTCCTGCAGCACGAAGTCCGCTGCGGCCTTGCGACCGGGCGGCCGCCCCACGCCGACCCGCACCCTGGTGAAGTCGCCGGTGTCGGTGGCCGCGATGATGTCGCGGATGCCGTTATGGCCGCCCGCTCCCCCGCGGTTCTTGATGCGAATGGTGTCGAAGGGGATGTCGAGCTCGTCATGCACGACGATCAGCCGGTCGGGCTCGAGGTCGTAGAACGCGAGCAGCTGGGCGACGGGGCCGCCCGACAGGTTCATGAACGAATTCGGCTTCGCCAGGATCAGCCGCGGCCCAGCGGGATAGCTGCGACCCTCTGCGACGACGGAGTTGGTCTTGTGCGTCTTGAAGCGGGCGTCGATCCGGTGCGCGAGCGACGCGAGCACCATCTGCCCGACATTGTGCCGATTGCCGGAGTACTGGGCACCGGGGTTGCCGAGACCGACGACGAGCCAGGGATCTGCCATAGGAGGGACCACACTAACGGGGAACGCCGGCCCCGGCACCCGCCCTCCCGGCACGGATGCAGGAGGGCTGGGCCGAGGCCGGCGTCGATCCGCTGGTGGCTACTCCGCCGCCTCGGCGGGGCCGGTCGCGGCGTCGCCGGCGCTGAGCGAGTCGCCCAGGTCCTGCTCGGCCGGGATCGAGACGGCCACGATGAGCAGCTCGGGGTCGGAGACGAGCGATGCGCCCTCGGGCAGCTTGACGTCGGCCGCGGTGATCTGCGTGCCGTCCTCGGCGCCCTCGATGTCGATCGTGACGCGCTCGGGGATGTGGGTGGCCTCGACCTCGAGCAGCAGGGTCGTGGTCTCGAGCATCATGACGGTGCCGGATGCCGGCTCGCCCTCGATGTGCACGGGGATCTCGACCTGGACCTTCTCGCCGAGGCGGACGGAGATGAGGTCGAGGTGCTCGATGATCTGACGCACCGGGTCCTTCTGGATGTCCTTGACCAGCGCGAGCTGCGTCTTGCCGCCGAGGTTCAGCTCGAGCACGGCGTTCGCCTTGCGGACGATGAGGCCGAGCTCGTGGGCGGGCAGCGCGACGTGCTGGGGGTCTCCACCGTGGCCGTAGAGAACGGCGGGGATCTTGCCGGCGGCGCGAAGCTTGCGAGCCGCTCCCTTGCCGAACTTCTGTCGGATGTCGGCAGCGATCTTCTCGGCCATGGTGCACTCCTCTCGGACCCGCAGGTCCGCATCTGGTCCGCACCGGGTGGCGCGGTTAGTCGTGGTCGGCGAGAGCGCGACCGCTGTGAGCGGTGGCTCCCGAGCTGGAGGCGGTGGACTCGTCGTCCGGCGCATGACAGCTCCGGAAGCACACGAGCGCGAGGACGCCGTAGCCATCCACCGCGTCGATCACGGATGCAGTGCATCCCTCGCCGAAGTTCAGTCGGAGAGCCTACCTCATCCGCGGCGCGCGCACTCCGATCCCTTATCGCCTGCTCTCTGGCAAACGGGCGCCCAGGGAGGGTCAGTCCTCGTCGAAGGTCTGCAGCGCAGCGACGGCCGCGTCCACCATCGATGCGGGGTTGTCCGCGATCCCGACGACGATGCCGAGCTCATCCGACTGCAGCGGCTCGAGGGTCGCCAGCTGCGAGTCGAGAAGAGTGGGCGACATGAAATGCCCAGATCGTGCGCTGAGCCGCTGCGCGAGCAGCTCGCGACTGCCGTCCAGATAGAGGAACTCGACGCCGGGAGCAGCCGACCTGAGGATGTCGCGGTAGGCGCGCTTGAGTGCAGAGCAGGCCACCACCACCTCTCTGCCGGCGTCGACCTCTGTGGCGATGGCGCGGCCGACCAGGTGCAGCCAGGGCGAGCGGTCCTCGTCGGTCAGCGGGATGCCCGCGTGCATCTTCGCCTTGTTGGCATCGGGATGCAGGTCGTCGGCATCGACGAAGTCGCACGCCAGACGATCGGCGAGCAGCCTGCCGATCGTGGACTTGCCGCTGCCGCTGGCACCCATGACGACGACGGCGGATGCAGGCACGTGCCGAGGGTAGCGAAGCATCCGACCCTGGCGCTCGATGTCCATTGACGGCCGGTCGGGGAACGACCGCGCGCACTAGTTTTGAGGGGTAGCCCTCGACAGGAGAAGAACCGTGGCAGCTGAGACCGTGACCCAGGCCAACATCGGCGTCGTCGGGATGGCGGTGATGGGATCCAACCTCGCCCGCAATCTCGCCAGTCGCGAAGGCAACACGGTCGCCATCTTCAACCGCTCGTACGAGAAGACCCAGACCGTGCTCGACGAGCACCCCGAGGCCGAGTTCCTTCCAGCGAAGTCATACGAGGAGTTCGCCGCGTCGCTGACCAAGCCGCGCACGGCGATCATCATGGTCCAGGCCGGCAAGGGCACCGATGCGGTGATCGACGCGCTGACCGGCGTCTTCGAGCCGGGCGACATCATCGTCGACGGTGGCAACGCGCTGTTCACCGACACCATCCGTCGCGAGAAGGCGGTCCGCGAGACGGGCATCAACTTCGTCGGAGCCGGGATCTCGGGAGGCGAGGAGGGCGCGCTGCTCGGCCCGTCGATCATGCCCGGCGGCTCCGCCGAGGCCTGGGAGACGCTCGGCCCGATCCTCAAGTCCATCGCCGCGGTCGCCGAGGGCGAGCCGTGCGTCACGCACGTCGGCACCGACGGCGCCGGCCACTTCGTGAAGATGATCCACAACGGCATCGAGTACGCGGACATGCAGCTGATCGGCGAGGCATACGACCTCATCCGTCGCGGCACCGGCAAGACCCCGGCAGAGATCGCGGACATCTTCGCCGAATGGAATAAGGGCGAGCTGGAGAGCTACCTGATCGAGATCACCGCCGAGGTGCTCCGGCAGGTCGACGCCTCGACCGGCACGCCGCTCGTCGACGTCATCGTGGATCAGGCCGGCTCGAAGGGAACAGGCGTCTGGACGGTGCAGACCTCCCTCGACCTCGGCATCCCGGTGTCCGGGATCGCCGAGGCGGTGTTCGCTCGATCCGTCTCGTCCAAGCCCGCGCAGCGTGCCGCAGCCGCGGACCTTCCCGGCCCGACCGCATCGCCGGTGAAGGATGTCGACGCGTTCATCGAGGGCGTCCGGCAGGCGCTCTACGCCTCGAAGGTGATCGCCTACTCGCAGGGCTTCGACGCGATCGTCGCCGGCGCCGAGCAGTACGGCTGGGACATCAAGAAGGGCGACATCGCGAAGATCTGGCGCGGTGGCTGCATCATCCGCGCCCGCTTCCTCAACCGGATCACGGAGGCGTACGCCGAGAACCCCGGGCTCGTGTCGCTCGTCACGGCGCCGTTCTTCACGGACGTGGTCGCCACGGCGCAAGACTCCTGGCGCAACGTGGTCGCCGACGCCGCTCACGCGGGCATCCCTGCACCGGTGTTCTCCTCGTCGCTGGCCTACTACGACAGCCTTCGCGCCGACCGGCTGCCCGCCGCGCTCACCCAGGGACAGCGCGACTTCTTCGGCGCCCACACCTACAAGCGGATCGACAAGGAGGGCACCTTCCACACCCTCTGGAGCGGCGACCGCACCGAGATCGAGGCCGCCGACTCTCACTGAGGCGTCTCCTCGGCTCGGGAATCCATGCTCGAGACCCGGGTATCCGGGAGGAGCGTCGTTCGGATTCCTGGGTTACGGTGAGGCTTCCTGATTTCGGAAGAGGATGTCCTGGTGAGCATGCCGGATGAACCCGAGCTCGCCGGCTACCAGCCGGGCGACGGCACTCCCCTGCGCGGACGTCGGATGCGCCGAGCGGCGCAGGTCGTCGTCGTCCTGGGTGTCGCGGGTCTCGTGCTGCCGGGCGTCGTCACCACGGTGTCGGTCGGCACGCGCACGGCCAACGCCCTCTGCGCCAACATGGTCACCTACTACGTCGGCGAGGGCACCTCATCCGTCGCGCGCTGGGAGTTCTTCGGCCCGGGCGTCATCGGCTGGGAGTGCTACTCCGAGGGCTTCGGCGGCGAGAAGCACGTCGCGTCGCTCGGAATGATCCCGACCTACCGCGAGATCCACCCCGCCCGCGCGGCCTGACCCGCGTCCCGGGCGGGCACGCGACGGCCACCCTTCGGCGCGACGGCCACCCTTCGGTACCTTCGGCCACCTTTCGAAAGGTGGCCGAAGCGGCCCAAAGGTGGCCGAGCCCGTACCAAAGGTGGCCGAGCGCGCCCCACGAGGAGGCGAAACAGGCGGACGGGTCAGGCTGCGCCGTCGAACATCGACGTCACGGAGCCGTCATCGAAGACCTCGTGGATCGCGCGGGCGATCAGCGGGGCGATCGGCAGCACCGTCAGCCTCTCGAATCTCTGCGACTCGTTGAGCGGAAGCGTGTCGGTCACGATCACCGAGTCGATGTCGGGGTTGGCCAGCAGGGTCGACGCCGGGTCCGAGAACACCGCATGTGTCGCTGCGACGATGACGCCGACAGCGCCGTTCGCCTTCAGTGCGGCGGCGCCCGCTGCGATGGTGCGTCCGGTGTCGATCAGGTCATCGACCAGCAGGCAGACCCGCCCCCGCACGTCGCCGACGATCTCGTGCACCGAGACCTGGTTCGGCACCCGCGGGTCGCGACGCTTGTGGATGATGGCGAGCGGGACGCCGAGCTTGTCGCTCCAGATGTCGGCCACCCGCACGCGGCCCATGTCGGGCGACACCACGGTCAGATTCGAGGTGTCGACGGTGTTCTGGATGTGCTCGAGCAGCACCGGCATGGCGAAGAGGTGGTCGACGGGACCGTCGAAGAAGCCCTGGATCTGCGCTGCGTGCAGGTCGACGGACATGATCCGGTTCGCGCCGGCGGCGGCGTAGAGGTCGGCGACCAGGCGGGCCGAGATCGGCTCGCGTCCACGGTTCTTCTTGTCCTGTCGGCCATACGGATAGAACGGCGAGACGACGGTGATCCGCTTGGCGGAGGCGCGCTTGAGGGCGTCGACCATGATCAGCTGCTCCATGAGCCACTGGTTGATCGGCGCGGTGTGCGACTGGATGACGAAGGCGTCGCAGCCGCGGACGCTCTCGTCGTAGCGGGCGTACAGCTCGCCGTTGGCGAAGGTGCGCGCGTCGGTCGGCACGACCTCGGTGTCGAGTTCGGCGGCGATGCTCGCGGCCAGCTCGGGGTGGGCACGACCGCTGACGATGACGAGGCGCTTCTCACCGGCGATCTTGATCCCGTGCGGCACGGACTCGCTCAACTGTTCCCGCTCTCCGCTGCCGCTCGGGCAGCATCGGTGCCCGCCCTGTTGGCGGCCACCCAGCCTTCGATGTTGCGTTGCGGGGCCACGCTGAGGGCCAACGAGCCTGGCGGCACATCCTTGCGCACCACTGTCCCCGCCGCCGTATAGGCTCCGTCGCCAATCCTAACCGGGGCCACGAAGACGTTGTGCGAGCCCGATCGGACGTGAGATCCGACCACCGTCTTGTGCTTGTTCACCCCGTCGTAGTTGGCCGTGATGGTGCCGGCTCCGACGTTGGATCCGGTGCCGACGGTGGTGTCGCCGATGTACGACAGGTGAGGCACCTTGGAGCCGTCGCCGATCGTGGAGTTCTTGGTCTCGACGAAGGTGCCGATCTTGCCGTGCACTCCGAGGATGGTGCCGGGACGGAGGTAGGCGAAGGGGCCGACGGAGGCATCCGCGCCGATGACGGCGAGGGTCCCATCCGTCCGCTTGACGACCGCCCGCTCGCCGATCTCGCAGTCGACGAGAGTCGTGTCGGGGCCGATGACAGCGCCGGTCTCGACCTTCGTCGCCCCCTTGAGCTGGGTGCCGGGGAGGATCTCGACGTCGGGGGCGAGCGTCACGGCGAGGTCGATCCAGGTGGTCGCCGGATCCTGGACGGTGACGCCGGCGAGCTGCCAGCCCCGCACGATCATCGCGTTGAGCCGCGCGGCGGCCTCCGAGAGCTGCGCCCGATCGTTGATCCCCGCGACGAGCCACGGCTCGGAGACCGGGACCCCGACGACATCGGATCCGGCGGCGCGCAGCGCGGCGACCATGTCGGTGAGGTACTTCTCGCCTTGAGCGTTGTCGATGCTGAGTCCGGCGAGGTGGTCGCGAAGCGCGGCGACGCCGAACAGGTAGATCCCCGCGTTCACCTCGGTGAGCGCGAGCTCGTCGGGGTCGGCGTCCTTCTGCTCGACGATCCGATCGACGGAGCCGTCGGATCTGCGGACGATCCGGCCGTATCCGGTGGTGTCGTCGGGGGTCATGGTGAGCAGCGAGGCGGCGGATGCGCCGGCACGGTGCGCCGCGAGGAATCCGGTCAGCGTCTGCGCATCCAGCAGCGGGACGTCGCCGTTGAGGACGAGCACATCGCCGTCGAAGTCGGCCGGAAGTGCGCCGACGGCCTGCTCGACCGCGCGCCCGGTGCCCGGCAGGTCGTCCTGGTCCACCACGGTCGCGCCGGGCAGCGCTGCGTCCACGACGGCGACCACCCGATCGCGCTCATGCCGGACGACGGCGATCGTATACGCGGCCCCCAGCGCCTCGGCGGTGGCGAGGACATGCCCGACGATGGGGATGCCGGCGAGCGAGTGCAGGAGCTTGGGAGTGGCGGATCTCATCCGCGTTCCCTGTCCGGCGGCGAGGATCACGATGGCGAGGCGCGCGTCGGTCACAGAGCTCCTTCGGGTGTGCTGCGGGCCTTGGTCCGGCTCCTTCGTCGAGCCCTTCAGGCCCGGGAGACGCCGCACCGGATCGGTCCGCGGACCAGATGCGATGAGCTCCGCCTCCAGGATTCGAACCTAGTCCTAACAGCTCCAAAGGCTGTCGTGCTGCCGTTACACCAAGGCGGATCGGTCGCTCGGCGCGGTGGCGGAACGAACCCGACAAGTCTGCCACCCGCGATCCGCCTGCGTTGTCCGCTCGAGTTCTCCGGGTCAGTGGGCCGGTCGGCGGTTCGCGTCGGCGTGACCTCGCGAGCGAGCCGAGAACGGGCCAGCCGATCAGCGGAGGAGGCGGATCGAATCGCGGACTCGACGGCGGGATCGGCGACGGATGGCGTGCCCGAGACCTCGGATCCGCTGATCGGCACGGGTAGAGTGCGCCCGGCGCGCGGCGGAGGCATGACGAGCGACAAGGCGCACGCGCCGTAGGGTCGAGGGGTGCCAGGCGAGTTCGGGATCTACTTCATGATCGTCGGCGTGGTCGTGCTGGGCATCGGCAACGTGCTCTACCTGCGCGGGATGCGCCGCCAGAAGACACCGCTCGGCAACGAACGACCCCCGGTCCACTACGTGCTGGCCGGCCTGGTGATCGGCGGAATCCTGCTGCTCGTCGGCTTCCTCGTCGCCAACAACGGCACCGCCTGACGGGCGTCGACTCGCGTCACTCGGCGTCGCGTGCCTTCAGTGACTGCTGACGGAGGCGACGAGCGGCCAGGGCGCGTGACATGCCCAGGAAGAGCGCGAGCAGGACGAAGAGCATGAACATCGCGTTGACGACCAGCGGCACGTTGATCGCGACGGGGCCGGCGTAGACGACGGTCGCATCGTCGAGCGAATCCGATGCGCTGACCGCCTCGGTCGGAAGCTGCTTGTCCTCGGTGGAGAGCATCTTCGGAGCGGCCGAGACCTGCGAAGCTGCGTCAGCCGTCGTGACGCCGGTGGTCCGCTCCGTGCCGCCGGTGAGCGGGCTCGAAAGAGCAGCCTGGTCTGACGTCGGTGCGGGCGCGTCCACGGCGAGCACGACCTGGGCCGGGCTGGAGTTCGGCGTGGAGCCGGCTGCCTCGGTCGTCGGTTCCGTCGTCGGCACCGCCGGGACGCTGGGCGTCACCGGAGTGGTCGGAGTCGTCGGAGTCGTCGGAGTCGTCGGCCCGGGGTCAGCCGGGGCCGGATCGACTGGAGTCGTCGGAGTCGTCGGCCCAGAGTCGGCCGGTGCCGGTGCCGGATCCGCGGGAACGGTCGGCGTCGTGGGCGGCGTGGGATCGGTGGTCGGCGTGGGATCGGTGGTCGGCGCCGGGTCGGTCGAGCCCGCGGACAGGAACTCCACGGCGTACTTGTGGGTCTCGTCGTAGTCGGCGAACTTGCCGTCCGCACGCGGGCCCTCTACTGCCTTCACGCACTCGATGTAGCGGGAGACCACCTTGGAGTCGGCGGCGCCGTAGCCCTCGGCTGCCACCTGGATGCGCTTCAGCATCGATTCGCGATCGCTGGTCGCGAAGATGCGGTCGAGATCGGCGGAGGTCGACTCCCGAAGGATCAGCGCGGAGAACTCTCCGGCCGCGGTCGTGGTGGGCTCGCTGCCCGAAGCCGGCACCGTGCTCTTGGTGGGTTGAGCCGTCGTGGTCGGCTCGGATGCGTCCGCTGCGCTCGCCGCAGTGCTGGCGGCGACAGGTTCGGTCCGGATGGCGGCGAATCGCGCCCGGCGCTCCTGGGTTGTGAGCATGGTCTTCTGCGCGGTCTCCATGCGCGGTTCCGCAGCTGCGGGTTCAGCAGCAGCGGGCTCCTCAGCAGCTGGATCAGCAGCCTTCGGATCGGCTACCGGGGTGGTCGCGTCGAGCGCGTTCCATTCGAGGCGCAGGTACAGGCTCAGCACCGTGAGGTCGAGCGCCGCGAAGTCGTCCGATTCCTCCTTCGGCGTGTAGCCGAGGTCGTCGAACGCGGCGAGGCAGGCGCGGACTGCCCAGCTGGCAGCCGTGTAGACGGCACCGCTCTGGGTCTCATCTGAGGCGATGATCTGCCCGTCCACGACGTAGCGCGCGACGATCTCGTCGGCGCGCCGGGAACCGCTGTCCGCGTCGAGGCCGTCGTTCTGGCGTGCGCTGTCGAGCTCGATCACGCAGATGTCGAGGACCTGCTCCGCATCCGCGGGCTGCTTGGCGACACCCGCCTGGATGGCGGCGAGGTCGGCGACGATGAGGCTCCGGGCCTCTGGTGACATGCCGAAGAGTTCGGTGCGGACCTCATCCGGCTGCGCGAAGGCATAGAGCACGTCGGCGGCGAACTGCTCGGCGGCACCCTCGGCCTTCAGCTTGTCGTAGGCCTCGCGCTGCTCGGGCGGGAGCAGACTGAGCGCCTTCTCGAGGCGTGCGGCATCCTCCGGGGTGCTCGATCCCTGCTTGGCGCGGAGCTCGTCGACCGATGCCGCGCGCTCCTCGATCTGCTGGGCGAGCAGCTGGTCGCGGACCTTCTCGTCGCCGAAGGTCACGGCGAAGACGAGATCGTCCTCTGCCGCGGTCCGCCCGGCCTCATCGAAGCTCTGGATCTTCTCGGCCTGTCCGGCATCCAGCCATCCGTAGGCCTGCTTGAGCGCCTGCTGATACTCCTCGTCGCTCAGCTCGGCCGGCGAGTCAGGTGCGGCGGGCGCGACGACGGGAGCTCCGCGTTCGGCGGCCTCGAGGTAGATGCGCCAGGACTCCGCGCGGTACTTCGCAGCGGTCAGGTCGCCCGTGTGCTGCTCGGCGAGGGAGCTGAAGCAGCTCTCGGTCTCCCATCCGACCTCTGCGGCGGATGCGGGCGCCAGGGGCGCGAAGGCGAGAACGGCGCCGGCGAGCAGCGAGACGGCGAGTGCGCCGGCGCCCGTCCGTCGCACGAAGGCGCTGTGAGCTGGGACGCCGCGCCGTGAGCCGCGGTGCCGAGCTGTGCCGGGTCGATCGGCATGGTCTGAGATCTTCATGGTGCTCACTGCTGTTCTCTCCCCCGAGATGCGGTGTAGCCGTGTCCCCCACGCGTCCGTGCTAAGGGGGACCTGGGTACAAGTGTGTCGGCAGAAGGGGGGACTCCGCGCTCCCCACTGAGGGCGCCACACCGACGGGTGCTACCAGAAACTGAGCACCGGACGCGGCGTGGCCGGTGAAGGCCCACGAGCCGTTGACGCTCGCGTCGGATAATGGGCCTATGACCGACCGCGATGAAGTCGATCGCATCGTCGCGTCGTGGCACGAGGTGCGGCCCGACCTGGACTTCACTCCCCTGATGATCCTGTCCCGCGTGAAGCGGCTGGCACGCCACCTCGAACGGGCACGGAAGGCGTCCTTCGCCACCGCCGGGCTGGAGTCATGGGAGTTCGATGTGCTCTCCGCCCTGCGCCGGTCGGGCGACCCGTTCGAACTCAGCCCGACGAACCTCGTGCAGCAGACGCTCGTCAGCTCGGGCACGATGACGAACAGGATCGATCGGCTCGTCCATCGCACCCTGGTCGAGCGACGCGGAGATCCGAAGGACGGCCGCGGCGTGCTCGTCCACCTCTCCCCCGAGGGCCTCATCCGCGTGGATTCGGCCATCGAGCACCTGCTCGTGGCCGAGGCGGAGCTGCTCGAGGGTCTCGGACAGGGCGATCAGGAGCGGATGGCCAAGCTCCTGCGCAAGCTCAGCGGCGCCTTCGACGGCGGCTGAGTCCGCGTCCCACGTCGCAATCCGGCCCCTAGCCGCCGAGCGGAGAACACCGACGGACGGCGACGGCCTCAGTCTTCGAGGTCGGAGGTGAGCTCGAGCCAGCGGTCTTCGAGCGTCGACTCCCGCTCATCCAGCTCGGCCAGCGATGCCTGCATCGCACCCAGGCCGGCGAAGTCGGACTGGTCGTGAGTGGCGAAGCGGTCGAGCAGCCCCACCCGATCGGAGCGGAGCTTGACCAGCTTGCGCTCGATGGAGCCGACCTCCTTCTCCGCGGCCCGACGCTCGGCGCCGGTCTGGGTCGGCTTGTCGGACCGCGCGTGGCCCGGCTCTCCGACGCTCGGCGCGGAGCCGGCGCCGTCCTGGGCCTTGCGGAGCTCGAGGTACTGGTCGACACCGCGGGGCAGGTGACGGAGCTTGCCGTCCATCACCGCGTACTGCTGATCGGTGACCCGCTCCATGAGATATCGATCGTGCGAGACCACCAGCAGGGTGCCCGGCCAGGTGTCGAGGAGGTCCTCCATGGCCGCGAGCATGTCGGTGTCGAGGTCGTTGGTCGGCTCGTCGAGGATCAGGACGTTGGGCTCCTCGAGCAGGATCAGCAGCAGCTGCAGTCGTCGCCGCTGACCTCCTGACAGGTCCTTGATCGCCGTCGACAGCTGTGCCGTGGTGAAGCCGAGGCGCTCGAGCAGCTGCCCGGGTGACATCTGCACCGCGTTCGATCCCGTGCCGGTCGTGTATTCGGTCCGCAGCCGGCCGACGACCGTGCTGACCCGCTCTCCGGCGACGGCGTCGAGATCGTCGAGCTGCTGAGTGAGGGTCGAGATGCGCACTGTCGTGCCGCGCTTGACCCGACCGGAGGTGGGCTCCAGGACTCCGGTGATCAGGCCGAGCAGGGTGGATTTGCCGACGCCGTTGGCTCCCAGGATGCCGGTGCGCTCGCCGGGGGCGATCCGCCATTCGATGTCGGTCAGGGTGTTCTCGCCGGTCGGGCCGCCGTAGCTGAACGACGCGTTCTCGAGATCGACGACGTCCTTGCCGAGTCGTGCGGTGGCGAGCCGGGCGAGGCCGATCGGGTCGCGGACGGGGGGAACGTCCTCGATCAGCTGGGTGGCCGCCTCGATGCGGAACTTGGGCTTCGCGGTGCGAGCCGGTGCACCACGGCGGAGCCAGGCGAGCTCCTTCTTCATCAGGTTCTGCCGCTTCGCTTCGCTCGTTGCCGCCATCCGGTCGCGCTCGACCCGCTGGAGCACGTAGGCCGCGTAGCCGCCTTCGAACTCCTCGACCGTGCGATCGTGCACCTCCCAGGTGTCGAGGCAGACCTCGTCGAGGAACCATCGATCGTGGGTCACGACGATGAACGCACCGTTGCCCGGGGTCCAGCGGCGCTTCAGATGGTCGGCGAGCCAGGCGACGCCTTCGACGTCGAGGTGGTTGGTGGGCTCGTCGAGCATGAGGACGTCCCAGTCCCCCACGAGCAGCGCGGCGAGTGAGGCCCTGCGGCGCTGCCCGCCGCTGAGGGAGTCGAGCTCGGCGTTCCAGTCGAGGTCCGAGACGAGGCCGGCGATGACGTCGCGGATCCGTCCGTCGCTCGCCCACTCGTACTCGGGGGTGTCGCCGACGATCGCCTGGGCCAGGGTGCGGTGATCGCCGAAGTCGTCGCGCTGCGCGAGCACTCCGATGCTCACTCCGCTTCGCCGGGTGACGCGTCCGGAGTTCGGCTCGATGCTGCCGGCGAGCATGCCCATCAGCGAGGACTTGCCGTCGCCGTTGCGGCCGACGATGCCGATCCGGTCCCCTTCGTCGATGCCGATGGTGATGTCTTCGAGGACGATGCGGGTGGGGTACTCGAGCGTCAGGCGCTCGGCTCCCAATAGGTGAGCCACCCCGAAACGCTACTGCCCGCAGATGGGCGCGAGGTCCGGGGCCGACTTCGGGGAGGCGCGAATCCATGGGCTGCGGGCGTCGTGGAAGACTGTTGGCGCCGCATCGACGCAGGCAGTTTCCGCTCTGGGAGGGCATCCGCGTGTCAGGCAGCATCGAATACACAGGCACCGACTCCGCTGAGACAGAACCGGCTGGCACGGGATCCACACGCACAGAGTCCGCCGGCACGGTGCTCGTCACCGGTGGAGCGGGCTTCATCGGCCGGGCCGTGGTCGACGCGGCGCTCGGGCGGGGCTGGGCGGTGCGCGTCCTCGACTCGCTCCGTCGGGATGTCCACGGCGATGAGCAGCCCCTCCCCGAGGGAGTGGAACTCGTGCGCGGCGACGTCACGTCGCTCGATGACGTCCGCAGTGCGCTGGTCGGTGTCGATGTGGTCTGCCATCAAGCGGCCAAGGTGGGCCTCGGCGTGGACTTCGCTGACGCTCCCGATTACGTGGCGAGCAACGTGCTGGGCACCTCTGTGGTCCTCGCCGCCATGACGGAGCTGTCCGTCGCGCGGCTGGTGATGGCGTCGTCCATGGTCGTCTACGGAGAGGGCCGCTACCGGGGAGCGGGCGGCGCGATCCAGCCACCGCCCCGTCGGGTCGAAGATCTCGAGGCCGGTGCCTTCGAGCCCGTCGATCCGACCACTGGACTGTCCCTCGAGCCCCTCCTCGTGCACGAGGACGCGGATCTCGACCCGCGCAACGTCTACGCCGTCACCAAGCTCGCCCAGGAGAACCTGGCCTCCGCGTGGACCATCGCGACCGGTGGGTCGGCGGCC
Source organism: Naasia lichenicola (assembly GCF_004801885.1). GTDB lineage: Bacteria > Actinomycetota > Actinomycetes > Actinomycetales > Microbacteriaceae > Naasia > Naasia lichenicola. The sequence goes on along the minus strand of NZ_SSSM01000006.1, from coordinate 649 downwards.
GCGCTGCGCTATCACAACGTCTATGGACCGGGAATGCCGCAGAACACCCCGTACGCCGGGGTCGCGTCGCTCTTCCGATCCGCACTGGAGCGGGGCGAGGCGCCGCGGGTCTACGAGGACGGCGGTCAGCGTCGCGATTTCGTGCATGTGCGCGATGTCGCCGGGGCGAACCTCGCCGCGATCGACTGGACGGCGGATCATCCGCGCAGCTTCCGCGCCTTCAACGTCGGCAGCGGCGTCGTGCACACGGTGGGCGATCTGGCCGACCGGCTGAGCCGCTATACCGGTGGCGCGGCCCCCGTGACGACCGGTCAGTACCGGCTCGGCGACGTCCGGCACATCACCGCGTCCTCGGCGCGGATCCACGCAGAGCTCGGCTGGCGCGCATCAGTGGACTTCGAGGACGGCATGCGCGAATTCGCCACCGCTCCCCTGCGCGCCGCCGTGCGCTGAGGCCGATGGTCGGTCTGCGTGAATGCAGTATTCGGGGGCGATCGGCTATTGGCGAAGAATGCGCCGTTTCCGGCCCGGATTCTTCACATCTCCTGCATTCGCAGTCAGTGCGGGAAATGAGTTGGGGCATACGAGAAAGGGGATCCGCCGTGTGGCGGATCCCCTTTTCGTTGATCCAGGCTTGGCTGGATCGCCA
>NZ_SSSM01000005.1 GCF_004801885.1 Naasia lichenicola | reverse complement strand
CGATCGAGCCGTCAGCGTTGGAGAGCGTGATACCGGAGCCGGCGTGGTCGATCTCACCCTGGACATACGGGCGGTAGGACTCGTTCGGGTCGTAGTAGTCCACGTTTCCGCCGGTGATCGGGAACGACAGGACGCCGCCCTCGAGGGTCGCGGTGCCGATCAGGCCGGGGGTCAGGCCCAGGCTGGTGATCGCGTCGAGGAAGCCCTGGTCGAGGGTGACCTGGGTGGAGACGCCGGCGAGGGCGGGGATCGAGGCCAGGGGCTCCGGGTCAGCCTCAGCCGACGGAGCGGAAGAAGAAGAGGTACCCGAGCTGGAGCTCGTGTCCGTACCGGTCGAGGTCGAGCAGGCAGCCAGGCCAACCAGCATGAAGCCGGCAGCAGCGATCCCGATCGTGCTCTTGTAGAACTTGCGCATTATCAATCCTTTGTTCACTGTGTGTGGTTTGTTCCGTGCGGGATATCTCATCCCCGGCGGAACATTCCGTTCCGTTCCTTGCGGGACATGATGAATTCGGCACCCTTCCGAAATGGGTTGGGTGCGTTCGAGAACTTCCCAGGGTGCTCCCAGAAAGCCGACTTGGACCTCAGAACCGGTCATTCCCGTCGGCTCCTGAACCATGGCACCTATTGAGCGCAGGGGGGCGGTTCGCCACGCCCCCGTTACCGAATCCGACTCGAACTGGGGGGCGCGTCATCGCGCCCCCGTTCACTGTGCCGCCGGACGGACTCGAGGGAAGCTCGTGATCGGCACAGAGCGGGAGTCGATCCATTCGCGCACTGCGGCGTCTCTCAGGTTTCACCCAGCCACCGATCCGAATACAGATCTGAAACCCTCGCGCGCGCGCCGCGCGTATCAAGAGGGGGCGCCCAGGAGGGGGCAGTATGTTGAACTCGATGGAGACAGATCCGGGGGTGGACGTCGTTCTGCCGTGCCTCGACGAGGCCGGCGCGCTGCCATGGGTCCTCGAGCGGATGCCGTCGGGCTACCGCGCCATCGTCGTGGACAACGGCTCCACCGACGACTCCGTCGCCGTCGCTCGTTCATACGGCGCCCTCGTCGTCGAAGAGCCGCGCAAGGGCTTCGGCTCCGCCGCGCACGCCGGCCTCCTCGCAGCAACGGCGCCGATCGTCGCCTTCTGCGACGCGGACGCCTCGATGGACCCGCAGGAGCTCCCCCGCGTGGTGCGCCCCGTCCTCGACGGACGCGTCGATCTGATGCTCGGCCGCCGCATGCCGACGAGCAGCTCGGCCTGGCCGCTGCACGCTCGGATCGCCAACTTCGAGCTCGCTCGTCGCCTGCGGAGGCTCACCGGCATCGATGTGCACGACCTGGGTCCGATGCGCGCCGCCTCTCGGACCCGTCTCCTCGGCCTCGACCTGCAGGACCGTCGCAGCGGCTACCCGCTGGAGATGTTCCTGCGGGCCTGGAGCGACGGCTGGAGAATCGAGGAGACGCCCATCGGCTACTCCCCGCGCGTCGGCCGATCCAAGGTGACCGGCACCGTCCGGGGCACCTACCACGCGGTCAAGGACATGTCCGCTCTGCTCAGCTCCATCCGCGCGACCGTCCTGATGGAGGCCACTTCATGACCGATCTCGTCGTCATCGCCAAGGCGTGCATTCCCGGACGGGTCAAGACCCGGCTGGTGCCGCCCCTCACCTTCGAGCAGGCCGCGGAACTGGCCGCCGCGAGCCTCGCCGACACCCTCACCGCCATGCAGGAGCTCGACGTCGAACGTCGGATCCTCTACTTCGACGGGACCGAGGAGCACGTCCCGGACGGGGCCTCTGGCTTCGAGGTGGTGCGCCAGGTGGGCGGGGGCCTCGACGCCCGCCTCGGCCACATCTTCGACTACTGCCACGACTCCCCCATGGTCATGATCGGCATGGACACCCCCCAGGTGACAGCCGCCGCGCTGCAGCCGATGCTCGACGATCTCGCTGCCGGCGCGCCGACCGACGCCTGGTTCGGACCTGCTCGAGACGGCGGGTTCTGGGCTCTCGGCATGGCGCGGCCGGATGGATCGCTGATCCGAGGCGTGCCGATGTCGCTGTCCGAGACCGGACGCCTCCAGTACCGCCGGTTGATCGCCGCCGGCCTGCGGGTCCGGCAGCTCGCACCGCTGATCGACGTCGACTACGCCAGCGATGCGATCGATGTGGCGGAGATCGCCCCTCACGGCACGTTCGCCGCCCGGGTGGATCAGCTGATCAGCCGCGGGCTCGTCGCGGAGTCCGCCGCCAGCTGAGCGGGGCGCACGGTCGATCTGTCACCGGTAGGCCATCCGTCGGTCCGGCTCGGCCACCTTTGCGCCCGGCCGGGCCACCTTTCTTACCGTCGGCCAGGTTTGTAGACCTGGCCCTCGGGAGAAAAGGTGGCCGAGCGCGCTGGTGATCAGACGGCGGCGGGCTTGACGAGCTCGTCCGCCGGGCGCTTGCCGCGTCGGACCAGCACCGCACTGATGATCGCGGCGATCACGAGCAGGACGCCCCACATCACGGCGAGCCGCAGCCCGTAGTCGCCGGTGAGGATCGTCGGATTGGCGGGGCCGCGCAGCTGCCCGGCGATCTCCGGCACCACGATCAGCGTGAGCACCGAGCCGACCACCACGGCGATCTGGATCACGACGAGCACCGACCACGGCATCCGCCTGCCCGAGCGCTTCAGCAGCACGTTGGCGAACAGGACGATCGGCGACAGGATGCCGTCGTGCAGCACGATGGCGCCGAGCATCCAGAGGGCGAGTCCGAACAGCTGGTCTATCCGCTGCGTGGTGACCAGCTGATACGCACCGACGAGCATCAGCAGGATCCCGCCGATGATCAGCACGGCACGCGCGCCGACGATGGATGAGCTCTGCATCAGATCACCTCCAGGGTCGCGAGCCACTTGGTCTGCAGCACGCCGGGCCGCCCGGGAGCGATGATCCGAGCGGGATAGCCGTGCTCGAGATCGAGATCCTCGCCGTTCAGCTGCAGCGCGACCAGCGTGGTGGGATCCTGCACGAAGTTGGCGTCCATCGTCGTCTCACGGTAGGCGCCCTTCTCCTCGAGGCTCTGGATCCGCACGGAGTTCGCGGCGGTGATGCCGACCGCTGCCATCAACTCGCTCAGTCGGACGCCGCGCCAGGACGCCATCTGGCTCCAGCCCTCGACACAGGCGATGGGCAGCTGAACGTCGTACTGCTGCATGGCGGCGAGGTCGGCCCGACTGACGGAGACCTCCTGGTCGCCGTTGCGCACGGCGAGCGCCCAGTTCGGATCCATCGCCGAGTCGGTGACCTTCGCCTGCTTCGACGTCCGGTTGATGGGCACCCCCTGGGGGCCGGTGCCCTTCTCGCGCGGCCCGAATGCGTTCGTGGCAGCCAGCGGCTCGAACGTCTGGCCGACCGTCAGCACCACAGCTGCGGCGGAGGTGGCGCCGAGCGCGCCGAGGAAGCCGCGGCGGCTGACCTTCGACGGGGCGGTGGGCGCTCCGTCGATGTAGGACATGACCCGGCCAGTGATGCCCTGGAACGCCGTGGGTGCGGGCTCGGTCACCGGCAGCGACTCGTATGCCTCGAGTTCGCCGTCGTGCCCATCCGCCGGCTTGCGCCAGTAGCGGCTGATGATCGGCAGCTTGACCGCGATGTGGATGGCGAGCGAGCCGATGATGACGAAGCTCAGGCCGTAGTGCACCTGCAGGAAGTAGAACGGCGCAACGAGGGACTGGTACGTGTTGAGCAGGCCGATGACGAGCTGCACGATCGAGGCGCCGATGAAGATGGCGATCGAACCGCGCTCGAGGATGGCCAGCTTGTCCTTGATCGCCGGGTAGCCGAAGAGGTTCGGGTAAACGGTCCAGAGCTTGGCGAGGATCAGCGGGATGCAGACGATCCCCGTCGTGACGTGGATCCCCTGGTTCAGCTGGTAGATCCAATACGGCTGGTTCGGGAAGAACATCCCGTCGGCCGGGTGCTGGATGAAGTGGCTGTAGAGGCCGGTCCCGAAGCAGAGCAGGAAGGCGATGCCGAGCAGTCGGCCGACGACGACCGCCATCCGCGGAGTGCGGGATGGCGATTCGAGGGCGACGCGCGCGTCATAGAGCAGTCGTCGCATGGCTCATCTCACCATCGATGAGGCGAAATCAGGTCCGTTTCGGGGGCGGCGCGCGGGACGGATGTCGGGGGCGCCCCCATCCGATGGGAGATGCCGCGCCGAACAGCCTGGGAACTCGGGCTTCGAGTCGAGGTCACGGGAGGATGGGCCAGTGCGCATCGCTCTCACGGTCCTCTCCCTCGGGGCCCTCACCGTGCTCACGGCGATCGGCGTGCTGTCCTTCGATTCCTTCGAGAAGGCTCCATCCGGCGGCTTCTTCTACCGGTCCGATGGGCTGCCTCTGATGCTCTGCGCGGCGGGAGGCTGGGCGCTGTTCGCGGTCGCACTCCTCGGACTCCGCCGTGTGTCTGCGAAGGCCGTGCCGTGGTTGGTGTTCGGAGGCGCGATCGCCATCGGATTGGCGGCGCTGGCCGGCCCGCCCAACACCAGCACCGACTCCGCGCGCTACGCGTGGGACGGCATCGTGCAGAAGGCAGACGTCTCGCCCTACGAGTACGTGCCCGCTGATACCGCGCTCGAGGGCCTGAAGCCCGACTGGCTGTTCCCTGCGGCGACGACGGCTGCGGACGGCACACAGGAGTGCGTCGGCGAGCGGATCGGCACCATCGAGTCGGGTCCGAGCGACGGAAGCTCCGACGGTGGGGATGCCGCGTCTGCGACAGACGACGTTTCCGACTCCGGCGATGTCCGGTGCACCGCACTCAATCGTCCACTCGTGCCCACGATCTATCCGCCGCTGGCCGAGCTGTACTTCCTCGCCGTGCGCCTCTTCGTGCCGTCGGAGGTGAGCTACATCGCCTTCCAGGTGGCGGGCCTCCTGGTCTCGCTCGGCATCACCGCCGTGCTTCTGCGTGTGCTCCGTCGAAGCGGTCGGCCCCTCTGGTGGGCGGCTCTGTGGGCCTGGTGCCCGCTCGTCGCCTCGGAGGCGGTCACCAATTCCCACGTCGACGTGCTCGGCGCCGGCCTCGCGCTCATCGCGACGGCGCTGGTGGCGAGCGGACGACCGTGGCGGGGAGGCATCGCCCTCGGGCTCGCCATCGCGGCGAAGCTCATCCCTGTCATCGCGGCGCCTGCCCTTCTCCGGCGCTCCCCCGTCAAGATCATCGGCGCCGCGATCGTCACCTTTGCCCTGCTCTACGTGCCGTACGTGCTGACGACGGGGCTCAAGGTGATCGGCTACCTGCCCGGCTATCTCAGCGAGGAGGGCTACGAGAACGGAACCCGGTTCGTGCTGATCCCGGGCTGGGTGCCGCCGATGCTCGCTGCTGCGATCGTCGCCGCGGTCCTCGCCGTCACGGCTGGGGTCGTGCTGTGGAAGACACCGCCTTCGAACCCGTGGGTGGGTCAGCTCGTGATGATCGGCGTCACGCTGATCGCTGTCAGCCCGCGCTACGCCTGGTACGCGCTGCTGCTCATCCCGTTCATCGCGATGTCGGGGCGTTGGGAATGGTTCGCCGTGGCGCTCGCGCTCACCTTCCGGCTCGTCACTCCCCCGAATGCCGCCTTCGCGACCGCCCTGATAGTCGCCGCGGTCGTCGTCGCCGTCGGCAGCTGGCTGCGCGCGACGCCGGAGCAGCGGGCCCGACTCCTCCGCCGCAGGCCCGCCGTCCCCTCAGCCTGAGGTCCTCTTTCACGGATCAGGGGATGTTGTATCGATCAGGGGATTGCCCCCGAATTGCGTCGGCTCAGGAGACGAGATGCCCCCTTGACGGCGGGATCCCCTGATCCGTGCAACTGGGACGCGGAGACGACTCAGTCGCTGAGCAGGCGAGCGCCGACGACCGGGCCGGTGACCCGGATCACCTCGAGGCGCGATGCCGAGAGGGCGATCTGCAGCGAGATTGCGCTGTCGAGGTCGGAGACGAGGAAGGCGATGGTCGGACCCGAGCCCGAGATGATGCCCGCCAGGGCGCCGTTGCGCTCACCGATCTCGAGGATGCTTGCCAGCCCCGGCGCGATGTGCAGCGCCGGCGCCTGCAGGTCGTTGTGCAGGCTCTCGGCGAGCATCTGCGCGTCTCCTGCCCGCAGGGCCTGAAGGACGGCCGCGTCGACGGTGGGCTTCGTGGTGGCCGGTGCGATGTCGAGGGCATGGCGTTCGCGGTGCCGGTCGAGCTCCTGGTAGACCCGCGGCGTGCTCATCCCGTACTCCGCGATCACCAGCACCCAGTGGAACTGCCCCTTCGCGAGCGCCGGACTGAGCTGATCTCCCCGCCCCGTGCCGACCGCGGTGCCGCCCATCAGGGCGAACGGGACATCGGCGCCGAGCTTGGCCGCGAGCGCGTGCAGCTCATCTCGTCCGAGGTCGGTTCCCCAGAGGGCGTCGCAGGCCACGAGCGTGGCGGCGGCGTCGGCCGATCCCCCGCCCATGCCGCCGGCGATCGGCACGCGCTTGGTGATCTCGAGGTGTACTCCGCCGCGATATCCGGCCTTGCGGGCCAAGAGCCGCGCCGCTTTGATGGCGATGTTCGAGCCGTCGGTCTCGAGCGCCGACGTATCGATCGGGCCGTCGAAGCTCACCGAGAAGTCAGGAGCGCTGAACGCATGCACCTCTTCGCAGAGCGAGACGGCCTGATATGCGGTCGCGACGTCGTGATAGCCGTCGTCGAGGAGGCTGCCGACGCGCATGAACACGTTGACCTTGCCCGGCGCCTTCGCGCGCACCGGCGATCCCGGGGTGCCCATGGATCCAACCTAGACGACCTTGAGGACCTCCCGATCACACCTCAGGAGTCGCCCGAGGGCGCGCACAGGAACTGAAGCACCGGGTCAGGCGGCCGGCAGGTCGCGCACGGCGCGGGCGATGGCGACGAACTCGTCGAGGGTGAGCTCTTCCCCTCGCCGAGTCTCTGCGACGCCTGCCCTGGTGAGGGCCGCAATTGCCCGATCGCTGCCGCCGAGGGCCTGGCCGAGGGCACCGCGCAGCATCTTGCGGCGCTGCTGGAATGCGGCGTCGATCAGCCCGAAGGTCTCGCGACGCAGCGCCTCGTCTCCCGGCTGCCGATCGGCGAGCTCGAAGCCGACGAGCACCGAATCCACGTTCGGCACGGGCCAGAAGACCTGCCTGCTCACAGTTCCCGCGATGCGGAAGGCGCCGTACCAGGCCGCCTTGATGCTCGGCGATCCGTAGATCTTCGATCCGGGGCCCGCAGCGATGCGCTGGCCGACCTCGGCCTGCACCATCACGACTCCCGACCGGATGGTCGGGAAGTGCTCGAGGAAGTGCAGGAGAACGGGCACCGAGACGTTGTAGGGCAGGTTGGCGACGAGTCGGACAGGCACCCCGGGCAGCTCGCGCACCTCGAGGGCGTCCGCCTGCATCACGGTCAGGCCGCCGACCCGGTCACCGGCGATCGACTCCACCGTCCGCGGCAGCTGGGCGGCGAGTCGGTCGTCGATCTCGACGGCGATGACATCTGCGCCCACCTCGAGCAGGCCGAGCGTCAAGGATCCGAGCCCGGGGCCGATCTCGACGACCTGCTCGCGTGCCTGCACGCCCGCGATCCGCACGATCCGACGGACCGTGTTGGGGTCGATGACGAAGTTCTGACCGAGCTTCTTCGTCGGCTGGACTCCGAGGAGCTCGGCGAGATCACGGATCTCGGCGGGTCCGAGCAGACCGGAGGTGGGCTGCTCGCCATCGCTGGGGGCGTTCACGCGAGGCCTTCGGGACGTGACAACTCAGGCCAGCTTGGGTGCATCGCCCGAGTCGGGCCGAGACGGATCGTTCGGCACCGGCGGATCGTCGTTCCACGAGCCATAGACCAGCTCGGTGTTCGAGGAGATCTGCGCGGCCAGGATCGAGGGATCGCTCCCAAGGTAGCCGGCCATGGCACGCAAGGTGTGCGGGATCAGGTAGGGGGCGTTCGGCCGTCCGCGCAGCGGCTCGGGTGTGAGGAACGGTGCATCGGTCTCGATCAGGATCTGCGATCGGGGCAGGATCTCGAGGGCCTCCCGCAGATTGTGCGCGTTCTTGAACGTCACGGTGCCGGCGAAGGAGGCGTACCAGCCGTTCTCGGCGATCGTTCGGGCGAGGCCGGCGCCGCCGGAGAAGCAGTGGAAGACCGTCTTCTCGGGAGCTCCGACGCGCTTCAGGGTCGCGAGCACCTCGTCATGGGCGTCGCGGTCGTGGATCTGCAGCGCGATCCCATTGGCCTTGGCGATCGCGATGTGCGCTTCGAAGCTCGCGTATTGGGCTCCGCGGCCGGCCGCTTCCGTGCGGAAGAAGTCGAGTCCGGTCTCCCCCACGGCGCGCACGCGCGGGCGGGCGGCGAGTTCCGCGATCTCGGCGAGCGCGTCGTCCAGCTCGCCCGCCTCGGCGTAGCGCGGCGCCTCGTTGGGATGGATGGCGACAGCCGCCAGCATCCTCGGCTCGATGGCCGCGATCTCGGCCGACCAGCGGCTGGTCTCGAGGTCGACCCCCACCTGGACGACTCCACGCACGCCGACGCTGGACGCCCGGTCGAGCTGCTCCTGGTAGGTCAGCTCGGGGAACGCGTCGGGGTGGCCGCGGCCCGCCTCGGGCGATGGATCGAGGTGCGTGTGGTTGTCGTAGACGCCGACGGTGAGCGCCTCGGGCAGTGGCGGGTATTGGGCCTTCGGCTTCTGCTGGTTGGACTGCTCGGGGTTCGACTGCTCGGGGTTCGACTGCTCGGAGTTCGACTGCTGCGGGCTGGACATGCTCACGCCGCGGCGCCGCCGCCGACCTCCTGCTCGATGCGCGGGAAGAGCGCCTCGAGCGGGGTGGCCTGGGAGCCGACCGGCAGCACGTTCCATTCGCCTGCCTCGCGGATGGGCTGATCGGCCAGAGCGCCGAGCCCCGCCTCCGCCCCGAGCGCGGTCCAGAGCTTGGCGGTGGCGGTCGGGATCACCGGATTGAGGAGGACCGCGAGCGCGCGCAATCCGTCTGCCGCCGTGTAGAGCACGGTCTGCAGACGCTCACGCGTGGCGGGATCCTTGGCCAGCACCCACGGCTCCTGGGTGGTGATGTAGCCGTTGAGCTCTTCGACGATGGTCCAGATGGCGCCGATTGCCTCGTGGATGGCGAAGCGCTCGATGGCCGCGTCGGCAGCGGCGGCCGCGGTCGCGGCGGTCTGCTGGATGCCGAGGTCGGCCTCGCTGGGCTCGCCCGGCTGGGGCAGGACGCCGTCGAAGTAGCGGTTGATCATGGCGATCACGCGGGAGGCGAGGTTGCCGAATCCGTTGGCGAGCTCGGCCTGATAGCGGGCCGAGAGGTCCTCCCAGCTGAACGATCCGTCCTGGCCGAAGGAGATCGCGCGCAGGAAGTAGTAGCGGAACGCATCCGATCCGAACACGTCGGTGATCTGGTTCGGGGCGATGCCGGTCAGCTTGGACTTGGACATCTTCTCGCCGCCGACGAGCAGCCAGCCGTGGGCGTAGACGTGCTTGGGCGGCTCGACTCCCGCGGCCATGAGCATGGCGGGCCAGATGACCGCGTGGAAGCGGAGGATGTCCTTGCCGACGATGTGCACGGCCGGCCAGCGGCGGGCGAACTCCTCCTCGTCGCGGGCGTAGCCGACGGCCGTGGCGTAGTTGAGCAGCGCATCGAACCAGACGTAGACGACGTGCTCGGGATCCCACGGGACCTGGATGCCCCAATCGAAGGTCGAACGGGAGATCGACAGGTCGTCGAGACCGCCCTTGACGAAGGCGATGACCTCGTTGCGGGCGCTCTCGGGCTGCACGAAATCGGGCCGCTCCTCGTAGAGGGCGAGCAGGCGGTCCTGGAACTCGCTCATCTTGAAGAAGTAGTTGCGCTCCTGCAGCAGCTCGACGGGCCGGGAGTGGATGGCGCAGACCTGCTGGCCCTCGAACGGACCCGTGCCCTCGACGAGCTCGCTCGGCTGCTTGTACTCCTCGCAGCCGACGCAGTAGAAGCCCTCGTAGTCGCCGGTGTAGATGTAGCCGGTGTCATGCAGCTTCTGCAGGAACGCCTGCGCGCTGACCTCGTGCCGCTCCTGCGTGGTGCGGATGAAGTCGTCGTTGGCGATGTTCAGGGTGTCCAGCAGCGGCAGCCACGAGCTCTCGACGAGGCGATCGGCCCACTCCTTGGGCGTCATCCCACCCGCCGCCGCGGTGCGCAGCATCTTCTGGCCGTGCTCGTCGGTGCCGGTCAGCATCCAGGTGTCGTCGCCGGCCTGGCGGTGCCACCGGGCAAGCACGTCGACGGCCACCTCGGTGTAGCCGTGCCCGATGTGCGGCACGTCGCTCGGGTAGAAGATCGGCGTGGTGACGTAGAAGGGCGCGCCGGAAACCATGCCGACCATCCTAATTCCGCCGGACCACCCCGGAATCCCGCATTACACCGGTCCGATGGATGCGGTGGATGCCGGCCGGTCCACGCGGGCGATCGGCTCGGCCACCTTTCGGAAAGGCTCGGCCACCTTTAGCTCCTGACGGCCACCTTTGGCTTTGGTTCGGCCACCCTTCCTACCGTGGGCCCGGTTTCCTTTCCGTGCCGACGGTAGGAAAGGTGGCCGAGCGGATTGCTGGCCCGCCGCGGCGCAGTTCCCAACAGGCGGTCTGCGGGCGGACTTGTCCACAGATGCGGGACCGGCGCTTCCGGGCGCTTGCGTTTCCGGGATCCTTCGGTGCATGCTCGCCCCTCTCGACATCGCATCGCTGCAGCTCGACGGAGTCATGCTGACCCGGGATCTCGAAGCTTTGGGTATCCACCCGACTCGAGTGGCCGAGCTGGTGCGTTCGGGATCGCTGATTCGCATCAGGCGCGGAGCGTACGTCCGCGCATCAGCCTGGGCCTCCGCGTCACGAGACGAGCAGCATCGAATGCTTGTCCGAGCGACCGATGGATTGCATTCAAGGCGGCTCGTTTTCTCCCACTATGCGGCGGCTGCCCTGCATGGTCTGCCATTGATCGGTGCGTGGCCGCAGCGAGTCCACGTTCTGGACTCGGCTGCAGCGGGTGGCAGCTCGATGCCGGGGCTCTTCGTGCACCGAACCACCGCGCCGCGCTCCGTCGAGACGATCGGCTCGCTCACGGTGACAAGCATCGATCGCACCTTGGTGGATATCGGGATCACGGCATCGCACCTCGTCGCCGTCACGATGATGGACTTCGCGCTTCATAGCGGGCTCGCCACCACCGAAACCCTTCTCGAAGAACTCGCCTACGTCTCACCCGGCCGGGGTGGAAAGAAAGCCGCGTCCGCGATCTACTTCGCTGACGGCCGGTCGGAGAGCGTCGGCGAATCGCTGAGTCGAGTGCGAATGCAGCAGCTCGGCTTCGAGCCTCCTGACCTGCAGGTTCGATTCCGTGATCAGCAGGGGCTCAACGCGGTGGTCGACTTCGCGTGGGACGCCGGCCGAGTGGTCGGCGAGTTCGATGGACGCGAGAAGTATCTGAACCCGAAGCTCACCAGAGGTCGTAGCGCAGATCTTGTCGTCCTCGACGAGAAGGCCCGCGAAGACCGCATCCGAACGCAGGTAGACCGTTTCATTCGGTGGGGGTGGGAGATGGCGTTCGATGCATCTCGCTTCGGCCCTTTTCTCGAGAGGAATGGCGTTCCGCGTCGGCGCACGGCCACCTTTCCTACCGTCGGCCAGGTTTCCAAAGGTGGCCGACGGTAGGAAAGGTGGCCGACCGGGGCAGAAAGGTGGCCCGGGATACGAAAGGTGGCCAAGCCGTGGGAAAGGGTGGCCAAGCGGCAGCGGGCGGGTCCGGGGCGGGTCAGCGGGCGCGGAGGGCGGCTTCGTAGAGGTCACGGCGCGAGAGGCCCGTCGAGGCGGCGACCTCGGTCGCGGCGTCCTTCACCCGGGCGCCTGCCGACATGAGGGCGATCACCTGGGCGATCCCGTCGTCCAGGGAGACGACCACCGGGGCGGCGCCCTCGACGACGACGCAGATCTCGCCGCGCGCGCCATCGGCGAACCGCTCCGCGAGCTCCGCCGCAGTGCCGCGGACGACCTCCTCGTAGAGCTTGGTGAGCTCCCGACAGACGACCACCCGCCTGCTCGCGCCGAATGTCGCAGCAAGGTCCGCCAGGAAGTCGCCGATCCGCTGCGGCGACTCGAAGAACACGAGCGTGCGCGGCTCAGCGGCCAGCCCGCCGAGGAAGGAGCGACGCTCCCCCGGCTTGCGGGGCGGGAAGCCCTCGAAGGCGAAGCGGTCCGTCGGGAGCCCCGACACGGCGAGCGCCATCAGCACGGCCGAGGGGCCAGGCAGCGCGGTGACCCGCACGCCAGCCTCGACGCACGCGGCCACCAGGCGATACCCCGGATCGGACACGGTCGGCATCCCGGCATCGCTGACGACCAGCACATCGGAGGCGGCCGCGAGCGGCACGAGCTCCGCGATCCGGTCCCGCTCGTTGTGGTCGTTGAGCGATATCAGTCGCGGACGGTTCTCGACGGCGAGGCCCTGCAGCAGACGATGCACCACCCGGGTGTCCTCCGCCGCGACGACGGTCGCCGACGACAGCGCCTCGACCAGCCTCCGGGTTGCGTCGCCGAGATTGCCGATGGGCGTTGCGGCGAGCACGAGCATGCGGTCATCCTCCCATCCGGCGCCGAGCGACTCCCCACCCGACGAACAGCCGCGCCAGCCACGGGCGTCCGGATCGAGAACCTGCTCCGCATCCCGCGCCCCGCCGAGGCGCGGAGGATGCACGAGGGCGGCGACCTATCATGGGGCGGTGCCGAGCCTCTCCGCGACCGCCCGGCTGCGGCTGTGGACGTGGGGCGCCCCGATCGGCGTCACCCTGCTCGCCCTGATCCTCCGTCTGCAGAATCTCGGCACCCCGTCGAGCCTGATGTTCGACGAGACCTTCTACGTGAAGGACGCCTGGACGCTGGCCAATCTCGGCTACGAGGGCCAGTGGCCGAAGGGCTACTCGGACGACACCTTCAACGCGGGCGACCCCTGGGGCTACACGACAGATCCCCAGTACGTCGCCCATCCCCCGCTCGGCAAATGGCTCATCGCGATCGGCATGGCGCTGTTCGGCCCGTCGAACACCTTCGGCTGGCGCTTCTCGGTCGCGATAGCGGGCACGATCGCGGTCCTGCTGCTCTTCTTCATCGCCAAGCGCCTGTTCCACAGCCCGCTGCTCGCGACCATCGCCGCCGGCTTCTTCGCCATCGACGGGCACGCGATCGTGCTGTCCCGGCTGTCGCTGCTCGACAACTTCCTCATGCTCTTCGGCCTCCTGGGATTCGGCGCGATCCTGCTCGACCGCGAATCCCGCGAGCGTCGGCTCGACACGTGGTTCATGCTGCGCCCGCACCCCGTCGACTCGCCACATCCGCCGATCTTCGGTCCCGCCCTTCTATGGCGGCCGTGGCTCATCGCAGCAGGCCTCGCCTTCGGCCTGATGTCCGGGGTGAAATGGTCGGGCATCTACTACCTCGTGGGCTTCCTCGCCTACGTCGTCATCACCGACTACCTCGCTCGACGAAGCCGCGGCATCCGCTACTCCCTCATCGGTGGGATCCGTACCATCCCAGTCGCCCTCGTCTCAACCGTGCCGATCGCGCTCGCCGCCTACCTGGCCACGTTCTCCGGCTGGTTCCTCAGCACCAACGGATACGACCGCAACTGGATCGCAAAGGGCGGCGAACGCTGGACGGGTCTGACGGCCTGGGTGCCCGACGCGATCCAGAACCTCTGGCACTGGCATGCCTCGATCTATGCGTTCCACACCGGTCTGAGCGTCACCCACCCCTACGCCACCCCGGCGATCCTCTGGCCTCTGCTCGCTCGACCGACGCAGATCTACTACCGGGGAAGCGCAACGGGCCAGAACGGCTGCCAGTTCAACTACTGCGCCGAGATCGTCTGGTCGATCGCCAACCCGATCCTCTGGTGGGCATCGGTCGCCTGCGCGCTGTTCCTCGTCTACCTGCTGTTCCGACGCCGGGACTGGCGGATCGGCCTCATCCTCGCTGGCATCGGCGCCGGCTACCTGCCGTGGCTGGCCTACCCGACGCGCACGATGTTCCAGTTCTACGCGATCGTCTTCGAGCCCTACCTCTTCCTTGCGGCCGTCTACGTGATCGGCTTGCTGCTCGGTCTCGTCGGGCCGCAGCCTGCGCCGGAGCGCGCCCCGATCTACCGACGGATCGTGATCGTCTTCCTGATCCTCGTCGTGGCGGTCAGCGCGTTCTTCTACCCGATGTGGACCGGCATGCAGGTGCCGTTCTGGTTCTGGCAGATTCACGTCTGGTCGCCCACCTGGGTCTAGCGCTGCCCATCAGAGGCACCGTCCGGGGCCGGTCGCGCTAGCGTTCGGAGGTGGACATCGTCGAGCGACTGCGCGCCGCCGGCTGCGTCTTCGCCGAAGACGAGGCGGCCCTGCTGACCGATGCAGCGACGGATTCCGATGACCTCGAACGGATGATCCTCAGTCGAGTGGCGGGTCTCCCCCTCGAGCAGATCGTCGGCTGGGCGGAGTTCGGCGGGCTGCGGATCCTGGTCGACCCCGGCGTCTTCGTGCCGCGGCGCAGGACGGAGATCCTCGCGAACGAGGCGCTGACCTGGACTCGCTCCGGCTCGGTCGTGCTCGACCTCTGCTGCGGCACCGGAGCGGTAGGGGCGGTCCTCGCCGCACGGGTGCCAGGCATCGAGCTCTACGCGTCGGAGCTCGACGCACCCGCGGTCGAGAACGCCCGCCGCAATCTCGAGCCGATCGGCGGATCGGTCTTCGCCGGCGACCTCTTCGGGGCTCTACCCGGCTCGCTGCGCGGTCGGATCGACGTTCTCGTCGTCAACGCCCCCTACGTTCCGACCGCGGCGATCGCTCTGATGCCCCCCGAGGCGCGCGACTGGGAGCCGAGCGTCGCCCTCGACGGAGGAGCGGACGGCCTCGATGTGCATCGCCGCGTTGCCGCCGAGGCGGCCGGGTGGCTGGCTGAAACGGGAATCCTGCTCATCGAGACCAGTCGGCTGCAGGCCCCGACGACCGCTCAGATCTTCGAGACGCGCGGATTCGACACCCGGATCGTGCACGACGACGAGATCGACGGCACGGCCGTTCTCGTCACACGCGGACGAGCAGCCGATGAGGAATGACGCTCAGTAGCCGCCGGAGTGCGCCGCGTCGAGGGAGCGACTGAGGCGTCGGTCCATCGCCGTCACGTTCTGGTTGTCGGAGCAGCCGAGCCAGGTGACGAAGACCCGCGAGCTGCGCTCGACGTCGTCGGGCATCCATTCGGCCATCCATGCCGCGCACGCGCTGACCACGGTGTCTCCGACCAGACCGAAGGGGTCGTGCGGAAGCCGGACGACGTGCACGCGACGGGGAGCTTCGAGCGCACCGTCCCACTCATCCTCGGTGGCCTCGACCATGACCTGGCCGTAGGCGTTCGCCGGAAGCCCGCTGAGCAGAAGCGCGATGGCGTCGAGATCGGACGCGTCACCGGCGATGAAGACATGCAGCGCGGGATCGGGAATGGAGCGGGTCACCTGAACAGCTTAGGTGCGCCTTACCTAATACGCGAGCCCCGATCCTGTCAGTTCGCCCTGATCCGGGAGGACGGAAGCTCGAGGACACGCCCGCCGGGGTCTCGCCGCCTCACCGCTTCGGGCACATGCCCGGCCTAGCCTGTGCGCGTGGACTACTCATCTGCGGCTTCTCCCACCACCCGAACCCGCTCACCGATGGTGGCGACGAGCTGGCTCGCCGATCGCCTGACGGCGACCGGCTTGGTCCTCGTCGACGCCTCCGTGCTGCCGCCGATCCCTGGAGGGGACGGCTATCCGCTCAGCGGGCGCGGCGACTACTTCGTCGAAGGGCACATCCCCGGCGCGGTCTTCGCCGACATGATCAAAGTCTTCAGCGACCAGGACGGCGAGTATCCCTTCCACGCCCCCGGAGTCGACGCCTTCGAGGACGCGGCCGGATCGCTCGGCATCGACAACTCGTCCACCGTGGTGATCTACGACAATCAGCAGGGCCAGTGGGCGGCTCGGCTCTGGTGGCTGTTCCGGACCTTCGGATATGACCGGGTCGGCGTCCTCGACGGCGGGATCACCAAGTGGCGCTCCGAGAACCGCCCGATCCAGACGGGTTACGTCGCCCCGATCGACGCGACCTTCGTCGCCAGCCCCCGGCCCGATCTGTGGGCGGATCGCGCCTACCTCGAGGCCATCGTCGCCGGCGAGCTGGAGGCGGCGCTCGTGTGCGGGTTGCCGCGCGACGAGTACCTCGGTGCCACCGGGGGCCGCAGTCGCGGTGGACACATCCCCGGCAGCATCAGCGCCCCGAACGCGGACATGATCGACCCCGAGACGAACGAGCTGATCTCCTCCCCCGAGCTGACGAAGATGCTGAGCGGCGCCCTCCCCTACGACCGGGTCGTCGTCTACTGCGGGGGCGGCATCGCGTCTGCTCTCGACGCGCTGGCGCTCACGATGCTCGGCCACCGCAACGTCGCCATCTACGACAACTCGATGATGGAGTGGGCGACGCACGACGACCTACCGCTGGTGAGCGTCGGCTGAAGCCCTGCCGACGCCGCCGCGGGCACGCTGGCGTACCGACGGTCACCTTTAGTGCGCTGTGGGCCAGCTTTCCTACCGTCGGCCACCTTTATAAACCGTGCCGTTGGTAGGAAGGGTGGCCGAGCAGCTCAGGCCAGGGCCGCCTTCAGCGCCTCGGGATCGGTGATCGGCAGCAGGCAGCTGAAGTGCTCGCAGAGGTAGGCGGTGGCCGATCCTTCCACCCGCGTGCGCTCGGCGAAGACCTCGAAGCCGGATTCGGCGAAAGCACGGGCCTGATCGGTAGTCACGACGGCGACGAGGTCGATGCCCTGCGCCGACCTCGCAAGCGCGCCGAGCTCTGACCCGTCGCGCTCAGATCGGTCCATCTCCGATCCGCCTGTGTCTGATCCGTCCCGATGCACCGCGTCGTCGATGACGATGAGTTGGCGCAGCGGCGAGCGCGCCCGGGTGATCGCCTCGAGCGCACCGCCCATGGAGATCGATCGGGCTGCCGCGATCGGGGCCAGCACGGCCAGCGCCGTCTCCGCGGCCGTCCGGTAGGAGTCCTGGCCCGTGAGGGCATACAGCGTGAGGGAGCTGGAAGCCAGCTGACTCGTGCCGGACGGGTACGCGCCCTCGCTCGGGTCGATCGGCAGGAGCAGCCCCTGCCCGGCGAGCGTCGGATCACCCCCTCCAGGGATGTCGAAGACGGCGATCCCGGAGCCGGCCGCGAGGGTGGTGTCGACGAGCTCTCGAGCGATGATCGCGTAGCGCACCTCCCCCGTCGCGAGGCTGAGGTCGAGCAGCCCTCGCGCGAGCATGCCGTAGTCCTCGAGCGACGCGACCGCCGTGGAGCGCCGGCCGTCGAGCGAGGCGCGCAGCAGCTGCTCCCCCGAGCGATGCTCGGTCAGCACGAAGTCCGCCGCAGTGCGCGCGGCTCGCAGCCAGTCGGGGCGGTCGAGCAGCGAGCCGGCGATGGCCAGAGCGCCGATGGCGAGTCCGTTCCAGCCCGTCAGCACCTTCCCGTCCACCGCGGGGGGCACGAGGCCCTGTCGATCGGGCGCGGATCGCTGGTAGTAGCCGCCCTCGCTCCGCTGCCCGTCGATCGTGCTCTCGGAGTCCTGCGCCGAGCCGAAGGCTCCCCCTTCTCGGCGAAGGGTGGACAGCAGGAACCGGACGATCCCCTCGGCGACCCCTGCATCGCCTCGATGGGCGTACGCGGCGAGCAGGCCCGCGTTGTCGTAGAGCATCCGCTCGTAGTGCGGATCGGTCCAGTCGCGCCGGGTGGCGTAGCGGAAGAAGCCGCCCTCGACCGGATCGCGGAGGTCGGACGCCGCCATCTGATCCAGGGTGCGTTGGACGAGCGCACCTGTCTCCTGGGCGAGCGCCTGAGGCAGCAGGCCCGAACCTGCGAGCCACTGGGCGAACCGGAGCGCGGGCGCGACCGGGAACTTGGGGGCCGCTCCGAAGCCCCCGAACCGACGGTCCTCGTAGCCCAGAAGCTCGACCGCGATGGACTCGAGATCGACCCCGGCCAGGGCGGCGTCCGTCGACCCCGGGTCGACAGCGGTGAGCGGGGCCGCGATCGCGCGAGCGAGCTGGCCGGCGGTGTCCTGCACCTCGGTCCGTCGCTCCGTCCAGGCATCCGTCACCGCATCGAGCACCTGCCGGAACGACGGCTGACCCGGGTGCGGCACGGGCGGCGAGTAGGTTCCCGCATAGAACGCCTGTCCGTCCGGCGTCGCGAAGACAGTCAGCGGCCAGCCGAGCTGATCCGTGAAGGCAGCAGCCGCGGCGAGATAGCTCGCATCCACCTCCGGATGCTCCTCGCGGTCGACCTTGATGGGCACGAAACGCGAGTTCAGCTCGGCGGCCAGCGCCGGATCGCTGAACGACTCGCGCGCCATCACGTGGCACCAGTGGCAGGTGGAGTAGCCGATCGAGATGAGAACCGGCACGTCGCGGCGTCGCGCTTCGGCGAACGGGGCATCACCCCATGGCCACCAGTCGACCGGATTGTCCGCGTGGCTCAGCAGGTAGGGGCTGACTGCCTCCGCGAGTCGATTGGGCATGTCGTGTTCCTCCTGGATCAGGTCGAGTCGGATCAGGTCTCACTCGATCAGACCTGGCTGGATCAGACCTGGCTGGATCAGACCTGGCTGGATCAGACCTGGATCGAGTCAGGCCTGACGGGATCAGCCGGACCGGATCAGGCCTGAGCGATCGGTTGCCGCTTCGCCGCTCGCTGGAGTCGGATGGCCCGGAGGGCGAGCTGGGTCGAGCTGATAAGCAGCAGTATGCCGAACAGCACCGCCGACAGGCGAGCGGGCATGGCGAGTGCGACGAGCACGCCGACATACGAGATTGCGGTTGCGGCGACGCCGACCACCAGGGCCGCCCGCAGGTCGACGAGGCCGGCGCGACTGTTCGAGACCGTGCCGACCGTGCTGGACGCGATCATCGCGACGAGGGAGGTCCCCTTGGCGACCAGGTCACCCGCGCCGAACCCCGCCACCAGGACGGGAACCATGATCACGCCGCCGCCGACTCCGAACAGGCCAGAGCAGATGCCGGTGACGACTCCGACGAGCACCAGCAGCGCGAACGTCAGGACGTTCTGGTCGACTTCTCCCCCGCGGTCGGCCCCGCCGAAGATCAGCCGAAGGGCGATGATCACGAGCAGGACCACGAACCCCCACCGCAGCACGGAGAGCGGCAGCCGACGGAGAAGACGGGTCCCGATGAGGGCGCCGGGCACCGTGCCGATGGCCAGAGCGAGCGCGGCGAGCAGATCGACCTCGCCGTGGATGAGGTAGCCGATCGACCCCACGACGACCGACGGCACGATGGCCGCCAGCGAGGTGGCGGACGCCCGACGCTGATCCATTCCGGTCAGCCAGATGAGCAGGGGGACCATGACGATCCCGCCGCCCACTCCGAACGATCCGGAGAGGAATCCACCGATCAGGCCGACCACGACGAATGCGATCCACTCGCGCCGAGTTCGTACGGGCGTAGGTGTGGTCACCAGCCCACGCTATCGGGCCGATCTCATGTGCACGTTTCCGGCATCACGTGCACGATGTTTCGCGCACATGGGGCCGGAACGTACACATCGAGCGGGGCTAGCGGCCGGTGAAGGTGGCGGGGTCGGGGCCGACGCGGGTGCCGGCGTCCAGGGCGTCGAAGACGGCCAGCTCGTCCGCGGTGAGCGAGAAGTCGAGGATGTCGAAGTTCTCGGCCTGGCGCTCGGCGCTGTTGGACTTCGGGAAGATGATCCGCCCCTGGTCGAGGTGCCAGCGGAGCGTGACCTGAGCGGGAGTCTTGCCGTACTTCGCCGCGATGGCCGCCACGTCGTCACGGTCCACGATCTGGCCGGAGGCCAGCGGCGACCACGCCTCGATCTCGATGCCGTGCGCCTTCGCGAACTCGACCACGTCGCGCTGCTGGAGCTCGGGATGGAGCTCGATCTGATCGACGGCGGGAACGGTGCCCGTCTCATCGAACAGGCGCTGGAGATGCTCGGGCAGGAAGTTGGAGACGCCGATGGCCTTCGCACGGCCCGAAGCGGCGATCTCCTCGAGTGCCTTCCACGCCTCGAGGTAGAGGTCGCTCCCGGCGACTGGCCAGTGGATGAGGTAGAGGTCGACGTACTCCGTGCCGAGCTTCTCGAGGCTCGAGTCGAAGGCGGCGAGCGCCTTGTCTCGGCTGTGCTCGGAGTTCCAGAGCTTCGTGGTGATCCAGAGGTCGCCGCGATCGATGCCGCTGGCGGCGATCGCCTGGCCGACGCCCTTCTCGTTGCCGTAGATCGCAGCCGTGTCGAGGTGGCGGTAGCCCACCTCGAGGGCGCTGCCCACGACGTCGGAGGTCTTGTCGGGCTCGACCTGGAAGACGCCGAAGCCGAGCTGCGGGATGGCCGTGCCGTTGTTGAGCGTGACGGTGGGGACTGCAGAAGTGGTCGTCATCCCTCCAGCCTGGCACCGCGGGGCTGGGAGCGAAGCTGGGAACCGCTTCCGAAGATCAGGGCGTGCGGGGAACTACCGGGCGGCTTTGATACCGTCGCCGCCGAAGAGAGAAGGCACACGATGACCCTGAACATCGGCAATCGCCCCCCGAGTTTCAGTCTCCCCGCGGCCGGGGGTGGGCACGCGCTCTTCGAACCCGGCGACGGGATCACCGTGGTGGTGTTCACCTGCAACCACTGTCCGTACGCCCGTGCCTGGCACGAGCGCATCCAGAAGGTCGCCCAGGACTACACCGGACGCGTGACCGTGCTCCAGATCAACTCCAACGACTCGAGCCGCCAGCCGCTCGACTCCTTCGAGTCGATGGAAGCGCGAGAGGCGGGCGGCGACTTCTCCTCCCCCTACCTCCGCGATGAGGACCAGTCGGTGGCGAAGGCGTGGGACGCGATGGTCACCCCCGATGTCTTCATCATCGATGCTGAGGGCGAGCTCGCCTACCACGGCGCCCCCGACGGCTCATACGACGACGACTCCGCCAACGCAGAGTGGATCAGGTCGGCACTCGACGACCTGATCGCCGGTCGCCGGGTGGCCGAGCCGGTCACCAGCCCCAAGGGCTGCGGCATCAAGTGGAAGCAGGCGAGCGGCCTCACCATCGGAAGCCGCCCGTAGACCAGCGAGGGGCCTCGATACGCGCCCTAGCGGGCGCTACTCGACCAACGAGCGCGACCCGTTCGTGGAGTAGGCCATGTCAAGGCCCTCGATCGCAGACGGCTCCTCGACCGATGGGTTTTGCGGGCTCCCCGATCACTATGCGCATTTCGCTGGTCGAGGAGGCGCGCCAGCGCCGTCTCGAGACCGGCGGCACACGGCAGCCGGTCTCGAGATGGCCGCAGACGGCCTCCTCGACCAACGGGCTGATGGCCTCGGTAGAATCGGGGTTCCCATGTCGACCGACGAGCTGCAGATCAGCTACCCGCCCGATCTGCCCGTCAGTCAGGTGCGCGGCGAGATCGCCGAGCAGATCCGCGACCACCAGGTCGTCATCGTCGCCGGCGAGACCGGCTCGGGCAAGACCACGCAGCTGCCGAAGATCGCGCTGGAGCTCGGCCGCACCAGCATCGCGCACACCCAGCCTCGCCGGATCGCCGCCCGCACGATCGCCGAGCGGATCGCCGACGAGCTGAACGTCGAGCTCGGCACCCTCGTCGGCTACCAGGTCCGGTTCACCGACAAGGCCAGTGAATCCACCCGGATCAAGTTGATGACGGACGGGATCCTCCTCAACGAGCTCACCCGCGATCCACTGCTGCGGCGCTACGACACGATCATCATCGACGAGGCGCACGAGCGCAGCCTCACCATCGACTTCCTGATCGGCTACCTGCGCCAGCTGCTGCCGAAGCGCCCGGACCTCAAGGTGATCATCACCTCGGCGACGATCGACCCGGGCAGCTTCGCAGCGCACTTCGCCGCACCCGACGGCACGCCGGCGCCCATCGTCGAGGTGTCCGGACGCACCTTCCCGGTCGAGATCCGCTATCGCCCGCTCGCACCCGACAAGGATCCGGACAGCGACGCGCCGTCCCCCGAGCCCCGGGATCTGCTCGAGGCCATCGGCGCCGCTCTCGACGAGCTGGCCGGGCAGGCGCCCGGCGACGTCCTCGTCTTCCTGTCCGGAGAGAACGAGATCCGCGATGCGCAGGACGCGCTCAGCGGTCGGAGCGGCACCGAGATCGTGCCCCTGTACGGCCGGCTCTCCGCCGCCGACCAGCATCGGGTCTTCGAGACGAAGCGCCCGCCGGGCGTCCGCCGACGGGTCGTGCTCGCGACGAACGTCGCCGAGACCAGCCTCACGGTCCCCGGCATCAAGTACGTTATCGATGCCGGCACCGCCCGGATCTCGCGCTACGGCGCTCGATCCAAGGTGCAGCGCCTGCCGATCGAGCCGATCTCGCAGGCCTCCGCCAACCAGCGGTCCGGCCGCGCCGGGCGCACCAGCGACGGCATCGCCATCCGCCTCTACAGCGAGGAGGATTACGGCAAGCGGCCCGCGTTCACCGATCCCGAGATCCTGCGCACCGGCCTCGCCGCGGTCATCCTCCAGATGCTCACCCTCGGGCTGGGCGACATGGCGGACTTCCCCTTCCTCCAGCCGCCCGATGCCCGCGGCATCAAGGACGGCTTCGAGCTGCTCCGGGAGATCGGCGCCGTCACGGCCGCCGGCTCCGTCACCAAGACCGGACGCGACCTCTCCCGCCTGCCGCTCGATCCGCGCTTCGGCCGGATGGTCGTCGAGTCGAAGAAGCACGGGGTCTCCCGAGAGGTGCTGGCCATCGTCTCGGGCCTCAGCATCCAGGATCCGCGGGAGCGCCCGCTCGAGCGCCGAGCCCAGGCGGACGAGAAGCACGCCAGGTTCGCCGACCCGACGAGCGACTTCCTCTCCATCCTCAACCTCTGGAACCACCTCGAGGAGAAGCAGAAGGAGCTGTCCTCGAGCGCATTCCGGAGGCTCTGCAAGGCCGAGTTCCTCAACTACCTGCGGGTGCGCGAGTGGGCGGATGTCTACAGCCAGCTGCGCAGGACCGCCAAGCCGCTCGGCCTGACGATCGGCGAGCCGAAGGCCGACCCCGACGGCGTGCACCGCTCGGTGCTGGCCGGCCTGCTGTCCCAGCTCGGCGTGCTCGACGAGCGCACCGCTCCCCCGCGAGGGACGAATGCGCGCACGCCCGGGGCCAAGCCGCCGCCTGGGCGCCGGCCCAGCGCCGAGTACATCGGCGCTCGCCAGGTCAAGTTCGCGGTGTTCCCCGGATCCGCGCTCGCGAAGAAGGCTCCGACGGCGGTCATGGCTGCCGAGCTGGTCGAGACCTCGCGGCTCTTCGCCCGCACGGTCGCGGCGATCGACCCGGCCTGGGCCGAGCAGCTGGCCGGCGATCTGGTGAAGCGCTCGACCAGCGAGCCGCACTGGGAGGCCAAGCAGGGCGCGGCCGTCGGCTGGGAACGGGTGACCCTGTACGGAGTCCCGCTCGTCGCTCGCCGCCGGATCCAATGGACGCGGATCGACCGCGGCTTCTCCCGGGAGCTGTTCATCCGACATGCACTCGTCGACGGCGAATGGCCGCCGCATCTCGACCGCAGCCGCGACCGCGCCTTCGACTTCGAGCGGGCCAACCTCCGGCTGCGACGCGAGCTCGAAGCGCTCGAGGAGCGATCCCGTCGACGGGACATCCTTGCCGACGATGAGGCGCTCGTGGACTTCTTCGATGAGCGGATCCCGGAGAGCGTCGCCACCGTCCGCGAGTTCGAGACGTGGTGGGCCCAGGCGCGCACGCGCACGCCGAACCTGCTCACCCTGCGGTCGGCCGACCTGCTCGACGAGCCCGCGCAGCAGGACACGACGGCCTATCCGGCCGAATGGCGGCAGCAGGATCAGACCCTCAAGCTCCGCTACCGCTTCGAGCCCGGCAGCGACGATGACGGCGTGACCATTCAGGTGCCCCTCGCGGTCCTCCCCCAGCTCGAGCCGACCGGCTTCGACTGGCAGGTCCCCGGATTCAGGGCAGAACTGGTGACGGCTCTGATCCGGACCCTGCCGAAGGCGATCCGGCGCACGGTGGTCCCCGCTGCTGACTGGGCCGAGCGGCTGCTCGCAGAGCTGCCGGCGGAACCGGACGGAGAGCTGCTCGTCGATCGACTGGCCGCCGCCATCCGACGCAGCACGGGCGCGGTGGTGTCCGGCAGCGATTTCGAACTGGAGCGGGTGCCCCCGCATCTCCGGCCGACGTTTGCAGTGATCGATGACAACGGCCGTCGGGTCGGAGGCGGCAAGGAGCTGACGGCCCTCAAGCTGCAGTTCGCCGCCGCCGCCCGCGACAGCGTCGCCCGAGTGTTCCGTACCACGTCCACGCCGACGAAGGGTGCGACGACGGGTGCGTCGGTCCCCTCCGCCCCAACCGCGCCGGGCGCCGCTGCTCCGGGCAGCGCCTCGGCGCTCGAGCGCGATGGGTTGATCGCCTGGGACTTCGAGAGCCTGCCGCAGAGCGTCGACGTCGAGAGGCGCGGCGGACGGATCCGCGCATATCCCGCACTCGTCGACACGGGCGCCGCGGTCGCCATCCGGCTGGAGAGCTCCCCCGAGTCTCAGGCGGCAGCGCATCGTGCCGGCATCCGGCGTCTGCTCGGTCTCGCCGTTCCCTCCCCGGTCTCGTATCTGCAGGAGCACCTCACATCCGCGGAGAAGCTCACGCTCGCCGCGAGTCCCTATCGGAGCGCTCGCGAACTCATCGACGACGCATTCGCCGCTGTGCTCGACCATCGGATCAGGCGTCATTCGGCGGACGGGCTGGTTTGGACCCGGACCGACTTCGAGACGGTCCGGGACGACGTCTCCGCCCACGTGGTGGATGACCTCTTCGCCGCCGTCGCCCTCGTGGCGGGCATCCTCACTGCCGCGCGCGGAGTGGAGAGCGCGATCCGTGGGGCCACCACCCTGGCGCTGATCGGACCGCTCGGAGACGTGCGCGAGCAGCTCGGCGGCCTTGTCTTCCCGGGGTTCATCAGCACCATCGGGCTCGGTCGGCTGCCGCGCCTTCCGGTGTATCTGGCGGGGATGACGCACCGTGTCCAGAAGCTGCTGGAGAACCCCGGTCGCGACCGGGTCTGGCAGAACGAGGTGCGCACCGCGCAGGATCGCTATCTCGCTGCAGGCGGCACGATCCCGCTGGCGCGCGACGCGGACCCCCGACTCGTCGAACCCCGCTGGATGCTCGAAGAGCTGCGGCTCAGCCTCTTCGCCCAGCAGCTGCGCACGACAGGTCCCGTCTCACTGCAGCGGATCCTCAAGGCCCTTCCGCCGGTCTGAGCACAGTGCGGCTGGGCTTCGACACGCACCTTCGGCGCGGCTCAGCCACCGAAGTAGGTCCACACCCGCCCCGGTAGCTGAGCCGGGCGTTCCGCGCCCGTGTCGAAGCCCACCATTCGCATCAGGGCTTCGACACGCGTCTCCGGCGCGGCTCAGCCACCGAGGTAGGTCCGCACCCGCCCCGGTAGCTGAGCCGGGCGTTCCGCGCCCGTGTCGAAGCCCACCATTCGCATCAGGGCTTCGACACGCACCTCCGGCGCGGCTCAGCCACCGAAGTAGATCCGCACCCGACCCGGTGGCTGAGCCGGGCGTTCCGCGCCCGTGTCGAAGCCCACCATGCGCATCAGGGCTTCGACACGCACCTCCGGCGCGGCTCAACCGCCGGACGGAGAGCTACGCCGCGGCGAGGATCTTGCGCAGGGTTCGCAGGTTGCGCGTCGTGACCACGTCGTCCTTCTGACTCCTGGCGAGCAGCTTGCCGAAGGGCGAATCGAGGGTCTGCCCCTTCGCGACGGTCCAGAAGAGCACCTCTCCGACGCGCTGGATCCGATCCGCGTCGTCTGCCGGGGCCGCTTCGGCGAGGTCGTCGAGCACCCGGGACGTCGAGCCGAACACGACGTAGGGCTGCTGATCGTCCGACTCCTCGAACGGGAACGCGTCGACCGCGATCCGGACCGTATCGATCGGGACCACGATGACGCGTGCCGAGTAGCCGAAGCGCTCGGAGAGCAGCCGCTCGAGATCGCCGGTGACGTCGGCCGACGAGCCGGGACTGTCGAAGACGACATTGCCAGAGGCCAGGACAGTGCGCACGTCGCCATGGCCGGCCGACTCCAGGGCGCTGCGAAGATCGGCCATCGCGATCCGGTTTCCCGAGCCAACATTGATGCCTCGGAGGAGCGCCGCGTATCGCATCCCCCTACGATCGCACGATGCCCGCCGGCTGAACCAGCGACGGGCGTCGAGCGGGACGAGAAGACCTCTAGTGGGTCATCGCCATGTCGGGAGCGTTCACCGGACGCTTCACGAAGAGCCCGGTCACGATCGCGACCATCGAGATGCAGGCACCGACGATGAAGGCGTAATGCGTGCCCGCCGCTGCCTGGGCCGCCGCGTCACCGCCGTCGAGCTCGACACCGGAGCCGGCGATGGAGAGGACGGTGACGAACAGCGCCGCTCCTGCCGCGCCGGCGACCTGCTGCACCGTGCCGATGATGGCGCTGCCGTGAGAGTAGAGGTGCGGCTCGACCGATCCGAGCCCCGAGGTGAAGAGGGGCGTGAAGGTGAACGCCAGTCCGGCGCTGAGCAGCAGGTAGACCGCACCGATGTACAGCGGCGACGCCGCGTCGCCGGCGAACGCCAGCAGCCAGAGCGACCCGCTGACCGCGATCGTGCCGGGCAGCAGCAGCGGCTTGGGGCCGAAACGGTCGAACAGCCGTCCGACGATGGGCCCGAGCACTCCCATCAGCAGCCCGCCCGGCAGCACCAGCAGGCCGGTGACGAGCGGCTCGAGGCCGAGGGCGCTCTGCAGGTAGATGGGCAGCAGGATGATCGTGCCGAAGAGGGCGCTCATGCTGATCGCCATCGTGATGACGGTGGCGGTGAAGGTGCGTGAGCGGAACGTGCGCAGATCGAGCAGCGCGCGGTCGCGACGCTCGAGCCGCTTCTGCCGGAACACGAATCCGGCCAGTGCGAGCGCTCCGACGACGGCAGGGACCCAGGCGGGGAGGACCGCTTCGCTGCCCGATTCGCCCAGCGACGACAGGCCGTAGACCAGGCCGCCGAAGCCGAGGATCGCCAGCGGGATGGAGACGACGTCGATGGGGGCTGCCGTGCGGTCGCCGATGCTGACGACCAGGATCAGCCCGAGGATCAGAGTCGCCACCGCGATGGGCAGCACGATCCAGAAGATGAAGCGCCAGCTCAGCGAGTTGAGGATGAGCCCCGAGATCGTCGGTCCGACGGCGGGCGCCACGGAGATCACGATGGAGATGTTGCCCATCATCCGACCGCGGCTGGACGGCGGGACGAGCGTCATGACCGTCGTCATGAGCAGCGGCAGCATGATGGCCGTTCCGCTGGCCTGAACCACCCGGGCGAGCAGGAGCACCGGAAAGCCCGGCGCGAGCGCCGCGATGAGGGTTCCGCCGCTGAACAGCGACATGGCGACCCCGAAGAGGACCCGGGTGGGGAATCTCTGGATGAGGTATCCGCTGATCGGGATGACCACCGCCATGGTGAGCAGGAACGCCGTCGTCAGCCACTGGCCGACGCTCGCCTCGATGCCGAGATCCTGCATGACGCGGGGCAGGGCGACGCCCATGATCGTCTCGTTGAGGAAGACCACGAAGGTCGCGACGAGCAGCAGGCTGATGAGCGTGCGCGAACGCACACTGAGGCGGCCGTCGAGCGCACCCCGGTCCGCGTCGTTTGCCGCACTCTGAGCTGCCGAGTCGGCGCCGGTCCGGGTATCGGGAATTGTTTCGGTCATGCGGGGCATCCGATCGTTTCGAGAAGGAACGCGAAATGAACGCCGGAACTTCATCGACCGACTCGTCAAGCGTATGGCTGGCCACCGACATCCGTCGGGGCGGTTTCGGCCCACCGCAAGGTGAGCGCTTCATGGGGGAACAGCAGGAAGGGGCACTGCATTCCCGGAGACCCGGAACTGCAGCGCCCCTCTCGAGTGCAGCTACGCGCGGGCGGTGGCCTGCGCGTTGACCTCGTACGAGGTGTTGGTCGACTCGAAGAAGTTGACCAGCTGGAGGGTGTCGTTGGCGGTCGCCATCCACTTGGCCGGGTTGGAGACGTTGTACTCGGGGTCGAAGCCGAGCTCCTCGAGCCGACGGTCGGCCAGGTACTTCACGTACTGGTTGATGTAGTTCGCGTTGAGGCCGAGGATGCCGCCGGGCAGCAGGTCGTGGTTGTACTGCTCCTCCATGGCGACCGCGTCGGTGATCATCTTCTTGATCTCCGCGGCGAACTCCTCGGTCTGCAGATCCTCGTTCTCCTCGAGCACGGTGAGGATGAGGTTGATCCCGAACTTGAGGTGCAGGCTCTCATCGCGCACGATCCAGTCGACGAGCGAGCCGAAGTTGCGCAGCAGGTTCCGCTGACGGAACGACAGCGCGACCATGAAGCCCGAGTAGAACCAGATGCCCTCGAGGATGATGTTGTAGGCGACGAGGTTGCGGACGAAGTCCTTCTTGCCCGCGGTGGTCGAGATGTCGAGCTGCTGCTCGGTCATCCGGCGGATGAATCCGACCTCGAACTCCTCCTTCGCGCGCATCGACGGCACGTCGACGTGGGAGGCGTAGGCCTCTTCGCGGTCGATCGGGAAGGTCTCGAGCACGTACTCGAAGGACATGCAGTGGTTGGCCTCCTCCCACATCTGCTTCGCGAGGTAGAGGTGCGCCTCGGGAGCGTTGAGGTAGGGGTAGACGCCGAACGCGAGCGCCTTGTTCACGAGCAGCTCGCTCGGGTTGAAGTAGCTCATCAGGAACGTGATCGCGTGACGCTCCTCGTCGGTCATCCGCTTGAAGTCGGCGATGTCCTCGCCCAGCTGGATCTCGTTCGGGAACCAGGTGTTGGCCACTGCCTGCTCGTAGAGGTCCATCGCCCACTTGTAGCGGACGGGCTTGAGGAGGAGTCCTTCTTGAATGCCTGTGCCGAGGATGCCCATGGTGTCTGCTCGTTTCTGGTCTGAGGTGGTCCGCGCCGCTCGATCGGCCGCGCTCCGGGTCGTTCCGGGTGAAGTCTGTGCCCCGCCTTCTGGAGTACTCCCCCTACCTGGTTCAACGCCCAGGGAGGCGGGATAGTTCCGGTCTACGGGGTCGGGAACACCCCGCGCGAGGACTCTCGCGCGGGGTGTTCCCGGTTGCTACGCGTTCTCCTTGCTGACGCCGCCGAAGCCGAAGCCACGACGAGCGGGAGCGGTGGCGACCTGGGCGGGCGCCGCCGAGGACGACGTGTTCCCGGCAGGAGCCGCCGAGCCGAAGCCGCGCTTCTGCCCGTCGCCGATGCCCTCGGACTTGTTGACCTTGACCGTGGACTGCTCGGCCGTGTGACGCGGCTTCATGTGCAGGTAGTAGGTCGTCTTCACGCCGCGCTCCCAGGCCGCGAAGTAGATGTCCATCATGTCGCCGAGGTCACGCGTCTCGAGATACATGTTGCGGCTGATCGCCTGGTCGATCCACTTCTGCGCACGGGCCGCGACCTCGAGGAAGGCGTACGGCGAGAGCTGGAAGCTCGTCTTGTACACGGCCTTGATAGAGTCGGGGATCGCGTCGATGCCCTGGATGTCTCCCTGGCTGCGCAGGATCGGCTCCCGCACGCGCTCCCAGAGACCGAGGCCCTGGAGGTCGCTGACCAGATTGCGGTTGACCTCGAGGAACTTGCCCGACGAGGTCGAGCGGCTGAAGATCTGCGAGAACTGCGGGTCGAGGCCAGGCGTGGTGCCGGCGACGAGGCCGATCGACGCCGTGGGGGCGATGGCCATCAGGGTGGCGTTGCGCATGCCGCCCTTGACCTTCTCCCGCAGGGCGTCCCAGTCGAGGCGCGTGGTGCGGTTCACCTTGATGGGCGTTCCGCGGTCCGCCTCGGTGAGCGCGATCGAGTCGAGCGGCACCATGCCCTGCGACCAGCGCGAGCCCGGGAAGTTGGCGTAGGCGCCGCGGCTCTGCGCGAGGTCGGCCGACTCGTCGATCGCCGCGTAGGAGACGTGCTCCATGATCTCGTCGATCAGGTCGTAGGCCGCTTCGCTCTCGTACGAGATGCCGAGCTTCTCCACGACGTCGGTGAAGCCCATGACACCCAGGCCGATCGCGCGGTTCTGCTGGTTGGAGAAGTCCGCCTCGTTCACGCTCGAGAGCGTGATGTCGATGAGGTTGTCCAGCTGACGGACGGCCAGTCGGGCGCTGCGGTCGACCTGCGCCCAGTCGAAGCCGAGCGTTCCGTCTTCGGCCTCGATGAGGTGGCGGGACAGGTTGATCGAGGCCAGGTTGCAGACGGAGACGTTGTCGCGGTCCTGCGGCAGGCAGATCTCGGTGCAGAGGTTGGAGAGATGGATGGTGCCCGTGTTGTTGTTCAGCGCACGGTTGTTGATCGTGTCCTTCCAGGTCAGCCACGGGTGGCTGGTGGTCTGCAGGGCGACGAGGATCGACTTGAACTGCTCACGGGCCTTGATCCGCTTGAACATGTTCATCTCGCCGGCCTCGGCCTTGGCGACGTACTCCTCGTAGCGGGCGCTGAACGCCTTGCCGTAGAGCTCGCCGAGGTCTTGGACCTCGAGCGGGTCGAAGAGGTACCAGTCCTGGTCGTTCTGGACGCGCTTCATGAACTCGTCGGAGATCCAGACGGCCGTGTTGGCGGTGCGGGTGCGGCGGTAGGGGTCGCCGGAGTTGGCACGCAGGTCGAGGAACTCGGGGAAGTCGAGGTGCCAGTTCTCCATGTAGAAGCAGAGGGCGCCGAACTTCTTGCCGCCGCGGCTGACGGCGCGGAGGATCGAGTCGATCGTGTGCATGAACGGGATCGGGCCCGTCGAGGTGGTGTTGTTCGATCGGATGGGCGATCCCTGCGCCCGCAGCTTGCTGACCGACAGGCCGATGCCGCCGGTGCCCTTGGTGAGCCACATGACATCGCGCGTGGTCTTCGCGATGTGCTCGATGTCGTCCTGCATCTCCATGACGAAGCAGTTGGACAGCTGCGGGAACTTGGTGCCCGCGTTGACGAGGGTGCTTCCGGCGGCCAGGTAGTCGAGGCGGCTCATGCTCTCGTAGAACTCGATGGCCGCCGAGGTGGCGTCGGCCTCGTTGAGCGACAGGCCCATGGCGATGCGCATCCAGAAGTACTGGGGCACCTCGAGCGGGTCGTTGTTGCGGGCCTTGATGCCGTAGCGGTTGTTCAGCGTGACGACGCCGATGTACTTGAGCAGCTCGTCGTGGGCCGGCTCGAGGGCGGCGCTCAAGCGGTCGAGGTCGAACAGGTCGGTGAGGCGCGGGTCGAGGAGGTCCTCGGCGACGCCGCGCTCGACGTATCCGCGGAACTTCTCCGCGTGCAGGGCCTTCAGCTCGTCGGCGGTCTCGTAGTCGCCGAGCACGCGCTTGTAGATGGTCTTGAGCAGCAGACGGGCGGCGACCGTGTCGAAGGCCGGGTCGTCCTTGACGTTCTGCAGGGCGACCTGGATGACTGC
Source organism: Naasia lichenicola (assembly GCF_004801885.1). Classification (GTDB taxonomy): domain Bacteria; phylum Actinomycetota; class Actinomycetes; order Actinomycetales; family Microbacteriaceae; genus Naasia; species Naasia lichenicola. The sequence goes on along the minus strand of NZ_SSSM01000005.1, from coordinate 1,045,121 downwards.
CTCGTCGAGCTGCTGGGTGGTGATGCCGTCGAAGAGCGTCAGCTCGAGCTCTGAGGCGATCTGGGTGACCCAGGTGATGTTCTCGTCGAGACCGGCGCTCGCACGCTCGATCGCGAGGTTGATCTTGTTGGCGTCATAGGGCTCGCGGCCCCCGTTGCGCTTCACGACGGTTATTGCCATGGTGCCTCCAAAAGACGGGTCGACGAAACGACCTCGGACGACTCCCCCACGAAGCCGTTGCGATGCTGACGGTGGTGCTGATGTTGATGCGCCCGCACTCGATTCACGAGCCGGGATACTCCACGATGCTGCTCAGCCGGTTTTCCATCCGGCTGCCTGTTCAGGACTCGTCTCCGGATGCCGGGCCACCCGAAGGCCGGCACCCGGAAGACGATTCCGATCGATCGAAAACCTGGGCATTCCGAGCCACCCGAAGACCGGAAGACCGTGCGGTTGTTCGACCAGGAATCACTATATATGGGGTCTGATCCATTTCCATCCCCTAGGTGTAGTGGCGTGTCGTGCACATCGTGTGCATAACCGACCGGATTTATCCACACCGTAGGCCACACCCCAGACACTTGCTGGCCCCTAGACTTCAGAGGCTGTGAGTAGGTCCTGTGAGTAGCTACGGAGAACTCCTCCGCACCCCCGGCGTGTCGCGGATCATGGCCGCGCAGCTCACGGCGCGGCTGCCCAGCGGCATGCTCTCGCTGGGTCTGCTGCTGCACATCGAGCGCACGACCGGCTCATACGGAGCGGCCGGACTGGTCCTCGCCGCGCTCAGCGTCGGACAGGCCATCTCCGGTCCTGCGACCAGCCGGCTGATGGTCGAACTGGGCCTCCGGCGCGTGCTGCTGACCAGCACCATCCTCTGCAGCATCTTCGTCACCACGATCGTCCTGGCGGAGCTGCCGGTCTTCGGGTACATGGCGGTGGCGTTCCTCTCGGGCCTCACCTTCCCGCCGGTCTCGTCGGCCGTGCGCACCATCTACCCGAAGATGGTGAACTCGCGTCAGCTCACCCCGCTGTTCTCCCTCGACGCAGCCCTCCAGGAGCTGATCTGGATCGGTGGACCGGTCCTGGTGACGTTCATCTCCACACAGATCAGCACCGTGCTCGGCATCCTCGTGTCGGTGGCCCTCCTGATCGGCGGCGGCATCTGGTTCATCTCCTCGCCGGAGGTCGGACGCGTGCGCATCCCGCGCAGCAAGCGCCGCTTCGGCGTGGTGCTGACCCGACCGACGGTGCTGCTCGCGACCGTGATCGGCTTCCTGCTGATCGGCTCGTGCGCGGCCATCGAGACCTCGGTGGTCGCGACCTTCGGAGACGGCGACGCGTCGGCCGGCATCGTGCTGGCCATCTGGTCGGTCGGCTCCCTGGCGGGCGGACTGCTCTTCGGGCACGTGCCGATCGGGCCGTGGGCGCTGTTCCGCCGGCTGCTGATCGTCACCGTCGGACTCGGCGCCGCGGCCTTCGCCTTCGGCTTCTGGTGGATCGCCCTCACCCTGGTGGTCTCGGGGCTCGGCCTGGCACCCGCGCTGGCGGTGCTGTCGACGATCACCTCGGCGACCGTGAAGTTCAGCGACACCGCCGAGGCCTACGGCTGGGTGAACACGGGCCAGCTGATCGGCGCGGCGCTGGGCTCTGCTCTCGCCGGCGTGATCATCGATCAGAACGGCTCGCAGGGCGGCTTCCTCGTGGCCGTCGGGCTCGTGGCCGCATGCCTGGGCGTCGCCGCGATCGGGTCGCGCTGGTCCCCCGATCTGCGCAACCGCGACGCGGGCCCGATCCCGGACACCGCGCCGGTCCCCGTCCAGCCCAGCTGACCAGCGCCGCCCAGCGAGCTCGGCCCGCTGGCTCCACTCGGCCACCTTTCGCCCGCGCTCGGCCACCTTTGGGTGCCTTCGGCCACCTTTCGAAGGGTGGCCGAACGGACCTCACGGTGGCCGACGGAATCGAAAGGTGGCCGAACGCGCCCCGGGCAGGGCCGAGCGCTCAGCCGCGGAGGGGCTTGAGCGCCTCCGACAGGGCGATGGCCTCGGCGACGGCGACCTCGAGCCGGGTGCGGTGGGTCTCTGTGGGCTCGAAGACGCCCTCGTCGTTGATGTGGTTGGTCGGGAAGTTGATCTCCGGGTTGGTGACCGTCGGAACCAGCCCGACTCCGACCAGAGCCGGCTGGAGTAGCACGACGCCCCGGGTGCCGGCGGAGACGCCGCCGTAGCTCACCGTCACTACTGCCTTGCGCTTCCACTCGTGGTGCAGGAAGTCGAGCGCGTTCTTGATCACCGGCGAGAAGCTGTGGTTGTACTCGGGAACGACGATCACGAATGCGTCCGCCGCAGCCACCCGCTCGCTCCACGCGATGGTGTGCGGCTTGGTGTAGCTGCGCAGGATGGGGTGGTTGGGCTCGTCCATGAACGGCAGAGCCACCTCTGCGAGATCGGCGAGATCGACCTCGACTCCCGCAGTCGCTTCCAGCTCGCTCACGACCCAGGCGCCGATCGGCAGACCGACCCGGCCCGGTCGAACGCTTCCGATGATGACCATGATGCGCGTCATATGCCGCGAGTTCCCTTCGTCGCGGCCTGACGGCCGACGGAATGCTGCGGCGACACCGACACAGGCAGGGCGCGATGCCCTGTCACGCCAACCGTGATCGGACGGGCCGTATTCCTACAGTCGGCCGCGACTGCCGGGTCGCCGATCCGCGGGACCCGACCACCCAGACCCCACCGCCTAAATCCCGCCGCCCGGATCTCACCGGATCGGCTCGGAGATAATCGGACGATGGTCGCTCCCACCCTCTCCCCCGTCCTCCCCCTGCTCGACGGCAACTCGATCCCCCAGCTCGGGCTCGGGGTCTACAAGGTGTCGGACGCCGATGCGGCCACCGCGATCGGACACGCGCTGGAGGTCGGCTACCGACACGTCGACACCGCGTCGCTCTATGAGAACGAAGCGGCCGTGGGTGCCGCGATCCGCTCATCCGACGTGCCTCGGGGCGAGCTGTTCGTGACCACCAAGGTCGGCAACGGCGATCACGGCTACGACGCCGCCCGGCGCGCCTTCGATGTCAGCCTCGGCAAGCTCGGCCTGGACTACGTCGACCTCTATCTCATCCACTGGCCGGTGCCCAGTCAGGATCTGTACGTCGAGACCTGGCGGGCCCTGCAGGCCATCAAGGCCTCAGGCCGTGCGCGTTCGATCGGCGTCTCGAACTTCGCTACCCATCACATCGACCGGCTGATCGCGGACGGCGGAGAGCTTCCCGTGCTCAACCAGGTCGAGCTGCACCCGTGGCTGCCTCAGGCCGACCTGCGGGCGTACGACGCGGAGCACGGCATCCTCACCGAGGCGTGGTCACCGCTCGCCCGTGGTCGGATCCTGGGCGATCCATCCACCGAGACGACCGTCCTCGACGACCTCGCCGAGAAGCACGGCCGCTCCCCCGCGCAGATCGTGATCCGCTGGCACGTCCAGCTCGGCAACGTCGTCATCCCCAAGTCGGTCACCCCCTCGAGGATCGAGGAGAACTTCGCTGTGTTCGACTTCGAGCTGGATGACGACGATCTCGCCGCGATCGCGACCCTCGAGACGGGTGTGCGCACCGGCCGCGACCCCGACGACGACTGAGACGGACCGCGAGTTGCCCAGTTCTGCCGCCTGGAGCGCTCCGCAGGCGGCAGAACTGGGCAGCTCACCTACCAGCGCGGGTGGACGCTCTCGCGGAAGTACTCGTCGTAGATGCGCGTGACGCCCGCGCGGAAGTCCTCGCCCAGATCCGCGAGCTCGCCGGCTGCCGCATTCGACTGCGCCTGCGCGACGCTGCGCGCGCCGGGGATGACCGTGCTGACGCCATCCAGCTGAGCGATCCAGGCGAGCGCCGCCTGGGCGGGTGTGGCGCCCTCGGGAACGAGATCCGCGAAGGCGTGGGCCGCCTCCACGCCCTTCTCGAACGGCACGCCCGAGAACGTCTCGCCGACGTCGAACGCCTCGCCCGAGCGGTTGTAGGTGCGGTGGTCGTCCGCCGCGAACGTGGTCTCGCGGGTGTACTTCCCGCTCAATAGGCCCGACGCGAGCGGCACGCGGGCGATGATGCCGACACCGGCCGCCTGCGCCGCCGGCAGAACCTCGTCGAGGGGCTTGAGCCGGAAGGCGTTGAGGATGATCTGGACCGACGCAGTGCCGGGTCGGGCGATGGCGGACAGCGCCTGGCTCGTCTCCTCGACGCTGACGCCGTAGGCCGCGATCGCACCGTCGGCCACGAGGGTGTCCAGAGCGTCGTAGACGGCGTCCGAATCGATCACCTCGGTCGGAGGGCAGTGCAGCTGGACGAGGTCGAGCGTGTCGACCTTCAGGTTGGCGCGCGACCGGTCGGTCCATGCCCGGAAGTTCGCCAGCGTGTAGTTCTCCGCGAGCTGCGGCATCCGCCGCCCCATCTTGGTCGCCACGGTGATGCCATGGCCGGGGTTGGCGGCGAGATACTCGCCGATGAAGCTCTCGCTGCGGCCGTCGCCATAGACATCCGCGGTGTCGAAGAAGGTGACGCCCGCCTCCACGGCTGCGTCGAGCACGGCGTTCGCCTCTGCGGCATCCACGTCACCCCAGTCGGCGCCGAGCTGCCAGGTGCCGAGTCCGATCACGGAGACGGATCGGCCGGTGCGGCCGAGAGTGCGGTGATCCATGGAGCCTCCTTTTCGTTCTGCGCCGCCGGTGGGTCGGCGGCGTTCCGGGCACAGAAAAGCCGCCCGGCGACTCCATTGTCCCGCGTACCCGAATACGCATCGGACAAGAGTCGAGCCGGACGGCCCGCCGAAGCTGAATGCTTCAGCTCGAAGTGTGGATAAGTTCTGCGAACCCCCCAAACGGGGGCTCGGTTTCCACCGTAACCCCGGTCGTCTCAGCCGGTCCTCGTCTCTCAGGATCCTCACGGACAATGCGGACGAAACACCCGATCTGGCCACGGAACGGTAACGATCACGGCCTTTCCCAGCGCGCGATGGCGGTCGGATCTACCGTCATGCCATGCGCGATCGACGAGGTTCCGCGATAGGCGGATCAGTGGCACTTCTCCTCACCGCACTGCTTCTCAGCGGCTGTGCGATGAACCAGAGCGGAGCGAGCGACACCGGCTCCGGGTCGTCCGGAAGCGGAGTCGCCCCCGGCCTGGCCGAGCCAGGCGTCGCGGTTCCCGCCGAGGGCGACGCAGCGGGTGCATCCGACTCCGCCGTGCGCGACGTGGTCACCACCGGGTCGCTGCAGCTGGTCGTCGACGATCCGATCCGATCCGCGGACGACGTGAGCGCGCTCGTCCTGGCGACGGGCGGGCGCCTCGACTCCATCTCCCAGTACCCGAAGAGCGACTACCGGCCCGCGAGCGCGACTCTGCTCGCCCGGATCCCCGAGGACAGGCTCGACCAGGCGCTGCTCGACCTCAAGGGGCTCGGCACCGTCCAGTCCCTCTCCACCGATTCGACCGACGTCACGCAGCAGACCACTGACTACGAGGTGCGGATCGCCACCCTCCAGGCCGCTGTCGATCGTCTGCGGGCTCTGCTCTCCACCGCGACGGATACATCGGACCTCATCGAGATCGAGACGGCGCTGACCAGCCGGGAGGGCGATCTCGAGAGCCTCAAGGCGCAGCGCGACTCGCTCGCCGAGCAAGTGGCCTTCGCGACCATCTCGATCACGCTGTCGACCCCGGCCGAGGTCGGCACTGCGGCGCCGGGCACCTTCCTCGACGGGCTGCTCGCCGGCTTCAACTCGCTCATGCTGACGCTCGCGGGTCTGCTGATCGCGTTCGGAGCCGCGCTGCCCTGGCTGGTGTTCCTCGCCATCGTCGCCGCGATAGTGCTGCTGATCGTCCGCTTCACCCGGCGCCGGCGCCGGGTACGTCTCGCGGCGGCGCGAGCCGCGGCTGACGCTGCGGCCGTCCGGCGCGAACCGGTGGCCGCGAGTGCGGGCGGCTCGGCGGATGCGGACACGACCGGCGGAACGACGCCGTAGTCGAGTGGGCGACGACCTCAGATGGAGTGGCGGGAGCCGATCTTGCGGCGGCGCAGGACCACGGAGAACGCGGCGCAGCCGATGCTGATGGCCGACATGCCCACCACGATCGCGAGCATGCCCGTGTCATTCGGCGAGACGATCGGCGATCCGGTCGCAGACGCCTGGTCCGAGAGCAGCACAGGGCTGGGGTCGATGCTGACCGGGAGCTGCGAGCGCGTCTCCTTGATGGCATCCGACGCTGCCTCGGTCTGAACCTCGGTGAGCGCGGGAGGGGTCGCGACGGCAGCCGCGATGGAGACGGGTGCCGTTGTGATGGCGCCGCTCGCGGAGGTCGTCGTGGTGCGCGATGTCGACCCACTGCTGCTGGAGTTCGAGGTCGAACCTCCGGAGGTGGATCCGCTGGTGGATCCATTGCTGGTCGAGGCGCCGGATGAACCGCTGCCTGCGGTGCCGCCCGACGTTGCGGGCTGGGACGCCTGCGGCTGGGTGGGAGCAGACGTTGTGGGCGCTTCGGACGGCGCTTCTGAAGGAGCGGTCGACGGAGACTCACTCGGAGCAGCTGATGGCTCGGTGGTCACCGGAGGCTCGGGATTGGTCGGCTCTGTGGTCGGTGGCTGAGAAGCTGGGTAGGTCGTGAACTCGACGAGCCCTGTGTCCGTCGCGCAGGTGGCGGTTCCGCCCGCCAGGACCCACTCCGAGTAGTCGACGACGTTGTCGGGTGAGCTCCCATTGTTCCCGTCGAGTGCAGCGAACTGCGAAGCGTCCGCTGACGTAATGACTGCCGCCGCCGCCCCACAGGTGTCGGCGATCGCGGGCGCGGAGACGGCGAGCGCCATCCCGCTGCCCACCAGGACCGCGAACGTCAGTCCCCCGACTGTTCTCCCCCGCATGCGTGATCGCCTCTCTCAGTGCCCCCTGGCGCATCGACCGTGCTGAGCAGTCGGATCCGCCATCCTCCCCTCATGATCCCCCGTTCGGGGGTGGACCCGCCAGTCCGACCCGCTGTCCGCTTCCGATGGGGGCGTGGAACGGCGGATTCGGGGTCAGCAGAGCGACCGCGGCGGGCTTCTCAGCGTCAGCTCGAGCTGGCCGACACCAGCTGCAGCAGCGCGCGGCCGTAGGCGTCATCCGCCGTGGAGGCCGTGAATTCACGATCGGTCCCCTGGAACACGATGGAGACCGTGTACTCGGCGTCGATCCCGTCACCGATCCGGAGACTGCGGAAGGTGCCGCGCAGCATCGCCCGCAGCTGGTCCTCGCGAGGCAGCCAGAGCGCGTCGTCCACGCCCACCGAGTCGAGCGCCCATTCGGTCGTGCCGTTGAAGCCGAGCACCGTTCCGGATGGGAAGGTGTGCGCTTCGACCGTCATCTCGCTGACGGTGTAGACGTCGAGCATCTCGGCCTGGTCGACGAGGAATCGGTCGCCCGACTCGGGAGTCCAGCGCAGCCCGGACGCTCGCAGCTCTCTTGCGAGCGGCACGGAGATCATCCGCTCATTATGCGCGCCCCACCTCCGCGCCCCACCCTGCTCGCCCACCAGACCAAATCAAGGAGTTTCTCGCCCGAAGGCCCTCCGATCCGCATGACTGCGTCGGCGGGAGGCGGCAACTCCTTGATTCGGTCGGTGTGCGTGGCTAGACGGTCAGCGCGACGTCGCTCTCGGACTCGCGGTTGAGACCGGCCGCGTTCGGCGGCGCAGCCGCTGCGTCGAGCTCACGAGTCGCCAACAGCGCCTCGACCCGCTCGCCCAGGTTCTGGTCGACGTTCTTCCAGTACTGGATCGCGCGCGCCTTGATCTCGGGGATCGTGACCTGGCCGACGTGCCCGGCGATGTTGTTCACCAGTCGCTCACGAGCTGCGTCGTCGAGCACCTCGCGGACGAGGGTGCCGGCCTGGCCGAAGTCGTCGTCCTCGGCGTGCAGGGTTGCTGCAGTCCGCTGCAGCTCGCCGTCGCTCTCCCAGCCGCCGGTGTCGCCGGCGGCCTCAGCGGACGCGGCCGGCCCGCCGAACGAGTTCGGGGCGTACACCGGGGTCGACGCCGCATTGAACGAATATCGGGCCGCACCGTCCTTGGAGTAGGAGTTCACAGGAGCGGCGTGAGGTGCGTTCACCGGCAGCTGGGCATGGTTCGTGCCCACCCGGTAGCGGTGCGCGTCCGCATAGCTGAAGATGCGGGCGAGCAGCATCTTGTCCGGGCTAGCGGCGATGCCGGGCACGAAGTTCGACGGGGCGAAGGTCGCCTGCTCGATCTCGGCGAAGTAGTTCGCCGGGTTGCGGTTGAGGGTCAGCGTGCCGACCTTGTGCAGCGGGTAGTCCCCGTGCGGCCAGACCTTGGTCAGGTCGAACGGATTGAACCGGTAGGTGGCCGCATCCGCGTAGGGCATGATCTGCACCGACAGGGTCCAGCTCGGGAAGTCGCCGCGGTCGATCGCCTCGCCGAGGTCGCGGATGTGGAAGTCCGCGTCCTCGCCGGCGATCTGGTTGGCCTGCTCCTGGGACAGGATCTCGATGCCCTGGTTGGTCTTGAAGTGGTACTTGACCCAGAACCGCTCGCCGGCGGCGTTGATCCACTGGTAGGTGTGCGATCCGAAGCCGTCCATGTGCCGCCATGATGCGGGCAGGCCGCGGTCCCCCATCAGCCAGGTGACCTGGTGCGCCGACTCGGGCGAAAGCGACCAGAAGTCCCACTGCATGTCGTTGTTGCGCAGATGGGATCCGGGCAGCCGCTTCTGCGAGTGGATGAAGTCGGGGAACTTGATGCCGTCGCGGATGAAGAAGATCGGGGTGTTGTTGCCGACGAGGTCGTAGTTGCCCTCGGTCGTGTAGAACTTCAGCGCGAAGCCGCGCGGATCGCGCCAGGTGTCAGGGCTGCCCTGCTCGCCGGCCACGGTCGAGAAGCGGGCGAGGGTCTCGGTGACCACGCCGGGCTGGAAGAGCGCGGCCCGCGTGTAGGCGGACACGTCTTCGGTGACCTCGAGGGTTCCGAAGGCTCCGCCGCCCTTCGCGTGCACGATGCGCTCGGGCACCTTCTCGCGGTTGAACTGGGCGAGCTTCTCGACCAGGTAGTGGTCATGCAGGGCGATGGGGCCATCCGCGCCGACGCTCTGCGAGTGGGCGTCGCTGGCGACGGGTGCACCGGAGTTGGTCGTGGTGGGTGGGTTCGTGGTCGTGTCGGTCATGCGTCCCTATCCGGTCGTTTTCGGTTCGTCCTACGTGGATCGCTCGACCCGTTCCGCCGCCTGGCATGCCGGGCACAGTCCCCAGAAGGTGACCTCCGCGGTCTGGATCCGCCATGCCTGTGCCGATCCGCCGCCTGCATCCGAGGGATGCAGGCAGGGCGCGGAGCCTGCCACGCAATCCACGTCGCCGACGGCGCCGCAGGCGCTGCAGATGACGTGATGGTGGTTGTCCCCGACGCGCCGCTCGTACAGCGCGGGCGAGCCCGCCGGCTCGATGCGGCGGAGGATCCCCGCCTCGGTCAGAGCTGCGAGCACGACGTACACCGATTGCACGGTGATGTCGGGCTGCTGCTCCTGGACGGCGCGGTGGATGCTCTCGGTGTCGGCGTGCGAGCGCGAGTCGAGCGCTGTGAGCACCGCGATCCGCTGGCTCGTCACGCGCAGACCTGCTGCGCGGAGGAGGTCCTGCGGATCGGTGCTCACCCGTTCAGCTAATCAGTAGTTATGAATCATTCATAATCAGCCGTGCATCCCGCGCTCGTCGCCGCCGATTAGGTTGGGCCTCATGACGGACTCCACGAGCGATGCTGGATCGAACTGGGCGGGCACCCACCGGTATGGGGCCGCGGCGCTGCATCGTCCGACGACGATCGGCGAGGCGCAGGCTCTGGTGGCGGGCGCGACGCGCATCCGCGCCCTCGGATCGCGCCACTCGTTCAACGACCTCGCCGACACGGACGGCGTATTGATCAGCCTCGCGGAGCTCGAAGACGAGCCGCTGATCGACGCAGAGGCATCGACCGTGACCGTGACCGGCGGCACCAGCTACGGTGAGCTCGCCGTCTTCCTCGAGCAGCGCGGCTGGGCCCTGCACAACATGGGCTCGCTCCCCCACATCTCCATCGCCGGAGCGACCGCCACCGGAACGCACGGCTCAGGCGATCGCAACGGGAGCCTCTCCTCCGCCGTCGTCGCCGTCGAGCGGATCGGAGCCGACGGCGATCTCGTGCGGCTCAGCGATCGGGATCCGGACTTCGCCGGAGCCGTCATCGCTCTCGGTGCGATCGGCGTCGTCACCCGGCTGACGCTGCGGATCCAGCCCAGCTACCAGGTGCGACAGGACGTCTTCGTCGACCTGCCGTGGTCGACCGCGCGTGCCGAGCTGGACGCCATCATGGCCAGCGCCTACAGCGTGAGCCTGTTCACCGACTGGCGTGAGAGCGCCGTGCAGCAGGTCTGGGTCAAGACGCGGATCGGCGAGGCGGAGCCGGATCCCGGGTCGGGATTCTTCGGGGCCGCCTCCGCGGGCGAGAAGGTGATGTCGCCGGCGGACGAGGGGCATGACAACACCACGACCCAGGGCGGACTGCCGGGGCCGTGGTCCGAGCGCCTCCCCCACTTCCGGCTGGATGCGACGCCGAGCAACGGCGATGAGATCCAGACCGAGTACTTCGTGGATCGCACCCGCGCCATCGAGGCCGTGACCGCCGTGCATGGGCTGCGGGAGCTGCTGCAGCCGCACCTGCTGATCAGCGAGCTGCGATCCGTGGCGGGCGACTCGCAGTGGCTGAGCCCGACCCGCGGTGCTGCCAGCCTGGCCATCCACTTCACCTGGAAGAACCATCCGACCGAGGTCCGCGCCCTGCTGCCCACCCTCGAGGCGGCGCTCGCGCCCTTCGATGCCCGCCCGCACTGGGGCAAGTGGTTCGCGTTGGCTGCTGACGACGTCGTGCCGAAGTATCCGCACCTTGCGGCCTTCCGGAACCTGGCCGACCGGATGGATCCAACGGGCAAGTTCCGCAACGCCTACCTGCAGCGCGTCCTCGGGTTGTAAGCGGCCCCTCATCGGAACATCCGCCCGACAAAAGAAATGGCATCGCCGAGGGGCGATGCCATTTCACTTGGTGGACCTAAGGGGATTCGAACCCCTGACCTCCTCGATGCGAACGAGGCGCGCTACCAACTGCGCCATAGGCCCAAGTGCCCGTCAACGATATCAGGAACGGAACCCGCTCCCCGCCCGCCGACACCCCGGGGTCATCTCAACGATGCGCTTCGGACAAAACGCTCTGGCACCCGATCGCTTTTTGTCCGCACGACCGCGCGGTGTCCGCATTACCGCGTCGTGCCGAACTGCTCAGACGGCGCGACGGCGGCGCAGCACGTCGTTGAGGTCCGTGATGCCCGGCGAGGTCTCGCCGATGTGCCCCATGGCCGCGTAGCCGGATCCGTCGGAGGATTCGGAGGCCGCAGGCGCTGCTGCCTTCTGCTCGCGCTTCGTGGAGAGCTGAGTCACCTCGGGCTCGGCGAGCGCGGCACGGAGCAGCTCATCCGCCTCGGCGGCCGCGGCCGCCTCCGCACGCACCCGCGAGAAGTCGATGCCCGGGGCGTCCTCGCGGTGAGACAGATAGAGCGGCTTCGGCAGCGGGACGGGCGTCCAGGTCGGACGCTCCGGGTCACTGCGCTGCCAGTCGGTGAAGCTCTGCACAGGCGGCGCCACCGTGATCGTGCGGTCGACCTCCTGGGTCGCGCGGCGCGCTGCGGCGACCGTGGCGATCCGCTGGAGCATGCCGAGCGCGCCGAATCCGACGACGACGGACGCCACGAGAGCGATCCATGAACCTGTCGTCAGCACCTCGGTCGCCCCGAAGACCGCGCCGACGATGGCGGCGACGAGGACCACGGTGGACATCAGGCGGGTGCGACGAAGTCGAGAAGCTGCGATTGCGGAGACGGCGGCGGCCTTCTTGATGGGCTCGCGCAGCTCGGCGTCCTTGACCGTCGTCCGCTTCGACTGGCGCTTGCGCGAGAGCTCGCGGGACGCTGCCGCATCGTTGGATCGGGAGACGGACTCGGCCTTCCGCGCGGACTGCCGGAGCGCCCGGTGCTGCTCGGCGACGCTCTTGGCGGTGGCCTCGGCGCGGACCTCATCCGGGATCTCGGCCGTCTCGGCGAGGATCCGGAGGGTCTGCTGCAGGCGTACCGCGTTGCGCTCGGTGGCCATGTACTGCCGCCGGCGGAGCCACGTCGGCATGAGGTAGACGAGCCAGAGCGCTGCAGCGATCGCGATGATCACTCCCCCGCCGACGCCTTCAACTCCCATGTCCCCAAAGGTAGGGGCGTGCGATCCGCGGACCTCGGAAGCGTGGGGCGTGTCCGCCACAAAGTTCCTCGAACTTTGAGGTAAAGGGCACTCCCGACGGCGGAACTGGTGAGAGGCGGTTCAGCGGGGCGGGAACTGCGTGCGGGCCGCCTCGCGGTCGCTCTCCGGAATCTGCGCGTTCTCAGCGGGCACCCGTCCGCCGGCCCAGCGCTCGAGCACGCCCTCGTCCAGCTCCTCCGCCACCAGGGCGAAGCAGAAGTGGTCGCGCCAGTCGCCGTTGATGTGGATGAAGCGCCGCCGCAAGCCCTCATACCGGAAGCCGAGCTTCTCGACCACCCGCAGCGACTTGGCGTTCTCGGGTCGGATGCAGATCTCCATCCGATGCAGTCCGAGCTGCTGGAAGCAGTAGTCCGTCGCCAGCGCCACGGAGGTGGGCGTCGCGCCGGAACCGGCGAAGCGCTCAGCGATCCAGTAGCCGATGGATGCGGACGAGGTGGAGCCGTAGGCGATCCCTGAGACGTTGAGCTGACCGGCGAACTGGTCGTCCACCTCGATGGCGAACGGGAGGCCCTGGCCCGTGCGCGCATTGCCCTGGAGCGCACGGATGGACGCTCGGGTGTCGAAGCTGATCGGGCCCCGCGGGTTCGTGGCCTCCCACTCCCGCAGCCAGCCGCGGTTCTCGATCAGCTCGCGCTCCATCGGCCGCGCATCGCGCAGACGGATGGGTCGGATCGTCGTCCGCCCGGAGCGAAGGGTGGGAATGATCGCCACGTGCGGACGGTCCTCTTCTACTGGGAGTTCTGCGTGACCGGCCTGAGCGGAACGCGCGCTACTTGACGGGCGCGGACAGTGACGCCACGAAGTCCATCAGCCACGGGCGGAGCTCGGGGCCGAGGTCGTCGCGGTCGCACGCCAGCTGCACGATCGCCTTGATGTAGTCGATCTTGTCGCCGGTGTCGTAGCGCCGTCCACGGAAGACAACACCGTAGACGCCGCCCGTCCAGTCAGGAGCCACGGCGAGCCGCTGCAGCGCGTCGGTCAGCTGGATCTCGCCGCCCTTGCCGGGAGCGGTGGTCTCGAGCACGTCGAAGACCTCGGGCCGCAGGACGTAGCGACCGATGATGGCGTAGTTGGACGGCGCGGTCTCAGCGGACGGCTTCTCCACGAGGCCGGTGATGCGCACGACATCCTCCTCGTCGGTGAGCTCCACCGCGGCGGCACCGTAGAGGTGGATCTGCGAGGGGTCGACCTCCATGAGCGCCACGACGGAGGTGCGACGGGCCTGCTGGACCTCGATCATCCGCGACAGCAGCGGGTCGCGCGCGTCGATCAGGTCGTCGCCGAGGAGAACCGCGAATGGCTCGCGGCCGACGTGCATCTTGGCCTGGAGCACCGCGTGGCCGAGCCCCTTCGGGTCGCCCTGACGGGTGTAGTGGAGGTCGGCGAGGCCGGTCGACTCCTGCACGCGCTGGAGCTTGGCGAGGTCGCCCTTCGCCTCGAGGGTGGCCTCGAGCTCGGCGACGCGGTCGAAGTGGTTCTCGAGCGCGTACTTGTTGCGACCGGTGACCATGAGCACATCGTTGAGGCCTGCGGCGACCGCCTCCTCCACCACGTACTGGATGGCGGGCTTGTCGACGACCGGCAGCATCTCCTTGGGCATCGCTTTGGTTGCCGGGAGGAATCGGGTGCCGAGACCGGCGGCAGGGATGACCGCTTTAGTGATGTGGTAAGCCATGGTGGCAAGGCTACCGGCCGGGAAAGCCTAAAATCATGCCATGCCGACCGATCCGACCCACCAAAAGAGGGCACTTCGGGCTGAGTTGCGGGAGCGTCGGCGCAATCTGACCAGCACGGAACGGGCCGCCGCCAGCGAGGGCTTCACCGAGCAGCTGATCCAGCTCGTGGGCAGCCTGGGGGCCACCTCGGTCTCGGCCTACCTGTCGTCGAGCGACGAGCCCGACACCCGCCCGTTCCTGCATTGGGCGCTCGCGAACGACATCCGCGCCCTCCTGCCCATCTCCCGGGTCGACGGGCTGCTCGACTGGACTCTTGCGGACGAGGAGACGGAGGAGGAGGTCGACGCGTTCGGCATGCCGTCCCTCGCCGGCGAGGTGCTCAGTCCGATGGCGATCAACGACGTCGGCCTGATCATCGTGCCCGCCGCCGCCGTCGATGGGCGCGGAACCCGGATGGGATGGGGCCGGGGGTACTTCGACAAGACACTGGGATCGATGGAGAAGTGCCCGCCGGTGTACGCGGTAGTCTTCGACAGCGAGTTGCTCGCTGACGTTCCCCGTGAGCGCCACGACCAGCCGGTGGACGGCGCCGTCACTCCGACGCGGACCGTCCGCTTCGCACCGGTGCGTCGCGGCTGAATCCCGCTCGCTCCCCTTCTCGAGAGACGTCTCATGCCGACCTACTCCTACAAGTGTCCGACGTGCGGAAACGCCTTCGACATCGTCCAGTCCTTCTCGGATGACGCTCTGACCGTGTGCGACGTCTGCGGCGGCTCGCTCCGCAAGGTCTTCTCGCCCATCGGTGTCTCGTTCAACGGATCGGGCTTCTACCGGACCGACTCCCGTCCCGCACCCAAGTCCGAGGGGTCGTCGTCGACGTCCTCCTCCGGCTCCGGCGATTCGGGGTCCAGCTCGGGCTCGGGCTCGAAGTCGTCCGAGTCGGGCGGCTCCGGATCCTCGGGCACCAGCACCACATCCACGTCCACGCCGGCGGCCAAGCCCGCATCGACCTCGGGAGCATCCTCATGAGCGACGAGAAGGGCGGGATCCTGCGCGGCTTCCGCGAGTTCATCCTGCGCGGCAACGTCATCGATCTGGCCGTCGCCGTCGTCATCGGCACGGCGTTCACCGCCATCGTGACCGCGATCGTCACGTTCATCATCACTCCACTCATCGGGGCGATCTTCAACGCGGAGAGCCTGAGCACCGCGCTGGTCGTGAACATTCCGACGACCAGCGGCGGCACGGCCAAGATCATGTTCGGCGCCGCGCTCGCAGCGGTGCTCAACTTCCTGATCGTCGCGGCGGTCGTCTACTTCGCGATCGTCCTGCCCGTCAACCACTTCGCCAAGCTGGCGTTCGCCAAGCAGAAGGCGGTTCCCGAGGCCACCCCCGAGCACCTGCCGCCGACCTCGGAGGAGCTGCTCACAGAGATCCGCGACCTTCTCGCGGCCCAGGCGGACTCGAACCTCCGCTCGACCGCGGGCAAGCACGGCACCGGCGCGATCACCCTCCCCAAGGTCTGACCCGCTCGGGCCCGCCCGGCCACCTTTGGACGCGACTCGGCCACCTTTGGACACCTTCGGCCACCCTTCGAAAGGTGGCCGAACGTCCCGAAAGGTGGCCGTCGGCGTGCGCGTCGACTCAGTAGTGCGGGGGCTTGTCCGCCTTGAGTCGGTCGTCGTTCGGACCGGGCGTATCGCCCCAGCGTCGCTCGTCGTCCTCTGAGGAGAGAACCGGGCGGACCGCCTGCGGCGTCGGATCGGATCCCGGCACGGGCGGGGTGGTCACCCGACGCGGAACCCGGGGACGGCGCGGCTGATCGGTCATGACCTGACGACCCTACCGGCGCCATCCGATCCGAGCCCGGCGAGCAAGCGGACGAACTGCCCACTTCTGCCGCGTGGATCGCACATCAGGCGGCAGAACTGGGCAGTTCGGCCCTGAAACCCGGAGGTGAAGGGGCTCAGTCGCCGTCGATGACGGGGATCGCCTGCGTGTGCGGCTCGAGGTGCCGGGCTCCCAGCGCGACGGCGATCTTGAGTGCGACGGATTCGGGGTCCGCGAAGAGCTCGAAGCTGTGCACGCGCAGGTAGTGCCAGCCGAGGCGCTTGAGCATCTCGGGACGCAGCCGCAGCGATTCGCGCAGGCTCAGCTCCGCGACGGTGGCGTCGGTCTCGATCGCGATCGCACGGCCTTCATACGACGCGACGAGCCCGAGGGTTCCGCGGTAGTTGAGCGCCGTCGTGAGGCCGAGGGCGTCGAGTCGGCGGGACAGGTCCACCAGCATCGCGTCGGCGTGCTCGATGTCGGAGGGATGCTCGGCGATCCGCTCTTCCGCGTCCTCCAGCAGCTCCCCCAGCGCCAGGACGCCGTGCGACATCCGATCGGCTGAGATGTCTCCGGGGCGGAAGCAGGAGAGCACCACGAGGGAGCGACGGGCGCGGGTGACGGCAGACGCGAGCAGACGCTCGCCGCCCGGCTTGCCCAGCGCGCCGAAGTTGGAGAGCATCCGACCGTGCGGGGTGCGCCCGTAGCCGACAGAGAAGATGACCCGGTCGCGGCTGAGCGCCACCGCCTGCTCGAGAGTGGTGACGAGGAACGGCTCCGCCTGCTCGCGCAGGAAGAAGTCGGTGACCTCCATCCGCTTCGCGACGGCGCGCAGCACGGCCGCCTGCACGCGAACGGCGTGCTTCTGCGATGCGGTGACGACGAGCAGCGATTCGCGCGGACGGGTGAGCGCATGCTCGATGACGAGCTCGACGACTCGGGCGACCTCGACGTCGACGCTCTCGACGGCGCCGGTCTCGGGGTCGGGCATGCCGTGACCGTCCTCGATGAACTCGAGGACGAGGCTGCCCCGGCCGAGGAACGTCCCCGCCCATGGCGTCGAGGAGATCTTGCCGCCGTAGAAGCGGCGGTTGACCAGCTCGGCGAGGTCCTGACCGCCGGCCCGGTAGCTGCGGGTGAGCTCGAGCGTCGGCAGCATCTCCCCCAGTCGGGCCAGCGCGGAATCCGCGTGACGCGCGTCGAGTTCGACGCTGTCCACGTACTCGTTGACGTGCGGCGCGGTCAGGTCCTCGACGGCGATGCTGAAGTTGTCGGGAGTCTCGGCGACCGGGTCGCCGAAGACGACCGTCTGCCGCGCACGGCGGATGCCGCCGAGGCTCTCGGCCACGCTGACGGCACCCGCGTCGAGAAGGAAGACGGCGTCGAACGGGATCTCATCCGAGATGGCGTGCACGTCGTAGGGCGACGCCAGCCAGACCGGTGCGACGAGTCGGGACAGGTGCGGCGCCGACGCGTAGAGCGATCCGGCATCGGCGTGCTCGCTGCGCAGCAGGTTCTTGAGTGCGGTCGCCTCATCGGGCCAGTCGACGATCCCGAGCTTCCACGCCTCGGCGAGAGCCCAGGCCAGAGCCGGAGCGGCGCCGGCGGCGTGCGCCTCGTCGACGAGGCGGAAGTCCGCCTCGAGCCGATCGAGCACTCGGGTGTTGCCGCCGAGCAGCGCGCGGTCCTCGCCCAGCATCCGCTCGAGCACCGAGCTCCACCAGGTCAGCTCGAGCTCGATGCCGACGCGGTCCTCGGAGACGTGCCGGCGAGAGAGGTCCTCGAGCAGCGGATCGAGGTCGAGGTTGCGCAGGTTGCCCATGAGCGAGGTGCGCTCCTGCAGGTTCTTGAGCACCTCGGAGTCGGCGGCGAGCGACTTCAGCTTGGCGATCAGCATGCCGATCGGGATGGTCAGCAGGGACTGGCCGGTGGCCGTCAGTCCCAGCGGCTCATCGAGCGACTCGAGATCCGCGGCCACGCGCTGGTAGGCGACTTGGACGTCGCCGATGCCGACGGGGATCTCGGGCGTGACGCCCGCGGTGACGAAGCGCTGGTAGAGCATGCGCTGCTGCTGGATACGCACGAGCGACTCGTGCAGATCGGGCACGTGCACGCCGGGACGCACGTATTCGCGAGCCAGCTTCTTGAGCCGCCGACGGTTGCCGCCGGTCATCGCCTCGGCGTCGCGGCGCGATCCGGTGGCCGCGATGAGCTCGCCGAGCGAGCGGTCGAAGACGACGGGCTGGAAGCGGTCGAGCGTCTCGCGGATGTCGAGCAGCAGGCGCAGGTAGATCCCCAGCTCCTGGATGCTCTCGAACGGCCGCAGGCGGGTCTTGCCGACGAGCTCGTTGGCGCGTTCGAGCAGGCGCGGCAGCTCGGATTCGTTGAGGTGCCGCGCGGTCTGATGCGCGTTCTGCGCGGCGACCGAGGTGGCGAAGTCGGCGCCGTACCAGGGCGAGTCACCCGGTCCGTAGCGGAACTCGCCCAGGCTGGCCGCGCGGATCAGGGTCTCTGCGGCAGCATCGCGGTCGCGGGCCAGGGCCTCGATCGCGCGAGGCGTGAGCCGCGAGGTGGTCTGCGGAGGGTTCTCCATCAGCGACAGGCGGGCGAGCTCGGCCAGGGCGTCGAGCGCGCTCACCCCGAGCACGGGGTCGCGGCGGGCGAGCGCCCCGCGGTAGTCGAGCAGCACGGACCGGAGCCGGACCAGGGCGTCGTCGACCTCGGCGATGTTGGTCTGGGTGGCCTTCTCGTTGCGGCTGATCGCCTGGATGACGTCGCGGCGGACTGTGCGCGGCGAGATCGCGATGCCCTGGAGTCCGATCTCGGCCAGGCGCGTGCTGACCGCGCGCAGGCTGGATCCGCGGGGGCTGACCACGAGCACGCGCTTGTGCTGGGCGACAAGGCAGCCGAGCGCGTTGACGATCGTCTGCGTGCCACCGGTCCCCGGCAGCGTCTTGACGACGACGGAGTTGCCTGCGGCGATCTGGGCGACCACGTTCTCCTGCTCGGAGTCCGCGTCGAGCAGCAGGGTGTCGCTTGCGGGAGGCCGCTGATCCTGGTGGATGGGGTCGGCCGCGACGAAGGCCTCGCCGATCGACCAGCGCGCGGTCGGGTTGCCGGCGAGCGCGTCGAGCACGGGGTGCTCGAGCTTCTTCGCATCCGCCAGCATCTTGGGCGACACCTCGGCGAACGAGGAGGCGACCAGGCGCGGCTGCACGTTGAACCAGGCGAGCTGGCTCGTGAGCGCGCGCAGCCGATCGATGACCGCCTGCGGCTTGAACGATCCACCCGAGGTCGCAAGCGAGACGAACTCGTTCGCGTCGAGGGTCACGCCGAACTGCTCGCGGAGCGTGCGCGCCAAGGCGGGGTTGAGATACGGGGCACCCTTGAGGCGCAGCTCGAAGTCGCGGCCGTAGCGGCGGAGCGCCATCGGCCGGAGCAGGATCGGAGCCCGGTACTCCTTCTTCTCGTGCTTCCACTCGGCGATGCCGATGCCGAGCTGGATGGAGTCGACGCCGCGGGTCGCGCTCAGCTCGACGCCCTTGGCGGTGATGTTCGAGGCGGCGACGGATGCGCTGCGGAAGGCGAGATCGTCGCGGATCAGGCTGGAGAGCAGGGTCGTCTTGCCGGTGATGAACTGCGCGAGGCCGCCGGGGTGGGTGGTGCTCAGCTCGATCCGCACGCGGGGAGAATCGACGAAGTGCAGCAGCGGCGACGGTCCGCCTAGGGCGGCGATCTGCTCGCGCCAGGTCTCCCAGACGGGCTCCGCGACGTTCACGGACGGCACTCGTCCATCCCCTGTGCTCACCGAGACGGGAGAGGTCGAGTTGCTCTGCGGGTGCACGGGAACGGTATCCGCGAGGTTCACCTCGTCACCCAGTCGTCGATCTGCACGCCACACAGTGCAAGAGTATGAGGCGGCGAACGGGAACGCCGGGAGGCCGGCGCGAGTTTCGCGATGTCGCAGGAACGCCGCCGAGCCGCTCGGGCCCGAACAGCTGGTTCGGCGCGCGGCGGTGCGGTTCAAGGGTGCGACATCCCGGTGCGATCCGAGTTCGCATCTCTCGGCGGGTCGGGAAGTCTGGGCTCATGGTTGAGAGTTCGTCCGCCGAGCCGGCTGCGTTCTCGGCTGCGCTTCCGGTCGCGTCGCCGTGGTACGGATCCGTCTGGATCGCTAGTCCGCTGTCTCCTGACCGCGCATCGCGACGATTGCCGCCGCCACCCGGGCGATCAGGTCGTAGTCGATCGGCGTGCTGTGCGGAAAGTTGACCGAGTCCTTGGCCACGCGGAACGGCGCGATCTCGCTCTCCAGCGGCTCAGCCAGGGTGGGAACCGGGTACAGGCCGATGTGCTTCTTCCAGCCGGCGAAGTGGATGGCGTACCGCCCGCCGAGCATCACCGCAGGGATCGCGTAGCGGACCTTCTCCTCACCACCGGGCACGGCCGAGTGGATGGCCGAGCGCACCTTCTGCAGCCGCTCCTGCACCTCGGGAGGAAACCCGGCGATGTACTCGTCCACGGTTGCCGCCGCCTGCGTCATCCCACCATCCTGCCGCGCTCGCGCGAGTTGACAGTAGTGGTGGGTGCAGCGTCCTCAGAACCCACCACTACTGTCAACTCACGTCGCCCAGGGCCTCCCTGACTCGTGCGATCAGCTTTCCCGGGCGCGCCAACAGGCGCTTGTCGACGCGGATCACCCTCCAGCCCGCGGCCATGATGATGTCCAGTCGGTCGACGTCGATGGCGAACTGTCGGTCGTCGGTGCGGTGCTGCTCCCCGTCGTACTCGACGACCACGCGGGCCGATCGGTAGACGAGATCGCCGTGGAAGGGTCCCGACCGTGTCTGGATGACTCCATTCACTTCAGGCTCGCCAAGACCCGCACGCATCAGGACTAGACGAAGGATGGTCTCTTGCGCGGAATCGGTGCCCGGACGAAGCTCGGTTAGGGCGCTTCGAAGGCGAGATGCGCCCCGTTGACCCGCCACTGCGTCGACCGCTCGGGTGAGCTGATCCAGAGTCGCTCGTGGCGACTTGCGGGCAAGCAGACCGTCGCCCATCACGATGAGTTCCCCGATCGGCAGCGTGGCACCGAGAGCGATCCAGGTGTCGATGGGCGCACTCACCCGCATCGATCCACTGGACACGATGGTCGGCACACTGTCGGCGCGATGACCGACGATCCCCTCAACCCGCGGTGCTCGCTGCGGCTTCACCGAGGTGACGTGAAGGACGTCTTCCTGGAACCCACGCGGCATGCGCATCCGGAAGAGGGCTGCCGCCGTGGTGTGGCTGAAGAACTGGTCCCCGCGCAGCAACGGCTCGTACGCGCGTGCGCGCTCCAGCGTGGTCTTCGGCGCAGCGATGACACGGACACCTCGGTGAGGTGCTGCCAAGTCCTTCGCCCGCAGACGCGAGCGCGATGCTCCCAGTTCTGCTGCTGCGCGCACCAGGAAAGCTGGACCTGCATCCTCGGGGAGATCGGACTTCTGCGACACGCGCACATTGTGGGCGTGCCGATCACCCTGTGCGGATTACTCACAGCCCAATGGAGTTACCCACAAGCTCGGCGTTCGTGAGTTGACAGTTGTGGCGGGTGAGAACGGGCTCCACCCACCACAACTGTCAACTCACCGGCGGAGGGCGCGGAGGACCTCCACGGCGTCCTCCGCGCGGAGTTCCGGAACCAGGATGTGGTCGTGGAAGTGTCCGGCGAGCACGTTGCAGCTGATCCCCGCGTCGGTGAGGGCACGGGAGAAGGCAGCGGTGAGGCCGACTCCCTCGAGGGCGGTGTGGACGTCGAGGGTGATCCAGGCGAGCGTGAGCTCGTAGGCGAGGCCGCGGTCGTCGGCATCTTGACGGCGCAGGACGACTGTCGTCCCCTCGGCCTCCGCAATGGTTGCCAGCGAGGGAAGCTCACGCGCAGCGGCGGGATCCACCGTGACGTAGACGACCGATTCCGGCCGGAGCTCCACCTCGAGCGAGGCGAGGATGGCGTCGAGGTCGGTGAGTCCGCTCATCCGCGCAGTCTGCCACGGGCGATGCGGGCGTCGACAGGTCCAGTCATCCCGAAGCGTCCCGGCGCATCCACAGTCCGACGGCGCTCGGCTGGAGGGCCTGTTCGACCGCGTCGACCAGCTCGTCGCCGGCGAGATGCGGGTTCGAGCCGCTGCGCAGCCGGTCCCCGAATGCCTCCACCACCCGGACCGCGTCGTACTGCGCGCGGTTGAAGCGTCGATCGATGAAGTGCTGCACCCGCCGGAGGACGGGCAGGAAGATCCCGGCAGCCACCAGGGTCGCCGATGCGATTCCGACGGCGGGCAGGCTCGGGATGACGGCCGTCGCCGACACCACCACCAGGGAGTAGGCGCCGACGACCAGTGCGGTGACGATCGCGTACGAGGCAGTCCGCGAGATGATCCGGTCGATCGCGTAGAGCCGGTAGCGCAGCACGGCGATCGCGATCGCGATCGGCAGGGCGACCAGAATAGCGGCGATGGCGATCTGGACGAGGACGCTCTCGAAGTAGAAGGCGAACGCGAACGGACCGATCAGCGCGAGGAACGCAGCGCAGAACAGCACCCATTTGAGCTGCTGGCGCTCGAGCAGTCCACCCCGGCGGTAGCGGACCGCGAGGGACGCGATGGCGGCGACCAGGCCCACGACGAGCCCGACCTCGCCGACGCTGAAGGCGAGATCAGCCCATGGCCCTGGGGTGGCGATCGGGTTGACCTCCGTGCTGCCCGTCCGGGTCGTCGTGCGGCTGAAGGTCGAACTGACGACGCTCAGCAGAATCGCGCCCACGGTGATCCAGAACACCGCCCTCCAACGACGGGATGGCAGCCTCCCCGACGGAAAGAGCATCAGCAGGACAGGAATCAAGCCGATGCCGACGTAGGTCAAGGACGCCGACGCCCAACCGGCGACGTCCGAACCGGGCAGCCCGCTGTGTCTCCCCCAGCCTTCGAGCGCCTCGCCGATGCCGCCTTCGAGCCCGATGGCCAACATGAGCCAGCCGATCGGGTTGCCGCGGACGCGAACGGCCACCACGGTTCCGGCGATCGCCATCGACGCGGGGAGGAAGGAGTAGGCGATGGTGTCCCAGACCGCCTCGCCGATGGACAGCGGCACGCTTGCGATGGTGATGAGGAGGGCGACGACGCCGGCGACGACGGGGAGCACCCGCCGACGACCCGCCTTCATGAGGCGTTCACGCTCCGGGGCGGGCTGCTGTGGTCGGCGACCCAGAGCCCCATGGACGAGGGCTGCAGGCTCCTTTCGACCGCAACGCCGAGGTCGGCGGCCGCGGTGTGCGGATCGGCTCCGTTGCGGAGGCGCTCGCCGAAGGCGTGCACCACCTTCTGCGCGTCGTAGCGGGCTCTGTCGAACCGCCGATCCACGATCCGCTGTACCAGCCGAAGCACCGGCAGGAAGAGGGCGGCAGCCGCGAGGGTGGCGAGCGCGACGGAGACGGAGGGCAGATCCGGCAGCACCGCCGTGATGCCGACGACCACCAATGCGTACGTGCCGATCACGACCAGCGTCACGATGGCGTAGGACGCGGTGCGGGAGATGATCCGGTCGATGTCGTACAGGTGGTAGCGGAGGACGGCGATCGCCACGGCGACGGGGATGAGCGCGTAGCCCAGCAGAATCCAGGTCTGGAGGGCCTCAAAACCCGGCAGCCAGGAGAGCAGCAGAACGGTGATCGCGAGTGCGACCGCCCAGAACACCCACCGGAGCTGTGCTGACCTCACCGCGTCCGCTCGTCGGTAGCGGACGAAGAGGGAGACCAGTGAGCCCACGAGGCTGATGAAGAGAGTGACGAACCCGCCGCCGATCAGGGCTTCGACGAGTTCTGAACCCTCGACGCGCGTGGGGTTGGGGAAGCCCGGGGACACCTCGTCGCTGATGGTGGCGAAGACGCTCGAGCTCAGCACGAGCGCGAACACCGTGAACCAGGAGAACCAGCGCCACCGCGGGGACGGCAGGTGTCCGTCGGGGAAGCGCAGCGGGATCTGGGTGAGCAGCAGCCCCACGGGCGGGATCCATGTCCAGGTGTCCTCCCGGTCGTGCCCGTACCAGAAGAGCCAGGTGGCAACACGGGGGGCGCTCGTCTGAATGGACTGGCCGAGCAAGTCGATGGGTGCACCGCTGCAGAAGATTCCCGGCACCGCGAGCAGCAGCCAGCCGAGCGGATTGGACGGGCGCTTCCAGGCGAGGAGCCACCCCACGGCGATGAGGATCCCCAGCATGACGATGAACGGGATGCCGTCGATGCCGAAGCCCGCAGCCCGGATGCCGACGATCGCCGTGATCACGAACGCGGCGAGGATGAGCGCGGCCACCACATGCGCCAGCCAACGGGGACCCGTCCTGCCCTCCCGCTCGGAATTCGGGTCCACCTGGCGCCGTGCGAGCCGCCCGGACTCCGTGGATCCTTCGGACCGGGACGGGGTGGTCGACGCGGTCCCATCGACCGTCAGCTCAGCAGTCACGACGAGATCCCTTCCCGATCGAGCGTTCGGCGTTCACGGGGTGACCCGGGCGGATCGGCGTGACCGGGCCGGCGCGGACACCGTGTGCCAGACGGTGCGGATGGCGCTGTTGTTGCGCACGTTGCGCCAGTTCTTCCAGATCCGTCCGCCGTCCACGCAGATGGTCTCGGAGCTGACCGCCACGTCCTGCACGCCATGGGCGGCGGCCAGGTTGGTCAGGGTGCCGGGCCAGAAGACGTCCTCGGCCCGCTTGGCGACGGGCCACATCAGCTCGAAGAGCGGATCGGAGGTGCGCAGCAGCATCCGGATGTTCGCGACGGTCCCGCCGCTCTCGTCCAGGTCACCCGAGAAGGTGATCATCGCGGCGAACATGTGCCCTTCAGGAGTGAGGAAGGAGAAGGAGGTCGCGTCGGCGTAGAGCACCATGATGCCCGTCGTGACACCGCCGGCCGTCAGCGGTGCCACATCGCCAGGCTGTATCGAGGTGACCGAGCCGTGGAATCTGCCAGTCTTGGGCCAGAAGTCGCCGAATCGCGCCCGCCAGTCGGCGACCAGCTGCTCGGGCGTCACCGCCGATCCGAGATCGACCGAGTAGGTCCGCTGCCAGAGCCGGCCGAAGCCCTGTTGAGGTCCGGCGATCCGCTTCCCCTGGATGTTGTAGCCGTGCTTCTGCTGCGCGTCCGCCACGGTGAGCCGGTCGACCTTCGCCGCCCAGAAGGCGGCATCCCGTGGCCTGCTGTCGTCCTGCTGACTCATCGTCGTCTCCTCGCGATCTCGGCTGGTGCAGGTCAGCGCGCGGCGAGCGCGGATTCGGCGGTGTCGTGCAGGGTGATCGCCTCGTCGAGCCGGGTCAGCTCGAAGATCTGCCGGTAGTGGTCGGTCAGCCCGATCGCGGCCAGGCGCTGCTGCCGTCGCTGGCCCCGCACGAGCAGCGTGACGAGCATGCCGATGCCGCCGCTGTTCATGTACTCCATCTCGGAGAAGTCGAGAACGATCAGCTTGGCGCCCGTATCCGACGCCTTCTCATGGGCGGACATGAGGGCCTGCTCGCAGGCGGCGGTGACGTCGCCGGCGATCACGATCCGGGCGGCACCCGGCCCGAGGGATGCGACCGTCATGGTCGCGGCGGAGACTGCCATCGCGTGCTCTCCTTGCGTATAGGTGCTGAGGGATGTGTAGAGAAGGGGAAGAAGGGGGAAGACGAGCGGCCTAATGCGCGGCTTGTTCGAGCTCCACGTCCTCCACCGGCTCGATCGGCTCGACGATCTCGATGAAGTCGCTGAGCCTCGTGATCTCGAAGATGTGGCGGTAGTGGGCGGTCAGACCTGCCGCCCGGAGCGGGCGCTTCTTGGCGCGGGCCTTGGCGAGGAGTCCGACGATCAGGGCGATCCCGGTCGAGTTGATGTATTCGACCTGCCCGAAGTCGAGCTCGATGATGCTGGCGCTGCTGGCCGCTGCCGCGGTGTAGGACTGGTCGAGCACTCCCCCTGCCTCCCGGTCTATCCGGCCGAGCAGGTGGATGACGACGACGACGCCTCGGGTGCCGAGTGCGAACTGCAGGCTCATGATTCGCTTCCTGTCGGGTCGGTGAGCGGGGTCGCTCCGGAAGTCGTCTGGGGCGTCGGTCCGGCGGCTGCGTGGTCGCTGGTGTGCATGACGAGGCGGACGATGTGCCGGTCGCCTTCGGTGAGCTCCTCCGCGCGATCGGTGAGGTTCTCGACGAGGAACAGGCCCCAACCGCGCGAGGTCTGGAGTCCGGCGAGCTTGAGGTCGATGTCGGGGATGTCGGCGTCGCGCTGCATGCCGCGTCCGTAGTCGCCGATCTCGACCGTCACTGATTCGGCGGTGCGCCGCACGGTGACGGAGATGTCGAGGCTGGCGTCGCCGCGGTTGCCGTGCTCTATGGCGTTCATCGCGGTCTCGCTGACCGCCGTCTTGAGCGCATCCAATCGGGCCTTCGGCAGCAGCCCATCGACGATCGCGGCGACCCGATCCATCACGTCGCGCTCGTTGCCCGGCTCGCTCGGCACGGTGAACGAGACTGTGTCCCGGTGTCCGCCCGACTGCCCGCGATGCAGGGTGACGAGTGTGATGTCGTCCTCCTGCTCGACACCGGCCGAGAACGTGTTGAGGGCGAGCACGCTGCGGTCCACCAGGTCGTCACCCGAGGTCGCCTCTCCGACGAGTTCGGCGGTGCGTCCGAAGCCGAACATCTCCCCGGCCGCGCTGTGCTGCTCGGTGATGCCATCGCTGTAGAGCAGCACGATGTCGCCGGGCTCGATCACCGTCTCGTGCTCGTCGTATGCGCTTCCGGGCATGAGACCGAGCGGCATCCCGCGAGCCTGGAGCTGCAGGACCTCGCCGTCTCGGCGGACGTAGGGCAGGTTGTGGCCGGCGTTGGCGAAGCGGGTGCGGCCCGTGTCGAGGTCTATGACGAGGACCAGGCAGGTGACGAACATGTTCATCGGGATCTGCGGGATGAGCAGCTCGTTGACACGGCGCAGCACCTCGCCGGGAGACGAGGAGAGGTCGGCGGCCGAACGGAGCAGGGCGTAGGTGCTCGCCATCACGAGCGCGGCGGGTACTCCCTTATCGGTGACGTCGCCGACGACGACCATCACCTCGCCGTTCGCGAGCGCGATGAGGTCGTAGAAGTCCCCGCCGACTGTCCGGGCCGGGCGGTAGAAGGCGGCGAGGTGCCAGCCGCGCAGCTCAGGCAGCTCGGAGGGCAGGAACTGCTGCTGGATCAGCTGAGCGACGTGCAGCTCCTGCTCGATCCGCTCGCGCTCGCGGGCCTCCTTCTCCTGGGCGCGCATCAGCTGCCCGAGGCGCAGCGCGGGCGCCGCGTACCGGGCGAGGCTGTCGAGCAATCCCCGATCCGTGCGCGAATAGGTGCGCTCCGAGAGTCGAGGTCCGAGGGCGAGCAGCCCGACCAGCTCGCCGCTGGTGACGAACGGGACGACCATCTGCACGCCCTGCTCCTTCATCCGCACGACTGCGGGCGAGTAGGCGGGGAGTGCGGCGATCTCGAGCGGGCCGGGAGCGGACTGGAGGAAGAGCAGCAGAGGGTCGGACGGATCGATCTGGACGTCGATCACCGCGGCGCGGGTATCTGCGGCGGGGACGGCGCGGCGTGCCGCACCCTTGGTGGCCGTCTTCGAGGCGGTCTTGGCGGCACGGCGATCGGCCCGACGTCGGGCTCGCGACATCGCGCGCTGCCCGACCGGAGGCTCTGCGGGTTCGGAGTTCACCACGGCGTCCGGCGACTCAGGCTCTGCCCGAAGCGTGTCCGTCATGATTCCTCCTCGTCCGTCCGCGTGGTCTGCGACCGGTGGTGCAACGATGATCCCTCGCCGGTCGTTCCGAAAGCGTTACGGCAGAGGTCGATTTCGACGATTCGGAACGCGTATCCTCCGATCACCCGTTACGGCGAAGTCGGAGGTGGCCAGGATGCTCGAGCTGCGCCTGTTCGGCCCGCCCCGGGTGCGTCTCGACGGCACGGATCTGCGATTCGATACGCGGAAGGCCGTGGCACTGTTGGCCTTCCTTGCGGTCTCGGATCGGGAGCACGCACGCGACTCGATCGCCGCGATGCTCTGGCCGGAACTGGAGCGCGGACGAGCGCGCGCCGTGCTCCGTCGCACACTGTCGGTCGCGACGGCGGTCGGCCCTGCGCTGAGGATCGGACCGGACGGGATCGGGCTCGATGCCGACGATCTGAGCTGCGATGTCCGACGGTTCCGCGAGCTGGCGGCGGACTCCGACCCGTCCTCATGGCGCGAAGCCGCGACCATCGCCGCCGACGGATTCCTCGAGGGCTTCTCGTTGCGGGACAGCCCGCCGTTCGAGGACTGGCAGCTCGCCACATCGGAGGGTCTGCGCGACACCCTCTCCCAGGTGCTCGCACGTCTGGTGGCCGACGCGGTCACCCAGGGTGAACTGCCCACCGCGTTGGAGCACGCTCGGCACCGCACGAGGGTGGACCCGCTGTCGGAACCGGCGCATTCCGACCTGATCCGGGTGACCGCGTGGACGGGCGATCGGCCGGGCGCGCTCTCCGCCTACCGTGCCCTCGTCCGCTTACTCGACGCCGAGCTCGGGGTGCCGCCGCTGCCCGAGACGCTGGCGCTGCAGGAGGATATCCGCGGCGATCGGCTGACGCCGCCTGCACTCCCCCGGCCTTCGGCGACGAGGGCCGCGCGGCCATCCGGTTCTGGCTGGATCGCCGACGCTCCGGTCCCAGCGGTCGGCACCGGAGCCCGACTGGTCGGCCGGGCCGTCGAGCTCGCCGCGTTCGAGAGAGCCTGGTCGCATGCCGCGAACGTCGGCCGATGCCTCGGATTGGTAGGTGAGCCCGGGATGGGCAAGTCGACGATCCTCCGTGCCGCATCCGCGACCGTGAAGGCGCAGAGCTTTCCCACCCTGCATATCGAAGGCCGGATCTCTGAACAGCCGCTCGCCTATTCAGCCGCCATCGACCTCATCCGGGGCATGCTGACCCTCCGCCCCGACCTGCCCCAAAAGCTCGGAGCGGCGGGCGAACCCCTCGCGGCACTTGCCGCAGAGTTCGACGGCGCCGGCGCCATCCGCGGCCCCGGCGATCTGCACCGGGTCCACGAGGCGGTCCGCACCGCGATCGAGGCGTGCGTCGACGGCCGCCTGCTCATCACCGTCGACGACGCCCACCTGCTCGATGGCCCGTCGGCAGCGCTGCTTGCCTACGTCGTGCGCCGACCGCCACCGGGTGTCCTGGTGCTCGCGACCTGGACGAGCGGAGCCGGCGGAGCGATGCTCCCCGAAGCGGTGATCGAGCAGGGCGAGGCCATCGCGCTGGGACCGCTCAGTCTCGATGCGGTCGCAGAACTGACCGCCGGAACGGGGCTCGACCCGGCCGAGGTGCTCCGCCGCACCCGCGGCCTCCCCCTGCTCGTCCGCGAATACGGCACATCAGGCGGCGATCTGGAGGTTGACGCGGATGCGCTCGCAGCCGCGCGGGCGGTGGTCGCCGCCCGCTACGACTCGGCCCCCACGATCACACGACAGCTCCTCGCGGCGGCCGCGATCATCGGAACGGTCGCCGATCCTGAGCTCATCCGACTCGCCAGCGGCCGGGACGAGGCCGAAGCCGTCGATGCGATCGAAGACGCCATCGAGCGCGGACTGCTCGTCGAGCGCTCCGACCGGTCGGGCTACGACCTGCCGCACGAGCTGGCCCGTGAGGTGGCGCTCGCGCATCTCTCCCTTGCCCGCTCCCGACTGCTGCACGGCCGGATCGCCGAAGTCCTCGCCCGCCGCCACGCGGTCGACCCGCTGACCTCGCCGGCGGGTGCCGTCGCCCGCCATCTCACGGAGGCGGGCCGAGACGAGGATGCGGGTCGCTGGTTCCTGCGGGCCGCGAAGGAGTCGTCCCGGCTGCTGGCGCACAGCGAGGAGCTCCTGCAGCTCGAGACCGCGCTCGCTCTCGGACAGCGGGGCCCCGATGTGCAGCTCGCGATCGGGCGCACGCGGATCCGGCTGGGACGGTACCGCGATGCGCTCGTCTCCCTCGACCAGGCGGCAGCCCTGGCCGAGGGCGACCCCGTTCTGCAGGCCGAGGTCGAGCACACCATCGCGAGCGTGCACGACCGGTTGGGCGACTGGGATCTCGCGCACGCCCACCTCGACGCTGCCCTTCCGCTCGCGCAGACGGCGCAGCGCGCCCGCATCCTCGCCGACCTTGCCCTGGTCAGCCACCGTCAAGGCCGGCCGATCGATGCCGAGGCAGCGGCGCGGGAGGCCGCCCGAATCGCCGGCGAGACCGACGACCGCATCGCGATCGCTCGGGCGGACAACGTCCTCGGAGTGCTGGCGGCGTCGCGAGGGGATCGAAACGCGGCAGGCGAGCATCTCGCGTCGGCGATCACGGGAGCGAGGGCAATCGCCGACCTCGACCTGCTGATCGCCGCCCTCAACAACTCCTCTCGGGCACTTCAGACGAGCGGCGAGCAGGGCGCCGCTCTCGATGCCGCGCGGGAGGCCGTCGATCTCGCCGAGCGGCAGGGTGATCGGCACCGGCTCGCCGCGCTGCACTCCCACGTCGCGGATCTCCTGCACGAAGCGGGCCGCGAGGCCGAAGCACTGGACGAGCTGAAGCTGTCCGCCGCGGCCTTCGCCGACATCCAGGGGTCGGACGCCCGCCCGGAGGTGTGGACGCTTTCCGAGTGGTGAGAGAGGAGACGACCAGCGCGGTCATCAGGCGCCGACGGTCAGCTCGACATCCACGACGTCGTCCAGATCGAGCCCCTCGGCCACCTGGACCCACTTCTTGATCGGCACGATGTAGCCGCCGTCCTTCGGCCAGAGCGACGTCGTCCACTCGCTGCCGCCCACGCGCACGGTGACGGGGATCATCCCCCAGCCGTAGGTGACGGCCGAGGAGATGTCCTTGATCACCTCGCAGGCGTCGGCGGGAACGCTCACGAAGTGCCAGGGTGCCGGACCACGCCAGAACCAGAGCTCGCCCGCGAACGCGAATTCCATGTCGACAGATTAGGACCCGTGCAGCGCCGCACCGGCACGGATGGACGTCAGCCCTCGGCGCCCTCCGGCCGTCCCTTCTTCGGGAAGAAGAGGCTGAGCACGATGAACCCCACCAGCAGGCCGCCGAGCACATAGAGGACCGCCCGGTAGCTCTCCGCTGCCGAGCCGTCCGCGATCGTGTTGAAGAAGAGGGAGCCGAGGATGGCGACGCCGACCGCGGCGCCGATCGACTGGACCGCGGTGAGCACGCCGGACGCCGATCCGACCTCGTGATCGTCGACGGCGCCGAGGATCACGGTGAACAGGGCCGCGATGACGACACCCGACCCGATGCCCGACAGCACGACGCCGGGCACGATCTGCCAGATCGAGAAGGAGCCGCCGTCGCCGAGCTCGAACCAGAGCAGGACCGCTCCGGCCAGCTGCACGAGCGGTCCGAGCTGCAGCACCGTGCGGCCGAGGCGCTCTGCGAGGACCGCGCCGCTGACCGCACCGCCGATGGCCGACCCGATCGCGAGCGGCAGGTTGCCGAGACCCGCCTCGCCCGCGGTGAACTGATGTCCGACCTGCAGGAAGAGGGTGAGGATGAGCTGGTTGCCCACGAGCCCCGCGAAGAAGATCGCGATGCCGCCGAGCCCGAGCGTGTAAGCGGGCTTGCGGAACAGGCTCGGCGTGATGAGTGGGATGCCGCCGCGCGCCGACAGTGCGCGCTGCTGGAACACGAACACCGTGAAGCCGATCACCGATGCCGCGATGCACAGCCAGGTCCAGAGCGGCCAGCCCAGCGACTGCCCGTAGTTGAGCGGCAGCACGAGCAGCACAGAGGCGATGGCCACGATGGCGGCGCCGACGAGATCGACGGTGATGGCGCGGTTGCCCGGCTTGCGCGGGATGATCCGCCACGCCACCACCAGGGCCGCGATGCCGATGGGCAGGTTGACGAGGAAGACGCTCCTCCAGCCGAGGCCGGCGATGTCCGCCTGGATGAGCGCACCGCCGAGGATCGGGCCGATGATGCCGCCGAGTCCGTAGACCGGCCCGAAGATGCCGAACGCCGCTGCGAGCTCGCGGCCCGACAGGTTCTCGCGCATCAGCCCGAGCCCCTGCGGCAGCAGGATGGCCCCCGCGAAACCCTGCACGAGACGGAGCGCGATCAGCACGCCGATGGTGGGCGCGAGCGCGCAGAGCAGCGAGGCGACCGTGAAGCCGGCAAGACCCAGCAGGAACATCCGACGGCGCCCGAAGCGGTCGCCGAGACGGCCGCCCAGGATGAGGCCGGCGCCGAGGGTCAGCGCGTAGCCGCCGATGACCCACTGCAATCCGATGGGCGTGGAGCCGAGCGACGCCTCGAGCGAGGGACCGGCGACGTTGACGATGGTGCCGTCGAGCAGGTCCATGATCTCGGCGGCGAGCATCACTGCCACGATGAGCCACCGCCAGCGGTAGCCGCCCGGCGCACCCTGCGTGCTGGGACCGTCCGGACGGGTGCTGACGGAGTCGGCAGAGGACGAGGACATGAGTGCTCCTTGGATGGATACGCAGCAAGGCAAGCCCGTCGACGACGGGCTGCGACTGGCTCGTCCGAGGACGAGTGTGTACTCCAAGCAGGAGGCGAGCCGGCGACGGACAATCCCGAATGCCGGCTCTTAAGTCGGGGAAAGATTACACGGCGGCGCCAGCGATGCGGTCGTGCGCCGACGAGCGCGTCGCTCGCGCTGGGCCCGTGCATCGGGCCAGGATCGATCCATGCCGACGTCCCTTCTCTTCGCGACCTGGGACGGCGGCGGCAACGTCGCCCCGCTGCTCGCCATCGCGGCCGAGGCGCAGCGGCGGGGCGCGACGGTCCGCGTGATGGGGCATGCCGGTCAGCGCGGTGCGGTCGAGGCGGCCGGGCTGCGCTTCGAGCCCTACGCGAATGCGAAGCCGTGGTCCGTCACCGCTCCCAGATCGGGTCTCAGCGCAGATCTCGGCTATGCGGCGGTGTTCGCGGATCGCGGGATCGGACGCGATCTCATCGCGTCGCTGACGCGCGAGCCGGCGGACCGGGTCGTGGTGGACGGCCTGCTGGTCGGCGCGCTCTCCGCTCTGCGCCGCAGACGAGTCCGGTACACGATCCTCGTGCACACCCTCAGGTCGGTCATGTTCCGCAGCCTGACCAGCGGTCCGCTCGGGCTGGTGATGACCCTCAGGGGCCACAATCCGCGCTCCCTCTATCGGCGGGCGGATGCGGAACTGATCGTCACCGAGCAGTCGCTCGATCCCGGATCGGGTCGCGTTCCACGCACGGCGCACTACACCGGCGCGATCCTGCCGTCCATCGGCCGGCTCCGACCGGACGAGGTCGACCCCATCGTGCTCGTCAGCCTCAGCACCACCTACGTCGCCGGCCAGGCCGAGCTGCTGCAGCGGATCATCGAGGCCCTCGCCCCGCGTCCCGTGCGCACCGTCGTCACCACCGGTCCGGCGGTCGATCCCGCGGCGCTCACCGTCTCGGAGAACGCGGTGGTCCGCGCCTACATCCCACACACCGAGGCGCTCCCCCGCACCTCCGTGGTGATCGGACACGGCGGGCACGCCACGACCATGCTCGCGCTTGCTCACGGGGTGCCCATGCTGATCCTGCCGACGAACCTGTCGTTCGATCAGCCGACGATCGCGCACGTGGTGGCAGCCAACAGGCTGGGGCGCTCGCTGCCGAAGCGCGCGTCGGTCGAGCAGATCCGCGCCGCCTTCGAAGACGTCCTCGGCAGCACGGAGTACCGAGAGAATGCGCAGCAGCTCGGTGCTCGGATGCGCGCAGGAGACGGACTTACGGCGGCGGTGGATCTGCTTCTCGACGACGATCGGGACGACGACGAGAGCGACTGAGCAGCACGGCTGACGACGGCACAGTCGACACCGGCTACGCGTGCATGCGCGCGCCCTTCATCGCCTTGTCGACCGCATTCTTGGGCCCGTGCACCCCGATCCCGACGAGGTCGAGCGATGCCGTCGGGACCGCGGCGACGGCGGCCCGGTTGTCGCGGTCGTTGCCCGTCGCGAACAGCTGAGCGGTGAAGATCGACGTGGACAGCTGACGTCCGATCGCCCGACCATGAGCAAGGCGGAGCAGTTCCGCGTCGCCGACGAGCACGAGGACTGGCTGGATCATCATCCGCAGGTACTCCTGCCCATCGGCATCCAGATACGGCTCCCCGATCAGCTCGGGATGCGCGCCGGCGATCCCCGTCATCAGGAAGGCGGTGACATTCAGCTCCTGCCAGGGCGGCAGATCCTCACGGAGGAGCACCGCCGTCTTGGTGTCGAAGCGGATGGGGTCGAGGGCGTCGGTCATCTCCTCACTCTCGCCCGGCCGCCCGCCCCTGTCTTGTACGTTTGACGCACCGTGGAGTCGACACGCATCACCGCCTGGAAGCCCGAGGTGCCGGGCATCGGCGAGGTGCTGCACGCGAGTCACCGTGACCACGCCTACCCGATGCACAGCCACGATGCGTGGACTCTGCTGCTCGTCGACCGCGGCAACGTGGTCTACGACCTGGGGCGCTCACGACACGCGACGGAGCGGGGCGTTCTCACCGTGCTTCCCCCGGATGTCTCGCACGATGGTCGCGGAACGACGGAGACCGGGTATCGCAAGCGGGTGCTCTATCTCGAGCGAGGCACCCTCGACGAGCGGCTGATCGGTCGCGCCGTCGACATGCCTGCGCTTCAGGACGCTCGGCTGTTCGAGCGGATGGACGCACTCCATGCGGCACTCGCTCGACGGTCCGATCCCCTCGAGGCCGAGAGTCGGCTCGCGCTCATCCTCGGCCGGATCCGCGCCCGCCTCAGCGGTGGATCCGCGCCAGTCGCCTCGGCCGCCCCCAACGTCCGTCTCGCCGAAGGACTGCGCGAGCTGCTCGACTCCCGCATCGAGACGGGTGTCTCGCTCCATGAGGCCGCGGAGCTCCTGAAGACCAGCTCGGATCGCCTGGTGCGCTCGTTCGTCGGGTCGTTCGGCGTCGCACCGCACAGCTATCTGACCGGTCGTCGGGTCGAGCTCGCGCGTCGTCATCTGCTTGACGGACGGCCGGCGGCGGAGGCTGCAGCCCTTGCCGGGTTCTATGACCAGTCGCATCTCACCCGACACTTCAAGCGGCTGATCGGGGTGCCGCCGGCCACCTTCGCCCGAGCACGCCCGGCGTCCTGACTGCGCCGCGCCTCCGGTCGAGCACCACCTTCCGGATCCGCCAGAACCAATCGGCCACGCTGGACGTCCGCGACCCGCCGACGGCGTCGACGCGCACCCGCTCGGTCCCCCAGAATCGAACCGTGGGGCACACGAGTGAGGACTTCGACAGCGTGCGCGTCTCGATCGTCGTACGGGCTGGCGCGGCCGCAGTATGGCGCGGGCTCACCGACGGCCGCGAGGACTGGTGGCCCGACCTCGAGTTCGATGCCGCCGTCGGCGCCGACCTGAAGGAGTCGTGGGACGAGGACGACGGACCGCACCACGCCGCC
Organism: Naasia lichenicola; assembly: GCF_004801885.1. Classification (GTDB taxonomy): domain Bacteria; phylum Actinomycetota; class Actinomycetes; order Actinomycetales; family Microbacteriaceae; genus Naasia; species Naasia lichenicola. The sequence goes on along the minus strand of NZ_SSSM01000005.1, from coordinate 1,009,741 downwards.
GGCCGGGTGACGGAGGTGGTCCCCCGCGAGCTGCTCGCCTTCGAGTGGACCGAGGCCGATTGGCCGAACCACCTGCACGTGCGCATCGAGCTCGACGACCACGACGACCTGACGGAGATCGTCGTCACCGAGACCGGCTTCGAGGCGATCGTGGCGCATCCCGACCTGCGGCACGCGCATGAGGAGAGCTGGCACTTCCACCTGGAGAACCTGCGAGACGCTCTTCGTTTCGCTCCGACCTCACACGACTAGGACGGTGGGGGCGCCGAAAAGCGCTGACCGCGGCCCCAGATGTCAAGCCCCCTTCGTCGAATTTGCTCCACGGCCTACAGTGATGAGTGATTCTGTCGGACCGAACGCAGCCCTCCCAGACCCCGAAGACAGCTGTTCGAGACGACGCACGGGAATTCGATGCACGTCCGGGGTTTCATCACACCCGGCCGGTTCGGCGGGCAGCCGAAGCAGAGGTTGATCCGATGGGTTCGTTGAGATACGACGGAGTTGTCGTGCACGTCGACGACCGCACTCTTTCGCATTTGCAGATCGTGATCGTCAACAAGCTGCGCCGCAATCAGAGCTTCCTGATGTCGTGGAAGGACTCGCCCGAGGTCGGCGACGGCCGAAGCAGCATCTGGCTGCACCCGCAGATGCTGCTGCACTTCAAGTTCGAGGGCAGCAAGGCTCCGACGATCAACGAGGAGTGGCTGAAGACCCTCGCCGAGTCGGCGGACAGCTCGCGTGGGCTCATCGTCACGAGCGAGCTCGGCGGCCTGCGCTCGCTGACCTTCACCGAGAAGGGCCGCGCCGAGACGACCCTCACGCAGACTCCGACGGAGCCGCGGCAGAGACACCACGAGCAGGGCGCCCCCTCGAACCACCACTAGGTTGAGGGCCGCGGCCTAGTCGGCTGATCCGCACCTCGGATTCGCAGGACTGACGTTGCTCGCGTCCAGAGGTCAGCGCCCGTCGAGAATCGCCGTCGGCTGGTCGAAATCGGGGAAATCACTCGGATCGTGCAGGTCCGTCGAGACGATCACGGGCGGAACATCGATCAGCGCCATCTGGCGACGCATGTACTCGACGACGGCTGCATTATCGGGCTCTTCCATGACGGTGGTGGCGGTCTCCGACATCAGACTCGTGCTCGAATCCAACAGCATGTCCGTGTTCACGTCGTTGCCGTCGGTTCCGATGGCGCGCATCTCCACCGAATCCGCGCGTCCTGCATTGGTCAAAGCAGCTGCATAGTCCACAAGCACCTGGGCGGCTTCGTCGCCCATCAGCAATGACTTGTCGCCGAACGTGATGTGTCGCATCAGATTCCTCCCGTGCCCGTCGGCCGCAGCTCGGGCAGCTCGGGCTCGTCCTCGACGCAGTACCGCTCGAGGTAGTGCACGGCCGCGACCAGATCACTGAACTCGGCCGTCTGTCCTGGCTCCTGGACCGCGATGGCTTCGAAGCGATCTTCGGCCCTCTGCACGAACCCGACGACGGCCATCCCATCGGCCTCACGTCGACGGAGGTCGCTCACCCGCCATTCCGTCTCAGAGAGCTCGAGGACGACCACGTCGTCGTCCGTCCACTCGCCGAACTTGATTCGCATGCCGGGTCCCATCCTCGCCACTTCTCGTGTGCTGGTACTCGATGCTAAGAAGGGGCTGACCAGAGCTAAAGGTCTTGACCCGAGGCGAGTGAAGGTGATACCCGCCACTCTGGCCATGCCCATGGGGCGACATTCGTCAAGCCCCTCCCCGCAGGAAAGTCACCGTGTTCCCATGGCGTATCGACAGCTTCAGGGAGCAGCGGATGGGCAGGATATTCGGCCGGCTCGAGATCGTGGCGGTGTCTTCGACGACATGGCACGTCTCGCAGTGCGGCATGGACGACGAGCTGGTGACATCGATCGGCGCAGTGACTGCACTGGGCTCACCACCGACGGGCGATCTCTTCGAGGTGATCGCCTTCGCTCGGCCGCTCGATCGGTGGTACCGCAGCTCCTTCAGCACGGCGGTCGCGGATCTGCTGTCCGCTCAGCCCGTGGAGCTGCTTGCGCCGGCACCCGTCGAGAATCTGAACCCGGCGCCTGAACGCCACCTGCGACTGGTCGGCTGACCGGACCTGTCCGTGCGCGCCTCGCTCATGTCGAGGTCGGCGAGTTGATGTCCGCGAACCAGGCACGCCTGGCCATCAGACGCTCCAGGGGGTTCCCCACCTCTCGCTGAGCGCCGTCACATCCGCTTCCGGAAGCAGCCTGCGTTCGTGACCTGAAGTGAGCAGCACGATCCGGCAGACCTCTTCGAGCTCGACCGCGGCGTCGACCGCCCGGCCCGCATCGACCGCGCTGGTGATCTGTCCGTGGTTCGCGAGCAGGGCGGCGTGGAACGGGAACTCGAGAGCGGCGACGAGCTCCGCCAGCTCGGGACTGCCAGGCACCCGGAACGGGATGAGCGGGGTCTGGCCGACTCGCATCACGAAATAGGGAGTGAGCGGCGGGATCGCGCTCTGCGCGCTCCACGGCTCGAGGCAGGAGACCGCGACGGCCTGCGGTGAGTGCACGTGCACGACGGCGGTGTGCGTCGGGTTCTTCCGGTAGAACGCGAGGTGCAGCGAGACCTCCTTGGAGGCCTTGGGGCCGCTGAGGTGGGCGCCGTCGATGGTCAGCTCGGCCACGTCGCCGGACCCGAATCGACCCAGCTCGGCACCTGTGCCTGACGCGTAGACGCGGTCGCCTGCCCGGATGCTGATGTTGCCGCTCGATCCGGGGCTGATGCCGGCTGCCGCGACCCGCGCAGCGGTGTCGACGAGCAGGCTGCCCGGGTCCAGTGTGTCGGTGAGTGTCGTCATACGAGTGCCTCCCATGCGCCGATGAACATGTCATCGGCGCCGAAGTTGCCGGATTTGAGCGCGAGCGCGATGGAGACGTCGCTCGCAGTGGTGGACAGCGACCAGCAGACGCCCGGGGCGATCTGCGGTCCGATGAGCAGCTGGCGGCAGCCGAGTGCGGTGGCGACGGCCCCCGAGGTCTCGCCTCCGGCGACGATGACGCGGCGGACCGCGAGTCGCTCGACGGCCTGGACCACGATCTGGGACAGCGCCGCTTCGACGGCCTCAGCCGGCGTGAGCCCCGCCGGACCTTCTGCCGCGTCCCGCAGATCGGCGAGCGATCCGACCGAGTAGATGATCGGGATGGCGTCCGCGTCGAGATGATCGAGCCAGGCGAGCACCTCATCGACGACGGCCTGCGGCTCGTCCTGCAGCCGCTCGACGTCGAGCTTGTGGCCCGCGGCACCCGCGGCGAGCGCCGTTGCGATCTGCACGCGGGTCTTCGATGACGCGCTTCCGCAGACCACGAGCCGACGCCCCTCGGGGGCGTCGAATTCTTGAGTCGACGGATCATGCGGCCCGCTCATGCCGAAGGCGAGCCCGGCGCTGCCAGAGAGCAGGCGCCAGTCGGCGGTGGCGGCCTGGATCGTCTGCAGGTCGTCGTTGGTGAGCGCGTCGACCACGAGGTAGGAGGCCTGTCCCCCGGCGCTCGCCGCTTCAAGCGCCTTGCGGAGCCCGTCCACTCCCCCACGCACCGCCTGCAGTCCGACCTCAGCGATGGACCGCTTCGTCTGCGGTCCGAGGATGCGCGCGATCCGCGACTCTGTCATCGGGGTGAGCGGATGGTGGCGCATGGATGACTCGCTGAGCAGGTCGCCGCCGACATAGAGGGTGCCGTCCCGGACCGTGCGGTGGTTGTCGGGGAAAGCCGGGACCACGACGGTGCGGGTCTCGCCGAGCTCCTCGAGCACGGCGTCGAGCACCGGGCCGATGTTGCCCTGCGGGGTGGAGTCGAAGGTGGAGCAGTACTTGACGAAGTACTGCTGGGGTTCGAGAGCGCTGAGCGCGCGGATGGAGTCGAGCGAGTCGCCCACCGCCTCGGCCACTGGGGCCGTCCGCGACTTGAGGGCGACGATCACGGCGTCGAGGTCCTGGGAACCCGTCGGAACGGCGGAGGCGCCCAGCACGACGGCGACTCGAAGGCCGCGCTCGCGGAGGGAGGTCGCGAGGTCGGTGGCGCCGGTGAAGTCATCGGCGATCGCAGCCAGTCGCAACACCCACTGCTCCTCTTCGAGATGGCGAGCGCACCCGCGACGTCCCTCGATTCCACCACACGACTCGCCCCCGCCGGTGGCTGAGCCGGTCGCAGCGACCGCGTCGAAGCCCGCCCGCAAACCGCTCCCCCTCCCCCGGTGGCTGAGCCGGTCACCCAGCGACCAAGTCGAAGACCGCCCGCAAACCGCTCCCCCTCCCCCGGTGGCTGAGCCGGTCGTCCAGCGACCGCGTCGAAGCCCGCTGATCCCTCGGCGGCTGAGCCGGTCGCGAAGCGGCCGTGTCGAAGCCCGACCGAGCTGCCCTCCGCTCCCGTCAGCTCGCGCCGACCTGCTCCGCCACCCTCACGGCGGCACGAATGCCGTACGGCCACTCAGCACCGTGCCCCGGCAGCACGATCTGCGCCTCCGTTTCGGCGAGCACGCGCAGACTCGCGAGAGCCAGCCGACTGTCCGCGGTCGCTGCACCGGAGACGATCTGCGCTCCCTCACCGCCGGTGTAGGGGTTGAAGGTGACGAGCGCATCGCCGCAGAGCAGGACCGACGATTCGCGCAGGAGGAACGCGCACGACCCATAGGTGTGGCCCGGCACCGCCACCACCTCGGGATGCCCGGGCACATCGAGCACCATCCCCGGCTGCATCATCCGCAGCCCGGTCACCCCTTCCACGCGCAGCGCTCCGGCTCGTGTCATCGCGCCGAGTGGCCGGAGGGCGCGCGGATGAGCGATCGGATAGATGAGGCGGGGGTTCTCGTGTGCGTACCGGTAGGGGTGCGCCGCGATGTAGTGATCGTCCGCGTGCGCCCAGATCGGGAGGTTCCACTCCTGCTGCGCGCGGGCCGCGAAGCCCAGATGATCGAAGTGCGCGTGGGTGAGGATGAGCGCAGCGACGTCCTTCGGAGTGCGCCCGATCGCGTCGAGGGCCTTCGCCACGAGTGGCCAGGTGCGCGGATGGGCGGCATCCACGATCGTGACGCGCTCCTCCTCTTCGAGGAGGTAGCAGTTCACGAAGCCGTGTTCCAGGCGATGCACGCCTGGGGCGACGTTCCGGATCAGTCGCCCCCTCATCGGTCGTCCGCCGCGGCGGTATGACGGTGGCCCGTTGACGACAATTTCATGAGACGGCATCTCCTCCCTGCCCACACGCGAGGCCGGGTAATCGACGCTACGAGGCATGGGCGATGAGCACGAGCGGCTTGACGCGCCACGTCCAGTGCCGTATCTGCGACGGCGTCAGCCAGCTCTGAACGACCCGCACCCTCTAAACTGAGCCCGCCAGCCTCTGTAGCTCAATGGAAGAGCAGTTCCGTCCTAAGGAAACGGTTGGGGGTTCGAGTCCCTCCAGGGGCACCGCGTTTACGCCGTAAAATCCCTGATCAAAAGCCCATTGATTCAATGACGACGTATGAATCAGGGCGTTCTGCCCACATTTTGCCCACACTTCGAAACGTTTTCGGGTGATCAGGGGCAACCTTATGTTGACGGCATGATCGAGGAGACGCCTCCCCCGACCGTGGCGACGCGGCGGTTGCGACCTTCTGCTCCACATCTGATGCAGCTGACCGCACCGTCGGGGGTTCAAGGTAGAACTAGCCAGACGTTTTGTCAGAGCATCCGTAGGAGTCCACGATGGCCGCCGAACCGCCCCTCACCCGTGCTGAGCTTGCGGCTAAGTATCCCGACGAGGCCTGGCGAAGAAAGCTGCTCGATGTCCTAGATCTGGTGTCGCTTCTCCGCAACAGCATCATCGATAAGTCCTACAGACCATCCGAAGAACTAAACGCTGCAGTGGTCCTTTCGAAGTCTGGAGTCGTGGTCAGCCGCAGACTGACGACGCAAGAGAATGTCAACGCAAAAGACGCACACGTTCTCGCGCTTCTGGGGCTTGTCCATGTGGACCCGCTCATTGACATCGATGGTTTGGATCTCCCACGCCTCGAACGCGCCATCTCCAACGAGATCATCGCAGGCGCCCTGCGCTATCCGATGACCCTAGGACGCGAGCTCTACGACCGGGCGGCCGAGCTCTTCCCGGAGGAACGCGACTACCTCAACCACATCGACACAATGCGTCTCATGGACGGAATGGACCAAGGTGTCTTCCAGGCTGGTCATTACCTTGTTGGCCCGTACGGCATCCGCAGATTGCCGTTCGCGCGCGCGATGGGACCAACCACGAGTGTCCCCCTGCAGCACTGCGCAGATATGGGTTGCGGGGTCGTGCATCGAGTCCAACTGACAACCAGCATCGAAGCCGGCGTCAACCGATGTCGCCGCGACCTGTCTAAAGTATTGCAGGCCATATCGGACGAACCATCCGCCTGGAACGGGTTTATTTCGGACATCATCGAGGATGATTTCAATTCTTATGAGGTCGACGAGTCCGCAACCATCGAATATATCCTCGGCGATTGCTTTAGTAATGCCGAACTGGCCAGTTTGTGCATCCATGCCGCAGACACGCTCGAAGGGAAATTCCAAGCCAACGCTACGGAACTCGGCCTGAAGGGCAAGGCAAAGACTTTCGTTGACAGCCTTTCGCGCGCACAGACCCTGCAACTCCTTATGATGAGTAGCGATCAAGACTTGGCAACTCTCATAGACTCGGCGGTCCGTGACGGGATCATCGCTGTGCCCGCCGACGAGATACGGCGCCCAAAGGTTAACGGTCGCGTGAGTTCTGGTGCCTGGCGACTTCGTTCGCAGCTGAGCCGCCTCGGCATTCGCGCCTTGAGCCACGACAAAGATTTGCCTCAGCTTCGGCTTTCGGCGCTTGCTCGCGCTCTTTTCGATCCTGACTCCATCGAGGACATGGAGGAGTTGGCATGGATCCTGCGGGGAATCACCGGCGATAATGCCCAGTCGCGGTTGGAGGAATTCCTTCGGACCTCGGACCCAAGGGTCACGATTGAGACTCTGATACTCGCGCGTCGAGCGAACGCAACGAAGGTTTGCGCTGATCTGGGGATCGACCTCCAGCAAGACAACTCGACGTTGCGGGACTCGATCTTGTGGAAGCTTGGGTTCCCGCTTCCAAGATCCCTCGACATCCGCGATGAGTACTGGCGCCTGCACGGCACCCTGGAAGGGCTTGCAAAGACGGCGTCGGTCGATCTCACCAGCACGGCTGAGGGCCTTCGGCAAGCCTCGTCCGACTACTTCGTTTCTCTTGAGAGGTTCCTATTTGATTCCCTCTGCTTCGCAACCTGGGGACTCGTTGAGGACCACTACTCCGCCGAGAACCCTTTCGTGTACTTCGAGCAAAGTGCCCGAGAATTTGCGATCAGAGTTTTAAATGAGTCGATCGATCGGGAAGAAGACCTCAATTCCTTGACCGCAGAACCTACGCTGAGCATCGTCGTCGAAGGGTTTATGCGGTTATCGAAGCTTCTACAGAGACTTCAAGGGAAAGATGAAGAACTGCTCCGCGTATCAACAGCGTCTCCGAAGTGGGCAGAAAAGACCAGTCTTCAGCGGTTCCCATTCAGACACCTTCATCCCTTCCTCGATTTACTTCCCCTGTCGCAGTCAGCAATCATCGAGACCCTCGCCGAGGTTGGTTCGGATCTGAACGACTCCGGCATCATGACCGCCCGCAATGGACTTCTGCATGCGAAACAGCGGATCCCCACCGTCGGTGAGGTGGAAGAAGCAATGCGGAAAGCTCGCACGGCTCTCGACCGACTGGAAAGTATCGGGTGCGTTCGCAACACCTTCGCTGTCACTTCGACCCAGATAAACGCGTGGGGTGGCGCGACGACTGTCTTGGCGTCGAATGGACGAACAATCAGCTTTTCCTCCCCTTCTTCCTTTGAGTGGGCAAAGTTGCCGAGCCTCAACCGCCCTCACTATTTGATGCAGGGCGCCGTTTTCGCGGCCCCGAATGAAATGTTGCGGTTTTCCGAGGGGTTCGCGTCGGAGTACCAGACGTACTGGTCGAAGTTCCCGGTAAGGCCCGAACCCGGGAATCGCGTGGTGTCTACCCAATCCGAATCCCTGGCGGCGTCAGAGGAGACCGGGACTCACTCGGCAGTCCGAGCGGGATGACGCGCCAAGCCAAGTTTCGCGATGTCGAGCGCCGCAGCGACGGCATCCAGGTCGTCATCGAAGAGATCCGCGTAGGTATCGAGCGTCATCGCCGCCGAAGCGTGACCGAGCATCCGCTGCACCGCCTTCACGTTCGCCCCAGCGGAAATCGCCAGCGAAGCAGCCGTGTGCCGTAGGTCGTGCAACGTCAGCATCTCCGGAAACGTCAGATCCTGCAAACAAGAGCGCTTTCGCGCTCCCGCGAACCATCCGTCGCGAGGCGTAGGAGTCGGCTGATACTCCTCGCCGTCACCGAAGAGCAGGTGATTGCGCCCCTTCCCCGCTGCAAGCAGCGCAAGTGGTTCAGCTAGGAACGCGGGGAACGGAACGCTGCGCGCCTCGTGACTCTTTGGCGTTCCGGGGATGATCGTGCCGCGCACGTTTACGGCGTTTGCCTGCACGAGCACGCGACGGCGTCGAAGGTCGAGGCTCTTGACCCGTAGGCCGACAGCTTCACCCCATCGCAGCCCCGTGTAGGCGAGGAAAAGGATCAGCGTCCCGTTGTCGCGGGATTCGTCCGCGAGCAGCTGGACCTGCTCATGACTGAGGTAGTGACGCTCCTTCCCCGACTTGCGAGGGAGGTTCGCACCACGTGCGGGGTTGAAGGGAAGACGTCGATCGCGGACCGCGACGTCGATGATTCCAGCCAGGACGCCGAACGCTCGGATGGTGACTGAAGCGCTCCGACGTGCGGCAAGGTTGCTCACCCACGTCTGCACCTCGCTGTGCTTGATATCGCCGAGCCGGCGATTGCCCCAGACCGGCTGCACATGGATGCGCCACGCGACCTCGATGACTGCCTGCGAGCTGGGCTTCAGATGTTGTTGCGACGCCATCCACACGACGCCGAGCGCATCGATCGTCACGCGTGACTCGCTCGCGTCGATGTACTGTCCAGTCGCCTTGGTGACCTCCGTCGACGCCAGGAAGATCTCCGCTTCACGCTTGGTCCGGAAGCCGCGCTTGTCGGTCTGCGAGTGATCCGGCTTGCGGTACCGAACCCGATATCGCTTGCCGGCAGTCGTGGCGTAGCTACTGATCGTTCCCATGGTCGGGTACCTCGATTCCTGCGTTGCGGAGCATGCCGATCGTCATGCGGAGGCGGTTCTCAAGCAGTCGGAGTTCCTCACGGGTGTCCTCACCGGACCTCGTGCGCAGATGAATGAGGTGGCCTCGGACGTTGGCGATCGCGAGTGTGTCCAGATCATCCAGATACGCATCCACCAGGCGCAGCACCTGATCCACACGCACGGACGACGGCAGCCGCGGCGTGATGTTTGCCTGGCCATGGAGCCGGTGAGTAACAGCGGCGGCGGTCGACCCGCGGGCATACGGCGCGTCGCCAGTGTCCTCGTGCTGTCGCTCGAACGGCTTCTCCAGATCGACAAGCAGAGCGGCCGGCGGGATCTGGAGTGCGAAGCAGATGGCCATGAACTGGCGGACCGTGAGGTCCTCGCGGCGTCCGCTTTCGATGCTGGCGATGATTGAGCGGCTGACCTCTCCCCCGGTGTGGTTGGAGAGCTGTTGCGCACTCCACCGGTTGAGCTTTCGGTAGTGGTGGATGCGGGAGCCGAGTCCGGGCATCGGCAGTTGTGTCATGGCCAGACGGTGGATCGATTGGAAGTGCTCCTCCAGCTCAACTTCTGGCACCGTTCCTTGCACCGGACCATGATCTCTGGGCAGCTCCGGCCGACTCGCCTTGATCTCCATTTCGGTGGATAACTCACCCCGATCGGACGGAGCGAGGTCGACCAGCCCCTATATCCGGTCGAGGATCTGGTGGATCTCGCGGCTGAGCCGCATGTACGTCGGGTAGATCTGGTCGACCTCAGGCGGCAGTCGCTTCTCCGCGTTCGCGAACCGGGCGCACGCATTCGTGAAGGCCGCCAGGTTCCGCAACGGGATCAGGATCATCGACAGCTCCATCCGAGCTCGCCGCTGGTCCTCCGTCAGCGTCGAGGCCGGCGCCATGCTCGTCTCCCAGAGGAAGCGGGCGACCGTCATCTCGTATTTGTCCGCGAGGGCCTGCAGTGCTGCGTCCTCCTCGAGAGTCAGCATCACGACATGGCGGTGAGTCCGAGGCGTCGAAGAGTTCGGACGGCGTCGAGGAGCAGGCATCGGACCTCCGTGAGATGGCAGTTGCCTGCCATCGTCGAGGAGAGACCCGCGCGTGCACGACCGATCTGTGCATTCGAGACACAACCGACCGCTACTTGGCTCGACGCTTAGAGTCCGTAGCCCCGTGTCGACTTGTCGACACGGTCCCTCGCGCGTCGCGCGACCTCATCGTCCGACCACGAGCGCCTGATCGGATTGCCCGATCTCACCGGCCTATTCAGCGATTCAGCAACGGCCTCGTGGAAGTCCGACGCAGCCACCTGAATGGCCCGTATCTCATCTCGCAGAGCAACGACATGCGTCCGCATCGTGTCAGCGAGCTGCTTCGCGCGCTGCGCCTCACCAGCAGCCCGGTGCGCCTCGAGGATCGCAACCACAGCACGTCCCATCTGTTGGATGAGTGCGGCGTCGGCGGCAGCCTGGCTCATCTTCGGATCCGCCAAGGCGAGCAGCGACGCAACCGAGGACAGCGAGTGCAGCTTGAAGGACGGCGACTTCACCTCATGAGCCGGCAGATGTGCGCTCTTCGCGAGCGACCGCGCCGTGGCAGCGAGCTTGCCGGGTGTCGGCTCGAGCTTCGTGGACCAGGCAGCGAAGACGCCAGCTATTTCTCGGGCGGCCAGAGACCAGGCCACGCGGTCGTCGACGGGGATTGCCTTGAGCTGCTGTGCCAGCTTCGCGACCTCCGTAGCAAGCTCCCGCCGATCCGTTGCAAACGGGCGCTTGCTCTGTTGACCAGACTGGGACGAGCCGTAGCGCCAGGGGTTGCGGAACGCGCTTTGCCACTCCTCCACAGCGGCGGCGGCCGCCTCTAACGAATCCGTCCATCCGTCACGCAACCGTGGAAGCGTCAAGTCCCGGGCGAGACGACCTCCTCCGTACCAAACCGGCCGATCACCCTTGGCCGGACGCAGCGCTACCGAGTACCCGGCGACGACGTCATCACGACCGGCAGCAAAACGCGGTCGAATCAGAACACCCTGGCCGCTCATCCGCTGGAGGAAGTCGGCCTCAGTCGTCGACGCTGCCGCGGCGCCGCGAACCAGTCGCTCGAGCCGATGCGAATCCACCTCAACGGCGCCAGAACGCTCGGCCCGCGCTCGCTCCCCCGGCTTCACGCCGCGCTCCCCCAGGCCGTTCTCCCGCGACTCGAGAACCTGCAGCCCGTACCTCGTCTCGAGATCCCGAGCAGCGTTCTTAGCCTTCCGAAAGTCGTTGTGCGTGGACGCCTTCGTGCCGTCCTCACGGACGAGGGAGACGGCGATGTGGATGTGATCGTTGCCGTTCGACGACACCCCGTGACGGATCGCCACCCACCGGCACGGTGCCTCGCCGGAGGTCTCGCTGAAGCCCATTGCGTCGACGAAGTCGTCTGCGATCGCCGCCCACTTCTCATCCGACAGCTGCCCCTCCTCCGCACGCAGCGAGAGGGAGGCATGCCACACAGACGCGGGCACCCGGGCCCTGATCGGCTCGCCGCCATCGGGATCCTGCACAGTCACCAGACGCGTGACCTCGGTACCGAACGCCTTACGCGGCTGGTCAAGCTCTTCAGCTATCGCGAGGGCAGTTGAGCGATCTAGTACGCCGTGACCGAAGTACGTGACGGTGGCTTCGTCGCCTGTGACGAGGTGCTGTTCTTCGTGCTCGTCCTTGCGTCCGTCGCCGGCGAGGTAGACGAGCAGGCCGGCCATCTTGGCGCCGCGAGTGATGTTCGGAATCACTGCCGTCACCGCCTCTGCCCAGCGCAGCGACCGCGAACGCGGCCACACATCAAGTGTGGACAGGACCGCCCCGGCGGGCCAAGGTTACGTGCCCTAAACCTATAGCTTGCTCCGCTTCCCGACCCCGGCAGAGGCCCTCCGACGGGGTCGAGCTCGAAGCGCATCCTCAGGGCGGATCGTCCTTCGGCCGAAGGACTTATTGGCAACTTCGTTGCGTTTCGGCTTCGGAGTGTGTTCGTCGTGCTCGCTCCGGCAAGGGCGCTTCGCGTCGCTACGCGATGCCGACCAAACCCATGTCGGCACCCTTGCCTGCGCTGTGCGCGGCGAAGGCTTCAACTTCTGCCGAAAAGCAATTCAGTTGAGTCGACCCCCGTCTAGCCGGGGTGTCAATTTCCGAGCCATGGCAGGCCCAGCGCACCCAACGCGCGAACCTCGGTTACGAGAATCGGCCAGTCATCACCCACTATCCCTCCTGCACTGTCGCCCGGTGCGCCCTACTCATCAGTGCGAGCAGTTGTCCCGGACCGTCGACGCGCGTTCAAGTTTTTGCCCTCTACGCGTCTAATTCGGGTGAACCGAATTTGCCGGTCGACTTTGCCCGCTTTTCCATCGATACGTCTCGGAGCAGGATGACCACGGATGCCGAGAGCAGCCGACTTCCCACCGATGGAGATGGAACCCATGTCAGATATTCATCAGAGTCTGGAGCACAAGCTCAGCGCCAGCGGGAACACCGTTGAACTCTTGCGCAACCTCCCCGTAGGGAGCTCGGTATTTCCGGTTGTTCCTTCGGAGTTCTCGAACTGGCGTGACGAGCAACTCGCTGTCCGGAACGCGGCGGTCCTACTGGATCAGTCGCACCACATGGTGAGCCTGTTCATCGAAGGTCCGGACGCACTTCGCCTGCTGTCGGGTCTCGCCGTCAACAGCTTCGCGGGGTTCGCCGTCGATAAGGCAAAGCAGTTAGTCGTATGCAACTACGACGGCATGCTCATCGGTGACGGGATCCTGTTCCACCTCGCGGAGAACGAATACTCCTATGTCGGGAACCCCGCCGCGGCCAATTGGATCCGATTCCACGCAGATACAGGCGACTACGACGTCACGATCGAGGTCGAAGATCGCTCTCCTTCCGACCTGCGCAACGCCAACGTGTCGCGTCGCTATTACCGCTACGAGATCCAGGGCCCCCTCGCCAAAGACGTCATCGAGAAGCTCACCGGAGCCCCCTTTCCGGAGATCCGGCTCTTCAACATGGGGACCGTCACCGTTGAAGGGCGGGAAGTACGGGCTCTTCGTCACGGCATGGCGGGGGCGCCGGGTCTCGAGCTGTTCGGGCCGTACGAGGATCGCGAACAGATTCGTCTTGCCATCCTCGCTGCGGGCGAGGAATTCGGCCTTCGTCAGGTTGGCTCGCGTGCCTATCCGACGCTCGCCCTCGAATCCGCGTGGATGGGCTGGCCCCTTCCTGCTGTCTACTCCGGGGAAAGCATGAAGGCGTATCGCGAATGGCTGCCATCCAGCGGCTACGAGGGGTCGTTCGCCACCCTCGGCGGCAGCTTCCTGTCCGAAAACATCGAGGACTACTACGTAACGCCCTATGAGCTGGGCTACGGCGCCTTCATCAAATTCGACCACGAATTCATCGGGCGGGATGCGCTCGAGCGCATGGCCGACCAGACACACCGCCGTAAGGTCACCCTCGCCTGGAACAGGCACGACGTCGCCAAGGTGTTCGCGTCCCTGTTCGACCCTGACACCATTCCGTTCAAGCACATCGAGCTGCCGCGCGCGAACTACACCTCGGTCAGCTTCGACCGGGTCACACTGGGCGACCGCACTGTGGGCTTCTCCTCCTCGAGCGGATACACCCACAATGAGCGATCCATGCTGTCCATGGCGGTCATCGAAGCTGATGTTCCGATCGGCGAAGAGGTAGTCCTCCTCTGGGGCGAGGAGAACGGCGGTACAGCGAAAACGTCGGTTGAGCGGCACCAACAAACGACGATCCGCGCCATCGTCAGCCCGGCACCGTACTCGAAGGTCGCCCGCGAGGATTACGCGAACACCGGCTGGCGCACTGCGGCGCGCTAGCGGCGCGCATCCGCTAAGCCGGCATACCGGCGATCGCACCTCGCGTGGCGCCATGGCGAGTGCCGGAGCATGCCTGCGACGAGCCGACCATGCAGAACGGATCTTGAGCTCTACCCATCCATCCCATCAGAGAGGCTCACCGATGAGCACAATGAAGGCAGCTCGGCTTCACGAGATTGCAACCCCCTTCCAGATCGACACCGTCCCGATCCCCGAAGTGACCGGCCTGGACGTCCTCGTCCGCGTGAGGGCCTGTGGCGTGGTCCCCAACCTGAAGAACGTCACGCACCACTACCCCGAATGGTTCCCGTACCTGCCGCTTCCGGAGCTCCCAGCGATATTCGGCCTGGACCCGGCCGGTGAGATCGCCGCAGTCGGCCCCGACGTCACCGCGCTTGCCGTCGGTCAGCGCGTCTATGTAAACCCGGCGCGCGGCTGCGGCAGCTGCAGCAAGTGCCGAATGGGCAATCTGGTCGATTGTGCAGCATTCACGTTTGGCGGCTATTTCGGATTCGGTCCCGGCTCCCAGGCCGTCTTCCGCCGATACCCGGACGGCGGATTCGCCGAATACATGATCGCCCCTGCACATGCGATCGCACCGTTGACCTCCGCAGTGTCCTACGAGGACGCCAGCCATTTCGGCTACCTGGGCACGAGCTACGCGGCACTGCGACGCGGCGGCGCCGGCCCTGACACGGTGGCCCTGGTCAACGGCGCAACCGGCACTCTCGGTGTCGGCGCCGTGCTCTGCGCACTTGCGATGGGCGTGCCCAAGATCCTGGCAGTGGCCCGCAATCACGAGCTGCTCGACCGCCTCGCCGCGCTCAGCCCTGGACGCATCGCGACCCATTCCACCGAGGACGGCTCGACCCAGGAGTGGGCTCGCGCCCAGACCGGCGGGGCAGGACCGAATCTGATCATCGAAGCGCTCGGCCCCGGGACGCCCCCGTCGGTGACCCTCGATGCCTTCTACTCGATTGCACGTGGCGGCACCATCGTGACGATCGGCGGGATGGATCAAAACCTCGAGCTCAGCCCCATCTGGCTAATGGTCAATCAGCTCAGCTACCTCGGCAGCGCGTGGGTGACCACCGCGCAGTGCGAGGAGATGGCGGGAATGGTGCAGGCCGGGACGCTCGACCTGTCCGTGTACGACCACGTCCGCTTCGACCTCGAGCACGTCAACGACGCGGTCGAGGCCGCGCGCTCCCGTGAGCAGGGCGGCTTCACCAACGTCGTCGTCACCGTCTAAGCAACCGCACCAACGATAGGAACAGAGCCAATGAGCCAACGCATCGTCGCCGTCGAACAAGACGGCAAGTCCACCACCGACCCGCAAGTCAGTCCTTCCCGCGTCATATCTCTTCAGCACACTCCTGGGTTCTCCACCTCGGTGCTCTGGGCCACGGATCCGACCGTCACGCCGGCTGTGCTCGGCGAGGATGCGGCCCTCGCGGTTGAGTCTCTGCATCCTGCGCCGGGCGGTACCGTATTCATGACGATCACCTTCCCTCCCGACACCGTCTACTTCTCCGAAAGCTACGACCCTGCCCGCGCGGGTGCCGAGTACGCCGAGAACGCTCCGGGGATCGCCGAACGGATGGAGCTGGACGCGCCCGGCTTCCATCGCACGGATACCGTCGATTACGTCATCGTGCTCGACGGAGAGGTGATCCTCGAGACCGATCTCGGCGAGACCGTTCTGAGGCAGCATGACTTCGTCGTCCAGAACGCGACGCGGCACGCCTGGCGCAATCGCACCGACAGGCCCGCCACCATCGCGGTCATGTTGATCGGAACCCATTCCTGAGGCACCCTCGCGACGGGTGCTGCTGACTACCTCCGCGGCGCCCGTCGCCAACCACCGATCGGACGCACGACGTCCGAGGGAGAGATGCGTGCAATGTTGCACAACCCGCGATCCGAAGCTGAGCTGCGCGAGTTCGACGCCGACGTCATCGTCGTCGGAACAGGACCAATGGGCGCGACGACCGCACTCGCCCTCGCCACCTACGGCATCACCGTTCTCGCGGTGGGCCGAGCCAATTGGCTCGCTGACTCGCCGCGAGCCCATGTCACCAACCTCCGCACTATGGAGGTTCTGCGCAGCCTCGGACTCGAGCACGAGGTGCTCCGGCAGGCGACGCCATGGGAGCTGATGGGCGACACCACATTCACGACCAGCCTTGAGGGCCCCGAGATCGCACGGATCTCGAGCTACGGGCTGGGGGATGATCGATTCGGGGAGTTCCGCGCGGCCAGCCCCTGCCAGATGGCCGATCTGCCGCAACCGCTGCTGGAGCCGATCCTCGTTAACGCGGCCGCACGACGCGGCGCGGTCTTCACCTTTAACACCCTCTATCACTCGAGCGTCCAAGACGACGAGGGGGTAACGGTAGTCCTGGAAAACCGCCTTACCGGCCAGCGCTACGAGCGCAGGGCGCGCTACCTGGTGGGGGCCGACGGCGCCCGATCACAAGTGGCCGAGGATGCCGGAATTCCGCTTGAGGGAGTCCTGCGCCGCGCCGGCACGGTCTACGCGCAGTTCTCCGGCGATCTCTCCCGGTACATGACTTACCGCCACAGTGTGCTGACCTGGATCGTCAACGAGGCGGCAGCGGTGGGCGAGATCGGGCTCGGTCTACTGCGCGCGATCCGCCCCTGGGACCGTTGGATCGCCGGTTGGGGGTTCGACATCGACGCCGGTGAGCCCGATCTGAGCGTTCAGGCTGCGACCGCGCGGATCAAAGCCTATGTGGGCGACCCCGACTTCGAGCCTGAGGTCACGGCAGTGAATCCCTGGTATGTCAACGAGGCGTGGGCGTCGAGCTATTCGAACGGTCGAATTTTCTGCGGGGGCGACGCGGTGCATCGTCATCCGCCCTCGAACGGGCTCGGGTCGAACACCTGCGTTCAGGACGCATTCAACCTCGCGTGGAAGCTCGCATACGTGCTGAGAGGCTGGGCTGACGCCCGGCTGCTGTCCAGCTATAGCGAGGAGCGAGTGCCAGTGGGAAAGCACGTCGTCACCCGTGCGAACCAGTCCCGCCGCGAGTACGCGCCGCTGCAGGCCGCGCTCGCGGCTACCGCGCCCGGCGGCCCGGCGCGATACCAGAAGCTGAGCGCCCCGACCGACGAGGGCGTTCGGGCGCGTGCGGACCTCTCCGCCGTGCTGCAGCTCAAGGAGAACGAATACAACGCCCTCGGAATCGAGGTCAACCAGCGCTACAGGTCCTCGGCGATCATCCTGGGCGACGAGCCCGCCGAGGTCTGGGCGCGAGATCCAGAGATCTACGCTCAGCACACCACACGGCCGGGTGCGAAGCTTCCCCACGCCTGGCTGGTCGATGCGAGCGGGCGTCGCATCTCCACCCTCGATCTCATAGGCGATGGGGTGTTCACGCTGTTGACCGGCCTTTCAGGCGCCGTGTGGACAGAGGCCGTAGAAGCCTTGAACATCCCATACCTGAGAGCTGTGGTAGTCGGCGCACCCGCCGCGCAGGACCTCTATTTTTCTTGGATGCGTATGCGTGAAGTCGAGGAGGATGGCGCCGTGCTCGTCCGCCCCGACGGTTACGTGGCGTGGCGGTCGGCGTCGGCGCGCGGGATCCCACTCGCGGAGCTGACGTCCCAACTGACCGCCGTGCTATCGACGTTGCTTGAACGCCCGCTTCCCACCGACGGGAGATAGACGCGCGCCCCCGAGTGCGCGAGTCTCATCCCATGAGCGATCTTCCGTGGTCTTCGAGCGTGGCGACTCCTCCGTTCACGCTCCGTCAGCTCGCCTACTTGGTCGCCGCCGCGGAGGCCGGAACGATCGTGGGCGCAGCCGAGCTGGTCCACGTCTCCCCCTCAGCGATGTCAGATGCGATCACCGAGTTGGAGAGACTGGTCGGAGAGCGTCTCTGCGTGCGTCGTAAGGCCCAGGGCCTCACTCTCACGAGCGCGGGCGTTCGCGCCGTCGCCGACGCCCGCCTGCTCCTCCGCGGAGCCCACGAGCTCTACGCGGCGTTGCACACCTCCACGGATGCGCTCGTCGGCCCGTTGGCCATCGGGTGCTTCCCCACTCTCGCACCGACGGTGCTGCCCCCACTCCTGAGCGATTTCGGGGCATCCCACCCCCGCCTGGACATCGAAGTCATCGAGGCCGACCAGGATCACCTGGTCGAGCTGCTGGATTCGGGGCGGATCGATGTCGCGTTCGTCTACGACGTTCGTCTGCCAGGGCGAGTGAAGCGTACGACGCTCTTCGCGTTGCCCCCGCACGTCCTACTGCCGGCCAATCACCCGCGAGCCACCGACCCAGTGGTTCGTCTGAAAGACTTGATCGACGAGGACTTCATCATGCTCGACGCTCCCCCGTCGCGGGAGAACGTGCTGACTACCTTCGCTGCGCAGGGCCTCACCCCCCGCATCCGCCACCGCACCGGAAATCCCGAGGTCGTTCGCTCCCTGGTCGGGCGCGGGTTGGGCTATGGCATGCTGATCCAGCGGCATTCGGACTTCTCCGACGCCAAGGGATTCCCGCTGGTGATGAAGGATGTATCGCCCCCGATTCCCCCGGTCGCCGTGGATGTGATCTGGTCGGCCGACCTCATGCCCACCCCTCGCGCTGAGGCGGTCATAGCCTTTGCGAAGGCCGCGAACTGGCCACTGCCAGCGCCAGTGCCGGTCTCTTGACGAGAGAACGCCGGACGATTAGTGCCCCGGATCGCTGGATCCGAGGCACTAATCGCCAGAGTTCATGCCTTTGTCTTGATGACCTTCTCGAAGTAGGGACTTGGCGCCACGCGTACCCGAATCTGCTTGACTGCGTGGTTGTCGACAGTGGCGCGCTGCGAGTCCGGCTCACCCCAGTCGAGCACCAGCTCGGTGCCCGGCTCGGCCTGGTCGATGTCCACAAGGGCGAGGGAGAGCACGTGGCGAGCGTTGGGCGAATAAGAGGACCACTGCGAGACGCCAACAGGCTTGCCGTTGAGCCGCACGAGGTCTGACTGCCAAGTCGAGTACATGGGCAGCGGGAAACCGACGTAGCGGCTCGGAGTATCTCCGAAGAGCGCTGACGCGGCAACGGCAGCGACGTCGTCATCGTGCCACTCGAGCGTGACCTTTGTGCGTCGGCGGTTGTCCGCTTTAGCTCGCAAGCCCTCCTTGCCGACGAAGTCTCGATCCCAGTCGATCAGACCGCCGTATCCGACTTCGATCGGATCAACGTAGTAGTCCTCGATCCGGTCGGAAACAAGGCTCCCGCCTAGGGACCCGATCGACTCGAGGTGATATGGGCTCAGCCACTCGCGATAGGGCCGCGTATCCTCGCCTGCGTAGATCGCCGGCAGCGGCATGGCCATCCAACCCGACTCCTGGGCACTGAGCGGGTAGGCGTTCGCGCCGACCTTGAACAATCCGTACTTCACACCGGCCTCTTCAACAGCGGCGCGTACCGCCTGCTGCGAGTCCCATGGGCCGTAGATCTCGAAGCCCGGTGTGCCGGCCATGCCGTGGCGTAGCGCCCGAACCGTCTGTCCGGCGATCTGGAACTCACCGATGCCGAAGAACTTGATGTCCGGGAGTGTTCCGTTGGACACCTCCTGGACGAGTGGGAGCGCGTTCGGCCCCTGCAGCTGAAAGCGGAAGACATCACGAGGCGCCTCGAGCACCGTCCAGCTCGGGTTTATCTCTACGGTGACGTTCAGCGAGGTGGACAGCGACTGGAAGAGCAGCCAGTCGCTGGCGAACGGGGCTCCGACGATCCGGAAGAAGTCCTCCGACTCACGGAACACGATCGCGTCGGCAAGCAGGTTGCCATCGGGCGCAGCGAGGACAATCTGCTTGCCTTTGAGCGGAGGGAATTTGCTGTAGTTGTTGACGGAGAACTGAGAGAGGAACTGGATGGCCTCTGGACCCCGGACGTGCAGCTCGAACATGTGGTACGACTGCTCGAGCAGCGCCACGCTCTGCTTCCAGGAGCGTCCCTCGTCACGGAAGTTGGTGAATTCCGTCGGGATGCCCGGGAAGATGTATGGGCCGAGATTGGAGCTGCGAAGCAGTCGAACCGGGCCCCCCGCCTTCTCGATGAGAGTTTCGAGGGTGGTGACTTCCGTGGCAGTAGCTGCCATGACAATTCCTTTCTCTGGTCGGCGACCGCGACCGGTCGCTTCAGGATGATGTGCGTGCCCTGCATCCGAGCCGGCCGTTCCGCCCCGGAATGGTGATGACGTTCAGAGCGTCATTTCGCGCAACTCAGCACGCGAAATAGACCGGCGAGGATGCCCCACTCCGAATGATCGCTCGTCTAATCGGACCAGTCCGACACATGACGTTCCTCCACATTCCGCGACATCGTCGTCTCATGCAGACATCCACGTCTGCATGTGGTCAGAGCTCCATTCGCCAACTGAAATACCGAATGGACTTTACGTACCACGTAGTACATCGATCAGTTCGATGGTTGTCAACATCTACCTCGGAAGGTAGATCACCCTCCTGGGCCGTGAGGGTTACTTGACCCGAGGAGGAACTCGCGCAGGGTCATGTACTTCGCGGTTCGAGGCGCCCCATGCGGGCGCGCCAGCCCGACGACCGCGGACGGCACATCGCCCGCGAGCTCGATGATCGCCACCGCATGCCCGTCGTAGGTGAGTTGAGATGCAGGACGCTGAATCAAGACCGAGTACCCCAGCCCGCGTCCGACGAGGCATCGGGCCAGCTCGTAGTTCGTCGTGGAGTGCCGGACGGCGGGAGGAAGACCCATCGACTTGAAGATGTACTCGGTGTTCTCCTGACTGGGCTGGAGGTCCAGCTGAATCAGCGGCTCCCCCGCCAACTCGCTCAGCTGGATCGGCCCCTTGCCTGCGAGTGGATGCCTTTCAGACACGATGACGTACGGCCGATACTCGTGCAATGGATCGAACTCGAGCTGCGTGGACACATCGACGCCATACATCACTGCGGCATCGAGGCGCCCCTGCAGCAGCCCGTCTTGCAGCTCAGGAGCCGTCGCCTCGGCTACAAATTCGAGGTCGAGGCCGGGGTGCTCGCGCCGAAAGCCATCCATGACGCCGGGCAGGAAGAAGGGCGACAGGGTGGAGAAGCAGCCGATCGCGAACCGTCCCATGAGCTCCGCCGAGTCCTGCGACGCATCAGCGGCAAGGGCATCCGCGGTAGCGAGCAGCTGCCGCGCCTGGGCGAGCAGTCGTGCGCCAGCTGGGGCAATCGTCACACCTCGGCCCTTGCGGCGGACGAACAGCTGCTGACCGAGATGACGCTCCAATTCGCTTAGCGAGAGGGCCAGAGCGGCCGCGCTGAGATGGCAGCGTGCGGCGGCCGCGGTCAGCGATCCCTCACTCGCAATCGCGTCGAAGTGCTCGAGCTGGCGAAGCGTGAATGATAGAGACACTAACAAGCCCTCCTTGTCTTGGACGCTAAGAAAACACGTTTTACATCAGACTAAGGGACGGGGACACTGATCGAGGGTCGAGCAGTCGGTCCATCCATTCAAGGAGGAATAGAACATGGCCAGCACCCTCGAAGAGGCGATCGCCGAGTCGGGCAGCGCTCATACGCTCCTCTGGGAATCGCAGAGCCCGCCAATCGTGAGCACGCCTGTTACCCCGGAGTTCACCAATTGGCGCGACGAACAGCTCGCCTGGCGCAAGACCGCAGTGCTGTTCGATCAGTCGCACCACATGGCAGACCTGAACATCAAGGGCCCGGACGCTCTGCAGCTCATCCGCGATACCGCCGTGAACAGCACCGTGAACTTCCCGATTGACAGCGCCAAGCAGTACGTCGCCGCGAACGCGGAAGGGCAGCTGATCGGGGACAACATCCTTTTCCGCTACGAAGAGGAGGAGTTCCAAGCGGTCGGCATCCCGCCGACCATCAGCTGGCTGCAGTATCACGCGGAGACAGGCGGATACGACGTCGAGATATCCCGCGACAACCCGTCCTACGCCCGCGTCGGCGGAGGCGACCCCGTCTCCTACCGTTACGAGGTGCAGGGGCCCGGAGCCTTCGACGTCATCCGCGAAGCGCTCGGCGAGGAGCCGCCCACCGTCAAGTTCTTCCACGGTGCGCGCTTCACGATCGCCGGCAAGACCGTGCGCGCGCTGCGTCACGGAATGGCAGGCGAGCCGGGCTTCGAGTTCGTCGGCCCCTGGGCGGACCGGGATGCTGTCGTCGACGCTCTGCTCGAGGCAGGCAAGAAGCACGGCCTCACCCGGGTGGGCGGCCGCGCCTACCTCACCAACTCGCTGGAGTCCGGCTGGATGCCGCGTCCGCTTCCCGCGTTCTACTCCGGCGCGAGCACCGAGGGCTTCCGCAACTGGCTCGCTGCCTCCGATGTCGACGCGACCGTCTCGCTGGGCGGGAGCTTCTACTCGGAGAACATCGAGGACTACTTCCTCTCGCCCTACGATGCGGGCTACGGCCGGATCACCAAGTTCGATCACGACTTCATCGGCCGCGACGCCCTCGAGAAGCAGGTTGCGAACGGGCGATCGACTGCGCGTCGCAAGGTCACGCTGGCCTGGAACGGCGAGGACACCGAGAAGGCCTTCGGCTCGATGTTCCATGACGGGGTCGGGGCGAAGTTCATCAACCTGCCGATCGCCCACTACGCGACCTATCACTACGACCGGGTCGAGTCCACCGCCGGCGAGCTTGCCGGTCTGTCGCTGCACACCGGCTACTCGGCCAACTACCGGTCGATGCTGTCCATCGCGACTGTCGACGAGTCGGTCGCCGAGCCGGGCACCGAGGTCACCGTCGTGTGGGGCGAACCCACTCCGTCGTCGAAGGTGGCGGTCGAGGATCACGTGCAGTACAAGATCCGCGCGACCGTCAACCCGGCGCCGATCGACACCAACGCCCGCACCGCATACCGCAACAACAACTGACGCGTCGAACAGACGCTCGATCGTTTCCGGGCTGTCGACTCCGCGTGAGTCGGCGGCCCGGAAACGGCCGGATGGATATCAATGGACGCCGATCGAGTTCGCGATGCGGTCAGGGAACTGATGCTGGCCTTGGGCGAGGATCCGGCCGAGCCACGCCTGGTCGCCACTCCCGCTCGATCGGCAACGGCCTGGGTCGAGCTGCTCTCCGGCAGCGATGAGGATCCGGTCGCCCCGATGTCGGGGATCGCGGCAGAAGAGGGCTTCGGAGAACAGGTCATCGCACTTCGGGACATCGCCTTCCGATCCGTCTGTGAGCATCACCTGCTGCCGTTCGACGGGGTGGCCCACCTCATGTATCGCTCGAGCGGGCCGGTATCAGGGCTCGGCTCTTTCATCCGCAGCATCGACGTCCTCTCCTCGCGACTGCAGCTCCAGGAGCGGCTGACCGACCAGATCGCCGACGCCATCGTCGAGGCGATCGCGCCCATCGGCCTCGTGGTGGTCCTCGTCGCCAGGCACGGCTGCGTGTCGGATCGCGGGGCCAGAAGCATCGCTGCCCGGACCACGACCATCGCGTCACGCGGGAGCTTTTCCGGCCGCGAAGAGGCGGCCGCAGCATCGCTGCTGCTCGCACCTCACTCGCCCGGGACCCCTATCAATACGACCAGCCGCAGTAAGGAAGATGCATGAGCTTGACCCAGTCCGGAACAGCACCCACGACGGCCGGCAGCAGCGCGCACGATCGCCGTGCACGGCTCATCGTCACCGGCGCCGACCAGCCAGGGATCGTGGCGGCGGTCTCGCTGATCCTCCGGGAGATCGGTGCGAACATCGTCTCCCTCGACCAGTTCTCCACCGACGCCGAAGGCGGCCGCTTCTTCCAGCGGACCGTGTTCGACCTCACCCACCTCAACGCTCGCCGCCCCGCTCTTGAGGCCACGCTCAACGAAAGACTCTCGAGCCGATTCGGTCTCGCTTGGACGCTCACTCCGGCGGGAACGCCCAAGCGGGTGGCGATCTTCGCCTCGAAGTCGGATCACTGCCTGCTCGAACTGCTCTGGCGCCACCGCCGCGGTGAACTGGAGATGGATATCGCAATGGTGGTCTCCAACCACCCCGACCTCGCGAACGACGTCCGCCAGTTCGGCATCCCCTTCATCCACGTGCCCGTTAGCGGCGATAAGAAGGAGGCGGAACAGCAGCACCTTCGGCTCCTCAAAGGCAATGTCGACCTGGTGGTGCTCGCTCGCTATATGCAGATCATCTCCGACGACTTCCTGCAGGACGTCGGCGTCCCCGTCATCAACATCCATCACTCGTTCCTGCCCGCCTTTATCGGCGCAGGCCCGTACCAGAAGGCGAAGGAGCGAGGGGTCAAGCTCATCGGCGCCACCGCCCATTACGTCACAAAGGACCTCGACGAGGGCCCGATCATCGAGCAGGACATCGTGCGCGTCTCGCACGTGCAGACCGCCGCGGACTTGGCACGTCAAGGCGCCGACGTCGAGCGCGCCGTCCTCGCCCGAGCGGTCCAGTGGCATTGCGAGGATCGGGTCGTGCGCGACGGCAACAGCACCGTGGTGTTCCGATGATGGCCCAGATCCTCGACGGGACCGCCATCGCGCGAGCGCTACGCACACGGGTCGCCTCGGAAGTCGCGGACTTCGTCGGCACCACGGGGATCGTCCCTGGGCTAGCCACGGTGCTCGTCGGGGAAGACCCCGCCAGCCAGGTGTACGTGCGCAATAAGCGGCAGTCCGCCGTGGCTGCCGGAATTCGGGATCTGCATCGACACGTCGATGCAGATGTCGACCAGGAGACCATCGCGGCGATTATCACCGAGCTCGCGCACAACGACGCGGTGTCAGGCATCCTGCTGCAGCTCCCTCTGCCCGGACGCCTCGACAGCAAGCGCCTCATCAACCTCATCCCCCCGATGAAGGATGTCGATGGGCTCACGACGCTGAGCGCAGGGCTTCTGGCGCGGAGCGAGCCAGGACTGAGACCGTGCACGCCTAGCGGGATCATGTCCCTGATCGACGCGACCGGGATCGACCTCGATGGAGCCGACGCGGTCGTCATCGGTCGGTCCGAGCTGGTCGGCGGGCCGATGGCCCGCATGCTCCTCGATCGCAACACGACCGTGACGACAGCACACTCCCACACGCGGGACCTCGCCGCAGTCACGATGTCCGCCGACGTTCTGGTCGTGGCCGCCGGTGTCCCAGGTCTGATCGGTGCGGAGCACGTGAAGTCGGGCGCCGTGGTGATCGATGTCGGCATCCACCACTCCGAGAACGGCTTGGTCGGCGATGTGCGCTTCGATGAGGCGAGCAAGTACGCCGGCTGGATCACCCCGGTGCCCGGTGGGGTGGGGCCCATGACGATTGCGACGCTCCTCGAGAACACCCTCATTGCGGCGCGCATGCAGGCCGCACGACCTGTCTGAGCTCGACGTGCGCAGCGATCTCGACTCGCGAGGAGTGTTCGCCGCTCTGCTGGAGCGGATCGGGGAGGCTCAGCCCGAACCTCGGCTGAGCGCGACGCGGCGCGCGCTGGAGCTGCTCGGCGATCCACAGAAGCGCTTCCCGTTCATCCACGTCACGGGCACGAATGGCAAGACGAGCACCAGCCGGATGGCAGCCGACCTGCTTCGCCGACACGGCCTGCATGTAGGACTCTTCACGAGTCCGCACCTCGCGCGATACGCCGAGCGCATCGCCATCGACGGTCGCCCCGCTCCTGACAAGACGCTCGGCGAAGCCTGGGATCGGGTGCGCCCGGTGATCGAGCGCGTGGACGCGGAGTTGCAGGCGGGGGCGATGGCGCCGCTGACCTTCTTCGAGGCTCTCACTGCGCTGATGTTCCAGGTCTTCTCCGACTGTGAAGTCGATGCCGCGGTGATCGAGGTCGGCATGGGCGGGGAATGGGATTCGACCAACGTGGGCGATGGACGGGTGGCGGTGATCGCCCCGATCGCACTCGACCACACGCGACAGCTCGGGTCGACCCTGTCGCAGATCGCTCACACGAAGAGCGGGATCATCAAGCCCGGCTCGATCACAGTCACGGCGGTGCAGGCGGAGGCCGCCCACGCGGTGATCGCTGCGACGGCAGAGTCGGTCGGATCGCAGTTGCTCGTCGCAGGCCGCGACTTCGATGGCGCCCCGGTCAGGCATGCGGACAGCGGGCAGGTTGTCACCCTCCGCAGAAGCGACGGCACGATCCTTCCGAATCTGGAGCTGAGTCTCCTCGGCGCTCATCAGTCCTGCAACGCGGCGCTTGCCGTCGCGGCCGTGGACGCGCTGCTCGGCTCCGGCGTTCTGCAGGAGGAGACCGTGAGGGATGCCTTAGCTGCGGCCAGCTCCCCCGGTCGGCTCCAGATCGTCGGTCGTGATCCGTTGATCATCGTCGACGCAGCCCACAACCCTGCCGGCGCTGACTCGCTCAACGAAGCTCTTCGTAACTGGCCTGGCGTCGCCGAGTTTGTCATCGTCCTCGGCGTGCTCGAGGACAAGGATGCCCGCGGCATCATTCGCGCCCTGTCCCCAATGGCGTCGGCGTTCTACGTCACCAGCTCCCCCTCCTCGCGGGCGCTGCCGCACGGCGCACTCTTACGACTTGTACGTGAGATCTCGCCCGCCATCTCCGTGCATGACGCGTCGAATCCTGTAGACGCGGTCGGGGCTGCCACAGCCTGGGCGCGCGCCCGCATGCACGCCGCGGTGGTCGTCACCGGCTCCATCACCCTGATCGGCGACATGGTGCCCGGGCTAAGCCAGACCTCGGCGGCTATACGGCCCTGAACCGCACGGGCTCTGGCCGATCCTTCTTGCCCTTACCGGTCCTCCAACGCTGTATCGACCCTGCGGCGCCGGTCATCCGGCGCCGCAGGGAATCTCAGTGCCAAACGGAGTTAGTGTCGGCCGGTCAGGTAGTCGCGTGCCCACTCCGCGGTGGAAAGCAGACCGCCGAAGGTATAGAAGTGCAGCTTGACGTCGCCCGCATTCTCGCGTGTAGCAAGCAGCGCGGCCAGATCAGTCACGAACCGGTCAGGCCCGGCCGTACCCATCAGATTGGTCAAGGAAAAGCCGTATTTCTTCACGATGAGGGCGTTCGCGCCGATGCCGAACCGTCCCGCGAAGGAAATCAGCCGCTTGATGCCGGCAGGCCCGGGCGTGCCGATGCGGATCGAGTGGTCGATGCCTCGCGCGCGGACAGCATCGATCCAGGCGATTACCGGATCGGTGTCGAAGGAGAACTGGGTGAGGATGACGCCATCGAGACCCTGCTCCTTGAGCGCGGACGCCTTGTCCTCAAGATGGCTCCACAGCACGTCGGTCGGAATATCCGGGTGCCCTTCTGGATAGCCGGCGATCGAGACCTCGCGGACCCCGTACTTCTGCAGCAGGCCGGTGCGGATCACGGTAAGTGCGTCCGGGTAGGGTCCGAGCGGCTCGGCGGGGTCGCCGCCGACGACGAACACATGCTCCGTAGCGCCGACCTCCTGCAAACGGCCGAGGAACTCCTCGAGCTGCTCCTGCGACGCCAAACGACGCGCAGAGATATGCGGCACTGGAGTAAACCCGAAGTCCTTGACCGCCTTAGATGCGGCCACGCGCATGTCGAGATCCTCGTTGCCGAGGAAGGTGACGTTGATCTTGGTGCCGGCAGGAATGGCGCCTCGGGCGGCCTCCAGACCAGGGACATCCTTTCCCGTCATCTCGAGCGAAAAGCTCTCGAGCAGGACGGCGGATTCTGGGTTCGCAGCGGGTGCGGTCTTGGCCATGTTCGTTCCTGTCTTTCAGATTTCGACGAGGTAGCTGGTGAAGCCGCCCTCGCCACTGGTGACGCCGTTGATTGCTTCGTTGATCTGTTCGAAGGGCCATGCCTTCGGAGTCAGGATGGACATGTCGATGACGCCGTGGCGGATCATGTCGACGAGCTCCATGCTTTCGGCCGAGGTGAACCAGGCGGAGCCGACGATCTCGCGGGACTCGTCCATCAGCCACTTGACGTCGAGGCCGAGCTCGCCTGCGGTCCCGCCGACATTGACGATCTTGCCGCCGCGGCGCACGCCGAGCATCGCGTCCTTGAAGTCGTCGAGTGAGGCGACAGCGCCGAGTGCATCGATCATGAAGTCAGCGCCCAGTCCGTCGGTGCGGGAGGCGACCCACTCGGCAGTGCTGCCCGAGAGGTTGGAGAAGGTCTCGATCCGGTTCGGCGCGAGTGCCTTCAACCGCTCCAGAAGGGGGATGCCACGAGCCACCGCCAAGATGCGTGATATGCCGAGAGCGAGGGCGAGCATTGTGATGCCGACGCCGAGAGTGCCGGAGGCACCGTTCACGATGAGCGTCTTGCCTGCGAGGGGGCCGAGCTTCTTCACCGCCCCGTACGCGGTGCCCAGGTAACCGAGGCGAGTCGCCTGGCGGAAGTCGAGGTTGTCGGAGATCTTCACTATGGATGCCTGAGGGGCCTTCATGAATTCGCAGAAGCCGCCGTGCGGGTAGCGCTCGAACATCTCGAGGCTCTTCTGGTTGAAGCCGAAGTAGCCGGCGAACGTCCAATAGTCGCAACTCTGCGGCCGCCCCGAGGTGCAGGCGTGGCAGGCACCGCAGGATCGCGATGGGTTGACGTACACACGATCCCCTGGCTTGATGCCGATGACCTGCTCTCCCACCTCGGCGACGACGCCGACGGGGTCGAGTCCGAAGATGGCGGGGCGCGGGGGAAGCGGTTCGTGGGGATACCAGGTCTCCCAATTAGCCAACACGTTGGCCAGATTCGGCACCATTCCGCACGCTCTGACCTCGACGATGACGTCCGTGCCGGTCGCGGTAGGGCGCTCGATCTCTTCGATCACCATGGGATCGCCCACCTGATGCAGCCGTGCGGCGCGCATGGTGCGTGGTGCTCGGTCGGTGGCACTGGGCGACTGGTCGTGGACGGGAACGGTCATTGACATAGGAGGTCTTTCGGTCGAAGTCGGCTGCAGATGGTGACTGGTCATCGGGGGGTCGCTCCGATGAGGACGAAGCACATGGTCGCTGGGCGGTCGCCGTTGTTGCGCCACGCGTGGCGGGTTCCGGTCTGGATCACAACGTCTCCGGTTCGCAGATGTGCGGTCTCGTCGTCGAGTTCCAGCCAGATCTCCCCGTCGAGGACGATGTCGTAGTCGATGGTCTCCGTCTGATGCTTACCCGGAGCGTCGGGCTCGAAACTCGCAGCGAAGTCGGGAGCGAAGTCGAACTGCTCAGCTCCTGCAGCCGGGCCGTCGAAATCGGCAGACATGAAGACGCTGTCCGGCGGGAAGGTCACGATGACGAGCGACGTCTCCCCCGGGGCGGGCACCAGTCGCCCGCGCGACGGAGCGGTCTCCCCATCTGCGGTGGCGAGGGCCGCTGGCGCGGCCGTGAGATGCAGCACAGACGTCGTCATTCCAGGTATCGACGCATAGTGATGACTATTAGGCGTCGGGCCATCGGACACGAAGACGGACCTGCCGTCGCGGACGCCAGTCACGACGCGGCGAGGAACGTAGGGGTAGTCAAGCGCGCTCATAGCTCATTCCCTTTCTCTCCAGTCCGGTGCGCAGGGCGGGGCTGATGTCGAGACTCGACTGCCCTGCGGCGTAGAGCCCTCTCTTGTGCTCCTCGTCCTCCGCTCGTGCGCGGGCCGCCGCGAGGACGGTGGCAGCCGCGGCACGCGGCACGACGCAGACGCCGTCGTCATCCGCGACGACGACATCGCCGGGGCGGATCACACGGTCGCCGCATACGACCGGCACCTGGACATCGGCGAGTGTCTCCTTGACGGTGCCCTGCGCGCTGATGGTCTTGCTCCATACCGGAAAGCCCAGCTGCCGCAGCACGACGATGTCCCGTACGCCTGCATCGATGACGATGCCGCGGATGCCGCGGGCGATCGCGGAGGTGGCGAGAAGATCGCCGAAGTAGCCGTCGTCGCACGGAGAGGTCGGGGTGACGATGAGGATGTCGCCGGGACGCGCGTGCTCGAGCGCGACGTGAATCATCCAGTTGTCGCCGGGCGGCACCTCGCAGGTGAGCGCGGTACCCGAGATGGACGCACCGGTCTGGCGGGCTGCCAGGCGCGGACTGAGCAGTCCCGAGCGTCCCTGCGCCTCATGGGTCGTGGCGACCCCCAGCGCCGCGAACGCTGCAGCCATCTCAGGATCGGTCCGCGGAGCATCGACGACGACGCGTGCCATGGCCAGGCCCCTCAGCCGATCTCGGTGAAGCGCGGATCGAAGACACCGGCGGCGGCCGCGCGCTGGTCGGGTGACATCAGGCCGGCCTCGATCATGACGTCGATGTTCACGGTGAGCGCATCCGCAGATACCCGCAGGCCCGCCGGCCACATGCCGAGGTCCCGGGTGTACTCGAAACCGCGGCGGGCGAGCTCCGGATCGTCAGGGGTCGTCACCCGCTGGTAGATGGGTACGGAGACGCCATCGTTCGCGGGATCGTTGACGAAGTCGTGCGCTTCGGAAAGAGCGGCGACAAGGCGTCCGACCGTGTCGCCGTTGTCGTCGAGCCACGGCGCGCTGCCGATGACGCCCGCGAAAACGATCTCGGGCAGGGTGTCGGCGACTTCGCCCAGAATCTCGTAGCCTGCGCGCTCGGCGAGGAAGTTCCACGGGGCCGGCTGTGGGGCTGCGTCGATCTCATCGTTCTGCAGGGCAGCCCAGCGTCCCGTGTGCACACCTGCGAAGACGAAGTCATAATCGGCGGGGTAGTGCAGCCCGACGGCCGCGAGCATGCGCCGGGTGTACATCGAGGTTCCCTCGGTCAGCGAGGAGGTGCCGATTCGCTTGCCTCGCAGCGACACGAGCTCGGTGATGCCGGGCCGGGCGACGAGAGACATCGGCAGCCGCTCGGAGTTCGAGGCGATCACCCTGAGCGATCCACCGGCGAGATAGTCCGCGATGGCGCCCTCCGGCGGGGTGATGGCGAGGTCGGCGCTGCCGTCGCGGACCGCCGATGTCGCCTTCTCCACAGAGCCGAGGCGCAGGAGCTCGACATTCAGTCCCCGCGCAGCGAAGAGCCCCCGTTCCTCGGCCACGAAGACGGGCAGCCAGTTGAACCCCTGGGCTCCGCCTGCGAATCGCAGTGTGGTGGCGGTCATGAATCACTCCTTGAGATCGTGGGCTGCATCATGCTCAGCGTCCCTGGGCCGCAAGCAGGGCATCCAACCGGGGGTAGACGCGCCGGGCGTTGCTCGCGAGCACCCGTTCGCGGGTGGCGTCGTCGAGCTCGAGTCCGTCGATGTAGCGCAGGGTGTCATCGAAGTGATGACCGGTCTCCGGGTCGATGGATTTGACCGCCCCCAGCAGCTCGGATCCGAAAAGGATGTTGGCGTCGTCGATGACCTGGAAGAGCAGGTCGATGCCGGGCTGGTGGTAGACGCAGGTGTCGAAGAAGACGTTCTGCATCAGATGCTCGGCCAGCGGAGGCTTCTGCAGAGCAATGCCGAGGCCGCGGAAGCGTCCCCAGTGATACGGGGCCGCTCCCCCGCCGTGTGGGATCACAAGGCGAAGGCGCGGGTGGCGCGCGAAGAGGTCGCCCTCGAGGAGCTGCATGAAGGCGATCGTGTCCGCGGCGAGATAGTGAGCGCCGGTGGTGTGCACTCCGGGGACGCACGAGCCGGACACATGGATCATCGCCGGCACGTCGAGGCGCTCCATCGCGTCCCACAGAGGATCCCACCAGACGTCCGTGAGAGGCGGCGAGTCCCATCGTCCGCCGGACGGGTCGGGGTTGAGGTTGCAGCCGACGAAGCCGGCTTCCACGCACCTCTCGAGCTCGGCGATGACCGGCGCGAGATCGCCATCTACAGTCTGTGGGAGCTGGCAGACGCCGACGAAGTTCTCGGGGAAGAGCGCGCAGATCCGCGCGATCGTGTCGTTGGAAAGGCGCGCCCAGGCGTCAGCCGTGTCCTGTCCGGGAACGTGGTGGCCCATGCCTGACGCGCGCGGCGACAGGATCGTCACATCGGTCCCTCGCTCGCGCTGCAGGCGGAGCTGATTGTCGTTGATGATGGCGCGCAGCTCGACATCGGGGATGCCGGGGAAGTCGTCGGTCAGCGTGTGGCCCGACTCGGCCCGCTCGACCTGCAGCCGACGGTAGTCCTGGAAGGCGGCGGGTTCAGTGGTGAAGTGGCCGTGGCAGTCGATGACGAGACCGCGCCCGCTCCGCTGTCGAGTTGCCACATCTCCTCCATTGCAGACGTTCGGGCCTGCGGCGAGCTGTGGTGAGCGACAGTGCCCGGGATGAGTGCGAAACCACTCGTGAATCCCAACAGGTTTCTAGATACCCGACAGTATCCCTAAAGAGGATGCTCGTCAATCAATGGAGCGAAGTATCAGTTCTCGGAGCGCGGCTCATTCGCCACGACGAACGCAGCGAGGATCTGCCGCACCATCTGGCCAGCCGAGTTGGCTTCCAGGAACACGGAGATTCCGCCGTAGGTGAGGTCAAGGACGATGCCACCGAGATCAACGGGATCGACGCTGGGAGTTTCGCCGGGGAAAAGACGGCTGATCAGGAGGGCGCCTACATCGTGCCATTGCTCGATGAAGGGATGGCGCTGGGCGTCGGTAAGCGAGCCATCCCGGCGCGCGCGTCGCAGGAACTCGATCGCGATGAGCCCCCATTTCAATTCCGCCGCTCGAGCGTCACTCCAACGCGCGACCGCGTCGAGGAGGGCGTCCACATCCTCGAGGCCCTCCATCGCCTCGGTGAGGTCGGTGACATCGCGTCCGGCGTGGCTGGCAAGCAGATGGTCGAGCACGTCCTCTTTGGAGGAGAAGTTGGAGTAGAAAGCTCCCTTCGAGTACCCGGCGGCGTCGGCGATCCTGTCCACGGACGCCCCGTCGTAGCCGTCGCGGGCGACGACATCACCGGCCGCCTGTAGCAGCCTCTCGCGGGTGACCGCCTGACTCTCGTCGCGCGTCAAACGTGCCATGAGTGCTCAACCCCCGCTTCGGCCGGTGTTCGCCGAGTCACCGGTGGCGACTCCAGGCATCCCCAGATTATTGCGCCGCGCCGTCCGTCGACGAACCGTCCCGCTTCTCGGCTAGGCGTCATCCGCTCGACCGTCCTCGCGATATGCCCCCGGCCAGATGCCGTGCCGACCGGGAGAGAGGATGCCGTTGGGGTCCACCGCATCCTTGATGCGCTCGACGAATCGTCGGTAGGCGTGCCCGTTGAATGAGTGCTGGGATGCCGCCGTATCCATGTACAGAAGGTGCGGCCGGCCGTCGCCGTAACCGAGTCGGCCAAGCGA
This sequence comes from Naasia lichenicola, assembly GCF_004801885.1. Classification (GTDB taxonomy): domain Bacteria; phylum Actinomycetota; class Actinomycetes; order Actinomycetales; family Microbacteriaceae; genus Naasia; species Naasia lichenicola. The sequence goes on along the minus strand of NZ_SSSM01000005.1, from coordinate 976,422 downwards.
CTCCTGCATCCGGCGCCCAAGTTCGAACGCTCCCCGCGCCACCGCCTCGTCGGTCTTGTCGTAGCGGATGCCAGCGATGGCGACAGCGGTGCGTTCACCGGTGACCATGATCCCCACACCGAAGTTCAGGCCCCCCTCGGCATAGAGACGTCGCAGTTCCTCGACCACCATCCGGATCTCGACGCCGCGCAGCGGAACGACCGGTGAGACGTCTACGTGGGCGATATGCGCCGGGGTGCTCTCGATCGCCTTGAGGGTGGGGATGCCGATGCCGATCTGCGCCGCGGAGCCGACGATCGTCGAGTAATCGTCCTTCGTATAGGTGGTGACCGGCTGCATGCGGCCACTCGGCACCGCCGCCCAGGCGGCTTCGATTCTGCGCAGGCGATACGCCACGAGTTCGGGGTCTCCCCATATATAGGAGCGCACCGCCCACGCGCCGACTCCCAGCCGTGCGCCGATCTCCTGAAGCTCGGCCGCAGTGAAAGGCACTGGTCCCGCTTGAACGGGAGCATCCAGAAGCATGTGCGCCGCACGGAGCGTGGAGTAGATCGACGGCACCCCTTCCAGGTGGCCGGCGAGACGCAGCTCACGGATGGTATCGACCGCGATCTCGAGGTCCGCATCGTCGTCGACGATGAGAGTGAGGGGCGCGTATGCATCCGGCAGGCGCTTCAGCCACACGCCCATCCGAGTGACGATGCCGAGATTTGACTGAACGAACAGCGCATCCAGAGAGGGACCGAGGCTGCGCTTGTAGAGGTGCCATGAGGTGCTCTCCGGAATGGCGCCCTGCCCGGTCCTCAGCAGGTCGCCGTCCGGCAGCACGACTTCGAAGCCGGTCGGCATCAGATAGTCAGCACCGTAATGCTGGTAGGTGTGCCCTCCATCCATGGAGTTGCCGATGATGGATCCCCAGCTGAGGTCGGGGCACGGCGTCATCAGGGAGTAGCCGCGCTCTCTCACCGCATCGTGCAGGTCCTGCCAGGTGACGCCCGGCTCGACGACGGCGTAGGCGAGCTCGTCGTTGATCTCCAGCACGCGATTCATCCGCTGGAAGCCGAGCTGGATAGAGCCTCGCACCCGCGGGGACGCTCCACCATGCCCCAGGTTGCGGCCCTGACTGTGCGGCCAGAGTGGAATGCCATGCTCGTTCGCGATTCGAACTATCTCGCGTACCTGCTCGGTGCTCGTCGGCTGAACCACGGCCGCTGCGGCGTACGTCTCGTCTCCTGGGATCCAGTAGTCGTCTTTGAATTCGTCGACCTTGGTGCGCTCGACATGAACGGCCTCCACGCCGACTGCGGCCTGAAGCTGCGCGAGCACGCGATCGGTCAGGCCGGGCAGGTCGACTGCCACATCATTGGCAACGCTCATCGGAGTGCCTTCCTCGCCTCGACTGCGAGGCCGCTATCGATGGAATGCCAGATCTGACATACCGATCGGTTTCTCAATCGTAGATCGAATATTGGGGTGACGCGTCGAGATGATCCCGGCGTGCGGAGGGCAGGCCATGGTGGCCCGCCCTCCGATCCGCTTCGTTAGACGCTTGCGGGCACCTGAGCCGCTCGCTTGATGACCTTGTCGAAGTATGGGGTCGGAGCCACCGTCACCCGAATCTCTCGCAGCTCATTGCGGCCCACGTTGTCGCGCCGGCTGTCGGGTTCGCCCCACATGAGGGTCAGTTCGGTTCCGGGAGTCGCAAGCTCTCGATCCAGGATGCCGTGCGAGAGGATGTGGCCGGCGTTGGCGGAGAAGGACATGTACTGCGAGAAGCCGATGGTCTGGCCGCCGCTCTGCACGGCGTCAGCAGCCCAGGTCGCGTACATCGGCGAGGGAAGCGCGATGAACTGGGCGGGATGTTGCGAATCGAACAACGACGACTGGATCGTCGCCGCCACGTCCTCGTCATTCCAGACCAGGGTCACCTTCTCCCTCTTCTGATTGTCGGCCTTCTCCCGGAGGGCGTCACGTCCGACGAAGCTGCGGTCCCAATCCACCAGTCGTCCGTAGCCGGCTTCGATCGGGTCGACGTAGTAGTCCTCGATCCGGTCGGAGAGCAGGCTTCCTCCAAGCGACCCCATGGACTCGAGCGAGAATGCCGACGTCGCCTGGCGGTAGGACTTGAGCTCCTCTCCGTGGTAGATCGCCGGGAGGGGAAGAGGAAGCCACCCCGACTCCTGGGCCGTAGTCGCGTAGGCGGACGCTCCTACAGTGCGGAGCCCGTACTTCGCGCCAGCCTCTGCAAATGCCGCGCGAACCGCCTGCTGGTCGTCCCATGGACCATAGATCTCGAAGCCGGGAGTGCCTGCCATCCCATGGCGCAGCGCGCGGACGCTTTTGCCTGCAATGGTGACGTCGGCGATCGAGAAGAAGCCGACGTCAGGAAGGGTTCCCTCGACGAGCTCCCTCACGAGCTCGAGCGCGAACGGCCCCTGGATCTGGAAGCGGAACACGTCCCGAGGCGCTTCGACCACTGACCAGTTGTGGTTGAGCTCTGCGGTGACGTCATAATCGCTCTCATTCGCCCGGTATTGCACCCAATCGTGAGCGAACGGGGCCCCGACGATGCGGAAGAAGTCATCGTCTTCATGGAACAGGATCGCGTCACCGATCAGGAACCCGTCGGGGCTCGCGAGGACGACCTGCTTCGCACGACCGACACGGAACGGGTCGAATCGATTAACCGCTATCTCGGAGAGGAACGGGATGACGTCTTTGCCCCGAAGCTGCAGCTCGCTCATGTGATAGGACTGCTCGAGCAGTGCGACGCTGTCCTTCCACGCCCGTACCTCGTCGCGCCAGTTCGTGAACTCGGCGGCGATACCTGGGAATACGTAGGGGCCAAGCTGGCCCGGCCCGCGGAGCAGCTGCACCGGGCTCCCGGCCGCTTGGATTCGGTCCTCCAGCGTGGGGCCGAAGGGTGTGGCGTCTGACATGCGGTTACCTCTCTCATCTGTGCGCTGTCGCACACGTTGTCACGCGGGACTGCTGTCCGCGAGGGTTCAATGGGCCGGAGTTCGCTCTTCAACGGGTGACTGCTCGGGTTTTTCCGGTGCCGAGGTTCGTCGGCGCGGGAGCCAGCGGCGGATCATCGAAGCGCGTCCGGCCACACGCTCCCATTGCGACAAGCCGACGGCAGCGAGAAGCGCAACGCCGTTAAAGAGATCGCTGATCCAGGGTGGCGATCCGATGAGCTGGAGGCCCTTGATACCTGTGGCCAGCACATAGACGGCGAGCACCGTGCCCCAGACATTGAAACGGCCGCCACGGAACTGGGTCGATCCCAAGAACACGGCCGTGAGCGCAGGGAGCAGCAGTCCCGGCCCGACAGTCGGTTCGCCGGTGTTCAGTCGCGAAGTCAGCAGTACCCCTGCGACAGCGGCGATGAAACCGCCAGCGACCAGTGCACCGATTTTCAGGCGGACCACATCGACGCCCGCCAAGCGGGACCCTTCTGGGTTGTATCCAGCTGCGTACATGCGACGGCCGACCGAGGTCCTTTCGAGCACGTACCAGGCGATAAGCGCGACGACGACCATGACGTAGGTGGGCACGGTGATGCCGAAGAAACTCCCTGTCGCGATGCCACGAAAACCGTCTTGCAACCCGATGATCTGCTTGCTCGAAGACATCCAAGCCAGCCCGGCCAGGAGGATCGAACTCAATCCGAGGGTCGCTATGAATGAATCGATGCGCCCCTTCGTGATGATCAGACCCGACACCAGGCCGATCAGCGCTCCCGCCAGCAGTGTCAGCGGGATCGCGGTCATGAATGGCATGCCGAGCTTCACCTGGAGCACGGCTACGAGAATGCCGGCGAAGCCGATCTCGGCGCCGATGGCCAGATTGAACGAGCCCGTGACGAGGGGGATCATTACCGCGATCGCCGCGATGACCGTGATGGATTGGGCGTCGAGAAGAGTTCGCCACACTCCCTGCTGAAGGAAGGTGCGCGGCGTCACGATCGAGAAGATGGCGAAGATCGCGATGAAGATGTAGATCGCGGAGATGTTTCGGAAGGACAGCCGATTCAGCCATTTGGCCCGGGTAGTCATATCGACGGAACTCATCGGTGCTCTCCATCTCGTGCGGTTCTGGGGTTGGTACTCGGTGATACGGAGTCTGCGAGGCCGTAGCCGTGACGAACGAGATCGGTCTCCGTCAGCTGTGCACCAGTGAGCTCGGCGACAGCGACTCCGTCACGCATGACGATCACGCGGTCGCAGAGACGCACGAGCTCTTTGGCGTCCGAGGAGCACACCAGCACGGCAGCCCCTCGCTGAGCGGCGCCGTCGATCTCCGCGTAGATCGCCTGCTTCGCGCCGATGTCGACGCCCTGCGTCGGCTCCTCGAGGATGAGCACGCGCGGATCGTTCCGCAGCCACTTCGCGAAGACGATTTTCTGCTGATTGCCGCCGCTGAACTGTGCGAACGCCTGCTCCACGCGGGCAGGGCGCACGTCGTAGCGATCGAGGAGATCGTGGCTCAGGCGCAGTTCGGCGCGCACACGGATCGAGCCGAATGGACCGGTCACCGCGCGCAGGTCGGGAAGGGTGATGTTCTCTCGGGCGCTCATCGAGCGGATGCCCCCGAAGCGCACGCGATCGCCCGGTACGAATGCGAGCCCTCGCCGCACGCTCTCGCCCGGGCTCCGCGCGCTGTACTCATGGCCGGCGATGTCGAAACGCTCCGCCGTGGAGGGCAGCGATCCGAAGACGAGCGAGGGCAGGATGTCACGGCCGGAGCCAAGCACTCCCGCCACGCCCACTACCTCTCCTGCGCGGATGCCGATGTCGATTCTGCGCACACCGACCCCCGACAGGCCTCGGATATCGACCATCTGCTCACCTCGTTGCAACGTCCGCACCGGCGCCACGGACTCCTCCGCGCTCGCTCCCGTGACGAACTCGACGAGTGCGTCGTGGTCCAGGCCTGCGCCGGCGACGTCGGCCACAACGCGTCCGTCGCGAAGCACCACCACTCGATCGGCTATCTCGAGCACCTCATCCAGCCGATGCGAGATGAACACGACTCCTGCGCCGTCCGCCGCGACGCGGCGCATTGCGCTGAACAGGACGTCCACTTCGCTCGCGTGCAGGGCCTCCGACGGCTCGTCCAAGATCAACACGTTGCGTGGATGCACCCAGCCGTCGAGCGCGCGGGCGATCGCCACGATCGCGCGCTGCGCTGGAGCGAGGCGCCCCACGGGGATGCCGATGTCGAACGCTTCACCGAAGCGGGCGATCAGGGAGAGCGCGTGCGACCGCTCCGCCCGTCCTCGCGTGGGCGCAAAGCCGTGCACACCCGGGACAGCGCCGAGACCGAGGTTTTCGACGGTGCTCAGCTCGGCCACGAGCCCCAGGTCCTGGTGAATGATGTGCAGCCTTGCAGCCTGATCGCCGACTCCGTCGAATTCCACGCTGCCCTGATCCGCGGTGTACACCCCGGCCAAGATCTTCACCAACGTGGACTTGCCAGAGCCGTTGTGCCCGACCAGAGCGACGATCTCGCCGCCCTGCACCCGCAGCGACACATCGTCCAGGGCGCGTAGCCCGGGGAAGTCCTTCACGATGCCGGCCGCCTGCATCAGGGGCTGCGCCTCAGCTGCCTCTGATGCAGGCGGCGTGATGGTCATGGACTACTTGCCCCATAGCGTCGCGAAGTCGGACGCCATGTCCGGGTAGGCGACGAAGCCCTGGGGATAGTCGCCCGCCGTCGACTTCGTGAGGACACGCGAGATCGCCTTGACCCAAGGCTTCCAGTCGTCGTAGACGACGTCCATGCCCTGAGCCCGCCGGAGGCCCTCGTCGAGCATGAACCAGGTGTACTCGTTGTAGTCCACAGCGAATCCAGCGGCCTGCAGCCCGCTGGCGATCTGCTCAACGTTCGGCGGAAGAGACGACTGGCCCATTCCAGGGACGTCGATGCCCGCGAGGTCCATCTTGCCCTTGAGACCGATCTGGATCTGATCCGCCACCGTGATGAAGAAGTCCGTCTCAGGGTGGGCCTGCAGGTCGCTTACGACCGCATCGCCGGCGGTCGTGTCCATGGTGGTGACAGGGATGTCCACCGTGCGAAGCGTGCAGTCCGGGCAGGCGTCCGCGAGATAGGTCTTTGCCGCATCCAGCTGGATGGCGGAGAAGGACAACTCGGGGATGTTGTAAAAGACGAAGTTTTTGCCCGTTCCACATGTCAGTGCGATGGCGGCCGCGCCGAGCACCTGGCCATTGATCTTCGATGCGCCAAGTCCCGACTGCGAGTCGAGGAGACCGAACTGATCGGCGTTGCTCGACCCGGCGTAGACGATGGTCGTGCCGGCTGCCTTGAGGGCGTCGAGCTGGCTTTGGAAGAACGTAGCGTCGACAGCGGCCGCGATCAGGATGTCGGGTGCGTTCTCGACAACCGTGCTCACCGCCGAGTTGATGCTCTGCGCGTCGAGGCCGGTGTCCACGCGAGACAGCTGCACACCGGCCGTGGTCGCGGCCTGCTCGAGTGACGAGTAGATGATGGCGGATACAGCGGATCCGTTGTCGAGGTAAGCGACAGTCGTCGAAGGATCGATCGGCTCAGCCAGAGGCTCGGTGACGGGTAGCCCGTCGGACTCCTCCTCGAAGTAGGAGATGTAGTCGTTCGCCGAGGCGTAGTCGACGCCGTCGCGAGGATCGACGGCACATTTTCCGTCAGCGTCGGGGTAGGTGACCCCATCGGTCGAACCGCCACCGTCACCGGTGTCCGAGCTGCAGCCGGTGAGACCCACGACGAGGGTCATCACCGCCGCCAGCAGTACGCCATTTCGAAAGGTGCGCATGGGTTGCCTCCGGTGACTTCGTTGTCGGGCGCGGAACTTCTCTGTCCGCTCGGTTGTCCGGTTCGGTTCAAGATACCGATTGGACTCCGTATACCGAGCAGTATCCCCTCGGCCTACACTGCTGTCAACCCGCCGACTTGGTGCGGTGTGTCGGATGCGCTCGAGCGCAAGCTCCGTTCGACGAGCGCGGCGGAAGGACGGAGGCACAGCGGATGTCAATCGACTCACATGACTCCGCAGTCGCACTGCTCGCTGAGGTCCAATCCGTGGCGACCTCGCCCCGCGTCTCGCGAGTGATCGAAGCTTGGGTCGACCCTGAGATCGCCTTCGTTGAGCTGCTGGCGAAGGAAGAGAACGCGGCGTGGCTCGATGCCGGAATCAATGTGAGAGAGGGGTGGAGCTATCTCTGCATGACCGGATCGTCGGCCTACACGCTGGTCGGCACTCCGAGCGTCAAGCAGGTCGCCATCGCGCATCTCGCGACCGCACGATCGGCGCGTGTCACGGGCTCAATCCTCGAGGCCCTCGAGTCCGTTACTCTTCCCACCCAACTCGACGAGGATAGAGCGAGCGACGAATCGTTCAGCACGGATCGGTTCGATCTGGGCTGGGTGGGCTGGGTTGGTTTTGAATCCGGAGCATCGGCGATCGGCGTGGACTTCGCAGATTCCACGCGACCCGACTCCGCGATGCTGTTCGTCGATCGACTCGTCGCGTTCGATCACGACCGGGGTCGAATGGTCCTCTCCACCTTCTCGGCAAGCGGTTCGGGATGGCTGGATCATATGGAGCGGCAACTGAGGAGACTGGTCGGCGCGGTCGCACTCCCCCTGGACACCGACGACTCCACGCTCGCCATCGGCGAGCTGCGGCATACCCCCAGCGCTTACCGGTCGATGATTCTCGAGTGCCAGTCGCGCATCGCTGCCGGTGACGCCTATCAGCTCTGCTTGACGAATCAGATCGCCGTCAAGACCAGAGCGGACCCGACGACCGTCTACCGACGGCTGCGGCGCACGAATCCGACGCCTCGCGGAGGGCTGATCAAAATCGCCGGTCTCGCACTGGCGAGCTCGAGTCCCGAGCTCTTCCTCGGGGTGCGCACCGACGGCCTCATCGAGACGCGACCGATCAAGGGCACCCGTCCACGCAGCGCGGCATCCGATGTCGACGCACTGCTGCGCCGTCAGCTTCTTGAGAGCGAAAAGGAACGCGCCGAAAACGTCATGATCGTCGATCTCATGCGTAACGATCTGAGTCGCGTCGCCGTCCTGGGATCCGTCCAGGTCCCGCACCTCTTCACGGTCGAGCCGTATGCGAATGTGTTCCAGCTCGTCAGCACCGTGACGGCCCGTCTGGCCCCGGGTGTTTCTCCGATGACGGTCGTGCGGTCAGCCTTCCCGGCGGGGTCGATGTCGGGTGCTCCCAAGTTCAGCGCCATGACAATCCTCGCGGGCCTCGAGCGTGGACCGCGGGGCGCGTATGCGGGCGCCTTCGGATACATCGGAATTGGTGGAAGCATCCGACTTTCAATGACGATCCGCACTGTCGTCATCGATCGCGCTCACGAGGTGGCGACGATCGGCACCGGGGGCGGAATCACTATCCTGTCCGACCCCGATGAGGAGATCGCCGAGATGCTTCTCAAGCCGGCGCCTGTGCTGACCGCTCTCGGAGCAAGACTCGACATCCCTATCTGGACCGCCGCCGGAAATGACTTCTTCCGTTAGCTCGGCCGAATCGAGGCACGGCTCAGGCGGGTCCGGATTGAGCGGCGGAGCGAACGCGCGCAGGATCTCGACCTCATCGACTTCGATCACCAGCCGAGGTGCGACCCGGCAGCTGACGATTTCTCACCCGTAGCATTCGGGCGGGTCTTTGTGCTGAATCCGTAGCTCGAACTCGCCCCTGACCTGAAGCTAATCAGCCACGGCCACATCGGGGACCGCATTCCAGCGTTGCACCGAGCAACCCAATAAGAAACCTGACCTGCTTAGAGATAACAGGCACGACAAACCGAGGACAATCGCTTTGCGAGGACCTGGAGGTCGACTGCGGATGAATGATGACTTGGTAACGAAGCAACTACTGAGAACGGATATCCGCGCGCGACGAGAGGCTCGCCGCTTCGAGCAGCGAGAGCTCGAGGCGCAAGGGTTCGCGAATCAACTCGCAAGGCTTACGCCGTCGGATCGGCCCACAACCGTTGCGTGCTACCTTTCCATGCCGAATGAGCCGGGCACACGCCCCTACCTCACCTGGGCACGGAGCGCCGGCGTCGCAGTTTTAGTTCCCGTGAGCAGAGCAGACGGGTTGATGGACTGGGTGGAAGTCCGCGGACAACCGGAAGTTGAGGGACTGTTTGGCATCTTCGAGCTGAGCGGCGACCGTCGCGGACCAGCAGCAGTCGCCGACGCCGACCTGGTCATCGTGCCAGCGGCTGCAGTCGATAGAACTGGAATGCGTTTGGGTTGGGGGCGCGGCTACTTCGACCGGGCGCTGGCCACTTTGCAGCACCGCGATCACGTGTACGCCCTGATCCACGACGACGAACTGCTCGATCGAGTTCCCAGCGAGAGCCATGATCTCCCGGTGCGCGGCGCCGTCACGCCACTGCGGACAGTCCAACTTCCGGAGAAGCCGATCCCGAATCCCTAGGCAACACCCCAGCGAGAGCGCTTTACTCGGTTTCGAGAGTCGGGGCCACCCTCCCGTCCAGCCCTGTCGTGATCGCGTCGATCTGAGTCAGCGCCGCGTCGAACTCCAGCACCAGACCCCACAGCTGAGGGTGACCATTCCGCACCTCGGCCAAGTCCTCTCCGGCAGAGGTGAGAGATGCCAGATCGAAGCTCACATTGGTCCGCGCCCCGACGATCGCCGCGCGGAGGGCACCGAAAGCGACGGCCACATCGGCGATGAGGGCTGGGTTGCCATGGGCACCAAGCCAATGCAGATCGGCCACTGCACTCATCGCCGATCTTCCCAACTCTGCAGATACACCTGCCGCGTCAACCGAAGCGACCTGGATGGCCCGTTTCCGCTCATCCCCCGACGGTTGCGCGAATGCAGCGCCGAAGGCCTTAGACGCAGCGGCATCATCGTCAGCCAGGGCCAGCGCGCGCGACCTCAGCCCCCTCGCCCGTTCAACGATCTCGGATATCCGTTCCGGGTCGCCGTGCTCGGAAGAGTAGCCCGCGACCATCGACGTCAGCCCAGCCGATATTGCGAGCATCACGCCGGTAGCCGCGCCGCCCCCTGGCGAACCTGTCGATTCCGCGAGAGCCATCGTCCAGTCGTCGACCGTCGCGATATGAGTGAGGCGAGATCCCGTCATTCTTCTGCTTCCCCGTCCATGAGAGTGCGTCCGTGGACCTCAGCGTGATCGGTCGGCGCCCGTACAACATCAGAATGGAGTCTTACACCCCCGCCGCTGTTGCTTCGCGACCCGAAAGCACCATCCGACTAAGTCTCACCTCGCTTCGACGGCCAACACCGTCTGCCATGAAGCACAGAGGCGGACGTGCGCCCCTAGGGCAGTGCATCACCGTCCCGCGCTCGCCGCGTCGAGCGAGAGCCACTTCCTCCTCTTCGTGCCCACATTTTGCCCACACTTCGGGAAATATCGGTGTGATCGAGGCTTCTGTGGGTGAACCAAAAACCGCATGTTTTCGCGGTTTTTGCATACATAACACTTGATCCGGGGCGGTTTTTGGAGTTCGAGTCCCTCCAGGGGCACCGCGCTCCGGCTGCGTAAGCCCTGATCAGGGCCAGTCCGATTGGTCACCAGGTGCAGAACAAGGTGCCGCTCGTCCCGCGTCGATCAGAGTTCTTTCCGCGCATTCATCACATTTCGCGATCCTTCATCGGGCACGCTCTGGACTGGTCACTGTCCGTTGCTACGCGATGCTCACCGGCGCGAGCCCGGCCCCTTCCCAGCCGCTCAGGTCGGCTTTGACCGCATCGCGATCAGCAGGGTGATTGCGAAACGTTTCGCCGTAGATGGGCACGGCGGCTTCCGCCGAGAGGGTTTGCCCCGTAGACAGGAACCATGCTTCCTACGAGCGACCCATCTTCGCTCCTCGACAGCGGCGAGTGGGTGAAGCTTCCTCCTCTCATCGACGCCCATGTACACCTCGACAAAACGCTGTTCGGGTCGCGTTGGGTTCCGCACCACGAGTCACCGGTCCTCAGGGAGCGCATCGACCACGAGCAGCACGTGCTCGACGCCCAGCCGGATGACCTTCGCACCCGTGCGGGCAGGCTGTTGCAACGCCTGTCGTCTCGCGGTGTGACGGGCATCCGTGCTCAGGTCGACGTCACCGATGCCACCGGCCTGACCAATCTCACCCGGGTGCTCGAGCTCAAGCAGCAGTGGGCCGACCGTATGGCATTCGACGTCGTCGCCTTCCCACAGGCCGGCATCCTCTCCCAGACGCACGCGGCTCGCCTGATGCGCGAGGGCCTCGAACTAGGCGCTGACACCGTGGGCGGGCTGGATCCCGAGGGTTTCGACGGCGACAGGGGCGGTCAGCTTGCCGCGGTGTTCGACCTCGCGACGACCTTCGGCAGCAGGATCGACATCCACCTGCACGAGCGCGGCCTTCCGGGGGATGTCACGTTGCGCGAGATCGCCGCACGGACTCGTGACAACGGTCTCGGCGGCCGGGTCGCCGTCAGCCATGCCTTCTCGCTCGCGGACCTCGCCCGCACCGACATCTCACGACTGGCAGTCACTGCGGAAATGCTCGCCGAAGCCGATGTCTCGATACACACGAGCCTGCCCGAGGTCGAGGTGCTCCCGCCCGTGCCGGCCTTGCTCGCCGCGGGCGTCAACGTGGCCGTGGTGAGCGACAACATCCGTGACAGTTGGTCGCCCTACGGCAAGGGGGACGCGCTAGAGCGGGCGAACCTCGCCGGCCTCCTCTTCGCATGGCGGCGCGATGAGGACCTCACCCGGGCGCTCGACCTGGTGACCACCGCCCCCGCCCGCTCCACCGGCCTCGGCGACTTCACCACAGGCGACTACGTCTTGGTGCGCGCGGGAAGTGTCGGCGAGGCGATCGTCGACCAGCCCCCCGATCGCGTCGTCGTTCGGGCCGGGTGCGTTGTGTCCGGCAGTCAGCATCTCGATGCCTGACACACAGAGAAGGAGAGACATGGGCCTCACCGAGAACGACCGCGTGCACCTGCGCGCGACCATCGAACTGGCACGGGCATCCCGCGAGCACGGCAACCATCCGTTCGGCTCGCTCCTCGTTGACGGCACGGGTGCGGTCGTCGCGCGCAGCGAGAACGTCGTCGTGACGGAATCGGATCTGACCGGACATCCAGAAATACGTCTTGCGCGGGAAGCCGCGGCTCAACGAGCACCCGAGCACCTGGCACTGTTCACTCTCTACACGAGCTGCGAGCCCTGTTTGATGTGTGCCGGCGCTCTTTACTGGTCGGGCATCGGACGCATCGTTTACGCGCTTTCGGAGGAGACGCTGGGGGCGACCCGCGGTGGCGGCATCGAGATGCCCGCCGTCCGACTGCGGGATGTCTTCCCGCCCGCGTCACCCGTCGAGATCGATGGCCCCGCGCTTGAGGAGGAGGCCAGCGCGCCGCACGTCGACTTCTGGGTCTAGGCGGCGCGCCCCCTCTTAGATCGCGCCCGAAACCCAGTCGATCGCGCGCGGCCAGAACTGCCGGTACGCCGGGGAGTCGAGAAAGGCCTGGGGGGCCCAGTGCGGGCCGATGTCGGTGGTGAACGCAAGCGTCCGGCCCTGGCCGTAGGCGCCAGCGACGATGAAGGGGTCCTCCCCCACGGTGGCGATGACCTGCGACCCGGACTTCGCCTTCACGCGGTTGTAGCCGAAGATCGCCGGCCAGTCGTCGGGAAGGCCCCGGGCGAGGGGATGCGCCCCGTCGACCGTCACGGGAACGTTGAACTCGGGGTTCTCGACCCGGTCGTCGTACGGCAGAACAGTCACGGGCAGCACTTCCTCGACCGGGGTGTTCGCGTACTTGCCCTTCCCGTCGATGCCAGCGAAGCTCAGGTACCCGCCACACATGACGATGGCGCCGCCAGAGCGCACCCACTCGCGAAGCGCGACCATGGAGTTGTTGCCCGGTCCGCCGAGCCACACGGTGAGGGGCACGGCGAGCGAACTCGACCCGATGTCGGAGAGCACGATGACGTCGTACTCGGCGAGCTGCTCGGCCGTCGATGGCATGTTCTGTGGCACGAGATGCGCGGGAAGGTTCGTCACCTCATGCCCACCCGCTTCGACGGTCGCGGTCCAGTCCACTCCCCCCACTCCGAAACGGGAGGTGGAGAACGAGTCGAACCCCTTGATGTGGGTCTCTTGAATGATCCAGGTCTCTCCAACGAGCAGGACTTTAGACACGGTGTTACTCCTTATGGTGCTGGTGAATTGGGACGAATGCTGAGGTGTCACACGACGACCGGCGACCGGCCGGGCGCGAGCCAGATGATCTCCTCGAACTTGGCGCCGCGCCCGTGTCGGCCGAGCTGCGGTTCGACCGTCCACCCGCCCCACATAGGCGCGTGATTCGTCGAATCGATGAAGCCGTGTGCGGCGAAGGCCGAATCCTGGGAGTGGCCGAAGTTGTCGAGCAGGTCGAGCACCTTCAGATTGCGCTCGGCGACGAGGGCGGCACCGATGGCGTACAACTCCGAGGCGGGCATCCCGGGAACAACCAGCTCGATCATGGCCAGCTGGATCTCTCGAACCGCAGCGACGAGCGCGTCCGCTTCACTGTCGGCCCCGACCACGAAGCTCTCGCAGTAGTCACCCAGCCAGCCGTCGAGCACCGGGTTCACGTCGATGATCACCGTGTCGCCGAGCACGGCGGCGCGATCCTGCATGGGGAAGGCGGGATGGCATACCGTCGTGCCGATTCCGATGCGCGTCGTGGGCGTTGTCCACGGGGCGTCCGAGCCGAGCTCTCGGCCTAGGCGCAGCACGTCCCGCTCGAGCTCGAGCTCGGTCACGCCCTCGACTATGAGGGGCTCCACCCTGCGCACGATCTCTCGGGCCAGATCCTGCGCCGCGATGAGTCCCATTGGCGGCTGATCAGGGGTTCCCTGTTCGGGGTCATACATGGATGAGCGTCCCTTCTTTGTCGGAGCGAAACGTTTCCGGAGCGGGCACCGCTTCGCTACTATGAGCGCGACCTGCCAGCTGACCGAGGAGGGTGATGTGAACGATCCGAGTGAACCCGCGACCCTCAAGGACGTGGCCCGCGTGGCGGGTGTCGCACTCAGCACGGTCTCCGCTTACCTCAACTCGACCCGCAAGGTGTCGCCGGCCCTGCAGGTGCGCATCCGTGACGCCGTGCGGGAGCTGGACTACATCCCCAACTTCCAGGCCCGCAACCTCCGGATGAAGCGTGCGGCCTCGATCGGCCTCGTGGTGCCGGAGCTCGCGAACCCGTACTTCGCAGCCCTTGCGGAGGGAATCGAGTCCCGCCTCTCTGGGACCGGTGTCACCCTCACCCTCAGCCTCACTGGATCGACCGGTGACCGCGAGGAGGCCCACGCCAGCCTGCTGCGCCGCGCCCGCCTCGATGGACTGGTCGTCATCTCCGCCACGGGGCGCACTACGTCGGCGCTCCTCGATCTCATCGAGCGTTTCCCGGTCGTGCTCGCCGACGAGCAGCTGCCCTCGCTCAATGCCGCGTTCGTCGGCAGCGACAACCGACGGGGTGCCCGCAGCGTCGCCGATGTCGCGCTGGCCTCCGGCGGCAGGCGCCCGGCGATCATCGCCGGTCCACGCTCGCTCTGGACAGCGGAGGCGCGCCTGAGCGGGTACCGTGAGGCACTGGCCGGCTCCGGCATCGAGGAGCACGACGTCATCCTGGAACGCGGCGATTACACCTTCGCGTCCGGGCTCGCCGCGGCGATGAGGCTGTACCCCCTGGAACGGTACGACGGCTCCGGACCGGACATCGTCATCGCGTCCAACGACCTCATGGCACTCGGGGTCCTCCGTCACCTCCGACGCATCGGAGCGAGTGTTCCTGAGGACGTCGTCGTGGTCGGCTTCGACGACATCCCTGTCGCCGACATGATCACCCCGACGTTGACGACAGTCTCCCAACCAGCCCATGACATCGGGTTCACTGCGACCGACCTGCTGCTGCGCACCATCGACGGCGAAGCACTCGCCGACGAGCGGGTCGAGTTGCCCACCGAGCTCCGGGTGCGCGAATCCACGCGCTGACGGCGCGTTGATCATCTGTCTCATCGCAGCGGCTTGCCCAGCGATGCGGGGGCGGACGCGGACTCACGGAACACCACGATCGCGATGAGGGTCAGGAGGTAGGGCATCCCAGCCGTCAGGTCTGCGCTGATGCCGGCAGATACCTGGAAGCCGTTCCCCAGCGCCGAGACCACCGCGAACAGGAGGCAGGCGGCGAGAGCGCCGAAGGGGTTCCAGCGGCCGACGATCACGGCGGCGAGGGCGATGAAGCCGCGGCCGTTGGTCATTCCCTCGCTGAAGCTGCCGAGGGAGCCAACCGAGAGGTACGCCCCGCCGATGCCCGCCAGCACACCGGAAAGGATCACCGCGGCGAACCGCAGCTTGACCACGTGGATCGCGACAGTCTGAGCCGCCAGAGGATTCTCACCAACCGAGCGCAGACGGAGTCCGACCGGCGTGCGGAACATCACGAAGGCGAGAACGGGCACCGCCACCACCGCAACGATCGTGATGATGTTGAGAGACCCGAGGCCCGGGAAGGCCAGGGTGGGTGCTCGTTGGATCGCCGGCAGCTCGCTGCCCAGCCCGAAGAAGGTGCGGAACACGTACTCGGTTCCGAACAGGCCGAGCAGGTTCACGGCCGTTCCCGAGATGACCTGATCGGCGTTGAGGACGATCGAGACGAAGGCGTGCACGAGGGCGAGAAGCCCGGCTGCGATCGCCCCGCCGGCGACCCCGGCGACCCAGGATCCGGTGGCGTTGGAGATCAGGAACCCCGCGAGCGCGCCGACGATCATCATGCCCTCGAGGCCGATGTTGACTACTCCCGCACGCTCGGAGATCAGCCCGCCCATTGCCGCGAGGAGCAGTGGCGTTGCGATGGCCAAGGTTGACACGAGGATGGCGGCGGGCGCGAGGCCACTGCCGTTGGTCACGAACACAAGGATGACGACGCCGATCAGGACGCCGACGGCCACCGTGACGGTGGAACGTGTGAGGTGTCTCATTCGACCGCTCCCTGGGTCTTGCGGATCGGGAGTCGTGCGGCAATCCCGTTCAGCCCGCCGAGGTAGGAGAACAGGCTGTTCGCGCCGATAAGGAAGACGATGACGGCCTGCAGCACGCCACTCAGCGAGCTCGCGAGCTCGGGCGGAAAGCTGCCGGAGAGGAAGCGCGACCCGGACTGCAGCGCCGCGAACAGGAGTGCGGCGAGCAGCACGCCGACGGCGGAGTTGCGGCCCAGAAGTGCGACCGCGATCCCCGCGAAGGCGAAGCTCGACGACCCGACGATGTTGGATCCGGTGATCTGGCCGGTGGTTCCCGTGATCTCGACGAAGCCGGCGAGACCGGCGAAGGCGCCGCCGATGCCCATCACCAGCACGGTAAGGCGCTTGGTCGGCATCCCGGCGTAGTGCGCCGCGTGCCGGTTGCTGCCCAGCGTGCGAACGCTGAAGCCGAAACCGGTGCGCGACATGAGCACGCCGAAGACAGCGACGGCGACCAGTGCGACGAGGATGCCCGCATGCAGCGTGATGCCGCTCTTGAGCAGCTCAGGCAGCCGCATGCCCTCCGGGAACGGCACCGATACCGGCTGCTGCGTGACCGGGTTCGCGAACGGGCCGGCGTACCCGTAGAGGAAGTGCCCGGTGTATACGACGAGCCAGTTGATCATGATGGTCGTCACCACCTCGTTGGCCCCGCGAAGCGCTTTGAGCGCACCGGCGATCGCACCGCACACGGCACCGCCGACGATTGCGCCGAGGAATGCCGCGAGGAGGCCCCCGTTGCTCCCGATGGTGATGCCGAGTTGCACTCCCAGGATTGCGCCGAACCAGTACTGGCCCTGGCTGCCGACGTTGAACAGTCCTGCGCGGAACGGCAGCGCGGCCGACAGACCCAGCAGGATCAGCGGGCCCCACACGTTGATGGTCGCGAAGAGATTGCCCGCAGCGATGTTGGTCGAGATGCCGGCCGGGTTGCCCGGGATGATCGCCAGCACGAGGTTGAAGCCGGCGCCGGCGAGCAGCTCGCCGTAGACGGCGAACGGGTTGTACCCGGCGAGCACGATGAACAGGCCACCGACGACCAGCGCGACGACGAGCAGCGCGACCTGGCGAAGCGCCACCTGAAGGCGGTTCACGCGGCCACCGCCCCGGTCATGGCCGCTCCGAGGATCTCGCGCGACACCTCCGACCGCGGTCGGTCGAGAACGACGCGGCCCTCGAACAGCACGACGACGCGGGTGGATAGGGCGAGTATCTCGTCCAGCTCGAAGGAGACAAGAAGGATGCCGCATCCCTCGTCACGGTGCTTGAGCAGTCGTCCATGCACCGTCTCGATCGACCCGACGTCGAGGCCGCGGGTCGGCTGAGAGGCAAGCAGCAGCCGGGGGCTCGTGAACATCTCCCGGGCGAGGATCAGCTTCTGCTGATTGCCGCCCGAGAGCTCCTTCGCCAGCGCGTCGACGCCGCGGGCCTTCACCCCGTAGTGCGCCATGTTCTCGGCGCACAGGGAGTCGATGACTCCCCGCTGCAGGAATCCGCGCTTCGAGAATGGCGCGGTGTAGTAGCCGCGCAGAGCGAAATTGTCGGCGAGCGTGAAGTCGGCCACAAGGCCGTACTTGCGACGATCGGCGGGCACGTGCGCGACCCCCTGGCGCGCGATGGACCGGGGATGTTCGAATGCGAGCGGCTCGCCTGCCACGGTTGCCCGGCCCGAGTTCGGGGTGACCAGCCCGGCGAGCACGCCGACCAGCTCTGCCTGGCCGTTGCCGTCGACCCCGGCGATTCCCACGATCTCCGACTCGCCGACCTCGAAGCTCACACCCCGAAGCGCCGGGACGCCCCGGCTGTCGTCGACCTCGAGATCGGTGACAGAGAGCACCGTGGCACCCACCGCGTGCGGCCGCGCGACGACGGTGTGGATCTCTCGGCCTACCATCTCTTGGGCAAGCTCGGCGGGTGAGGCGTCACCCCGGTCGAACCTCGCCACGATCTCACCGCTGCGCAGCACCGAGAGCCGATCGGCGACCAGCGTCGCCTCGTCGAGCTTGTGGGTGATGAGCACGATCCCGACCCCGCTGTCCGCGAGGCTCCGGATCACCGTGAGCAGGTCGCGCACCTCGGCCGGCGCGAGCACGGCCGTGGGTTCGTCCAGCAGCAGCACGTCGGCCTTGCGGTAGAGCGTCTTCAGGATCTCGACCCGCTGCTGCATCGCGACACTGATGTCGGCCACCAGCGCCTTCGGATCGACCGGCAGCCCCATCCTCTCGCTGAGGTCACGCACCTCGCCGTTGGCCGCCTTGTAGTCGATGAGCACCGCCGATCCCGGCTCATCGTTCAGCACGATGTTCTCTGCGACGGTGAGGCGGTCGACGAGATGAAAGTGCTGGTGCACCATCCCGATCCCCGCTGCGATCGCGTCCGCGGGGAGCCGGAACTCCTGAGGCACCCCGCGGACTTCGATTCTGCCCTCATCCGCACGGGCGTAGCCCGCAGCGATGTTCATGAGGGTCGACTTTCCTGCGCCGTTCTCCCCCAGGAGTGCGTGGATCTCACCGGGACGCACATCCAGGCTTACATCGCTGTTCGCGACGAGGTTTCCGAATCTCTTAGTGATGCCGGTGAGGCTGAGAAGCGGGACCGTGGGGAGAGCTGAGAACATGGCGCGGTGATTCCTCGCTGCTAGTGCGGCTACTTGATGGTGAGGTCGATCACGACGGAACCGTCGATGATCCCAGCGCGGGCTGCCTCAACGGCGGCCTGGACATCGGCGGGAACCGCGTCGGACATCGCAGGGATGCCGACGCCATCGTTCTCGATGCCGTAGAGGACGTCGGTGCCGCCCTCGAACGAACCATCGGCGAACGACTTCAAGACAGTGGAAACCGCGACGTCGACCTTCTTCACGACCGAGGTGAGGATGAAGTCGCCCAGGAACGCCTGGTCTGCGTCCACGCCGATACCCCACGCGCCGGCCTGGTCCGCCGCATCGAGGGCACCGAGACCGCAACCACCGGCGACGGCGAAGATGGCGTCCGCACCCTGGTCGAGCTGAGCGTTGGCGAGCTGCTTGCACGCGTCCTGGTCGGCGAAGGTCTGCGAGTAGCCGTTCAGCAGCACGGTGTCTGGCGACTGGGAGATGATTCCCTGCTGGAATCCGGCGATGAACCGGTCGACCGACGGCTGCTTCTCGCCACCGACGGTTCCGATCGCGTCACCGTCGAACTTCTCGAAGCCGCTCGCACGCAGGCCTCCGACGAGGACGCCGGCGAGGTAGGCGCCTTCCTGCTCCTTGAAGGTGATGCCCTGCACGTTATCGAGATCCTCGAGCGCCGGGTCGCCCTCGGTCGCCACGTCCACGATCGCGAAATCCACGTCCGGGTAGTCAGCGGCGACCTCGGCGACCGGGCCGGCCTGAGCGAACCCGACCGCGATGATCAGGTCGTAGCCCTGCTGAGCGAAATACTGCAGGTTGGGCACGAGATCCGAGTCCGAGGCGGACTCACGCGCCTCCGAGGTGAAGGACACTCCCGCATCCTCGGCGAGGGTGAGACCCGCAAGGCTCAGTGCGTTGAAGCCGCGGTCGTTGAAGCCGCCGCTGTCGGAGACGAGGCCGACCTTGAACGCTGAAGCGTCCTCGCTGCTGTCGGCGGCGGGGGCCGATGGGGTGCCGGCACAACCGGAGACGGCGAGCAGCAGGCCGATCACCGCCGTTCCGAGAATAACGTTTCGCTTCATGCCGAGAATCCTTTTTTGGGAGAGTGGAGGAGCTGTGTTACCCACCGAATAGGGGCTGGGTTCGACCAGGATGCCCATCTCGAGTTTCAGGGACGGTGCTCGCACGTTACAGCGATGTTAACTTGCGAATCGTTTCGCTACGCGCGGTCAGGCGAAGTCGTTCTTCCGAATGCGGGCGTGCACTCCTTTCACCAGGTCGACGACCTGCGAGATGGTGAAGTCCGTCGCGGCACTCAGGTACGCGTACGCATGGCGCTGGTCCATGCCGTAAGCCGCGACCAGCAGGGCGATGGCCGCACGCACGCAGTTCTGGAGGGCGATGTCCAGATCCGGGTCCATTCCTGTGGGCACCAGGAAGTCGCTTGTCTCGACCAGGGGGCCCGCGAGTTCACCGAAGCGCTCGACTGCGTCCTCTCGCCGGATGACCTCGAAGCGAGCCGTGACCCGAAGGGAGGCCTCCATGGCGGTCAGGGAGACCTCACCGTCGCCCTGGGCGAAGTGCGGGTCACCGAAGTACGCGAGCGCGCCGTCGACCTGCACCGGCAGGTAGAGAGTCGACCCGGCGGCGAGCATGTTGATGTCGATGTTCCCGCCGTGCGGACCGGGGGGCACGCTGTGAGCGCGAGTTGCGCCGGCAGGCGCGACCCCCATGATCCCGAGGAACGGATGCAGCTCGAATCTCGCCCGACGATCGCTGCGGGGCGCCACAGGGATAGAGCCGAACGACTTGCCGTCCACCTGCTCCACCTGTGCGAACACGCTGTAGAGGTCACCCTCCAGTGGGTACTCCAACGGCAGCGCACCGAGTCCGTGGCGGTTCGAGATGACTCCGTAGGGCACGCGCGGAACTGCGTCGAGCACATGAATCGCCAGCAGGTCACCAGGCCTGGCACCGCTCACACGCACAGGACCGGTCACGAGGTGCGGCCCGTCATGCTCGAACGAGTGCTCGGCGCTTGAAGCCGCAAACTCCACCAGGTCGCGCAGCACGTGTTGGTCGGGAATCCCCTGACCACGGAAGTAGCCCAGCGGGTCTCGCCCCTGGTCTTCCATCACGCCCTCGTGACTGAGAGTGTCGACGATGAGGGTGCCGCCGGAATCCACCTCGGCCGCGGGCAGATCGCCCTCGCCGAACAAGCGCCCCCACAGGAGGGTGCTCTCGGAGGCAGGGAGATAGGCGACGCCATCCGGGATGCCCTCGCCGCGCTGCAGGATGCGTGTCATGGCGGCACGGTACAAGAGAAACGTTTCGCCGACGTTTCTTTCATGAGTCGCTAGGCGATAGTCCCCAGGATTTCGAGAGTGGTCACCCAGGACGCTGAGTCGACGTCGATGACGACGAAGTGGTCGCCCTCCACTGGGACCAGCTGAGCGACACCCCCCGCAGAGACAGAGCTCGCGACGAACTTCTCGGACTGACTGAAGGGCACGATGTCGTCCGCCGTCCCATGTACGCACCAGACGGGCACCGCCAGGGGCACATACCTCGCCGGGTCGGCGAGGTCGTAGCGCTCGTCGACTGCACCGCCCATGAACAGCTCTACCGCGCCCTCGCCCATACCGTCCGCAACTGCATCCGCGAAGTCGAGCACCGCACCGAGGGTGATCAGGTGCGTAGCCGCCACAGCGGGGTTGCTCCAGGGCGATTCCGAGGGCTGCTGTCGGCGACTCGCCGCCCATGCGGCCAGGTGCCCGCCCGCCGAATGACCCATCGCCACAACGACCCCGTGCTCGAGCCCGGTGCCGGCGAGAAGGGCGAACGCGGCATCGACGTCGTCGAAGGTCTGCGGGAAGCCCCCGCCAAGCTCATTTCGCCGGTACTCGACATTCAACGTCGCCCATCCGTGCGCTGCCAGCGCGGCAGCGATCGGACGCCCGAGGCTGACGTCGTACTGTGCCCGCCAGAATCCACCATGGAAGTAGACCACCACGCCCTTCGGCGTCCCCTGTGGAGTCGTCAGTTCAGCGAACTGGATCGGGTCGGGTCCGTAGCTGAGTGTCGTCATGCGTCGAAACGATACTCGAATCCGTGACTACGCCTGGGCGACCAGCCGTCCACGCTTGTAGACCTCCATCGGTCGCTCCCGCTGTAGGAGCGCATCGCGTGCACTGCTCGCGTTGTAGAGGGCGAAATCGGCGTCGGCTCCGACCTCGAGGCCGTACGACGTGAGGCCGATGGCGGATGCCGCATGAGACGTGAGCATCCTGAAGATCGTCGAAGCGTCCTCTGCGCTGCCCAGATGGCACAGCACAGCGAGCAGGTTGGCGACGTCGAGGATGTTCCCCCTGCCGAAGGGTGTGAATGGATTCTGGATGTTGTTCGTGGCGACCGCGACATTGACCCCCTCCTCCAACAAGAGTCGTACAGGGGTGAGCCCGCGGCGTGCCGCCTGCTGGTCAGCGCGCCCGTTGAGGAAGGCATCCGTGACGGGAAGGGTGATGACGCTGATCCGAGACTGCGCCAATGCCGCCGCGATGCGCCGAGCCTCGTCCACCGGCACCGATCCGAGCGAGGTGAGGTGTCCGAGGGACACGCGGCCCTCCATCTCGAGACGACGCGTGCGCTCGATGACCTCGAGCACATCGAGTTGCCCAGGATCGTCCGAGAGGTCGATATGGAGGTCGAGCGGCTTGTCGAACCGCGCCGCCAGCTCGAACACGAAGTCGAGGTGCTCGGCGACGTCGCGGTCGTTGTAGGGGATGCCCCCCACAGCGTCCGCTCCCATCCGCATCGACTCCTCCATCAGGTCGGCGGTGGTCCGTTGGACGAAGATGCCTTCCTGGGGAAAGGCAACGACGTTGAGCGTGACCCGGTTGGCGTATTCCTCCTTCAAAGCGAGGATGGTCTTCATCGCGAGTAGTCCCAGAGTGTCGTCGATCTCCACGTGACAGCGCACGTGCGTCACTCCATGTGAGAGCGACTCGTCGAGCACCCGCCGCGCCCTGGTGAGGATGTCCCCCGCGGTGAAATCGCGTTTGAGCGCCGATGTGAAGGCGATGGCCTCAGCCAGGTTGGATGCATCCGCTGCCATGCGGTCGAGCAGGTAGGCCTTCTCCAGATGCAGATGGGAATCGACGAGTCCCGGCATCACGAGCAGGGCCTGGTCGGTGGTGCGCGATTCCGCCGGTGTGATCGCGGAAATGCGACCTCGATCGATCCTGATGTCTACGAGGCCGTCACTGGCCGGCGCGCGCACGCCTCTGACGATGTCCACCAAGCACCTCTCCAGCGGTCGGCCCGCACCAGGCGGAGGGCTCGGAATCCGTGTGCAGTCTAGGACGTCGACGGCCTGGTACTTCAACCAGCTACAGCGAGCGATGTGGCGCCGCTCGAGGCTTTTGGGGTCTGCGGCAGGATGACTGATCGCTCGACTCAGGCGCTGGACTTGATTGAAGCGCCGCATGCTCGGAAGACTGCTGAACAATCCGATCCGCTGGCACTTCGAACAGTGCGCGGCAGTAAGCCGTGCGCGCGTCCGCGCCAGCTTCCCGTGCCCACAATTTGCCCACACTTGTAGAAATATCGGGGTGATCGAGGCCCACACATGTGAGTCTAGAACCGGATGTTTCCGCGGTTTCTGGCCTGGAGAATACCTGGTCAGAGGCTAGTTCGGGAGTTCGAGTCCCTCCAGGGCACCGTGTTCCACCATAAAATGGGTGATCAGCATCTAGTTTGCTTCACCGCCCGCTCGAATCCGACGGTTCATCGACGGAGCGATCGGACGACGGCTGACCACCTCGAACCTGCACGTCACCGGACCTGTGCGGAGCGTTGCGATGTTCGCCTCCCTGTCGGCCGTGTGGGAGCAGATGCCGCGAAGGGATGAGTAGGTGCGCACGTTCTCGATCGAGGAACGACGCCGGATGCTGGTGCACAAGCACCATCTCCGAGGTGACGCAGACGGCCCCGAGCGAGTGACCAAAGCGTTGGTGGCCCTTCATGCCACAGACCCGGCGACGGTCTACCTCTCCGTACTTGCCAGGACATCCACAACGACGATCGCTGACGTGGCTTCCTCCCTCTATGAGAATCGAACCCTCGTGCGGTGGATGGCGATGCGTCGCACCCTCTTCGTATTTCCGACCGTCGATGTGCCGGCGATCCAGGGCGCCGTCAGCACGCCGCTCGCGGCGACCCTCCGCCGGCAACTCATCAGTCGTCTCGACAGAAACGGATCAGAACCCGCCCTCGGCACAGACGCAGACGAATGGCTCGACATCGTCGGAGCCGACGTCGACGCGGCCCTGGAGAGCGCAGGTGCAGCCACAGGAGCGCAGCTCGCAGCGGCGGTGCCCGCTCTGCGGACGACGATCCACCCCGGGTCCCCGTCAGAGAAGCCGCAGAACGTGACATCGCCATTGCTCACGGTGATGAGTACGGCTGGTCGGATGGTTCGAGGCACCCCAACGGGACCATGGACCAGCAGGCACCACCTCTGGGAACCCGTCGACCACTGGTGGCCGAACGGGTTGCCTCTGATGGATCCAGCCGAGTCGCAGGCGATGCTCGCTCGGCGGTGGCTCGAACGCTACGGCCCAGCCACTGCGGACGACCTTCAATGGTGGACAGGCTGGAACAAGACGACCACTCGCGCTGCCCTTTCCCGCCTGCCGATCGAGGAGGTCGACCTGCATGGCGTAGCCGGGATCGACCTGCGGCATGACGCATCCACGCCCGATGATGACGCTGTGCCGGAGGCAACGCTGCTACCGAGCCTCGACCCCACGTCGATGGGGTGGAGAGACCGGAAATGGTTCCTCGGCATCGACCCGCAACAGATCTTCGACCCCGCGGGCAACATCGGTCCCACCATCTGGTGGAACGGCGAGATCATCGGCTCCTGGGCAGTCGCACGAACGGGAGAGATCCGCACGGCGATCGCAGCAGACCGAGGCTCCAGCGCTGTCCACCAAATCGAACTGGCGGCAGAACGACTGCAGCGTCGGCTGAATGGCGCCCTCGTCACACCGGCTATCCGCACACCGCTCGAACGGTCGCTGGTCAACTAGATCGTTCAAGGTGTCATGAGTCGCGAGCCGGCAGCATCCAGCGGCTCGGGCCCGTCCACGGGGGCCCACCCTCTGCCGGTCGGGTCTAACAGCAGAGGGCGCGGGCTCGTCTCCGGGACCGCGCCCTCTTTCGGTCAGGTCTAACGGCGCGCGCCGCGACCCTTCACCGCAAGGTAGATGGCAAGGACGATGATCGCGCCGATGATCGAGCCGATGATGCCTGCCGGCTGGAGGAACCCGTCGCCCGCGTCCTTTCCGAAGAGGAGGAAGCCGAGGAAGCCGCCCACGAACGAGCCGATGACGCCGAGCAGGATCGTCATGCCGATGGACATGCTCTGCCGGCCGGGGATGATGAGTCGCGCGAGCGCGCCGGCGATCAGGCCAACGACGATGACGGTGATGATCGTGCCGATTACACCCATGATGAACCTCCTGCTCTGAGCTCGCATGACGAGCGCCAAATGTGACCGCGGTTACGGCAACCCCTCATTCAACCATCACTTGAGGGTGTGGAGCGAATGGATATCAGCGCAGCATGAGGTGGCCAGAGCGATGTCAGGTGCAACCAGCATCTGCGGCGCGATCGCTGTAACCCCTATCAACCGCCTTCGCGCCACCACCGGAGCGCTGTACGAGCTGGGCACTCGCTCGCTTCCGGAACGGCACGCGAGTAGCGTCCGTGGTGTGAGCGACGAAGCACGCAAGTCCGAGCGGAACCCGTGGTCTTTTCGAGGCATGGTCCTCGGTGCGTGGCGCTCAATCCTGATGCTCTTCGTTGCGGAATCCACGCTCGACAAGAGTGAGGTCACGAAGCTCGAAGAGCGCTGGGCATCCGACGACGCTCGCCGAGGGGGCCCGGAGCGCAAGTCGTAGTACAGCTCACCGCAGGTGCCCGCACGACCCGCACACTGACTCACGCGGAGAGGTCTGCGGACAGCAGTGCATCGCTCTCTCGATTGCGACGTCAGGCGGGGGCGAGCTGCTCTTCACTGGCAGCCCGAGTGCCCGCCGCCAGCAGCGCGAGTTCCCGCTCGGCGCGATCCGCGAGCACTTGGAGCCGCTGGAGGTCAACGGCCGAAGCCTTTCGGGGCGTGCCGTCCAGGATGCAGAGCGTTCCCACTGCCCGGCCGTCTTCCGAGTGCAAAGGGATGCCCGCGTAGAAGGGAAGCTGCACGACGTCGAGGAAGGGGTTGTTCTTGAACCGATCATCGGCCGCAGAGTCCGGGACGACCACGGGTCTGTCCTGCGCGACCGTCTCGTTGCAGTAGGCCAGCTCCCGAGGCATGGAGGAGGGCGCGCCGCCGCTGTTGGCGACGAACCAGTTGCGGTCGCCGTCGAGCACGTTGACTGCCGCGAGGCTGACCCCGAACATCTCCTGCGCCTCGCGCACGATCTCATCCAGCGGAGACCTGCCGTCGGTCGTGCTCGCAGCACGAACCGCGCGCTCGGTGCCCGCCCACTCCCAGCGCCGCTCAGTCTCGTCAGCGAAGGGCTTTGCGGCGCGGATCGTTTCCAGGACGGGGCTGAGATGGATCGAGAGAGCCTCTGCCCATGCCTGGTACATCTTCGGTGAACCGAGCGGCCTTGCGGCCTCGAACTTCTCTGCGGGAGCGTGGACGGCGGTGACCCGAGGGTGATTCTGTGCCAGCTCGACAGTGAACTCGGTCATGCGGTCGGCGTGCAGCTGCGCCACCGATCCCGCGGACGAGTTCGCCATCGCGTAGGCACGGATGTTCGGCAGCCCGACGAGGATCACCTGGGCCGCAGGATGGATGTCTGAGAGCACTCGATCGAGGACAGCGGCATAGTCGCGCTTCCAGTCATCGAGCCGTGTCAGACGGAGGGCGTCGTTCATGCCCAGGGCGATGACGATCAGGTCGTGTCCGGCCGCCGCTCGATTCCCGAGCCACGCGAGAGTCGATGCGGCATTCATCCGCTCGTCCCCCACGTACTCGACGGATGCCGATCTCGACGACCGCTCGTTCAGCGCTCGAGCGAGCTGTCCAGGAACAGCGAGATCGTGCAGCGAGACACCCCAGCCATGCAGTGGGCCGTTGCCGATGAGGAGGACTCGATCGGTGTCTCCCTCGGGTCCGACGCGCACCGTCGCGTCGCCTCGAGGATGTGGCGTGGAGGGCGCCGCCTGCAGCATGTTGGCGTACCACATGCGCAGCGGTGCGCGCAGATGCTCGTAGAGCGGCAAGATTCCCCCGAATCGTTGGTCCTCAAAGGAGTATTCAGGTCCAGAACCCGCGCGACCGCTCCCTCTTCGGGTGTCTCGCCTGGTCCGGGCCCTCTTCTCGCGGATGGACGACCATATGTCCGGGCCTCGACTCTTTTACCGCGGGGGTGGAACTCCCCCACCAGCGCATCGGCGGATCCAGCTTCGGGAGCTCTGGCGACTGTCTGAACGAGCTCGCGTGGCTGGAGGCTATGCTCCGAGGCAAGGCCATGCCCACGATTGGTCGAATCCGCACTCCTCAATCGACGTGCGCCTTTTCACAACCGGGACCGTGGCTGCAGCGCCCGTCCATCTCCGCAAGCAGCAGGGGTTGACGATGAAGCGTGTGCGCTATGACGGCGAAGAGCTGATCATGCTCGACGAGGTCGCTGACGGATTCATCAGGTACGCGCTCGCGCTGGGGCAGCGGGGCGGCGTCGACGTCGTGACGGTTCCCACCCTCACCGTTTCCGGCGCGTCCCAGACGGTGCAGATCTACCTCAACCCGTCGATCCACCTGAGCAGCCGCCCCATCGACGAGCCCCAGGACGACCGCCATCCGACGGCGGCCTTTCTGGCCGAGCTGGAGCTGAGAAGTGCCGGGGTCGAGACCAGTCTCTCGAAGGACTGACGGCGCAGACCGAAGTGACGGCGCTCGATCACAGCAACGGTTCTCGTCGGCAAGCTTCGCTCACAGCATGAAGGGGAGCGTGGTTCGCGCGACGGTGCATGAGCTTCGTGAACCCCTGGGTGAACTTTTCCGGTCCACGAGGGAAAGTTCGGTCGCTGATCTGGAAGTCGAGCGCGATCGGCGTTGGATCGGAGGATGAGCGAATCCAGCGGTACGCGTCTGCCCGACGACCCGATCGACGAAGCCGAACTCCCCAGCATGCGGATCAGTCCGTCCGCCGGTGAGGAAGCGCTGATCACCTCGGGCGCAGAGGTGGTGGGTGACTCCGAGATCGAGTCCTCCCCTGAGGACGTCGATTCCGAGGCTCCGACCCCCGACGGCGACACCGCTCGCTAGGTCAGGCGCCGGAGTGCGCTCCACGGACCTCTTCAGCTGAGTGGATCGGAAGCGCTGCGCCGTTCGATGAGGAGGGTGTCCCGCCACCGACCGGCGAGAGGCCCGTAGGTCATGAGGGCGATGCGCTCGCGCCTTCCGATCTCGCGGAATCCGAGCCTCGTGTGCAGAGCGAGACTGGCGAGATTCTCGGGGAAGATGCTCGATTGGATCGTCCAGATGCCTGCGTCTTCGGCGGCCTCGATGAGTGCGGAGACCAGCAGCCGGCCGACGCTGTGTCCTCTCGCGAGCTCGCCGACGTAGACGGAGTGTTCGACGACGCCCCGGTAGACGGGCCTCGCCGAAATGGGAGTCAGAGCGGTCCAGCCCAAAATGGCGCCGTCGTCAACAGCGACGAGGCGTCCGACGGGCAGCTTTCCCGCATCGAAGTCAGCCCAATCGGGTGGGGCGGCTTCGAACGTCGCGTGGCCGGTGTCGATCCCCTCCCGATAGATCGCCTCGACCTGCGGCCAGTCCCCCGCCGTCATCGCGCGGACGGCGACGCTCACGCGCAGCATCCGCTGGACTTCGGGTCGGCCCCCGTCGTCTCCGCCGATGAGTTGGCCTCCCACATCGTCTCCGAGGTGGCGGGCTCGACCGCGCAGCAGCCGGCGCCACCGGATCCGAGGTCGGTCGAGCAGACCCCGGTCTGCGGAAGTACAAGCTGCACCTGTCGGGCGGCCGCATGGTTGCCGGCGAGCTCGTCGGCGATCGAGCGGACCTGCTCGTAGCCGGTCAGCAGCAGGAAGGTCGGCGCACGTCCGTAGGACTTCATCCCGGCGATGAAGAAGTTCGATTCGGGGTGGGCGAGCTCGGCGACGCCGTGGGGTTCGACCGTGCCGCAGGAGTGCAGGTTCGGGTCGATGAGGGGCGCCAGCGCACGCGGGGCCTCCACGATCTCGTCCAGCGAGACGCGCACTTCGCGGAGCATGTCGAGGTCGGGGCGGAAGCCGGTCGCGTTCACCACGACATCGACGGTGACGCTCGCCGGCGCTGCACCGCGGCGCGCGGTCACCGCGCAGGCGCCCTCTGACTCGTCCAGCCGCTCGATCTCGAAACGGTCGAGCAGCGTGACCGCACCGGATCGGACGAGTTCGTGCACCCGGCCACCGAGCTTGCCCCGCTCCTCGAGCTCGTCGCCATCGGAGCCGTACACGCGTACCGGATCGGCGCCGCGGATGGCCCATGTGATATCCGTTCCGGGTTCCTCCGTCGCGAGCTCGGCGAGCTTGAGGAGGGTGTTGGCAGCGGAATGTCCGGCCCCCACGACGAGCACGCGGCGTCCGGCGAACCGGGCACGCTCGGCACCCAGGACGTCCGGCAGCGCGTGACTGACGAATGCGCCGCCGCCGGAGGAACCGAGCGGGTCGAGACCGGAGGATGCGAGCGAGTTGGGGGTGGAATAGGTGCCGGAGGTATCGATGACCGCGCGCGCCAGCACATCGATGGTCTCCCCTGTTGATTGAATACGCAGCAGGAACGGCGTCGACGCGCGGCCGGTGGATCGGGTGCGGTCCATGCCCTCGCGGCTGACGGCGGTGACGCGCGAGCGATATCGGATGCGGGGCGCGAGCTCGGTGGTGGCGGCGAGCGGCGCCAGGTAGTCGCGGACGAGCTGACTGCCGAGAGGCAGCTCGTCGCTCACGGGCGACACCCATCCGCCGGCGTCCAACAGGCGTCGCGCAGCCGGGTCGATCAGGTGCTCCCACGGCGTGAAGAGGCGGGTATGTCCCCACTGGGTCACGGCGGCGCCCGCGTGGTCGCCGGCCTCGTAGACGACGACCTTGATCCCCCGCTCGAGCAGCTGGGCGGCGGCGGCGAGGCCGATGGGCCCAGCGCCGATGATCGCGACCGGCAGGCCGGTGAGCCGGTCCTCTGTGGCACGGGGCGGCACGGTGAGGGTCATCGTCATGCGTGGGTCTCCTTCATCCATGAGCCGTTAGACCCCGGAATCTATATCGACGTTGATCGATGGAGGCAGTCTGCAAGCAGACATCGACGGTTGTCAATGTCTATGGGAGACTGTGGCTGTGACACTCCTCCAGACGACCGTTTCCGACGCCTGCTGCGCGCCGACGTCGTCGCGCGAGCCGCTCGGAGCCAGCGAGGCTGACTCGCTCGCGCACACGCTGAAGGCGATTGCAGACCCGACTCGGCTGCGCCTGGTGTCGATCATCGCGGCGAGCACGGAGGGCGAAGTCTGCGTCTGCGATCTGACGGATCCCGTCGGGCTCAGCCAGCCGACGGTCTCTCACCACCTGAAGGTGCTCGTCGACGCGGGCATCCTCAGCCGCGAGAAGCGGGGCACCTGGGCCTACTACTCGCTCGTCCCAGGCGGACTGAGTTCCCTCGCCACCCAGGTCGCCGGGGTCTGACCCGGTCTTGCCGCTATGCGGCGGAGATGCGATCGACGAGCCCCTCGATCCGGTTGTCAGCTGTGCAGGCCCTCGGGGTCGATGTCCATCGGGGGTGGCCATTCCTCCCAGGTGGCGACCTCGTCGTCGGTTCGTTCCGCTGCGGAGAATCTGACGGGGAAGTGGGCGGTCATGAACACGGACACTCGTCCGTGGCCATGGGTGTTGAAGTGGACGAAGTCGCCGCCTACTCGCACTGCAGCGACGATCTCCCTTTCGAGCGTGAGTTGGTCGACGTCGGGAGTGAGGTAGAAGTAGTCGCCGTCGTGTCGCATGGTTGTCACCAGCATCGCGTGGTGCCCGATCCGTCGCCAATGAACGCTGTTCTCGACTGGTCTTCCTGGTTGGAAGCGCCTCGCTGAGACGCGGCGACTGCATCCACGCTACGTCCCCTTGGCGAACGCGCAACCCTCTTGACATGAAGCTGCGCGCGGCTGCTGTGGGCGCTCGATGGTTCATCTTCACCTCCACGGCAAGTGGCGGCGCGCCCTCTGAGAGGGCGGTCGAGCTCACGAACGCCGATAGCGGCGGAACGCTGGTGCGACGTCGGATGGACCGTCGCTCGCTGTCACCGCTGTGCGGTGAGCGACAGCTCTGCCGCGATCAATTCCAGCGGGGTCGTGATGTCGCTATTCGCGGGCTGCACCTGGATGCAGACGTGATCCGCGCCCTGGTCGAGATGCGACTGAACGACCGCTGAGATCTCGGCCGCGCTTCCATGGGCGACGAGTCCATCGACGAGCTGGTCGCTTCCGCCGTTCGCGATGTCGTCGTCGGTGAAGCCGGCGCGGCGCATGTTGCGGGTGTAGTTGTCGAGCTGCAGGTAGCTCTTGAGGAAACGGCGGGCGCTCACGCGGGCTGAGTCGCTGTTCTCGTCGAGGACTACCGTCTGTTCCGGCGCGACGAGGGCGGCGGCGCCGAGAGCGTCGCGCGCCTCACGGGTCTGCGTCGGCACGGTCAGGTAGGGGTGAGTGCCCGCGCTGCGTTCGCGGGCCAGTTCGAGCATCCGCGGGCCCAGTGCTGAGATCGCGCGCGACTCGACGGGCACGTTCTCACGGTCGAGGACGTCCAGATAGCTCACCATCGCGTCGATCGGGCGGACTCGTTCCGGGGTCGATTCGCGGTGACCGGTCCCGATCCCGAGAAGAAGCCGGCCGGGGTGCCTCGCCTCGATGCGGTGATAGGACGCGGCGAGCTCTGCGGCGTCGGACTGCCAGATGTTCACGATGCCCGTCGCGATCTGCAGGTGCTCGGTGGCGTCGAGGAACTCTTCCGCCTCGTGCAGAGCGGATTCCGGCGATCCGCCCAGCCAGAGGGTGCCGTATCCGAGCTGCTCGATCGTCTGAGCCAGTTCGGGCGTGATGCTTGATGTGCTTCGCCAGACGCCGACCGTGCCGAGCCGGGCGGTCCAGGAGGAAGGGACTGAAGGGGTCGACGCTGCCATCTGCCCAGCCTATGCACCGGCTCGGTCAGGCCTCGCCCGGAGCACATCCCTTTGACAGCGCCGGCATATGAGACAGTTTCACCACCGCTGCGGGTGGTCGAGGCCTCCCCTTCTCATCGGAGCTACGCCAATGCTCAGCCTTCTCGGACGCGCCCTTCGGAATCGACGCGCAGGTCAGCGAGCCCTCGCCTGGGCTCGCCCCGGTCTGCAGGCTCCAGAGATCTTCTCGGTCACGAGCTCGGCCTTCGAGCACGAAGCGCAGATCCCAGAAGCGCATCGCGGGCGACTTCTCGGTGACAACATCTCCCCCGCCCTCGCCTGGACGCCTCCCCCAGCCGTCGCCGTCGAACTCATACTCGTCGTTCAGGATGCCGATGCTCCCGGGGCGAGTCCTGCGACCCATGCGCTCACGATCGGGATCGATCCCGCTCTGTCAGGCATCCCGGAGAACGGACTGTCCCACCCGAGCCCCATCCCCGGCCTCCGTCACGGCAGAGGCCCCTTCGGGCGTCGAGGCTGGGCGGGCCCCCTTCCCCTTCCTTCCCACGGGCCACACACCTACGCCTTTCAGCTGTTCGCCGTCGACCGACGTCTGGATCTGCCAGAGAGCTTCACCCTCGAAGCAGCCCTGAACGCGATGGAGAACCGCGTCGTAGCTCGGGCACGGCTCGATGGCACCTTCGAGATCCGATGAAGAACGTTCGAGACTTCCCCGAGTCGTCAGTACTACGAGCGCGGTCGATACTGTTGCGCTACCGGCCGGGACCCCGCCGCGACGGGCAGCCCGAGCTGCTCGGGTGAGCGAAGGCCCGGACGCTGAACCTGTGGCGCCGAGTCTTCGTTGCCCGTGAGCGGGCGCCGGTGCTCGGACTCCGTGAACGGTCAGTCGAAGATGACCGCAGCGCCGCGGCTGCGGAGATCGGTCAAGGCGTCGCGCATGCGCTGAAGCTCGTCCGGGGAATGCCCGGTCCACTCGGCGAGCTCGCCGACGACGCGGACGGGCTCACGGGTCCGAAATGAGCGCGTCGGATTGCCCGGCATCCGCTTGTCCGTGACATTCGGATCGTCTTCGATCGGTCCCATGGGTTCGACGAAGTAGATCCGCGCCGGCCCATCCCCGCGGGCGAACTCAGCGCCCCACACCGCGGCGTCGAGCGTCTGGGTCACGTAGACGTGGTTCATGATCCGGCCCTCCTCGAAGTTCGACTCGCGACCCGGCACCAACAGGTCGCCGACAGCGAGGTCGGCCCTGGTCCCGTGCAGGAACGCCCCCGACTCGTGGATCTCGAAGGGCTTCGGTACCTGATTCATGCGTCTCCCGTCCCGCTCACCGGATATTAGCGAGGCCGGTCGGCTCAGCACGGAAGTCGGTCTCAGGCGCGCGTTCCGCGAGCGTTATTGTTCACGGGAACTCGAAAATGGCGCGGGCAGCGCGAGGAGGTGGCTGATGCGGACCCTTCACCCCGCCCTGCTTGTGCGCGACATCTCTGCATCCCTGCGGTTCTACTCCACTCTCGGATACAGCGAGGTGGGAAGGGTTCGCGGCACCTCGCTCGGCGACCTGACGCTCCTCAAACTCGCCGGCGACGACTACGCCGCGTTGGAGCTGGTCGAAGATCCACAGCGGGATGCTTCGACATCGGGCTCCTCGTTCAGTCACCTCGCTGTGCAGGTCGAGTCCGTCAGAGACATCATGGACGCACTCCGCCTCAACGGATTCGAGCCGGCACCCGTTCTGATGCCGGGTGGCCCTGCCGGTCCGGAGACGTCTTGGGTCTCGGACCCTGATGGCCATCGGATCGAGTTGACCCAGTGGCCGGCCGGTCACCCGCTCGGCGTGACCTCGGCGGACTTCTGAGCGGACACCCTCACCTGCTCGACGCGCACGTGCGCCGGATCGCACCGGACCGGGAAGGTTTCGGCGCGCTGCTAGCGTTCGACCTGCATCTCCCGACTCGAGCAGGAGCCCAATGGCTGAACAGATCGTCCTCCTTCGCAGCATCGACATCAGCGCCGAGCCCGCCGAGGTCGCGGCCGCCATCTCCGATTTCCACCGATGGGTCGAATGGTCCCCCTTCGAAGGATTGGATTCGAACCTCGCACGCACCTACTCCGGCCCCCAGTCCGGTGTCGGGGCCGCCTACGCGTGGGAGGGAAACCGTCAAGCCGGGGCCGGTCGGATGGCGGTCACCTCGGCGACCGATGACGAGGTGGGAGTGAAGGTGAACTTCCTCAAGCCGTTCAAGTCAGAGAGTCAGTCCACGTTCACCATGGCTCCGACCGCTGCCGGAACCCATGTCGCGTGGCAGATGTCCTTCGAGAAGACTGTGCTCGCTCGGGTCATGAGCCTGGTGGCGCCCTACGAGAAGGTTCTCGGGCCGGAGTTGGACAAGGGACTGGCCAAACTGAAGGTCGTGCTCGAGAAGTAGTCGGGGATGATGAGCGCGCCCTCCACTCATCCCCCAGCTGCGGGACCCGACGCACGGCTCAGCAGCAGCTCAGCCATCTCGCGGGAGACGGCGGCCGCGGCGGCCGTGTGATCCATCTGCGCGGTGGTCGTCGCTCCGTCGTAGAGCACCACGAGCTGCAGGGCGAGCCGATCCGGTTCTCGGGTGTCCAGTGCAGACGTCAACTCGCCGAACAGCTCGTGGATCCAGGAACGGAAGCGCTCCGCGGCCAGCATTTCGACGCTGTCGGGTCGAGCTTCAGCGGCCGCATTCATGAACGCGCAGCCCCGGAAGTCAGGTCGGGAGAATAGCTCGCCCAGGGTGTCGAAGACGGCGAGGATGCGCCGTACCGGGTCCGCCTGTGCTGAGATGCCGCGTTCGACGGTGTCCTTCCACACGCCATGTCGATTGGCGAGGTAGGTCTCCACCAGCTCGTCCTTACCGCCCGCGAAGTTGTAGTACAGGGAGCCCTTCGCGACGTTGGCCTTCTCCAGAACTCGATCGATCCCGACGGTATGGATGCCTTCGGAATAGAAGAGCTCATCGCTGGCCGCCAGCAGACGCTCGCGCGCACTGCCCGCCTTCTTCACCGTCGCTGTCACGCAGTCACCATATCAGACAGGTCTGTCTAAAACCTGAGGCACGCTTCGCCTTCGGCTGTGGCAATTGCGCGAATTAGACAGACCGGTCTAACATCGGTTTAGACAGACCGGTTCAAACGGCCGGCGTCGAGAAGGAGCACACCATGACCCCCACCAGCACCCCCGCCGTTCGAGACCTCGAAGGTCTCACCGCCCTCGTCACCGGGGCGACCTCAGGAATCGGCCGCGCTACCGCGATGCAGCTCGCCCGACAGGGCGC
The DNA here is from genome assembly GCF_004801885.1 of Naasia lichenicola. Lineage (GTDB taxonomy): Bacteria > Actinomycetota > Actinomycetes > Actinomycetales > Microbacteriaceae > Naasia > Naasia lichenicola. The sequence goes on along the minus strand of NZ_SSSM01000005.1, from coordinate 941,205 downwards.
CGCCGTCATCGTGCACGGACGAGACGCAGCCCGAGGCATCCAGGTAGTCGAGGAGATCCAGCTCTCCCAGGGCAAGGCCCGGTTCATCGCCGCAGACATCTCCGACCCCGCCGAGGCAACCCGCCTCGCTGCTGAGGCGGGAGACGTCGACATCCTGGTCAACAACGCCGGCTTCTCCTGGTTCGGACCCACCGCCGACCTCGACCCCGACACACTCGACAAGCTGTTCGCCTCCAACGTTCAGGCCGCCTACCTGCTGGTCGCCCAGATCGGGCCGAAGATGGCGGCGAAGGGAAGTGGAAGCATCATCAACCTCGCCAGCATGGCCGGCACCATCGGCCTCGCGGGCGGAGCGGCCTACGGAGCCACCAAGGCGGCTGTCGCATCCCTCGCCCAGTCATGGGCGGCCGAGTACGGACCCAGCGGCGTCCGAGTGAACGCCGTCGCGCCCGGCCCCGTCTACACCGGCGGCGCGAAGAAGGAGACTACCGACAGCCTCGCACCCACCACCCTCCTCGGACGCGCGGCACAGCCCGAAGAGATCGCAGAAGCGATCGGCTTCCTCGCCTCACCCCGCGCAGGCTACGTCACCGGAGCCATCTTCCCGGTCGACGGAGGACGCACCGCGGTATAGGCCAGGGGCCCCGGCGCGCCTAAGCACCGGGGCCCAATAAGTCGCGCCCCCAGACCAACTTCACGACCTCGCTGCCGATATCACCCCTGGGCTTTCACGCCGCTCTTGTCGTGATACCACATGAGCACCGGCACTGCGAGCACATCGCCAATCGGCGATGAGCTCGCGCCCGCACCATACGCAGGACGCCCCCGTGTGGGGGCTAAAGGATCAAGGCAGAGGCCATCTGTCAAGGGTCTGGTCGCTGTTCCCGCAGGCCGTTTAGCTTCCTGGCGAGTGCTAGGAGGATCGATGCTCGCCGCCCATTCCTTGGGACATTCTCGACACATCCGTCGCCGTCAGACCGACCGCCGAAGCGGACTCCTCGTCTGGTCGCGCGTCGGAGACGTCTGGATCGCGCACATCGACAACGCGGTGGCCGGCTGCATCGAACGCCGCGGACACACCTACCGCGTGCTGAACTGGCTCGGCGAGCCGGTAGACGCCTCCCTCACCCTGGCGGGCGCGAAGAGGTACCTCGAACCATCGCGGCTGGCAGCGATGCGCGACGAGATCTACCGAAGGGACACCCGGCAGGAAGCCCACCTCTCCGGGGTGATCGTCACGAGCGTGATCCTCCTCGGCGGCATCGCCGGGACACTTCTCGTCCAGGCCCCGATCTAGAGGCGGCGCACACGATCCGGCGCCCATTGCCCTCATGACGTCGCTTTCATAATTCATGGTCGAGAAGTCATCCATGAGGATTCCTTTCATGCTGCGCGGCCGCGATGTCATCCTTCGGGATGATCGGCCCACTACTCGCCGCTGACGACGCGGTGCATCCCGGGCTCATACGGTCGATTCACCCCCGCCTGTCGCCGACATCGCGGTCGTGCCAGCCGAAGGGAACCGCGTGCACCGGCGTATCTCTCACACCCTCGGAGCAGCCACCACCCTGAACGACGTCCTTACATGCTGACCGGCATCCGCAGACGCTCACCACTCAAGGGCCTGCTGAGAATGTTCAGCAGCCGGACTGCAGATCCGGCCGGTACTCCCGCTGGACCAGCGGGAGCAGCGACGCGCGACGCCGACGCCGCGTTCCTCTCGCGCCTCCGCGCACGGATCGTGCCGAAGGCGATCGGCGCAGAGGGTGTATTCGCCTACGCCCGCCCCTTCGCCGCAGGTCTTGTGACCGTGCTGTGCGTGGATCATCCCGAATCCGTCGAGACCCTGACGGATCGATCCGTCGCCGGCGCCGACCTCGACTTCCTCTTCGAGATCGGCATCGCGAACACCATGCGCGAAAGCGTCGACGTGGATCGGGAGATCTCCCCCGGGGTCCGCGTCTTCGCCGGCGACTCCCTGTTCTCAGCCAGCCAGGCCATCCAGATGGAGCAGGTGGTGTCGCGACGTTTTGGCTCCGCGCCGCTCGGAGTCGCCTTCGCCCTCCCCCATCGCCACCTCATGCTCGCCCACCGCCTGAGCGACTCCGACTCCATCGTCGCCGTCACCAGGCTCGCCAGGCTGCTCGCCATCCACAGCGCCGAGGCGCCCGGCGGATCGCTGAGTCCGCTGGTCTACTTCTGGCGGGATGGAGTCATCGAGACCGCAGGCAGGCCGAGTCTCGACGGGTCGATGGAGATGAACGGAGCGCGAGAGTTCTCGAAGGCCCTGGAGGAGGCATCCGGGCGCTGACTGCCCCTGCGCCACCGACTATTCGAGGCCGACGAAGCGTCTACAGGCTCTCCCTCCACGGATGCTGCGGCTCGAAGCCGAGCATCGAGCGCGCCTTGTCGATGGAGAGCAGCGTCGCGGTGCCCGGGATATCGCCGCGCACCGGGACGTCCGGGAAGACCTCGGCGACAAGCTCCAGCGAGGGCCGCGACATCACGGTCTCGGCATTCGCGATGATGAAGTTCTCAGCGCCCACGATGTCGCTCTCCACCGCGAGGCGACAGGCCAGAGCGCCGTCGCGCGCGTCGATGTACCCCCACGAGTTCCACGAGCGCAGGCGGGCATCTGAATCGAATCCGGGGAAGTCGGCGTAGTCCTCCGGCGCCATCACGTTCGAGAATCGCAGTCCGAGAAAGCCCGCCTGCGGAGACCACCTTGCGAAGTGTCGGGCGATCTCCTCGTCGACGGCCTTGCTCAGCGAGTAGGACGACTGCGGACGTACCGGATACTCCTCGTCGACGGGGAAGTACGGCGGCGGGGTGGTGTCGAAGGGCAGACCGAGCAGCGTCTCGCTCGAAGCGAAGACGATCCGGGTCAGGCCCGCCAGCCGCGCGGCCGAGAACAGGTTGTACGTGATCGCGGTGTTGTTCGCGTACGTTGCCGCGTTCGGCCGCAGACCAGGTGCGGGGATCGCCGCGAGGTGGACGAGAGCTGGTGCGTCGGCGCCGGAGCCGACGGGAAGCGAGCCGTACGCGTCGTCGATGTAGCTGAGCGCTTCCACCGCCTGACCGAAGTCGGTGAGATCAGCACTCAGGAATCTCGCACCGTCGGGCAGCTCCGCCGGCCGCGCACGGTCGACGCAGACGACGGAATATCCCTGTTCGGCGAATTCCCGCACCACTGCACGGCCGAGCTTGCCGCTCCCGCCGGTGACGATCACGGATCGAGTCGAATCGGTCATCTGACGATTCTCGTCCCCATCGCACAGCAGTCAGCTCGACGCCTTCGCGACCAACCCGCCGAGCATGGCCAGGTCGGCTTCGGTGAGATCGTTCGTCACCGCGAACGCCGTCACCCACGCCGCACCGTCGTCAAGGGTCGCCGCGGTGTCGAATTCGAAGGTCGAGTAGCGGACCTTGAACTTCGACTTCGGCTTGAAGAAGCAGATGACCTTCCCATCGCGTGCCCAGGCCGGGAAGCCGTAGTAGGTCTTCGGGTCGAGATGCGGCGCGGCAGCGACGACCATCCCGCGGATGAGCTCGGCGAGCTCGCGCTCATCGTCGGGCAGCTTGGCGATCGCCTGCTCGTTCGCCGCGGCGTCCGCCTCCTTGCCGGCCGCGGCCTTCAGCTCCTTGGCACGCTCGCGCATCGCCTTCTTCTCTTCAGGACTGAACGTGTCTGCTGCCGCTGCATCTGCCATGCCGCCATCGTAGGGACGCAGCCGATCCCGCACTTCTCGAAATATGCTCGATCGCCCACCAGCGGGCGGAACGCCGTCGGTCGCCTCGACGCATTCGAGATCGTCCAGGCCGGACCGGGCAAGGTAGTGGATGACCGGAAGGCCGCGGGAGGACGCCTCCTGCGATACCGGAGAGGAGCCCGACATGACCAGGACGGATGACGAGACTGCGGCATCTCGCCTGGCTGAGGCGTTGGCGAGCCTCGACTCCTCCGCCCGGCTACAAGCGGCGCTCGCTGCGGGAACCCACCCGAATCCGGCGTACGTCGCCGTGCTCGTCGGGCGGTGCGCGATCGAGCCGGACTTCTTCGTCCGCGACATGCTCACCTGGGCGCTCGTCCGCCATCCCGTCGACTCCGCTGTTCCTCCGCTGCTCGAGGAACTCCGTGGAGGCTCGGCTCAGGCCCGCAGTCAGGCGCTGCACACGCTGTCGAAGATCGGAGATCCGCGCGGATGGACCGCGATCACGACCGAACTGCTGGAGGATGCGGACGACCGTGTCGCCCGGAGCGCCTGGCGCGCAGGCGTGATCCTCTCCCCCGACGACGCCGGCGCCGATCTCGCCGCAGCCCTGACGAGTCAGCTCGGGCGAGGCGACCGGGAGCTCCGCAAGAGCCTCAGCCGTGCGTTCGTCGACCTCGGCTCCGTGAGCGAGCCGGTTCTGGAGGAATCCACGAAGCGTCTGCACGGCAGGGCGCTCCTGCACGCGCTCGCCACCCTGCACCTCGTGAGGAATGCGGATGAGACATTCGAGAGCGCGATGTTCGAGGCACAGCACGAGGTGCTGATCCGAGATGACGACGGGGCGTAGCCCCGGCCCCGCTCAGTCCAGGAAGTCGGCGAGTGCCTCGGCGGCGGCGGCCGGGGTGATGTCGTGCGTCTGGTGAGCGAGCACCTCGAATCGTCCACCGGACCGCGCAGCCACTGTCTGCGCTCCATAGTGCAGGAAGTCGGGCGAGGCTCCGCCCGCCAGGGCGAGCACGTCGGCCCGCAGCGACGTCAGGTCGGGGACCCTGCTGTCGCCCATGACGGCGTCGTCGTAGGCGAGGGTGGGCGCGAGCGCTTCCATGCCCGGCCACGCCGGCGATCGACGTACGCCGACGACGGCGTCCGGAGCCACCCCGACGCGGCGGAGGAATGCCTCGACCGCGGCACCTCGATCGCCGTGCCGCAGCGCGCGTGCGAGTTCGGCGGTGTAGGTCCGTGCACCTGCAAGGGCCGGTTCGGGCATGAACGGAGGCTCGTAGACGGCGACACGGGTAACGATGCTGAGGGCGCCCGCCGCGCGCAGGGCCAGCGCTCCACCGGAGGAGATCCCGAACAGAGCAAGCGGTCCGCCGACGGCGGCGCCGATCGCCGCGACGTCCTCGATCTCGCGCTCGACCGCGTACGGGGCGGTGTCGCCGGATTCGCCTCGGCCTCGCCGGTCGTAGACGACGACACGACGGGTGTCGCCGATCGCTTCCGCTATCGCGGGCATCGGTCCGCCCGCGCGAGAGCACATCGCGCCGTCGACGAGTAGCAGAACCGGACCGTCACCGTGCACGTGGAAGCCGATCCGGGTGCCGTCGGCCGACGTGGCGAACTCGGTCATGGGTGCTGCCTTTCCGAACTGTCTGCGACCAGGAGGAGGTCGAGGGCGTCGAGCGCCCGGCTGAGTCCGGATTCGATTCCGAGCTTCAGTGCGCGGTCCCGGTCGAGCGCCGACCGATGGCGGATGCGGATGGTCAGCGTGGTGGTGGCGACATCCGGGGCGGGCGCGAGATTGATGGCGACGTCCGCCGGTGGACGACCGGCCGCAACGCCGCCCGCTGAATCCGACGGGGTCTCCCAGTACCGCAGCCTCGTCGGTTCGACGATCTCGGTATAGACGGCGCGCGCCCAGAACTCCTCTTTCGTGAGCTCTCCGCGGAGCAGGTAATGCCAGACTCCCCCGGGCCGGAAGTCGATGGTGCAGCTCACCATCGGGTATCCCGGAGGGCCCCACCAGAGGGAGAGCTCGTCGGGGTCGGACAGCGCGCGGAAGATGCGCGGCACATCCGCCGGCAGCTCTCGCGTGACATCCAGTCCGTTCTGCACACGGGTCACCTGCGCCGCGCGCACTACGCCTCGTCCCGCAGCCGGGCTTCAAGACGGTCCAGGCTCGAGGTCCAGAGCGACTCGTAGTGATCGACCCACTCGCGCAGGCGCGCGAACGCCGCTGCCTCGAGCCGGCACCGTCGCCACTGCGCCTCGCGGTGTCGCGAGATCAGTCCGGCGCTCTCGAGCACGGTGAGATGCTTCGAGACCGACGGGGTGCCGATCTGCAGCCGAGTCGCGAGCTCACCCACCGTCGCGTCGCCCGATCGCAGCTCGTCGACCAGCCGCCTGCGGGTGGGGTCGGCGAGTGCGAGAAACAGGGATCCCAGAGAATCCTCCCGCTCCCGCGTATTTTCCATAAGCAGAAAGTACGGCGCAGCAGCTCTCGGTGTCAACACCGACCGATCCGCCTTCACCCGTGGGAACCAGTCGCCCGCGGCTTCCGCCTCGCCTGGTGAGGGCGGACATCACACGGTCAGCGCGGCGTGAACGCGATCTCCGCCCCTCCTGGCGGGGTCTCCACCTGATACCCGCGCCAGCTGTCGTAGATGAGGTGGAGCTCGAAGGTCTCACCTGATGGCGCGGTCAGCGTGATCACCTGATCGTCGCGATCGGTGTCGTCGGCGGACCACGTGCCGCCGCCTTCGAAGGTGCCGTCCGACCCGACGGATTCCGCGATCATCGCGCTCGGCAGCGCTGAGCCCGACCAGGTGCCGTCATCGGCGAAGGTGATCCGAGCCTCGCCATGTGCCCATTCGCGTTCGAGCATCTCGATCGACGGGGAGGCGACAGAGGCGCACCCACTCAGGGCGCAGGCAGCGAGCACCGCGGCGAGAAGGCCGGTGACGGGTCGAGGAAGCTTCGGCATACGCCAGAGCGTGTCAGCCGCGACCCGTCCGGGGGCGCATGGACGCGGTGTGCCGCGGTGATGAGACCCGCTCAGAACCCGGGCGGAACGGGTGTGGCGCCACGGACCGTGGCCATGTCAACCCTCAGCTGGAACGGTCCTCGAACCATTTGATGAGCTCCTTGGTGATGCGGAGAGTGATGGTGGAGTCCGGGTCGGAGGCCAGGTTGTCGAAGGTACTGAGGTAGCCCGGGATGCCTGACGGGTCATCGATCGAATCGGCCGGGAACCCCATGGCCCAGCCGGCGAACTGACGCTCGTCGAGCTTCTCCTCGAACATGATCCGCATGCTCTGATGACGATCGTCGCTTCGGATGATGGCCAGCCGCGACTCGACGGCCTCGGGCGGGCCTTCCAGCACCTGGAGGAAGCGGCCCTCTCGGTAGAGCAGCATGCCCGTCAGGGAGTTGCGCTCATTGTTCCTGCGACTCACGCCCAGCAGCGCGACCAGATCCTCGTCGCTGAAGGGCAGGGCTTCGGTGCTGGAGTAGACGACGGATGACAGCGATCCAGACTGCACAGACACGGAAGTCACTGTATCGGCGTCTAGGCGCCGGCGTGATTCCGGGCGAGACCCGACGTCGAACCCGGGCTACAGGAAGGAATCCACCATCCAGAGCACGGGGCCGGTGAGGACGACGATCCCTATGCCGATGACGACCCCCAGCAGGTACGGGTGCCGTTCGCGCCAATAGATCGCAGAGCCGTATTCGGCCCGCAGATCGGACATCGTCGCGACCTTCTCCACCCGGACGACCGGCAGATCGAACGATCGGACCACGTTCTCGAGCGCCTCCTCACCCCAGAACGCCCCCCGCATCCGCAGTCGGGTCCGCCCGTCGTGGTCGAACAGGAACAGGTGGTTGTGGGCCGTCGATGAATTGCCGTCCGTGACCGGCACCATCAGGATCGAGCTCATCTCGGCACGAGGGGTGGACACGGGCGCGGTGAAGAGGTCCGTCTCAGTGATGCCTTCCGGCGACAGGACGACGCGAGAACGACGCAGGGACATCGTCAGGACGAAGCCGATGGCCGTGGGGATCACGTGCAGAAGCAGCACGTAGGCCCACTCTCCTGCCGCCAGGCTGAAGACGTAGAGCGTGATCACGGGCGGAAGTCCCATGCAGAGCGCGCTGATCCAGTACCGGGTCAGAAGCTTGGAGATGAGGGGACGCACGACCACAACATCGGTCTCATCCAGCACGATTCCGACGATCCCAGAATCGGCTCGATCAGCACAGCCCCCGAGCCGGGGGCAGGCTGGTGGCGCGCCTACTCCTCGAAGGTGAGGCTGATGGCATTCCTGAGCGCGAGAGGTATCGCGACGAGCCCGGCGGCACCGAGCGGTGAGAAGACGAATGAGCCGTTCTGCACGCCGTCGTCCGCCTCCTTCAGAGCTGCCTGCAGCCGGTGCGCATCCAGAATCGAGACGTCGTAGCTGCGGTCCTCATAGAGCAGGGTCCACATGGCGCCGCCCTTTCCCTTCGTCTCTGATGAAGAGCCGCGTCCGGCCCGCGAGATCACTCGACGGCCGGACGCGGCTCATAGGTGCTGCTGCGATCAGACTCGCGGCGTCGTGCGGGTGGCCGTCTTGACCTGCGCGGCCGCGGCCTTCGCCTGGTCGGCGACGCTCGGCGCACCGTCGGCCTGAGCCTTGATCTTCGGAGCCTCCTCCTCGGCCTTGCTCAGGTACGCCTCCCAGCGCGCCTGCATCGGCTTGATCAGGCCGCCGCCGGCTCCGACGATGATGACCCCGGCGATGATCGCGAGCACCGCGATCAGCAGCGGCGTGGTGACCGTCGTCGCGACCTCGATCTGGTTGAGGGCAGCCGTGATCCCGAGGAACAGGATGAAGATGCTGGCGATGTTGGCGATCACCTTTCCGTAGGACAGTCCGCCGAGGGTGCCCTGGATGAGAGTCTTCGCACCGGCCGCGATGGCCGCGGCGATCACGACGATGATGATCGCGACGATGATCTTCGGCAGGAAGGCGATGATTCCGGCCAGGAGATCGCTGACGGGGTTGGGCCCGAAGACGCCGAATGCGAACTGCAGGACGAAGAGCACCAGCGTGTAGTACAGGATCTTCGCGATGATGTCCGACGCATCGAGCTTGGAGCCCTGGAGCGCCTTCTTCACCCCGCCGCGCTCGACGACGCGGTCGAAGCCGACCCGCTCGAGGAGTTTGCCGAGCGCCTTCGAGAGGACCTTGGCGACGATCAGCCCGACGATCAGGATGACGAGGAACAACAGGAGCTTGGGGACGAAGTCGATGACGGTCGCGAGACCGCCGAGGAGCGTTGCTTGCATGGGAATGCCTTTCAGGGGTGGTCAGGGAGGAGGGCTCGGGGTGCCGTCATCGACACCCGAGCCCCGTTTGCTGTGATGGAGGAACGGGAAGAGAGCTGGTGGGCTTGGGCGATCAGCGGCGGTCGCCGAGGTCACGCTCGTCGGGGACGTCGGCGTCGATGACCTCCTTGCGGACCTCGGCGTCGACCTGCTCCTGCTCGGTCACGGTTGTGGTGCCCAGGCTCACCCGCTCGACCGGGACGGTCTCCTTGCCGACGACGACGCGCTCCTCGCTGAGGACCACTTCGTGCTCCTCTTCGCTGAGCTCGGGACCGGCCAGTGCGCTGTCGACGTTGTCGCCGGTGATGGGCTCGCGCACGACGCGGATCTCCTCGTGCGAGACCGGGACGGTGACGGTCTGCTGCTCGGTGACGATGTGCTTGCGCAGGCGGGCACGGCCGGTCTCGACGGTCTCGGTGCCGACGTGCAGGCGCTCCTCGGAGCGGGTCATCGCGTCGTCGGTCGTGGGGCCGGAGGTGTCGTAGCCCTCGCTCCCGAAGGCGGACGGCTGGGCGGACTGGCTGTCCTGTCCGGAACCGTAATAGGTGTAGAGGGCGTCCTCCTCCTCAGCCGACAGGGCGGAGTCGGCGTCGATGCGCGGAGCGTCCTTGACATAGTCCTTGTCGAGTGGCAGCCGAACGTTCTCGCCATCCCAGCTCGCCGCGTCGAGCGGGGCGAATGACTCGGAGGTGCCGAAGAGACCGGTGCGGACGGTGATCCACTTCGGCGCCGACGTAGCGGTGTCGAGGTAGACCTGGCCGACCGTGCCGATCTTGCTGTCCTGGGAGCCGAGGACGGGAGCTCCGATGATCGATGAGGGGTTCTGGACGTCAAACATGTGCTGCTCGTTTCCGTCAGCGGGGGCCGACATGATGGGTCGTTTCGGGCATGCGGGTGACCCGGTCGGCGCGAGGCGCCTGCCGGAAGTCACCCTCACCTAAAGGACGGAGCGAGGCGCGAAAGTGTCACGAGATTGGGTCGAAGACTTTCGACACCGAGAAGACCGAGGGCGGCGTCAGCCCACGCGGCCGATCTTGACCTTCACGGCGCGAGCGGGAAGGTCGTGGTTGCCCGCGACGTACTCGCGGATCGCGTCATGGGCGCGGCGGCAGACGTCCGGTGCGGCTTCATCGGCGGAGACTCCGACGTATGCGTCGATGTCGATGCCGCCGTCCGCATCGCGGATGGTCACCAGGTGAACGGCAGTCGGCTCGTTCTTGATCACCTCGACCACGGTGCTGAGCACTTTGGGCAGCACCGGCGCGGTCGCGTACACGGCCGTGACGCCGGGGACCTTCCGCAGCATCTGCGTCAGCCGATAGTTGAGGTCGTCAGGGGTGCTGTAGCCCATCAGTCTTCCTCCGGGTCCTTCTCGAAGTCGCGGACGACGATGTCCACACCCGAGACGTTGAGCTCCGTATGCCGCGAGAGGGCTGACTCGACCCCGCGACGCAGCTCGTCGATGACGGAGCTGGCTTCGGCATCCGCGTAGATGGAGACGTCGATCACCACCGACACCGGCTCGCCCGAGGTCTCGACGTCCCCGTCCAGACGGCATCGCTCGACGAGCACTCCGTCGATCTCGTCGCCCACGGCCCGGACGATTGCCCGCACGGCCCCTTCGGTGATGGACAGCTGGGCTTCCGGGTGGTCGGAACGGATCGGGATTTCGCGTCCGGCATGCGCCTGCACGCCGATCTGGTCGAGCAGCCGCTTGAACCAGCTCGCGTCTCTGACCGGCGCGGCTTTCGCCTCCGCCTCGAGGATGCGTGGAGCGAGGGCGCGGAGCCGACTCAGAGCGGCGAGGGCGTTCTGCGCTCCCGCGGACGACTCGATGGACTGATCCGTCGGCTGGCGCCCGTTGTCGAGGTAGTCGCTGAGCTCCTCGATGGTGTGGCCATCGAGGTTCTGCTCGTCGAGCGGCGAATCTCCGGGAGGCATCATGGGGTCGGTCACCGCCACGCCTCCATCTCGCGCACCAGGCTCTTGCGGCTGCGTGCGAGAAGCCCGCGCACCGTGGAGACGGGCAGCCCGAGCTCCTGGGCGATTCGGTCGTAACCATACCCGGCGACTTCGCGCAGCAGCCAGCAGCGTCGTTGGTCGGGAGGCAGCGCCGACAGCGCCTTCGACAGCGCCTCGTCGAGGGAGTTCGCCGACGCGGTGACATCGGGGCCGTCGGAGCGGGCTTCGATCTCGACCTCGTCGATGTCCGAGTGCTCGTGACGAGCCCGAAGGCGATCGATGCTCTTGCGCGTGACGATCGTGATCAGCCATCCCCGAACGGCGCCGAAGTCCTCCATCGTGGGCAGCTGCTGCCAGGCGGCGATGAAGGCCTCCTGGACGACGTCGTCGACGTCGACGGCCGACCCGAGCACGCGCAGCGCGTAGGTGCCGAGCAGCTGCTCGTAGCGGCGCACCAGCACTTCGAACGCGCGGATGTCACCATCCGAAGAGCGACTGGCGAGGCCGCGATCGTCGACGTCATCGAGAGACACGCGACCCGGAAGGGAGACCATGCGCCCTCCGGCTCGTCCGATCGATGGCGCACACGGTGGCGGTCACCAGCGCGTTATGAGTATCACAGTTCCCGTCGCCGCTGGATGCCCTCGTCTGTGCGCCGACTCCGCTAGCGCTCGGCTTGAGGCACCGCTGGGAACCCGCGGCGAGCGACGGCCACCAGGACGACGGTGGCGACGGCGAGCGCGCTGCCGGCGACGAGCGTTCCGACCGGACCGCCGACGACGAGCAGGACGGAGCCGAGAGCGGCGCCTCCGGCGATGCCCAGATTGCTCGACCCGTTCACGAGTGCGCCCGCCGAGTCGGGAGAGCCCGACTCGGTCCTGATCGCAGCGGTCATCAGGTACGAGGGAGTTGCTCCGAAGGCCGCCGACCAGAGCGTCGCCGCCACGATGAGCACGACGAGGGAGTCCGCCGCGACGGCGGCGACCCCGAGACCGACCGCGAGCACGGCGAACGTCGCCAGGGCGCCCGCTCGCGGTCGGCGGTCGACGAACAGACTGGCCGACCAGAGTCCGACGATGCCTGCTGCGCCGAAGAGCAGCAGGCAGGCGCCGACCGCCGAGGTCGGCAGTCCGGCACGGATCAGGATGGGGGCGATGTAGGTGTAGGCCGTGTACTGAGCGAGGAAGACCAGCAGGTTGGCGAGGCCGACCGCGATGATCCCCGTGCCCTGCCACTGGATGCGTGCGTCCGAGCCACGGTGGTCTTCGACGACGGGAGGGAGCAGGGTTGCGGCCAGCAGCACCAGGATCGCCGCCGCACCTGCCATGGCCGCGAAACCGGCTCGCCAGCCGACCGCCGCGCCGACCGATGTGGCGAGCGGGACCCCGAGCACGTAGCCGAGGGAGGTGCCGGCGAAGGCGATCGCGATGGCCCGGCCGACAAGCTCGCGGGGAACGAGCCGTGACGCGTAGGCCGCCACGACGGAGAAGAACAGCGCGTGCGCGACGCCTCCGATCGCGCGTCCGACGCAGAGCAGGACGAAAGTCGGCGCGATCGCGACGATCAGGCTGCTGAGTCCGTAGCCGCCGATCGACACGAGGAGCAGCGGCTTGCGCGGAAGCCGAGCCGTCCACGCGGTGAGCGGAAGGGCGAGGATGGCGACGACCACGGCGTACAGCGTCACCACCAGGCCGATCACGCTCTCGTCGACCCGGAACTCCGTGCTCATCTGCGGCAGCAGACCGACGGGGAGGATCTCCGTCGTGATGGCTACGAAGGTCGACATCATGAGGGTGCCGAGGCCGATCGCGGACGCGATCGAGATGTTCTTCGCCACGGGCGGTGCAGTCCTCTCCGAAGATCGGGGGTCATCGTTCATCCGGCCGAACGGAGCGACCCTGGTCGGAGGCCTTCGACGTGCTTTCCATCATGCCGGTCGGAGCGCGAGCGGGCATACCTCCGTGTTGTCAGGGAGACGCCCGACAAGCCTCCCCGCCACGCGCGCGGACGGATCGACTGGCCATAGGGTTCAGCGGTGACAACCACAGACGACGCCCAAGACCAGATCCCGCTCCTCGACAGCCCGTCGGTTCCCGGATACACGCGCACGGGCGAGCACACCTATGTCTCGGAGCTGCGCCTGGTCATCGAGTGCGAGGACTGGGACGGCGCTCTCGCGTTCTACCGCGACGCTCTCGGGCTGCGCGAGATCATGGGGTACAAGGGCGACAACGAAGGTCAGGTCATCCTCGATGTGGGCCGGGCCAGCATCGAGCTCGTCCACCCCGAGCTTCCGAGCACCGAATCGGGCGCATCCGTGGAGCTGTCCGCTCCCCCGGTCCCCCGCACCCGGCTGGCGTTCCGCACCACGCGCGCGCAGGCCCTCATCGAGCGGCTCGAGGAGTCCGGAGCGAGTCGCGTCGAGGGGCCGCTGCTCAATGCCGCCGACACTCTCAACGTCCGACTGGTGGCTCCCGACAACATGCCGATCACCATCTTCCGTCCGCTGGGCGAATCAGAGTTCGCAGAGGCGGCGGAGTAGGCGTCGACATCCTGCACGACGACCTCGCCGATCAGTTCAGCTCGGCCGGTTCTGCAGTCACGGGAAAGCCGAGCGCCTGAGAATCTGCCGTCTCCACGCAGAGCTGGGTATCCGCGAAGTCGACGCTGACGGGATCGGGCGCGCCCGACACCGAGAACAGGATGCTGGCGACATCCGCCACCGCGCAGTCGGGGAACTGCGCCGGCTCCGGGAGGAATACGGCGATGTAGGCGTGGCCGCCCGGCGCCACCGTGACAGGATCGCCTGAGAACTGCTCGCCGCCTGTCTGCAGGATGGGATATTCCGTCGATGCGCCCTCGGCGTCGAGGGCGGTGGTTGTCGCATTGCCCTGCAGGACGCAGTCACCATCGCCGGAATTGGTGAGCTCGACGTTCACCACGGCCTGTTGAGTGACCAGCGCGGTGGCGTTCGTCTCAAGCGCGCACGCGGCTGGCGGCGCAATCGATGCGGCGGAAGCGGAGGACGGTGCAGTTCCCAGGCCCGGCGATGACGAGGTGACGACTCCCGTGGCTACGGGTCCCGGGGCACTGGCGCAGGCGGCGAGCGGGAGGGCCGAGATCGCGACGAGGAGCAGGACGGAAACGGCGAGCGGTCGACGGTGCATTGCTCATTGCACCTCTTCTCCCGGTGCGCCGACTGAGAGCAGGCTCAGGCGCTCAGGCCGCCGTCCAGACTCCGGCTGGAGATGGGGCTCTGCCTACTGCAGGTGATTGGTGCGAAACCAGTCCAGCAGCCAGAGCGCCCGTGACTTCGTCGCCCAGGCCCGGGCGCCCATGGGGCCCGCCTCGAAGAAGTCGTCGTAGCCGGGAATGGCGCGGATGGTCTCGTCGCTCAGTGGCTGATACCCCATCGTCCACTGCGGGAACTGGCGGCGTGGCGTCTGCTCTTCCGCGAGCGTCCAGAAGTCCGTGTGTCTCGGATCGTGCGAGATCGTCTCGACCAGTGCGCGCACTGCGGGCTCCGGCCCCTCGAGCGCCTGCATGAACTGGCCGTCCTTGAGCAGCAGCAGCCCGGTGATGCCCAATCGGGTGTTGTTGCGACGGCTCTGCTCCAAGAGAGCGGCCACGTCAGCGTCGGAGAACTCCACGGCCGCCGTGCTGGAGTACACGATGGCGAAGACTTCGTCCTGCGACTCGGCTTGAGGCGGGTCGAGCACGGCACGCTTGCGTTGGAAGAGGGGCACGCGGATTCTCCTGATCGATGCGCCGGCGATGAGTCTGGGGACGCTTCGGTCCGACCCGGCACTCCCCCGCATGACGTTACCCGAGCATTTTCACGGGTGAAATGGCTTGATTTCTGATGCGGCTGACGCCTAGACCTTCGAGAGTGCATGCCGCCAGCGAGTCAACCCCTGTGCCGAAACCCGCAAAGGAGAGGTCCAGGGCGACCCAGGGCATACGGTCTGATCATGAAGATCGTCTTCGCCGGTTGGCTCGGTTTCGTCGCCGCCGGTCTCGTGTACATGCTGGCCATCGCTCTGAGCGGGCGGTGAGCCGGATGTCCCGCCTACGACCGCATCTTTTGAGCGTTCTGTTCGCCGTGATCTTCCTGATCACTCTTGCCGGCCAGTCCATCGCGGGTCTGGCCCAGCTGAATGACGATCAGATGGCCCACGGCTTGCCCGCCGTCGGCTACCTGGCCTTCATCACGTCATCGGACTTCGTCGTCGATGTGGCGGAGAACTGGCAGTCGGAGTTCCTGCAGTTCTTCCTATTCATCCTGGCCACCATCTGGCTGGTCCAGAAGGGCTCGCCCGAATCGAAGAAGCAGGGCGACGAGGGTCTCGGCAGTGACGCCGATCAGCTGGTCGGCGAGCACGCTCGAAAGGATTCGCCTCGGTGGGCGAAGGTGCGGGGATGGCGCCTGGCGCTGTACTCGAACTCGCTCCTGCTGGTGATGGGTCTGATCTTCCTGCTGTCATGGCTGACCCAGTCGATCGCCGGACGGATCGTCTACAACGAGGAGCAGGTCGAGCACAATGAGGCCCAGGTCGATTGGCTCGGGTACGTCGCCTCACCCGACTTCTGGAATCGCACGCTGCAGAACTGGCAGTCCGAGTTCCTCGCAGTCGGCTGCATGATCGCCTTTTCGATCTACCTGCGCCAGCGCGGATCGGCGGAGTCGAAGCCCGTCGGAACGCCGCACCACACCGCCTCGGTGGAGAGCGAGTAGAGACCCGGCCGCACCGGCTGCGCTGTCCGGCGAAGGTCCATCGCCAGCCGCGGTCAGCGTCCCCGAGAGATGAATGCTCGGCCGACACGCAGCGCGAGGTAGCCGCCGACGACCCAGGGAGCCGCCACCAGGATGGGATCCATCCAGCTGTGGCGCAGATCCACCCGCGGGGTGCCCATCCTCGAGGCGATCCCGTGCCGTGAGACCTCGCTGAGGATTCCCGTCTCGCTGATCGGATTGTCGGGCCGCCCCTTGAGCAGCGCGGTGGCTCGGCTGCCGACGAAGTCGACTCGATCCGCAGCGACCAGCAGCAGCCAGTGCGCCGCACGGGCCTCGCTGAATCGGGCGTAGGCGAAGCGGCGGATGAGGCCGGACGTTCCGCGCGTCGGCTGCGCAGTGCCGAACACGGGTGTCAGGAAGCGATGCTCGATCGAGCGCTCGCGCGGGCCCTCGGGTGTCTGCCGCTCGGGGAAATCCCAGTGCGCTCCGCTCGCTCCCGGGTCGAAGCGCTCCTTCGGCCAGGCGGGCCGATTCGCCGTGTCGAGGTCGCTCCCCCATCCCGGTATCAGGTCGCGCAGCTGCTCCGACGTCACCTTCTGGGGCGGCCGCTCTGCGGTGTAGGCCATGGCTGTCTCCTCGTCAGTTCGCTTCAGGGACGACGACCGTCTTGATGCAGTCATCGAGCTTGGCGGAGAACATGTGGTACCCCTCGGCGATGTGCTCGAGCGGGACGCGATGGGTGATCAGCTCGCTGGGCTTCAGATGACCCGCCTGGATGTGCTCGAGCAGCCGGGGCCACTGCCGCTTGACCGGAGCCTGGTTCATCCGGAGGGTGAGCCCCTTGTTCATCGCGTCACCTAACTTCACCGCACTGAAGATGGGTCCGTACGCCCCCACCACGGAGATGGTGCCGCCCTTCCGGACCGAGTCGATGGCCCAGTTGAGAGCGATCGGCGAGCCACCCTGCAGCTTCAGCTTGCTGGCGGTCACGTGCTGCAGGAAGTTGCCGTCGGCCTCGGCACCGACCGCATCGATCGCCACGTCGGCTCCGAGGTAGTCCGTCGTCTTCTTCATCTCGACGACGATGTCGTCGTATTCGGCGAAGTTGAAGGTCTCGGCGTGCGCGAAGCTCCGCGCCTTCGCCAGGCGATACTCGAGCTGGTCGACGACGATGACCCGGCCTGCGCCCATGAACCATGCCGACTTGGCGGCGTACAGGCCGACGGGTCCTGCGCCGAAGACCACGACCGTGTCGCCTTCGACGATGTCCCCGAGCTGGGCACCGAAGTATCCGGTGGAGCATGCATCGGTCAGCAGAAGGGCGTCCTCGTCGTCCAGCCAATCGGGGATGACAGACGGGCCGACGTCGGCGAACGGCACACGCACGAACTCTGCCTGGCCCCCGTCATAGCCGCCACAGGTGTGCGAATACCCGTAGATCCCGCCGACCGCGGTGGCGTTCGGATTGACGTTGTGACAGTTGGAGTAGAGGCCCCGCGCACAGAAGAAGCAGGAGCCGCAGTAGATGTTGAACGGCACCATCACCTTGTCGCCGCGCTGGAGGTTCTGGACGGACGAGCCGACCTCCTCGACGACGCCGATGAACTCGTGTCCGAACGTATGCCCGATCCGGGTGTCGGGCATCAGCCCGTGGTAGAGGTGAAGGTCGGACCCGCAGATGGCGGCGAGCGTCACCCGCACGATGGCGTCGTTGGGATGCTCGATGCGAGGCATCGCCTTCTCCTCGACGCGAACGCGATAGGGACCGCGATAGGTCATCGCCTGCATGAGTCCTCCTCTGTCGCTCCACCTCAGCACGCACCGAGCCGGGATCCCAGGGGGTTGAAACCCGAGCCGAAGAGGCGTACAACAGGGGCGCCCGGTCCTAGGCGTTAGGAAGCCGTAAGGATCCGGGCGCCGGGCGCCGCGGACAGCTTCGGCACCGCCCTGGCCTGCTAGACACATCGGGTGACCCGCCTCGCTCCACCCCCTGCCGACCTCGACCCGGCTCCTCGCACCTCGGGACGGGTCGGTTCGTGGCTCCTGCAGGGGCTCCGGACGGGGACGGCCTCGCACCAGGGTCCGCACGCCGAGACGGTGCACAAGACCAACTCGTGGTGGCGGGTCATGTGCCTCACCGGCGTCGACTACTTCTCGACACTCGGGTATCAGCCCGCGATCGCGGCCGTCGCGGCCGGACTGCTGTCCCCCCTCGCGACCATCGTCCTGGTCCTGCTCACCCTGCTCGGCGCCCTCCCCGTCTACCGTCGGGTGGCCAGCGAGAGCTTCCGGGGCGAGGGCTCGATCGCCATGCTCGAGCGCCTCTTGCCATGGTGGGGCGGCAAGCTCTTCGTCCTGGTGCTGCTCGGCTTCGCGGCGACCGACTTCATCATCACGATCACCCTGTCGGCGGCGGACGCGACCGCGCATGCGGTCGAGAACCCTTTCGCGCCGGAATGGTTCCACGGCGCCGAGGTGCCGATCACCCTCGTGCTGCTCGCCCTCCTAGCCGCGGTGTTCCTCCGCGGCTTCAAGGAGGCGATCAACATCGCCGTGGTCCTGGTCGGCATCTTCCTGGTCCTGAACGCGGTCGTCATCGTCGTCGCGCTGGGCCACATCGCGGACAACGCCTCGGTCGCGACCGACTGGTGGTCCGCGCTCACCCTGCAGCACGGCAACCCGCTGGTCATGGTCGGCATCGCGCTCATCGTCTTCCCCAAGCTCGCGCTCGGTCTCTCGGGCTTCGAGACCGGCGTCGCCGTCATGCCGCAGATTTCGGGCGATCCGTCCGACACCGCCGACAACCCGGCCGGCCGCATCCGCGGTGCCAAGCGACTGCTGACCACCGCGGCGATCATCATGAGCAGCTTCCTGGTCACCTCGAGCATCGTCACGACCTTCCTCATCCCGCAGGCCGAGTTCCAATCGGGAGGCTCGGCGAACGGACGCGCACTCGCCTACCTCGCGCACGAGTACCTGGGCGAGGGCTTCGGCACGGTCTACGACGTCAGCACCATCGCGATCCTCTGGTTCGCCGGAGCCTCCGCGATGGCCGGGCTGCTCAACCTGGTCCCCCGCTACCTGCCCCGCTACGGCATGGCGCCGCAGTGGGCTGCGGCCGTCCGACCGCTTGTCCTGGTCTTCAGCGCCATCGCGTTCCTCATCACCATCGTGTTCGACGCCGACGTCGACGCGCAGGGCGGCGCCTACGCGACCGGGGTGCTCGTGCTCATCACCTCGGCGTCCGTCGCCGTCTTCCTCTCGGCTCTGCACAGGAAGCAGCGCGGCTGGACGATCGCGTTCGCCGTCATCGCCGCGATCTTCGCCTACACGACGGTGGTGAACGTGATCGAGCGCCCGGACGGCGTCCGGATCGCCGCCCTCTTCATCGTGGGGATCCTGATCGTCTCGATCGTCAGCCGGGTGCACCGCTCGTTCCAGCTGCGTGCCCGCTCGATCGAGTTCGACGACATGGCCCTGTCCTTCATCGAGGAGGACTCCGAGGAGTACTCCTCCATCCAGATCATCTCGAACGAGCCGGACGACGGCTCGGAGGAGGAATACCGCCGCAAGCTGAAGGAGGAGCGGCGCGACAGCCACATCCCGCAGACCTCGCCGGTGATCTTCCTCGAGGTGCAGCCGGCCGACTCATCCGACTTCGAGGAGGATCTGATGGTCCGCGGGGTCGTCCGGCACGGCTTCCGGGTGCTCGTCGTCGACAGCGGCAACGTCCCCAACACGATCGCCTCCGTCCTGATGGAGATCCGCGATCGAGCCGGGATCGTGCCCGACATCTACTTCGAATGGACCGAGGGGAATCCGGCCTCGAACATGCTCCGCTACCTCGTGACCGGCAGCGGCGAGGTGGCGCCCGTCACTCGCGAGGTGCTCCGTCGAGCCGAGCCGCGGCCGCACAAGCGGCCCGGCGTGCACGTCAGCTGACGGACAGGTCACCCGACTCTCCGGGACGCCGGACGACCTGGCCTGCGATCAGGCCGGATCGGGAACGGCAACGATCTTGCCCCGGAGCTCCCCCGCGTCAGCCTGGGCATGGATGCCGATCAGCTCACCAAGCGGCACCCGTCGCGGCGCCTCGAGTCGGAGCTCGCCGCCATCGATCATCGAGACGAGCTTCGTCAGCTCGTCCACGTCGCTTCGGACGTAGATGATCGTCGAACGCACCTGCCGGTCCTCGTCGGCCGGCGCCGGCATCCATGCCGTCGTGCTGACGACCACGCCGCCGTCGCGGACGTGCCCGACGAGGTCCACGAATTCCTGCTGCTCAATGGGAGCGAGGTTGAGGAGGACGTCGACGGGTTCGGTCATCGCATCGGCGACGGAGGTCGTGGTGTGGTCGATCACGATGTCCGCGCCCGCAGCGGTGACGGTCGCGCTGCTGCGCGGACTCGCGGTGGCGATCACGTACGCACCGATCGACGTGGCGAGCTGAACGGCGATCCCTCC
This sequence comes from Naasia lichenicola, assembly GCF_004801885.1. Lineage (GTDB taxonomy): Bacteria > Actinomycetota > Actinomycetes > Actinomycetales > Microbacteriaceae > Naasia > Naasia lichenicola. The sequence continues at coordinate 920,960 of NZ_SSSM01000005.1, read as the reverse complement.
CACCGCTCCGCCCGCCCCGACGATGAGCACGCGCTGCCCTGCGACCAGGGCCGCCTCGTCGAACAGCGCCTGCCATGCGGTGAGTCCCACCGAAGGAAGTGCAGCGGCGTCGGCGAGGGGGATGTTCGACGGCGCCTTCGTCAGGACCGAGGAGGGCGCGATCACATACTCGGCCGCCGAGCCGTTGTCGGTCATCGGAAGGAAGCCGACCACCGAGTCACCAACCGAGATCCCCGATTCATCGTTCCGAACCGCGCCACCGAGTGTGCCACCGACCGCATCGACGGTTCCAGACACGTCGTAGCCGGGGATGTGCGGCAGGGTCACCGGAATCGGCAGCCTGCCCCAGCGGATTCCGTTGTCCGCGGCGTTGAACGCCGATCCGGCGACCCGGATGCGCACCTCGCCCACGCCGGGAACCGGCTGCTCGACATCTTCGTAGCGCAGGACCTCGGGGCCGCCGAGTGCGTGGTACTGGATCGCCTTCATCGTTCTCTCCTCATCTCTGTGCTTCGGATTCGAAGCAATGGATGAGACGGTAGCATTGCTTCAAGTTTGCAGCAACTACTTCGCATTCGCAGCAACTGCTACCCTCGGCGCATGGCCAAGGCGCACCCATCACTCGACCCGACAGAGCTCGGCGCGTACTTCGCGCTGATCGAGGTGAGCAGCCTTTTGCGCCACTCGGTGGAGCAGCAGCTGCGCGAAGCCGGCGACCTGAGCTATGTGCAGTTCCAGCTGCTGGCGAGGCTGGGCGACTCCCCTGCCGGCAGCCACCGGATGACCGATCTCGCCGACGGGGTGGTCTACAGCCGCAGCGGGTTGACGTACCAGGCGCAGCTGCTCGAGCAACGGGGCCTGATCACCCGCACCCCGTCGCCCAATGACGAACGCAGCACGTCGGTCTCGATCACCGAGGCCGGGCGCGATGTGCTGACGAGGGTCTTCCCCGGTCATATCGCCGTCCTCAACGAGCTTCTCTTCGAATCCCTCTCCCCTGCCGACGTCAGCATGCTGGGCGACGTGCTGGGGCGGGTTCGCGACCACATGCGATCGACCCCGCCTCGATCAGCGGCTCCGCGGCGGCGCAAGACGGAGTGACGCGACGTCGGCCCAGGGCACCTTGGGGAGACGAGGAGCGACGCCGGCCGCGGAGCGCCGCGTCAGCCGCGAGTGGTCGGGCGGAGATGGAACCGATCGAGGTTCGGCACGGCATGCCCGACCCGGTGCTCGGCCTCGTGCACGACGACTTCCGCTGACGACAGACTGCCATCGGCGACGACGATCAGCGCGGCACCCTGCAGCCGATGACCGACCCAGCGCAGCTGCAGCTGGTCGACGGCGAGGACGCCGGGCGTGCCGGCGATCGCCCGCTCGGCCCTGTCGAACAGCTCGGGCTCGATGCCATCCATCAGTCGGCGGCCGATGGAGCGGACGGTCCCCCAAAGGAGGACGATGATCGCCACCGAGATGAGGATGCCGACGATCGGATCCGCCAGCGGGAAGCCGAGCATCACTCCCCCGGCTCCTGCGACGACGGCGAGTGAGGTGAACCCGTCCGTTCGCGCGTGCACTCCATCCGCGACGAGCGCGGCCGACCCGATCTGCTGTCCGACCCTGATGCGATAGATCGCCACCGCCTCGTTGCCCGCGAATCCGATGACGCCCGCGACGACCACCCACCAGAGATTCTCGACGGGATGAGGCGCGAGGAGCCGGACGATGGACTGCCAGGCAGCCACGATCGCCGATGCAGCCACCACCACCACGATGAACAGCCCGGCCAGATCCTCCGCACGGCCGAGACCGTAGGTGTACCGGCGGGATGCCGCTCGGCGGCCGAGCAGGAAGGCGATCCACAGTGGCACCGCCGTCAAGGCGTCCGAGAAGTTGTGGATGGTGTCGGCGAGCAGCGCGACGGAGCCCGAGATGAGCACCACCAGGAACTGCAGGACCGTCGTGGCGAGCAGGACGAAGAGGCTGATCTTGAGCGCTCGGACGCCCTGCTCGCTGGCCTCCAGCGCATCGTCGATCGAATCGGATGCGTCATGCGAATGCGGCACGAACAGGTCATGAAGGAAGCCGCGCACACCGCTGGGATGCGAATGGCCGTGCGGTCCCTGGTCGTGCTCGTGCCGCTGGTGGTCGTGCTCGTGGTCGTGCCCGTGGTCGTGCCCGTGGTCGTGCCCGTGGTCGTGCTCGTGCTCGTGCTCGTGGTGCGCTCGCGCATCCGGACCGAACGTGCTCACGAGCCGGCGTCCTGATCGTGGTGGTGGCGCGGAGTTCCGCCCAGGGTGTGCTCGGCCTGGAAGATCGCATCGGAGACCAGACGACTCGCGTGCTCGTCGGCAAGGCGGTAGAAGATCCGGGTGCCGTCCTGACGGGTGGTGACCATTCGAGAGAGACGGAGCTTCGCGAGGTGCTGGGATACGGCAGCGGGTGACTTGTCCACCGTCTCGGCCAGCTGGGTGACCGAGCGCTCGCCTTCGCGGAGGGCGAGGATGATCCGCACCCGAGTGGCGTCGGCGAGCATGGAGAAGACCTCCACGGCGAGCTCGACGAACTGGCTGTCGGGCGAACGTCCGCATATCGGCTTATCTGCATGCATACGCAGATTGTTTCACACCGAGAGGACTGCCTTCAGCGGGTCAGCCGTCCCAGGGGCGCCGCGGCGCTTCCCACAGCGTGCTCATCCGACACTCCGACGTCGATTCCGTAGGAGGTGCGGACCTCGGCGCCGCGTTCTCTCCAGACGAGGTTGCCCATGAGGAATGCGTCGTGCTGACCGTCCGCCGCCACCGGGGTGAAGCCGAGGCGCTTCGCGAGCGCCGCGGATCGAGGGTTGCCTCTGCGCACGATGGCGGTGACCCACTGGGCCTGGAGCACATCGAAGGCGAGCGCGAGCATGGCCGATGCGGCTTCGGTCGCATACCCGCATCCCATGTTCCGGCGGTCGAGCAGCCAGCCGATCTCTGCCGACCGATTGGACCCCTCGATGCTCCGCACGTGCAGCGAGACGTCCCCGATCAGCTCCCCGTCCAGCTCGATCGCGAGGGCGAGGAAGTCGTCGGCCTGCCAGAGGCGGGTGTGACGAGTCCGATGTTCGAGGTGACGCCTGCTGGCGGCGCGATCGCGCGCCGGCCAATTCAGAGCGGTGCGGACGTCCGGCTGGTTGACGATGTGATGCCACGCTTCGGCATCGGCATGACGCAGCCGGTGCGGACGGAGGATGAGCCGCCTGGTGCTCATCGGAGTCGCATCGACGGGGTGCTCCAGGAAAGAGCCCCGCAGAAAGCGCTGCCTCCGTCGCAACGAGAAGGATCGACCTCTCCATTTCAGCCCCATGAGCCGAATGTAACCGTCGTTACTTGGTAGGAGCTAGGAACCGGCGATGACGTCGGCCTCAGACTCGCGCTCGGGTCGTGGACCGACGCCCCACGAGCAGGCCGAGGGCGATCATGCCGACCGCGAGGAACAGGTGCAGCCAGTTGTCCGCGGTGTTGAACGGCACGAAGTTGGCGCTCATGTTGTCCATCGCGAGCAGACCGTAGAGCCACAGCGCGAGGTAGACGACGCCGCCCACGATCAGGTAGTTGCGGGCGCCCCTCGCCGTTCGTGCGAACAGGATCCCCGCGACGCCGAAGAGCAGGTGGACGATGTTGTGGAAGATGGAGACCTGGAAGAGTCCGAGCAGCATCGCGTCGGAGTCGTGGCCGATGAATTCCAGGTTCTCGATGTCGGTCGTCAGGCCGGGGACGAATCCGGCCAGCCCCACGAGCAGGAAGACGATTCCGACCACCAGCGACACCTTCTGCACGGCGGTCTCGGCGTAGCGGTGGGTGGTGTCGGTCCGGGTGGCGGTGCTCATGGGACTCTCCTCGTGTTGGTGATGCATCTACCGAAGCACCGGGCGCGGATGTCCAGAAGGCCTTGACAAGGGGCGGAGCGCGTCGTAGCGCGACCGAGGCCGAGGACGGGAACGCCGAGCTCCACGAAAGGGTCGTGCAATCCGACGACCGGGCACATGAAGCGTTCACAGACGCCCCCTAAGGTGGGCGTGTGAGCGCCCCTCAGGTCCCCGGAATCGCCGTCGAATTCGGACCGCGTGGGCGACTGGATCGCCACTCCGATCTCTTCGCGGAGGCCTCCCGTGTGCAGGGCGATGCGCCGCGCGCCATCCAGCTCGCCCGCCGCCTGGATGACGTCGCGTTCCCGGGTGAGGGCGAGACACTCCAGCTGTGGGGGCTGCTGGCGACCTTGGGCTCGATCGATCTGACCGCCGCGCGCGTGGCCGAGGCGCATCTCGACGCGCGGTCGATCCTGCGTCAGGCCGGCTCGGCTGCCGGCGATGGAGCATGGGGCGTCTTCGCGGCGGAGGCCGCCGACGTCCGGCTCGACGCGACGGCCGCCGGCGACGGATGGCGGCTCTCCGGAACGAAGCCGTGGTGCTCGCTGGCCGGCATGCTCGACTCGGCGCTCATCACCGCGCACACCCCGGTCGGTCGTCGACTCTTCGCGGTCGACCTCCGCGAAGATGGGGTGACGGTCGAGCCGGGCGCCTGGTTCGCCCGAGGACTCAGCGAGGTGACCAGCGGGCCGATCCACCTCGAGGACGTGCCTGCGACCGCGGTCGGTGACACGGGCTGGTATCTCACGAGGTCGGGCTTCAGCTGGGGCGGGATCGGAGTGGCCGCCTGCTGGTTCGGCGGCGCGATCGGCGCCGCGCGCGCACTGCTCGCTCAGGCCCGTATTCGGGAGCCCGATCAGATCGCGCTGGCCCATATCGGCGCCCTCGATGCGTCGATCCACGCGAATCGAGTGCTGCTCGAGCATGCGGCGACCGAAGTCGACGCGGGCCGCGCGGAGGGCGAAGCGGGCGGGATCCTGGCGGCGCGCGTGCGTGCATCCATCGCGGATCTGGTGGAGGAGACGATCCTGCGGACGGGCCACGCCCTCGGACCTGCACCGCTGTCCTTCGACGACGAGCACGCGCGACGGATCGCCGATCTGCAGCTCTACGTGCGCCAGCACCACGCGGAGCGGGATCAGGCCTCCCTCGGGCGCGCGGCCCTCGCGGCCGGTGTCACGTGGTGAGATTCGAGGCCGCCGATCCGAGCACACCGGAGCAGGACTGGCTGGACTCCGCCGTCGTCGCATCCGCCGCCTCCGTCGATCCGCTCACGTTCGACGCGCTGATCGTCGTGGCCGCACACCCCGACGACGAGACGTTGAGTGCAGGTGGGCTGATCGCCCGTTTCGGCGCTTCGGCGCGAGCTGTCACCGTCGTCCTGGCGTCCGACGGAGAGGCCTCTCATCCCGATTCGCCCACCACGCAGCCGGCACGGCTCGCCGAACTGCGGCGCGCGGAATTCGCTCGCGCGATGTCGATCCTCGCTCCCCGGGCCCGCGCGATCCGCCTGGAGCTGTCCGACGGCCGCCTGGAGCAACAGGAGAGGGCGCTCACGGAAGCCCTCCGCTCGATCGTCGGAGAGGCCGAGGGCAGCGTTCTGATCGTGACGCCGTGGCTGGGCGACGGTCATCCCGACCACTCGGCGACCGCGCGTGCAGCCACGGCCCTCGTCGCCGACGGCACGGGTGCGCGCACGATCGAGGTCTGGGGCGCTCCGATCTGGGCCTGGCACTGGGGTGACCCCGGCTCGACGGAGTGGCCGCATGCCGTGCGGATCGAGCTCACGCCAGACGAGCAGGATGCCAAGCGCCGCGCGGGCGACGCCTACACGACTCAGATCGCCCCGCTCTCCCCCGAGCCGGGCGACGAAACCCTTCTGAGTGCGGAATTCCTCGCGCATTTCGATCGGAGCATCGAGCTGTTCTTCCCTGAGACGACCCTCGTTCCACTGTCTGGCCTCGAGGGGGCAGCTGCCCCATGACGGTCGACGCGGAAGGGATCACCCTGATCGGGATCGTGGTCCCCGTCCTCAACGAGGCAGCCCTGCTGCCCCGCGCTCTGGACGCGATCGCCGCCGCCCGGCAGGAGTTCGAGCGCGAGTCGATGTGCCGGGTGCGGCTGGTGATCGTCGATGACGGCAGCACCGATGATTCGGCTCGGATAGCGCGATCCCGGCCGGACGTGGAGGTGATCGCGTCGCGGCATCGAGGAGTGGGCAGCGCGCGCGCTGCCGGTGCGGCGCACCTGCTGGCGGGCGCTCGTCCGACGCAGACCTGGATCGCCAGCACGGACGGAGACTCGGCCGTCCCGGCCGAGTGGCTGAGCGTGCACCATGCAGCCGCCACGTCGGGTGCCGAGGTCCTCGTGGGGCAGATCGAACCGGACCCCGCAGACCTCACGCCTCGACAGCTTCGGCGCTGGCGCTCCTTGAACCCGCCGACGACGGAGCCGGTCTACATCCATGGTGCCAATCTCGGCATCCGGGGCGACGTGTACCTGAGGAGCGGAGGGTTCCAGGCCGCCTCCTCCGACGAGGACGTGCTGCTCGTCGACGCCCTGAGGCATCAGGGCAGTCGGATCCGCGGCACGGATCAGGCCCCGGTTCTCACCTCTGGACGCGTGCGCGGCCGAGCACCGGACGGGTTCGCGCGCTACGTCCGCGAAGAACTGGGCTGATCCGCCTCAGGGGGCGACGAATCGCAGGATCGCGCTCGCGACCTCTTCCGCTCCCGAATGCACGACGTTGTGCCGGTGTCCCTCCACGGTGACGACCTCTCCGAGGCGGACCTGCCGTGCGAGCCAGTCCACCCAGGGCGGCTTGGCGATCGGGTCGTGCGCGCCGCGCAGGACCAGCAGCGGCTGCTCGACCGCATGGATGCGGACGTGCGTGGGAAAGTCCCGCATCACGATCGACTGGGCGAGGAACCAGCGCACGCCGGACCTCGCGTAGTCGAAACCTGCCATGAGCTGGGTGAGCGGCGGCTCGAGCGGCCAATCGCGCAGAAGCGCCCGCGCCTGCCCGCGCAGCGTGGGATGCGCGGGATCCACGACGGGTCCGATCAGGACGAGGTGGCTGACGAGGTCGGGGCGGGTCGCGGCGAGCTCGACCGCGAACTGAGCGCCCATCGAATGTCCGACCACCACCGAGGAGCGCACGTTCCGCGCATCCAGGGCCTGGGCGACCCGCCGGGCGTTCTCCTCGATGCTCACATCGCGGAGCGGTCGCCGGCTGGGGCCGAAACCGGGAAGGTCGAAGGCGATGACGGGACCCGTCTCGCGCAGCACTCGAGCCAGGCGTGAGTACTCGCGGTGCGAGAGTCCGACCCCGTGCAGCAGCACGAACGTGGGGCCGTCTGCGACTGAGGTCGCAGTCGTTGTCGCAGTCGCTCGATAGGTGAGCAGCTCATCCCGGAGCGCTCGGCGTCGTTGCGAAGTTCGAGCCGGGCTCACGCCGTGTCGCCGGCGGTGCGCACTCGCAGCGCCTGCGGCTCGATCCAGGCGCGGAAGGCGACCGCCTTGCCGAAGCCGTCGCCGTCGAGTTCGATCTCCTCCGGGCGGGACAGCCTCGCCACGAACTTGCTTCCGGTCTCGTAGCGCAGATCCCGGTCGTTCTTCTGCTCCCCCGCGATCGCCCGGCCGGCCTTCGTGCGGCGGACGACGCCGTTCGTCCACGCGACCTTGAACCAGACGCGGATCCAGCCGAGCAGCCCGCCCGGTCGGGTCATCATCAGGTCGAAGAGACCGTCGTCGAGCACCGCTTCGGGCATCAGCATGATGTTCGCGGGAAGGGAGCCGCAGTTGCCGAGGATGAGCGTGTGCACGGTGGTCCGCTTCGGTCCGCCATCGTCGAGCCGGAATCGCAGGTGCAGCTCATGCGGGTCCCGCAGCGATGCGGCGATCGCCTTCACGTATGCGGCCCAGCCCGCCTTCTTCTTGAGGTCCTCGTCGGTGTTGGCGATCATCTTGGCGTCGAGGCCCATGCCGGCCATGACCACGAAGGCGTGCTGATCGCGGCTCTTGTCCTCCCGCTCGATCTGGATCATGCCGAGGTCGATGCGCCGGTCGGATCCGGCGAACGCGGCGTGGATGCTGCCGGGGATGTCGTTGAGGGTGAGCTCGAGGTTGCGAGCGAGCAGATTGCCCGTCCCCGACGGAAGCAGCGCGAGGGAGACGTCGTGGCCACGGGCGGCCTCGGCGACCGCACGTACCGTCCCGTCGCCGCCCGCCGCGATGAGCATGTCGACCCCTTCATCGAGGGCGCGCTTCGTGGCCTCCTGGCCGACGTCCTCGACGGAGGTCGAGAACCACAGCGTCTCGGCCCAGCCCGCGCTGGTCGCTTCGCGGGCGACCGCCTCGCGGAGCACGTCGAGGTCGACCTTGATCGGGTTGTAGATGACCGCAGCGGTCCGGGTGTCGGTGGGCATGGATTCCTTCATCGGCGCGCGACGCCGTTCCGGCTCGGCCATGGTCGACGACTCATGGAGACCGAGCTCTCGGCATCGCTGTTGAGAGACGGGTTCGGCGGCGCAGGAACCGGCAGGCATGCCGATGAACCGTCGCGCCACCTCTCTGTTGTACCCCGGATGTAACGCGGGATACAACCTCCCCAGGGGTGTAGCGGCAGTCGCTAGGCGCGATTGGTGCGGAACCAGTCCAGAAGCCAGCGCGAGCGCGACTCGGTCGCCCACACGCTGCTCGCGCCAGGAGTGGCATCGAAGAAGTCGCTGTACCCCGGGATCGCCTGGATGGCCTGGTCGGTGAGTCCTCGATAGCCCATCGTCCACGCCGGGAACTGGCGCTGCTCGATCGGTTCCTCCCACAGGGTGCGCACGTCCTCGTGCCGTGGGTCCTTCGAGATCGTCGCGATCAGGGAGCGCACGGCGGACTCGGGTCCTTCGAGCACCTGCATGAACTGGCCGCCCTTGAACAGCAGCATCCCGGTCAGGCCCAGCCCGTCGTTCTTCGAGCGACTCTTCTCGAGCAGCTCTGCGACCTCCTCGTCCCAGAAGGGAACCGTGGCGGTGCTGACGTAGACGATCGAGTACAGACCCATGCCGCGACCCTAGGCGGGGATGCCGATCAGGCAGGAAGGGCACGCGGCGGGCCGACGATCCCCGACCGACCGGGCCCGCTCGCTTCACGAGTACTTGTAGAAGCCTTCGCCCGATTCGACGCCGAACTTGCCTGCGTCGAGGAAGTTGGTCTTGAGGTAGGCGGCCCATGCCTGCGACCCGGGGTCGGGTCGCGCGCTCGAGATCGCGTAGGCGGTGCGGAGTCCGACCACGTCGAAGATCTGGAACGGTCCCGCGGGGGCGCCCGTGCCGATCCGCCAGGTGGCGTCCACGGTCTCAGGCTCGGCGACTCCGGTGAGCACGAGACCCGCCGCCGCGTTGAGCAGTGGCACGAGGAGGGAGTTCAGGACGTAGCCGGGCTGCTCCTTGTGCAGCTCGATCGGTACCATCCCGATCTCCTTCGCGAAGGCGACGACCCGCTGGTACACGGTAGGATCGGTCTGCGGCGTGCCCATGATCTCGGCGGTGTTGTTGCGCCAGACGTGGTTGGCGAAGTGCAGAGCGAGGAACCGGTCCGGCCGTCCCGTCGCATCGCTGATCTGGCTCGGCAGCAGTGTCGACGAGTTCGTCGCGAAGACCGTATCGGCCGGAGCCAGAGACGCGAGGCGCTCGTAGACGGCTCGCTTGAGCTCGAGGGACTCCGGTACCGCTTCGATGACCAGATCGGCGGAACCGACAGCATCGGCGAGGTCGGAGCTCAGCCGGATTCCCGCAACGGCCTGCTCTGCCGCGGCGCGCAGAGACTCGCCCGCGTCGGCGACGAACTGCGGCACGATGGCCTGCAGGCGAGCGCGGCCCGCTTCGAGCGCGGTGTCGTCGATGTCGTACGCGGTCACGTCCTTCCCGTGCATCGCGCTCTGGAATGCGATCTGAGCGCCGAGCACTCCGGCGCCCAGGACGGTCACCCTCTGAAGATCTCCCATGTCCTATTCCTTCTCCTTCTCGTGCTGCTGTCCGATAGCTGGTCCTACCGCTGCATCGTGCCGCTGAAGGGCGCCGCTGTCGCTCCCCTTGCGCGAGCCGGAATGAGGGGTACGCGTGAGGAAGTCCTCTACAAGGCGGGCGAACTCGTCGGGCCGCTCGATCTGCGGCATGTGGCCGGTCTTGGCGAACACGTGGGACTCGACGTTCGGCAGCGCGTCGATCGCCGCATCGAGGTGATGCGGCGGCAGGACGTGGTCATGGTCGCCCCACACCGCGAGCGTCGGGATCTGCAGTGCGGCGAGCGCCTCGAGCAGCTCGCTTCGCCACTCCGGCCGCACGCCTCGGAAGGTGCCGAGGTCACGCGCCACGTCGAGGATCGTGGCGGAGTGCCCGGGCCGCTGGGCCAGCAGGTAGGAGTGCTGGATCCGCTCGGCCGTCGCCAGCGTCTGGTCGTAGAACAGGGAGCGCACCGTGCGGACGGAATTGGCGATCGCGGGGCGCATGAGGCGGGATCCGATCGGCTTCACGGCCAGCAGGCGCAGCACGATCGTCACCTCCCGGCCGAAACCGGCGCTGTTGGCGAGCACGAGCGCACCGACCCGCTCAGGATGCGCGACGGCGAAGGTCATCGCGACCGCTCCGCCCAGGGAGTTGCCGAGAACGGCCACCGGACCTCCGATGCCGAGCGCGTCGAGGAAGCCCGGGAGGGAGTCGGCGAGATATCGCAGGGTGACAGGCGCATCCGGCCGTTCGGAGAAGCCGAAGCCGGGCAGATCGAGGCTGAGCACCCGATGGTCTCGCGAAAGGCGATCGTGCTGCTCGTTCCAGTCCTCGAGACTCTGCCCGATGCCGTGGATCAGCAGGATCGGCGACCCGCTGCCGGTGTCGCGGTACCGGATGCGCGCGCCGTCGACCGTGACGAACGCCTCCCCCGGCTTGCTTGGCAGAGCAGGTTCGGCGCTCCGCTCCGTCCCGCTCGACGGATTCCGGCGCGATATGGCCCGGCTGTACCGCAGCCCGTCGGTCACGCTGCCGATTCGCAGCAGCAGGTAGTCGTGGAGATAGTTCTGCTTGAGCCTCCACGGCGTGACGGCGCCCTGACGAGGCAGCCGCGCCGAGCTCCTCAGCACGTACCCGGCCTGCAGGTCGATGAGCGGCGACAGCGGGCCCGATCGCACCGAGGCAGGCGCTTCGGGCACGACGCTCGCGTAGCCCAGCCGTCGCATGCGGCGCAGCAGCCGCCCGACGAACCGCGCGACGAGATCCGCCTTGAGCGTCCAGGAGGCGTTGGTGTAGCCGATCGTCAGCGCGAAGTTCGGCACGCCGGTGAGCATCATGCCCTTGTAGGCGATGGTGTCGGCGACATCCACCGGCCGCCCGTCCACGCTGAGGGCGATCCCGCCGATCACCAGCAGCTCCAGCCCGGTGGCCGTGACGATGACGTCCGCCTCCAGCTCCGCTCCGGATGCGAGGCGGATTCCGTGCGGGGTGATCCGATCGATCCGATCTGTGACGATGTCCGCTGCGCCCTTCGAGATCGCCCGGTACAGGTCGCCATCCGGGATCGCGCAGAGGCGCTGGTCCCACGGCTCGTACGTGGGCGCGAGATGGGTGTCCACCGCGAAGCCGGCCGGCAGCTTGGCCACCGCCGACTTGCGCAGCAGCGACTTCATGAACTCCGGGCGACGACGGCTCAGCTGGTAGGTCAGCATCGAGTAGCCGATGTTCTTGATCCGGATGATCCGATAGGCGGTCTGCGGGGGCAGCTTGCCCCGCAGCCGGTCGGCGAGATGATCGCGGGAGGGCACGGCGGCGATGTAGGTGGGCGAGCGCTGCAGCATCGTGACGTGTGCGGCGGTCGCGGCCATGGAGGGAACGAGGGTCACGGCGGTCGCGCCACTGCCGATGACGACGACCCGCTTACCGGCGTGGTCCAGATCGCGGGGCCAGTGCTGCGGATGCACCAGCGCTCCTTCGAAGGTGTCGGCGCCGGGGATCGCGGGGGTGAACCCCTTGTCGTATCGGTAGTAGCCGGAGCAGACGAAGAGGAACGAGCAGGTGAAGGTGACCGTCTCCGTCTGCCCTGCGGTCTCCGGCTGCACCTCCATGTCGGCGCCGTCGTCCATCCGGTACTCGCCGTCACCGGTGACGACGGCGGTGACGGTCCAACGCGCGTCCGAGCTCGACCACTCCGCGGCGACCACCCGGTGATTGGTGCGGATGCGGGAGCGCAGCCCCTCTGCCTCCACGGTGTCGACGATGTACTCGCGGATGGACCTGCCGTCGGCGATGGCCTTGCCCGCGGTCCAGGGGCGGAACGAGTAGCCGAGCGTGAACATGTCCGAGTCCGAACGCACCCCGGGATAGCGGAACAGATCCCAGGTCCCGCCGATCGTCGAACGCGACTCGAGGACGAGCACCGACTCCTCGGGGTTCTCCCGCCGGAGATGACTGGCCGCGCCGACCCCGCTGAGGCCGCCTCCGACGATGATCACGTCCACGTGCTCGCTCATCCTCGAACTCTACGCACTGTCGACATAATCGACGCTGTGTCAATGCTGAGCGATACGATGCAGGGATGGCATCGCGTGGACGCAGGAACTCCCGCCCCTCGGGCGACGAGCGCGAAGAGGCCATCCTCATCGGTGCCGAGCGGCTGCTGCAGGACCGCTCGCTGGCCGCGATCTCGATCGAGGAGCTCGCGACCACCGCAGGCCTGTCCCGCCCTGCGTTCTACTTCTACTTCTCGTCCAAGGACGACGTGCTGCTCGCACTGCTCGACCGGGTGATCTCCGAGGTGGACGAGCGGGTGGCATCCCTCCCCCGGGACTTCGCGGCGGATCCCTATGGGGCGTGGCGACGGTCGATCGGCACGTTCGTCGATGTCTTCACCGCTCACCGGGCGATCGCCGCCGCCGCGATGAACGTCCGTCAGGACAACCAGAAGGTGCGCGAGCTCTGGTCGACGTCGATGCAGTCGTGGGTCGGGTACTCGGCGAACGTCATCGCGGCGGAGCGGGATCGCGGGGCCGCCCCCGGCGGCCTGGACGCACACACTCTGGCGACCGCGCTCAATCTGATGAACGAGCGCGTGCTGCTCTCCGCGCTCACCGATGAGGATCCGCGCGTTCATGCCGCCGATGCGCTCGACGCTCTGACCCGGATCTGGGTGCTCGGCATCTACGGCTCCACCGACCTGCTGCCTCACTGACACGACGACGACCATGACGACCATCGGATAGGCGAAGGAGCCCTGAATGTCCACGACATCCCGCAGCGCGATCGGACGCGCCCTCGGAGGCGCCGCGATGCGCCGGCTGGGCGGCATCCTCCGCAACCAGCAGCTGGCCAGACGCGACCAGTTCGAGGCCACAGGGGCGCAGGCGAACAGGATCGTCTTCCTCGGCGACAGCATCAGCGAGTTCGGCAACTGGGACGAGTGGTTTCCAGACGCCCCCGTCCTGAACCGAGGGATCGGCGGCGAGACGAGCGGCATGGTGCTCGACCGGCTCGACAGCGCGATCGGGACGCCGCTCGGAGTGTTCCTGCTCATCGGCACGAACGACCTCACAGCCGCCCTGCCGGAGCCGCTGATCGTGCACACCGTCGGCCGCATCCTCGACGGGATCGAACGACGCGCGCCGGGAACGCCGGTGTGGGTGCAGAGCGTGATGCCGCGCTCCGCGAAGTTCCGCGACGAGCTCGACTCGATCAACGGCCGACTGCAGACTCTGGTCACGGAGCGACCCGACCACATCCGCTACCTGGACCTCTGGCCTGCTCTCTCGACCGCCGACGGGGCGCTCCGGAACGAGTTCACGCGCGACCATCTGCACCTGAACGGCGAGGGCTATCGCGCATGGACCGACGTGCTGCGACCGATCGTCGACCGGATCACCTCTGGCGACTGATCGATCCATTGATAGGCAAGTAGCCACTTGCCTATCTTGAGGTCGTGGCAGACGTCTTCCAGGCTCTGTCCGACCCGACTCGGCGGACGATTCTCGACGAGCTGCTCGCGCGCGACGAGCAGACCCTGTTCGAGCTCTGCACCCGACTGACCATGACGCATGGGCTGAGCTCCAGCCGCCAGGCGGTGTCCCAGCATCTCGACATCCTCGAGACGGCAGGACTCATCCGCACCGAGCGGCGCGGACGCTACAAGCTGCACACGATCGACACCCGACCGCTCGCTCAGATCGACGAGCGCTGGCCCCAGAAGGAACCCGCATGAGAATCAACGTGATGTCGATCTTCGTCTCCGACCAGCGCGCGGCGCTGGAGTTCTACACCGCCGTGCTCGGCTTCGTGCCGGTCGCCGACGTGCCGCTGGGCGAGTTCAGCTGGCTCACCATCGCATCATCCGAGGATCCCGACGGAATGCAGATACTCCTCGAGCCGAACAACCATCCCGCGGTGGAGCCCTTCCGCTCCGCCATCGTCGCGGATGGCATCCCGTGGGCCTCGTTCGCGGTCGACGACGTCCAGGCCGAGTACGACCGACTGAGCGAGCGCGGCGTCGTCTTCACCCAGGCGCCGACGGATTTCGGCCCGGTGACCACGGCGGTCTTCGATGACACGGTCGGCAATCTCATCCAGCTCACCGCCATGAATGCCGCTCCCGCCTGACGACCCCGCCTGACGAACCGCATCGCCGGACGGCTACGGACTGTCTACGGCCGCGCTCAAGGATGGAGCCGGCGGAAGCGCCTGCCGACGCAGCCGGGTCCTGACGGCAATCCCCGCGCAGAGCACGACGACCAGTCCGCCGGCGATGGTGGCCCAGGTCAGCTGCTCGTGGAGGATGAGGGCGGCCCAGATGATGCTGAAGACCGGCTGCACGAGCTGGACCTGGCTGACCTGCGCCATCGGTCCGATCGCCAGCCCGCGGTACCAGGCGAAGAAGCCGAGGAACATGCTGACGACGGCGAGATAGCCGAACGAGGCCCATTCAGCGAGCGTTCCGGTGGGCGGCTGCGCGGCGGCCGACGCTATCGCGAGGATCAGCATGATCGGCGAGACCATCACCAGCGCCCACGACACGGTCTGCCACGGACCGAGCTCGCGCGCCAGCAGGCCGCCTTCCGCGTAGCCGACGGCGGCAGCGACGACCGCCAGGAAGAGGAGGAGGTCGGACCAGCGCAGCTCGTTGATCCCACCTCCCTGCAGCGAGGCGAAGAACACCGCCGCGACAGCGCCGACGATGGCCATGATCCAGAAGACACGAGGCGGCCGTTCCCGCGTGCGGATGACCACCATCACCGCGGTGGCAGCAGGCAGCAGCGCGATGACGACGGCGCCATGACTGGCGGGAGCGGTCTGCAGGGCGAACGAGGTGAACAGCGGGAAGCCGATCACGACCCCTCCCGCGACGATGAGAAGTCGGAGCCACTGCGTCCCACGAGGCAGCCGTTGACGCGTCACGGTCAAGGCGATGGCAGCGAGCACCGCCGCGATGACGGCTCGACCGGAACCGATGAAAAGCGGCGACAGCCCGCCGACCGCGATCCGCGTGAAGACCACGGTGAAGGAGAACGCCAGGACGCCGAGCAACCCCCAGAGGAGACCGCCGAGCAGACCGCCGCGCAGGGTGGGCATGGCCGCCGTCTCAGGATGGATGGCGCTGGTGTCTTGACTCACGGATCACGGTACCAGTCGGCACATCGCCGGCGTCGACCCTCGGAGTGCAGCAGCCAAGCCGACGCGCTTCCTTCCTTCTTGCTGAGCAGCAGGCGCGCCTGATTGCACTTGGTGCATCGATGCACCTAGTGTCGTCGCGTGCTCATCTCGCATCCCGATCGACGGACCGCCCTCAAGGCGCTCCATCGCGAACGGATCCTCGGAGCGGCGCAGGCTCTGGTCGATGAGCGAGGCGGTCCCCAGTTCAGCGTCGACGAGCTGGCCGCTCGCGCGGACGTCGCACGGCGGACGGTGTTCAACCACTTCGCGTCTCTCGACGAGATCCTGCTCACGCTCTGCGATCGAGCCCTCGACGTGCTCATCGAGGACTTCCTGCTGGAAGTGCGCTCCGCCGAGATCGGAGACGGCAGCAGGGGATGCGTGTTCGACGAGATCGTGAAGACCATCCAGTCGGCGGATCTGCCTCTCGCCATCACCTCGGCGACCCGGCTGCTCGGCGGATCCGAGGCGCCCGACGCCCGACGACGCGCACTCGGCGACGCGGTGTTCGCGCGCGCCGCCGAACGCCTGCTGCTCGAGGTGGCGAGGCGCTACCCCGAGGCGGATCCGCTCGAATCCGAGCTCACCGTGGCGACGCTGATCAGCGGCGTCTCCGTGATCGCCAAGCACTGGGCGGCGCTCCCCGGCGATCGCCTCGACGCCGCGGGGCGGGCGGAGTGGCAGCGGCTGCTCGCCACTCTCACCGACCATGCTCGGGCCGGATACCTCCCCACCACCTGATCTTCCTTTCCATTCCCGGGTCCACCGTCGCGCCCACCTTCTTCCACGAATCCAAGGAGAGTGGCTCCCATGGCCGCATTGCTCTACCGCCTCGGCCGCTTCTCGGCTCGACGGCACTGGCAGGTCATCGTCAGCTGGCTGGTCATCATCGCGCTCGCGGGAGTCGGCTACGCCCTGTTCGCCGGCACCCTGTCGCCGACGGTCAGCATCCCCGGCACGGCCACGCAGGCGGTGCAGGACGAGCTGACCGAGAAGTTCCCCAAGGCGTCGGGCGGCAGTGGCACCCTCGTCTTCGCGACCGACGACGGCTCAGAGTTCACGACCGCGGAGCAGAGCGCGATCGCCTCGTTCCTCAATCGGATCGGCAGCGAGGACGGCGTCAAGGCGACCACCGACCCGTTCGTCACGCAGGCCCAGCTCGACGATCAGAAGCAGCAGATCGTCGACGGTCGCCAGCAGATCGAGGACGGCCGCGCACAGCTGACCACCGCCCAGCAGCAGCTCGACGCCGGCCAGGCCCAGCTGACCGCCGGGCAGCAGCAGCTCGACGCGGCTCGCGCCCAGGCCGAGGCCGCGGGACAGCTCGAGGCGGCGAGCGCCCAGCTCGACGCCCAGCAGGCCCAGATCGACGCCCAGCAGGCGCAGATCACCAGCGGGCAGGACCAGATCGACGCGAACACGGCCACCCTCGAGGCGCAGAGCGAGAAGCTCGAGACCGGATCGAAGCTGCTGGATCTGGCGGCCAACCTGCGCTTCGTCTCCTCCGATGACAGCGCGGCGGTCGCGACCGTGCAGTTCCCCGTCTCGGTGAACAGGGTCGACCCGGCCCTCAAGTCCACGATCGTCGAGATGGCCGAAGCCGGACTCGACGGCGTCGACGTCTACGTCTCGAACGACATCTCCCAGAGCGTCCCGAGCGTGCTCGGCCCTGGCGAGGTGGTGGGTGTCATCGTCGCCGCGCTCGTGCTGCTGCTGATGCTCGGCACCGTGATCGGCGCGGCGCTGCCGCTCGTGAGCGCCATCGTCGGCCTCGGTGCCGCGACGCTCGGATCGATGGCGTTCTCGGGGATCATCGAGTTCACCTCCGTGACGATCGTCCTCGGCGTGATGCTCGGGCTGGCGGTCGGGATCGACTACTCGCTCTTCATCCTCAACCGGCACCGCCGCCAGCTGAAGCAGGGGGTCGAGCTGCACGAGTCGATCGGACTGGCGAACGGGACCTCCGGCAACGCCGTGGTCTTCGCGGGCACGACCGTCATCGTCGCGCTGCTCGCCCTCAACGTCACGGGAGTGCCATTCCTCGGCCTCATGGGAACCGTCGGCGCGATCTCCGTGGCCGTAGCGATCCTCGTCGCCGTGACCTTCACTCCCGCCGTCCTCTCCGTCATCGGGATGAAGATCCTGCGCAAGAAGGAGCGCGCACGGATCGGCGAGATCACCGCGGACAGGACTCCCCCAGTGTCGATGAAGACCGCAGTGCCGATGCGGACCGGGCGGGCGATCGTCACCCTCATCGGAGGCGTCGCGGTGCTCGCGGTCGTCGCCCTCCCCGCGCTGGACATGCGACTCGGCCTGCCGGTCGGCTCGTCCGAGGCCACATCGTCGAGCCAGTACAAGGCGTACAAGGTGCTCGAGGACAAGTTCGGCGCCGGGCAGAACAGCCCGCTCGTCGTGGTCGCGGACCTGCCCGCGGCCGTCTCCGGCGATGATCTGCTCGCGCAGGAGGTCGCCATCGGACAGAAGATCAGCGCGCAGGACAACGTGTCGGCGGTCGTGCCCATCGGGGCCTCGGACGACGGCACCGTGATCGCGTTCCAGGTCCTTCCGACGGGGGGCCCCGCGGACGAGTCGACGGAGGCGCTTGTGCACGACCTGCGGGACCTGTCGCCGATCAGCTCGGCGGACGGTGACATCTCGCTCGGCGTCGCCGGCAACGCGAGCGCCAACATCGACGTGTCGGAGAAGCTCGCCAACGCCCTCCCGCTCTACCTCGTCGTGGTCGTCGGGCTCTCGCTGCTCATCCTCATCCTCGTGTTCCGCTCCATCCTGGTGCCCATCACCGCCACGGCCGGCTTCGTGCTGTCGCTGCTCGCCACCTTCGGCGGGCTGACGGCGATCTACCAGTACGGCTGGCTCGGCGCGATCTTCGGAGTGCACGATCCGGCGCCGATCCTGAGCTTCCTGCCGGTCATCGAGGTCGGCGTGCTGTTCGGGCTGGCGATGGACTACCAGCTGTTCCTGGTCTCCGGGATGCGGGAGGCGTATGTGCACGGCGCCTCCGCGAAGGTGGCCGTCCAGCGCGGGCTGCATGCCGGTCGGACCGTCGTCACCGCCGCTGCGATCATCATGATCTCGGTGTTCGCGGGCTTCATCTTCTCGGAGTCCTCGACGATCCGGCCCATCGGCTTCGGCCTCGCGTTCGGCGTCCTGCTCGACGCGTTCGTGGTGCGCATGCTGCTCATCCCCGCCGCGATGCATCTGCTCGGCCGATCGGCCTGGTGGTTCCCGAAGTGGCTGGACCGCATCGTGCCCAATGTCGACGTCGAGGGTGCGGCGCTGGAGCGCAGCCACCCGGTCGGAACCGAGTCGGCCGAGCAGCCGAAGACGGGGCAGCCGGCGGCCCAGTCGCGCTGAGCGCGGCATGCGCCCCTCGAGTTGACGCGAATGGCTGGCTTGATCTGCCTCAGCCAGCCATTCGGGTCACTTCGGCGGGCGGCTGGGGCCGCAGACCGGGTGTCGCCAGTATCTGGCCCTCACGATCTACCGCGAGCACGTCGATCGGCCATCGGTCGGCGATGTCGTCGAGGGCCTCGCGTCCTCCTGCGACGATGGCGGTGGCCAGGACGTCCGCGGTCACGATGTCGTCCGCGACCACGGTGACCTGCACGAAGCGGGCCGGCCCCGGATCGCCGCCGAGCCAGATGTGATCCCCGCGCTGAGCGCTGCCGGATGTCGCCACTGCCCGACGAGGCGGCCGAAGGCTCACCGAGGAGATCAGGCCCTGTGCATCCGTCGGGTCGGCGATCCCGATGACCCACGGGTCGTCCGCGCCTCGGACGAGGATGTCTCCCCCGACGTTGATGGTCCAGCGATCGCAGCCGACCGCATCGAGGTGCGCTCCCGCCTGCTCGATGGCGTCGGCCTTGACGATGCCGTTGAGATCGAGGATGCCGTCGGGGCGGTGCGGGCTGAACAGCCCGGCCGTGGCGGTGCGCCACTCGAGGGCTCGCAGATAGGTCTCGCGCATCGCATCGCTCGAGTCCGTGAGATCGAGAGCGCCGCGGGCGATGAGGCTGAGTTCGGAATCGACGTCGAAGAGGCTGTAGCGGGCCTGGGTCGCACGGAAGATCGCCCGCAGGTCGGCGAGCCGATGAGCGTGGTCATCCGGCAGCTCGATGGAGGCGACCGTACCCATGGTGGGGAAGACGTGCCTCATTAGAAGCCTGCCTGGTCGAGCGCGGCCTGCAGCGACTCGAGGTAGGCGTCGGTGGTGTAGGTCGCGCCGCTCACATTCGACACGTCCGCCGACTGCGCCGCGAGGACCTCCTCGCGGAGGAGAGGAGCCGCGCGGTTGCTGATCTGCACCGACCTCGACTCGTGGTCGGTGAGCTTGAGCGCAGTGACATCCGTAATGGCACCGCCCGCGATGGTCACCGAGACCTGCACGCTGCCGAAGCGGGTGTCCACGGTCGATCCGGTGAAGGTGCCGTCTGCGACGGAGGGAGCAGCGGCGGCGGAAGAATCGGCGGCGGAAGCATCGGAATCCGACGCAGCGGTGGGTGCCACCGTGGGCGCGGTCGCGCTCTCCGGCGCTGCGGTGGCCTGCGATGATTCGGCCGAGCTTCCCGTGCCATCGGCTGAGGTCGCGGACGCGGCCTCCGGCTGGGCAGCCGCTGTGGCGTCGGGCGCGAGGACCACCGCTCCCGCCTGCCATCCCACGACGAGCACCGCCGTCGAGGCGAAGATGCTGCCGAGTACCGCCCTGACCCTCATAGTCGTCTCCCCTCGTCGAGCGCCGTCACCAGTCGAACCTCTCGGCATGGATCTGATGGGCGGGAAGCCCGGCAGCCTGCGCGTCCGCCTCGATCGAGTCGAGCCAGGATGTGGGACCGCAGAGATACAGATCCGACGATCTCAGGTCCGGGAAGGCGCTCTGCAGGGTGACCCCGCGATCCGCGTCCGCCCGGGCCATCCAGCTGCGGGACCCCGTCGCCCGCGGCCCGATCATCATGTAGCAGTGCGCGCCGCGGGCAGCGGCAAGAGCGCGGATCTCATCCCAGTGGTAGGTCTCCTCCACGCCGCCGGCGCGGAGGAGCACCGTCGCGTCGCCCGGCGCGAACTCCGCGTTCTCGAGGAGCGCACGGATGGGAGTGACCCCGATCCCGGCGGCGACCACGACGAGCTTCTCGGAGGTGCGGGCGACGTCGCTGAAGAGTCCGTACGGACCCTCGATGCTCACCCGCGTCCCGACGGGCACCGCGCTGATCCGCGCGCTCCCCGCGCCCAGATCGCGCACCGTGATCCGAGCCGACGAGCCCGTCGGCAGAGCGGAGAGCGAGATCGGATGGGAATGCCACCACGTCCTGCCCGTCCAGAAGCGCCAGATGAAGAACTGGCCGCCTTCTGCGCCGAGCTCGCGCAGTCGGCGCCCCGCGAGCTCGATGGAGACGACACCGGGCGCGATGGTGCTGACCCCCGCGACGGTCATGCGGTGGCGGAGGGTCGAGACGATCGGCTCGACGAATCGGAAGGTCAGGATGCCCCCGAACGCCACCACGTAGAGCGCGATCCAATAGACCCGCTGCAGAGTCCCCTCCGCGAGCACTCCCCCGACGCTGAGCTGATGCGGGAGCGCGAAGGCGACCGAGACGTAGCTGAGCAGATGGATGAGGTGCCAGCCCTCGTAGCTGAACTTCCGCCGAACGGCGACGAGCGAGGTGATGACGACGCCGATCATCAGGCCCATGCCGAGGAAGGCGAGCGGCATATCGGGCAGGGCGAGCATGGAGCCGACCTCCCGGATCGGATCGATCCCTTCGCTCATCCCGTATCCGATGAGCAGCAGCGCCCCATGGCCGAGCAGGAGGTAGAGCGCGGGCTTTCCGAGTCTGCGATGGACGGCGATCGCCCGGTCGTGCCCGATGGTGCGGTCGACCACTGGGATGCGCGCCGCGAGGACGAGCATGACGAGGATGAAGTCGGTTCCGACGAGTCCGGCGAGGATGCCGAGGCTCGTGACGATCTCCGCAGGTGACCCGAACTGGGCGGCGCCCCCTGACGCGAGGAAGAGCGCCGCGGCCGCGGCCCCGGATGTCCACATGGCGATCAGCATGAGGTCCGCGCGGCGGGCCCGCCGTGCGTATCGGAGCCGCTGGTCGGTCCGCCGGTGTGCCGGGAAGCTCGGCGGCGTCACCGGTCGGGTCTGCGTCTCGGCGGTCATGAGTCCACTGTGAGGGCGGACCCTATGACCTTCCTATGCGCGAGCGGGCGGGCGGATGTGAGTGCGTCGGCTGAACCGACGTTGGGCCCGCGAGTTTGGCGGGCGCCGCCAGCAGTCAGAAGTGAGGCAACGTCAACGAGTTGACCGTTCCGAATATCGCTAGCTAGCCTAGCTAGTGATCGAGAGGACGTTCAGATGACCGCTCTGCCAGCACTTCGATTCCCCGCCCAGACCCGCCGCTCCCGCGTGAGCTCGAGCAGGCTGATCGAATGGCAGAAGCAGCCTGGACTCTGGCTCGGCACGCTGAACGGACAGATCGCCGGCACCGTCACCCGCGTCGGAGTCACCTACCGCGCCGTCGACTGGGCAGGCCAGCGAGTGGGCTCCTACCTCACGCTGCACGCGGCCCAGGGCGCGTTCGAATCCATCCGCATCGCGGATCTGACGGGGACGGTGTACGGCCGCAGCCTGCGCAGCGAGGTCATCCGGAGCAGTGCGGTCGGTCTCGCGATTGCGTTCACCGCAGCCACCGCCGGCACCGTCCTGGTCAACGCACCGTTCTGATCCCGCCGCTGGGTCGGCCCTCGCTCACGCGAGCCGGATGACCGAAGCGGATCACCCGAACCGGATCACCAGGCATCGGTCACGGGTAGGGGCGATTGATCGCTTCCGTCACTCGGCCGAGGAACCCGGTGACGAGCTCTGCCTCCTGAGGCGAGAGGTCCTGGGCGATCGCCCTGATCCTGGCCGCCACCGGATCGACCTCGGCAGAATCCGCGAGGGATCGGGACGGGACTATCAGCTTGCGCCGGCCGTCGTCCGGATGGTCGATGGCATGCGCGGAGCCCCCCTGCGCCAGGCGATGGAGAAGCGTGGAGACCGAGGCCGAGCTCATCTGCAGATGCTCGGCGAGCTCCTTCGGCGTGACCGGGTCGTGCACGGCAGCGCGCTCGATGATCAGGCGCATAGCTGCACGGTCCGTGTCATTCGGACCGCTCTGACTGCTGCGACGCCGGGCGAGCTGTGATTCCGCATTGAGGAGGTCCTCGACGGCGCGTGCCGCCTTGAGGACGTCGGTCCTCGGCGAGTCGACGCCGTACGAGGTCGTGCTGTACGAGGTCGTGCCGTTCGAGTTCGCGGTCTCCATGAATGCCCTCCCGCCAGCATCCGCAATCGGACCGAGCGCGTGCGGAAGCGATCGGCGATGAATGGAATCCTAGACAGTCTAAGAACAATGCGCCCCGATCGATCTAGAATTCCGGGATGAGCGAGTCAGGCGAGACGGAATCGGCGGGCTACTGGTACCCGGGAGCCGAGACCTCCACCGTCGACGTCCTCAACCTGCTGCGCAGGTATCGGACCGCAGAGCTGGCCATGCGCGCTCGCACGCGTTCGTCGATGAAGATGAACGAGACGGACCTGCTGGCCCTCCGATTCCTTCTCGGCGAGCAGCGCGCCGGGCGCGAGGTGAAGAACCGCGACCTCGCTGACCGACTCAAGATCTCGACCGCCTCCGTGACGGTGCTGCTCGACAGACTCGAACGCAGCGGCCACGTCGAGCGCCGAAAGCATCCGACCGACCGCCGGTCCATCGTGATCGTCGCCACCGTGGAGTCGGACCGGGAGGTCCGCGAGACGCTCGGCCCGATGCATCGACGGATGCTCGCGCTCGTCGACGAGATGACCGGAGAGGAGCGGACGACGGTGGCCCGCTTCCTGGCCGGGATGGCGGCCGCGGTGGAAGAGGTGGCGGACATCGATCAGGAGTTCCGCGAGGTGGTACGGGTTCAGCGCGAGAAGGACGGCCTCGGCGACGAGCACTAGGGCTCGCGCTCGCCCCAAGTGCTAGTTCGTCTGACTACTTGCCTGACTCGCGATCCATTCGCCCCGCACGCAGAAGCGACGCGCGACGCACGAGGGCCCGGACGCATCCGCATCCGGGCCCTCGTCGTTCTGAGGCTGAGGTCAGTTCTTG
Source organism: Naasia lichenicola (assembly GCF_004801885.1). Lineage (GTDB taxonomy): Bacteria > Actinomycetota > Actinomycetes > Actinomycetales > Microbacteriaceae > Naasia > Naasia lichenicola. The sequence goes on along the minus strand of NZ_SSSM01000005.1, from coordinate 897,219 downwards.
AAGACGTCCTTGACGTCCTCGCCGACCTTCTTGACGCCGGCCGAAGCCTGGTCGCCCTTGCCCTCTGCGACCTTCTCGTCGTCGTCGGTGGCCTTGCCGAAGGCCTCCTTGGCCTTGCCGCCCAGATCCTCGGCGGCGTTGCTGATCTTGTCTCCGATACCCATGTGCTTCTCCTTCTTGTGGTGGTGCTTCTTGTCGTGCAGGTCTGTGTACTGGTCTATCGGGTCAGGCACCTGCGGACCTGTACCCGTCCTGCGAGCTGAGTGAACGTCTACTGGAGCCGTGTCGAGGCGGATGTCCGAGCACGGAAGCCGCCGCTGACCTGGATCAGCGCGGGCAGGCGGGCGCCGAGCAGCACGTCGAGGGAGCGGATCGCCCCGTCGGCGATCGAGATCGCATCGCGAGGCGAGACGCCGCGTCGGCAGGTGACCGAGAGCTTGAGAGCCGACGCCTGTCCGATCCGGTAGGTGGATACGTGGTTCGACACGAACTCGGTCCGGGCGCTGAGCGCGTCGTGGAGCAGCTGCTCGGCGACCGCTGCCTCGACCACGGTTCTCCCATGCTCGGTGGACGGCTCGGTCAGGAGCCGACGGGTATGGCCACGACCCTGACGCAGGATGAAGGCCACCAGGAGCAGTATCGCGATCACGAGGAGCGCAGCAGCGGCGATCAGCAGCCAGCTCGCGCTGCCATCGCCGATCGGAGTCGCGCCGAGCCAGCCGGAGACCGTCGCCTGAACGACCCCCGTGATGCTCCGCCAGTCGCCGTGCACGGTCGGCACGAGCAGACCGAGCAGCGCGGCGGCACCGAGAGCGGTCAGGAGGACTCCCACCACGAGGATGACCAGTCGATTGAGAGCGCGGTTGGTGCTGTTCACGAGCCGACCTTCCCGGTAGAGGCGACCCGCACGCTGACCGCGAGACGCGGCCGGAGCGCGTAGCCATCCAGCTGCTCGCGTGCCGCCCGAGTGATCTCATCGACATCGAGACGATGGCCGGACACCGGAGTCAGCTCGATGACGGCGCGACGATGACCGACCGAGACGGAGGTGCTGTCGGGAGAGATGCCGGCCGCGCGAGCCGCATGCCGAGCGAGCGCAGAGGCGATCACCTCATTGTCGACGACGGCGGCGGCTCGATCCGTCTGCGCCATGTGGCGAGCGCGGCGACCGGCGGCCAGCGAGGCGACGATCAATGCGATCCCGATCAGGAGCACGAGAGCCGACGAGACGACGGCGATGGACTGTGCAGTGCCTTCCAGCAGCGGTACCGCCAGGGCGGACCGGAACATGTCGATCGGCGCCACAAGGAGCGCGGGGTAGCCGAGAAGGCCCACGATCAGCTCCGCGGCGATCCAGGCGAAGACCACCATGAGCAGTATCGCGAGCGAGATGGCGAGCAGCGATCGCGGCGAATGCGTCTCGCGGCGCAGGATCCGACGGTGGATGCCGGCGAGATCGTCCGAGACGCCGTGCGGCGTCGGAACGGTGCGCGACGCATCGCGAGGAGCGCTGATGGCACTCATCGGACCCTCTCTTCCTGGCGGATGTCGACGGAGCTGAGGCGGACCGTGACCCGCGCGACCTCGGAGCCCGTGAGGCTCGCGAAGTCGTCGCGGATCAGCTGCTGTGCGGCTTCGGCACGCTGGAGGAGCGAGCCTCCAGACCGCTGGACCGCCGCCGCATCGGTCTGGACGGCACGGAGCGAGATGGCGCGGATGGGCGTGCTGACGTGCAGCGCGATCGCCCCGCTCTCGTCCTCGATCCGCGCTCGCACGTGGCGAGCCGAAACGTCGAGCGCCTCTGCGGTGACCGCCGACGCGACCCGATCCAGGGCGCGAGCGGAGATGGTGTTCCGCCCGCGGGGGGCGCCGTTCATGACGACGTGCGCTTGCCGCGGACCGCTTCCACGACGTTGCTGACATCGAGCTTGCCGTCCACGACGCGTCCGATGAGGGCACCGACCGCCATCGCGACGCCGACGAAGAAGAACGACCAGAAGCCGAAGACGACCCAGGTGAGGGCGAGGACCGCCCCGACCAGGATCCCGGTGCGGGTGGCGGTGGTCACTGGACGCGGGTCTCGGTGTCGTCGGCGGTTCCGTCGGCGTCGTCCGAGGGGATGCTGACGTCGGCCACGGTCACGTTGACCTCGGTGACCTCCATGCCGACAAGGGTCTCGATGGCGTCGATGATCGCGGCGCGGACCCCGTCGGCGACCGTCTGAAGGGGGGTGGGGTAGGCGGCGACGATGGTGACGTCGACGGCGACCTGGGTCTCTCCGACCTCGACGCTGATGCCCTGGCTGTGGTCGGTGGCGTTGAGGGCGCCGCGGATCGCTCCGATGGCGCGAGCTGCTCCCCCACCCAACGCGACGACGCCAGGCACCTCCTGTGCGGCGATGCCGGCGATCTTGCCGATGACCGCGTTGTTGATGGTGGTCTTGCCCAAGGCCGTCTCGGTGGAGCCGAGTGCGCCCGGGGTGATGATGCCGGCGCTCGTGGGGGTGCTGGTGGTTGGGGTTGCCATGGTGGCTCCTTGTTCATGCCCCGTGGAGGGGGCTTATGGGATAGTCACTGACAAGACGTATCCCGGCCGGCGTTCGTCACACCGAATGAAGAGAAAAGTGACGAGAAGTTCTTCCGGGTCCTCGAGTGGAGCGTTCAGCGAGGCGCTCGCCGACGGGTCGAGCACACCGGACGGCGCTCGACGGATCGCCCTCGTGGATGCCGACGACAGGACGCTCGCCGGTCGCGCGTCCGACGGCGATGTGCGGGCGTTCGAAGTCCTGATCCGCCGCTACGGCCCGTACATGCGCGCCTACTCGACCCGTGTCCTGGGCTCTACCGACGAGGTGGACGATGTGGTGCAGGAGAGCTTCATCACGGCGTGGCAGCAGCTCCCCCAGCTGGCTGACCTCACCGCCGTCAAGTCCTGGCTGATGCGCATCGTCAGCCACAAGTGCATCGACCGGATCCGCGCCCGACGCCCTCATGCGGACATCGACGACCATGAGCCGCACGCCGACGATGGGGAGTCTCCGCCCCGCAGAGCCGAGGCGATGGATCGCGAGCGGGCGCTCGAAGCGGCACTCGCCGCTCTGCCCGAGCAGCAGCGGCAGAGCTGGCTGCTCCGAGAGATGTCGGGGCTCAGCTACGACGAGATCGCCGAAGAGCTCGGCGTCCCCGCATCGACCGTGCGAGGCTTCCTCGTGCGCGCCCGCAAGTCACTGATCCGGGACATGGAGGGATGGCGATGAGCGACACCCCGTACGACAGCCCGCACGTTCCCCGCATCGACTCGACCGGCGACGACCCGACCGACGACCACCCGATCCGCGAGGCCCCGATCCGCGAGGCCCCGATCCGCACTGCGAAGGCGCTCGGATTCGAGCCCGACGAGCTCGACGGGCACACCATCGAGGAGCTCAGCGACTACCTCGACCGCGACGGCCAGCCCGTGGACCCCGCGATCGAGAGCTCTCCCGATGCCCTGCTCGCCTTGGCGGCGCTGCGGCGACTGCGTGACCTCTCGGGCTCGCTCATCGAGGCCGATGCCCGGGCGGAGCCTCCGCGAGACGACAGCTGGATCTCCGGGATCCTCGCGAACATCAGCATCGAGGCTCGCGCGGGCCGGGACATCCCCATCTCGCACACATCCCCTACGGCACGGCTCAGCATCACCGAGGGCGCCGTCCGCGGCCTGATCCGCGCCGCCGGTGACTCCGTCGAGGGAGTCCTGGTCGGCCGGTGCCGGCTCGAAGGAGACGTCACGATTGCGGACACACCCATCGCGGTGACCCTCGAGGTCGCAGTGCTCTGGGGTGAGCAGATCCCCGAGACCACCGCCCGTCTGCGCTCCGCCGTCTACAGCCAGCTGCTGCGGCACACGGAGCTGCGGATCGCATCGATCGACATCACCGTCACCGACGTGCAGTTCAGCCGAGCGGCGGACGATGCGCTCGTGGTCGGGCCAGACGAGGAATCCGAATGAGCATCGACGTCGAGACCATGGGATACGAGCTGGACGACCTCATCCGCTCCACTCCCGGGGTGGCCGCACTTTTCCCCGCGGAGGCCTCGCCGCTCGCGCTGGCCACCACCCTGGTCGCGGGCGCCCTGAGCCGCCCCGTACCCGCGTCCGTGTCGGTATCGACCTCACCAGCCGCCGACCTCGCCGATGGCGTCGAGGTGACGGTGAAGGCGCGGGTCGCCGTGGACGCGTCGTGGTCCGCGGCGGAGGTATGCCGGGCCGTGCACGATGCGGTCGTCGAGCGGATCGCGGCGGACTTCCCGGCCGCCACATCGATCGTCTCCGTCGGGGTGGCTCAGGTCGCAGACTGATCGGCTTCGATGTCGCCGGCCGCGATCGCATCCGCGTAGCGGCGGATGTCGGGGCCCGGCTCGAAGTCGATGAAGCGGTCCTTCAGGCGAGCGATCAGCTCAGCGAAGATGGCATCCGATTCCGCACCGGCCATGCTCGTCGAGAGCTCGGCGACCGCTTCGCGCAGCACTCGATCGGCATCCTCCACGATCTTGTCGCGCGCCTCGTCGTTCCAGCGGACCTCGTCGATTCTCATGATCGCGACCCTACGACGGAGCATCGGGATGAGATGAGCAGTTCGCTGTGAAAACACCCCCTGGCGGGATCCTGGACTCCGATGCAGGATCGTCGCACGGCTCGAGTCTGGCAGCTCGCGGATCGTTGCGACCGGGCGAAGACGCGCGGCGCAGCTGACGAGTGCAGCGGCCAGACCCGAGCCCGTCGGCACGCCGCGACGCCGATTCGAAGGCCTTCTCTGCCGGAGGCACGACTTCCCGTTCAGCATCGTGGACGGTTCGCCGCCTTGCACTTCTGACCTCCTGACGCAAGGGGGTGAAACCCGATCTACGGCCGACCTAGCGTGGAGTAATCCTCGTTACAAGTGGTCGATGAACGGAGGTGCAGGTGAGGATGCCTCACCCCTAGGGGTGATATTTGTACCCTAGCTGGCAGTTGCCCGTGCGCACCCTTTCGGGGGCGCCCAACAGTCCTACGCTCGCGTTGCCGGGTTGTTCCAGCTCGATCCAGCCGCTGCTCGAAGCAGCTTCTCCCGCCTATCGGCGTGCCCTTTTCGTGTTCCCTATTCCCAGTGAGGTTGCGATGTCCGACTCGTCCAGAGACTCAGATCGGCCCGCCCCGAGCGATGTCCTCCGCCAGGACGAGGCGCTCGATGAGCGCGTGGCCGCCCGGCCGGCGCCAGCCGGCAACACCACCCGCGAAGACGTCCTCGAGCGGGAGAAGGCGCGATTCGGCGGCATCAAGTTCGGCTCGGCCTTCTTCGGCTGGCTGACGGCCACCGGCACGGCGGTTCTGTTCACCGCCGTCCTCTCCGCCGTCGGCGCCGCCATCGGACTGGGCAATGATCTGTCTGCGGATCAGGTCGCCGACTCCGCAGCGGAGAACGCCGACACGGTCAGCATCGTCGGAGCCATCGTGGTGGCCGTCGTCCTGTTCATCTCCTACTTCTGCGGCGGCTACGTCGCTGGACGGATGGCACGCTTCGACGGCCTCAAGCAGGGTGTGGCGGTCTGGCTGTGGGCCATCATCGTCATCGTCGTGCTCGCCGTGGTCGGTCTCATCGCGAACACACAGTCCGACTTCCTGGGCAGCGTCAGCGGGCTGCCGTCCATCCCGATCAACGGGGCGAGCCTCACGGCCGGCGGCATCATCAGCGGCGTGATCGCGCTGGTGGTGACACTCGTCGGCGCCATCCTCGGCGGTCTCGCCGGCATGCGCTACCACCGCCGCGTCGATCGCGCAGGTCTCGGCCGCTGACCGCGGCTCCATCCGACAACCCCAACAGTTTCCGGGCAGACGGCTCGGAAGGCAGGAGAAACCACCATGATCACCACCACGAATCCCAATGATCTGATCGGCGCCGACGTCTACGGCGACGACGAGAAGAAGGTCGGCACGGTCGGTCAGGTCTACGTCGATCAGGACCAGAGCCCCACCTGGATCACGATCCGTACCGGCCTCTTCGGCACGAAGGAGACCTTCGCCCCGCTCAGCAGCGCGAGCTTCGACGACGGCAGCGTGCGCGTCCCCTTCTCGAAGGACTTCATCAAGGACGCCCCCAACATCGACGCCGACGGCGCGCTGAGCGAGACCGAGGAGGACTCCCTCTACAGCTACTACGGCGCGGGGATGGGGACGGGCATCACCGACACCTCCGACAGCTCCCGCACCACCGACACCTCGCCCACAGGCGCCGGATACGACAGCTCCGCCGGATACGACGCTTCTGCGGGACACGACACCTCCGGACCGAACACCGACTCCGCGATGACCCGCTCCGAAGAGCGCCTCAACGTGGGCACCGAGCGGGTGGAGACGGGCCGCGCCCGGCTGCGCAAGCACGTCGTGACCGAACAGGTCAGCCAGACCGTGCCCGTCAGTCACGAGGAGGTCACCATCACCCGCGAGCCGATCACGGACGCGAACATCGGCGACGCCACCTCGGGCCCCGACCTCAGCGAGGAGGAGCACGAGGTCGTGCTCACCGGCGAGCGCGTGGTCACCGACAAGGAGACCGTCCCCGTCGAGCGGGTCGCGCTCGGAACGGAGACCGTCACCGAGCAGCAGCGCGTCGCCGACTCCGTCTCGCGGGAGGAGATCGAGGTGGTCGACGCCGATGTCGATCGCGACACAGGTCGCGACACGGGTCGCGACACAGACCTCGGCACCGACCGCGGCACCGACCGCCGCACGCTCTGATGACCGGCTGCACGCGACGAGTCGTCTGGGCCGTCGCGTGCAGCCACCCCTCACCTCGGTCATCGGCTTCTCCCGCGAAAGGCACCTCATGAGCACGAACGTCTCCAGTGGACGTCACGCTGCACCCGTCCCCGAGGCGGACGAGGCGGCGTCGGTCGTGCTCCACGAGGAGCGGCTGAGCACCTCGCTCATCCGTCGACCCGTCGAGCGGATCCGCGTCGAGCGCTATGTGGTGACCGAACAGCAGACGTTCACCGTCGAGGTCCGGCGCGAAGAGGTCCGCGTGACCCGTGAGCCGATCGACGTCGCGTCTGAGGGCGAACCGGCCGACGTCGCGCCGGCCCCCCGCGCCCGCGACTTCTTGATGACGCTCAACCGAGAGGAGATCCTCTTCTCCAAGCGGATCGTGCCGTCGGAACTCGTCCGCGTCCGAGTCGGCGACGTCGTGGAGAACCACACCGTCACCGAGACCCTCGGTCGCGAGCAGCTCGACCTGATCGCCTCCCCGTCTCCGGCTCCGCCGCGAGGCTGACCTGCCCGCCGCGCGCGACGCAGTCGTGCGCCCGACCCGACCCGAACCACTCCATCCAGAAGGGAAATCATGTCCAACACCTATCCCCCGACCCCCGATCTCACACCGGGATCGGCATCCTCTCCGAACGGCATCCTGCCGCCGCTCGGCGTCGACCCGACGAGCACCGCCTATCCCACCGGCGGGACCACCGGCGGCGCGACCGGCGGCTCCGGCGGCGCGTCGGGCAAGGCCGGCGCCGCCAAGGAGCAGGCCGCCGACCTGGGCGGCAGCGCCAAGGATGCGACGAAGGAGGTCGCCGGCACCGCCAAGGAGCAGGCCGGCAAGGTCGCTTCCGAGGCCAAGGGCCAGGCGAAGCAGCTGATCAGCCAGACCCGCAGCGAGCTCAGCGAGCAGGCGACGACCCAGCAGGCGCGGGTCGCCTCCGGCCTGAAGTCGCTCAGCGACGAGCTCAGCGGAATGGCCGGCGGTGCGGAGTCGAAGGGCGTCGCCTCCGACGTCGTCGGCATGGCGGCCGAGCGCGTGGGCGACATCGCCTCGTGGCTCGACGGTCGCGACCCGGGCTCGCTGCTCGGCGAGGTCCGTCAGTTCGCCGCCCAGCGGCCGGGCACCTTCATCCTCGGCGCGGCAGTCGCCGGCCTCCTGGTCGGCCGCCTCACGAGGTCGCTCGCCGGAGTCGCCTCGGATGAGAAGGAAGAGGCCGAAGCCTCGAGCACGGAGACGGGCTACGCGGCTCCGAACCCGTTCGCGCCGCCGACGACCGGTCCTGCGTTCGGCGCAGGCGGCAGCGAGAGCGTTCTATGACCGACATCCCGACGCCCTCGGAGCAGCGAGCGGCGACCGCGTCGTTCGGCGAGCTGTTCGGCCAGGTCACGAAGGACATGTCCGTCCTCGTCCGTCAGGAGATCGCCCTCGCCAAGGCCGAGGTGTCCGAGTCAGCCTCCCGCGCCGGGAAGGGCGCGGGGCTGCTCGGCGGCGCCGGCTACGCGGGCATCATGGCGATCTTCTTCCTCTCCATCGCTCTGTGGTGGGGACTCGGATACCTCGTCGGCAACGCCTGGTCGGCGGTGATCGTCGCGGTCATCTGGGCCGTGATCGGACTCATCCTGTTCGTCGTGGGCCGCAAGCAGCTCAAGGAGGTCCGGGGGGCTCCCCGCACCGCCGACACCCTCAAGAAGATCCCGGAAGCACTCAAGAGAAACGAAGAGAACCGATGAGCAACCCCACCCCCGACCAGATCCGTGCCGAGATCGACGCCACCCGCGCCGACCTCAGCTACGACGTCGACGCGCTCACCGACAAGGTGACGCCTTCCAAGATCGCCCACCGCCAGACCGAGAAGGTGAAGAGCAAGCTCACCTCCGCCAAGGAGGCGGTCATGGGCGTCGCATCCGACGCCAAGGACAGCGTCACCTCCGGGGTCTCTTCGGGAGCGGGCAGTCTGTCCGATGCTCCGCACAAGGCAGCAGAGAAGGCGAAGGGCAATGCCGTCGCGGTGGGCCTCATCGCCTTCGGCGTCGGCGCTCTCATCGCCTCGCTCATCCCGGCGAGCGAGAAGGAGAAGGCGGCCGCCTCGCAGATCAAGGAGAAGGCGCAGCCTCTCGTCGAGCAGGCCACCGACGCGGCCAAGGAGGTCGCATCGAACCTCAAGGAGCCCGCACAGGATGCGGCCGCAGCCGTCAAGGACACCGCGACCGAAGCGGCCGGCTCCGTGAAGTCGGCGGCTGGATCGGCAGCGGACGATGTGAAGGGCAAGGCGAAGGACGCGAAGGACACCGTCGCTTCCTCCTGACGTCGAGAGCTCGGTGGGGCCCTGCGCCCCACCGAGCTCCCTCAGCAGGAGCTGATGCGCCGAAGGCCCACGAGGAGCGGGTCGTGCAACCGGATGAACGGGAGTGGTGGGGATGACTGACATCGGCGCGAGCGAGCGGCTGACCGGGGCACCTGACCCCGACGATCCGCGCAAGCCGGACTCCATCGGGGGCCTGGAGAAGCGGTCGTGGGTATACGTCGCCAAGAAATCCTTCCGCGAGTTCACGTCGGACCAGTGCACCGATATCGCCGCGTCCCTCACCTACTACGCGGTGCTGGCGATCTTTCCGGCCCTGATAGCGCTGGTGTCGCTCCTGGGCGTGCTCGGCGGCGGCCGGGAGTCGACCCAGACCCTGCTCGATGTGCTCGGCAGCGTCGCGCCGTCCTCCGCGCTGGAGGTGATCAAGGGCCCGCTGGAAGGGTTCGCCTCCTCCCCCGCCGCCGGCTTCGCACTCGTCTCTGGAATCGTCCTGGCCATCTGGTCGGCATCCGGCTATGTCGGGGCGTTCACGCGGGCGATCAACCGCATCTATGAGATCGACGAGGGGCGACCGTTCTGGAAGCTCAAGCCGGTGCAGCTCCTGGTCACGGTGATCGGGATCGTGCTCCTGCTGGTCATGATCGGCATCGTCGCAGTCTCGGGCCCCGTCACCGACGCACTCGGCTCAGCCCTGGGGATCGACGGCGTCTTCCAGACGGTCTGGGAGATCGCCAAGTGGCCGGTGCTCGCCGTCCTGCTGGTGGTGATGGTGGCGATCCTCTACTACGCGACCCCCAACGCCAAGCAGCCGAAGTTCCGATGGATCAGCGTCGGCGCGCTGATCGCTCTCGTGGTCCTCGTGGTCGCGTCGCTGCTGTTCGGGCTCTATGTCGCCAACTTCGCGGACTACGCCAAGAACTACGGCTCCCTGGCCGGCGTCATCGTCTTCCTGCTGTGGCTCTGGATCGCCAATCTGGCGCTCCTCTTCGGAGCGGAGGTAGACGCCGAGCTCGAGCGCGGGCGTCAGCTGCAGGCCGGCATCGCCGCGGAGGAGGACATCCAGCTGCCTCCGCGTGACGCGCGGAAGAGCAAGAAGGCCGCCGACCGCGAGGAGAAGGACGTCGAAGACGGACGGCGCATCCGCGAGTCCGCCGCCCGACGCAAGGACTGAGGGTCGCGGCGCCGCGTCGACGCCGGGACCACCTGACTCGTCAGTGGAACGGGCAGCGCGCGCCCGAGCCCGCAGCCCGCACACGACCTCCGGACGCGGGCTTCGTCGGCAGCCGCCGACGGTTCACTCCGAGGCCGGCGCTCGCGATGTCCAGCCGCGGATCGCTCAGCGCGGCGACAGCCGCGGCGAGACCGGCGATGGCCAGCTTCTCCCCCGGACAGCGATGGCCCGAGGCCACGCCCGCTCCGCCGTGCGGGATGAAGGCGGTCAGAGCCTCGTAATCCTCGGCCCCCACGAAGCGCTCAGGATCGAACCGCTCCGGATGCTCCCATGACCGCTCGTCGGTGTTCGTGCCGAGGATGTCGAGCACGACCCGTCCCCCCGCAGCCACTCGATGGCCATCGAGCTCCACGTCGGCGATCGCGTTGCCGGGCAGCATGGGCACGAAGGGTGCTGTCCGACGGATCTCCTGCGCGAACGCGGTAGCGAGCGGCCCCTCGACGAGCGAGCCGCGTTCGGTGGTCTCGCCGGCGATGTGCTGACGCCACTCCGGCCTATCGTGCAGCTCCTTCGCTGCGAAGGCGACGAAGCGCGCGACCGCGATCATGGGCCGCATGCTGTTCTGCAGCTCGATCCCTGCGAGTCTCGATGGGAGCAGTCGCCCCTCGGGATCGCGGTGGTGGGCCCACTCGTGCAGGGCGGTGCCCGCCGCGGGGGTGAGGCGTCCGGATCGCGTCGCCTCGACCAGCTGCTCAGCGTGTCGATCGGACCAGAGACGGTTGGCGGCGGCGAGCAGGTACTCCGGCGAGTAGGGCACGCCGAAGCCGTCGACGATCTGCGCGAGCCGCGTCGCCCACCGCGTCTTCGCGTCGGGGGTGCCGGGCATTCCCGCCCACGTCATGCTGGCCCGTCCGAACGCGCCGACGGCCGCGTCATAGGCGGTGCGCCGCCCACCCGCCAGCCAGGCGTCGAGCTCGGCCTGCCATTCGCGTTCGAACAGCGGGAGGATCCGCGCAGCGTTCACGTCGTCGTAGGCGACATCGACGAACGTCGCCTTGCGGTGGCGGTGCTCGGCGCCGTCCAGGCTGTGCACCGACCCGCGTCCGAAGAGCGTCAATTGAACGATGGCGGGCATCGCCTCGTGCCGCCTGATGCGCTGCTCGTCGTAGAAGAGCTCGACGCCCTCGGCCCCACGGACGAAGATCGCCTCATCGCCGAGCAGGCGCATCGGCGCACTCCTCGCGCCCGCAGGCGACCGCTTCCAGATGTGGGGGCCCAGCCCGTAGCCACGGATCATCAGCGAGACGGAGTCGTCGCCGATGGGGCGGCCGGAAGGTGTGGTGGGAGCCATCCCGCCATCGTCGCAAAGGGAGCGCACCGCTTCCAGGGAGTTCGGCGGGAGCCTCGTTGTGCTAGGTGGAACGCACTGGGGGGCGATGCGCAACCCCTGGTCGAGTCGACGGCCCTTGCCTAGCGTGAAAGGACGAAGAGAGGAACGACGATGGCGCAGAACGACGAGGACCGCTACGTGGTGCACAACTCCGAGCGGGGCGGCTGGGACGTCGAGAAGGAGGACGCGAGGCGCGTCTCGTCCCACGAGAGCACGCAGGCGGATGCGATCGCGCGGGCGAAGCAGATCGTCGGCAACACCGGTGAGGGCGAAGGTGACATCCGGATCCAGGGCAGGGACGGAGCGTTCCGAGACGGTATCTCGGGGGCCGACAACGAGACCTCCGCTCCGGACAAGGTGCACTGACGGCCGGCGGCTGACGGGGAGGCGGCCTGCGCGGCTGCCCGGCACTGTCAACCCCCAAGCGGCCGTCGACGCTCGCAATACGATGGCGGCTGACTCGATAGAGACCGCATCCGCAATGCATCGCCCCTGCCGCTTCGGCAGATGGCGAGGTCGATCTTCACAGCAGGGAGCAGCCGTGGCCGTTGTCATCCGCACGATCGCCGCCGAGCCGGAAGCAGTCTTCCGCGTTCTGGCGAATGGCTGGCTCTACCCGGCGTGGGTGGTGGGTGCTGCGCGGATGCGCGGCGTCGACGACGCCTGGCCGGAGGAGCAGTCGGCGCTGCATCACTCCTTCGGATCCTGGCCCTTCCTGCTGAACGACAAGACGGTGAGCCTCGAATGGGATCCGCCCCGTCGGGCTCGGATGCGGGCTCGCGGGTGGCCGATCGGCGAGGCCGAGGTGATCGTCGAGGTGAAGCGGCGCCCGGATGGCTGTGTGGTGCGCCTCACCGAGGATGCCGTCGAGGGCCCCGGGCGCCTCGTGCCGGGCGTGATCCGGACCATCGGCATCACGATCCGCAATCGGGAGACGCTTCGACGCCTGGCCTTCCTGGCCGAGGGAGGCGGTCGCTGAGCGATCGGTCGGCGCTCCCCCTCCGACGCCGGGCGTCGCTCACAGGAACGGCTTGCCGCCCGTCACCGGGATGACGGCACCGGAGATGTAGCTCGCCTCGTCGGAGGCGAGCATCACATAGACCGGTGCCAGCTCCGCCGGCTGCCCGGCTCGACCGAGCGGCACCTGCGTTCCGAAGTCCTCCACCTTCTCAGGGGGCATCGTGGACGGGATCAGCGGCGTCCAGACCGGGCCCGGCGCGACAGCGTTGGCGCGGATGCCCTTATCTGCGAGCATCTGGGCGAGCGATGCCGTCATGTTGGCGATGCCGGCCTTCGTCACGGCGTAGGGCAGCAGCTCCGGGGTGGGAGTGTCCGCCTGCACGGACGAGGTGGCGATGATCGACGCGCCCGAGGGCATCTGCGGCACGGCAGCCTTCACGAGGTGGAAATAGGCGCTGAGGTTCACGGCCAGCGTGTGATCCCATTCGTCATCGGGGATCTCGTCGAGCGTCTCTCGGGTCATCTGGTACGCGGCGTTGTGCACCAGGACGTCGATCCGTCCGAACTGCTCCACCGTCTGGCGCACCGCCTCGCGGCAGTTGTCGGGGTCGGCGAGGTCGGTGGGGATGAGCAGGCTGGTGCGACCCGCCTCCTCGATGAACCGGGCGGTCTCCTGCGCGTCGGTGTGCTCGCTGAGGTAGACGACGGCCACGTCTGCGCCCTCTCGGGCGAAGGCCAGGGCGACGGCCTTGCCGATGCCACTGTCGGCACCCGTGAGGAGGGCCACCTTGCCCGTCAGCCTTCCGCTGCCCCGGTAGCTCCCCTCGCCGTAGTCGGGCTTGGGATCCATCGCCTGGTCCGTGCCCGGTACCTGCTGCTGCTGTTCGGGAATCGACATGATCGCCTCCGGCTCGTCGCGAATGTTCGACGGGCGCAGCCGTCGAGCGGCCTCACCCCGACTTCAGGCAAGCACTCCGCACAGGTCGGGCCAAGGGGTTGTCTCCCCTAGCCAAGGTGGGTAGAAGACCCTGGACGCGGCCTTCCTTCGCACCTTTCCCTCATCGACGCAAGGGGGCGGCCTTCTCGGGCTACCCGTCCTAGCGTGAAAACAGCCCCGGCGCCCGCCGGGGAGCCAACGAGGAGGATGATCGTGTTTTTCCACCGTCAAGAGCTGCAGTTCAAGGCCGTCCCCGATGCGCCGGATGCCGTGTTCGCCCGAAAGCTCCAGGAGATCCTCGGTGGTCAGTACGGGGAGATCACCGTCGCCATGCAGTACGGATTCCAGGCGTGGAACGCGCACATCCCGGGCAAGTACCGAGACCTGCTCTACGGCATCGGAGCGGAGGAGATGGGGCACGTCGAGATGCTCGCCATCATGATCGCCCAGCTGCTCGAGAAGGCCCCCGTCGGCATCACGTCGGACGCGGTTCAGGACGATCCAGTGGTCGCCGCCGTGGTCGGCGGCATGGATGTGCAGCACGCGATCGTCGCGGGCGCCGGAGCGCGCCCCGTGGACAGCAACGGCAACCCGTGGTCAGGCGGATACGTGACGGCGAGCGGCAACATGCTCGCCGATTTCACCTCCAACGCCAACATCGAGATGCAGGGCAGGCTGGCGGCCGCGCGCCTGTTCCACATGACCAACGACAAGGGCGTGCGCGACCTGCTCGCCTTCCTCATCGCGCGAGACACCATGCATCAGAACCAGTGGATGGCCGCGGCCGCCGAGCTGCGCGCCGAGGGCCTGGAGGGATTCCCCGTGCCGAGCAACTTCCCGAAGAACAAGGAGCACGAAGAGGTGGCGTACCAGTACCTCAACTTCTCCGATGGCGCCGCCGCCAAGGAAGGCAGCTGGGCGAGCGGACCGACCCCCGACGGGATGGGCGAGTTCAGCTACCACGACGGACCGACGTCCACCGTGCCGATGCCCCCGCCGACCCACCCGGACTCGCGCTTCTACGGCACCACCGAGGTCCCCAACGTGATCGAGAAGACCGCGGGACTGGTGCAGGACAAGCTCAACAAGGAGTAGGCCGCGGCGCCTCGGGTCGATGCCCCGTCGGAGTTCCGGCGGGGCTCGATCGCGTTCACCCGCGGTCAGCTCGTGCGCAGTCCGCCCATCGGTCGGCCGGTAGCGCAATCCCCTAACGATCAGGAAGAGTTGTCAGATGCGCACCATCGCCTATCTCTCGCAGGTCATCGTGACCGACGACACGGTGGCCGAGCTCGTCATCGACTATGCACGGTCACTCGCACTGAACGACACGTCGGACACCGTCTCGATCCCCACCGTCGGGTCGGACGGGACTCAGGCGGAGGTGGAGCTCCTCCTCGGGCCGGCGAGCCAGATGATGTCGGGCACCACCGACAGCCCGCAGGTCGATCTGGATGCCGCGGCGGCCATTGCCGAGCTTCGGCGCAAGATCGGACATCTCACGCCCCATAACATCGAGATGGAGAGCCCCGAAGCGGAATTCCCGGCGTTCGACTCCTGATTTCGGCGATGCTGGAGAAGCACAGCTCGCCGTGACCTCCACTCTCGTGAAAAGGACCTATGGGAACACTCGTCTACGACGGACGTTCAGCCGTCGTCACCATCGAGGATCGGGTGCTGGCGCACCTCCGATTGGTGATCCTCGCCAAGTTCCGCCGGCAGGAGAGCTTCTCGTTCAACTGGGTGGTCGGCCTGGCGAACGGATCGGGTCGCGGCACGGTCTGGTTGGCGCCCGGCATCCCGGTCTACTTCCAGTTCGACGGAAGCAAGGAGCCGTCGATCAACAAGGAGTGGATCGACGTCCTGATGCTGGCGGCGAACAGCCCCAACGGCCTCAGCCCCATCCCGGAGCCGGCGCCGGGGTCAGGCGAGGCAGTTTCGACGCGAGTCGGCGGCTAGTCGCCGACAGGCTCTGCGCGTGCGACGCGGTCAGAGCTGAGGCAGCTTGGTGACAGCGTCCGCGGCCATCTGCTCGGTGACCCCGAGACTCACCAGCAGCGACCGTGCGGGTGCGGTGTCGCCGGCGCGATATGAGTTGTAGGCGCTCTCCGCTTCGCGAGCCCGGTCGGGCGTCAGCGTGCCGGTGATTCCGAGCTGGTCGGCGAGCTGCTGCGCGGTCTCCACTCCGAAAGCCGTCCGCACCGCGTGCGGGAGGGGGTAGCCGGCGTACTGTCCAAGATCCATCATCTGCTCCTCTCGAGGACTTCCCTCCTTCTTACCCGCGCCCGCTCCATGATCGCTCGGAGTACGGGAGTCCCTGAGCAACCCTCATACGCTGTTCATCGGGGATACGCAACCCCCATCGCTCCTCTCCGGAACCGGCGAATATCGAGGGATGGCAATCGATCTGTCGACCAGCGGCCAACTCGCGCCTCCCCTGCTTCCGGGCGACGGGGTCCGTTCGCAGTGGCGGCTCACCGGACGTCTCGCCCAGGCCCTCGCTACGGCTCGAGACCGGTCGGCGAGGACCCTGGAGCGGCGCGAAGAGCTGCTCTGCGGGGTCGAGGATCTGCTCATCCGAGCGGGAGTCGATGGAATGCTCCATGCGGATCTGGGTCGGGAGCTGAGGACCTCCTCTGGCGAAGTCGAGCGCATGTTCGGCGATCTCGACAGCCTGTTCGTCGTGCTCGTGCAGCGGCGGCTGGAATTCGCGTCGCTCGATATCGACAGACTGCATCACGCGGCCGGCAGCGGGACGGTGGAGGGCAATGTCGCCCAGTACCTGACTCGCGCGTTGAACCCGCTCGCTCTGCACTGCGCGACGCTCGCGGCGACGCGACAGGCGGTTCGGACCGCGCTGGCGTCACCGCGGGCATCCGGTGTGCCGGTGCTCGCCCAGCTGCGTTCCGGCCTCGAGCAGTACCTCGGCCGAGAGGTCGAACTCGGCCGTCTGGATGCCGAGCTCGACCTACGGAATGCTGCGATCGATCTCATCGGTGCCGGCTACCGGGAGTACGGGCGGCCCATCCGCCAGCAGCCCGACGAACTCGACATGGAGGAGATCGTCGAGGCGCTGCTCACGCGGCGCTGAACGACACCTCGGGACGCCGCCCGGGCGGTTCTTGTGGGTATCGGCAATGGATCTCGGAAATGTCTGTCCTGGCGGGGTCGGTGAGTTGCCCAGTTCTGCCGCATTGACCATCTGATCAGCGCTTCCGATGTCGGAGGGTGGGTGTTCGATGTAGTCATGAGCGCGGGATCGAACGAGTCCGAGGCGTCCGACTCCGACGCGTCGATCGGACCTACGTCCTCCCCGTTGGCGTCCGCTCGGGTCGACATCCCTGCGCCGCTTTCATGGCTCTCCCGCCGTCAGTACGTGAAGGGAATTGTCCAAGCGTGACAAAGGGCGTTGTGAAGAACGAAGCTTCCCTTCAGGTACACGGCCGAGTCGTCCCGGCGGTGATAGAACTGCAAGTAGCTTCCACCGCGAACGGAAACCGTGTTCCCCACCGCCCCTGCATAGAAGAGCAGCCGGAGTAGGCGATCAACGACTTCGGGTCGACTCTCTCCCAACTCGGCGAGGCCGGCCGCAAAGAGGTTCCGGTCAAAATTTTGACGTTTCAGATTTTGAAGCGCGGCCAGTGCGAGCTGAGCTTCTTGCGGGCCCTGCTCATATCCGGCAAATTCGTTACGTATGGCACCTGTGAAGTATTTGGTGGCGTATTGCAGTACACCTTCCCGAATAACGTCTCTTCGCAAGGTGGGCGTTGCTGACGGGAACACGCCAGATTCTTCCACCTTCCGGATCTCTTCGAACAATCGGAGAAGGTCGCGCGGCGTATGTCTCGTGAGATTGAGAAAATACTGGAGCCGCTCGATAAAGCGAGGTTCGCTTCCCTGACTGCCGCCAAGTTCGATGGACGCGGGAAAGTACGAGAGTACATCTATTGCCGCGACACTAAGCGCGCGGGCGGCCTTGCCGTTGACGAGTCTAATGAGGGGAGCTTGAGCACCGACCGCTCCCGAAAGTACGCGCCAGTCGAGTTCGACCGCGTAGTCGTCGCGCATTTTTTGTGAATCAGGAAGCACAAGGGAAACGCGATTGAAAACGTCATTTCGCAGCAGTAGCACGACGCTTCCAGTTGCGCCGACGCTGGCCAGCTTCTGATTGATCGTGTATGCAGCCTGCACGAGCGAAGCGAGGCTTTCGTCATACTTTGCATCGTTCAAGAAGATGGAGTCAAGACCATCCAACATCAGCATGTGGCGGTTAGCCGACCTAGCATTAGCCGCCCAGTCCTCTAGATAGGGCAGCAAGGAATAAATGTTAAGAGTCGAACTGCTCTCCCGTCGATAGATTGTGCCGATTTTCGGGATGGGTATCTCGATGGTGGTATTCGATATGTCTAGGATTGCGCGCCCCGAAGTGTCACCCATAAATCCATATTTTCGAAGAAGCTTAGTAACCCGATCGACCTCGACGCGGTTTGGAATTTCGCAGGATTGATCGGTCAGGAGCAACGCCAGATAGTTGCAGAGGAGTATGAATTTCCATGCGGCAACCGTGCGCTCTGTTCCCGCCGGCTGACCGGTTTGAAGACGGGGAATGTCTGCTAAGGGTAAGTCGGAAGCATCTCGGACGGTGCAAAGATAATTTTGCCCGTGTTGCGAAGCATCCAGAAACCATGCGAGCGCTGACTTGCCCGTGCCTTTCGGACCCAGAACTAACGTCTTTTCGCCTGCGATGACCTGGTCCGTAATGCGATTGAGGTCGATAAAACTTCTAACGAAATCGTCTCGATCACCTGAGAGCTCATTTTTGGAGTCACTCTTGCCGAAATATAGATCCCGGAAGGCTGGCCTCTTTTGCTTATTCGTCAACCCGAGCACCCCTTCGGTGGCAGTAGTCCCGCATGATACTCGGCCGCCCGAAACGGCGCAGGTCCCCGCTGAATCGCGTCTACTACACCGACCCGGAATACAGCCTTCCGGTCGAGGATCCCGAGACGACTCTGACCTGCATGGACCTCGGCTGGGTCGTCGACGAACTCCTGGGCCACACCGTCAGCGACCGCGAAGCCTGGCTCTCCGACGACGACCCCGAGTCGGGCCTCACCGTGGACTGAGCTCTGAGGATCCGGTTCTCAGCTCGAGGTCGATCGGGTCTCCACACGGGCGCCCTGGCGGTACACGAGATGTCCGCCCAGGTAGCCCGATCCGCCGAGCACGCCGAGGGCGGCGAGAGCGAGCAGCTTGCCGCGACCGTCATTTCCCTTGCGACGCTGAAGCCAGGACGCGGCGTACAGGAACCAGGCGAGAACGTTGGCTGACGCGTGCACGATGCCCACCCGCTGCTGAGGCGTGTTGAGGCTGGACCAGTCGGCGAGCCCTGACGCCGAGGTGGGTGCGGCGCTCAGCAGGCCCACCGCGACGAGGCGGCGGGCCGCTCGCTCGCTCCCCGGGAGGAAGTCGAGGACGGAGGCCGAGATCCATGCTCCAGCTGGCACGAGCACCGCGACGGGATGCACCGCGTGCCCGAGTGGAGCACCGTGCAACAGGTCGAGCACCGCCTGCGGCGCACGGCGCACCTTCGGCGCGAGAGCTCTGATCGCCCCGTCCAGCCCTCGAGCCCGCTCGAGGTGTGCCACGGCTCGCACGAGCAGCGACTCCGACTTATCAGCCATGGCGAGTGACTCCGAGGTTCTTCAAGGTGGTCTGGAACAGGCCCTTGATGGGCCGCTGCTGCTCGCCCTGCTGCGCTCCCAGCACGATGACGATCAGAGTGAGGACAGGAGGAATCCACTGGACGATCTTCTGCTGACGCTGCGCCGTGGCCAGCTTCGCCGACGACTCGGAGGAGGGTTCGGTGACGCCTTCGGCCCCCTCCGATGCGTGCTTCGCGATCGTGCCGCCGAGCAGTCCGGAGTAGAGGGTCGCGCCCGCGGCCAGGCCCGTGACGCCCAGCTTGACGATGGTGTTGGTGCGGCTCTCCTGCTGGCCCACGAGACGCGTCTTGTTGCCGAGGATGAGCCCCACTCCCCCGATGCCGTGGGCCAGGATCGCGGCCAACTGCACGGGCGCCCAGCGCGCCCACCCCACGGAGGACAGCGCCAGCCGTTCGCTGGGATCCTTCGCCTTGGCGCTGGCACCGTTGAGGCCGACCACTCCCATGAGGGAGCCGCCGAACCAGGCTGCGATGCCCGCGTCGTGCAGGCTGCGGACGAGGGTGTTGCGTTGGGGCATGACTACTCCGATTCGGATCGAGGACGGGTTGACGGCATTCGATTCACTTCTTGGCGGCCGCAGTGGACGGCTTCGCCGCGGAACTCGGCGACGCGGCCGTCGGTCCGAAGAGGTTCTCCACCTCGGCGAGCTCCAGCTCGGCCGTGGCCTGGATGAGCTTCAGCAGCTCGGCGTCCACTCCGGGGGCGAACTCCTCGAAGCGCTCGGGGGCGATGACGGAGGGCACGCCTTCCGGGGCCTGCTCGCTGGCGTCGAGCGTCGTGCCGTCGTTCGAGGGCGATGCGCCCTGGAAGATGCGGCCGGCCTCGGACTGCCCGGCGAGGTCGAAGCTGTACTGCTTGCTCTGCAGCCCCATGTCGACGAGCTTCTTCACCTCGGGGAAGCGCTCGGCGTTGGTCTTCGGAATGGGCAGCGTGGCGCTCCAGTTCACCCCGAGCGTCTCCAGCGCCTTGGCGTAGGCGTTCTCGTGCGCCTGATCGCGGACGATGAGGTACGCGAGCGTGGAGCGAGCGGTCTTGTTGTCCGTCATCTCGTAGACGCGGCACTTCTGCAGACGGCCCGTCGACTCGAGCATGAGGTTGTACAGCAGGTCGAGCACGAGGTTGCCGGAGTTGTAGACGTAGCTGCCGCTCCACGGGTTCCCGGCGGAGTCGACGGGCAACGCGCCCTGGGCGCCCACGAGGTAGTGGTGGATGTTGCTCTCCGAGAGCGCGATGTTGAGCGGGATCGCGCCGCCGGCGCCGGGCTTGTCGATCGGGTCGCTCTTCTTGCCCTGGTACTGCGGAGAACCATCCAGCAGGCGCGAGATCGTGGTGCCGATCAGCTCGACGTGGCTGATCTCCTCGGTGCCGATGCCCTGGATGAGATCGCGGTAGGGCTTTGCGGCGGGGCCGCGGAAGTTCATGGCCTGGAACAGGTACTGCATCATGGTGCGCATCTCGCCGAACTGTCCGCCGAGGCCCTCCTGGAGCGCGTTCGCCGCCGCGGGATTCGGCTCGTCCTCAGCGATGTCGTTGATGAACTTCTGCACGTGGAAATACATGGGACCTCCCAGGGTCGTCATCACCGCGCTGCGATGCGGGCGATGTCCCCAGCGTTGCGCCGGCAGCTGAAAGAGGCATGCTCACCTTCGCGGTTCCGTCTCATCGGCTCAGGAGCCGACCCCGTTCCTCCACGTCGTCAGGATGCGCACGTAGGCGGCGCTGACCGCGCTGCCTCCCAGCAGCAGGTGCAGCGCGCCGGCGTGCAGTCCAAGACGGTCCGCGCCGCGCCCTCGTCGCAGGAGGACGAGGTGGGCGGCGGAGGCGACGAGATTGAACACGCCTCCGGCCCGCACGATCCGAAGCGCAGAGGTCAGCCGTGCGCGGTCGGTCGCGCGGCCCGCATCATCCGCGATCCGCACCGCGCGTGCCGCGGCGAGCAGTCCGATGAGCCCGATCGCCGCGTCGACCCATCGCGTGGTGACCGTCGATTCCGACCACTCCCGCGCATTCCTCGACGCGGCGAGCGCTGCCGAGGCGAGGATGAGCACATTGCCGGCGTCCACGGCGAAGGTCGATCGAAGCAGCGTGCGCCCGAGACGATCGCCGTCGCCCCGTGCGGCGAGGTCCGAACGCACCTCTCGCAGGGCGAAGCCGATCCTGCGTCCCAGCCGCTGATGCGGCAGCGAGTGCGGCCAATGGATCCATACGGAGCGGAATCCGCGACGGATGCGCAGCAGCCCCTTGGCGTCCGAGAACGGCCTGCTGGATATGCCGACGCGCATGGGCGGCAGGTACCGGATGCGATGGCGCGGACCGAGGTGGAAGCTGAGGTCGAAGTCGTCGTGGATCAGCTCGTCGCCGCGGTGCACGTCGGACTGCACGACCTGCCAGGCGGACGCCCGCATCGCGAGGTTGGAGCCGAACAGGGGTCGGTGGGATAGGGCCGCACCCGCGGCCACGTGGTACGCCCCGAGATACAGCCCGGCTCCGATCCTCCTGAGGGGCGCGGGTCCGTCGGTGAAGGTGGAGGATCCGGTGAAGGCGTCGACGTCGGGGCGGTTGGCGAAGGCCGTCGCGATCGTGTGCACCCAGTCGTCGGCGGGCACGGAATCGGCGTCGAGACGCGCGATGATCCCACCCTGGGCGCAGTCGTAGCCGGCGCCGGCAGCTGCCCCGATGCCGGGCCGGGCCTCGTGGATCAGCGTCGCACCGTAGGCGTCGGCGACCTCTCCGACATCATCCGAGGATCCGTTGTCGACCACGATGATCTCGTGGGGCGATCGAGTCTGCCGGCCCAGCGCCGCCAGGCAGCACCGGAGGACCTCGGCATCGTCCTTGACCGGGATGACGACCGAGACGGTCAGCGACTCCGAAGGCGGGGATGCGGATGGGGGCAAGCGGCGGCCTCGCACTCGCGGAAGCCTATCCGACGCTCCCCTCCGGGGGCTCCTGGGCCGGAGCTGCCACCCGGCCGACGCTCGTCGCCGATCTGCTTACCGGCTGTTCACCCGGCACCCCTAGCTTCTGCTGCATGACCACCGAGTTCGATGCAGCCGACACCATCCGTCAGGTATCCGAGAAGCTCATCACGAAGTACCCCAACCTCAGCTCGACGGGGATCACCGCCATGGTCCGCGATGCGGTGCTCGCCCTGCAGCAGGCGCCGATCCAGGACTACATCAGCGTGCTCGCTGAGCGGGAGGTCAAGCGCAAGCTGAAGCTGAAGTAGACCGTCCGACGCATGCCTGGCGCGGGTCTCACGACCTCGCGTTCAGACGGGGAAGTCCGTCGGCCAGCCGTGCTCGTTGAGGTAGACCCGGACTCGCTCGACGTCCACATCGGCGGGCAGCTCGCTGGTCACGCGCGCGATGGCGTCCACGAGCTCGATCCGATCCGGTGCGACTCCGCCCTCGACGAGGCTTCGCGCGACGACGCGGACCTCATCGTCGGTCAGCCGACGACGGAGCAGGGCGACCAGCGGCACGTAGTCGTTCTCGGGCAGGCCCGCCGGGTAGCCGGCGCGGAGCCAGCCCACCACCCGGGCGACAAGTCCGGCGCGGGAGGGAGGCGTGCGGTCGGCGGGCGCGCCGAGCGGCCACCCCGCGGTGGCGAGGCGGCTGGACACGCGGGCCACATCCTCTTCGGTGGGCGCGCCGACGAGCACCTCATCGAGCATCGAGCGGACCGCCTGCTCGTCGGACGCATCGCCGGTCGCGTCGGCTGCGACGAGCTGGCGCACGACGCGATCGATCTCCACCGGGGTGAGCGACCGCTGCAGGACGGCGAGGACCGCGGGATAGTCGGGCCGCGGGACGCCCTGCGGATATCCGGCGCGGAGCCACGCGACCACTCGGCCGAGCAGGCCGTTGGATGCGGCGCCCTGATCGATGTCCGTCATCGGGTGGACCTCACTTGTCCACGATCATCGGGAAGACGTTCTCGAAGCTGACCGCCTTGCCGAAGCCGCCGGCGATGATCACCGTGAGCCCCACCGCGACGGCCGCCAGCACGAGGACGACGCACACGACGCCGAGGATGCGCAGTCCTGTGGACCCGCCCGACGTCGGTGCGGACACGGCGATGGCCCGGCCGTCGTCATCAGTGAGCGGTCCTGAACCGGCGCCCGCGAGCGCGAAGCTGCGCACCCCGACGGCGAACAGGGCCGGAAGTCCTGCCCCGAGGACGACTGCCGCGAGCAGCACCTTCCAGGCGGCATCGAGGAAGAGAGGGAACATGTCGTCGACTCCTAGACGTTCGCGGGCTTAGACGTTCGCGGGCTGCGGGCGGGCGGGCGTGTCGTCCCACTTGTCATTGACATTGTGCGCGCCGACCGCGCTGCGGCGGGAGCGCCAGAACATGAAGACGGCGAAGGCCAGGAGGACGAGCACCACCGCAATGCCACCGGCCATCCCGCCGATCAGGTGACCGATCCCCCACATCAGCGCTCCCACGAGCGCGGCGGCCGGAAGCGTGATGCACCAGGCGATCAGCATGCGGGCGGCGACCCGCCAGCGAACGGTCGCACCGGGCCGACCGACCCCTGAGCCGAGGATCGACCCCGTCGCGACGTGCGTGGTGGAGAGCGCGAAGCCGAGGTGGCTCGATGCGAGGATCACCGCGGCGGAGGAGGCTTCGGCCGCCATGCCCTGCGGCGTGCTGATCTCGACGAGTCCCTTGCCCACCGTGCGGATGATCCTCCAGCCGCCGAGGTAGGTGCCGAGCGAGATGGCGAGTGCGCAGGCGAGCTTCACCCAGAGCGGCACCGATTCCGTGTCGTTCCAAAAGCCCGCCGCGATCAGAGCCAGCGTGATGACGCCCATCGTCTTCTGGGCGTCGTTCGTGCCGTGTGCGAGGGAGACGAGCGACGCGCTGCCGATCTGGCCGATCCGGAAGCCGCGCTCGGTGGCCGGGCCGAGGAGACGTCCGATGATCCGGAAGACCAGCCAGGTGCCGATCGCCGCGACGACGCCGGCGACGACCGGAGACATCAGTCCCGGGAGGATGACCTTGCCGAGCACGCCGTCGAGCTTGCTGCCGTCGCCCGCCCAGTTGACGCCTGCGAAGCCGAGGCCGGCGATCGTCGCGCCGATGAGGCCGCCGAACAGCGCGTGCGACGAGCTCGAGGGCAGACCGAGCAGCCAGGTGAGGAGATTCCAGACGATGCCGCCCGCCAGACCGGCCAGCACAATCAGCAGCAGCCCGGAGCCGCCGTCCGTCAGCAGTGCGGGGTCGGGTGCTCCGGACGAGTCCTGGATCTTCACGACCGCGTTGGTCACCGTCAGCGCGACCTCGACGCTGAGGAACGCTCCGACGAGGTTGAGGATCGCGGAAAGCGTGACGGCGACCTTCGGCTTGAGCGCGCCGGTGGCGATGGAGGTGGCCATCGCGTTGGCGGTGTCGTGAAAGCCGTTGGTGAAGTCGAACCCGAGGGCGACGACCACGACGAGGATGAACAGCACGAGGGGTTCCACGAGGGAGACCCTTCTCCTCCTGCCGGGCATCGGCAATGGGGCCGACCCTGTTCTCGGCGCGTGTTCACCGAGAGTTCACCGGTGGACGAGCTCGAGTCAGGCCTGGCCTGACGAGCGCCGGGAGTCATCCGGCTGCCGATGCAGGTCTCCGCCGACGGCACCGACGAGCGGCCGTCTGCTCCAGAGAAGCAGCGCGAGCCCCGTGATCGCGCTCCCCGCGGCTGCAGCGGCCAGCGCGACCGGCAATCCCGCGGCCGCGATGATCGCACCGGTGGCGAGTGGACCGCCTGCATCGCCGATCTCGCGACCGAGCTCCGCGTTGCCCATGGTGCGACCGAGGCGGTGCGGCGGTGTCGAGGAGGCGAGCACGGTGAACGCGGCGGGCGTCGTCGCGCCGATGCCGACGCCGATCAGCAGTGCGCCGAGGTAGATGCCGATCACAGAGGGAGCGGCCGCGATGATCACGAATCCGCCGGCGGTGAGCACGAGGCCGCTGCTGGTGATCTCCCACCGGCGATCCTGCACACGATCGACCAGCCGGCCGACGAGAGGCTGAGTGGCCGACGATGCGATGGCCACGACGGTGACCGCGGCGACGCTGACGAATACGGGCAGGTCCATCGACGAGCCGAGGAAGGGCAGGAAGCCGACGGCGATGCCGAGCGCAGCGGTCGAGGTGGCCAGTGCGACGACCGGGATCAGGAAGTCGCGTGCCCGCAGCTCGCGGACCATGTCGACGACGGTGACCCGCACCTTGGGCACGACGGGGATCGCCTCGATGCGGACGAACACGCAGATCGCGACGACGACCGCGAGGCCGGCGAGAGTCCAGTTGAGTGCGGCGAATCCTCCGATCGCGATGAGTCCGGCGCCGAGGAGCGGTCCGAGGGCGTAGCCGAGCCCCTTCCATGATCCGTACCGGCCGAAGTAGCGGCCCGCCGGCGCCGGTCCGGCCAGCCGGGCCACGCCGGCGGACGCGGCGGGCGAGAAGGCGGCCGCTGAAGCGCCCTGTCCGAGGCGGGCTACCGCCAGCCAGATCACCTCGTCGGAGAGTGCGCCGGCGACCGAGGTGAGCGCGAAGCCGCCGAGTCCCAGGAGGATCACCGGGCGGATGCCGATCCGGTCGCTCAGCGCACCGAAGACCGGCTTGAGCACGACCTCGGCCACGTCGTAGAGCGCGAGCAGGATGCCGAGGGTCAGGACGCTGATGGCGAGGGACTCCGTGTCGACTCCCAGTCCGGCGGCGACTCCATGGGAGCCGAACGCGGTCAGGAAGCCGGCGGCGTAGAGCGGCCAGGCCGTGAGGGGGCGGTCGGTCACCCGTCGACCGTATCGGCCCGGAGGTGCCGGCGTTCCGCGCGGGACGGTTCAGGCGGCGATGCGCGCGGGACGGTTCAGGCGGCGATGCGCGTCGACAGCTCCTTCGCGAGCCGGCGATTCAGCTGACGTCCGATGAACCTGAGCGCGCTCTGCAGCCAGAAGGGCGGACCGACGAAGACCGCATCCGCCGCGGCGAGGATGCGGATGGTGGCGATGGGTCCGGGTCGGCCGTTGGCGCCGTGGCGTCGCACGACCTCGGAGTCCAGATGGAACAGCACCTCGTGCTGAAGGGCGGGCTCGTTCGTCTGCCGCCAGCGCACCGGACCGGGCGCGTGGAAGCTGTGATGGACCCCGGGCAGGACCGTCATGCTCTCGCCCGTCTCCAGAGTTCGCGTCTCACCTGCCACCGTTGCGACGAGCGACCCGTCGATCACCGTCCATGATTCGGTCATGGCGGGATGGAAGTGCTCCGGCGGCCCGACGTAGGACGGCACCGACCATTCGGCGATCAGCCGCTGTCCGCCGTTGTCGGCTCCGCGCTCCACGAAGCGGACTTCGTACCCCGCTGCGGGCACGGAGAGAACGGACCGAGCACGCGACGCCATCGCCATGGGGACTCCTCCTGCGCACACCGTAGCGCCGAGACGTCGCAGTGAGAAGCCGGAGAGTGCTGTCATCCGCTCCGCATTCCCGCACTTTTCGGCTTCTCGACGACGGCCGCCGGAAGAAGCTGCCCTTTCTGACGCTGCGCGTGGATTCGATACTGGACAGATGAGCGCGAAGGACTCGACCTTGGAGCAGATCCTCGAGACCATCCGTGGCTTCGACGGGGTGCTCGAGCTCGCTCCGGGGCCGGGCAGCGAGCATCCCGAGATCTCGTGGGGCGACCACTTCTTCTACTACGCGCCGGACGGCCGGGTTCCGACGAACCGACAGCCGTACGCCACGATCGTCACGAAGGACTATCCCGACGACGTCGGCTCGCGACTGAGTGCGGCCGACCGCTGGCGGCTCAACATCCACGTGGGGATGCCGCTGTTCACCGAACTGCTCGGGTATCCGCCCGACGCGATCCAGCAGGCGGCCATCGACTTCAGCGAGACGGACGTCTTCCTCCCCCACCCGCTCTACGGCGCCTTTGGCTGGGTCTGCATCGTCGACCCCGCAGCGAGGACGACGGACCGCGCGATCGACGCGTTCGCGCAGGCGCACCGCGCGGACCGACGCAGGGTCGTGCGCCGAGACGGCGGAGGGCCGGCATCGGCGCAGCATGACTGACCGCGACCTCCACCGGGTCGACACGGACGGGCGTCAGCTCGGATGCAACTCCTGGGCGAGCATGACGATGATGCCGCTCGGACCGCGCAGGTAGGCGAGCCGGTAGATGTCCCGGTAGTTCGCGACCCCGCGGAGCGGATGGCAGCCGTGCTCCGCGGCGATCGCGAGGGCGGCGTCGATGTCGTCCACCGAGAACGCGACGCGGTGCATGCCGATCTCGTTCGGCTGGGTCGGCTCGGTCTTGATGGCGGCGGGGTGGATGTACTCGAACAGCTCGAGGCGCCCGTGACCGTCGGGCGTCTGGAGCATCGCGATCCTGGCGTGATTGCCGTCGAGCCCGACAGCGGTGTCGGTCCATTCGCCGCTGACCTCGTCCCGGCCGACGACCGTGAGGCCGAGGTCGGTGAAGAAGGAGATCGTCGCCTCCAGGTCGCGGACGGCGATCCCGACGTTCTCGAGCCTGATCGACATGCCGGAATGCTACTCAGCATGCGCCGGATCGGCGCCTATCGGACCGCCTTCACCGGCACGATGGCGACCGCCGCCATGGCGACCAGCACGGCCGCCACGATCCAGATCCCCGCGTAGCCGGCGGTGAGCACCACGACCTGGGCGGCGATCAGCGGCGCGAGCGACTGGCCGAGGTTGCTCGCGATCGCCGCGACGCCGAGGTCGCGCCCCGCCGCCCTCTTGTCGGGCAGCACATCGATGAACAGCGCCTGGTCGACTGCCAGGTAGGCACCGAACGCGACCCCGCTGACGACCCCGCTGATCAGCAGCGCTGGAACGGTCGGCGAGATCAGCGGGATGAGGAATCCGGCCGCCATCAGCACCGACGAGAAGATGACGAAGGGCTTGCGACGGCCGAGCCTGTCGGAGAGGCGGCCGGCCACGATGAGGCCGACCAGCGTGCCGGGGAATCCCACCACCGCGAGCAGCGGGGAGAGCGAGGTCGCCTCCGCCGCGCTCAGCGCGGGGCGGACATAGCTCTGCAGCATGTAGAGGGTGAGCGCCGTGGAGGTGCCGTAGCCGAAGGTGAGCAGCACCCGGGCGATCCAGACCCATCGGAAGTCGGCTGAGCGGAGCGGGACGAGGAAGCCCGCGAAGAAGGTCGACCACCTGTGGGCCGGCACCTCGAGGGTGAGTGACGAGCGGTCGCGCACCAGCACGACGAAGAGGACGAGACCGATCAGCGCGAGGCCGCCGACGACGTAGTAGGACTGCAGCCCGATCGCGCCGAACGCGACTCCCGAGATGACGGCGCCCAGGATGCCGCCCGCGAAGCTGCCGAGCCCGCCGATGGCCGACGCCGTGCCCCGCTTGCCCTCGACCACTCGGTCGGCGACCGTCGCGTTGAGCGGCGCCTGGGCCGAGTTGAGGGCGACCGATGCGACCGTCCAGAGGACGACGAGGATGCCGACGGACGGTGCGAACTGCACGCTCATGAGCAGGAAGGAGCCGATGATCCCGCCGAACAGGATCCAGGGAGCCCGACGCCCCATCCGCGAACGGGTGCGGTCGGAGAGCACGCCGATGATGGGCTGCGCCAGCATCGTGAAGACCGTGCCGATGGTCGCGACGAGGGCGAGATTCGAGGCCCGTGCCGCGTCGAAGTCGCGGAGGATGCCGAGCAGACGGCTCTGCTCGGCTGTCGCGGTGGCCGTTCCCGCGTCGATCGAGGACTTGAGCTGATTGAGCTCCTGCAGGTCGACACCCGAGTCCGCGCCGGTGAAGAACTGGCCGAACGCGAGCAGCTGCACGTGGTTGGGCAGGATGATGCCGCTGACGCCGCCCCAGATCGTGGTGATCGCCGCGGTCGCGATGCCGAACCACAGGAGATAGCGGCGCAGCGGCTTGCCGGCGATCAGATGCACCGACGTCCCGGGCACTTCGGGCTCGGCTGACCCTTGAGCGGACGCCGAGCTCGAAGCGGGGTCCGACGTGGTGAGGATGTCGGCCGAGGGCTCGGGTGGGGGTACTGACGACATTGTCGGTCCTCTTCGTTGGGGGCGGTGCGCGACGCATGAACGAGATCGATCCCCACCGATGGGAGGAATCGATCCGCTGAACGCAGAGTAGACCACCAATTTCAACCACACGCAAGCGGCCGAAGCGACTCGACCGCAACCATCGACGATGAATATTCTTGCTTACCCCGTTTTCGTGTACGGTCGGCGAGGTGAGCACTGATGCCGCAGTCAAGCGCGGGCCGTACGCCGGAACCCGCAAGAGGCGCGAGAAGATCGCGCGAGCCACTCTCGAACTCGTCCAAGAGCGAGGACATGAGAGCGTGACGATCGCCCAGGTCGCCGAGCGCTCCGGCAGCAGCGAAGCCACCGTGCTCTACCACTTCCCCTCGCGCGACCATCTGCTCGTCGCCGCCCTCGAGCTCGACGACTCCCTGGTGATGACGGCTCACCATCTCGATGAGGGCGAGCCCGTCTTCGATCTCGACGAGCTGCACGACACCGCATCCAGCGCGTCACGAGACGATCCGATGCTGCGACTGCTGCTGGCGATCAAGGGCCTCGCGATCAGCCCTGAGCACCCTGGACGCAGCTACCTCGAGCGTCGCACCGCGGCGCAGATCGACATCTTCACCCGCATGGTCGCCAACCGTCAGCGCGATGCGCTCGCCCACCCGGGGCTCGACGCGCGACAGATCGCCATCGAGATGATCGCGATGTGGGACGGCCTCACCGGGCTCTGGTTCGCGGGCGTCGAGATCGACCTCGGCGAGATGCTCGTCGGCACGTTCCGCCGTCTCGCCGGCGAGAACGTCATGCAGGCGCAGGCGATCATCCGCGACTCGGAATTCGGGCTCTGAACCGCAGGCTCGCGGCGCAACAGACAGCACAGACCCTAGAGGAGAAGCGATGACGCTGACGAACGACCCGCCCGCCATCGACGCAGGCTTCGAGCATCCGTTCGTCGACGTCGACGAGCAGCGCGAGCTCCCGCTTCCCCACCGCTACCTGCGCGGCGGCTTCTCGGGCACCGACACCCGCTTCTCGCTGCATCTCCCGCAGGCCGATGCCTACGAGGGTCGCTTCTTCCAGTACATCGCCCCGATCCCCGACAGCGAGCACTTCTCCGAGGGCCTCACCGGTGAGGAGGACCGGATCGGCTTCTCGATCTCGAGCGGCGCCGCCTTCCTGGAGACGAACGGCGGAGGACCACGAGCCGCAGATCCGTTCTCCGGCCTCGATCCGACCATCGGCGCCTACCGCGCCAACGCCGCAGCAGCGCAGTACGCCCGGGTCCTGGCTCAGCAGATCTACGGACCGCACCGCACCTACGGCTACGCGTTCGGCGGATCAGGAGGGGGCTTCCGCACCATCGGCGGCGCCGAGAACACCACCGGTGTCTGGGACGGCTTCGTCCCGTACGTGATCGGCTCACCCATGGCCATCCCGAACAGCTTCACCGCACGGATGGCGGCCCTGCGGATCCTGCGTGGCCACTTCGAGGAGATCGTCGACGCACTCGAGCCGGGCGGGAGCGGCGATCCCGCCGAACACCTCGACGAGGAGCAGGCCGCGGCGCTCCTCGAGGTCACACGGATGGGATTCCCTCCCCGCACCTGGTTCGGGCACGCGTCGATGGGACCGCACGGGCTCGCGGCTCTCTACCCCGGCCTGCGCGCCATCGATCCCGGCTACTTCGAGGATTTCTGGACCCTGCCCGGATACCTGGGCGCCGACCCCACGCCATCTCTGCTGCGCGACCGCGTGCAGCACCGCACGACGATCTCCTCGCTCCTCACCCCCGCCGACCTCGCTGCCACGGGTCACGCCTCGGTCGCGCACGGCGGCCAGTCGACCGGAGCCGCGGATGATGCATGGCTGGGCTCGACCTCCCCCGACCTGCCGGTGGCAGTCCGGCTGACCGAGCGCCCCGCAGTCGACCCTCAGACCACGGAGCTGATCATCGAGACCGGTGCTTCGGCCGGCGCTCGGATCGTGGTCCTCCGCGTGCTCGATGACATCGCGATCTTCGGACCCGCCGACGCGGAGGTCCTCCGCGCGCTCCGCCCCGGCGACGAGCTGACCGTCGACAACAGCGGATTCCTGGCGATCCAGACCTACCACCGTCACCAGGTGCCGGGCCCGGAGTACGCAGCGTGGGATCAGTTCCGCGGACCGGGTGGCACGCCCCTGTTCCCGCAGCGACCAATGCTGGTCGGCCCGATCTTCGCGGCCGGCGCGGCAGGGTCCGTGCAGAGCGGCCGCTTCACCGGGCGGATGATCGTGGTCGCCTGCCTCTGGGATCGGGAGGCCTACGCCTGGCAGGCCGACTGGTATCGCTCGGCCGTCCGCCGACACCTCGGAGACGCGACCGATGAGCACTTCCGCCTCTGGTTCATCGACCGCGCGACCCACGGCGACGTCGAACCGCAGGAGGACCCCACGCGCACGGTGAGCTACCTCGGTGCGCTGCACCAGGCCCTGCGCGACCTGGCGGCCTGGGTGGAGAACGACACTCCCCCACCTGCGACGTCGGTCTATTCCGTCGTCGACAGCCAGGTCACGGCGGCGAACTCGGCTCCTGCGCGTCACGGTATCCAGCCGGTCGTCACCCTTGCAGCCAACGGCGCGGAGCGCGCCGAGGTTCGAGTGGGCGAGCCGGTCGAGCTCGTCGCGCACGCGGAGACCCCGGGGGTGGGAGTCATCGTCGCCGTGGAATGGAACACGGGCGCCGGCTTCGAGGCCGCTGACGCGGTCGCGCTGTCAGCTCAGGTCACCGTGTCGACGACGGTCACCTTCGACGCGCCGGGCACCTACTTCCCGAGCGTCCGAGTGGCAGCACATCGCGACGGTGCGGCGTCGGACGGATTCGCGCGCATCCAGAACGTGACCGGCGCACGCGTCGTGGTGTCCTGAGCCCAGACGGCTCATGGTTTGCAGCGCGGCACCAGCCCCTTGCCCGATGCGGGCGCTCATCGGAAGATGGCGGGGTGAAGAGTGTCCGCTACGACGGTGAAGAGCTGATCATGCTCGACGAGGTGGCCGATGCGCTGCTGGAGTTCGCCTCGGCGGTCGTGCGTTCCGGAGGAGCCGAAGCGATCAGCGTTCCCACCCTCACCTCATCGGGAGCCACCCAGACGGTCACTCTCTTCCTCTCCGCCGGCGTACCGCTCTCCACTCGGCTGATCGACGAGCCTCAGGACGAGCGGCATCCGTCCGCAAGCTTCATCGAGGAGCTCGCCGTGCGCCGCGCCTACCTTCCGGAGTTCTAGGCGCGCAACGGTGAGAGCCGAAAAGGTTCAGGGCATGCCGATCCTCCCGACCCAGCGGGACCCCCGCCTCATCACCATCCGACGCGGCGGCTCTCTCACGGACGAGGACCATCATCTGCTGGCGGAGTGGTCGGCTCGATGTTCGGAGCACGTGATGCCGCTGTTCGAACGGGAATCACCGGAGGACCCGCGTCCGCGTGAGGCGTTGGAGGTGCTGCGCGGCTGGATTCGCGGCGAGCTCGCGATGAAGCAGGCGCACGACGCCGCCTTCCACGCCAACTCCGCAGGGCGGGGCCTTCCCGACCCGGCGCGCTTCAGTGCGCTCGCCGCCGGTCAGGCCGTAGCCGTGGCCCATGTCGCAGCGCACGATCTCGGCGCGGCCGCCTACGCGATCCGGGCGGTGCGTGCGGACCGAGGTGACGCCGCCGGTCTGCACGAGCGGGATTGGCAGCGGGATCGACTTCCCGACCAGGTGAGAGCGCTCGTCCTCGACGACCAGAGTGCTCGGAGCTCGATCTGCTGGAACGCCTTCGACGACTGAGCCGGTCCGATGTCGGCGGGCTCTACTGCGGGCAGCGGATGTAGGTCGGGACCGTGGAGGCGCCCCGCTCGATGCCGTGATCAGCCATCGACCTGCCGCAGAGCGGACATACGGGATCGGCAGGCGGCGAATAGGGGGGCTCGACCTTGCCGGGCCCCACTCCGACCTGCGCGGCACCGGAGAACATGTAGGTGAAGGCGTTCCAGCGGTTCCAGAAGCCCGGACGCCCGCGATAGGGATTGGTCTCGTCGAATTTCCGCATGCCCACGAATAGTTAGTGTACCAGCTATTATCGGAGCATGACCGACGACCCTCTCGCTCTCGATCGCCAGATCTGCTTCGCGCTGGCAGCGACGAGCCGATCCGTCGTCGCGCTCTATCGCCCGGTGCTCGAGCCGCTCGGGCTGACCCATCCCCAGTACCTCGTCATGCTGGCCCTGTGGGAGACGAGCCCGCGCAAGGTCCGGGAGATCGCGGACGCCCTGCACCTCGACTCCGCCACCCTGAGCCCGCTGCTCAAACGACTCGAGTCCGGCGGGCTCATCGAGCGGATCCGGAACCCGGATGACGATCGCGCCCTGCAGATCACCCTGACCACACGTGGGCAGGCGCTTCGCGCCCAGGCCGAACTCGTGCCCGGCACCATCCTCGAACGCCTCGACATGCCGCTGCGCGACCTCGAGGAGCTCCGTGATCGACTCGTGGCTCTGCTCGACCGCACCGACCGCGTGGCGAGAGCCACCGACTAGAGCCGCCGGTCGCCGGCCTCCCCGACCCGCGGACGCCATCAGGGTTGGCACCGGTCGCGCCGCAGGAGATACCATTCGGGAGCTGTAACCGTTGTTACATCCCCCGGAGGTGGGACCATGCTCGAAGCATCGCCCGAGCCCTCCGCTCCCCGGAACTCGGCCCCGTCCCGGCTCTCCGACTGGCATCAGCGCTTCGTGGTCGAGGAGCGGGTGGTCAGTCCGTCCGTGCGGCGCCGAACCTACGCGTTCGCCGCCGTCCTGGTCTCGGTCGGCTTCGTCGGATTCCTCATCCTCCTGGTCGCGGTGACGACCCGCACCGGCTTCGAACGGCTCGACGAGCCGGTCGAGCTCTGGTTCAACGCTCAGCGATCCACCGACGCCACCGGCTTCATGATCGGGTTGGCGATCGTCTTCGGGCCGATCGCCCTCCCCATCGTGGTCGTCATCACCCTCGTCGCCTGGATCATCGCCGCCCGCCACCTCTGGCGTCCCATCCTGCTCTTCGCAGGAATGGTGACGGGAGTCGTCGTCGCGCAGACGCTGGCGCCGATCGTGCAGCATCCCCGGCCGCCCATCGGTCTGATGCTCTTCGGGCCGGACAGGAGCTTCTCCTTCCCCTCCGGACACGTCCTCGGCACATCCAACTTCCTGCTGATCCTGGCCTACCTGCTCGCGAGCCGGATCGGCCGACGCTGGTTCACCGTCGCGGCGATCGCTGTCGCCATCGTCGGCATCGTCCTTCAGGTGATCAGCCGCCTCTATCTCGGGTACCACTGGATCAGCGATACCACCGCATCCATCTGCATCTCCCTGGTCATCGTCGGGGTGCTCATCGCCGTCGACACGCGCCGGACGGTCCTCATACCTGGCGAGCCCGTTCGCGGGCCCCTGTCGCAGCTTCAGAAGGATGGAACATGAGCACACGACGAGCAGTAGGCAGCGTGGGCGACAGCAGACCGGTGAGGATCCTCGCGAGGGTCGGCTATGTCGGCAGCGCTCTGATCCATCTGCTCCTCGGGGTCCTGGCCATCCAGGTCGCGGCGACCGGCGGCGGCGAGGCCGACCAGGCGGGCGCCCTCGCGCAGCTCGGCGATCTCCCCGGAGGTCCACTCCTGCTGTGGGTCACCACCGTGGGCCTGTTCGCGCTCGCCCTGTGGCTGGCGATCCAGGCGGTCCTCGGCATCGGCTCCTCATCCAAGAAGCGGTGGATCCGCAGCCTCGTCGCCGGCGCCAAGGCGGCGGCCTACCTGGTGCTCGGTGCCACAGCTCTCACCTTCGCGCTCGGCAGCTCGTCGAACGGGTCGAGCTCTGCTCAGCAGGCGAGCGCGAGCATCCTGGCCATGCCCGCAGGACAGTTGCTGCTCGGCCTCATCGGGGTTGGGGCTGCCGCCGTGGGGGTCTACCTGGTGACGAAGGGAGTGCGCCAGAAGTTCCTCGAGGACATCGATGCGCCGACGGGCGCCACCAGACGTCCGGTCGTCATCCTCGGTGTCGTCGGCTACATCGCCAAGGGCATCGCGGTCGCCGTGGTCGGGATCCTGCTCGTCGTCGCGGCAATCACCCTCGATCCGAGCAAGTCGACGGGCCTCGACGGGGCACTCAAGGCCCTGGTCTCGCTGCCGCTCGGTCCGGTCATCCTGGTCGCCGTGGGCATCGGGCTCATCGCGTTCGGCGTCTACACGCTGGCGAGAGCGCGCCTCGCACGCCTCTGAGCTCTAGCGGATCACTCGTCGATGACGATGTGCGGGCCGGTGCCGAGCTCTGCTGCGCGGTAGACGAGATCGGCATAGCCGTCCAGGGCGCGCTGGCACGCGTCGAGCTCCGCGCCCGCAGCCCCCTGCTCCTGGAGGGCGAACACGCTTCGAGCAGACAGCTCGTCGTACCAGCGCCGGAGGCGTTCGAGCGACTGCTCCTCCTCCTCGAGCTCGGCGAAGCTGAACTTCTCGATCGCGATCTCCTTGATGATCTCGACCTTGTACCTCGCGCACTCGGCGAGCAGCTCCGTCCACTCGTCGCGACGAGCGGCGACGAACGAGTCGCGGAGGTAGTCGACGTCGCTGCCCGACTCCTCCGTCACCACGAAGACGGCGACGCTGCCGCCGCCGCGCTCGGCGAGCAGCCGTGCACCATCGATGCCCGCTTCGAAGGCGGGGAGCTTCGGCGCCGCCCACATGCCCGAGCTGATCGGAACGGCACCAACCTTGCGGAGCGCACGCCACACCGCAACGCGGTGCCGAGTCGGCTCCTTGGGCACGCGGGCGTTCACCAGCACCCAGGCGAAGGCATCATCCATTGCGGAAACCCTAACCTGATCAGCTGGATACGATGTCGAATCGGACACCCCGCAGGAGTGGAGCCCCTGATCGGGGGCTCGGATGTAGCATTCGTTACAGCCACAATGATGTGGCACTCCCGCAGTCAGCGGGACCTACAAAGGAGCACAACATGAGTCTCGGAGCAGGAATCTTCCTCTTCGCCGTCGGCGCCATCCTGGCGTTCGCGGTCAACATCTCCGTCGACTGGGTCAACCTCCAGGTCGTCGGCTACATCCTGATGGTCGCCGGAATCGTCGGCATCATCCTGGGCATCGTGCTCATCGCGCGCAAGCGCACCGCCGTCTCGACCACGGCCTCCGGCGTGGACCCCGTCTCGGGCGATCGCGTGCGTCGGACCGTCCGCACCGAGGATCAGATCTGACGGAATGACGGATCGCCTGGCGACCGGTGAGCTCCTCGGATCGATCCTGGATGACAGGTACACGGTCCAGGAGCTCATCGGGCGCGGCGGCATGGCTGCTGTCTACCGCGCCTGGGATGCGGAGCTGCACCGCACCGTCGCCATCAAAGTGCTGCACGGCGGCGCCGAACCAGGTGCCGACGAGCTTCGCCGCGTCCGCGAGGCGAGAGCTCTCGCCTCGATCAATCACCCGGCCCTCGTCACGCTCTTCGACGCGGTCATCCGCGACGACCGCTCCTATCTCGTCATGGAGCTCGTCGACGGCGTGACGCTTCGCGGGCAGATCGCTCTGGGACCGCTGGACTCCCGCGATGTCGCGGTGATCGCCCACGATCTCGCCGACGGCCTGAACGCGGTCCACGCGCGCGGCATCGTGCATCGAGACGTCAAGCCGGCCAACATCCTGCTGGCCGAGACGACGGTGCCGACGCAGCGATACCGCGCGAAGCTGTCCGACTTCGGGATCGCCCTGTTCACCGATGCGACCCGCGTCACCTCGCCCGGGCTGTTCCTCGGGACCGCCAGCTACATCAGTCCCGAGCAGGCCCAGGGATTGGAGCCGTCTCCCCCGGCCGACATCTACGCTCTGGGGCTGACCCTGCTCGAAGCACTCACCGGCCAATCGGCCTTCGTCGGCGGCCCGCTCGAGGTCGTATCCGCACGGCTCTCGCGTGATCCGCAGATCCCGGCCTGGCTCGGCGCCGAATGGTCGCGGCTTCTGACCTGGATGACCGAGCGCGAGCCATCGGCTCGGCCGACAGCGATCGAGGTCGCGGCCGCAGCGCGCAGCATTCCCCCGATCCGTCGCGAGCCCACGGACATCCCCCTCAGCACAGGTGCCCTGCAGACGTCGGCGAGCACCGCTTCGGTTGCAGCAGCGACGACGCTTGCCGACGATCAGGCGGAGAAGACCACGTCGGACCTGACTGCGATCCTTCGACCGCTGACCGATCAGACCGGGGACGGCGCCGCTCACGTTGCCGAGGGAAGCGCCGAGGCGGGCGCCGAGGCGCGCGTCGACTCCGTTCCGGAGACCGAGAGATCCGGGCGCTGGCACCGTCCGGCCATCCTCATGCTCGTGGTGGGCCTCGTCGTGATCGCACTGCTCGCGATCGGGGCCGCGCTCCTGCGTACTTCCGAACTCGATGTCGCGCCGAACCCCACACCGACACTGCCGTCGCTGCCTGCGCCACTGGGCGACGACATGAAGGATCTGCTCGACGGGGTCACCTCATGAGCAGGCTCCGCATCGGCGCGGCCACCGCCGCGATGGCCCTGGTCGTCGCACTCGCCGGATGCTCTGCTCCTTCCCCGTCCATCGAACCGTCGCTTTCGGCGGAGCTCTCATCCAACGTCGTCGACATGGCCCAGAAGGCGGCCGACGGCGACCTCGCAGCGGCACTCGCCGGGCTTGCCGAACTCGAGACCCGCATCCACTCTGCAGCGGAAGCGGATGAGATCTCGGCCGCCCGACTGATGACCCTCCAGGACTCCATCGACCGTGTGCGCGCCGATCTCGAAGCCCTGGCAGCCGCAGCCGCGGCCCCCGCACCGGCGGCGACCACGCCCGCCCCGTCCACGCCGACCACGCCGGTCGACCCCGCCGTCCCCCCGGCCACCGATGACTCCTCCACCACGACCGACACCGGCGACGACGGAGGAGCTGCGGACCAGCCGACCGATACCGGCAGCAACGGGAACGGGAACGGGAACGGGAACGGGAACGGCAATTCGAACGGCAACAACGGCAACGGGAACGGGAACGGGAACGGGAACGGGAACGGCAGCGGGAAGAAGGACTGACAGATCCGGTAATGCAATCCGGGTCAGGCGGTTGTAGCATCGGTTACATCGAAGGCGCTGGGGCCTTCGGCCGAGAGAAGGATCCCGACATGAACATCCTCGTCATCATCATCGCCGTCATCGCGATCGTCCTGCTGCTGACCGGCGGCCTGGTCCAGTCGCTCAACTTCCTGCTCTGGGTGGGACTCGTCCTGCTCATCGTGGCGGCGATCGTCTTCCTGCTGCGCTTCCTCTCCGGTCGCCGGGTCTGACGCTCGCTTCACCAGGCACGATTCCGACGAGCGCCGAGAAGCACCGAAAAGCACCGAGAAGCACCGAAAAGCACCGAGAAGCACCGAGAAGCCGAAAAGTGCGGGAAAGCGGCACTAATAGCCGCACTTTTCGGCTTCTCAGCAGCTCGGTGACGGCTCAGGCGGCCGGCACCTTCACCGGTACCTTGGCGACGGCGAGTGCGCTGTCCATGACGACGCGCACGATGACACCCAGGTCGAGTCCGGAGCTCTTCGCCAGCTCGAGCATCTGCTGGATGGCGATGCCGTAGGAGATCGGCCACAGCTGCGGGTCGGGCGCATAGCGTCGGAGCGAGTTGCTGAACGTGGCCCACAGAGCGTCCGCGTACTCGAGCGGGGTCGAGCCGGCACCCGTGCCGGGTGCGAACCGTGGGACTCCGAACGTCGGGCCGCCCAGCGACTGCACGCTGTGCGCGAAGAACTCGCCCGCGTCAGGGATCGGCTCCCCCGCGCTCCGCAGGTACCCTCCGATCAGCGCATAGACCGAGTGCGGTCCTTCGGCCAGCTGCCAGTTGAGCGCGTCGCCGATGAGGAGCGTGCTGCCGTCCTTCATACCGAGCGAGTTGATGGTCTTCGCGTTCAGCGCCGGGTCGTCGCCCGCCTGTCCGGCGAGGGCGGCGAGCAGGCAGGCCCGTCCGGCGAGACCGCCGAAGATCGTCGCGGCGACCTCGATCTGCACCCCGCGCTCATTGCTCAGCATGGTCATGACGTTGTGGAGAAGCTCCTGGCCCGCGATCTTCGCGCCGAGCAGAGGCTCCTCGGCCAGCCGCGCCTGAACCTGACGCATGACCGCCTGCGTGCCGACGCTGTCGACCGGATCGGAGGGGTCCAATGGCTTTCCGGCCGGACCCGGCTGCGGTGCATCAGCTGCGGGAAGGGGCGGCTTGCGTCGTCCGAACATGCTTCCCACGTTAATTCGAGGATCGCGTCGGGTCAGGTCCCACTACGAGGGATGCACCGGCCGCCCGGCGACAAGGCCCGTCAAACGGATCAGGCCGGCGCCGTCACCCGCGCCGGTTCCAGCCGCACGATGACGGCCTTCGAGGCGGGGGTGTTGCTGCGGTCGGAGACGCTGTGCAGCGGCACGAGCACATTCGCCTCCGGATAGTAGGCAGCGGCGCAGCCGCGTGCGGTCGGGTAGGACACGACGCGGTAATCACGCAGCACGCGATCCTGCTCGTCCTTCCACTCGCTGAAGATGTCGACGCGCTGACCGTCTTCGAGGCCCAGCTCGGCGATGTCGTCCGGATTGACGAAGATCACGTCACGGCCGTTCTTCACGCCGCGATAGCGGTCGTTCAGGCTGTAGATCGTCGTGTTGAACTGGTCGTGCGAGCGCATGGTCTGCAGGATCAGTCGCCCCTCGGGACGCTCGAGGGCCCAGAGGGCGTTGACGGTGAACATCGCCTTGCCCGTCGAGGTGTCGAAGGTGCGCGCGTCACGGGGTCCGTTGGGCAGGATGAAGCCGCCCTTGCGGCGGACGTCCTCGTTGAAGTGCTCGAAGCCCGGGACGACCCGACTGATGTGATCGCGGATCCGGTCGTAGTCCGCCTCGAAGCCGGCCCAGTCGATGCCGTGGCGATCGCCGAGGGTCGCAGCCGCGAGCCGGGAGACGATGGACACCTCCGACAGGATGTTCGGCGCGACCGGCGGGATCTTGCCGTGACTGGCGTGCACCGCGCACACGCTGTCCTCGACCGAGACGAACTGCGGGCCGGAGGCCTGGATGTCGACCTCGGTTCGGCCCAGCGTCGGAAGGATGAGCGCCTCTTCGCCGGTGACCACGTGCGATCGGTTGAGCTTCGTCGAGACTTGCACGGTCAGCCGAGCGCCGCGCATGGCGGACTCCGCCACCGCGGTGTCGGAGATCGCCGCCACGAAGTTGCCGCCCACCGCGAAGAACACCTTGATCTCGCCGCGGGTGAGCCCATCGACGGTCTGCAGAGCGTCGTAGCCGTGCGGACGCGGTGAGGCGAACCCGAACTCTGCGTCGAGCGCATCGAGGAAGCGGTCGCTCATCTGCTCCCAGATGCCCATGGTGCGATCGCCCTGCACGTTGCTGTGCCCGCGGATCGGCGACGCTCCCGCGCCCGGCTTGCCGATGTTGCCGCGCAGGAGCAGGAGCGAGATGAGCTCCTTGAGGGTGGCGACGGCGTTCTTCTGCTGCGTGAGGCCCATCGCCCAGGTGATGATCACCCGCTCTGACTTCAGGTAGAGGTTCGCGAAGGCATCGATCTCCTCGTCGGTGAGCCCCGTCGCCGCGCGAGCGGCATCCTCGTCGAGGGCCTCGATGTTGGCGACGAACTCCTCGAAACCGTGGGTGTGCTTGTCGATGAAGTCGTGGTCCAGGACCGTCCCCGGCGCGGCCGCCTCGGCGGCGAGGACCCGCTTGGAGACCGCCTGGAGCAGCGCCATGTCGCCACCCGAGCGGATCTGCAGGAAGTGGTCGGAGAGCTGGGTGCCGCGCCCGATGATGCCGCGCACGGTCTGGGGGTTCTTGTAGCGGATGAGCCCCGCC
Source organism: Naasia lichenicola (assembly GCF_004801885.1). GTDB lineage: Bacteria > Actinomycetota > Actinomycetes > Actinomycetales > Microbacteriaceae > Naasia > Naasia lichenicola. The sequence continues at coordinate 856,013 of NZ_SSSM01000005.1, read as the reverse complement.
TCGGGCAGCGGGTTGACCGTGACGATCTTCGCGCCGTTGCGCTTGGCGTCCTCGAGGGCTCCCAGCATCCGCGGGTGGTTGGTTCCCGGGTTCTGCCCCATGACCACGATGAGGTCGGCCTGCTCGAAGTCGTCGTAGGCGATCGTCGACTTGCCGATGCCGATGGTCTCGGTCAGCGCGGTTCCGGTGGACTCATGACACATGTTCGAGCAGTCGGGCAGGTTGTTGGTGCCGAACGCGCGGGCGAAGAGCTGGTAGATGAACGCGGTCTCGTTCGCCGTCCGGCCGCTCGTGTAGAAGGCGGCCTCGTCGGGCGAGGAGAGGGCGTTCAGGCGCTCCGCGATGAGCTCGAAGGCGCGGTCCCACGAGATGGGCTCGTAGTTGTCCGATCCGCTCGGCTTGTGGACGGGCTCGATGAGCCTGCCCTGCTGGCCGAGCCAGTACTCCGACCGATCGAGCAGGCTGTTCAGCGAGTTCTCGGCCCAGAAGCTGGTGGGCACAGTGACTGGCGTCGCCTCCCAGGTGACCGCCTTCGCGCCGTTCTCGCAGAACTCCAGCTTGTGCCGCTTGCCGGGGTCCGGCCAGGCGCAGCTCATGCAGTCGAAGCCGTCCTTCTGATTGATCGTCGTCATCAGGCGGGCGGTCCGCGCGGGACCCATCGCGGCGAGGGCGGGCTCCATCGAGTTCAGGATGGCGGGGACCCCGACCGCCCACTCCTTCTTGTGGCCGATCTCGAGGTCGGGGTAGTCGGCATCGCGGAGCTCGGCTCCGTTGAGGTCTCCCCCGGGCTTGACGTCCTTGCCGAGCATCAGACCATCTCCTTCACAAGGTTCACACGAGCGGGTCCGGCGTCGATGTCCATGTGGCCGGTATCGGGATCAGAGGGCGCGGCGACCGGCTCTGAGACGATCCGCTCCGCACCGGAGTAGACGACCATCGACGAGCCGCGCAGGAAGCCGACGACCGTGAGGCCGACCTCCCGGGCCAGGTCCACCGCCAGAGACGAGGGCGCGGAGACCGCCGCGAGCACGGGGATGCCGGCCATGGATGCCTTCTGCACCAGCTCGAAGCTCGCCCGGCCCGAGACCATCAGCACGGTGCCCCGCAGCGGGAGGCGATCCTCCTTGAGCGCCCAGCCGATGACCTTGTCGACGGCGTTGTGGCGCCCGACGTCCTCTCGGAGGGCGAGCAGCCGCCCCGATGCCGCATCGAAGAGTGCGGCGGCGTGCAGCCCGCCGGTCTTCTCGAACACGTCCTGCTTCTCACGAAGCCTGTCGGGGAAGGTGACGAGCAGCTCGTCGGAGATCGTCATGTCGTCGCCGGCGACCGGGTGTGCGGACAGGGTGCGCACGGCGTCGATGCTCGCCTTGCCGCAGAGCCCGCACGAGCTGGTCATGTAGAAGTTGCGCTCCATGCTCGGATCGGGAAGCGGCACACCGCGGGTGAGGGAGACGTCGAGCACGTTGTAGGTGTTCTCGCCGTCCACCGGGCCGCCCGCGCAGTACCGGATGGCCGCGATCTGATCGGCCCGCCACACGATGCCCTCCGAGACCAGGAAGCCGGCGGCGAGATCGAAGTCGCTGCCGGGGGTGCGCATCGTGATCGACAGCGGCTTTCCGGCGACCCGGATCTCGAGAGGCTCCTCGACGGCCATGACGTCTTCGCGCCGCCTGCGCGATTCGCCGACGACGATGCGGACGATGGGCTTCCGCGCGACTACCCGGTTCATGCTGAATGCTTATCACAGCAGGATCCGGGGAGCTCCGCATGAGAGCCTCGCCCCCGTCGGACCGGGGATGGGGGCTCCCGTTCAATGCGAGCCTCGGGCGGCGGCGCCGATCCGCTCGCCTAGGCTCGGCAGGTGATCTTCGACGCCGTCGTCCTGGCGGGCGGCCGCGCGAGCAGGCTCGGCGGCCTCGCCAAGCCGCTGCTGCTCGGCTACGGCGGCGAGCGGCTGCTCGACATCGCCACCTCGGCCGCATCGGCCGCGGCGCGGATCGTCGTCGTGGGAGACGTCCCACCCGAGGCGGGGATACTCGTCACCCGAGAGGATCCGCCGCTGTCCGGGCCGGTCAGCGCTCTCGCCGCGGGATGGGCTGCGCTCGCGGATGGGCCGAGCCCGTTCACCCTCGTGCTCGCCTCCGATCTCCCTCTCATCGGACCGGCTGTGGACGCGCTGCTCGCCGCCGTCGACCCGGCCTGCATTGCGGCCGACGGCGATGCCAAAGATGGTCTGATCGCGATCGACGACGGCGGACGAGACCAGTACCTCCTCGGCCTCTATTCGACGCAGGCGCTGGCCGCTCGGCTTCGGCAGGCGCCCCGCATGGGCGGATCGATGCACGCGCTCGTCGACGGGCTGCGACTCCAGCGCGTCTCGGTGCCTGTCGGGTCGACGGCGGATGTGGACACCTGGGCGGACGCCGAGCTGCTGGGGGTCGAGCGGATGGACAGAGGACAGCTGGACAGAGGACGACGGGACGACAGCCCCGGATTCACGAGACGAGAGGACCGAGCATGACCGAGAAGGACGAGCTGCCGGACGGCATCGCGGAGTGGAATCGGCGCCTGAGCGACGCGCTCGGCGTTCCTCCCGCCGACGCGAGCGCCGTGCTGGGCATGGCGGGCGTCGTCGCGCGGGCCGTGGTCCGGCCGGCGGCTCCGCTCAGCGCGTACCTCGTGGGGTACGCCACCGCGCTGGCGGCGGACAGCGGTCTGGCGCCGGATGAGGCGTTCGCGCAGGCGGTGGCCGTTGCTCGATCGCTCGCTCGCGAGGTCGAGACCGAGACGGCCGCGGAGGGCGGCACGTCGCAGTGAGCCCTCGGGTGTCCTGGCCGGAGGCGCGCCGCCGCGCACATGCTGCTGCGACGGCGCTGCCGCAGGAGCTGGTCCCGCTCGCGGAGGCAGGCGGTCGACGACTGGTGGCCGACCTCACCGCCCCCTACGACCTGCCCCATTTCGCCTCGTCGGCCATGGATGGCTGGCTGGTCGTCGGCGAGGGTCCGTGGACGCTCACCGACGCGCTCCCCCACCCTGGACAGGCGCGTCCGGTCGTCACCGGCCAGGCCATCCCGATCGCCGAACTCGATGCGGGAACGGCCGCCGTGCTGCGCAGTGAGCATGGCGAGACCTCTTCGGGAATGGTCCGGTCTGTCGCCGGCGCGGCCCCGAAGGCCGGGCAGCACATCCGTCCCATCGGCAGCGAGGCGATCCGGGGCGAGACGCTGATCAGCGTCGGTGCCCGGCTCAACCCCGCCTCCCTCGCGCTCGCCGCCTCGGCCGGCGTCGATGCGCTGACGGTGCACGCGGTTCCCGAGATCGCACTGGTGCTGACCGGGGACGAGGTCATCGGCCATGGCGTCCCCGACACCGGATTCGTGCGCGACAGCTTCAGCGTGCCGCTGGATGATGTGCTCCACGGCCTGGGCGCTCGGGTGACCGGAGTGACTCGCGTCGGCGACGATCTGGCCGCGATCACGGCGGCCATCCAGAGCGCGAGCGCTCCTCTCATCTTGACGACGGGAGGAACCGGCAGCTCGAGTGCGGACCACCTCCGAAATGCGCTGAGCCACCTGGGCGGACGGCTTCTCGTCGACGGTGTCGCCATGCGTCCGGGAGGACCCACCATGGTCGCGGAGCTGCCCGACGGCCGTCTGATCCTCTGCCTTCCGGGTAACCCACTGGCCGCGATGGTGGCCGCCATCACCCTCGGCGAACCGCTTCTCGCCGCACTGTCGGGGCGGCCGATGCGGGCTCCACGGTCGATCCCCGCCCCGGATCTCGCCGGGCGTGCGGCCACGACGCTGCTCGTCCCCTACTCCATCACCGCAGACGGTGCCGTGCCGACCCCCTGGAGCGGATCGGCGATGATGCGCGGCCTGGCGGGCGCGGACGGCCTGCTCGTCGTGCCGGAGGCGGGTCTCCGAGCCGACGGCGTGGCGGAGAGCATCGACCTGCCCTGGGTCCGCCCCGCCCGCTGACGGCAGGCTCGACTCCGGTGCCGCTCCGCGCAGGAGCGGCACCGGGCTGACCGCTCTCAGAACGGGTAGCGCTCGATCTCGCTCTGGATCGTGACCCACTGCGTCTCGGTGAACGCCTCGATGTTGGCCTCGTGGCCGCCGAAGCGCGCGCCCGTGCCCGAGAAGCCGACGCCGCCGAACGGCGCGGCGGACTCGTCGTCGACGGTCTGATCGTTGATGTGCACGATGCCGCTCGGGATCCGATCCGAGAGCTCGAACGCCGCGTACGGATCGCGGGACAGGATGCCCAGCGAGAGTCCGTAGTCGCTGGCGTTGACGAGCTCGACGAGCTCGTCGATGGAAGAGAACCGGGTGACGGGGGCTACCGGACCGAAGATCTCATCCTGGAAGGCCGCGTGCTCCGCGGTCACCCCGGACAGCACGGTCGGCCGGTAGTAGCGCTCCTCGTAGGTGCCGCCCGCCTCGAGCTTGGCCCCGCCCTCGATCGAGCGGGTGACGATGGAGTGCACCTTGTCCCGCTGGCGGTCGTCGATGATCGGCCCGAGCGGGGCGCCCGTCGCCGGGTCGCCGACCGGCAGGTGATCGGCCTTCTCGGCGAGAGCGCCGACGTAGTCGTCGTAGATGCTGGCATGCACCAGGTGGCGTCCCGTCGTCATGCAGATCTGGCCCTGGTGCAGGAACGATCCCCACGCCCCTGCGGACGCGGCTGCGGGCACGTCGGCGTCGCCGAGGACGACGAGCGCGTTGTTGCCGCCGAGCTCGAGGTGGGCGCGCTTGAGCAGCTGACCGGCCCGCTCCCCCACCTTGCGGCCAGCCTCCGTGGAGCCGGTGAAGGAGATCACGCGGATGCTCGGCTCCTCGACGAGGGCCGATCCGACGTCGGCGCCTCCGGGCAGCACGTGGAAGAGGCCCTCGGGCAGGCCGGCCTCTTCGAGGATGGCGGCGAAGAAGAGCCCGCCGGACACCGCTGTGCGCGGGTCGGGCTTGAGGATCACGGCGTTGCCGAGCGCGAGGGCCGGGGCGATCGAGCGCGCCGACAGGATGCCTGGGAAGTTGAACGGCGAGATGACCCCGACCGTTCCGACGGGCCGGCGTCGGGCGAGGCTGAGTCGCGGCTTGCCGCTGCGCAGCAGCTGCCCGTACGGCATCTGCGCTGTCGCCGACGCGAGGAAGAACTCCGCGGCGACGAGGCCTGCTTCGAAGCCCGCCTTGCCCTGGCCGGACCCTGCCTCGCGGACCAGCCAGTCGCTGAGCACGCCCATGTTGTCGTCGATCAGCTGACCCGCGCGACGGAGGATCTTCGCCTTCTCGTCGGGTGACCCGGCGGCCCACGAGACCTGTGCGGCTGTCGCGATCCGCGCCGCCGCCGTCACGTCGACCGGTGCGGCGAGCCCGAAGGTGCCGAGCCGATCGCCGGTCGCCGGCGAGGTGATCGCCGAGGTCAGTGCGCCGGCCTTCCAGCCTCCGCTGTAGAGCTTGCCGTCCCAGTTGGACGGGTCGAAGAACGTCATCGTCTCTCCTTCATCAGTGCTGGCCTTCATCATCGAAGTGGGGATGAGGTGGAACTTGGGGGAACTCGGGGGACGCCGGGATCAGACGCCCTCGGTCTCCTCGAGGGCGGGGTCGATGGTGTCGCCCATCTGGAGATCGCGGGCACGGGACAGCAGGCTGCGCAGCAGCTCGTTGAGGCGGTCGATGTCGGACTGCGAGAGGCCGTCGAGGATGACCTCCTGACCGCGCATGGAGATCGGCAGCATCTGGTCGTGCATGTCGGCGCCCGCCTCCGTGAGGTAGAGCGGTCTCGCACGTCCGGGAACCTCGGCCTGCACGATGAGCCCGCCGTCGGTGAGGATGTTCACGCTCTTCGAGACGATCGCCTTGTTCATGCCGATGTACTCGGAGATCTCGCTCGCACTCATTCCGGGGCCCACGGCGAGCGCCGCGATCACCCGCCAGTCGTTGGTGCCGAGCCCGAAGCGCGCGCGCAGTGCGCGGGATTCCCGCCAGACGAGGCTGTTCGAGAGCAGGGCGAGCAGCCTCGGCGTGAAGTTCTCGCTGTCGATGACGACGGGGAGAGCCTCGACGACGGCACCTTCTGGGATCTCGTTGTCGAGCCCGCGTTCGTTCGGCAGGGACACAGGCACCAGTTCTCTCGGGGTCGACACGGCTTCGCGCGAGTTTACCGGCACCCGTCCGCCGCGCCCGGCGAGCGGCGCAGCGGGGGCGTCATCGTGGTCGGCCGGCGCTCCGGCCGACCACGATGCGGCGATCAGCTCGCGGCGGGCGGAACCGGGAGCGCGATCGAGCGGGTGTCCTGGAAGGCGCGGACGCCCTCGATGCCCTGCTCGCGGCCCATGCCCGACTGCTTCATGCCGCCGAAGGGCGCACGGAGGTCGAGGCGGTTGGCTCCGTGATCGTTGATCCAGACGTAGCCGGCTTCGAGCTGCGCGCCGAGGCGGGCCGCCTCATCGGTGTCCGCCGTCCACACGGAGGCGCAGAGGCCGCCCCACGAGTCGTTGGCGAGCCGGACTGCCTCGTCGTCGTCGTCATACGGGATGACCGGGATGACGGGACCGAACTGCTCCTGCACGACCACGCGCAGCGACGAGTCGGGGTCGACCACGATCGCGGGCCGCAGGAAGTTGCCCGAGGCGAGCTCGCCCTCGGGCAGCTCGCCGAACTCCAGCACCTTCGCGCCGGAGTCCTTGGCCTCCTGGATGATCTCCTCGACGAACGCCTTCTGCACGGGAGAGTGCAGCGGGCCCATCGTGACGCCTTCGGTGAGACCGCTTCCGAGGACCGTCTTGTCGAGGCGAGCGGACAGCCCGTCGACGAGCTCGTCCATGCGGGACCTGTGCACGTAGAGGCGCTTGGCGTTCATGCAGATCTGGCCGGTGGTGTCGAACACCGCGCCGAACAGGCGGTCGAGGTGATCGTCGTCGAGGATCGCGTCCTCGCGGAAGATCGCCGCGTCGTTGCCGCCCAGCTCGAGGGTGACACGGGTGAGCGACTTCGAGGCCATCTCCATGATGCGCTTGCCGCCGCCGACGCTTCCGGTGAAGCAGACCTTGGCGATGCCGTCGCCCTCGATGAGCTCGGCCATCTCGCTGTCCTTACCGGTGACGACGTTGAGCACGCCCGCCGGCAGCTTCTCGGCGATCCGCTGGACCACGCGGGTGGTCGCGAGGGGTGCGGAGACGGGAGGCTTGACGATGACCGTGTTGCCCGCGAGCAGCGCGTGCGGAAGCGATGCGCCGAGGATGGCGATCGGCCAGTTGAACGGCACGATCACGGTCACCACGCCCAGCGGCTGGTAGGCCACGGTGGTCTGGACGGCGATGCCGGGGACCGGCGGGAGCACCTTGGTCGCCGAGAGCTCGTCGGCCAGGGAGAGCGCGAGGTTCCAGCGGATCTCGAGCACCAGCGAGTCGACCCACGACTCGTGCACGATCTTGCCGTTCTCCGCGGTGAGGACTGCCGCGTCCGCGTCGCGCTCCTCGGCGATGCCCTGGATGGCTGCGGCCATCTGCGATGCGCGCTCCTGAGCGGACAGCTTGGACCAGGCGGGGAACGCCCGGTTGGCCGCGGCGACCGCGTCGCTGACGTCCTGCTTGGTGGCTGCCGCCGCGTAGCCCGCGACGCCGCCCTTCGTGGACGGGTCCGCGATCTCCAGCGTCTCCGCCGTCGAGCGCTCCTTGCCGTCGATGTACAGCCCCGTCGTCACCGGGGCAGCCGTGCTGAGTGTGTCTGTCATAGGACCCGTCACCTCTTTGTGCTCGTGTGTTGATCGGGACGCCGGGTGACGTCCCGCGTTCGCGCCGTCGGCGCGAAGGCTCTGTGGATCAGATGCTGTGACGCATCGACGCGGTGTGGATCAGCAGTGCTGCGCAGCGGCTTCGCGCCCGCTGATCGGCCGCTCAGCGATCCTAAGCACGCCGACCGTGGCGGTGGGCGGAATTTCAGGTACCCTGAGGTCTTGTACCTGCATGGCGGCGTCTCCTTCGACTCGCTGACCACGAGGAGGACGTCCGGATCCAGTCCGGATCCGACGTCCTCGTCGCATCTGCGGTGAGCCTACGCTTCGTATGTTTACCTGTAAAGAACCCTGTGCTACTGTCGCCGAATCGCCCTCTGAGGAATGCTCGGAGGGAACGGATTTCACGTGTCAAGGATGACGCGGAACCCGGCTCGCGCCGGGCTCTCACTGTCATCAACGAGGAGGCATGAGATGGACAACGACCTGATGGAGACCGAGCAGCGCCACTCCGTGGCGGAGCTCGAGGATCTCGCCTTCGAGCTCCGATCGAAGCTGCTGCAGCTCTGCGGCACCTACGAGGGCGCCGTGCACATCGGCGGCGACCTGTCGTCGGCCGACATCTTCACCGCGCTGTTCCACTACGGCCTGCACGTCGATCCCGACGACATCAGCAACCCCACCCGCGATCGGTTCCTGCTGAGCAAGGGGCACGCGGCGGTGTGCATGTACATCGCGATGTCGATGCGCGGCTTCTTCTCCTACGAGGGAATCGTCGACACCTACGGACTGCTCGACTCCGCCTACGGCATGCACCCGTGCAAGGTGCAGCTGCCGGGCGTGGAGGCATCCACCGGATCGCTCGGCCACGGCCTGCCGATCGCGGTCGGCATGGCCCTCAGCGCCCGCCACCGCGGCGAGACCCACCGCGTCGTCTGCCTGCTCGGCGACGGCGAGACGGGCGAGGGCTCGGTCTGGGAGGCGGCGATGGCCGCCCGCAGCAACGAGCTCGGCAACCTCGTCGCCTTCGTCGACCGCAACCGCCAGCTGATGACCAGCTTCGACGGCGAGCGCGTCGTCCTCGAGCCCTACCCCGACAAGTGGGCGGCGTTCGGCTGGAACGTGATCCAGGTGAACGGCCACGACATGGGCGAGCTGGTCAGCGCGATCGACCGGTTCCCGGCGACGGACAGCAACCGTCCGACCGTCATCATCTGCGACACCGTCAAGGGCAAGGGCGTCGACTTCATGGAGGCCAACCTCGCCTGGCATGCCGGATCGCTCAATCCGACCGACCTCGCCCGGGCCCTCGCCGCCCTCGAGTCGGGACGCACGCACAGCAGCGCAGCTGAGAAGGAGACGGTCTGATGCCGGTCACATTCACCTTCGGAGAGATGCTCTCCGCCCGATCCGTGATCGGGACCACCCTCGCCGAGCTCGGCGAGACCCACGAGAACCTGTGGGTCCTCACCCCCGACATCGGAGCGACCCTGGTCGAGTTCCGCGACAAGTACCCGGATCGCTTCGTGGACGTCGGCCTGGCGGAGCAGGTCTGCGTCGGCATCGCCGCCGGCCTCGCCTACGACGGCAACATCCCCGTCGTGTCCGGCATGCTGCCCTTCCTCTCCATGCGAGCGCTCGAGCAGATCCGCACCGACGTCTGCTACCCCAACCTCCCCGTCAAGATCATCGGCACCCACGGCGGGCTCGTCGGCAACGGCGGCTCGACGCACTACGCGGTCGAGGACCTCGCCCTGATGTGCGCGCTCACCAACATGACCGTCACCTCGATCGGCGACCCCGCGATGGTCGGGGAGATCCTGCGCCAGTCCATGTCGATGACGGGCCCGCTCTACATCCGACTGGCCGTCGGCAAGTCGGACAAGGTGCTCTACGAGCCCGGCCAGCACGACATCCGGATCGGCAAGGGCATCGTCGCCCGCGAAGGCAGCGATGTCACGATCTTCACGCACGGCACCGTCGTCGCCCAGGCGCTCGAGGCCGCTGAGTCGCTCGCCGAAGACGGCCGATCGGTTCGCGTCGTCGACATGTTCACGCTCAAGCCCATCGACGCCGACCTCGTCGTGCAGTGCGCCGAGGAGACCGGCGGACGATTCGTCGTGGTCGAAGACCACCTCGCCTACGGCGGACTCGCCAGCCGCATCGCCGACGTCGTCGTCGACCGCGGCATCCACCTCACCGCCTTCGAGCGGCTCGGCATCCCCCAGGTCTACGCCGGCTTCGGCGGCGACGAGGAGCTCAGGGACAAGCACGGCTACGGCCTGACGGCCACCATCGCCGCCACCCGCCGCGCCATCGCCGCCAAGCCCTGACGCTCGGCCGGCGTGACCGGCCAGGATCCAGGCACACAGCACGACGCCCCGCACGACACCCCCAGGCACGTCAGATCTCGACGGAGAGACAGATGAGAACAGTCGCAGTCACACGGATCGGCAGCCTGCGCGATCCCGACGAGTCCGCACGGGGGCAGGTCGGCGTCGTCGACTTCCCCGACCAGCCGCTCGGCGACGAGGACGTGCGCATCCGCGTCGCCTACGCCGCCATCTGCGGATCCGACCCCCACCTCGCCGAAGGCTTCTTCGGCACCGACGTGCCGATCGGGCTCGGCCACGAGATCTCCGGCGTCATCGAGGCGCTCGGCGAGAAGGCGCACCGCACCGGACTGCAGGTCGGGGACCGGGTGGCGGGCAACTTCCTGCGCTTCTGCGGAACCTGCCTGCCGTGCCGCGAGGGCAAGCAGCAGTTCTGCGAGCACATCCAGGACTACAACCGTCCCGGAATGGCCGAGACGATCACCTGGCACGAGTCGCAGGTCTACAAGCTGCCCGACACGGTCTCGCTGCTCGAAGGCTGCCTGCTCGAGCCGACCTCCGTCGCCGTGCGCATCGTCGACAAGACGAACATCAAGGTCGGCGACCGGGTCGCCATCTGCGGCGGCGGACCGATCGGCCAGCTCGCCCTCCAGGTCATCAAGATGCACGGCGCCACCTCTCTGACCCTCATCGAGCCGATCGCCGAGCGCCGCGAGATGGCGCTGCGGCACGGCGCCGAGCACGTCATCGATCCGGTCGGTGAGGACCAGTACACCCGCGCCGACGAGATCACCGACGGCCGCGGCTACGACATCGTCATCGACGCCTCCGGATCGCCGCGGGCCGTCCGCGGGCTGCTCGACATCGCCGCGAAGGGCGCGACCGTGATCTACGGCGCCATGTACCCGGCGGAGTTCGAGATGCCGCTCAACCTGTCGGACTACCTCTATCTCAAGGAGCTGACGCTCACCGGCGTCTTCGTCTCGCCCTACGCGTTCCCCCGCGCCCTGCAGGTCCTCCCGCACCTGGAGCTGGCCGAGCTCACCCAGTCGGTCTTCGATCTCGCGGACGCCACCGAGGCGTTCGCCATGCACATGAGCGGCCGCTTCGCCAAGGTCGTCATCCGCTGCAACGACATCGCCGACAGCGCTGCCTCGACCAGTGCCGTCGCAGGAGGCGCCGAATGAGCACGACCTCCCCCGCCCCCACGACCACTGCGGTGCCGGCCTTCGAGGCCCACGACATCGTCAAGCACTTCGACGGAGTGCACGCGCTGAGCGGCGCCCACCTGTCCGTCCGCGAAGGCGAGATCCATGCGCTGCTCGGCGAGAACGGCGCCGGAAAGTCGACGATGGTCAAGGTGCTCACCGGCATCTACGCACCCGACGGCGGACGCATCCTGCGCAACGGCGAGGAAGTGACCTTCGCCAACGTCCGGGTCGCCAACCGCGCCGGGATCGTGGCGCTCTACCAGGAGCTGTCGATCATCCCGTCGATCAGCGTCGCCGAGAACATCATGCTCGGCGAGCGCACCCCCAGCCGCGGAGGCCTCGTCCAGTGGGCGGCGCTGCGCAGCCGGGCGAAGGAGCAGCTCGACCGGCTCAACCAGAAGATCCCGTTGAAGATGCTCGCCGGCGACCTCTCCCCCGTCCAGCAGACCATGGTCGCCTTCGCCCGCGCCCTCGCGAACGACGCACGAGTCCTCATCCTCGACGAGCCGACCGCATCGCTGACCGACACGGAGATCAAGGACCTCTTCACCGTGCTCCGGTCACTGCGTGCGCAGGGCGTCGCGATCGTCTACGTCTCGCACCGACTCGAGGAGGTCTTCGAGCTCTGCGACCGCCTCACCATCATGCGCAACGGCGAGACCATGCTCACGAAGGACGTCGCCGACTCGAACATCGACGAGGTCATCTCGACCATGGTCGGCCGAGCAGCCGGCGACCTCTATCCCGACCGCGGCACCGCGACCTCGACGGTGGCGCTGTCCGTCACCGGGCTCGACGGGCGCAAGGTCAAGGACGTCACCTTCACCGCGCACAAGGGCGAGGTGCTCGGAATCGGCGGCCTGGCCGGCTCCGGACGGAGCGAGCTTCTGCGCATCCTCGCGGGCGCGCAGAAGCACACCGCCGGGACCATCGCCGTCGGAGACGTCGCCCTGCCGAGCTCCCCGGGTGTCGCCCGTGCCCTCGACGCCGGAATCGCGCTCGTGCCCGAAGAGCGCCGAAGCCAGGGCGTGATCCTCAGCGCGTCCATCCGCGACAACATCGCGCTGGCCAACATCGGCGCGGTGAGCTCGGCAGGGCTGGTGTCGGGTGGCCGCATCTCCGACATCACCAAGCGCGGGATGAGCGACCTGCAGGTCAAGGCGCGCAGCTCGCGCCAGCCGGTCGGCGAGCTCTCCGGCGGGAACCAGCAGAAGGTCGTGCTTGCCAAGATGCTGGCGCGCAACCCGAAGGTCCTGCTCATGGACGAGCCGACGCGCGGCATCGACGTGGGGACGAAGGCCGAGATCTACCGACTCATCCGCGCCCTCGCCGCCACCGGGACCACGGTGATCGCCGTGAGCTCGGAACTCCCGGAGCTCATCGGCATGAGCGACCGGATCCTCATCATGCACGAGGGCCAGATCTCGGGCGAGGCCATGTCGGCGGAGGCCGACGAAGAGATGCTGCTCGCTTACTGCTACGGAAAGACCGCCTGACATGACAACGACCAACGTCCCCGTCCAGCCCCGCACCTCGATCGGCAAGTTCCTGGTGCAGGGTGGCACCACGATCGCCCTCCTCGCGCTGATCGTGTTCTTCTTCGCGATGCGCCCGGATGTCTTCCTGACCTTCACGAACGTGCGCAACATCCTGTTCCAGGTCTCGATCCTCGCCATCGTCGCCGGCGCCCAGACGCTGGTCATGGTGGTCGGCGACTTCGACCTCTCCCTCGCCGCCACCTCGAGCCTCTCGGGCTCCGCTGTCGCGTCGCTCATGCTCGGCGGCATGCCGATGGCCCCCGCCATCCTGATCGGGCTCGTCGTCGGGCTGCTGATCGGAATCGGCAACGGACTGCTGGTGGCCTACCTCAACCTGTCGGCGTTCGTCGCGACGCTGGCCACGATGACCTCGGTCATCGGGCTCGCCTACCTCGTCACGCAGGGCACGACGCTGTTCAACCTGCCGGATGGCTTCAACGCGCTCGGCCAGGGGCGCCTGCTCAACGTGCCGCTGCCGGTCTACATCGCCATCGCCATCGCGGTCGTGCTGTGGGCAGTGCTGCGCTTCACCACCACCGGCCGCAAGTGGTACGCCATCGGCGGCAACGTCGAGGTGTCCCGGCTCTCCGGCATCAACGTCCGCCGCGGCCGACTGATGGCATTCGCCGCCGCGGGTCTCATCTCCGCCGTGGCCGGCATCCTGCTCGCCGCCCGCCTCGGCAGCGGCAGCGCGGTGCAGGGCAGCGACAACCTGCTGTTCTCCGTCGCCGCGGTCTTCCTCGGCATGACCGTGATCAAATCGGGCCAGGCCAACCTCGTCGGCACCATGGTCGGCGTCGCGATCATCGGCGTGATGAGCAACGGGCTCAACATCCTCGGCGTCAACTCGTACGTCCAGCAGGTCGTGACCGGCCTCATCATCATCGCGGCGGTCACGCTCTCCGGCCTCAAGACCAGGGAGAGGTAGCGCAAGCGCCCTCCCCTTCAGCTGAGCAGAGCTCCCACTCTCTCGGGCACCAACAGTAAGAACGCAGTTTCGACAAAGGAGTAGATCATGCGCAGGAGAACAACGGGAATCGCGGCACTCGTCGCGGTCGCCGCACTGGCATTGGCCGGATGCTCGTCATCCGGTGGTGGCGGCGGAACCGGTGATGGCGGCGACGACGCACCCTTCAAGGTCATCGCATTCACGTCCGGCAACCAGACGCCCATCGGCGCCTGGTGGGTCAAGGCCGTTCAGGCGAAGGCAGACGAGAACGGCTGGGATCTCACGATGATCCAGGGCGACTTCGACTTCCAGAAGATGAACCCCCAGGTGGAGAGCGCCATCGGCCAGGGCGCCGACGCGATCTTCGACGGCTTCACGGACTACGCGTCCATCGGGTCGATCATCACCGCGGCGAAGGATGCAGACATCCCGATCTTCGCGATGGACAGCGGCACCGAGGCGACCGACGCCTTCGTCGTCAACATCACCACCAACCAGCAGGGCCTCGTCGACAGCACGCTGGGGGCGCTCGACGAGTCGCTCGGCGGGCTTGAAGGCAAGAACATCATGGTCATCGGCCACGACCCGCATCCCGGCATCCGCCTCCGTGCGAGCCTGGCCGAGAAGGACCTGAAGGCCGCAGGCGCGATCATCGCCGGCGGAGAGATCCAGAAGGTCAAGTCGCCGGCCACCGGTCGCACCGAGGCGCTGGCGATCGTCGCCGACTACCTCACCGCGCACCCGGACGGACTGGACGCGGTCTGGGTCGGCTGGGATGACGCCGCACTCGGCGCCTCCAAGGCGATCGACGAGGCGGGCTCCGATGCCAAGGTGACCGGCAGCGATGCCACCAGCGAGGCCATCGCCGCGATCGAGGCCGGGGGAAGCTTCCTCGCCACGATCAACCAGCCGTGGCCCGAGGTGCTCGACACCGTGACCGACGACATCATCGCCTTCCAGAAGGACGGCACCATGCCCGCGGAGAACTTCGTCGCGGTCGACACGACGCTGGTCGACAAGGCCAACGCCGCCGACATCACCCCGTCGGACAAGCTGTAGCAGCTGCACCCTCGGCGATCCGGCGGCGACCCCGCCGCCGGATCGCCCTGCACCACCTGATCGGCCCGGCCGGGCTCTCCCCGTCCGGGCCGCCTCACTCTTCGGGCCCCCTCGCGGCCACCCTCCCCTCACGGAAAGCACACACTCATGCGTTTGAACGGCAAAGTAGCGATCATCACCGGCGGCGCGAGCGGCATCGGCCTCGCGACGGTGAAGAAGTTCCTCGACGAGGGCGCGAAGGTCGTCGTGGCCGACATCAACCGCGCGAATGCGGAGAAGGTCGTCGCAGACCTCGATGCGGCCGGCTTCAAGGGATCATCCAGCGCGTTCGCCGTCGACGTCTCGGTCTTCACCGAGGTGGAGGCGCTCGTCGCCCATGCGGTCGAGGTGTTCGGCAAGCTCGACGTCATCTTCAACAACGCGGGCATCGCCGGCGGCAAGCCCCTGCTCGACCACGATCCCGCAGTCGATTACGAGCCGATGATCCGCATCGACCAGGACGGCGTCTACTACGGCATCCTCGCCGCGGGCCGTCAGTTCCGCGATCAGGGCACCGGCGGCGTCATCATCAGCACGTCCTCCATCTACGGCGAGCAGGCGGCCGAGCTCGCGTTCACCTACAGCGCGGCCAAGGCCGCCGTCATCTCCTTCACCCGCTCCGCCGCCTACGAGCTCGCGGAGTACGGGATCCGCGCTGTGGCCATCACGCCCGGCCGCGTCGGCACGGCGATCATCAACCAGTTCAGCGACGAGCTCAAAGAGACCTTCGCGTCCGAGCAGCTGCGCGGCGTGATGACCCAGCCCGAGGAGATCGCGAACGTGGTCGCCTTCCTCGCGTCAGACGAGTCGAACGTCATCAACGGCACCGTCGTGCACGTCGACGACGGCTACTCGGTGTTCAAGAAGCGTCTCGACCTCCCGACCTTCTGAGGCGCCAGATGCCCCTCTCCGTCGCCTGCCACCTCAACGTCCTCGTCCCCGACCTCGCACAGCCCGCGCTCGACGGTGCTCTCGAGGCGCTGGCAGAGCTCGGCTACAGCCACGTCGTGCTGCCGCCGATCGATCCGGAGGCGACACCATTCGACGAGCTGAACGCCACCTTCCGCCGATGGGGACTGTCACCGATCCCGATCGCCGGTCAGGCGCCCGACGCGGATGTGTCGTCGGAGGACCCAGGGGTCCGGCAGCGCGGAGAGGACGCACTCCGCCGCATGGTGGATGCGACCGTGTCGCTCGGCGGGACGCAGCTCAACGGCGTCCCGTACGGGCTGTTCGGCGGGCCGGAATCCGCGGTCTCGGCCGAGATGTTCGAACGCTCCGCACGGCACGTCGGCGCCGTCGCCGACTACGCGGATGAGCGCGGCGTCGCGATGACCTTCGAGGTGCTCAACCGGTACGAGACGTCGATGATCAACACCGCGCAGCAGGCACGCGACTACGTCGCCGCCAGCGGATCCGCGAACCTGCGTATCCACCTCGACAGCTTCCACATGGCGATCGAGGAGGGCGACATGCTCGCCGCCGTCGGCGACACAGTTCCGCAACTGGGATATCTCGAGCTCGGTCAGTCGGGTCGAGGGGGCCTTGGCGCGGGCGTCGTGGATGCGGGCGCGGTCGTGCGCGCGGCGATCGCCGCGGGGTATCAGGGCCCGGTGGGCGTGGAGGCGTTCTCGCGGTCGATCCTGTCGGAGTTCGCGAGCGATCTGCTGCGCATCTGGCGGGCGCCGTACGCCGACGGCCGCGCACTGGCCGCCGAGGCGATCGCACTGGTCCGGGACGCGGAGGCCTCGGCCGCGAACGCCTGATCCCCTGGTGCGATGACGGGCCGGCGGGCAGGCTGGACGAACAGAGCACCACTCGCGCCGATGGAGGCACCCGCGTGACCGAACCCGCAGCCGAGCACCTCTCGAGTGAGGACCGGGCCCTGGGCGAGTGGCTCGCCGGGCTAGCGCGGTCAACCGGGTCGCCGGGCGGAGGCGCCGCCGCCGCCATCATGCTGGCGATCGCCGCCGGCCTGACCTCCATGGTGGCCGGATACAGCCGTGTCGAGGACGGCGTGCTCGCAGCTCGACTGGCGGATCTGACCTCTCGCGCATCGGCACGCCGAGAGGACGCCGTTCGCCTGGCCGATGAGGACGCTGCCGGCTCGAAGGCCTTCGGCGCCGCCTTCTCCCTGCCGGATGGCGCCGAGCGCATCGACGCCATCCGGTCCGCGTCCGTCGTCGCCGCCCAGTCGTCACGCGCGCTCGGCGAGGCAGCGCTGGAGGCGATCGAGGATCTCGAGTGGCTGGCCGAGCACGGCAATCGCGCCCTCGTGGCCGATGTCGCCGTCGCGTGCGGCGCGATCCGCGCTGCGATCACCGGGGCGCGCACCAACGTCAGCTTCGACCTGGCGTCCGCGAGATCGGCGGGCAGGACGCTCGACGACGTGCGAGCGGATCAGCCGGAGCTATGGGCCGCCGTCACGCGATTCGACGAGGGCATCCGCCGCATCGACGCACTGGCCGCCCGCATCGACGGTCGCGCCGCTCCCACCGATCATCACGGGGGCTGACCGGACGGTGCGGAGGTGCGGTGCAGACGTGCGGTGCGCACCGGCGTCAGGAGCCGAAGTCGTGAAGTCCACTCGGAGTCGCCGCGGCATCCACCGGCAGGTCGTGCGGCTCACGGGGCACAGCGTCGTACAGGTCCTCGTCAAACACCACAGCGATCACCCGCGGCTGCCCGGTCAGCGCGCCCAGGGTGCGATCGAAGTAGCCGCGGCCCCACCCCATCCGCATGCCCGCGCGATCCACGGCGGCCGCGGGGATCACGAAGAGGTCGATCTCGGCCAGCGCCTCCGGCCCGAGGATGTCTCCCGATCGCTCGGCGATGCCGAACAGCCCCGGTATCTCCCCCTCGCCGCGGCCGTCGACCCAGTCGAGCCGGCCGTCCTCTCGGCTGATCGGCAGCAGGACCCGCACGTCGTGCTCGATCGCCCACGCGATGTACGGCCGGGTGTTCGGCTCGTCCGCCGTCGACAGGTAGCAGGCGACGGTCAGCGGACGCGCCTCGGGCGTCGCGACGATCAGAGTTCGCGTGAGGCCATCAGTCGCAGCCGAGCGCTGCGCATCGGTGAGGGAGGCGCGACGTCGACGGATCTCGCCACGGAGCGCCCGCTTGGCGGTCGCGGTGTCCTCCGGGTTCACGCGCCGATGACCGGAAGTACAAGCCGCGATGCGTGGGCGCCCCCGACGTGGATGAGATGGCGACCGCGGTTGGCCGTCTCGTGGTGGCGGGCATAGACGGCAGGCGGGTAGTCCATGATGTCGCGACCCTGGATCACGAACACGAGCGACTCCCCCGCCTCGAACACCGTCCCCGACGGAAGGATCTCGATGGTCACCGACGTCGGTCCATCCTTCTCCATCGGCAGCGCGCGCTGATGGGCGAGCACCGGGAGGAAGGGGTGCGACCTCTCGGGGTCGAGCTCGCGATGCGACACCCGCAGCCAGCCGACGGCGACCGGGCCGTCCTCGAACTGGGCGTAGTACGGGAAGCCGACGACCTCGCCGTCCGCGGTCTTCTTGAAGAGGCCGACGAAGAGGTCCATGTCTTCGGCGTCCGGTGCGCTCACCTGCAGCTCGGCCCATGCGTGGCCGACGATCTCGGTGCGCTCCGTGAAGCGCACCTCGAATTCCGCGCGATGGCTGCGCAGGCCGCTGCCGCGTCCGTCGTACTCCACGGCATCCTCATCGCGCGGAGCCTCGGTCGACATCGTCCCGTCGGCGCCCAGGAAATACGGTGTGTAGGCGGTGTCGGGCAGCGGCCAGGACTCCGCACCGAAGGTCTCGCCGACGTAGTAGCGCTCGCGGACCTCGTAGAGGACCGGGGGCCGGTCCTCCCAGCCGTTCTCCTCGCCCTTGAGGAATCGGTCGAAGAACTGCCTCTGCCGCTCGACGTTGGCCGGGAGGTAGTACTCGCCCCATTTCTTGCGGCCGTGGATGTCGAGCCACTTCTGCGACGAGGAGAGTCGACGGAAGCCCTCGAGGGTCCCCCGCGAGTGCAGACCCTGATCGGACCAGCTGCCCACGACCCATGCCGGCACGGTGATCCGCTCCATGACGGACGCCTTGGACTGCCAGAAGTCGTCGAACCACGGGTGCTCGGCCGTCTCGAGCTCGAGGTCCTCGATCGGGCCGCGGCTGGCGCCCCAGCGCTCCCAGATGTAGGGCCAGAACGAGGTCTCGGGAATGCCGCCGTGGCGCGCTACCTCTCTATACGTGTCGGACCAGCCCTCCCATGGGTTGATCGCCGCGAGGTGCGGCGGGTTCAGCTCGGCGACGCGCCACTGGGAGACAGTCAGATAGGAGACTCCGGAGAGTCCGACCTTGCCGTTGCTCCACGGCTGGGTGCCTGCCCATTCGATGAGGTCGTAGTAGTCCTCGGCCTCTTCGGGCGAGATGAAGGACGCCGGCCCGGTGGCGTTCCAGGTTCCGGGGATGTCGGCGATGACGATGCTGTAGCCGAACGGCACCCAGTAGTCGGGATCGGGCGCCTCGAACGTGGTGAGCTCGCCGATGTCGTCGGGGCGCACGCCGCTCTCGGGGTAGATCACACCGATCGGGGCAGGATTGTGCTTGCCGTAGGGCGACCAGGCGATGACCGCGGGCGCCGGAGCCTCGTTCTCGGGCCGATAGACGTCGAGCACGACGGTCCGACCCGCGCGCGTCGTGACCACGACATCGCGGTCGATGATCATGCCCCGCAGGCGCTCCTGCCGCGGGTTCAGGGGAACGGCTCCGCGGGATTCGGGCGTGCTGCGCGGCGGACGAAGCGGATACTCCACGATGTGCCTTTTCCGGATCAGGAGATCCACTGTCGGGATCTCGGCGCGACGTCTGACGCGGATCAGGCTCACCGCGCTTTCGCACGCGGATCAGGTCGCGCCGACCTGATCCGTGCAGACGAGCCTGATCCGTGATCGATCGCCTGATCCGCGGAGGAGACTCCCCCGCGGATCAGGCGATCGGATGCTGCTTAGTGCTGGTTCGGCTCTCAGTACGCCTTGGCCGGGGCGTAGCCGGGGCCGCTGGCCTGCACGAGGGTCAGACCGCTGATCGCGGGCTGGTCGTCACGCGTGGTGTCGACCGTGATGCCGTCGAGCAGCAGGGGCGCCTGGAAGTCCTTGATGGACTTCAGGGCGGTCATGAACGAGTCGCGCGTCGGCTCCTCCATGCCCTTGAACGCCTCACCGAGGATCGCGCCCTCGGCGTAGCTCCATGCGCAGTGCGGCGTGTAGACGGCCGCGATCTTCGAGCCGTACTCCGCGAACGCCGCGTTGTAGGCCTTCACGTCCTCGTCCTCGGCGAACGTCGGCGACGCCGGCACCTTGGTCAGCGAGGTGGAGTACACGGCGGGGTAGGCCGTTGCTCCTCCGGGCTCGAGGATCGTGCCGGGGGTCGAGGTGTTCGACGGGAGGAAGATGCGCGGCAGCCATCCGATGGACTGCGCCTTGGTGAGCACGCCCACCTGCAGCGGGGTCACCGAGACGGCGCTCATCAGGACGTCGGCCTTGCTGGCGGCCAGCTGGGTGACCTGGCTGTCGAGCGTGGTGTCGGTCGGCTCATAGGTCGCGGAGTCGACGATGGTGACGTCGGATCCCTCGATCGCGTCGGTCAGGCCGGCGACGTAGTCCTTGCCGAAGTCGTCGTTCTGCGAGAGCACGGCGACGGTGATCGGCTTGCCCGCGTCGGCGAGCAGCTTCCCGAAGGTGTTGGCCTCGTCGTAGTAGGTCGGCAGCAGGCCGAACGTCCACGGGTTGGCCTTCTGGTCCTCGGAGAAGGCGGTGGCGCCGGTCACGAGCAGCACCTGCGGCACCTCCTCGCTGTTGGCGATCGGCATGATGGCGGCGTTGGTCGGCGTGCCGAGCGCGCCGACGTAGGCGAAGATGCCGTCACCGACGAGCTGCTTGAAGTTCGACACGGTCTTCGCCGGGTCGTAGGTGTCGTCGAGGTAGGTGAGGGTGACCTCGCGGGTCTTGCCGTCTCCGAACTCGAAGCCGCCCGCGGCGTTCTGCGCCTCGAGGTAGGAGTCGAGGCCGGCGACCGAGCAGGAGCCGGGACCGGCAGTGGGGCCGCTCAGCGGCGAGCTGATGCCGAGGCTGAGAGTGGTGTCGGTGATTCCGGGACTCGGTGCTGCGGTCTCGTCGGCTCCGGTGCCGGCACCGGCTCCTCCGTCGGTCGCCGTGCGGGTGCAGCCGGTGACCGTCAGGGCGAGCACGCCGAGCACTGCGATCGTGCCGACCACCCGCTTGTTGGGCTTCAGGGAGTTCTTCATTGACACTGCCTCTATCTCTCTACCGTGGTTGTTTCTCTGCTTCCGGCGCGGCGGTGGTGCGTGGTGCGGTGTCGCCGGTCGGAGGTCTGTCTGCTGCTGCTCTGCTGCGAGGGGAACCGCCGCGGCCGCCCCGGACAAGCTGGGCGATGCGCCGGGGAAGCGAGACGAGCCCGCCGGGGAGGAGGAACAGCACCAGCAGCAGTGCCGCTCCCGAGATCAGGGCGGTGCGGGACGAGTCGATCTGCCCGGCCACCACGGGGAGCATGACGAAGTAGATGGCGCCGAGCACGGTGCCGAGGATGCTCGCCGAGCCGCCGATCACCATGGCGGCCACCAGGTTGATGGAGGTCGCGAAGCTGAGCGTCTCGGGCGAGGTGTACTGCACGACCGCGATGTAGAGGAAGCCGGACGCGCCGCCGAAGAGGGAGGCGATGGTGAAGGCGAGCACCTTGTATCGGTAGGGCGAGATGCCCATCGACAGGGCGACGGCCTCGTTCGACTTGACGATGGCAAATGCCCGCCCGATGCGGCCGCGCACCAGGTTGCGGCCGAGGATGAACAGCACCACCGCGATCGCCACGACCAGGTAGTACCGGAACTGATCGTCCGCGAGCCCCGATCCCTCTGGCGCCTCGAGCCAGCTGACGGTCGATCCGACCGATCCGCCGGTGAAGTCGGGGAAGCGCTTGGCGAGCGGCACTCCGATGATCGGCAGCGCGATGGTGACCATCGCGAGGGCGAGACCCCGCAGGCGCGCGGCCGCCAGGGCGACGAGCAGGCCGACGGCCGCCGGGATGATGCAGCAGAGCAGGAAGATGACCACGACGGGCCACTCCTGGCGCACACCGTACGCCGCGATGTACGCGCCGAGGCCGAGGAAGGCGCTCTGTCCGAGCGAGACCTGGCCGGTGTACCCCATGACGATGTTCAGTCCGAGGAGGGCGACGGCGAAGACCGCGATCAGCGAGAGCTGGTAGTTGATGAACGAGCTCGAGGAGATCGGCGCGACGATGATCACGACGGCGATGACCACCGCGAGAAGCAGCCGCACGATCGGGCGGGCGAGGAGGTTCTTCATCAGATCCGCACCGTGACCTTCCGGCCGAAGAGGCCCTGCGGCCTGGCGATCAGGATGACGAGCATGAAGATGAACGGCACCGCGATCTTCAGGTCGTCGCCGATGAAGTCGATGTAGGCGCCCGCGAGGTTCTCGACGATGCCGATGAACCAGGCCGCGACCACGGCTCCGAGCGGACTGTCGAGTCCGCCGAGGATCGCGGCGGCCAGCGCGTAGACGAGCGCGAAGTCGAGCATCGTCGGACTGATGAACAGCTGCGGTGCGACGAGGATTCCGGCAAGTGCGCCGAGGACCGCCGCCAGACCCCAGCCGACCATCAGCAGGCGGCTGACGGGAAGGCCGGACAGCGACGCCGACTGCGGGTTGTCCGCCACCGCGCGCATGGCGAGGCCGAGCTTGGTGAAGCGGAACAGCACCTGGAGCAGCGCCATCACGGCGACGAGCACGACGATCGTGCCGACGGATCTCAGGCTGATGAACACTCCGAGGATCTCGATGGACTGCGGCGGGAACAGCGAGGGGAACTGTCGGGGCTCGTAGCCCCAGATCAGCGCGGCGATGCCGGCGATGAGCACGAACAGGCCGATCGTCACGACGACCGCGGTGTCGGGATCACCGCCCTCGAAGCGCCGGACGACGAATCGCTCGACGCCGGCGCCGAACACGAAGGCGAAGACGAACGCGACGAGCATCGCGAGCAGCAGCGGCGCCCCGAGCTGGACCAGTCCGAAGGCGACGAAGGTGGCGAGCACCCCCATCGAGCCCTGCGCGAAGTTGATCAGCCCCGTGGAACGGTTGACGAGGACGATCGCGAGCGCGAGCGCGCCGTAGATGGACCCCGTCGCGAAGCCCTCGACGATCAACTGGATGGTGTACGCCATCGTCAGCCTCCCAGGTACGCGCGGCGCACCTCGTCCATGCCCATGAGGCTCTCCTTCGGTCCCTCGATCGAGACCCTTCCCGTCTCGAGCACGAGCGCGTGATCGACGACGGAGAACGCGAGCGACGCATTCTGCTCGACGACCACCATCGCCACGCCGGTCTCCGTCTGCAGGCGCCGGATAGCGTCGTAGACGCGCTGCGCGGTGCTGGGCGCCAGGCCGAGAGACGCCTCGTCGAGCAGGATCACCCGAGGCTGCGCCATGAACGCGCGCGCCACCGCGAGCATCTGCTGCTCGCCGCCGGACAGTGCGGAGGCGTTGGACGAGATGCGCTCGCGCAGGTTCGGGAACAGGTCGAGGCAGAACTCGATGTGCTCGTCGATCTGCTTGCGATCCTTGCGCTGGTAGGCGCCGATGCGCAGATTGTCCCGCACGCTGAGACCGCCGAGCGTCCCGCGACCCTCGGGGACGTGGGCGATGCCCATCCGCGCGATCCGGTCCGGGCTCTTGCCGAGGATGTCGACGCCGTCGAAGCGGATGCGGCCGGTGGCAGGGACCATCCCGCTGATCGCGCGCAGGGTGGTCGTCTTGCCCGCTCCGTTGGCGCCGAGGATGCCCTCGGCGCGGTTGGCCTCGAGACCGAAGCTGATCCCGTGCAGCACGGGGGCATAGCCGTATGAGGCGGAGACGTCCTCAAGCTCCAGCAGGCTCACCGCTCACCTCCGCCGTGCTCGCCTGGCCGAGGTAGGCCTCGATGACCCGCGGGTCGGACTGCGCCTCACGCGCGGTTCCCTCCATGAGGGTCGCGCCGTGGTCGAGCACCATGACGCGGTCGGTGACCGCGGAGATGAGTCCCATGTGGTGCTCGACGATCACGATGGTGAGGTCGAAGTCGTCGCGCACGCCGCGGATGGACGCGATGAACGCCTCGACCTCGGTGTGCGACAGTCCGGCGGCCGGCTCGTCGAGCAGCAGGAGCCGCGGCTTGGACAGGAGCGCGCGGACCAACTCGATGGTCTTGTGCAGGCCGGGCGAGAGCTCGCCGGCGGGCGTGTCCGCGACATCGCCGAGGCCGAGACGCTCGAGCAGCTCTGCGGCTTCCGTGCGCGCCGCCTTCTCGGATCGGGTCGTCCACGGCATCCGAAGCGCCCACGAGACGGGGCCGCCGGCGAGGGTGGAGTGCGCGCCGAGCAGCACGTTCTCGAGCACCGTCTCGTGCAGCTGCAGGGCGGGGTGCTGGAAGGTGCGGGCGAGCCCGAACTTCGTCATCTGCGAGGCGGACTTGCCACTCGTCTCGACGCCATCGATGGTGATCGATCCCGACGAGGCGCGGTAGTGACCGCTGATGCAGTTGAACAGCGAGGTCTTGCCGGCGCCGTTCGGACCCACGAGGCCGAAGATGCGGCCCGACTCGACGGCCATGCTCACGTCCTGCAGCACCTTGATGCCGCCGAAGCGCAGGTTGATGTCCCGCAGGACCAGCTCAGCCGCCACTGCGGACATCCTCGGCACCGCATCGCGCGAGGATGCGCGCGTCGAGGCTGTGCTGCCTCAGGCTGCGCCCTCTAAGAACCTGCGTCATCGCATCTCGCTCCGCCATTGGACTCGAACCTGCCAAAAGTAACACGCGCCTTCCCGATTGGCGACAATCTCGTCGACAAAACAGGCGGCCTGATGATCGGCCGTTCCGCGCGGCTGTCGCGGAACGGCCGAACGGCTCAGTCCTGGCGATAGACCGAGCGCGCGTAGTCGTGGTACGGCGCCGGTGCGACCGTGGCACGGATGCGCACCTGACGGTGAGCGGCATCCACCTGCGGCTTGCGCGAGACCGGGTCCTCGCCCCAGACCACCTCGACCTCGGCGCCTTCGGGCACCGAGTTGTCGACGGAGGCGAGCGACATGTAGAGCTGATCGAAGGCGACGTAGCCGGCGTCGGTGGAGATGCCGACCTCGGCTCCCCCGTGGAGCACGCGGTCCATCTGATAGAAGCCGTAGCGGGCCTTCGGGAAGTCCAGGAACTTCGCCGGAGTGCCGGGCTCGACCTGTGACTGGACGACGGACGCCACGTCCTCCGCGTTCCAGAGGAGGGTGACCTTGCGTCGCTTCCGGTCGGCAGCGATCGCCTCGAGCGCCTCGCGGCCGTGGAAGTCGTGGTCGAACTTGACCGAGCGGCCGAGGCCGAGGTCGAAGGGCGTGAAGTAGAAGTCGTGCACGTCGCTCGAGTAGAGCGATCCGCCGATCGACCCGGCGCGGGCGGCCGGAAGCCACTCGCGGTACTCGGCGAAGTCGTCGTCGAAGATCGCGGGGAACGGCGTCGGCACCCAGCCCGACTCCAGGGGCGAGCTCGAGTAGGCCTTGGCGCCGACCCGGCGGATCTCGAACTCGGCGCCGGCCTCCATGAGCGCGGCGTGCACGGTCTCGCCGTCGGCGTACGCGCCGTAGAACTCGAAGCCGGGCTGACCTGCCATGCCGTGGCGAAGCGCCTTGACGGGCTTGCCCGCGATGGTCACGTCGGCGATGTGGAAGAACTTGACCTCCGGCGCAGGGCCGCCGAAGACCTTCTCCATGACCGCGTTCGCCTGGGGGCCCTGCAGCTGGTATCGGAAGAAGGTCGGGTCGCCCTCGCGCATGTTCGAGTTGCCCTCGAGCCGGTAGCGCGCGTCCTTGCCGGCGGCCGCCGCCTTCTCGACGTTGAAGCGCACCCAGTCGAGAAGGATGTGGTGGCCGATCAGGACCAGGCCCTCGGGTCCCTCCGCGTTGTAGAAGAGGATGGCGTCGCCGATGAGGAAGCCGTCCTTGTTGACGCTGATCAGCTGCTTGGCGATGCCGGGGCGGAAGCCCGTGAAGGTGTTCGGGGAGATCGTGGACAGGGTGTCGAGGAGATCCGCACCGTCGAGGAAGAGCTGCGTCATGTGGTGCGACTGGTCCATCACCGCGACAGTGCTGCTCCAGGCGCGCTGCTCGTCGCGCCAGTTGGTGAATTCCGGGGCGATCGGGAAGGTGATCGCCGGCCAGGACTGGTTGCGCAGCAGCTCGACGGGGCTGCCGACTCGGGCGATCGCCTGGGCGAGGCTCTCTGGGGCGTTGGCGTCTGCGGTCATCATCGATCCTCACTGATCCGAGGGCCTCGTCGTCGACGCCCTGCGGGTGGAGCCTAGGATCGGTCCGCGGCCGCCCGGGTTGAACCTTCCGTTGAACGGGAGGAAGATTCCGGTGTCGGAGATGCGGTGCCGAGCGCTCCCCCGCACCAGCGACCTGTCGAGGAGGACAGCATGGCGAACCAGTCGAACGGCGCATCGGCGATCAGCCGCGCCGTGCGCATCCTCGAGGCCTTCAGCTACGAGGCGCCCTTCCTGACGCTCACCGAGATCGCCCAGCGCAGCGGCATCCCACTGTCCTCCACCCAGCGCATCGTCACGGAGCTCGTCGGCCACCAGCTGCTCGAGCGGATGCCCGATCGCAGCTACCGCATGGGCAACAGGCTCTGGGAGCTCGGCACCCGCACCCCCGGCGCGATCGGACTGCGCGAGATCGCGCTGCCCTACATGCACGCCGTGCAGGCCCGCGTCCGCCAGCACGTGCAGCTCAGCGTGCGCTCGAACCTCGACGTGCTCGTGATCGAGCGGATATCGGCGCGCGACGCCGTCGTGAACGCGTCGATCGTCGGCGGCCGAATCCCTCTGCAGCACTCCGCGGGCGGGATCCTGCTGCTCGCCGCCGCCGGCGACGAGGTGCTGCGCGGAGTGCTCCGTCGCGGGCTGCAGCCGCTCACGCCCGACGGGATCCAGAACGAGGCCGAGCTGCGGCACGCCATCGCCACGGCGGAACGCGAGGGCTACGCGATCGCGTCGGGGCGGATCTTCTCCGGTTCGCGGGGACTGGCCGTTCCAGTTCGCGGCGTGCAGGGAGTGGTCGTCGGCACGCTGACGATCGTCGAGCCGAACGACGAGAGCTCGCCCATGCCGCGGATCGAGCTGCTCCGTCGCGCCGCGGCGGGCGTCTCGGAGGCGCTCGTGCGCAGCTATCTCCCGCCTGGGCACCCCGATGCGCCGCCCGGCGGGGCGTATCGCAGCCTGGTCCGGTCCTCCGAGTCGTCG
The DNA here is from genome assembly GCF_004801885.1 of Naasia lichenicola. Taxonomy (GTDB): domain Bacteria; phylum Actinomycetota; class Actinomycetes; order Actinomycetales; family Microbacteriaceae; genus Naasia; species Naasia lichenicola. Next base: position 828,815 of record NZ_SSSM01000005.1, on the reverse strand, counting down.
ATGGAGTACCTCGAGCATCTGCTGCCGCCGCTCGCCGTCCGCTGAACCGCGGCGCGGTCCCGATCCACCTGTGTGAACTGCCCAGTTCTGCCGCTCGGAGGGGCTTTCAGCCGGCGGAACTGGGCAGTTCGACGACCGGGGGCGGAAGCGGACCGAGCCCGGAGCAGGAAGACGATGTGCCATCATCGGGGTTCCCGAGGGCCGAAGGAGGAGCGGGATGCTGACCAGGCACGAGGCGCTGCCTCGCACCGCCGCCGCGATGCTCGCGGAGATCCAGGGCATCGCCGCCTCGTCCCGCACGAGCGTCGAGCTCGGCGGATGGCTGGAGCCCGAAGTCGTCTTCCTCGCGCTGATGCGGGATCAGCCCCACGCGGCCTGGTTGGACGCAGGAGTGCAGGCGACGAGCGGCTGGAGCCATCTCTGTCAGCTGGGCCCGGCCGGCTACGCACTGATCGGCTCCCCCACGTCCGTCTCGGTGCAGCACCCCTCGTCGGCGCGCGCCGCGGTCTTCGCCGGGTCGATCCTCGACGCCCTTGACGAGGTCGAGATGGGGGTCGGGTCCGGCACGTCCTCCCCCGGCGCGCAAGCGACAGCATCGGAGCGGTTCGAGCTCGGCTGGGTGGGCTGGCTCGGCTACGAATCGGGCGCCGCCGCCGTCGACGTGCAGCGCGCGCTCTCCGCATCCGAGGACGCCGCGCCGGATTCCGCGATGCTCTTCGTCGATCGGCTCATCGCATTCGACCACGTCGAGCGACGAGTCATCCTGACGACGTTCGCCGAGACGGACGGCGCACTCGAGTGGCTCGATCGGACCGAGCGCGACCTGCTCGAGCTGCGCGACCGCGCGACCGACGTCGAATCGGCGCAGCCCCCGAGAGCGGCCGTCGACGATCTCCCCCGCGTCGATCTCCCCCGCGTCGATCCGGTCGCGGTCGGCACCCTCAGGCACGCGCCGGACGCCTACCGTTCGATGATCCTCGCCTGCCAGGAGTCGATCGTCGCCGGCGACGCGTACCAGCTCTGCCTCACGAACCAGATCACCGTGCCGGTCCATGCGGACCCGGTGGCCGTGTACCGCCGGCTGCGGTGGATCAATCCGACGCCGCGCGGAGGCCTGATCGTCGCGGGCGATCTGGCGCTGGCCAGCTCCAGCCCCGAGCTGTTCCTGCGGATCGCTCCCGACGGCTCGCTCGAGACCCGGCCGATCAAGGGCACTCGACCCCGCGGCGCCGATCCCGCTGCCGACGGGCTGCTGCGCCGTGAGCTGTTCGAAAGCGAGAAGGAGCGTGCCGAGAACCTCATGATCGTCGATCTGATGCGCAACGACTTCACCCGGGTCGCGGAGCTCGGATCGGTCCGGGTGCCGTCGCTGTTCGCGGTCGAGCAGTACGCGAACGTCTTCCAGCTCGTCAGCACCGTCACCGCCCAGCTGGCGCCGGGCAGCACCCCACTCGCCGCGATCCGATCCGCCTTCCCCGCCGGCTCGATGACCGGGGCACCCAAGGTGCGTGCGATGTCGATCCTCGCCGAGCTGGAAGGCGGACCTCGTGGTCCGTACGCCGGAGCGTTCGGCTTCCTCGGCATCGATGGCAGGGTGGAGCTGTCGATGACCATCCGCACGGTCGTGCTGGACCGCCTCGGTGGAACTGCGACGATCGGGACGGGCGGCGGCATCACGGCGCTGTCGCAGCCCGACGAGGAGATCGCCGAGATGATCCTCAAGGCGCAGCCGGTGCTCGCCGCCCTCGGAGCACGACTCGAGACGGAGCTCCCCGCACCGGACCACCCGCAGGATGGAACGGCCATCCCCCGAGAGGAACGACCATGACCACCTCAGCATCCGACCACATCGATCTGGTGGGCATCGTCGCCTACGGACACCACGGAGTTCTCGGGTGGGAGCGCGAGCTCGGGCAGCCCTTCATCATCGATGTCCGCCTCTGGCTCTCCCTCGCTGCCGCGGGCGCCTCGAACGACCTGTCCCTGACCGTCAACTACGGCACCCTGGCCGGGGAGATCCTGGCCGCCGTCGAATCGGAGCCGGTCGACCTGATCGAAGCAGTCGCCGAGCGGGTGGCCGAGGTGGGTCTGGCCTACCCGATCGTCGAGTCCGTCCGGGTCACCATCCACAAGCCGCGAGCGCCTGTGCCCGTCGCCCTGTCCGACGTGAGCGTGACGATCATCCGGAGCCGCTCGTGACGCAGGACGCACAGGCTGACGGGGATGCAGGCGCCGCTGCCGTCCACTGCGCCGTCGTCGCATTCGGCAGCAACCTCGGCGTGCGGGAGGCGATCCTCAGCACGGCGGCCGACGAGCTGCGTGCGCTTCCCGACACCGAGTCGGTCGTGCTGTCCTCGATCCTCGAGTCCGTCGCGATCAAGCCATCGGGTCCGGACCCGAGTGCGCCGCCCTACCTCAACGCCGTGGCCCTGGTGCGGACCACCGCAGGCCGCGACGACTTCTTCCGCTCGCTCGGCCGGATCGAGCAGTCGCTCGGCCGGGTGCGGGTGGAGCGCTGGGGCGATCGGACGCTCGACCTCGACCTGATCGACTTCGACGGCGAGCCCCTCGAGACGGCGGATCTCACCCTCCCTCACCCGCGCGCCTACGAGCGGCTGTTCGTGCTCGAGCCGTGGCTCGAGCTCGATCCGCAGGCCGAGCTGCTCGGCCACGGCCCGGTCGACGAGCTGGTCTCCCGACTGCGCGCCGCGAGCTGAGGTCTGCGCGGCGCGCCCGTCCGAGCCTGAGCCGGGCTCAGCCGGCCGCGTTCTCGATGATCCGGACCACCGCGTCGGGCTGTGAGAGGAACGGGGAATGACTCGTATCGAGCCGGAACACCGACGACCCTGAGCGGGCGGCCAGCCCCTCCTGCGCCGGAACCGGGAAGATCGCGTCCTGCTCCGTGATGATGTAGGTCGAATCCGTGTCGTGCCAGGCGGCCGTCGTCAGCTCATCCGTGAAGGCGAGCACGCTCTGCGTCAGCAGCCGCGCCGCGCTCCGGTCGGCAAGGTCGTCGCTCACATCGCCGAAGAACAGCTGCTGAGGAGGCTGCTGCGCGTCGCCTGCCGTCACGAGCGGACCGTCGACGTGCCACCAGTCGGGCGCGACTCCGCCCACGGCTCCGAGGAGGGATTCGCCGACATCGAGCACGAAGGCGGCGATGAACACGATGTGCCGCACTTTGGGCGAGGATGCACCCTGGGAGACCGGTACGCCGCCGTAGGAATGCGCGACCACGACGACATCGCCGTCGATCGCGGCGATCGCTTCGGCGACGGCGTCCGCATCCTTCTGCATGCGCATGCCGATCTTGTCCGGGTGGTGCACCGTCGGGAGGTCGATGGTCTGCACCGTCCATCCGGATTCGGTCAGAAGCCGCTCCACGGGCGCCCAGCACCAGCTTCCGTGCCAGGCTCCGTGGACGAGCAGAAGAGTGGGACGAGGGGTATCCATTCGAGGTCCTTTCGAGAAGCGACGATGCTCTGCCAAGCACGCTAGATTCTGTTCGCGCTGCGGTCTGCGGCGCACAGCGAAAGTCGATGGCGATGAACGCAGATCCTGCGCCCACGGTGCACGGCAGCACGAGAGCGCTGCCGGAAGGACGCGACTACGACTACTTCTGCGACGCAGTGTCCGACGTGTACGTCGGCGTGCGGCCGGAACGGCCGAGCGGAGCCTTTCCCGCAGACTTCACCCTCATCGACTTCGGGGCCACGCAGCTGGGGTTCCTCTCGACGCCCGGCACACCGGCGTTCCGCGATAGATCGGCGATGCGGCGGCTGCCCGACGACGCCCTCTTCCTCAACTTCAGTCGCGCCCCGTGGACCCTCGAGCATCTCGGGCGGAGCTGGGACGTTCCGGGCGGGATGCCCCTCCTGCTCGACAACGACGCCCCGTTCCGTCTCGCCTTCGATCCTCGGCGGCGCATGCACCTCTACTCGCTCCGAATCCCCCGGGCGGCACTGGGCGCCGTCGACACGCGCTCACTGGACGAGCGGGCGCTCGCCAGCAGCGCCGGCGCCCATCTGGCCGCCCAGTTCGCTCTGCTCGCAGACATGATGGAGGCGGGTCGGACCGCTGCGGCGAGCGCCATGAGCGTCGCGGTGGTGGAGCTCGTCGGTGCCCTCTCCGAGTCTGCCGACACCCCGTCGGCGTCCAAGATTGCGACCTTCAAGGCGTCGGCACACGAGCGGATCGCTGATCGTCTGCTCACCGCGTCGGTGCTCGCTCGGACCTTCCACTGCTCCGTCCGCACCGTGCAGCTGGCATTCGCCGCCCACGGGGAGACGTTCGGAGGCTGGCTGACGTCGGCGCGGCTCGAACTCGCCCATGACCGACTGCGCAGCCCGGAGTGGGCGGGACGGAGCGTGGCTCAGATATCCACCGCCTGCGGATTCACCGACGTCTCGACCTTCTATCGCGCCTACCGTCGCCGATTCGGTGCGTCACCCGGAGCAGCCCGCTGACACGATGGGTGGACCCGTCCTCGAGGACGACGCAGGAGCAGGGTCCTTCCCGGATCCGCTCAGCCCGTCGGGAAGGCGGGGTCTTCGGCGAGCGCGTGCAGCCACTGGATCGTCGCGCCCGTGACCCAGGCCGGCGCCGCCAGCGTGCCGAGATAAGCCTCGGCGTCGCGCATCTCGTGCTCTCGGCGCGCGGCGTGCTGGCGGGTCCCGTCGACGAGGCGTTCGACGAGTGCGGGCCCGTCGGGTCCGAGTTCGGACGCCATCTCGGCCAGCATCCAGTCGCGGGAGCCGGCGATCTCGGCCGCGCTGGCGGCCTCCATGACGACGGCGGCGAGGCCCTTCATGAACACGCTGCGCAGCATCTTGAGACCGGCAGCCGTCCCGGCATCGGGACCTACGGCGGAGACGGGGACCCCGAGCTGCGACCAGGCGGAGACGAGCCGCTCCGCTCCGTCCCCGCTCGCGAGCAGGGGGGTCATCGCGCCCGCTCGCGGCACAGGCGCCATGACGGCGACATCGACGAATCGACGCTGGGCGGCTGCGGCGGCGGCCGCCAGCTCGGCCTTCTGCGCCGGCGCCCCGGTGTTGAGGTCAGCGAACACGGCGTCGGCAGGCATGGAGGCGAGCGACTCGTCGAGCACCGCGCTCGAGAAGGAGGCACCGACGAGGCTGACCACGAAGTCGGCGTCTCCGACGGCGGCGGCGATGGACGCGTCGCGTCGGACGCCCTCCGGGTCCTGCGCGGCAACGGGGTCGAAACCCGAGACCTGAGCCCCGAGACCGGCGAATCCCTCGGCGTAAAGGCGGCCCGCCTCGCCCAGCCCGACGACAGCGATCCGCATGATATCTCCCTCGACAGCCTGGTTCATGAGATTGTAGACATTAATGGCGCCCAGGCCGGCGCCGGGCGCATGCATCGAGAGAGGGCGGTCGGATGACCGACATCGCTACGGATTCCGCTCCTTCGACGGGCGCATCCGCCCTGCCCGATCTCACGCGGGCCATCCGCGACGCCATCGTCGGCGGGGAGTTCGCACCCAACCAGCGCCTCATCGAGGCCGACCTCAGTGCGTCGTTCGGAGCGAGCCGGGCCTCCGTCCGCACCGCGCTGTTCGAGCTGGCGAACGACGGACTCATCGACCGCCTGCCCAACCGCGGCTCGCGCGTGCGAGCGATCTCCGTCGATGAGGCCATCGAGATCCTCGAGGTGCGCATCGGCGTCGAGGGGCTCTGCGCCGCGAAGGCCGCCGAGCTGATCACCGATCCCGAGATCGCCGAGTTCAGCGAACTGCGCGCGGCACTGATCGCCTCCGTCGAGGACGGCGACCTCGTCGAGTACTCGCGGCTCAATCAGCTGCTCGACCGCCGGGTCCGAGAGATCAGCGCTCACAGCACGGCCGTCGGCATCATCGAGCGGCTGCGCAACCAGAGCGTCCGTCACCAGTTCCGGCTGTCGTTCCAGTCGGGCCGCGCGAGCGTCTCCGGACCGGAGCACGTCGCCATCATCGACGCCATCGTGCGCCGCGATCCCGAAGCCGCTCAGGCCGCGACCCGCGCCCACCTGCAGAGCGTCATCGCCGCCCTGCGCCTGAGCTGAGGGCGTAGGCGCAAGCGCCCGCTTCGGCCGAGGGCGGCCTCACGTGCGCGCGCCAGACCCGCGCGGCTGCGCCGCGGTCGCCTCACGGCGACGATCGCGATGCTGAACTGCCCACTTCTGCCGCCTGCAAGCGCATTCAGGCGGCAGAACTGGGCAACTCGCGGGTCGTCCTTCTGCCCGCTCGACGCAGGGCCTTCCCGGCTCAGCGGCCCGGCCGGCCACCTCACCCTGGCGGCCACCCTTGGGCAGCGCTCGGCCACCTTTCGCCGCGACGGCCACCTTTGCAAAGGTGGCCGTCAGCGGAAAAGGTGGCCGAGCAGCATCCTGCGCCCGCGTACCCCCGTGCCCGCGTGCGTACGCGCGCGCCGGCTATTCGCCGACGGGCGGGGTGCCGTGGGTGTGGAAGGTGGAGATCGTCTTCATGCCCCACGCCTGGCCCTTGGCGCGCTCGGCCTCGGTCCACTCGATCGTCTTCCAGTCGGGCGCGAGCATGAGGCGCGCGCCGGCGTTCGCGAACTCGATGCGGTTTCCGCCCGGCTCGTAGACGTAGAGGAAGAAGGTCTGCTGGATGGCGTGCTTGTGCGGTCCCGACTCGATGTGGATGCCGTTCTCGAGGAACACGTCGGCGCCCTTGAGGATGTCCTCACGGGTGTCCGTGGCGAAGGCGATGTGGTGCAGACGCCCCGTGCTGCCGGTGTTGTCCGCCGAGTAGACGACGTCGTACGACTTGCTGTTGAAGTGGAACCACTGGGCCGAGATCTGACCCGTGTTCAACCGGATCTGCTCCGTGGCCTCGCCGCCGAGCGCGTCGGCGATGAACGTGCCGTTCTCCTCGACGTCCTTGCCGAGGTAGTTGACGTGGTCGAGGCGCCGGGCGTTGATGCCGCGCCCCGGATACTTGTCCGCCTGGTTCTTGAGGGCAGGCTTCGCATCGTCGGGCGCCTGGAACCATTCGGTGTCGTAGTAGATCTCCATCGGGTGCCCGTCGGGATCGGTGAAGGCGTAGCTGCGGCCGACGCCCTGCTCGCCGTCCTTCCAGCCGATGCCGCGACCGGTCGCCTCGATCGCGGCCGCTCGGCGCTCGAGCGCCTCCTGGCTGCCGGTGCGCAGAGCGACCCGGCCCACTCCGGAGGCGGGGCTGGCGGTGAGCTTGAGCGTGTAGCGCTCGTAGTCGTCCCACGCGTGCAGGAAGACGGAGTCGCCCTCCGCCGCGACCTCGCGCATCGCGAGCAGCTCCGTGAAGAACCACCGGCTCTTGTCGAACTCGGAGGTGAGCAGCTCGACGTGGCCGAGATGGGCGATGTCGCCGAATGAACTGTTGCGCATGACTACTCCTTGATGACGTCGGCGTCAGGTTGAGGGATCAGGAAGGGACGGACGAGCTCAGAGCTGGATCACTAGCGCGGGAAGACGGTGCCGTCGAACAGCTTCCGAGCGGTGCGGATGTTGCCGGACGAGCGCACGTCCCGCCCGTCCATCTCGATCACGACGTCGAAGTGTCCGGTGGGATGCTCGATCCGGAACTGCTCGCCAGGAGCGGGCAGCGCGGCGAGGTCGTTGCCGACGGCGCCGTCGATCGATACTCCCGCCGCGACCGTGAGCGCTCCGAGCACGCCGATGGAGCTGTGCACCTTGACCGGCAGGAAGCTCCGGGTCGAGATGACGCCGCCGTCGGTGGGAGCTGCGAGCAGCACCATCTTCGGCACGGTGGTGCTCGAGACATCGCCCATGCCCATCAGCTCGGCGGCCTGCAGTCGGATTGCCGCAAGCCGGCGGTTGAGCTCGACGTCATCCTGCAGCGCCTCGGGCGACTCCGCTCCGGTCACACCGAGGTCGGTGGCGGCGATGAGGACGGACGGCATGCCGTTGTCGACGCAGGTCACGGTGACCCCGTCCACGACGTCGGTCGCGTTGCCGGTCGGCAGCAGCGCTCCCGTGGAGGAACCTGCCGTGTCGGTGAACTCGATCCGGATCTCGGCGGCCGTTCCGGGCACTCCGTCGATCGCGGTGTCGCCGCTGTAGTCCGGCATCCCGCCCGGGGTCGGGAAGGTGGCACGGGCGGTCGAGTCGGTGTTGATCATCTTGATGCGCACGCTGGTCTCGGCGCCCGTCGCGGGCACGAGACCGCGCTCCACGGCGAATGGGCCCACTCCGGCGAGCAGATTGCCGCAGTTCTGCCGATCGGTGACCACGGCCCGGTCGACCATCACCTGCAGGAAGAGGTAGTCGACATCCGTCGCATCATCGGCGGAGCGCCAGATCACGGCGACCTTGCTGGTGAGCGGGTCGGCACCGCCGATCCCGTCGATCTGACGCGGATCCGGGCTGCCCATGATGCGCAGGATGAGGTCGTCGCGCTCGGCGGAATCGCTGGGCAGATCCTCGGCGAGGAAGTAGGCGCCCTTGGACGTGCCGCCCCGCATCATCATGCAGCGGACGCCGTCAGTCGACATCGCGCTCACGCCTCGCCGGTCGAGGTGGGATCGGCTGGAGCGGAGTCGGGCTCGGCGTCCTCGCCTGTCGCGGCCACGTAGCTGACGCCCAGGTCGGAGAGCACACCGCGCAGCTTGTTGCGATCGAGGCTGAGCTCGCCGTTCTGATAGGCGGAACGGGAGTCCGCCTCCTTGGCGACGCGGGATGCGGATGCGGCGAGCGCCGTCGTGACGTCCTCGCGGGCGACGCAGAGCACGCCGTCATCGTCGGCCACCACCGCGTCTCCCGGACGGATCACGACACCGCCGACCACGATCGGCACGTTGACCGAGCCGGGTGTGGCCTTCACCGTGCCCTGCGCGTTCTGCGCCCCAGCCCATGCCGGGAAGCCCATGGCGCGGAGGTCGACCACGTCGCGGACTCCGCCTGTCGTGACAAGACCGCGGACGCCGCGCTGCTGCAGCGCGGTGGCGAAGAGCTCGCCGAACGAGCCGTCGAGTGACGGGGACACCGTGGTGACCACGAGCAGGTCGCCGGGGCGGCACTGCTCGACCGCCGCGTGGATCATCAGATTGTCGCCGGGCCAGCAGAGCACCGTGACGGCGGATCCCGCGACGCGAGCGCCGTCCTGGATCGGATGCACCGAGGTGCCCACCAGCCCGGTGCGTCCCATCGCCTCGTGCACGGTGGCGACACCGTACTCAGCCAGCTGGTCGAGGTCGGCGAGCGGCGTGCGCCTCACGCCGGTGACGATCACGTTCGGCATCCGAGCCCCTATTCCAGAACCGTGGTGACCTGCGGGTAGTAGCGCATGTACGCCTCGCCCTTGGTGTCGACCGGCAGCCCGAGGTTGGGCCCCGCGTTGCGCTTGACCTGCACGCCGCGACGGACCCCGAGGTCCGAGTAGTAGTCCCACATGTGCTTCTGGGCGGGCAGGCACTTCATCGCCTCGAGCTTCGCCGGCCACGCGGCGGTGATGTCGAGGAGCACGTTCGGCTTGAAGTCGGACTGCTCGGGCTGATGCGGCTCGAAGAAGAAGACGGGAGGCGCACCCAGCGGCTCGCCCTCCCCGGGGTAGCCGATCGCCTGGGCGAGGATGCGAGCCTGCAGCGTCATCCGCGCGGCTGCGGGGTGGTCGCCGTTGTACGGATCGGTCAGCGGATGGGTGAGCACGACGGTCGGCACCACGCGGCGGAAGACCTGCACCAGCTTGTCCGTGAGCTCAGGACTCTCGAGGAGCGGGTAGTCCCCCGCGTCGAGGAACTCGATCTCGGCGCCCAGGGCCGCGGCGGCACCCTCGGCCTCGGCGCGACGCATCGCCTTGATCTCCTCGAGGGACTTGCCGGCCAGCCACTGGCTCGCGGACTCGCCGCGCTCGCCGAATGAGAGGCAGACGATCACCGCGCGGTCGCCTCGCTGGACGGCCGATGCGATGGCGCCGGACGCCCGCCAGACGAAGTCGCCTGCGTGTGCGCTCACGACCAGTACGGTCCCGGCCTGGGTGCTCTGCGGTTGGTCGCTCATCGGCCCGGCTCCATCACTCGGTCATGTCTCTCGTGGCGGTGCCGTGGTCGCATGGCGATACGGCTCGCTTCGAGCCTCAGACAAGCACGCGTCATTTGGATTGTCAACAATTGTGTTTCCAAAATCGAACGGTCCCGTTGATGCGTTGCACTGAGCATCTCGCACAGGTATGTCGACCATCGTGGACACCGCGTCGGCCCTGTGGTCGGCGCCCGGATCGCGGCACCGCCGCCGCCCGCTCACCTCGTGGATCGCGTCCTCGAACGAAGGAGTTCACCATGGCCACCTCATCCCCGAGCCTCGCCGATGCCATCGCGGCGGCCGGCTCCTCCGTCGACTTCCTGCGCAACGCCCAGGCCCGACCGACCGTCTTCCCCGTCGCTCCCGAGTTCAGCAACTGGCGGTCCGAGCAGCACTCCTGGCGGGAGACCGTCGCCCTGCTCGACCAGTCGCACCACATGACCGACCTGTTCCTCACCGGACCGGACGCCCTCAAGCTGCTGAGCGACACCGGCGTCAACAGCTTCGCGAAGTTCCAGGTCGACAACGCCAAGCAGTTCATCGCCGTCAACCACGAGGGCTATCTGATCGGCGACGCGATCCTCTTCTACCTGGCGGAGGAGAGCTTCGACCTCGTCGGCCATCCGATGGTGATCGACTGGGTGCAGTACCACCTCGAGACCGGCGACTACGACGCGCAGGTCGAACGCGATGGCAACTCGATCGTCCGACAGGGCCCGCCCAAGCTCTACCGCTACGAGCTGCAGGGCCCGAACGCGCTCGCCCTCGTCGAGAAGCTGATCGGCGGCCCCGTGCCGGCGACGAAGTTCTTCCACATGACCAGCTTCCAGATCGCCGGCAGCACCGTCCGCGCACTCCGCCATGGCATGGCGGGCCAGCCCGGCTTCGAGCTGTTCGGGCCGTGGGCGGAAGGCGACTCCATCCGTGCGGCCCTCATCGAGGCGGGCGCCGACCTGGGTCTCGTCCAGGTCGGCTCGATGGGCTACTCGAGCGCCAACCTCGAATCGGGCTGGGTGCCCTCTCCCCTGCCCGCGATCTTCAGTGGCGAAGGCACCGACGCCTACCGCGCCTGGCTCGGCGCCGCGGGAGCTGGATCGCTCGCCGGCAGCCTGCTGTCCAGCGATATCGAGGACTACTACGTCACCCCGTACGACCTGGGCTACGGGCGCAGCGTCGCCTTCGACCACGACTTCATCGGCCGCGCCGCCCTCGAGCGGCATGCCGAGAACCAGACCCGCACCAAGGTGACGCTCGTCTGGAACGGCGACGACGTGGCCGCCGCGATCGGATCACTGTTCCAGCCCGGCACCCCCGCCAAGTACATGGCGCTGCCCAAGTCCCGCTACGGCCTCTACCAGGCGGATGAGGTGCTGCTCGACGGCAAGCCGGTCGGCATCTCGATGGACTGCGGCTACATGGCCAATGAGCAGGTCTTCGCATCCCTGGCCACCATCGACAGCTCAGCGGCCGAGACCGGCACAGAGGTCACCGTCACCTGGGGCGAGGATCCGAACACCCGCAAGCCGCAGGTCGAGCCGCATCGCCAGGTGACGATCCGCGCCACCGTCGCGCCGGCCCCCTACCTCGACTACGCCCGGAGCAACTACCGCGACCGCTGACCAGCGCTGCGGCGCGTCAGGCGCTCCGGTCGGCGGGGACGGAGGGCCGGCCGGTGATGATCGCGGCATCGGGGCGGTGGGCGTGCAGCCGTTCGCTCAGCTCCAGGCCGCGCTTGGCCCACTCGATCTGCTGCTCCGCCTGCGCGACAAGGCCCTGGTAGGAGAAGACCTTGAACTCGGTGATCGCCTCCCACGAATCCTCGGGGAAGTGCTCGAGCCGTCGGACCAGCGTCGGCTGGGAGTGATCCTGCAGCTCGCCGATCATGCCCAGCCACTGCTCGCGCCGCGCCTCGTAGTACTCGACATGGGCGACCAGCTGATCTCTCGTCGCCTCCGGCGTGGCCCATTCGAAGTACGCGGCCTTCAGATGCACGGGATCGCGCTCACGCGAGTAGTCGAGCGTGGTGTTCATCCACTCGCGGAACGCCCCGACCCCGGCATCGGTGATCGTGTACTCGCGCTTGGTCGTGGTCGGTCCCCACGGCACCGGGGCGCTCGTGACGAGTCCGACCTCCTCCATCTTGCGCAGCTCGGGATAGATCTGGGAATCAGGTGCATGCCAGACGAATCCGACCGAAGAGCGGAAAGACTTGCAGAGGTCGTAGCCGGTCATCGACTGCGTCGTCAGCAATGCGAGAAGCGCCTGTCGCAGACTCATGATCATCCTCGATTCCTGCCGGTGGCCACCAGGCTAACCGGCTGGAGAGCGGTTATGCCGTTCATCGGAATTGGTTCCACCCGAGTCTGGCGCACCGACGTGCATCTCCCTATGATCATAGTGACTCACCACTATGCAGATAGTGGTTGACCCGTTCCAAGGAGGCAATGTGGCCAGCATCTTGATCGCGCACGGATTCGTCGGAGCTGCGCAGTGAGCGCCGACGGCGTGACCACGAGCGGACAGGGCGTCGCGAAGCGACGGACCCTCAACGGCGTGCTGTCGAACATGGGCTACGAGGTGCTGCCGTTCAAGGCCACCGAGGACAACGTCGTGAAGTTCGTCCCCAAGTCGGTGCGCCTGACGGTCACCGCCTCTCCCCCCAAGGGCATCGAGGCGACCATCGCGCTCGCCGAGAAGTTCGCGGGACACGGCTACTCGGTCGCCCCGCACCTCTCGGCGAAGATGATCCGCGACAAGGTGCAGCTCGGAGAGTTCGTCCAGCGACTGAAGGCCGTCGGCATCGACAGCGTCTTCGTCGTGGGTGGCGACGCCGAGGAGCCGGCCGGCGAGTACACGGACGCCCTCTCGCTGCTCAAGTCGCTCGACTCCATCGGGCACGAGTTCACCTCGATCGGGATCGGCGGCTACCCGGAAGGGCACCACTTCATCCCGCAGGACGGACTCGACGCCGCCCTCAAGGAGAAGGCCCAGCTCGCGACCTACATCGCGACGCAGATCTGCTACGACGCTCCCGCGATCATCTCCTGGGCGCGTCGCATCAAGTCCGAGGGTGTCGATCTGCCCATCCGCGTCGGCATGCCGGGCGCAGTGAGCCGCGAGAAGCTCCTGCGCATCTCCCTCGCCTCGGGCGTCGGCGACTCGCTCAAGTTCCTGCAGAAGCAGAAGGGCATGTTCTGGCGCTTCTTCGTGCCGGGCGGCTACAGCCCGAACAAGCTGATCCGCGGCCTCAAGCCCGCCATCGGAGCGGCGGACAACAACTTGCAGGACTTCCACATCTTCACCTTCAACGAGCTGGAAGGCACCGAAGCCTGGCGCAAGCAGATGCTCCAGCGCTACCCGTCCTGACCCCCGCTCCGACCCACGCTTCAGACCGCATCACTCAGCTCCACCTCCCGCACCACCTCCACCCGCACGTCCCGAGCACAGACGCTCATCGATAGGAAAGAGAACCAGCGCATGGCCCCGAAGAATCTCCAGGAAGTCCTGGACGCAGCCGGCAACCCCGTCGAACTGCTCCGCAACTCGCCCATCGGCACCTACATCTACCCGGTCGTCCCGTCCGAGTTCAGCAACTGGCAGCGCGAGCAGCGCGCCTGGCGCGACTCGGCAGTCCTGTTCGACCAGTCGCACCACATGGACAACCTGATCATCCGCGGCAAGGACGCCCTCAAGCTGCTGCAGGACACGGCGATCAACTCCGTCGCCAACTTCCCGGTGGGCATGGCCAAGCAGCTCGTCCCGACCGCCTCGAACGGTGGCGTCGTCGGTGACGGCATCCTCTTCCACGAGATCGAGGGCGAGTACGTCTACGTCGGCCGCGCACCCGTGGCCAACTGGCTGCTCTTCCACGGCGAGACCGGCGGATACGACGTCGACATCGAGGTGGACCGCCGCTCCCCCGGCCGGCCGTACGGCAAGGCCGTGAGCCGCAAGTACTGGCGCTACCAGATCCAGGGTCCGAACGCCTGGCCGATCATCGAGAAGCTGCAGGGCGGCTCCGTCGACCAGGTCAAGTTCTTCCGCCTGGGCAAGCTCGACATCGACGGCACCGAGGTCAGCACCCTGCGCCACGGCATGGCCGGCGCACCGGGCCTCGAGCTCTGGGGCCCGTACGCGGACGCCGAGCGCATCCGCAACGCGATCCTCGAGGCGGGCCAGGAGTTCGGCCTCGAGCCCGTCGGCTCCCGCGCCTACTCGTCGAACACCCTCGAGTCGGGCTGGATCCCCTCCCCGCTGCCCGCCATCTACTCGGGCGAGGCCGAGCGCGCCTACCGCGAGTGGCTGCCCGTCGACAGCTACGAGGCCACCAACGCTCTCGCCGGCTCGTTCGTCTCGGACAACATCGAGGACTACTACCTCAACCCGTGGGAGCTCGGCTACGGCTCGTTCGTGAAGTTCGACCACGACTTCATCGGACGCGACGCGCTCGAGGCCATCGACCCGACCACGCAGCGCCGCAAGGTGACGCTGGCCTGGAATTCCGAGGACCTCGGCGAGATCATGAGCTCGCTCCTCGAGCAGGACGAGACCTCCGCCCAGTTCTTCAACCTGCCGAACGCCAACTACGGATCGTCGAACTTCGACTCCGTCGTCGACGCCAGCGGCAAGATCGTCGGCGCCTCGCTGTTCACCGGCTACAGCGCCAACGAGCGCCGCGGACTCTCGCTCGCGACGGTGGACCCCGACGTCGAGATCGGCACCGAGGTCAAGGTGCTGTGGGGCGAGGACCCGAACTCCAAGAAGACCTCGGTCCAGCCGCACAAGCAGCGCGAGGTGCGCGTCGTGGTCAGCCCGGTCCCCTACGCCGAGACGGCGCGGACCGAGTACCAGGGCGGCTGGCGCTCCGCCAGCTCCAACTGAGCCAGCGCCGACTGACACCGACGCGGGACTGACGTACTCGAGATGACGGACAACCCGGGCGGCGTGCCGACGAACGGCACGCCGCCCGGGCCCGATCTCGAGCGCGTCGCCGCGGCGGTCCGCGAGTTGCTCGCGGCACTGGGCGAGGACGTCGATCGCCCCGAGCTCGGTGCGACACCGGTGCGCTCGGCGCAGTCCTGGGCCGAGCTGCTGAGCGGACGGGACGCCGATCCTGTCGCTCCCCTGATCCCCCTGCCCGGCGAAGAGAGCTTCTCCGGGCAGGCGGTCGCCCTGCGGAACATCGCCTTCCGATCGGTCTGCGAGCACCACCTACTGCCGTTCGACGGCGTGATCCACCTGATGTACCGCCCCTCCGGCGCAGTGGCCGGCCTCGGCTCGTTCATCAGGACGATCGAGGCGCTCTCGTCACGGCTCCAGCTGCAGGAGCGTCTCACCGAGCAGATCGCGGATGCCATCGAGGCCGCGCTGGCGCCGGAGGGCATCCTCGTCGTGGCGCACGCCCGGCACGGCTGCGTCTCGGACCGCGGAGTGCGTGACGTGGGCGCCCGCACCATGACGATCGCCTCGCGCGGCTCCTACTCTGGAAGCGCGGAGGCGAGCGCAGCCGCTCTGCTCCTGCTTCCCACCCCGAGCGATCCCCCCACCTCCCCCGCCGACCCTTCGACGCCGCCAGGCATCTAAAAGGAGCACATCGTGTCACTCGCCGCACCGGCCAGCACTCCGGCCGCATCTCCGGCCAGCAATCCGAAGGCCGCCACCTCGCAGCCATCGGACAACACCGGCCGCCTCATCATCACCGGAGCGGACCGCCCGGGCATCGTCGCCACCGTGTCCTCGACGATGCAGGAGTTCGGGGCCAACATCATCTCGCTCGACCAGTTCTCCACCGACGCGGAGGGCGGCAACTTCTTCCAGCGCACGGTCTTCGACCTCCCCGACTTCCGCGCCCGACGCCCCGAGCTGGAGAAGGCGCTCGACGAGCGCCTGGGCGATGCCCTCGGCCTCACTTGGACCCTCACCTCCGCCAAGCAGCGCAAGCGGGTGTCGATCTTCGCGTCAAAGTCGGATCACTGCCTGCTCGAGCTGCTCTGGCGCCACCGCCGAGGAGAGCTCGACATGGACGTCGCCATGGTCGTCTCCAACCACTCCGACCTCGCCGAAGACGTCCGCCAATTCGGCATCCCCTTCTTCCACGTCCCCGTCACCGGCGACAAGAAGGAAGCCGAAGCCGAGCACCTCCGGCTGCTGCAGGGCAACGTCGACCTCGTCGTCCTCGCCCGCTATATGCAGATCATCTCCGACGACTTCCTGCAGAACGTCGGCGCACCCGTCATCAACATCCACCACTCCTTCCTCCCCGCCTTCATCGGCGCCGGCCCCTACCTCAAGGCCAAGGAACGCGGCGTCAAGCTCATCGGCGCCACCGCCCACTACGTCACCAAGGACCTCGACGAGGGCCCGATCATCGAGCAGGACGTCGCCCGGGTCACCCACGCCCAGTCCGCCGCGGACATGGCCCGCTACGGCGCCGACGTGGAGCGTCAGGTGCTGGCGCGTGCGGTGCAGTGGCACTGCGAGGACCGCGTCATCCGAGACGGCAACACCACCGTCGTCTTCCGATGAGCCGTCACCTGCTGGGGATGGTCGCATGACCGCCCAACTCATCGACGGCACCCGGATCGCCCGCGAGGTACGCGCCCGGGTCGCCGCCGAGGTCACCGAGTTCCGCGAGCGCACGGGCATCGTCCCGGGGCTCGCCACCATCCTGGTCGGGGAGGATCCCGCCAGCGAGGTCTACGTGCGCAACAAGCGCCGCCTCGCCGTCGAGACCGGCATGGCCGACCTGCACCGCCACCTCGACGCCGACGTCGCGCAGCCCACGGTCGCGGCGATCATCGAGGAGCTCGCCCACGACGACGCGGTCTCTGGCATCCTGCTTCAGCTTCCTCTTCCTCGGCATCTGGAGAGCGGTCCACTGATCGACCTCATCCCCGCGCTCAAGGACGTCGACGGCCTGACGACCCTGAGCGCCGGCCTGCTCGCCCGCGGCCGGCCGGGTCTTCGTCCCTGCACACCGAGCGGGGTGATCACCCTCATCGACTCCACCGGCATCTCACTGGAGGGGCTGAACGCCGTGGTCGTGGGCCGCTCCGAGCTGGTCGGCGGGCCGATGAGCCGCCTGCTCCTGGAGCGCAATGCGACCGTCACGACCGCCCACTCCCGTACCCGTGACCTCGTGGCCGTCGCCTCCGAGGCCGACGTGCTCATCGCCGCCGCCGGCGTGCCTCACCTCATCGGCGCGGAGCATGTGAAGCCCGGTGCGGTCGTGATCGATGTCGGCATCCACCGTACGGAGTCGGGCCTTACTGGCGATGTCCGGTTCGACGAGGTCAGCGCGGTCGCGGGCTGGATCACCCCGGTCCCCGGCGGGGTCGGCCCGATGACCATCGCCACCCTCCTCGCCAACACCGTGACCGCCGCGCGCATGCAGTGGGAACAGAGGCAGCTGGCGTCACGCGCCTGAGTCGCAGGTCCCAGTCGCAGGTCTGAGTCAGCTCGCCTGACTCAGCTCGCCTGACTCAGCGCACCGGTGAGGTCAGGTTGCCGGCGGCCGCCACGGCTCTTCCGCGTGGGCGAGCCAGACCGCGACGGGCTCGAGCGCTCGCACGATGCGCTGACCCTCAGTGCGCGGATCGTCCAGCTCGCCGTGGAAGACCGCCGTGTCGCCAGCGATCACGACGAGGCCCTCTGCTGTCTCGACCGTGACGACCTGCGATCCACGGGTGTGTCCGGGAGTCGGGACGAGCCGGATCCCCGGCAGCAGCTCGAATTCGCCGTCCACCGGAACGAAGCGCAGCTGGGGCGCCGCGATCCACTCCGTGATCGTGTAGTCCTCCAGGTTCAGCGCGTCGTCGAGCTCCTGGCGTTGCACATGGATCGGCCGGTCGGCGAAGAGGCGGTCTCCGCCGCAGTGATCGAAGTGCAGGTGCGTGTTGACGACCATGTCGATGCTGGACAGGTCGAGGTCCTGCTCGCTGAGCGGGGTGAGCAGCGGATCCATGTCGGCGACCGCCGGATGCAGCTCGGTCATGCCGGTGTCGACGATGATGCGCCCGTCGGGGTGCTCGATCAGGTGCACGTACACGGGCATCCGGCCGTCCTCGACCAGCAGCTGAGCCACCAGTATCGGCGTGATGGTGCTGTGGGTCGCCTCGGTCACGGCTCTGCCTCCACTGCTGCTCGTCGGCGGATCGACGGGATGTCGCCACGGTAGACGCTCGACGGCCGCTCGGCTACCCGCACCCACGCGGCGTCTCGGACACAACGCGGCGCTTCGGACAAAACGCGCTGGCACCCGACCGCGTTTCGTCCGCAGCGCCGCGTCGAGCTGAATTCCACCGCGCTTCCGCGCCCCGGTTGCGGACACAGCACTTTCCTACGGACAGAACACTGTGGTCTACGGGAGTGTTCTGTCCGCACGGCAGTGCTCGCGCGGATCGAGCGGTGCCCTCATCCCAGCGCCCCCGCGGACGGCACTCCTAGGGTGAGGCACATGAACGACCTGAGCGGCTACTTCCGCGATCTCTACGCGGCCGACGCGGATCCGTGGGGCTTCGAGAGCCGCTGGTACGAGGAGCGCAAGCGGGCCATCACCCTCGCCGCCCTTCCCGCCCAGCGCTACGGGAGCGCGCTCGAGCTCGGCTGCTCGATCGGAGTGCTGACCGCGCAGCTCGCACCCCGCTGCGATGCCCTGGTAGCCACGGACTTCGATTCGACGGCGCTCGACCAGGCGAGAGCGCGACTGGAGGGAGCATCGAATGTCGAGTTCGTGCGCTCGGCCCTGCCCGACGAGTGGCCCGACGGTCGGTTCGACCTGATCCTGATGTCCGAGGTCGGCTACTTCCTGACCGAGGAGGCCCTGCGTCGCGTCGCCGCACGGATCGTCGGATCACTCGCTCCGAGCGGTGTCCTGCTGCTGTGCCACTGGCGGCCGGCATTCGACCCCGCCCCTCTCGATGGCGACCGGGTGCACCGGATCATCCGCGAAGCGACGGGCTATCCGGCCGTCGTGCACCACGAGGAGGACGACTTCCTGCTCGACGTGCTGAGCCCCGACGCCGTCTCCGTCGCCCGCCGCACCGGCCTGCGCGACTGACCCACGGCCCGGGCGGCGGGATACTTGAGCCGCGAGGCGGCCGTTCCGTCACAGCGAGGAGACGGAGCTGGACCTCAAGCGACAGCGCTGGATCGCGTACCTCGTGGCCGGCTGCTTCTTCATGGAGAACCTCGACGGCACCATCGTCACCACCGCGGCACCCGCGATCGGCGAGGACCTTGGCGTCGACTCCGCCTCGGTGGGCGTCACCGTCACGGCGTTCCTGCTCACGGTCGCCGTGATCATCCCGGCGTCCGGCTGGCTGAGCGAGCGCTTCGGTGTGCGTCGGATCTTCACCCTCGCCATCGCGATATTCACCATCGCGTCGCTGCTCTGCGCACTCAGCACCAGCCTGCCGATGCTGGTCGGCATGCGCGTGCTGCAGGGGGTCGGAGGAGCGCTCATGGTCCCGGTCGGGCGGGCCGCCGTGCTGCGCGTCACGCCGACGACGGGGATCATCAAAGCGATCGCCATCCTCGTCTGGCCGGGTCTCGTCGCGCCCATCATCGCGCCGTTCGTCGGCGGCGTGCTGACCACCTATGCGTCATGGCACTGGATCTTCCTCATCAACCTGCCGCTGGGCATCGCGGCGTTCGTGATCGCGCTGCGGATCATCCCCGAGGTCGAGGGGCCGCCGGCTCCCGCCCTCGACGTGCCGGGGTTCGCGCTCGTCGTCGTGGGACTGGGATCGCTGGTCTACGGCACGAGCCTGGTGAGCGAATCCGGAGTGGACCTCGTCGCGCTCGGCATCGCCGGCGCGATCGGTCTGCTCGTGATCGCCTTCGCCATCCGCCACCTGCTGCGATCGGACCATCCGCTCCTTCAGCTGCGGAACTTCCGGCACGAGTCGTTCCGGGTCGCGAATTCCAGCGGATCCGTCTATCGCGCCGCGATCAATGCGGTGCCGTTCCTGCTCCCGCTGATGTTCCAGGACGCGTTCGGCTGGTCCGCCGTCGAGGCGGGGGCGATCGTGCTCTGGCTGTTCGTCGGCAATCTGGCGATCAAGCCGGCGACAACCTGGCTGCTGAAGACCTTCGGATTCCGCTGGGTGCTCATCGCGGCCAACGCGACCGGAATCGCCTGCATGGTCGGAATGGCCTTCCTGACGCCGCAGTCGAGCCTGCTCCTGGTCGTACCGCTGCTCGTGCTGAGCGGGATCGCCCGTTCGTCGGGCTTCACGGCCTACGCGACGATCACCTACGCCGAGATCCCGCCGGACGAGCTGTCGTCGGCGAACACGCTGGTCTCCACCATCCAGCAGGTCGCGGTGGGCTTCGGCGTCGCGATCGGCGCGATGGCCCTTGCGACGGGTTTCGCACTCGGCACAGGGCTGATCCCCTACCGGTTCGCGTTCCTCCTGATCGCGGCGATCACCGTGCTGCCGCTCGTCGCGGCCGTGCGATTGTCTCGGACCGCGGGCAGCTCGCTCACTGGGTGACCATTCCCCTTGACGCGGCACTTGTTTTTTGCAAGTGTGGGTCTCACACACCCCTCACGTCAGAAGGAAGCCCCATGGCATCGATGTTCGTCAACCTGCCCGTCACCGATCTGGACCGCGCCAAGGCGTTCTACACCGCCATCGGATTCCGCATCAATCCGCAGTTCTCCGACCACAACGCCGCCTGCGTCGTCGTCGAAGAGGATCACAGCTACTTCATGATCCACACCCGCGAGTACTTCCAGACCTTCACCAAGCTCCCGATCGGCGACCCGTCGGTCAACCCCGCCTCGTCCACCGCGATCTTCCTGGAGACGCGTGACGCGGTCGACAAGGCCGTCGTGGACGGCCTCGCGGCAGGCGGCGCCGAGCCGGGAGAGCCCGCGGACTACGGCTTCATGTACCAGCGCGGGCTGACCGACCCCGACGGCAATGTGATCGACTTCGGCTGGATGGATCCGGTCGCCGCCGCGCAGGGCCCCGAGGCCTTCGCGAACCAGCAGTCCTAACCGACAGCCGATGGCTGCGCGCGACTACGGCCAGTACTCCGGTGTGACCCAGGCACTGGAGCTCGTCGGAGAGCGCTGGGCGCTGCTCATCATCCGCGACCTCCTGGTGGGGCCGCGTCGCTACGGCGAGCTCGCTGCGGGACTCCCCCGCATCCCGAGCAACATCCTGGCGGCGCGGCTCAAGGAGCTGCAGGCGGCCGGCGTGATCCGCCGGGCGCCCCGCTCGCGGATCATCCTGTACGAGCTGACCCCCTACGGCCGCGAGCTCGAGCCCGTCGTGCTCGCGCTCGGAGCGTGGGGATTCAAGGCGCTCGGTGATCCGCGCGACGAGCAGATCATCACGCCCGACTCGATGACCATCGACTTGCGCACGGCGTTCCAGCCGATCGTCGCCGCGAGCCTGCCCGCGACCTCGTACGGGGCACGGCTCGGCGGTGCGGAGCTGCTGATCCGGGTCGACGGATCGCGCCTCGACGTCAGCCGGGGGGAAGGACCGGTCGACTTCGCGTTCGCGACCGGTCCCGACATCCGACGCCTCATCTCGGGCGAGCTCGCTCCCGGGCGAGCGATCGCCACAGGGGCTGTCGAGGTGCTGCAGGGCCGAAGCGATCTGCTGGATCGCTTCGTGAGCACCTTCCACCTCGCCGCCTGAACCGGCCGAGTCGCCTGCTGCGACCGGCCGGTCACGGGTTCCAGACGGCCACGATCTCCTGCCAGCTGGGGCCCGGCGCACTGAGCGGCGCGGCATCTCCGGCGCGCAAGGCGGGCGCGAGCAGCTCGAGATACCGACGTCGCAGCCCCGACGTGCGTTCGCCATCGGTCACATGGACCGCGCGCAGCATCTCGAAGAACTGGAGCAGGTCGAAGCCGGAGATGTCCCGCCGGACCACTCCGAGATCCTGGCATCGAGTGAGCAGCTCCTGCATCCGATCACCCAGCCGGCGTCCGGCGGCGTTCAGCTCCTCGCCTGCCGGGAAGGTGCCGGCGAGTGCTCGCATCGAGCCGGCACCCCCATCCATCGCCCCGGCCAGGAATCCGAGGAATGCGCCCCACGGGTCGCCGTCCACTTCGCCGAGCGCACGCGTGGCCTGGTCCTCCACCGACTGCATCGAGAACAGGGCGAGCTGTCGAGCGAGATCGTCTCTGCTGGAGAACCGACGGTAGAGGGACGCGACCCCGACTCCCGCCTCAGCAGCCACCTCCGCCATCGACGCGCGCGGGCGGCTGGTCATGACCTCCATGGCGGCGCGCAGGATGCGGCTGTCATTGGCGGCGGCCTCGGCTTGACGTCCGAGGACGCGCCCATCGCGTGGATCTTCGAGCACCGACTCAGGGTAGCAAGCAAGACGGAATGCTTTCGTCCGTCTGTGTTACGGTGACGCTCTCCACGAATCGTGGACAAGAGCGAAGGAGTCCTCCATGGGTCGAGCCGTTGTCGACTTCGAGATCGAGGGCCTCGACGGAAAGGCCCTCCGCGGCTTCTACAAGGATCTGTTCGACTGGGACGCGCACGTCGATGCGAGCAATCCCGCCGAGTACGGGATGCTGCTCCGAGACGACAACCTCGATGCGTCCGGCAACGGTCTCGGCGGCGCGATCGCCCAGGTGCCGGAGATCCCCTCCACGACCTGGCAGGGCAAGACGCGCGCAGAGGGCCACTCCGGTCAGGTGACCGTGTTCGTCGAGGTTCCGAGCGTCGAGGAAGCGCTGGCGCGGGCGGAAGAGCTGGGTGGCAGGCGCATGCTCGGACCCGACCCGCTCTTCCCCGGTGTGGAGATCGGCAGGTTCGAAGATCCGGAAGGTCACCTCATCGGACTGATCACCGAGCGCCGCTTCGGTTGAGCCGGCTTCGGGGGCGCCTCGCAGTTTGAGTCGGGGGCGCGTGCGTAGGTTGGGCCCATGACTTCCTCAACACCGAGCCAGCACTCGACCTCCAGTTCGGCCATCGCCGTCGTCACCGGAGGCACGGCTGGACTGGGCAGGGCGATCGTGCGCGAACTCGCTTCGCGCGGCTACGACGTCGCGATCCTCGCCCGCGGGCAGGAGGGCCTGGACGGCGCCGTCCACGACGTGACGTCGATGGGTCGGCGGGCTCTCGGGATCTCCACCGACGTCGCGGACGTCGACGCCGTGGAGGCGGCAGCCTCCCGCGTGGAATCCGAGCTGGGGCCCATCGACGTGTGGGTCAACGACGCGATGGTGGGCGTCTTCGGCGAATTCATCAGCACCGACCCCAAGGACTTCGAGCGGGCGTTCGACGTCAACTTCTTCGGCTTCGTCAACGGCACGCGGGCCGCTCTTCGACGCATGCAGCCCCGGAACTCGGGCACGATCGTGCAGATCGGATCGGCACTCGCCCACCGCGGGATCCCGCTCCAGGCCTCGTACTGCGCCGCGAAGCACGCGATCACCGGCTTCAACGAATCGGTCCTCACCGAGCTGCTGCACCAGAAGTCGAAGGTGACGCTGTCGCAGGTGGACATGCCGGCCATGAACACGATCCAGTTCAACTGGGTGAAGTCGCAGCTGCCGGCCCACCCGCAGCCCGTCGCCCCCATCTATCAGCCGGAGATCTGCGCCAAGGTCGTCGTCGACGTCGCGCAGAAGCCGCGGCGTCGCACCTGGGTCGGAGAGCCCACCGTCGCCACAACCCTCGGCAACCGGTTCGGCAGCCGGATCGCCGACTGGTATCTCGCCAAGTCGGGTTACTCGGGCCAGCAGGCGCCCGACGTCACGGAGCCGATGCTCGGCACCAACCTGTACGAGCCGATCGCCGGGGACCATGGCGCCCGGGGAGCGTTCAGCAGCCGCTCCCTGTCAGGCAGCCCGCAGATCTGGGCGATCCGGAATCGGACGGCCGCCTACACCGCTGCGGCCGGGGTCGCGCTCGCCATCCCCGTCATCGGCGCGGTGCGCCGGGCGATGAGTCGATGAGGGCCACTCCGCTGGAGTTGGCGCGCGCTGCGCTCGGCCTCGCCGACGCTCTGGCGACGGCTCGAGTGGGCGAAGTCGAATTCGGCAGACGGCCCACCGCGGACGAGCTGGCGGTGCTCCGCTTCCTCGGCTGGCGTCAGGTCACCCAAGCGTCGATCACCGCACTCGTCGGCGGGCGGCGGCTCGGCGTCGTCGTGGACGCTCTGCATGCGGCATCCATGATCGCGTTGGCGATCTGGGGACCCGCCACGATTCGGCGCGCGGCCGTCAGCGAGTCCGTCATCGCCGGTGCGCTCGCGATCTGGGGCGGTTCGATCCTCCGCCGTCGCTGACTCGAGTCGGCCTCGGCAGAGCTGCTATCAGGAGTCCGCGTCGGCATGCGCTCCCGCTAGGACGAACGGTGCTGTCCGACGGCGACCGAGCTGCCCGCCGCATCCAGCGCTCGGAGCTCGGCCGTGCCCAGCGTGAGATCGCCGGCGTTCAGAATCTCCCGCAGCTGAGCCGCCGAGCGCGCCGAGACGAGCAGGCTGGACACCTCGGGCGTCGACAGCACCCAGGCGATGCTGACGGCCGCTGGCGTGGAGCCGGTCGCCGCGGCGATGCCCTGCACGATATCCAGGACAGCGAAGCCCTGCGGGGTGCAGTAGCCCGCGACGTCGATCATCCGGTCCACCTCGACGCCCACGGGAGCGTCGCGGGTGTACTTGCCTGACAGGAACCCCTTCGCCAGCGCCGAGTGCGCGACGAAGCCGGTCGCTTCGCGGGCCACCATGCGCCGCAGCCGGTCATCGAGACCCGACCGCTCCACGAGGCTGTAGGCACTCTGGGCAACCGCGGGCGCCGCCCATCGACCGGCGAGCGCGGCCACGAGCGACTGCGCGAGCTGGTCGGCGGTGAAGTTGGACACCCCGACGGCGCGGACCTTGCCGGCGCGGACGAGCTCGTCGACGGCCTCGAGGGTCTCGTCGATCGGCACCCGCGAATCCCACAGGTGCAGCGAGAACACATCCACCCGATCGGTCCGCAGGCGGCGCAGCGAGGCGTCGATGCCGAGCCGGATCGCGGTGGCGGACAGGCCGCGCGCCTCGCGGCCCTTGCCGACCTTGGTCGCGAGGACCACCTCGTCGCGGCGGCCGTTGCGCACGAGCCAGTCGCCGATGATCGACTCCGCCTCGCCTCCGGAGTGCCCCTGCACCCACTGCGGGTAGGTGGGCGATGTGTCGATGTGGTTGCCGCCTGCGTCGACGTAGAAGTCGAGGATCCGCCCCGCTTCGCCGGGCGACGCCGTCCAGCCGAAGGTGCTGGTGCCGAGACCGATGGCCGACACCTCGATGCCGGACGATCCCAGAGAACGCAGCTCGTTCATGTCTTCCTCTGCCTTCTCTGCTGTCGGCGACCATCGGCGACCCATAGAATCCTAGACCCTGGAGCCCCCGCGCGGGGGCGCGCCGAACTCGGAGGCGGCCCCAGTCAGGGCCACACGACGATGCTCGCGCTGCCCGGATGGGCGCTCGGCTGCCATTCAGTCCATGTCCGCGCGCGGCCTTAGGCTAGGTCCGCCCCCAGCTGGGGGCGCCGATCCCCAGGAGCGCAGTGCACGAAGGTCGGGGCATCCCCGCGTGATCGGGTACTACGTGCACCACCATGGAGCCGGGCACCTCCATCGCGCCGCCGCACTCGCCGCCGCCGTCGATGATGAGGTCGCCGGCTTCTCCTCCCTCGACGCCCCGGCGGGATGGACCGGACCGTGGACGGTCCTTCCGCTGGACACCGACGCATCGCCTCCGGAGGACGCCTCCGCGAACGGACGACTGCATTGGGTTCCGCTCGGTTCGGTGGGCCTGGCGGATCGGATGGCGACGATCGCGCAGTGGATCGCCCGCGAGAGGCCGTCCTGCTTCGTGATCGACGTCTCGGTCGAGGTGGCGCTGCTCTGCCGCCTGCTCGGAGTGCCCGTGGTCGTGGTCGCCCAGCCGGGAGCGCGCACGGATCCCGCCCACACCCTGGTGTACGACATCGCCGCGGCCGTCATCGCCCCATGGCCCCCCTCCGTCTCGCCCCTCCGCACTGCCGCCGAGCTAGGCGAGCGGCTGCACACGGTGGGCGCGATCAGCCGGACCCCGGTCCGTCCGCCGGGCATCCCCCGGCGCGATGGTTCGATCGTGATCCTGCAGGGCCGTGGAGGCCGCGGCCCGAGCTCGGTCGATCGGGTGTCCGCGAAGCTGCGCGAGGCGGGGATCGGCGATCCGGTCCCGGCAACCGGCTCGGAGCGCGAGATAGCCGATCTGCTGCGGTCGGCGCAGGTGGTGATCGCGCACTGCGGCCAGAACGCCATCGCCGAGATCGCCGCAGCCCGGACGCCTGCCGTCCTGATCGCCGAGGACCGACCGCACGGCGAGCAGAGCGCGATGGCCCGCGCCATCGACGCATCCGACATGCCCGCGACGGTCTTCCCTGTCGACGCGGGTCTCGACCATGACGTCGACCTCGGGCTCGACCTCGACGACCTCGCTCGGACGATCGAGCGCGCCAGGGGCCTCGACGGCGACCTCTGGTCCGGCTGGGTGGACGGAGAGGCGGCCGCCCGCGCCGCTGCCGTCATCCAGCGTGTCGCGGCGTCATCCGCCTCGGGTCGGCACGGCCGATGAAGACGAGCGTCATCACCATCGTGTCGGGACGACGGCGCCATCTCGAGCGTCAGCACGACGCCCTGCTCGCCGGACCCGTGACTCCCGATGAGCATGTCGTGGTCGCGATGGACGAACCCGGGCTCGAGGGCTGGCGCTCCGAGTCCGCTCTCCCCCCGCTGATCCTGCCGATGGAGCGCGTCGACGGCCGGCTCCCGCTGGCCTCTGCACGCAACGCGGGCGCGGCCCGGGCGATCGCGCACGGCGCCGAGCTGCTCGTGTTCCTCGATGTGGACTGCATCCCGGGCCCCGGCCTGCTCTCCCGCTACCAGGCAGCAGCGACGGTCCTTCCGCGCAGCCTGCTCTCCGGAGCAGTCGGCTATCTGGGCCCCGACGAGCACGACCCGGAGACCTTCGCGTCCGCGCGCTTCCCCTCCTTCCGCCCGATGCCTGCTCCCGGCGAGCTGCTCGATGCCGATCCCCTGCTGTTCTGGTCGCTGTCGTTCGCGGTCACCGTCGACACCTGGCGCGAGATCGACGGGTTCGATCCGGGCTACACGGGCTACGGCGCCGAGGACACCGACTTCGCGCAGAGCGCCGTGGTCGCAGGAGTCCCGCACACCTGGGTCGGAGGCGCCGAGGCCTTCCATCAGCACCACGAGTCGCAGCACCCGCCGGTCGATCACCTCGACGACATCCTGCGCAACGGCGCACGGTTCGCCGATAGATGGGGGTTCTGGCCGATGCGGGGCTGGCTGGACGAGTTCGAGAATCAGGGTCTCATCGAGCGCATCTCCACCGGAGAGCACACACCGCCCCGCTACCTGAGGAGGGATCAGCCATGAGGATCGCTGTCCTCTGCCACATGCACCACCCGATCGCTCAGCCGTTCGAAGGCGGAACCGAGGCCCACACGGCCACGATGACGGACATCCTCGTCGCCCGAGGCCACGACGTGACCCTCTTCGCCAAGGAGGGCAGTGGAACGGACGCGCGCCTGCATGCCCTCGTGCCGGCGGAATTCGAGTTCATCCGCACGGCTTCGCCGCTCGTGCGCGAACAGCAGCGGGGCTTCCTCGCCGAGGCGGCTCACCACAGCATCCAGCTCATCGAAGGCGGCGGCTACGACGTGGTCATCAACAACTCGCTCAGCTCGCTGCCCTATCGGGGCCTTCGCGACACCGCCATGCTGACGATCCTGCACACCCCGCCGACCCTCGCCGATGTCACCGCGGTCGTGAGCAGTGCCGGCTGGACCCCGGGAGAGAGGCACGCATACGCCACCGTCTCGCGCGCTAACGCAGCGAGCTGGCGACACCTGCTCCCCTCCGTCGAGGTGGTGTCCAACGGAGTCGATCTGCATCGCTGGCGACCGCGAACCCACCTTCGGCGCCGCCACGCCTTGTGGGCCGCGCGGATCACGCCCGAGAAGGGGCTGCACCTGGCGATCGATGCGGCGCGAGCGGCGGGGATCGCGCTGGAGATCAGCGGTCCGATCGCCCATCGCGCCTACTTCGACGAGCAGATCGTGCCACGGCTCGGTGCCGACGTCCGCTATCGCGGCCACCTGGATCACGATCAGCTGCCCCGTTTCCTGGCCCGCGGAGCGGTCTTCATCGCTTCGCCCCTGTGGGCGGAGCCGTTCGGTCTCAGCGTGGTCGAGGCGATGGCCTGCGGCACCCCCGTCGCCGCTCTGCCGGCCGGCGCCATGCCGGAGCTGATCGCCCCCGCGGCGGGCGCCCTTGCGGCCGACGACAGCGTCGACGCGCTGGCGCAGGCGATCCGCGAGGCGCTGGGGCGCAGCCGGGCGGCGGTCCGCTCGGCCGCAGCCGCATATTCCGATCAGGGCATGGTGGACGGCTACGAGCGCATCCTCCGCCGTCTCACCGGCACCGACGATCCGGACCGACTCGCTGATCCGGCTGCCGCAGCGCACGGGTCTGGCGATCTCGACCTGCAGGCCAGCTGACGCGATGAGCACCCGAGCCCGCCCGCGGGAGCGCAGTCGACTCGTCCAACTCTGGCGGCTTGCGCGCACCTCGAGGCCGCGCACCTTCACCGAGAAGGTCCGCTACAAGATGCTGCGGGATCACCGTCCGCTGCTGGTCACCTTCGCCGAC
Source organism: Naasia lichenicola (assembly GCF_004801885.1). Classification (GTDB taxonomy): domain Bacteria; phylum Actinomycetota; class Actinomycetes; order Actinomycetales; family Microbacteriaceae; genus Naasia; species Naasia lichenicola. The sequence continues at coordinate 800,088 of NZ_SSSM01000005.1, read as the reverse complement.
AAGGCGGCGGTGCGCGACTACGTGGTCGCGCGGATCGGCGACGGCTACCTGCCGCGCGCCATCGCCGTGCTCGACGATCCCGACGAGCTGCGCAGCATCGCACTGCCCGATCGCTATGTGCTGAAGCCCACCCACGGCAGCGGTGCGGTCCTCGTCGTCTCACCCGATGCCTCGGAGTCGGCACGACTTCCGGAGGCGGATTCAAGCTGGGTCTATCGGCACGTCCGCCCTGAACACGCCTCGTCGGATCGCCTCGCCGCCATCGGCCGACATTGGATGACCCAACTCTATGGACAGGGACCGAACCGGGAATGGGCCTACGGACACGTGCCGCGGCGGATCATCGTCGAGGAGCTGCTCGAAGACGGCGTCGGCTCGATCCCGGAGGACTTCAAGATCTTCACCTTCCACGGGGAGCCGCGGTTCATCCAGGTCGACGCCGGCCGGTTCGGCGGACGGACCCAGGACTTCTATCGGCCCGACTGGCAGCACCTGGAGATGAGCGGCGGCCCCGCCTGGGCTGATCCGCCTCGTCCCCGGCCGCAGCGACTCGACGAGATGCTCGAGATCGCCCGAAGGCTCGGCGCGGAGACCGACTTCGTGCGGGTCGACCTCTACCACCTGCAGGATCGTGTCGTGCTCGGCGAGCTGACGAGCTACCCCGCAGGCGGCGACAGCCCGTTCTCGCCCGAGAGCTTCAACGCGGAGTTCGGGCGGGCGTGGACCGTGCCCCGGCGGTACCGCTGACGTGCGCGCCTTCTCCTCGAGCGCCGGTCACGGCCCGATAGAGGCGTCCGTGGGCCTCGGTGATCCTCGGCTGCTGGAGGTCGCGCTGGGCGGAACGGCGGCGGATCGACCCCGCGCGCTCCGGCGCAGCGGTGACGGCCTGGTCGATCGCCCGCGCCATCGAGCGCGCGGTGGACGACTGCGAGCCGGTGTCGAACGCGAACACCCCATCCGCGTGCTGATCGATCAGATGTCCGATCGCGGGGGCGAGCACCGGCACCCCGAGATCCCAGCAGAGCTCGAGCCATCCCGAGTGCGTGCCGTGTCGGTACGGAAGGATCGCCGCACTCAGTCGCGCGATCGAGGCCGCCAGCGCGTCGTCGTCGAGGCGGGAGTGCACCTGCAGCTCGATCGCCGGATCGGCATCCGCCAACGCCCGCACCTGACGCTCGGCCTCGTGGTCACGAACTCGCTCGTGCAGGTGCACTTCGAGGACAGCACCGTCTCCCGCTCCGTCTGCGCGGAGGCGCAGCGCTTCCGCCGCCGCCGCGACGGTGCCGGGACCGTCGACGCCGGGTCGGAGATCCTTCAGATGGATGCCGATCCTCGGGCGGCCCGTCGGAGCGAGGGCGGCGAATCGATCGGCCCGCTCCAGCATCCGCGGATGCGGGATGACGACCGCGTTCCTTCCCCATCGGGCGGCGATCTCGGCCGCGGCCCCCGCGGTCAGCGTCACCACGGCGTCCGCCGCACCAATGAGCAGGTCGAGCTGCGCGAGATGGACTGTTTGATCGACGAGCTGCGGGTTCTGGAGGTCGTGCACGGTGAGGACGAACGGCCGTCCCACCTCCGCCAGGGCATCGAGCACGCCTCGCATATGGGCCGGCGCGAATGACTCCATGCCGAAGTGGACGTGCATCACGTCGAAGGCGTGCGCATTGGCGCGCACCCAGTCCGCATCCCACATCACCGGGGGCCACCACTGACCGGGGCCGGCACCCGGTGGGGTCGGATCCGGCAGCACATCGAGACCTCGGAGGCTCCCCTGGACGTACGGATGCCCGGCCGGGATGGAGGCGATGCGCACCTGCCGACACTACGACAGGTCTGACGCGTGCGCGCGCCAGCCGGTCGATGCCACGATGGGAGGTCAGGGGGTCCGCAGTCCGATCGACTGAACGGTCGAGAAGCGGGAAGGGCGGCGGATGTCCACGATGACGACGGCCGACCCGCATCCGGAGCCTGACGCGGACGCGGTGGAGCTGTCGGGACGCACGCTGCACTACGGGGCGTTCTACGGCGTCACGGAGATCGCCTCGGATCGGCCGATCCTGCTCGTGCACGGCAACTGCCAGGCCGAATCGATCCGGATCATGCTCAGCGGCACCGACGTGGAGACCGTCCGGATCCCTCCCGTCCACGAGCTGACCGAGGCGGACGTCCCGCATCTCGACCGTCTGCTCGGCCGCGCCTCCTACCTCGTCAGTCAACCGGTCCGAGCCGACTACCACTCGCTGTCGCTCGGAACTCAGCAGCTCGTCGACCGGCTGAGCCGCGGAGCGCGCACCGCGCTCATCCCGGTCGTGCGCTTCGCCGGGCTCTACCCGTTCCACGCCATCGTGCGACCCCCGACCGATCCGTCGCTCAGCCCACCGCTCGTCGCGTACCACGACCTGCGCACCCTCGCCGAGGCCGGGCGGCTGCTCCGTGGCGAGGCTGCCGGCGGACGAACGGAGGAGACAGACCCCACCTCGGAGCAGGTCCACGACATCGCGCGGGCATCGCTCCGCGAGCTCCAGACGCGGGAGCAGCACCACGGCACCGTCCGCGCCTCCGACCTCTTCGACTCCCCCGACTTCGAGGCGATGCGCACCCTCAACCACCCCGGTAACCGCATCTTCGCGGCGCTCGCGGATCGCCTCCGCACCGCTCTCGGCCTCGGGGCGGGGGCGGCCGTTCCGAGGCGCCCGCTGCTGAACAGCGTCCACGCTCCGCGATCGGCCGCCGTGATCGAGGCCTATGGGTTGAACGCTGAGCCGCGAGCGCACTGGCTCGTCGACGGGCGGGAGCTCTCCGAGGACGAGGTCCGAGTGGCCCACCTCGACTGGTATCGGGCGCATCCCGATGCGGTGACAGCAGGACTCACGAGGCACGCCTTCGCCCTGACGACGCTGGGGCTCCGATGAGCGATCCGAGCAGGCGGCCGCCCGCGCAGCTCATCGTCGGTCCCCCCGAGCACGGCGTCGTCGGCTATGCGCGATCGCTGGCCTCCGCTCTCCACGCGGCGCAGCATCCTGAAGCACCGGCCGACGGCGAACGAGTCGATCGGGCCCATCTGCACTTCACCGACCGACTGTTCGGCCCGGATCCGGAGCGCGCGGCTGCTCGGATCGGAGAGCTCGCGCAGCAGCGCAGTCTCTCCGTCACGCTGCACGACATCCCGCAGCCGTCGGATGGAGAGACGAGCCTGATCCGCCGCGCCGCGGCGTATCGCTCCGTGATCCGCGCGGCCCGCGGTGTCGTCTGCAACAGCGAGCACGAGGCCGAGCTCATCCGTCGGCACGTGGACGCCGACGCGGTCCTCGAGGTCATCCCTCTGCCCGTCGAGTCTCCGTTCGAGGGATCGACCGGCGGAGCGACTGCTGCCCCGACCGCTTCATCCGAGCCGACCGTCGCCATCGTCGGCTTCATCTACCCGGGCAAGGGGCATCGCGAGGCCATCGACGCGCTCGCGGACGCCCGTGAGCGCCACGGATCGGACGGGCTCCCCCGCACGGTCACCGCGTTCGGGCGGGCATCCGCCGGTCACGAGCGGGATGTCGACGCCCTGCGCGCGCACGCCGAGCGACGAGGCGTCGGCTTCGAGACCACCGGCTACCTGACCGACGACGAGCTGATGGCGCGCTGCGTCGCAGCGGCCGTGCCGCTCAGCGCCCATCAGCACATCTCCGCGTCCGGATCGATCAACACCTGGCTGCGCGCAGGGCGACGGCCACTCGTGCTCAGCGGCCGCTACGCCCGGGAGATGGAGGCGCTCCGACCGGGCTCTCTCCGGCTCGTCGATTCCCACGACCTTCCCGATGCGATCGCCGATTCGGCTCGTCGCCCTCCGCTCACCCGTTTGGCGAGCACGGTCTCGCTGCGCCCTCTGCTCGCCGACACGGTCGAGGCCTACGTCGCCTGGTGGCGGAGCGTCTCCTGGTGATCGGCTCCACCGTGCCCGGCAATCGCTGGGATCTCGCTCCTGAGCCGGCCGAGGGCGGCTCGACCGCTGCCCGGATCTCCGTGGTGATCGTGCACTTCGAGCAGCGCACCGAGCTGGCCCGCACCCTGGCTGCCCTCGCCCGGCAGACATCCCCAGCGGCCGAGATCATCGTCGTCGACGACGGCTCGACTCGACCGCCCGACGTGGGCCCAGGGGTCCGCCTCCTCCTGCAGGAGGACCTCGGCTTCCGCGTGGCTGCCGCCCGCAACGCGGGTGCCGCCGTGGCCACCGGAGACGTGCTCTGCTTCCTGGACGCGGACACAGCTCCCGAGGCCGGATACCTCGAAGCGATCGGCCGACTCCCCCGCACGCTCCCCGACGCTCTCGTCGTCGGCCGCCGACGGCACGCCGATCTGTCGGCGGGCGATGTTTCCGCGGCGGTCGAGATTTCGGGTGTCGCCAATCTGCTCCCCGAGCCCCAGTGGCTGATCGACGCCTACCGGCGCACGCGGGACCTGCTCGAGGTGGACGACACCTCCTACCGGTACGTCATCGGCGCGGTCATGGCCTGCAGCCGATGGCTCTTCGACGAGATCGGCGGCTTCGATGAGTCGTTCTCCGCCTACGGAGGCGAGGACTGGGACTTCGCCTACCGCGCGTGGCTGCACGGCGCGATCCTCGCGCATGAGCCGCATGCGGTGGCCTGGCACGACGGCCCGGAGTTCGCGGGCCGCAGCGACGACGCGGCGAGGAGGGATCAGAAGGCGCTCGAGACCCTCGCCGTCGCCCGATCGATTCCTGCTCCCGGCGCCCGCGGGTCAGGGCTGTTCTGGTCGGCCGCCGACGTGGTGGCGGTGATCGCCCCTGCGATGACAGCCGCGGCCGCGGTGATCACGATCGACGGCCTGCTCGCCGCCGTCCCCTCGCTCGCCGTCGTCGTCGCCCGGTCCGAGTGGAGCGACCGCATTCAGGACCCTCGGGTGCTCGTCGACGACGACCTGCATGCACGCCTCTCGTCCGGGCCGATCGGCGCCCTGCCCGCTCCGATCGATCGCGTGCGACGCGTGATCCGGTGCCGGGCTCCGCTCACCATCCCCGCGGGCGGCGGAGAGCTGCCGACACTGCTCAACGCCGCGGAGACGCAGCGCTGGGCCCTGACCCGGGTGCTGGTGGACGGCCGTCTTGCGCTCGACATCGTCGATGTCGGTGCGGATCGGCGGAGACGCCGATGGGCGGACGACTCCCTCCATCCGGATCGGGAGGTCCAGGCCACCGGCCTGCGGCTGCTGGATGACGGGGTGAGCATCGCTGCCCGCTTCGGCGGCTGGTCGTAGCCGGCGAGCTACCTGCTCGCGTTGGCTCGAACCGACGCCGCCAGCGCAGGGTCGAGATTCGACGACGCCCACGAGCCCAGCTGGCGCAGCAGCGGCATCAGCTCGATGCCCGCCTTGGCGAGGCTGTACCGGACGATCGTGGGCGGGCCGGCGTCCACCTCGCGCGTGACGAGTCCGGCGTCGGCGAGATCGGTCAGCCTCGAGGAGAGCACCGCATCGCTGATCCCCGGCACGGCCCGACGGACGGCGGAGTAGGTGATCGCGCCGTTTCCGAGCACCTCGAGGATCATGCCGTTCCAGGGCTTGCCGAGGATGGCGAAGGCGAGCGACACCGTGGCGTCGCACATCCGTCCCTCATGCTCGTCGAGTTGCATCCCACGATCCTATCGCTATGCTGGCCATAGTTGCTCTGTTTTACAGAGTTGCTTCACAAGCCATAGCGATTGGATTCGAATGACCCTGTTCCGTCTGGATGCAAGCATCTCGCCCGCGACGTCCGCCAGCCGCGAGCTGGGAGACCTCGTCGAGGCGGAATGGCTCGCCGCGCACCCGGGCGACACGGTCGTCCGCCGCGACCTCGCCGCCGATCCCGTGCCGGCGCACATCTGGCCGCTCGCCGTCTCGACGCAGTTCCTGCGGCTCGAAGACCTCGACCCCGCGCAGCGCGAGGCCGCAGACCTCGCCCGCACCCTGGCGGACGAGCTGCTGAACGCGGACGCCCTCCTGCTCGATGTGCCGCTCTACAACTTCGGCGTCTCGCAGCACGTGAAGACCTGGTTCGACGTCGTCTACACGACGCCGGAGCTCGGCCCTCAAGGCTCGGGGCTGGCCGGCAAGCCCGCCGTCCTCAACACTGTCCTCGGCGGCAACTACGGTCCCGGAACCCCTCGTGAGGGCTGGGATCACTCCACCGGCTGGCTCCGCCGGGTGATGGAGGACGTCTGGAAGCTCGACCTCACCGTTATCCAGCGCTCCTTCACGCTGGTCGGAGTCAACCCGGCTCTCGACTCGTTCGCCGACATGGCCGCCGATTTGAAGGTCGAGGCGGAGGCCGCCGCAATCGAGGCCGGCCAGCGTCTGGCGGAGCGCATCTCGGAGCCGTCCGCGGTCTGACCCACCGCGAGTGAGAAGCCGAAAAGTGCGGCTATCCGATGATCATTCCCGCACTTTTCGGCTTCTCATCGCTCTCGAGAACGCGACTCTAGAAGGTCCTCCGAGCGGCGCGCTCGAAGGCGGACCGAAGCTCCGCGGCGACCGTCGGCGAGGCGATGGCCGCGTAGGCGTCGACGGTCTCGATCACGGTGAACTGGTTGGTGAGGGGCGCGATGAACTCCGCCCATGCACGCCGTGGCACCTCACCGCACAGCAGCACCGTTTCGAGCTTGGGCAGCTTGAAGAGCAGTTCCATCAGGTAGGCGCTGCCGTCACGGATGTCGGCGCGTGAGACGTCTTCGGGCTCCTGCGGCGGCGTCTCGAGGTACCAGGGAACAACCCGCCAGTGCATCGCGGTGCCCTGTTGGAGACCTGTCTCCTCGCGCATCCGCCACATGAACTCGGCCGTGTCGCTGTCGTTGTCGACGGAGAGCAGATCCGGCCCGGTGGGCGCCTCGCTGAGCGGTGTCGAGATCCAGCCATGCAGGATCAGCGAGTGCGAGTCGAGGCCGCCATCGGCGGGATCGAACTCGGGCAGCAGCTTGCCCGTCGTCACCGTGATGCCCGCCGACCACTCACGCAGCGGCGCGATGCGAGACAACCCGAGCATCTTCAGGCGCTGGCTGCGGACAGCTGGGTCGCGCATGCCGCGTGGAGCATCGAGGAACACGCCTCGATCATATGGACCGCATCACCGAGTGCTGAGCGCGCCGCGCGTTGCCGTGTGCGTCTCCCATTGCTCGTGCAAGTGGAATCAGGACTGCACAGCAGCACGCGGGCCGAACATGATGACCGCGACACCGACGATGCAGATGACCGCGCCGATGATGTCCCACCGGTCGGGCTTGAAGCCGTCCACGATCAGACCCCAGACCAGCGAGCCCGCGACGAAGACCCCGCCGTACGCGGCGAGGATCCGTCCGAAGCTCGCGTCGGGCTGCAGGGTCGCGACGAAGCCGTACGCACCGAGCGCGAGCACTCCCAGCCCGGCGAGCCACCACGGCTTGCCCTCGCGCACCGACTGCCAGATCAGCCACGCTCCCCCGATCTCCGCGACGGCGGCGAGCACGAAGAGGATGACGATGCGGGCGACGGTCATGAGGACATCCTGACGTGCATCACCCCCGGCACGCGGCCGGCGACGCGTCGCGGCCCGGCAGCGCTAGAGCAGGGTCTCGATCATCCACAGGACCGGACCGAACAGCGCCACGATGCCGACGGCCATGAACAGGGCAAGCAGGTAGGGGTGGCGCTCGCGCCAGAACAGATAGCGCGAGAAGTCTCCCCGCAGGTCGGTCAGCGTCCGCGTCTCGGCGATCCGGGTCACCGGCAGCTCGTAGAGGGACACGACGGTGCGCAGCGCCTCCTCGCCCCAGAATCGTCCACGCATCCTCAGACGCACTCTGTCGTCGGCATCGAGCAGGAACAGATGGTCGAAGCTGCTCGACGAATTGCCGTCGGTCACCGGGATGAGCAGGATCGAACGCATCTCCTCGCGCCGGGTCACCATGGGCGGCCCGAACAGGTCGGTCTCGGTGAATCCGTGCGGGGAGAAGACGACCTTCGCCCGGGCGAGGATGCGGCGCAGGAAGATCGAGATCGCGAGCATCACGACCTGGAGCAGCACGATGTACCCCCACGTGCCGTTGGACACCGTGAGCGCATACAGCGCGGTGAGCGGGGGCACGATGAGGCAGGTCGCGCTGACGGCGTAGCGCCGGGTCAGCGTACTGACGAGGGGGCGGATGACCGTGCCTTCGCCGGCGAGGAGATCGGCGTGCGGAGTCTGAGAGGCGATGGTCACGAAGCGGCGCCCTCCTTATCCGTCGAGGCTATGGCCCGGCTATCGGGGTACAGACCCGCCGCGCCGAACTGCTCCGCATCCGGGATTCCGGCGAAGACACGGCGATCGTCCGCGACTCCCGCTCTACGAATGCACAGGAGGCCGCGTGCCATAGTACGAGCAGCTGTACCCCGTCGGCGCGCGCTCGCCGACCCACCGACGCTGCCTCAAGGAGCCGAATGTCCGCCCGATCCCGCCCATCCGCAGCCGACGAACCCTCGGTCGTCGCGATCGTCATCAACCCGAGCAAGTTCGACGATCCCGAGGCGACCAAGGCTGAGGTTCGGGACCTCGTCCTGTCGTACGGCTGGGGCGAACCCCTGTGGTTCGAGACGACCAAGGAGGACTCGGGAACGGCGGCCGCAGAGGAGGCGCTGACCCACTCCCCCGACCTCGTCTGCGCGATGGGCGGCGACGGAACCGTGCGGGCCGTGGCGAGCGTGCTCCGAGGCGGCTCGGTGCCATACGGCATCCTGCCCAGCGGCACGGGCAACCTCCTCGCCCGCAACCTGGGCATCCCGTTCAACTCCCTGCCTGACGCGGTCGAGATCGCGCTCAAGGGCCAGGATCACGGCATCGACGTGGGTCTCGCCACCTTCGACGACGGCGTCGAGCGGGTCTTCATGGTGATGAGCGGAGTCGGCCTCGACGCCACGATCATGGACAAAACCGACGACGAGCTCAAGAAGAAGATGGGCTGGGGCGCCTACGTCGTTGCCGGCGGAGCGAACCTCTTCGGCGGCGGCTTCGAGGCCACCGTGACGGTGGGCGATGAGAGCGAGTCGAGCCAGAAGAGCCTGATGGTCCTGGCCTGCAACTGCAGCTCGGTGGTCGCCAACATCGAACTGGCCCCTGGAGCCCGCGTCGACGACGGCCAGCTCGACCTCGTCCTGCTGCGTCCGAACGTCATCGCCGGCTGGCTGGGCGTCGCCATCGACGTCGCCGTCGGCAACCGCAACGGTCTGGCCTCGTTGCGGCAGTGGGCCGGGCCTGACGCGACGTTCGAGCTGGATCGTCCTGTGCTCGCGGAGCTGGACGGCGATCCCGTCGGCGAGACCCAGAGCGGGCGATTCGGCGTGGACCCGGGTGCACTCATCTGCCGTCTGCCCGTGCCGGCCAAGCACCACCCTGGTCTGAGGGCGACCAAGCCGACGAACGATGTCGTCGAAGACGCGCCGAAGGCGGACAACGGCGAGCGGGTCGGCGCAGACCAGGGCTGACCGGTCGACCGACCTCGGGCCGGTCCGGAACCGGTCGACAACCGGCCGGAAGATGAGAATTGCTAAGTCGGAGCATTCGCTGAGAGTTCGCGGCGGCGGCCGATGTCAGCGGCATCATCTCTCTATGGACGCCGTCGAGGGTTTTCAGAGGGTCGTGGATCGCCTGCACGAGTGGTTCTGCGAGCTCGATCGACATCTGGTCGAGACCGTCCTTCGGGATGAGACCCTCGAGTACCAGTCGCGACTGCGGATGGGCATCTACGGTCCGGCGGCCGAGCATGGCGCCTTCGCCCGCCTGCAGGAGCTGCGGGATCACGCCGATGCCGCCCTGCTCCTCGATGTGGAAGCGGCCTGAGGACATGATGAACGAGCGAGACAAGGCGACGAACGGCACGGGCGAGGGCAACTCGACCGATACGACCGAGGGACAGGACTCGTACACCGAGCAGCTCCCCGACGGTTCGCCCAGCGGCAACGCGACCGAAGACCCGGAGCAGGAGTCGGACACCACGTCCGGCGGCGACCCCGAGGACGACTAGCTCCTCAGGGGCTGACTTCCCACCGGTTCGAGAGGATCGGAGGGGCGCTGCACGCGCGTCCTACGCGGTCGCCTCCCAGAGCTCGATCCGGTTGCCCTCCGGATCGGTGACCCAGCCGAACCGGCCGATCCCCTCCATCTCCTGAGTCTCCGCCGAAACGGCCGCCCCGCGATCACGCAGCTGGGCGAGCATGGCGTCGAGATCGCGCACCCGGAAGTTCAGCATCACCTGCTGCTCCATTCGGCCGAAGTAGTCGGTATCGGAGGCGAACGGCGCGAAGATTGTCGCCCCCGCCTCCTGCTGCCACGGCTCGGCGCCCTCCGCATCGAGGCCGAGACACTCGCGGTACCAGGTGGTCAGAGCCGCCGGATCCGCTGCGCGCACGAAGTAGCCGCCGATCCCGAGTAAGCGTTCCATCCGTTCAGAGTGGCACCGCGTGCGGCGCCGGAACAGGCGCACCGAAAACCCATCTGAAGAATTTCGAGGAACCCTGTCGATCGGTCGGCGCCGCTGCGTCATCCCAGTGACAGGGCACCCGCCCTCAGCGACAGGACGAGATGGCGGACCGATCGATCCGCCGCTTCGTCGTTCGCATCGGCCATGATCTGGTGGTGACGGTTCTCGCAGCCGTGATCATCGGCGACATCGGCCTCCAGCCCGCCCATCCAGCAAGGAGATCACCATGCAGTACATGTTCCTCATCCACACGGACGAGTCCGTCGCCCCATCCCCCGGCACCCCCGAATTCGACGCCTGGCTCGGCGGATGGGTCGCCTACAACCAGTCGCTCGTCGCGGGCGGCAACTGGATCGACGGCGGCAGCCTGACCCCGGCCGCCACGGCCACGACCGTCAGGATCGGATCGCAGCCTGCCATCGTCGACGGCCCGTTCTCCGAGGCGAAGGAGCAGTTCGGCGGCTTCTACCTGATCGAGGCCGCCGATCTCGACGAGGCGCTCGCCCTTGCCGCACGCATCCCGCTGGCCGAGGCCAGCGTCGAGGTCCGGCCGGTCGCCGCGCGCGCCCTCGGCGTCTGAGCGACCTGTGACGGAGCACGCGCGCGAGCAGGCAGCCCTGCTGCTCGCGCGCGTCTCCCGCGAGCACTACGGACGGATCGTCGCGCTGCTCGCGCGCCGCTTCAGCGACGTGCACCTCGCCGACGATGCCATGCAGGATGCGCTCGTCCAGGCCGCGGAGGCATGGCCGCGCGACGGCGCACCCGACAACCCGGCGGCGTGGCTGTACACGGTCGCCCGCAACCACGCGATCGACCTGCTGCGTCGCGATGAGGTGCGACGGCGCCGGCTGGCATCGGTCGCGCCCGAGCTGCTGCTGGCGAGCGAACCGGAGGAGGTGCCCGCGATGATCGACGACGAAGCCTACGGGCCTGCCGGTTCGGACGACGACGAGCGGCTCCGCCTGCTCCTGCTCTGCTGCCATCCCGCTCTCGATCGCGACGCCCAGGTGGCCCTGACCCTGCGGCTCGTCGGCGGCCTGACCACGCCGGAGATCGCCGCCGCCTTCCTGGTCCCCGAGGCGACCATGGCGCAGCGGATCGTGCGGGCCAAGCGCAAGATCCGGGATGCCGGCATCCCGCTCTCGATCCCCGCCGACCTCTCGTCGCGTGTGTCCGCGCTGCTGACCGTGTTGTACCTCGTCTTCAACGAGGGATACCTCGCGCGGTCCGACTTTGGCGCGCTCGACCGGGTCGATCTCGCAGAGGAGGCGATCCGACTGACCCGGGTCGCAGTCGACCTGCTGCCCGATGAACCCGAGGCGGCGGCACTGCTCGCCATCGAGCTGTACGCCCACTCTCGGCGCGAGACGCGCGCAGACGGCGCGGGCGATCTGGTCCTGCTCGCCGATCAGGATCGCTCCCGATGGGACGGCCGGCTGATCAGCGCGGGCGATCAGGCATTGGGAGCCGCGTTGCGGCAGGGTCGGCCCGGGGTCTACCAGGTCGAGGCCTTGATCGCCTCACAGCACGCGCACGCCCGGGTGGCGGCGGACACCGATTGGCCGAGGATCGTCACGCTCTACGATCAGCTGCTCGCGATGACCGGATCGCCGGTCGTGGCGCTCAACCGTGCGCTGGCCATCGCGATGGCGGACGGGCCGGGAGCCGGGTTGGCCGCCCTCGATCGGATCACCGGCCTCGATGGCTATCACCTCTTCCATGCCGGCCGGGCCGAGCTGCTGCTCCGAGCCGGACGCATCTCAGAGGCGCGCGCCGCATTCGCACGCTCCCTCGAGCTGGTCGCGAATCCGGCGGAGCGCCGTCATCTCGAGCGTCGCCTCCGCACGGTCGCTCCGACCGCGGAGTAGGCCGACCTGGCTCGCGCTGTGCGAGCGGGTCGGAGGTGGGCATGGCGTCGGTCCGGTCGCAGATTGACATGCCTCGATGGGTTGGCGAAGCTGTCCATCGACACTCATCGATCGGTTGGAGCCGAATGTCCGTCCCTACCGTGCTCTTCGTCTGCGTGCACAACGCGGGCCGCTCGCAGATGGCCGCCGGCTATCTGCAGGCCTTCGCCGGCGACTCCGTCCGCGTCCTGTCCGCGGGCTCGGAGCCGAAGGATCAGATCAATCCGGTCGCGGTCCAGGCCATGACCGAGGAGGGCATCGACATCAGGGCGAACTCCCCCAAGCTCCTCAGCACCGAGGCGGTGCAGGAGTCCGATGTGGTGATCACGATGGGCTGCGGCGACGCCTGCCCGTACTTCCCCGGCAAGCGCTACGAGGACTGGGAGCTCGAGGACCCGGCCGGCAAGGACATCGAGACCGTCCGCCGCGTCCGCGACGACATCAAGGCCCGGGTGCAGCAGCTGCTCGCCGAGCTCAGCCCCGTGCACGCGGAAATTCGTCCGTAACGCCGGGAAGGCAGACGACCGGCCGACCTGACCGTCGTCGAGAAGCCGAAAAGTGCGGCTATGCGCGCGTCACTCCCGCACTTTTCGGCTTCTCGGCCGCTGCGCCCCGAGCCACACGACCGAGGACGCGATGCGGGGGTCAGGGCAGCGCGGTGACCGCCGACTGCTCGATCGCCAGGCCCGCGCGGTACTGCTCGAGGTAGGCGGCGAAGCCGGCCACGTCCGTCGCATCGGGCTGCACGGTGGCGAACTGCGCCCCGGCGAACACCCGGGAGCGCAGCCAGGCATCGAGATCCAGTTCGGTGTCGTCGGCCGCGTAGGCGGCGAGCACCGCGATCCCCCAGGCGCCGCCCTCCGATGCCGTGTCGGCGAGCGAGACCGGCGCACCGATGGCCGCCGCCAAGAAGCGCTGCGCGACTCCGGCTGTGCGGAACAGCCCGCCGTGCGCGAACATCTGGTCGAGGCTGACCCCCTCATCCGTCAGCACCTTCATGCCCAGGGCGAGCGTCGCGAAGACGCCGTAGAGCTGAGCGCGCATGAAGTTGCCGAGGGTGAACGCACTGTCCGGGGTGCGGACCACGAGCGGCCGCCCCTCGTCGAGTCCCGCGATGGGCTCACCCGACAGCTGGTTGTAGGCCAGCAGGCCACCGGCATCGGGCGCACCGGCCAGCGCCTCGCTGAACAGCGTGGTGAAGACGGCATCCGAGCTGGCGGGCAGTCCCGCCGCCGCCGCGAACTGCGAGAACAGGGACACCCACGCGCCGAGCTCGCTGGCGCCGTTGTTGCAGTGCACCATCGCGACCGGATCGCCGGCGGGCGTGGTGACCATGTCGATCTCGTGGTGCAGGCCGGCCAGCGGCCCCTCGAGCACGAGCATGGCGAAGATGCTGGTGCCGGCGCTCACATTGCCGGTGCGGGGAGCCACCGAGAGGGTCGCGACCATGCCTGTACCCGCGTCGCCCTCTGGCGGGGCGAGGATCGCCCCCGGCTTCAGCGCCCCAGTCGGATCGAGCAGGGCGGCGCCTTCGGTGGTGAGCTGACCCGCCGCCTGACCGGCCACGAGCACCTCGGGCAGCAGGTCGCTGAGCCGCAAGCCGGGTGCTCGCTCGGCGACGAGGGCGTCGTACCGGAAGACGAGAGCGGTGTCGTAGTCCTTCGTGGTCGAGTCGATCGGGAACATCCCCGATGCGTCGCCCACTCCGAGGACCTTGCGGCCCGTCAGCCTCCAGTGCACGTAGCCGGCCAAGGTGGTGAGGAAGGCGATCTGCGGAACATGCGGCTCAGCATCGAGAACCGCCTGGTGCAGGTGCGCGATCGACCAGCGCAACGGGATGTTCACCCCGAACAGCTCGGTGAGCTCCGCGGCCGCTGGCCCGGTGTTGGTGTTCCGCCAGGTGCGGAACGGCACGAGCAGCTCGTCGGCGGCGTCGAAGGCGAGGTAGCCGTGCATCATCGCGGAGACCCCGATGGCGGAGAAGGAGACGGGGCGCAGTCCGTGCTGCTCCCGGGCGTCCTCGGCGAGCGCGGAGTACGCGCTGCGGATGCCGGACCAGACGTCGTCCAGCGAGTAGGTCCACAGCCGATCGACGAGCTGGTTCTCCCATTCGTGACTGCCGACCGCGATCACGGTCCCGAGGTCGTCTCCGATCAGGCAGATTTTGATCCGGGTCGAGCCCAGCTCGATGCCGAGCGAGGTGCGCCCGGCGCGGATGGCCTCTGCGGCAGCTGTCGGGTCGGCCATGTTCGTTCTCCTGTAGCTCGGCTTCGGTGCTGGTGCGCGTGCTGGTGCTGGTGCTGATGCGCTGGTCCGGCGCTGATCGCGCCCCGATCATCGTGCCAGGTCCATCGAGCACGCGCAGACTTCGACCGCCCGCGTGCGGCCCGACGTCCGATCGCACCGCCGAGTTGACCCGAACCGCCGCTATAGGCATGCGAGACGGGCGGTTCGCGTCAACTCGAGGGACTGCTACTCCAGATGCGCTCGGAGGTGCTCGGAGGTGCTCGGAGGTGCTCGGAGGTGCTCGACTGTCCGTAGGATCTGCACGGGTGAGGAGAGGGACTTCCATGGCATTCGTCTGCAACGCGGTCTGGACCGTCAAGCCCGGCAGCGAGGCGATCGTCCTCGATGCTCTCGCCCGTCTCACCGCCGGCTCGCGCCAGGAGCCGGGCAACCTGATCTACCAGCCCTACATCGACCCCGAGGACCCCCGGGTGATCCGGATCTTCGAGGTCTACGTCGATGCCGATGCCTTCGCGGCGCACGGGGCGTCCGCGCACTTCGCCGAGCACGCTCTCGGTCGGGCGATCCCCCAGCTCGAAGATCGCCGACGCGAGCTCTACGAGACGCTGGAGCTTCCGGCGATCTGACCGGACCCGGCGGACCGGGGCGGGGCCGATCGGGGCAGGTACTCCGAGGCGACCACCAGCACGAGGATGCCCGCGGTCGCCGCGATGGCTGCCGCGAGGCCGATGGACCCTGCGAGAAGCGCTGCCGCCACGATCGCCGCGGCACCTCCGAGAGCCACGGGCGCGCGGACGAGCGACCGGATGCCGAGGGGTCCGTGCAGCGCCCACATCATGACGAGCGCGATCGCGACAGGGACCGCGATGCCCAGGGCGGCCGCGACCGAGCCGACGACCGCCTCCCCCTCCTCCGCCGCCATCGCTGCGCCGGCCGCCAGCGCATGGTCGACCTCGGCCGCCGCATGGCCGATGGTGACGACCGCCACCTCGAGGCCCGCGCCGATGGATGCGAGCGCGGCGAACAGGAAGTAGTGCCCGTAGCCCCACCAGAAGCTGCGATCGGGCCGGGCCGCGAGGCCGTCGCCGACCGGCTGGAGGAAGTAGATCCACCACAGGGCGAACAGGATCACAAGCCCGGAGAGGCCGACGGCCGCGAGGGACGGCGTCAGCTCCGCCTGTGCGAAGGCGACCGTCGCCGCCAGCACGCTCTCGCCGAGCAGGATGATCACGAACAGCCCGTAGCGCTCCGCGATGTGATGCGGATGCCAGCTCGTGCGGCCCGAGCGTTCGGCCCAGGCCGGCACCGCCATGTCGAGGATCGCCACGAGGAAGAAGGCCGGGAACTGGACCTCGTACGGAAGCAGCAGCCGGGCGAACCACAGGACCTGGACAGCCGTGATCCCTCCGGCGTAGCGGAACGCCGTCGTCCGTCCCTCGGGATGCTGGATGCCCGCGCGGATCCACTGGGACACGAGGCCGACCCGCATGACGAGGTAGCCGATGGTGGCGCCGGCGTACTCGCCCTCGAACGCTCGCGCTGCGCTGGCGGCGATGATCAGCGCACCGGCCATCTGCACCAGGGTGAGCAGCCGATAGGGGACGTCGTCGGTGTCATAGGCGGAGGCGAACCAGGTGAAGTTCATCCAGGCCCACCAGATGGCGAAGAACACCATGACGAACGGCAGGATTCCCTCGAGCAGGTGCCCTTCCTCGACTGAGTGCGCGAGCGCAGCGGCGAGCTGGGCGACCGCCACCACGAACACGAGGTCGACCAGCAGCTCCAGCGGGGACGAGACGCGGTGAGCCTCGCGGGTCTCACGGGCGGTCATCCGCTTCAGCAGGGTGGGCACGCACCCATTCTCGTGGCGTCCGACGGCCGCCCGGCACGCGTCGAGCGAGCCGGATCTCGGCTGACGCCCTCCGCATCGAGGAATCTTCGCTCCGAGTTCACCCCGACGCCGCCGGTGAGGTCTAGCGTGACGCCATGGAGCCCGAGACCATCCTGCAGCGCCCCGCAGAGCCGATCCGCGACGCCCTGGGGCTGCGACTCAGGCCGGCGCTTCTCGCCGCCGGGCTGCTGATCGGCTCCTCGGTGCTCCAGATACTCGCCTCGCTCGAACGGTGGGGTCCCGCGGCGAACGGATGGACGCGTTCGGACTTCCTCATCGAGGACCACCGCTTCGACTACTTCTTCCCCGCGTACCCGTGGGAGCCGATCGGCTCAGCCGCTCAGCTGCTCGGCGTGGGTCTGTTGCTGCTCGCCGCTGGAATCGCCTCCTTCGCCATCGCGGTGCGCCCTTCGGGGAAGTCCACCTCGTTCGTCATGCCGGCGCTTCTGTCGGTGATCGCCGCGGCCCCCTTCGGACTGCTCGGCCTGCACGCACTCGTATCCGGGATCACCGGCAGGCCCGCGTTCGCGGACGCCGCCTGGTACGTCTTCTCGCTGCTATCGATCGTCGGCCTCATCGCGCTCGCAGTCCTGAGCGCACGACATTCGATCGCCTGGTCGGTCGCGAGCATCGCACTCATCGGGTCCACGCTGATCGGCTACATCGTCTCGACGTTCGCCGTCGCGCCGGCCGTCGCCGGCTAACAGTCGTATGACACGACCCCGTGGACGGAGACGATCGTGGCCGGATGGCCGGCATTCGCCGCGTTGCTCATCCTGAGCGGCGCGGTCTGGCGGGCGAGGAGTGCCGCCGAAGCCGTCACCGCCTGAACGACCGAGCTCCTCGACGCCTGTCTCTTCTCGCCCGCGCAGACCTCAGTCGCCCAGGTATTCCAGCAGCGCCGGAAGCGGCACCGCGGGCTGGACGTCCTGCCAGGTCCGCGCCGCGCTCAGCAGGCCGCGCTCGTCATGGTTGCGGCCGATGAGCTGGACGCCGATCGGCAGACCCGCCGCACCGAGGCCGGCGGGCAGCGCTATGGCCGGCGCATTGATGAGGGTCGCCAGGATCGAGACCTCCATCCATCGGTGATAGGTGTCCATGGTCCGTCCGGCCACCTCGCGCGGCCAGGTGAGCTCGGCGTCGAACGGGAACAGCTGCGCCGTCGGCAGGGCGATCACATCGACGTCGGCCAGCAGCCCTCGGATGGATTCGTACAGATCCGATCGACGCGCGGATGCCGCGATGAACTGGGCGGCGGAAATCGGCGCGCGACCTTCCACGCCGAGGCCGCCTTCGATCTCCCAGATCGCTTCGGGCTTGAGTCGCGTCCGCAGCTAGGGGTCCGCGTACAGCGACGCGGCGGAAGCGGACGTCGATGCATGGCGGTAGGTCAGCCAGGTCGGCCACAGGTCCTGCACACCGGCGAAGCTTCCGTGCTGCGGGAGCGAGTCGATCTCGACGACGGTCGCGCCAGAATCCTCGAGCCGTCCGAGAGCGAAGCGGATCACCTCCAGCACCTCGGGCTCGACGGCGAGGTATCCGCCGAGGTCCCCGAGCCAGCCGATCCGAAGCCGTCCAGGCTCCACCGAGGTTGTCGCGGCCAGCGAACCGCCGTCGTCGTGGATCGACAGCGGCGCGCGCGGGTCATACCCCGACATCGTCGCGAGCAGCAGGGCGAGATCCTGCGCCGATCGGGCGATCGGACCCTCGACCCCGCCGTGCAGGGTGAACTGGTCCCCGCCGAAGGAGGGCACCCGACCGAACGACGGTCGCATGCCGAGCACGCCGTTCCAACCGGGCGGATTGCGCAGCGATCCCATGAAGTCGCTGCCGTCGGCGACGGGAAGCATGCGGAGCGCGACCGCGACGGCCGCTCCCCCGCTGCTGCCGCCGGCGGTGCGCGTCTGGTCGTAGGCGTTGCGGGTCGTGCCGTAGACGGTGTTGTAGGTGTGCGAGCCGAGCCCGAACTCCGGGGTGTTGGTGCGACCGATGAAGATCGCGCCCGCCGCACGGATGCGCTCGACGAAGAGGTCGTCCCCCTCCGCGGGTGGCTGGTGGTCGCTCTCGCGGAAGAACCCGGCCGAGGTGGTCCAGCCGGCGACGTCCGCGAGATCCTTCACGGCGTGCGGGAAGCCGTGCATCCAGCCGTCGACGACATCGTGTGCGAGGAGCCGGTCCTTCTCCGCGGCCTCCTCGAGCAGTTCGGATCGAGGGCGCAGCGCGACGAGTGCCGTGACCGACGGATTGACGATGTCGATGTGGTCGAGATAGGCGGTCATCACCTCGACGCAGCTGACCACCCGGCCGCGGATGGCGGACGAGAGCTCCGCCGCGCTCCACAGCACGATGCGCCGAAGGTCGGCCGGGCGCGGGACTGTCGGCCAATCGATGGCCGGGATGGCACTCACGGGAGCCGCTCCTGCCGTCAGCTGGTCACCGCGAGCGCCTCGCGGAGTCCGGCATCCGACAGCGCGATCAGAGATTCAGCCGCCCGGCGCGCCTGCCCAGCCGCCTCGGGGGTCCCGCTGATCGCCGCGGTCGTCTGCGCGCCCTCCGCCAGGATCGCGAGCTGCGCCGCCAGTTCGGAGGATCCGCCGATGTCGTGGACGAGGCGCGTGAGGCTGGCCTGGAACGATCGCTTGTGGGAGCGCACCGCGTCGGCGACGGAGGGTGACACGGCGCCGAGCTCGCCGAACGCGTTGATGAACCCGCAGCCCCGGAACGAGTCGATGCAGAACCAGTCGGCCAGGTAGTCATAGACGGCGAGGAGCCGGTCGCGCGGCGACGATGCCGCCTCGATCGCGGTCTCGAGCCCCTGCGACCAGAGGGCGTGCCGACGCTCGAGCACGGCGAGCACGATCGCCTCCTTGGACGGGAACAGCGTGTAGAGCCGCTTGAGCGAGACACCGGACTCGGCCTTGAGCACGTCCATGCCGACCGCCTGGATGCCGCGACCGTAGAACAGCGCATCGGCCGTCCCGATCACGTGCTCACGCACGTCGTGTGTCGTCATGCGACAAGTGTAACTTGCAGGAGAACGATCGTTCACCTAGGCTCGGACAGCCTTGAGAACGGACGTTCTCAGCAGCCCGCGCCGCAGTGCGCTCCCCCGGATGACAGGAAGACCCCATGACAGATTCCACGACGGCCGATCGCGCCCTCACCCTCCAGTCGCTCCACCAAGCCCCCGAGATCCTGCGGGTCGTCAACGTGTGGGACGCGATCAGCGCCGCGACCGTCGCCGCTCTCCCCGAGACGAAGGCCATCGCCACCGCAGGCCACTCGATCGCCGCGACCTTCGGATACAAGGACGGCGGCATGCCACTGGATGTCGCCCTCGCAGGCGCCAGGGCCGTGGTGGACGCGGTGAACCTGCCCGTCTCCGCGGACCTCGACGACGGATACGACAACCCGGGCGAGACCATCCGCCGCGCCATCGCACTGGGCATCGTGGGCGCGAACGTCGAGGACCGCCTCCGTCCGTTCGACGACTCCGTCGCCCGCGTGGCCGCGATCATCGCTGCAGCAGAGGCAGAGGGTGTCGCCTTCCAGCTGAACGCCCGCACCGACGCGATCGTCCGCGGCGGCGACCGCCCGATCGAGCAGAGCATCGAGGACGCCATCGCACGCGGCAAGGCCTTCCTCGACGCAGGCGCCGCCCTGGTCTTCGTTCCCGGCGCGGTCACCCGCGAGGTCGTCGAGCCCCTCGTCGCCGGACTCGGCGCGGGCAAGCTCTCGGTCATCGGACTGCCCGGCGCCCTGACGGCCGCCGAGTACCAGGAGCTCGGCGTCGCCCGCATCTCCTACGGCCCACTGACTCAGCGCGTCGCGCTGCGTGCGCTGCGCGACCTGGCCACCGACCTGTACGGCAACGGCGTCATCCCCGAGGACACCCCGGCCCTCAACTGATCAGGCGCTCGAACCTCGAGTCGAGAAGCCGAAGAGTGCGGGAATGCGAGTCGGATTCCCGCACTTTTCGGCTTCTCAGCCGCGGCGTCGGCTCACACGCCCCGCGGCTGCGCCGAGGCCCGCCGTGCTTCTGGGAACCTTGAAGCAACTGTGTCTACTTCACCTGCCTCCGCGTCCGTGCTCACCTCGGGGTCCGAGCCCGCATTCCCCGTCTTCCGCCTGCTGGTCCTCGCGGGCGCGATCTTCGTCTCCGTCTCGAGCGAGTTCCTGCCGACCGCTCTGCTGCCGAACATCGCGGCCGACCTCGGCGTCAGCGAGTCGAAGGTCGGCATCCTCGTGACCGTCTTCGCGGGAACCGTGGCGCTGACCTCGATCCCGATGACCATCCTGACTCGGCGGCATTCGCGCAAGGCGCTGCTGATCATCACCCTGTCGGTGTTCGCGATCTCCAATGTGCTCTCCGCGATCGCGCCGACCTACGAGACCCTGTTGGCGACCCGCGTCCTCGGCGGATTGGCGCACGGGCTGTTCTGGGCGGTCGCCGGTCCATACGCCGCGCTTCTCGTCACCCCGCGTCAGCTCGCCCGTGCCATCGCGCTCACCACCGGCGGCGGTTCGCTCGCCTTCATCCTCGGCGTCCCGTTCGCCGCTGCGCTCGGGTTCGCCCTCGGCTGGCGGCTCGCCTTCGTGGCCATGGCGGTGCTGGTGACGGCCTTCCTCGTGCTCACCATCGTCGCCCTGCCCTCCGTCGACCATCGACCGAGGCTGACCACCGGCGCGATCGCCGTCCCGCTCCGTCAGGATCGCTCCCTTCGAGCCGTCCTTCTGGTCGCGGTGTCCGTGCTGCTCCTCGCGACCGGACACAACGCCTTCTACACCTACATCGCGCCCTGGACGATCCAGATCGGAGGCGTCTCCCCCGACCTGGTCAGCGTGGTGCTGCTCGCGTTCGGCCTCGCGGGACTGCTCGGCGCGGTCCTCGCCGGGGTCTTCGGCGATCGGTGGCCGCGGCTCTTCGTCAACGTCGCCGGTCCGGCGGTGGCGGTGATGTGCGTACTGCTCGCACTCTTCGGACACGGCTTCATCGCCGTCGTGGTGCTGATGATGATGTGGAGCACCTCGTTCGGCGGGCTGCCGCCGATGCTGCACACCCGCAATCTGCACGGTTCATCGGTGCCGATGCGGGCGATCTCGGGATCGATCATCACCACCGCGTTCAACATCGCCATCGGCCTCGGAGCACTGGTCGGCGGCGTCGTGCTCGATCACCTCGGCCTCGCCTGGGTGCCGTGGGTCTCGGCCGGCATCGTGATCGTCGGCGCCGCGTTCACCCTGGCGACGGATCGCGCTCGGATCGCCGCGCACCCCGCCGACGCGCACCGGGGCTGACGATCCCGCGCGGCTGACCGGCGCGAGGACGATCTGGCGTCACGGCCGTCTGCGGAGTAGCGTTCGAGCTCGGTCGACATCGATCGCCCCGCTCGACTCAGGAGGTGACACCCATGAACGCACGATCCACTCTGGGTGCTCCCTTCATCCCGCGACTGAGATAGCCGCCACCGGGAGCGCCTGACAGCCATTCGCGAAAGGCGACTCCCGTGAACATCACCACCTCTCCTGCAGTGACCTCCGATCCGATCCCGGACGGCACCTCCATTTACACCGACGCGTTGCCGATCGACGCGGCCTCTCGGACCCCTCGGCGCCGGGAACGCGCCCTCGTCCTCGGCGGAGGCGGATCGGCGGGCAATGCCTGGCTGATCGGCGTTCTCGCCGGACTCTCCGATGCCGGACTCGATGTGACGGACGCGGATCTGATCATCGGCACCTCCGCCGGCGCGACCGCCGCCGCCCAGATCAGCGGCGCCTCACTCGCCAACCTGCTCGCGGACATCGTCTCGGCGTCGCCACCTCACGCCGCACCGGCTCGGCCAGCGGGCGGATCCCGCGCTGCCGACCGGGTGGCCGAGCAGATGCGCAGGACCGGCGACATCATCGCCGCGTCCGCCGACGCGGCTGACATGCGCAGGCGGATGGGCGCCGCCGCGATCGGGCTGGCCACGGCCGCGGAGGGCTCTGGCCCGCGCTGGCGCTCGATGGTCGCTCCACGGCTCCCGCGCCACGACTGGTCGGAGCGCCCCATGCTGATCACCGCGGTGGACGCGGAGACCGGTGAGCCGACCGTCTTCGATCGCAGCAGCGGGGTGGAGCTGGTCGACGCGGTCGCGGCGAGCACCTCCAGCGGCACCGCCTATCCGATCGGCGGTCACTGGTACATCGACGGCGGCTATCGCGCGAGCGCGAAGAATGCCGATCTCGCCGCAGGATCCGCCCGGGTGCTCGTGCTGTCGCCCTTCGGCGGCGCTGCCCGGACGCCTGCGGAGTGGGGACTGCACCTCGCCCACCAGGTCGATGCCCTCCGGGCGGGCGGCAGCCGAGTGGAGACGATAGTGCCGGACGACGCCGGGCGAGCCGCCTTCGGCGACAACGCAATGGATCCGTCGTCGCGTCCGCCTGCGGCGCGAGCCGGCTTCGCGCAGGGCAAGGGGCTCGCGGAACGGCTCACGGCCTTCTGGAGCTGAGCCGTTCGAACGGCTGCACTGTCGCGGCTCGCGAGTTGACGCTCGTGGTGGGTCCGCGCACCGCGAACCCACCACAGCTGTCAACTCGCGACGGCCACGTCCACCCGATCGTCGTAGAAGCACAGGTATCCGCGCACAGGCTCCCCGTCGTGCAGCGGATTCTCGTAGCTCCACGCCGCGTCCACGACGGTCCGCTCCCCGACGGAGACGGTCCAGTAGTTCGCCACGCCCTTGTACGCGCACGAGCTGACGGTCTGGCTCGGTGTCAGCAGGTCCATCCGCACATCGTCCCGGGGTATGTACCAGCGCTGCGGCAGATGGGTCTCGAGCAGCAGGACGGCCCGGCGAGTGTCGGCGAGGACGACCCCTTCCAGGCTCACGTTCAGCTGTCGGTCGGAGAGAAGGCAGTCGATGCGCTGGAACGGGTCGTGCGGATGGGTGATGACGATCTGATCCTCTTCGCGCCACTCGTCGAAGACCGTCCAGTCGAGCACGACGTAGCCCGCGAGCTCGGGGTCATCCGGGCTGAATGCAGCACCTGGGGCGGATCCGGTCGGCAGCTCGAGGGTCCACGCGGTTCCGGGCGAGGTGTGCAGCTCGAACGCGTCGTCGGGGGTGAGGATTGGCGCAGCGACTGCCGAGGACGCGACCGCCCCTCCCTTCGACGGCGCCGGATGGATGTCGCCGAGCGGGACGGCGTAGGAGCCGACCACCCGCTTGGGCTCCCAGACGATGCGTGCGTCCAGCGAGTCGACGACGGCCTCGCCGCCGGAGAACGCCCGCACCCGTCGCCGCGCCGCCGCCCATCGGAGCTGTCCGAGCTGGGACATCGTGAAGTCGTCCATCGAGATCGCCATGCGCCCATGATGCGCCTGACTCCGCACTCACGTCACGCGGTCGTCCAAGCCGAGCGCGATCGGTCCACCACCCGCGCTGGGTTCGCCGGACAGCGCTCGACGTCGGAGGCGCCCAGTACGGTCGGCGCATGGTCCAGCTCGCAGCCACCCGCATCATCACCGACGACGTCGAAGCCCTGCTCTCGTTCTACGAGCGGGTGACCGGCGTATCCGGCAACCGCATCCATCCCCTGTTCGCGGAGCTCACGACTCCGCGCGGCACGCTCGCGATCTCGAGCAGCGCCACCATCCCTGCCATGGGACCGGGCTCCCTCGAGCCGCGCGCCAACCGGAGCGTCATCATCGACTTCCTCGTCGACGACGTCGATGCTCTCTATCCGACCCTCACGGATGTGGTGACCGAGTTCGTCAACGAGCCGACCGACATGCCGTGGGGCAACCGCTCGCTGCTCTTCCGCGACCCCGACGGCAACCTGGTCAACTTCTTCACCCCGCTCGCGGCGGACGCCCGCGAGCGCCAGGGCCTGCGCTAGCCAGCCGGCCGACGCAGCGCGCCTCCACGGACTCAGCGCGCCTCTACGGACGCAACGCGCTGGTACCCGGCCGCGTTTTGTCCGCAGCGACGCGTTATGCGCCAGGTCATGGCTGCGCCAGCTACTCGTTTCGGCGCCGCAGCACGGTGATGATCACGCCGGACTTCAGCACACGCGACTCCACCACATCGAACGTGGACGTCCGGAACCCTTCGGCGAACAGCTTCTTCCCGGTGCCCAGGACGATCGGATAGACGGCGAGCCGGTATTGGTCCACGAGATCGTGCGCACCCAGCGTCCGGATGAGGTTCAGGCTCCCCCACACCCGTATCTCGCCGCCCGGTTCCTCCCGCAGCTTCTGTACTGCGGTCGGAACGTCGTCGCCGAGCAGGTGAGAGTTCTTCCAGCCGAGCTCGGTGAGTGTCCGCGACGCGACGTGCTTGGGCACCCGGTTGTAGGTGCGGGTGAGCTCGCCCATGCTGCCCGGCTCGTGCTCGTCCCACACTCCCCAGGCCCCTGCCCAGATCTCGTAGGTCTTCCGTCCGAGCAGCAGAGCCTCGGTGCGGCTCTCCCAGTCCATGATGATCGGACCGCCTTCGTCGTCCCTGTCATGGACGGCGTCGTAGTCCATCTGCCAGCCGCCGTGCTCGAACCCGTCGGCGAGATCCTCCTCGGATCCGCCGGGCGCCTGAGCCACCCCGTCGAGCGTGACGAATTCTTGGACGACGATTCGGCTCATGTCTGCTCGGCTCCCTCTGCGTTGTGGGTGCTCCCGACTCTAGGCACGAAGGCCAGTGCGAGGCCAGAGACGCAAGGACACCGAGCCGCCTGCTCAGGCGACGAGATTCTGCCGGATCCAGCTGCCCGCGTCCCGCACAGAGACTTCTCCGGAGCGGAGCGCGTGAGCGAACCGCAGCGCGGCCTCACTCAGCCGACCATCCGCGGAATCGGGCGAGTCCCGCAGGAACCACCGCAGCGCAAACCCTGTGAACCGATCGCCGAGGAGCACCGGGGCGACGGCCACGCCTGCGAAGTGGCGCACCTGACCGTCAGTCCCGTCGTCGAAACGTCTGCGGAATCCGCGTCCGGAGATCGGATTGCGGCCGCCCACCGCCAGATCGAGGTACCCGCGAAGGTCGGGACGGATGCCGGCGCAGTTCCAGGCGAGACCGCGGAGGAACCGGCGCGGTGTGAGGTCTCGCCGACCGAGCTGGTCCGCGACGTGGGCAAGCCTCTGCGCCGCGGTGCGGTGTGCCGTCGAGGTCGTCAGCTGGGAATGCGTCACGTCTTACCTGCCTTCGTCCGGGCCGTTCAGCCCGACATCGTCACCCTCGCATCCTCGGCTGAGTTCTACCGCCCGAAGAGATCATCCAGTCCGGGCAGCCTGAAGTCGCCCAGTCCTCCGGCCACATCGCCGAAGCCCGACACCGCATCGCCGGTCCACTCGCCGCCCGCCTCAGCGAAGCTCCCACCGACTCCCTCGAAGTCCACGCCATCGGCCAGCGACCCGAGGTCGACGCCGTTCGCGAGCGAATCGAAGTCGACGCCGAAGTCCATCGCCTGCGCGAGGAGGGGGGCCGCGACCGTGCTGAGGATCGCTCCCCCGGCCACCGCCGTGAGGATGCCGCCGGCCGCGAAGCCGAGGCCCGCTGCGGCAGCGGCCCCGCCGAGCATCGCGCCACGCCCGCCACCCGATCCTCCGACACGGGCCAGCAGCCCGCGCAACGCGCCAGGGTGACTCGCCTCTGATCGGGCGGCCGACCGCGCGAGGTCGGCCGGCTCCGCAGATCGCGGGCGCTCGTGCGCGGGAAGCTCCTCGTTCATCCGCTCCTGCACGAGCAGGCGCTGAGTCGGCGTGAGCCGGGCGAAGGCTTCCTGGTGCACCCGTTCGATCTGCTCGGGGTCCGCCGTGCGCATGAGGTAGTCATAGCGTGCGATCGCCTGACGATCCTCGACCGATCCCGCACCGCTCCGGGGCGACGAACGGTAGTCCTCCGACCGGTTGCGAGCGCCATAGGCGACCGCCTCCTGGCGCTCATAGCCCTGCCGTCCGTGGCCCTGCTGGCCGCGTCCATCGCCGGTGATCGCGTCGGCGGCACTGCGCACGATCGAGCGCCAGTCCCCCGAGCCCGAACCCGAACCCGAACCGGACGACTGCTGCTGGGCGGTGGCGATCGCCTTCCTGGCGATGCGGGCGAGTCGGTCGAAGGTGCTCATTCGGAGCCGTCCTTTCGGGTCGAGTGGGTGGGGGAAGACGACGAGCGGCCCTCCAGCGACGAGTGCGCCGCGCGGTCGGACGTCCCATCCGTCGCGACCGCAACCTGCTCCCCGTCCACCGAGTGGCGGTCGACCAGCTGCTTGTCGCCTCGGGTCTTCGTGAGGCTGGCGACCGTGGCCACCGCGATGGTCCCGCCGATGAACAGCAGCGAGAACCAGATCGGGATCTCCGGGATCCAGAGGATCGGATCCCCGCCGTTGATGAACGGCAGCTCGTTCACATGGAGGGCGTGGAAGAGGAGCTTGACGCCGATGAAGGCGAGGATGACGGCGAGCCCCTGAGACAGGTAGACCAGGCGCTCGAGCAGCCCGCCGATGAGGAAGTACAGCTGGCGCAGGCCCATGAGCGCGAAGGCGTTCGCGGTGAACACGATGTACGGCTCGCTCGTGAGGCCGTAGATGGCGGGGATCGAGTCGAGCGCGAACACCAGGTCGATGAACCCGATCGCCACGATGGTCAGCAGCATCGGGGTGACGAACCGCCTGCCATTCAGCTTGACCGTGAGCTTGTCCTCGTTGAACGAGTCGTCGACGGGCAGGATGCGGCGCACGAGCCTCATGAACCTGTTGTTCGCAGGGTCGCCGCCGTGGCTGCCGCGGATCTGCTGGAAGGCCAGCACGAACAGCAGCGCGCCGAAGATGTAGAACACCCACGAGAAGTTCTCGATCAGGGTGGCGCCGACCGCGATGAACGCGCCGCGCATGATGAGCGCGATGATGATGCCGATCATCAGCACCTTCTGCTGATACGCCTTCGGCACGGCGAACCCCGTCATCACGATGAGGAAGACGAAGAGGTTGTCGATCGACAGCGCCTTCTCCGTGAGATACCCCGCGAAGTACTCGCCGCCGAAGTTCCAACCCGAGACGACGCCGATCCCGACACCGAACAGCGTGGCGAGACCGATGTAGAAGGCGGACCAGCGGGCGGATTCGCCGATGGTCGGCTCGTGCGGCTTGCGCACGTGGGCGAAGAACTCGTAGACGAAGAATGCGATCGTCACGGCGATCGTGATGATCCAGATGAGCGGAGTGATCTGCACGCGGGTGCTCCAAAGGGCTTGGTGTCGGATACGGCACCAAGGTCTCCTCCGCCCTGCCCGAGGTGAACCTCTGGGTGACAGGACCGGCTGCCCGGGATCCGACATCGGATCCGTATTGACGGACGAACCGCAGACGGGAGTACTCCCCTTGCTTCAGACCACGCTAGCGGAACCCATGCGGACGCATCTCAGATAGCACGATGTTCAAGGGATCTGTTCAGGATCGGGCTACCGGGCGAACCGCTCCGCAGGCGGCGCTCTTCAGCAGGCGGCGTTTCTCAGCAATACTCTGCCACCACGTCGACGATCTGCGAGGCCTGCTCTGCGTCGATGATGCCGCCCTCGACGTAGCTCGCATACCCACCGGCGGCGGTCAGCTCGATGGTCTGGCGGTCCGTGCCGAGCTGGAGCATCCCGCAGATGTCCTGCGCAGGCCGCGAATCCGCATCGCCGAGGCCCGGGATGAGCGCATCCAGCGCGGCGGCGAGCTCATCCGTCGAATCGGCCGATCCCGCGTCATCGGCGGAGTCCGGGCCGGACGTCTCTTCCGCCGGAGCGACGCCGGAGCTGACGATAGATGTCGAGGGACCGGTTGCGGGGGCGGATGAGCTGCATCCGGTCACGGCGAGCGCGAAGGCGATGAGGACCACCGATGCTGCAGAGAGGCGACGGTTCATGCCTCGGAGGCTAGGCCGCCTCAGGCCGGCCAGCCAGGAGCTGTGCCCAAGATACGTGCCAGCACGGAGGGCGACTCATCGAGCCATTGCGAATTCCGGGGGCGGCATTCTGCGCCCCAATTCTTTTTCGACGCGTGTCAGGTATAGCCCCTATACCGAGGGCATGATGAGGTGGCCTCATGACCGATACCAGCAGGCGGCACCGTGGCCCCAGCCAGCAGCTCACCACTGCCGTCAACGCGCTCGCGCGCGATATGCGAGGCGCGTCCTGCGACATCGTCGAGCGCGAGCTGCGATCGGAATGCCGCAGACTCGGCGTCGCAAGTCCCGACCAGCGCTGGATCGAGACCACCGCGCGCACCATCTCGCGCGGCTACTGACACGGGTGCCGATGCGTCGCTAGCGTGTCCGGGTGGACAGGATGCGGGCGGTCGCGTTCGGGCTGATCGTCCACCTCCTCCGCTTCGGCCTCATCTGGGCCGGCTCGTCGGTCGCGCCGATCGTCGGCATCACCGGATGGTGGATCGGGCTCTTCGTGAACGCGCTCTGCGTGCTGTTCGCCGTCATCCTCGTCACGCGGCTGCACCTGTGGCGGGCCAGCGGATTCCTCACCGCATGGCGCGGATGGATGGCCCTCGCGGCTCTCTCCCTCCCCGTCGCCGAAGCCGCGATCCGGTCGACCTTCGGACTGGAGGATCGCGCGCCCGGCGTCGGGTGGTGGGCGCTGACGCTCCTGCTCGTCGGCATCAACGAGGAGCTGATCAGCCGCGTGGTGGTCCTCCACCGGATGGCGCTCAGCTTTCCGCCGGTTGCCGCCGTCGCGCTCACGGCGGCGCTGTTCGGCGCACAGCATCTGTCCGCCTTCGCCACCACGGATCGAACGGCCTCCGACATCCTGCTGAACGTCGTCGCGTCGGCCTGCTACGGCTTCGCATTGGCGGCGTTCCAGTGCCGCTTCAGCTGGATCTGGCCGCTGATGCTGGTCCACGCGGCCGCTGACTTCACCACGATCCTCAGCAGATTCCACGACCCCGGAGACGTGCTCGCGATCGTCACATCAGTCGGCTTCGCCGTCTACGGCCTGATCCTGCTGCGCCGCGCACGAGGCACTGCAAGAGCGATCCCGCCGCGCGTGCCGCGGACAGCCGACTCCTCGTAGAACCTCGCTTAGGCGCTGGTCCACGCAACACCGTGCTGCCACGCAGGCGAATGGGCGGGCGCCCACGATCCGCAGCCGATGCGAAGGGGCGACTCTCGAAGGCGGCGCCGACGTGCGGCGCAGCCGACGAAGGGCAGTCCATGTCAGCACAACTCGCACCCCCGACGGGGATCGTTCGAACGCATCCCCGATCCCGATCGCCGTGGCCCCGCGCCATCGCCCTGGTCTTCGGCGCGATGGTGCTCTCGCTGGTCGGACGGATCATCTTCTCGACGTGGGAGCCACCCTTCCAGGGCGGCATCCTCTTCGACGACATCGCACCGCTCGGCGCGAGCTACTGGGCGATGAACGTCTTCCTCTGCGGCCCGACCTTCCTGCTGACGTTCGTGACCGGGGCCATCTCCCTCGTCTCGCTGGGTCGCGGTTCGGCGACCTCCCTCGCCGGCGGCACCCTGGTTTTCGTCGGTGGTTCGATCTTCACGCCGGCGATCGTCGCCGAAGTGATGCCGTTCGCGCTCGCCGCCGACCCGGCCGTCATGCCCGAAGCACAGGGGCGCTCGCTCTTCGACCTGCTCAACGGGCATCTCGACGTGGTGCTCCTGCCGATCGTCGTCGGCTCGATCCTGGTGGCACTCGGCGTGCTGATCGCCGTCGTCGGGCTGCTCGTCACGCGGGCCATCCCGCTCTGGCTGTCGATCGGCGTGCTCGCCTACATCGTGCTCTTCCAGGCGCTGCCGCTCGGCGAGCTGCACCCCGCGCTGTTCGTCGCCTCCAACGTGCTCGAACTGGGGCTGTGGTTCCTCATCGCGCTGTTCGCTCTTCTGAAGATCCGCCGCGGAACCCACGCGGCCGTCGGAGCGGCCGAGTCTGCGGACGCTTAGTGCGGCCGTCCCCGGATCTTCCACGGCGCCGGCGCAGCCGTCAGGACCCGGACGGTTCGGTATCGGGCAGCCCGCCGGCGGCGCTCCAGTCGGGCTTGCCACCCGCCGCATTCGAGGTCACGGAGGTGCCCATGATGAGGAAGCGCGTCTCCTCGTCTGCCTTGGGGCAGTGCTCGACGCCCTGCGGAACGATCAAGAGGTCACCAGGCCCGAGCTCGACGTCCCGGTCGCGCAGCTGCACCGTGAGGTGGCCTTCGAAGACGAGGAAGGTCTCGTCCTGATCGTCATGGGTGTGCCAGCGAGTGGAGCCGATCCCCTTGGCGACCTTGAGCAGCGTGCCGTTCGCCTCGCCGACGATCTGCTGCGACCAGAACTCCGTGAGTGCCCCGAGCTGCTCGGGAATCGAGACCCTGTCCTGCTTCGCATCGAGGTCGGTCATCTTCCGGTCTCCTTCTGCAGGCAGCCATTCGCGCCGAGCGAGCGCGTCCCCCCAACCACGGTATCCGGATCGGTCACCCGCTCGGTGGCCAGCTCACGATCACCAGCTCAGGGCCACCCGCTCGAGGTCACCGCATCACGCAAGCCGCAGGGCGTGAGCCAGAGTCTCACCGAGCCACTGCGTGTATCGCTCCTCAGACCATCCCCGCTCCCCCACGAGCATGCGATGCAGCTCTGGACTGGTCAGCGCCCACACACCGTCGACGGCGGAGCTGACCGGAACCGACAGCTCCGTCTTGCCCGCGACATCGCGCACGAACGACCGCGCACCGGCACGCCGTGAGACGGCAGCGCGCTTCGAGAGCTCCTCGACCGCTGGATTCGTCGGAGCCGCGGCGGCGAGCGCGACGAGGAACGCGCCCGCTCGAGCGTTGATTCCTCCAGCCATGTCGGCGTAGAGCATCGTGACCTGGAAGGGATCCCGCTCCTCGATCATCCGCTGGATGATCGGTCGATCGCGCATCTCCAGGTGGTCGTCGTCTCCGACCAGGGCGAATTCGAGGACCTGACGCGCCAGGGCCGCCTTGTCGCCCATCTGCTTGTAGATGAACTCGACGGAGACCCCCGCCCCTTCTGCGACCTGGGGGACGGTCGTCGCCACGTAGCCGCTCGAGCTCATCAGTCGGAGAGCCTCGCGCAGCACCCTCTGGCGACTGAGCCGGGTGCGCTCCTGGCGACCCGACACGTCGTAGGTGCGACCTCTCTTGACAGGGTCTTCCAACGGGTCCATCCTCAATTGAATACAAGGTCATTGTATCGAAAGAACGAGATGCCACATGGTGCTGTTCGTGCTCTCCCTCGGCTCACTCTTCCTGGTCTCGCTCCTCCTCGGAGTGCACCTCTTCGGCCAGGTCTCGCTCAACCCCGCGCTGCGGGCTCAATCGGCGGGCACCTACATCCCCGTGAAGCACGCGCTCGACATCTCGGCGCCGAGACTGGCGAAACCGCTGATGCAGGTGGGCCTGCTGGCGGTGTCGGCCACCGTGGTCGCGGCAGCGATCTCCGGTCAGGCGCTTGCGACGATCGCCTCGGTCGTGTCGCTGGCGGCGCTCATCGCGACTCTCGTGGCCATCCTGCGAGGAGACCTGCCGATCAACCGGCGCATGTCGGCGTGGACGGTCGCCGACGTGCCGTCCGACTGGGAGAAGGTGCGCGCCCAGTGGGAGCGGTACTTCGCCTTCCGGGTGGGAACGAATGCGGCAGCACTCGCCGGCACGGTGGTCACAGCCGTGGCCAGCGTCTACCTGAGGTCCTGACTTTCGGCCCGGCGGTCATGATCGATCGAAGATGCGGGTTTCCCGCGATGCGGCCGACGAAGTGCGGTTCCTAGGATGAGCCCATGTTCGGACCGCGAGCGCACTCGACGACTCCGTCGCGGGTCGGCGCGTGGACGGCGCTCGCAGGAGCGCTGCTGGCGTTCGCCGTGCTGGTGTATCGGATCACGGTCGACGTCGCCGCGGGTGGCAGCTGGGTCGAGATGCCGGTCTGGTTGGTGCCCTTGGACTACCTCGGATCGCTCGCCGCACCAGCCGTCGCACTGCTCATCTGCTGGCAGCAGCCCCGCAACCGGGTGGGTGCCTTCATGGCCTGGATCGGGCTGCTCGTCACCGCATCCGTCGCCCTGTTCAGCACGGCGCACCTCGTGCTCACCGTCGTCGGACCTGCGGACCTCTCTACGGGGGCGGCCCTTGCGGTCCTTGCGAACGCCCTCTTCCCGGTGCTCTACGGCTGGCCCGTCACGGTCGCGCTGATCTTCCCTTCCGGACGACTCACGACCCGCGCTGCACGCATGCTGTTCTGGAGCCTGCTGGTGTCAGCTGGGGCGATAGTCGCGACCTCGATCACGACGTTCACGAACACTCCCCCGCCTTTCGAGAGTTTGGCGAATCCGATGCTCTGGGCGGCGGGAGAGCCGGCGCTGAGCGTGCTCTTCCTGCTCGGCTGGCTGGGATTCTTCGGCGCGATGATCGGCAGCGTCATCCTCGTGCTCCGCCGCACCCGCACCACTGGAGGCGAAGCCCGATTGCAGCAGCTCTGGCTGGCCAGCGTGATCGTTCTGGCGCCGATCGCGCTCGTGACCTGCGTGCTCGCCGTGGTCGCGTATGCGATCCCGCTGATGTGGAGCATCCTGCCGGTCGATCTCGCTCAGCTCGCCGTCGCGACGGCGATCGTGGTGGCCATCACGCGGCACGGCCTCTACGGCATCGAGCACCTGCTCAACCGGGCAGCGGTCTACGCGGTGCTGGCCGCGCTCGTCACCGTCACCTTCGCCGCCGCCGCCCTCCTGGTCGGACTCCTGGCGGGCGGCGGATCGGTGCCCACCACAGCGATCGCCACGGCTCTCGCGGCCACCCTGTTCTTCTCCGCGCGCGCCCGCGTGCAGAAGCTGGTCGACCGGGCCATCGCGCCCCATACGGTCAAAGCCCGCGCGCGCATCCGGGAGTTCAGCGATCGACTGCACCGCGGACGGGTGGACCCGTACGAGGTCGAGGACTGCCTGCGGCTGGCGCTCGGCGATCCGACCGCACGGGTGTGGCTGCTCGATGGAGACGAGGGCATCTGGCGCCTGGTCGACGGATCGGCCGGTGTGCCGGACCGCGAGTCGCCGCGACACGTGACGGCCGTCGCCTATGCCGGAGTCGAGATCGCGGCCATCGAGCATCGGAGTGAGACCAGCTACTCCCCGCAGCTCCTCGACGCCGTGGTCGCCGAGAGCGCCGTGCCCCTCGCCATCCTGCATCTCTACTCGGAGACGCGACGCCATCTGGCCGAGATCGAGAGTTCGCGTGCCCGCATCGTCGAGGCGGGCGCCGAGGAGCGCCGCAGGCTGGAGCGCGACCTGCACGACGGGGCGCAGCAGCGGCTGATCGTGCTCGGCGTCGCACTTCGGCGCATCCAGCGATCTCTGCCAGGCGACGCGCGCGTGCTCTCCCCTGCCCTGGACAACGCCGTCGGACAGGTGCAGGCGACGGTTACCGAACTGCGCAGCATCGCCAGCGGCCTGCGCCCTGCCCGCCTCGACGACGGCCTGACCGCGGCGCTGCAGGACATCGCGACGGACAGTCCCATCCCCATCGAATTGAGAGTGCCGCCCACCGCATCGCTCGCGAGCAGCGTCACCGATACCGCGTACTTCATCGCCTGCGAGATCATCACCAACGCCATCAAGCATGCGGACGCCTCGCGGCTCGCGGTGACCGGCGATCTGACCGACGACGAGCTGCTGCTCACGGTGCGGGATGACGGGCGCGGCGGCGCGCTCGCCCGCCCGGGGTCCGGCGGACTGACGGGGATCGCGGACCGGGCCGCGGCCCTCGGCGGGACCGTGCGCATCTCGAGCGAGCCCGGGGAGGGCACGTCCGTCACGCTGACGCTGCCACTGGCAGGGACCGCATCCGATCCTTCTCGTCTCGTCGGACAGGACTGAGCCATGCGGATCGTCATAGCGGAGGACACCGTGCTGCTGCGGGAGGGCATCGCGGGCCTGCTGGAGGACGACGGCCATGAGATCGTCGGCCGATGCGGCGACGCCACCATGCTGCTCGCGCTGACCGCGGAGCACGAGCCGGATCTCGTCATCACGGACATCCGGATGCCGCCCGACTTCCGGGATGAGGGGGCTCGCGCGGCGGTCGAGGTGCGCAGACGCCATCCGGAGATCGGGATCCTCGTGCTGTCGCAGCATCTGGAGGCCGAGTTCGCGGTCGACCTGGTGACGAGCGGCGGAGGCTTCGGCTACCTGCTCAAGGATCGGATCCTCGACGTGGATGCATTCCTCGATGCGGTGAAGCGGGTCGCGAAGGGCGGTTCGGCGCTGGATCCGTCCGTCATCGCGGCCCTGCTGCATCCGACGGCGGCACCTCGACCGCTCGACGCCCTGACCGCGCGCGAGCGGACGGTTCTCGAGCTGATGGCGGAGGGCCTGTCCAACGCCGCGATCGCGGCACGGCTGTGGCTCGCGGAGCGCACGGTGGAGACCCACGTCAGCTCGGTCTTCGCCAAGCTCGGGCTGCGAGAGGACTCGAAGGAGAACCGCCGCGTGCGCGCGGTGGTCACCTACCTGCGGGAGCGCCGCGACCTCGTGGGCTGATGGCTCGCTGACGCGCGTCGAAGTGACGCAGATGGCTGACTCCCGCCGTTCCGTGTGACGCAGATGGCTGGCTAGACGCAATC
The DNA here is from genome assembly GCF_004801885.1 of Naasia lichenicola. GTDB lineage: Bacteria > Actinomycetota > Actinomycetes > Actinomycetales > Microbacteriaceae > Naasia > Naasia lichenicola. The sequence goes on along the minus strand of NZ_SSSM01000005.1, from coordinate 764,979 downwards.
AAGCCGGCCATCCGCGTCACATCGGCGAGATCCCGAGTCGCGCCTCCCGCACCTAGTGGGCGGTGCTCTCCCGCACAACCAGAGCATGAGGAGCGACGACCTCCCGCGGCGGCAGCTCCGGCTCGTCGATCCGTGCCGTCACTCGGGCGATCGCCTGCTCGGCGATGAACGCGGTGTCCAGCGAGACGGTGCTGAGAGAGGGCCTCGAATAGCGGCCCTCCTCGATGTCGTCGACGCCGATGATGGCCACATCTTCCGGAATGCTCAGCCCGGCGTCGAAGATGGCGCGCATGGCACCCATGGCGAGCAGGTCCGAGAAGCAGAAGATCGCATCGGGCCGCCGCGACTGCGCGAGCAGCTCCGCCGCAGCCCGATACCCGTCCGCCCGACTGTAGTGCGCAGCCGGCTTGGCCAGTCGCGGATCGATGTCGATGCCCGCCTCGCTCAGCGCAGACTCGTAGCCGGCGGTGCGCTGCTGCGGCGTCGCGTACTCCTCGAGCGGCTGCGCTCCGATAGCCGCGATCCGCGTTCGCCCGCTCGCGATCAGATGGGCCACCGCATCGTGAGCGGCACGCACATTGTCGATGGCGACGTGGTCGTACCGGCCGTCGAACTCGTGCTCACCGAGCAGCACGATCGGCATCCGCGTCGGCGAGCTCATCTCGAGCAACTCAGCCTTGGTGACGAGCGGGCTGAACAGTATGCCGTCGAAGAGCATCGTGCGGTCGGCACCGGTCAGAAGCTCGCGCTCCTGATCATGGTCATGCCCGGTCTGATCCACCATCACCCGATAGCCGAAGGCGGCGGCTGCGTTGATCACATCTCGGGCCAACGCACTGAAGTAGGGCACGTCGATCTCCGGGACCACGAGGGCGAGGAGACCGGTCCGACCGGTGCGCAGCGATCGCGCGACCGGATTCGGCCGATAGTCGAGCTCGTCGATGACCTCGAGCACGCGCTTGCGCATCTTCTCGCTGACGTGCGTGTACCCGCTGACCACATTCGAGACCGTGCGCATCGACACCTGGGCGCGCTCGGCGACATCGCGCAGCGTTGCGGGCATGGGGCACCTCCTCGAAATGAAGCTCCAGCATAGCGTTTGCAACGTTAGCAAAGAAGGTCTATGGTTTTGCTCACGTTGGCAAACGCATCGGCCCTGTCGAGGTGCGACTCTGGTCGCGAACGGGGCCACGTCACGAAGGAGTGTCACTTGCACCACCATGCACCGAGGCGAATCGCCTCCCCGAGGCGCATCGCCGCTCTCGGCCTTTCCGCCGCCGTCGTCCTCGGGCTGACCGCCTGCGGACCCGACATCACCGCCCCCGCCGAGTCATCGAGCAGCTCCAAGCTGCAGGCGCCCAGCGAGGACTCCCCCTCGGGCGAGATCACCATCTGGGATCGCTCCGGCGACCTCTACGAGGTATTCGACGCCGCGATCGCAGACTTCAACCAGGTCTACCCCGACATCACCGTCAACCACGAGGCAGTCGACATCGACGCCAAGCTGCAGAACACCCTCATCACTGGAACCGACGTTCCAGACGGCGTCTTCCTCGACGACGCGAAGATCGCGGGCCTTTCCGACTACATGTGGGACCTCAGCGATGTGCTCGCGCCCTACGTCGACGACATCGCGCCCCAGAAGGTCGACGTCAACTCCGTGGACGGCGGCATCTACGGCGTCCCGTTCGACTCGAACCCCGGCCTGCTCTACTACAACGCCACCGCGCTCGAAGCCCAAGGCATCGACGCGACCAGCATCGAGACCTATGACGACCTGCTCGCCGCGGCCACCGAGTACCAGGCGAAGGTCCCCGGCTCACAGCCGATCCACCTGGAGCAGTCGCCGTTCCTCGGGCAGCTGCAGCTCGAGATGTACGCGAGCCAGCTCGGCACCAGCCTCGCCGACGAGAACGGCGACCTGCGCCTCGACTCCGACGAATACCGCCAGATCCTCGGCTTCCTCGACACCGTGCAGAAGGACGGACTCGGCACCCGCGCCGAGTACCTCGGCCCGACTGACATCGCTTCGCTCGAGAACGGCAACGAGGTCTTCTACCCCTGGGCCATCTGGTTCAGCTTCGCCCCGCAGCAGCTGCTGCCCGAGACCTCCGGTGACTGGCGCGCGATGCCACTGCCGGCGTTCGAGCCGGGCGGAGCACGCAGCGGCGCAATGGGCGGGTCTTCGTTCGCTCTGCCCAAGGACGGCGAGAACTCCGAGCTGGCCTGGCTGTTCTACAAGTTCCTGATGTTCGACGAAGCCGGTTACACCGCGGTCTGGGGCCCGAACGACGTCTACCCGGACGGCCTCAACACATCGATTCCGAGCTATCAGCCCGCCGCCGACTCGTCGAAGCCGCTTTTCGCCCCCGTCGAAGCGCTGGGTGGGCAGGACCTCTGGGCCGTCGCCACCGAAGCCGGAGCCGAGATCCCCCGCAGCGCACCGATCCCCACCTGGTGGGCCGGCGCCGTGGACTACCTCGGCAACGACATCCAGCGGATGCTGGACGGCGAGCTGACACCTGACGACGTCATCGAGAAGTCGACCGCGGATATCCAGTCGAACCTCGTCGATCGGCAGTAGCCCGTATGTCGAATCGTCCAGCTGGGCAGCCGGTCAGGCAGCTGAACTGCTGAACCCCGCGGGCGACGCTCCGGCGTCGCCTGCGGTCCCACCCGGTCAGGGCTCCCGACCACTGTCCCCTCTCCCAGACCCCGAAAGCGAGGTGAACATGAGCACCCTCATCGCTCCGCGAGCGAAGCGTCCGATCATCACGCCGGCACGCAAGCGCCCGATGACCGCGGCACGAGCGAAGCGCGGCCTCGCGCCGTACCTCTTCGTCGCGCCGTTCGTCGCGATCTTCCTCGCCTTCAGCATCTATCCGCTCGTCTTCACGGCACGCCTGAGCTTCACCAACTGGCGCGGCTCGGGCGCCGCCGAATGGGTCGGCTGGGACAACTACACCTACCTGCTCGGCAACTCCGGGTTCTGGGGCTCGCTCGCGAACTCCGGGGTGCTCTGGCTGCTGATCATCCCCGCGCAGCTGGTGATCGCCCTGCTCGCTGCCGTGCTGCTCGACAACGCGAAGCTCAGACTGCGCAGCATCTACCGGATCGCGTTCATCGTGCCGTTCGTCACTCCCCTGGTCGCGATCGCCCAGATCTGGGTCGTCGCGTTCGATCAGAACTACGGCGCCGTCAACAGTGTGCTCAACCTCGTCGGAATCCCCGACATCGGCTGGCTCACCACGAGCGAATGGTCGAAGCCGACCCTCGCGCTGCTCTTCATCTGGAAGACGACCGGATTCATCGTCATCATCCTGTTGTCGGGACTGCAGTCCATCGACTCGTCGGTCTACGAGGCTGCCGAACTCGACGGCTCCTCCCGGCTGCGCACCCTGTGGAGCATCACCGTGCCGCTGCTGCGCCGCACCATCATGTTCGCCGTCGTGCTGCAGACCCTCGCGGTCTTCCAGATGTTCGCGGAGCCGTTCGTCGTCACCCAGGGCGGGCCGTACAACTCGACGACCACGGCCGGCTACTACCTCTACAACCACATCACGCGGGGCGACCTCGGCACCGGCGCGGCCAACTCGTTCCTGCTCGTGATCATCGTGATGGCGCTGTCGCTCGTGTTCGTGCGACTGCTGCGGGCGAAGGACTGACGCGATGACGATCCATAGGACACCGACGCCGATCACGGCCACCGCCCGCGCCCTGCACGAGACCGCCACCGGCCACGGCCGAGCGGACGCCGCCGAGCTCGTCAGCAAACCGCGCCGCGGTCGACATGGCGGGATGATCGTGGCCCAGGTATTCCTGATCCTGCTCACCATCGGCTTCCTCGCGCCAGTCGTTTGGGCCCTGCTGTCGGCCTTCAAACCGGCCAACGACATCATCCGCGCACCGCTGAGCTTCGATCCGACCACGTTCACGCTCGACAACTACACGGCGATGTTCGAGGACGTGCCGATCGGATCGGGCTTCGTCAACACCGGAATCGTGCTGCTCGTCAAGGGCACCATCACCCTTTTCTGCGCTCCACTCGCCGCCTACGCCTTCGCGAAGTACGACTTCCGGGGCAAGAACCTGATCTTCGGCGCCGTGCTGGTCACGCTCATGCTGCCGACGATCGTGCTGATCATCCCCCTGCTGCTCGAGATGAAGCAGCTGGGCTGGGTCAACACGTACCAGGCGCTGATCCTGCCGGGCGCGGTGGACGCGTTCGCCATCTTCTGGATGCGTCAGGTCATCGCCGCCGTGCCCGACGAGCTGCTCGACGCCGCCCGTGTGGACGGCTGCGGCGAGTTCGGCATCTTCTGGCGGGTGGTGCTGCCGGTCATCCGACCTGGCATCGCCGGGCTCGCGGTCCTCACACTGATGAACATCTACAACGACTTCGTCTGGCCCGTGGTGATCGCGAGCTCCGACGCCAGGGCGACCCTGCAGGTCGTCCTCTCGACGCTGGCGCAGAACATCACGGGCAACCGGATCGGCGCCGACTACGCGACTGTGACGGGCGAGCTGCTCGCCGCCAGCTCGGTCGCACTCATCCCGCTGCTCGTTCTCTTCATCGCGCTGCAGCGGCATTTCATCAACGGAATCCTCGCTGGAAGCGTGAAGGGCTGAACCGCATGACTCTGACTGCCGACTCGACCGCATCGTCGATCGATTCAACCGATGACACCGAACTGCAGCCTTCCGGGCCTTCTGGGATTCCGCGCTCCGAGTACCCGCGGCCCGATATGGACCGCTCGGATCGCTGGCTGTGCCTGAACGGGACATGGGACTTCGAGAGCATCGACGGCACCGCCTCCATCGTCGTCCCCTTCGCTTGGGAGACAGAGGCGTCGGGAATCTCACGGACGTGGCTCGAACGAGCGACCTACAGACGCTCGATCTCCACGCCTTCGTCATGGGCGGGATCGCGGATCGTGCTGTCCTTCGGGGCCGTCTGGCATCGAGCCATCGTCTCGATCGATGGGCGCCTCGTCGGCGAGCATGTGGGCGGCTACACATCCTTTGAGATCGACATCACGGACCATGTGACGCCGGGTCGTGACGCGGAGCTGGTCGTCGAGGTCGAGGCACCCGCCGACAAGCGCTCGCTGATTCATGGCAAGCAGCGGTCAGTGCCTCGAGACGATTACGACGGCGTCTCCTTCACCCCGACGTCCGGAATCTGGCAGAGCGTCTGGATCGAGGCTCGCGGCCGCACCTACGCCGAGCTCGTCGAGCTGCGAGGCGACTCGCGGACCGGCATCGACGTGTCAGTCCGTCTGGCCGGCGATGCGGTGGCCGGTGCTGCAGTCACCGCGCGCATCGAGGACGTCGCCGTCACACTGACCACGGACGCGGGCGGGCTGGCGTCCGGACGCCTCGAGCTGAGGACTCCGCGCGTCTGGTCACCGACCGACCCGTACCTGTACCGGGTGGAGATCATCACAGAGGTCGGCGGATCGACTGACCGCGTCATTGCCAGCACCGGACTGCGCACGATCGAGGTGCGCGGCGAAGAGCTCTACCTCAACGGCGAGCGCTTCTACATGCGCGGTGTGCTCGATCAGGGCTACTGGCCTGACACAGGCCTGACCGCCCCCGATGACGACGCACTCGTCGGCGACCTTCAGCTGGCACGCGAGTTCGGCTTCAATCTCGTCCGCAAGCACCTCAAGTTCGAGGAGCCGCGCTGGCTGCACCATGCGGACCGGCTGGGCATGCTCGTCTGGGCGGAGCCCGCCTGCCCCAGCCGCTTCAGCGAAGAGGCCGCAGCGGCGTTCGAAGCCCAGATCGTTCCGATGGTCGAGCGCGACGGCAACCACCCGTCGATCATCGTCTGGGGTCTCTACAACGAAGAGTGGGGCCTCGACTGGGACATCCCGGGCAGCCGCGACCGCGCAGCGGCGGCAGCGCACGCCTATGACGTGCTCGCGGAGATCGACCGCACGCGCCCCATCGTGGAGAATTCAGGCTGGGCGCACGTGCGGTCCGACTTGGTCGACTGGCATTACTACGAGCCGGACCCCGCTATCTGGGCGCGGCATGTCGCCGACCTCGCCGCGGGCCGGGAGCACGAGTGGCCGGTGAAGCTCGGGCCGGACTTCGTCGTGGACAAGAGCCTCTACGGGTCCGAGGAGTTCCCGCGTACCGGCAAGCCGATCCTCAACAGCGAGTTCGGCGAGGGCTTCACCAGCCTGGAGCGGGCATGGCATGTGCGCTGGCAGACACAGGAGCTTCGCAGACATGACCGGTTCGCCGGATACGTCTATACGGAGCTCGCCGACGTCGAACACGAGGCCGCTGGACTGGTCGCTTCGGACCGGCGGCGCAAGGACTGGGGCGGGCTGGCCCCGGCCGACAGCAACGCCTCGACAGTGCTCATCGTGGACCTCGTTCCGGCACGGGCAGGGGCGGACATCGACGTGCCGGAATCCCCGTCGACGATCGGCGTGCGGGTCTCGCATCATGGTCGCGATGCGGTCACCGGCGAGATCCACGTGGCATGGGTGGAGTCGGGGAGACCCTTCGCGACGATGGCAATGCTGAAAGCCGATGCTTCGTCAGAGCAGGTGACGGCTCATCCGTTCGCAGTGTCGGATGCTGTCGAGGTCGCGATCCAGCCACCGGGTGGTCCCGCCCGGCTGCTCATCTGGCTGACATCACCCGACGGCGAGATGCTGGCGCGGACCTTTGTGGATGCAGCGCCGATAGAGCCGCCCAACCGCCGCGGCGCCCGTTCGGCCGCTCTCTGAGCCGTGGCGCGCGTCCCATGCCAACGCGGCGCGCGCCACTTCACCCCATCTACCGTGAACCGACTTTCCGATCAGTGGGCGGCCACGAAGGGAAGCACCCGCGACCACATGAGCTCGGTCGCCTCGGCGTCGTACTCGTCCGGCAGGGTCGGATCGGTGAACAGGTGTCCGGTGCCCGGATACTCGAACACCTCGAGGCGCCCGCCGCCCTTCGCGACGTCGGCGATCGCCTGCTCCTCGAACTGAGGCTCGCGGAAGGAGTCGTCGGTCATGAAGTGCGCCTGCCCGTCGAGGCCTGCCGGCAGGGCCGCATCGGCACCGAACCACTCGAGCAGGTTGACGCCGGCGAACTGGAGAAGCGCTCCGACCCGGCGCTGAGTCGCCACTCCGTAGGCCACGGACGAGCCCTGGGAGAAGCCGCCGACGATGAAGCCGTCGGGCAGATCGGCGACGGCGGCCAGCGCCCGGCCGCCCAGCTTCTCGTCTCCCAGCACGCTCGCGAAGCCCATCGCCCGCTTGTAGCTGTCGAAGACCGGTCCGTCGTACAGATCCGGCACGAGCACGGTGTGTCCCTCGGCGCTCAGCCGGGCCGAGGCGTCCCGCTCCCCCTGTCGCACGCCGAGCACGGAATGGAACAGCACGATGGTGGCCACCCGCTCAACCCTGTCACCCGAAGGCCAGGAGGGCCACTCTTCGATGCCGCCGATCCGCCGCGCCCCGCAGCGGTCGGGATGGACCTCGGTTTCGGCCATCATGGGGAACCGTGCTCATCGCGTACTGGATCGTCGCCGGCCTGACCTCCGCGCTCTACCTCTTCTCCGGCGGGATCAAGATCGTGCGCTCTCGCGAGCAGCTGCAGCAGATGATGACGTGGGTGGCGACCGCGCGGATGCCGATCGTGCGCGCCATCGGAATCGTCGAGGTGCTCGGCGCGATCGGCCTGATTCTGCCCCCGCTGACCGGCATCGCGCCGGCCCTCGCGTTCGTCGCGGCACTCGGCCTCGTGGTCGTCCAGATCGGCGCGATCGTCTTCCATCTGGCTCGCGGCGAGGCCAGGCTGCTCGGCTTCAACGCGCTGGCGTTCGCTCTACCGGTCGCCACCCTCATCCTGTCCACGATCTGGCTCTAGACCTCGAGGGGCCGATCCGCCGGTCGATCCGCCGGTCGATCCGCCGATCGGGCGGTCGCTTCCACGCCGTCGAAGAACTCCTGCAGCATCAGGCCGATGAGCGCGGGACGCTCGCGGACGAGCATGTGAGTGGATGCGGGGACGATGGCCAGCCGCGACTGCGGGATGCTGCGATGGATGAGAGTCGTGTGCTCGAGGGCGATGACATCGCTGTCGCCCGCCATCACGAGCACCGGCATAGAGAGCTCCGCCAGCGCCGCGGGATCGATGTTCGGCTCGGTCTCCCACATCTGCGTGATCCGCTGGGAGATGTCGGCGGCGTTCTCGGCGGCGTGCGGGGAGAGTCGCGCGTTCTCGGCGGCGATCCGGTCCCACTGCTCCTCCGGCAGCGTGACCGTGGGATCGTCCGCGGCCCGATAGACGTCGGCACCGGTGCTGATGTTGCCGCTGATGTGCACGAGCGACCGCACGCGACCGGGATGCTCCAGCGCAAGCAGCAGGCCGACGGCCGCGCCGTCGCTGAAGCCCAGCACGTGGACCGAATCCCATCCGAGCGCATCCAGCACGACGACCGTGTCGGCCACTCCGTCGGCATAGTGGAACGGTCCGGGCCGGTCGGGCGTGCGCCCATGCGCCGGCCGTTCGGGAGCCAGCACGGCATACCCGCGCAGCTGCTCGGACAGCGTCCGCATGACCTCCGCGGAGCAGAACCCGCCGTGCAGGAAGACGACCGGCTCACCTTCGCCGGTCACGTCGTAGTAGGCGGACACGCCGCGGGTGTCGACGTAGGGCATGAGATCAGCTTGCCGCGTCGGCACACGCCTGGCGAACGCCGAGAAGCCGAAGAATGCGGTCACGCGGCCGCCATTCCCGCACTCTTCGGCTTCTCACCCGGTGGGAAGCCTTCAGAGCTCGGGCTCTGGATCGAGCATGCGGCGGAGGAGATAGAGCAGATCCGCGCGCTCGGCGCCGCCCAGGAGTCCGGTCAGCGCCGAGACCGCGTCGGACATCTCGAAGGAGAGCCGGTCCGCCAGGTCCCGACCAACGTCGGTCAGGGCCAGATAGACGATCCGGCCATCGTCAGGATCCCCCATCCGCTCGATTAGGCCGCGAGTGACCGCTCGGTCGACGAGACCGGTGAGGGTCGAGCGATCCAGGCCGAGCTCCTGCGCGATTCCCGCCATTCGCGGTCGACGGCCGCGCAGGATCGCGAGCACCCGCAGCTGGGTGAGCGAGAGATCGTTCGCGGCCGCTAGGCGGGTCAGCATGCCGGTGATCCGGAAGGACGCCTCGACGAGCTTGTCCATGACGAGTCGGTCATCGGTGGGTTCGTATTGCGCCATGATCTCCCCCAATTGGTTGGTATCACGAACTATATTACTTGGTAGTGCGAACCACCATGGCAGACCCAATGTATCCCTGGGCATGGTCGGACTCCGACCGATGTCGCGGGACGCCGAAGGGCCCCGAAGTCATGAAGCTTCGGGGCCCTCCGGGCCGTTCACGAGAGAGCGTCGGTCAGGAGACCTTCACCGAGCTGCGGAGGATCTCAGCGAGCTCCTCCATGTGCGCCGCCTGCGACGCGTAATCGAGCGCCGCGCTCTGCCAGGTGTGCACCTGTCCGGCCTTGAGCGCTGGCGAGTCGGCGAAGGTCGGCTGCGCCGCGAGGTCCTCCTGCTGGAAGCCCTCGATGTTGGTCAGCAGGACGTCGCCGGTCATCATCTGGCCGACGTTCTCCCAGCTGTAGATGTCCCAGTAGTAGTCCCCATCGGGGTTGAGGTTCGTGAAGTCGACGCCGAACTGGCCGTAGAGCTGGGTCTCCGGCTCATCCTCCGGCTTGACGACGTAGATGCCGTCGGCATCCGCGTAGAGCTGCGTCACTTCGAGGCCGGTCTCCTCGGACGCCGCCTGAAGGTCCGCTGATGCGGCATCGAACGCCTCCTTGGCCGTTGCCACCGCCTCATCGCTGGCACCCAGGGCTTCGGCGAGTGAGTTCATGCTCTCCACCACTTCGAGGCCGTCGCCGCCGATCTCGATCGCGACGATCGGGGCGATCTTCTCGAGCTGGGCCTGCTGCTCTGCGTCCGCCAAGCCATAGAGCGGACCCTCGAGGTCGAGCGTCCCCTCGCGGTCGGTCGGATAGATTCCCGTCACGATGAGGTCGGGCGCCGCTTCCGCGAGCGCCTCCAGGTCGACCTCGCCGTACGAGTTGCCGACGATGGCGGCATCCGAGATGTCGTAGTCGTCGAAGCGGAAGTCGCTCGCGACGTCGACCCGGCCGAAGATGGCGACCGGGCTGATGTCATAGCTGAGCAGGCCGATCGCGTAATCGGCGTAGCTCGCGATCCGCTCCGGCGCGGCATCGAGGGTGACGGTCTTCCCGGTGTCGTCCGTGTAGCTCCATCCCCCTTCCGCGGCGGCGTCGCTGGTGTCAGCGGGTGAGCCGGTGGACGAGCAGGCCGTGAGCGCGAGCGTCGCGGCGAGCAGGGGGACGAGGATGCGGGCGGGGCGGCGCAGCGCCTGAGCTGGGTTCACAAGGTTAGGTTAGCCGAACCTAATAACGAGCGCATCACGGAGCCCTCCTCCGTCTCGAATTCCACCGGAACGACCAACGGCGTGCCGGTTGCGGGATCGGCGATCACAAGCGCCTCGAGATCGAAGGCATCGTGCAGCACCTCCGGGGTGAGCACATCCCATGGCGCCCCGTCGGCCAGCACCCGGCCCCGGCCGATGACGACGAGGCGATCCGAGAACCGCGCGGCGAGGCTGAGATCGTGCAGCACCATCACCACGGTGGAGCCGCGCTCTCGGTTGATCCTGCGGACGAGACGCAGCACGTCGAGCTGATGGCTGAGGTCGAGGAAGGTGGTCGGCTCATCGAGAAGGATGGTCGGAGCCTCCTGCGCCAGCACCAGAGCGATCCAGGCCCGCTGCAGCTGGCCTCCGGAGAGCGATCCGGCGTCGCGGTCGGCGAGCTCGAGCAGTCCGGTGGCGGCGAGCGCCGCGTCGATGATCGCCGCGTCCCCGGCGGTCCACGGACGCCAGAGGCTCTGATGAGGGTGCCGTCCGCGCGAGACGAGGTCGCGCACCGAGGTCGCTGTCGGGGTGAGCGGCTTCTGCGGGAGGATCGCCAGCTGACGCGCCACGGCGCGGGCCGACTGCGACCGCATCGGCGTCCCATGCAGCTCGATGGTGCCGGCAGTCGGGCTGAGCAGCCTGCCGAAGGCCTTGAGGATGGTGGACTTGCCGCTCCCGTTCGCTCCGATCAGCGTGGTGATCTCGCCCTGCCCGACGCTGAGGTCCAGGCCCTCGAAGATCACGGCCTTGTCGTAGGCCAGGGTGATGGCCCGCGCCTGGAGCGCTACCCCGTCCGGGCGCGCGCCCTGCGGGCCATCGGTCCCGTCGTCGGCCGTCGTGCTGGCGGGCGTGCTGGCGGGCGTCGGGTTCTGCGACGTTGCGGTCATCGGAGTGTCTCCCTCTCCTTGCGTCGGGTGAGCAGCCAGATCAGATAGGGCGCTCCGACGATGGCGGTGATGATGCCGACCGGCACCGGGGACGGAAGCAGCGCACGGGCGATCAGGTCGGCGCCCACCACGACGAGCGCGCCCATGAATCCGGACAGCAGCAAGGGCGGCCGCCCGGTGCCGGCGATGCGGCGGGCGATCTGCGGCGCCACGAAGGCGATGAACTCGATCGGCCCCGCCGCCGAGACCGCGGCGGCGGCGAGCACGACCGCGCAGGCGATCACGATGATCCGATGCCGCTGCAGAGCGACTCCGAGGCCCGTCGACATGTCGTCGCCGAGTCGGCCGATCTCGAGCGCAAAGGTCTGGGTCATCGCGATCGGCGTGACGATCAGCAGCACGACCACGACCGGGACCACGCTGGTCCAGGAGATCCCCGACAGGCTTCCGGCCAGCCACTGGGACGCGGTCGCCGCCTCCACCAGCTGCGCGCGGGCGATGAACCAGCGGATCAGGCCCATCAGAGTCGCGGTGGCACCGATGCCGATGAGGATGAGGCGGAAGCTGTCGACCCCGCCCTTCCAGGACAGCCCGTAGACGATGGCGGCCGTGATCAGCGCCCCCAGAGTGGCGGCGAGCGGCACTCCGAGCGAGAGCGTTCCCGCTCCCACGGCGTAAACGCCGCCGGAGAAGACGATGACCGCGACGGCTCCGAAGGCGGCACCGGAGGTCACGCCGATGATGTCGGGGGTGGCGAGCGGATTGCGGGCGAACGTCTGCGTGAGGGCACCGGCGATTCCGAGCGCGCAGCCGACGACGAGTGCGCCTGCCACGCGAGGCAGCCGCAGCTCGAAGACGATGAGCTGCTCCGCGCCGGTGCCTGCGCCCAGCAGGGTGCGCAGCGCGTCCGGGATGGTCAGCGAGGAGGACCCGGCGACGATGCCGAGGAGCGCGACGAAGACGACGACGACCAGCACGACGACGGTCACGACCAGGACCTGCAGGTCGATGCGGCGCCCCAGGATCCGCAGCTCCCGCCGCCGTGCTCCCCTACCCGGCGAAGCAGCGGTGGGTGCCGCCGTATCCGCTCGAACGTCCGTGCCGGTCACAGTGCCGCCATCCGTCCGCGGCGCACGATGACGATGAAGACGATGCCGCCGAGCACGGTCAGCACTACTCCAGACGGGACCTCCGAGGTGCCGCCGATCATCCGTCCGACGACGTCGCAGAGCAGCAGCACGACCGCGCCGACGAGGCCGGAGGCGGGCAGCAGCCGGTAGTGGTCACCGCCGACGAGCGCCCGCGCGATGTGCGGCGCCGTCAGACCCACGAAGCCGATCGGCCCCGTCACGGCCACGGCGCTCGCGGTGAGCAGGGTGATCGCGGCGAGGCCCACCAGCCGGGCGCGCAGCAGGCTCTCCCCCAGTCCTTGAGCGAGCTCGGTGCCGAGCGAGAGGCTGTTGAGCGACCGGACGTTGGCCGCTGCGAAGATCAGGCCGACCACCGCGAAGGCGACGACGGGCTCGGTGCCCGCGAGCTGCCTGCTCGACAGGGCGCCGACGACCCAGATCCGATAGGCGGCGAGCGTCGTCTCATTCGCCAGCACGAAATAGCTGGTGACGGCGATCAGCAGCGACGAGACCGCGTAGCCCGCGATGGCGAGCGGGACCGGGCTGGCGATGCCGCGGCCGATCGCCGCGATGGCGAAGACGAGGATGCTGGCGACCACCGCTCCGGCCAGTGCCAGCCACAGCGTCGCCAGGACGGAGGTGGTGCCCAGGACGTAGATCCCGCCGACGACGGCCAGGCTCGCTCCCGCGGAGACGCCGAAGATCCCCGGGTCGGCGAGCGGGTTGCGGGTCTGACCCTGCATCACGGCTCCGGCGATGCCGAGGCAGAACCCGACGAGCAGGCCGAGCACCGTCCGCGGCACCCGCGAACCCCAGACGATGGCACCGGCATCGCTCGCGGGGTCGACCAGCCGGCCGACGACGGACACAGGGTCGATGAGGTTGCTGCCGAGCATGAGGCTGACCACTGCGGCGATCAGGACGCCGGCACCGAGGATCGCGAAGGCCAGGACCGGCCCCGATCGGCGGTAGCGCCCCTTCCCCGGAGCGCCCACGGGTCGGGCAGCCGCTATTCCAGTCGCCGATACGCCGAGCATCGACTAAGCTTAGCCTTACCTAATACGGTCCTCCACTGCCCCCGTCCGAACCCGCTGGATCAGTTGAGCAGGGACTCCCAGTCGGCAGGAACGCGCTCGGCGGGCGCGGGAACGGGCTGGTCCTCCGGGTGGCACTGCGGGTCGGGCACCGCGGGTCCGAGGACGAACGCGTCAGTGGGGTAGCTCCAGTACCAGCCCTCCCCCGGCTCGAACGAGCGGATCACGGGGTGCCCCGTCTCCCCCGCATGCTTGGTGGCGTGCTGATTCGGAGAGGTGTCGCAGCAGCCGATGTGTCCGCAGTCGACGCAGCGGCGCAGGTGCAGCCACCAGCTGTCCGTCGCGAGGCACTCGACGCACCCGGTGCCGGAGGGGACGGGGAACTTCTCGTCGGCTGACATGGGTCGAGCGTAGTTCTCACGCGTCCTGGTCCGCGTTCCGGATCCGGTTCTCCCGACGAATCGAGCACGGACGCAGAGCCCCTGAACCCTCAAATTGCGCGGCTTCGACGCCCGGACCAGACTGAGCACCGGAGGTCGCGATGACGGGGAACCTTGCAGGACGACGCGCGCTGGTCACCGGCGGCGCGAGCGGGATCGGAGCTGCCTGCGCCACGGCGCTGGCCACCGCCGGCGCTCACGTCACCGTGGCCGATCTCGACGGATCCGCCGCGGAGAGCGTCGCCGAGCGGATCGGCGGAAGCGCCTGGCAGGTCGATCTCAGCAGGCCGTCGGAGCTGGACGACCTGACTCTCGACATCGACATCCTCGTCAACAACGCCGGCGTGCAGACGGTCAGCCCCATCGAGGAGTTCGACCCCGCGCGTTGGCGGTTCATCGTGGATCTCATGCTGGTGGCGCCGTTCCAGCTGATCCGCGCCGCCCTGCCGGGGATGTACGAGCGCGGCTTCGGACGCATCGTCAACCTCAGCTCGGTGCACGGGATCCGAGCGAGTCCGTACAAGTCCGCCTACGTCTCCGCGAAGCACGGACTGGAGGGGCTCTCCAAGACGACCGCCTTGGAGGGCGGCCCGCACGGAGTGACCAGCAACTGCGTCAATCCCGCCTACGTCCGCACTCCCCTGGTCGAGAAGCAGATCGCCGACCAGGCCCGCATCCATGGGATCCCGGAGTCGGAGGTCGTCGAGAAGGTGATGCTCACCGAGAGCGCCATCAAGCGGCTCGTCGAACCGGAGGAGGTCGCCGACCTCGTGCTCTGGCTGGTCGGCGACACCGCGGGGATGGTCACCGGATCGTCGTATTCGATGGATGGCGGATGGTCGGCCCGATGAGCGACGCGACGACCGAGCCCCGCCTCGTCACTGTGGACGTGGAGGGCGGAGCGCTCACCCTGGCCGAGTGGGGCCCGCAGGAGGCGACGACCGCCGTGCTCGCCATCCACGGCATCACGGCCTCGAGCCGATCCTGGCCGCTGCTCGCCGAGGCGCTGCCCGACGTGCGCATCCTCGCTCCCGATCTCCGCGGTCGGGCGAGGAGCAACGCACTTCCCGGACCGTACGGCCTGCGTCAGCACGCCGCCGATCTCCAGCGCGTGCTCGACGCTCTCGGCATCGATCGGGTCGTCGCGATCGGGCATTCGATGGGCTGCTTCGTCGCTGTCGAGCTCACCGCGCACGAGCACCGGGTGGCGGAGCTCATCCTGGTCGACGGCGGCTTCCCGCTGCAGCTGCCCGTCGGACTGCGCCTCGAAGACGCACCGTCCGCGCTGCTCGGCCCGGCGTTCGAGCGACTGCGGATGACCTTCCTCACTCGCGCCGCCTACGCCGACTACTGGCGCCAGCACCCCGCGTTCGCCGCGGACTGGAGCAGCACCGTCGAGGGATACCTGGACTACGACCTCCAAGAGTCGGACGGCGGATTCGCGCCATCCTCCAATCCCGAAGCGGTTCTCGCCGACTTCGGCGACCAGTTCGGCCCCGATTGGTACGTCCACGACCTCGGCTCGATCGAGGCGCCGATCACGGCGATCCGGGCACCGCGCGGTCTCATGAACGAGGAGCCGGGCCTCTACCCGCCGGGCCGCATCGAGAGCTTCCGCGCCACCCTGCCCGATCTGCGCATCGTCGAGGTCGCCGACGTCAACCACTACACGGTGCTGATGTCGCCGCACGGAGCCGCCGTCATCGCCGAGCAGCTGCGCGATGCGCTCGATCGCGTGATGACCCGCGCCGACTGACGCTGGCGACTGACCACGTGACCGCCCCTGGCGGGCTGACCCCGCACGCCTGACCTGGACCTGCCCCATCCGCTCCCCCGAAACCATCCGCATCACCCGAACGAAGGAGTTCCCATGCAGACGATCCTCGGCGGCATCACCGCCTCGCAGATCAGCACCCCGCGGCTCACCGCCCAGGTCCTCGAGCGCTCGGCGATTGTTGGCTCATCCGACAGCTCCTCGGCCCCCGGTGATGCGAGGACCGTGGTGCTCGTGCACGGCAACGTCTCGTCGTCGCTGTTCTTCCAGCCGCTGATGCTCGCCCTGCCGAGCAGCATCCGCGCGGTGGCAGTGGACCTCCGGGGATTCGGCGGCAGCCAGACCCTGCCCATCGACGCCACCCGGGGAGTGCGCGACTTCTCCGACGACGTCGCCTCCGTGCTCGACGCGCTGGGCATCGGCGGCGCGCACGTCGTCGGCTGGAGCCTCGGCGGCGGAGTCGTGATGCAGCTGCTGCTCGATCGGCCCGACCTCGTCGCCAGCCTCACCCTCGAATCCCCTGTGTCGCCCTACGGGTTCGGGTCCACCGGCGCGGACGGCGCGATCCTCAACGGCGGTGCCGGCGCAGGCGGGGGCGGCGCCAACCCCGACTTCGTCGCGCGGCTCGACTCCGACGATCGCTCCGATGACTCCCCGACCTCGCCGCGCTCCGTCTACCGCAGCGCATATGTGAAGCGTCCCGAGGCCATCGATCACGAGGACCTCTGGGTCGAGTCCATGCTGACCACCGCGACGGGCATCGACAACTACCCCGGCAACTCCGCGGCGACGGACGCGTGGCCCGGCTTCGCACCGGGGACCACCGGAGTGCTCAACACTCTCGCACCCGGCAACTTCGACACCACCGCGATCGTCGGCATCCCGGCCAAGCCGCCCATCCTCTGGATCCGCGGCGCGGACGATGCGATCGTCTCGGACACCTCGTTCTTCGATCTGAACTATCTCGGCCAGCTCGGCGCGATCCCCGGCTGGCCGGGCGCCGACGTCGCTCCGGCCCAGCCGATGGTGTCCCAGACCCGCGCGGTGCTCGACGCCTACAGCGCGGATGGCGGCGCGTACCGTGAGGTCGTCTTCGAGGACTGCGGGCACTCGCCCCACCTCGAGCAGCCGGAGGGATTCGTCGCCGCGCTGGTCGAGCACATCGGCTGACCGCGGACCGACCGGTGCAGCTGCGAGCATTCGGGGTACAGACCCGCCCCCGGTCGCGAGCCCCCGAATGTAACCCGAGAGGGTCTCATCCCTTCGGGGGCTATGACTAAGCACCTCGTCACCAGGAGAATTGCCTCGGAGATCAAGCTTTTCGGCTTCCGCGCGGATGGGGGTCCGCCGCCGAAGGGAGATCTCCTTGGGGGTATCGATGTCGCTGCGAACAGCTTCCCCCCGCCCTGCCCGCACCATCGTCAAGGACGTGTCCGAGAGCTCGGCACGGCATTCCAGGTCGGCCATCGCGCCGCGGACGGTGGGGAGACCCGGCCGCATTCGCTCGTCGCAATCGCGCCCGATCGCAGCCCACGGGCACCTCGACACCGTCGAGGCGACCCAGCAGAAGGAGAGCACCGCGTCGGTCGTCTTCGGCCTCGGCGGCGCCTTCTGGCTCGTGCTCTCCCTCGTCAAGCCGATGGAGGCCGGTCCCGCGCTCTTCTGGACCTGGCTTCTGCTCGGCGCCTTCCTGCCTGGGGCCGCGATGCTGACTGCCCTCGTGACCCGTCTGCGCACCTTCCGCGACATGCGGATCCACCACTTCCTCGCCATGTCGATCATCGGCGGCATGCTGGCGCGCAGCCTGACTCTGGGCGCGCAGGAGATCCTCACCACGGCATGGCCGCAGCTCGGGCGAGGATGGGGCTGGCTGTTCACCGACGTCTTCGTGAACCAGACGGCTCTCGTCTTCACCACCCTGGCGTTCCTGGGGCTGCTCACCGGCGGCCAGATCACCGTTCGTCGTGCCATGTTCGTCGGCGGCGGCATCGGCACGGTCTTCTCGAGCTTCGAGCTCTTCCGCGAGCTGATGACGGCCACGATGGCCGGCGAGGACACGGCCACGATGTCCGTGCACATCCTCGAGCATGCGCTGCTGCTGCCGATCGATCATCCGCTCTGGACGTCACTGCTCGCCGGGGTGATCATCTACTCGCGACGGGTCAACACGCCTCAGGCATCGCTCAAGCGCCTGCGCATCCTCCTCGCCGTCCCCGTCGGCCAGGGCCTGACGACGCTCGTCACGGAGATCGTGCCGGGCATGGCTCCCGGCCTGCGGGTCGCCTGCCTTGCTGTGGCGATCGCCATCGGCCTCACGCTGTTCACCGCGTGGCGCAGCGTCATCCGCTACAGCGCGGACGAGGAGAAGGCGCCCCGCGAATACCTGACGCTCTACCGGCGTCCCGGAGCGCACGCAGTCCGCTGATCGACCGCGTGCCGCTCCGATCAGAGCGGCGGGGCGTAGAGGTACAACGCGACGTCGTCGACGCCGATCGTGCGGATGCCGTAACGGTGAGACGAGCCGTGGTTGTACTCCTCGATCGTCACAGTGCCGTCGCCGTTGACCGACTTGACGTAGGCCACGTGGTTGCCGTTGAACCAGGCCACCGAGCCGGCCACAGGGTCGGATCCGGTCTCCCAGCCGTGTGCGCGCCAGTTGGACGCCCACTGCGAGGCGTTGCCGCCGTTCGGGGTCAGATACGACCAGGCGTACTTCCACGGGGCGCCGGTCGACCCGGCATCGCGATTGAGGCGCCACGCCACGAAGTCGACGCACTCGCGGTAGTAGTAGCCGAGCGGCGACAGTCCGCCGCCCTCGACATCCGCCGCCTCATACGGCCACGGGTAGTCGTCGCCGGCGGCCGTCGCCCCTGAAGCGTTGTAGGCGGCGGCTCGGGCGGCGCGCGCGTTGTCGAGGCGGCGTTCGGCCATCTCCTCGTCGGTGGTCGCCTCGAAGCCACTCCTGCTGACCAGCTCCCCCGCGACGTCGAGCGGCACGGCGAGTGACTGCTCCCCGTTCACCGACGTCGTGAAGGTGGGGTCAGCGGAGAACGTCGATGAATAGGCCGGAAGGGCGGCCGTCGCGAACAGGCCGGGCACGGTTACCACGGCGGCCAGTGCGCAGATGAGGCGGCGGACGCTCGCCTTCGAGGTGCGGGGCTGTGCGCTGTAGCGAGGCACGACAGGCGCCGGCGCCGCCACACGGCCATATGCGGGAACGGACGCCGGCCGCGCGACGGCGGGCGGTGCCGATCGAGTCAGAGGACCGTCGATGATGCGTACGGGGCCTGTGCGGATATCGGCCGCACTGATCCTTCCGTTGCGCAGCTCGCGGCGCGTGAGGGGCTGCGGACCCGTGGCTGAGGGCCGCTGCTCAGCCTGATAGGGGGCGGGAGGCTGCGGGAGCCGCTGGGGAGTCTGCTGCTGGAACGGCTGCTGCGGGAACGACTGCTGCTGGCCTGCTGCTCCGCGCAGCGGCACGGGCGGCCGCATCGACGAATCGGGCTGGGTCAACGGATACTCCGGGTGGTCTCGGATCGCACAGGAGCGGCGATCCTCCATGTGTTCGGCCGGTGACGTGTCGGGCGGCGCGCGAACCGAACTCTTGCGAGGCTTTCACGATTGTCACGAATCGATCACGGACACGCCACGGAAGCGCCATCTCGGCGACGAAGCAGATCGCCTCGGAAGCTCAGGCGGCAGGTGCGAGGTACGCGTCCCAGTCGGGCTGCGGACGTTCGACGCCTCGGACCAGCCAGGCGGTGCCGCTGGGCATCCGCGGGTTGACGCGGAGCCGCCAGCCCATCTCGGCGGGGGTGCGGTCGCCCTTGACGTTGTTGCACCGCAGGCAGCAGGCCACCAGGTTCTCCCAGCTGTCCGCGCCCCCGCGGGATCGAGGGAGCACGTGGTCGATGGTCGAGGCGGAGTGACCGCAGTATCCGCACCGCCACGCATCGCGACGCAGGACTCCGCGTCGCGAGACCGGCACGCGTCGAGCGCCGGGGATGCGCACGTACCGGGTCAGCAGGATGACGCTCGGGCGCTGCCACTCCCCCGACGAGCCATAGATGGGGTGCTCCTCGTCCGACTCGACGACGACGGCCTTGCCGCCGAGCACGAGCACGACGGCTCGCTTGAACGAGATGACCGCAAGCGGCTCGTATCCCGCGTTCAACACCAGGGTGCGCATCGGTTGTCCTCTCGAAGCGGCCTGCACGGCTTGCAGGCATCCGATTCGTTGCGTTCCGGGAGGAGGAGATGAAGGGCTTCGGGCACAAAAAAGGGCACCGTCTAGTGACGGCGCCCAGTCCTGCATGCCCGAATCCGGCCGAAGCCGTCAGATATCAGGTCGAAACTGGATATCCGGCAGCTGTTCCCAGAACTCGCGAGCGCGCAGCTATCCACGGTTTGGATGCTGCGACTCGTTCGCACGGGATTCTCGCCCTCTCGGTGACGTGAGGACAGGGTAACCCAGGCCGACGACACCCCCGCACCGAGGGCGCGTCGATCCGCCAGCTGTAACACGATCTTCACCGGGCGTTCCCGCTCGGCGATCTCGTCGGCCAAGCCGACCTGCAGCGTGCGCGCCTAGATGCCGAGTCGCACGTAGTGGACCGCAGAGGTCCAGAGCGGCTGCACTCGCACCGACGCACCGGAGTACGGCGCATGCAGGATGTTGCCGTTGCCGGCGTAGAAGCCGTCATGGCTGCCGTCGTCGAAGACCACGAGGTCGCCGGGCTGAGCGTCTGCCGCGGAGATCTCCGTGCCGATCGCGTCCTGGCTCACGACGGAGTGCGGCAGGGAGATGCCGAACTGGGCGTAGACGTACATGACGAAACCGGAGCAGTCGAAGCCTGCAGGGGTCGCCCCGCCGTAGACGTAGGGCACACCCTGGTACTGGGAGGCGACGCCGTAGACGGAGTCGAGGCTGAAGCTCGGGTAGGGCGGGTTCGCCAGCAGCTCGGAGACGCTCGGGCCGGTGTACGAGGCCTTCGTCGCGGCAGCGGCGGCTCGGAGTGCCTCTGCGGCCGCTGCGGCGTCTGCTGCGGCCTGAGCCGCCGCCTTGCGCGCGTTGAGCTCGTCGACGGTGGTGGCCTGCATCACGTCGCGGTTCGCGACGCTCGCCACAGCGGAGGCATCGACATCGACCGACTGGGACTGAGTGGCTTTGAGCATCTCCGCCGGGTTGTAGTCGACCTGCGGGTCGGCGTTGGCCGCCGGGTCGAAGGCGTACGACGGCAGGGCGAGGGTGGCGATGAGACCGAACGCGAAGGTCATGACGACGACGTTGACGATGCCGCGGACGCGGGCCGCGCGAGCACTGCGGGGCTTGCGCGCCGGGGATGCGGTGCCGCTGGTGTCGGGGCGACGGGCGCGACCGCCCGCAGAGCGCTCGTCGCGCAGCGAACGGCGGCTCACACCGGCCAGAGCGGACGCGGCCTGGGCGCTGGCGACGTGTGGGTGCACGGCGTTCGAGCGCACCGATGGTGCCTCATGGGTCGATCCGCGTCGCGCGGACGCAGGGTCGTAGGTAGAGCGTGGGGCCAAGGTGGGATCTCCTCCGCTCCATGACGTCCTTCGGGGGAAGTCATCCTGTCCGCACGTGTTCCGTCGGGGTGAAACCGCGAGACAGGAAGGTGGAGCGCCGCGGTTTCCGGCCCGGCCGCCGGCCTTTCTGGCGATCGAGCAGCCCCCAGGCTATGTCAGCGGCTCGGCGCTGTCACACCTCGGCGCGCGCAAAGCAACGAACCGGTAACGAATTCCCGAAGAGTCGGTGCGTCGATTTGGAGGACCGCGCCCCCATACCAATCGGGGGCGCGATGCCCGTCGATCCCCGTCAATCCGGGGATCGACGTGGGACCACTCCGGCGGTCCGGAGAACTGCTGTCCCACGTACTGGGGGCGTCCGATCGCGCGCGAAAAAATTGTAAAGAATTTGAGGCAACGCCCTCAACCGAGGCTGGATCCGAGACCGATCCGGAACCGATGCGAGGAATCCGGCGCGGCTCAGGCGGCGACGAAGATGTGGCTCGCGACTTCATTGGGCAACTCGATGCCGTCTCCGAAGCCCTCGACACGGATGGACACGTAGCTGCCGACAGCCTCGACGGTCGCCTGAGCGCCCGGCTGCACGCCCGACTGCTTGAGCTGCAGGAGCAGCTCCGGGTCGAACTGCACCGGCTCGCCGAGACGGCGGATCGTGGCCGGACTCGGCCCGGACTGGGAACGGACGCGCTCGACGAGGCCGACGACGCCCTTCAGGAAGGCCACCGACGGGGCCATGCCGATGTCCGCCAGGTTGGGGATGGGATTGCCGTACGGGGACTCGGTGGGATTGCCGAGCATGTCGACCAGCCGCTGCTCGACCTGCTCGCTCATCACGTGCTCCCAGCGGCATGCCTCTTCGTGCACGAACTCCCACTCGAGCCCGATGACGTCACTGAGCAGGCGCTCGGCGAGGCGGTGCTTCCGCATCACATGCATGGCCTTCAGCCGGCCCCCCTCGGTCAGCTCGAGGTGGCGATCGCCCGAGACGATGACGAGGCCGTCGCGCTCCATCCGGGCGACGGTCTGCGAGACGGTGGGTCCGGAGTGCCCCAGACGTTCGGAGATGCGAGCCCGCAGCGGCACGATGTTCTCTTCTTCGAGATCCAGGATCGTCCGCAGGTACATCTCGGTGGTGTCGACAAGGTCTGTCACGAGGCCTCCACTCCACTCAGGTCGGGGCCCTAGCCTACCGGCCGGAAAGAGGGCATCCGCCTCGGCGGACGGCCTCCACGAACGGCACCGAAGAACGGCGCTGTCGAGCCGCCTCAGGTGCGAGCCCAATAAACTGACCGGACCATGCCCGATGTCGTCATCCCCGCCAAGCTCCGCCCCGCCGATGGACGATTCGGCTGCGGCCCGTCCAAGGTCCGCCCCGAGCAGCTGGAGCGTCTGCGCCGCGACTCGGGCCTGCTCGGCACCTCGCACCGGCAGAAGCCCGTCAAGGCCCTGGTCGGTCAGGTCCGCGCCGGACTCGGTGACCTGTTCTCCCTGCCCGACGGCTACGAGGTCATCCTCGGCGACGGCGGGTCGACCGCCTTCTGGGACGCCGCCGCGTTCTCACTGATCGAGAAGCGTGCCGAGAACCTCGTCTTCGGCGAGTTCGGCGGCAAGTTCGCCAAGGCGGCTGCTGCGCCATTCCTCGAAGCGCCCGTCGTCCGTTCGGCGGACCCCGGCACGCGCAGCTCCGTCGAGGTCGTCGACGGCGTCGACGTGTACGCCTGGCCGCACAACGAGACCTCCACCGGGGTGATGGCCCCCGTCAGCCGCGTCCACGGCGACCCTGGAGCGCTGACGGTCATCGACGCGACCAGCGCGGCGGGCGGCGCGGCTGTCGATCCGACCGAGTTCGACGTCTACTACTTCGCACCTCAGAAGAACTTCGCCTCCGACGGCGGGCTGTGGCTCGCGCTCTTCTCCCCCGCGGCGATCGAACGGGTGGAGCGGATCGCGGCCAGCGGGCGGTACATCCCCGACTTCCTCAGCCTCGGCAGCGCGATCGAGAACTCACGACTCGATCAGACGCTGAACACCCCCGCGCTCGCCACCCTGCTCATGCTCGAAGAGCAGATCTCCTGGATCAACAGCAACGGCGGACTCGGCTGGGCCGATGCGCGCACCCGCGAGTCCTCCGACCTGCTCTACGACTGGGCGACGCGCACCTCGGTCGCGACGCCGTTCGTCGCCGATCCAGCCGACCGCTCCCAGGTGGTGGTGACCATCGACTTCGACGAGTCCGTCGATGCGTCGGTGGTCGCCAAGATCCTCCGAGCGAACGGGATCGTCGACACCGAGCCGTATCGCAAGCTCGGCCGCAACCAGCTGCGGATCGCGACCTTCGTCGCCATCGACCCCGACGATGTCCGCGCGCTGATCGGCTGCATCGACTACGTGCTCGAGCAGCTCTGAGTCGGCCGCCATGCGCCTCTATCTGAAGGACAGCGAGCGACGGCCCGATCCCCGGCCCGTGCAGGTGGACGAGCGCCGAGCCGTCTTCGTCGGGCTGGTCGTGTGGATCATCGCGACGGTGATCTATCTCCTGGTCTTCGCCACCAACGGCGAGGCCGATGCAGGAGTGGTCTGGACCTGCACCGCGGGCATCGCCCTCGGGCTTGCGGGCCTCGTCTACACGGAGCGCCGCCGCCGCAAGCTCGGCCACTGACCCTCTCCGCGCGGCACGCCGCCGGGAGGATCTAGCGGACCCGATCTAGTAGGTGCGCTCCGCGAAGGGGTCGTCGTCCTCGGTGCCGGGCAGTGGCGCGAACGGGTCGATGTCGTCGTAGGCGTCCTCCGCGGAGGAGCCGATCACGGCATCGTCGGTCGGGTCCGGTTCCTCGAAGTCGACGGACTCGGCCTGATGCTTCGACACGGTGGCAGCCGGGGTCGGCCGCGCATCCTTGCCCGTGGGCACGAAGTCGAGGCCGTCGATGTCGTCGAGCTCTGCGTCATCGACGTCATCCTCGAGATCGTCTTCCAGATCGTCGTCGTCGTCGTCATCGTCATCGTCGTCGTCATCGGACTCGTCGTCATCGGACTCGTCGTCATCGTCGTCATCATCATCGTCCGAGTCGTCACCGTCGGACTCGTCGTCGGACTCGTCGTCTACCTCGGCCGTGTCCGCTTCGGTGACCCGATCGGACCACGGCACCCAGTCGGGCGCCAGGATGGAGCCGTCTCCGGGCAGCAGCTCGAGCTCGAGGACCGACGGCTGGTCGACACCGTCGATGACCGACACGGACACGGTCCAGCGCCAGTCGGGGTATCCCGGCATCGCCGAGGCGTAGAGCACGTCGACGACGCCGTCCTGGCTCTCCTCGACGCCGAGCAGGGCGCCGACGGTGGGCGCCTCGGTGATCTCCAGCAGCGCCGAGTGGGCGGCCGCGATCACCGCTGCGTCGGCCTCCGCCGAGTCACGCATCCAGTTCGTCCGCGACGCGGCGCAGCATGGCCGCGATCTTGTGCGTGTGCTGGCCCTCGGGGTAGCGGCCCCGCTTGAGGCCGGCGCCCACGCCGTCGAGCAGCTTGACGAGGTCCTCGATGATGACCGCCATGTCGTCGGCGGGCTTGCGCTGGGCCTTGCTGAGGCTCGGCGGAGCCTGGATGATCCGGGCGGACAGGGCCTGCAGGCCGCGCTTGCCGTCGGCGACGCCGAACTCGAGCTTCGTGCCCGCCTTGACCGCGGTGGTGCCGGCCGGCAGCGCCGACGCGTGGAGGAAGACTTCGCCGCCGTCATCGGAGCTGATGAAGCCGAACCCCTTCTCCTCGTCGAAGAATTTCACTTTGCCGGTGGGCATCTCGCCGCCTACTTCCTGAACCTCGGTGCCAATGCGGCCCCAATTGTACGTGGGACACGGCACCGCGGGGCACGGCTGCCGCCATCACGCGGGGATCGGGCGGAACCGGCCGTATCCTTGGTGCATGTCAGGTCGCAAGTCCGCCGAGCCCTCGCCCCACACGGGCACCTCCAGCGCGGAGCGCACCATCACGTTCATGATCGGCGCAGTGGGCGGGCTGTCCCTGCTCGCGTTCCTGATCATCCTGATCGCCAACTTCGCCGGCGTCATCTCGAGCGGCGCCGGTCTCTGGCCCGCCCTCGTCATGGTCCCCTACATCGGCTTCCCGATCACCATCCTGCTCATCGTGATCCTGGCCGTCCTGAACGCCCGGCGCCGGGCCCTCGACGAGCGCGCCCGCGCCAGCCGCTAGCCGCCTGTCCATTTCCAGCCGGCGTAGAGCCGAGCTCCTTCGCGCACACTAGAGACTCCCAGGTTGTGCTCAGCAGGCACGCAGAGAATAAGCGCATGGCTGATGGTCCCCGCATTCTCATCGTCGACGACGAACCCAATATCCGCGATCTGCTGACGACGAGCCTGCGGTTCGCCGGATTCGCCGTCCGCGCGGTCGGCAATGGCGCGGCTGCTATCTCGGCCGTCCTCGAGGAGGAGCCGGATCTGATCATCCTCGACGTCATGCTCCCCGACATGAACGGGTTCGGCGTCACCAAGAGGCTGCGGTCCTCCGGCTATACCTCCCCCATCCTCTTCCTCACCGCCAAGGACGACACCGAGGACAAGATCACCGGCCTCACCGTCGGCGGCGACGACTACGTCACCAAGCCGTTCTCCCTCGACGAGATCGTCGCGCGGATCAAGGCCATCCTGCGCCGCACCATGCATGCCGAAGAGGACGCGATCATCCGCGCCGGCGAGCTGACCATGGATCAGGACACCCACGAGGTGACGATCGGCTCCGAGTCGATCGAGCTCTCCCCCACCGAGTTCAAGCTGCTGCGCTACCTGATGCTCAACCCGAATCGGGTGCTGTCGAAGGCGCAGATCCTCGACCACGTGTGGGAATACGACTTCAACGGCGACGCGGGCATCGTGGAGTCGTACATCTCCTACCTGCGGCGCAAGCTCGATCAGTTCTCGGCCGAGCCGGTCATCCAGACCAAGCGCGGCTTCGGCTACATGCTCAAGGCCGCCAAGGCCTGAGCGGAGCCGGCCGGGCGCGCTCCCAGCCCGGCCCAGATCCGCCACTTACACTGATCGATCGTGCATGAGTCGTTGGTGGAGTGGTGGGGCAGCATCTCGCTGCGCACCAAGATCACCGGCGTCACCGTCCTCCTCCTGACCTTCGGCCTGCTCATCACCGGGGTGGGCACCCTCAGTGTCATGCGCAACTTCCTCTTCGACGAGGTGGACAGTCAGGTCACCGAAGCCGCACGGCAGCTGCCGAGCAGCTTCGTTGTGGAGACCATCGGCGAGGACGGCTCGGGACTGCCCAACACGTACCTCGTGGCGGCGGTCAACGGCGAGGGCCGGGTCGTCGAGGCGAACTCCACCTGGCAGGACGCCGACGTCGTGCCCGATGTCACCCACGTGACGCTGGAATGGGCCGTCAGCCACTCCGACTCGATCTTCACGATCCGCAACGACGACCGCACCTCGGAGTGGCGCGGTGTCGCGCTGCCCATCCAGCGCCGTGACAGCGCCGACAACTACGTCCTGGTCCTCCTGCTGCCGCTCGACACGACCAACAAGGCCATCGCGCGGATGTTCACGCTGTTCCTGCTGTTCGGCGTTGTCGTGGTGGTACTCGGCGCGGTGCTCACCCGGCTGCTGGTGACATCGACCTTCGGTCCGCTTCGCGAGGTCGAGAAGACGGCGGCCGCGATCGCGGACGGAGACTTCAGCCAGCGGCTCGGTGGGGCGACCCCCAACACCGAGGTCGGTCGGCTTAACCGATCCCTCAACACCATGCTCAACCGGATCGATCGGGCCTTCAGCGACCGCGCGCGCACCATCGAGCAGATGCGCCGCTTCGTCGGCGACGCCAGCCATGAGCTGCGCACTCCGCTCGTCTCGGTGCGCGGCTACGCCGAGCTCTATCGGATGGGCGCCCTGCAGAACTCCGAAGACGTCACGCAGGCGATGGATCGGATCGAGAAGGAGGCCATCCGGATGGGCGGTCTCGTGCAGGACCTGCTCGAACTCGCGCGCCTCGACGAGACCAAGCCGCTGCAGCTCGCGCCGGTCGATCTGCTCCCCCTCGCGAAGGATGCGGCGCTCGACGCGATGGCCTCAAATCCGGGCCGCGTGGTCAGCGTCGTGACCGGTCACGTCGCCGATCCGCCGACCGCGCCCATCTCGATCCTGAAGACCACCCTGCCGATCGGCAATCTCGACGCGTCGCTCGTCGACCTCGCCGAGGAGCCCACCCGCTCGGGTCGATCGGCGCAGGCGACCGGCGCGATCGCCCTCGCCGTCTCCCGTCTGCGTCGGCGATCGCGCACCGCCACCGGACTGCCCGTCGTGGTGGTGTCGGAGGAGGACGAGGCCGCGCGGTCGATGGACACCAGCGTGCCGGTGATCAGCGGCGAGGAGAACAAGATCCGCCAGGTGCTCACCAACCTGCTGGGCAATGCCGTGCGCTTCACGCCCGTCGACACCCCGATCGAGATCGTGGTCAAGTCGGATGCCGCTTCGGGGACGGCGACCATCAAGGTCGTGGACCACGGCGAGGGCATCCCCCCGCAGGTGCGGGAGAAGATCTTCCAGCGGTTCTGGCGCGCGGACAGCTCGCGCACCCGTGACACGGGCGGAAGCGGGCTCGGCCTGGCGATCGTCTCGGCCATCGTGGCCGCGCACAAGGGCACGGTCACCGTCGAGGAGACCCCGGGCGGCGGTGCCACCTTCCGGGTGATCCTGCCGCTCCTCAACAGCACGCTGGCCGCGGAAGTTATCCCCAACCCGAGCTGATCCGCTCTCCGGCCCTTCTACCGCTCCTAGTGTCGGGTCCCTCCGAGGATGGACCCCGGAGGGAGAGGACGTCATGCCGAGGTTCAGTGTCGACAGCGAGGCGGTGTTCGCCGCTCAGTCCGCAGTGGGGACGACGATCGGGCGCGTGCAGGCCGATGTCGCATCCCTGCTGGCGCAGCTGACGAACCTGCAGGGAAGCTGGAACGGCGGGGCCGCGACGGCGTTCCAGGGAGTCGTGGCGGACTGGCGCGCCACGCAGGCCCGTGTGGAGGAGAGCATCGCGGCCATCAACCGCGCGCTGGGAGCTGCCGGATCGCAGTACCTGGAGGTCGAGCAGGCCAACGCCCGCATGTTCCTCTCGCGCTGAGCGCCAGCCCTCCGGCACGCTGCTCGCGCGGTCGTTGCAACCGAGCGCGGTCGTTGCAACCGAGCGCGGTCGTTGCAACCGAGCGCGGTAGGTATACCGACCGCGCTCGGTGTTTCGGACCGCGCTCGAACGGGCGAGTGGTTAAACGCTGGAAGGGCGGCCCAGAGGGCCGCCCTTCCAGTTGGTTCAGTGCGTTGGACTAATGGTTCGGTACGCCGCGCACGCGTGCGCGGGTGGTCACCATTGACCGCTGTGGCGCTGGCGCGCCGCTGCGGGTCTAGAAGTCCATGCCGCCCGAGGGGTCGCCCTGCGGGGCGGGGTTGCGCTCGGGCTTGTCGGCGACGACTGCCTCAGTGGTGAGGAAGAGGCCGGCGATCGACGCGGCGTTGACCAGCGCGGAGCGCGTGACCTTGGCCGGGTCGATGATGCCCTGTGCGAACATGTCGCCGTACTCGCCGGTCGCGGCGTTGAGGCCGTGTCCGGTGGGGAGCGAGCGGACCTTCTCGACGACGACGCCGGGCTCCATGCCCGCGTTGAAGGCGATCTGCTTCAGCGGTGCATCGATGGCGACGCGGACGATGTTGGCGCCTGTGGCCTCGTCACCCGTGAGGCTGGTGATCTCGTCACTCGCGAACGCGACCTTGCCGGCCTGGATGAGGGCGACGCCACCACCGGCGACGATGCCCTCTTCGACGGCTGCCTTCGCGTTGCGGACGGCGTCCTCGATGCGGTGCTTGCGCTCCTTGAGCTCGACCTCGGTCGCGGCACCCGCCTTGATGACGGCGACGCCACCGGCGAGCTTCGCGAGGCGCTCCTGGAGCTTCTCGCGGTCGTAGTCGGAGTCGGTGTTCTCGATCTCGGCACGGATCTGGGCCACGCGACCGGCGATGAGGTCGGCGTCGCCGGCTCCGTCGACGATGGTGGTCTCATCCTTGGTGATGACGACCTTGCGTGCTTGACCGAGCAGGTCGAGGGTGACGTTCTCGAGCTTGAGTCCGACCTCCTCGGCGATGACCTGGCCACCGGTGAGGATGGCGATGTCCTGCAGCTGCGCCTTGCGACGGTCTCCGAAGCCGGGGGCCTTGACGGCGACCGACTTGAAGATGCCGCGGATCTTGTTGACGACCAGGGTCGCGAGCGCCTCGCCGTCGACGTCCTCGGCGATGATGAGCAGCTGCTTGCCGCTCTGGATCACCTTGTCGACGATGGGCAGCAGGTCCTTGATCGCGGAGATCTTGGAGTTGACGATCAGGATGTACGGGTCCTCGAACACGGCCTCCTGGCGGTCGGGGTCCGTGACGAAGTACTGCGACAGGTAGCCCTTGTCGAAGCGCATTCCCTCGGTCAGCTCGAGCTCGGTGCCGAAGGTGTTCGACTCCTCGACGGTGACGACGCCCTCCTTGCCGACCTTGTCGATGGCCTCGGCGATGATGGCGCCGATCTCGGTGTCAGCGGCGGAGATGGAGGCGGTCTGAGCGATCTCCTCCTTGGTCTCGATCTCCTTGGCCTGATCCTTCAGGGCGGTGGAGACGGCCGCGACGGCCTTCTCGATGCCCTTCTTCAGGGAGATGGGGTCGGCGCCGGCCGCGACGTTGCGCAGGCCCTCGCGGACGAGCGCCTGAGCGAGGACGGTGGCGGTGGTGGTGCCGTCGCCAGCGACGTCGTCGGTCTTCTTGGCGACCTCCTTGACGAGCTCCGCACCGATCTTCTCGTACGGGTCGTCGAGCTCGATCTCCTTGGCGATCGAGACGCCGTCGTTCGTGATCGTGGGGGCGCCCCACTTCTTCTCGAGGACCACGTTGCGGCCGCGCGGGCCGAGCGTCACCTTGACGGCGTCGGCGAGCTGGTTGAGACCACGCTCGAGGCCGCGACGGGCCTCCTCGTTGAAGGCAATGATTTTAGCCATGTGTCTTTGTCGTCCCTTCCGGACGTACGGAAACCGAATGTTTGGCACTCAGGTGTATCGAGTGCCAATCAATCTTGGCAGTCGACACCTGAGAGTGCAAGGCGACCGGTTACGCCGAGAGAGTGATCGTTCCGGACTGCGGGAGCAGCTGCACCCAGGTGCTGCCGGCGGCCAGGCGGATGGTCATCCCGCGATCGTCGACGAGCCGGATCGCGCCCAGCTGATCCGCCTTGGACCAGGTTCCGTGGATGGTGCTGCCGCCGGTGGAGACCCAGACCTGGCCGCTGCCCACCATGACCGTCTTGGGCACCGGCCCGTAGGTGCCGTCGATGGCGACGCTCATCACGATCACGTTCGTGGCGGCGAGCTGCGCCCCGCTGAGGTCGAGATCGGGCGCCCCCTCTTGGGAACGGAGATACCGCTTCGCCGCGTCGTCCCACTGCCAGCTCGGATAGCGCTCCGACGAGTAGACGACGTCGATGCGGGCGCTGGGCGTCCCCTCCCTGACGGCGCTCGAGCCGAGGGCGTCGGCGGAATACGCCCACTGCTGCGCGGGCGGCGCGAGATCGACATGCTGGCCGACGACCGCCGGAGCCATCACCAGCACGTTGTGCGGGGCATCGCGCAGATCAGTGCGGAAGAACGTCTCGTCGGTGTCGCTGCTGCCGTGGATGGCGTTGTAGACGTTCGTCGCCTCCATCATGTCGACGAAGATCTCCTGCCCGCCCGAGTAGCAGATGATGCCGCCGTAGGGCGATGCGATGTCCGGATCCATCGGCCTGATGGAACGGACGGGGCCGAGCTGGTCGGGCAGATCGGAGTGCCAGACCGCCAGATAGCGGGTCAGCCCGCCCTCGACGAGCTCTTCGAAGACGATGTCCGCGCGCTCCAGTCCGAACTGCGGGCGCGCCTCCTCGTGATTGTCGATCTTGGCCGCGATCGACGGTCGAGCCAGGCTGCCCACGAGGACGGAGGTGCCGCGCAGTGGCGCGAGCTCGGTCGCGGCGGGCGCGACGTAGCTGGAGACGAACTCGGGTGTCGGCGCCGGGGTCGGCGTGGTCGCAGGAGCTGCGCTGACCTCGGGGACGGAGCACGAGGCGAGCAGGATCGATGCCCCAGCCGAGAGGGCACCGGCGAGGAAGGCGCGCCGCACCAGCTGCGCTCCCCGCTCGCTGCGGAACCCCTCGTCACCGCCGCAGACTAACCGCGCACGAGCCGCGCGGCCGCGCGGATGCCCGGCGTTGCATGGATCAGGCCAGGCGGACACCCTCTGCTTGCGGGCCCTTCGCGCCGGTGCCGACCTCGAAGGTCACCTGCTGACCCTCCTCGAGTGCCTTGTATCCCGACATGTCGATGGCGGAGTAGTGGACGAACACGTCCTGTCCCCCTCCGTCCACGGTGATGAAGCCGTAGCCCTTCTCCGCGTTGAACCACTTGACGGTGCCATTCGCCATCTTCGTACTCCCATTGCCATGTCACTGCGTGCTGTGTGGGAATCGTAATAGAGCACTGGGCCCGGAAAACAGCGCTTTTCGACGTTCTGGGCGCTACGCGCGGTATTGCCCCGAGAATTAAACGCGGCGGAAACATCCCCGTTTCACAGGGGCCTTCTCGAGCTCCGAAACCACCGCCGCCGTCGCCCTCCGATCGGAGTCGGGTGGGCGTCGCAATGGGTGCAGGGTGAGGCTCGGGCAGATCAGCCTGCGGGGACGTAGTCGGCGCCGATGAGGATGCCGATCCGGTTGAGTCCCTCGACATAGAAGGCCTGCGAGAGCTCGATCGGCGCTCCTCCGAGCGCCTCGGACAACCCCTTCGCGGCGCCCTCCTGGGCAGGATTGTCGTAGTAGATCGTGGTGGTGGTCACGTCAGGGGTCGCATTGGTGCCCGTGGATCCCACCGTCCACCCCGCAGCGGACAGGGTGTTGCCGACCTGTCCGGCCAGACCGTCCGTCTCTGTGCCGTTCAGGATGATGATGCTCGCGCTCGGATCGATGGTGGGTGCCACAGTGGGCGCCGCGGTCGTGCTCTCGGCCACCGTCCCGGTTCCGGTGCCGCCGAATGGACTGTCGAAGGACACCCGGTCGTTGATCACGAGGATCCACACGACGCCGAGGCCGACCAGGATCCCCGTGGCGAGGGCAGCCCAGGCGAACGTCACGAAGCCGCGGTTCTTCGGCTGCGCTCCGCGATGCGCGCCCACCCGGCCCACCGAGGCGGGGTGGATATCGAATCGGTCCGAGGGGAAGGCTGGCATGGCTCCGGGGCTGGTCGGCGATGCGGGCTCCGTGCTCGGTGAGCGCGTGTCAGCCTGCGGGTCGGTTGAGCTGGGGGTCAGGTCGCGCGGCGGATGTCCATGCGGGCGGCACGGCGCGCGATGCGCGCATCGCGCAGACGCAGCAGGCGCTTCACCAGCATCGGATCGTGGATGAGCGCAGCCGGCTGATCGATGAGGGCGCCGAGGAGCTGGTAGTAGCGAGCGGCGGAGATGCTGAACTCCTCACGGATCGCCTCCTCCTTCGCACCCGCATGACGCCACCAGGTCCGCTCGAAGGCGAGGATCGCCTTGTCCCGCTCGGACAGCTCCGGGCGCGAGGAAGCAGAGCGCTCGACGGGCTGGTGCTCTCCGCTCATCGCCTGCTCCCTCCGCAGTAGGGTCCCGGAATAGGGTCATCCTAGGCACCGTTGTTGCAAGAGGACGCACGACCGTCGGCGCGTCGATCAAGGCGATCTCCGACACGCTGCGCACCGAAGCGGACCGCCGTTCAGCGTGCCGCTGGAAGCGTGTCGCAATGACGCGGGTCGCCCGCGGCGGGAGCCGAGCGAGTCGCACGAGAGGACAGAACCGCATGGGACGAGTCTCCGACTCCATCCGCCGCCTGATCGACGGGGCGACGGGTTCCGATCAGCACGGCCCCGACGCCGACGCGTATCCCGTCAGCAGGACCGATGCGGAATGGCGCGAGTCGCTGACGGGCGAGGAGTACCGAGTGCTGCGCAAGGCCGCGACCGAGCGCGCATGGACCGGGGCGCTGCTCGATGAGAAGCGCGCCGGGGTGTACACCTGCAAGGCCTGCGGCAGTGACCTGTTCCGCAGCACCGCCAAGTTCGAGTCGGGCTCCGGATGGCCCAGCTTCTTCGAGCCGCTCCCCGATGCTGTCAAGCTGAAGCGCGATGCGACGTTCGGCATGGTCCGTACCGAGGTGCTCTGCGCCACCTGCGGCTCCCACCTCGGGCACCTGTTCGACGACGCACCGCAGACCCCCACCGGCGACCGGTACTGCATGAACTCGGTCTCCCTCGACTTCGAGGAGAAGTAGCAATCGTTCCCAGATCGGACGCACCCACGTCCCCGGCGCTCCCCGCCGTCCGCTACCCCGCCCGTGCCGCAGCCGCCGAGCGCCGCTCCCACTCGTCGGTGACAACCGAGACGCCGACCCACGCGGAGCTCGTCGACATCCTCCGCGCGGCGTCCCGCGTGGCCGACCACGGAGCGCTGCGCCCGTGGCGGGTCATCGAGATCCGCGGCGACGCACGCAGGAAGCTCGGTCGCTCGTTCGCGAAGGCAGAGCACAAGGGCGGGATCAGCGACAAGCCGATGCGCGCCGAGCTGCTGATCGCTCTCGTCACCAGTCGCAAGCGCAGCAGCAAGCCCGACTGGGAGCAGGACGCCACCGCGGCCGGCGTCGCCCACATGCTCAGCCTGCTTCTCGATGAGGCGGGCTGGGGCGTCTTCTGGCGCACGGGCGACTACACGCGATCCAAGGCGGTCCGCAAGGCGCACGACCTCAAGAAGGGCGAGGAGCTGCTGGGATGGCTCTACGTCGGCGGCAAGAAGACGACGAGTTCCCACCCGAAGCGTCCCGTCGACGTCGAGGCCTTCATCACCTCGATGTAGCCGGCCCTTTCCGCCGCATCGCTGAGCGAACCGGCGCGTGTTGCGTTCTGTGTCGGCGGTGTTCTCGCGACCATCGACGCTCGATTAGCGTGCCGGGATGACCGATGACGCTCGCGCCGACTCCCCCGGACTGGACTTCGCGACCCGTCAGATCCATGCTGGCGAGACGCTCGACGCGGACTTCGGCGCACGGGTGGGTCCGGTGTACCAGACGGCGGGATACGTCTTCCCGACCTTCGACGAGGCGGCGGCCCGCTTCGCCGGCGAGAGCACCGGCCGCGCGTACTCCCGGACCGAGAACCCGACGAACGCCCTTGCGGGCCGGCGGCTCGCCGACCTCGAGGGCGGGCGTGGCGGGATCGTCGTTGGCAGCGGTCAGGCGGCCATCTCGGTCGCGATCTTCGCGCTCGTCGAGCAGGGCGACCGCATCCTCGCCACCTCGAGCCTCTACGAGGGCACGAAGCAGCTGTTCACAGGCAGCATGACCCGTCAGGGCGTCGTATTCGACTTCCTTCCGGAACAGGCATCGGACGAGCAGTGGATCGCGGCGATCACGCCCCGAACCCGGGCGATCTACACCGAGACGATCCCGAACCCCAAGAACGACGTCGTCGACCTCGAGCGCCTCGCTCGGATCGCGCACGACGCGGGCATCCCGCTGATCGTGGACAGCACTGTCGCCACGCCGTATCTCTGCCGCCCGATCGAATGGGGTGCCGACATCGTGATCCACTCCACCTCCAAATGGCTCGCCGGGCACGGCGCTGTCATCGGCGGGGCGATCATCGACGCCGGACGGTTCGACTGGGCCGCGAACGTCGAGCGGTTCCCGCGACTGTCGGAACCGCTCATCGCCGGCGGCCCCACGTTCGTCGAGCGGTTCGGGAAGGGCGCATATCTCGCCTATCTGAAGTCCGTCTCGGTGCTGGACTACGGCCCGACCGTGCCGCCGACGAGCACGCTCCTGCTCCTGCACGGCATCGAGACCCTGTCGCTCCGGATGGAGCGGCACGTGGCGAACGCCCAGCGGATAGCCGAATGGCTCGAGCGGCAGCCGGAGGTCGCGAGCGTCGACTACGCGGGGCTGCCCTCCAGTCCGTTCTTCGATCGGGCCACGAAGTATCTGCCTCTCGGCGCGGGCTCCATCGTCTCGATCGACCTGGTCGGCGGGCTGTCCGCCGCACGCAGCTTCCTGGAGGGGCTGACGCTGATCAGCCACATGACCCACATCGGCGATGTGCGCACGCTCGCCATCCATATGGGGACGACCATCAGCGGACGCCTCACCGAGGAGCAGCGCCTAGCAGCCGGAATCACGCCGGGCCTGGTGCGCCTGTCCATCGGGATCGAGGGACCCGACGACATCATCGCCGACCTGCAGCGCGGCTTGGCCGCCTCTGACCCGATCGAAATGCCACTTTCCGTCCCTATCCGAGCGGTTTAGGGACGGAAAGTGGCATCTCGATTCAGGAGCTGACGGGCTGGGCCGCGCGGGCGACGAGGGCGGCGATGCGGCGGACCGCCTCGCGGAGGGTGTCGGGCGCGCAGGCGAAGTTGATCCGAGCGAATCCCGCGCCCTGACGGCCGAAGGCGGCGCCGTCGTTGAAGGCGACACGGGCCTCTTCGAGGATCCGGAGGAAGGGCTGATCTCCGAGCCCGAGGTCGCGGAGGTCGAGCCAGCCGAGGTAGCCGGCGTCGGGGCGGTGGTAGGTGACGGCCGGCAGGCGCTGAGCGAGCAGATCGGCCAGCAGCGCGTCGTTCTCCTCGATGAGCTCGACGACCTCGTCGAGCCAGTCGGTGCAGGCGAACGCGGTGACGCCTGCCTGGATGCCGAGGATGCTCGTCCGACAGGCCACCTCCTCGGGGAAGCGCGCGAGGTCGGCCGCGGAGCGCTCGTCGGCCGCGATGACGACCGCGCACTTCACGCCGGCGAGGTTCCAGCCCTTGCTCGCCGAGGTGACTGTCACCGCGCGGGCGCCCGCAGCGGCGGCGGGGATCGCGAACGGCGTGAACACGGCGCGGCTGTGGGCGAGCGGCGCGTGCACCTCGTCGCTGACGACCAGGACGTCGTAGAGCGCAGCCAGCCGGGCGACCGCGTCGAGCGTGGCGCGATCGTGGGCGATGCCGATCGGGTTGTGCGGATTGCAGAGCAGGAACGCATCGGCGCCCGCGGCGAAGGCGGCTTCGAGCGCAGCGAGATCGAGCGACCAGCGGCCGTCGAGCTGCGCGAGGGGCGCCTCGACGATGGATCCGCCCGCCTCCTCGGTCAGCTCGAAGAACGGCGGGTAGACGGGCGGCGCGACCACCACGCGCGGACGCGGAGGCAGGGCGA
This sequence comes from Naasia lichenicola, assembly GCF_004801885.1. Classification (GTDB taxonomy): domain Bacteria; phylum Actinomycetota; class Actinomycetes; order Actinomycetales; family Microbacteriaceae; genus Naasia; species Naasia lichenicola. The sequence goes on along the minus strand of NZ_SSSM01000005.1, from coordinate 728,451 downwards.
TCCGGAGGGTCTCGACGATGCCGACGCTGACGTCGGTCGCGACGTGGATGCGCCGCTCGTCCACGGTCCAGCCCCAGCGCTCGGCCGCGAAGTCGGCGAACGCCGTGGCGATCGGTCCTGCTCCGTCGATGTAGCCCGTGTCGGAGGCCTGGACGCTGCGCACGAGCGCGTCGACGATCGGCCGGGCGAGCGGGTAGTCCATCTCCGCGACGAAGAGCGGCAGCACGTCATCCGGATAGCGGGTCCATTTGATGCTGCTGCGCTGGCTGCGCAGCAGCTCGAGCGGCTCCGTGCGCACCTGTCGCGTTGCGGCGTCCGACTTGCGTTCCGCCGCCGGCACCGCGTGGAGGTGGCGCTCGCGTGCAGGGAGCTCAGCGAGCGACATCGGTGCGCATTTCCGACAGAGACGACGAGGCCTCTGTGGAAGAGGCGACCGAGATGACCATGGGTCGACGCTAGGAGTCCCTGGTCTCCCCCGCGACTCGCGTCGCAACAGGGCGTCACATAGGCGCCCTGCGCCGGCTGCATCGCGCCTCTGGGCCGATCCACGACGTCGATCCGGAAAGCTAGGTTGTCGTGGTGAGCATCGAGTACGTCTGGACGACGCCGACCGACGAGCGCGCGCGGCCGCTCATCGACGATCTGGCCCGTGACTACGACGAGAGGTACGGGGACAACGACGGCATTCCGTCCTCCTACGAGCTCTATCGCTATCCCGCGGAGCTCTTCAGTCCGGCGCAGGGCGGCGCGTTCCTCCTGCTGCTGGAGGACGGGCGCACGGTCGCGGGAGGCGCGTACAAGCGCGTCGACGAGGTCACCGCGGAGGTGAAGCGGGTCTGGACGGCACGGACCGACCGCCGCCGCGGCCTCTCCCGCACGGTCATGGCCGCACTGGAGGCCGAAGCGCTGAGGGTCGGGTACTCGCGGATCGAGCTCACCACAGGAGCGCGGCAGCCCGAGGCGCACGCCCTCTACCTGGCGCTGGGATACGTCCCGCAGTTCGATCTCGGGGCCGACTTCGAGGAGATCGGATACCTCGAGTTCACGAAGGAGCTTCAGGCCTCGAGCGCGACCTGACTCGCGGCCAGCAGGGCAGCGAGACTGTCGCGGACGAGTGCGTCGGCCTCGGGAGCGCCCGTGCGCAGTCGATCCAGCTGACCGAGGATCGAGTCGAGCGCGTCCGCGGGCTGCGGGTCCGAGAGGGCGATCAGCTCCGCGGCGAGCACGCCCTCGATGGCGAGCGCCGATTCGGCGAGCGAGATGGAGCGCTCGAGCAGCTGCAGCGCGAGGGCCGCGGAGCTGGAGACGTCCTCGACGCCCTCGCTCAGGCTGCCGCCCGTAAGGCTGACGGGATCGGCGAGATGCCGCAGCTCGGCGACGAGCGACGAGGCCGTGTAGAGCAGCAGGCCGGGCACCCGCGAGGCCCCGGATCGTCGATGCGGACGCTGCAGGGCCGAGAGCACGACGGATCGCCGCTCGCTGGCCACCGCGACGTGCGCGATCGCGACCCGCAGAGCATCGAACTCGACGGCGAGCGCGGTGATCTGGAAGTTGCCGTTCGGCGCCATCGCATCGCCGGCGACCAGGGGATTCTCCGTCGAGGCGTTGAGCAGCAGCTCGATCTCGGCGCGGAGTGCTGCGACGCGGTCGGCGAGGGCGGCGTTGATCTGAGGCGCGGACCGGATCGAGACCGCGTCCTGAACGCTGGCCGAGACCCTCGACGCCGCACGCCCCGCGGTCAGCCAGGTCCTGATCCGAGCCGCCGACGCCGCCTGCGCCGGACGGAGGCCGTTCACCGCCGGATCGAAGGGCCGCAGGCTGCCGCCGTCGCTCTGCCCCGCGACCGCCTCGATGGTGAGCGCCGTGACCAGGTCGGCGAGTGCGGGCAGCCGCTCGGCACGGGCCGCGGCGAGGGCGCCGACGCCCACGCTGTAGGCGTTCGAGCTGAGCGAGGCGAGGGCTTCGGATGCGGCGGGCAGGACCGGCAGCACGCCCGCATCCGCGAGAGCGTCGGCGGCGGGGACGAGATCACCGTCCGCCAGCACGCTGCCCTCCCCCGCGACGACGCGGGCGATGGCGGCGAGCGTCGTGAGATCCGCGGCTCCCACCGATCCCACCCGACGCACCGCGGGGACGATCCCGGCGTTCAGCAGCGCGATCCAGGCCGTCGCCCATTCGGGCCGCACCCCCGCTCCTCCCCATGAGAAGCCGGCCACGCGCGTGAACACCGACGCCCGCACCTGCTCCCCCGTCAGCAGCTCGCCGATTCCCGCATCGTGATTGCGCAGCACCCGCAGCTGGAACGAGACCACGTCGTCGACGACGACGTTCCGCCCGGCGCCGAGCTCGCGATTGAGGCCGTAGACCGGGGTCTCGGCCGCGAGATGCGCCTCGACGACTGCTCGCGCGGCGGAGATCCGGGTGCGCGCAGAGTCGCTGAGCGCGACCTCTGCGCCCAGAGCGGCGACAGCGACGACGTGCTCGAGGGTCAGCCGGGCGTCGCCGACCACGACGGCGTCGGTCACCGTCGCTCCATCAGAAGTCCTGCAGATTGGCGCGCAGGCCGCCGTCGCCGAGCTCCGTGCGCAGGATGCCCTGTCGCCGCAGCTCTGGGACGAGCGGGTCGAGCGTGCGGTGCACGAGCGCGGGATGCACCTGGCCGGTGAACAGGAAGCCGTCGCCGCCGACCGCCTCGCCCAGCTCGCCGAGGTGCGCCGCGACCTCACCGGCCGTGCCGATGATGGCGAGGCCGTCCTTCTCCGCTCTGGCCTGCAGGATCTCCCGCACGGTGGATCCGGCGGGCGCCGACTTCACGAAGTTGTCGAGCGTGCCCTGATTGCTGTTGGTCGTGATCTCGGGCAACGGGGCGTCGAGGTCGAACTTCTTGAAGTCGACGCCGCTCAGATAGCTGACGGACTGCAGCGCCTCGTCGATGGACGCCTGGGTCAGGGTGCGCCGCTTCTCGCGGACGGAGGCTGCCTCCTCCGCATTCGCGGTGACGATCGGCTGGACGACGAAGAGCACCTTGAGATCGTCCGCATCGCGGCCCTGCTCGACGGCGACCTGTCGGATGCCGTCACGGTAGGTGCGCATCCGCTCGGGCGTGCTCGCCAGGGCGAGCACGACGTCGGAGTTGCGGCCCGCGAAGGTCTGGCCACGGCCCGAGGCGCCGGCCTGCACCATCACCGGCTCGGATGGCAGCGGCACGGTGTTCAGGGGTCCGCGGACCTGGAAGAACTCGCCCTTGTGGTCGATGGTGCGGACCTTCGTGTGGTCGGCGAATACTCCGCCGGCGATGTCTTCGAGCACGGCGTCCTGATCCCAGCTGCGCCAGAGCGCGCGCACGACCTGCACCCACTCCTCGGCCCGGTCGTAGCGGCGGTCGTGCTCGATCTGCTTGTCGAGGCCGTAGTTCTGCGCCGCGATGTCGCTGCCGCTGGTCACGACATTGAAGCCGAGGCGGCCGTCGGCGAAGTGCTGCAGTGTCGCGAGCAGCCGGGCTGCAGTGAACGGCTCGTAGAAGGATGCGGACAGGGTCGGCACGATGCCCAGCCGCTCGGTCGCCTGCAGGAGGTACGGAACGAGCGGGAGCGGGTCGTGCTTGGGCACGAACCGCGCGGTCGACAGGTTCACCTCGGCCGTTCCGCCGTAGGTGTCGGGAACGGTGACGCCGTCCTCGATGATGAAGAGGTCGAAGCCGGCGCGCTCGAACTCGCGCGATGCCTCCTGGTAGACCGTCGGCTTCTTCCAGTCGTAGCCGATCCCGTAGGTCGGGTCGCCCCAGCCCTGGACGCCGAACCCGGCGCCCAGGAACCAGCCGAAGTGCTGCAGGCTCACGCGCGATGCCCCTTCTTCAGATCCGACGACGACGATGGCCCGGTGTGCGCCCCGTCCGATCCCGATTGCGCGGCCGGGTCGCCTGACGCCAACCGGTCCTGCTCGAACGACTTGGACAGGTAATTCAGTCCCCCGTCCGGCGAGACCACCACCACCGTGGAGCCGCGCGGCGCCTCCCGCGCGACGTCGAGGGCGACCGCCACCGCCAATCCCGACGACGGGCCGAGGAACAGGCCCTCCTGCTCGGCGAGCGCCCGAACCGTGGCGTAGACGCGCTGGTCGGGGACGACGCGCACCTCGTCGACCACACCGGGATGGAAGCTGGTCGGCCACGAGCTCGACGGCCACTGCGTTCCCACGCCGTCCACCGCGATGGGACCCGGCTGATGACCGCTGTAGGTCGAGCCGACGGGATCCGCGCCGATGATCCGCACCCGGCCGTCCGATGCCTCGCGGAGGTACCTGCCGGTGCCCGAGATGGTGCCACCCGTGCCGATGGACGCCACGAAGTGGGTGACCGCTCCCGCGGTCTGCCGCCAGACCTCCGGCCCGGTGCCACGATAGTGCGCTCCGGGATTGGCGGGGTTGAGGAACTGCGACGACCACCAGCCGTCTCGATCCTGCGCGATCCTCTGCGCGACGGCGCGCGGATTGCCGGGATCGAGCGGACCCGCCTGCGGGTCGGCCTCGACGAGCTCTGCCCCGTAGGAGCGGAGGACGGCGAGCTTCTCGAGCGAGACGAGACCGCTGTGCACGATGACGACGGGATGTCCCGTCACCCGGCCCACCAGGGCGAGACCGATGCCGGTGTTGCCCGACGTCGACTCCACGATCGTCTGTCCAGGACGCAGCGCGCCGCTCGCTTCGGCTTCGCGCACCATGTTCAGCGCGATCCGATCCTTGGAGGATCCGCCGGGGTTGCGGCCTTCGAGCTTGACGAGCACCCGCGCCTCGATGTCGCGAGCCAGGGAGTGCAGCCGAACGACCGGGGTGTTGCCGATGAGGTCGAGCACGGTGCCGGTCGTCGCGTTCGCGTGCGGAAGGACGACGCCGCGAGGCGCGTGCGCGTGGCCGTCACGGGTCCGTCCGAGATTGTCGATGACCGTCATGCCCTTCCCTTTCTTCGGGGGCAGTCCGCGTGGACGGCCATAGCTGAGGCCAGCCTGCGTCGACTGCAGCCGACTTTCGAGAGTACGAGACACTCGACGGTCGGCGCGGTCGCCGCTCAACGCGACGTAATGTACAGCCGCACCGCTCTGGGGTTCGGCCCGCATCCGGGGCATGGCGCCGTTCTCAGCCGGTCCATAGACTCCCCCGTATGAGCGTGCTGCTGTGGGGAGCGTCGATAGTCCTCCTCATCTTCGCCCTGATCGACATCATCATCCGGGTCGACGGCGAGGTGCGGGGGCTGCCCAAGATCGCGTGGATCCTGATCTGCATCTTCCTGCCGCTGGTGGGGAGCATCGTCTGGTTCGCCGTCGGACACGATTGGAGCGCTGCGGCCCGCAACCATGGCCGCTACACGGAGCCGATCCATCGGACGGACCGGTACTCCACGCCCGCCGACGCCAGGCAGGCTCAGGGCGATCGCCGCGTGAGCGGGACCGAGCAGGAGCTCGCAGCGCTCGAGCGCGAGATCGAGTACTGGGAGGCGCAGGCCCGACTCAAGCGCGCGAAGGACGCCGCGTCCGACGGCGAGCCGATCGGCTGACGTCCGCGCTCAGGCGTCCCTCGCCGAGCGCTGGGCCAGTTCGTCATCCGGTCGCACGACTGCCGGTCCGATCACCAGCAGGAGGATGACGCTCGCGATCGCTCCCGCGGCGATCGCGCCGCACAGCACCAGTAGCTGGAAGGCGCCGGCGACGAGCGGCGACAGTCCGCCGAAGATCGCGCCGACGAATGCCCCGGGCAGCACCACCAGACCGGTCGTCCTGGTCTGATCGACGAGCGGCACCAGAGCCGAGTACGAGGCGCGGCGCGCGAGGTCGACGGTCGCCTGACGGGGGCTGGCGCCGAGCGCCAGCCAGCCCTCCACCTCGTCCCAGTGATCGCGGACGGTGGTGCGGGCCGTCCGGCCGGTCAGGGTGGTGATCGTCATCGCATTGCCGATGAGGATGCCGGCGAAGGCCAGAAGGTAGCGGGAGGTCGGCTCGAGCGCGCCGCTGCCGAACACCACCGCCATGGCGGTGCCGCAGCCGGCCGCGATCGCGGCTGCCGATCCCAGGTAGGCGCGACGGCCTCCGCCGAGACGACGGGCGGACACCACGACGGCCGCGGACGCCATCACGGCGAGCGCGAGGAGGACGAGCACCCTGTTCTGGATGATGCCGCCGAGGATGAGGCTGAGCACCGCCAGCTGCGCCGTCCCGCGCAGCACGGCCAGCAGCGGCTGGAACCGTCGTGGCGTGCCGAACAGGGTCAGCACCGCGAACGCGATCAGCACCAGGAGCGCGATGGCGATCGCGATCCTCAGCCAGTCCACCCGACCGAGCGTATTGCGGCGGGTGCTCCGTCGCGAGCTGCCGAGTTCTGCCGCCTGCGCGAGCTCTCAGCCGGCAGAATTCGGCAGTTCGTGCGTCAGGTCGATGCGGTTCAGTGGAAGAAAGTCGACTTCGGAGACTCTTCGCCGAACTGGTAGTGCTGCTCGATGGCGCCGACCGCGTCGTCGATCGCACGGTTGTACATCACGTCGAGCGCGAGATCGCTCTCGCCGAGGTGCTCCCCCAGCACGAGATCTCGGCAGGCGACGGCGGTGCGCAGCTCGACTGCTTCGTCATGGATGGCGGACTGCTGGAGCGATCGCCGAAGCGCGTGGGCGGCATCGGCGAGCTCTCGGGAGTGCTCTCCGCCCTCAGATGCGGAGGATTCGAGACGGGAGATGAGCTCGGAGATGTCGACGCTGACAGGTTGAGTGTTCATGACATCCATTGACGCCGATTCAGCGCCGAGGTGCCAGCCCCATGACGGGAATTGACGGCCGCTTCTGGGCTGAGCCCGGCCGCGAGTCGCCCTGTTCTGCCGCCTGGGATGCGTTGCAGGCGGCAGAACTGGGCAGGTCATCGAGTGCTACAGAGCGCGGAGGATGACCGCTGAGCCCTGTCCGCCTCCGCCGCAGAGCGCTGCCGCTCCGATCGATCCTGCGCCGAGCTCCTGCAGCTGCCGGGCGAGGGTGCCGATCACCCGCGCGCCGGATGCGCCGATGGGGTGACCGAGCGCGATCGCGCCGCCGTGCACATTGACGATGTCGCCCGAGATGCCGAGCTGGCTGGCCGAATGCAGGGCCACGGAGGCGAATGCCTCGTTGATCTCGACGGCCAGGAGGTCGGCGGGCGTGAGATCGGTCTTCGCGAGCGCCTTGAGGATCGCGTTCGACGGCTGCGAGTGCAGCGTCGTGTCCGGGCCGGCGACGAGGCCGTGCGCCACGATCTCGGCGAGCGGCGCGATCCCCCGGGTTGCGGCCGTCTCGGCCGACATCAGGACGACCGCGGCGGCGCCATCGGTGATCTGAGACGCGTTGCCCGCGGTGATCGTGCCGTTCTCCTTGGCGAATGCGGGGCGGAGTCCTGCGAGCGACTCGGCAGTGGTGTCCGCTCGGATGCCGTCGTCGTCGGAGATGAGCACGGTGCCCTTCCGGGTGGTCACCGGGAAGGGCTCGATCTCGTCGGCCAGCCACGCCGCCGACGCGGCGGCACGCTGGTGGGACAGCGCCGCCCAGGCATCCTGCTCGGCACGGCCGATGCCGAGCCTGCCGTTGCCCGTCTCGGTATTGGCGCCCATCGGCAGATGGTCGAACGAATCGAGCAGGCCGTCGTGATCGAGAAGGTCGACCATCTCGACGGCGCCGTATTTCTTGCCGACCCGCGAGCCGATCCAGGCGTGCGGCGCGTTGGTCATCGACTCCTGTCCGAAGGCGACCGCGATGTCGATCTCTCCTGCGTCGATGAGGCGAGCGGCCGCGACGACCGCCTCCATGCCCGACAGGCAGACGATGTTGATCGTCGTCGCCGGCACGCTGAGCGGGATCCCGCTCGCCACCGCGGTCTGACGCGTGGGGTTCTGGCCGGCGCCGCCGAGCAGCACCTGGCCGCCGAAGACGCGTTCCACGTCGGCTCCGTCCACTCCCGCGCGGGTGAGGGCGGCCGTGACCGCGTGGGTGCCGAGCTGGACGGAGCTGACTCCGGCGAACCGGCCGACGAACTTCGAGAACGGGGTGCGGGCGTATCCCGCGAGGACGACGGTCACTGCGACTCCTGAACTGCGACGCGTCGTTGCGAGCGGTCGCAACTCGACGGTACTTTCCGTCGTTGCCCGGGTCAAAGCGGGTTCCGACCGATGGAACCGCGGTGAGCTGCCCAGTTCTGCCGCCCGTTCGGCCCTGCAGGCGGCAGAACTGGGCAGCTCACCTGGATGGGTCGAGGGGGGACCAGCGGAATGGATTCCGCCGGCACACGGTTCTTGATGTCATGACTGCTGCGAGCGATCCGTCCATCACCGTCTACGGAACGGGCTGGTGCTCCGACTGCCGGCGTTCGCGCGCCGTCCTCGACGGCGAGGACGTGGCGTACCGGTACGTCGACATCGAGGCCGAGCCGGAGGCCGCCGACTACGTCCGCCGGACCAACGGGCGCACGAACGTGCCGTACATCGTCTTCGGCGACGGCTCGACGCAGACCGAGCCGAGCGACCTCGAGCTCCGCGAGCGCCTGGTCGCGCTGGAGCTCATCCCCTCCTAGCTCCCCCGCCCTCCGAGCCACGATCGGAGGAATGCGGCTCGGCTCAGCTGGCGATGGCCTCGCGCAGCCCCTCGAGAAGGCGCCCGTGCACGTCATCGACCGCGCCGTCGGCAGCGAGCTCGACGATGCGCCCGCCGTAGTAGGCGATGAGCTCGTTCGCGCTCTCCCAGTAGATGGCGAGGCGCTGCCGGATGACCTCCGGCTGGTCGTCCTCGCGTCCTCTGCTCGCGAGGCGGCTGATCAGCGCGTCTTCGGCGACGCGGAAGACGACGACGAGGTCGAGATCGGCCGCCCGGGTGGCCAGGAAGTCGTCGAGCCTGACGGCCTGCGCCACAGTCCGGGGATAGCCGTCGAGCACGAAGCCGTCCGTGCTCGACGTGAGCGCGATTTCGACGATCTCCGATGCGAGATCGTCGGGCGCGAGCCGTCCTGCGTCCATGTGCGCCTGGAGCTCCCGGCCGCGCGGCGTGCCGGCCTGCGCCTCGGCGCGCATGAGGTCGCCGAGCCCGATGCACGGGAGCCCGAGGAACTCGGCCAGCAGGGCACCCTGCGTGCCCTTGCCCGAGCCGGGCGCCCCGATCATGCCGATCCTCACGGACCTCCTCCCTTCAGCCGCAGACGGACACCGCAGCTGAGCCCAGGCAAGCACGCCGGAACGGTGGGCAGCCGGCGATCGGCCGAAAAGATCGACCACTCTTCACGGATGCAGAAGTTGCGGGTCTCCGGAGCCTGCGGCCCCGCTTCCGGACGCCGTCATGCCGCGGGCAGCCCCTCGAGCAGGTCCTGCAGCAGATCGATCTCGGAGGTCTGGCTGCGCACGATCGAGGTCGCGAGATCGACCACCGCGTGCTGGTCGGAGCGTTCGAGCACATCCCTCGCCATCTCGATCGCTCCCCGATGATGGGCGATCATCAGCTGCAGGAACACCCGGTCGGCCTCGGCGCCGGTCGCCGCCTCGAGCTCGTCGATCTGAGCGGCGGTCGCGAGTCCGGGCATCGGGACGGCGGTGCCGTCGTGCCCGTGCGAACCGTCGTCCGACATCCAGCTCATCGGCGGATCCGTCGAATACTGCGGAACTCCCCAGGTCGTCAGCCAGCCGTACATCTGACCAGACTGCTGCGCCTGGGCGGTGGCGATGTCGTAGGCGACGGAGCGGATGCCGGCATCGTCGGAGTCCGGGTAGATGATCATCGCCAGCTCGACGCCCTGGTTGTGGTGCACCTGCATGTCTCGAGCGAACCCCGCCTCGACGCTGTCCGTTCCCGGGGTGCCCGCGAAGAGTGTGCTCAGGCGGCCGACGGAGTAGCCGACTCCGCCCACGACGATCGCGACCGCGAGCAGCGCCACCACCATCAGGACGCGGCTGCGGGCATCCGAGCGCGTCGCCTGCACGGTCGAGTGCGCGGTCGGCTCTTCAGCCGATTCCGCGGCCGCGCGGGCTGCCCTCGGATCAGGCAATGCGTCCGGGGCCGTCCACCCCGCCCGTGCACGCCGCGCCCGGTTCCGGTGCGTCCCCGCTCTGCCAGTAGGTCTCGATGAAGGCGTCGATCCGATCCGCGTCCACGGTGTCGAGCTTGAGCTGTGCGTTCCACGCGCTGATCGCGACGGGCGTGCTCATCCCCGGGTACGGCGAGATGATCGCGTAGGTGGCGGGCACGAGCTGGAGCAGGCTGCTGAGCTCGTCGTCCGACAGGGCGTCCGGATCGTAGGTCAGCCAGACCGCGCCGTGCTCCATCGAGTGCACCGCGTTCTCGTCGGGCACCTGCTGGCTGTAGGCGCCGCAGTTGAGCCAGATCGGATTGTGCGGGCCGCCCGCTGGCGGGGACTGCGCGTAGTCGACCGCGTCCGTGACGTGCGTCGACGCATTGGTGAAGGTCTGCACGCCCTCGAGAGCGGCGTCCGCCGGGTCGGCGGCCGGCGGGGTGAGGACGACGGCGATCACGACGATGGTCGCGAGCGCCACCGCTCCCGCTATCGCGCCGATGATGCCGAACCTCCGTCGTCGCGCCTTCGCCGCCTGCTCGCGCTTGAAGCGCTCGACCTTCTCGGTGCGCCGCGCCTCTCTGCCGCCGTTGCCCATCAGCGGCCCTGTCATGCCCGCTCCCCCGTCGCGGCGAGCGCCTCTGAGCGATCGAGAGCGGCGCGCACGAAGGCGGCGACGTCCGCGAGCTCATCGCGATTGATCCCGTGTCCGAGCCCCGGGTAGATCCGCTCGGTCAGAGTCGAATGCTCCGGAAGCCAGGCGGTCGTGCGCTGGATGGCCGCCTCGGCGATCACACCGTCGTTCGCGCCCCTTCCCCAGAAGACGAGCGGGCGGTCCGCGGTCAGCAGCTCGTCGGACGGCTGCTCCGCACCCTGCACGAAGCCGCCGAGGATGACGGTGCCGAGGACTCGCTCGGGCCGGGTGCGCAGCAGCTGGCTGGCCATCAGGCCGCCCTGCGAGAACCCGATCGGGATGACAGGGGCGCCGCCGGGGAGCTCGGAGTCGATCCACGCCCAGATGGCGTCCGTCGCGTCGGAGACCGACTCGGGATCCGGGTTGCCGGGCGTGACGATGCGGAGCCAGGCCGCGCCTCCGTTGCCCAGTTCGACGGGCGCTCGGAGCGACGCCCACGGCAGGTCGAGATCGAGCGCCGGGCCCAGGCCGGCGAGGTCGTGCTCGCTCGAACCGTAGCCGTGCAGCAGCAGGAGCACGGGCGGCGCATCGGCCGCAGTGAACGGGAAGTGGTCGGATCGCAGGTCTGCGAGTGCCATGACGGCGGCTCCTTTCAGAGCGTCGTTGGTTGCATCTACAACATCACACTACGTTGCGCGTCTCGAGGCCGACGGAGAGACCGAGCTGCCCGGCTCGGGAACGGAGCAGAGGATTGGGGCCGACTGCGGGACTTGAACCCGCAACCCCCGTATTACAAGTACGGTGCGCTACCAATTGCGCCAAGCCGGCATGCGGCCGGAGCCGCCCCTCCATAGTAGGGAACGGCCCCGGTCCGGAGGATCAGTCGATCAGCCCGCCGGCGTCGCGGAAGGCGTCGGCGTCGGGGTGGGCGTCGAGGTGACCGCCGACTGCTGAAGGACGAACGCGGCGAACTCGTCGGCGTCGGTGAGGGTTCCGGTGTACTGGACTCCGTTGACGAGGACGGTCGGGGTGCCGGTCACCTTCTCCACGTCGGTGTTGAGCAGGGGCCCGTCGAGAGCGCGCGCGGTGGACGCAGTCACCCACGAGTTGAAGGTGCCGTCGTTCACGCACTTCTCGATGGACGAGTCCGTCGCCCCCGCCTCGGTGACGAGGCCGAGGATCTCGTCGTTCGTCAGGCCCTCGGTCTGCTCCTCGGGCTGGTTCTTGAAGAGCAGGTTGTTGAAGGCCAGGAAGTCGTCCGGCGAGTAGTTCGCCACGCAGGCCGCGGCGTTCGCGGCGCGATTGGAGTACCGCGTGCCGAGCGACTGGCTGGTGAGGATCGCGATCGGATGCACCTCGTAGGTGGCGGACCCGTCGGCGACCCACTGGGAGATCTGGTCGTTGTTGGTCGTCTCGAACTGGTTGCAGAACGGGCAGAGGTAGTCGATGTAGATGCGGATGTCGACCGCGCCGTCGAGATTGGCATCTGAGGCGACCGGATCGGCGTCGTTCGCCAGGGCCGTGGTCGGGATGTAGGTGATGGCGCCCGCGGTGTCACTGGTCAGCTTGATGCCGTCGCTCGCCATGTTGGCCGGGCCGGGACCTGCGGGGCGGATGGAGGTGAAGATCACGAAGGCGATGATGGCGATGACAGCGAGGACGCCGACGCCGATCCCACCGCCGAGGAGGACCTTGTTGCGACGCTCGCGCTTGCGCTGCTCCTCGCGGAGCAGACGGGCCTTCTCGCGGGCCGCCTCGCGGCGGTCGTTCTTCGAAGGTCGTCCCTCACTGAATGGGGCGTTCGACAAGAGGTCTCCAATTCGTGCGCGGCGACCGCTCCAGAAGTCGAATCGCCGTCAAAAGAGTAGGGGCTTCATGCTGGGAAAGGCCCAAGGAGGGGCCTGGATCCGCACTGTGTCGCGGCGGCATCCGGAAATCGACCGCCCATCTGGGCTTCTTGCGGTGCCATACTTGGCGTGACCGTGTGATGACGCGCGGTCGTACTTTCACTACGGATCGTCCGGCACGTACCTGCCGGTGAAGGAGATGCTCAACCATGGCAACTGTCACTTTCGACAACGCCACCCGCTTGTACCCCGGCGGAACCCGCCCCGCGGTCGACAAGCTCAACCTCGATGTCGCGGACGGCGAGTTCCTCGTCCTCGTCGGCCCCTCGGGCTGCGGCAAGTCGACCTCCCTCCGGATGCTCGCCGGCCTCGAAGAGGTCAACTCCGGCGCCATCCTGATCGGTGACCGCAACGTCACCGACGTGCCGCCGAAGGACCGGGACATCGCGATGGTGTTCCAGAACTACGCGCTGTACCCGCACATGACCGTGGCCGAGAACATGGGCTTCGCGCTCAAGATCGCCGGCATCGGCAAGGACGAGCGCGCCACCCGCGTGCTCGAGGCGGCCAAGCTGCTCGACCTCGAGCCCTACCTCAACCGCAAGCCGAAGGCCCTCTCGGGTGGTCAGCGTCAGCGCGTCGCGATGGGCCGCGCGATCGTCCGCCAGCCGCAGGTGTTCCTCATGGACGAGCCGCTGTCGAACCTCGACGCCAAGCTGCGCGTGCAGACCCGCACCCAGATCGCGTCGCTCCAGCGCCGCCTCGGGGTCACCACCGTCTACGTCACGCACGACCAGACCGAGGCGCTCACCATGGGCGACCGGATCGCCGTGCTCAAGGACGGACTGCTCCAGCAGGTCGGCACCCCGCGCGACCTCTACGAGAAGCCGAACAACGTGTTCGTCGCCGGCTTCATCGGCAGCCCCGCGATGAACCTGTTCACCGCCGATGTCGCCGAGGGCGGCGGAGTGCGCTTCGGCACGGCCGTCATCGGAATCGACCGTGCGCTCGCGTCGGCCACCAAGGCCAAGCAGATCACGGTCGGCGTGCGTCCCGAGGACATCGTGGTGTCCGAGGTCCAGGGCGAGGGGCTGCCGGTCACGGTCGACCTCGTCGAGGAGCTCGGCGCCGACGGCTACCTCTACGGCCACTCCGAGGTCGAAGGTCGCCGCACCGACATCGTCGCGCGCGTCGACGGCCGCTCGCACCCGAACATGGGCGACACCGTCTACCTCATGCCGGCGCCGAACCACATCCACGCGTTCGACGTGGAGTCGGGCGAGCGCCTGCTCGACACGGCCATCGCGCACTAGTCAGCACGAGTCCATTCGGGTCGACTGACCTGCATTGGGGGCCTGTCGCGTTTCCGCGGCAGGCCCCTTTCCGTTCCCCGACATTTAGGCTGAGGCCCGATGGCTATCTCCGGTTCTCTCAACATCCAGGCCGCCATGGTCGACCCCGCGCTGCTCGATCTGCCGTGGGACCTTCCTCTGCAGGACTGGCCCGACGAGAACATCGCGACACTGCCGAAGGGCATCTCGCGCCACCTCGTCCGCTTCGTCAACCTCTCCGGCTACGTCATCGCCGTCAAGGAGACCTCCGACGATCTCGCCCGCCGCGAGTACGAGATGCTCCGCACGCTGCAGCGGCTCGAGATCCCGTGCGTCGAGCCGGTCGCGGTGATCGCCGGGCGGACGGATGAGAACGGCGCCCCGCTCGACTCCGTCCTCGTGACGCGCCACCTCAAGTTCTCGCTGCCCTACCGCGCCCTGTTCTCGCAGTCGCTGCGGCCGGACACCGCCACGCGTCTGGTCGACGCGCTCGCCCTGCTGCTCGTCCGGCTGCACATCATCGGCTTCTTCTGGGGCGATGTGTCGCTCTCGAACACCCTCTTCCGCCGCGACGCCGGCTCGTTCGCGGCGCACCTCGTCGACGCGGAGACGGGCAAGCTCTACACCGGCGGGCTGTCCAACGGACAGCGCGAGAACGACCTCGAGGTAGCCCGGGTGAACATCGCCGGCGAGCTCATGGACCTCGAGGCCGGCGGCCGGGTGGCCGACGAGTTCGATGCGCTCGAGATCAGCGAGCGGATCGTGGCCCAGTACCGCACGCTCTGGAAGGAGCTGACCGGCTGGGAGACCTTCCCGAACCAGGAGCGCTGGCGGATCAACGAGCGGGTCGACCGGCTCAACGAGCTGGGCTTCGACATCGAGGAGCTGGTCATCAAGACGGATGAGAGCGGCACCCAGGTGCGCATCCAGCCCAAGGTCGTCGACGCGGGCCACCACCAGCGCCGCCTGATCCGACTCACCGGCATCGATGCCCAGGAGAATCAGGCCCGTCGGCTGCTCAACGACCTGGACTCCTACTCTGCGGCGTTCGGCAAGCCGCACCTCGACGAGGAGGCCATGGCGCACGAGTGGGTGTCGACGGTGTTCGAGCCGGTCGTCCGCGCGATCCCGAAGGATCTCAAGGGCAAGCTCGAGCCGGCGGAGATCTTCCACCAGCTCCTGGAGCACCGCTGGTTCATGTCGCAGAACCAGAGCAGGGACGTGCCGCTCGCCGAGGCGGTCTCCGCCTACATCGACGACATCCTCCGGCACCGCCGTGACGAGGCGATGATGATCAACCCGGCGACGGGCATGTTCACCGCGCCGATCGACCTGCGGCCGGGCGACCTCGAGGCTGCGGTGGACCCCGCCGACGGAGACGACTGGCGCTCGAAGGTATAGAGCCGGCGAGTGGAACGCCCGGTGGTCGAGTAGCGCCGTTCACGGCCGTATCGAGGCCGCAGAGTCGGGTCACCTTCCCGAGAACTCCCCGACCATAGACGTTGGTCGAGTAGCGCCGTCTACGGCGCGTATCGAGGCCGGTCGCGCCGATCTGTGATCCGCCGGCCCCGGCACCAGCGGCCTCTTACTCCGTTGCGGCCCTGAGCTTGCTGATCTCATACAGGGTGACGCTGGCGGCGATGCCCGCGTTGAGCGACTCCGTAGCGGCGTGGATCGGGATCGAGACCACGGCGTCGCAGGTCTCGGTGACGAGGCGGGACAGCCCCTTGCCCTCGGAGCCCACGACCAGCACGACCGGCTGATCGGCGAGCTCGAGTCCGGGCAGCGGGGTGTCCCCGTCGCCATCGAGGCCGATCACGAATACGCCGCGCTCCTTGAGCGCCTTGAGCGTCTGGGTCAGGTTCGCGGCCATGGCGACCGGCACCCGAGCGGCGGCACCCGCCGACGTGCGCCAGGCGGCCGCAGTCACGCCGACCGAACGGCGCTGGGGAACGATGACGCCCTGACCGCCGAACGCGGCGACCGAGCGGATGATGGCGCCGAGATTGCGTGGATCGGTGATCCCGTCGAGGGCGACGAGCAGCGGCAGCTGGCCCTTGGCCTCGAGGTTGTCGAGGAGCTGCAGCGGGTGCGCGTACTCGTACGCCGGCACCTTGAGCGCGAGGCCCTGGTGGACGGCGTTCTCGCCGGCGATCCGATCGAGCTCGGGGCGGGTGATCTCCATGATGGGGATCGCGCGGTTGTTCGCGACGGAGAGCACCTCGCGGACCCGCTCGTCGACCTCGATGCGCTGGGCGACGTAGAGAGCCGTCGCGGGGATGCGCGCGCGCAGAGCCTCGACGACAGAATTGCGGCCGGTGACGATCTCGGCCTCGTCGCTCGTGGACTTGCGCTTGGGTGCGCGGGAGCGGGTGTCGCCGCCTCCGGACGATGTGCCGGAGCGCGCCTCGGCCCGCTCGCGGAGCTGCTTGCGCTTCGCGGCGGAGTGGTAGGTGCGGTCCTCGGCCTTCGGAGTGGGTCCGCGGCCCTCGAGGGCCTTGCGTCCGTGGCCGCCGGTGCCCACCTTGGCGCCGCTCGTGGACTTGCGTACGGCGCCGGCGCGCCCTGGCTTATTCGCCATTGATGCTCCAGTGGGTTCCGTTGGCAGAGTCCTCGAGCGTAATGCCTGCGGCGACCAGTTCGTCGCGGATGTGATCGGCTCGAGCGAAGTCCTTCGAGGCGCGCGCCTCCTGGCGGTCGATGAGGAGGCGGTCGACGAGCGCTCCGAGCGCCTGGCGGCCGGCGGTATCGACGCCCCCCTGCCACGTGCTGGATGCCGGATCGACGCCGAGGATCTGCACCATCGCGGTCACCTCGCCGCGCAGTGCGGCAGCGACCTGCAGGTCGCCCGCGTCGAGAGCCGCGTTCCCGGCTCGGACCGTCTCGTGCAGCACCGCCAGCGCTTCCGGAACCGCGAGATCGTTGTCGAGCGCCGCTGCGAAGGCATCCGGCACCCGCTCGATGCCGGATGGCACGGCGGTGTCGTCGAGCTGTCGGGCGGCGCGCTCGAGGAAGGTCTCGATCCGGTCGAGCGCGGCCTCCGCTTCGGCGAGGGCACCGTCGTGGTAGTCGAGCACGGAGCGGTAGTGGGCGGCGCCGAGGTAGTAGCGCACGACGATCGGACGGGCGGCCGCGAGCAGGTCGGCCGCGTAGACCGAGTTGCCGAGCGACTTGGACATCTTCTGGCCGCCGACGTTGACCAGCCCGTTGTGCACCCAGTGGTTGGCGAAGGCGTCGCCGGCAGCCCGGGACTGGGCGAGCTCATTCTCGTGATGCGGGAAGCGCAGATCCAGCCCGCCGCCATGGATGTCGAACTGCGGGCCGAGGTAGCGGGCGGCCATCGCGGAGCACTCGATGTGCCAGCCGGGGCGACCCGCTCCCCATGGCGAGCCCCAGGACGCGGATTCCGGCTCGGCCGGCTTGCGCCCCTTCCAGAGCGCGAAGTCGCGGGGATCGCGCTTGGCTCGCGGATCCGAGTCCGTCGCTGCCACCATGTCGTCGGCCTTCTGGCGGGTGAGCGCGCCGTACTCCGCCCAGCTCCCGGTGTCGAAGTAGACGTCACCGGAGTCGTCGGGTGCGGGGTAGGCGTGCCCGCGCTGGATGAGTCGCTGGATGAGCTCGATCATCTGCTGAACGCTGGCGGTCGCCCGAGGCTCGTAGGTCGGCGGGAGGACTCCGAGGGCGGTGTAGCCCGCGGTGAACTCGAGCTCGTAGCGGTAGGCCAGCGCCCACCACTCCTCGCTGGTCCCTTCGGCCCCGCTCTTGGCGGCGTTGGCGAGGATCTTGTCGTCGATGTCGGTCACGTTGCGCACCAGGGTGACGCGGTGCCCGCGATAGGTCAGCCAGCGACGCCACAGGTCGTAGACGAGCGCGGACCGCAGATGGCCGATGTGCGGCGACGACTGCACCGTCGGGCCGCAGACGTAGATGCCGACCTGGCCCTCGACGAGCGGCTCGAGGTCACGCAGACCGCCCGAGAGGGAGTCGAAGAGGCGAACGGTCACCGCTCAATGGTACTGACCCGCGGAACTGCGGCTTCGAAGCGCTGCACGGTGGGCTGAGATGCCCAATTCTGCCGGTCGGGGGCGCCCCCAGGTGGCAGAACTGGGCAGTTCGGCCTATCGAGTGGGCTGTGCGCTCAGATCGTGCGGATGAGTGCGGTCGCGATCGCCGCCACGCCCTCGCTGCGGCCGGTGAATCCGAGGCCGTCGGAGGTAGTGGCCGCGATGCTGACCGGCGCGCCGACCAGCGCGGAGAGGGCCGCTTCAGCCTCAATGCGACGAGCTGAGAAGCGCGGGCGCTGGGCGACGAGCTGAACCGAGACGTTGCTCGGCGCGAAGCCCGCCTCTGCGAGCAGGGCCACGGTGCCGGTCAGGAACACCTCACCAGCGGCGCCTGCATAGCGGGGATCGTCGGTGCCGAAGCGCGATCCGATGTCCCCCAGGCCGGCTGCGGAGAGCAGCGCGTCGCAGATCGCGTGCGCCACGGCGTCACCGTCGCTGTGCCCGGCGAGCCCCTGCTCCCCCGGCCAGCTCAGCCCTGCCAGCCGCAGCTCGGCGTCGCCGCCGAATGCGTGGACGTCGATCCCGATGCCCGTGCGGACAGCGGGGACGTGGGGCTCGGACCGGGCCAGCTGCTGCTCGGCCCTCGCCAGGTCGTCCGGAGTGGTCACCTTGAACGCCAGAGGATCGCCGGGGATCACGATCACCGTCCTTCCGGATGCCGCGAAGACCGCTGCATCGTCGGTGTGGTCCGCCTCGACGGCGGAGTAGGCCAGGTCGAGCTGGTCGCGTGGGAAGCCCTGCGGCGTCTGGACGGCCGCGAGCTCCGAGCGGTCGACGGTGCCGAGGACGGTGCCATCGGCGTCGATGCGCTTGATGGTGTCCGCGACCGCCAGGGCGGGGATGACGCCGGCGTTCGACACCGCGACTGCATCGGCGACGGCATCGAAGAGCGCCGTCGGCGTCAATGCGCGCGCCGCGTCGTGGACGAGCACGCGCTGCACATCGGGCCCGAGCGCACGGAGCCCCGCTGCCACCGACTGCTGGCGGGTCGCACCGCCTGGAACGACGCGAGCGCCGGATGCCAGCCGCTGAGCCTCTCCAAGATGGCTCGCGGGCGCGACGACGACCACCTCGACGTCACCCCGAACGCGATTCACGCGCTCGAGGGTCAGCTCGAGAAGGCTCCGCCCCGCGACGGTCACGAACGCCTTCGGGCCGAGGCCCAGGCGAGTGCCGTTCCCGGCGGCGACGACGATCACCGCCGTCGTCACGGAGCCAGCCGTTCCCGATCGCTTGCCGAGCAACTCGATCGCCGACGAACGGCTCAGGACGCGAGGACCTCGTCGAGGACCGTCGAGGCCTTCTCTTCGTCGGTCTTCTCCGCGAGCGCCAGCTCGGATATGAGGATCTGCCGCGCCTTCGCGAGCATCCGCTTCTCCCCCGCGGACAGCCCGCGGTCCTGGTCACGACGCCAGAGGTCGCGGACGACCTCGGAGACCTTGATCACATCGCCGGAGGCGAGCTTCTCGAGGTTGGCCTTGTACCGACGCGACCAGTTGGTCGGCTCCTCGGTGAAGGGGGCACGCAGGACCTCGAACACGCGGTCGAGGCCCTCCTTGCCGATCACGTCGCGGACGCCGACGAGGTCGACGTTCTCCGCGGGGACCTCGATGGTCAGATCGCCCTGCGTCACGTTCAGCTTGAGGTAGACCTTCTCTTCACCTCTCACCATCCGCTTCTTGACTTCTGTGATGGTTGCTGCCCCGTGGTGGGGGTATACGACAGTCTCGCCGACCTCGAAAAGCATGGGTGATGAGTCCTTTCGACCGGCCTAGATTCTAGCACAGAGGGGCCGACAAGCCTCCGGTCAGCCCGAGCCGGGCACCCCCCATGCGATAGGCTTCGGATGGCTGGAGGGGGCGCGCAGTGCTTCCGAACACCCAGCTGTTCCCTGTTCCACACCCGGTGAATCGGAGGCCCATCGTGAGATCGCGCGGAGTCGGAGTACGCGCTGTCGTCTCGATCGCCCTGGCCGGAGCAGTCCTCAGCGGATTGACCGCCTGCAACTTCATCAGCCCCCAGACGACGCTCGAGCGCTACGACCCGAGCGACGGCGTGAGCGGCAATCTGGGCAATCTCGAGGTGCGCAACGCGCTCCTGGTCACCACCGATGGCACGCGGGCGTCCCTCGTGGTCTCGGTCGTCAACTCGACCGACACCATCCGGACGCTGGAGATCCAGTACGACTCGGGCTCGACTCGGGCCACCACCACGGTCTTCGCAGCCGCCAACAGCATCACCCAGATCGGCGGCGGCACCGGCTCGCAGGTCGTGCTCGAAGACATCGAGGCGCCGGCGGGCGCACTGCTGCCGCTCTACTTCCAGAGCGGCAATGCAGAGGGCCAGGAGCTCCAGGTGCCTGTGCTGGACGGCACGCTGGGCACCTACACCAGCCTCACCCCCAGCCCTTCGCCGACGCCGACCCCCACACCCACTCCGACGCCCACGATCATCGAGACCCCCGCCCCCACGGAGACGCCGGTCCCCGACGACACGTCCGGCACAGAGGGCGTGACCACCGACCCTGACACCGACGACACGAGCGTCGGCTGAGTCGAAGAGAGTTACTGATCCGACTCCGATGAGCCCGTCGGATGCGAAGAGGGTGCCGATCCATGGGATCGGCACCCTCTTCCGCGTTCAGACGTCATGGGCTCAGGCCGGCGGCAGGTCCTCCACCCGGTAGCCGAGCCCGCGCACGGTGACCAGCAGGGTCGGCTCCGACGGCGAGTCCTCGACCTTTCCGCGGATGCGCTTGATGTGCACGTCGAGGGTCTTGGTGTCCCCGAAGTAGTCGGAGCCCCACACCCGGTCGATCAGCTGGCCGCGGGTGAGCACGCGTCCGGCGTTGCGGAGCAGCACCTCGAGAAGGTCGAATTCCTTGAGCGGCATGGGCGTCTCCCGGCCGTTGACCGTGACGATGTGCCGGTCGACGTCCATCCGGACGGGACCGACCTCGATCATCCCGTCGGGGCCTGCGGGCTCGACCTGTCGGCGGAGCACGGCGCGGATGCGGGCGAGCAGCTCCCGCGTGGAATAGGGCTTCGTCACGTAGTCGTCGGCGCCCAGCTCGAGGCCCACGACGATGTCGACCTCCGAGTCCTTGGCCGTCAGCATGATGATCGGAACCGCGGAGGTGGCACGGATCTCACGACAGACCTCGGTGCCGGGGAGTCCGGGCAGCATGAGATCGAGCAGCACCAGATCCGCGCCCGAGCGGCCGAACTCCGAGAGCGCCGACGGGCCGTCCGCGGCGACGGCCACCTCGTAGCCCTCCCGGCCGAGCAGGAAGGCGAGCGGCTCGCTGAGAGCCGGCTCGTCTTCGACGAGCAGGATCCTGGTCATGGGTTCTCCGTTCCGGCGGCGTGGCCGCGGGTGAGCTGGGCGGTCGATGCGTCGGCGGCGGTGGGAACCGCGGTGGAACCGGGGTGAACGGCGGATGAGGCGCTGGGCGCCGTCGCCGAGACGCTGATCCGGTCGAGCGAGGCGGTGTCGAACACCACTGGATCGAGGAGGGCGGGCTCGGCGGAACTCGGCCGCAGCCCACGCGGCAGTCGCACGGTGAAGGTGGATCCTCGTCCGCGCTGGGACCAGACGGCCACCTCGCCCCCGTGGTTCTGGACGACGTGCTTGACGATGCTCAGGCCCAGGCCGGTGCCGCCGGTGTTGCGCGACCGCGCCTGATCCACGCGGTAGAAGCGCTCGAACACCCGCTCGAGGTCCTCGGCGGCGATGCCGATCCCCTGATCGGTGACGGCGATCTCGACGAGCTCGTCGCCCGCGCGCACGCCGATGCCGATCCGCGCGCCGCGGGACGAGTACTGGATGGCATTGGCGATCAGGTTGTGCAGGGCCACGATGAGCAGCGCCTCGTCGCCGATGACCGTGCTGCGCTTGTCGCCGCCTCGGACGAGCCGCACCCCGCCCGCCTCCGCGGCCACGGCGTTCTGGTCGATGGCGCTGGCCACGATGTGGTCGACGTCCACCAGCTCCGCGTCGGTGAGCGGGTCCGCCGATTGGAGTCGCGAGAGCTCGATGATCTCCCGCGTGATGCGGGTGAGCCGGTCGGCCTCGGTGGTCAGCCGATCCGCGAAACGGCGGACGAGCTCCGGCTCGTCCGCAGCGGAGCTGAGCGCCTCGGCGAGGAGCCCGACCGCGCCGATAGGCGTCTTCAGCTCGTGGCTGATGTTGGCGACGAAGTCGCGACGCATCTCGTCGAGCCGGACGCCCTCGGTGCGGTCGTCCACCTGCAGCAGCACGTAGCGGGAGCCGAGGAGGGAGGCGCGGGCGATCACACTGAGATTGGAGTTGCCGAACGGCCCACGGGCGAGCAGCACCTCTTCCTGCACCGACTCTCCGACCGAACGGGCACGATCGACGACAGCGGTGAGCGGCGCGTGCACGAGGCGGCGGTCCTCGATGAGGCCCAGCGAGAGCGCGCCTGCGGACGCGCCGATGACCATGTTCGAGGGTCCGAGGACCACGCCCGTCGCCTCGAGGGCGTCGAGCATGCTCTGCATCCCGTCCGGGAGCTCTTCTCCGGCCGCGTCGATCGCCTGCGCACCGCGGCGCAGCGCCGCCACGAAGAGGAGCGTGAATCCGATGCCCACGGCGAGACCGAACAGCAGGGCCAGGATCACCAGCCACGCTGATTCCATGGGCCTTACACTAGCTATCGGCGCCCGACAAGAGCGCCCCCCAGGCCTGGGGGGACGCGAGTTCGGCTTCCGTTCAGCGTCCCGGCACCGGCCGTTAACCTGGGCCGGAAAGACTCGCCAGTCGTATAACGCACCGCCGGATCTTCCGCGCGGCCTTCTGGGGAGGACCCACACATGCGCGAAGTGTTCCAGCAAGAGCTCGCCGAAGTGCGTGAGGGCCTGGTCACCATCGCCGAGCTCGTCGCCGCCTCCATCGCGAACGCCACGCGGGCGTTCAACGAGTCCGATGTCACCCTGGCCGAGAGCGTCATCGCCGACGACGACCGGATCGACGAGCTCGCACTCACGCTCGACGAGCTGGCGATCAACATCCTCGCCCGTCAGCAGCCGGTCGCCCGCGACCTGCGCATCGTCGTCAGCGCGCTGCGGATCAGCGCCTCGCTCGAGCGGATGGGCGACATGAGCTCGCACATCGCGCAGCTCGCCCGCTACCGGTTCCCCGAGAAGGTCGTGCCGAAGGGCCTGCGCGGCACGTTCAAGGAGATGGGCCGTCTCGACTCCGAGATCGCCCTCAAGCTCACCGAGCTGCTCCGCACCGAGGACATGGCCCTCGCCGAGCAGATCCGCAGCGACGACGACCTGATCGACGACCTGCACCTCAGCGTCTTCGACAAGGTGCTCGGCGAGACCTGGAAGGGCGCGGCGGTCGACACCGTCGACGCGACCCTCGCCTCCCGGTACCACGAGCGCTTCGCGGACCACGCGGTCTCCATCGCCAAGAAGGTCCAGTACCTGGCGACGGGCGACTGGGCGGTCCCGCCGGTCTCCTCCACGGTCTCCACCACAGCCACCGTCTGAGACGCTCAGCGCGACAGAAGCTCAGCGCGACAGACGCTCAGCGCGACACAAGCTCAGCGCGACACAAGCTCAGCGCGACACAAGCTCAGCGCGACACAAGCGGCTCCCCGCTGCGGACACTTCCGCAGCAGGGAGCCGCTTCGCATAGCGCGGAGCGTCAGCGAGTGTGCTCGGCGGGGCTGGACGGAGCCTCGTCGCTGCCGTCGATGGGAGCCTTCTTGCCCTGGGCCGCCACGGCCGCGGCGCCGGCTGCCGCCGCGTCGGGGTCGAGGTACTCCCCGAGGCGGACCTCGGGCTTGTAGTTCTCGTCGAGCTTGTAGACCAGTGGGATGCCGGTCGGCAGGTTGAGCTCGGCGATGTCGGCGTCGGTGATGCCGTCGAGATGCTTGACGAGCGCACGCAGCGAGTTGCCGTGCGCGACGACGAGCACCGTGCGGCCGGCGCGCAGCTGCGGCTTGATCTCGATCTCCCAGTACGGGAGCATCCGGTCGATGACGTTGGACAGCGCCTCGGTCTTGGGCAGATCGGGGCCGAGGCCCGCATAGCGCGGGTCGTGCGCCTGGGAGAACTCGTCGTCGTCGTCGATGGGGGGCGGCGGCACGTCGAAGGAGCGGCGCCAGGTCTGGAACTGCTCGGGACCGTACTCGGCGAGCGTGGCCGCCTTGTCCTTGCCCTGCAGGGCTCCGTAGTGGCGCTCGTTGAGCCGCCAGGTGCGCTTGGTCTCGATCCACAGCCGGTCCGCCTCGGTGAGGGCGAAGTTGGCGGTCTGGATCGCGCGGGTCAGCAGCGACGTGTAGAGGATGTCGGGCTTGATCTCGGCGTCGCGGATCAGCTCGCCGGCGCGCTTGCCCTCCGCGATGCCCTTCTCAGTGAGATTCGCGTCGACCCAGCCGGTGAAGAGGCCCTTCTCGTTCCACTCGCTGTGGCCGTGTCGGAGGAGGACGAGCGTGTACGGAGCTGGCATGTCCCCTACCTTATTGGTCATGCCCGAAGGGCGGATCACCCGCGGAACGACCGGAACCAACCGGCTGCGACGCGTCGACCGATGGATCGCCGCGTCGTCCGCATTCGCCGCCGCCGAGCGTCCGCTGGTCGTCGATCTCGGCTACGGAGCCGCCCATTGGACGGCATCCGAGCTGCTCGACCGGCTCCGACGGGCCAACCCGCTCACCCGCGTCGTCGGCCTCGAGATCGATCCCAACCGGGTCGCCGCCGCCATGCCGTTCGAGCGGGACGGCCTCAGCTTCGCCCGCGGCGGCTTCGAGGTTCCGCTCCCCCGCGGCGAGCGTGCGACGGTCATCCGAGCGCTCAATGTGCTGCGCCAGTACGACGAATCCGAGGTCGCCGCTGCCTGGGCGCTGATGGCGTCGCGGCTGGCGCCCGGCGGGCTCGTCGTCGACGGGACGAGCAACGAGATCGGACGGATCGCGAGCTGGGTCGCGCTCGACTCCTCCGGCCCCCAGACCTTCACGATCTCGCTTCGACTGGCCGAGTTGGAGCGTCCTGGCATCGTGGAGGAGCGGCTGCCGAAGGCGCTCATCCACCGCAATGTCCCGGGCGAGCGCATCCACGCGCTGATCGCCGACCTCGATCGGCTGTGGGCGCACACGGCGGGATACGCGGAGTTCGGCGCGCAGCAGCGCTGGCTCGAGACCGTCCGTCGCCTCTCCGATCACGGCTGGACCGTGCTGACTCCCCCGCGTCGCCGCCGCCTCGGCGAGCTCACCCTCCCCTGGCCCGAGGTCGCCCCCCGCTGAATTCCTACGTTCCGGCCGAATGTGCACGGAATTACCAGCACGCTCGCCGGTTTCGAGCACATGATCACGGCTCGCAGGCCGGGACCGCCGCTTCGCATATTCCGGCCGGGCGTCTCGGATCAGGTCCTCCATGCGAAGGCGGCGGATGTGCGCGAAATTCCGTAGGTACCGGGGCCGGAACGTAGGAAGGATCAGGCGGGGAGGGGCGGGAGGAGAGCGCGGGCGTCGTCCTCGTCCATGCCCGTCGCCGTCAGCAGGTCGACGATCAGCGGGCGGATCAGGACGAGCACCATCGTCTCGCTGATCGACGGCTCGTCCAGCAGCGCGGGATGCAGGTGCTTGGCGAGCACGGTGAGATCGCGCCGGGCGACCTCGAACAGGCTGGGGGTGCGCAGCGCCCGACCGAGCAGCGTGATGCACTCCGAGATCGTGCCGAGCAGCTCCGCGAGCTCGGGCCGCTCCCGGCCGTCCGGCACGAGGAACTCGACTCGGCGCGCGATGATCCGGAGGTTGCGGGTGGCGAGGTCCATCCCCCGCTGCACCCGACGCTGACGGTCGAAGTCCGCGAGATGCCGGCGAAGGAACGGCGAGATCCGCGCCACCGCGGCCCCGGACTCGAGCGAGGTCGACCACGCATCGACCAGCGGCTGCGTCCCCCGCAGTCGGGACAGCGCCCGCACGGCCGTGTCGGCGTCCGCGATCCTCAGGGCTGCAGTGATCGCCGCGAGCGACTCGGTGCACTCATCGAACAGCAGCCGGGCGTCCCGCAGCGCCGCACGCCTCGGATCGCGCGGGATCAGCGCCGTCGCCACCAGCGCGACGGCGCCGCCGATAAGTCCGTCGAGGACTCGGGTGAACTCCTGGCCGCTCACCACGGGGAAGAGGGTCACGAGGGCGGACTGCACGCCGGCCGCCGCCGCGAAGCCCACACTCGGCGACAGCAGACGAGCGGCCAGGAAGGTGACGGCGAGAACCACGAACAGCTGCCACCAGCCCCGTCCGATGCCGAGCAGCAGCAGGTCGGCGAGGACGATCCCGAGGATGATGCCCAGCGCGGTCTCGGCGACGCGGATCGGACGGGCGTCGCGCGAGAAGCCGAGCGCGGTGATCGCGACGGTCGAGGAGAAGATCGGGGTGGGATGCCCGAGCGCGAAGTGGGCGATGGCGTAGCCAGCGGTGGCGGCTCCCGCGATCTGCAGCACGGCCGGCAGAGACGCGACGGTCCGCGACAGCGACCTCTCGATCGCAGGCCGAACCCCGGCGAGCGCCGTCCGAGTTGCCACCTTCGGCTCCTAAGCGGCGGTCGTGGGAGCCGGAAGTGGCAATTCGGCGCTCACGCGGGGCGGCCGAGGCGGGGCAGACGAGGGATGTCGGTGACGGCGGGACCCGCGTCCGCCGGCACGATGATCTCCTGGCGGGCGGCGATCGAGGCGCCGTCGGCGACGACGGTGAGGATCTCGTCGGGATCGACGGCGCGGCGGATGACGGCGAGCGCGATGGGACCGAGCTCGTAGTGGATCGCGCTGGAGGTGATGGCGCCCGCTTCGACCTGCTCGCCCTGGCGAAGCGCGAGCACCGGGGCTCCCGCCGGAACGACGATGCCCTCGGAGCCGTCGAGGTCGAGCATGACGATCCGTCGCGGGGGCCTGCCGAGGTTGTGCACCTTCGCGACGGTCTCCTGTCCGCGGTAGCAGCCCTTGCTGAGGTGGACAGCGCTGCGGAGCCAGTCGAGCTCGTGCGGGATGGTGCGCTCGTCGGTGTCCACGCCGAGCCGGGGACGCCAGGCGGCGATGCGCAGCGCGTCGACCGCGAGGGATCCTGCGACCCGCACCTCGGCTCCGATGACCGCGGCGGCGAGGCGGTCGAGTGCACCGACGGGGACGACGGTCTCGGACCACGTCCAATCGGCCCCCGGGTGCTCGGCGGCGGCACGTGCGTAGGAGACGCCGCCGATCGAGCCGGTGCGCCACGGGTCCTGCCAGCTGACGATCACATCGTCGCCGAGGATCCGGCGGGCGAGATCGGCATCGAGCGACCCGATCACCGCGTGCTGGTCGCTGACGTCCGCGATCTCGACACGCAGCATGAAGCGCATCCGGCTGAGGAACGCGGCGAGCGCGGCGGTCTGCGGGCGCTCGAGGATCAGCCAGGCGGTGACGCCGTCGTCGACGATGCGGATGTCGTGCTCGACCCTGCCCTGCGGGTCGAGCAGCAGGGACTCAGCGGATTCCCCGGGGGCGAGGCGGGCGATGCTCTGGCTGGTGAGCGAGTCGAGCCAGCTGAGTCGATCGGGCCCGCTGACGGTCACGACACCGCGGGCGACCTGCGCGAGCGCCGTTCCGGAGGCGAGCAGCCTCTGCTCGCCGAGCGGGTTGCCGTAGTGCGCGACGACGCCGGAGTCGATACCCTCTGCCGCAACGGCTGCGGGCAGCCCGAGCAGCGGGCTGGCGCCGGCTCCCACGGAGGGGTCGGTGGCGTCCGCCGGAGTATCGGCCGGCGCGTCAGTCGACACGGGAGAGCCGTCCCGACGAGTGGGTGCGCAGGTCCTGGCCGAGAGCCGCGATGTCCCATGCCCAGAGCAGATCACCCTCGACGAGGCCGTACAGGCGGGTGGCCGCCGAATAGTCCTTGGCGCCCTGCGTGCGCATCACGGCATCGGTGGCGAGGTCGATCCGGGCACCCTTGACCTGCCCGAGGTAAAGCTCGCTGACGCCGGTGGGATGCACGAGGCTCACCTGGATGTCGAAGCCGCCATGCGAGTTGCGCAGGGTCTCGACCGATTGCGCGGTGCCGAAGGGGCGCGATCCGACGCCCGGGAGCATTCCCGGCCCGGGATCGCCTTCGACGAGCATGCGGGACAGTCGCCAGTAGCCCGCCTCGGACGCAAGGGGCACACCGACGACGATGCCTGTCCCCAGTGGATCGGCGGCCTCTGCCTGCTCATCCGCCAGCCAGGTGCTGGACGTGTAGTTGAGGTAGGGCTGTCCGTCGTGGCTGAAGCTGACGCGCTGGTTGAACGAGTGGCGGACCACGTCGTCGCCGATCGTGTACTCGACGAGCCCCGGGCCCTCCCAGACGCCGAGCAGCCAGGAGAGCGGCACGAGCTCCGACGGCAGGTCGGTGGGGATGTTGATCATGAGGACACCGCCGGGCGCTCCCGGTGCGGGAGTCGCGGATCAGTCGGGGACGGCTGCACGGTTCGACGGGGAACGCGCGGGATCGGCGAGCGCAGAATCAGCGCTGACCCCGGAAAAGGCTGTAGAGGACGACGAGCGACACCCAGCCGATCGCCAGTGCCGCGAGCACCAGAAGACAGAGGTAGGTGATCTCGAGCGCCACGATCATGCTCAGAGTCTAGCGATCGCGGGCGATGCCATGGTCGCGTGTGGTCACCCGCGGGCCGGGGACGCGCAGGCCGGGAGGTCATCGGCTCAGGAGAGGCGGCTCAGGGCAGGAAGGCGCCGACGAGGCTGGCCAGGAGCACGACGCCGAACGCGCCGAGAGCCGATGCGGTCAGTCGGGTGACGAAGCCGACCTTCTCGGCGACCAGCAGCTGGACGCAGAAGGTCAGCACGACCGCCCCGGCGAGTATCAGCGACAGCCCCTTGAGCCGCTCGTCCGGGGCCAGCACGACCACCCCGACCACAGCCCCGACCGCAGTCGCGATCCAGATGACGACGACGCCCGCCCAATGGCCCTTCATCGTGGATCTCTCATCAGGTCGATTGTCCCCTATTGCGGCGCGGCGGACCGCCGCCGATCCCTGGGATAGCATGGGGCCAAGCAATTTGGAGGGTCTTTGGCGCAGCTGTTGATCCTCACGCCTGCCATGGACCAGGAAGTGCTGCCCGCATTGGGCCTCCTGAGTCACCGTGTCCGGCAGATTCCGGCCGAACCGGCGCAGCTCATCAGCGCTCCGCCCTCCGATGTCATCCTCGTCGATGCACGCCAGGATCTGCAGTCGGCCAAGTCGCTGTGCAAGATCCTGCACACCACCGGAATCTCGGTCCCCCTCGTCCTCATCCTCACCGAGGGCGGCCTCACCGCCGTATCCGCGGACTGGGGAGCCAACGACGTGATCCTCGAGACCGCCGGCCCAGCCGAGGTCGACGCCCGCATCCGGCTGGTCATCGGGCGGATGGCCCAGGAGCAGTCCGCGTCCAAGATCCAGGCCTCCGGCGTCGTGATCGACGAGGCCAGCTACTCCGCCCGCGTGCACGGCCGCCCACTCGATCTCACCTTCAAGGAGTTCGAGCTCCTCCGCTTCTTCGCCACCCATCCCAGCCGGGTGTTCACGCGCGAGCAGCTGCTCAGCGAGGTGTGGGGCTACGACTACTTCGGCGGCACCCGCACGGTCGACGTCCATGTGCGGCGCCTGCGCGCCAAGCTCGGCGACCTCGAGTCGCTGATCGGCACGGTCCGCAACGTGGGCTACCGCTTCAACGTCTACGAGGACGACACGGAGCAGCAGCGCACCGTCGCCGGCTGACGCTCCCCTCGTCGCTCGCTACCTACGGAACCGGACACATGTGCACGGAATTTCGAGCACACGGGGCCGGAACGTACACATAGGGGCGGAGGCTGGGCATGTGTCCTGTTTGCCGGCTGTTCACCCGGCCAGTGCCACAATTGCCGAATGGATAGCGACACGCTGCTCGGCGATGCCGGACTGGCCGCCGATGTGGCCGACGAGTTCGACGAGACATCAGCCGACGAGGACGAGAGCCTCCCGCCCGATCGCTACCTCGACCGCGAGGTCAGCTGGCTGGCCTTCAACCAGCGGGTGCTCGAGCTCGCGGAGGATCCGAAGGTGCCGCTGCTCGAGCGGGCCAACTTCCTCGCCATCTTCGCGAGCAACCTCGACGAGTTCTTCATGGTGCGCGTCGCCGGCCTGAAGCGCCGCATCGCGACCGGCATCGCCGTCCCCACCAACATCGGACGCGCTCCCGTGGACGTCCTCGCCGACATGAGCGAGAAGGCCCACGAGCTCCAGGCCCGTCACGCGGCCGTCTTCCGCAACGAGGTCAAGCCGGCGCTGGATGCGGCCGACATCCACGTCGAGGCGTGGAGCGATCTCGGGGAGGAGGACCGCGCCCGCGTCGCCGAGCTGTTCACCGCGCAGATCTACCCGGTCCTGATGCCGCTCGCGGTCGACCCCGCCCACCCGTTCCCGTACATCTCTGGCCTCTCGCTGAACCTCTCGGTGCGGGTGCGCAACCCCAAGACCGAGAAGACCGAGTTCGCACGCATCAAGGTTCCGCCGCTGCTGCCCCGATTCGTCCAGCTGCCGGACGACGGAACAGGCACGACGCGGTTCATCCCGCTCGAGGATCTGATCTCCAACCACCTCGAATACCTGTTCCCGGGCATGGAGATCCTCGAGCACCACGAGTTCCGGCTCACCCGCAACGAGGACGTCAACGTCGACGAGGACGAGTCCGAGAACCTGATCAAGGCGCTCGAGAAGGAGCTCCTGCAGCGCCGCTTCGGGCCGCCGATCCGCCTCGAGATCACCGACGACATGGATCCTGTGACCCTCGAGCTGCTCATGCGCGAGCTGGAGATCACCGAGCAGGACGTCTACCGTCTGCCGGCACCGCTCGACCTGTCGCGGCTGTTCGAGTTCGGCAAGCTCGACCGCCCCGCGCTGCGCTACCCGGCTCAGCTGCCGACCACCGCGTCCCAGCTGTTGCAGAGCGAGCCCAACGAGGAGCCGAACGTCTTCGACGCGATCTCGCGCGGGGACATCCTGCTGCACCACCCCTACGAGTCGTTCGCGACCAGCGTGCAGGCGTTCCTCGAGCAGGCGGCCGCCGACCCGCAGGTGCTCGCGATCAAGCAGACGCTGTACCGCACGTCGGGCGACAGCCCGATCGTCGAGGCCCTGATCGACGCCGCGCAGGCCGGAAAGGCCGTGCTCGCCCTGGTCGAGATCAAGGCCCGCTTCGACGAGCAGGCGAACATCTCCTGGGCGCGCAAGCTCGAGAAGGCGGGCGTGCACGTCGTGTACGGGCTCGTCGGCCTGAAGACCCACTGCAAGCTCGCCTCCGTCATCCGTCAGGAGAAGAACGGCGAGCTCAAGCTCTACACGCACATCGGCACGGGCAACTACAACCCGAAGACCAGCCGGATCTACGAGGACCTCGGACTGCTGACCGCCGACCCGCAGGTCGGCAAGGAGGTCACCCGCCTCTTCAACGAGCTCTCGGGCTATGCCATCGAGAAGAAGTTCAGCCGGCTGCTGGTCGCGCCCCGCTACCTCCGCAAGGGTCTGCTCAAGCGGATCGACAACGAGACAGCGAACGCCCTGGCCGGCAAGCCCGCCGGCATCCGGCTCAAGATGAACTCCATCGTCGACGAGGCGATCATCGACGCCCTCTACCGCGCGAGCAACGCCGGGGTGCCGATCGACATCTGGATCCGGGGCATCTGCGCGATCAAGCCCGGACAGCCGGACTACAGCGAGAACATCAGGGTCCGGTCGATCCTCGGCCGCTACCTCGAGCATTCGCGCATCTTCTGGTTCGCGAACGACGGCAGCCCCGAGGTCTTCATCGGCAGCGCCGACATGATGCATCGCAACCTGGACCGCCGGGTGGAGGTGCTCGTGCAGCTGAAGGAGCGCGGCCACCTGCGCGAGATCAGCCGACTGTTCGACCTGGCGATGGCCGACACCACGGCCTCCTGGCATCTCGATCCCGATGGCGAGTGGACGCGGCACTCGCGCAACGCCACCGGAGGTCTGCTCGTCGACCTGCAGACCAAGACCATGCGCGACATCACCGCACGTCGCCGGAGTCGCTGAGCCGACCCCGGCGGAGGGCCGCACCGACCTCAACCGGTCGGGGACAGCGACAGCGGTCATGAGCGCCGCTCCGATTAGCGAACACCGATGACCTGGACCAGACTGACCCGATGAGCATGGACGATGTCGGACCGGTCCTTGCGGCGGGCGCCGTGTGCTGGAGGGACGGCCGCACCGGACTCGAGGTGCTGCTCATCCACCGCAGCCGGCATGACGACATCAGCCTGCCGAAGGGCAAGGTCGACGCGGGCGAGAGCACGCCCGTCGCCGCCGTGCGCGAGATCAGCGAGGAGACCGGGTTCCAGGTCACCCTCGGCCCATCCCTCGGCACGACCGAGTACCTCCTGCCGAACGGTCGGGACAAGGTCGTCTACTACTGGGCCGCCGAGGTCACCAGCGATCAGCTCCGCAAGGGCCGGTTCAAGGCCAACGACGAGGTGCAGTCCATCGAATGGCTGCCTGTCGCGCGTGCTCGCAAGCGGCTCAGCTACGAGCGCGACATCGAGCTGCTCGACCGCTTCGACCAGCTCAGCTCGCGGGGCGACCACCGCACCTTCGCGCTGATCGCGCTCCGGCACGCCAAGGCGAACCTCGACTCCCCGGACGGCAGCGATGCCGCCCGAGCCCTGGCCTCGCGAGGCCGCGCACAGTCCGCCGCCCTCGTCCCGTCGCTGCAGGCCTGGGGACCGATCGCGGTGTTCAGCAGCCCGGCCGTCCGCTGTCTCGAGACGGTCACCCCGATCGCCGATGCCATCGGCGCCGAGATCAAGCGCGTGCCCGTGATCGGCCAGGACGCCTGGGAGGACGGAGAGTCCTCAGCCGAGGACATCGCCGCGTTCGTCGGCAAGCGCCTCAAGAAGAAGCGGACTTCGGTCATCTGCAGTCACTCCCCCGTGCTGCCGGCCATCCTCGACGCGGTGGCCCGCGCCTCGCACGGCGAGCGCGATGGTCGGCTCACCCGCGCAGCGATCCTCTCGACGGCGGAGTTCACCGTGGTGCACCTCTCGACGGAGCATCCGGAGCACGGGATCGTCGCGATCGAGTCCCACTCCTCGACCATCTGATCGGGGCGATACCACAGCGAGTGCGGAATCCTCGGCGCCACGCCGTGCCGCCTCCCCCCGAATGGGGGCTCAGGTCGTTCACCTTCCGTTCACCCTGCGGCACGAGTCTGTCCACTTGCGGCCTTTAGCGTGCATCGCGGCGCCGCAATCCTGCGCGGAATGCCGACCCGCAATCACCATGAAGGGCAATCACTTGATTTCGAAGCGTTCAGCGGGGCTCATCGGCCTCACCCTCGCCGGCGTCCTCGCGCTCAGCGCGTGCGCCGCCAACGAGACCCCCGCAGCGAGCGACGGCGACTCCGACAGCACGGCGTCCGCCTCCACTCTCTCCGGCACCATCTCCGGCTCCGGCTCATCCGCTCAGGGCAGCGCCCAGGAGGCCTGGCAGGCCGCGTTCCAGACGGCCAACCCCGAGGTCACCATCAACTACGACCCCGCCGGCTCCGGCGCGGGCCGCACAGCCTTCATCGCGGGTGGCGTCGCATGGGCGGGCAGCGACTCGGCTCTGAGCGACGACGAGCTGGCCGGCGAGTTCGCCGCCTGCGCGCCCGACTCCAAGGCCATCGACCTGCCGACCTACATCTCCCCGATCGCGGTCATCTTCAACGTGGAGGGCGTCGACGAGCTCAACCTCGACCCGACCACCCTCGCGAGCATCTTCAACGGCACGATCACCACCTGGAACGACCCGGCCATCGCCGCGCTCAACGAGGGCGTCACGCTCCCGTCCGCGACGATCACCGCCGTGCACCGTTCCGATGACTCGGGCACCACGAAGAACTTCACCGACTACCTGGGCAAGACCGCTTCGGACATCTGGACCGAGAAGGCCGCCGACGCATTCCCCGCAGCCTTCGGCGGCGAGGGCGCGCAGGGCACCTCCGGCGTGGTCGATGCAGTGACCAACGGCTCGAACGCCATCGGCTACGCCGACGCGTCCAAGGCCGGCTCGCTGGGCACCGCCAAGATCAAGGTCGGCGACGAGTTCGTCGGCTACACCGCTGAGGCAGCAGCCGCCGTCGTCAACGACTCGCCGCTCGTCGAGGGCCGCGACGCCAACGACCTCGCGATCGCTCTGGACCGCAAGACGACCGACCCGACCCACTACCCGCTGGTGCTGGTGTCGTACTCGATCGTCTGCCAGACGTACGCCGACGCTGACGCCGCAGCACTGGTGAAGGCCTACATCGGCTACATCACGAGCGCAGACGGCCAGTCCGCAGCGGCCGACGCCGCCGGCTCCGCGCCCCTCTCGGACGACCTGTCCGCGAAGGTCGCCGCCGCACTGGAGACCGTGTCCTGACAGGCAGTTCCGGACGGCGGGCCGGGCATGCTGAGATGATCTCAGCGCCCGGCCCGCCATTCCTGCTTCACGCGCACCGCCCGCATCACCTGTATCGCCCGCAGTACCGCCCACCGGCAGCCCGCTCCCCCAGCAGCCCGCACCCGCACTGCCCTCGCGTCACCGCTCCAGAATGAGGATGGCCACAGCCCGCATGACCGCATCCGCAGCCCCCACCCCGACGGGCGAGATCAAGGCGAAGAAGCGCCTCGGCGACATCCTCTTCTCCGGCTCGACAGTCACCGCCGGCTGGATCATCGTCGTCGTCCTCGCCGCCGTCGCGATCTTCCTCATCGCGCAGAGCATCCCCGCCCTCATCGCCGATCCGGCCGACATCAAGGGCGCACCCGCCAGCTTCTGGGCCTACGTCGGCCCGCTCGTCTTCGGCACCCTCTGGGCCGCCGTCATCGCCCTCGCCATCGCGCTGCCCATCGCCATCGGCATCGCCCTGTTCATCTCGCACTACGCGCCGCGGCGACTCGCGCAGGGCCTCGGCTACCTGATCGACCTGCTCGCCGCCGTGCCCTCGGTCGTCTTCGGACTCTGGGGCATCAAGGTGCTCGCACCGTTCGTCCGCCCCGGCTACGAGTGGCTCGCCACCAACCTCGGCTGGATCCCGCTCTTCTCCGGGCCCGTGTCGGGCACCGGCCGCACGATCCTCACGGTGGCCATCGTGCTCGCGGTCATGATCCTTCCGATCATCACCGCTCTGTGCCGGGAGGTCTTCCTGCAGACCCCGCGCCTGCACGAGGAGGCAGCGCTCGCCCTCGGCGCCACCCGCTGGGAGATGATCCGGACCGCCGTGCTGCCGTTCGGTCGCCCCGGCATCATCTCGGCGTCGATGCTCGGCCTCGGCCGCGCGCTGGGCGAGACGATGGCCGTCGCCATGGTGCTCTCCCCCGCCGCGGTGATCTCGTTCGTGCTCCTGCAGTCGCAGAACCCCACGACGATCGCGGCGAACATCGCCCTGAACTTCCCGGAGGCCGCGGGCGTGAACGTCAACGTCCTCATCGCCACCGGCCTCGTCCTCTTCGTGATCACCTTCGCGGTCAACGCCCTCGCGCGCTACGCGATCAACCGCCGCAAGGCCTTCTCCGGAGCGAACTGATGGCCTCCACCACTTCCGTCTCCCTCGGCCAGCGCGCGTCGCTGACCGCGGGCCAGCTTCCTCGCTTCTCGCCGATCTGGCTCCTCGTGATCAGCTGGATCGTCGTCGGCGGCCTCTTCACGATCCTCGTGCTCGCGGGCATCACCGAGGACTTCAACCTCGTGGGCACCGTCTTCTTCGGCACCCTGCTCTACGCCGCGATCATCTACGTCGCGTCGAGGATCGTCGAAGGCGCCCGCAAGGCCACCGACCGCCTGATGGCGGCGCTGGTCACCACGGCGTTCATCGTGGCCCTGCTGCCGCTCGTCTCGCTGGTCTCCACCGCCGTGATCTCGGGCGCTGCGCGCTTCGACGTCACCTTCTTCAACAACTCGATGCGCAACGTGGTGGGCGACGCTCCCGGCGGCGCCATCCACGCCATCATCGGAACCCTCGAGATCACCGGCATGGCCACCCTGATGTCCGTCCCGATCGGACTGCTCACCGCCATCTACCTGGTCGAGTACGGCCGCGGCCGCCTCGCCCAGGCGATCACCTTCCTGGTCGACGTGATGACGGGCATCCCCTCCATCGTCGCCGGCCTGTTCGCCTTCGCCTTCTTCTCGCTCATCCTCGACCAGCCGGGGATCCGCTTCGGCTTCGGCGGCGCGGTCGCACTCTCGGTGCTGATGATCCCCGTCGTCGTCCGCTCCTGCGAGGAGATGCTCAAGCTCGTGCCGAACGAGCTGCGCGAGGCCTCGTTCGCTCTGGGAGTGCCGCGTTGGCTGACCGTGGTCAAGGTCGTCCTTCCGACCTCGGTCGCCGGCATCATCACCGGCGTCATGCTGTCGATCTCCCGCGTCATCGGCGAGACCGCGCCTCTTCTGCTCATCGCCGGGTTCACCCAGAGCGTCAACTACAACCTGTTCGACGAGCGGATGATGACGCTCCCGGTGTTCGTCTACACCCAGTACGCCAACCCGGGCAGCGACGTGCAGGCATTCCTCGACCGTGCGTGGGCCGGCGCCCTGACGCTCATCGTGATCGTCATGCTGCTGAACCTCATCGCCCGCCTCATCGCGCGCTTCTTCGCGCCCAAGATCGCCCGCTGACCGCGGCCCGCCCGCAGTCCGCGTCCCGCCGCCCAGAGAGAGCACCCGTGTCCAAGCGCATCGAAGTCAACAACCTCAACGTCTACTACGACAAGTTCCGCGCGGTCGAGGACGTCAACCTCACCATCGAGCCTCGCACCGTCACCGCCTTCATCGGCCCGTCGGGATGCGGGAAGTCGACCTTCCTCCGCACGCTGAACCGCATGCACGAGGTCATCCCGAAGGCCCGCGTCGAGGGCGAGGTGCTGATCGACGGCAACAACCTCTACGGCCCCGGCGTCGACCCGGTGCTCGTCCGCCGCCAGGTGGGCATGGTCTTCCAGCGCCCGAACCCGTTCCCGACCATGTCGATCCGCGACAACGTCCTCGCCGGCGTCAAGCTCAACAACAAGCGGATCAGCAAGACCGACGCCGACGACCTCGTCGAGAAGTCGCTGCGTGGCGCCAACCTCTGGAACGAGGTCAAGGACCGCCTCAACCTGCCCGGATCGGGACTGTCCGGTGGACAGCAGCAGCGCCTCTGCATCGCACGCGCGATCGCCGTCTCCCCCGACGTCGTCCTGATGGACGAGCCGTGCTCCGCGCTCGACCCGATCTCGACCCTCGCGATCGAGGACCTGATCGAGGAGCTCAAGCAGGAGTACACGATCGTGATCGTGACCCACAACATGCAGCAGGCCAGCCGCGTCTCCGACAAGACGGCGTTCTTCAACATCGCGGGAACCGGCAAGCCCGGCAAGCTCATCGAGTACAACGACACCGCCACCATCTTCTCCAAGCCGACCATCCAGGCCACCGAGGACTACGTCAGCGGCCGCTTCGGCTGATCCGCACGCCGACGGCCCCGCAACGACGGCCGCCGACGGACATGCAGAAGGCCCCTCCGTATTCGGAGGGGCCTTCTGCGGTTCGGGTGGGACCTGCTGTGCGGTGCCGCTGTGGCTGTTGCAGGAAGGTGATCGAGCCGAAAGGTCAGGCGCCGCTGAGCAGCACGGGGATGCCGGTCGGCTGTTCCGATCCGCCTGCGGGCTCCACCGTCATCGCCACGGCGTAATCGGGGTCGAATGCGCCGTCGAGCACCGCGTAGGTCTGCGGCCCGTCGGGATCGACGATGCCGGCACTGGTGACCTTCTGGTCGTGCAGGTACCAGAGCTGGTAGACCTCGTCATCAGTGAGGTCGCCTGCATCGTTCAGCACGATGGCGGACGCTCCGAGCTCGTCGGAGGAGACCAGCGTGGCCGTGCCGCCACTCTGCAGCGGTGTCACCTCACGGGTGACGTCCGATGCGGCGTTGAGCGCGGCGAACTGGTCGGACTGACGCTCGCTGCCGATGGTGCCGAGGAGTCCCCCGGCGAACGCGCCGCCGACGAAAAGGGCGACGGCAGCTGCGGACGCGAGCAGGGCGGTCAGCGGACGAATGC
This sequence comes from Naasia lichenicola, assembly GCF_004801885.1. GTDB lineage: Bacteria > Actinomycetota > Actinomycetes > Actinomycetales > Microbacteriaceae > Naasia > Naasia lichenicola. Next base: position 690,419 of record NZ_SSSM01000005.1, on the reverse strand, counting down.
GACTGCGTCGAGCTCCTCGGCCGCTGCGCCTGGTGGGCTGGTGGTCGGCGAACGACGAGATCGTGGCGTCGGCAGCGGTCGGCGCGCTCGACGAGAAACGCGCGGCGTCGATCGACTGCAGGACGTCTTCGGCCGGCTGAGCCGGAAGCTGTGGAGTGGAGTCGAGCATCGCCATGATGTTCGACTTCAGTGCGGGTGGCGGGTCGATCGGCGGGGTCGCCATGGCCAGGACGGCGGCGGTGTCGACGAGACCGGCGACTTCTGCACGGAGCTCCTCCGATCCCGCGAGCTCGTCTTCGAACAGCAGCCGGTCCTCAGCGCTCAGTGCACCGAGGGCATACGCCCCCGTCGAGTTGGCGGCATCGAATTCATCGCGCGTCACGAGGTCACCCCCATCGCGTCGCGCAGCCGGATCATTCCGTCACGCAGTCGTGTCTTCACCGTGCCGATCGGCACGTGCAGGATGGTCGAGACCTCGCTGTGGGTGTACCCCTCGTAGAACGCGAGGGTGATGGCTTGACGCTGCAATTCGGTCAGCTGCTGCATGGCCTTCTTCACCCTTTCGTTCTCGATGCGGATCTCGACGCTTTCGGCGACATCGTCGACTCCCGGGTCGTAATCCCGAACGCCGATCTTCATATCGCGGTCCCGTGAGGACTGCGATGCGCGGATCCTGTCGATGGCCCGCCTATGGGCCATGGTCAGAATCCAGGTTGTCGCTCCCCCTTTATTCGGTTCATAACGCGAAGCGGATTGCCATATCTCCAGGAAAACTTCCTGAGTGACCTCTTCGGACTGGGCGTGATCGATGAGCACGCGTCGGATGAGGCCGAGTACGCGGGGCGCCGTCTGGTCGTAGAGATCGCTGAAGGCGGCCTTGTCGCCCTGGGCGACACGGGCGAGCAGGGACTCGCGAGTTTCTACCTCGACAGACGGTGAGTCGCCGGGATTGGATTCAGCCACGAGCACCAGCATCCCAGACGATGCATGGAACAGCCGCAGAGACATGGGCATGGGGGCGCGGATAGGCGCCGTGGATGTCCGACGGCGCCGGGCGAGATTGAGAGGGAGCCTCACCGAATCCATTCCACCGGCGTACTTCTGGGATGGCGCGAGAACCAGCACGTCGACGGTGCGAAGCCGGCGAGGCTCCTTGAATGGCGTTCGGAGTCCTGCACGGACCGGATTGGACGGATGTCCCCATTCTTGGGGACAGCACAGGCGGGGACAACACAGGCGGGGACAGCGCAGTTGCTCACCACTCAGAGGATGAGCGCCGGACCGCGAATGAACGCCTCTCGGCAAAAGGCCGCTCAAGGCGGCGAAATTTGGAGCCCGGGGTTATCGCGGCCCGGCGGAGCTAGTCTAAACCACCTTCGCGCTCGAGCTTGGAGGAGGCTGTCAGGTCCGCTGCGGTCTGACTCAGACGCAGCGCGCGTCGTGTCAGCTCCGTGGACCGGTCGGGTTCGGTGCCCTCGAGATCGTCGGCGAGGCTGGTGCATCCGGACGCAGCGACGCGGCAGAACGCCGCCGCTCGATCGAGGGCGGTCGCGAGGTCGCCGACGAAGACGCCGCGCAGGATCTGATCGGCTAGCTCGAGGATTTCGGCCGGCCCTGCCGGATCAGGGGCGCCGGCGACGACGGGGTCGATGGTGCCGACGACGCTGCCGCGCTGGTAGAAGAGGGCGACCGATTCGGCATCGGCCCGGATCATAGATCGCACCAGGTAGATCCGCCAGAGCGTGCCGGGGAGGCTGTGCGGGGTTGCTCGCGACCAGAGCTCCGCGATGGCGTCGATGCCGTTCTCGTCGGTGAACCGCACGAGGCGCTCGACGATCGCGGGGTCGGGATCCTTCCGCACGCGGGCCACCAGGGCTGCGGCCGTCTCGTGGGCGAGGCGGCTGATGGCGGCGGGGTCCTCTCCGCCCTGGATCGACTCGAACTGGTAGCCCGCGAACTTGACCGGCTTGGAGAATCGCTCTGGCATCCGAAGAGTTTACGTCGCCTGTCCCCGTCGCCGGCCGGAGCGAGCAGCCGTCTGAGAGATCTCTGGAATGACTCCGGACAGCAGCTGAGCCTCGCTAGCGTGGAGGCATGAAGGTCATCATTGCGCTGCTCGTCATCTGGGTCGTGCTCGCAATCCTCGGCGCCGTCATCAAGGGCCTGTTCTGGCTGCTGATCATCGGCGTCGTGCTGTTCCTCGTGACCGCGGTGTTCGGCGGAATCCGTCAGAGCCGCGGTCGTTCCTCGTCGTCCTGAGAGACGGCGGCCCGACAGCGTGCGAGAGCGCTGAACAGAAAGGACAGATCATGAATCTGCTGCTCGTGATCATCGCCGTCGTCGCGATCGTGCTGCTCGTCGTCGGAGGAGTCCAGCAGTCGCTGTCCTTCCTGCTGTGGGTGGGACTCGTCCTGCTCATCCTCGCCGCGATCGCATTCCTGTTGAGAGTGATCACAGGCCGCAGAGCCTGACGACCCTCGCGCACCCGAGCGCGCGTCTGCCAGACTCGGGCATGGCGATCGCTCGACTCCCGCAGAGAACCAGCCGGCTCGAAGCGTTCAGCGATGCGGTGCTCGCCATCGTGCTCACGCTGCTGGTGCTCGACCTGCTCCCCAAGGAAGCGCAGTCGCCCGAGGAGCTGCTGGCCGACTGGCCGACCTATCTCGCGTATCTCACCGCATTCCTCACCATCGGCACGGTGTGGCTGAACCACAGCGAGGCCGTGTCGCGGATCAGGTACGCCGATCCGATCGTGATGCTGCTGAATCTGGCGGTCCTCCTCGGCGCGTCGCTCGTCCCCTGGCCGACCGCCCTCCTCTCCGAGGCGCTGAAGGACGGCGGGAGAGACGATCAGATCGCGGCTCTCGTCGTGTTCGCGCTCGTCACCGTGGTCATCAGCGTCCCGTGGCTCGGCATGGACCTATACCTCGCTCGTCATCCGCGCCTGCTGAAGTCCGTCGACGACGTGGCGTGGATGCGGCGGCATGCTCGTATCTCCGCGGCGACGCTGCTGATCGCGGCGATCAGCGTGGGAATCGCCTTCCTTAGCTCGCTTCTCTCGCTCCTGCTCTACCTGCCCGTATTCGTGACGTTCATCGTGGCGCGGGTCCTCGAGACCGGCGCGGATGACGATCGAGCCGTCGAGGCGGAGGAGGCATGAGCGGCCGATCGGCAGCGCTATAAGGGATGGCGGCGCCGCGATCCGCGCAGGCGATCCGACGAGTGGGCCCCGTGGGGCTCGAACCCACGACCCGCGGATTAAAAGTCCGCTGCTCTACCGACTGAGCTAGAGGCCCGCCGGACCAGGGTAGCGCGAACCGTCTCGCGCTCAGCGTGCGTCGGACTCCCCCGACACCATCCACGCTGAGCCGCGGATGCGCAGACCGAGGGTGGTCATCCGGGCGAGTAGGTAGCCGCCGAAGAACGCCGCGGCGAGCCAGGCCAGGCCTTCGGCACCGACCGGTCCGATGAGGTCCACCGCTATCAGCAGGGGAAGGAACACGGCCAGGTTGATGGCTCCCGTGATCGCCAGATAGCGCGCGTCACCCGCACCGATCAGCACTCCATCGAGGACGAAGACCACTCCCGCGACCGGCTGGGCGACGGCGAGCACGATCAGGGCCGGCTGCATGAGCCGCGCGAGCTCGGAGTCGCCCGTGAAGCCGAGCCCGATGACGCCCGACAGGGCACCGATGACGGCTCCGACCGCGACTCCGAAGACCGCGCCCCATGCGAGCACGCGCCAAAGGACGTGCCTGACCTCCTCCGCGTCACCCGCTCCGAGCCCTCTGCCGACCAGAGCCTGGGCCGCGATCGCCAAGGCGTCCAAGGCGAAGGCCGCTGCCGAGAAGATGGTGAAGACCACCTGATATCCGGCCAGCTCATGGGGCCCGAGGGCGGTCGCCACGGCGACCGTCGCCAGCAGGGCGATCCGCAGGCTGAGCGTCCTCACGAGCAGCCAGCCGCCGGCGCGCGCGGAGCCCCGCAGCCCATCGCGGCGAGGTCGGATGGATGCGGAGTGCCTGGCCGCGATGCGGCCGACGACGATCCCGTAGGCGAGCACCATCCCCCACTGCGCGACGACCGTGCCGAGCGCCGACCCGGCGATCCCCCAGCCGAACGGGTAGACGAACAGCCAGTTGAGGCCGGCGTTGACAGCGAAGCCGACGCCGGCGATCCAGAGCGGCGTCACCGTGTCCTGAATTCCCCGCAGCAGGCCCGTCGCGGCGAACACCACCAGCATCGCCGGCAGGCCGGCCATCGCGATCGCCAGATACGTTCCTGCTGCGTCCGCCACTGCCGGAGCCGCCCCGAAGGCGCCGACGAGCGCAGGGGTTCCCAGCCATCCGGCTATTCCCAGCACCGCCCCGATGGCGAGCGCCAGCCACACGCCGTCGATGCCCACCGAGACCGCACCCATCGCGTCACCCGCACCGAGGCGGCGCGCGACGGCGGGTGTCGTGGAGTAGGCGAGGAAGACCATCAGCCCGACGATCGTCTGCAGGATCGCCGATGCGATGCCCAGCCCTGCGAGCGGCGTGACGCCGAGATGCCCGACGAGCGCTGAGTCGACGATGAGGAAGAGCGGCTCGGCGATGAGCGCTCCGAGCGCGGGCACGGCGAGCGCGAGGATGCGCCGGTCGAGGCTGCGCCCCTCGGCACGCGCGGGGCGGCGACCCGACTCGGCCAGTTCGCGCTCGGTCACTCGATGAGCCTAGGGAATGTGAGAAGCCCCAACGAGCTGCCCAGTTCTGCTGCTCGGAACGCGTTTCAGGCAGCAGAAGTGGGCAGCTCGCGGATGCCCTACCGCGTTGGAGCTCGCGCCCGTCAGTGCTGGTGGTACTCGTGCACCACCGCGTGACCGCGTCCGCGGGACATGAGGAAGCGGTTCACCGGAGTCGTGACCAGGAAGGCGAGCGCGAGCGATCCGGCGAGCGAGATCCAGAACAGCGGCTGGGCGATGCCGGCATCCATCGCACCGGGGATGAGCACCATCGCCGTGTTGTCGATGATCTCCATGACCGCGATCGAGACGGTGTCGGCGGCGAGCGCGACCGAGAAGGCGGCGCCGAGCGCCAGGCCGGCCTTGAGCACGGAGCGCATCGTGAGGGCGTAGCCGAAGACGAAGGCCAGCACGATCGACAGGATCACCGTCCCGGCGTTGTGCAGGCCGAGGGAGGTGCCGAGAACCATGCCGAGCACCTCGCCGATGGCGCACCCGGTGAGGCAGTGCAGGGTCGCCTGTGCCGCGGCAGCCCAGGTGACGTCAGCCGAAGCGTGACCGGCCTGATCGTGACCGGCGTGATCGTGACCGGCGTGATCGTGACCGGCGTGGTCCTGGCCGGCGTGATCGTGCGCTGCGTCGGTGCGGTGGTGATCGTGTGTCATCGGGTCCCCTTTCGTCCCGACCACCATACCCCCAGGGGGTATCCCGTGGGCGAGATCAGGCGGGCAGGATCACGCCGTCTAGTGACCCGAACCGAGTTCGATGAGCAGGACGCCGCCGATGATCAAGGCGATGCCCAGCGACATCACCCAGGTGAAGCGCTGCTTGAAGATGATCCGGGCGAGCACGGCAGTCAGCGCGACGCCGGTCGCCGCCCAGATGCCGTAGCTCACTCCGAGCGGCATGCCATGCCCGAGCGCGAGCGAGAGCAGCGAGAAGGCCGCGACGTAGCCGAGGACGGTGACCGCATAGAGCGGCTTGCGGCCGTTCACCGCAGCCTGCAGCGCGAGCGAGGCCCCGACTTCGATGAGGATCGCCGAGATGAGGAACACCCAGCCCATCAGGCCGCTCCCTCAGAGGCGGAGATCGGCTCGTCGCGCACCGGCCCGATATGCGACCCGAGCTCGACGCACAGGACTCCCGCGATCACGAGCAGGATGCCGAAGATCATCAGGACGGTGAGCGGCTCGCCGAAGATGAGGGTGGAGAAGACAGCGGTCACCGCCACCCCGAGCGCACCCCAGATCCCGTAGGCGACTCCGATCGGCATGCCCGCGCGCAGCACCGCGATGAGCATGAGGAACGCACCCGCGTAGCCGACGACGACGAGCACGTACCAGCCGGGATGCAGCAGCGCCGCCTTGAGCGACAGCGACGCCGAGACCTCCAGGAGGATCGCGCCACCGAGCAGCAGCCACTTGATCATCGGATCCCTCGGTGCGGTTGTGCGCGCATGCAGGAGCACGCGCACGCGGCGCCGTTGCGACGCCTTCCGATCAGCTTGTCAGACCCGGCAGAGCCCCGAGGACGAGGGCGGGAGGCGCGCTACGCGCGGATGCCGAGCGCCGGAAGCACGACCCCGTCGATGACGGAGATGAGGAATTCGCGGTCGACGGGCTTGCGCAGCAGCAGCACACGATGCGCCGCCATGGAGGGTCCGACGAGCACGATGGTGTCGATGTCGCAGTCCGGCGAGATCTCGCCGCGGTCGATGGCCCGCTGGATGAGGAAGCGATTCACCGAGGCGCGAGGCTCGACGATCGCCAGGCGTGCCGCCTCGGCCAGCTCGGGCGACCGGGCGAGCATCGACACGAGTCCGCCCATCACCTGGAGCTTGCGCTCGGCGTCCTCGATCGTCGGCGGCTTGATCATCGCGATGAGGTCGCCGCGCAGGGTCCCCGTGTCGGGGAGATTCGAGAAGTCGACGTCGCTCTGCTTCATGCAGGCGATCGCGTCGATCACCATCTCGCCCTTGGACGCCCACCGGCGATACACGGTGGCCTTGCCCGCCTTGGCGCGCGCGGCGACCATGTCGATGGTCATTCCGTCGTAGCCGGTCTCAGCCAGCACATCGATCGTGGCCTCGAGGATCTCGGCGTCACGGGTGTGGTCGCGTTTGCGCCCCATCTTGGGCGCCTCGGCGACGTGCTCTTCGAGGTCGAGCGTCATCGCGTCGATCTCCTTTCCTCTGCTGCACTCCTGCTTGCGGTCATCATCGGATGACCAGACGGGCTCACCGCCCGACACGAGTCTAATTCAGAACTCATGCGATTCGGAACTAGCGAGTATCGGATATGGTGAGTCTCATGTCACAGTCCTCCCCCGTGCTGCAGGCCGCAGCACCCCATCCATCCCGCCGCTGGTGGACCCTCGGAGTCGTCGCCCTCGCGCAGCTCATGGTCGTCCTCGATTCGACCGTCGTGAACATCGCGCTGCCGTCAGCGCAGAATGATCTCGGATTCTCCGATGGCGACCGCCAGTGGATCGTCACCGCATACTCCCTCGCCTTCGGCAGCCTCCTGCTCCTGGGCGGACGCCTGTCCGACCTGATCGGACGCAAGCGCACCTTCATCATCGGCATGGTCGGCTTCGCCGCCGCATCCGCACTCGGCGGCGCAGCCGGCAGCTTCGAGCTCCTCGTTGCCGCGCGCGCACTCCAGGGAGCGTTCGGCGCCCTGCTCGCCCCCACCGCACTCGCGGTACTGACGACGACCTTCACCGTGCCGAAGGAGCGCGCTCGCGCCTTCGGCGTCTTCGGCGCCATCGCCGGAGCGGGCGGAGCGATCGGACTGCTGCTCGGAGGCTTCCTCACCGAGTACTTCGACTGGCGCTGGAACCTCTACATCAACGTGCCGATCGCGATCGTCGCCATCATCGGCGCCGCGATCTTCGTGGCCCACATCGACCGCACGGGCCCGAGGCCCAAGCTCGACGTCCCTGGGACGATCCTCGTGTCGGGCGCGCTGTTCAGCCTGGTCTACGGATTCTCGAACGCCGAGACGGAAGGCTGGGACTCCCCGCTCACCTGGGGCTTCCTCGCCGGTGCGGTGGTCCTCCTCGTCGCCTTCGTTCTCTGGCAGCGCCGTGCGGCGCATCCCCTGCTCCCGCTGTCGATCGTCCTCGATCGCAACCGCGGTGCGGCATACAGCTCCGTGCTGATCGCCGGCGCCGGCATGTTCGGCATCTTCCTGTTCGTCACCTACTACCTCCAGGCGTCGCTCGGATACGAGGCGTTCCAGACGGGCCTCGCCTTCCTGCCGATGATCGCGATGCTCGTGCTGGCCGCCCAGCTGGGCACGAACATCTTCGTTCCCCGCTTCGGCCCGAAGATCATGGTGCCGTTCGGCATGACGCTCGGTGTCATCGGCATGGTGTACCTGACCCACCTCGATGTCGACAGCACCTATGCAGCCGACATCCTTCCGCCGCTGATGATCATCGGCTTCGCGATGGGCTCGATCATGCCCGCGTCCATCCAGACCGCGACCCTCGGCATCGACCGCCGCTTCGCAGGCGTGGCCTCGGCCATGGTCAACACCAGCCAGCAGGTCGGCGGGTCGATCGGCACCGCACTGCTCAACACGCTGGCCGCGACGGCCGCCACCGACTACCTGGCCTCGCATCTGCCGGTCACGGCGGGGGTCGCCGCCGATGCCGCGGTGCACAGCTACGCCACCGCCTACTGGTGGGGGGCCGGCTTCTTCGCGGTCGGCGCGATCATGTCGGCCCTGCTCTTCCGCACTCGGACGGACACCCGCGCACGAGCGGCTGCTGCAGCCGCGGCGCAGGACAGTCCCGCGCATGCACCGGAGCCCGTGGTCGCTCACTGAGCCAGGACGTGGCGCCGAGCCTGTATCACGTCGAATAGCGCGAGGCGCATTCCGGATTGCGGAATGCGCCTCGTTCATTTCACCCACTCTCGATGAGGCGATTCCGGCCCCGCTCGTCGGTGGAACGGGCTCCATCCACTCTCTGACATGCGCGGATGAGCTGTCGCATTGGGGTACAACGCGTCCCCCATAGTACGGACGAAAAGCATCTTGATTGTCGAGATTTATCCACGGACAAAGGGCCCTTTTGGGGAATATGGGGCCCTCGAGGGACGATAAATCGCGGATTCGGTCGATTCAGCCTCTCCGCTGAAGCTCGATCTACCCTCACGGAGCGAATTATTCAGCCATCAACCCACCCCCGTCTTATGGGCACACAAGCGTTTGCATAGGGGACAAAACCGCCTGTTCGGGGGTGATCTGCACGGCGTTTCGCGCATGCGTGTGCATAGATCGGAAAAAGCGGGAAATCCCGTCCTTTACATCGCCTTCATTTCCGGCATTCAATTGCTCCATCAACGTCTCGGGGGGAGACAGAACATGTACGCAAGAACTGCACGGGTGCTGACGACAGTCGTCATCACGGGAGTGCTCACTGTCGGTGGCGCGACTGCCGCCAACGCTCTCGACACCAACTCGCTGCTCGGCGGACTCACCAACGGCGGGGTTCAGCTGCCTGTGAACGTGAACGTCCCCGTCGATGTCAGCGGCAACTCGGTCTCCGTACTCGGGGGAACCATCTCCGGTGGCGGCGTCACCTCGACGACTGCTCCGACGAGCACCGTTCCGACCATCACCGTTCCCGTCAACGTCACCGGCAACAGCGTCTCGGTGCTCTCGGGCAGCGCTCCGGCGGGCACCGCGACCGGCACCAACGGGGTCTCCGCGGGTGTGAGCGTCGGCGGCACCGGCGTCTCGGTGCCGGTGAACGTCAGCAACCTCAACGTGAAGGTGCTGTCGGGGAACAAGGTCGCCTCCGTGACCACCGGTGGCACATCGACCGACGTCCCCGGCACCCCGAGCACGCCCGGCACCCCGGGCACGCCCGGTACGCCGGCCACTCCCGGCAGCCCGACCGACCCGACCGACACCTCGGGCGACCCCACGGGCACCCCGACCGGCTCCGATCCTGAGATCTCCGTCTCGACGCTGACCGGGACGACGCTCAGCGCGGACAAGGAGTCGACGACCGTCGACGGCACCGTCACGGCGGGCGCCACGACGAGCGGCCCGGCAGCGACCATCGCCGATGCGATCAGCGGACTGGCCACGAAGGGCGCGGCGGCGTTCAACAGCATCAACACGTCGGCCCCGCTCGGCGGCGATCTGCTGGTGGCGCTCGTGCTCCTCGTCATCGCCGGCGCGGCGATCTCGAAGTACCTCCGGATGCGCAAGGCGCACCCGGTGGACTGCTACGGAAGCCACTGCGAGGCCCACTGACCCAGGTCAGGGCTCGCAGTCGATGGAGCGCTGCGCTCAGCGCGCACTCGTTCGGTGAGGAATGTGTTCGGGGGAACACAGGCTCACTGAGCGCAGCGGCTCCGTCATCCAGACTCGGCGGCGGATCGGGTACATCCCTCGCGTCTGGTCCGTCGTCGACATCCGTGTCGACATCCTCAGCCGGCGTCTCCTCCCTCACGGGGAGGAGGCGCCGGCTTCTTCCCTGTCCCGGCCCGCCTCACACCCGCTCGGACTATCGAAGGCGTCTGACGCCCCACGCCGCGATCCACTCTTCGCCTGGCTGGAGCCAGCGCAGGCCCTCCCCCGAGTTGAACGCATTGGCCGGTGCGGTCATCGGCTCGATCGCCACCCCGAACTCCGGGCCGTCGAGACCGGCGTAATGCGGCAGCGTGAACACCTGCACGTAGCCGAAGTCCTCATCGGCCCACAGCTCCACCGCAGTCCCGTCTGGCGATTCGAGGCGGTGGCGGAAGGCGCCGTCCTCCAGGTGCAGCCCGCTGAACCCGGTGTCGAGAGCGACCTCTCCCAGCACCCGACCGGTGCGGAGATCGAAGTCGCTGCCCGCGACGTCCTTCGAGGCGATGGGGATCTGCTTCTCGTCCACCTCGAAGTAGCTGTCGGCGGCCACGGTCACGGTCAGGCTCTCGACCGGTGCCGCGCCCGCACGTATATAGGGATGGGCTCCTATCGCCACGGGAGCGGGGACGGCGGAGTCGTTCACCACTCCATGGATCACCCGCAGCCCGTCCGGCTCGAGCTGGTAGCGCACAGATGTGTGCAGGAGGAACGGATAGCCGTGCTGCGGGAAGATCGGCGCCGCGAGCGTCACCGCGCTCTCGGTGCGGTCGGTGACCCGGTATCCGGTGTTCCGAAGCAGTCCGTGGCTCGCATTGCCCGTGGTCAGCTCGGTGATGTCGAGCTTCTGCACCTCGCCGTCGAGGATCCATTGCGCGTCGGCGATCCGGTTCGGCCACGGGACGAGGATCATGCCCGAGCCGTAGGGCGGCGTGCGGTCGTCCGGGTAGCGCGAGACGAGCTCGGCCCCGTCGACGGTGAGGCCCCGCAGACCCGCGGCGAGCTCCGCGATCGTGGCGGTCACCTCGCCGTCCGGCGTCTTCAGAACGAGGTCGAACTGCTCTCCGGTGGCGGCCATCCGGTCACTCTAGTGACGCGACCCCGGCGTGCGCTCGGCGGATAGGGTTGGCCTGCTATGGAACTCACTTCTGGTGTGACCGCGACGGCGACCACGCTCGCCGACGGTCGGGACCTGATCTACTTCGACGACGCGGACACCGCTCTCACCGGAGAACGCGCCGTCGATCCTCGGATCCTGGACCCTCGTCCCGCCACGGCCACGATGCGGCAGGACGTGCTGACGGGCGAGTGGATCTCCATCGCCGCGTCACGTCAGAACCGGGCGTTCCTTCCGCCCGCGGAGCTCGATCCGCTGGCCCCGCAGACGCCGACCAACCCGTCGGAGATCCCCTCCAACTACGACGTGGCCGTCTTCGAGAACCGCTCCCCCTCCTTCGGCCCGCTGCTGACCGATGAGAACGCGCCGGCGAGCCTGGCGGATCTGACGGAGATCGGCTTCGGCCGCACCCGCACCTCCGTCGGGCGCTGCGAGGTCGTCTGCTTCTCCCCCGCCCATGAGGGCTCCTTCAGCGGCCTCTCCGTCAGCCGCGCCCGCACGGTGATCGAGGCCTGGGCAGAACGGACCGCTGCGCTATCCGCCATGGCGGGGATCCAGCAGGTGTTCCCGTTCGAGAACCGGGGCCAGGAGATCGGCGTCACCCTCCACCATCCGCACGGCCAGATCTACTCCTACCCCTACATCACCCCGCGCACGACCAAGCTGATCCAGTCGGTGGAGCAGGTGCCCGACCTGTTCGCGCAGATCCTCGAGACGGAGCGCGCATCCGAGCGGGTGCTCATCTCCGGCGAGCACTGGACGGCGTTCGTGCCGTTCGCCGCGCGCTGGCCCATCGAGGTCCACCTCCTGCCGAACCGGCACGTCCCCGACCTCGCCGCGACCTCGACGGACGAGCGCGACGAGCTGTCGCGCATCTATCTGCAGCTGCTGCAGGGCATCGACGCGCTCTATCCCACGCCGACGCCGTACATCTCGGCATGGCACCAGGCGCCGGTGAACACTCACCGCGACGACATCCGGCTCATGCTGCAGATCACCTCGCCCCGTCGCGCAGAGACGAAGCTCAAGTTCCTCGCCGGGTCCGAGTCCGCCATGGGCGCATGGATCGGCGATGTGCCTCCGGAGCAGTCGGCGGCATTCATCCGAGCGGCATTGGCCAGACTGTAGTGGCGAGGACCGCGACCAGCCGGACCGCGACCACCCACTCGATCACACGGATTTGAGGACCCTGCCATGAGCGACCTGCGCGACGAGACTCTGATCGGCTTCGAGGATCGGTACGGCGGGCGGGCCGACTCCCTGTGGTCGGCACCCGGCCGGGTGAACCTGATCGGCGAGCACACCGACTACAACGAGGGCTTCGTCTTCCCGTTCGCGATCGACCGGCGCACCTACGCCGCGCTCCGCCCCCGCACCGACGGCGTGATGCGGGTGATGACCTCGTTCGCCGACGACTCCGTCGAGGTCTCCCTCGAAGATCTGGGACCGGACGTGCTCTCGGGCTGGTCCGCCTATCCTCTCGGCGTCGCCTGGGCGCTCCGCGAGTTCACGAACGGCCGCACCCATGAGGTCGGATTCGACCTCTACATCGACTCCGACGTGCCAGTCGGCGCGGGGCTCTCCTCGTCGGCCGCCATCGAGTCCGCTGTGGCCATCGCGCTCGACGACCTCTGGGATGCCGGCCTCGACCGCCGCTCCCTCGCCCGGGTCGGGCAGCTCGCCGAGAACAGGGCCGTCGGCGCGCCCACCGGCATCATGGATCAGTCCGCCTCCCTGCTCGGGCAGAAGGACCAGGGCGTATTCCTCGACTGCCGGTCGCTCGACGCGGAGATCATCCCGCTCGGCTTCGAGGCAGCGGGCCTGGCCCTCATGATCATGGACACCGGCGTCTCGCATTCGCACGCGACGGGCGGATACCGGGCGCGACGGGAGTCCTGCGAGGCAGGCGCCAAGGCCCTGGAGGTCGTCTCCCTGCGCGATGTGTCGGTCGCCGACCTGCCGCGCGCCCGCGACCTGATGGACGACGAGACCTTCCGCCGCGTCCGCCACGTCGTCACCGAGAACCAGCGCGTGCTCGACACCGTCCGCACTCTGCACGAGCAGGGTCCGACGGCGATCGGCGACCTGCTCGACGCGTCCCACCGCTCCATGCGGGATGACTTCGAGATCTCCGTTCCCGAGCTGGACCTCGCCGTCGAGGCCGCGCTCAACGCCGGCGCCATCGGCGCGCGGATGACCGGCGGCGGATTCGGCGGGGCGGCCATCGCGCTCACCCCCATCGACCTGGTCTCACGGGTGGAGTTCGCCGTCGACGGCGCGTTCGCCGAGCACGGCTACGCCGCACCCGGCACCTTCACGGTCGCCGCATCGCAGGGCGCTCAGCGCGAGCACTGACTCCGCGACACTGGTTCCCCGAGTGGACTACCCGGGCCAGCTCTGAAAGGACGTCCGCGAGCGGACGTCCACGGCACGTCGTGGAGATGAGAGAATCTTCCGTGCCATCTGAGGAATCGTCGACGCCGAGCGGGATCGACCCCGCGGACCTCGAGATCACCCTTCGAGTGCTCGACGCGATGGCATCGATCGATGACGAGCACCCGGACTTCGTCACCGTCCGCCGTGCGACAGCCGCCATGTTCAAGGCGGTCAAGCGGGAGCGCAGGCTCGAGACGCGATCGCGCATCCAGCAGAGCGACCGCGCTGTCGTCGCCGCCACGGCGACAGGTGCACCCGACCGCATCGACGACGAGACCCGCGGCATCCCGATCTCCGGCGTCGCCACCGAGCGCATCGCGGGGGTGCTGCTCAAGGCCCGTCCCTGCTACATCTGCAAGTCGACGTACACGGTCGTCGACGCCTTCTACCACCAGCTCTGCCCCGACTGCGCGGCGATGAGCCACGCCAAGCGGGACGCCCGCACCGATCTCTCCGGCAAGCGGGCCCTGCTGACCGGCGGGCGGGCGAAGATCGGCATGTACATCGCCCTGCGGCTCCTCCGCGACGGAGCGCACACCACGATCACCACACGGTTCCCGCGCGACGCGGTGCGGCGCTTCACCAGCCTGCCCGATTCCGCCGACTGGCTGCACCGTCTGCGCGTCGTCGGCATCGACCTGCGCGATCCTGCACAGGTCATCGCGCTGGCGGAGTCGGTGGCCGCGCAGGGGCCGCTCGACATCCTCATCAACAATGCGGCGCAGACCGTGCGTCGATCGCGCGGCGCCTACCAGCAGCTGGTCGAGGCCGAGCTCGCGCCCCTGCCCGACGGTCCGCTGCCCGAGCTCGAGACGTTCGGCCACACCAACGACGCCCATCCTCAGGCGCTCGAGCGCTCGGTGGCCGCCCATCCGATCCTCGCGGCCGCTGCCGCGCAGGCCGACGCCCTCACCGCGCAGGCGATGGCGCCCGGTTCGACATCGCTCGAGCGCCTGGCCGACGGGACCGCGATCGACGCCGGCGGACTGGTGCCCGATCTCGCCCCGGTCAACTCCTGGACGCAGAGCGTGGACGCCGTCGACCCGCTCGAGATGCTCGAGGTCCAGCTGGCCAACGAGACGGCGCCGTTCATCCTGATCTCCAAGCTGCGCAGATCGTTGGCCTCCTCAGCGGCGAAGCGCACCTACATCGTCAACGTCAGTGCGATGGAAGGCGTCTTCGGCCGCGGCTACAAGGGCCCCGGCCATCCGCACACCAACATGGCGAAGGCCGCCGTGAACATGCTCACCCGCACGAGCGCCCGCGAGCTGTTCGAGACGGACGGCATCCTGATGACGAGCGTCGACACCGGCTGGATCACCGACGAGCGGCCGCATCCCACCAAGGTGCGTCTGGCCGAGGAGGGCTTCCACGCCCCGCTCGACCTGGTCGACGGGGCCGCCCGGGTGTACGACCCGATCGTCCGTGGCGAGGCGGGCGAGGATCTGTTCGGCGTCTTCCTCAAGGACTACTCCCCCGGCTCGTGGTGAGGCGGCGTCGCTAGGCTCGTTGCGTGCGAATGGTCGATCTCAACTGCGACCTCGGAGAAGGATTCCCGGACGATGCGCGCATCTTCCCGCTGATCTCGAGCGCCAACATCGCCTGCGGCTTCCACGCGGGGAACGTCGATTCCATGCGCCGCGCCGTCGCGCTGGCGATGAGCCACGGCGTGACGGTCGGCGCGCACCCCTCCTACCGGGATCGGGCGGGCTTCGGCCGGCGTCCGGTCGAGATCCTGCCGGACGAGCTGGCCGAGCAGGTCCTCGAGCAGATCGAGGCGCTGCGATCGGCAGCGCGCCTCGAGGGAGGCGAGGTCCGCTATCTCAAGCCGCACGGCGCCCTCTACAACCGGATCGCGCACGACCCGGAGCAGGCCGACGCCGTCGCCCGAGCTGCAGCGACCGCCGACCTCCCGCTGCTCGGGCTCGCCGGCTCTGCGATCGATGCGGCAGCACGACGTCATGGAGTCCCCTTCATCGCAGAGGCGTTCGCCGATCGCGGCTTCCTCGCCGACGGCACGCTGGTGCCGAGAACGTCCCCCGGCGCGGTTCTGAGTGACCCCGAGGAGGTCGCAGAGCGAGTCGTCCTGATGATCGAGACGGGCACCGTCCAGGCATCCACCGGCGAGATCGTCCCCGTGGACGCCAGATCGCTCTGCGTGCACGGGGACTCCCCTGACGCGGTCGCCCTGCTGACCGCGATCCGCCGACGCGTGCCCACCGTCGAGGCATTCGCGTGAGGATCCTGCCATTCGGCGACCGCGCGGTCCTCGCCGAGTACGACTCGCTGTCGGCGACGATCGGCGCCTACCGCGCTCTGTCGGCGAGCACCCCGCGCGGACTCGTGGAGCTGGTGCCCGCCGCTCGCACGGTGCTGGTGCGGGTGGATCCCCAGGTGCTCCCGCTGGACGCCGCGCGACGCTGGCTGCTGTCGGTCCGTCCCGGGGATGAGCTCGATGGTCCGCTTCCGACCACTGTCACGATCGCCGTGACCTACGACGGCGAGGACCTCGACGATGCGGCCCGCCTTCTCGGCATCACCGTGGACGAGCTGATAGCTCGGCATACCGGCACGGAGTGGACCTGCGCGTTCGTCGGCTTCGCGCCAGGATTCGCCTATCTGACGAGTGCATCCGATCCGCTCGTCGTGCCTCGCCGTTCGACATCGCGGCCCGCCGTTCCGGCGGGCTCCGTCGGGCTGGCGGGCGAGTTCACCGGCGTTTACCCCCGAGAGTCGCCGGGCGGCTGGCAGCTGATCGGCCGCACCGACGCGGTGCTCTGGGATGCGACCAAGGACTTCCCGGCCCGCATCTCTCCGGGCGACCTCGTCCGTTTCACTGCGGTCGATCGATGAACGCGTTCGAGGTCGTCGCCGCAGGACCGATGACCCTGGTGCAGGACGGCGGGCGACCCGGACTCGCGCACCTCGGGGTCGGAGCATCCGGAGCCTTCGATCGCGGCGCCGCCCGGCTGGCCAACCGTCTCGTCGGAAATCGCTCCGGCGCCGCCGTGCTGGAGGTCCTCGTGGGCGGCCTCGAGATCCGGTTCGATTCCGATGCGTGGGTCGCGGTGACCGGCGCGTGGGGGCCGATCACGGCGATGGGCGCCGTCGAGCCGCACACCCCGACGCTCGTTCCCGCCGGACGGACCCTTCGGATCGGAACCGCCGAGCACGGGATCCGCTGGTATCTGGCCGTCCGGGGCGGCATCGCCGCGAATCCTGTGCTCGACTCCCGATCCCGGGACACCCTCGCCGCGCTCGGCCCCGCTCCGCTCGCAGAAGGCGACAGGGTGCTCGTCGGCGGTGACATCGAGGGGCCCGTACCTGGAATCGATCTGGTGCCGGTCGACCCTCCCGCGGACGGCCCGGTGAGGATCTCGGTGCGGCCCGGGCCCCGTGCCGACTGGTTCAGCTCGGACGCGTGGAGTCTCATGCTGGAATCGGCATGGACCACGTCGCCCCGATCCGACCGTACGGGCATCCGGCTCGAGGGGCCGACGCTCGAGCGGGCGCGCACAGGCGAGCTTCCGAGCGAGGGGATGATCCCTGGAGCGATCCAGGTCTCGCCCGATGGCGTCCCCACCATCCTGGGCGTCGACGCACCGGTGACGGGCGGCTATCCCGTCCTCGCGGTGGTGACCGACGGCTCCCTCGATGCCCTGGCTCAGCTCCGTCCCGGCCAGCCCGTGCGCTTCACCCTGGCCACCGGCCGCTCCTGACGCGCCCTCTCCCCCAGCTCTTCATACCAAATCAAGGAGTTTTTCGATCGGCCGCGCTCGGATCGGCATGAATAGGCTCCCGACCTGCGAGAACTCCTTGATTCGGTCGGTCATCACCAGGCGACATAGACGTCGACTTGTCCACCGATGCCCTCCAATCGACTTCAGCTTCTGGAGAAGTCGGCACTGTGCCGTGCATGACCCCATTGCAACGCCACATCGAAGCTCACGGTTCCCTGATTGCAACCCATGAACTGCACGCACTCGGCTTCGCGCGCTCGTCGATTGCCCGAGCGATAGCCGACCACGAGGTGATCCGAATCCGTCAAGGCTGGTACGCGAACCCATGGTTGGGTATCGCGGCTCAGCAGGCAGCACGCGTCGGCGGCCAGCTGGCGTGCAGCAGCGCTGCCGTTGAGCTCGGCCTTTGGGTTCCCGGAACGCAGCGCAACATCCATGTCTGCGTCGAGCCGAACGCAGCGCAGCTTCGCACGGGCACGAGCTACCGCACGCGTCTGTCCTCGCTGCCGGACGAGCCCGTGGTCGTGCACTGGTCCGGTCGCGATCTCAAGGGCTCACGGGTAGTCGTGAGTGCAGAAGCATGCATCCGCCAGGTCATGTCGTGCCATTCGGCCGAGTTCGCTCTTGTGGTTGCGGAGTCCGCACTGAATCGCCGTCGCATCTCCCTCGACGACTGGACGCACATCGCCGCCTCGGCCCCGGCACGGCTGAGGGCGATCATGGCCACCGCCTCTCACCGCTCAGACAGCGGCACGGAATCGCTCTTCGTCTACCGGATGTCGCAACTGGGGATCCCTGTGCGGCAGCAGGTCAGAGTCGATGGAGTCGGCTACATCGACTGCCTCATCGGCGAGCGGCTTGTCATCGAGCTCGACAGCATCGCGCATCACTCCGATCCGACGAACGATCGTCGACGGGATGCGCGGCTCAGCGCGCTCGGATACCGCGTGCTCCGGTTCATGTATCACCAGGTGATGGATAACTGGCCGGAGGTGGAGAACGCAGTACTCGCCGCTATCTCGCGCGGCGACCACTTGCAGGCTTGACCCCATACCGAATCAAGGAGTTTCGTCAATCCAGCGACCTAGGAATGCAGATCCGGAGGCCCCGGAGCGAGAAAGTCCTTGATTTGGTCAGGAAGGGCGGGCGGCGAGCTGACGTTCGGCGGCCTGGACGACGTTGGCGACCAGCAGGGCGCGGGTCATCGGGCCCACCCCGCCCGGATTCGGCGAGAGCCAACCGGCCACCTCGGCCACCGCGGGATCGATGTCGCCGGTGAGCTTCGCCTTGCCGGTCTCATGATCGATGACGCGGGTGACCCCTACGTCGAGCACGGCGGCGCCGGGCTTGATCCAGTCCGCCTGGACGAGATGCGGAACGCCGACGGCGGCCACGACGACGTCTCCGCGGCGAACCTCCGTGGCGAGGTCGGGCGTGCGGGAATGGGCCAGGGTGACGGTCGCGTCGATCCCCTTGCGGGTGAGCAGCAGACCGAGCGGCCTTCCGACCGTCAGACCTCGGCCGAGAACGACGACATGCTTGCCGGGCAGCTCCACGCCGTGCCGATGCAGCAGCTCGACGATGCCGGCCGGGGTGCACGGCAGTGGCGACGTGAGCTCGCCGTCGACGCCGAGGACCAGGCGTCCGAGGTTGGTGGGGTGCAGTCCGTCCGCATCCTTGGATGGATCGATGCGCTCGAGCGCGGCGTTCGCGTCCATGCCCTGCGGCAGCGGGAGCTGGACGATGTAGCCGGTGACTGCGGGATCGGCATTGAGCCGATCGATGGCCGCCATGACGTCCGCCTCGCTGGCGTCGCCGGGCAGGTCGACGCGGATGGACTCCACTCCGACCTCGGAGCAGTCGCGGTGCTTGCCGGCGACGTAGGCGTGCGATGCGGGGTCGTCGCCGACGAGAAGCGTGCCCAGTCCGGGCACGATGCCGCGGATCCGCAGCGCATCGACCCGCTCGCGGAGCTCGGCCTTGATCGCGGCGGCGGTCGCCGTGCCGTCGAGTCGCGCAGCGCTCACGCTCAGACGACCGACGGGGCGAGCTCGTGCTGCTGCAGCGGCATGCCGCTGGCATCCAGGCCCGCGTACAGCGGGAAGCGGGCGGCGAGCGCCGTCACTCGCGTGCGCAGCGCAGCGAGATCGGGCTCCGGAAGCAGGGCGGCGGCGATGATGTCAGCGACCTCGGTGAACTCGGCATCGCCGAAGCCGCGGGTGGCGAGCGCAGGCGTGCCGATCCGGACGCCGGAGGTGACCATGGGAGGGCGGGGGTCGAACGGGACCGAGTTGCGGTTGACCGTGATGCCGACCTGGTGCAGCACATCCTCGGCGGTCTTGCCGTCGATCTCGGACTCGCGCAGGTCGACGAGCACGAGGTGCACGTCGGTGCCGCCGGTCAGCACGTCGATGCCCGCCGCCTTGGCATCGGGCTGGGTGAGCCGGTCGGCCAGGATCTGCGCACCGCGCAGGGTGCGCTCCTGGCGGTCGCGGAACTCGGGCTCTGCCGCCAGCTTGAAGGCGGTGGCCTTGGCCGCGATCACATGCATCAGCGGGCCGCCCTGCTGACCCGGGAAGACGGCGGAGTTGAGCTTCTTGAAGAGCTCCTCGTCGTTGCTCAGGATGAAGCCGGAGCGCGGGCCGCCGATGGTCTTGTGCACCGTGCTGGAGACCACGTGGGCGTGCGGAACCGGCGAGGGGTGCAGCCCTGCGGCGACGAGACCGGCGAAGTGCGCCATGTCGACCCACAGCTTGGCGCCGATCTCATCGGCGACCGCGCGGAAGGCGGCGAAGTCGAGCTGACGCGAGTAGGCGGACCAGCCGGCGATGATCACCGTCGGGCGGTGCTCGAGCGCGCGCGAGCGGACCACGTCCATGTCGACGAGAAATGTCTCGGGGTCGACGCCGTAGGAGACGGCGTTGTACAGGCGGCCGGAGAAGTTGAGCTTCATGCCGTGCGTGAGGTGCCCGCCGTGCGCGAGCTCAAGGCCGAGGATGGTGTCGCCGGGGCTGGCGATGGCGTGCAGCACGGCCGCGTTCGCGCTGGCGCCGGAGTGCGGCTGGACGTTCGCGAACTTCGCACCGAACAGCGACTTGGCACGGCTGATCGCCAGCTCCTCCGCCACGTCGACGAATTCGCAGCCGCCGTAGTAGCGCCGTCCGGGATAGCCCTCTGCGTACTTGTTGGTCAGCACGGAGCCCTGCGCCTCGAGCACGGCCCGCGGCACGAAGTTCTCGCTGGCGATCATCTCGAGCGTGGACTGCTGACGGTCGAGCTCGTTCGCGAGCACGGCGGCGATCTCCGGATCGACGACCGAGAGCGGCTCGAGGAAGGTGGACGGAAGTGAGGCGGGGGTGGTCACGGGTCCTACTCCAAACGACGGGAAGCGCACTGACAGGTCGGATGCGGTGGCCCAGGCGTACGGCCACATCCGTGTCAGTCGTTCCCCGGTGGTAGGCCCACCCTGGAGCTCCTCGGAAGGATGCTCCCGCGCCAGTCGCGACGGCGCCAGCTTAGCAAACGTGCACGAGCCCGCCGGTGGCCGTGTCTCGACTACCGCCGTGCGGCGGCGACGATGCCTCGGATCCGGAAGAGCGAGCGCGGGGTGAGGAACGCGCGGACCCGCTCCAGACGGGTCGCCCGGGTGCGGAGTCGGTGGATCAGCACCTCCACCTCGCGGGCCGAAGGCGGTCCATCGATCGCATCGTCGAGCTCACCGCTCGACGCATCGACGGGCGCTCCAGCCGACGTCCCGGCAGGTCCGTGGCCCTCGGACGTGACGGGTTGGCCTGCACGCTGAGTCGGTGCCGGCCGGGGGCGCGCGTAGCGCTCGCGTTCCACCGCACTCACCAGTCGATCGAGCGCGGGCGCGTCGCCGAGAACGTCGCCGATGGTCGCTCCGACGGCGCGAGGAGTGAGCTGCTGGGGAGGGATCACGCCGAGATCCACCGCCGTGTCGGCCAGTTCGTCGAGCGCGGGTCCGGCACGTCCGCCCGCGAGGCGGCCGAGTCGCAGTCGGCGCCGTGCGATCCGGGTCCCCGCCGGCACGAGCACCAACAGCAGCACGGCCACGCTCAGAAGCCACACCGACAGGGTGTTGGCAGCGCTGGTGGCGGCGGCGCTGGAGGTGGGTCCGGCCGCCTCCTCGCGCTCGACCGTGTCCGGTGCGGCGGCGGTCGCGGTGCTCGCGCCGGGATCCGTCGCGGCGGCCTGGACACCGAAGGAGTACTCGGGCGCCTCGCCCCGGCTGGGTGTCGGCTCGAACCGCGTCCAGCCGACGCCGGGGAAGTACAGCTCGGGCCAGGCGTGCAGATCGTGCGAGGTCACCTCGAAGGTGTCACCGGCGTTGATCTGACGCTCCCCCGGCTGGTAGCCGACCGCCAGCCGTGCCGGGATGCCGAGCGAGCGTGCCATCGCTGTCATGGCGGAGGCGAAGTGGATGCAGTAGCCGCGCTTGGCAGCGAGGAACGCCTCGACGACGGCCATGCCGTCGCCGTCGTAGCCCGCTTGGACCGGAGCCTCCTCGTCGTAGACGAAGGTGGTGTTGCGGAAGTACGCCTGCAGCGCGACGGCCTTCTCGTAGTCGGTGGTGGCATCCGCGGTGACCTGGGCCGCCGTGTCGGCGATGATCTGCGGAGAGCCTTCCGGCAGGTCGAGGTAGCGCGCGAAGCCGGGCGGGAGCTCACCGCTCGCGTTCTGCAGCTGCTCCGGAGTGGGCGAGATGGCGAGGCTGTTCACGGTGTACTCGCCGGCCGGCTGCGTGGATCGGGCGGACTCGACGCTGAGCGAGTCCGCGCTCCACACCCAGTCGCCGTCGAGGCCGTCGATGGAGGTCGCCGGATAGGGCACCGGGAGCCACTGACGGCGATCGAACCGGTCGGACACCTTCGTCGTGACCTCGGTCCGACTCACCGCATCATCGAGGCCGGTGGGAGCGGCGAACTCGGAGAGCTCGACGCCGCCGTCGGAGGAGTCGAGGTCGCTCGGCGTCCAATCCTGGCCGCTGAGGTCGTCGATCGTCACGACCCGCAGATAGACCGGATCGTCGGAGGTCGTCTCGTAGGTGAGGGTGACGACATCTGCGCCCTGACGCAGGTGCGCGCCGAGCCGGACGAGCGGGTCGCCGCCCTGGCCGAAGACGGGCAGCAGCGACGAGGCCGACGCCGGTCGCTCGGCGAAGGGAGGCAGCGCCGCCTGCAGGAAGAGCGCGCCGATCACAGCGATGGCCGCGGAGCCCGCCGCGAAGCCGGCCGGGAACTGGCCCGTGTCCCGGCGGCGGTCCAGCAGGATCAGCGCCAGGAAGACGACCGCAGTCAGCGCGACGCCGCGAAGCCCGTCGTCGTCCGCGACGACCCGATAGGGAACGATCGTGAGCAGAAGGAGCGGGATGCCGGACAGCAGCGGAAGCCTGGCTCCGACCACGAGCGCCTCGATCAGCAGGGCGAGGACACCCACGCCCGCCGCCATCATCAGCTGGAGACCGGGGGTCAGCGTGGCGGGGATCGTGTCGGCGTAGATCTGCACGAACGCCTGCTGGATGGTCGCAGCGATCTGATCCACGGTGTCGAGGGTGGGAACGAAGCCGAGCCACAGCGAGCCCTGCCCGTAGAAGAGGACCGTCAGCAGCGCGATGACGATCAATCCGCTCAGCAGGGACAGGAGCCAGCTGCGGCCGAGCCGACGGACGAGGCCGGCCGCTCCGACCGCCGCGGCGGCGTAGACCGCCGCCGTCAACCACCATCCGGACCCGATCACGAGGGTTCCCAGTGACCCGGAGGCCACGAGGACCGCGACGACCGAGAGCACGCTGATCGCCCAGGTCGGCTGACGCTGGCGCGATGACGAGGTCGAAGGAGCGCCGGAGCGGGAGCCCGCCGGGTCGGGAGCTTCGACGGCGGGTCGGGGCAGGACGGCGCGGTCAGTCACGGGCTGCTCCTGCCGGGTTGAGCTGACGCCAGGCTTCCGCCGGGTCGGTGTCGGGGGTCGCGGTGCCGATCCGCCAGCCCGAATGCCAGAGCGCGTCGGGGATCTCGGGCAGCGCGTCGTCGATGAGCATGACGGCGGCGCGGCCGAGACTCCCCCGTCGGGCCGCGAGATCGGAGATGTCCGACGGCATCCCCGCCCCGAGCACGACGAACGCGCTAGCCGGTCGGGAGGCGAGCTGCTCGGTCAGTCGGGCGAGGTAGGCGTCCCCGCGATTGGAGCGCCGCTCGACACTGGCCAGAGACACGAGCGCCTCGAGAACCGTCCGATCGTCCATGTCCGGCGACGCGGGATCGGGAGCGGTCTCGACGAGCGTCACTGTCGTGTCGCCATCGGACAGATGATCGACGAGCGACGCGGCGAAGGCCACAGCCCATTCGAAGCTGGCTCGGGATCGGTAGGCATCGCGGCGTGTGTCGAGCACGACCACGGCACGACTGTTCTCCTGACGCTGCTCCTGGCGGACCATCAGCTCGCCGCGGTGGGCGGTGGCCCGCCAGTGCACGTGACGCAGGGCATCTCCGGCCCGATACTCGCGGGCGATCACGTCATCGCTGCCCCGACCGGCCTTCCATGACCGCACGGCCGAGTCGGTCACGTTGACCTGGCCGGTCACCCCGCCGTCGAGCGGTGTGATCCGCGGGAGCACGACGAGCTCTTCGGCCTCCCCCACGATCTGCTCGTGCAGGCACAGTCCGAACGGATCGGTGCGTCGCACGACCATCGGGCCGACGGCGAAGACTCCACGCGAGCTGGTCTCGAGCGGATAGCGCAGTCGAGCCGTGGAGCGAGAGCTGCCGAAGCCGGCGAGCGCGGGAAGGGAACGATGCGGAGGCGCTGCGAGACCGGATGGGGTGAGGTCCCGCCAGGTCTCCGATCCGGTGCGGATCCACGATCGATTGGCCACGTCGATGGTCACCATCGCCGTCTGTCCTGCGCTGATCGGCTGAGGATCGATGCGCCGAGAGGCGGCGAGCGACGTGGCCCGCGTACGCACCGCGACGACCGTCGCGACCAGCAGCAGCGCGAGGATGCAGGCGACGTAGAGCAGATCGCGCCAGGCGGACGAGTAGGCCACGATGAAGGCGACCGCGGCCGCACTCGCCAGCACCCACCCGCGACGGGTCAGACGCGGGATGCTCACCCCGCGGCGGATGCGCGCAGGCTGATCGCGGTCGATCGGGCTGCGGTCCGTCATCGTGGTGGGGTCATCGTGGTCTGGTCATCGGGACGGGGTCATCCGGTTGGGTTCGGTTGGGTTCGGCTGTCTGGTTCGCTCGGCCGGGGAAAAAACGCGATCAGCCGCGCGGCACCGGAGTCGCGGCGACGACCGAGCGCACGACCTCGGCGGAGGTCAGCGCCTCCGTCGTGCCGCTGCGCGCGATCGCCTGACGGGAGGGCAGCAGACGGTGGGCGAGCACGGGAATGGCGAGATCCGACAGGTCGTCGGGGATCACGTACTCGCGCCCGTCCAGCAGGGCACGGGCCTTCGCCGCGCGCGCGAACTGGAGGGTCGCGCGCGGACTGGCACCGAGCCGCAGATCGGGGTGGGCACGGGTGGCGGTGATGATGCCGAGGAGGTACTGCTCGACGGTGGGCGAGAGGTAGACGGCGCGAGCCGCGGCGATCAGGCCCGCGAGCTCCTCGGTGTCGATCACGGGACGGACCGCGGCGATCGGGCTCTGGCTCTCACGCGATCGCAGCATCGCGAGCTCCGCACGAGGATCGGGATACCCCATCGACATCGAGGCCATGAAGCGGTCGCGCTGCGCCTCGGGCAGTGCGTAGGTCCCATCCATCTCGATGGGGTTCTGGGTCGCGACCACCATGAAGGGATTGGGCAGCTGCCAGGTGCGGCCGTCGACGGTGACCTGCCCCTCCTCCATGCACTCGAGCAGCGCGGACTGGGTCTTCGGTGAGGCGCGATTGATCTCGTCGCCGATCACGAGGTTGGCGAAGACGGCGCCGGGCTTGAACTCGAACTGGCCCGCGGCCTGATCGAAGACGGACACTCCGGTCACGTCGGACGGCAGGAGGTCGGGGGTGAACTGGATCCGGCTGATGGAGCCGCCGATCGAGCGGGCGAGCGCCTTGGCGAGCATGGTCTTGCCCACTCCCGGCACGTCCTCGATGAGCAGATGCCCCTCGGCGACCAGCACGGTCAAGGCGATCGAGGCTGCCTCGGGCTTGCCGTCGATGACGGTCTGCACAGAGGTGAGCACCCTGTCCGCAGCGCTGCGGAGTGCCTTGTCGATCGCGGTCATTCCGCTCTCCCACACTGATTCATGGTTCCTCATCGTCACTCGGTGCGGTAACCATAACCGACCCGTCTGAACAGAGTGTCGGGGGCGGAAGTATGCCCAGGCAGACCACGGCTACGCACTGTTTCCGGGACTTCTCCGATGTGGCCTTGCCCGCGGCTGCCCTCGTTCTCGCGCCCCCGCGTCGGCCGCCACGGGTCATCCTGTTTCCTGCCGCGGCGCTCGGCATTCAGCGGTTCGTACTTGACCCTCTGGTGACGAGCAGGACCACGAGCCCGACGGCGATGACCGCTGCGCTGACCAGCGGCAGACCTTCGAGTCCGATCGGCGAGATGAGCACCGCACCGATCAGCGCGCCGATTCCGATGCCGAAGTTGAAGCTGGTCGTCTGGACGGCAGCGGCCAGATCGCGGATGCGGGGCGATGCGACGTGCATCATCCGGGTCTGCAGCAGTGCGGGCAGGGCCCCGATGGCGACCCCCCACAGCACGACGACGGCGACGTACACCGGGACGACGGTCGGCAGCAGCCAGATGAGCAGCACCGAGGCGGCGGAGACGGTCATGAAGGAGGTCGCCGCGATGAACGGATACCGTCCGCCGAAGACGCCCGCCAGCACCAGTCCGACGGCGCCCGCGACTCCGTACAACAGCAGCAGCCCCGGCACCGCGTCGGCGGGGAGGCCGGCCGTCTCGATAGAGAACGGTGCGATGTAGGTGTAGAAGATGTTCTGCCCCGTCAGCAGGATCACGATGAGCAGCGCCGTCAGCAGCACGCCGCGGAGTGACGGATCACGCCGGGCCCGGATCTCCTCCCCCGGCTCTCCGGAGGGCACGTACCGCTCGATGGGCGGCAGCCAGCGGATCACGAGGAGCGTGAGCAGTGCCACGACGATGGCGATGACCACGAAGGCGAGCCGCCATCCGACGGCGTGCCCGATCGCCGTGCCGGCCGGGACGCCGAGCACGAAGGCCGCCGTGCCGCCGGCTCCGGAGACCGCGACCGCCCGCGCGAGCTGCTGCCTCGGCACCAGGTGGGCGGCGTAGGCGCCGACGACCGCCCAGAACAGTCCATGGCAGAGCCCGGCGAAGACTCGGGCTCCGACGAGCAGCTCGTACGTCGGCGCCAGTGCGGCACAGACGTTGGCGACGGCGTTCGCCGACATGACGATGACGACCAGCCGCTTGCGCGGCACTCGCCGGGTCAGCGCTGCCAGCGGAGTGGTCGCCACCACCACCGTCACGGCGAAGACGGTCACCAGGATGCCCGTCTGCGAGAGCGAGACGCCGAGGTCGGCAGCCATGTCCGGCAGCAGGCCGGTGGGGAGGAACTCCCCGGTCACGAGGGTGAAGATCGCGCCAGCGAGCACGATCAAGGCGAAATACGGGAACGACGGCAGGGTCTCGCGACCGCGGGCCGCGGTCACCGGCCCAGCTCCCGGCGGTGACTGAGCACGAAGAAGGCGAGGCCTGCGGCCATGAGACCGCCCGCGATGAACGGCAGCCCCTCGAGGCCGATCGGTCCGATCGCCAGCGCGCCGAGCAGGGAGCCTCCCGCGATGCCGAAGTTGAAGAAGGTGCTGATCCCTGCGGATGCCAGATCCCGTACCCGCAGCGACGCCACCCGCATGTTCCGCGTGCCCAGCAGCGTGGGGATGGCGGCGAGTGCGATCGACCAGACGATGAGTGCGATCACGAAGAACAGCATGGAGGAGGCGAAGAGGCCGATCGCGAGAACGATCAGCACCGCCGTCGCGATGGAGGCGATGATCGCGGCCATCGGATAGCGGTCGCCCACGATGCCCGAGATGACGAGGCCGATGGCACCCGCGCAGCCGTAGAGCAGGAGGAGCCCGGGCACGACCTCGGCGGGAGCGCCCACGACATCGATGGAGAACGGAGTGATGTAGGTGTAGAAGGCGAACTGGCCGGTCATCACGACGGCGATCGTGATGCACACCTTCATCACCGACCAGAAGCTCGGATCGCGCACGACCGCGCCGAGCTGGGCTCCCTGCGCCCCCTCGACGGAGGGCGCGATCGGCGGGAGCACGCGCAGCACCAGGAGGGCGAACGCGAGCATGATGACCGCGATGACGCCGAAGGCGAGCCGCCAGTCGAGGGCGTGACCCAGGGCGGTTCCGAGCGGCACGCCCAGCACCGAGGCGGCTGTTCCGCCCGTGCTCGTCAGCGCGATCGCGCGCCCGAGCTGCTCCTTCGGCACGAGGTGCGCGGCGTAGGAGCCGATCACGGCCCAGAACAGGCCATGGCACAGACCGGCGAGGATGCGAGCGCCGAGCAGCAGCTCATAGCTGGGGGCGAGCGCCGCCAGCAGAGTGGCCGTCGCGTTCACAAGCAGCACGACGACGACGAGGCCCTTGCGCGAGAAGCCTCGGGTAAGTGAGGCGAGCGGAATGGTGGTCAGCAGGACCGTGACGGCGAAGACGGTGACGAGGATGCCCGCCTGGGAGACGCTCACGTCGAGATCCGCGGCCATGTCCGGCAGCAGGCCGGTGGGCAGGAACTCCCCCGTCATCGAGACGAAGATCGCGCCGGCCAGGACGAGCAGCGCCGCGAGCGGGAAGCGGGTGGCGGGCGGCGCTGTCATGTCCTCCCGAGCCTAGGGCTCCACTCCACCGCCCCGCCGCCCCACCGCTCCCCGAGGTGTACGTTCCGGCCGAGTGTGCACGGAATTACGGGCACATTCGTCGCTCTTCGTGCACATGATCGAGCCGCATGGATTGGGAACCATCGGCCTCGAATTGGTCATGTGCACGAAACCGGCCCCATGTGCGCGAAATTTCGCGCACATGGGGCCGGAACGTACACACAGAGGTGGGTCAGCCGAGGCGGGCCTTGAGGTTCTCCGCCAGCGAGTCCAGGAACTCGTCGGTGGTCTGGTAGGCCTGGTCGGGCCCGACGAGCAGCGCCAGGTCCTTGGTCATCTTGCCGCTCTCGACGGTCGTGATGACGACGTCCTCGAGGGTCTCGGTGAAGGTGAGCAGCTCGGCGTTGTCGTCGAGCTTCGCGCGATGCGCGAGCCCGCGCGTCCAGGCGTAGATCGACGCGATCGGGTTCGTGGAGGTGGGCTTGCCCTGCTGCCACTGGCGGTAGTGCCGCGTGACGGTGCCGTGCGCCGCCTCAGCCTCGACGATCTTGCCGTCGGGCGTGAAGAGCACGCTCGTCATCAGGCCGAGGGAGCCGAAGCCCTGCGCGACGGTGTCGGACTGCACATCGCCGTCGTAGTTCTTGGCTGCCCAGACGTAGCCGCCCTCCCACTTGAGCGCCGCGGCGACCATGTCGTCGATGAGGCGGTGCTCGTAGGTGATGCCGGCCGCGGCGAACTTGTCGGCGAAGTCCGCCTCGAACACCTCCTGGAACAGGTCCTTGAACCGGCCGTCGTAGGCCTTGAGGATCGTGTTCTTCGTGGAGAGGTAGACCGGGTAGTTGCGGGCGAGCCCGTAGTTGAGGCTGGCGCGGGCGAAGTCGCGGATCGAGTCGTCGAGGTTGTACATCGCCATGGCGACACCGCTGGAGGGCGCCTGGAAGACCTCGAACGACTGCGCCTCGCTGCCGTCGGCGGGAGCGAAGCTGACGGTCAGCGTGCCCGGGCCGTCGAAGCGGAAGTCCGTGGCCTTGTACTGATCGCCGAACGCGTGACGGCCGACGATGATCGGCTTGTTCCAGCCGGGGACCAGACGCGGGATGTTCGAGATGATGATCGGCTCGCGGAAGATCACGCCGCCGAGGATGTTGCGGATGGTCCCGTTCGGGCTCTTCCACATCTTCTTGAGGCCGAACTCCTTGACCCTCGCCTCGTCGGGCGTGATGGTCGCGCACTTGACGCCGACGCCGTGCTTGAGGATGGCGTGGGCGGAGTCGATCGTGACCTGGTCGTCGGTCGCGTCGCGGTTCTCCATGCCGAGGTCGTAGTACTCGAGATCGACATCGAGGTAGGGGTGGATCAGGGTGTCCTTGATCCTCTGCCAGATGATCCTGGTCATCTCATCGCCGTCGAGCTCGACGACGGTTCCCTCGACCTTGATCTTCGCCACGTGCATACTCCTCGACATCATCGGCGGCGCCGAACGAGCGCCCGGACCAGCTTATCCGCACGTCAGATAGCTCGACGTCGAGCTACCTCATCGCTCGCGGCGGGGCTCCCTTGGGGGATGCGCGGCATCGCACCGGACAGTAATCTGACCCCATGGGCACCCTGCGCCTCGAGGAGCTGAACGCCGGCAACATCGTCGCCGCGAACACCCTCACGCTCAAGCCGGGCCAGGAGCAGTTCGTGGCGCCCGTCTCGCACTCCATCGCCGAGGCCTACGTCAACCCGACCACCGCCTGGCCACGCGTGGTCCTCGAGGACGACGAGGTCGCCGGATTCATCATGGCCAACTTCGATCCGGACGCCGACCAGGAGGAGTTCCGCAGCTGCATCTGGCGGATCAACGTCGCCGCCCACGCGCAGGGCCACGGCGTCGGCACATTCGCCGTCCGGGCTCTCGCCGACGAAGCGCGCGACCGCGGATTCCGACGACTCACCGTCATCTACGAGACGGGCGATGAGGGCCCCGAGGCCTTCTTCAGCCACGTCGGATTCAGACAGTTCCGCGAGACCCGGTACGGCGAGGCCATCGCCGCGCTCGATCTCTGAGCCCGCGCGCACGTGGCGGTGTTCGAGCGGTCCGGGGAGTACTCCGAGCAGGTGCTCGAGATCGTCGCGCAGATCCCGGCAGGCCGAGTGATGACCTATGGAGACGTGGCCTGGGTGTTCGGCCGACCCGGCGCACGGGCCGTCGGGATGGTGATGCGATACCGCGGGTCGGAGGTCGCGTGGTGGCGGGTGATCCGCGCCGGCGGCCATCCGCCGACCGGTCACGCCGACGTGGCGCGGACGCACTACGAGGCGGAGGGCACGCCGCTGCTGCCCGCGGATACGCCCGAGGGCTACCGCATCGATCTCAGGCAGGCGGCCTGGTCGCCGGAATGACCTCGTGAGTCGCCCAGTTCTGCCGCTCGAGAGGCGTCTCAGGCGGCAGAACTGGGCAGCTCACATCCTTCAGACGAGGGAGTCGCGCCAGGCGGCGTGCAGACTGGCGAAGCGTCCTGTGCCCCCGATGAGATCGGCGGGCGTGCCGTCCTCCACGATCCGGCCGTGCTCCATCACCAGCACGCGGTCCGCGATCGCCACCGTCGAGAGGCGGTGGGCGATGATGATCGCCGTCCGATCGGAGAGCAGCGTCTGCAGCGCCTCCTGCACCGCGCGCTCGCTCGGGATGTCGAGCGACGCGGTCGCCTCGTCGAGGATCAGCACCGCCGGATCGGCGAGGAAGGCCCGTGCGAACGAGATCAGCTGGCGCTGCCCGGCCGACACCCTCCCCCCGCGCTTGTTCACGTCGGTGTCGTAGCCGTTCGGCAGCAGCTCGATGAACTCGTGCGCCCCGACCGCGCGCGCAGCGCTCACGATCTGCTCGCGAGTGGCGTCGGGCTTGCCCAGCGCGATGTTCTCGGCGACGGAGCCCGAGAACAGGTACGACTCCTGGGTAACCATGACGATCGCGCGCCGCAGGTCCTTCGGATGCAGCGAGCGCAGATCGATGCCGTCGAGGGTGACCGTGCCGATCGTGGGGTCGTAGAACCGGGAGATCAGCTTGGCGAGGGTCGTCTTGCCCGCCCCCGTCGATCCGACCAGCGCGATGACCTGGCCCGCGGGGATGTCCAGATCGAAGCTCGGCAGGATGACCCGGCCCGCCGAGTAGCCGAAGGTCACCTCGTCGAAGCGGAGGGCGCCGCGCGCGGCGCGCAGCTCGACGGGGTGAGCGGGATCGGGGACCGTCGGCTCCTCCTCCAGCACACCCGAGATCTTCTCCAGCGCCGCGGCCGCGGACTGGTAGCTGTTGTAGAACATCGCCATCTCCTCCATCGGGTCGAAGAATCGACGCGAGTAGAGCAGCGCGGCCAGCAGGACGCCGATCTGGATGCCGCCGTCGACGACGCGGTAGCCGCCGACCAGCAGCACGATCGCCACGGTGACGTTGCCGATGAGGACGAGGCCGGGGTCGTAGATGCCGAAGAGCCGGATCACCCGCGCGTTGGAGTCGCGATGCTCCTCCACATCCTTGGCGAAGACGCGGTCGTTGGCGGGCTCCGTGCGGAACGCCTTCACCGCGCGGATTCCGGTCATGGTCTCGACGAACTTGACGATCACCCGTGCGGATGCCACCCGGGTGCGCCGGAATCGGATCTGCGATCGGGTCTGGAACCAGCGGGTCAGGAACCAGAGCGGGACGAGCGCGCCGGCGAGGATCGCGCCGCTCATCGGATCGATCACGACGAGGGCGATCGCGGTGCCGAGCATGTAGAGCACCCCGGAGACGAGGTTGCTCACCCCGGAGTCGAGCAGCTCGCGAATGGAGTCGAGGTCGCTCGTCTGGCGGGAGATGATCCGACCCGACGTGTACGACTCGTGGAACTCGAGGCTGAGACGCTGCGTCTGCCGGAAGACCCGACGGCGGAGGTCGAAGAGCACCGCCTGGCTGATCTTGGCCTGCAGGAGCGTGTACCAGCCGATCAGCAGGGCGCCGCCGATGCCGAGGACGATGTACGCGATCGTCGTGAGCGCGACCGGCATGGCGTCGCCGGCGATCAGGGCGGGAACGCCGCGGTCGATGCCGAGCGCGATCAGGGCGGGTCCGGCGACCTGAGCCGCCGTGCTGACGACCACGACGGCGAAGGTCAGGACGATGCGGCGCTTCAGCGGGGACAGCAGCGAGCCGAGGAGCACCTGCGAGCGGCGCCTGACCTGCGTGCTCTCCGCACGGTTCAGGTCGTCGCGCTCCTCTCCGGTGACTCCCGTGACGACGCTCATGCGCGCACCTCCTCTGCATCGATCACCGCAGCGTCATCGGCGGCGGCATCGGAATCCGAACCCGATGCGGCTGCCGTCTTCCGCTCCTCATCGAGGCTCGAGATGACGAACCTGTAGTGGTCGTTGGTGGCGAGCAGCTCGGAGTGCCGGCCAACCGCGGTGATCCGCCCGTCCTCGAGCACGGCGACCCGGTCGGCGAGCATCACGGTGGACGGTCGGTGGGCGACGATCAACGCGGTGGTCGAGGCGAGCACATGGCGCAGCGCGGATTCGACGAGCTCTTCGGTCTCCACGTCCAACGCGGAGAGCGGGTCGTCGAGCACGAGCACCGAAGGACGAGCTGCGACGGCGCGGGCGAGCGCGAGCCGCTGCCGCTGCCCACCCGACAGGCTGAGCCCCTCCTCGCCGATCACCGTGTCGAGGCCGTCGGGCAGGTCGTGGACGAACTGCGCCTGAGCGATCCGCAGCGCTTCGGCGAGCGCCTCCTCCCCCGCGTCGGGTCGTCCGAGCAGCACGTTCTCGCGGACGGTCGCCGAGAACAGGGTCGCGTCCTCGAAGGCCATGGCGACGCGCGAGCGCAGCTCGTCGAGACGCAGGTCGCGGATGTCCACTCCGTCGAGGGTGATCGCGCCCGAGTCGATGTCGTACAGCCGGGTGACGAGGGCCGTGATGGTCGACTTCCCGGAGCCGGTCAGCCCGACCAGGGCCATGGTCTCCCCCGGCTCGATCCTCAGGTCGACGCCGTTCACCAGATCGGCGAACCGATCGGGGGCGTCGGGGTACCGGAAGTGCACATCGCGGAACTCGAGGAGACCCTGCGGCTGGTCGAGCGTGCGCGGCGACTGCGGGTCGGTGATCGTGTTCGGCTCGTCCATGACCTCGAAGTACCGGTCGGTGGCCGTGCGGGTGTCGAGGGTGAAGGAGAGCAGGAATCCGATCGACTCGACCGGGAAGCGCAGCACCGTCGCGGTGGCGAAGAAGGCGACCAGTGCACCGGCGGTCAGCGACCCCTGGGCGGCCAGCACCACGCCGAGGGCGAGGCATACGGCGAACGTCACATCCGGGATCAGGATCAGCCAGCGCCAGACGAATGCCACGGCCGACGCCTTCTCGAGCTCCGTTCCGCGCAGCTCCTCGGCCTGGCGCTCGAACTTCTTGAGGGCGTGCCCGCCGCGGCCGAATGCCTTGAGCACGCGGATCCCGTGCACCGACTCCTCGACCGCCGTCGCCAGGTCGCCGGTCTGGTCCTGGCTCCGCCGCGCCACGAGCGTGTACGTGCGCTCGAACTTCGCGCCGACGAACCAGATGGGCACCGACATCACCAGGTAGACGACGCCCAGGAGCGGGCTCGTGGTGATCAGCAGGATCGCCCCCACGACGATCGTCACGGTGTTGACGACGAGCAGCATCAGCCCGAAGGCCAGCCAGCGGCGGATGGCGCTCAGGTCGCTGATCGCGCGCGACAGGAGCTGGCCGCTCGGCCACCTGTCGTGGAAGGCCACGGGCAGCCGCTGCAGGTGCTCGAACAGCGCGTTGCGCATCCGCGCTTCGATGTGCGTGTTGGGCGTCAGCACGAGCGTGCGGCGCACGAGGATCGCGGCGGCCTCGAAGACGCCGAGCCCGAGGATCAGGAGCGCCGCCGGCAGGATGCCCGCCGCGTTCCGGTCGGCGAGGACGGTGTCCACCAGGTACTCGAGCACCTGCGGGATCGCCAGCGCGACGAGACCGGCCGCGATGCCGACCACCATGCCGAGGATCAGTCGGGGCAGCGCGGGACGTGCGTAGGGAAGGAGTCTCCAGAGGGCGGAGACGGTGTTGGGCCGACGATCGGCTGGCATGGGTGTCCTCGAACGGGGACGCGCGAGGGCGGCCCCGTAGTCGTCGCCCTGGTTCGGGCGATCATCTGGTGCGGAAGGGAGGGTGGCGGGATGGACCCGCGGAGGGATGGGCTAGGAGCGCGTCGCCGTCAGGGTCAACGCCTGCGGAGCGGTGATGATTCCGTGCATGTCGTCCTCCTGACGTCGCGACCAGATGTCTCCGGCGCCGGCCGGGGTCTCGGCGCAGCCTTTCAAGCTACGCCCGCGCTGCCGCGGCACGCAAGGAATCCGAACGGGTTCGCTGGTCGAGCAGGCGCGCCAGCCGGCCGCCTCGT
This sequence comes from Naasia lichenicola, assembly GCF_004801885.1. Classification (GTDB taxonomy): domain Bacteria; phylum Actinomycetota; class Actinomycetes; order Actinomycetales; family Microbacteriaceae; genus Naasia; species Naasia lichenicola. Next base: position 655,763 of record NZ_SSSM01000005.1, on the reverse strand, counting down.
TGGTCGAGTAGGCGCGCCAGCGCCGTATCGAGGCCTTTGCACCGGGAAGTGCGAGATGGCTCGGTCCGTGGGCGCTAAACGCGGCCTCGATACGGGCGCGGGGCGCCCTACTCGACCAACGACCGCGTCGCGTGCTTGTCGGTCAGGGTGCTAGCGCACCCTGACGGAAAGGCACGTGACGCATCCCTCGAGCTTCTCGAACTCGGACAGCTCGACGACGACGACGCGGTATCCGAGCGACTCGATCAGCGCGATCGACCGCGGAGCGCTCGCCGACATCAGCACGACGTCGTCGTCGAGGATCACCACGTGCGCGCCTTCCGGCTCGGGCACCTCGAGGTAGGGCGAGAACATCCGCGGGTCGTCGACGGCATCCGGGTGGCCGAGGATCGTGCCATCGGGCAGCGCCGTCACGGCCGACTTGAGGTGCAGCACCTTGGAGGTCGGCACAGCGACGACGCGCCACGGGGTCGAACCCGACTTCGGCGATGCGAGGATCGCGCGGAGCTGACGGACGCCCTCCGCATTGGTGCGGCCGCCGCGGCCGACGTAGACCCTCTCGCCGACCTTGAGCACATCGCCGCCGTCGAGCGTGCCCGGCTCTTCGATCCTCGCCATGGGCAGGCCCAGCTGGGTGACCGTCTGGATGACGCCATCGACCTCGTCGAGGCGGTGGTCGGATCCGGGCCGGGTGACGACAGCGAGATCGCCGAACATGACGACCGCGTCCTCGACGAAGACGGAGTCGGCGAGGTCAGGAGCCGCCGGCACCTCCACGACGTCCCAGTTCTCGGCGCGCAGGGCGTCGACGTAGTCCGACCACTGCGAGTCGGCGAGCGCCGGGTCGATGAGCACCCGCTCCTGGTGGGTGACGGCTCCCTGCGAGAGGTTGTCCGCGGGCAGCCGCACCAGCGCGATCCGGCGACCCGCGGCCGGGCGTCGGCCGGCGAGGACCGACAGGTAGATCCGACGAGCGAGCAGAGCGTAGGTCACGACGAGCGCGACGAAGAAGATCAGGTTGACCCCGGCGAAGGTGGCGATGACCCCGCCGAAGACCGTCGCGGTGAAGGGATTGCCCGCGAGGACGAAGACGAGCGTGGTGCCGATCGTCGCACCCACGAAAGCCGCCACCACGCCGACGATCAGCGTCAGCCACCATCGGGCGAATCCGCCGAACGCACCCCCCAGAGTCAGCAGCAGGAACGAGATGAGGGTGCCGAAGCCGAAGAAGCCGTTGGCTGCGGCCAGCACGCCAGCGTCGAAGCCGTTGCCGACGAACAGGACCAGCAGCGTCACCACATGCGCGATGACCGCCGTGAGTGCGGCCGAGACGGCGGAGGCGAGCAGGCGTCGGGAGAGCGGCGTCGAGATCACCGGACAACCTTACGGGCGCTCATCGGCCGCATCGCGAGACTGACCGATGAATCGGGCAAGAGTCCGCCTCACCGCGTGGTCGGGCGGACCCCTCGCGAGCGTCGGGCTCAGTGGTAGAAGTGCCGCTCTCCGGTGAAGTACATCGACACTCCGGCCTTCTGCGCCGCCTCGATGACCTCGGCGTCGCGAACCGAGCCGCCGGGCTGCACGACCGCGCGGACGCCCGCGTCCAGCAGCACCTGCAGTCCGTCGGCGAACGGGAAGAACGCGTCGGATGCGGCCACCGATCCCGCCGCGCGAGCACCCGCCCGCGAGACGGCCAGATGGCACGAGTCCACCCGGTTCACCTGTCCCATGCCCACTCCGACGGAGGCTCCGCCGTCGGCGAGCAGGATGGCGTTGGACTTGACCGCGCGGCAGGCGCGCCAGGCGAACTCGAGGTCGGCACGGGTGGCGGCGTCCACCTCCGCTCCGGACGCCAGCGTCCAGGTGCTCGAGTCGGGCAGTGCCGATCCGCCGGGACCGAAGGTGTCGGCCGTCTGCAGGAGGTATCCCCCGCTGATCTGCCGGACCTCGCGGGCCTCACGGTGGTAGTCGGCGGGAAGCTTGATCAGGCGCAGATTCTTCCGCGACTGCAGCAGGCGCAGCGCCTCGGGCTCGAAGTCGGGAGCGGCGAGAACCTCCGTGAAGACGTCGGCGACCTGCTCTGCCATGCCCAGCGTGACAGTGCGGTTGGCGGCGATGACTCCTCCGAACGCCGAGACCGGGTCGGTCTCGTGCGCGCGGCGGTGCGCCGATGCGATGGGATCGACGGCCTTGGATGAGGCGACCGCGATGCCGCACGGATTGGCGTGCTTGATGATGGCGACCGCTGGCTCGTCGAAGTCGTACGCGGCGCGAACCGCAGCGTCTGCGTCGACGTAGTTGTTGTAGCTCATCTCCTTGCCGCCCAGCAGCTGCGCCTGAGCGATGCCCCGACCGCCTTCGATCGTGTAGAGGGATGCGCTCTGGTGGGCGTTCTCGCCATAGCGGAGGCTGCCCGCCAGGTGCACCTCGGTGCGCAGCAGCGACTCGGCGGCTCCCGTCTGGGTCGCGAACCAGTCCGCCACCTGACGGTCGTAGGACGCGGTGTGGGCGAACGCGGCCGCGGCGAAGCGACGTCGCTGCTCCAGCGAGGTGCCGCCGGCCTCGAGCGCCGCGACGATCTCGGCGTATCCGGAGGGCGAGACGACGATGGCGACGTTCGCGTGGTTCTTCGCCGAAGCGCGGACGACGGCGGGGCCGCCGATGTCGATCTGCTCGATGACCTCGGCAGGCTCGGCTCCGGCGGCGACCGTGGCGGCGAACGGGTAGAGGTTGACCACGGCGAGCTGGAACGGCGCGATGCCGAGCTCGTCGAGCTGCTTCTCGTGGTCCTCGAGGCGCAGATCGGCCAGGAGTCCGCCGTGCACGGCAGGGTGCAGAGTCTTGACCCGCCCATCCAGGGATTCCGGGAAGCCGGTCACGGATGCGACCTCGGTGACCGGATGACCGGCGGCCGCGATCATCGCTGCGGTCGACCCGGTGGAGACGATCTCGACGCCCGAGGCGATGAGAGCCTCGGCCAGCTCAAGCAGACCTGTCTTGTCGCTGACGGAGATGAGGGCGCGGCGGATCTCGACGACGTCGCGATCACGGTAGAGCTCGGGGGCGATGCGGTGTCCGCTCATGCGGGTCCGGTCTCCTTGGGGTTCGAGGTAGGGGTCGAGGTGGGGGTCGTAATGGCCGTGGGGCCGGAGTCTGCGGGTCGGACCTGGCTCGATTCGGAGCGGAAGTCCGGGCGGAGGTCCGGGCTGGAGACCAGGCTGATATCGGAGTCGGGTCCCGGGATCAGCCCGGCAGGCCAGTGAGCGAGGTCGTCCTCCGCTTCATCCGATGGGCCCGGGTCCGAGACGGGCTGCGTGGAGCCGGTCAGGCTGACCGTGCCGTCGGCGATGCCCCTGACCACTTCGGCGAGCAGACGGCGCTCGACGATCTTGATGCGGTCGTGCACGATGTCGGCGTCGTCGCCCGGCAGGATCGGCACCCGCTCGCGGGCGAGGATGGGTCCGCTGTCGACCCCGTCGTCGACGACGATCACGCTCGCCCCGGTCTGGCTGACACCGGCGGCGATGGCGTCGCGCACAGCATGCGCTCCGGGGAACTCGGGCAGATAGGCGGGGTGGGTGTTGATCAGCCGCGGCGCGTAGGCGGCGACGACCGATTCGGGCAGCAGCCGCATGAGTCCGCTGAGCACCACCAGGTCGGGCTTCCACTGGTCGAGCTGAGCGAGCAGCTCCACGCCCCACGACTCGCGGTCGGCGAATGAGGTGAAGGGGACGCTGAAGGACGGGACGCCGAATTCCTCGGCGTGGACGAGTCCGTCGGCGTCGCGATCGGCGCCCACCGCTATCACCCGAGCAGGGAAGTCGCCGTGCCGTGTCGCCTCGAGCAGGGCGCGGAGGTTGGAGCCGCCCCCCGAGATCAGGACGACGAGGTTCAGCACCCCGAAAGCATAGTGGCGGCCCTGCGACCACGGAGGGCCAGTGCGCCGACGGCTAGTCCGGGCGACGGAATCCGGTGAGCAGCCCCAGGATGGAGGCGATCCCGATCTCGATGGCCGAGAAGACGGCGACCAGGAATGGGTCCGCGCCGACCTCGACGAGGCGGCCCGGCCCGGCGGAGCCCGAGGCGATCCAGGCGATCAGTCCGAGCAGGACCCCACCGGCCAGGCCGGACCCCACCCCGACGGCGAGCACGCCCATGAGGGGCCGATCCGCGCCGAGATCGCGGGAGACACCGCGGCGCAGCAGGGCACCGATCAGGAACGCCGCGGCGACGGGCACCAGGACGCCGAGGTATCCGAAGGCGGAGGCGCCGGTGGGCAGGGCGCCGAAGATCGGCAGCGAGGGAAGGGGCCCGAGAACGGTGCCGAGGGGCGAGACCGACGAGCCGACGCCGATGGCGAAACCGGGACCGATGAGCCACGAGGTCGCCCAGACCACCAGGTTGGGCAGCAGGAGCAGCTGGGCGACGGTGAGCACGCCGCCGCCGAGCGCGCCGCCCTGCACCGATTCGTAGAGGGTCACGATGGTGGCGTAGTTCACCGCCAGCAGCACCGCGACGATCACCGCGGACACGGCGAGGACCGCCGATGCGGACGCCGCTCCGAGGCGCACCGACCAGCTCACGAGCAGTGCCGCACGACCACGAGGGTCGAATGGGAGCGCATCGCGGGCGCTGCTCTGCACTCTGCTCAGCTGCTCGGAGGAGATCTCCTGGCCGGACAGCACGGCACCGAGGGCGAGCCCCAGCACGAACACCCCCGTGGGCAGCAGGATCCCCTGCAGCACCGACGGGCTCACCACCGTGGCCCCCGCCGTGAGCGCGAGCACCGTCGAGAGGGCGGCGAAGACGACGACCGCCGTGCCCGCCGCGATGGCGGGATGCTCGAGCACCCGCAGTCGGCGCCCGACCCGCGTCGCGAGGAGCAGTGTGATCAAGCCGATGCCGAGGGCGGCGATGGTGACCTCATAGGGTGCCGACGCCCCCGTCACCCCGGTGATCGCTGCACCGGCGGCATCCGGGGCGACCGTCAGGTCGACGCCGTGACCGAGCAGCCAGCCGTCGGCGGCCGCCCGATAGAACACCGTCCAGTCCACGCGCAGCCCGTAGGTCACCGCCCACGCCGCGGTCAGCGGAGCGAGCAGCGCACCGAAGCCGATCCCGACGACGATGACCGCCTCGAACGCCGCGAAGACGGCGGTGAGTGGACGATTCATGGCCCGGCCGAGCCTAATTGCGCGCTCCCCGCGCCGTCCGACGCCACAGCCCGTTTCGCGGATTCCCGGCGACCGCCGTGGCGATGGCGAACAGAAGGGGCCCGCACGCGATGACGCGGCGGGCCCCTTCCTGGATCTCTGCTAGACGGTGGCGAAGACCTCGCGCATGAGCGCGGCGGTCTCGCTCGGCGTCTTGCCGACCTTGACTCCGGCGGCCTCGAGGGCCTCCTTCTTCGCCTGCGCCGTGCCCGACGAGCCGGACACGATGGCGCCGGCGTGGCCCATGGTCTTGCCCTCGGGAGCCGTGAAGCCCGCGACGTAGGCGACGACCGGCTTGGTCACATTGGCCTTGATGAAGTCGGCCGCGCGCTCCTCGGCGTCGCCGCCGATCTCGCCGATCATCACGATCGCCTTCGTCTCGGGGTCGGCCTCGAAGGCGGCGAGCGCATCGATGTGCGTCGTGCCGATGATCGGGTCGCCGCCGATGCCGATGGCCGTCGAGAAGCCGATGTCCCGCAGCTCGAACATCATCTGGTAGGTCAGGGTGCCCGACTTCGAGACGAGGCCGATGGGGCCGCTGTCGGAGATCGTGGCGGGGATGATGCCGGCGTTCGACTTCCCGGGGCTGATGATCCCAGGGCAGTTCGGGCCGAGGATCCGCGTGGCGCCGCCCTTGCTCTTGGCCAGTGCCCAGAACTCGGCCGAGTCCTTGATCGGGATGCCCTCGGTGATGACGACGGCGAGCGGGATCTCAGCCTCGACGGCCTCGACCACGGCGGCCTTGGCGAAGGCGGGTGGCACGAAGATGACTGACACGTTGGCGCCGGTCGCGGCGATGGCCTCGGCCACCGAGCCGAAGATCGGAAGGGTGTGACCCTCGATCTCGACCTCGGTGCCCGCCTTGCGCGGGTTGACGCCGCCGACGATCTGAGAGCCGGACTTGAGCATGCGCCCGGCGTGCTTGGTGCCCTCGGAGCCGGTGAGGCCCTGGACGATGATCTTGGAGTTCTCGTCGAGAAGGATCGACATCTGCTGTTCCCTGTTCTGCGGGTTTCGAAAGGCTCGGAAGGAGGAGTCGCGGCTCAGGCCGCGGCGAGCTCGGCGGCCTTGTCGGCCGCCTCGTCCATGGTGTCGACGACGGTCACGAGGGGGTGCGCGGCGTCGGCGAGGATCTGCCGGCCTTCGACCACGTTGTTGCCGTCGAGTCGGACGACGAGCGGCTTGGTCGCTGCGTCGCCGAGCTTGGCGAGCGCGCCGACGATCCCGTTGGCGACCGCATCGCAGGCGGTGATGCCGCCGAAGACGTTGACGAAGACGCTCTTCACCTGGGGGTCGCCGAGGATGACGTCGAGTCCGGCCGCCATGACCTCGGCCGATGCTCCGCCGCCGATGTCCAGGAAGTTGGCGGGCTTGACGCCGCCGTGCTTCTCCCCGGCGTAGGAGACGACGTCGAGCGTCGACATCACTAGGCCCGCGCCGTTGCCGATGATCCCGACCTCGCCGTCGAGCTTCACGTAGTTGAGGTTGCTGGCCTTGGCCTTCGCCTCGAGCGGGTCGATGTCGCCCGCCTCGGCAAGGGCCGCGTGGCCCTCGTGACGAAACTCGGCGTTCTCGTCGAGCGTGACCTTGCCGTCGAGGGCGATGATCTCGCCCGACTCGGTGAGCACGAGCGGGTTGACCTCGACGAGAGTGGCGTCCTCGTCGCGGTAGACCCACCAGAGACGCTCGATGACGGGGACGATCTTCTCGATCAGCTCCTCGGGGAATCGTGCTGCCTTGGCGATCTCGGTCGCCTTCGCGGTGTCGATGCCGGCGATCGGGTCGATCTCGATCCGGGCGAGCGCCTCGGGGCGCTCCACGGCGAGCTCTTCGATCTCCATGCCGCCCTCGACGCTCGAGAGCGAGAGGTAGGAGCGGTTGCCGCGGTCGAGCAGCACCGAGAAGTAGAACTCCTGGGCGATGCGGGCTCCGGCGGCGACCATCACGCGCTTGACGATGTGGCCCTTGATGTCGAGGCCGAAGATCTTCTCGGCAGCGGCTTCTGCATCGGCGGGATTGTGGGCGACCTTCACGCCGCCTGCCTTGCCGCGGCCTCCCGCCTTCACCTGCGCCTTGACGACGACGGTACCGCCGAGCTTCTCGGCCGCCGCCCTCACCTCCTGCGGGGTGTCGGCAACGATGCCGGCGAGCACGGGGACCCCGTAGCTCTCGAATAGGTCACGGGCTTGGTACTCGTAAAGATCCACAGTCCTCTTCCGGGCCGTCATTGGTGGACGCGCCGATCGGCATACCCCGGGGCCGCAGAGCGACGCGCGCAGGGAAGATCGGGCGATCCAAAGCCTACTCCCGCGACTTCGGTGCTCTCGCCTGACGCCCGCTCTCCGAGCCCATGCACTGCCCACCATCAGCCGCATCTCGGCAATGGGCCGGTATTCGCGGCCGCGTCACGGGAAGGCCAGAAATGAGCGCCAATCAATTGCACAAATCGCCGAGCCGATTGGACTAATGGAATGCGCGAAATGTCAATAGATGACTTATGATGTATCCGCCGCGGATATCTTCAGCGTCGTCGCATTGTCTGCGCGACTATCTCCGGCAATCCACCAACTTGGCGACAAACAATAAGGAGTCCCGCGTGGCACAAAAGGTCATCGTCGAAACCGTCGACGATCTCGACGGAACCGTCATCACCGACGGAACCGGCGGAACCGTCCAGTTCTCGCTGCAGGGCAAGTCCTACGAGATCGATCTCTCCGATGAGAACACCTCGCAGCTCCAGTCCCTGCTCGAGCCCTACATCGAGAAGGCACGGCAGACCGGCGCGATCCGTCGTCCGTCGACGCCGACGGCCAAGAGCGCGTCGAAGCTGCAGGACATCCGCGAATGGGCGCGCGCCAACGGACACAATGTGTCCGAGCGCGGCCGGATCGCGAAGACCGTCCAGGATGCATACGCCAGCGCCAACGGCTGACATCCGAACACTGTGAGACGGCCCGTCCGACATCGTCGGACGGGCCGTTCTCATGGGGACGCGAGGAGCTGCGCTCCGATCAGCTGACGGGCCGAGGGAATGCTGCGGCGATGCTCGTCACTGCTCCATCGATGCTGGCGCCCGCTGCGTCGTACACCGATTGCGAGCGTCGATACGGGTCGGCGATGTCATCGGCCTCTGGCGAAGACGCCTGCACATAGCCGCGCCGAGCGGCGGCAGCGGCCACCAGCTCCTGCGGACTGGTGATCTTCGCGAGCGCGTCGGGCTCGATGGAGTCGATCATCCGGGCGAACTGGGTGAGGGTGAAGGCGAAGCGCGACGCACGGGGATGCAGGCGTGCCACGTCCGCACGATGCGAGCGCTCCGCCGTCAGCACCAGATCGGCGCCTTCGATGAGCGCCGCCGTCAACGGCCGCGACATGTGCCCGTCGGGCTGGCCGCCATACCGCTGCGAGAGCTCGATGGCCTGATCGGTCATCGGCACCCCCGGCCGGGCGATGGTTCCTGCGCTGTGCACCTGAACGCCTGCGATGCCGGACAGTCGGTCGCGCAGCAGCTGCTCCGCGACCGGGCTGCGGCAGATGTTGCCCGAGCAGACCACCAGGATCGTGAAGATCCCTTCGGTCACGACGCCACCGTCATCGCGAGCCGTCGCGAGCGGTGGACCGGGGCGGGCGCGGGGCGGTGCGACGGCTCCGCAGCGAGACGAGCGTGGCTCGGGTCTCCTCGGATGGCGCGACCCCGTCCTCGTCGATCGCACCCAGCGGGCCCTGAGCGTTCACCGACGACGCGGCAGGCTTCGGGTCCGTGACGCGGATGCGGGTCGACCGCGAGATCGCCGGCTCGTCATCCGAGGCCGCGGCGGCTCGCGACGCGCTCGACTTGGTCGACGCCGTCGATTTCGCCGGTGCCTTGCGGGCTGTCGGAGCCTTGGTGGCGCTCGCCTTGGCGGGAGCAGTGGTCTTCGCGGCGGACTTGCGCCGAGCCGGCGCCGTACCCGCAGGCGCGGCGTCGGCCGGGTCGAGCTCGTCCTCGTCGAGGGCACCGTCCTCCGGGGCCTCGTCGGGCAGAACGGCCGCCTCGTCGGTGTCTGTGCCGACACCGGCTTCGGCGATCGGCTCATCCTCGAGGAGATCGTCGTCCGTCTCTGTCTCAACCGGCGCGGTCGTCGCCCCACGGCGAGGTCCTGGCGCGGTCGAGATGATCGGGATGCTCGAGGTGATCAGTGCGGCCGGACGCGGGATGACGGTGCTGTCCATCGTGGGGCTCTCGGACTCCGAGTCCGCCACATAGCCGTATCCGTATCCGTAGCTGTAGGCGTCGGGGCCCTTGGTCGGCAGCATCGTGATCACGAAGCCGACCGGCTTGGTCTCGACATTGAGCAGCGCCATGAGCGTGCCGCGCAGCTGCGCCTTGCGGGTGCGCCCGGCCGCCACGACGATGATCGTGCCCGACGCGTAGGTCGAGAGCACCGCGGCGTCGGTGACCGGCAGCAGCGGGGCGGCGTCGAAGAGCACGTACTCGTAGCGCTCCTCGAGCTTGCGGATGACGTCGACCATCGTCGAGGATCCGAGCAGCTCGCTCGGGTTCGGGGGGATGCGCCCGGCCGGCAGCACGTCGAGCGAACCGGCACCCCAGGGCTGGATGACGTCGTTGAGACGCGCCCTGCCGATGAGCAGGTCGGACAGTCCGACTGCGCCTTCGAGACCGAGGATGTCGGCGAGACGGGGGCGGCGGAGGTCGGCGTCGACGACGACGACGCTCCGACCCGCATCGGATAGCGCGATGGCGAGGTTGGCGACGGTCGTCGTCTTGCCTTCGGCCTGAACCGACGAGGTGAAGACGAACGTGCTGCGCCGCTCTCCTCCGGTGCCCGCACCGAGGAACTGGAAGTTGGTCCGAAGCGCGCGGAAGGACTCTGCGCGGATGCTGCGCGGATCGGCCTGCACGATCAGCGGGCGCTCCGCGGCCTTGGCATCGAAGGCGATGCCGCCGACGATCGGCGTCTCGGAGATGGCGTTGACGTCGTGCTCATTGCGTATCCGAGTGTCGAGGGTCTCGCGGAGCACTGCGATGCCGATGCCGAGCGCGAGGCCGATGAGCGCACCGAGCGCGATGTTCAGCGGGATGTTCGGGCTCACCGGCGCGAGCGGGACGAGCGCGTCGGTGACCTGCGTGATCTTGACGGGTGACGCGCCTGTCGTCGTGTCGGGCGCTTCGATCTCGTCCACGACGTCGGCCAGGCTGGCGGAGGTCGCGTTGGCGATGTCGGCGGCCTGCACGGGATCGATCGACGCCGCGTCGATCTGGATGAGGCTCGTGTCGAGCGGAGCCGTCGCCGTGAGTGCGGCCGCGAGCTCGGTGACGGTCATGTCGAGGTTGAGGTCGTCGAGCACCGAGTTGAGCACGATGGGCGTCGTCACGAGCTCGGCATACGACTTGACGCGGTTCTGGGTGAAGGTGTTCCCCTGAACCAGATCGCTCGTCGAGTCCCCGCCCTGAACGGAGACGAAGACCTTGGAGGTCGCCGAATACTCGGGCGTCTTGATGAACGAATAGGCCGCGGCGGCACCGATGGCGACGACGGTGATTGCAAGAATGAGAAGCCATCCCTTACGGAGGATCCTCAGATAATCACGTAACTCCACTCGGCGAACTCTCCAACACGGTAACGGGAATTGCGGATGCGCGGGTTCGCATCTGACGCCGCACGTGTTTGCACACGCAAGAATCTAACGCAAGGGCCGGGTCGCCCGCAGATTCGTAACGCAAGAGTAACCGGTATGAAACGACCAACACGCCGAGGTTTACGCACTCGTCGGCGCTCCCAGCCCGAATAGCGAACATTCCGCGCGACGGTTCAGCCGTCGGGGATGAGGCGCTTTCCGAGGCCGGTCGCATGGTCGGGGCTGTAGCCGAGAGCCGTCCAGACAGCCTGCACCGACTCATTGCCGTTGCGGATCTGGATGTTCACCTTGGGGCAGCCGAGCCGCTCGAGCAGGTCTTCAGCGTGTGCCACGATGCGACGGGCCACTCCCCTCCCCTGCCATTCGGGATGGACCGCGACGTAGTAGAGCCAGCCGCGATGGCCGTCGAAGCCAGCCATCACGGTGGCGACGACCGCTGTGCCGTCGACGCCGTCAGCGAGACCGTCGTCGACGAGGAACAGCTCGGGCTGCACCGTCAGCTTGCGCGCGATGTCCTTCCGCGGGTCGTTCCATGGGCGAACCAGTCCGCAGAGCCCCCAGAGGGCGACGACTGCTTCCGTATCCCGCTCGGCGAAGGCACGGATGGTCACGCGCTGGTGTTCATCGGGGGCAAGCGTGAGCCGCCGCTCAGGATGGCTCGAACTCGTCGACCCGCGGGTCGGTCTGATCGCCCTCGGCCGCGTCGTGCGCGGTGGAGGCGGCGGAGACCGGATTCCCGTCGGCGTCCAGCTTCTCCAGCGGAGCGACCTTGATGAGCAGGCGCTTGCGTCCGGCCGACTCGAACTGGACTTCCGCGATCCGCTTCGCGCCCTCGCCCGTCACGCCGAGCACCTTGCCGTCGCCGAAGTCCGTGTGCCGGATCCGGTCGCCGGCCGCGAGCACGAGGTCGCCGTTGTCGCGCATCTGGCCGGTGACCCGATTGGACCATTCGGTCTTGGGCTTCTGCGCCCCATTCTGCGCGCCGCCCTGAGATCCGTAGGACGAGCCGCCGCGGTTGCCGGGCACGCTGTAGGCACCGCCGTAGCCGTCGCGACGAGCGTTGAGGGCGCGCGGCTGCGTTCCGCCGCGACTGGTGGCCATTCCGGGCGACTGCTTCCAGTCGATCAGCTCACCGGGGATCTCCTGCAGGTATCGACTCGGCATGGCCACGGAGACATCGCCGTACTGCGCTCGCGTCATCGCCAGCGAGAGGAAGAGGCGCTTGCGTGCACGCGTGATGCCGACGTAGAAGAGCCGGCGCTCCTCGGCGGGTCCGCCGGGCTCGCCGGCCGACATCCGATGCGGCAGGAGGTCCTCCTCGATGCCGGTGAGGAACACCGCGTCGTACTCGAGGCCCTTGGCCGTGTGCAGGGTCATCAGCGAGACGGTGCCGCTGCTGTCGTCGAGCTCATCCGCCGCTGCGACCAGGGACACCTCGGTCAGGAAGTCGATGAGCGTTCCGGTGGGATTGTTGCGCTGGTACTCCTTGGTGACGGAGAGCAGCTCCTCCACGTTCTCGGCGCGGGCCTCGTCCTGCGGATCCTGCGACCTTCGCAGCGCGTCGAGGTAGCCGCTGCGCGAGATGAGGAGTCCGAGGACTTCCGGCACACCATCGGAGGCGGCATCGCCCTCGGCGGGCGGCTCGGCGAGCACGGACGCCTCATCGAGCAGGTTGGACAGCTCCGAGATGGCGCGGGTGACCTTGGGGCCGAGACCGAGCTCCCCCGCGAAGCGCAGGCTGTCGCGGAAGCTCATCTGGTTCTTCTCGGCGAAGTTCGCCAGCTGGGTCTCGGTGGCCGGCCCGATGCCGCGCTTGGGAGTGTTGAGGATGCGGCGGACCGCGAGGGTGTCCGCGGGGTTGGCGACGGCGATCAGGTACGCCATGACGTCCTTGATCTCGGCGCGCTCGTAGAACTTGGTGCCGCCGACGATCCGGTAGGGCAGCGCGGAGCGGATGAAGATCTCCTCCAGCGCGCGGGTCTGCGAGTTGGTGCGGTAGAAGACGGCGATGTCCTTATAGGCCATGCCCTTCTCGTGCAGGGTCTGGATCTCGTCGGCCACGAACTGGGCCTCGTCGTGGCCGGAGTACCCGGTGTAGCCGACGATCTTGTCGCCGTCCCCCACGGAGGTCCAGAGCTTCTTGTCCTTGCGGTCGAAGTTGTTGGCGATGACCGAGTTGGCGGCGGTGAGGATGTTCTGGGTCGAGCGGTAGTTCTGCTCGAGCAGGATGACCTTGGCGCCCGTGAAGTCGCGTTCGAACTCGACGATGTTGCGGATGTCGGCTCCGCGGAAGGCGTAGATCGACTGGTCGGAGTCGCCGACGACCGTCAGCGATGCGCCGTCGACGGCGGAGATCAGGCCGGGATCCCGCTCGGCCGGCTCCTTGGTGAGCTCGCGGATGAGCGCGTACTGCGCGTGGTTGGTGTCCTGGTACTCGTCGACCAGGATGTGCCGGAAGCGCTTCTGGTACATCGCGGCGATGTGCGGGAAGGCGCGGAACAGGTAGACCGTCTGGGCGATGAGGTCGTCGAAGTCGAAGGCGTTGGCGCTCGACAGAGCCCGGGAGTAGTCGCGGAAGATCTCGAGGAACATCGAGTCGCTCGGATCACCGTGGTTGACCGTGCGCGCGTAGCTCTCGACGTCGGCGAGCTCGTTCTTGAGCTTGGAGATCTTGTTGGCTGTGGACGAGACGGTGAAGCCGAGCACATCGGCCTCGCGGTCCTTGATGATCCGCTTGAGCAGAGCGCGGGAGTCGCCGCTGTCGTAGATCGTGAAGTTGCGGCTGTAGCCGAACTGCTCGGCCTCGCGGCGGAGGATGCGGACGCAGGCGGAGTGGAAGGTGGAGATCCACATGCCCTCGGCCACGTTGCCGACGAGCGCGCGCACCCGCTCGCGCATCTCGGCGGCGGCCTTGTTGGTGAAGGTGATGGCCAGGATCTGGCTCGGATACGCCTCGCGGGTCTCGAGCAGTCCAGCGATCCGACGGGTCAGCACACTGGTCTTGCCGGAGCCCGCGCCGGCCACGATCAGCAGGGCCTGGCCACGGTAGAGGACGGCCTCGCGCTGCTGGGGGTTGAGTCCGTCGAGGAGGGCATTGGACATCTCGACAGCGGTCTGCATCAGGACATCGATTCTAACCGCGGCCACCGACACAGCGGCCGGGCGGCGGAGTCGACCCGGGCGCGTCATCCGGTCGTCGACGCATCCTCATCATTAGGTTCGAGCTGTGTCCGATTCGCCGATCGCCGCAGCTCCGGCCGCGATCGCGCGCAGGCGCCTGGCGCCCGAGCCGAACCGTGCGGTCCCGCTCCGCTGGGGCGGATACCGATCACGACAGCTCTCCGGCCTGATGCTGATCTGCGGAGGCGCCGGGCTCATCCTGCCGGCCAACGCCAGCACCATCGGCCTCGCGCTCCTCGGCTCAGCACTCCATCTCGTCGGCTGGAGCATCCTGCCCGCCCGCGGCTGGCGACGGGTGTGGGCCGCCGGCCCGAGCATGCTCGCCCTCTGGTTCACGGTGCTCGGCGCGCGCACCCTGTTCCTGCTGGCGCTCCCCCTGCTGCTCTGGCTGCTGGTCCGTCGGCGTCGACTGCCCACCTATGCGCTCGTCGCACTCCCCGTGATCGCCAACCTCTGGGCGACCACTCGATTCGGCATCTTCGAGCGCCCGCCGGTCGTGCTCGCCGGGGTCGCTGCGGTGGTCCTCGCAGCGTGGGTCGCCGCCCTGGCCAGCCGTGTTCTGGGGTGGCCCTCCAAGCGCGCCCACAGCGGAAATTCACCTGACGAAAGGTAAAATCCTAGGGATTGTCACTTCCGCCAGGATCGTCCTGGACGGATCGACCCGGTAAGGAATTCCGAGTAGGCATGGCACAGTCCTCCAATCCCGCATTCAAGAACAACGCGGCGTTCAACGGCAGAGGCGCAATAGCCGTCAGCACGCCCAGCGCGACCGAGCTCGATGAGCTCTACTCGCGCCCGTCGGCAACCCCGACGGACACCGACCGGATGTCCTATGAAGACACCACCCTCAAGACGGTCGCGCTCTTCGCCGTCCTGCTCGTCACCGGCGCCGTCGGCTGGGCCCTTCCCGGTCTCGCCATCGTCGGCGCCATCGGCGGCCTCGTGCTCGGCCTCGTCAACACCTTCAAGAAGCAGCCGTCGGTTCCGCTGATCGTCGCCTACGCGGCGTTCGAGGGGCTGTTCGTCGGCGGCATCTCGGCAATCTTCGAGCGGACCTGGCCCGGTGTCGTCGTCCAGGCGATCCTCGCCACTCTCGTCACCGTCGCAGTGGTCCTCGCGCTCTTCGCGAGCGGCAAGGTCCGCGCGTCGGCCCGGGCCACGAAGATCTTCCTGGTCGCGATGATCGCCTACGCGGTGTTCTCGCTGGTGAACTTCGGCCTCATGATCTTCGGCGGGGACATCGTCGAGGGCGGAGCCTTCGGCCTGCGTTCGGCTGACATCCCCGGAACGAGCATTCCCTTCGGCCTCGTGATCGGCGCCCTCGCGGTGCTGCTCGCGGCCTACTCGCTGGTGCTCGACTTCGACTTCGTCAAGCAGGGCGTGCAGCGGGGTCTCCCCCGCAAGTTCGGCTGGCAGGCGGCCTTCGGCCTCATGGTCACGATCGTCTGGCTCTACGTGGAGTTCCTGCGCATCTTCGCTCTGACCCGCGAGTAGCGGTAGGCGAGAGAGCAGAGAAGGGCGGTTCCCCACGGGGAGCCGCCCTTCTTCGTTGCCCGCAGCGCGCGACGCGGTCGTATTGGGCGAGCGCGGTCGTTGTGCGCGAGCGCGCACCTCGCGCTATCCGGAGCACCGAACGCGGTCGGTCTACCGACAGCGTTCGGTGCTGACGACCGCGCGACGCAGCAGCTTGGATTCAGCCACTCGGCTGCGCGTCACTCCCACTCGATGGTTCCCGGCGGCTTCGACGTCACGTCGAGCACGACCCGGTTGACGCCCGGCACCTCGTTGGTGATCCGGTTCGAGATGCGGGCGAGCAGGTCGTAGGGCAGGCGCGTCCAGTCTGCGGTCATCGCGTCCTCGCTGGAGACCGGGCGAAGCACGATCGGATGACCGTAGGTGCGCCCGTCGCCCTGCACCCCCACGCTGCGGACATCGGCGAGCAGCACGACCGGGCACTGCCAGATCTCACCGTCGAGGCCCGCGTTGGTGAGCTCCTCGCGTGCGATGGCATCGGCCAGGCGCAGCAGATCGAGCCGCTCGCGGGTGACCTCGCCGACGATCCTGATGCCCAGGCCCGGACCGGGGAACGGCTGGCGGGAGACGATGACCTCGGGCAGGCCGAGCTCGCGGCCGATGGCGCGCACCTCGTCCTTGAAGAGGGTGCGCAGGGGCTCGACGAGGGCGAATGTCAGGTCGTCGGGCAGGCCGCCCACATTGTGGTGCGACTTGATGTTGGCTGTTCCGGATCCCCCGCCCGACTCGACGACGTCGGGGTAGAGCGTGCCCTGGACGAGGAAGTCGATCGTGGCGCCGTCGGCCTTGGACTCAAGCACGAGCGCCTCGGCGGCTGCCTCGAAGGTGCGGATGAACTCCCGGCCGATGATCTTTCGCTTCTGCTCGGGGTCGCTCACGCCGGCGAGGGCGTCGAGGAACTGGTCCTCGGCGTCGACGGTGACCAGGCGGACGCCGGTCGAGGCCACGAAGTCCTCCTGCACCTGGCGGGCCTCGTCCTGCCGCAGCAGGCCGTGGTCGACGAATATGCAGGTGAGCTGGTCGCCGACCGCCTTCTGCACGATCGCCGCCGCGACGGCGGAGTCGACTCCCCCGCTCAGACCGCAGATGACGCGGGCGGATCCGACCTGGGCGCGGATGCGCTCCACCTGCTCGGCGATGACGTTGCCGCTGTTCCAGTCGTCGGGGATGCCGGCGGCGCGGTGCAGGAAGTTCTCGAGGACGCTCTGTCCGTACTGGGTGTGCTTGACCTCGGGGTGCCATTGCACGCCGTAGAGGCGGCGCGCGTCGTTCGCGAAGGCGGCGACGGGGGTCGACGCCGAGGACGCCAGCACGTCGAAGCCCGCGGGAGCCTGGAGCACGGAGTCGCCGTGCGACATCCAGGTGATCTGCTGCTCGGGCTGGTCGTGCAGCAGCACGTTGGAGGTGTCGGAGGCGACGACATCCGTGGAGCCGTACTCACGTGCGCCCGTCTTGCCGACCTCGCCACCCAGCTGCTGCGCCATCACCTGGAATCCGTAGCAGATGCCGAGCACGGGCACGCCGAGCTCGATGATGCCGGGATCGAGCGACGGCGCTCCGGCCTCGTAGACGCTGGAGGGGCCGCCGCTGAGGATGATGCCTACCGGGTTCTTGGCCGCGACCTCCGCCGCGGAGATCGAGTGCGGCACGATCTCGGAGTAGACGCTCGCCTCGCGGACTCGGCGCGCGATGAGCTGCGCGTACTGGGCGCCGAAGTCGACGACCAGGACGGGGCGAGCCTCTGTGGCGATCGTGTCGGAGACAGGTCCCGGGCCGGTCCCGAGGTTCGGGGCCGCCGCGGACGGGGTCTCTGCGGGAGCGGTCTCTGCGGGAGTGGTCATGCGGATGGGCCTGCCTCGATGGGTGCCGGGTGGTCTGCGGTCTCGCGCTGGGCGAGGTAGTCGGTGACCTCGCGGTGGATGCGCCGCTCGGTGAAGAAGGAGAGCAGGGGCACGACGCCGCCCGCCGCGATGAGGATGAAGCGCGTGATCGGCCAGCGCATGAAGGTGATGAGCACGAAATCGGCGATCAGGTACGCGAGATAGAGGTAGCCGTGCGTGATCTGGAAGACCAGGCTGAGGTTGATCGCCTGCACGCTTCCCGAGGGCACGAGGGCGATGAAGCCGCCGACTCCGCCGAGCTCGAGCTCGAGGCCGAAGACGTACTTGAGGACGATCTCGACGACCAGGATGAGCAGCATCACACCGGTGGCGTAGGCCAGGACGCGGTAGACCGCGAGGGCGGTCCGGATGCGGGGGAAGTCGGCTGTCCGCGGGGCCCTCGGCATTGCTCCAGTCTACGGTCGCGCGGCGGGCTGCCCCACCGAGGCGGAGGACGCCCCATCCTCCGCCGACTCGGCGCCAGCGATGTCGTCGCGTTCGCGCTCGTAGACGTCGCGGATCAGGCGGTACCAGATGTACAGCGCGATGACGGCGAACAGCGCCCACTCGACGGCGTAGAACAGGTTGAGGAAGTTCAGCTGCACCTGCTGCTCGAGCAACGGGGAGTAGATGGGGTCGAGCCCGAGACCGTCCGGCGCATCCGTCAGGGTGATGTAGCCGGCGTACGTCGGGCCGGCATCCGCCCACTCGTTGATCAGCGCCGCCACCGCGAAGTCCTCCGGGTAGACCTGGCCGTCGGTCGGCTCCGTGGGGGCTTCGCTCTGCTGGAACCGACCGCTGACGGTGGTCGGAAGAGCCGACGCGTCGGCATCGGAGAGCGCGGACTGCGCCGTCTTCTCATCGTCCGTCCAGCCGAGGCCGACGGCGAGCGAGTCCCCGTCATCCGTGCGGAAATGGCCGGTGACCCAGTATCCGGAGCGCCCCTCGTCGAGTCGATCGGCGAGGATCTGGAACTCCCCTCGGACCCACTCGCCAGATGCGCTGACGAGCTGCCCGATGGCCTCGTCGCCGACGGAGGTGGCGGGGTCGGCGACCTGGGTCAGCGGCAGCACCTGCTCCGTCGGCCGCTCGACCACGGTGCCCGCCTGAACGGCGCGGGAGAGCTGCCATTGTCCGAACAGGGCGAAGACGACGGCGAGCAGGATGAAGCCGCCGAGCATCAGCAGCGACCGGGGGCGCCGCATGATCTGCAGCATGCTGGGGCTGGGTGCGGGGGTTGTCACGTCTGTGGATCCCTTACCAACTCAAGGAGATTCTGCCTTCAGGCGACCTGGCCATGCGGATCCAGGGGCCCGTCGCGCAGAATCTCCTTGAGATGGTGAGTGGCTGATCGTCTCAGGCGACGGTGATGATGTCGGGCGCTTCGAGGCGCACGCGATCGGCCGACTCGTCGTCGGGCTCCTGCTGGCTGGCGCGCTCCGCTTCTACCCGCTTGAGGTAGGTGTTGACCTCGCGCTGGATCTTCGCGTCGTCCCAGCCGAGCACCTCGGCCATCAGCCGCGCGGCGACCGGCGCCGCCGAGACGCCGCGATCCCACGCCTCGATGGAGATCCGAGTGCGACGGGCGAGCACATCCTCGAGGTGCAGCGCGCCCTCGTGCGATGCGGCGTAGATGACCTCGGCCTGGATGTAGTCGTCGGCGCCGGGCAGCGGCTCCTGCAGCTCGGGGCGGGCCTTGATGAGGTCGAGCAGCTCGTCCGTCAGCACGCCGTACCGGTTGAGCAGGTGCTCGATCCGCACCCGGTGCACACCGAAGGCGCTGGCGATCCTGCCGCGCTTGTTCCAGGCGGCCTGATACCCCTCGGCACCGAGCAGGGCGATGTCCTGCGTGGTCGACGCCGGGATGCGACCGTCGAGCGCAGAGACCGCGGCGTCGATGGCGTCCTTCGCCATGACCCGGTAGGTCGTCCACTTGCCGCCGGCGATCACGACGAGCCCGGGGACCGAGTGGGCGACGAGGTGCTCGCGGGAGAGCTTGGAGGTCTGCTCGGATTCCCCGGCCAGCAGCGGACGGAGGCCCGCGTAGACACCCTCGACGTCCTCGCGGGTGAGCGGCACGGTGAGGATCTTGTTCACGTGCTCGAGCACGTAGTCGATGTCGGCGGCGGTCGCGGCCGGGTGCGCCTTGTCGAGGTGCCAGTCGGTGTCCGTGGTTCCGATGATCCAGTGGCGACCCCACGGGATCACGAAGAGCACGCTCTTCTCGGTGCGGAGGATCACGCCGCCGTTGGACTGGAAGCGGTCGCGCGGCACGACGAGGTGGATGCCCTTGGACGCGCGCACCTTGAACTGGCCGCGCTCGCCGACCATCGACTGGGTCTCGTCGGTCCAGACGCCCGTCGCGTTGACGACCTGCTTGGCGCGGACCTCGAACTTCTCGCCGGTCTCGAGGTCGTGTGCGTGCACGCCGACCACCCGCTCGCCGACCTTGATGAAGCCCTCGACGCGGACGCGGGTGGCGACGTGGGTGCCGTAGAAGGAGGCCGTGCGGGCGAGGTTGGCCACGTAGCGGGCGTCATCGACCTGAGCGTCGTAGTAGGTGAGCCCGCCGGTGAACGCGTCGTTCGCGAGGCTGGGCATGGCGCGCAGCATCTGCGACTTGGTGAGGTGGCGGTGGTGCGGCACGCCAGGAGGGCGCCCACCCGACCAGCTGAAGATGTCGTAGAGCAGCATGCCTGCGCCGATGTAGGCGCGCTCCCAGACCCGGTGGGTCAGCGGGTAGAGGAACTTGACCGGCTTGAC
Source organism: Naasia lichenicola (assembly GCF_004801885.1). GTDB lineage: Bacteria > Actinomycetota > Actinomycetes > Actinomycetales > Microbacteriaceae > Naasia > Naasia lichenicola. The sequence continues at coordinate 635,554 of NZ_SSSM01000005.1, read as the reverse complement.
CAGGTGAGGGGCGAGCCGCTGGAGCAGCAGACCGCGCTCGATGAGCGCCTCGCGGACGAGTCGGAAGTCCAGTTGCTCGAGGTAGCGGATGCCGCCGTGCACGAGCTTCGACGAGCGGCTCGAGGTGCCGGATGCGAAGTCGCGCGCCTCGAGTAGGCCGACGCTGAGCCCGCGCGTGGCGGCGTCGAGGGCGCTGCCGGTGCCGACGATCCCGCCGCCGACGACGAGGATGTCGAGCTCCTTCTCTTTCAGAGCGAGGATCGCGGCTGCGCGCTCCTCGGGGCCGAGCTTCGACGAGAGCGTGACGCTGTTTCCCTGAGCCATGACTTCCTCCTGTGGCCGCTTCGTGAGCGGCCCATGCTGCTGCTAGTTCACCCGGTAGGGGGCGACGACGACTTCCACTCGCTGGAACTCCTTGAGATCGGAGTATCCGGTGGTTGCCATCGATTTCTTCAACGCCCCGATCAGGTTCGTTGTTCCGTTCGCGACCGTGGCTGGACCGTAGAGGATCTGCTCGAGCGGGGCCACCTGACCAACCTGCACCCTGTTGCCGCGAGGAAGCTCGGAATGGTGCGCTTCGGGGCCCCAGTGCCAGCCGCCGCCGGGGGCATCGGTGGCGCGGGCCAGCGCGGTGCCGAGCATGACGGCGTCCGCCCCGACCGCGATCGCCTTGACGATGTCGCCCGCAGTGCTGAGACCGCCGTCGGCGATGACGTGCACATAGCGTCCACCCGACTCATCCAGGTAGTCGCGGCGAGCGCCGGCGACATCGGCCACAGCTGTGGCCATGGGCGCATGCACGCCGAGGGCGGTTCGGGTGGTCGAGGCCGCTCCCCCGCCGAAGCCGACGAGAACGCCGGCCGCACCGGTGCGCATGAGGTGCAGCGCCGCGGTGTAGGTGGCGGCGCCGCCGACGATGACGGGCACGTCGAGGTCGTAGATGAACTCCTTGAGATTCAGGGGCTCGCGCTTCTTGGAGACGTGCTCGGCCGAGACGGTGGTGCCGCGGATGACGAAGAGGTCGACGCCAGCGGCGACCACGGTCTTGTAGTGCTCCTGCGTGCGCTGCGGACTGAGGGATCCGGCGACGGGCACCCCGGCGGCGCGGATCTCCGCGAGCCGACTCTTGATCAGCTCGGGCTGGATCGGCGCCGAGTAGAGATCCTGCATCGCGGCCGTCGCATCGACGTCGGCGAGCGCGCGGATCTCGGCCAGCCGGTCGGCGGCGTCCTCGTAGCGGGTCCAGAGACCCTCGAGGTCGAGCACGCCGAGGCCGCCGAGCTTGCCGATCGCGATCGCGGTGGCCGGCGAGACCACGGAGTCCATCGGCGCCGCGATCACGGGGATCTGGAACTGGTACGCGTCGATCGACCAGGTGGTCGAGACATCTTCGGGGTCACGCGTGCGGCGGGACGGCACCACCGCGATGTCGTCGAACGCGTACGCCCGACGCGCCCTCTTCGAGCGCCCGATCTCGAACTCCATACTCACCCGTCCACCCTACCGACCGACGACTCCGAGCTCCCCGCGGTCGAAGATGGCTCCCGGCGGGTGAAAGATCCACCGCGGGGAGCCACTATCTACCGCGCCGAGGTGTGAGGCCCGCGCCGAGGAGGATCCCCCGGAGTCGCGAGCGGTCGCGGATGTCCGCCCAGATGAGGCGGAAGAGGGCGTCGCTCTGGCGGCGGAGGCGGTCTTCGCGCTTCTTCTCTTTCCACACGATGTCCGCAGGGCTCAGTCCGTTGCGCATCTCAGCCGCCATGTACTTGACCGCGCCGTCGAACTCGCCGATGACTCGACTGCCGGGCCAGTAGAAGTCGACGCGACCGATGGCGCCGCGTTCGTCCGAGAACGGGACTTGCAGTTCCGGCGTCTCGAAGCCGAGCAGATGGATCTGCGCCCGCGCGAACGACTCTCCATAGGAATCGGACAGATGAGTCGCGAACTCGATCACGGCCGAGCAGTTGCGTTTCCTATAGCGCGGGTCGATCGCGTGAAGCTCTGCCTGCAGGTCGTCCTTCGTCACCCGGTCGACATTTCGCTCGGCGAGCGCAGCGTCGACTGTGCCGACGGCGTCGGAGAACGGATTCGCCAGCGCGAGATCGCAGGCGGTCCGAGCGACGCCCGTGACCAGGAATCCATCCACCTCTTGGATCCGCGTGCTGGCCAGCTCGGTGGGGTGACGGCGGACATCACCCTGCGATCGACCACCGTCGGCAGGTTGCGCGCAGATGCTGACTCGATCGCCGATCTCCATGGTCGGCAGGCGCCATGCCGCAGCGGCTGACTCGCCACAGAACACCGGCTCGGTAGGCGACGATTCGACGACCGCGCGCATTCGCAGACGATGCTGCTCGCGCAGGTCCGCGGCCTCCCAGCGAGTCCGATCGCAGTAGGCGCCGCGACGGATGTGCACCAGGCGTCCAGAAGACACCTGGCTCTGGACCGTGCGCGGTGACATCCCCGCCTGGCGGAGGTCGGAGATCAGCAGGATGCCGCGTCGGGACAGCGAGTCGAGATTCACGGCGATATCCTCGCCACGCTCACGGGCGTGTGGGGCGGTGATACGGGATCGGTGCAGAACCCGTCCGGATGAGTGCCTGTGCACGAGTGACCGGCCGTCTTCTCGCCGCTATGGAAAGTGGCTCCCCGCTACGGAACCATCCGTAGCGGGGAGCCACTTTCTACCGCGGGGACCTATCAGCGGCGGTAGTTCGGGGCCTCTACGACCATCTGGACGTCGTGCGGGTGGGATTCCTTGAGGCCCGCCGCGGTGATCCGGACGAACCTGCCCTTCGCCTTGAGCTCCTCGATGTTGCGGGCACCGACGTAGAACATCGACTGACGCAGGCCTCCGGTGAGCTGGTACGAGACGGCGGCGACGGGGCCGCGATACGGGACCTGTCCCTCGATGCCCTCGGCGATCAGCTGCTCGTCGCTCGGCACATCCGCCTGGAAGTACCTGTCGCGCGAGTAGGAGGTCTTCTTGCCCCGTGTCTGCAGTGCTCCCAGGGAGCCCATGCCGCGGTACTTCTTGTACTGCTTGCCGTTGACGAAGACCAGGTCGCCCGGGCTCTCGTCGGTGCCCGCGAGCAGCGAGCCGAGCATGACGGTGTCCGCTCCGGCGACGAGTGCCTTGGCGATATCGCCCGAGTACTGCAGGCCGCCGTCGGCGATGACCGGCACCCCGGACTCGCGCGCGGCGAGCGACGCCTCGTAGACGGCGGTGACCTGGGGCACGCCGACGCCCGCGACCACGCGGGTGGTGCAGATGGATCCGGGCCCTACGCCCACCTTGATGGCGTCCGCTCCGGCATCGACGAGCGACTGCGCACCGGATCGGGTCGCGACGTTGCCGCCGATGATGTCGATCGCGTCGAACGCCGAGTCGGACTTCAGGCGGGTGATGATGTCGAGCACGCCGCGGGAGTCTCCGTTGGCGGTGTCGACCACGATGACGTCCACGCCCGCCTCGCGGAGAGCCACGGCGCGATCCCACGCGTCGCCGAAGAATCCGATGGCGGCGGCGACCCGCAGGCGCCCCGCGGAGTCCTTCGTCGCGTTCGGGTACTTGTCGCTCTTGTCGAAGTCCTTGACGGTGATCAGGCCGCGGAGAATGCCGCTGCCGTCGACGATCGGCAGCTTCTCGATGCGGTGCTGGGCGAGCAGCGCGACGGCGCCGTCGGAATCGATGCCGACGGGGGCGGTGATCAGCCCCGTCGAGGTCATCACGTCGCGGACGAGGGTGGTCGCCTTCTCGAAGGGCGAGACGAAGCGCATGTCGCGGTTGGTGACGATGCCGACCAGTCGGCCGTCGGGTCCGATCACGGGCAGGCCCGAGACGCGGAACTGCCCGCAGAGCGCGTCCACCTCGGCGACGGTGGCATCGGGGGTCGTCGTCACCGGGTTGGTGATCATGCCCGACTCGGATCGCTTCACCGCGTCGACCTGGACCGCCTGCTCCTCGATCGAGAGGTTGCGGTGCAGCACGCCGAGACCGCCGTTGCGGGCCATGGCGATCGCCATCCGCGACTCGGTCACGGTGTCCATGGCGGAGGACAGCAGCGGGGCCGCGACCGTGATCCGCTTCGTCAGCCGCGATGAGGTGTCGGCCTCACTCGGGATGACGTCGGTGTGCCCGGGCAGGAGCATGACGTCGTCGTACGTGAGTCCGATGAATCCGAACGGATCGTGGCCTTCCATGGGCCCCTCCCAGTCGCCGTCGCGCTGCGCTCGACAGGCGGGCTGAGGAGCACGGTCACGGGATGAACATGATGATTGCTCCGGCGGCGACACTGCATACCGGTGATACATCTTAACCGCGCCCGACCCCCACTGTTCCCGACCCGGGCATCGGATCGCATCTCCCTCGGCGAGTCCACAACGATCCGATCACGGTTCGACGGTGAAACACAGCCGCAACAAAGGGGCCATAGAGTCAACCAACGTCCACGCAATGTCTGCGCAGCGGACACCTCTCCCGCATCAACTGGAGGTCACTTGTCCGCCACCGGATTCACCGCGACCCGGTTACGCCCGACCCTTCTCGTCATCTTCGGCGGTCTGCTGGTCCTGGCCGCCCTGTTCGGCTCCGCTCCCGCCGCCCATGCCGACGAGGTCGGCATCGAAGACAACCCGTATCGCGTCAGCGGCAACGTCCAGTACAACGGCGATCCCCTCGAAGGCGTCAAGCTGACGGTCGAGGGCGGCGGCTACGACGCCGAGGTCGAGACCGACGCAGAGGGCAAGTGGCGCGTCGGAGTGCCCGAGAAGTCCGAGTACAAGGTGACGCTCGACGAGTCCACCCTTCCCGACGGTGTGGCGGTAGTCGGCGACACCTCCAACGTGCAGACCGTCACGGTCGGCCCCGGTGGTCGTGTCACCACCAACTTCTTCATCGGCAAGGGCGAGCGCAATGTCACCCCGTTCTTCGATCAGGTCGTGCAGCGCCTCGTCAGCGGACTGAACTTCGGCCTGATGCTGGGCCTCGCGGCGGTGGGCCTCTCTCTGGTCTTCGGCACGACGGGGCTCTCGAACTTCGCCCACGCCGAGATGGTCACCTTCGGCGCCCTCGTCGCCTGGTTCTTAGGGGCGGCGCTCTCGGTTCCGATCTTCATCGCCATCCCCCTCGCGATCCTGCTCAGCGCTCTGTTCGGACTCGGTATGGATGTGGGCATCTGGCGGCCCCTGCGCCGGAAGGGACTCGGCACCGTCCAGCTGATGATCGTCAGCATCGGCCTGAGCCTCGCGTTGCGCTACGTCTTCCAGTTCTTCATCGGCGGCGGGACCCTGCAGCTCCCCGGCTCCAACTCGCCCGAGATCCCGCTGTTCGGCGCCGTCAAGCTGACGGTCATCGACATCGTCAGCATGGGCATCAGCATCGTGGTCATCGCCGCGTTCGCCTTCTGGCTCCTCTTCACCCGCATCGGCAAGGCCACCCGCGCCATCTCCGACAACCCCTCGCTCGCCGCCGCCTCGGGCATCAACGTCGACCGCGTCGTCCGGATCGTCTGGATCATGGCCGCCGGCCTCGCCGGACTCGCCGGTGTGCTGTACGCCTACTACCGGCCCGGGCTGAAGTGGGACATGGGAGCGCAGATCCTGCTGCTGGTCTTCGCGGCGGTCACCCTGGGCGGACTCGGCACGGCATTCGGCGCCCTCGTCGGCGCGCTCGTGGTGGGCATCCTCGTCGAGATCTCGAGCCTGTGGATCCCGGCCGACCTGAAGTACGTCGGTGCGCTCGTCGTGCTGATCCTCATCCTGCTGTTGCGACCCCAGGGCATCCTCGGTCGCCGAGAGAGAATTGGCTAGGAGGCCCTGAAATGGATTTGGCACAGATCCTCTCCAACTCGGTCGCGTTCATCATCGCGCCGGCCACCATCGCCTACGCTCTGGCGGCGATCGGCCTCTCGGTCCAGTTCGGCTACGCCGGACTGCTCAACATGGGCATCGCGGCGTACATGGCCATCGGCGCGTACGGCTACGCGATCTCGGTCCTCACCTTCGGATTCCCGTGGTGGGGCGGAGTGCTGGTCGGCATCGTCGGCTCGGTGATCTTCTCGCTGATCCTCGGCATCCCGACGCTGCGCCTGCGCGGCGACTACCTCGCCATCGTGACGATCGCCGCCGCCGAGGTGCTCCGCCTGCTGTTCCTGACGGCCACGTTCGACTCGGTCACCGGCTCCGCCGATGGCCTGAGCGGCTACCACAACAGCTTCCGGGCGGCGAACCCCTTCCCCGAAGGCACCTACGGCTTCGGGCCATGGGAGATGAGCGCGAACGGCGCGTGGGTGACCACGATCGGCGTCCTCCTCGTCGCGGTGTCCCTGCTCGTGGTCTGGGCACTCATGCGCAGCCCATGGGGCCGTGTGCTCAAGGGCATCCGCGAGGATGAGGACGCGGTCCGCGCACTCGGCAAGAACGTCTTCTCGTTCAAGCTCCAGGCCCTCGTCCTGGGCGGCGTCTTCGGCGCCCTCGGCGGCGTGGTCTACGCTCTTCCATCCTCGGTCAACCCCGGCTCCTACGTGACGTCGCTGACCTTCTTCGTCTACACCGCGCTGCTGCTGGGCGGCGCCGCGACCGTCTTCGGCCCCGTGCTGGGCTCCATCCTGTTCTGGGTGCTGCAGACCTTCCTCGGCAACATCCTCCCCGGGCTCGCGTCGATCGGCGTCCTGCCTGTATCCAGCTCCCAGGCGAGCACGCTGAGATTCATCCTGGTGGGCGTCGCTCTGATGCTGATCGTGATCTTCCGGCCGCAGGGCATCCTCGGCAACAAGAAGGAGCTGACCTTTGTCAAGTGAGATCCCGGAGCCGGTCCCCCCGGTCTCGCCCATGCCGCACGCACCACGTCCGAAGTCCGTCGGCCTGCACAAGGGCGAGCCGGCCCCCGGAGTGGCCAAGGTCGATCCGATCATCGTCGCCGACGGGATCACCCGCACGTTCGGCGGCCTGACCGCGGTCAACGTCGAGCACCTCGAGATCCCCCGCAACGCCATCACGGCGCTGATCGGCCCCAACGGCGCGGGCAAGACCACGCTCTTCAACCTGCTCACCGGATTCGACAAGCCCGATACCGGCTCGTGGACCTTCGACGGCAAGTCGCTCTCGAACGTCCCCGCGTACCGGGTCGCCCGGATGGGCCAGGTCCGCACCTTCCAGCTGACGAAGGCCCTCGGACTGCTCACCGTGCTCGAGAACATGAAGCTCGGGGCCAAGGGCCAGACGGGCGAGAACTTCTTCCAGGGCCTCTTCCCCGCCCTGTGGCGCAAGCAGGACAAGGAGATCGAGCAGAAGGCGCTCGACCTGCTGGTGAAGTTCAAGCTCGACGCCAAGAAGGACGACTTCGCCGCCAGCCTCTCAGGAGGACAGCGGAAGCTGCTCGAAATGGCGCGGGCGCTCATGAGCGATCCCGTGCTGGTGATGCTCGACGAGCCCATGGCGGGCGTCAACCCCGCGCTGACGCAGTCGCTGCTGGACAAGATCCTCGACCTCAAGGACGAGGGCATGACGGTGCTGTTCGTCGAGCACGACATGCACATGGTCCGCCACATCGCCGACTGGGTCATCGTCATGGCCGAGGGCCAGGTCGTCGCCGAGGGCCCGCCCCTCGAGGTCATGCAGAACCCCGCGGTGATCGACGCCTACCTCGGCGCGCACCAGGAGATCGACCTCGGCGAGCTCACGGGCCGCTACACGCCGGAAGGGAAGAACTGATGGCCGCCGCAGAGTCCGTCGCACCCGCGGAGCACCCCTCGACCGATCCGAGTCGGCTGGTCGTGCACATCGACAACATCACGGCGGGCTACCTGCCCGGCGTGAACATCCTCAACGGCTGCTCCCTCAAGGCATACGAGGGCGAGCTCATCGGCATCATCGGCCCGAATGGAGCCGGCAAGTCGACGCTGCTCAAGTCGATCTTCGGCCAGGTCAAGATCCGGGAAGGCGCGATCCGCCTGATGGGCGACGACATCACCGGCCTCAAGGCGGACAAGCTGGTCGCCCGCGGGGTCGGCATGGTGCCGCAGAACAACAACGTGTTCCCCAGCCTGTCCATCGAGGAGAACCTCCAGATGGGGCTCTACCAGCGCCCCAAGGAGTACAAGGAGCGCCTCGAGTTCGTGACCGGGATCTTCGCCGAGCTGGGCAAGCGCCTCAAGCAGCGCGCGGGCTCACTGTCCGGCGGCGAGCGCCAGATGGTGGCGATGGGCCGGGCGCTCATGATGCGCCCGCATGTGCTGCTGCTGGATGAGCCGTCCGCCGGCCTCTCCCCCGCGCGTCAGGACGAGGCGTTCATCCGCGTCTCCGAGATCAACAAGGCGGGCGTGACGACCATCATGGTCGAGCAGAACGCACGACGCTGCCTGCAGATCTGCGACCGCGGATACGTGCTCGACCAGGGCCGGGACGCGTACACGGGCACGGGCCGCGACCTGCTGAACGATCCCAAGGTCATCAACCTGTACCTGGGCACGCTGGGCGTCGACGCCTGACAGACGGACCTCAGAGGTGGTCGACCGGTCTCCGGTCGGCCACCTCTTTCTCGTGCTCGCACACTGCCGCTGAACGGGTGCGCTCCGGCGGGTGACCGGGCGCGCGGCCGGCTCGGGACAGCCCCCGACGGGCTCCGCCGATTCCCGTCGGGGCACAGCAAAGCGGGGCCCCGACCTCTCGGTCGGAGCCCCGCTTCGGTGAGTTCAGATCAGCGAGTGATCAGCCCTCATATGCGGTGTAGTTGTTGTCCTCGCCGTACACGTAGATCCCGATGCTGGCATCCTGGGGGTCTCCGACGTCGTCGAACGAGATCGGGCCGGAGATGCCGTCGTAGTCGGCGGTGCCGCCTCCGACGATGATCGCGGCGCAATCGGCGTACGTGGTGCACTTCTCGCCATCGCCCGAACCACCAGAGACCTCCTGGAGCTTGCCGGCGATGTCGGTGCCGTCGGTCGAGCCGGCGGCCAGGGCACCCAGGGCGAGCAGCACGGTGGCGTCATACGACTCCGCCGCGTAGCTGTAGTCCTTCAGGGCGGGCAGACCCTCGGACGACGCGAAGTCGTCGAGCGCGCCGGTGAAGTCGGTCAGCGAGTCGATCGACAGGCCCGGCAGGGTTCCCTTGGCTCCGGTGAGCGAGCCGGCAGGCAGCTCGTCGCCGAAGTTCTTGAGGTTTCCGTCGACGAAGTAGAGCTTGTCGGACGGGAAGCTCGCGAGGAGGCCCGGGAGGATCGTCTTGACCTCTTCGAACGTGATCAGTGCGATCGCGTCGGGGTCGGCCGCGAGGACCTCCTGGATCTGGGAGTCGAACGAGGTGTCACCGGTGTTGTACGTCGGCGCTGCGACGACCTCGCCGCCGGCGGCCTCGAAGGAGTCGGTGACGTACTTGGCCAGACCGGTTCCGTACGAGTCGTTGAGGACGATCAGACCGAGGGTCTGGTTGCCGTCTTCCGCGATCAGGTTTCCGAGGACCTCGCCCTGCAGCACGTCGGACGGCGCGGTCCTGAAGTACAGGCCCTTGTCGTCGTAGGTGGTGAACGCGTCGGAGGTGTTCGCCGGCGAGAACTGGATGACGCCAGCGCCGACCACGTCGTCGATGAACTTCAGCGAGGTGCCGGACGAGGCCGCACCGATGATGGCGGACACGCCATCGCCGAGCAGACGCGGGATCTCGGTCTCGTACGCCTTGTTGTCCGTGTCACCCGAGTCGCCGAGGGTGAGGTCGACCGTGAGACCGGTGTCGGCGGTGGCAGCGTTGATCTCGCTGATCGCGTACTGCACACCTGCCTCTTCGGGCGGGCCCAGGTAGGCCAGGTTGCCGGTCTGCGGCAGTGCCGTGCCGATCTTCAGCGTCAGGTCGTCGGTGGGAGGTGCTGCAGTCTCTGAAGAACCGGTGCTTGCCGTCGGCGAGCATGCGCTGAGGAACAGCACACTCACGCCGATGACGGCGACGCCGCCCAGCACGTTCTTGAGAGTCCGTGAGCGAGAGGCCTTGGCCTTCTCGAATCCGCTCATTGTTCTCCTTGTTATAGATGTTTGTGGTCACGGCGATGCGAGGCCGCGAGGTAAAGCTAAGCGGGGAACAATTCGGTCGTGTTACAGGACGGCTCTCAGGAGCGAATCGTTACACTCCGTGACCTAAACGAGTGCCGCCTGTTCAGCCGCCGACCGCCGGTCCCGGAGACGGGAGAACACCGCCGTCTCCATCGAGATCGAGCGCCCCGGATGCTCCGACGTAGTCGATGTCCTGGCCCTCGGTGAGTGCGGCGGCGCACTCGCCGAAGCTGGAACAGCCGAATCCCTCGCTGGAGACGGCCACCAGAGCACGAGCGATCGAGGGCCCGCCGTCATCCCCCGCCGCCATCGCGGCGAGCGCGATCAGGATGGCCGCGTCGTAGGTCTCGGGCCCGGAGCGCAGATCGGCCAGGCTGGGATCGGAGCCGATCAGTCGCTGCGCGAATTCCGGGCTCGGCTGCGACCCGCTGCCCGAGGCCGACGGGGCGGCGCTGATCCCGAACAGCCAGCCGTCCGGGTCGGTGGCACCGTCGCTCCCGGCGACCGCCGATGCCGCGAGATCGGAATCGACGATGGTGGGTGAGATCAGCGGCACGCCCGCGTCGGCGGCCCGAGGCAGCAGGCGCGCGGCCAGATCGGCGGCCGACGGACCGATGATCGCGTCGACGCGGCGAGCGGCGAGCTCGTCGAACGACGTCTCGGCGAGCGAAGACGCCGCATCACCCGAGTCGCGCTGGTAGACGACCACCGGCACACCCCCGACTCCTCCGGCCGCGTTGATGTCCCGGACGGCGAGCTCCACGGCCGCCATCTGCGCCGGCCCCTGCCCGGCGAACGCTCCTGTCACCGGCAGGACCGTGCCGAGGATGAGCGCACCGTCCCCGGTCGGCGGGGGCGGCGACGGCGAAGCGCTCGGTGCGGGCATGGGGGCGTCGGCTTCCGCGGGCGCCGAGCAGGCGGCGGTCGAGGCGACGGCGAGCAGGATCAGACCCGAGCCGAGCGCACGCAGGAGCGGCTGCCGGCCAGAGCGTCGCGGCGATGAGGTGCGCACGGTTTCCTCCGCTCGGTTGGCACGATCGAGCGAACGCTATGCGTCTCCCCCCGCCTCCGAGTCGCGCCACCCCGAAGGCGACGGATTCGCCGGCGGCACAGACCCTTCGGTGCGGGGATCTGCCGTACCGTGATGCGTGTTCACCACAGCAATGGGGGCGCCGGAATGCATCTCTCGACGCGAAGCGGGCGCGCGCTCGTCGCCGCTCTCACGGCTGCGCTCCTCGGCGGCCTGGCCGGCTGTGCGGCCTCCAGCCCGCCGCCCCAGACGTCGGCATCGGCGACGGCGGGATCGGCGTCCGAGCCGCAGCTGACCGTCGACGTCCGCCAGACGCGCACCGACGTCGACGGCGACATGGTGACCCTGCTCGTGAGCAACACGGGGTCGGAGCCGTTCACCGTGACGGATGTGCAGGTCGACTCGGCCTTCTTCGCGACCGCGCCGCACTGGGTCGGCGAGACGGTCGTGCCGGCGGCGCAGGCCAAGGCGCTGCGGGTCCCCTTCCCCGACGCCGTCTGCGGAGCCGATCGCGCCGTCGACGGCGCCTTCGACGGCGTGGCCACCGTGCACGCGCGCGTCCAGGACAGCGAGTTCGACCTCACGCGGGACGCCTCCGACTCGTTGGCTGCTCTCGCCCGACTGACCGGAGTCGAATGCGCGCTGGCCGAGCTGGACGCGACCGCGCTGATCGCCCTCGACGAGAACCTCCGCGTCGAGGAGGAGGACGGCCATCCGGTCGCGCTGCTCGACCTCGTGATCACGCCCAGCGGCTCGGGCAGCGGATCCTTCGTCATCGACACCGCAGGCAGCACCGTGCTCCTCCGCCAGGATCCGGACACGGTCCGGCAGCTGGGCGTCGAGGTCACGGCGGCAGGTTCTGCGACCTCGGTCGCCCTGCGCTACGTCCCGTCGCGATGCGATCCCCATGCCGTCGCGGAGGACAAGGTGGGCACGCGGATACCGCTCACGGTGACCTTCGCCGACGGCACCACGGCCGACATCGTCGCCGCCGCATCGTCGACATTGAAGGGCAGGATCTTCGAGTACGTCGGACAGTACTGCGGGTGGTGATGGGCCCTAGGGCGTCTCGACGACCAGACGGCGGGAGCGCCCGACGCGGATGGCGTCGACCGAGAGCACAATGAGCGCGAGCCAGACGATGCCGAAGCCGATCCAGCGCTCCGGCGGCATCTCCTCGCCGGCGACCGTGATCCCGATGATGAACTGCAGGATCGGCGCGAAGTACTGCAGGAAGCCGACGATCGAGAGCGGAAGGCGGGAGGCGGCAGTCGCGAACAGCAGTAGCGGGATGGCCGTCACCACGCCGGCCGAGAGCAGGATCACGGTGTTGCCGACTCCTGCGGTGCCGAAGACGAGCCCGCTCATCGAATTCACCACGATGAGCTCGACGACGGCGATCGGCACGAGCCAGGCCGTCTCGAGGGTCAGGCCGCTGACGGCGTCGACCTGCCCGCCCACCCTCTTCTTGATGTAGCCGTAGAAGCCGAAGGAGAAGGCGAGGATGAGCGAGATCCAGGGCACCGCGCCGTACCCGACGGTCAGCACCACCACCGCGACGAAGCTCAGGCCGACCGCCGTCCACTGCGCGGGACGGAGGCGCTCGCCCAGGAAGAAGACGCCGAGGAACACGGTGACGATCGGGTTGATGAAGTAGCCGAGCGAGGTCTCGACGACGTGCCCGCCGAGCGTCCCGATCACGTAGGTCTGCCAGTTCACGAAGATGAGGGCCCCTGCGAGGCCCATCGTGAACAGCACCTTCGGCTGACGGGCGAGTCCGAGGAACCTGGGCCAGGCGCGCGTGACCGTGAGCAGCAGCGCGCAGAAGACGAGCGCGAAGACGATGCGCAGTGCGACGATCTCGAACGGGCCGGCGGGCCGCATGGCGAGGAAGTAGAGCGGTAGCACGCCCCAGATCGTGTAGGCGGCGACGCCGGCGATCAGCCCGCTGCGTCGGCTGCTCTGCTCTGCGGTCCGACCTGATGCGTCGACCGTCTGCTGGCCGTCGGTCATCGTGCGCTCACTGTCCCCAGCGTATCCGCCGCTCGAGCCCCGCTCGTCGTCGAGCGAGGGTTCGGCGGCTCATGGCACGAAGCGGTCGGGGGATGGCAGAAGGCCCGCCGTCCGCTCGAGCTGAGCGGCCGACGGGCCTTCTGGAGATGCTGTGCTGCGGGTGCTGCGGGTGTCGGCTGACGGGAGGGTCAGCGCACCACGACGGCGAGCACGTCGCGCGCGGAGAGGACGAGGAACTCCTCGCCACCGAACTTGACCTCGGTTCCGCCGTACTTGGAGTAGATGACGCGGTCGCCGACGGCGACGTCGAGCGGGACGCGGTTGCCGTTGTCGTCGATGCGGCCGGGTCCGACGGCGATGACCTCGCCCTCCTGCGGCTTCTCCTTGGCGGTGTCGGGGATCACGAGGCCCGACGCGGTGGTCTGCTCGGCCTCGATCTGCTGGATGACGATGCGGTCTTCGAGCGGCTTGATGGAGACCTTGGTTGCGGTCGACATAGGTGACCTTCTTTCTCTTGCTGAATGGGCCTTGGCCTCAGACAGTGATGTGCCTCAGACGGTGATGAAGGGGCATCCGCCGCGGACGAGAGTCCGCAGACGCACTGCCCGCTCGGCTGGCACCCGACGGAGCCGAGTGCCAAAGAGAGTCTAGAGGCTCCGCTGGCACTCCTGCAATGCGAGTGCCAGTCGTCGAGCGCTGGCCGGAGGACTCCGTCCGGCACGGGCTGCACCGGCACGAGCGCTAGCGTGAGGGCCATGGAGGAGAGCGAGGTGCGCGAGCTCCTCACCGTCGAAGGACTGCGGCTCCTCGATGCCCTTCCGCCCTACCGATCCGGCGCCGATGTGGTCCAGCTGTCGAGCCGGCTGCGCCGCGAGGGTCATCCCCCGTCGCTCATCGCCGCGGTGCTGACCCAGGCGCGGCTGCGCGAGAAGGCGGTCGCGAAGTTCGGTCCCTTCGCCAGCCGGATGCTGTTCACGGCGGCGGGTCTCGAGCAGGCCACCCGACTGCAGGTGGCCGCGCGACATGCGGCCCGCTTCCGCGATGCGGGCCTGATGCGGGTCGCCGATCTCGGATGCGGCATCGGCGGCGACGCCATGGCTCTCGCCGCGCTCGACCTGCAGGTTCGCGGCGTCGAGATCGATGAGGTCACGGCGGCGATCGCCGCATACAACCTCGCGCCCTTCCCCGGCGCCGAGGTCGTGGTCGGCGATGCGGGGACGGCCGACCTATCCGATGTCGTCGCCGTGTTCCTCGACCCGGCCCGTCGAGCGCCCGGACACGACAGCACGACACGTGTCGACGCGGATCAGTACAGTCCCTCCCTCGGCACGGCGTTCGCGATCGCCGAGGAGAGTCCGACCGGCATCAAGCTCGGCCCGGCATTCGACCGGGAGGAGATCCCCACGGGCGTCGAGGCCCAGTGGGTGACCGTCGACGGCGAGACGGTGGAGCTGTCCCTGTGGTCCGGAGCGCTGGCGCGGCCCCTCGTCCGACGCGCGGCCCTGGTGATCGCGGGTGATCGGGTCGCCGAGCTCACCGCCCCTGCGGACAGCGAGGACCCCGAGCTGCGGCCTCTGGAGCGCTACCTGCACGAGCCGGCCGGCGCGGTGATCCGCGCCCGACTCATCGGCGATCTCGCGGGCAGTCTGGGTGCCGGGATCCTCAGCGATCGGATCGCCTACCTGACCGGGTCGTCCATCAGCACGTCGCCGCTGGCGGCGAGCTTCGAGATCGATGCAGAGCTGCCGATCGACGAGCGTCGCATCGCGCGCGAGCTCCGCAGCCGCGGCATCGGCCGGCTCGAGGTGAAGAAGCGCGGGGTGGACATCGATCCGGCGGCCTTCCGCGCCAAGCTCGGCCTCAAGGGCAGCGGCGAGGCCACCCTCATCCTCACCCGGATCGCGGGCAGGCGCACGGCCCTCATCGCCCACCGCGTCTGACCCCCTCTTCCTACGTTCCGGCCGAGTGTGCACGAAATTCCGTAGGAATCCGCGGGCATCGAGCACATGATCCGCGGAGCCTCTGCGCAGCGAGACTTTTGAGGCAACAGGCCCCATGTGCACGAAACGGCCCCATGTGCACGGAATTTCGTGCACATGGGGCCGGAACGTAGGAACTAGGAGAAGTCGTTGTAGTAGTCGCCGTAGCCGCTGCCGAATGCGCTGAAGAAGGCGATCCACGCGATGAGGCTGATGATCGCGATGGCGAGGCCGACGAAGCCCAGGATGATGCCGGTCAGCCAGAGCCCCTTCGCAGCCTGAGGCTCCTTGCGCTTGCCGAGGAAGCCGAGGACCACCGCACCCGCCGGGATGAACAGCTGCAGGATCGAGCCGACGATGGGGATGAAGGCGACGAAGCTGAAGACGACGCCGACGATACCTGCGACGAGCGAGATGATGCTGAGGACCGGCGCCTTGGCACCTGATGGGGCCGAATACACCGGAGCGCCGTAGTTGGGCGCGGCGGGAGCGCCGTAGTCCACGGTGCCCGCGGGCGCCGGAGGCGTCGCATAGGGCGGAGGAGTCGCGCCGGCCGACGGATAGGGCGGTGCGGGCGGCGCGTAGCTCGACGTCGGCTCGGCCGGTGGGGTGGGCGGAGGACCGTACGACGGCGGAGCGGGAGGTGCCACCGGAGGGGTCACGGGTGCTGCGAAGGCCGGGGGCGCGGGGGGTGCGGGCGGAGCGGGAGGCGCAGGCGGAGCCGGGGGCTCCGTCGAGGCCGCCGGCTCACTGGCAGGCGTCGGCGGGACCACGGGAGGAACGGGCGGTGGAACAGCGCCGTCCCGGGGAGCGTCGCCGGGCGTTGGGTCGGTCATGGTCTTCCTGTCGGTCGGCGGTCAGGTGCGACGCGCGACGGGCACGCCCCGACCAGTGTGTCCGAGTGTGCGGGCGCTTCCGCCCGCACACTCCGATCCGCGCTCGATGGACGAGCGAGGGACTACTGGACGGAGGTTCCGTACGAGGCAGCCAGCGAGAGCGCTGCGATGACGACGATGATGGCGACGATGGTCAGCGCGATCGCCACGAATCCCAGGATGATTCCGGTGAGCCAGAAGCCCTTGGCGGCCGGTTCGCGCTTGCGACCGAGGAAGCCGAGGACCACGGCCGCGACGCCGAACAGGAACCCGATGTAGAAGAAGCTGCTGACGACTCCGACGATGCCCGCGATCAAGGAGATGATCGAGAGGGTCTTGGATGGTGCGGCGCCGGCGTACTGCGGCGGGGCGGAGTACTGCGGCTCGGGCGTCGTCATGTCGGGTCTCCCTTGTAGAGGATCTCAGGTCATTCTGAGGATCTTGATGGATTCATCGTGTCAGCGCGGGTCGATGAGTGTCAATCTGACCCTGAGGGTTGTTGCTCCCGGGGTCGCCCTGCGGAGGCGCCGGCGCACCGGGCTGACTCGCGTCAGACCTGCGCGGTGGTGACGGGCAGCGACGAATCGGCGCCGAACCCAAGGGCGGATGGCGGGTGGCCCGCAGCGACGAGACGGGCACCGACTCCCGCGATCATCGCCCCGTTGTCGGTGCAGAGGGAGAAGGGCGGGATGCGCAGCGCGATGCCCGCCGCCTCGGTGCGCTCGGCGGCCACGGCGCGCAGTCGCGCGTTGGCGACCACTCCCCCGCCGAGGAGGAGGCGAGGCACGTCGAAGTCCTGGCATGCGGCAATCGCCTTGCCGAGCAGCACATCGACCACCGCCTCGCGGAAGCTCGCCGCCACGTCGGCGACATCGACCTCCATGGCGCCGTCGGTCTGCCGCTCGACCCATCGGGCCACCGACGTCTTCAGGCCTGAGAACGAGAAGTCGTAGCGATGCGCAGCGAGGTCCTTCGGCTGGGTGAGCCCGCGCGGGAAGCGGATGGCGGTGGGACTGCCGTCCGCGGCCGCCCGATCGATCCCGGGTCCGCCGGGGTAGCCCAGTCCGAGCAGCCGGGCGACCTTGTCGAAGGCCTCTCCTGCGGCATCGTCGATCGTCTCGCCGAGCAGCTCGACATCGGAGATGAGGTCGCGCACCAGCAGCAGCGAGGTGTGGCCGCCCGAGACGAGCAGGGCGATCGTCGGCTCGCCGTCGTCCGCCGCGGCCCGGTCCGGGGCATTCGTGTCGACGAGGTAGTCGGCGCCCACGTGGCCGACGAGGTGATTGACGCCGTAGAGCGGCTTCCCCGTGGCGAGGGCGAGACCCTTGGCCGCCCCGACGCCGACCATGAGCGCGCCGGCGAGCCCCGGTCCGGCGGTGACCGCGATGGCATCCAGGTCGGAGAGCCGCACATCCGCGACAGCGAGGGCCTCGCGCAGGGCGGGCTCGATGGCTTCGAGGTGGGCACGCGCCGCCACCTCGGGCACCACGCCGCCGAAGCGGGCGTGCTGTTCCATCGACGACGAGATGACGTTCGCGAGCACGGTTCCGCCACGGACGATGCCGATCCCCGTCTCGTCGCACGAGGTCTCGATGCCGAGCACGAGCTGTCCTCCCGCGGACCCGGCCGCCACGGCGCTCATCGGGAGCCCCCGATCGGCTGTGCGCCGGGACGAGGCGCGATCCGGCGCATGATCACGGCCGCCACGTCGTCGGGCTGGTAGTAGTGCGGACGCAGGCCGAGCTCCTCGAAGCCGAGGGAGCGGTACAGGTTCTGGGCAGGCGGATTGTCCTCGCGCACCTCGAGGAAGACTGTCGTCGCTCCGCGTTCGGTCGCGGCATCGAGCAGGGTCGTCATGAGCGCGCGGCCGAGCCCGGTCCGACGAGCGGAATCGACCACGGCGAGGGTCTGGATCTCGGCGTCCGTCGCGCCGGCCGGGGCCAGCAGCCCGGCGTAGCCGACGATCTGCTGGCCCTCCCGCTGCCCGTCGGGGCCGGGCTTCTCGAGCGCGCCGCCGGTCACGGCGACGACGTAGACGGTGTGCTCGCTGCGCAGCTCGGCCTCCATCATCGGGCGCGACCATGCGTCGGAGGGGAACACCTCCACCTCGAGCCGCATGATGGCCGCGAGGTCGTCCGGGTCCGCCGGGCGCAGTCGCCAGCTCATCCGGTCACCCTCTTGGGCGCCGAGAGGGTGACGTCCGGCGAGCGGAGGTAGACGGCGTCGCCGGACGGGAAGGCTCGTCCGGCCGCCCAGGAGCGCTCGGCCACCATGCCGAGCCAGCCCGCCGGGATCGAGCGTGCATCGATGCGGCGGTCGGCATCGGGAAGGGTCGCATCCGCCTTGGCGAGCGCGGGGCCCTCGATGCGGTGAGGGATGCTCTCGGGATCCGCTCCCGAGTAGAGCGACCAGAACACCTCGCGGCGACGCGCGTCGGTGACGACGAGCAGACTGCCGGCGGCCCCGGATGAGTAGTGGCCGGCGGCGACCGCGTCATGGCTGATCACCGGCGCGACGGGGATGCCTGCGCCCAGTGCGAAGGCGCGGCCGGCGGCCATGCCGACCCGCAGACCCGTGAAGGGTCCAGGGCCGGTGCCGAGTGCCACCGCGGAGAGCGCCTCGACTCGGACCGCCGACTGCGCGAGGACCTCGGCGATCAGCTCCCCCACCACCTCGGCGTGCCGGAGCGGATCGTCACTCGACGCCTCGGCCAGGATGCCGGTCGCGAAGTCGACGACGGCAGCGCTCGTGCCGGCGGAGCTGTCGATCGCGAGGAGCATCCTGCAAGCCTACGAGCCGGGGACGGCGGAGCGCTTCGATGCTGCCCGTCCGGTGATCGAGCCGATCGCGCCGCGATGATGTCGAAGCCCAGACCGGGCTTCGACGCGCGCCTCCGGCGCGACTCAGCCACCGGAAACCACTCAGTCCCGCGATGCCGCACCGTCCGCCCAGCGGGGGCCGTGGCCGGCGATGGTGACCGTGCGGGGCTCGGGACCGTCGTCCAGTTCCTCGTCACCACCCAGCGGCGCATCGCCCTCTCGCCGGGCGATCTCGATGGTGAGATACGACTCGGCGACCCCGTCGAGCAGTCCAGCGCCCCACTCGACCGCGACGACCGCGTTCGCGAAGTCGAGATCGAGGTCATCCAGCTCGGCCGCGGAGCCCAGCCGGTAGGCGTCCGCATGGACCAGAGCGGGGCCGCCGACGAGCGAGGGATGGGTCCGCGCGAGCACGAAGGTCGGGCTGGTGATGGGTCCGCGGACGTTCAGCCCCTCCCCGATCCCTCGGACCAGCTGGGTCTTGCCCGCGCCGAGCGGACCGGAGAGGACGAGCAGGTCCCCTGCGCGCAGCCGTGCGGCGAGCTCACGGCCGAGGGCGTGCATGTCCTCGGGGGTGGCGATCGTGCGAATGCCCGCTCGCGACTCCCCGGCATCCGTCGACGCGGCGCTCATTCGGCGAAGCGCTCGACCCGAGGGCCGATGCGGGTCACGATCTCGTAGTTGATGGTGCCGGCCCAGCGAGCCCAGTCGTCCGCACTCGGGTGCCCACGAGCGGGATCCCCGAACAGCACCGCGATGTCCCCGACCTGCACGGGTGCGTCCCCGACGTCGACCACGAGCTGATCCATCGCGATCCGCCCCCGCACCGGGTGGCGGACCCCGTCGATCCACACCTCGGCGACGTCGGATGCCGCACGCGGGATGCCCTCGGCGTAGCCGAGAGGGATGAGCGCGAGCGTGGTCGGGGCCGACGCACGCCAGATGTGGTCGTAGGAGACGCCGGCGCCCTCGTCGACCCGACGCACGGCCGCGATGCGACCGCGGAGGGTCATCGCCGGACGCAGGCCGAGGTCGGCCGAATCCATCTCGCCGAAGGGAGACAGCCCGTAGATTCCGATCCCGAGGCGGACGAGGTCGAAGCGGGCGTGCGGTCGCTGGATGGCGGCAGCGGTGCTGGCGAGATGGCGGAGATCCGGGCTGAGGCCGGCATCCTCGGCCAGGGCGAGCGCGGTGGAGAAGGCGGCGATCGCCTCCTCGTCGCTCTCGGCGGAGGTGTTGGCCAGGTGCGAGAAGATGCCGCGGACGCGAAGCAGGCCCGCCTTCTCGAGCAGCGCCGCCCGCTCGAACGCCTCGTCCCAGTGCGCGGGCGGGAGGCCGTTGCGGCTCAGTCCGGTCTCGACCTTGAGCTGGACGAGCGGCGGAGCATCCGTGTCGAGGGACGCGATCGCCTCGAGCTGGTCGATGGTGGAGACGCCGATGTCGATGCCCGCGTCGATCGCCGGAGCGAAGTCGGTGGTCGGGTCGTGCAGCCACGCGAGGATCGGTGCGGTGATCCCCGCAGCGCGCAGGGCGAGCGCTTCGCCGATGTCGGCCACGCCCAGCCAGGCGGCACCGCCCTCGAGCGCGGCACGGGCGACGAGAGCGGCCCCGTGCCCGTAGCCGTTCGCCTTGACCACCGCCATCGCCACCGCGGGGGCGACCTGGGCTCGGAGCCGTTCGACATTGGCGCGGATGGCAGCGAGATCGATGTCCGCTCGACGCTCCGGCCCGAGGTGGGTCATCGAGGGTCCCCCTCGGCGACGACGAACGCGATCGCGGAGCCCGCATCGTGGGAGAGCGAGAGGTGCACGCTGGTGATCCCGCGGCGTTCGGCCGTTGCGGCCACCACTCCCGTCAGCAGGAAGTCCGGATTGCCCTCGTCATCCGCGTGCACCACCATGTCGTGCCAGCGGAAGTCGATGGTGTCTCCCACCGCCTTCATCAGTGCCTCCTTCGCGGCGAAGCGGGCCGCCAAGGATGCCGCCGTGCGGGGCGTGCCGTCGGAACGCGACAGTTCGCTGGAAGCGAACAGACGATCACGGAGGGCGGGAGTGCGCTCCAGCGAGCGGCCGAACCGCTCGATGCCCACGATGTCGACTCCGACGCCGACGATCATCGACGCACCACCTCCACCACTCGGCCGCTATTCGACGGTGACCGACTTGGCGAGATTGCGCGGCTGATCGACATCGAGCCCCTTCGCAGCCGCGAGCTCCATCGCGAACATCTGCAACGGCGCCACAGCGAGCAGCGGCTCGAACATCGGACCGGCAAGAGGGATCCGCAGGACATCGTCCGCATAGGGAAGCACCGCGACATCTCCCTCCTCTGCGAGGGCGATCACATGGGCACCCCGGGCGCGGATCTCCTGGATGTTGGAGACCACCTTCGGGTGCAGGGAGTCGTCGTCGCGTGGGCTCGGCACGACCACGAAGACACGCTGCCCCGGCTCGATCAATGCGATGGGCCCATGCTTCAGCTCACCGGCCGCGAACCCTTCGGCGTGGATGTAGGCGAGCTCCTTCAGCTTGAGCGCACCCTCGAGAGCGATGGGGAAGCCGACGTGGCGGCCGAGGAACAGCACCGATCGAGTGTCGGACATGTTGTGCGCGAGCTCCCTCACCAGCGGACCCGCTCCCAGCACCGTGCGCAGCTTGTCCGGTATCGCCTGCAGCTGCTCGACGTTGGCGGCGACTTCCGACGGCCCCAGCGCCTCGCGCTTCTCGGCGAGATACAGAGCGAAGAGATAGAGCGCCGTCACCTGCGCCACGAACGCCTTCGTGCTCGCCACCGCCACCTCGGGTCCGGCATGTGTGTAGAGCGCCGCGTCTGAGCCCCGCGCGATCGTCGCGCCCTGGGTGTTGCAGATCGACAGCGTGGCAGCACCGCGGTCACGGGCGTATTGGACGGCCATCCACGTGTCCATGGTCTCTCCGGACTGGGAGACCGATACCACGAGGGTGTTGGGCGTCAGCACGGGCTCCCGGTACCTGAACTCGTGCGAGAGCTCGACGTCGACGGCGATGCGCGACCACTTCTCGATGGCGTACTTGCCGAGGATGCCGGCGTAGGAGGCGGTGCCGCAGGCGAGGATGATGATCCGGTCGACCCTGCCGATGATGTCGTCGAGCGGCTCCAGCTCGGGGAGGACGACCGAGCCGTCGACGACCCGTCCGAGGATGGTGTTGGCGACCGCGTCGGGCTCCTCGCTGATCTCCTTCGCCATGAAGCTGGACCAGCCGCCCTTCTCAGAAGCCGAGGCATCCCAGGCGATCTCGAATTCCTGTGATTCGACGGGAACCCCGAAGAAGTCGGTGACTTCGACGGAATCGGCGCGTATCGCGACGATCTGGTCCTGGCCGATGGCGACTGCCCTGCGGGTGTGCTCGACGAACGCTGCGACGTCGGAGCCGAGGAAGTTCTCGCCTTCTCCCAGACCGATGACGAGAGGCGAGTTGCGACGGGCACCCACGACCAGGCCGGGCTGATCGCGGTGGATCGCGAGCAGTGTGAACGCGCCATGCAGCCGGGAGACGACGCGGCGGAAGGCCTCCTCGAGGTCGCCCTTCCCGTCGGCACCGGACTCGTCGACTGTGTCCCGATAGACCTGGCCGAGCAGCACTGCAGCGACCTCGGTGTCGGTCTCGCTCGTGAACTCGAATCCCTCGGCCTGCAGCTCCGCCTTCAGCTCGGCGAAGTTCTCGATGATCCCGTTGTGGATGAGCGCGAGCCTGCCGTCGTCGCCGAGGTGCGGGTGGGCGTTCCGGTCGGTCGGCCCGCCGTGGGTCGCCCAGCGCGTGTGGCCGATTCCCGTGGTGCCATCGCTCAGCGGGGTCGACGCAAGGTCCGCTGTGAGCACACCGAGCTTGCCCGCACGCTTGTGGGTGTTGAGGGTTCCCGCGCCATCTATGACTGCTACACCGGCAGAGTCGTAGCCCCGATATTCGAGACGGCGGAGACCCCCGACCAGCACTCCCAGACTCGGCTGATGACCCACGTACCCCACGATTCCGCACATGGGGGCCAGTCTAGGTCGGGTTAGATCGCCGCCGACGTACGCGCGCGCTCCGCCCGAGCATCCAGTTGCCTCGTCGGCCGACGAGGTCGACGCCGACCGATGCGATCTCTTGCCCGCACTACGCTGTGGAGACGATGAGCGAGCCTGCAAACACGCCCGCCCAGGCGACGCCCTTCGTCGAGATCGATCGCGCACGGTGGTCCGAGCTGGCGCCGACAGCGTCCCTGCCCTTGACCGACGCCGACATCATCCGCCTGCGCGGTCTCGGCGAACCTCTGGATGCGGACGAGGTCGCTGACGTCTACGTCCCGTTGAGCCGCCTGCTCAACCTGTATGCGACGGGAACGCGCGCGCTGCAGGAGAGCACGAGCGCGTTCCTGCAGCAGAGCACCCCTCGAGTGCCGTTCGTCATCGGCATCGCCGGCTCCGTGGCGGTCGGCAAGTCCACCGTCGCCCGGCTCCTGCGCGAACTGCTGTCCCGCTGGGCCGGCACTCCCCGGGTCGAGCTGGTGACCACCGACGGCTTCCTCATGCCGAACTCCGAGCTCGAGCGCCGCGGGCTGATGGAGCGCAAGGGATTCCCTGAGTCCTACGATCGTCGCGCGCTGCTGCGATTCCTCATGCACGTGAAGAGCGGGGTGGACGAGGTGCGCGCTCCCTTCTACTCGCACCTCAGCTACGACATCGTGCGAGACGCGCAGATCGTCGTCCGGCAGCCCGACGTGCTGATCGTCGAGGGGCTCAACGTGCTGCAGCCACCAGCACGCGGACGCCTTGCGGTCAGCGATCTCTTCGACGTCGGCATCTACGTGGACGCCCGGACCTCCGACATCGCGCACTGGTACGAGGAGCGGTTCCTCCGCCTGCAGCGGGGGGCGTTCGCCGACCCGAAGTCGTACTTCCACCGCTACGCCTCCCTGTCGGAAGACGGAGCGCGCGCTCGTGCAGCCGGGATCTGGAAGGCGATCAACGAGCCGAACCTGGTGGAGAACATCCTCCCGACCCGGTCCCGCGCCACCCTCGTGCTGAGGAAGGACCACGACCATTCGGTGAAGTCGGTGCTCATCCGCAAGCTCTGACCGGCAGCGGTCAGAGCATCCGGTGGCTGAGCCGGGCGCCGAAGGCGACCGTGTCGAAGCCCAGTCCTTCGTTCTAGGAGGTGGCGAGGCGCTCGCGGACCACGTCGGCGAGCGAGTGCGCGATGCGGTCGGCGGTCCTCTGATCGGCCGCCTCGACCATCACGCGCACCATCGGCTCGGTTCCGGAAGGGCGCAGAAGCACACGGCCGGTGCTGCCGAGTTCGGCTTCGGCGGCGACGACCGCACCGGCGATCACGTCATCCGCGTCGAGGCCGTGGTGGTCCACTCCGCGGACGTTGACCAGGATCTGCGGATAGACCGTCATCACTGCGGCCAGCTCGGCGATCGTCTTTCCGGTGCGGGCCATCTCGGCGACGAGATGCAGGCCGGTGAGCAGGCCGTCACCGGTCGTCGCGAAGTCGGTCATGATGACGTGACCCGACTGCTCCCCGCCGAGCGACAGCGACCGTGCGCTGAGCTCTTCGAGCACGTAGCGATCGCCGACGCGGGTCTGCACCATCTGGATGCCGTGCTCGCGCATCGCGATGGAGAGGCCGAGGTTGCTCATCACTGTCGTGACCAACGTGTAGTTCTGCAGCGCGCCGCGTGCAGCCATGCTGAGAGCCAGCACAGCCATGATCTGGTCCCCGTCGATGAAGTTTCCTGCGGCGTCGACGGCGAGGCAGCGATCGGCATCACCGTCGTGCGCGATGCCGATGTCGGCACCGTGTTCGAGGACGGCGGCCGCGAGCACCGAGAGGTGGGTGGAGCCGACCCCGTCATTGATGTTCATGCCGTCGGGGTCGTTGCCGATCACTGTGACCTGCGCACCCGCGTCCGAGAACACTTCGGGTGAGATGCCCGCGGCGCTGCCGTTGGCGCAGTCGATGACGACGTGCAGGCCGTCGAGCCGGTTGGGCAGCGAGCCGAGCAGATGCAGGACGTACCGGTCCTCGGCGTCGGCGAAGCGACGGATCCGACCGACATCTCCGCCGATCGGCGCGAGCCGCTCTTCGGTCAACGCGGCCTCGATGCGGTCCTCAACCTCGTCCGGAAGCTTGGTGCCGCCGCGGGCGAAGATCTTGATCCCGTTGTCCTGCGCGGGATTGTGCGAGGCCGAGATCATCACGCCGAAGTCGGCGTCGATGTCTTGAACGAGGAAGGCCGCCGCAGGCGTGGGGATGACTCCCGCGTCGAGCACGTCGACGCCGGAGCTGGCGAGTCCGGCCGAGACGGCTGCGGTGAGGAACTGTCCCGAGACCCGGGGGTCGCGGGCGACGACGGCGGTGGGCCGTCGTCCGAGGGCACGACGGGCCTCGGCGCTCCGCCCCCTGCCCAGGACCACCGCGGTGGCCTGGGCAAGGGACAGGGCCAGTTCGACCGTGATGTCCCGGTTCGCGAGCCCGCGAACGCCGTCAGTGCCGAAGAGACGTGGCATGACGGGGTGCCGCTTGGATCAGCGCTTGGAGAACTGAGGAGCCTTGCGGGCCTTCTTGAGTCCGGCCTTCTTGCGCTCCTTGACGCGAGCGTCGCGGCTCAGGAAGCCGGCCTTCTTCAGCTCGGGGCGGTTATTCTCCTCGTCGATCAGGTTGAGCGCACGGGAGATGCCGAGGCGGAGGGCGCCGGCCTGGCCGGACGGGCCGCCGCCGGAGATCTTCGCGATGACGTCGTAGCTGCCGAGGAGGTCGAGCACCTTGAACGGGTCGTTGATCAGCTGCTGGTGCAGCTTGTTGGGGAAGTAGTCCGCGAACTCGCGGCCGTTCACCTTGATCTCGCCGTTGCCGGGGATGAGGCGCACGCGGGCGATGGCCTGCTTGCGGCGTCCGACGGCTGCGCCGGGGACGTTGAGCACGGCGCGAGGCGTGCTGGGGGCGGTGGCAACGGCCGCAGGCGTCTCGGTGGAGAAGCTGCTGGGGGCGTTGTCGATGGAGTCTGAGATCTTCGCCATGTGGGGAATCCTGTTTCTACGCGTCGGTGTCTAGGTCGGTGAGCGCGGCCGGCGCTACTGGGCGACCTGGTTGAGGGTGTACACCGTCGGCTGCTGGGCGGCGTGAGGGTGCTCGGGGCCGGCGTAGACCTTGAGCTTCTTGAGCTGGGCGGCACCCAGCGAGTTCTTCGGCAGCATGCCGCGGATGGCCTTCTCGACCGCGCGCGTCGGGTGCTTCTCGAGCATGTCGACGTAGTTGGTCGCCGTCAGGCCTCCGGGGTAGCCCGAGTGGCGGTAGGACAGCTTCTGGGTCAGCTTGGAGCCGGTCAGTGCGACCTTCTCCGCGTTGATGATGATGACGAAGTCGCCGGTGTCCATGTGGTTGACGAAGGTCGGCTTGTGCTTGCCGCGGAGGATGGCTGCGGCATGGCTGGCCAGACGTCCGAGGACGATGTCGGTGGCGTCGATGACGATCCATTCGTGCTGGATCTCCGACGCCTTGGGCGTGTAGGTGCGCGTCACGGTATGACTTCCTGTCGAGGGGTTCGTGTATCCCGCTCCGGTGGGAGTTCAGCCCGCTTCCTCTGTCCAGACACGGTCTGGACCAGACACGGTCTGGACCAGACACTGTCTGGACCAGGCATCGCCTGGGGAGAACGGGGAACGCCGCGGTGGAGGGCTCGGCTCGGCGCACATCAGCGCGCGCCAACGGGAGAGTCTACGTGATGGGAGGGGTGTCGACAACTCGTCGTCGGATGGCGTTCGCGGTCCTGCTCCCTCGGTGTCCCGTTCGGCTACAGCAGCTCGGTGGACAGGCGTCGCTGCCGAGTCTGTCCGGCTCGCGCGGCGAGCTCGGCGTCGTCGGGATAGCCGACCTCCATGAGCGTGAGGCCCTTCGCCGGCATGACGATGAACGAGCTGCTCCGCGCATCGGCCTTGAGCAGCCCGGTCAGCGCGTCGAGGCTCAACCTGCCCTCCCCCACCGCGACGGCGGCGCCGACCAGCGAGCGCACCATCGAGTGGCAGAACGCGTCCGCCTGCAGCGATGCGATGAGCACGCCGTCGGCATCGCGGTGCCAGGCGAAGTCCTGCAGGGTGCGGATAGTGGTCGCGCCCTCGCGCGGCTTGCAGAAGGCGGCGAAGTCGTTGAGCCCGACGACCGCCGCCGATGCCTCCGACAGAGCGGCCTCGTCGAGCGCCGTCGGATGCCAGATCGTCCGGTGCCGCTGCAGCGGATCCCGCGCCTCCACACTGTCCGCGATCCGATACCGATAGCGGCGCCAGACCGCACCGAAGCGCGCGTCGAAGCCGTCAGGAGCCGGCCCCGCCGAGCTGACGACGACATCCGACGAGGCACCGAGGATGCCGTTGATCCGACGTCGCAGCAGCTCGCCGACATCCGCGCCGGGACGAGGAGCGCGGACCTGGGTCAGAGCGGAGAACTGTGCCTCGTCGAGGTCGAGGTGGGCCACCTGGCCGACGGCGTGCACACCTGCATCCGTGCGCCCCGCGACCGTCAGGACGGGCGCGGGCGACTGACGACGGAAGAGCGTGGCCAGCGCGGCTTCGAGCTCCCCCTGCACCGTCCGCAGACCGGGCTGACGGGTCCAGCCGCGGAACCCTGTCCCGTCATAGGCGACGCCGAGCCGGATGCGGGTCAGCGGGCCGCGATCTGCCCTCAGGTCGGGAACCCCGTCCACTTCCCCGTCACTCACGCTGACAAGTATGCCGATTCGCGTCAGTGGGCCCCATGGCGCACGCTTGCGCCAAGGGAACCAGTTCTGCCGGCTGAACGCGCTCGTAGGCGGCAGAACTGGGCAACTCAGCCGGAATCGGCCAGGATCGGACCATGACGCTGCCCATCGCCGTGCCGGTCGACCCGATGCTCGCCAAGGCGGTGCCCGCAGTGCCCGACACCGGGCCGAAGGGCGCGGCTCTCAGCTTCGAGCCCAAGTGGGATGGCTTCCGAGCCATCGTCTGGATCGATCGAGATCCGGATGGCGGCCTGACGGTCGAGATCGGCAGTCGCGGGTCCAAGCTGCTCACCCGCTACTTCCCCGAGCTCGTCGAGGCGTTCCGCGCGCAGTTCTCCAGCCCCGCCGTCATCGACGGCGAGATCGTCGTCCGCCGAGGCGAGCCGGGAGCGGAGCGGCTCGACTGGGAGGCGCTCTCGCAGCGCATCCACCCCGCCGCCAGCCGGGTCACCAAGCTCGCCGAGGAGACGCCCGCCGCGTTCATCGGCTTCGACCTGCTGGCCGAGGGCGAGCGATCGCTGCTCGGGGAGCCCTTCTCGGTCCGCCGCGCCGAGCTCGAGAAGCTGCTGGCGGCTGTCGAGGCGCCGCTGCATCTCTCCCAGGTGACCACCGATCCCGATCTCGCCCGCAGCTGGCTCGTCGAGTTCGAGGGCGCGGGCCTCGACGGCGTGGTCGCGAAGCTGGTCGACGAGCCCTACCTGCCAGGCAAGCGCTCCATGCTCAAGATCAAGCACGAGCGGACGGCGGATGCGGTCGTCATCGCCTACCGGATCCACAAGAGCGGTACGGGGGTGGGCTCCCTGCTGCTCGGCCTCTACGACGCGGATGGCGAGCTGCGCGGCGTCGGCGGCTCGTCCGCCTTCTCCGACGCACGGCGACTCGAGCTGATCGACGAGCTGGCTCCGCTGGTCGAACGCGACGAGAACGGCGATCCGGTGATGGGCGAGGGAGACCGCAATCGCTTCTCCTCCTCGAAGGACACGTCGTTCGTGAAGCTCCGGCCCGAGCGGGTGATGGAGGTGCGCTACGACCAGATGGAGGGCAGCCGCTTCCGGCATACCGCCCAGTTCCTGCGCTGGCGCCCGGATCGCGAGCCCCGGTCGTGCACCTTCGAGCAGCTCGAGGTGCCCGCGGCCTACGACCTCAGCGACGTGCTGGCCTGAAACGCGAGATCGTCCCTGCCCAGTGGCTGAGCCGGCGACGCCGAAGGCGGGGCCGTGTCGAAGCCCGTCGAGGTCCTATTCGGGCAGGTTACGACATGAGCGCAGAGCGCCCGGCTCCGCCACGGGAAGGGACTGCTCAGTCCGCGTCGGGCTGACGGGCGCGGCTGGGCTGCACGCGTGGCGGTTCGCCGGGCATCTTGGGGTACTCCGGCGGATAGGGCATCTCGCCCTCGCCGTTCGCGACGTCGCGCTCCCACCACTCGAGCAGGGTGCCGATCGAGCCCGGCGCTGCGTGCATGCCCGCCCACGGGTCGCCGTGGTCGCGCACGCGATCGGGAACCGTGCGGATGGTCAGCGAGCGCGGATCGATGTCGTCCAGCTCGTCCCAGTCCAGCGGGCAGGAGACGGGAGCTCCGTCGATCGCCCTCGGACTGTACGCGCCGGCGATGGTCCGATCGCGCGCGGCCTGGTTGAAGTCGACGAAGATGCGCTCGCCCCGCAGCTCCTTCCACCACTCGGTCGTGACCTTCTCGGGCATCCTCCGCCCCAGCTCGCGCGCGGCGGCGATGACGGCATGCCGCACGTCGATGAAGTCGTGCTCGGGCCGGATCGGGGCGAACACGTGCAGGCCGCGGTTGCCCGAGGTCTTGATGAACGCATCGAGCCCGGCCTCGGCGAGCACCTTCCTGAGCTCGTGCGCGGCGGGCACTGCGTCGGCGAAATCGGTGCCGGGCTGCGGATCGAGGTCGATGCGCAGCTGGTCGGGGTGGTCGATGTCCGAGGCCCGGGACGGCCACGGGTGGAAGACGACCGTGTTCATCTGGACCATCCAGATGGCGGCGGCCGGCTCGTCGATGACGAGCTGCGGGTGCGCCCGCGCGCTCGGGTAGGTCACCATCACCTCGCGGATGAACTCGGGCTTGCCCTTGGGAGGGTTCTTGGAGAAGAACTGGGCGCCGTCGATCCCCTCGCCGAACCTCTGCAGCGCGATCGGCCGGTCGCCGATGGCGCGGACGAGCGCGTCGCCCACAGCGATGACGTACTCCGCGAGCTCGAGCTTGGTGATGCCGTCGGCGGGATACATCACTCGGGACGGGCTGGACAGCCGCATCTCACGGACGCCGTCGGGGCCGGGGACGCTCAGGGTGGTGGCTTCGCTCGCCATGTCGCCACCCTAGCGAGCGCAGCCGACCGATGCCCTCGCTGGGGCGAGATCCGAATCGCCCTGCCGGATCCCGCGTCCACTCCAGAAGTCGAGCATGCCGTCGAACGCATCGCGCTGGCCTTCATGCCTGATCAGCGAGACACTTGGCCCGATGAAGACGAAGAGCCTCTCTCGAAGCGCCGCCGTCGTCGCGGTCCTCGCCGTGATCCTCGCGGGCTGTTCGTCGACCCCGTCCTCGCCGCTGGCCCGCTTCGATGAGGAGCAGACCGCCGAGGATGCTCTGCCTGAAGCGGCCGGAGACCACCTGAGTGTCGACGCGACCTCCGTCCGCTTCCTCTGGTCCGACGACGATCTGTCCGCCTACGCCGTCCTCTCCGAGGATGGACTCCCGTGCCTCGTGATGTTCAGTGAGCGCCAGCCCAGCGGCATCGAGGGCTGCGGGGCGCAGCTGCCCACCGTCATGACCATCGGGGGGAGGACGCAGTACGCCCTGGTCGGCGACCGCGACTCCGATGTCGAGCTTCTGAACGGCTCGGGCGGCTGGCAGAAGCTGGCCGACAACTTCTACCGCGACTGACGTTCCGCTCTTCCCGCATCGAGGCGCCGCCGGCTGCCGGGCTAGAACGTGCGCCCGTAGACCAGCTCGCGGGCGGCGGGGACGAAGCCGATCCGCCGATAGAGGCGATCCGCGCCCGTCGGGCTGGTGGTGTCGACGTGCAGCGTCGCCCGCTGCCAGCCCAGTTCGCGATACCGCAGGAGCACGGCGGCGAGCAGCGCCTGGGCCGCTCCCCTCCCGCGCTGACTGCGGCGGACGCCGACGAGGGTGATGTAGCCGAACGGGTGGCCGAGCCGCTCCCAGTCCTCCTCGTTGACCGTGGTGAGCACGAAGGCGACCACCTCGTCCGCGCCGGACTCGTCCCGTCCGACGAGCAGCAGCGACGCATCCGTGCGCAGACCGCCGGCCCCGTTCGCCGCCGTCGTGTTGCGCTGCTCCCAGTGCTCGACCGTCTCGGGCAGCGAGCCCCAGTGGTCGGCGAACGTCTCGTTCTTGGCCGCCATCGTCGCCGCGGACCACTGCTGCGAGTACGGGACGAGCTCCAGACCCTCGGGGATCGCGATCTCTGGGATGTCCTCGGCGGTGTCCCGGGACAGCTCGTCGAAGGCCCGCACGACTCCGAAGCCGCGCCGCTCGAGCAGGCGATGCAGCGCCGCCTGCTCGGACGACGTGTAGGCGTTCATCCGGCCCTCGACGGGCTCTTCGACGAGCGCGAGATGCTCGAGGGCACGGGCCTGCTGCCAGTCGAGAAGCGCGCCGCCGAGGCCGCGTCCGCGGTGACCGGGATGCACGACGCCGGACAGAGTCGTCTCCGCGAAGCCTGCGGTGCCGGGGATGACGGTGGCCTGGCCGTATGCGACGACCTCGTCGCCCCGTGCGCCGACGACGACATCGAGGGCCGGGTCGATCCATGACGACTCGAACAGCTCGACGATGTCTCCGCGCGGGGTGCCGAACGTCGGGTGATCGATCGGATCGGCGACTCGGTGCAGCGCGGTGATCGCATCGATATCGGCGGCCGTCGCAGCTCGCCAGGAGACTCCGTCGACCGCTTCGGGGAACAGGGGCCGTTCGCCGGTGGGGATCCGGGAGCTCAAGGGTGTGACGTCGGGCATGACAGCGCCTCTCTGTGGATCGAGATGCCACTTTCCGTCCCTATTCCAGCCCTTCAGGGACGGAAAGTGCCATCTCGATTGGGGATGGTGCGTTAACGCGAGAAGCCCGGACGCTCCGATGAGGGGCGGCCGGGCTTCTCGATGGTGGACTACTTGGAGTCGGGCTCCGCGGCCTTCTCGGCGTCGGCCTCGACCTCGGTGGCCGCCGGGGTCTCGTCCTCGGCGGGCGTGGGCTCGGAGGTCTCGACGGCGTCCGTGCTCTCGACCTCGGTGGGCTCGTCGCTGCCACCGGCGGCCTCGTCCACGGATGCCTCGGCGTCGGTGACGACGGGCTCATCGGACGGAGCGGCGGTGGCGGCAGGAGTCGCCGCGGAGGCAGCGGCTGCGGCCTTCGGGGTCACCGGCTTGCGCTTGGAGACGACGGGCTCGAGCACCAGCTCGATGACCGCCATGGGCGCGTTGTCGCCTTTGCGGTAACCGGTCTTGGTGATGCGGGTGTAGCCGCCCGCACGCTCGTTGACGAGCGGCGCGATCTGGTCGAACAGCTCGTAGACGGCCTGCTTGTCCGGGATGATGCTGAGCGCCCGGCGACGGGCGTGCAGGTCGCCGCGCTTGCCGAACGTCACGAGGCGGTCGGCGAGCGGCTGGAGCCGCTTGGCCTTGGTCTCGGTCGTCGTGATCGCCTTGTGGGTGATCAGCGCGATCGCCAGGTTCGACAGCAGCAGGCGCTCGTGCGCCGGGCCGCCGCCGAGGCGGGGTCCCTTGGAGGGTCTAGGCATGGTGTTGGTCCTTAACGGGATTCGGTGTCAGGAGATGGATGGGGAGCCGACCGAGGTCAGCTCTCCTCGCCGTCGTCGTAGCTGCTGTAGTAGTGCGCGCCGTCGAAGCCGGGGACGGCGTCCTTCAGCGACAGGCCGAGCTCGACGAGCTTGTCCTTGACCTCGTCGACCGACTTCTGGCCGAAGTTGCGGATGTTCATCAGCTGGGTCTCCGAGAGCGAGACGAGCTCGCTGACCGTGTTGATGCCCTCGCGCTTGAGGCAGTTGTACGAGCGGACCGACAGGTCGAGATCCTCGATCGGCATGGACAGCTCGCTGGAGAGGACGGCGTCGACCGGCGCGGGGCCGATCTCGATGCCCTCGGCGGCGCTGTTGAGCTCACGAGCGAGGCCGAACAGCTCGGTCAGCGTGCGACCGGCCGATGCGATGGCGTCGCGCGGGCTGATCGCGGGCTTGGTCTCGACGTCGACGACCAGGCGGTCGAAGTCGGTGCGCTCACCGGCACGCGTCGCCTCGACGCGGTAGGTGACCTTGAGGACCGGCGAGTAGATCGAGTCGATCGGGACCTGACCGGCCTCGCTGAACTCGCTGCGGTTCTGTGCGGCGGAGACGTAGCCGCGGCCGCGCTCGATGGTGAGCTCGAGGTCGAACTTCGCCTTGTCGTTCAGGGTGGCGATGACGAGGTCCGGGTTGTGGATCTCGACGCCGGCCGGTGCGGAGATGTCCGCGGCCGTGACGGGGCCCGAGCTCTGCTTGCGCAGGTAGGCGGTGATCGGCTCGTCGTGCTCGCTGGAGACGACCAGGCCCTTGATGTTCAGGATGATCTCGGTGACGTCTTCCTTCACACCGGGGATCGTCGTGAACTCGTGCTGCACGCCGTCGATGCGGATGCTGGTGACAGCGGCGCCCGGGATGGAGGAGAGCAGGGTGCGGCGGAGGGAGTTGCCGAGGGTGTAGCCGAAGCCGGGTTCGAGGGGCTCGATGATGAACCGCGAACGGAACTCCGAGATGTTCTCTTCAGCCAGGGTCGGGCGCTGTGCGATGAGCACTGATGGTTTCCTTTCGAAAGAGTGTCCGCTATATGACACTTCCGAGTTGCCCTGCAGAGTGATCTGCAGCGTTGATATTGAGTTGAGTCGTTGTGGAACTGCGGGAGGCGATGCATCCCGGGCATGGGCGAGCGGCTCTGCTCGGAGGGCGCGACGGTGCTGCTGCGTCGATCGCTGCGGACGGATCCGATCAGCGGCGCGGGGTGCGGGTCAGCTCATCGAGAGCCGACCCGCACTCGCACTAGACGCGGCGGCGCTTCGGCGGACGGCAGCCGTTGTGCGCCTGCGGGGTGACGTCGTTGATCGAGCCGACCTCGAGGCCTGCGGCCTGGAGGGAGCGGATCGCGGTCTCGCGACCCGAGCCGGGGCCCTTGACGAAGACGTCGACCTTCTTCATGCCGTGCTCC
The DNA here is from genome assembly GCF_004801885.1 of Naasia lichenicola. Lineage (GTDB taxonomy): Bacteria > Actinomycetota > Actinomycetes > Actinomycetales > Microbacteriaceae > Naasia > Naasia lichenicola. Next base: position 601,785 of record NZ_SSSM01000005.1, on the reverse strand, counting down.
TGCGCCTGACGCGCGGCGGACTCGGCTGCGAGCTGCGCCGCGAACGGCGTCGACTTGCGGCTTCCCTTGAAGCCGACGCCTCCGGAGGAGGCCCAGCTGATGACCGCACCGGTGGTGTCGGTGATCGAGACGATCGTGTTGTTGAACGTCGACTTGATGTGGGCCTGGCCCACTGCGATGTTCTTCTTCTCCTTGCGACGGGGCTTGCGCGCCGCTGCCTTGGGTGCTGCCATGGTGGCTGTCTCCTGAGTTCTCTACGTGTCTTGGGGGCGGCGCGCTACTTGCGGCCGGCCTTCTTCTTGCCGGCGACGGTGCGCTTCGGGCCCTTGCGGGTGCGAGCGTTCGTCTTGGTGCGCTGTCCGTGCACGGGGAGACCGCGACGGTGGCGGATGCCCTGGTAGCTGCCGATCTCGACCTTGCGGCGGATGTCGGCGGCGACCTCGCGGCGAAGATCGCCCTCGACCTTGTAGGTGCCCTCGATGTGGTCGCGGAGCGCGACGAGCTGGTCGTCGGTGAGGTCCTTGACGCGGATGTCGCCGCTGATGCCGGTGTCGGCCAGCGTCTGGAGGGCGCGCGTGCGTCCGACTCCGTAGATGTAGGTCAATGCGACCTCGACCCGCTTGTCACGGGGGATGTCGACTCCTGCGAGACGTGCCATGTCTGGCTTCTCCTAATGGGGAACTGGAGGTCTGCGGCAGCGAATGTGCTCGGGCCTCCAGACCCGAGGTGTCCCCCGCCCCGATCCGAGATCGGGAGGGTTCTGACGCTGCCGTTGTGTGTTGAGTTACAGGGTGGTGCGGGTGATGCTGTGTGACTGGCGCTCAATGCTGCGATACGTCGGCCAAGCATGGCCGACTACTCAGCACTGTGAGCTGGGACGCTGGCGCGTCCCGGGCCCACTAGCCCTGGCGCTGCTTGTGGCGAGGGTTCTCGCAGATGACCATCACGTTGCCGTGACGACGGATCACCTTGCACTTGTCGCAGATGGGCTTGACGCTGGGGTTGACCTTCATGATGTTGCCTTTCGCTGGCGTCGTGCCCCGGCTCCCGCGGTCGCGGGCTCGGGGCCGTTCCTTTCCAGCAGTGGTTACTTGTAGCGGTAGACGATGCGTCCGCGAGTCAGGTCGTAGGGGCTGAGTTCGACGATCACCCGGTCCTCGGGGAGGATTCGGATGTAGTGCTGTCGCATCTTGCCGGAGATGTGCGCGAGCACACGGTGTCCGTTGGTCAGCTCAACGCGGAACATCGCGTTGGGCAGAGCCTCGAGCACTGCGCCCTCGATCTCTATTACGCCGTCCTTTTTGGGCATAGCCTCACTGTCGTTTTTACAAGCAGAAACTGCTGGTCGTGCGGATGGATGGTTTGATGCGCAGATCTGAATCCGCACCATCTCCGGCACCGCGCTGAGCAGGGCTCGGAGCGATGGGCAACGGACGAGGTCCGATGGGGAGAGGGCGACCGCAGAGCGGTCGGAGCACCAACGGACTATCCTAGGCGATTTCCCTCGGCGTTGCCAACCCCGATCGACGCATCAAGGGTGGTAACGCGCGGACGGGCCGCTGCATTCCTCGTCCACCGGTCTGCGGTCAGCCGGCCTCGACCGCCCGCCGACGTTCGACGGCGTTCACGATCCGCGGCAGCAGCGGATGGTCGGTCGGGAGGCCGGTGAGCTGGACGGCGAGGTCCTCGTCGGAGGTCTCCCCTGCCAGCAGCGCCTGGAGCTCGACGCTCTCCGGATCCTCCGCCACGTCGAACTCCAGCGCGGCACCGAACGCGCGCACGAGGGCGTCAGCACCGAGACCGCGTTCGACGAGCTCGGCAGCCGGTCCGATGAAGCGCTCGTGCCGGCTGATCTTGCGCAGCGGCGCACGGCCGACCCGCTCGACCGTGTCGGAGAGGGCGGGGTTGGCGAAGCGCGTGAGGTTCTTCTCGAGGTACTTCTGCTGCTGCTCGGGCGGGAAGTCGTACTTGGCGACGAGCAGCGCCTTGGTCTCGGCGAGCACGGCGTCGACCTCGTCGCTCACCTCGCGGAGGGCGAGCGCCTCGACCAGCGTCCCCGCGCCCTGCGCGAACCCGTGGTAGGCGATGGTCGCGTGCCCGGTGTTGACGGTGAACAGCTTGCGCTCGATGTACGGCGACAGGTCGTCGACGAAGGTGGCCTCAGGGATGTCCGGGACTCCGTCGCCGAACGGGCCCTTCTCGATCGCCCACTCGAAGAAGTCCTCGACCGTGACGTCCAGCCCCGCGTCCGGGTCCTGCCCGGGCACGATCCGGTCGACGGCGGTGTTCGCGAACACGCCACGGCCGATGGCCCCGGACTGATCCTGAGCGGCGAGCGCGGTCTCGATGCTCGTGCGCAGCGTATCCGTGGCGCCGATGGCGTTCTCGCACGCCATCACCTGCAGGGGCGCCTGCTGGGGGTCGCGCGCCACGAGCGCTGCGGCGATCACCGGAGCGACGAAGGGAAGCACGCGGGGGCCGACGGCGGTCGTGACGATGTCGGCGGCGGCGATCTCGGCGATCACCTCCGCCTCCTGGCTTCGACTGTTCAACGCACGGAATCGGTCGACGACCCAGTCCTTGGCCTCGGGTCCCACCTCGTGCACGGTGTACGAGTCTGCAGCGGCGAGGGCGTCGATCAGCTCGGCGTTGACATCGGCGAAGACCACCTCGTAGCCGGCGTTGTGCAGGATGAGGCCGACGAAGCCGCGGCCGATGTTGCCTGCTCCGAAGTGGACGGCGGTCAGCTCGCTGCGTCCGGATTCCGGGCTCATCCCCGTCACTCCGCGTTGACGTCGCCGAGGAGGTCGTAGACCTCCTGCGCGGTCGAGGCGGCGAGCAGCTTCGCGACCTCGTCGTCGTCGGAGAAGACGATGGCGATCTTGGACAGGATGTCGAGATGCTCGTTGTTGAGCCCCGCGATGCCGACGACGAAGCGCACCTCGTTGCCGTCCCAGTCGATGGGCTGGTCGTAGCGGGTGAAGGACAGCGCGGAGGCGTGGATCGCGTCCTTGGCGTCGTTGGTGCCGTGCGGGATGGCCAGGAAGTTGCCCATGTAGGTCGAGACGGTGTTCTCGCGGTCGAACATCGCGTCGACGTATGCGGCGTCCACGGCGCCGGCCGCGACGAGGGCGGCGCCCGCCTCGCGGATGGCCTCGTCGCGCGTCGTCGCGCTCCCGTTGACGTTGACGCGGTCCAGATCCAGGACGGCCATGGGTGCTCCTTCGATTCCAGGGTGATGCGTGGCCTCCGGAGAGGCAGGGGTGGGTGAGTCGGTCGATCGCCGAGTGGGTGAGTGTGTGGGTGGGATGAGATGAGGGGAAGCGGATCGCTCCGCTCCCCCTCATCTTTGCGCAGTCGGGCGGTGCCCGACCGAGCGTTTCGGTGCCTTCCGACTACTTCTGGTCGGCGACCTGTGCCACGACCTCGTCGTAGGCGGGGCTGTTCATGAAGTTGTCGACCGAGACATGCTGCGCGGCCGGCGCCTTCTGCCTGGCGCGATCGGTCAGCTCGCGCTGGGTGATCACCAGGTCGGCGGAATCGTCGAGGTTGGCGATGGCCTTGTTGACCACCGTGACTCCTTCGATCCCGGCCTTCTTGATCTTGTTGCGCAGGACGGAGGCACCCATGGCGCTGGAGCCCATGCCGGCGTCGCAGGCGAACACGATGTTGCGGACGGGCGTCGCGGTGGCGACCGCGGTGCGCTCGCCTTCGAGGCCGACGCCTGCGGCGGCCGCCTCGTCGCGGGTCAGGCCCTGCAGCACGCTGCTGGACTTGCCCTTGTTGGCCTCGGTCGCGGCGATCGCCGCGGACAGGTCACCGGCGTTGCCGGCGGCCAGGTCGCGCTTGCGGCTGACCCGCAGGATGAGCGATGCCACGATGAACGACACGGCGGCCGACAGGATCACCGAGAGGATGACGCCGACGTAGCTGTCCGAGGCGGTCTGCAGCAGGATCGCGAAGATGCTTCCCGGCGAGGCAGGAGCCCGGAGGCCCGAGCCGAACACCACGTTGGTCGCGACGCCGGTCATGCCGCCCGCGATCATGGCGACGATGAGGACGGGCTTGGCGAGCACGTAGGGGAAGTAGATCTCGTGGATGCCGCCGAGGAAGTGGATGATGATGGCGCCGGGAGCGCTCGCCTTCATCATGCCCAGGCCGAAGACGGTGAACGCGAGCAGCAGGCCCAGGCCGGGGCCGGGGTTCGCCTCGAGCAGGAACAGGATGCTCTTGCCGCTGTCGATCGACTGCTGGACGCCCAGCGGGGTCAGCACGCCCTGGTTGATGGCGTTGTTGAGGAACAGCACCTTGCCGGGCTCGATGAAGATGCTCACGAGCGGCAGGATGCCGGCGGTGACCAGGAAGTCGACGCCCGCGGAGATGAAGTTGCTCAGCGCGGTGACGAGCGGGGCGATTCCGAAGAAGGCGCCGATCGCCAGGATCGCGCCGAGGATTCCGGCGGAGAAGTTGTTGACGAGCATCTCGAAGCCGGGGCGGATCTTGCCGTCCCAGATCTTGTCGACCTGCTTCATGATCAGGGCCGCGAGCGGTCCGACGATCATGGCGCCCATGAACATGGGGATGTCCGTGCCCACGATGACACCCATGGTCGCGATGGTCGCCACGACGCCACCGCGGGTGTCGTAGACCATCCGGCCGCCCTGGTTGGCGATCAGGAGGGGCAGCAGGAAGGTGATCATCGGGCCGACGAGGGTGGCCAGGGTCTCGTTCGGCGTCCATCCGGTGGGGATGAAGAACGCGGTGATGAGGCCCCATGCGATGAAGGCTGCGATGTTGGGCAGGACCATGCCCGAGAGGAACGTCCCGAACTTCTGGACCCCTACTCGTGCACCCCCTGAGGATCGTGCCGGTGCTGACGTCGTCGTCATGGTGTGTGTCTCCTGTTTCTGTGTGCGTGGTTGTGGTGATGGGGCAGAAGCTGAGTTCCTGCGGCCCGTGGTGCGGGTATTGCGGGTGGTGCAGTCAATGCGGGTGGTGCGGTCTAGCTGCCCGGCTCGGCCAGCGCCCGCACGGCCTCACGTGCGGACTGCGGGCTGTCGGCGGCGAGCGCCGCCTGCGCGAACGCGACGGCCTGGTCGCGGGTGAAGCGCGCGAGCTCGCTGCGCACGTCTCCGATCGCGGCCGGGGACATCGAGAGCGAGGTGGCGCCCAGTCCCACGAGGACGACGGCGAGCAGCGGATCGGCCGCCGCCTCGCCGCAGATGCCGACGGGCTTCCCGAGTGCCGCTCCTGCCGAGCCGACCTCGCCCACCAGGCGCAGCACGGCGGGGTGCCACGGATCCTGGAAGCTCGAGACCGTGCCGAGCATCCGGTCGGCCGCGAGCGTGTACTGGGTGAGGTCGTTGGTGCCGATGCTGGCGAAGCCCGCGATCGCGAGGATGCGGTCGGCGAGCAGCGCGGACGAGGGGACCTCGACCATGACGCCGGCGGTGGCGAGGCCGAGCTCGTGCGCGATGTCGACGAAGTACTTCGTCTCCTCGACCGTCGAGACCATGGGCGCCATCACCCAGAGGTCGGCGTCGCTCTCCTGCGCCGCGCGCGAGAGTGCCGTGAGCTGGTCGCGCAGGATGTGCTCCGACGCGCGCAGCGCGCGCAGGCCGCGCAGGCCGAGGGCGGGGTTCTCCTCGTGCGCGTCGTTGAGGAAGCTCAGCGGCTTGTCCGCTCCCGCGTCCAGGGCGCGCACGACCACCTTCTTGCCCGAGAATCCCCGCAGCAGCTTGGAGTAGTGGGTGTACTGCTGCGCCACGGTCGGAGCGCTCTTCGCGTCGAGGAAGAGGAACTCCGTGCGGAACAGCCCGACGCCCTCGGCTCCTGCCGCGAGTGCCGCATCCACGCCGTCGACCGATCCGAGGTTGGCGAGCAGCGGGATGTGGGTGCCGTCCGCCAGGGCGCCGGGACCGATCGGGACGGCCGCACGCTGCGCGCGCTCGAGGATCGTCGCCTTCGCCTTCTCGGTCTGGTCGACGCTGGGGCCGACGGTGATGATGCCGGTGGACGCGTCGACGATGACATTCGTCCCGTCGTCGAGAGAGAGGGCACCCACGACGCCCACGACCGCGGTGATCGACTTCTCGCGAGCGAGGATGGCCGTGTGGGAGGTGGGCCCGCCGTCGCTGGTGATCAGGGCGAGCACGCGATCGAGGTCGAGCAGGGCCGTGTCGGCGGGGGCGAGGTCGCGGGCGACGAGCACGAACGGCACATCGCTGGTCGGCACCCCGGGAGCGGGGACTCCGGACAGTCGGGCGATGATCCGCTGCGAGACGTCATCGAGGTCGGTGGCGCGCTCGGCCATGTACCCGCCGATCGCGAGCAGCATCTCCTTGAAGCCGTTGAAGGCCTCGAACACTGCGCGCTCGGCTGTCGCGCCGTTGTCGATGCGGACGTCGATGTCCGACCGGAGGGTGGGGTCGTCGGCCATCATCGCCTGTGCGTCGAGGACCTCCTGCGCCTTGCCGCCCGCACGCTCGCCGCGCGAGCGGATGTCCTCCGCGGTGGCCGCCAGGGCGTTGGTGACGCGCTCGCGCTCGGAGTCGGGTCCGATGGTGCTCGCGATCGTGTCGGGTTCGGGCAGCGGCTCGGGCATGCGCAGGATCGGGCCGACGGCGACGCCGCGGCCGATCCCGACTCCTGTCAGAACGCTCATGCGTCGTGGTCGGTGGTGAGCAGCTCGGTCAGCTGGTCGAGGAGCTCGTCGGCGCCGTCGCCGTCGACGCTGATGACGACCTCGTCGTTGTGGTCGATGCCGAGGGAGATGACGCCGAGGATGCTGGCGGCGTTCACCGTCTTGCCGCCCTTGGTGAGCTGGACGGGGACGCCGGCCTTGGCCGCCGCCTGCGAGAACAGCGCTGCGGGACGGGCGTGCAGGCCATGGCTGGATGCGACGACGACGGTGCGAGTGGGCACGTGGGCTCCTTCTGTTGGGGACGCCTGAGCAGGCGCTTCGCCAGTCTGCATCATGCCGATGCACCCGGATAGGCGGGGGTCGGACGGGCTGGGGCGAGTGGGTCGGCGGTCGCTCCGAGGAGCTCGTGCACCGTGCGCAGGGCGATCTCGGCGCCGCCGGCGGAGAACGCGCTGGCGGGCAGGATCGCGGAGGGGACGCCCGGGGCGAGATCGCCGATCGATCGATCGACGTCGGCGAGCTGCGGGGCGATCAGCACCACGTCCGCTCCGTGGATGACGTCTGCGAGTCCCGCGTAGTCCGCCACGACGGTGTCGAGGCTGGGATCGAGTCGGCGCATGCGCTTCGCGAGGAAGGTCCCGGAGACTCCGGCAACGCAGACGAGCAGCACTGTTGCCATGGATCGCCTCCTTGCGCCCTGAATTTCCAGCAGTTTCAAAGGTCAGCCTGCCGGTCCGCGCCACGGGGGCGCCAACAGATCTGCTTCCGGGGGTGCGGAAGTCGAGCTGATCGCATGCGCATCGGCCGGTGGCGCATGACACCATGGGGTGAAATGGCCGACAAGACGCCGATGCTGCTCGAGTACCTCGCGGGCGCCGACCGCTGGGTCGCGGCGTCCGAGCTCGCCGACCGCCTCGGCGTCAGCACCCGATCGGTGCGCAGCTACGTCACGGCGATCAAGTCGGCCGCGCGCCCCCTCGACGTCATCAGCTCGTCCACCGTCGGATACCGACTGAACCGGGACGCCTACGCGCAATACGCCGCCGGCGCGCGTGACGACGCCTCTCCCGACAAGCCGCGCGAGCGGGTGGCCTACCTCGTGACCACGCTCACCCAGACGACGACCGGCGTGGACGTCCACGAGCTCGCCGCGGCGCTCTTCGTCAGCGAGTCGACGCTCGAGGGCGACCTGAGACGGGTGCGCAGCATGGCGCGAGACGCCGGTCTGGAGCTCGTACGGTCCGGCACCGTCGTCAGCCTCGACGGCACCGAGGAGTCCCAGCGCCGCCTCATCAGCAGCATCTTCCGCGACGAGACGGCAGACGGCCTCTTCGACGTCGCCCGCCTGCAGGAGGCGTTCGGGGTCGGCGACCTGTCCGCGTTCAAGACCGACGTCATCGCGCTGTTGGAATCGCTCGGCTACGCGGTGAACGAGTTCGCCCTCGACGGCGTGCTGCTGCATACGGCCATCGCGGTCGACCGGTCGCAGCACGGGATGAACCGGACGATGGAGAGCGGCCCCGAGAGCCATCCCAGCGAGCTCGTGGTCGCCCTCTCCCCCATCGTCGAGCGGCAGTTCGGCACCCTGCTTCCGGTGGGCGAGCTCGAGACTCTCGCCGCCCTGCTCACGACCCGTGTGGGCACGCGCGCGATCCCCGATGCCACGACAGGTGCGGCGTCGACACCGGCGGTGGACTTCTCCCCCGTCGAGACAAGGGACCTGGCGATCGTCCGCGAGGTGCTCCACCGTGCTCAGGCCGAGTACCTGGTCGACCTCGACGACGAGACCCTGCTGATGCGCCTCACCATGCACGTGCGCAATCTGGTGACCCGGTCGCGGGCCGGAATTTCCACGCGCAATCCGCTCGCCCGCTCGATCAAGACGTCGTATCCGCTCACCTACGAGCTGGCCGTCTTCGTGGCCAGCGAGCTGCAGCGGGAATTCGAGATCGTCATCAGCGAGGATGAGATCGCCTTCATCGCGCTGCACATCGGCTCGCATCTCGAGCGGCATGCGGCGCCGGTCGACGCGGTCACCTGCACGATCGTCTGCCCGAACTATCACGACATGGCCGATCTGCTGCGGGCCCGACTGGAGGCGGCGCTCGGCGTGGAGCTGCGCGTGGACCACGTCGTCACCCGCACGGATGCGCCGGCGTCGGAGCTCACCGGCGATCTCGTGGTCAGCACGCTGCCGTGGGCGGCCCGCCCCGAGAACGTGGTGCTGGTCCAGCCCTTCCTCACCCCGGGTGACATCGAGTCGGTCCGGACCGCGGTCGCGCGCATCCGCCGGCAGCGTCGCCGAGGGCGGATCAAGGACGAGCTGCTGCTCTACTTCGACGAGCGCCTGTTCCTGCGCAACGTGGGGGCGGCCGACGAGAAGTCGATGATCCGCGCACTCGGCGAGCCGATGATCGCGCTCGGCATCATCGACGAGCCGTATCTCGACGGCGTTCTCGAGCGCGAGCGCTTGTCGTCGACCGCCTTCACCGAGACCCTGGCGGTTCCGCACTCGCTCACGATGAGCGCCCGGCGGACTGCGATCGCCGTCGCCCTGAACGAGACGCCCATGCCGTGGGGCGAGGGCCGCGTCAACGTGATCGCCCTGATCGCCTTCAGCGCGGAGGGGCGGGCGGCCTTCCAGACGGTCTTCGAGCAGTTCGTCGACGTGTTTTCGGACAACGCCGATGTGCTGCGTCTGCTGCGGAGCACCACCGACTTCACCAGCTTCATCGAGGGCGTCGTCCACCTCATCGATTCCTGACGCCCGAGGTGCCCGGTTCTGCCGCCAGAGACGCTGCACAGGCAGCAGAACTGGCAACTCGGCGGGTCTCGTCGCGAGCAGGCCGAGGGCTAGGAGCGGTCCCGACGGGTGAGCACCAGGTGCACCACTCCGCTCGGCGACGGCGTGGCCTCGATGTCGAAGCGCTCCTCCAGTCCCTCGAGACCGTCCCAGAGCCGCTCGCCGCGACCCAGCACGATCGGAGCCACGACCACATGCAGGTGGTCGATGAGATCGGCCGCGAGGAACTGGCGGACCGTCTCGACACCGCCGCCGATCCGGACGTCGAGGTCCCCGGCCAGCTCGCGAGCGTGCGCGAGGGCGGTGGCCGGGTCGGCGTCCAGGAAGTGGAAGGTCGTACCCCCGTCCATCTCGAGGGTCGGCCGTGGGTGATGGGTGAGGACGACGACAGGTGTGTGGAAGACGGGGTCGCTCCCCCACCAGCCCGTCCACTCCTCGTCGTCCCACGGGCCGCGCTGCGGGCCGAACTTGTTGCGGCCCATGATCTCCACGCCGATCCCCGTCGACCACTGACTGGCGAAGGACTCGTCGACTCCGAAGGAGCCCGGAGCGTCGCCGTGCAGCCCCATCGCCTGGAAGGTGCGCGTGCCGAACGCCCAGTTCAGCAGCCGGGAGCCGGCATGACCGAACGGAGCCTCGAGCGCCTGGCCTTCGCCGGTGCCGAAGCCGTCCAGCGAGATCGTGAAGTTGTGCACACGGACGAGAGACAAGACGGCTCCTCTTCTGCTGGCGGACCAGACGCCGGTCAGGCTGCGGTGCGGCTCTCCAGCGCTTCGAAGATGCGCGCGGTCACGTCGTCGACGTCGCCGAGACCGTTGATGCTGAGCAGCAGCCCACGCTCCCGGTAGGTCTCGATGAGCGGAGAGGTCTGCTCGAGGTAGACCTCGAGGCGACGGCGGATGACGGCCTCGGTGTCGTCGGTGCGACCCTGCTCCACGGCCCGCTTGAGCAGGCGCTCGACGACCTCCTCGGTCTCGGCGTGCAGTTCGATCACTGCGTCGAGAGCGTGCGAGTGGGTGGCGAGGATGCCGTCGAGGGTCTTGACCTGTTCGGTCGTGCGCGGGAAGCCGTCGAGCAGGAACCCGCCGTCAGCGTCCGCCCAGTTCAGCCGGTCGGCGACCAGGTCGTTCGTCACGGAGTCGGGAACGTACTCGCCGCGGTCCATGTAGGACTTGGCCAGCACACCGAGCTCCGTCTCGCCGCGGACGTTCTCGCGGAAGATGTCGCCGGTCGAGATCGCCGGGATGCCGAACTTCTTCGAGATCCGCACCGCCTGGGTGCCCTTGCCGGCGCCGGGCGGACCGACGATCAGCAGTCGGTAGCCCGGGCCGTTCGCCGCCGTCATCGCAGAAGGCCCTCGTAATGCCGCTGCTGCAGCTGCGAGTCGATCTGCTTGACCGTCTCGAGACCGACGCCGACGATGATCAGGATCGAGGCGCCGCCGAAGGGGAAGTTGGTGTTGGCCCCGACGGCCACGAACGCGATCAGCGGGATCAGTGCGATCAATCCGAGGTAGATCGACCCCGGCAGGGTCACGCGGGTGAGCACGTAGTCGAGGTATTCGGCGGTCGGACGGCCCGCGCGGATGCCCGGGATGAAGCCGCCGTACTTCTTCATGTTGTCGGCGACCTCTTCGGGGTTGAAGGTGATCGCGACGTAGAAGTAGGTGAAGCCGACGATGAGCAGGAAGTACAGGAGCATGTAGAGCGGGTGGTCGCCCTTGGTCAGGTAGTTCTGGATCCAGGTGACCCAGGCCTGCGGCTCCTGGCCGGCGGCGGGCTGGTTGAACTGCGCGACCAGCGCGGGCAGGTACAGCAGCGACGAGGCGAAGATGACCGGCACGACGCCCGCCATGTTGACCTTGATCGGGATGTAGGTGTTGTTGCCGCCGTACGTCCGCCTGCCGACCATCCGCTTGGCGTACTGCACCGGGATGCGGCGCTGGGACTGCTCGACGAACACGACGCCGACCACGATGGCCAAGCCGATGGCTATCACGACGATGAGCACCTCGATGCTCTGCGAGGTGCGGATGGCGTCGAGCGATCCCGGGAAGCGGGCGGCGATCGAGGTGAAGATGAGCAGCGACATGCCGTTGCCGATGCCGCGCTCGGTGATGAGCTCGCCCATCCACATGATCAGGCCGGTGCCGGCGGTCATGGTGACGACCATGAGCAGGATCGCGTACCAGGAGTCGTTCGTGATGAGCTGCGTGCACGCGGTGGCGCTGTTCTGCGGGAACAGCGCGCCGCTGCGGGCGACGGTGATCAGCGTCGTGGACTGCAGGACGCCGAGCGCGATGGTGAGGTAGCGGGTGTACTGCGTGAGGCGGGCCTGGCCGGCCTGGCCCTCCTTGTAGAGGGTCTCGAAGTGCGGGATGACCACGCGCAGGAGCTGGGTGATGATCGACGCGGTGATGTAGGGCATGATGCCCAGCGCGAAGATCGAGAGCTGCAGCAGTGCGCCGCCGCTGAAGAGGTTGACGAGCTCGTAGAGGCCCGAGGTGCTGGTGTTCTGCGCGAGACAGGCCTGCACGTTCGCGAAGTCGACGAACGGTGCCGGGATGAAGGACCCGAGTCGGAAGATCGCGACGATGAAGAGCGTGAAGCCGATCTTGCGTCGAAGATCAGGCGTGCGGAAGATCCGCCCTATGGCTCTGAACACGCAGTGATGCCTTTCCTAGGATGAGCCGGGCGTGGTGGGTGTGAAACCGCCACGCCGTCACAAAGATCGGAGCCTACATGGCTCCGAGGCCCGATGCGCCGCCGCCGCGTCCGAACCGGAAGGTTTCCCTCCCCGTTCGACGCGGCGGCAGCGTCTCAGACTCGCGCAGCTCAGGCGATCGAGCCGCCTGCCGCGATGATCTTCTGCTCTGCGGAACCGGAGACCTTGTCGACGGCCACGCTCAGCTTAACCGCGATCTCGCCGGTGCCCAGGACCTTGACCTTCTCGTTCTTGCGAACGGCGCCCTTGGCGACCAGGTCGGCGATGGTGACATCTCCGCCGGTCGGGTAGAGCTCGGCCAGCCTGTCGAGGTTGACGACCTGGTACTCCACGCGGAACGGGTTCTTGAAGCCGCGGAGCTTCGGGGTGCGCATGTGCAGAGGCATCTGCCCACCCTCGAAGCCGACCTTGACCTGGTAGCGGGCCTTGGTTCCCTTGGTTCCACGGCCGGCGGTCTTGCCCTTGGAGCCCTCACCACGGCCGACGCGCATGCGGTCCTTCTTGGACCCCTCCGCGGGACGCAGGTGGTGCACCTTGAGCACGCGACCACGGGTGGTCTCGGCCTCGGCGGCGGGCGCCTTGGCGGTCCGCGTCGAGGTGCCGGCTGCGGCGGTGGCCGCAGGTGCCGTGGCGGTCGCCTTGGCTGCGGACGCCTTGGGGGCGGTCGCCTTCTTCTCCGGGGTCGTGCCCGGGGCCTTGTCTTCGGCCATCAGTTGATCTCCTCAACCTTCACGAGGTGAGCGACGTGGCGGACGTAGCCGCGGTTCTGCGCGTTGTCCTCGCGGACCACGGTGTCGCCGATGCGCTTGAGACCGAGCGAACGCAGCGTGTCGCGCTGGTCCTGCTTCTCACTCACCTTGGACTTGATCTGGGTCACCTTCAGCTGGGCGGCCATCAGGCACCTACCTTCGCTTCTGCGGCGTGCGCGGCAGCGTCGCGCTCGGCCTTCAGCATGTAAGAGGGCATGACGTCCTCGAGCTCGAGACCACGACGGGCTGCGACGGCGCGCGGCTCCTCGAGGTTCTTGAGGGCCGCGACGGTGGCGTGCACGATGTTGATCGTGTTGCTGGAGCCGAGCGACTTCGAGAGGACGTCGTGGATGCCCGCGCACTCGAGCACGGCGCGGACGGGGCCGCCCGCGATGACGCCGGTACCGGCGGTCGCGGGACGGAGCAGGACGACACCGGCCGCCGCCTCACCCTGCACGGGGTGCGGGATGGTGCTGGCGATGCGGGGGACGCGGAAGAAGTTCTTCTTCGCCTCCTCGACGCCCTTGGAGATGGCGGTCGGGACCTCACGGGCCTTGCCGTAGCCGACGCCGACGAGGCCGTTGCCGTCTCCGACGATGACGAGTGCGGTGAAGCTGAAGCGACGACCGCCCTTGACCACCTTCGACACGCGGTTGATGGTCACGACGCGCTCGAGGAACTGGCTCTTCTCGCTGTCGCGGCCACCGCGGTCGCGGTTCGGGTTGCGCTCGCGGCTTCCACGACGCGCCTCGCGAGGCTCGTTGCGGTTGTCGGGCGAGCTGCCGGCTGCGGTCTCCACCGGAGCCTCGGCCGTCTCGGCTGCTGCTGCTGTTGTGACTGGAACGTCGCTCACAGGCTCAGTCCACCTTCCCGGGCTCCATCGGCGATTGCCGCGATGCGGCCCGCGTACTTGTTTCCACCGCGGTCGAAGACGACCGCGTCGATTCCTGCTGCCTTGGCGCGCTCGGCGACGAGCTCGCCGACCTTGTGCGCCTTGGCGGTCTTGTCGCCCTCGAAGACGCGCATGTCGGCCTCGAGGGTCGAGGCGGAGGCCAGGGTGCGGCCGACCGAGTCGTCGACGACCTGGACGAACACGTGACGTGCCGAACGGGTGACGACGAGGCGAGGACGGAGCGCGGTTCCCTCGACCTTCTTGCGAAGACGGGTGTGGCGACGGTCGCGTGCGGCCGACTTGCTCTTGCCACGGATGACGGTGACCATGTCTACCTACCTGACTTTCCGGCCTTGCGGCGGACGTTCTCGCCTGCGTAGCGGACGCCCTTGCCCTTGTAGGGCTCCGGCTTGCGGATCTTGCGGATGTTGGCGGCGACCTCGCCGACGGCCTGCTTGTCGATGCCGGCCACGGTCAGCTTGTTGTTGCCCTCGACCGTGAACGAGATGCCCTCGGGCGCCTCGACCAGCACGGGGTGCGAGAAGCCGAGCGAGAACTCGACCGAGTTGCCGCGAGCGGCCACACGGTAGCCGGTTCCGACGACCTCGAGGCCCTTGCTGTATCCAGCGGTGACGCCGATCACGTTGTTCGCGATCAGGGTGCGGGTGAGGCCGTGCAGCGAGCGGGAGAGGCGCTCGTCGTCGGGACGGGTCACGAGGACCTGTGCGCCTTCGACGATGACCTCGATGGGCTGGGCGACGGTCAGAGACAGCGAGCCCTTGGGGCCCTTGACGGTGACGTCGCGGCCGACGACGCTGATGTCGACACCGGCGGGGATGTCGATGGGGAGTCTTCCGATTCGAGACATGTCAGATCACCACACGTAGGCGAGGACTTCCCCGCCGACGCCCTTCTGGGAGGCCTGGCGGTCCGTGAGGAGGCCAGACGAGGTGGACAGGATGGCGACGCCGAGGCCGCCGAGGACCTTCGGGATCTCGTCGGACTTCGCGTAGACGCGCAGTCCGGGCTTCGAGACCCGCTTGATGCCGGCGATCGAGCGCTCGCGGTTGGGGCCGTACTTGAGCTCGAGCGTGAGGGTCTTGCCCACGCGGGCCTCCTCGACGGTCCAGCTCGCGATGTAGCCCTCGGCCTTCAGGATGTCAGCGATGTGACCCTTGAGCTTGGAGTGCGGCAGCGAGACCGAGTCGTGGAAGGCCGAGTTCGCGTTGCGCAACCTGGTCAGCAGGTCGGCGACCGGATCGGTCATCGTCATGTTCGTCTTCTCTCATTCACCAGGTATCGGCTGGCGCCGACCTGTGGTGGGTGCTCCTTGCGGAGACATCGGGTGGAGTGCAGCGCTCATGGGAGCGGCGCAGTCCGAAGAGCAAGCCTAGGTCAGGCCTGGTTCTCCGCGGTGCGGAACGGGAAGCCGAGCGCCCTGAGCAGCGCGCGACCCTCGTCGTCGGTCTTGGCCGTGGTCACGACGGTGATGTCGAAGCCGCGGACGCGATCGATGCGGTCCTGGTCGATCTCGTGGAAGACGCTCTGCTCCGTGAGGCCGAAGGTGTAGTTGCCGTTGCCGTCGAACTGCTTGTCCGACAGGCCGCGGAAGTCGCGGATGCGGGGCAGCGCCAGCGACAGCAGGCGGTCGAGGAACTCCCAGGCGCGGTCGCCGCGCAGTGTTACGTGGGCGCCGATCGGCTGGCCCTCGCGCAGCTTGAACTGCGCGATGGACTTGCGGGCCTTGGTGACCTGCGGCTTCTGGCCGGTGATCTTGGTGAGGTCGGCGACAGCGCCATCGATGATCTTGCTGTCACGGGCGGCCTCGCCGACACCGGTGTTGACGACGACCTTGACGAGTCCCGGCACCTGGTGGACGTTGGTGTACCCGTTGTCCTTGGTGAGCTGGGCGATGATCTCGCTGCGGTACTTCTGCTTCAGGCGCGGCTGGGCCTTCTCGGGCGAACCAGCCTGCGCGGCAGTGGTGAGTGTCATTACAGGTCCTTGCCTGACTTCTTCGCGTAGCGGATGCGCACGCTCTTGGTCACGCCGTCCTTGGTGACCTGCTCGACGCGGTGGCCGACGCGGGTCGGCTTCTTCGTCTCGGGGTCGATCAGGGCGACGTTGGAGATGTGGATGGGCGCCTCGTGGGTCTCGACGCCGCCGGTCTTGGTGCCGCGCTGGGTCTGTCCGACCTTCACGTGCTTGGTGACGAAGTTGACGCCCTCGACGAGGACGCGGTTGCGCTCGACGAGCACGTCGATCACGCGACCCTGCTTGCCCTTGTCACCGCCGCGGCTCTGGCTCGCGCCCGAGATCACCTGGACGATGTCGCCCTTCTTGATGTTGGCCATTGGTCAAATCACCTCCGGTGCGAGTGACACGATCTTCATGAACTTCTTGTCACGCAGCTCGCGGCCGACCGGGCCGAAGATGCGCGTTCCACGCGGGTCGCCGTCGTTCTTGAGGATGACGGCGGCGTTCTCGTCGAACTTGATGTAGGAGCCGTCGGGACGACGGGTCTCCTTGACGGTGCGGACGATGACGGCCTTGACCACATCGCCCTTCTTGACGTTGCCGCCCGGGATCGCGTCCTTGACGGTGGCGACGATGACGTCGCCGAGGCCGGCATAGCGCCGTCCCGAGCCGCCGAGCACGCGGATGGTGAGCAGCTCCTTGGCGCCGGTGTTGTCGGCGACCTTGAGCCTGGATTCCTGCTGAAGCATCTTCTTCTCCTACAAGTGGGCGCGGAGGCCTACTTGGCCTTCTCGACGACCTCGACCAGGCGCCAGCGCTTGGTGGCGGACAGCGGACGGGTCTCGCTGATCACGACGAGGTCTCCGACGCCGGCGGTGTTCTGCTCGTCGTGGACCTTGACCTTCGAGGTGCGACGGATGACCTTGCCGTAGAGGGGGTGCTTGACGCGGTCCTCGACCTCGACGACGACGGTCTTCTGCATCTTGTCGCTGACGACGTAGCCGCGGCGGACCTTGCGGTCTCCACGGTCCTCGGCGACGACAGGGGCCGTCTCCTCTGCCTTGGCGGTGACCTTGGCCATCAGTTCTTCTCCTTAGAAGCCTTGGGCTTCTCCTCGGTGGCCGCCTCGGCGGCGGGCGCCTCGGCCTCGACGGGCTCGTCGGCCTTGGGGGCCGCTGCCTTGTCTGCCTTGGGCGCCTTGGCCTTCGCGGCCTTCTTGGGCTCTGCGGCGACCACGGGGGCGGGGACGGCACGGATGCCGAGCTCGCGCTCACGGATCACGGTGTAGATGCGCGCGATGTCGCGCTTGACGGACTTGAGTCGTCCGTGGCTCTCGAGCTGACCGGTGGCCGACTGGAAGCGGAGGTTGAACAGCTCCTCCTTGGCCTTCTTCAGCTCGTCGATCAGACGCTCGTTCTCGAATGTGTCGAGTTCGGTCGAGATCAGTTCCTTGGATCCGATCGCCATCAGCCCTCGCTCCCTTCGCGCTTGATGATGCGTGCCTTCAGGGGCAGCTTGTGGATGGCCCGGGTGAGGGCCTCGCGAGCGAGCTCCTCGCTCACGCCGGCGACCTCGAAGAGGACGCGTCCCGGCTTGACGTTGGCGATCCACCACTCGGGCGAGCCCTTGCCGGAACCCATGCGGGTCTCAGCGGGCTTCTTGGTGAGCGGACGGTCGGGGTAGATGTTGATCCACACCTTGCCGCCGCGCTTGATGTGACGGGTCATCGCGATACGAGCGGACTCGATCTGACGGTTCGTGACATAGGCGGGCGTGAGGGCCTGGATGCCGTACTCGCCGAAGCTCACCTCGGTGCCGCCCGTTGCGTGACCGCTGCGGGTGGGGTGGTGCTGCTTGCGGTGCTTGACTCTGCGGGGGATGAGCATCAGACACTCGCTCCTTCTGCGACGGGTGCGTCGCGGCGGTCGCGGCGGGGGCCGCTGTCGCGGCGCTCGGGGCGCGTGGACTTCTGGTTGGCCTGCTCGCGGGCAAGCTCCTTGTTGGTGATGTCGCCCTTGTAGATCCAGACCTTCACGCCGATGCGGCCGAACGTCGTCTTGGCCTCGTAGAAGCCGTAGTCGATGTTGGCGCGCAGGGTGTGCAGCGGAACGCGACCCTCGCGGTAGAACTCGGAGCGGCTCATCTCCGCGCCGCCGAGGCGGCCGGAGACCTGCACGCGAACGCCTTTGGCGCCGGCGCGCTGAGCGCCCTGGAGGCCCTTGCGCATGGCACGGCGGAACGCGACACGAGCGGTGAGCTGCTCCGCGATCCCCTGTGCGACGAGCTGAGCCTCGGCCTCGGGGTTCTTGACCTCGAGGATGTTCAGCTGGATCTGCTTGCCGGTGAGCTTCTCGAGGTCGGTGCGGATGCGCTCGGCCTCGGCGCCGCGGCGGCCGATCACGATGCCCGGGCGGGCGGTGTGGATGTCGACGCGGACGCGATCGCGGGTGCGCTCGATCTCGATGCGCGCCACTCCAGCGCGGTCGAGGCTCGTCTTCAGGAGGTTGCGGATCTTGACGTCCTCGGCGACGTAGTCGCTGTAACGCTGTCCGACCTTGGTGCTGTCCGAGAACCAGCGCGACACGTGGTCGGTGGTGATCCCGAGACGGAATCCGTAGGGATTGACCTTATGTCCCATTACTTGCTCGCCTTCTTGCGGGCCGTGGAGGCCGCAACGACATCGGGGGTCGCCAGCACGATGGTGATGTGGCTGGTGCGCTTCTTGATCTGGAACGCGCGGCCCTGGGCACGGGGCTGGAACCGCTTGAGGGTGGTTCCCTCATCGACGAACGCGCGGGCCACGATGAGATCGCTCTCGTCGAGGAAGCTGTTCTCGATGTCCGCCTTGACGCGGGCGTTCGCCATGGCCGAGGCCACGAGCTTGTAGACGGGCTCGCTGGCGCCCTGAGGTGCGAACTTCAGGATCGCGAGTGCCTCTTCGGCCTGCTTGCCGCGGATGAGGTCCACGACACGACGAGCCTTCTGAGGGGTCACGCGGATGTGTCGCACCCGGGCGATCGACTCCACCATTTCTCTGTCCTCCTCGCGTCGCCTAGCGGCGACGGCCCTTCTTGTCGTCCTTCTCGTGCCCACGGAAGGTACGGGTCGGTGCGAACTCGCCGAGCTTGTGCCCGACCATGGTCTCCGTCACGAAGACGGGGATGTGCTTGCGGCCGTCGTGCACCGCGATGGTGTGACCCAGCATCGCCGGGATGATCATCGAGCGGCGCGACCAGGTCTTGATCACGTTCTTGCTGCCCGCGTCGTTCTGGACCTGGACCTTGCGGAACAGGTGATCGTCGACGAACGGGCCCTTCTTGAGACTGCGCGGCATGTCCTACTCCTACTAGCGCTTCTTGCCGACGTTGCGACGACGAACGATGAGCTTGTCGCTCTCCTTGTTGGGGTGCCGGGTGCGGCCCTCGGCCTGACCCCACGGGCTGACCGGGTGGCGTCCACCGGAGGTCTTGCCCTCACCACCACCGTGCGGATGGTCGATCGGGTTCATGGCGACACCGCGGACGGTCGGGCGGATGCCCTTCCAGCGGTTGCGGCCGGCCTTGCCCCAGTTGATGTTGGACTGCTCGGCATTGCCGACCTCGCCGATCGATGCGCGGCAGCGCGCGTCGACGTTGCGGATCTCGCCACTCGGCAGGCGGAGCTGCGCGTAGGGGCCGTCCTTGGCGACGAGACGGACGCTCGCGCCGGCCGAACGGGCCAGCTTGGCGCCGCCGCCCGGACGGATCTCGATCGCGTGGATCACCGTTCCGACGGGGATGTTGCGCAGCGGCAGGTTGTTGCCCGGCTTGATGTCCGCGCCGGGACCCGACTCGACGATGTCGCCCTGGTTGAGCTTGTTCGGCGCGATGATGTAGCGCTTGGTGCCGTCCACGAAGTGGAGCAGCGCGATGCGCGCGGTGCGGTTGGGGTCGTACTCGATCTCCGCGACGCGGGCGTTCACGCCGTCCTTGTCATTGCGACGGAAGTCGATGACGCGGTACTGGCGCTTGTGGCCACCACCGATGTGACGGGTCGTGATGCGGCCCTGGTTGTTGCGGCCACCGCTCTTGGAGAGCGGGCGCAGCAGGGACTTCTCGGGCGTGGTGCGCGTGATCTCAGCGAAATCGGCGACCGACGATCCACGACGACCGGGGGTCGTCGGCTTGTACTTGCGGATTGCCATGTGTTCTCTCCCCTGACCTAGCCGACAGCCGTGAAGATGTCGATCGTGCCGGACTTGAGCGTGACGATGGCGCGCTTGGTGTCCTTGCGCTTGCCGAGTCCGAACTTCGTCCGGCGCGTCTTGCCCTGGCGGTTGATGGTGTTCACCGACGCGACCTCGACCTGGAAGATCTTCTCGATGGCGAGCTTGATCTCGGTCTTGTTGGATCGCGGGTCGACGACGAACGTGTACTTGCCCTCGTCGATCAGGCCGTAGCTCTTCTCGGAGACGACGGGCGAGATGATGACGTCGCGGGGGTCCTTGTTATAGCCGCTCACGCGGTCACCTCCGTGTTGGTCGAATCGGTGCTGGCCGAGCCGTTCTTCCACGACACGAAGCCGTCGAAGGCGGACTTCGTGAAGACGATGTCATCCGAGCGGAGGACGTCGTAGGCGTTCAGCTGGTCCCACGTGAGCACGTGGAGGTTCTTGAGGTTGCGCACGCTCTTCCAGCCGTTGACGTCGTCCCGGTCGAGCACGATGAGCTTGCTCTTGCCGGGGGCGACGGCCGTGATGAGCTCGGCGGCCTTCTTGGTCGAGGGGGCGTCGGCGACCGACAGGTCGTCGATCACGTGCAGGCGTCCACCGCGGCTGCGGTCGGAGATGGCGCCGAGCAGGGCAGCGGCGATCATCTTCTTGGGGGTGCGCTGCGAGTAGTCGCGCGGGGTCGGTCCGTGGACGATTCCACCGCCGGTGTGCTGAGGTGCGCGGATCGAGCCCTGACGGGCGCGGCCGGTTCCCTTCTGCTTGAACGGCTTGCGACCGGCGCCGGAGACCTCCCCGCGGTTCTTGGTCTTGTGCGTGCCCTGGCGCGCCGCGGCGAGCTGGGCGACGACGACCTGGTGCAGCAGCGGCACGTTGGTCTGCACGTCGAAGATCGCGGCGGGCAGGTCGACCGAGCCGGCCGTTCCTGACGTCCCCTGGATGTCGAGCGATGCCATGGCGTTACGCTCCCTTCACTGCGTTGCGGACGAACACGATGCGGCCGCGGGCTCCGGGAACGGCGCCGGCGACGAGCAGCAGGCCCTTCTCGAGGTCGACGGCCTGGACGCCGAGGTTCTGCACGGTCACGGTGTCGCCACCCATGCGACCGGCCATGCGCATGCCCTTGAAGACACGGCTGGGGGTCGAGGAGGCGCCGATGGAGCCGGGCTTGCGGTGGTTGCGGTGCGAACCGTGCGAGGACGAGACGCCCTTGAAGTTGTGACGCTTCATGACGCCGGCGAAGCCCTTGCCCTTGCTGGTGCCCACGACGTCGACCTTGGTTCCGGCGACGAACGCGTCGACCGCGATCTCCTGGCCGACGGTGAACTCGGCGAAGTTGGCGGTGCGGACCTCGGTGAGGTGGCGACGCGGGGTGACTCCGGCCTTGGCGAAGTGGCCTGCGGCGGGCTGGTTGACCTTGCGGGGGTCGATCTGGCCGTAGGCGATCTGGATCGCGCCGTAGCCGTCGACCTCGGGGGTCCGGATCTGGGTCACGACGTTGGGCGTGATCTGGATGACCGTGACGGGCACGAGCTTGCCGGTGGCGTCCCAGACCTGGGTCATGCCGAGCTTGGTGCCCAGCAGTCCCGTGAACGTCTTGGTGGCGGTGGACATGACTTTCCTCTGTCTTCTTGTGTCTTACGAGATGTCTTGACGAGCGCTGCTCTTGCGAGCGGGCGGCTGGGTCAGAGCTTGATCTCGATGTTGACGTCGGCCGGCAGGTCGAGGCGCATCAGGGAGTCGACGGCCTTGGGCGTCGGGTCGATGATGTCGATGAGGCGCTTGTGGGTGCGCATCTCGAAATGCTCGCGGCTGTCCTTGTACTTGTGCGGCGAACGGATGACACACACCACGTTCTTCTCGGTGGGCAGCGGCACGGGTCCGACGACGCTGGCACCCGCGCGGGTGACGGTGTCGACGATCTTGCGTGCCGAGCTGTCGATGACCTCGTGGTCGTACGACTTGAGTCGGATGCGGATCTTCTGTCCAGCCATCTGAAGCTCACTCTCTTTCGATGTTCGTCGCCCGCGCTCTCACGCGGACATGTGTGTCGCGGGACATCGCTGCCCCGCTGGTCGCGCACTGTTCTTCTGTCAATGAGCCGCAGCTGCTCCCCGATCCCGGCGCGCAGGCGCTCGGGCCATCCGCGCGCATTCTCATGGGCACGGAAGAGGATCCATCTGTGGCGCAGGCCGCAGGGGCATGCGCCTCGGCCCGCAGGTTGGCGGAGTGATCCGCTGCCCTGCTGTCTGTCTGCTGCCTGCGGCCTAGCCCTCACCCACGTACGCACGAGCATTGATGCTCAATCGCGCTGAGGGGAACTATGCACTGCCTGGCAGTGATCCAGTGAGACTGCGCAACGCAATCCACCGAAATGTCGAACCAGAAGAGTTTGCCACACCCACATGGTCCATGCAACCCGGGCGTGTCGCGCCGAGGCTCCCAACACCTCGAGCGCGGTCTTCCGACCCGAGCGCCTCCCCTGCGCGGTCTGAGACACCGAGCGCGGTTGGTACACCGACCGCGCTCGGCGCTAACGACCGCGCGCGAGGCGGGGGACGCCGGCTTCCACCAGGATTCGGGTGAAAAGAGGGGTGTCTCGGAGCTCGGCCATGTTCCAGCGGGCGAATCCGGTGAGGTGACGGCGAAGCCGATTCTCCCGGTCCTTCCCCGCGACCACTATCTCCGATGCAGTCCGCCCCTGGGTCATGCGCGCGTCCAGGTACTTCGTGCGACCGTCGAACTCGCCGCCGACCCCCACCGAGGGCCAATGGAAGTCGAGTCGACCGATCAAGCTCCCGCGGTCGCGTATCTCTGTCTGGAGTTCCGGCGCCTGGAACCCCAGACGCACGATCTCCACCCGCGAGATCGACTCTCCCGGCGACTCGCAGCGCTCATCCGCGAAGTCGAGCACTCGCATCGCCTTGGCCAGTCCACGGGTGCCTGCCTTCATCGCACCGATGATCGCGACGAATTCGGGCCTGGTACCGGGATCGCGGGCGAACGCAGCATCCGCGACGACGACTCCCTCGAGGAAGGACCTGCTGAGAGCGATGTCCAGAGCGGTACGCGCGGGAGATGTGCAGGTGAGCTCGCCCACCTCCACGACCGGGGCAAGCTCCAGACCGAGGCAATGGCGTCGTACGTCATCCTGCGACCTCCCGCCGGACCTGCGCTCCGAGATGAGGTGGATCTCAGTGGGCCACGGCCGGAGACTCGGCAGCCCGAGCAGACGCAGTGCGGACTCGTGCGAATAGATCGGCGAGGACAGGGTCAGAGCGGAAGCGGCGATCCGCGCCGAATAGCGCGCATCCGAGGTCGCGGACTGCCAGGCGCCATGCGAGAGGTACACGCCGCGGCGTGCCCGCACGAGATCCGCGCCGAGTCTGCGCTCTGGACGCGCATCGGCGATGGATCGGAGTTCGGATGCGGTCCAGGCTGCGAGATCTTCCTCCATGACTTGAGGATGCCCACGAAGCCGCAGTCAGATGACTCCGATGGTGGATCTGTGCAGAACCCGTTCCAACGGGTCGTTGTTGAGGAACAGGCGGCTGGCCCGGTCACACCTCGCTCGCGCGGTCGTCAGAACCGAGCGCGGTGGGTGCACCAGCCGCGTTCGGCTGTAACGACCGCGTTCGGCGGGCAAGGGGTGGCGCCGTTGGGTAGGGTCATCGAGTGGACTCCGGGCAGATCGTCGAAGGGCTCCGAGGCACGTTCGAGAGCGGACTGACCCGCTCGCACGACTGGCGCATCGCCCAGCTCCGAGCCCTGCGCACGATGCTCCGCGACGAAGAGGATCGGATCGCCGCCGCGCTGCAGGCGGATCTCGGCAAGAGTCCGACCGAGTCGTTCATCTCCGAGACCAACTTCGTGGTCAAGGAGATCACCCACACCCTGGGTCACCTCCGCCGGTGGCTGCGCCCGCGCCGCAGTGGGGCTCCCCTGCTGCTGGCGCCGTCGACGGCGAAGACGCTGCTCGAGCCGCTCGGCGTCGCGCTGATCATCTCGCCGTGGAACTATCCGGTCCAGCTCGCGCTCGCACCGCTCGTCGGCGCTCTCGCGGCCGGCAACTCGATGCTGCTCAAGCCGTCGGAGCTGGCCCCGCACACCTCGTCGCTGCTCGCCGACCTCCTTCCCCGGTACCTCGATTCGCGCGCGGTCGCCGTCGTGGAGGGCGGCGTCGAGGAGACGACCGAGCTGCTGGCGGAGAAGTTCGACACCATCTTCTACACCGGCAACGGGCGCGTGGGGCGGATCGTGCTCGAGGCCGCCGCCAAGCACCTCACCCCGGTCACGCTCGAGCTCGGCGGCAAGTCTCCCGCCTTCGTCGACGACAGCGCCGACCTCAAGACCGCTGCGGAGCGCATCGTCTGGGGCAAGTTCCTCAACGCCGGGCAGACCTGCGTCGCTCCCGACTACGTGCTCACCACGCCCGCCGTGGCTCGCAAGCTCACTCCGCAGCTCTACGAGGCCGTTCGGCTGCTCTACGGCGACGCACCGCGCGGCAATCCCGACTACGGGCGCATCGTCAACGAGCAGAACTTCGACCGCCTCGTCTCCTACCTCCCGGACGGACGCGCTGCGGTCGGCGGCAACCACACCAAGGCGGCGCTTTACATCGCCCCGACCGTGCTGACCGGTGTGCGCGCCGATGCCCCGATCATGCAGCAGGAGATCTTCGGACCCATCCTGCCGATCATCGAGGTCGCCGATCTCAACGCGGCGATCGACTTCGTCAACAAGGGCGACAAGCCACTCTCGCTCTACGTCTTCAGCAACGATGCGACCACCCGCAGCGCCTGGACGCTGACCACCAGCTCGGGCGCCATCGGCTTCAACGTGGCGGCGGCCCACCTCGCCGTGCCCTCGATCCCCTTCGGCGGCGTCGGCGCGAGCGGCATGGGCGGCTATCACGGACTCCGCTCGGTCCAGGCCTTCAGCCATGAGAAGGCGCTGTTCTCCAAGCCGCTGTGGCCGAACACCCTCGCCCTGCTCCGCCCGCCGTTCACCGCCGAGCGCATCAAGACGATCCGCCGCCTGCTCCGCTAGTTGCTGCGTTCCGGCTCGATGTGCACGGAATTCCGTCGGTATTCCGCCGGAACGTCGGAACTCGACGAGCAGGCTCAGGACATCAGCAGTGCGCGCAGCTCCGACTCGATGGATGCAGGACGCGACGGGTCGACCGTCTCCCCCGCCTCATAGCGGTCGACGACTCGAGGGTCCACGTAGCTGGCCCGCGCGATGGTCGGCGTGTTGCTGAGCACCTCGGATGCATCCCGCATCGCCTGCACGATCGCGTGCTGACGTCCGGTCCGAGTCTTCTCCGGCCCGTGGCGAGCGAGACTGAGTGCCGCGGCCGCGGTGCCGTGCAGGGTGCGGAAGTCCTTCGCCGTGAAGTCCCCGCCCGTCCGCTCCCGCACGTAGTCGTTGACGTCCGTCGCGTTGAGCGCGTGCCACACCCCGTCCTGCAGGTAGGAGAGCAGATGAGCTGTCGGTCCCCGCCGCTTGAGCAGCTTCACGTAGGTCGCGAGGTCGGGATCGGTGATGTCCGACTCCCAGGCCTTGTTGCTCTTTGCCGGGAAGCGCAGCTCGATCGTGGTGCCCCTGACGCGCACGTGGCTGCAGAGCAGGGTCGTGAGGCCATGGCTGCCGTTGGCGTCGGCGTAGCGGGTGGAGCCCACGCGGAGCGAGCCGGTATCGAGCATCCGGAACGCGGCAGCCAGAGCCCGATTGCGCGTCATCCCGCTCTCGCGCAGGTGGATGGTCACCTGTCTGCGCGCGGTCGGCAGGGATTCGGCGAGCTGCAGGGCACGATCGAACTTGATCCGATCCTTCTGCTCGCGCCACTTCGGATGGTAGATGTACTGCTTGCGCTCGGCGGCGTCGTAGCCGACGGCGAGGATGTGGCCGTTCTCGTACTCGCTGATCCAGACCTGTCGCCATGCCGGCGGAATCGCCAGCGCCTCGAATCGCTCACGGAGCGCCGGATCGTGCACGGTGCCGCCCTTGGCATCCCGATAGCTGAACCCGTGGCCGGCGTGCACCCGGTGGTAGCCGCGAACGCCCGGCTTGCTGTGACGCAGTCGCATGATGGGTCGAGTCTAACTTCGGCGCCCCCGCACGGGGTCACGGAATGCTGTGATCCGTGTGCACGAAACCGGCTCCATGTGCACGACACTTCGTGCACATGGAGCCGGAACGAACACGTAGGGCTAGTGGTTGCCCACGGCCTTGTCGGCGCTCTTCTTGGCGTCGCCGACCTGGCCGGCGAACTTGTTGCCCGTCGCCTTGTTGACGGCGTCCTCGGCGGCCTCGAGCACCTTGTCGCTGATGTCCTCGGCCTTCGAGCTCTTGAGCGCGTCCTTGACCTTGTCGTCGTTCAGGAAGGCCTTCGCCTTGCCGGTGATGTCGTCGAATCCAGCCATGGGTGACCTTTCAGAGAGAGGGGGCGGCGCGATCGCGGCGCCGCTCGCACCCTACTCCTGGGCTGCCGCGCCGAACTGGGCACCCCGTGAGCGAGACCAGGGGTTAACGACGTCAGGGCCGGACCCGAAGGCCCGACCCTGACAGCGTGGAACTGGACTACTTGATGATCTTCGTGACGGTTCCGGCGCCGACCGTGCGTCCACCCTCACGGATGGCGAACGAGAGGCCCTCCTCCATGGCGATCGGCTGGATGAGCTCGACCGTCATGTCGGTGGTGTCGCCGGGCATGACCATCTCGGTGCCCTCGGGCAGCGTGATGACGCCGGTGACGTCGGTGGTGCGGAAGTAGAACTGCGGGCGGTAGTTCGCGTAGAACGGGTTGTGACGCCCGCCCTCATCCTTCGACAGGATGTACGCGGTGCCGTCGAAGTTCGTGTGCGGCGTGACCGAACCCGGCTTGACGACGACCTGGCCGCGCTCGACATCCTCGCGCTTGGTGCCGCGGAGCAGCAGACCACAGTTCTCGCCGGCCCATGCCTCGTCGAGCTGCTTGTGGAACATCTCGATTCCGGTGACCGTCGTCTTCTGCGTGGCGCGGATGCCCACGATCTCGACGTCGGAGTTGATCTTCAGCGTGCCGCGCTCGGCGCGACCCGTGACGACGGTTCCACGACCGGTGATCGTGAAGACGTCCTCGATCGGCATCAGGAACGGCTTGTCCTTGTCGCGGATGGGGTCCGGGACGCTTTCGTCCACGGCGTCCATCAGCTCGAGGATGGTCTTGGTCCACTCGGCGTCGCCCTCGAGAGCCTTGAGGCCCGAGACGCGAACGACGGGAGCGTTGTCGCCGTCGAAGCCCTGGCTGGCGAGCAGCTCGCGGACCTCGAGCTCGACGAGCTCCAGGATCTCCTCGTCGTCGACCATGTCGGCCTTGTTCAGCGCGACGAGCAGGTACGGCACGCCGACCTGCTTGGCGAGCAGAACGTGCTCACGAGTCTGAGCCATGGGGCCGTCGGTGGCAGCCACGACCAGGATCGCACCGTCCATCTGAGCGGCGCCGGTGATCATGTTCTTGATGTAGTCAGCGTGACCAGGGGCGTCGACGTGAGCGTAGTGACGCTTGGGCGTCTCGTACTCGACGTGCGAGATGTTGATCGTGATGCCGCGCTGACGCTCCTCGGGAGCGGAGTCGATCGAGGCGAAATCGCGCTTGACGTTGGTCGCAGAGGGGTACGTGTCGGCGAGAACCTTGGAGATCGCCGCGGTCAGCGTCGTCTTTCCGTGGTCGACGTGTCCGATCGTACCGATGTTCACGTGCGGCTTGTTCCGCTCGAACTTGGCCTTACCCACTTGTCCTCCTTAGGACGTCACTTGCACACTCTGGGGGCGCAGGCACACGGTCTGCACGCATGCGCCCCCGGAATGTTACAGGGATTTATCTGTCTATGTTACTTGCGAGGGACGACAGTCGGCCGTCCGTGTGATTGGGGACTACTCGCCCTTGTTCTTCTGGATGATCTCTTCCGAGACCGCCTTCGGAACCTCGGCGTAGCTGTTGAACGACATCGAGTACACCGCGCGACCGGAGGTCTTGCTGCGGAGGTCTCCGACGTAGCCGAACATCTCCGACAGCGGCACGTTCGCCCGGACGACCTTGACGCCGGTGGCGTCCTCCATCGACTGGATCTGGCCGCGGCGGGAGTTCAGGTCGCCGATGACGTCGCCCATGTACTCCTCGGGCGTGCGGACCTCGACGGCCATGATCGGTTCGAGCAGCACGGGGTCCGCGCGGCGCGCGGCCTCCTTGTACGCGATCGATCCGGCGATCTTGAACGCCATCTCGGAGGAGTCGACGTCGTGCGCCGCACCATCGATGATGTAGGCCTTGACGCCGACCGTCGGGTAGCCCGCGAGGACTCCGACCTGCATGGCGTCGCGGATTCCCGCATCGATGGAGCCGATGTACTCGCGAGGGATGCGACCACCGGTGACGGAGTTCACGAACTCGTACGAGACCTCGGCCGTGACCTCCATCGGCTCGATGGTGATCTGGACCTTCGCGAACTGGCCGGATCCACCCGTCTGCTTCTTGTGGGTGTAGTCGTACTTCTCGACCTTCTTGCGGATGGTCTCGCGGTACGCGACCTGGGGCTTGCCCACGTTGGCCTCGACGTTGAACTCCCGCTTCATGCGGTCGACCAGGATGTCGAGGTGCAGCTCGCCCATTCCCTTGATGACCGTCTGTCCGGTCTCCTGGTTCTGCTCCGTGCGGAAGGTCGGGTCCTCTTCGGCCAGCTTCTGGATGGCCGTTCCGAGCTTCTCCTGGTCGGCCTTGGTCTTCGGCTCGATCGCGACCTCGATGACGGGCTCGGGGAAGGTCATGGACTCGAGGACGACCTGGTTCGCCGGGTCGGCGAGGGTGTCACCGGTGGTGGTGTCCTTCAGGCCGATGACCGCGTAGATGTGCCCGGCGGTGACGGAGTCGACCGGGTTCTCCTTGTTGGAGTGCATCTGGAAGATCTTGCCGATGCGCTCCTTCTTGCCCTTGGTCGAGTTGACGACCTGGCCGCCGGAGGCGAGCTGTCCCGAGTAGACGCGGACGTAGGTGAGGCGCCCGAAGAACGGGTGCACCGCGACCTTGAACGCGAGCGCTGCGAAGGGCTCGGAGGCGTCGGAGTGACGGAGGATGACCTTCTCCTCGTCGCGGACGTCGTGCGCCTCGATGGCGGGCACGTCGAGCGGCGACGGCAGGTAGTCGATGACCGCGTCGAGCATCGGCTGGACGCCGCGGTTCTTGAACGCGGAGCCGCACAGCACGGGGTAGATCTCGCTGTTGACGGTCAGCTTGCGGATGGCGCCCTTGATCTCGGCGACGGTGAGCTCCTCACCGCCGAAGTACTTCTCGAGCAGTGCGTCGTCAGTCTCGGCGACGGTCTCGAGCAGCAGCTGGCGGTACTCCGCAGCCTTCTCGGCCATGTCGGCCGGGATCTCCTCGATCTCGTACTTGGCACCCATCGCCACGTCGCCCTTGGCGTCTCCGCGCCAGGTGAGCGCGCGCATCTCGACCAGGTCGACGACGCCCTCGAAGGAGGACTCGTAGCCGATCGGCAGCTGGATGACCAGCGGCTTGGCGCCGAGGCGCTTCACGATGGTGTCGACGGTGTAGTAGAAGTCGGCGCCCAGCTTGTCCATCTTGTTGACGAAGCAGATGCGGGGGACGTCGTACTTGTCGGCCTGGCGCCAGACGGTCTCGGACTGGGGCTCGACGCCCTCCTTGCCGTCGAAGACGGCGACCGCACCGTCGAGCAC
This sequence comes from Naasia lichenicola, assembly GCF_004801885.1. Taxonomy (GTDB): domain Bacteria; phylum Actinomycetota; class Actinomycetes; order Actinomycetales; family Microbacteriaceae; genus Naasia; species Naasia lichenicola. The sequence continues at coordinate 572,056 of NZ_SSSM01000005.1, read as the reverse complement.
GCGGAGCGAGCGCTCCACCTCGACCGTGAAGTCCACGTGGCCGGGGGTGTCGATGATGTTGATCTGGTTCTTGTTCCAGAAGCACGTCGTTGCGGCAGACGTGATCGTGATGCCGCGCTCCTGCTCCTGAGCCATCCAGTCCATCGTCGCGGCGCCGTCGTGCACCTCGCCGATCTTGTGGGTGATGCCCGTGTAGAAGAGGATGCGCTCGGTCGTCGTCGTCTTGCCGGCATCGATGTGCGCCATGATGCCGATGTTGCGGACCTTGCTGAGGTCGGTGAGCACGTCCTGTGCCACGGGGTTCCTCCGTCGTGTGGAAGTTGAGCTGAGGGCGATTTCCCTCGGATGGTGTGCGGGCGGCTGTCCGAGAGCGGACAGGGCCCTAGGCATTATCCGCCTGGTTGGTGGACGGCAGGCCTCCGCGATACGGGGCGCTGCGCTCCGCCTGTTTAAACGTTGTCCGACGCAGGTCCAGAAGGATCCGCGTCGGACATGACGTTCAAGCCGTGGCTGTGACTACCAGCGGTAGTGCGCGAAGGCCTTGTTCGACTCGGCCATCTTGTGGGTGTCCTCGCGGCGCTTGACCGCGGCTCCCAGGCCGTTCGATGCGTCGAGGATCTCGTTGGTGAGACGCTCGGTCATGGTCTTCTCGCGGCGCTGCTTGGCGTAGCCGGTCAGCCAGCGGAGCGCGAGGGTGTTCGCGCGGTGCTGCTTGACCTCGACGGGCACCTGGTAGGTCGAGCCGCCGACGCGGCGGGACTTGACCTCGATCGAGGGGCGGACGTTGTCGAGCGCCTTCTTGAGCGTGACGACGGCGTCCTGGCCGTTCTTGGCGGAGACGCCTTCGAGGGCGCCGTAGACGATGCGCTCGGCAAGGCCCTTCTTGCCATCGAGGAGGATCTTGTTGACCAGCTGGCTCACCACGGGGGCGGCGTAGACCGGATCTGCAACGACGGGGCGCTTGGGCGCCGGTCCCTTGCGGGGCATTACTTCTTCTCCATCTTCGCGCCGTAACGGCTGCGAGCCTGCTTGCGGTTCTTCACGGCCTGCGTGTCGAGCGCGCCGCGGACGATCTTGTAGCGCACACCGGGCAGGTCCTTCACACGGCCGCCGCGCACGAGCACCATGGAGTGCTCCTGCAGGTTGTGGCCCTCGCCGGGGATGTAGGCGGTGACCTCGGTGCCGTTCGACAGCTTGACGCGCGCGACCTTGCGCAGAGCCGAGTTCGGCTTCTTCGGGGTGGTCGTGTAGACGCGGGTGCACACGCCACGCTGCTGGGGGTTCGCCTTCAGCGCGGGCGCCTTGGTCTTGACGACCTTGGACGTGCGGCCCTTGCGGACCAGCTGCTGGATGGTGGGCACTAGTTGACTCCTCGTTGGCGTAACGCGGCGGACTTCGCACTCCCCATCGCATCGGCGTGTCACGCCGGAGGATTCAGAGCTTCGAGGGCCTGCCGCGATACGGGATGAAACTCGTATCGCTGGTGGGTGGCGGTGGGGCCTGCTACCGGCTGCACTCCTTCTGGAGTGCTACCCGGATCTGCAAGGCCAGCGTCGCCTAGATCGAAAGTGCGCACACGGACGCACACCCGGAAAATCTTAGCCCCTGTCGGGGGACCCGTCAAACGAGCGGCGGGCCCGTGACGGGGGCGATCCGTCCCCTGTCACGATTCCTCTCGATTCTCCCACGGCCAGTGGCCGCCGGGACCGCCTCCGCCCGGATCGTCAGCGGTCGAGCGCAGGGCCAGCACGGCTGCGGCGACCGCGCCGGCGAGCACAGCGGCCACCAGCGCGAAGGGGCTGATCGCGTGCCGGATCGGATATGCCACGAGCTCATCGAGATGCGCGCTGATGAGCGTGTAGCCGATGGTTCCGGCGATGAGCTGCACCGCGTAGACGGCCGCAGCGGCGAGCACGAATGCGGACGATCGGGGTGGCCGGCGCCGCAGCCAGCGCCGGAGCAGCCCGAACAGGGCGAGGCCGGCCAACGTGATCAGGACGGAGCCGAAGGTCGGCCCGGCGTCCGCCTCTGGCACGACATCGAGATCGAGCAGCAGGCTGAGGAAGCCGAACGCGGCGACGATGAGCGCGAGCCAGGTCACCGTGCCGAGCACGGCGAGGAGGGTACGGCCCATCGGCGGAACCGCAGGACCGCTGTCGGTCAACTGCTCTCAGTCGGTGGGGGCCGAAGGGACGGGCGGCGCGGACGGCGTCGCGCGCCTCTCGGCGGCGGCAGGGGATGGCGCGGCTGAGTCGGCGGTCGGCGTGCTCGGCGCGGGTGCAGCTGCCCCGGGGGCGACGGCCGAGCCGGAGCCGAGCATTCCGAGCAGCAGCTCGCCGTCACTGGCGGGCGCCTTGGCGGCTGCGGTGTTCGCGGCGGAGACGGCGGCGAGCACCTCGGCGCGCTGGATGGACACCCCGCGAGGAGCGTCGAAGCCGATCCGCACGCCGTCGCCGCGGACGTCGATGATGGTCACGACGATGTCGTCCCCGATCATCACGCGCTCACCCTTCTTGCGCGTCAAGACCAGCATCGCGCCAGCCTAGCCCACCCGATCCGACCAGCCCTCAGGCAGGCCGAGCTCGAGAACCGTCTCCGGCGTGGAGGTGCGCCGGGTCCCGATCGTGGCGATCGCGTGCACGCCCACCCGGGCGCTGATCGCGGCAGCCCATCGGGCTGTGTCCTCCGGCTTGCGGGACGCGTCGACGACGATCCAGACCTGGTCCGCGGCGATCGTCGGAAGGGAGTCGAAGAGCGCGTCGTCAGGATCGCCGCTGCCGAGTCCGAAGGAGACGAGGACGGGCATGCCGCTCTGGACGCCGTGCGCCCGGGCGGCTGCCGCGCTGCGGCGGTCTTCGACCCTGCGGCGGGTGTTGCCCTCGACGGATCCGCCGTCGCAGACGTAGGCGCGGCGCACCCGCCGACCGAGCGCGTGCGCGACCTCGACAGCGTCGTGGTCGATCCCGGCGACGAGGATGAGGTCACCCGCTCCGGTCAGCAGCGCGGGGGCCTTCGGTCGGTTCGGGGCCGTCACCGCCGCCGCGACCTTCCTGGCCTCGGCGATGATCTCGGCCGGCGGCTCGACCGTCGACGACGGAATCATCGGAGTCCGGACCGTCGATGTGAGGGCCATCGCGCCGTCGAAGGCACCGGCCGCTTCGAACGCGTTCACGGCACGCGCGGGCAGGGCGATCGGCGAGGTGAGCACGGGCCCCGACGGGTGGGCCAGGATCGTGTTCGGGGCGGTGAAGACGGGGGGCGCGGTGAACACCGGCGCGGTCCGCTGCCCCGCGGCGAGCGCTGATCCAGTGGGCCTGTTCGTCGATGCGTCCGAGCTCAGACCGTGCAGCACCGACGCGAAGTCGGGGGTCTGCGTCGACACCGGACCCTGCGGCGTGACGGGCCCCTGGCTCCCCTGGGGCATCTGGGCGTAGTGGGGCACGGCGGCCGGCGGTGCCGAACCGGTGGTCCCCGCGGCTGCCGGGGACGGATGAGAGGGGCCGGGGTAGACCTCGACGGAGTCGGCGTCGTCGAGCAGGCGCGCGATGCCGAATCGGGACTGCACGTCGAAGGCATGCGCGTCGAGCGGGGCTCCGGGGTCGGGCAGATCGACGACCACGTCGATCACTCGGCGCGCGAAGAACCCCGCCACTCCCCCGACGAGGGATTCCTCGGTCGAGACGACTCGTGCGTCGGGGCCGTACTCGCGCCGCACCCGCTCCGGCAGGTCGCGGAGCGAGGGGCTCTCAAGCCGATATCGGATCGTTGGCACGCACCACTCCGACGGTCTCGATGGCGACGTCGGTCGACGTCACCTCCTGGTACGACAGCACGGGAAGGCCTCCGGTCTGCGGGGCCACCATGCGGCGGACGGCAGGCCGGAGGGCAGGGGCGCAGACCAGCACGGGTGCCCAGCCGCGGGCCTCGGCGTTCTGCACGGCGGTGCGGAGCGATCCGACGACCGCCTCGAGGCGCGTCGCGTCGAACAGCACCTGCGTGCCGAGCTCGGAGGGCCGCAGCGACTCGAGCATCGACTGCTCGAGGGCAGGGTCGATCATGATGACCCGCAGGATGCGCTCGTCGAGGTGCGGAGCGACCACCACGGGTCCGAGAGCCATCCGCGCAGCCTCGACGAGGCCCTCGGGGTCGGTGGACAGCTTGGCGCGCAGCGAGAGCGCCTCGTAGATGCGCGGGAGGTCGTTGATCGGCAGGCGCTCGGCGAGCAGTCCCTGCAGCACGCGGTGCACCTCGGCGAGGCTGAGCAGCCCGGGGATGAGCTCGTCGACGAGCGCCGGGCTGATCCGCTTGACGCCCTCGGTGAGCACGCGGACGTCCTCCCGGCTGAGCAAGCGTGCCGCGTTGTCGGTGATCACCGACGACAGGTGGGTGATCAGAACGGAGCCGCGGTCGATGACCGTCGCGCCCGTGATCTCGGCGCTGTGCCGCAGCTCGGCCGGGATCCACTTGCCGGCGAGGCCGAACACGGGCTCGACCGTGGTCGTGCCGGGCAGCGACTCGAGCGCGTCGCCGAGCGCGAGCACACGGCCGGCTGGCGCGATCCCTCTGCCCACCTCGACTCCGGCGACCCGGATGACGTAGGTGGAGGGCGGCAGGTCGACGCTGTCGCGGGTGCGCACGGGCGGCACGACGACGCCGAACTCCATAGCGATGCGGCGGCGGAGCGCCTTCACCCGGGCGAGCAGGTCGTCGCTGACGCCCGAGACGAGATCGACGAGGTCGGCGGAGAGCTGGATCTCCAGCGCGTGCACCCGCATCTCTTCGAGCAGGCTCTCGCCGTTGTCGGCCGGCGGCTCGGCCTGGACCAGCGCGTCGGCCTCCGCCTGGCGGATCTTGGCCGCGGCGGTGCGGGCGATCCGGCGGGATGCGTAGATGAGGAGCGCGCCGATGAGCACGAACGGGATGATCGGCATGCCGGGGATGAGGGCCATCGCGATCGCGGCGCAGCCGGCGATCATCAGCGCGACCGGAGCCTGGGTGAGCTGGGTCCTCGCCGAGGTCCCCATGTCGTTCTCGGCGTTCGACCGGGTCACGATCATGCCGGTGGAGACGGCCATCAGCAGCGCGGGCACCTGGGTGACGAGGCCGTCGCCGATGGTCAGGAGGCTGTACGTGTTGACCGCGTCCATGATGTCCTGGCCATGCGTGAGCATGCCGATCGCGATGCCGCCGACCAGGTTGATGATGATGATGACGATGCCGGCGATCGCGTCGCCCTTGACGAACTTGGACGCACCGTCCATCGCGCCGTAGAAGTCGGCCTCGGCAGACACCTCTGCACGTCGATCCCGCGCCTGGTCCTCGGTGATGAGGCCGGCGTTGAGATCGGCGTCGATCGCCATCTGCTTGCCGGGCATGGCGTCGAGGGTGAAGCGGGCGCCGACCTCGGCGACCCGCTCGGCGCCCTTGGTGACGACCACGAACTGGATGACCACGAGGATCAGGAAGATGACGGCGCCGATGATGAGCGAACCGCCGACGGCGACATGGCCGAACGCGGCGATGACCTGGCCCGCGTAGCCGTCTCCGAGCACCAGTCGCGTCGACGCGACGTTGAGCCCCAGCCGGAAGAGGGTCGCGACCAGCAGCAGCGACGGGAAGATCGAGAAGTCCAGCGGCTTCCGGACGAACATGGTCGTCAGCAGGATCACCAGCGCGAACAGGATGTTGATGGTGATCAGCACGTCGAGCAGCCACGACGGCACGGGGACGACGAGCAGCATGATGATGCCGACGACGCCGATGGGCACCGCGGCGGCGATCATCGCCTTGCCGAGATTGGCGCGTCTCATCCGGTAACTCCCCCGGACCGCCGGAGTGCGGCTCCGCCGCGGGCAGTTCCCCAGGCGCCAGTCCATGGCACCGGTCATCCGCAGAAGAGACGGATCCGATCACATGATGCGTTGCGGGTGCCGATACGGCGGGGAGGCACGCCGGAACGGTGGAGTGGAGGGTGAGGGTTGGGGGCGCGGGTTGAGTGCGGCTGGCTGCGGCGCTGCGCGTCTGCCGTCATTCAGGGGGCGGGTGGCGGTCCAGGGCGCTGGGGATGGGTGGTGGGACGGGGTCCGGGGCTTCCTGAATTCAGGGAGATGTGAGGAATTCAGGTGGATGTGGCGTATGTGGCCTGAGAACATCACAGCCACCTGAATTCAGGCGGCGGGTGTCGTGGAACGGGGATGGAGGCGGGGGTTCTCAGGTGGAGCGGGAGCTATCAGGAGCCAACGATACGAAGACCTGAGATCTGCCGGTGGACCGGAGATCTCCCCAGCGCACCGGACCCTACGACCTCCGATGACCCGCGGCAGACGGGATGCGCAGGCTCCTCAGCCCAACGTCGCCGAGCAGCGCCTACGCGGCAGCGGCGGTCGCAAGACGGTGCACGCCCATGGCGGCGCCGCGGCGCTTCAGGGACATGACGAAGGCGAGCACCTGGGCCACCTGCCCGTAGAGCTCCTCGGGGATCTCCTGCCCCACCTCGCACGCGGCGTGCAGGGCGCGCGCGAGCGGAATGTTCTCCACCATCGGCACCCGGTGCTCGGCCGCCTTCTCGCGGATCTTGGCGGCGATCGCGCCCGAGCCCTTCGCGACGACGCGAGGGGCAGACTTTCCCGGCTCGTACTTGAGCGCCACGGCGATGTGGGTCGGGTTCAGCATGACGACGTCCGCGTCGGCGATGGCCGCCATCATCCGGTTGCGGGACATCTGCATCTGCCGAGCTCGGCGTTGGCCCTTGACGTGCGGGTCGCCTTCGGAGCTCTTGCTCTCGTCCTTGATCTCCTGCTTCGTCATCATCGTCTTCTTGCGGTTGCGCATCATGACCACGAAGACGTCGAGCACCGCCAGCCCGATGCCGGCCGCGATGGCCGCCTGCATCAGTCCGCCGACGGCGGTCGACGCGGTGTTCAGCAGGCTCGAGACGGGGAGGCCTCCGGCATCCATCAGCAGCGGGACGAGCCCCTGGATCGCGACCACGAGCACCAGTCCGACCACGGCTGTCTTGAGCAGCGCCTTCGCGCCCTCCCACAGCGCCTGCTTGCCGAAGATCCGGCCGAAGCCCTTGAGGAGGTCGAAGTTCTCGAAGCTCGGCTTGAACTTCTTGAAGTGGATGCCGCCCTGCAGCATCGAGGCCACGATCGTGGCGATCACCACGACGGCGAGCATGGGCGCGAGGATCGGCAGCACCTGGCTGAGCGCATTGATGGTGAAGTCGAGCGCGACCTCCGGCTCGGGGCGCCGGACCAGCGTCCGGAAGCTCGAGACCATCGCGCTCGTCGACTCCGAGCCGGCGGCGAGCACCGCGGGGATGGTGACAGCGGCGCCAGCCATCGAGATCCAGCCGGTGAAGTCCTTCGAGGAGGACAGCTGCCCCTTCTCGCGGACCTCCTTCATCCGCTTCGGGGTCGCCTGCTCGGTCTTCTCGCCTGAGGGCTGATCGGGCATCTAGCTCACACCTCCCACCATGGTCATGGCGTCCTCGACCAGCGCACCGGTGAGGCGTGGCAGCGCGAGGAAGATGACACCGCCGACGAGCAGCGTGATCAGGATCTTCAGCGGGAAGCCCAGCTGGAAGGCGTTGAGCGCGGGCGCGACGCGAGTCAGCAGACCGAGTCCGACATCCGCCAGGAACAGCACGATGACGAGTGGACCGGCGATCTGCACCGACGCGAGGAACATCTGGGAGAGGCCCGTGATGAGCATGTTGCCCGGGTCGACCATGTTGATCATGCCGTCGACCGGGATCGCGTCGAAGGTGCGGAACAGCCCGCCGAGGATCAGCTCGTAGCCGCCGCTCACGAAGAGCAGGCCGAGCGCGATCATCTGCATCAGGCGGGTGAACTGGGCACCGCTCAGCAGCATCTGCGGATCGAACGCCTGGGCGATCTGGAAGCCGCCGAACAGGTCGATCAGGTTGCCCGCGCTCTGCACCGCCGAGAACACCAGGAAGACGAAGAAGCCGAGCAGCGCGCCGATGATCAGCTGGCTGACGAGGGCGAGCAGGAACGGGCCCGTCTCCAGTGATGCGGTGTAGCCGTCGGTGGCGCGCGGGGCGACGACGATGGCGAGTGCAACCGCGAGCATGCCCTTGATCCGCAGCGGGATCGCACCGAAGGAGAACGGCGGAGCGATGATGAGGAACGCCACGATGCGCACCCCGGCGAGCATGGCCGCCTCGACCCAGGCCATGTTGAGGGCGATCTGCATCAGCCGCCGCCGATGAGATTCGGGATCGTGGCGAACAGGCTCGTGGTGAAGGAGATGCTCTCGCTGATCATCCAGTGGCCGCAGACGATGAGCGCGACGGCGACCGCGACGGCCTTCGGCACGAAGGAGAGGGTGACCTCCTGGATCTGCGTGATCGACTGGAACACGGAGATCGCGAAGCCGACCACCAGCGAGGTGACGAGCATGGGCGCGGCGAGCTTCGCCGCGAGCACGAGGGACTTGAGGGCGAGGTCGATGACGGCGTTCTGGTCCATGGCTAACCCGATCCGTTGTAGCTCTGGACGAGCGCGGTGATGATGAGGCCCCAGCCATCCACGAGGATGAAGAGCAGGATCTTGAACGGCAGCGCGATCATGACGGGCGGGAGCATCATCATGCCCATCGCCATCAGACCCGATGCGACGACGAGGTCGATGATCAGGAACGGCACGAAGATCACGAGGCCGATGATGAACGCGGCGCGCAGCTCCGAGATCATGAACGACGGGATCAGGGTCACCATCGACACCGCGTCCGGGGACGCCGGATTCGGCATGTTCGCCGCGCGGGTCATCAGCGCGATGTCGTCCTCGCGGGTGTGCGCGAGCATGAACGTCTTGAGCGGCCCGGCGGCCAGGTGGATCGCGGCGTTGAAGTCGATGCTGCCCGCCATGAACGGCTGAACGGCGTCCACGTTGATCGTGTTGAGCACCGGCCACATGATGAACAGCGACAGGAACAGCGACAGGCCGGCGAGCACCTGATTCGGCGGGATGGTCGGCAGTCCGAGCGCGTTGCGGGTCATCGCGAGCACCACGAAGATCTTGGTGAACGAGGACATCATCAGCAGCAGCGCCGGGGCGATGGACAGCAGCGTGATGCCGATGAGCACGACGACGGACGTCGAGGGTGCGCCGCCCGGTCCGTTGATGTTGATCGAGATGTCGCCGACGCTGGGCGTCTCGACGGGCGTCGGCGCGGTCGGCCCGGTCAGCTCGGTGGCGTGCGCGAGCTGCGGGATGACCATCGCGAGGATGGTGCCGAGGAGCACGCCGCCCGAGATCAGGGCGATGGTGCGCAGACTGAAGCTGCTGGGGGGAGCGGTGCGACGGGTCTTCGCGTCGCGGTCGGGTGCCGCAATCGAGAGTGCCGCATCCGCGGCTGAGCTCACCTAGCCCGTCGCAAGGCTTCGGCCGTCTGGCGCCAGGTGTCGGGCGACAGGATGGAGCCCGCTATCGGGCTCTTCTTCTCTGCCGTACGCGCATCCTGCGCCTTCTCGGCCGACGGCTTTCTCCCCGTCGACTTGGGGTCGGCCGACTTCCTGTCGCCGCCCTTCTTGGATGATGTCGCCTTCGATGCAGTCGCCTGCGCGGCCTCCGCCTCACGCAGAGCGCGGCGGGTGGCGGGCAGCAGCGGGATGGGCGCGGTCAGCGGCCGTCGGGCCTCCGCGATGCTGAGCTCGCCGGTGAGCTGCTGGCGGGCACCGGCGGCGCGGGCCTCGCTGAGCGCCTGCTCGAACGAGGCGACCGGCGCCGGGACGACGATCGGCACGCTGGTGGCGGTGGCCGGCGTCGTCGCGAGCGCGGGAGGCGCGGGGAGCAGGATCTGCGCCGCGGCGCGATCGGCGGCGGCGCTCGCCGCGCGCTCGGCCTCGGCGAAGTCGGCGTCTGCGAACTCGGCGACCGCGCGAGCCGTCGCGGACGCATCAGCGGCGGTAGTAGTGGTCGCGGTCTTCGCCGTCGGGATCTCGATGACGGTGGTCTCGGCGACCTCGATGTCGATGCGGTCGAGGATGGTCACGGACTGCTCGGTCACGCCGAGCAGGAAGCGGGCGTTCTGGGTCTCGATGACGGCGACGGAGGCCTTGGCGCCGAGGCTCTGCCGGGCGACGACCGTGATGGCCTTGCCGGCGCGCTTGGCGGGACTCTTGTTGCCCTTGGTCAGCCAGCGGTGCAGGAACCAGATGGCGCCGAGCACGGCGCCGAGCGAGATGATGACGCGAAGGGCGAGGAATACGGTATCCACCGGGTCACCCTTCGTCGATCGAGTCGAGCACCTGGGTGATCCGGACGGCGAAGACCTGGTCCACGACGACGATCTCGCCGTGCGCGATCAGGCGGCCGTTGAGGTGCACATCGGCCGTCGAGCCCACCGAGCGGTCGAGCTCGATGACGGTGCCGGGGGTGACGGAGAGCAGGTCGCGCACCGACATCGTGGTGCGGCCGATCTCCACGGTGAGAGTCATCTCGACGTTGCTGATGCGGCCGAGCCGCGACGGCAGGGTGGGGTCGGCGGCGGCGGGGCGGCCAGGGGCGGCGCGGAGCGCGATGGCGAACCAGCCGGCGACGCCCTGCTCCCCCACGAGGTCGAAGATCGTCGTGTCGGGAGATCCGAAGAGGGTCGCGGCGCTCGCTTCGGAGGTCTCGCCGAGCATGCCTCCGCCGATCAGGCTGGTGGCCGCCTCGAACGACGGGCGCAGCACATCGCCGACCCGCACGCGGGAGGCGTCGCCGCCGGCCGCTTCGAGGAGCTCTTCGCGGTCCAGCAGGATGACACCCAGATCGGCGGAGCGCGATCCGACGTAGGTCGCCGAGACGGCGAGCGCGAGCGCATCCGCGGGGATGGGGCCGCCGACGTGCGGGTTCGCCATCAGCGCGCGGCCGGGCAGGTGCTGGACGAGGATGTCCGCGATCCGCGCCTCGGTGCTGTTCGGACCGGCACTGTGCGGACTGCCGTAGGCACCAGCGCCAGGAGCCATGCCAGGAGCCGCCGAGCCGGCGGTCATGGGGCCGGTGGTGGTCACGATGCCTCCTGGTAGTCGACGATCACGCACGCGAGCCGGTCGCCATTGGCGCCTACGGCGGCGTGGACGATGATCTCGTCGTCCAGAGTCAGAGCCAGCGGGAGATGCTGGGGGTGGGAAAGGGGTATGACATCACCTTCGGCGAGACCGAGCACAATCGCCGGACCGACACGCGTTGGAGCGAATCGCAGTCCGATATCGACCGGCGACTCGATGACGTGCGCCTGCAGCATCGTGAGCACCTCGGCGGAGCTCTGCGGGGGTGATCCATCGCCGAGCTGGGGCATGATCGCCGCGGCGGGAATGGCCACGGTTCCCGTGCTGGCCTGGCCTCCGACCTTGAGCGCGAAGTCGGCGACGATCATCAGCTCTGCCGACTCGGCGACGATGGCGTCGAGCGGGAGGTGGTGGAACTGCTCTACCCCCGCGTGCATGGGGAGGAGCCCGTCGAGGGCGAATCGCAGGTCCTCCAGGGTCTCGTCCACCATCCGTCCGACGAGCGCCTCTTCGAGGGCGGTGAACGGGCGGTCGGCGGGCTGGATCCTGCCGCTGCCGCCGAGCATCCGGCCGATCCAGCCGAGCATCTCCACGGCGGGGACCTGGACGACCGCACGCGGCGCGTAGCCGTCCAGGGCGCAGACGATCATCGCCGCCGTGTCGGGAAGCGTCTCGAGGTAGGCGCGGTAGGGCAGCATCATCGCGCTGCCGAACGTGACGCTGGAGACGACGCGGAGCTTGGCGGTGAGGGTGGTGCCCCACTGGTGGGCGAACTGCTCGAAGCTGCCCTCGAGCATCCGGAGCTGCGCCTGGGAAAGGGTCGACGGACGCTCGAAGTCGTAGACAGCGACCTCGGTTCCGGGCGCGACGACGGGCGAGCGCGGCACGTCCCGATTCGTCACGAGGCCGAGTATCGGTCACGCCCGGGTCTGCGCCCGAGAGGTTGCGCGGAATGTCTCGATCCGCCTGCTGTCAGTGCCCGCTGGATGAGCTCGATTCGTGGGAGCTGCTCGAGCTGGATGAACTGGAGGATGAACTGCTCGACGAGTGGCTGGAGTCAGTGGCGCTGCTGTCCGTGGTGGGCGCGGCGGCCGCATCCGTCGTCGTCGCTGCCGGATCGGTCGCGGGTGTGGTCGTCGGGGTCGCGCCCTCGGCGAGCACCTGCGGGATCAGAGCCGCGACGTCCTGCGAGACGCCGGTGTGCACGACGATGTCGACGCGGCGGTTCTGGTCTGCCGTGGTGCCCGACGGGTTGGTGGAGCCGAACGAGATGGACGAGATCCGGTTCTGACCCACTCCCCCGTGGCCGACGAGGTACTGCAGCACGGAGATGGCCCGCGCCGATGCGAGATCCCAGTCCGATGCGAAGGGCGCCGGCGATCCGTTGGGATCGGCGTGCCCCTCGACCGTGATCAGGTTCGGCAGCGGGCCGAGCACCGGACCGATCGAGTTCAACACGGACTCGGCTTCCCCCCGGAGCCGGTCGCTGTTGCCGTCGAAGTACGTCGCGGTGCCCACGAGGCCGATGGTGAGGCCCCGCGAGTCGATGGTGAAGGTGGCCTCGGCGGCGACGCCGGCTGCCTCCATGGCTGTCGTGATGTTGTTCTGCAGCTCCTCGAGGTGCTGCACCTCCTGTGAGGCCAGGGCGGCTGCGGTGAAGCCCTCGCCGTCCTTGTCGACGAGCTCGGCGGGCACGACGATGCCTGCGGCGGTGTCGACCGTGTCGCTGTTGGTGACGCCGAAGCCGGTGGCGAGCGAGTTCTTGAGCTTCGTGTACTTGTCCTGATCCACCGTCGACATCGCGTAGAGCACGATGAAGAGGCACATGAGCACGGTGACCATGTCGGCGTACGAGACCAGCCAGCGCTCGTCGACGTGGAACTCCGCGCCATGGCCCTTGCCACGGCGTTTCGGGTGACTCATGGGACTACGCGGCCTTCTTCGCCTTGTCGGCGCCCTTGTCGGCCTTGCCGCCACCCTGCTCTGCAGCGGGGATCATCGCGAGCAGGCGCTCGCTGAGCAGGCGCGGCTGGCTGCCGGCCTGCAGGGCCATGATCCCCTCGATGAGGATCGTCAGGCGCTCGGACTCGAGCGAGGTGATCTTCGTGATCCGACCGCCGATGGGCAGCCAGAGGAAGTTCGCCGTCATGACGCCCCAGAGCGTGGCGACGAACGCGCCGGCGATGGAGTGGCCGAGGTTCGCCGGATCGTCGAGGTGCTCGAGCACGTGGGTGAGCGAGACGACGGTTCCGATGATGCCGATGGTGGGCGCGAATCCGCCGAGCGAGTTGAAGAACTTCGATGCGTTCTGACCGCTGCGCTCGCGCGTGGACGCCTCGTCCTCGAGCATGATGCGCAGGTCGTCGGCGTCGACGCCGTCCGCGATGTTCTGCAGCGCCTTCTTGAGGAACGGGTCCTCGATCTTGGCGGCCTCGGCCTCGAGCGCCAGAAGGCCGTTCTTGCGAGCGATCTCGGCGAGCTCGACGACCTGGTCGATGACGGCGCGGGGCGCCTGGTTCTTGCCCAGGATGTAGCGGGGCAGGCTCTTCAGCGAGGTCAGCGCGTCCTTCATGGTGGTGCTCGCGAAGCCGACGCCGAAGGTGCCGCCGAGTACCAGGATCATCGGGGCGGGCAGGATGAGCGCCGCGATGCTGGCGCCTTCCAGCGTGATCATCGTGATGAGCGACGCGAACGCCAGCACGATGCCGATGATGAGTGCGGGATCCATCAGCGCGTGCCCTTACGTCCTGTTCCGACCTGACCGGAGCTGTCCACGATGCCGAGGCGCGGCGCAGTGCGCGGAGCCTGAGGGCCATCGAAGTTGTACGAGTGGGCGAGCGCGATGACCCGCGCACGGTAGGACGCGACGGCGTCCACGATCTCGCCAGTGCTCTCCTGGACGATGAAGGTCGTGCCGTCTACGAGGACGATCGAGGTGTCCGGGTTCTCCTGGATCCGCTCGATCAAGTCCGGGTTCACAGCGAACGTGCTCCCGTTGAGCCGCGTCAACACAATCATGATTCCCCCATCCGTGGGTTCGTGTCCTGGACCCCATCCGTGGGGCCTCTGAAGCTGACAAAGTGAACCATCGGCCAGCCGGCCCGCCTTGTTAGCCCGCGGATGTCCCCCTTCCGGGGAATTGCGGAGCGGCCGACCTGCCGTTCTCTCGCGAGGTGACCCGAATGGTGGGTTGGAGCGGCGTCAACCCACCATTCAGGTCAAGTGACCGGCGGAACACTTGCCATTCGGGCCCACTCAGCTTCCGGCCAGCGCACTCCGCACGCGGCTGACCACTTCATCCGGCCGACGCAGGAGGCGCTTGTCGACGCGCACTATCCGCCAGCGTGCCCCGATCGCCTCGAGGCGATCGACGTCGATGGCGTACTGACGGTCGTCGGTGCGGTGCTGCTCACCGTCGTACTCGACGACCACCCCTTCGCTGCGAAAGAGGAGATCGGCGTGGAACGGGCCGCGCGAGGTGGCGACCACGCCGTTCACCTCGGGCTCACTCAGTCCGGCCGACGTCAGCATCAGCCTCAGTCGTGTCTCGGGAGCGGAGTCGGTACCTGCCCGCATCTGCTCGATCGCCTCCCGCAGCGCGGCGCTCCCCCGTTCGCCGCCGTGTGCATCGATACGCGCTCGGAGCTCCTGCAGCGATGCGGAAGGATCCCTCCGCCGAACCAGGCCGTCGCCCATGACGACGAGATCCACGAGTGGCAGCGACGCTCCGAGCGCCACCCAGGTGTCGACAGGCGAGGCGACGGTGAGCCGGGAGTTGCTCACCAACGCCGGGGCGATCGAGACCTGATGGCCCACGATCCCGGCTCCGCGAGGCGCTCTACGCGGCGCCACGGAGGACACGTGCAGGACGTCCTCGTCGAAGCCGGTCGGCATCCTCATCTTCAGCAGTACAGCGGCGGTTGTGTGGCTGAAGAAGCGACCATGGAGCAGCTTCGGAGCGTAGGCGTACGCGCGACCGATGAGAGAGGCCGGACGCTGAGGTGAGCGCACGCCATGGAAGGGGCTGGCGAGATCGCCCGCGCGAAGTCGCGAGCGGGATACCCCGGCCGCCATCGCCTGGGCGACCGTGAACGGGCCGCCGTCGATCGGATCGGGGAGGGGAGCGCGCTGGTTCATCCGCCAGATGATGGCCGTCCCCGGTTCTTCTGTGAGAAGAGAATCGGCGCCTGTGGACGACTCTCCACAGAGCCTCGTCCCAGCCGGCGTCGCCACCCACTGCGGCCACTCGTCGGTGAGGTGACCCGAATGGAGGGTGCTGCCGCCGTGCACCCGCCATCCGGGTCACCTCGCGGACCAGATACCCGCCATTCGGGGCAACTCACGGGACTAGCGTTGCGGCATGCAGCCGCTCTCCCCTGTCGCGTCCGGATTCGTGCTCGCCGATGTCGACCCCTCGTCGTCGCCCGGGGTCGCCGATCGCAAGCGCGCCGAGAAGGAGCTGGCTAAGCGCGGCATGGAGCTCGCCGACCTGCAGGAGCGCCTGTTCGCAGAGAGCACGCAGGACGGCACCCGCAGCGTGCTGCTCGTGCTGCAGGCGATGGACACCGCGGGAAAGGGCGGCATCCTCGAGCACGTCATCGGCGAGGTGGATCCGCAGGGCGTGCGCATCCACTCGTTCAAGGCCCCGACAGCCGAGGAGAAGGAGCACGACTTCCTCTGGCGGGTGCGCAGGGAGCTTCCCCGCGCCGGCCAGATCGGCGTGTTCGACCGGTCGCACTACGAGGACGTGCTGATCCACCGGGTGCGCGGCTTCTCGACGCTCGAGGTGATCGAGGAGCGCTACGGCCTCATCGCCGACTTCGAGAGGGAGCTCGTCGAGGCGGGAACGACCGTCATCAAGGTGATGCTGCACATCAGCTCCGACGAGCAGAAGTCGCGGCTGCTGGCCCGGCTCGAGACGCCGGAGAAGAACTGGAAGTACAACCCGGGCGACGTGGACGAACGTATGCACTGGGCGGCATATCAAGCGGCGTACCAGATCGCCCTCACCCGCACGTCGACGCCGAGCGCTCCGTGGTACGTCGTGCCGGCCGATCACAAGTGGTACGCGCGCTGGGCGGTGCAGGGGCTGCTGCTGGACGCACTGCGCCGGCTGGGCCCGCAGTGGCCCGCCGCCGACTACGACGTCGAGGCGGAGAAGGCCCGGCTCGCCCGCACCTGATCGGAGCAGCCGGGCTTCGACACGGGCGCAGAGCGCCCGGCTCAGCCACCGGGAGCAGGACACGCACGCCCGGGGGCAGTGCGGCCTCGGACAGACGAGAAGGCGGCCACCTCCGTGGAGAGGTGGCCGCCTTCTGCGTCGAGCGGGGAGCGATTAGCGCTTGAGCTGCGTGAGCTCCTGCAGGACCTCGTCGGAGGTGGTGATGATTCGGGCGTTCGCCTGGAAGCCGCGCTGGGCGACGATCAGGTTGGTGAACTCCTGCGACAGGTCGACGTTGGACATCTCGAGCGCGCCGCCGACCATCGAGCCGAAGCCGTCGGACCCGGCCGTGCCGAAGATGGCGTCGCCCGAGTTGACCGATGCGCGGTAGGAGGAGGATCCCGCCTTCTCGAGGCCGGTCGCGTTGACGAAGGTCGCCATCGCGATGCGGGCGATCGGGGCCGTCGCGCCGTTGCTGAACGACCCGACGAGCGTGCCGTCGGCGGACAGGTTGAACGTCTGCAGCGATCCGGCCGGCTGGCCGTCCTGGCGGACGATGCCCACCGTCTTCAGCTGGGCGAAGCCGGAGACACCCGTCATGTCGAGGGTGACGCTGCCGACGGCCGCGGTCATGCCGCTCGACGCCTTGCCGGCGGTGAAGCCGAGGGTTCCCGTGGCCGAGTCGGTGCCGTCCGTCGCGGCGTAGTCCCACGAGTCGTTCGCCTTGTCGAAGGTGAAGTCCACGGTGAGCGTGCGTGCGTTGCCGACGCCGTCGAAGACCTGGACATCGCGCGTGATGACGGTGCCGTCGGCGGCGTCGGAGGGCAGGTTGCCGGAGACCGCCGCCTTGGTGGACTCCTTGGCGGGGTCGACGAGGCCGAGGGGGATGTCGATGGGTCCCATTCCCGAGCCGGTGGTGATCGAGCCGTTCACGGCGGTCCAGCCCTGGAGGATCGAGCCGTCGGCCGTGGTCAGCTTGCCCGACGAGTCCCAGCTGAACGAGCCGGCGCGGGTGAAGAGGGTCTCCCCCGCGTTCTTGGTGACGAAGTAGCCGTCGCCCGAGATGAGCATGTCAGTGTTGCGGCCGGTCGTCTGGGTCGCACCCTGGGTCTGCGTGGCGGTGATGCTGGCGACCTGAACGCCGAGGCCGATCTGGGCGGGGTTCGTGCCTCCGACGTCGTCCTGCGAGAGGCCGGCGCCCTGGGTCAGCTGCGAGAGCGTGTCCTGGAAGTTCACGGCCGAGGCCTTGAACGCCGTGGTGTTGACGTTGGCGATGTTGTTGCCGGTCACGTCGAGCATGGTCTGGTGGGCACGGAGACCGGAGATTCCGGAGTAGAGCGAGCGGAGCATGTGGCGCCTTTCTGGAGGACGATGCGGAGAGGTGCTGTGAAGAGCAGTGCGGTGAGGTTCGGGAGTACGGGGTGCGGCGCTTCGGCTAGGCCGCAGCGACTCCGCTGAGGGCGCTGAGATCCATCGTCTTGCCGCCCACGGTGACGGTCGGCTTGTCCCCGTTGAACGTGACGGAGGTCGCGATGCCGGTTACGGCGATGCCGTCGGCTCCGGCGTAGGTGACCTGCTTGCCGACGACGTTCGCCGCCGCCATCCGGGTCTGCAGCGAGTAGCTGTCCGCGCTGAGGTCGGCCATGGTGGTCAGCTTCTCCATGGTCGCCAGCTGCGTGGTCTGGCCGATCATGGCGTTGGTGTCCATCGGCGAGCTCGGGTCCTGCGACTTGAGCTGGACCACGAGCAGCTTCATGAAGGTCTCGCTGTCGAACGACTGCGTCGGCTTGCGCACGGCAGCGGTCGAGGTCAGAGACGTGCCGGTAGCGGCGGTGGTGGAGTTCACAGCGTCGGTCATCGGTGCTCTTTCTCTCAGGCCATCACGTCGAGGAGGGACCCGCCTGAGCGTGAGGAGGACGCGCGGGTGGGGGCTTCTGGGGCTGCCATCGTGGCGCTGCGAAGAGTCGCACCGGGGAAGCGAGGCATCCCGTCGGCGCCGGAGCGATCGCGCTGCTGTCCTGCTGGCGAATCTCCGGATCCCAGGTTGAGGCTCGCGGACGATTGCTGGGCTGACGACGCGCCGGAGGCGGCAAGGTCGCGTCGCAGGTCGGGCAGCAGCGACTTGAGTGCATCGCGCGCCTGATCGGTGGATGCGAACATCTCCACCTGCATGCCCGCTGCCGAGATGTGCGCCCGCACGGTCACCGGGCCCAGGTTCTCGGGGCTGACGCGGAGGGTCATCACGTGCTCGCCGGCGGGCGACTGGCGCAGGTTGACGATCGGGCCGGTGACCTGCTCGAGGAGCGGGGTCGGGGTGACCGTGGCCGGGGCCGACGCGGCTGCGGTCGCCGTCGGAGCGACCGTGGGTGCCGGTGCCTGAGCGGTGGCGGGCGCGATGGTGATCGTGGTGGGCAGCACGGCCGCGTCGGGCGCCGCGATCGGCGTCGTCGCGGCAGCCGCACTCGTGGCGTCCGACGACTCGGGCTGGAGGGCGGCAGCCGTCGCGGCGGCGAGCGCCTGTGTGAAGGCGGCAGGAGCGGACTGGGCTGCCGCGAGACGCGGGGATGCGGCCGCTGGTGCGGCGGTCTCGGTCGAGAGGGCCGCCGTCGAAGTGAGTGCGGGCGTGGGTGCCGAGGGCGACGGCTCGGCGGCAGGCGGGCCGCCGGCAGCCGCCGCGGCGGAGGGCGACAGGGTCGCGCCCGCCGAGGGGTTCGCGGCGGAACCGGATGCCTGGTCGGCGGAGGTGATGGCCGCGGCGGAGGATCCTGGATCGCTGACAGTCGTAGAGCCATCGGCCGACGCGGTGGTCGCGTCTGCCGTCGCGTCAGGACGGTCGTCGGCGGCGGCCGATCCGGTCAGCGATGCGCTTTTGGGGCGGGGCTGAGGGGCGGCCGTCGCGGAAATCGCGGCGGCCGCCTCTCCCGTCGCGGGGCTCGGGAAGCCGGCGGCGACGTCGCTTCCGGTCGTTCCTGCGGCGTCTGCTCCTGCGGCGACGGCCGGCTCCGCTGCCGGAGCCGCGATCGGAGCGGCTCCGGGCAGTGGGCTAGCCGTGTTCGGGACGGCGGGAGCGGGCGTCGCAGGGACGTCCGTCGGGTTCGCGTCTGCTGCCGAGGTCGGGCTCGGCGTCGCAGGCACGGTCACGGGGATGGCCATCGCGAGCAGGAGGGCGTCCTGTGCGGTGGCAGCTGAGGGGGTCGACGTCGCGACGGTGTCCGCGTCGACGGCTGGGTCGTCCGCTGAGGTCGTCTCCTCGGAGGCGGGTCCAGCCGAGGCGTCCCGCGTCCCGGTGTCGGGGCGGCGTGAGACGTCGCCCCTGCCCGGTGCACGCGTGGGCCGGTCTTCCCGGCCCAGGTCGGAGCTGGCGCGATCGTACGCGGCGCCGAAGCTGTCGGCACGCTCCCCGGAAGCGGAACCGGTTCCAGGGGCGGGCCGCGAAGCGCCGACGGCCGCGGGGGCGGACGTCAGCAGGGGGCTGAGTGTGGGGGTCAGGAGATGCTCCTTGCGAGGAGGGCGGCACGCGCCGCTGCGATCTGGTTGGCCGCGGTCGACGACGACGAGCCGGTGCTGGTGCCGGATGTGAGGGAGGAGAGCATGGACGAGAGGTCGGTGCCCGACGAGAGCGACGAGGTGCCGAGCATGGAGGACAGCATCGACGTGCTCGAGCCGGTCCCCGAGCTGCTCATCAGCGATGAGAGGGCCGAGTTGATCGCGCTCTGCGACGACGACGTGGCCTTGGCGGCGGTCGCGGCCGCGGCCTCTTCGTCGGTCGGCACGACGCGGCGGATGGTCACGATGTCGCTGTCGTCGAACCACGCCTTCTGCACCGACACATCTCGGCCTTCGTAGGGCGCGTGCACGACGGTGTTGTTGCCCAGGTAGATCGCGATGTGGTCACCGCCGTCGAGCACGATGAGGTCGCCCGGCTTCGCCTGCGCGAGCGAGGGCACCGCGGTGCCGATCGACTGCTGCTGGCTGACGAGGCGGGGAACGGTGACGCCGAGGTCCTTGTAGACGGACTGCACCAGGCCGGAGCAGTCGATGCCGCTCGTCGTGGTGCCTCCGAGCACATAGGGGGTACCCACGTACTTCATGGCCGCGGCGGCGACGTCGCTGCCGGTGACCGAGGTGTCGGTGGCGGTCGTGTCGGTGGCGGAGCTGAGGGCGTCGGCGAACGTCGACGCGCTGGTGCTGGCGCTGGAGCTCGCGGCGCTGGCCGAGACCGGCGGCCGCACCTGCGTGAGCTCGGCGATGCGGGACTGGATGGCGGAGATCGAGGCCTGGATGTCGGCGACGCTCATCGGCGATCACCGCCCTCGGGTCCGGAGAGATTGGCGTGGCCGGAGAAGTCGGAGAGTTCGGCGTCGCCGAGGCCATCTGCGGCGTCGCCGTTCGACGGCGTCTGCACGGACTCGTCATCCGCCCCGAAGCGGGATCTGGGGCGCATCGCCAGCTCGTCGAGGATGTTCTGCTCGGCGCGGAGCTCCTCGGAACGGGCGGCATCGATGTGCTTGGTCTCGAGCTTCTCGATCGAGAGCACAGCGCGTCGGGCGAGGGCGTGCTGGCGGGTCGCCTCGTCGACGACGCTCTGCGCCTCGATCTCGAGCGCGGCGAGGTCGGCGAGCATGCTCGAGGTCGATGCGCGCGCGGCGGCGATGGCGTGCATCGTGCTGATGTTCGCGGCGTCGTTGTTCTGGCCGAGCATCGCCTCGCGCACGTGGGTGCGCTGGGCGGCGAGCTCCGATGCGCGGGAACGCGCGCGCAGCACGTTGGCGCCTGCCTGATCCTGCTGCAGACGGCGGAGCCGGAGGAGTCCGGAGAGCGAGAAGTCGCGCATCTCAGTTCACCCCCATCGCCCGGACGAGCAGGGCGAGACGGGTCCAGGCGTCGGCGTAGGAGGTGCTGTCGTCCATCCGCTGCTGGAGGAAGGAGAGGATGCCGGCCTCGTTGTCGAGCGCCGCGTCGACGCGGGGATTGATCCCGCGCTGGTAGGCGCCGACGTCGATGAGGTCCTGCATGTCGCGACGTGCGGCCATGACACCGCGCAGGATCTGGGCCGCCGCCTTCTGGTCGGGCGATGTCACGCGTGACGCCACGCGCGAGATGGACTCCAGCACGTCGATCGACGGGAAGTGGCCGGCGGTCGCGAGCTTGCGGTCGAGGACGATGTGGCCGTCGAGGATCGATCGGGTGGTGTCGGCGATCGGCTCGTTGTGGTCGTCGCCGTCGACGAGCACGGTGTAGATGCCGGTGACGGAGCCGACGGGGCCGGTTCCGGCGCGCTCGAGCAGCCGGGCGAGCAGGCCGAACACCGAGGGCGGATAGCCGCGGGTGGCGGGCGGCTCGCCGATCGACAGGCCGATCTCGCGCTGCGCCATGGCGACGCGGGTGAGCGAGTCCATCATCAGCACGGCATGCTGGCCCAGGTCGCGGAAGCTCTCGGCGATCCGGGTGGCGGTGAACGCGGCGCGCACGCGCATGAGGGCGGGCTGGTCGGCCGTCGAGACGACCACGACCGAGCGCGCGAGTCCTTCGGGGCCGAGGTCGTCCTCGAGGAACTCGCGGACCTCTCGGCCTCGCTCGCCGATGAGCGCGATGACGGAGACCTCGGCTTCGGTTCCGCGCGCGATCATCGACAGCAGCGACGACTTCCCGACGCCGGAGCCGGCGAACAGGCCGATGCGCTGGCCCTGTCCGACCGCCGTCATCGTGTCGAGCGCACGCACCCCGAGGGGCAGCGGGGCGGTGATCCGCTGGCGTCCGAGTGCCGACGGCGGGGGGCTGTCGAGTGGCATCTGGACGGTGTCCCAGATGGGGCCCTTGCCGTCGATGGGGTTGCCCGTCGCGTCGATGACGCGGCCGAGCAGGCCCCGCCCGGTGGGCACGGTCATCCTGCCGCGAGTGGAGCGCACCGGGGCACCGGCGGAGAGGCCTTCGATGCGGTCGAGGGGCATGGCGGTCGCCGAGCGCTCGGTGACGGCCACCACTTCGGCGCGTGCACGGTCGTGGCCGATCTCCAGGAGGTCGCCGATCGCGGCGTCCACTCCCCGGACCTGGATGCCGAGACCGGCGATCGAGGTGACGGCGCCGACGCGTTCGGGCTGGGCAGCGGCGAGCATGCGCTCGAGGACGGCGGACCGGGGCGCGTCCTGAACGAGGCCGATCATTCGGTCACCGCCGAGAGCACGGCGCGGGCGCGGTCGATCGCCGTCGAGATGCGGGCATCCACGATGCCGTCGATGACGTCGGCGATCGCGTCGCCGCGGTCGAGGAACGGGTCGGCGACGAGACGGATGTCGGAGTCGGCGGCCACCTGGTCGGCGACGAGTTCGAGGTCCTGCGGGTGCATGCGTACGGCGCGGACGGGGCGGTCGTGGGCGCCGGCGAGCGCGCGGCGCACCGCGTCGAGCGCGGATCCCTCGTGGTCGAGCAGCTCTCGGCCGATGATCATCTCGGCGAGTTCGACGGCGGCGGCGAGCACCGCGGTGTCGGCGACCTCGATGGCGGTGGCGGAGTGCGCGGCGAGCTGCTCCCCCGCGTGCTGCAGGGCGGCGATGGCGCCCCGCACGGAAGCGATCTCGGCGGCGAGGATCCGATCGTGCTCGCCGTGCAGCGCGGCTGACTCGGCGGCGATCCGCGCGGTCGCCTCGCGACGACCCGCGGCGTAGCCCGCCGCGTGACCCTGCACGCGAGCGCGCTCGGCGATCTCCCCGAGCTCCACGTCGTGGAGCACCGGGTAGGCGAAGGGGGCGAAGTCAGTCGACATACTCCTCCTCGTCCACCGGCTCGGCCTCTGCTTCGCCCTCGACGGGCTCCGCACCTTCCACGGCCACCGTCTTCAGCTCGAGACCCTGCGTGGCGGAGAGCTCGCGGATCGCCTTGACGAGCAGGTTGCGCGCCTCCTCGACCTGCGACTTCGGAACGCGTCCGAGCTCGGCGGCCTCTTCGGTGAGGGTCTGCCGGTTGCGCTCGGACATGTTGCTGCGGATCACCGCGGAGATCTCCTCCGGCGCCCCCTTGAGGGCGAGCGCGATCTGGCCGATGTCGATGCCACGGAGCACCTGCTGCACATCGCGGTCCTGGAGCAGCGGGAGGTCCTCGAAGCTGAGCATGAGGGCGCGCACCTGAGCGGCAAGATCGGGGTCGCGCTCCTGGAGGGCCGCCATCAGCTCGCGCTCGGTAGCCGGATCCGCGTGGTTCATCATGTCGACGAGGGGCTGCACTCCGCCGAGGTGGTTCTCCTCGACGGCGTCCTTCGCGACGACCTTGACCGTCTTGGATCGCGCCTTGAGGGTCGCGGCGATGATGCCGGCGGCCTCGGGGGTGGCGACGCCCATGGTGGCGATGCTCTGCGCGACGTCGAGTCGGCGGACGCCCTCGAACTCGAGCAGCACGGCGGAGGCGACGTCGGCCTTGAGGTGGGCGAGCACGAACGCCACGGTCTCGGGCAGCTCGTCGATGAGCAGCGCGGTGACCTTGGCCGCGTCGGCCTCGGCGAGGAAGTCGAATGCGCCGACGCCCATGCTCGCGTCGAGGCGCTCGATGACGGCCGCCGCCTTCTCGGCGCCGAAGGACGCCTCGAGCAGTCCGCTGGCGAAGTCCATCCCGCCGCGGGTGGGGGCGACGGTGGGGGCTGCGGACTGTGCCTGGAACTCGCGGATGGCGAGCTCGGCGACGCGATCGTCCGCCCCGCGGAGGCGCACGATCTCCGCCGAGATCTCCTCGGCCTCCTGCTCGCTGAATTGGCGCATCACGATGGCGGCCTTGTCGGTGCTCATCGTCATGAGCACCAAGGCCGCCTTCTGGATGCCCGTCAGCGCACGGGTGGCGACTTCCGTCGTCATGCAGGCTGCCTGGTGTCCATGAGCGCGCGGAGGTAGTCAGCGGTCTTCTCGGGGTCGGACGCGGCGAGCGCGTTGACATCGGCCTGGAGGCGCTCGAACTCGCTGTTGCCGGCGGCGAGGCCGATCGGCTCGGGGAGCTGGCCGTATCCGGCGGGACCACCGGCGATGGGCTGCGGTGCACCGAAGGCGCCGGGGGGCGGGCCGAGCGGCGCGGGATTCTGGCCGGCGCCCATCGCGCCGTACTGTCCGCCCATGCCAGCCGCCTGCATGGCGTCGAGGCCGGACAGGTGCTGATCCATGTTCGGGAAGGTCGTGGCGGTCATGTCGCCGCCGTCGACCGTCTCGGGCTCGGGGCGCTTGAAGAGCTTCTTCAGCACGCTCAGCACGATGATCAGGGCGATGATGCTGCCGACCACGATGACGGCGGTGGTGATGAGCTTCATCAGGCTGTCCGAGCTCTGGGCCGCGTCGCCCGCCTTGAGCGCCTCGGCGGCCTGCGTCGCCGCGGCCGTCGAGAAGGAGGCTGCTTCGACGGTGACCTTGTCGCCACGGGCCTGGTCGACGCCGGCTGCAGCGGAGACGAGGTCGGAGATCTGGGTGGTGTCGACGCTCGTGACCGAGTCGGCGTTGATGGCGACCGAGATGGTCTGACGGCTGATCTCGCCGACCGGCAGGGTGCTGGTCTCGGTGACCTTGTTGATGGCGTTGTTCTTGACCGAAGTCTGCGAGTCGTAGCCCCCGCCGTCTGTGGCGGTCTCGGTGGTGGTGCCGTTGCTCACCATGTCGCCGGTGTCGACGGAGGAGCCGAGCACGCCGGTGACGGCGTCGGTGCCGGTTCCGTCGCCGGTTCCGCCGTAGCCCTCGGTCGTGGTCTGCTCGCTGAGCGCAGGAGCGCCATCCGGGACCGTGTAGGTCTCGCTGACGCGCTGGCCGCTGGCCGAGCTGACATCCGCGGCCACCGCCACGGTGGAGTTGCCGGGGCCGACGAGGGTGTCGAGCATGGTCTGGATGCGGCTGCGGACCGTCGCCTCGTAGGTGGCGCCGACATCGCTTCCGCCGGTCGCGCCGCCGCCGACCGAGGAGAGCACGTTGCCCTTGGCGTCGACGACCGAGACGTTCTCGGCCTTGAGGCCGTCGACCGCGGCGGAGGTGAGGTGCACGATCGCCTGGATCTGGTCGGAGCCGAGGGTGGTCGCCGTGCTGATGAAGACGGAGGCGGTCGGGTCGGCGGTCTCGGAGACGAAGACCGACTCCTTCGGGATGGCGAGCTGCACGGATGCGCTGCGGACGCCGTCGATCGACTCGATTGTCTTCGCGAGCTCGCCCTCGATGGCGCGCTTGTAGGTGACGTTCTGCTGGAACTCCGATGCGGTGACGCCCATGTCGTCGAGCAGCGCGTAGCCGCTGGTGCCCTCGCTCGGCAGGCCGGCGGCCGCGGCGGAGATGCGCTCGGCGTCGACCTTGTCGGTCGGGACGAGGATGGTGCCGCCGCCGTCTGTTAGCTGGTACTCGACGCCGTCCTTGTCGAGCTGCTCGACGATCGAGCTGGCGTCGGCGCCGCTCAGTCCCGAGAAAAGGGGCGACATGGAGGGCTTGCCGAGGAAGGCGGAGAGGGCGATGCCGCCCAGCACCAGCACGCCGACGCCGATCAGGGCGATGGTGCGCTGGGCGATCGTGAATTCGCGGATCGCGCCGAGGGCGCGCGTTCCGGCGCCCGTCATCTTGTTCGCCATCAGGCCTGCATCCTCATGATCTCGTTGAAGGCTTCGACGCCCTTGTTGCGCACGGCGGACACCAGCTCGAGCGTGACCTGAGCACGCGTCGCGGCGATGGTGGCGTCGTGGATGTCGGTGAGGTCACCCGTGACCGCCTTGACAGCAGTGGAGCTGGCGGCGCTCTCGGTCGTCTGCACGCCGCTGACGGCGGAGGACAGGAGCGAGCTGAAGTCGGCCCCGGAGGACGACTTGGACTGCTGCGCCGCGGAGACGAGCTGCGACGAGGCGATGCTGCTGAGGTTGCTCAGCCCGGAGATCGCGGAGACGGTCATCAGCCCTTGCCGATCTGCAGTGCTGCCTCGTAGGTGGACTTCGCGCGGTCGACGATGGCCGCATTGGCCTCATAGCCCCGCTGGGCCATCACGAGATAGCCCATCTGGGAGGCGAGGTCGATGTCGGGCATCCGGACGTAGCCGTCCTTGTCCGCAATCGGGTTCTCGGGGTCGTAGGTGAGCTTGCCCTCGGCATCGCCGTACTCCACGCCCGTCACGTTGACGCCGGTGATGCCGGCGCCTTCGGTGACCTTCACGTAGCGGGCCTGGAAGGCCGCGCCGCTCGTCGGGGTGACGGTGTTGATGTTGGACAGGTTGTCCGAGATGGCGTCGAGCCACTTGCGGTGGGTGGTCAGCGCGGAGCTGGCGATCGCGATGGCGTCCATGTCAGCTCGTCCTCAGCGCCGTGCGGACCATGGAGAACTCGTGGTCGACCGCGCGGGACGCGAACTGGTAGCGGAGGACCGTCTCGACGTTGGTCAGGGTCTCGGTGTCGAGGTTGACGTTGTTGCCGTTGAGCTTGGTCTCGTCGAGCGAGTAGGAGTTGGTGAGCTTGGCGGTGCCGTCGCCCGCCGCCACGGACTTGGCCAGTGCGCTCTCGAAGGAGACCTTCTTGGCCAGGTAGTGGGGCGTGTTGACGTTCGCCACATTCTGCGCGGTCACGCGCTGGCGCTCGGCAAGCCCGTCCAGCGCTACATTGAGCGCTTTCATCGTGACCGAATCGAACACGGTTCACCCGTCCCGTAGTGTCCTGCGGAAGCGGCCGATCCGTGGCCTGAAGAGGAGAGCCTCCTGGCTCTGATGCAAGTGTCAGTTCGACGCGCGGCATTGAGCCGATGCGAAACGCCCCCCGATCAGGGGGACACGTCCCCAGTCAGGGGGTCACGCTGTCCCTCGCCCTCCCCTCCCCCGTACAGCGCCGAATTGCCAGATTCGGCTCCCAAAACGCGAGTTCGGGAGCCAAATCTGGGTATTCGAGGGGGAAAAGGACGGTAAGGGGTCAGGCGCTGCGGTCGATGTAGACCGGCGGGGCCTCTGCCATCCGGAACTTGGGGCGGCGCAGCGAGCTCATCTCGGCAGAGAGTGCCTGCTGCTCGTCGCGCATCCGCTCCATCAGGCGGGACTGCCGCTCGGCGATGAGCGAGGCGCGCATCGCGTGCTCGCGCGGAAGGGGCGGCGCCCCGACGGGTGGTGCCCACGCGGTGAGGAGGTCCAGCCCTCCCGACTCGCCCTGGAGCACGCAGAGCTCGAGCTGGTCGAGGATGGCCCCCCAGGGATCTGACGTGCCTGTGACCGCCGAGCCGCTCAGGACGTCAGCCAACCTGCGCGCCGCCGACCTGCGGCGATGTCGCCATCACGATGGCGGCAGCCTCGTGCCACGCGGTGCGGAGCGGCTCGAGGAGCGTCTGGCACTCGCGCGTGCGGTAGACGTCGCGGTACATGTTGGCGCCGATGAGCTGCCGGGCCACGTACTGGTACAGCGAGAAGAGTCCGGGCCCGCCGTCCCACAGCTCGGGCTTGAGCGAGCTGGTGAGCTCCGCGACGATCTCCTGCGCGTGCAGCAGATGGGTGCTCGCGGTGTTCCAGTCGCCCTGAAGCTGGTAGGTCTCGGCACGCTGCAGGTCGAGCAGCAGACGGTCGTAGAGCATCGTGAGGATCCGTGCCGGAGATGCGGAGAGCACCGAGTCGCGGTTGTACAGCGAGCGGGCGGCGGCGAAGTCGTTGCGCATGGTTTCCTCGTGACGTCGATCAGGACGTGTAGCTGGTCTGCAGGCCCGCGAGCTGCGAGGCGAGGTAGTCGGATTGTGATTTGAGCGTCGACAGGGAGGTCTCGAGGGCGGCGTACTGCTTCTCGAGGTTGCTCTTGCGAGTGGCGAGGCGGAGATCCCACGACGAGATCTGCTCGTTCAACGTCTTCTGCGCGCTCTCCTGACCGGTGATCTTGGTGGTCAGGTAGCCCGTTGACTTGTCGGATGCGCTGGTCGCCGCAGTGGCGATCCGCCCCGAGATGCTCTGCAGCATGGCCTCGGTGCCCACGCGATCGTTCTCCAGCGCGGTCGCCAGTTTGGCGGAGTCGAAGGTGATGGTGCCGTCGCGCGTGATGGTGATGCCGATGGTGGACGGAGACACTCCGTCGACCGGCGCGGTCGCAGCGGAGAGCATCGCGTCCTTCAGCTGTCGCACTGCCTGATCCCCGGTGAAGGATCCACCGGTGACCGAGGTCCCGCCGCTCGAGTTCGGTGCCGTGGTGGTAGCAGTCTTGGTCGCGATTCCGGAGAACAGCGCTGTGAGACTCGCCATCATGCTCGCGGTGGTCGTGGTGGCGTTCGTCGTCGTGGGCTTCACTGCGACCGTGACGGCATTCACCGTGTCGACAGCCGTGACCGTGACGTCGACGCCGGTCATCAGGTCGTCGAAGGTGTTGGTGGACGAGGTGACGACCTGCTGGGCGGAGCTTCCCGGCCAGAGAGTGATCTGAGCGTCCTGGGCTGCGGTGACCACTGCGCCGAACGCAACAGCCGTTCCCGCGGTGACCGCGCCTTCGTCTCCGCGATACGCGGTGAACGCTCCGGCGGCGCCCGACTCATCGGCGCGGAGCTGAATGCGGTAGAGCGCGTTGCCCGAGCCGTCGGTGCCCGCGGATACGCGGGTCGCCGTGACGCCTGCGTTGGCGGCATTGATCGCGCTGGTGACATCGGCCATCGAGGTGGATGCCGGATTGATCTGGGTCTTGGTGCCATCCGCGCCCACGAGGGTGAGCACGGGAGGACTGTCCGGCCACACGCTCATCGCGTCGCCGACATTGACCTGCGTCTTCGCGAGCTGGCCGACGGTGAAGCTGACCTCGCCGGGTGAGGCGGTGCTCGCGGCGCTGGCCGTGACGGTCGTCGAGCTGGAGCTGGCGGCGTATCCCGCAAGGGCGCCGCTCTTCGCGCTGGCGGTCGCCGCAGTCGCGATGGCCGCCACCGCGGTGTTGAGAGCCTGCAGGTCCGAGCTGAAGCTCGTGACCTTGGCGAGCTGGGTCTTGAGGGCCGCCTGAGGCTTCGCCTCGATGTTCATCAGCGACGTGATGATCGACGTCGAGTCGAGTCCGCTCGCGAGACCGTCGATACCGAGACCGGCCATCGTCGGATCCCCCTATCGCCCTCGTCGTGACGTACGTGATGCGTGGTCGTGTGATGCTGGCGGCTCGTGTGCACACGGCCGGGGAGAACAGCGGTGCCGACGACGCGGCGACCCGAAGGTCGACCGCGTCGTCGGCAGACGCCCAGTGATTCAGCCCAGTGCTCAGCCCAGGAGCTTGAGCGCGAGCTGCGGCTGCTGGTTCGCCTGAGCGAGCATCGAGACACCGGCCTGCGCCAGGATCTGGCCACGCGTGTAGCTGACCATCTCCTGAGCCATGTCGGTGTCGGTGATGCGGCTCTTCGACGCGGACAGGTTCTCGATCGCGACGTTGATGTTCGCGATCGCGTGGTCGAACCGGTTGGACACCGCACCGAGGCTGGCACGAGCGGTCGAGATCGCGGCGATCTGAGTGTCGATCGTGGCGATAGCGGCCGAGGCGCCCGAGGCGGAGCTGAAGTCGATCGCTCCGGTGAAGGTGCTGCCCGTGGCAGCGCCGGTACCGGGAGCGGTCGCGGCGACCGTTCCACCGTTCTTGGCGGTGACGACGAGCTTGCCCGTTCCCGAGTCGACCGAGGCGTTGAAGTTCGCCGCGAAGCCCGTGTCCGAGTTCAGCTTGTCTGCGACACCACCGACCGTCGTGTACGCACCCGCGGTGCCCATGGCGACCGTGGCGGTCGTCGCGGCAGCGCCGGTGGTGGTGAACACGAAGTTGCCCGCGACCGTCGACGGAGTCGCGATCGTGAAGTTGGCTCCCGAGACCGAGGTCAGCGCGCTTGCGACGCTGCT
Organism: Naasia lichenicola; assembly: GCF_004801885.1. GTDB lineage: Bacteria > Actinomycetota > Actinomycetes > Actinomycetales > Microbacteriaceae > Naasia > Naasia lichenicola. The sequence goes on along the minus strand of NZ_SSSM01000005.1, from coordinate 542,075 downwards.
GACGTTGGCCAGGTTGACGGAGATGGTCTCTCCGCTGTTGGAGCCGACCTGGAACGTCATCGAGCCGCCGGTGAGCAGCGCGGTGCCGTTGAACTTCGTCGAGGTGGAGATACGCGTGAGCTCGTCGGTGAGGCTTGTGGCCTCAGCGCCGATCGCCGCACGTGCGTTGGTGTCGTTGGTGCCGTTCGCAGCCTGGACGGCCAGGTCACGGAGACGCTGCAGGATCGAGTGGGACTCGGCCAGTGCGCCTTCCGCGGTCTGGACGACCGACGTGCCGTCCTGTGCGTTGCGAGCGGCGACCGTGAGGCCACCGATCTGCGCCTTGAGGCCCTCCGAGATGACGAGACCAGCTGCATCGTCCGAAGCACGGTTGATGCGCAGACCACTGGAGAGCTTCTCCAGGGACTTGCTGAGGCTCGCCTGGTTCGCGGAAAGGTTCCGGTAGGTGTTGAGCGCACTGACGTTGGTGTTGATTTGCAGTCCCATTGCGGTTCCTCCATGAAAGTGGGATGTGTTATCGGTCCATCCGTGGTCCGACACGGTGAATTATCGGCACCGTGCGTCTACGCGTTAGGTCTTGCCCCTAAGTGGGGACAATCGCCCCCAACGTGGCGGGACTTCTGCGCGGAATTCTCTATGACGCGACGCTGCGCGCCGGGGAGGACTCGCCGTATGCGCGGCTCATCGACGCGGTAGCGCTCTCCGCCAGGCGTGCCAGATAGGCGTTCCGTCGAGCGGGCGCGACGCGCGAGTGCACCTCGGCGCCCGCGGTCGTCGCCGCCGGCTCCGAGTAGTGCGCGGACAGGCCGTCGCGCATCAGACGGATCGCCTCGGAGCGCTGCTGCGAGATGGCGGAGTGCGTGGTGCCCAGCTCCTCGGCCAGCTCGCCGACCGAGCGGTCGCCGAAGTAGACCTGCTCGATGATGTAGCGCATCCGCTCGGGAAGAGACGAGACGGCGGCGAGCACGTAGCGGGTCCGCTCCGTCTCGAGCAGGCTGTCCTCCGGGCTCGCGATGTCGGTGGCGAGGAAGTCCGACTCCATGCTGTCGAGCGCGGTGACGGTGCGGGTGGCATCGGAGAGGGCCTCTGCCGCTGCGCTGCGGTCGACCCCGAGAGAGCTGGCGACCTCGTCCACCGTGGGCTGGCGGCCGAGAGCCGACGTGAGGGACTCCTGCACTGCGAGCGACTCCTTGATCTTGCGCCGTGCGGTGCGGGTGGCCCAGTCGGCGGCCCTCATCTCATCGGCGATCGCGCCGAGGATGCGGCGCCGCGCGAATGCTCCGAACGGCACCCCGAGCGCGGGGTCGTAGCTGTCGGCGGCCATGATGAGGCCGAGCGCTCCTGCCGACGCGAGGTCGTCGCGGGACAGATGGCTCGCGCGGGACATGACGTCGTTGACGAGATAGCCGACGATGCCGAGGTTCTCCTCGACCAGCTTGTTGCGTGCCTCGCGTGTCACGTGCGGCTCCTCTTGTCTGTGCAGCCGCGGCGTCGTGCCGTCATGGTGCATCAGGGGATCAGCCGCGGCGCCTTCCTGGCCGGCTGCTCGTACAGGGCGAAGCTAAAGGAGAGGAGCGCACGCGATCGGGCTTTCGGCGGCTCGGCGTTAGAACGCGCCCTCCCCCCAGAAAGGGGGAGATCCCCGCAACGGCGCGGCTCCCGGCCTGTGGACGGCGGGGATCCCATAATCCAGGTGGCTCATAGTGTGGCGACGGATCGCCCGATGGCCCTGCCTCACGGCTCTTCCTTACATATCGGCCACGGATGCCGATCGTCAGAGAAGCAGCGCGGAGTTCCGTCCCTGCGGCCCAGTAGCCGCGGAGGGCGTGCCGAACGATCCAGATGCCGAGGAGTGTGACACCAGTGGGCGTCAATGAGCTGTCCACCCTGCTGTGGCGGGAGCGCGAGCTGCTCGAGCTGCTGATGTTCAAGCTCGACGAGGAGCAGCTGCTGCTCACCTCCGGCAAGTCCAAGTGGCTGCCGTACGCGACGCGCGAGGTCGAGCAGGTGCTCACCCGGCTGCGCAAGGCCGGGATCGAGCGCACCGTCGAGGCGTCGGCTGTCGCCATGGAATGGGGAATCGGCGATGAAGCCACCCTCCGAGAGCTCTCGGACCACTCCCCCACCGATGCATGGCGCGACATCCTTTCGTCGCACCTCACCGCGCTGACCTCGCTGACCCAGCAGATCGCGAGCGTTCGCGACATCAATCTGCAGTACCTCCGCGCGGCGACCCGGGCCACTCAGGAGACCCTCGCCGGCCTGAATGCCGACCGCGGCGTCTACGACGGCCGCGGAGCGAACGCCACCGTCTCCTCGCACGCGCACCTCTTCGACCGGCAGATCTGACCGGCAGAGGATCGACCGCACAGCATGAGCACCTTCGGAGGACTGCACACCGCGTACAGCGGCCTCAATGCAGCGCGCGCAGCCATCGAGGTCACCGGCCAGAACATCTCGAATGCGACGACCGCCGGCTACACGCGCCAACGGGTCACCCAGGAGTCGGTCGGCGCGACAGGAGCCGGCGCGTCGATCTTCGTCTCGGGCACCAACATCGGCACCGGGGTGTCGATCACCGGCGTCCAGCGGATCGACGACCAGATGGTCGACCAGCGCCTGCGCTCGGCGACGGCGTCGAGCAACTACTGGTCCGTCGCCTCGGGAACCATGGACACGGTCGAGGCCTCCCTCGGCGAACCGAGCGATACCGGCCTCTCCGCGACCCTCGGCGACTTCTGGGCGTCGTGGCAGGCCCTCTCCAACAATCCGACGCTCGAGTCCGCCGGGCAGAGTGTGATCTCCGAGGCCACCAAGCTCACCGCGCAGATCGCCAGCGGCTACCAGACGGCGGCCACCAACTGGTCGCAGGCCCGCGACACCGCGGTCGACACCGTCGCCCGGATCAACACGACCGCCCAGCAAATCGCGCAGCTGAACACCGCGATCCGCGTGACGGTGGCGGGCGGCGGCTCGGCGAACGAGCTGATCGACCAGCGCGCCACGCTCATCGGCAGCCTTTCGGGGATGACGGGGGCCACCGTGCGCAACAACACCGACAGCACCGTCGATGTCATCGTCGGCGGGTACACGATGGTCGGGTCGGGCGCCGCCCGGCAGCTCGCCGTGGTCGGAGCTGCTTCCCTTCCCAATGCGGCAGCGAGCCCGGTGCATGTCGAGTGGGCGGACAAGCCCGGCACCACGGTCGAGATCGACGGCGGCTCGCTCGCGGGAAGCCTCACGTCGCTCGCCCCGGCAGCGGCCGGCGGCACGGGAGGCCCGTTCGCCGAGCAGGCCGCGCTCTACAACTCGCTGGCGACCAACCTCGCGGCCAAGGTCAACGCCGTCCACGCGACCGGCACCAATTCGACGGGTGCGACCAACCTCGCCTTCTTCTCGTTCTCCGCGGGATCGCCGGCTGCCACGGGACTCACCCTCGTGCCCACCACGCTCGCGGGCATCGCGACGGGGGCTTCGGGATCCGGCGCAGCGAACGGCTCCCTCGCCGATGCCATCGGCAAGATCGGCGACGCGGCGGACGGACCCGACCGGGTCTGGGCGAGCTACGTGGTGAACGTCGGGACGCAGGCGCGCAACGCCACCACTCAGGCGACCCTGACCTCAGCGACCCTCACGACCGCGACGACCGCGCAGAGTTCCCAGAACGCGGTGGACCTCGACGAGGAGACGACCAACCTGATCACCTTCCAGCACGCCTATCAGGGCGCCGCGCGCATGATGACGGCGATCGACGAGATGCTCGACGTGCTGATCAACAGGACCGGATTGGTCGGGAGGTAGTAGATGTCGATCGGACGAATCACCAGCCAGCAGCAGTTGGCGACCGCCCAGCGCAGCATCCAGACGGGGCGCGCGAATCTCGCCAAGCTGCAGGAGCAGGCCAGCACCGGTCGCGCGCTGCTCAAGCCGTCGGACGATCCGTCGGGCACCGGCGCCGCCCTTCGGGTGCGCGCGGAGAGCCGCGCCACTCAGCAGCACGCGGTCAACATCACCGACGGGCTCGGCTGGTCGAACACGGTCGATTCGGCGCTCAGTGGATCCGAGGATCTGATGCGACGCGCGATCGACCTGACCACCCAGGGTGCGAACAGCGCCACGATGACCCCCGCGTCGCGTGAGGCGATCGCCACCGAGCTCGAGGGCATCCGCAACGACCTGATGAGTCAGGCGAACACGCAGTACATGGGTCGATCGGTCTTCGCCGGCGACTCGGACACCGGCGCCGCCTTCACCGCGGCAACCTACGCGTTCTCCGGAACCCCGGGCGCCACGGTCGAACGACGGGTGTCCTCCACCGAGACGGTCGCGGTCGACGGCGACGGTGCCGCCGCCTTCGGCACGGGCTCGACATCGGTATTCGCGGTGCTGGACGGGATCGCCGCCGATCTCCGAGCCGGCACCGACATCGGAGGGAAGCTCACGGACATCAAGGCCGCCTTCACCAACCTCACCAACCAGCACGGCATCGTGGGTGCACGGATGAGCCGGCTCGAACAGGCCCAGACCCTCAACCTGACGACGGCCACCAATCTCGAGACCCAACGGTCGGGCATCGAGGACATCGATCCCGCGAAGGTCATCATCGATTTGAAGTCTCAGGAGCTCACGTACCAGAGTGCTCTCAGCGTGACCGCGAAGGTGCTGCAGCCGACCCTGCTCTCCTTCATCTCATGACCGAGCTCACCTCGGCTCCCAGCACCGATCTCATGACCGACGAACTGCTCAAGGACGCGCTAATGCTCGCAACCGCCTCAACGACCGCCGAACTTCCCCTCACGGAGATGCCGACCATGAACCTCACCTTCATCGCTCCCCCGCCCGGCTTCGATCCGCATACCGTCTTCGACCTCACGACCGTCGAGGGCGCTGCCGGGCTCTACACGCTCGAGGACGTGGACGGCGCGGACCTGCGCCTGTTCCTGGTGGCGCCTCAGCTGTTCGTACCGGACTACTCGCCGGAGCTCACGACGGAGCACTTCGCTCCGCTGGGCGCCGCCGACGCGTCGGATGTCGACGTGTTCGTGGTCGCGAGCATCGAGGACGGTGCGCCGGTGGTGAACCTGCTCGCGCCGATCCTGGTCAACCCATCGACCCTCAGCGCCACCCAGGTCATCCTGGACGAGAAGGACTGGCCGCTGCGCGCAGAGCTGATCCGCCCGGCTGCCTAGCCCGCGTGTAAGGACTTCAACCCCAACGCCGAACTGCCCAGTTCTGCTGCCTGAGATGCGTTTCAGGCGGCAGAACTGGGCAGTTCGCGTTTGAGGATCAGCGCGTCAGACGGAGGTGCGCTCCGCCTGCTCGCGCTCGAACGTGCTGCGTGCCTCCACGTTGCGGCTCTTGACCCGCTTGCCGCGAGCCGAGATCGCCAGCCCCGTCCAGAGCGCCACCTCTCGGGCCACGACGCCGGCGGCGATGGCGAAGGGCGTGATCGCGATCGACGTCACGAAGCCCTGCACCTCGTCCTGGGTGATCCGCTGGGACACCGTGATGATGCCGCCGAGCAGATAGCCGCCGTACACCAGGAGGCCGACGACGAAGCCGCCGATGATGTACCAGGGCCAGCCGCCCCGGTTCACCAGGAGGGCGAGCAGCAGCATCGCGACGAGGAACACCGCGATGGGAGTCAGGAACGCGGCGCTGACCACGAACGTGCTCATCGACTCGGAGAACCGATCCGGCGCCGAGACGGCGATGATCAGCGCGGCGACGCCTGCCCAGACGAGGGCGAAGACGATGGTGCCGAGCACGCTCATCAGCACGCCGAATCCGCGGTTGCCCCGCTTCTTCGGCGCGGCAGGCTGCTGCACGTAGACCGTCTGCGGGGCCACAGGCGCCGGCGGGGTCACCGGAGCGACCTGCGTCGGCGTCGCATCCGCGTCGGCCGCGGGCGCGGTCGGTGCGGTCACGACATTGGCGTCGGGCGGTGGGGTCTGGCCCGGCACCGCCTCGACGGCGGGCGTGGGCTCGTCGTCGTGCGTCCGGGTGGGCTCGGCGATGTGCGCGGACGCGGACACGGGTGCGGTCTCGGTGAGCGGCACGACCGGCTGGACGAGCGTCGGCCGGGGGGCGACGGGGGCGTCCTCGGACACCGGGCTGGTGTCTGCGGGCCCAGAGCGGCGATGCGCGGGGCCGTCGACGTCACCGGCGGGCTCCACCAGCACGGCACCCGGGGCGGTCGAATCGACGATGACCGGGTCGCCGTGCGACTCGATGATGGTCGGTGTCGGGTCCACGCCTACAGCGCGCGACGCCGACACCGGCGCCGCGGTCTCGAACTGCGCGTCCGTGTCCGCGACGGGCTCGTCACTCCCCTGCCGCGACCTGCCTGTCGAGGCGCGAGCGGACGTCGAGTCGACGTCCTCGGGGTCGATCGGGCGGGCCGGGCTCATCGATCGTCTCCGAAGGGCACTCCCGGCGTGGCGCTGTCGGGGTGCACGTCGTCGTCGGACGGGTCGTCGATGGGCTCGCCTGGCGTGGCCTCGTCGTCGTGCTCGTCATCGTTCGTGGCAGCCTCGAAGGGGACCCCGGGAGTCGCCTCGTCCTCATGGACGACGGCGGCCGTCGGCACCGGCTCGAATGGATCACCCGGTGTGGCCTCGTCGGGGTGGATCTCGGCACCATCGGCGGAATGGCCCCGCACGTCGTCGTGCGCGTCTTCCTCGTGCATTGCGTGGTCTGACATCGGAACGCTCCTCTCGCGCGAGGATTCACGAGCTCCGTCGCGCAGTGCCCACTCTAGTGAGGACGTCGCCGGATGAGTCTGGACGGGCTTCTGCTGCTGCAACGCAGACGCTCCCCCACCGAGTCGGTGGAGGAGCGCCTGGCGTGCCGAGTACGGACGTGTCAGCCGGCGGCAGCCGTCGCGTCTGCCGCGGCCGTGGCGTTGGCGGAGGCGTCCTCGCTGCTCAGCAGCACATAGACGAAGCCGCCGATGACCGCGCTCACGGAGCTGTCGGCCGTGATCGTCGTCGACGAGCCATCCTCGCTCGCGTTGCGGGTGCTCTGGAAGCTGTTGACCAGGAACAGCCGCGACCCGTTCTGGAGTCCCGCGAGGAATGCCTGGACGTTCTCGTACGAGCCGGTCACGCTGACCGTCACCGGGATCTGGATGAAGTTGCCCGCGGTGATTCGCGGATCCGAATAGGCGGTCGCCGCCGATGCCGTTCCATCGGTGGTGGCGACGCTCGGATCGGCGGGCGGCGGAGGCGTGTAGGCCGTCGCGTCCTCGAGCTTCACGCCGTCGACGACGACGCCTGCTGACGCGGCGATCGCGTTGATCTGCGAGAGCAGCGCCGCGCTGTCCGCATTGGACGGCACCGATGCGTCGAGGGTCGCGAGCTGGCTCTCGAGGGCCGGCAGGGTGTCCGCCGCCGCCGAGAGTGCGCCCAGCTTGGCAGCGGCGGCCTCGTTGGCCACAGCGACGTTCGCGATCTGCGCCAGCGCCAGCGCCCGCGAGTCGAGCTGCGGCGATACGCCGAGGAACCAGCCCCCGACGACGAGCAGCACCATGAAGACGGCGCCGATGATGACCTTGGTCCTGTGGTCGAGCGCGATGTTCACTGGGCGTCCGTTCCGGTCGTTGCGAAGCGGTTGGTGTAGGCGTCGGTGTTGATGTGCATCGTGATGTCCACGACGTAGGTGCCGCCCGTCTCATCGAGCTGCACCGAGTTCGGCGTCGCGTCGACGAAGGCCTTGAGCGAGCGGAGCCCATCGAGCCAGGTCGGCACGTCGGGGAGGCTCGGGCTGATGGCGGAGAACGTCAGGGTGGCGATTCGGCTGCCCTCGAGCGGAGTCGCGGATTGCTCGTAGACCATGCCCGGCGCCGCGGAGTCGATGGACACCGTCTTGATGACGACGCCGGCGGGCAGGGTGGCCTGCATGTCGGCGAGGTAGGCGCGCCAGTCGACATCGGTCGAACCTCCGACGGCTTGCGCCGCCTCGATGAGGTCGATCCGCTGCTCGGTGGCGACGAGGTCGGAGTACTGCGCCTGCTGTCCCACCAGAGAGCTGGAGAGACTCTGCGCTTCTGTGAGCTCGTCCTGCGTGGTCGTGTTGAGGTACCAGGCCGCCCCGGTGCCGGCCAGGACGATGACTGCGATTCCCAGCGCGGCCAGGCGCATGGTCCTGCGGGCACGCTTCTGCCTGTCGAGCACGCGGATGCTCAGCGGCAGCAGGTCGACCTTCGGCATGCCGCCGATCGTCATCGAAGCTGCGTGGGTGGGCAGTCCCTTCGGAAGAGCGATGGGAGCGCGGAGGCCCTTGGAGGGCTTCGCTGCGACCTCCGTGCCGGCAGCCTTGGCGGGCTTGACCGCCTTCGGTGCCTTGACCTTCTTCTTGCCGGCGGGCGTCGGCGCGCCGACCGTCGTCTCGACTGCAGCCGCCGTACCGCCGAGGGCTTCCGCCGCCGTCGGGGCGGGAGCGGTCTGGACCTGCGGGATCTCCGAGGTCGGTCCTGCTGTTGTCGTCATGCTGCGCTCCCCACGGTGAGGCCGAGCGCGACGGCGAGGTCGCCGCTCGCGTCGCTGAAGGCGGACTTCTCGAGCGAGGAGTCCAGGGCGAATGCTGACCCCAGGTCGGCGATCTCGACACGGAGCCTCGTGACCTCGCCGAGGGCGGCGGCGAGGCCCTGGAGCCGCGCGCCTCCGCCACTCAGCAGGACGCGGTCGAGGTCACCCGAGCTGCGGGTGTTCGTGTAGAAGGTGAAGGTGTTCCGCAGGCTGGTGAGCAGCTCGCCGGTGACCTCGAACATGGTCTCGACTGCGCCCTTCTGGGCGGTGGAGACACGGTTGCTCAGGCCGACCTCGCGCTTGAGACGCTCGGCGGCGACCATGTCGATCTCGAAGCGGTTCACCAGGGCACGGGTGACGTCGTCGCCGCCCGCGGGGATGATGCGCACGAACTGCGGGACGCCTTGCTGCACGAACACCACGCTGGTGGTGGTGGCGCCGATGTGCACGAGGGCCGTGTGGGAGACGTCATTGACCGGCAGCAGGAGCCGGCTCAGCGCGAAGGGGATGAGATCGACCCCGATCGGCTCGAGCCCGGCGAGGCGCACGGCCTCGACGTTGGCCTCGACCGCTCCGCGCACGGCGGCGACGAGCAGGCCGTTGATGACCTCCACGCCGTCCGTGACCGCCTCGGCGGTCGGATAGAAGTCCAGCAGGGCGTCGGCGACCGGCACAGGGAGCAGCTCCTGCACCTGGAAGGGCAGCGCCTCCTTCATCCGAGCGGCGGGCATCTTGGGCATGCTCAGCTCGCGCACCAGCACGCGCTGGTTGCCCATGCCGAGCACGACCTTCTTGGTCTTGAAGCCGGCCTGCGACCACATGGCCTTGATGACCTCGGACACCGCTGCGGGGTCTCGGACCTCGCCGCCCGTGACCGATCCGGTCGGCAGCGGCAGCTCGTGATGGCGGATCACCATGGGATGGGGTCCTGCTGCACCGGCTACTTCGACGGCGCGCAGGACGCCTCGACCGAAGTCGAGTCCTACGACAGTTGCTTTGGGCATGTTGGCTTTCCCCTAGTTGAGGCCGGTGACGGAGAGGTAGGCGTCGGCCACAGGCTGTCCGACGAAGACGGCGAGCCAGGCGCCCGCGATCATGAAGGGTCCGAACGGAATGGCGGTCTTGCGACCGCCGCGACCGGCCAGGAGCATGCCGATGCCGTAGAGCCCTCCGAGGAGGAATCCGGCCGCGACGCCCACGAAGAGCGGTGCGGGACCGAGGAATCCCAGGAAGAGCCCGAGCACTCCGGCAAGTTTGACGTCGCCCCAGCCCATTCCCCCGCCGGACACGACGAGGAGGATGAGAAAGAACGCGAAGGATAGCCCCGCGCCGGCTGCGGCCCAGGCGAGCGACACGAGGTCGCCGCTCAACAGACCGGAGATTCCCAGCAGCAGTGCGCCGACCCCATAGGCCGGGTAGACGATCGCCGTCGGCAGTCGACGCAGGTCGAGGTCGATGGCCGTGAGCGCCACGCTGATGGCCGCGAGGTACAGGAACGCGATCATCGTGATGCCGGCGCCGACTGCGCCGACCGCAGTCGTCTGCGTTCCGATCCGGGCGGCGAAGAAGATGCCGACGACCACGAAGGCGACGGCCGTGATGGCCTCGACGATCGGGTAGCGCGCCGAGATGGGCTCGCGGCAGGTGCGGCAGCGTCCACGCAGGAGAAGCCAGGACACGACCGGGATGTTGTCGCGTGCGCTGATCTCCGACGAGCATCCCGGGCAGGCGGACGGTGGGTTGACCACTGACAGCCCGCGCGGCACGCGGTAGACGACGACGTTGAGGAACGAGCCGAAGGCGAGTCCGAAGGCGCCGATGATGGCGGGCAGGATCCGGAGCAGTCCGGAGTCGACGATGGCGAGCATCAGTTGATGGCTCCTGTCGCACTGAAGGCTGCGGGGACCGAGGCGACCTGGCTCACGTCGTACGTGGTCGAGGTCGGCGTCAGGAACTTCGGCGGGGCCGTGTACCGCAGTCGCTCGTCGTAGACGTAGTTCTTCGCGTAGCCCGAGTTGCGCACGCCGCCGCTCGAGGTGGCGACGGTACCGCGGTACTTCTGGGCGATCGCGCCGTAGACGTTGAGGGTGCCCTTGAGCGATCCGCTGTTGTAGTTCTGCACCTGGAAGGTGTGCGCCACGGACAGGATCGACGCCTGGATGGTGCGGTCGCCGCTGGTCCCGCCGGTCGCCACATCCGGATTCCAGACGTACACCGCGTTGGTCGAGATGAGGCCGAGGATGTCGGACGTCGCGTTGACATACGTGATGTCGCCGGTGATGTAGATGTAGTTCTTCGCGCCGACGGTCATCGACCCGTCGAAGGCGCCCTTGACATAGGCGTCGCCATTGGTGCATCCGTACGCAGGGTTCGTCGAGCTGCTGCCGAGCGGCGTGTCCTCGCCCACCATCGGGTACTGGATGGTGGTGCCGTTCTTGCTGAAGGTCCAGCCAGCGATGCCGTTGGTGTTGGTGCAGGTGAAGTTGTTCGGCGGTGAGGATGCAGTGCCCTTGTTGACGTCGGAGCCGCTGTTGGACGGCACGCTCTGCACGTAGATGAGGTTGCTGGGCAGAGTGGGGATGGTCGCGCCGGCGATATTGCCGAGCTGATTGTTCCCATTGCCGGGCTTTCCGCACCTGTCGGGCTTGGCGCCCACCGTGCCGGCCGAGTTGGTCTGGGTGAACTGCGTCCACGGCGAGATGATCGTCATCGTGCCGTTGCTGTTGAAGGTGATGGTGGTCGGACCGGTGTAGAGGCAGCCGGGATCGGCCACGCTCGCGAGATCGGTGTAGGTCTCGGTCTGCAGCTGGTCGTTGGTGACCGGCATGGCGATCGTGCCGTGATAGGCGGGCGCGTTGTCCGTGTTCTTCTCGAAGTAGGAGGTGGTCGACGAGCACCCTGACTTGGAGTAGATCGGCGTGGTCGTGCTCGAGGAGGTGACGACGCCCTTGAAGCGCGCGCCGCAGACCAGCAGCTGGTCGTTGCTGTGCAGTGGCCCGTTGATGACGTCGAAGGCGCCGAACTGGATGTTGACGCAGTTGCTGGTGGCCACGCGGCCATCCCACGCGTACTTGACGCAGCTGCTGCTCGCGCCCGAGATCTGCGGATCCTGGATCTCGTAGTCGCTGAAGTAGACGAAGTCGAGGAATCCGCTCTGCTTGAGGTCGGCGATGATCGATCGGGTCGAGTTGTTGGCCTTGCCCGTGACGCGGAGATGGACGATTCCGCTGGCGGAGTAGTCCTTGGTGTTGACCTCGTAGCGGAACTTCGAGGCGCCGCCGGGAATGGACGACCAGGTGCCCGCGGCGCCGATGCCGAACGCGGTGTTCACGTTCGGCGTTCCCGGAAGGGTCAGCAGCGTCGAGCCCGCGGCAGTACCGGTGTCAGTGCTCGTCGCGCTGAACGGCGCAGACGGGTTTCCGTATTTGACGTAGGTGCTGTCATTGGACAGGCGCGTCTGATACTCCTCGAGTCCGCCGTAGGCGGCGCTCAGGGCGGCGTTCCAATCGTCGTCGGTGTGCGCCTTCTTGTAGCCGGAGCTCGCGACCGTCAGCGAGGTGGCGACGAAGAGCAGCATGACGAGGCCGATGCCGGTGACGACGATCAGCGTGTAGCCGGCGTCCTTCTGCCCGTCGCGCAGTCGGCGGAGCAGTCGAGTCCTGAGCGTGCCGATGCGGGTCACGAGTCGTCTCCCGAATAGCCCAGGTTCGGCATGCCGATCGTGGTGTCGATGATGATGGGCTTGGCCTTGGTCGAGCTCGACGAGCGCACTCGCAGGGTGAGATCGATGGAGCTGACGTCCTTGCGCTGTGCGTCCGTCAGACCCGATGCAGCAATCGTCATCGGTGCACCATTGCCGTCGAGGTAGCTGAAGATGGGAGCGTCGCTGCCTGTGGGCAGCACGATGGTGGAGCCCAGGCTCTTGGTGCGGGTCGCCGCACCGGTGAAGACCCAGAAGCCGGTGGAGTTGCTGCCGGTCCAGGTCTCCTCGATGAGTGCGCCGTTCACGATCGTGTACCGGATCTGCACCGGCGACAGGGTGGTCGAGCTGGCGGGCATGACGAGGGTGGTCAGCGTCACGCTCGATGCGGTGCCCGCGACGACGGCCGCGGCCAGCTTGCCGTCCGGCTTGGTGACCTGCACGGCTGAGCGGATGGCGCGACCGATGGAGTTGCTGGCGGTGCCTGCCACGGTTGCAGCGTCCCGAGCCTGATTCGACGCCGTGGTCGACTGGGCGATCGTGACGAACATGCTGGACGCGATGGTGAGCACGATCGAGGCCACCATCATGGTGATGATGAGCTCTGAGAGGCTGATGCCTGCGTCATCGTGTGATGCGTGGCGGAGTCGCGCTCGGATGCGAGCGGTGATGCTCACCGGCCGGCTCACTTGAGCTTCCTCGGGTCGATCGTGACGATGTTCGTCGCCGTCTCGATGTCGCCGGCTGCGTTCAGCGGCTCGGTATAGCGATTGTTGGCCACGGTGACCCAGCCGAGGATGGTCTGCTCCTCCACCAGCCAGGATCCGTACGGCACGGCGAGCAGCGAGGTGCCGCCGAGCCCTGACACGGAATAGGTGTACTGACGGTTGCTGTAGCAGCCCGGATCTCCAGCGGCGGCGTTCACCTTGGAGGTGATGCGCACATTCGTCACGAGCAGCGTTCCGCTGTAGCTCAGAGCGCCCATCGGAACGCTGATGGCCGTCGAGCCGCCGGGCGTGGTGCTGACGGGGTCGAGGCGATCGCCGGCCGCCATCACCTTGCCGTTGACCGTCGACTGGTTCCATGCGGCGGGATCGACCGAGACGCAGCCGGTGTTCGCTGTGGTCGGAGCGATGTAGGCCCCGCCGAACGCGCTGTAGCCGTCGCTGAATGGGAAGAGGGATACCGTGCTCGGCGTGCCGGTGGTGGGGCTGGTGTATGGGGCGAAGCTGCTGACGTATGTCGTGCTCAGGTTGGTGGGCAGGATGCGCGAGGCGGCCGCGTTCGGCGCATAGCTCACGTTGTAGGTGCCCGCCGCGTCGTACTGGAATGCTGCTGAGGCAGCGCCGCCGGCGCCGACGGAGATGGTGGCTGTCGGGGCGGTCGCCTGATTGACGTCGATCGCACCGGCCTTCGACAGGGTGACGGTGTAGCTGCCGGGCTTGACGGAGAAGGCGTAGCTGCAGCCGTCGGAGTCGGTGGCGGCCGGCTGGGTCGGCAGGGCCGCCCCGCCCCCACCGGAGGTGGGCGAGACGGAGACGGACTTGCCGGCGGAGCCGGTGCCGTCTGCGGCGATGGCGGAGATGAAGATGGAACCCAGGTCGGGGTCGTTGAGACGGCTCGACGGGGCGATGATCGTGTCGGCGCGGGCGGCGGCCGAAGAGTTGAGCATGCTCGGCCAGGTGACCGTGACATTCACGCGCTTGTACTGCAGCTGGCCGGTGCCGGTTCCGCAGCCGGAGGTGGTCCCCGTGGCCGAGACCCAGCCGGCGGAGCGCTTGATCGTGTAGACGCGGGTCCCGACGGTGACCGTGCGGTCCGGAGCGGTGTAGACGGCGAAGGCGTCGAGCGTGCGGACCGAGTCGATCTCGGAGGCGGCGAGGTTCGTGGCGACCTCGCGGGCACTGGTGTCGTTCGTGAGACGGAGAGCGGTCGAGGTGGCGTACGTGACGCCGACGGCGATCAGGGCGAAGACCATCATCGAGACGATGACCTCGACGAGAGTGAAACCGCTGTCGTCGGCCTTGGCTGCCTTGAGATGCTTGCGCACGGATCCACCTCCCCCAGGTGTCTGATGCTGTGTACTGCTGGTGCAGCTCTCGCTGCGATGCTGCCGGCCCGCATCCCCCCGGATGGAGCCTTGGTGCATTGTGGCCTACGGCCGGACCTGTGGGGCGCCGCGACATGCGCGACGCCCCACAGATCTGCTAGCTCACCTCGATTACGGCGAGGTGGCGGTGCAAGCGGTGGTGCTGGGACCAGTGCTCGCTGTGATGTACCACGCGGTGGTGGTGGCGCTGATCGACTTGAGGCACATCTGGCTCGTCGTGGTGGAGGCCGAGATGACGGAGAACGTGTTGGCGGCGCCCGCGGCGAAGCCGTAGTCCGCAAGCACGGTGGAGGCGTTGGCCGTGGTGACGGCGGTGGTCTTGCCATCGGCGTAGTACGCGATGACAGCAGTCTTGGCGTTGGTCAGGTCCGACTGAGCCGACTTGTCCTTCGCGTTGTTCTGCACACCGATGTACACCGGGATGGCGATGGCGGCAAGGATGCCGATGATGATGACGACCACGAGGAGCTCGATGAGGGTGAAGCCCTCTTCGCCCTTCGCCTTGCGGTCCTGGTGACGCGCGAGCGCGTCTGACATGCGGATCATTTCGAGGTTTCCATTCCTGTTTATAGGTTGAGACCGAGCGTTTCCCCCGTTTACTACGGCGCCCCGACATGTTCAAAGTTAGAGATACTTGACACCGCTGCGTAGACCACGTATGGGGGGTTTTAGGGTTTTCCTCATCTCCACTTCGGGGGCCAGCCCGGATTTTCTTTACCGTCTGGCAGCAACCTCGCCGTTCGGAATATCAGAAAAGCCCCTCCAAGAAGGGGCTGGGAAAAGCGCAGCCGACAGAACAAAAGAAGAGGCGGCGCGGAAATCCGCGCCGCCTCTTCTATTGTTCCGCTCGGGTCAGCAGGCTGCTTTCGTCACGGCAGTGGCCCTGGTGACACTGAAGACGGTTCCAGTGATGCTCGTGGCCTGGACGCAGAACGCCGCCGTACCTGATGTCGGTGCGGTGCCTCCGAACGCCGGCTGATTGGCGGCAGCTGAATAGGCCGTAGTGGTCAGCGAGAACCCGTAGTTGCCCAACCCGGAGGTGGACAGAGTCGGCGTGCCGGTCCCCCCGTCCGTGTAGAAGGAGATGACGGCGATCTTCGCCTGGGCGAGGTCCGACTTGACCGCAGTGTCCTTCGCGTTGTTCTGCACCCCGATGTAGACCGGGATGGCGATCGCGGCGAGGATGCCGATGATGATGACGACCACCAGCAGCTCGATGAGGGTGAACCCTTCGTCGCGTTTCCGCTCGTCGAGGCGCCTCTGGGCGCGCTGAAGCGTGGATGCGATGGACATGGTTGTGGCTCCCTGGTGTTCCGAGGTCACTTGACGACGGTGGCGATGCTGAAGATGGGCATGTAGAGCGCGATGATCATTCCGCCGACCACGACGCCGAGGAAGGCGATGAGGAGGGGCTCGATGAGAGAGGTCAGCGCGGCTGTCGTGGCTTCGATCTCGGTGTCGTAGAACTCCGACACCTTGAGGAGCATGGTCTCGAGCGCACCAGAGTCCTCACCGACCGCCACCATCTGGGTGACCATCGGCGGGAAGACCTTCTCCTGGATGAGCTGCTCGGCGATGGGCCGGCCCTGCCTGACCGACTCGCCGATGCGCTCGGCGGCCTTCTCGAGGACCCAGTTGCCCGAGGTCGAGCCGACCGTCGCGAGGGCGGAGAGGATCGGCACACCGGCGCCGATCATGTCGGCGAAGTTGCGGGTGAAGCGGGCGATGGCGATCTTCTTGATCAGCATTCCGAAGACGGGCAGTCGGATCTTCAGGGAGTCGACCTTGCTGCGCACCGACTCCTTGTCGCCATTGCGCGCCCACCAGACCCGGCCGGCGATGATCGAGCCGATGAGGACCGGAAGGATCCAGGGCATGTTCTCGGATACCGTGACGAGGAACTGGGTCGGCAGGGGCAGTCCGCCACCGAGCCCTTCGAACATGGTCTTGAAGACGGGCACGATGAAGGTCAGCATGAGCACGACCGCGACCAGCGACATGATGAGCACCATCACCGGGTAGGCCATCGCCGACTTGATGGTCGCGCGGAGCTTGGCCTCCTTCTCGAAGTTGGTGGCCACGGTGCCGAGGGCGCCGTCGAGGAATCCGCCGGTCTCACCCGCGCGGATCATGTTGATCATCAGCGGCGGGAAGGTCTTGGAGTGCTGCGAGAGCGCGGCCGAGAAAGAGGTTCCCGACTCGACTTCGGCGGTCACCTTGGTGAGGATGCTCTTGAGCTTCGGGTGCTCGGTCTGGTCCGAGAGGATCGTCAGCGTCTTGAGCAGGGTGAGGCCGGCGGAGAGCATGGTCGCCATCTGACGGCTGAAGACCGAGAGCTCCTTGAGCCCGACGCCCTTCGTCATGCCCGGAATGGCGATCTCGCGCTGCAGGCCGGTGCCGGCGCTGAACTCGTTGACCGAGATCGGGGTGAGCCCCATGTTGCGGAGCTTGCCGACCGCGGCCGCTTCAGTGGTCGCGTCGAGGCGGCCCTTGATGAGCTTGCCGCCGGTGTTCCGACTCTTGTAGTCGAACTGCTTGACTGCCATCGACATCAGCGCTTGCCTGCCTGTCCTACGGAGACCATTCCGGCCATGGGCGCACCGAAGGTGCCTTGGGCCAGGGAGACATCGGACGGACCGGCGTTGCCGAGCAGGCGGCTGAGTCCCTCGAGATCGTGCGCCTTCTCGGCGGCGGCCTGGCGGGTGATGACGCCCTGTCCGACGAGCTCGGCGAGGTGCTGATCCATGGTGTGCATGCCCAGGTCGCGCCCCGCCTGCATGGCGGAGTGCACCTGGAAGGTCTTGCCCTCGCGGATCAGGTTGGCGACGGCCGGGGTGGTCGCGAGGACCTCGGTGGCCACCGCACGACCGCTGCCGGCCGCCTTGCGGACGAGGGTCTGGCAGATGACACCCTGCAGGGTGGCGGCGAGCTGGGCCCGTACCTGTCCCTGCTGGCTCGGCGGGAACACGTCGATCACACGGTCGATGGTCTGCGGCGCGTCCTGGGTGTGCAGGGTCGCGAACACGAGGTGGCCGGTCTCGGCGGCGGTCAGCGCGACGCTGATCGTCTCGAGGTCGCGGAGCTCGCCGATGAGGATGATGTCCGGATCCTGACGCAGCACGTGCTTGAGCGCGGCGCCGAAGCTGTGCGTGTCGGCACCGACCTCGCGCTGGTTGACCAGCGAGCGCTTGTTCTCGTGCAGGAACTCGATCGGGTCCTCGACCGTCATGATGTGGTCGCTGCGCGTGCGGTTCGCGAGGTCGATCAGAGCGGCGAGAGTGGTCGACTTGCCCGAGCCGGTCGGGCCGGTGACCAGGACGAGGCCACGCGGAAGCTGAGCGAAGCGGGAGACCACGTCGGGAACACCGAGCTCTTCGAGGGTCTTGATCTTGGTCGGGATCAGACGGAAGGCGGCGCCCATCGAGTCGCGCTGCTGGTAGACGTTGACGCGGAATCGGCTCTGGTCGTTGAGGCCGTAGGCGAAGTCGAGCTCGAGCTCGGATGCGAACTTGATGCGCTGCGCGTCGGTCATGATCGAGCGGAGGATCGCCGAGACGTGCGAGGGCTGCCAGCTCGGCGCGCCCTCGATCGGGCGCAGGCCGCCGTCGATGCGGATCATGGGCGCGGCGCCGGAGCTGATGTGCAGGTCGGATGCGCCCTGCTCCACGACGGCGGTGAGCGCCTCGCGCAGCGTGGCCTCGGGGCTGTCGCCGACGGCGTAGCGCGAATCGGTGAGCAGCGGTCCCGCCAGCGAGGCGGGCGGGATGATCGAGACGTCGCTGGCGCTGGCCGGCGAGCTCGACTTGAAGGCCGGTCCGGACGGCGCGACGAACTCGAGATCGAGGTCGTCCTGATCGGAGATCGTGTCGATCTCGGCGGTCACGTACTTCGACATCGAGACTGCCTCGGCCAGGACGTCATCGTTCGCGACGGCCGGAAGGTCGAGCGAGTGCGACAGGTCGATGGGTCCGGTGAAGGATCCCGTATCGGTGCCCAGAGCGCGTCGTCCGCTGGGCTTGCGCTCCCCGCCGTGCAGCGGTGCGCCGGCGTAGTCGCCGCCCATCGGCGTCTCGTCGACTCCGATGTCCCAGACGGTGCGTGCGCGGTGGTGGTCCACCGTCTGCGCTTCGTCGTCCATGTTGATCCCCCCGGTCATGGCTTCTTCCGAATCGTCAGGCGACGACGCGGAGCACTTCGTCGATGGATGTCAGGCCCTGGCGGACCTTCGCCCATCCGTCTTGGCGGAGAGTGATCATTCCCTCATCCACAGCGGTGCGCATGATCTCGGCGCTGGACGAGCGCATCACCGCGAGGCGCTCGATCTGCTCGGAGACCGCCATCACCTCGTGGATGGCGAGACGGCCGCGGTAGCCCGTGCCGGAGCACGCGGCGCAGCCGACGGGCCGGAAGATGGGGGCCTGGCCGGTGAGGCCGGCTCCCGGGAACTTGAGCGCGTCGAGGCGGACATCGTCCACCTTGTGCTCTTCCTTGCACTTGTCGCACAGGCGACGGGCGAGTCGCTGGGCGACCACGCAGTCGAGTGCGGATCCGACGAGGAAGGGCTCGATGTCCATCTCGATGAGACGGGTCACGGCGCTCGGAGCGTCGTTGGTGTGCAGGGTAGAGAGCACGAGGTGGCCTGTGAGGGAGGCCTCGATCGCGATCTGGGCCGTCTCCTTGTCGCGGATCTCACCGAGGAGCACGACGTCGGGGTCGGAACGCAGGATGGAGCGCAGCGCGCTCGCGAAGGTCAGACCCGCCTTGGGGTTGACCTGCACCTGGTTGATGCCCTCCATCCGGTACTCGACCGGATCCTCGACCGTGATGACGTTGATCTCGGGCTTCGAGACGGCGTGCAGGGTCGTGTAGAGAGTGGTCGACTTTCCGGAACCGGTCGGGCCGGTGACGAGGATCATTCCGTAGGGCTTCGTGTACGAGGCCTCGAACGTCTTGAGGTTGCGGTCGAGCAGCTGCAGGTCGCTCATCGCGCGCTTGGTGTTCGAGTTGTCGAGGATTCGCATGACGACCTTCTCGCCGTGCACCGTCGGCAGTGTCGCGACGCGGAGGTCGATCTGCCGTCCGCCGTGGCGGATCGACATGCGGCCGTCCTGGGGACGGCGACGCTCGGCGATGTTGATCTCCGACATGATCTTCAGTCGGGAGATGACTCCGGCCTGGATGTTGCGGGGTGCACGCTGCACCTCGTGGAGCACGCCGTCGATGCGGTAGCGGACGCGCAGCTCCTCCTCACCCGGCTCGATGTGGATGTCGGAGGCGTTGTCCTTGATGGCCTGGCTGACGAGCAGGTTGACGAAGCGCACGATGGGTGCGTCGTCCTCACCGTCCTCTGCATCGGCCTCGACGACGCGCGAGTCGCGCGACTCGCTCTCGAAGGTGGTGGTGAGGTCGTTCAGCTCGCCGTCGTTGCGGTAGAACCGGTCGATGGCGGCGAGGAGGTCGACATGCTCGGCGACGACCGGGCGGATCGGCATGGCTGCGGCGGCGCGCACGTCGTCGAGTGCGAGAACGTCGTTCGGGTCGCTCATCGCGAGGACCAGTCGGCCCTGCTCGATCACGAGCGGCAGCACCGCGTGACGACGGCAGAGTGCAGAGGGCACGAGGCCCGTCGCGATCGGATCGGCGGTCTTCTCCGCGAGCTCCACGAAGGCGAGCCCCAGCTGCGCTGCGCGCGCAGTGGCCACCTGGACCGGGCTGATCACGCCATCGGCGAGATATTCACGGATGCGTGCCTCGTCGTCGGACCCGCCCGAGATTCGATCAATTGCGTCGACGGGCAGAAGTCCGCGCACCACGAGAACTTCGGTGAGCGATGTCACGAGTACCTCTTCATTTGCGTCCCCCGGGGAGGAAGGTACCTCCCCCGCTTGCCTATTCACGGTACGGCCCGCGGGGCGTCGGTATCAGCCCCTCTTCACGGGGCCCCAACTCGGGGGTGGAGGAACTCGAGGTTCACGCGGCGTGCTCAGGCCTCCGTGACGTCGGCCATCAGGCGGCTCACCAGGCGGCTGATCTCGGGCTCGACGAACTCCTGTACGGCGAAGATCATCTCCTGGCGACGACGGGTGAGGCGGGCGGCGGCGTAGGAGAAGAGGGCGTAGTAGTCGGCGATCAGGCGGATGCGGGCATCGGAGGCCTGGCGGGCCGACATGAAGCCGTCCTCGGCCTCGAGGTCGGGCTCCATCGGATCCTCGTCGGGATCGACGAGCTCGTCGACGTCGCAGCCGATCGCGGACAGCACCCGCACGACGCCGTCCAGGACGACGACCGTCCAGAGTCCGTCGCGCTCCAGCTCGGGGAAGCGGGCGTTCGCGTGGCGCACGAAGTGCTCCACGACGTAGGCGTCGATGGTGGAGACCAGCGCGTGCAGCGCTGCGTGCGGCACCTCGTCGAGAGCCAGGGCGTCGACGTAGCGCGGGCACAGCGAGCAGACTGCCGCACTCCCCCGGCCGATGATGGCCTCGGGCATCGGCTGCCAGGCGGGCAGCCAGGCGAGCCACTCCCCCAGGGTGCGCTCGATGCGACGCTCGAGGCGGTACGGGCGGATGGCGTGAGCGGAGAGCGGATCCTGGGCGCGATCGAAGGAGGGGGTCATCAGCCGGCGCGGCGCTGCGTCGGCGCGCGATGCGCGGGGGCCGGCTCGTCGATCAGCAGGGCGTAGAAGTCCTCGCCGTCGGCGATCGGGACCGCGCGATTGAGCCGGCTCCGCAGTGCGGCCGGCTCGGTGGCGTATTCGACCGCGGTCTCCACCTCGACGAGGTCGGCGTCGACGAGGGCGCTGAGGTGCTGATCCATCGTCTGCATGCCGAGATCGCGTCCGGACTCCATGATCGAGCCGATCTGGTGGGCCTTGCCCTCGCGGATCATCGCCGACGCCGCGGAGTTGACCACGAGGACTTCGGCGGCGAGCATCCGACCGGATCCGGTGGACTTCTTCACGAGGGTCTGGCTGACGACGCCCTTGAGGGTCAGGGCGAGCATCTGGCGGACCTGATCCTGCTGGTCGGCGGGGAAGGCATCGATGATCCGGTCGACCGTCTGTGCGGCGCTCTGCGTGTGCAGCGTGGCGAAGACGAGGTGGCCGGTCTCTGCCGCGGTGAGGGCGGCGGAGATGGTCTCGATGTCGCGCAGCTCGCCGAGAAGGATGATGTCCGGGTCCTGGCGGAGCGCCTGGCGTATCGCGGTCGCGTGGCTGTAGGTGTCGGTGCCGACCTCGCGCTGATTGATCAGCGACGTCCCGCTGGTGTGCACGAACTCGATCGGGTCCTCGATGGTCATGATGTGCGCGGCGCGGGTCTGGCTGGCGAGGTGCACCAGCGAGGCGAGCGTCGTGGACTTGCCGGAGCCGGTCGGACCGGTGACGAGGACGAGTCCGCGCTGCAGGCCGGCGAACTGGCTGACGGCGGCTGGCAGGCCCAGTTCGGCGAGCGGCACGATGACACTCGGGATGAGCCGGAATGCGGCGCCGAGCTTGCCGCGCTGGCGATAGATGTTGACGCGGAAGCGGGCGCCGTCCGGGAGGCTGTAGGCGAAGTCGAGCTCGAGCTCCTCCTCGAAGCGCGCGAGCTGCGCCGCCGTGAGGATCGAGGTGAGCATCTCGGCGACGAAGTCCGCCGACCAGGCGGGCCATCCGTCGATCGGGTTCAAGGACCCGTCGATGCGCGCCATCGGCTTGGAGTCGGCCACGACGTGAAGATCGGAGCCTGCGTGCAGCGCGAGATGCTCGAGCGCGGCGTGCAGCTCCTCGACTGCGTCGAGAGTGCTGACCGGACTGGTCTGGGTGGAGATCGTGCTGGTCATCGGGTCCCCCTCAGGGATGACCTGAACAGCAGGGAGGAGACGATTCGCCGACGCGTGGAGCGCGGGCAGGGGGCGATGCCGCTCTAGGGAAAGCGGACCGACCACGATCGAGTCGCAGTCTGAGTTCGGGTATTCGGGTGGTCGCCAGTCGAGCTGGCCCGTCGCGATGGGTGTCGCGTCGTGCGCCGACGGGTTATCGGCGCGCCATTCAGATTAGGCGCGCGGCGAATACCCGGAAAAGACCGCAAAAGGGTGCCACCAGAATGGGGCACCCTTTTGTTCGGATCGGCCTCAGTGAAATCCGCATCTTCCCCAAGAGCGGATTTCCAGAAGTTTAGGGTGCGGCGCCCCCCAGCGCCGCACCATCGGAGCCCCCCAGCTCCTGAGTAATAAATTACTCGGCTGCACTCGCCTATATAAGCCCTAGTCCGAGTGTCGGCATTAATGAGGACATGCAGTCCTCCGTGGTCCTCCGGAAAACCGAAATGCCCAGTTCTGCCGCCTGAATTGCGAATTCAGCGGCAGAACTGGTTCCCTTGGCGCAAGCGTGCGCCATGGGGCCCAGGTCACTGCGAGATGGAGCGCTACGCGGCGCCAGCTTTCGTGATCTCGAGGATGAGGTCGTCGGCCATCCTCTGCACCTTGGGCTCGACGTAGGCGCTCAGCGCCCGCGTCATCTGGCTGTGCTGACGGCGCAGCCGGCTCACCGAGTCGTGGAACAGGCTGATGTAGAGGCGGAGCAGCTCGATCCGGGCCGCAGCTGCATGCGCCACGGTGATCGGCTCGGACAGTCCCAGCGCGTCGAGCGAGCCGATCTCGATGTCCTCTGGATCGATCAGCTCATCCACGTCGAAGCCGTCGCTCGAGGTGATGCGGACGACTCCGCGCTCGACCCAGACCCGCCACAGGCCGCCGCGCTCGAGGTTCGGGAACCGGGCAGCGGCGTGGCGGAGGAAGTGCTCGATGAGCAGCGCGTCGACGGAGGTGACGAGAGCGTGCAGCGGGCCGTGCGGGATCTCGTCGAGAGCGAGCTCGTCGACGTAGCGCGGGCAGACGGTGCAAATCTCGTTGCGACGGCGGGCGGTGCTCGGCTCCCACCGGGGAAGCCAGGCGAGCCACTGCGCGACGGCTCGATCGAGCTCGCGCTCGAGTCGGTACGGACGGAGCATCATCGGGTTCCCCCGATGCGGCTCGCGGGCGCGGCGGCGCGCTGGCGGAGGGAGGGGATGGGAGAGACGGTCGGCGCTGCAGAAGATCGCTCGACCACGTTCGGGTTCGTGGTCACCGGGGGTCCAGGTGTGTGCGGGGGGAGGCGCGGTGATGGGTGTCACTGCGAGAGCCGTTCGGGTAAACAGCGTTCTCTCACCCTAGGGTGCAACCTCAACCCTGGCCATGCCGTAAACGGGGGCCAACCAGCCCATTTCCGATCGTCTAGCTGTCAGTTGCGGCTCAGAACACCCGGCTCTGCGAGCCGAATGCGGCGATTCGGCGCTACTGCTCGCAGATCTCCGCGATCAGCTGGTCCGCCATGCGCTGCACGGTCGGCTCGACGAAGGCGAGGACCGCCTCGAGCATCGTGCCTCGGCGGAGTGCGAGCTCGGCGACGGCGCAGTCGAACAGCATGGCCCGACGGCGGCTGAGCGCCAGCTCGTCCTGGAGGTCGCCACGCGGGGCGTGTGCGGCGAGAACCGGCATCGTCTCGAACTGGGTGTCATCGGAGTACGCGGAGCGGACGGGCACCCGCCAGTCGTCCTCGAAGTCCGCGGGAGCCGACTCCTCGGCGAACCGGTCCTCCACGATCGCGTGGACCGCGCAGAACAGCGAGTGCACCGGCTCGTGCATCATGCCGTCGAGACCGAGCGCCGCGAGATAGCTCGGGCACCGCACGCACGACGAGCGCCGAGGGGCGACCGAACTCAGTCGCCAGGAGGGCAGCAGGGAGAGCCAATGGGAGAAGGCGATGTCGATGTCCGGCGACATCCGCTCCTGATCGATCACAGCACTCCCCCGAAAAAACACCCCTGCGCCACCCGCGCGCTCTTATCGTGGCCCCTGGAGCGCGCGCGAGCAAAGGCTTGCCGCGTGTCGAATTAACCTTTGAGTACACCCTGAACCATGTGCCCAGCCCGCGTGCGCATGGGACGACGAAGGGCCCCGCTGCCGGAGCAGCGGGGCCCTTCGTGTTCAGCCGGCGTTCGCCGGACTAGTTGTAGGTGCCGGGCTCGAAGTCCGTCGAGTTGAAGGACTCGAAGTCGACGAACGACAGGTCGTTCTCGTTGAAGACCGACTCGTCACCGAACAGGCGGTTCGGGTAGCGCTCCGCCTTCGCCTCCTCCGTGGGCTCGACGCGGACGTCGCGGTACTTCGCGAGACCCGTTCCGGCCGGGATCAGCTTTCCGATGATCACGTTCTCCTTGAGGCCCATGAGCGAGTCGGACTTCCCCTCCATGGCCGCCTGGGTGAGCACCCGGGTGGTCTCTTGGAAGGAAGCGGCCGACAGCCAGGACTCGGTGGCTAGGGACGCCTTGGTGATGCCCATGACCTCCTGACGAGCCGACGCGGTCTTCTTGCCCTCGCCCAGAGCGGCGCGGTTGACCTCGTTGTAGCGCGAGCGGTCGACGAGCTCACCGGGGAGCAGGTCGGTGTCGCCGTGCTCGACGACGGTCACCTTGCGCAGCATCTGGCGGACGATGACCTCGATGTGCTTGTCGTGGATCGGCACACCCTGCGAGCGGTAGACGCCCTGCACTCCGTCGACCAGGTGCTGCTGCACGGCGCGCACGCCCTTGACGCGCAGCACCTCCTTCGGGTCGACAGACCCGACGTGCAGCTGGTGACCCAGCTCGACGTGCTGGCCATCCTCCACGAGGAGGGTGGCGCGCTTGAGCACGGGGTAGACGAGCGCCTCGTCGCCGTTGTCCGGCGTGAGCAGGATGCGGCGCTGGCGGTCGGTGTCCTCGATCGTGATGCGGCCGGGGGCCTCGGCGATCGGCGACGCGCTCTTCGGGGTGCGGGCCTCGAACAGCTCCTGCACGCGGGGCAGACCCTGCGTGATGTCATCGGCCGACGCCACACCACCGGTGTGGAAGGTGCGCATGGTGAGCTGCGTTCCGGGCTCGCCGATCGACTGGGCCGCGATGATGCCGACGGCCTCTCCGATGTCGACGATCTTGCCGGTGGCCAGTGAGCGGCCGTAGCACGCCGCGCAGACGCCGACCGCCGACTCGCAGGTCAGGACCGAGCGCACCTTGATGTGCTCGACACCCGCCTCGATCAGCTTGTCGATCAGGACGTCTCCGACGTCGTCACCGGGGCTCGCGAACACCTCGCCCGAGGCGTCGACCACGTCGACGGCCAGGGTGCGGGCGAACAGCGCGTTCTCGACGTTCGGGTCGCGGGTCAGGGCGCCATCGGCACCGCGGACGGCGATCGGCAGGTCGAGGCCCTTGGACGTTCCGCAGTCCTCCTCGCGGATGATGACATCCTGCGAGACGTCCACCAGACGACGGGTGAGGTACCCCGAGTCGGCGGTGCGGAGCGCGGTGTCGGCCAGTCCCTTGCGGGCACCGTGGGTCGAGATGAAGTACTCGGCCACGGTCAGGCCCTCACGGTACGAATGCACGATCGGCCGAGGGATGATGTCACCCTTCGGGTTCGACACCAGCCCGCGCATGCCGGCGATCTGACGCACCTGCATCCAGTTGCCTCGTGCACCGGAGGACACCATGCGGTTGATGTTGTTGTCCTTCGGGAAGTTGTCCTGCATCGCCTGGGCGACCTCGGCCGTGGCCTTGTTCCAGATCTCGATGAGCTCCTGGCGACGCTCGGCGTCGGTCGTGAGTCCCTTCTCGAACTGGGCCTGGACCTTGGCGGCCTGCTTCTCGTACACCGCGACGATCTGACCCTTGTTGGGCGGGGTCAGGATGTCGGACAGCGCGACGGTCACACCGGAGCGCGTGGCCCAGTAGAAGCCGGCGTCCTTGATGCGGTCGAGCGTCGCCGCGACCTCCACCTTCGGGTACCGCTCCGCGAGGTCGTTGACGAGGATCGACAGGCGACCCTTGTCGGCGACGACCTCCTGGTAGGGGTAGTCCACCGGCAGCGCCTCGTTGAAGAGCGCACGGCCGAGCGTGGTGCTCAGCGTGTACGGCTCGCCCTGGACGAAGCCCTCGGGGGTGCTCTCCTCGGTGAAGTACAGCCCGTGCAGGCGGATCTTCACCTTGGAGTTGAGGTGCAGCGAACCCTGGTCCTTCGCGAGGATCGCCTCGGCGATCGACGAGAAGGCACGGCCCTCGCCCTCGCCCCCCTCGCGGAGGGTGGTGAGGTGGTGCAGGCCGATGATCATGTCCTGCGACGGCAGGGCGACCGGACGGCCGTCCGACGGCTTGAGGATGTTGTTCGAGGCGAGCATCAGGATGCGGGCCTCGGCCTGGGCCTCGACCGACAGCGGCAGGTGGACAGCCATCTGGTCGCCGTCGAAGTCCGCGTTGAACGCGGCGCAGACGAGCGGGTGCAGCTGGATGGCCTTGCCCTCGACGAGCTGAGGCTCGAATGCCTGGATGCCCAGACGGTGCAGCGTGGGCGCGCGGTTCAGCAGCACGGGGCGCTCGCGGATGATCTCCTCGAGCACGTCCCAGACCTGTCCGCGGCTGCGCTCGACCATGCGCTTGGCGGCCTTGATGTTCTGAGCGTGGCTCAGGTCGATCAGGCGCTTGATCACGAACGGCTTGAACAGCTCCAGGGCCATCTGCTTGGGCAGACCGCACTGGTGCAGCTTGAGCTGCGGGCCGACCACGATGACCGAACGGCCGGAGTAGTCGACGCGCTTGCCGAGCAGGTTCTGGCGGAACCGGCCCTGCTTGCCCTTGAGCATGTCGGACAGCGACTTGAGCGCACGGTTTCCGGTGCCCGTGACGGGGCGACCGCGGCGGCCGTTGTCGAACAGCGCGTCGACGGCCTCCTGCAGCATGCGCTTCTCGTTGTTGACGATGATCTCCGGGGCGCCGAGGTCGAGCAGACGACGGAGGCGGTTGTTCCGGTTGATCACGCGGCGGTACAGGTCGTTCAGGTCGGAGGTCGCGAAGCGGCCACCGTCGAGCTGCACCATCGGGCGCAGCTCGGGCGGGATGACCGGGACGACGTCGAGCACCATCGCGGCCGGCGAGTTGCCGGTGGCGAGGAACGAGCTGACGACACGGAGGCGCTTGATGGCGCGGATCTTCTTCTGACCCTTGCCCTCGGCGATCTGCTCGCGCAGGATCTCGCCCTCGGCCTCGAGGTCGAACGCCTCGAGGCGCTTCTTGATCGCCTCGGCGCCCATGAAGGCCTCGAAGTAGATGCCGAAGCGGTCCTGGAGCTCGTGGAAGACCGCGTCCTCGGGCTTGAGGTCGCCGACCTTCAGGCTCTTGAACTCGTCCCAGACGCGCTCGAGGTGGGTGATCTGCTCGTCGAACGACTTGCGGATCTGGCCCATCTCCTTCTCGGCGCCGTCCTTGGTGCGGCGCTTCTGATCGCTCTTGGCGCCCTCCTCCTCCAGTGCTGCGAGGTCGGTCTCGAGCTTGGCGAGACGGTCGTTGATGCGCGAGTCGCGCTGATCGCTGAGCGTCTTGATCTCGAGGCGGAGCTCGTTCTCGAGGTCGGGCATGTCCGCGTGGCGGCCATCCTCGTCGACGTCGATGATCATGTACGCCGCGAAGTAGATGACCTTCTCGAGGTCCTTCGGCGCCATGTCGAGCAGGTAGCCGAGGCGGCTCGGCACACCCTTGAAGTACCAGATGTGCGTGACCGGGGCGGCGAGCTCGATGTGGCCCATGCGCTCACGGCGCACCGACGACTTCGTGACCTCGACACCGCAGCGCTCGCAGACGATTCCCTTGAATCGCACGCGCTTGTACTTGCCGCACGCGCACTCCCAGTCACGGCTGGGGCCGAAGATCTGCTCTCCGAAGAGGCCGTCCTTCTCGGGCTTCAGCGTGCGGTAGTTGATGGTCTCGGGCTTCTTGACCTCACCGTGCGACCAGCGACGGATGTCATCGGCAGTAGCGAGTCCGATGCGCAGCTCGTCAAAAGTTGTTACGTCGAGCAATGTGTTCTCTTCCCTAAGTTCCGTATGGGTGACGTGTCAGCTGGCGCGGATCAGATGTCGTCGATGGACGACGACTCGAAGCGCGTGGAGATGTTGATGCCGAGCTCTTCTGCGGCACGGAAGACCTCGTCGTCCGTGTCGCGCAGGCTGACCGCGGTCCCGTCAGCCGAGAGGACCTCGACGTTCAGGCACAGCGACTGCATCTCCTTGATGAGGACCTTGAAGCTCTCGGGGATGCCGGGCTCCTGGATGTTCTCGCCCTTGACGATCGCCTCGTAGACCTTGACGCGGCCGAGGATGTCGTCGGACTTGATGGTCAGGAGCTCCTGGAGCGCGTACGCGGCACCGTATGCCTCGAGCGCCCAGACCTCCATCTCACCGAATCGCTGTCCACCGAACTGCGCCTTACCACCGAGCGGCTGCTGGGTGATCATCGAGTACGGACCGGTCGAGCGGGCGTGGATCTTGTCGTCCACCAGGTGGTGGAGCTTCAGGATGTACATGTAGCCCACGGACACCGGGTCCGGGAACGGCTCACCCGAGCGGCCGTCGAACAGCCGGGCCTTGCCCGAGCTGCCGATGAGGCGCTCACCATCGCGGTTGAGGTTCGTCGAGTCGAGCAGACCGGCGATCTCCTCCTCCAGCGCACCGTCGAAGACGGGGGTGGCCACCTTGGTGCCGGGCGTCGCGGAGTGCGCGTCGGTCGGCAGGCGCTTGGCCCACGAGGGCGAGCCCTCGACGTCCCAGCCCTGCTTCGCCGCCCAGCCGAGGTGCAGCTCGAGGACCTGGCCGAAGTTCATCCGGCCCGGGATGCCGAGCGGGTTGAGCACGACGTCGACCGGGGTCCCGTCGGCGAGGAACGGCATGTCCTCGACCGGCAGGATCTTGGAGATGACGCCCTTGTTGCCGTGACGGCCGGCGAGCTTGTCGCCCTCGGTGATCTTGCGCTTCTGGGCGATGTAGACGACGACCCGCTGGTTGACGCCCGAGCCGAGCTCGTCGTCGTTCTCGGAGGAGAACTCCTTGACTGCGATGATCGTGCCCTGCTCACCGTGGGGCACCTTGAGGCTGGTGTCGCGCACCTCGCGGCTCTTCTCGTTGAAGATCGCGCGGAGCAGGCGCTCCTCGGCCGACAGCTCGGTCTCGCCCTTGGGCGTCACCTTGCCGACGAGGATGTCGCCGGGACGGACCTCGGCGCCGATGCGGATGATGCCGCGCTCGTCGAGGTCGGCCAGCAGCTCGGGGCTGACGTTGGGGAGGTCACGGGTGATCTCCTCCTTGCCGAGCTTCGTGTCGCGGGCGTCGACCTCGTACTCCTCGATGTGGATCGAGGAGAGGACGTCGTCCTTCACCAGGTTCTGGCTGAGGATGATCGCGTCCTCGAAGTTGTGACCCTCCCACGGCATGAACGCTACGAGGAGGTTCTTGCCGAGCGCGAGCTCGCCGTTCTCCGTCGCGGGGCCGTCGGCCAGGACCTGTCCGACCTCCACGCGCTCGCCGGCATCGACGATCACGCGGTGGTTGTAGCTGGTGCCCTGGTTGGAGCGGTCGAACTTGCGCAGGTAGTAGTTCTGCGTTCCACCCTCGTCGAGCTGGATGGTCACGACGTCGGCGGAGACCTCCGCGACGACTCCGGCCTTCTCGGCGGTGACCACGTCACCGGCGTCGATGGCCGCGTAGCCCTCCATGCCCGTGCCGACGATCGGGGAGTCCGAACGCAGCAGGGGGACGGCCTGACGCTGCATGTTGGCGCCCATGAGCGCGCGGTTCGCATCGTCGTGCTCGAGGAACGGGATGAGCGAGGTCGCGACCGACACCATCTGGCGCGGGGAGACGTCCATGTAGTGCACGCGACCCGCGTCGACGAGCTCGACCTCTCCGCCCTTCGGGCGGACGAGGACGGAGGGCTCGGCGAAACGGCCGTCGGCACGCAGCGGGGCGTTGGCCTGAGCGACGAGGAACTCGTCCTCCTCGCTCGCGGTCAGGTAGTCGATCTGCTCGGTGACGAGACCGTCGATGACCTTGCGGTACGGGGTCTCGATGAAGCCGAACGAGTTGATCCGGGCGAACGATGCGAGCGATCCGATCAGGCCGATGTTCGGGCCTTCCGGGGTCTCGATCGGGCACATGCGGCCGTAGTGGCTGGGGTGCACGTCGCGCACCTCGACACCGGCGCGCTCACGGGACAGACCACCGGGGCCCAGCGCGGACAGGCGGCGCTTGTGCGTCAGTCCGGCGAGCGGGTTGTTCTGGTCCATGAACTGCGAGAGCTGCGAGGTTCCGAAGAACTCCTTGATCGCGGCGACGACGGGGCGCACGTTGATCAGGGTCTGCGGGGTGATCGCCTCGATGTCCTGCGTGGTCATGCGCTCGCGGACGACGCGCTCCATGCGGGACAGTCCGGTGCGGACCTGGTTCTGGATGAGCTCGCCGACCGCGCGGATGCGGCGGTTGCCGAAGTGGTCGATGTCGTCCACGTCGAGACGGAGCTCGACGGGCTTGCCGTCGCGCACACCGGGCAGCGTGGTGCGGTTGTCGTGCAGCGCCACCAGGTACTTGATGGTCGCGACGATGTCCTCGACGGTGAGCACCGAGTCGGACAGCGGAGCGTCGATGCCGAGCTTGCGGTTGACCTTGTAGCGGCCCACCTTGGCGAGGTCGTAGCGCTTCGAGTTGAAGTAGAAGTTGTCGAGGAGCGCGCGGGCGGCCTCGGCGGCGACCTGCTCTCCCGGGCGGAGCTTGCGGTAGATATCCTTGAGCGCCTCATCCTTGGTCAGGATGTTGTCCTTCTCGAGGGTGGCCTCGATCGAGGCGTAGCCCGCGAACTGCTGCAGGATCTCCTCGCTGGTCAGGCCGAGGGCCTTGAGGAAGACGGTGACGGACTGCTTGCGCTTGCGGTCGATGCGCACGCCGACCTGGTCGCGCTTGTCGATCTCGAACTCGAGCCATGCGCCACGGCTCGGGATGATGCGGGCCGAGAACACGTCCTTGTCGGAGGTCTTCTCCTGCGCGGTGTCGAAGTAGACGCCGGGGGAGCGGACGAGCTGGGACACGACGACACGCTCGGTGCCGTTGATGATGAACGTGCCCTTGTCGGTCATCAGCGGGAAGTCGCCCATGAAGACCGTCTGGGTCTTGATCTCACCGGTGAGGTGGTTCATGAACTCGGCCTCGACGTACAGCGGGGCGGCGTAGGTCTTGCCGCGCTCCTTGCACTCGTCGAGGGTGTACTTCTTCTCCTCGAGGAACGGGTTCGTGAACGAGAGCTGCATCGTCTCGGCGAGGTCCTCGATCGGCGAGATCTCCTCGAAGATCTCCTCGAGGCCGGTGTGCGCGGGGAGGTCGGTGCGTCCTTCGGCCTTTGCCTGCTCGACGCGCTCCTTCCACGCATCCGAGCCGACCAGCCAGTCGAAGCTCTCCGTCTGCAGGGCCAGAAGGTCCGGGACGGTCAGAGTGTCGGTGATCTTGGCGAACGAGAGCCGCGACGCATCGCGGCCGTTCTTGGGAGTGGTGGTGGACGATGCGTTGCGCGCAGCAGCCAAGGAATTACCTCCGAAGCCCGAGTGGGGCGTCACTGATTGGGTGAATTGGCGGTCGTGATGGGTGTGTCGTGTGGTGAATCTCGCGGACTCCCGATGTCACCGGCTACGGTGTTTTCAGAACCCGGTCCCGACCGCGCTCCGCACCGATGCTCACGAGCACTGATGCAGAAGATGCGTTGACGGAGAAGGGTTCGTGGCGCGCGACAGCCGACCGCAATATGAAGGCGTGATTTGTCCGCGCAGAATTGTCCTGGGAGCGCAAGGGTCTACTATAGGCCGCTTCTGAAGCGCGTGTCCAGTCGATCCTTGATCCATTCCGCGTTGTCCTGTATAACCACGCGGCCTCACCCCTGATTCCCTGCGGATCGGCCGACCGGACGGGTCGGAGCGCGGTCGAAAGTGTCGGGGGATTCTCAGGTTTTCGTTGCCGGCGGATGCGGAGAACACTGCGTTGCGGACAGAACACGTCCGCGTACGGGAGTGTTCTGTCCGTATGCCAGTGTCCTGGCGGAAGGCGGCTCCCGTGCGGCCCATGCCAGGATGCTGAGGTGGCGGATTCCCCCTCGATCGTGCTCTCGAACGGCATGCAGGCTCGGATCGAGGACGATCGGTTCCGGCCCGGCATGAAGACGCTCGTCGTCGACGGCACCCCTCAGTCGCAGGTGGACCTGCAGGATCCGACCGAGCTCGGCTTCGAGTACATCCAGCGGATCGCGAACGTCATCGACCTCATCGGCGAGCCGACGGAGGCCATCACCGCCGTGCACCTCGGTGCGGGCGCGCTCACCCTGCCGCGCTACGTGGCCGCTCGACGACCGGGATCCCGCCAGCAGGTGCTCGAGCTCGAACGCGAGCTGGTGGACTTCGTCCGCGAGCACCTGCCGCTCCCCCGCGACTCGAACATCCGGGTGCGCTACGGCGACGCCCGCGAGACGCTCGCCAAGCTGCCCGACGCGCTGCTCGGCGTGGTCGACCTGCTGGTGATCGACATCTTCAGCGGAGCCCGCATCCCGGCGCACGTGACGACCGTCGAGTTCTACACCGAGGCCGTGCGCCTGCTGGCACCGAGCGGGATCGTCGCGATCAACCTCGCCGACGGCCCCGGCCTGAGGTTCGCCCGCGGGCAGGCCTCGACGCTGTCAGCGGTGCTGCCCGAAGTCGCCGCGCTGGCCGAGACGCAGATCCTCAAGGGCCGCCGGTTCGGCAACCTCGTGCTCATCGGATCGAAGGCGCCGCTGCCGCTCGGCTGGCTGCCCCGCCTGCTGGCCGCCGGCCCGCATCCCGCCAAGGCGGTGGCGGGGCGCGAGCTGCGCGAGTTCATCGCCGGAGCGCCGGTCGTCACCGACGCGACCGCCGTCCCGTCTCCGCCACCCGGTCGCAGCATCTTCCAGATCGGCCGCGACTGATCCTCAGGTCGGTTTGACACGGTGTCGGCATGCGCAGAGCCATCACCGCCGCATCCGCCGCCCTCGCCATGCTGCTCCTCGCCGCCTGCTCGGACGGCGGACGGAACGGCGGCTCGACCGACTCCACACCTGCCCCGCTGCCGTCCACGACGGCGACGCCGTCGACCGGCACGCCCCTGGGCGCGCTGCAGCCGGCGGGCACCCCCACCGATCTCGCGACCGGATTGGACGTCCCGTGGTCGGTGCTGCCCGTCGAGGGAGGATCGACGCTCATCGGCGAGCGAGACAACGCCGATGTCCAGGAGCTCACCGCCGCTGGGACGCTGCAGGAGGTGGCTCCTGTGGCGGGCGTCGTCCCCGGCGGAGAGGGCGGCCTGCTCGGCCTCGAGCTCCTCGAGAGCGACGGCGGACCCTGGCTGTACGCCTATTACACGTCGGCCGACGACAACCGCATCGTCCGGATGCACCTCGACGGAGCACCCGGCGCCTTCCGGCTGGGGGAGCAGGAGATCATCCTCGACGGCCTCGCGAAGGCGGGCAACCACAACGGCGGCCGGATCGCATTCGGCCCCGACGGCATGCTCTACGCGACGGTCGGCGATGCGGGGGATACGTCTCGCTCGCAGGATCTCGGCTCGCTCAACGGCAAGATCCTGCGGATGACGCCGACGGGGGAGGTACCCGAGGACAACCCCTTCGACGCGTCTCTCGTCTGGTCGTACGGTCACCGCAATCCCCAGGGGATCACCTGGGCGGAGGACGGCACGATGTTCGCCGCCGAGTTCGGCCAGGACACCTGGGACGAGCTCAACCGGATCGTGCCGGGTGCGAACTACGGCTGGCCGATCGTCGAGGGCATCGGCGACGCCGACGCCGCATCGGGCACCGGCTCCGGGTCTGACTTCACCGATCCGATCTACCAGTGGTCCACCGACGACGCATCGCCCAGCGGACTGGTGGCGATCGGCGACACCCTATTCATGGCAGGGCTCGGCGGCGAGCGCCTGTGGGTCATCCAGGGCGCGATCGGTCAGGACGCCGCCGACGACGACCTGAGCGTCTCCTCGTACTTCAGCGACTACGGCCGGATCCGCGATGTGCTCGCGGCAGCGGACGGCTCGCTCTGGTTCCTCACCAACAACACGGGTCGGGGGAGCCCCCGCGACGGCGACGATCGCCTCGTGCGGATCGCGCTCGCCCCCGTCTGAGCCCGTCGGCCTCGTGCGCAGTTCAGGCGATTTTCACGGTTCAGGCGATCCCGCGTTTTCGACCCTGGTTCAGGCGATTTTCACCTGAACCACGGTCGAAAGCCTGAACGGTGAAGATGGTTCGCCTGGGTCGCGCCGTTCGACGACGGTGTCGGCGCCGTGACGTAGGGTCGGCGCGTGCCGGAGTAGAGGAGAACACCACGTGTCCGATCTCGACCGAGTGCGCCGATGGGCGGCCGCACTGATCGATATGCATCTCGACCCGAGTTGGAGCTTCGGCTTCGACACCGCGAAGCGGCGGGCCGGTCTGTGCAACTACAGCGCGAAGCGGATCACCGTCTCGCGCTACCTCGCGGAGAAGTACGAGGACGACGACATCCATCAGGTGCTGCTGCACGAGGTCGCGCACGCGATGGCGGGCCACCAGGCGGCGCACGGCGCGAAGTGGCTGACGACGGCGCGGGCGATCGGCTACATCGGCGATCGCCTGCACGATGGCGAATCGGCCATCGAGATGGCCACCTGGATCGGCACCTGTCCCGGCGGACACACCCACTACAGGTACCGCAAGCCGACGGGGCAGCTGTCCTGCGCGATCTGCGGGCGCGGCTTCAGTCAGAAGAGGCTCATCACCTGGAAGCCCCGAGAGCCGGAGGCGCGCCCGCAGAGGCGAAGTCCGTCTACTCGGTGACCGTGACCTCTTTCCAGAAGGCCACGTAGTCGCTGAAGTCCTTGCCCACCCGATCGAAGGCGGTGGGGTACGGCGTCGGGTAGCTCCACGCGCGGTCCTGGAGCGCCTGGCCGTCGACGTCGACGGTGAAGTACTGGCACTCGCCCTTCCACGGGCAGGTGTACGGGGTGGGGCTCTTCGAGAGGAACTCCTGCTTCACGCTCGCGGGCGGGAAGTACCAGTTGCCCTCGATCGAGATGAGGTCGTCCTTGTCCGCTTCCGCGATGACGGTGTCGCCGACTACTGCCTTCATGGGGTCTCCTTCGTTCGTGCGCCTGCTGATGCGCGCATCTGCTGATGCAACGTGACCACACTGGAGCAATTCCCCCGTGAGGCGGCTCCGAAGCCAGCAGACAGCCAGGACCAGGCTGGCAGACTGGCCGCATGCAGGTATTCCTGAAGCTCATCCTCGACTGCGAGCCTCAGGCCGCATGGCGGGCCATCCAATCCCCCGCGGTCCTGCGAGAGGTGATGAGCCCGGCACTCGGCTTCCAGTCGCTCGAGGAGAAGGGCTTCCCCACGCGCTGGCCGCCGGGAGAGCACCCGGTGACCATGAAGGCGCTGTTCCTCCCGATCGGCGAGCAGATCATCAACATCGAATACCCCGAGCGCCGCCACGTCGGAGTGCAGATCATGCGAGACAACGGCCGCGGAGTGAGCGGAGCGACGAGCGTGTTCCGGGTCTGGGACCACCGCATCGCGATAGCCGCCGATCCCGCCGGCACCGGCAAGACCCTCTATCGCGATCGACTCAAGTTCGACGCGGGGGTGCTGAGCGCAGCCGCCTGGCCCGTGCTGTGGAGCGTGTGGCAGTACCGCGGCCTGCGGCTCCAGCAGGAGGCGCCGACCTGGTGGTCGATGATCGGGGAGCTCAAGGCACCCGCGGCCGGCCAGTCGTGACCGCCCAGACTGCTCTGGCTACGGTCGGGTGGCGCCGCAGCGTCTTCGCCATCTACGACGAGGTGCGCAGCCTGCCGCCCGCGCAGGCGCACGTCGTCTGGCGGAAGCGCCGGGACGAGCTGTTCCGCAGCTCTCCGGCGACGCCGCTCCTCCCCGAGGATCGTTCCGGCTTCCGCGGCCTCGAGGTGCCCGACTACGACCCGTCGTGGCGCTTCACCGTGCCGATCTCCCCCGCCGAGCCCGAATCGCTCGACGTCGAGACCGGAACGGACGGCGTCGTGCGCTTCGAGCGCATCGGACTGGCCGAGCTCCCCGACCTGGGCAGCCTCGACGTCTGGCGTCTCACCTCCTACGGCGGAGGCATCTTCATCCCCGTCAAGGACGCCCTGTCCCGCGTGCCCGGCGGCACCTACGGCGGGGGTCGCTACCTGATCGACACGATCAAGGGCGCCGACCTCGGCACGCGACAGGTCGACGGGGGAGACGCGGAGATCGTCCTCGACTTCAACTTCGCGTATAACCCGTCCTGCGCCTACGACCCGGAATGGGCCTGCCCGCTCGCCCCGCGCGGCAACACGCTGTCGGCCGAGATCCCGGTCGGCGAGCGCAGCTTCCACTGATGTGTCCGTTCCGGCCCGTCACCTACGGAATTCCGCAGGCAACGGGCTGGAACGCAGGTAGAGCGGCGCGGGGCGAAAACCGAGCGATTGACAGGATCAGCTAGACTGATCGGTATACGGCGACGATTCCAGTCGCCTGCGTCGAAAGAACGCCACTCTTCGGCGGCCAGGAACGTGACAGTTCCGCCGCCCTTGGCTCAGCCATTCTGACGGCGATCGTTTGCGTCAACCGACGCACTCGCCTCTCCGGCCCTGCAACAGCGCGCGGCCACCAGCTCGAAAGCTCTGTCCTCAATGACCTCTTCTTCACCCACCTTCAGCGCGCTCGGCGTTCCGGCCCCCATCGTCTCGGCGCTCGCCGAGCAGGGCCTCACCGAGGCGTTCCCGATCCAGGCCGACACCCTCGCCGACACCCTCGCCGGGCGCGACGTGCTCGGCCGCGGCAAGACCGGCAGCGGCAAGACGCTCGCCTTCACCATCCCGCTCGTCGCCCGCCTCGGCGGCAAGCTCGCCGGCGGCGCACGCCGCGAGGGCCGACCGCTCGGCCTCGTGCTCGCCCCCACCCGCGAGCTCGCCACCCAGATCTCGGCCGTCATCGCACCGCTCGCCGCCTCCTACGGCCTGCGCACCACCACCATCTTCGGCGGAGTGCCTCAGGGCCGCCAGGTCCAGGCGCTCAAGGCGGGCGTCGACATCATCGTGGCCTGCCCCGGCCGCCTCGAAGACCTGATGAAGCAGCGCCTGCTGCGCCTCGACGCGATCGAGATCACCATCATCGACGAGGCCGACCACATGGCCGACCTCGGCTTCCTGCCGGGCGTCACCCGCATCCTCGAGGCCACTCCGGCCGGCGGACAGCGGATGCTGTTCTCCGCCACCCTCGACAACGGCGTTGACAAGCTCGTGCGCCGCTTCCTGCAGAACGAGGTTCTGCACTCGGTCGACGAGGCCACCTCCCACGTCTCCGCGATGACCCACCACGTGCTCGAGGTCGACGGCGCCGAGAGCAAGCGCAAGCTGGTGCACACCCTCGCGTCGGGCAGCGAGCGCCGCGTCCTCTTCCTGCGCACCAAGCACGCCGCCAAGAAGCTGGCGCGCCAGCTCACCGACTCGGGCATCCCCGCGGTCGACCTGCACGGCAACCTCTCTCAGGCCGCCCGCGACCGCAACCTCGCCGCCTTCGGCGCGGGAGAGGTCAAGGTCCTCGTGGCCACCGACGTCGCAGCCCGGGGCGTGCACGTCGACGACGTCGACCTCGTGGTCCACGTCGACCCGCCCACCGAGCACAAGTCCTACCTGCACCGCTCCGGTCGCACCGCTCGCGCGGGCAAGGAGGGTGACGTCGTCACCGTCGTCATGCCCGAGCAGCGTCGCGACGTGCGCGATCTGCTCCGCAAGGCGGCCATCGCGGTGACCCCGCAGCCGGCCTCCGAGGCATCGGCGACGATCGCCGAGCTCGTCGGCGTGGTCGCGGCCTACGTCACTCCGTCGGCTCAGCCGGCACCGCAGCAGCAGGGCGGCGGACGCTCGCAGGGCGCCAACGCCCAGCGCAAGCGCGCCGTCCGCGAGGGCCAGCCGGCAGCCGGCGGCTCCGGCCGCGGCGGTCGCTCACGTGGCGCAGGCGGCGGCGCGTCGTCGCGCGGCTCGGGAGCGCCCGCTCGCTCCGGCAGCACCGGTGGCGCTCGTCGCTCCGGCAGCACCACGACCTACAGCACCAGCACCGGGTCGGGCGCGACCGCCGGCTCCAGCTACGGAGCCCCGGCCTCGACCGGCGGCGAGCGCCGCAACCGGCGCGCCAGCTCGGCCCGCTAGAGCTGACAGCCTCACCGCAACAGAAAGTGGCTCCCCGCTACGGAAACTTCCGTAGCAGGGAGCCACTTCTCGTAGCGGGGACCGGAATCAGCTGAGGCGCCCCACCGAGGCGAGTGCGGTGCGCAGCAGCGCGCCCCGGCCACCCTCCATCTCGGCGGCGACGGCGTCGGTCGACGCCTCCTCGGGCGACATCCAGGTGAGCTCGAGCGCATCCTGGCGCGGATCGCAGGTGCCCGTCACCGGCACGACGTAGGCCAGCGAGACGGCGTGCTGGCGCTCGTCCGTGTAGTGGCTCAGGGTGGGCTGCGGGAAGTACTCGGCAACCGAGAACGGCGTCGGGCTGGCGGGCAGCTGAGGAAAGGCCATCGGCCCCAGATCCTTCTCGAGATGCCGGAAGAGCGCATCGCGCAGGCTCTCGCCGTAGAGCACGCGGCCGGAGACGATCGTGCGCATGATCGCACCGGACGGGCTCGCGCGAAGCAGGATGCCGACCTCGGTCACCTGCCCCATGCCGTCGACCCGCACCGGCACCGCCTCGACGTAGAGAAGGGGAAGCCGTCGCCTGATGTTGGCCAGCTCCTCGTCGCTCAGCCAGCCGGGATTCGGATCGGGAGTGCCGGTGCCCACGAAGCTCATGCCCCCATTCTGCCCACGATTCCTCCCGGGACGGGTCACGACGAGCGTTCGGGCAGCATGGCGGAGGATGGGGGAGTGAGCATCGAACCCGATCCAGTCGTCGATTCCCGAGCGGTGCTCTGGTCGTCCCGCCCCGAGGAGCTCGCCACGCGGCCCCTCCTTCTGCTCCTGCACGGGGTCGGCGCGCACGAGGGCGACCTCTTCGCGCTCTCGCCCCAGCTTCCCCTCGAGCCCGTCATCGCCTCGCTGCGCGCGCCCCTCCCCTACGGCGGCGGCTGGTCGTGGTTCGAGCTCGGAACCCCGATCGACCCGAAGAGCGAGGGAGTGGACGGCGCGGCTCGCGCGGTGCTCGCGTGGCTCGACGCTCTCGACCCGGCTCCCCCGTGGATCGGCCTGCTCGGCTTCTCTCAGGGCGGAGCCGTCGCGATGCAGCTCCTCCGGCACGCTCCCACCCGCTTCGCCTTCGTGGTGCAGCTGTCCGGGTTCGTGATGTCGGGCGAGCTTCCGGGCGACGCCGAGCTCGAAGCGCTTCGTCCACCGGTCTTCTGGGGTCGCGGCAATCAGGACCCGATCATCCCCGCCGAGGCCATCGAGCACACCACGCAGTGGCTGCCGTCGCATTCGTCCGTGGACGTCCGCATCTACGAGGGCATGGGGCACGCCGTGTCGGGGCCCGAG
Organism: Naasia lichenicola; assembly: GCF_004801885.1. Taxonomy (GTDB): domain Bacteria; phylum Actinomycetota; class Actinomycetes; order Actinomycetales; family Microbacteriaceae; genus Naasia; species Naasia lichenicola. The sequence goes on along the minus strand of NZ_SSSM01000005.1, from coordinate 502,302 downwards.
ATCGGCGACATCGCCGCGTTCATCCGACGCCAACACTGAGTCAGCGCTCCGTTCGGTCTCTGCAGGCCCGGTCTCTGCAGGACACCTCGGCGCCCTGCAGAGCGTGCGTCAGATCTGCGCGGCCAGGGTAGCCATGGTCTCCCCGACCAGGCGGTTCGCGCCGGGGTTGGGTGGACCGGGCTCCTGCTCCCATCGGGAGAGTTGGAGGGAGTTCTCGACGACGAGTCGCGCCCGCTCGAACCGTCGCGTCTCGAAGGCGGTCGCCATCTCATCGAAGGGCAGGCCCGATCCGGCGAGCTCCCCGAGCACCACGGCGTCCTCGAGCGCGAGCCCTGCACCGTAGGCCATATGAGGGGTGGTCGTGTGGACGGCGTCTCCGATGAGGAGCGTCCGTCCGGAATGCCACGGCGGCGGCACGATCAGCCACTGCAGAGCCCGGAAGTCGATCTGCGCGTTGTCCGTGAGCTGTTCGGCGACCGCCGGGGCGGCCCCGCCGAAACGCCCGAGCCTCTCCTGGAACAGCTCCAGCAGCTGATCGCGAGGCGGACGCTCGGGTCCGATCGTGGTGTCGAGCATCCAGAGGTACAGCCCTCCGTCAGGCAGCGGGACCAGCCCCACCCGCACCGGGCCGCCGATCAGCATGGTGTACCGATCCAGTCCGGGCGGGCACTTCGCCGCCGCCCGCCAGATGACCTGACCCGCATAGGCAGGCTCAGGCGCATGCGGAAGGGCGCTCGCACGGGTCGCGGAATTCACCCCGTCGGCTGCGACGACGTAGGCGAAGCGTCGGACCCGGCCGTCGGTGAGCTCGACCTCGACCCCGCTGTCGTCGGCCGCGCCGATGCGCCGGACCGTGACGCCGAGGTGGACCGGGATGCCGCGCCGCTGCACCTCCGCCACCATGACCTCGTGCAGCGACTCGCGCGCCATGCCGAGGAAGGGAGGGTCATCGGGATCGTTGACGTTCACCTGCGGCACCTCGGCGAAGCGCGTCCCGTCCGCGCCGCACATGTCGATGAAGCGGTGCGGTCGTCCGACCGCGAGCAGCGCCCCGAAGAGACCCAGCTGCTTCATGGCGCGCAGCGGGGCGCTCTGCAGCGCGATCCCGATCCCACCGGGGCGCCAGTCCTCTGAGATCTCCACGATCTCCGATGGCACACCGGCCTGCGCCATCGCGATCGCGCAGGCCATCCCTGCCGGCCCGCCGCCGACCACCAACACCGTTGTCGTCATCAGGCCAAGGTAGGCCATTCCGCGTGTTTCGAACAGAAGTAGGAGCGTTTCGCGCAGAGGCTCCAGCTCGTTCCGCGCCGGCACCCACCACGATGTCAGCGGTTGGGACGAAGATGGAGTCGTGACGCCCCCGCCTGCCGACAAGACGCCCCCGCGCGCTGCGCTCGCGCGCTTCTCCGCGGCGACCCGGGAATGGTTCACGGGCGCCTTCGCCGAGCCGACCACCGCGCAGTCCGGCGCATGGGATGCGATCTCGAGCGGGACCAACGCCCTAGTGGTGGCGCCGACGGGTTCGGGAAAGACCCTCGCCGCCTTCCTGTGGTCGATCGACCGACTGGCGAGCACCCCACCCGATCCCGACGCGCCCCGCACCCGGGTGCTCTACCTCTCCCCTCTGAAGGCGCTCGGCGTCGACGTCGAGCGCAACCTCCGCAGTCCGCTCGTGGGCATCACGCAGACGGCGAAGCGGCTCGGCATGACCCCGCCCGAGATCCGCGTCGGCGTGCGCTCGGGCGACACTCCCGCCTCGGACCGGCGCGCGCTGGTGAAGGATCCGCCCGACATCCTCATCACGACTCCCGAGTCGCTCTACCTCATGCTGACCTCTAACGCGCGCGAGACCCTCACCGCCGTCGACACGGTCATCGTCGACGAGGTGCATGCGGTCGCCGCCACCAAGCGAGGCTCCCATCTCGCGCTCTCGCTGGAGCGCCTCGACGCACTGCTCGAGAAGCCCGCGCAGCGCATCGGCCTCTCGGCGACGGTCCGCCCGCTGGAGGAGGTCGCACGCTTCCTCGGTGGCCGGGCCCCGGTGGCGATCGTCGCCCCCGAGGCCACCAAGCGCTTCGATCTGCGCGTCGTCGTCCCGGTCGACGACATGGCCAACCTGCCCAGCGCCGCAGGCTCCGAGGATGGAGGGGAGCAGCAGAGCGGCTCGATCTGGCCGCACGTCGAGGAGGCCATCGTCGATCTCGTGACCGACCACCGCTCGTCGATCGTCTTCGCCAACTCCCGTCGGCTGGCCGAACGGCTCACGGCGCGACTCAACGAGATCTGGGCCGAGCGGCTCGATCTCGAGCTGGCACCCGTGGGTGCCGCGACCGCTCAGCTGCCGGCGCAGAGTGGAGCCACCCGCGGCGCGGAGCCCCTTCTCGCCCGCGCGCACCACGGCTCTGTGAGCAAGGAGCAGCGCGCTTTCATCGAGGACGACCTCAAGAGCGGCCGGCTGCGCTGCGTCGTCGCCACGTCGAGCCTCGAGCTCGGCATCGACATGGGCGCCGTCGACCTCGTCGTGCAGGTGGGTGCGCCGCCCTCGGTCGCGAGTGGGCTCCAGCGACTCGGCCGGGCCGGTCACCAGGTGGGGGAGGTGTCGAAAGGCGTCGTCTATCCGGTGCATCGCGCCGACCTCATCCATTCCGCCGTCGCCGCCGCCCGCATGCTCACGGGGCGGATCGAGGCCATCGCCGTGCCGGCGAACCCGCTCGACATCCTCGCCCAGCAGACCGTGGCGGCCGCCGCGATGGACGACCTCGACGTCGAGGAGTGGTTCGACCTCGTCCGCCGGAGCGCGCCGTTCGCGGGCCTGCCCCGGTCCGCCTATGAGGCGACCCTCGACCTGCTCTCGGGTCGCTATCCCTCCGACCAGTTCGCCGAGCTGCGCCCGCGCCTGGTCTGGGATCGCGACGCCGGCGTGCTCACCGGCCGCCCCGGCGCCCAGCGCCTGGCTGTGACCTCGGGCGGCACCATCCCCGATCGTGGGCTGTTCGGGGTGTTCATGATCGGCGATGCCGGCAGCGGATCGGCGCGCGTCGGCGAGCTCGACGAGGAGATGGTCTACGAATCCCGGGTCGGCGACGTCTTCGCGCTCGGCGCGACGAGCTGGCGGATCCAGGAGATCACCCACGACCGCGTGCTGGTCTCCCCCGCCTTCGGCCAGCCCGGTCGGGTGCCGTTCTGGAAGGGAGACGGCCTCGGGCGTCCCGCGGAGCTCGGAGAGGCGATCGGCGCCTTCATCCGCGAGGTGAGCGGCGCCAAGCCCGACGCCGCGGCGGCGCGGGTGCGGGCCATGGGCCTCGATGACCGGGCCGCGACCAACCTGCTCGCCTACCTCGCCGATCAGCGCGAGGCGACCCAGATCCTGCCGACGGATCACACCCTGCTCGTCGAGCGCTTCCACGACGAGCTCGGCGACTGGCGGGTCGTGCTGCATTCCCCGTACGGCATGAAGGTGCACGCGCCGTGGGCTCTGGCCGTCGCCGCACGAATCCAGGAGCGCTACGGCATCGACGGCAACGTGATGGCGAGCGACGACGGACTGGTCGTGCGCATCCCCGACACGGATGGAGAGCCGCCCGCCGCAGAGCTCTTCCTGTTCGATCCCGACGAGATCGAGGCCATCGTGACCTCGGAGGTCGCGGGCTCCGCGCTGTTCGCCTCGCGCTTCCGCGAGTGCGCGGCGCGCGCCCTCCTGCTCCCCCGGTACAACCCCGGCAAGCGCTCCCCGCTCTGGCAGCAGCGTCAGCGCGCCTCGCAGCTGCTCGACGTCGCCCGGGAGTATCCGACCTTCCCGATCATCCTCGAAACCATTCGCGAGGTGCTCCAGGACGTCTACGACCTTCCCGCACTCGGCGCGGTGACCCGCGACATCGCATCGCGCCGCATCCGGGTCGTCGAGACCACCACGCAGGCGGCCTCGCCGTTCGCGAGCTCCCTCCTGTTCGGCTACGTCGGCGCCTTCATGTACGAGGGCGACAGCCCGCTGGCGGAGCGTCGCGCCGCCGCCCTCTCGCTCGACGCCACCCTGCTGTCGGAGCTCCTCGGCCGCACGGAGCTGCGCGAGCTCCTCGACCCCGCCGTCATCGAGCGGACGGAGGCCGAGCTCCAGCGTCTCGCAGAAGATCGCAAGGCCCGTGACCTCGAGGGCGTGGCCGACCTGCTGCGGCTGCTCGGACCGATGACGACCGCCGAGATCGAGGCCCGGGTGCAGCCTGAGGGTGTCAGCGAGGCCGCGGGCTGGCTCGCGGCGCTCGTCGACGCTCGTCGCGCGCTGCACGTGAGCTTCGCCGGATCCGAATGGTGGACCGCCATCGAGGACGCCAGCCGGCTCCGCGACGCGCTCGGAGTGCCGCTGCCGATCGGCACGCCCATCGCGTTCGTCGAGCCCGTCGACGATCCGCTCGGCGACCTCATCGGCCGCTATGCCCGCACCCACGGCCCGTTCACCGCCACCGCCGCCGCCGCACGGTTCGGCCTGGGCGGCGCGGTCGTCACCGACACCCTCCGACGGCTCGCGACCGCACGGCGAGTGGTCGACGGCGAGTTCCGGCCCGGCGGAAGCGGAACCGAGTGGTGCGACGTCGAGGTGCTGCGCCGGCTCCGCAGCCGCTCCCTCGCCGCGCTCCGCAAGGAGGTCGAGCCGGTCGACCACGCCGCCTACGCCCGCTTCCTCCCCGCCTGGCAGCAGGTGGGCGGCAAGCTGCGCGGCATCGACGGCGTCGCGGCGGTCATCGACCAGCTCGGCGGTGTGCCGATCCCCGCCTCGGCATGGGAGAGCCTCATCCTGCCCAGCCGGGTGCGCGACTACTCCCCCAGCATGCTCGATGAGCTCACCGCCACAGGCGAGGTGCTGTGGAGCGGGTCCGGCACCCTTCCCGGAAACGACGGCTGGGTCAGCCTGCACCTCAGCGACACCATCGGCGTCACCCTGCCCGAGCCGCCCCTCATCGAGAGCACCGCGCTCGAGCAGGAGATCCTCGCCACCCTCGGCACCGGGGGCGCCTACTTCTTCCGCCAGCTCTCCGACACGGTGGGCAGCATCGACGACTCCGCGATGTCGACCGCGCTGTGGAACCTCGTCTGGGCCGGGCTCGTCACCAACGACACCTTCTCCCCCCTCCGCGCTCTCGTCGGATCGGGCGGATCGGCACATCGACAGCCCCGCAAGCCGTCGCGCACCCGCTCCTACCGCGGGCGCACCACGAGCACCCGCGCCGCGATGCCCGCTCGCTCCGGCCCGCCGATCCTCGGCGGTCGCTGGTCGATCGTGCCCCTCGCGGAGTCCGACCCCACCGTGCGCGCGGCGGCATCATCCGAGCTGCTGCTCGATCGCTACGGCATCGTCACGCGCGGCTCGGTGATGAGCGAGCGCATCCCCGGCGGCTTCGCGCTCGTCTACAAGACTCTGAGTGCGTTCGAGGAGAGCGGCAAGGCGCGGCGCGGCTACTTCATCGAGAAGCTCGGCGCCGCCCAGTTCGCCACCTCGGGTGCCGTGGACCGGCTGCGCTCCTACTCGCGAGGTCCCAACGACGAGCGAACCGAGACGAACGCGCTGGTCCTCGCCGCGACTGATCCCGCCAATCCCTACGGTGCGGCGCTTCCGTGGCCGCAGGTGGAGGGCCACAAGCCGGGGCGCAAGGCAGGGGGACTGGTGGTGCTGTCAGACGGCGAGCTGGTGCTCTACCTCGAACGAGGAGGCAAGTCGATGCTGAGCTTCTCCGACGACGCGGGCGAGATCACCCGTGCGACGGCGGCCCTCGCCGACCTGGTCAAGAGCAAGGCCGTCGACAAGCTCACGGTCGAGCGGGTGAACGGCGAATTCGTGTTGGGCACCGACACGGGGCGCGCGCTCGAGAGCGCGGGATTCACGCCGTCGCCGCAGGGGCTCCGGCTGCGCTCATGACGCTGCCTCCCCGACCCGAGGGCCCCCATGCCTGAGGGCGACACCGTCTACCGGGCGGCGCGACGACTCGATGCAGCGCTGGCAGGCTCGACCCTGATCTCCAGCGATGTCCGGGTGCCCGAATTCGCGACTGTACAGCTCGCGGGGCAGTTGGTGCACGGGGTCCTCAGCCGCGGCAAGCATCTGCTCATGCGCGTGGGGGACACCACGATCCACTCGCACCTCAAGATGGAGGGCGCCTGGTTGATCTATTCGCCGGGGGAGAGGTGGCGCCGACCCGCGCACGAGGCACGGATCATCCTCAACACCGAGAAGGCGCAGGCGGTCGGCTTCGCGCTCGGAGTCCTCGAGCTGCTCCCCACCTCAGAGGAGGACTCTGTCGTCGGCTATCTCGGGCCCGATCTGCTCGGCCCGGATTGGGATGCTCGCGAGGCGCTCAGCAGGCTGGAGGCACAGGGCGACCGCCCCATCGGGATCGCCCTGCTGGATCAGCGCATCATGGCAGGGCTCGGCAACGTCTATCGGAGCGAGATCTGCTTCCTCCGCGGCATCCTCCCCACTCGGCCGACCTCCGAGACCCCCGACCTCCCGGCCTGGATCGATCTCAGCCGCCGCACTCTCGCCGCGAACAGGGATCGGCAGGAGCGCACCTTCACCGGCAATACGCGCCCGGGCCAGCAGAAGTGGGTCTACGGACGGGCCGGCAAGCCGTGCCGCCGCTGCGGGACCACCATCAAGATGGAATGGCTTGGCGATCCCATCGTCTCCGGTCGCGGTTCGACGGATCGGCAGGTCTACTGGTGCCCCAACTGTCAGCACTGACCACCACTTCAGCCCGCCTGCGAGCGCTGACTTGGACGCTCTGCACAAGGTGAATCGTTCGATTCCTGGGCATTCCCCCATCCGCCTGCGACACGCCGTCGATAGCGCCGTCTATGCGATAAATTCGGGGCATCGGGGCGAGCGCCGCCCCCACTGAACTCGGGCCGAACGCAGCCAGCGAAGCCCGGGTGATGAGGTCCCCCCGATCGGTGATTCCAGGCCTGCCTAGCCCGGAGAAGACGGTCATCATGACCACGCAGTTCGCTCCGACCCCTATCGACCGGGCCGCTCCGGATGAGATCGTCGCGCCCCAACCCGTGTCGACCGGTGAGATGCTCCGCCGCTTCGGTCAGGAGGAGGTCCTCTCGGGTGCCCGCGTCAAGCGTCGCGAGCCCCAGCTGGCCTCCGACGTGGTGCTCTCCGGCACTCGCCAGCAGCGCCGGTCGAGCTATGTGCGCCTCGGGCGCGAACGAGTCCTCATGATCGTCGCCACGATCGCACTCGGCTTCGCCATCACCGGGATGGCCTACGCGGTCACGATCAGCTACTGATCGCCCCCCTCGGGATGCGCCCCAGTGATGCGCTCGAATCGGCTCGCCTAGCATCGGGACATGCTGAGCACCGAGCCCGTCGAGTGGACGGACGACCGCGTCGAGGCGCTCCATCGCGCGATGTTCGCCGAGACGGGGGCGATCTACAAGGACTGGGTCGATGCGCTCACGCCGGATGAGGCGCGCGCAGCGACGGCGTCTCTGGCAGTCCGCGCCGATGACATCGCACTGACGCTGCTGGCGCTCGACGGCGACCTGCCGGTGGCCACCGCCGCCGTGCGCCCCGCGCTCACCGGCGTCCCCACCGAGTGGGAGGTGAAGCGTGTCTACGTAGCGCCGAGCCACCGAGGGCGCGGCCTCTCCCGTGCGCTGATGGTCGAGCTCGAAGACCGCTGCCGTGCTTTCGGTGCGACCGCCCTGGTGCTCGAGACCGGCGGGCTCCAGCACGCGGCCATCGCTCTGTACGAATCGCTCGGCTTCACCCGCAGCGGAGTGTTCCCGCCCTACGGCGCCTTCCCCGGCGAGATCTGCTTCCGCAAGCCGCTCTGATCGAGAGCTGACCGCCGAGCGCAGCTCTCAAGCGATCGCTGCTCGCACGGCCTCCGCGAGCGCGAAGACACGACGGTCGATTCCACCGGGGAACGGTCCGCGACGGATGGTGTAGCCGAGACAGATGCCGGTGGCCGGATCGGCGAACGCCATCGCGCCCGCCGCGCCGTCGTGGCCGAATGCGCGGTAGGAGCCGAAGGGCATGACGCCCGTCGGCTTCTGGAAGACGATCCCGTGGCTGCGGCGCGGCTGGTCGAGGACCATGTCGTATCCGGCGACCTGCGACTGCGCGAACGCGTCGAGGGTGTCGGCGGTGACTGCGCCCGAACCGCGCCCGTAACCCGTCGCCCAGTCGTACACCGCGGCCAGGCCTCGAGCGGAGCAGACGCCACCACCAGCGGCATGGCCGAACGCCCGCGCACGCTGGGACATCAGCACGCCGAAATCGACGGCGAAGGTGGGAGGCCCGTACGGCCCGCGCGGTACGGACAGCTCCGCGGCGAACTCGGTGAGCTCCTCAGGAGTGGGGTCCGCCAGCGGCAGCAGCTCGACGACCCTGTCCTCCAGGGCATCCGGAAGGCCGAGATACGCGTCGGCGCCGACAGGCACCCTGACCTCTCGCTCGTAGAACTCCTGGATCGTGTCACCGGTGATCCGGAAGACGAGCTCGCCGATCAGCGTGCCGATCGAGATGGCGTGATAGCCGAACGCGGAGCCCGGATGCCAGAGCGGCCGCTGCGCGGCGAGGACCTCCGCGGCCGCATGAGGGTCCAGCCACTCGTCGTAGGTGATCGGTCGATCGGTGGTGGGAAGTCCCGCCTGATGCGAGAGCAGCTGGCGCACCGTGATCGCCGACTTGCCCGCTTGCGCGAACTCGGGCCAATAGGCGGCGACGGGCGCATCGAGGTCGAGCTGACCCCGATCGACGAGCAGTCCGAGCCCGAATGCCGCGAGGCCCTTGCTCGAGGAGAACACGGTCATCAGCGCGTCCGGGGAGATGCCGGCCGACAGATCCACCACCAGCTCGCCGCCCACGTAGACCGCGAGTTGGGCCTCGTACCCCTCGGGAGTCCGGTCGGCGCTGTCGTAGGAGGCGAACAGATCTGCCACACCGTCGAATGCGGAAGCGGTGTGTCGCTGCGTCATGGCCATGCGAGATCCTCCATCGGAATGTCGAGACGCCAGCGTAGCCAGACAGGCTGACGAAGCCTGCGCGAGGATCTGCGCCGATCTCGCTGTAGCTTTGCGTGACACTTCACCTAACTCGGAGATGACAGATGAGCGAACCGATCGAGACACTGATGCACGCGAACCTCCTCGGGGTGTTCGGCGAGCGCGATCCCGCCCGACGGGCCGAGGTGATCGCCCGCACCTACGCGGACGATGTGGTCTTCGCCGATCCCGAGAGCGTGGTCGTCGGTCATGCGGCCATCCGCGACAAGGCCCAGTCGCTGATCGATCAGTCCCCGGACTTCGTGTTCACGGCTGCCGGCCCGGTGCTCGAGTCGCAGGACCTCGGGTATCTGACCTGGAATCTCGGACCGGCCGGCGCACCACCCGTGGTGAAGGGCGTCGACATCGCGCTCGTGCGAGACGGCGTCATCGCCAAGCTGTACACGCTGATCCTCCCCTGAGACAGCGCGGGCGACCGGGAGATCGTCGTCAGGGGTGGTCGACGGGGCGCGGCAGCGATCCATGCTCGATGAGCGCATCGTAGATCCGCTCCAGCGATTCGGCGAGCTCGCTCCTGCGCCGCTCGTCGAGCGGGTCGAGGAACACCGCGCGCACCAGCTCGACATGTCCCGGCGAGGAGTTCCCCAATGTCGCTCGACCTCGCGCGGTCAGAGAGACCTGTGTCGAGCGCCGGTCGGATTCGCTCTGCTCGGTGCCGACGAGCCCACGCGCGGCCATCCGCCGCACGTGGTGGCTGGCTCGGCTGCGCTCCCAGCCGATCCGGGTTGCCAGATCGGAGATGGAGAGCGTCCCGCGCTCGTCGCTGATCAGCGCGACGAGCACGTCGTAGTCCGGCAGCGACAGCTCGCCGGTCGTCCGCAGCTGACGGTTCATCTCGTAGCGGAGCCGCAGATGCACCTTCATGTACGCGTACCAGGCACGACGCTCATCGTCGGCGAGCAGCGCGAACGGCGACTCCGGTGCCACCTCGAAGTCCTCGTCCACGCACACCACCTCTCGACCAGCGCGGTCCAGCCTGCCACGCCGAGACGACGATCAGGCCGCTCGCCCGGCGCTCTCCTGCGGGGGCACACGCATCAGCAGGCCGGTGGCGAGGAACGCCGCGGCACCCAGGATGTGGGCGGCCGCCCAGAGCGTGCCGCTGAAGCCGAAGGGATAGACCGGGTTCCAGAGGACCGCGACGGCGAACATGGGGATGATCCACAGCCACTGCCTGCCCTGCGCGGCGAACACGACGATGATCAGCGCGAGGATGCTCGTCAGATAGCTGCTGACGATCCAGTCCGACCAGGCGGGCACCACGGCGCCGATGACCAGGCCGAGCGCCCCGATGAGGCCGGGCAGCAGAGCGGGCCGAAGGGGCGCGGAGCGCGGAGGCGGGGTGGGCATCGGCTCATCCTGCCACCGGGCGCCCTGGAGGAGCTCCCGATCAGGCCTCGGGGATGACCATGCCGAAGCGCTCCGGTCGGGCGACGTCCGGATCGGGCCCGCTCCGCTCGCCCGTGTCGAGTGCGTCGATGACCGCGAGCTCGTCGGCCGTCAGCTCGAAGTCGAACACGTCGAGGTTCTCGGCGATCCGGGCGGGATTGACCGACTTGGGGATCGCCGAGCGTCCCTCCTGCACGTGCCAGCGCAGCATCACCTGAGCCGGCGACTTGCCGTGGACGCGGGCGATCTGCGCGATGGTGTCGTCCTCGAGCACGCTGCGCCGGTGCTCGCCCCACCCGGGATAGAAGGTGATCCCGCCGATCGGCGACCACGCCTGCGTGAGGATGCCGTGCTGGGCGTCGAGCTGCTGGACGGCGGGCTGGCTGAAGTACGGATGGACCTCGATCTGATTGAGCGCCGGGACGACGGTCGCCACGTCGAGCAGCTTCTCGAGGTGGTGCGGCATGAAGTTCGAGACTCCGATGGCCCCGACGCGCTCGTCGGCGAAGAGGGTCTCGAGCGCTCGATAGGCCTCGAGGGTCTTCTCGAACCGGTCGGGCGCCGGCTGATGCAGGATGAAGATGTCGAGTCGGTCGAAGCCGAGCTTTCCCGTCGCCTTGTCGAAGGCGTGCAGCGCCTCGTCGTAGCCGAAGTCCGACACCCACACCTTGGTCTCGAGGATGATCTCGGACCGGTCGACTCCCGATCGCCTGATCCCTTCGCCGACCTCCCGTTCGTTGCCGTAGGCGGCCGCGGTGTCGATGAGGCGGTATCCGCTGCGGAGTGCGGTGTCCACTGCGGCAGCCGTCTCTTCGGGACTGCTCTGGAAGACGCCGAATCCGATGGCGGGGATGGTGGTGCCGGTGTTCAAGGTGAGCGTGCTGGTCATGACTTCACGCTAGGACCCGGCCGACCAGCGGGGGAGGGTCTGTCAGTGCCCCGCACAGCGGGTCCCGTAGCGGGTCTCGTGCAGCGGGCGCCAGGGGTCATGCGCTCGTGCTCTGTCGCGGCCTTCGCCTATCGTGGGCGACGGCGGGGCCGGTCGCCATCTCTGCACCTGCGACCGGAGGACCCCCATGCTCGAACATCCGCTCGACGGATCACTGCCCGGATCATCACCCGGTTCGCCATCCGAAGTCTCGCGCCCACCCATCGACTGGCAGTCGGAGGTGCGGGCGGTCGAACACCGTCGCGGGCGGCCGCTGCCCGAGGCGAACGTCGAGGACCTCCGCGCCTGGGCACGTGCGGGCATGCTGCCGGCCTGGAGCCGCGAGTGGCGCGACGGCGTCGACGTCACCGACTCCCCCGAGCTCTGGCCGAGGGAGCTGAGCGCGATCCGAACGAGGGCCGGTCGGCGCGCGCGTCAATGACGGCACGGCATGCGGATCAGCGGGTGCGAGCGGGAGCGAGCGGGTTCAGCCGGTCGAGCGATCCGGATGCCTGTCCGTCTTCCGGAGCTCACCCGCCCTGTCGTAGTGCCGCCACTCGCCGGAGCGCTTCCCGTGCACCCACAGGCCTTCGTCCATCAGGGCTCCCGTATCGTGCCAGCGTCGCCAGACGCCGTGCTGCTCCCCGTCGACGAATGGTCCCTTCTGCAGCAGCTCCCCGTTCTCCCGCCACCACACCCACTCGCCGGTGAACGCGCCGCCGGCGAACCGCCCCTCGGACTTCTTCTGGCCGTTGCGGTACCAGTACTCGCATCGCCCCTGCTTCACGCCGCCGGCGTAGTGCTCGATGCCGCTGAGGGAGCCGTCGGTGAAGGTCACTCGGTGCTCGCCGTCACGCGGAGGGGTCGCTGCGGCCATGCGGGCAGGGTACTCAGCGGCGGACAGGTCCACCAGCCCTCCGGTACAGGCGGCAGGCTTCCACTCAGCGGCGATAGGTTCGTAGCTGCGGGAGCTGCCTCCGCGGGCCCGCGCTTCGACGACCAGGAGTGCTCATGACCGAACCGGCCCCCATCGATCCCACCGCCACCGCCTCCTGGAGCACCCTCGCGGGCATCGCGGACGGGTTCACGCCCGACCTGCGCGCCTGGTTCGCGGAGGATCCGGACCGGGCGAGCCGGTACACCTTTCAGGCCGCGGACCTCACGGTCGACCTGTCGAAGAATCTGCTGACGGAGGAGATCCTCGCGCCGCTGCTGCAGCTCGCCGAGGAGGTCGGCGTCGCCGACCGCTACCGCCGCATGCTCGCCGGCGACCACATCAACGTCACCGAGGATCGCGCGGTGCTGCACACGGCACTCCGTCGCCCGAAGGGCGGGGCGGATCTCGAGCCGGCAGCCGGCTACACGGTCGACGGCCAGGACATCGACGCCGACGTGCACGCCGTGCTCGACAAGGTCTACGCCTTCGCCGACAAGGTCCGCTCCGGCGAGTGGACGGGTGTCACGGGCAAGCGGATGGCGACCGTCGTGAACATCGGGATCGGCGGCTCCGACCTCGGACCCGTGATGATCTACGAAGCCCTGAAGCCCTCCCTGCAGGCCGGGCTCGAGGTCCGCTTCGTCTCCAACATCGATCCGTCGGACATCTACGAGAAGACCGCCGGACTCGACCCGGAGACCACCCTCTTCATCGTCGCGTCGAAGACCTTCGGCACCCTCGAGACCCTCACCAACGCACGCCTGGCCCGCCAGTGGCTGTGGGAGAACCTCGTCCGCTCCGGCGGCATCGCCGATACCGACGACGCCCGCACCGGCGCTGTCGCGAAGCACTTCGTGGCCGTCTCCACGGCGCTCGAGAAGGTCGCCGCGTTCGGCATCGACCCCGAGAACGCGTTCGGCTTCTGGGACTGGGTGGGCGGACGCTACTCCGTCGACTCCGCCATCGGAACGTCCATCGCGATCGCCATCGGACCGGACGGCTTCCGCGAGCTGCTCGCCGGCTTCCACGCGCTCGACGAGCACATGCGCACCACCCCCCTCGCCAGCAACGTGCCCGTGCTGATGGGCATGCTCAACGTCTGGTACACGGACTTCCTCGACGCTCAGACCCACGCGGTGCTTCCGTATGCCCAGTACCTCAACCGCTTCCCGGCCTACCTGCAGCAGCTGACCATGGAGTCGAACGGCAAGAGCGTGCGCTGGGACGGCTCCCCCGTCACGACGGACACCGGAGAGGTGTTCTGGGGCGAGCCCGGTACGAACGGCCAGCACGCGTTCTACCAGCTGATCCACCAGGGCACCCGGCTGATCCCCGCCGACTTCATCGCCGTGGCGAACCCCGCCCGCCCGCTGAAGGACGAGACAGGCGATGGCGCCTCCGTCGCCCCGGGCAGCGACGTGCACTCGCTGTTCCTCGCCAACTTCTTCGCCCAGACCAAGGCCCTCGCGTTCGGCAAGACCGCCGACGAGGTGCGCGCCGAGGGGACGAAGGAGTCGGTTGTGCCCGCCCGGGTGTTCAGCGGCAACCGGCCGACGACCTCGATCCTCGCGCCTGCGCTCACGCCGAGCGTGGTCGGCCAGCTGGTCGCCCTGTACGAGCACATCGTCTTCGTCGAGGGCACCGTCTGGGGGATCGACTCCTTCGACCAGTGGGGCGTCGAGCTCGGCAAGCAGCTGGCGCAGCAGATCACGCCCGCCGTCGACGGCGACGCCGATGCCCTCGCAGCGCAGGACTCCTCGACCCAGGCGCTCATCGCGAAGTACCTCGAGCTGCGGGACTGAACCGTGAGCGACGCCGATGACCTCACCCGCGAGATCGAGGCGCAGCAGGAGCGCCTGGTGTTCTCCGGATTCGACCACGATGATGCCTGGCGCCTCGGCTCGATCCTCGTCGAGCGCGCGGGGGACAAGCCGGTCCTCATCGACATCCGGCGCCCTGGACTGATCCTGTTCCGGGCCGCCCGGACGGGGTCGACCCCGGACAACGAGGAGTGGGTCCGCCGCAAGACGGCCGGGGTCTTCCGCTTCGAGACGAGCAGCATGCTGCTCCAGCTGCGCTTCGCCGCGCTCGGCACCTTCCCGGCGTCGATCGGCTGGTTCGATCCCGCCCAGATCGCGACCGCCGGCGGATCATTCCCCATCCGCGTCGCCGGCGTCGGCGTCGTCGCTGCCGCGACCGTCTCGGGACTCAGCTCCGAAGAGGACCATCGGCTCGTCGTGGACGCCATCTCCGAGTTCCTCGGCGTCTGAGCCCAGCCGACGCCGCGCACGACGCGGGCGTGCGGACACCACGCGGCGCCAGGGACGAAACGCACCGGTACCCGCCCGCGTTTCGTCCGCAGCGCCGCGTTCTATCCGTGGCAGCGCGTTCTGGCCGCGCCAGAAGATTCGGGTCGGCGGTTCCCGGACCGACGACGGGCTAGGAGACGCGGAGCCCCTGCATGCCGCCGTCGACCGCCAGCAGCGTGCCCGTCGTCGACGACGAGTTGGGCGAAGCGAGATAGACGATCGCATTCGCCACCTCCGGGGCAGTGACCAGACGGCCCATCGGCTGACGCGCCTTCAACGCGGCCGCAGCCGCCTCGGGGTCGTCGGCCGCGTCGAGCAGGCGCCCGACCCACGGGGTGTCGGCGGTGCCCGGGGTGACCGCGTTGACGCGGATGCCCTCCTTGACGTGGTCGGCCGCCATGGCCTGGGTGAGCGCCGCGACGGCGCCCTTGCTCGCCGAGTAGAGCGCCCGCTGCGGCAGGCCGACGATCGCGGCCACTGAGCAGGTGTTGACGATCGCCGCGACGGAGGACTTCCTGAGATGCGGCAGTGCCGCACGGGTGACCCGCGCGATGCCGACGACGTTCACGTCGAAGACGCGGTGCCACTCGGCGTCGTCGTTGGCCGAGATGTCCCCCGCAGCGCCGATGCCCGCGTTGTTGATGACGATGTCCAGCGATCCGAAGTGCGCCACGACCGCGGCGACCGCCTCGTCGACCTGGGCGGCATCGGTGATGTCGCAGACCATGCTGAACAGCTCAGCGGGCACGGCACCGATGTCACGGTCGAGCACCGCGACGCGGGCTCCGCGTTCGGCGAGCAGCGCGGCGGTGGCCGCGCCCAGTCCGCTCGCACCGCCGGTGACGATGGCGACCGCTCCGTCGAATTCCGTCATGTCCGCTTCCCTTCCGTTCGTCGCAGAGCAGATGTCTGCTCCGCCGTTCGTCATGCACCCGACACCGATGGCGTCAGTAGGTCGCCCGACCGCCGCTGATGTCATAGACGGCGCCCGTCGAGAAGCTGAGCTCGTCGGATACCAGCCAGGCCACCAGCGCGGCCACCTCGTCCGCTCGACCGACCCGACGCATGGGGATCAGCGAGGTGATGTGCGCCAGCACCTCGGGCGACGTCGCGGCGTTCATCGGAGTCTCGATGACCGCGGGCGCGATGGCGTTGACGAGCACTCCGGTCGTGGCGAGCTCCTTGCCGAGCGACTTGGTCAGGCCGATCACCGCCGCCTTGCTCGCGGAGTAGGCGGAGAGGTTCGGGTTGCCGTCCTTCCCCGCCATGCTCGCCATGCTGACGATCCGCCCCCAGCCACGCTCGATCATGCCGGGCACGACGGCCTTGGTGACGTGGAAGAGGCCGTTCACGTTGACGTCGAAGGTGCGCTGCCAGTCGGCGGCGTCCACCTGCCAGAGCGGCAGGTTCGGACCCACGATGCCAGCGCTGTTGATGAGCACGTCGACCGCGCCGATCCGGGAGACCGCGTCGTGGACGGCGCTCGCATCGGTGATGTCGAGCACGACATCGGCGTCGGGGGAGAGGTCGACCGTGATCACGTCGAGTCCGTCGGCGCGCAGGCGGGTGGCGCATGCCGCTCCGAGTCCGCTCCGGCCGCCGGTGATGAGCGCCCGCCTCATCGATCGGCCTTCGGCGAGCCGGCATCCATTCGCGACTCAGTGCGATTCACGGCTCACCTTCGATCCGCTGCCGCCGACAAGGAAGTCGAGGTCCGCGCCCGTATCGGCCTGCATGACATGGTCGACGTAGAGCTTCTCCCAGCCCCGCACCGGCGCGGCGTATGCGGCCTCGCTGATCGGGCTCTGGCTGCGGGACTGGAGCTCCTCGTCGCTGACGGCCATGTTCAGCGTCCGGCTCTCGACATCGATCGTGATGATGTCCCCCGTCCGGACGAAGGCCAGCGGGCCGCCGGCCGCCGCCTCCGGGGCAGCGTGCAGGATGACCGTGCCGTACGCGGTGCCGCTCATCCGCGCATCGCTGATCCGCACCATGTCCCGCACCCCCTGCTCGAGCAGCCTCTTCGGGATGGGCATGTTGCCGACCTCGGGCATGCCCGGATAGCCGCGCGGCCCGCAGCCGCGGAGCACGAGCACGGAATCCGCTGTCACGTCGAGGGCGGGATCGTCGATCCGATCCCGCATGTCCTCGATGCTGTCGAAGACGACGGCAGGGCCGGTGTGCTGCAGCAGCTCCGGGGTCGCCGCCGCAGGCTTGATGAGAGCACCGCGAGGCGCCAAGTTGCCGCGCAGCACCGTGATCCCGGCGTCCTCCATGAGCGGCGCGTCGCGGGGGAGGATCACGGTGTCGTCGTACACGGGCCGGTCGTCGAGGTACTCGACGAGTGGGACGCCGGTCACGGTGATCGGGGCAGGCTTGAGCATGTCCTTGATCTGAGCCAGCAGGCCCAGCACTCCCCCGGCACGGTAGAGGTCGTCCATCAGGAATCGGCCGCTCGGCTGCAGGTTGGCCATCACGGGCACGCCGGCGCCTGCCGCATCGAAGTCGTCGAGGGTGAGATCGATGCCCAGTCGCCCTGCGATGGCGAGCAGATGCACCACCGAGTTGGTCGAGCCGCCGACCGCGGCGACGGCGACGATGGCGTTGAGGAAGGCGTCCTTGGTCATGATGTCGCTCGGCTTCCGGTCCGATCGGATCATCTCGACGATCAGACGGCCGGTGTCGTGCGACATCGACAGGAGTCGCGCATCCGGGGCTGGCGTTCCGGCGAAGCCCGGGATCGTCATGCCCAGCGCCTCGGCGACCACGGCCATGGTCGACGCGGTACCCATGGTGTTGCAGTGCCCCTTGGACCTGATCATCGACGATTCGGATCGGAGGAACTGCTCGTTGCTGAGCGTGCCCGCGCGGACCTCCTCGCTGAGTCGCCAGACGTCGGTGCCGCAGCCGAGCGCCTCCCCACGGAAGTGCCCGGTGATCATCGGACCGCCGGGCACGACGATCGCCGGGATGTCGACCGACGACGCCGCCATCAGCAGCGCGGGGATGGTCTTGTCGCAGCCGCCGAGGAGCACGACGCCGTCGATCGGATTGGCGCGGAACATCTCCTCCATGGCCATGGCGGCCATGTTGCGCCAGAGCATCGCGGTCGGCTTCACCTGGGTCTCGCCCAGAGACACGACGGGCAGGTTGTAGGGGACTCCGCCGGCGGCCCAGATGCCGGCCTTGACGGATTCGGCCACCTCGTCGAGGTGCGCATTGCAGGGCGTCAGGTCGGATGCGGTGTTCGCGATCGCGATCTGGGGACGGCTGCCGTCGAGGGCGTCATCGGGGTTGCCGCGCCGCATCCACGCTCGATGGATGTACGCGTTGCGATCCGCACCCTCGTACCAGTCGTCGCTGCGCAGGCGATTCACCATCGAACCTCATCGTTCCTCGGCGGAATTCCACTATGTCGAACATGTGGCTAGCATTTCGAATTATGGCATGGCGGCCACATGGCCGCCGCTCGTAGTCCCCTGGAGAAAGCAGCCCGCATGAGACTCGTCCGACTCGGTCCCGCAGGCTCCGAGACGCCCGGTGCACTGGTCGACGACGACACCTACATCGACCTCTCCGACGTCGTCCACGACTTCGATGAGGCGTTCTTCGGCTCTGGAGCGCTCGAGACGCTGGCTGTCACCGTCGCCGAGCGCCTGTCGGCGGGCCGCGGCGAGCCCGTCGGCGACCGGCGCTTCGGCGCTCCGATCGCCCGCCCGCATCAGATCCTCTGCATCGGACTCAACTACCGCGACCATGCCGCCGAGACCGACCAGGCCGTGCCGACGGAGCCGATCCTGTTCACGAAGTCGCCGAACACGCTGATCGGCCCCGACGACGATGTGCTCATCCCCAAGAACTCGGTCAAGACCGACTGGGAGGTCGAGCTCGGGGTCGTCGTCGGCAGCCATGCCTCGTATCTCGAGGACGAGACGGCTGCGGAGGCCGCGATCGCCGGATACGTGCTGGTGAACGACGTCAGCGAACGGGAGTGGCAGATCGAGCGCAACGGGCAGTGGTCGAAGGGCAAGTCCGCGCCGACCTTCAATCCGGCCGGGCCCTGGCTCGTCACGAAGGACGAGATCGAGGATGTGCTCGCGCTCGAGATGACCCTCGACATCGACGGCGAGCGTCGGCAGACCGGCTCGACCTCCACGATGGTCTTCAGCCCTGCCTTCATCGTCCACTACCTCAGCCAGTTCATGGCCCTCGAGCCCGGCGACCTCATCAACACGGGAACGCCTCCCGGGGTCGGCATGGGTAAGAAGCCGCCCGTGTATCTGAAGGGCGGCGAGACCATGACGCTGAACATCACGCGCCTCGGCACACAGACCCAGCGCGTCGTCGCTCATCCGGCAGCGCAGAGCGGCACGGCGGAGGCCTGAGTGCGCGCCCTGGTCGTCGCCTCTCCCCGAGTGGCCGAGGTGACGGAGGTGCCCGACCCGACGGCGCAGCCGGGCCAGCTCGTGGTCCAGGTGGAGCGGGTCGGCATCTGCGGCACCGACGTCGAGCTCTACACCGGCGAGATGGCCTACATCGAGCAGGGCTTCACCAGGTTCCCGCTCCGGCTCGGGCACGAATGGACGGGTCGCGTCGTCGAGGTGGGCGACTCCGCGGATGAGGCATGGCTCGGCAAGCGGGTCACCGGCGACACCATGCTCGGCTGCGGCCGATGCTCGTACTGCCTGAGCGGACACCAGCACGTATGCCCCTTCCGGGATGAGGTGGGCATCCGCGGAGACGTCGCCGGCGCGCTCGCCGAGAAGTTCGTCCTGCCGAGCCGCTTCGCCTACGAGATCCCCGAGCACGTCAGTCTCGCCGCGGCCGCGCTGGTCGAGCCAGGCGGCAACTCGCTGCGCGCCGTCTGGGCGGCCGATGTCCGGCCCGGCCACGAGGTGCTGGTGCTCGGGTCCGGCACGATCGGACTGCTGGCGGCGCAGTTCGCGCTGGCGGAGGGGGCCGTCGTCACCGTCGGGGGAGTGCGACCAGGATCGCTGGAGCTCGCCCGCTCGCTGGGCGCGCAGCACACCCGACAGCTCGACGAACTCGCGTCGAGCGAGTCGGACAGCTTCGACTCCGTGATCGACGCGACGAGCGTCGACACCATGCCCGGTCTCGCGCTGCGCCTGTGCAAGCCGGCTGGCCGCGTCGTGTACATCGGCATCTCCTCCACGCCGAGCCGGATCGACACCCGCGACCTGCTACTCAAGGACGTCACCGCGGTCGGCATCCTCTCCGCCTCCCCCGGGCTGGCGGGTGCCATCGCCAGCTTCGCCAGCGGCGCGGTCGTGCCCGACTCCCTCGTCAGCGAGGTCATCGGCCTCGCCGAGGTCCCGGATCGCTTCGAGGGGCGCCGCGGAGCAGACGCCGGACCGGGGCCGAAGGTGCACGTCGATCCTCGGATCGTCGAGTAGCCGACGATGGGCGACGGCGCCATCGGGATGCGGGGCTCGCAGCGCTCAGATGTCGAGGAGCGGCTGGTCGGAGCCGACCGAGTGATCGCAGTGCTCACCGAGCTGGCCGACCATCCGCTCGGCGTGACGCTCGACGAGCTGGCGAGCACGCTGAAGAGCTCGAAGTCCACGGTGCACCGCGCCCTCGCCACCCTGCGGCGGGCGGGTCTCGCCGACCTCATGGGCCGCGGCGTCTACGTGCTCGGCGACGAGTACATCCGCCTGGCTCTCCGCAATCTCGGCGGCCG
Organism: Naasia lichenicola; assembly: GCF_004801885.1. Lineage (GTDB taxonomy): Bacteria > Actinomycetota > Actinomycetes > Actinomycetales > Microbacteriaceae > Naasia > Naasia lichenicola. Next base: position 481,972 of record NZ_SSSM01000005.1, on the reverse strand, counting down.
TCCCGAGACCGCCCGCGTCCAGCCCGTCCTCGAGGCCCTCGCTGCGCGATTCGGGGAGACCGCGCATTACGCCGTGCTGTCGGGGACCGACATCGTCTACCGCGCCAAGATGGATCCGCCGCAGGGCGCCGTGCGCCTCACCTCGGTGATCGGAGGCCGCAACCCCGCTCACCGCACCGCAGTCGGCAAGGCCCTGCTCAGCACGCTCGTCACCCAGGAGTCTCAGCTCGTGCAGCGATTCGGCACCTCGAGCTTCGAGCCCCGCACCCCGTATACGATCACCAGCACCGGAGCGCTGCTGGCCGAGCTCGAGGCGACCAGGTCCCGCGGATTCGGCGTCGACGATCAGGAGAACGAGGTCGGCATCAACTGCGTCGCCATCCCCGTCTCCGTAGACGGATCCGGAGCGGCGACCGGCGCGATCAGCATCAGTGCCGTGGCGTTCCGCTGCCCGCTTGACCGACTCGTCGCCGCGGTGCCCACGATCCGAGCGATCATCGAGGAGCATCTCGGTCCGCTGCCCGCGATCGAGGCGCCCGCGATCTGACCCGGATGGCGAGTGCGGGTGCTTCCGACCCGCTCTTCGAGCCAGGTCGCGAGCTCCGCACCCGCCATTCGGGCCGGCTCAGGCGATCCGCTTGCGGTAGGCGATCATGGCGAAGACGTAGGCGACGACGAGGATTCCGACGCACCAGGCCAGCGCGACCCAGATGTCCGCGCCGACGGGCTGTTGAGCCAGCAGGCTGCGGATGGCGTTCACGATCGAGGTGACCGGCTGGTTCTCCGCGAAGACGCGAACGGGACCGGGCATGCCCGCTGTCGGGACGAACGCCGAGCTGATGAACGGCAGGAAGATCAGCGGATACGAGAAGGAGCTCGCTCCGTCGACCGACTTCGCCGAGAGCCCCGCGATGACGGCGATCCAGGTCAGCGCGAGCGTGAACAGCAGCAGGATCCCGACCACCGCGAGCCACGCCAGCACTCCTGCGCCGGAGCGGAAGCCGATGAGCAGCGCCACCAGCACGACGACCGCGACCGAGATGAGGTTGGCCACGAGCGAGGTGAGCACGTGCGCCCAGAGCACCGACGAGCGGGCGATCGGCATCGACGAGAAGCGCTCGAAGATGCCGCCCTGCAGGTCCTGGAACAGCCGATAGGCGGTGTAGGAGATGCCGGTCGCGATGGTGATCAGCAGGATGCCCGGCAGCAGGTAGTCGACGTACGAGCCGGATGCCGATCCGGTGTCGATCGCGCTGCCGAACACGAAGACGAACAGCAGCAGGAACCCGATCGGCATCACGGCCGTGGTGACGATGGTGTCGAGGCTGCGGCTGATGTGGCGCAGTGAGCGCCCGGTCAGCACCGCGGTATCGCCGATGAAGTGGATGCTCATCGCCGACCGCCTTCGCGTGCGTCGCCCTCGTTGGTGGCAGCAGCGTCGTGTCTCGTTCCCACGATGGCGAAGAACACGTCCTCGAGGGTCGGCTGCTTCTCGATGTACTCGACCTTGGCGGGCGGCAGCAGCCGCTTGAGCTCCGCGAGGGTGCCGTCGACGATGATGCGTCCCTCGTGCAGGATCGCGATCCGATCGGCCAGCTGCTCCGCCTCTTCGAGGTACTGGGTGGTGAGCAGCACCGTCGTGCCCTGGGCGGCGAGCGCCCGAATGGAGCTCCATACCTCGAGCCGCGACTCGGGGTCCAACCCCGTCGTCGGCTCGTCGAGGAAGACCACCGAAGGTTCGCCGATAAGGCTCATCGCGATGTCGAGGCGGCGCCGCATGCCGCCGGAGTACGTCGCGACCCGCCGCCCGGCCGCCGCCGAGAGCGAGAACCTGTCGAGCAGGCCGTCCGCGATCGCGCCCGGGTCGTCGACATGACGGAGCTTCGCCACGAGCAGCAGATTCTCGCGGCCGGTGAGGATCTCGTCGACGGCGGCGAACTGGCCGGTCAGGCTGATCGCGGCGCGCGCCTCCGCCGCTCGGGTGCGCACGTCGATGCCGGTCACCTCTGCCGTGCCCGCGTCGGCCGCCAGCAGTGTCGACAGGATCCGCACGACGGTCGTCTTGCCCGCGCCGTTCGACCCGAGCAGCGCGAAGATGCCGCCGCGGGCCACCTCGAAGTCGACCCCGCGGAGCACCTGCAGGTCCTTGAACGACTTCTTGAGCCCCCGCACCCGGAGCGCGGGGGCCGCTGCGGCCGTCATCGTTCGGTCCCCGGGGCTTCGGCGGTCGGCCCGCCGGCGGCCTGATCGATGGCGTTGGCGAGCCGAGCGCGCTCCTTGCGGATCCAGCTTCCGCCGCCGTAGTTCTCCATGAACGTGTCGGCGAAGTCGGCAGGGTCTGCTCCGACGACATCCCGCACCGGAGTGCCCGCGGCAGCGCTCTGCTCGAACAGGTCGGCGAGATCGGACAGCATGGCGATCAGGCTCTTGCCGTCGTCGGTCGGTCCGAGGTTGAGCAGGTAGCGCTCGAGCGCGTTCGCCGCCTGACGGTACCCGTCGGGCAGCGCCTTCACCCTCTGCTTGTACTCGCGATAGATCCGCTTGTCGCCCAGATCGCCGACCAGCTTCTCGATGATGTTCGCCATGTCAGATGCCTTCCTCTTGCTGTCGTCCCTGTGATTCCTGCTGTTGTGCGTGTTCTGACTCCTGCCCGGAGCGGAGCCGTTCGAGTCGCTCGGTGAGAAAGGCCCACGTCCTCCAGAACTCATCGAGGTACTCGCCGCCCTGCGCGTTCAGCGAGTAGACCTTGCGAGGCGGTCCCTTCTCGGACGGCCGCTTCTCGACATCGACGAGACCGCGCTGCTCGATCCGCAGCAGCAGCGCGTAGATCGTGCCCTCGGCGATGTCGGCGAAGCCCTGCTCACGCAGCCAGGTCGTGATCTCGTATCCGTAGGCAGCGCGTCCAGCCAGCACGGCGAGCACTACGCCCTCGAGCGTTCCCTTGAGCATCTCCGTCAACTGCTTCGGCATCGGCTTCCCTCGCTACTCAGTGTCACTGACTACTGGTAGATAGTAACGCTAGGTACCGGCTGCGCAACAGGCGGGCTGCGGCAATTTCTCTTAGAGGATTGACAGTTAGATATCTAACAGTTAGATTCCTGATTATGGAAGCACCGGAACTCACGACCACGCTCGGCCTGCTGCGCTGGGTCGGCTGGGCGCAGATGAAGGCCGGACAGGACTGGGTGCGCGCCCGCGAGCTCAGTCACGAGCAGGCGTTCGCACTGGGCTTCCTCGAAGCGAATCCCGGATCCATCCAGCGCGACATCGCGCAGATGACCCGCACCAGTGCCGCCAGCGTGTCGAGCCTCCTGCAGGGCCTCGAGCGCCGCGGCCTCGTCGAGCGCCGATCCGACGGCGATGAACGCAGCAAGCGCGTCTACGCCACCCCCGAGGGCATCCAGCTGATCACCGGCTTCGAGCAGGCGATGGCCGCGGCCGATGAGATCATCCTCGCCCCCCTCGATCAGACCGAGCGCGACACTCTGCACGCCCTGCTGAGCAAGATCACCGATCACCTGCCTCGCCCCAGCCGCGACTGAGTCGCTGCTGACCTGCAGCTGACCGCGCCGACTCCGGCGCCCTGCATCCCCGCCGCGCCGGCGTCCGTCGGCGTGTCCTCGAGCGCGCCCGAACCGCGACGCGCACCCCATCACCGAACACCCGGCACTCCGTCCGACAGGGCGCCCTGCCCGAATGGAGCAGCCATGAGCACCAACGACCCCGAATCCACCCGCACCGAATCCATCCGCCCCGAATCCGCCCCCGCTGCCAGCGAGCGCGACGGCACGACGGCGCCTGTCGTCGGCAGCAACCGCTGGTTCCTCGCGTCCGCTCCGATCGTCCGGGCGCTCATCCACCTCTGCGTGCCCATGGCAGCGGCCATGATCGTCGGAGCCGTCTACAACGTCATCAACGCCGGCTTCATCGGCTCGCTGAACGACACCTTCCTGCTCGCCGCCATCACCTTCGGCACCCCGCTGCTCGGCCTGGTCATGGCGATCGGCGGCGTCTTCGGCGTCGGCGGCAGCGCCCTGATCTCGCGCCTGCTCGGCGCATCCGAGAAGGAGCCGGCGAAGGCGGGGGAGATCAAGCACGTCGCATCCTTCGCGCTGTGGGGCGCGATCGTCATCGGCGCCGTCGTCGGCATCGCCGGCCTGCTCCTGCTGCATCCGCTGGTCACCCTGCTGGGCGCGAGCGGCGCCGCGGTCCCCGCGACCGGCGCCTTCGTCGGCGTGATGCTCGCCTTCGTTCCCGTGCTCGCCGCCGCGTTCTGCCTCGAGCAGCTCGTGCGCGCAGAGGGCGCATCGCGCCAGGTGATGATCGGCCTGATCGGATCGACGATCGCCAACCTGGCCTTCGACGTGGTCTTCATCCTCGTGCTGCACTGGGGGGTGGCCGGCGCAGCCCTCGCGATCGGCCTCTCGAACGTCGCCGTCGTGATCTACTTCGTCGTCTGGCTGCAGCGCAACAGCGAGCACGTCAGCCTCGCGCCGCGCTGGTTCACCCTCTCCCCCGAGGTGCTGAAGCCGGTCTTCGGCGTCGGCGTCGGCGAGCTGCTGCAGTCCGCGTTCCTCATCGTCACCTCGCTGGTGCTCAACAACCTGGCCGCGGACTACGGCGACGGCCCCCTCGCCGCCATGGGAGTCGCGGTTCGGATCGCCCAGGTCCCGGAGTTCCTCGTGATGGGGATCACGCTCGGGGTGCTCCCGCTGCTCGCCTACTCGTTCGGCAAGGGCGACCGCGCCCGCCTCCGCTCCGCCCTTCGCGCCTCCGCGATCGCGGTCGGCGCGATCACCGGCTTCTTCTCGGTCACCGTCTACCTGTTCCGCGACCAGCTGTTCGGCGCCTTCGTCTCGGATCCGTCCGTGCTCGCCATCGGTGCGACGATCATCACCGCGCAGCTGGTCGCGATGATCGCCAACGGCTTCGCGGGGCTCATCACATCGCTGTTCCAGGCGACCGGGCGCTCGGTGCCCGCGATCGTGATGAGCATGTCGCAGGGCGTCCTGTTCATCCCGATCGTGATCTTCGGCAACCTGTGGTTCGGCCTCGCCGGCGTGATCTGGTCCCTGACGGTCAGCGAGATCCTCGTGGTTGCCATCGGCGCCGGGATGTGGATCGCGTCGCGCCGTGCGATCGAAAGAGGCCTCGCCGACGGCAGCCCGGAGCGGGCCGACGAGGTGCTGGAGCAGATCGAGGCCTGACCGGCGCCGCTTCGCTCGCCGCTGCAAAAGGTGGCTCCCCGCTACGGAAAGTTCCGTAGCGGGGAGCCACCTTCTACCGCGGAGAGACCGCTACCTGACTTCGGAGCCGTGGGGCTCGTCACGCCCTCCAGACGGTCTTGGCGTTGACGAACTCGCGGATGCCGTTGGAGCTGAGCTCACGTCCGTAGCCGGAGTCCTTGACCCCGCCGAACGGGACGCCGGGGAACGAGGCCGTGAGTCCGTTCACGAACACGCCACCGGCGACGATCTCGCGCTCCAATCGAGCGACCTCGTCGTCGTCGTTCGTCCACACGCTGGAGCTGAGGCCGAAGTCCGAGTCGTTGGCGCGCTCGATGGCCTCGTCGAGATCGTCGACCCGGTAGAGGCAGGCCACGGGGCCGAAGCACTCCTCGCGGTAGATGCGCATCTCGGGCGTCACGCCGCTGAGCACCGTGGCCGGGTAGAACCATCCAGCGCCATCGGGCATCGCGCCGCCGGTGAGCACGGTGGCCCCCTTGTCGACGGCGTCCTGCACCAGCTCGATCACATCCCGCCGTCCTCGCTCGGTCGCGAGTGGCCCGAACGTGGTGTCGGGATCGCGCGGGTCGCCGGCCACGGTGGCACCCATCCTGAGGACGAACGATTCCGAGAACTCGTCGTAGACGTCGGTGTGCACGTAGTAGCGCTTCGACGCGATGCACGACTGCCCCGAGTTCTGCACCCGGGCGTTGACCCCGAACTCCGCCGCCCGAGCGACATCGGCGGAGGGCAGCACGACGAAGACGTCCGTCCCGCCGAGCTCCAGCACCGTCTTCTTGACGTTTCGGCCTGCGGCTTCGGCCACCGATGCCCCCGCGGCAACCGACCCCGTGAGCGTCGCCGCGCGGATCCGACGGTCGTCGAGCAGGGGCGCCACCTGCGATCCCTCGATGAGCAGGGTCTGGAACGAGCCGTGCGGGAACCCGCCTCGCTCGAACAGTTCGCCGAGATACAGGGCACTCTGCGGCACATTCGAGGCGTGCTTCAGCAGCCCGGTGTTGCCCGCCATCAGCGCTGGCGCAGCGAATCGGATGGTCTGCCAGAGCGGGTAGTTCCAGGGCATGACGGCGAGGACCACTCCGATGGGGTCGAAGCGGACCGACAGCGACGAGGCGCCCGCCGAGGAGGCGTCGACCGGATGCTCAACAGCGAGATAGCGCTCGGCGTTGTCCGCGAAGTGGCGCATGCCGGTCGCCGACTTGAGCGTCTCGTAGCGGGCCGTCCCGATGGTCTTGCCCATCTCGGTGGTGATGAGCGATGCGACCTCGTCGACCTCCGCCTCCAAGATGTCGGCGGCGGCGCACATCCATTCGGCTCGCTGGGCGAAGGTGGTCGATGCAAGCGCGCGGTAGGCGGCGTCCGCCGCGGCGATCCGCTGCTCGACCTCTTCCGCCGTATGTGCGGCGAACTCCTTCAGCACGGTTCCGGTCGTAGGGTCGACGGTTGCGATCACTCGCGTTCACCTCATCGTGTCGGTTGCCGGTAAGCGCTTTCCCGCTGTCCTGATTCCCGACCATAGGACTCCGCCCGCCCACCGTCAAGCGAGGCCGGGTCCCCGCCAGTGTCGCCTGTACCCTGGTCGTCGCGAGGAAGGGGAGCGAGTGCGCGAGATGTCGCCGGTCGTGTCGGGTCTCTGCGCCGACGCGCGCGAACCGGACGGCCCGTCACCGCTCGATCCGAGCACCCGCGAGTCGACGTGCGAGCGATGGTGAGCCGATCCGGCCGCAGCCCGAGCGTCACGCTCGCCGATGTGGCCTCGCATGCCCAGGTCTCGCTCGCGACCGCGTCGCGAGTGATCAACGGCAGTACACGGCAGGTGCAGCCCGATCTGCGCGATCGGGTGCTCGCCTCATCGCGCCTGCTCGGCTACGTCGTCGACGAGCAGGCGCAGTCCATGGCCCGCGGGGCGAGCCAGACGGTAGCGCTCGTGGTCGGCGACATCGCCGATCCGTATTTCTCGGCTATCGCAGCAGGCGTGAGCGCGGCGGCGAGTCGCCTGCGCCTCACCGTCATCATCACCACCACAGGACCGGGGGGCCTCGCCGAGCACGAGGCGGTTGCGGCGCTGCGGCCGAAGCGACCGCTCGCGATCCTGCTCGCCGCGAGCCGCCATCTCGACTCGGCCGGCGAGGAGCTGCTCCTCGAGGAGCTGGCCGGTTACGAGGCTCGGGGCGGCCGCGTCTCGTTCATCGGGGCGGACACGGGCGGCTCGGCGGCTCGGGTCGTCCGCGTGCAGAACCGGGCGGGCGCCCGGGAGCTGGCGCGCTCGCTGATCCACCTCGGCTACACCCGCTTCTCGATCCTGGGTGGTCCGTCGGATCTCGCCACCGCTCGCGCGCGAGTGGACGGCTTCGCCGAAGGACTCGCGTCGGGCGGCATCGCAGCATCCTCGGTGGAGATCGTGCACGGCCCACTCACCCGAGACGGCGGGCATGCCGCAGTCCTCGAGCTTCAGGGACTGAATCATCCCGGGGCCTGCGTGTTCGCGGTCACCGACGTGATGGCCGTCGGCGCGATGACCGCTCTCATCTCCCAGGGCAGGATGCCTGGGCGGGACATCGCAGTGGCGGGATTCGATGACATCCCCCTGCTCCAGGACGTCCGCCCCGCTCTGACGACGGTGGCCTTGCCCCTCTTCGACATCGGCGTCCAGGCGCTCGAGCTCGCTCTCGCCGATCCCTCCCCCGATTCTTCCTCTCCCGAGGCGGACGACGTCCGCGGCGTGGTCCGCCTCCGCGAGAGCACCCCGCCGCTCTAGGCGCTCTTCCCTCGACTGACTCGGCAACCCGCTCTTGCCCTCTTATTCACTGATTCCCTATAGTGCGGAAAGCGCTTTCCAGCCGGATGGCCGCGATCACAGGAGGCGTCATGTCCACTCAGACGGTCCGCATCATCATGAACGGCGTGACGGGGCGGATGGGCTATCGCCAGCACCTGGTGCGCTCGATACTGGCCATCCGCGCCGATGGGGGAGTGCTGCTCCCCTCGGGCGATCGCATCCAGGTCGAGCCGATCCTTGTCGGCCGCAACCTCGAGAAGCTGGCGGAGCTGGCGGATCGGCACGGGATCGCCGACTACACCGACAGCCTGTCCCTTGCACTCGCCGACGACAGCGCGTCGATCTACTTCGACGCGCAGGTGACCTCGGCGCGCAAGGCGGCCATCCTGCAGGCGATCGCAGCCGGCAAGCACATCTATACCGAGAAGCCGATCGCCGACTCGGTGGCCGACGGCCTCGAGCTGGTCGAGGCGGCCCGCTCCGCAGGAATCGTCAACGGAGTGGTGCACGACAAGCTCTATCTTCCGGGATTGATCAAGCTCAAGCGGCTCATCGACTCGGGCTTCTTCGGACAGCTGCTCTCCGTCCGCGGCGAGTTCGGCTACTGGGTCTTCGAGGGCGACCTCGTGCCCGCCCAGCGGCCGAGTTGGAACTACCGCGCGGCCGACGGCGGGGGCATCACCCTCGACATGTACTGCCACTGGAACTACGTGCTCGAGAACCTCTTCGGCCGCGTCGAGGCCGTCTCCAGCCGCTCGGTCACCCACATCCGCGAACGCTGGGACGAGCAGGGCAACAGCTACACCGCCACAGCCGACGACGCGGCCTACGGCATCTTCGAGCTCGAGGGCGACATCATCGCCCAGATCAACTCGAGCTGGACGGTGCGTGTGGATCGCGGTGAGCTCGTCGAGTTCCAGGTCGACGGGACGCACGGCTCGGCCGTCGCCGGTCTCTTCGAGTGCAGGATCCAGCCGCGCGTCAGCACTCCCAAGCCGGTCTGGAACCCCGACTTGCCCACCGACCAGGACTTCCGCTCGCAGTGGACGGCGATCCCCGACAACCAGGAGTTCGGCAACGGATTCCGCGCACAGTGGGAGAGCTTCCTGACCGATGTCGTCGCCGGCCGGCCGCACGCTTACGACCTCGCTGCGGGCGTCCGCGGACTGCAGCTCGTCGAGGCGGGCCTGCGCTCGTCGGCGGAGGGTCGGCGGATCGAGCTGGCGGCGGCGATCCGATGACGGTGTCCCCCGTGCGCACCGGACTCCGAGCCGCCATACCGACGGCCGACGGCTGGCGCACCGTCGAGCTCAACACTCCCCGTGAGTGGCGGCTCCACCCGGGACCGTACTCCTCGCGCGTGGCCTTCGCGGCGGCCCACGTCGTGGCCGACCCTCGCGGAGACAATGTGCCGGGGGCACCTGCGGCCATCGATTGGGACGCCACGCTCGCCTTCCGTCGTCACCTGTTCGGCTACGGCCTCGGTGTGGCCGAGGGCATGGACACCGCGCAGCGCAACATGGGGCTGGACTGGCGTGCCACCCAGGAGCTGATCAGTCGCAGCGCGGCGCAGGCATCCGAGCTCGGGGGCCGCATCGCATCCGGAGCGGGGACCGACCAGCTCCCCGACGCGGCGACCGCCGCCGCGCCCGCGACCCTCGCCGACGTGGAGCGCGCCTACCTCGAGCAGATCGCCTTCGTCGAGGGCACGGGCTCACAGGCCATCATCATGGCGTCGCGCCATCTCGCGCGCGCCGCCGCCGGACCCGACGACTACCTGACGGTCTACGACCGGATCCTCGGCCAGACCTCCGCCCCGGTCATCCTCCATTGGCTCGGCGAGGTCTTCGATCCCCAGCTGCGCAGCTACTGGGGATCGACCGATGTCGGCGAGGCGACGGAGAGCTTCCTCACCCTCGTGCGCGCTCACGCGGACAAGATCGACGGGGTGAAGGTCTCGCTGCTGTCCGCTGAGCACGAGATCGGGCTGCGCCACGCGCTGCCCGACGGGGTCCGGCTCTACACGGGCGACGACTTCAACTACCCGGAGCTGATCCGCGGAGACGATCATGGGCACTCCGACGCGTTGCTCGGAGCCTTCGCCGCCATCGCCCCGGCGGCGTCGGCCGCTCTGCAGGCGCTCGATGACGGAGACCTCGCACGCTACGACGCCGAGCTCGCGCCGACCCTCGAACTCTCTCGGCATATCTTCGAGGCACCCACCTTCCACTACAAGGTCGGCATCGCGTTCAGCGCCTGGCTGACGGGGCATCAGGCCGGCTTCCAGATGGTCGGCGGCCTGCAGTCGGCTCGCAGCCTGCCGCACCTCGGCCGGATCTTCGAGCTGATGAACGACGCCCGCCTGCTGCCCGACCCCGAGCTAGCGCACCACCGGCTGCTCGTGCTGGCAGAGGCTCTGGGAGCCGCGCGATGAGCGACGAGGGCACGACTGGCGGCGGCTTCGACGTTCCCAGCGGGCGACCGGCGGAGATGCCGACACCACGCCCTGGGGACCCGCGCCTCGCTCGCCTCTCGCTCAACCAGAGGACGATCGCCGGCTGGAGCCTTCGAGAGGCCATCGATGGCACCCTGCAGGCCGGGCTCGGATCCATCGGGCTGTGGCGCGAACCGGTCGCCACCGCGGGGCTGTCCACCGCGGCGTCCTGGATCGCGGAGTCCGGCCTGCGAGTCTCCTCGCTGTGCCGCGGTGGCTTCTTCACGGCCGCCGATCCGGCACTCCGGCGCGCCGCCCACGAGGAGAACCTCCGCGCCATCGAAGAGGCGGCGACGCTCGGTGCACCGACCCTGGTGCTCGTCCCCGGTGGGCTCCCCGAGGGCTCTCGCGACCTCGTCGGCGCCCGCAGCCAGGCCGCCCAGGCGATCGCCGAGCTGGCTCCGGTCGCACGCGCGCATGGCGTCGTGCTCGGGATCGAGCCGATGCACCCGATCTTCACGGCAGATCGAGGCGTCGTCTCGACTCTCGCGCAGGCGCTGGACATCGCCGAGCAGTTCCCCGTCGATGAGGTGGGCGTGGTCGTCGACTCCTTCCACATCTGGTGGGAGCCCGATGTGGAACAGCAGATCGGCCGCGCGGGCGAGCGGATCGTGAGCTACCAGGTCGGCGACTGGATCACTCCGCTGCCGGCCGACAGCCTCCTCTCCCGAGGGATGATGGGGGACGGCCACATCGACTTCGGCTTCCTCACCGGCGCTGTGGCGGCGGCCGGCTACACCGGCGACGTCGAGGTCGAGATCTTCAACGCCGAGATCTGGGCAGCTCCCGGAGCGGACGTGATGGCGACCGTGCTGCGGCGCTACATGCAGCTGATCGAGCCATGGCTGCAGAAGACCGAGGTCTGACTGCTCGACTTCTTCCCTGACCGCGTCTCCTCGCCGCTGCAGTCCCTCGGCGAAGGAGCCGCGGTGATATACAGGTCACGTGCTGACAGCGTCGGAGACCGCGGGGGCGATCCGTTCCGACCATCCGGAGCCCCTGTGGATCCAGGCGGTCAACATGATCACCGCAGAGATCGATTCCGGAGCGCTTCGGCCCGGGATGCGGCTGCCGCCTGAGCGGGAGCTCTGCCAACAGCTCAGCATCTCGCGGGTGACGCTCCGCAAGGCGCTCAATCAGCTCGTCGAGGACGGCCTCCTCGCGTCGTCGCACGGCCGCGGCTGGTACGTGGCCTCGGGCACCCCCAACAAGGAATGGCCGAACAGCCTCGAGTCCTTCACCGAGACCGCTGTGCGGATGGGCCTGCGCTCGAGCTCCACCGTGCTCGCATCCAGCCCACGGCACGCGTCGATCGACGAGGCGGAGGAGTTCTCAATCGCCCCCGGCACCCGGATGTTCTCCCTGGATCGCGTGCGCTATCTCGATGATGTGCCCATCGCGATCGACTACACGCGGGTGCCGGCGGACCTCGTGCCGGACTTCGAGCAGACCGACTTCCGGACGGCGTCGCTGTACGAGACGCTGCTCAATGCAGGGCTCGGTCCCGTCCGCGCGGACACCACGATCGAGGCCCGCGAGGCGGATGCCTATGCGGCGCGGCATCTCGACATCGAGGTCGGCAAGCCTCTGCTTGTCATGAACCAGCTCGTGGTCGACGCGTCGGGCAAGCCGCTGTTCGCGTCCAAGATCCAGTACAGCGGCGAGCGCTACCGCCTGCGCACCTTCTTCGCGCGCGGCCCCCGACGCTGACGGGCGCTCGCTCGTCATGTCAGGCGCGGCGGTCGCTCTCGCTGGTGGACGCTACTTCCCGTACCCGGCCGAGAGTCCCTGGATGAACTGGCGGGAGAACACCGTGAAGAGCACGATCAGCGGCAGCGCGCCCAGCGTGAGGGCCGCCAGCAGCGCCGGGTAGTCGCTCTGGAACTGCCCGACGAACTGCTGCACTCCAAGGGTGACCGTCTGATTGGCCTTGCTCGGAGCGAGGATCAGCGGGAACCACAGGTCGTTCCAGACCGGGAGCATCGTGATGGATGCGACGGCAGCGAGCCCCGGGCGCACCAGTGGGAGTGCGATGCCGAGCACTTGGAACTCACTGGCCCCGTCCATCCGTGCGGCCTCTTTGAGCTCCCCAGGCACGGACCGGAAGTAGGTCATCATCAAGGCGATGGCGAGGGGCAGCTGCATGGCCGTGTAGACGAGCACCAGCGCGAGCAGGGTGTCGATGAGATGGGTCGCCACCATCATCTTGATGATCGGCACGGTGCCCAGTCGGATCGGCAGCATGATCCCGAGGATGAAGAAGCCGGTGAGCAGCGGGCTGATCCGGACCTTGTACTCGACCAGCGCCCAGGCCGCAGCGGTGGCGAGCACGATCGTCGCCACGATCGTCGCGACCGTGACGATGATGCTGTTCAGATAGTTGGCGGCGAAGTTGCCGCGCGTGAAGACGTTCTTGTAGCCGTCGAGGTTGAACGTGTCGGCGCCGGGAACGGCGAATGGCGCTCCGAAGATGCCCATCGTCGTCTTGAACGAGTTCATGACCACGACGAGGATCGGCAGGATCGCGACGATCGCGAACACGATGAGCAGAGCGTGCACGGCGATCGCCGAGGACGCCTCGCCCTTCTGCAGGCGAACTCGACTGGGCTTGGCACGGGACTCGGAACGGGGCTTGAGGGGAACGGCGGTCACGTCGGCTCCTAGAGCTCGTAGGTCTTCAGGCGCCGCTGCAGCACCACGAAGTAGGCGGCGGTGGTGACGAGGATGATGAAGAAGACGACCGACGCGATGGTCGCTCCCAGGTCGGTGTCGGCCACCTGGCCGCTCGATCCGAAGAAGGTTCGGTAGAACATCGTGCCGAGGATGTCGGTCGAGTAGTTCGGACCGGGTGCGGAGCCGTTGAGTGCGTAGACGATGTCGAAACCGTTGAAGGTCCAGATGTAGGTGAGGATCGAGATCAGGCCGAACTGAGGCAGGATCAGCGGGAATTTGATCTGCCAGAACGTGGACCAGGCCCGGGCGCCGTCGATGCGAGAGGCCTCGAGGATGTCGTCCGGGATGGCGATCAGCGCGGTGAAGAGGAAGATCATCGGGATCCCGATGTACTGCCACACCGACATGAGAGAGATGGTCGGCAGTGCTGTGCTGGGATCGCCCAGGAGCGGGAAGCTGATGAGGCCCCAAAGCGGGTTGATGATGAGGCGCCAGAGGAATCCGACGATGACCACCGAGAGCGTGGCGGGGATGAACAGCAGTGTCCGGTAGACGCCACGCGAGCGGCGGATGGAGTTCGAGGTCAGCAGCGCGGCCATCAGCAGGCCGATGGGCAGCTCGACCACGAGGTGGATCCCGAAGAACAGCACGCTGTTGCGCAGCGCGTTCCAGAAGCGCTCGCTCACATAGGGATCGGTGAACAGGTAGACGTAGTTCCCGAAGCCGGTGAACACGCTGCCGCCGTCGGCGGTGTCGAAGAAGCTGAGTGCGACCGAGCTCAGCAGCGGATAGACGGAGAATCCGACGTACACCAGGAGAGCCGGCAGGACGAACAGGGCGAGCAGCCGGTAGCGCGTTCCGGTGCGGATCATGTGGCTCCCATCGGGGTGGTGGACATGGCGGAGCGGCGCGCGCCGGTGCTGCTGGCGCGCGCCGCTCGGGTGCTCAACTCGCGGGCGTGTACCAGCTGTCGAGGTTGGTCTGGAGCGTCGTCGTCGCGTCCTCGGCGGACACTCCGTCGTTGAGGACAGTCTGGAGCACGGCCCAGGTGTCGTCATCGAGGGGCGGCGTCCCGGCGCTCAGACGATCGAGCTGAAGACGCGGCGTGAGCAGCGCATCGGTCTTCAGGTCGGCGAACTCCTGGGCGAGCGCATTGGTGTACTCGACCGGCTCGGATCCCATGGAAAAGAAGCCGGGGACCTTGTCCACGTAGATGCTCTGGAAGTCGCTCGACGCGAGCCAGGACAGGAACACCTTGGCGGCGTCCTTGTTCTTGCTGTCCGCGTTGAGGCCGACGCCCTGGTCGGGCATCTCCTGGAGGTAGCGCTGATCGCCTGCCTTCTGCACCGGGGGAGCGAAAATGCCGACGTCGAGGCCGGTAGCACTGGCTGCCGTGACATCCCATGATCCGTCCGGCATGATGGCCGCCTTGCCCAGGGTGAACAGCTGCATCTGGTCCTCGTAGGTCAGCGACTCGAATCCGTCCGGCATGTACGACTTGAGGTCGGAGACCGCCTGGAAGGCGTCCACGAACTCGGGGTCGGTCAGCTTCTTGGTTCCGTCGATGAGGCCGAGTCGGCCGTCCTCGCCCTGCCAGTAGTTGGGCCCGAGGCTGTCCAGCACGTTGTAGGAGAGCTGCCATCCGTCGGCGGATCCGAGGGCGAGCGGGGTGTACTTCCCGTCGTCCTTGATCGCCTTCAGCACGTCGGTGAACTCGGCCATCGTGGTCGGGACCTTGAGTCCCAGCTCGGAGAAGATCGCCTTGTTGTAGTAGAAGCCGGCGAGCACGGAGGCGATGGGCACGCAGTAGGGGTCGCCATCGTCACCCTGCCAGGCCGCAAGCGCGGTGTCCGTGAAGCCGTCGATGCCGTCCAGTCCGGACAGGTCGTCGAAGTAGCCGTCCTTGATCCAGGCCCGGTTCACGTCGAACGGCCGGCACATCATGACGTCGGGGCCGGTGCCGCTCTCGATCTGCGACTGGATGGCGGCGTTGTAGTCGTCGGTGCCGGTGGGCTGGTAGGTCACCTTGATGTCGGGGTGAGCCTTCTCGAACGCCGGGATGACGTTCTCCTCCCAGAGCGAGGCGTCCTCCACCCGCCAGTTGCCGAAGGTGATCGTGGTGACGTCGGCGCCGTCGCCGGAGCCTCCGCCGGTGGAACATCCTGCGAGCGCCAGTCCTACTGCCGCGACTGTCAGGGCTGCGAGTGGTGCAAGTTTGGAACGCATGTGTCTCCTCTCAACGCTGGGTGCTTCAGACGAAGCTCAACACGGCTGTGCCACAGCGATTCAAGGAGCAGGCGCAGGGGGCGACGCGTTGTAGATGCGACTATAAAGGCCCGAGACAAGAGGTAGCAAGAGGTATTTAGATCGGCTACCACTAGTAGACCAAAACGAGGCCACTAGCTATCATTTGAGCTGCACGGGTATGCCGTGCGGACAGGAGGCCTCCCATGGTCGGCATCGGAATGCTGGGTTCCGGGTTCATCGGCGACCAGTACGTCGACGGCCTGCAGGATGTGCGCAACGCCACCCTCGTCGCCAACTACTCGCGTTCGATGGCCCGCGCCGTGGAATTCGCCGCCAAGTGGTCCGGCCCGTGGGGGACGATCCCCGCGCAGTACGACGACGTCGAGGCGCTATGCGCCGATCCGGCGGTCGAGCTCGTCATCATCGCCCTGCCCAACGAGGCCCACGTCGAGGCGGTCCGCCTGGCGGCGAAGCATGGCAAGGGCGTCATCTGCACCAAGCCCTTGGCCCGCACCGGAGCAGAGGCGAGAGAGATCCTCGACATCGTCGCCGAAAGCGGCATCTGGTCCGCCTACGCCGAGTGCTCGGTCTTCTCGCCCAACGTCGTGAAGGCCTACGAGATGGTGGCGGCCGGCGGCATCGGAGACCTTCTCACCATGCGTGCGCGCGAAGGGCACTCGGGTCCGCACGCTCCGCACTTCTGGGACGCCGAGACCGCAGGCGGCGGCGCCCTGCTCGACATGGGCTGCCACACGATCGAGTCGGCCCGTCACTTCTTCGGCAAGGCGAACCCCATCACCGAGGTGTGGGCATGGGGCGCGACGCTTGTCCATGGAGACAAGACCACGGGCGAGGACACCGCCGTCGCGATGCTGAAGTTCGCGGGTGGCCAGATGGCCACCGTCGAGTCGTCCTGGATCGAGAAGGGCGGCATGCAGCTGCGCCACGAGTTCGTCGGCTCCGCTGGACGGCTGGTGACCGACAGCTCCGCGACTCCGGTCTGGGGATTCATCCAGAACCCGGTCGGCTACCTCGTCGAGAAGTCGGACGCCGAGACCGGATGGGTCTACCCCGTGCCGGAAGAGGCACGCGCGTACGGCTTCTCGCAGCAGTTCCGCCACTTCGTGACCGCGTTCGAGGCGGGCGCGACGCCAAACGAGACGTTCGAGGACGGCTACATCGTCAACTGCGTGCTCGACGCCTGCTACCGCTCGATGGCCTCCGGAGTATGGGAGCCGGTGCGCACATGACGACATTCGACGCCTTCCCGTCCATGAGCGCGCTGTATCCGGACCCCCTGTGGGTGCAGGCGGTCGACCACATCGCTCGGGAGATCGCCGAGGGGCGCCTCCCTCCCGGATCGCGACTCCCTCCCGAGCGAGAGCTCTGCGCCGACCTCAACATCAGCAGGGTCACCCTGCGCAAGGCGCTGCAGAAGCTCGTCGAGGACGGCGTGCTCCGGTCTTCGCACGGCCGCGGCTGGTTCGTGGCAGCAGGTCCGCAGAAGGACTGGCCCAACAGTCTGGAGTCGTTCACCGAGACGGCCGAGCGCATGGGTCTCGAAGCCTCCTCGCGCATCCTCCGCGCGGAGGTCGCGCCGGCGACCATCGATGAAGCCGAAGAGCTTGCCATCGCCCCCGGCACCGCGCTGTTCCACCTCGAGCGCGTCCGGATGCTGAGTTCGGCGCCGATCGCCATCGACGACTCCCGCGTGCCGGCCTCGATGATCCCCGATGCATCGAGCATCGACTTCACCCGCGCGTCGCTCTACGAGCAGCTCGCCGGTGCGGGGCTCGACCTCGCCCGGGCCGAATCGACCATCGAGGCGAGGCCCGCCGATCCCTATCTCGCCCTGCATCTCGGCATCGAGCCGGGCTCCCCCATCCTCGCGATGCGCCAGGTGGTGGCGGACGCGGGCGATCGACCGATCTTCTCCTCCCTCATCCGGTACGCGGGAGATCGCTACCGCCTGCGCACCTCCTTCTCCCGGACCCATCCGCACAGCGGAATCACCGCCTAGCCCACCGGAGCACGCATGACCACCCCGACGCCCCTCCCCGCCTCCATCCCCGCGTCACTCGCGACCCTCACCGCATCGGAGATCACCGCCAACCGCGCGATCCTCCAGCGCGAAGGCCTTGCGGGCCCTGGTGTGCACTTCTCCTACGTCGGCCTCGTCGAACCGGACAAACGCCCTCTGATCACGGAGGGCTCGGCCGATCGACGGGTGCGCAGCATGCTCGTGGACATGGCGACGAACGAATCGTGGGATGTGGTGGTCTCTCCGGCCGAGAACCGCATTGTGGCCTCGCGCCGACTCGATCACGCCGTCGACGGCCAGGTGCCCGTGGTGATCGAGGAGTTCCATCTCGTCGAGGAGGTCATCCATCGCAACCCCGAGTGGCTGGCCGCGATGGCTCGGCGCGGACTGACCGATATCTCGAAGCTCAAGGTGAATCCGCTCTCCGCCGGAGCGCTGAGCGACGCCGAGACCGGTCGACGCGTCCAGCGCTGCTTCACCTTCGTCATGGACTCCCCCGACGATCTGGGCTGGGCCCATCCCGTCGACGGGGTCACCGTGACGATCGATGTGGTCACCCGCGAGGTGCTCGCCGTCGTCGACCACGTCGATCTCCCGGTGCCCCTCGAGTCGGGCAACTTCCACCTCGAGTCCTGGCGCGGCGCCGACCGTCAGGGCCTCAAGCCCATCGAGATCACCCAGCCCCAGGGCCCGAGCTTCACCATCGGCGAGGACGGCGCCCTGTCCTGGCTCGGCTGGAACCTGCAGGTCGGCTTCGACCAGCGCGAAGGACTCGTCTTCCACAACATCACCATCGACGACGACGGCATCGCGCGACCGGTGATCTACCGCGCCTCCATCGCGGAGATGATGGTCCCGTACGGAGACCCGAGCCCGCAGCGCTGGTTCCAGAACTTCTTCGACTGCGGCGAGTACCTCCTGGGCGGATACGCGAATTCCCTCGAGCTCGGCTGCGACTGCGTGGGCGACATCACCTACCTCGACGCTGTCGTCGCCGGGAACGACGGCGCCCCGCACGTCATCCCACAGGCCATCTGCATCCATGAGGAGGACACCGGCATCCTGTGGAAGCACACCGACAACTGGAACGGCTCGAGCATCTCCCGCCGCAACCGCCGTCTCGTCGTGAGCTTCTTCGTCACCGTGGGCAACTACGACTACGGCTTCTACTGGTACTTCTCGCTCGACGGCACGATCGAGTTCGAGGTGAAGGCCACGGGAGTGGTGTTCACGTCCGCCTACCCGGGAGCTGGATACCGCTTCGCCTCCGAGCTCGCACCCGGGCTCGGCGCCCCCTATCACCAGCACCTCTTCAGTGCGCGCCTCGACATGATGGTCGACGGTCTGGGCAACTCGGTCGACGAGCTCGAGGCCGCCCTGGTCCCCCGCGGTCCCGAGAACCCGACCGGGACGGGCTTCACCCAGCTCGTCACGAGGCTGACCACCGAGTCCGAAGCGCAGCGGCTCGCGGACAACAGCAGGAACCGGTCCTGGCTGATCTCGAACCCCTCCGTGCAGAACCGTCTCGGCTCCGACGTCGGCTGGGTGCTGCTGCCCGAAGGCAAGCCGGTGCTGCTCGCCGACGCCGACAGTGACATCCACAAGCGGGCCACCTTCTCCACCAAGCACCTGTGGGTCACGGAGTACGAGCCGACCGAGCTCTACCCCGCCGGCGACTTCGTCAACCTGCACCCGGGCGGCGCCGGCCTGCCCGCCTGGACGAGCGCGGACCGCAACGTCGAGGACGCGGACATCGTGCTCTGGCACACCTTCGGACTCACCCACTTCCCGCGGATCGAGGACTGGCCGATCATGCCCGTCGACACCTGCGGATTCGTGCTCAAACCGCACGGCTTCTTCGGCCGCAATCCGGCGATGGACATCCCCGAGTCGGTGAGCGATCACTGCGCGCCCGGCATGGACCATTCGGGTCACGGGGCGCACGCCGACCACGGAGATCATGGCGAGCACGATATGCACATGAACGTCGGCCATTGAGCTTGCGGCCCTGAGCGTCGAGCACCCCATGAACTGCACACCTGCACTGAAGAACTGAACGGAACGGCGGAACATATGCGCGGCTACATCACCTTCGCGAGCGCGAGAGCGACGCAGGCGGAAGCCCTGGAGTCGGCCATCGCCACCATCGCAGACGATGTGCGCGGCCAGCAGGTGGGCGGAGCATTCACCGGCCCCGGCCCCATCTTCGTCGGCATCGGTGCGAGTCTCGCGGCCGCCTGCGCGCCGGTGTGGACGCTCCGCTCTCGCGGCATCCACGCCCTGCGCCTCGGCTCCGGCGACTTCCCACTCCCCTTCCCCAAGGCGGAGAACCCGATCATCGGCATCTCGCAGAGCGGCAAGAGCACGGAGACCATCGCCGTGCTGGATTCCGTCGATCCGGCTCAGCGCTACGCCGTGGTCAACAGCGACCCGTCGCCGATGTCCGACCTGAGCGACCATGTGCTCTCGCTCGGCAACATCCCCGACAGCTACGCCTCGACCATCGGCTACACCGCGACCGTCACCGGACTCGGCATGATCGCGGACGCATGGGGAGGTGGAGCGGTCGACCTGGGCTGGTCCAAGCTGCCCGCGCTCTTCCGCTGGACCGAGGAGACCGTCGGTGCGCGCGCCGCCGAGCTGGCAGCCACCTTCGACTCCGTCGTCACCGCCGACTTCGTGGGCGCTGGCCCGTCCGCAGGCTCCGCAGAAGCCGGGGCGCTGCTCTTCCGCGAGGTGGCACGCGTGCATGCCGCCGGGATGAGCACGCGCCAGTACCTGCACGGCTCGATGGAGTCGGCAGGCGATGGCGTGCACGTGCTGTTCGGCGACGAGCGGGAGATCGAGGTCGCCCAGACCCTCAGCGAGGCGGGGCACCGGGTGATCCTGATCTCCTCGACCACTGTCGACGAGGCGCGCAACCTCCAGACGGTGAAGCTGCCTCGGGTCGCCCCCAGTCAGCGCGCGGTGCTCGAGGCGCTGGTCATGCAGATCCTCGTCGGGGAGGTCGCGCATCGGCACGGCGTGGAGATCGAGGAGTTCGTCTTCCACAACTCCGACACCAAGGTCGACGCGCTGTGACCGACGTCCTCGTCGGCCTCGACGTCGGCGGCACGAAGACGGCGATCATCATCGAGACGATCGACGGAGATCGACTCGTCGACGCCGTCGTGCCGTCCGAGGACTGGGACGCCGAGCCGATCGAGCACGGGGTCGCCTGGATCGAACGCTGCATCGCCACCGCTTTACCGGACGGATGCGTGGTCGCCGCCGTCGGGATCGGCGCTCAGGGCCTGGACAGCGACGGGATCTCCCACGACTTCTCCGCCGCCCTCCCCTTCCCGACCATCGCGGTCAACGATGCCGCCCTCCTGCCGGCTGCGGCGGGGGTGGAGCATGGCCTCGGCGTCATCTCCGGCACCGGCTCCATCGGAGTCGGGCGCGACGCCCGAGGCAGCTACGTCATCGCCGGCGGCTGGGGCTGGGTCATCGGCGACGACGCGGGGGCGGCCGGGATCGTTCGCGAGGCGGCCAAGGCGGCGCTGTGGGCGCACGACTCGGCCCAGCCCGACGACGGCCTGCTCGGTGCGCTGCTGGAGGCGTTCGACGTGGCGGATGCCGAGCGGCTCGCCCGCGCCGTCAACGATGTCCCCACCATGGACAACTGGGGGCCTCGTGCGCCCGCCGTCTTCGCGGCGGCCGACGCAGGATCTCCGCTCGCCGCGCAGGTGATCGAGTCGGCCGGGCGCAACCTGGTGGACCTCGTCGGTCAGCTGATCGCGCGGGGCGCCGTCGGCTCCACCGTCGTCGCCGCCGGCAGCGTCATCGTCGGACAGCCTCGGCTGTTCGACGCCCTGGCGACGGGGGTCGCCGCCGCGCACCCGGAGCTCGATGTGGTGCTGCTCACCGAGCCGCCGGTGACCGGAGCGCTCGCGCTCGCCCGCCGGCTGCATGAGGAGCACGCACCGAGGTGAGCGCGGCCGTTGCGCATCTGCGGCGGGAGGTCCCTCTGCATGCGGTGATGCTGGCGACCATGGCCGCCGCCGCCGCGTCGGGGTCTCCGATCGCGAGCATCGGCGCCTCGGTGCTGCTCATCGGGATCTCCGTCCCCTCCGCCGCGCTCTCTCGCGCTCGGCCCTTCCTGCGCCCCCATCTGCTGGACCTCTGGGCGATGGCGCTCGGCATGCTCGCGCTCCTCCCCCGAGGCGACGGGCGAGCGCACCACGTGATGATGATCGGCGAGGGATGGGCCTTTCTCGCGGTCGCGCTCGGATGGGCACTGGGTCGCGCCTGGCTGGCCCGGTCGTCCAGGGAGAGCCGGCGACTGCGTGAGGCGGCGTCCCTCCTGCTCACGGGCGCGGGTCTCGCGGCGATGGTCCTGCTCTGCGCCGCCTGAAGGGGCGATCGAGCGTGACCGATCTCGTTTCGAGACGGCTCCCCGCTGCGGAAAGTTCCGCAGCGGGGAGCCACCTTCTACCGCGGAGAGACCGCTACCTGACCTTCTTGATCGGCAGCACGGCGAGCCCGCCGAGGACCCCGAACACGATGGCCGCGGTGAACAGCGCCGTGTAGTTCTGGGTGCCGCCGCCGATAGCGAGCAGCGGGATGGCGATGACGGGGACCAGCACCTGCGGCACCTGGTACGACAGGGACACGATGCCGAGGTCCTTGCCGGCCTCCTCGAAGGTGGGCAGCACCTCGGTCATCATCGCCACGTCGACGGAGACGAACGCGCCCTGCGCCGCGCCGACGAGCGTCATCGCGAAGAGGAACATCGGCAGGTCGGTCGAGGACACCGCGACGACGAGTCCGCCCGCCGAGAGCAGCGCCGACACCCACACGATCGCCTTGCGCCGGCCGGTCCGGTCCGAGATCCAGGCGAACAGCACCCCGGTGACGACCGTCGCCAGCGTGAACACGATGAGGATCTGCGCGTAGACGCCCGACGCCTCAGCCGCGGGGACGCCGAGCCGGTCGATGATGAAGTAGAGCAGGTACAGCGTCACGGTGACGATCGACATGGTGACGAGCAGCCGGCAGGCCCACGCCCAGAAGAAGTCGCGGTAGGCGAGCGGGTTCAGCCAATAGGTGGCCAGCACATCCGACCAGCGCCACGGCGCGGGCCGCTCGGTGCGCACGATGTCGTTCAGACGGAAGAACAGCAGCGCGCTGAAGATCGTGCCGAGCACGGCCGGCACCACGAACCACGTCCACTGCGCATCGTTCGGGAGTGCGGCGATCAGCACCGAGCCCACGATCAAAGCGAGCACGCTGCCTACGCTGGCGGCCGCGGACACGCGTGCGCGGGTCCGCGCCGGGATCTGATCTGCGAGCAGTGCATGGACGGCCGCGTTCGTCGCGCCATAGCCGACCTGCACGATCGACCAGCCGACGACCACCATCCACAGCTGGTCCGACACCGCGAGCAGCAGCGCGCCCAGGAGCCCGACGATCGAACCGCCGAGGATCCACGGGCGGCGCTTGCCCAGCCGTGACATCGTGCGGTCGCTGAACCGCCCGAACAGCGGCGTGATCACCATCACGACGACACCGCCCACCGCCGCGACGATGGAGAGGCTGGTGCCCTTCGTCGCGTCGTCGGCGAGCGCGAACACCTTGGGGATGGACGCGCCGATCAGGGTGCCGAGCACGAGGTTGAGGCCGAACCAGGACAGCACGAACGCGGGGAGGAACCCGCGCGGCTGCGGCGATCCGGGGATCGTGTCGGGGCCGACGGCGCCGATCGGATCGAGGGTGGTATGGGACATCGTCGTCTCCTTGATGAGGTGGATGGCTGGTGGTGGATCGCTGGATGGGTTTTCGAGGTGCTGACAGAGCGGCTGACGGAGGGGCGGAACGATCAGTGGGCGTTGGCCTGGCCGTAGGCGAGGGCGACCTCGTGGGCATGCTCGAGCTGCCAGTCGAGGGCGCGTACCGAGGCGGCGGTCTGACCGGGCGTCCCATGCAGATGCCCCGCGCCCTCGATGAGGACCACCGGGACGCCCGCGGCTTCGAGCCGCTCCGCGAACTGGATGCCCGAGTCGCGGAGGGGGTCGTGCTCGGCCACCATGACGAGGGTCGGCGGGAGGCCGGTCAGGTCGGGGACGTCGAGCGGCGAGATGTACGGGTCGGCGGGGCCGTCCGGTCCGGCGTACATGCCCATGATGAGCTCGATCTGGTCGAGGCCGAAGCCGACCGCATAGTCGCGAGCGGATGCGCCGACGGGCGGCAGAGATGTGGGCGGCACCTCGAGGTCCAGATGGATCAGGGGGACATCGCCGCGGTCGCGGAGTCGGAGGGCTGTGCTGGCCGCGATCGCGGCTCCGGCCGAATTGCCGCCGATCCCCAGACGCGTCGGATCGACGCCGAAGCGCTCGTGGTCGCCGATCAGCGCATCGATGGCGGCCTCGGCGTCGAGCACCGGCGCGGGATACGGATGCTCCGGTGCGAGCCGGTACTCGAGCGAGAACTGCTGCACTCCGGTCTCGGCCGCGCGGTGGGCGCAGAGCCGGTCGTTGAGGAGCTCCTCCATGGTTCCTGCGTAGAAGCCGCCGCCGTGGAGCCAGAGCTGCGTGGGCAGCTGTCCCGAGGCTGCCATCGGCCGATAGCGACGCATCCGGAGCTGTCCGCCTGGACCATCGATCGTGAAGTCCTCGATCGCGATGCCGTCGGGCACGGGAAGGGTGAACTCGACCGCAAGCAGGTCCGACAGTCGGCGGGCCGCCTCCCGTTGCACGGCGGGGTCCGGGCTGAAGATCCCGTCCAATCCAGGGCTGATCTCATCGATGCGGGCGATCCAGCGCAGGAATCCGGCGTCGAGGGACAGGTGGGCCAGTGTGCTCATCGGGCGACCTCCGGGTACACGACCGGTTCGTCGTGCAGGGTGCGGAGGGTGGCGACGATGTCGCGGTGCAGGTGGTCCGCGGCGGGCACGTGGTGGCGGAATCCGCCCGACCCGTGGTTCTGGCCGATCATCCGAACGCAGGACACAGGCACTCCCGCCTCGCTCAGCGCACGCGCGTACGCCTCGCCGTCGCCGCGCAGTGCGTCGAGCTCCGCCGTCCAGATGACCGTCGGCGGCATCCCCTTCAGCGACTTCGCGAGCAGGGGCGATGCGTAGGGATCGCGGCGCCGCTTTCGGCTCCGTCCCACGTACTGGCGCACGATGATGCCGGCGAGGTGCCGGAACAGCGGCTTGGGGATGCCCGGCTCGACGCCGTCGAGGTCGAGGTGGCGGGTGGTCAGGTCGAGCAGCGGGACCTCGAGGATCTGCAGGCGCACCGGCCGGTTCGCGCGATCCCGATTCATCAGCGCCGTGGCCGTGGCGAGGTTCGCGCCGGACGATCCGCCGCCGATCGCCATCCGGTTCGGATCGCCGCCGAGCTCGCGGGCGTGGGTCGCGGCCCATTCGAAGACGCTCCAGCACTGCTCGGGCTGAGCGGGGAATGTGACTTCCGGAGCGTGGGAGTACTCGCCCGCGACCAGGATGATGCCCGCGTCGCGAGCCCGCTCACGGAAGGACGCGTCCCACCACACCCAGTCGATGCCGGCGATCTCGAACCCGCCTCCGAAGAAGTAGACGAGCACGGGCAGTCCGCCGTCCGCCACTGCCTCGGCTCGGACGTCGGTCGGCCAGTAGACCCGCAGGCGCGCGTCGGGATGCCCCGGCACCGGAAGGACGTGCTCTTCGGTCGCACTGACGATGGGAGCGACGCCGAGTTCGGCGGACATGATCGGGTCGAACGCGGCTGAACTCGTGCGCTTGCCCAGAGCGGTCTTCTCCTGTTTCGGCTGGAGCGGCTTGAGCCTCCGCTCGACCGCTTGCACGAAACGGTCCTTGCGCGCCTTCTTGTACGTCATCGTTGACGACCTCCTTTGATCCGGGCATCATTGTGAATCGGTCGAAGCACTTCGATGAAGCATTTCTTCTTGCGAGACGAGCCGAGTGGGCGCCGAGAACAAGGTCACCATCTACAGCGTCGCCGAGCGCGCCGGGGTCAGCATCTCCACGGTGTCCCTCGCCATCAACTCTCCGCATCGCGTGAGCGAGACGACGCGCGCACGAGTGATCGCCGCTGCAGGGTCCTTGGGCTACCGCGCGATCGACGGCGGGCGCCGGGCTTCAGGCGGCACGAGGATCGCTGTCGCCGCTCCCTTCAGCAGCTACTCGACCTACTTCCGTCGGTTCTCGGGCATGCTGGTTCGCGCCCGGGATACCGCCGTCGAGCTGATGGCGCACGACCTGGAATCGGCGGCGAGCGTGAGTGCGCCGCTGCTGGACGCGCTGCCGGCGCGCAGGGGAATCGACGGCCTCATCCTGATGGGGGTGCCGCTCGGGAGCGCGGCCCTTCGAGCAAGCAGGGAGGCTGCACTGCCCCTCGTCCTCATCGATGTGCGCCGAGCGCGGCCCGTCGGCGACGATCTGCCTGTCGTGCTCGTCGATGATGAGGAGGGCGGACGGGCCGCAGGGGCGCACCTGCGCGAACGCGGCCACGAACGCGTGATCTTCCTCGGGGAACCGCAGCTATCCGACGACTACGTCTCCGCCGGGATGCTGCGCATCCGCGGACTCGCCGAGCATGTCGAGGTCAGTCTCGTCAGAAGTCCGCTCCACGCCGACCCCACACCGGCCCTGCTCGCCGCGCTGGAGGGTCCCACGCCGCCCACCGCGATCGTCGCCAACCACGACGAGCTGGCGTCCCGTGCATGGCGTGGCCTGGCGGCCCGAGGGTTGAGGATCCCCGAGGACGTCGCGATCGTGGGCTACGACGACGGTCCGCTCGCCGACGGTCTCGGACTCACCACCATCCGCCAGCCCTTCGAGGAGTCGGGTCGCGTCGCGCTCGAGCTGCTGCTCGGCGCCATCGCCGGCACCGGCGGGGCCGTGCGCCGCATCGATCTGACCCCGACGCTCGTGGTCCGCTCGAGCACATGAGCGCTCGGCCACGATCGGCTGCCCGCACCTCCGCCCCTCTCCCGCGCGCGGCCAGGTTTCCTCTCGTCGGCCACCTTTTCTCCTTCCGCGGCCACCTTTCCTCCCGTCGGCCAGGTTTCCTTCCCGTGCCGTAGGGAGGAAAGGTGGCCGAGCAGCTCTCGCCACGATCGGCTGAAGGCGCTGGGCGACCTGGGTGTCGGACGGGCCTGACAGTCTGGGCGGATGGACACCCGAGTCGCCGCTGAAACCGCCCTCCGCGAGCTGGTCGGTCGTCCCGACGCGGTGTTCCATGACGGTCAGTTCGAGGCGATCTCCGCGCTCGTCGACGATGCGCGCCGCGCGCTCGTCGTTCAGCGCACCGGATGGGGGAAGTCCGCCGTCTACTTCGTCGCGACCCGCCTGCTCCGTGACCGCGGTGCCGGCCCGACGCTGCTGGTCTCCCCGCTGCTGGCGCTGATGCGCGACCAGGTCGCCGCCGCGGCGCGGGCAGGCGTCCGGGCGGTCGCCATCAACTCCGCCAACGCGCACGAGTGGGGCGAGGTCCGCGAGCAGATCGCGCGCGACGAGGTCGACGTGCTGCTCGTGTCGCCCGAGCGGTTGAACAATCCGACGTTCCGCGATGAGCAGCTGCCCGAGCTCGTCGCGCGCACTGGCTTGGTGGTCGTCGACGAGGCGCACTGCATCTCCGACTGGGGGCACGACTTCCGACCCGACTACCGGCGACTTCGCGAGCTCATCGAGCGCATACCGTCCACCGTCCCTGTCCTCGCCACCACCGCGACCGCGAACAGCCGAGTCGTCGAGGACGTCGCCGAGCAGCTCGGCGCCGCGGGTCCTGCCGCCGGAGACGTCCTGACGATCCGCGGTCCGCTGGCCCGCAGCTCGCTCCGTCTCGGCGTGCTGCGGCTGCCCGACGCGGCGGCCCGGTTGGGCTGGCTGATGGCGCACATCGGAGAGCTGCCGGGCAGCGGCATCATCTACTCGCTCACCGTCTCGGCCGCAGAGGACACCGCCAGGCTCCTGCGCGAGGCGGGGCACGAGGTGCTCGCCTATACCGGTCAGACGGATCCCGAGCAGCGCGAGCAGGCCGAGGAGCTCCTCAAACAGAACAGGGTGAAGGCGCTCGTCGCCACGAGCGCACTCGGGATGGGCTTCGACAAGCCCGACCTCGGATTCGTGCTCCATCTCGGCGCGCCCAGCTCCCCCGTCGCCTACTACCAGCAGGTCGGCCGCGCCGGCCGGGCCACCGAGAACGCCGACGTCCTGCTGCTCCCCGGTCCAGAGGATCCCGCCATCTGGCAGTACTTCGCCACCGCCGCGATGCCGACCGAGGAGCGTGCTGCGGCCGTGCTCCACCGGCTCGGCGACGATCCTCTCTCCACACCCGCCCTCGAGGCGCTCGTCGACATCCGACGCTCGCGCCTCGAGCTGCTGCTCAAGGTGCTCGACGTCGATGGAGCGGTCCGGCGCGTGCGCGGCGGCTGGGTGTCGACCGGCGTTCCGTGGACCTACGACCGCGAGCGCTACGAGCGCATCGCCCAGGCCCGCACCACCGAGCAGCAGAGCATGCTCGACTTCGAGACCACCGACGGATGCCGGATGGCGTTCCTGCAGCGCACCCTCGACGATCCGACCGCGACCGACTGCGGGCGCTGCGATCGATGCGCGGGAGTCTGGTACCCCACGGACGTGCCCGAGAATTCGAGTCGCGAGGCTTCCGCTTCGCTCGACCGCGTGGGGGTCGCCGTCGAGCCGCGCGCTCAGTGGCCGACCGGCGCGAGCTCTCGTGGAGTGCCGGTGCGCGGCAACCTGCCGCAGAACGAGCGCGCCCTCGAGGGCCGAGCGCTCGCCCGACTGACCGATCTCGGCTGGGGCGGGCCGCTTCGCGAGCTCTTCTCGCCCGGCGCCACCGACGCCCCCGTGTCGCAGGCGATGCTCGACGCGTGTGTGCGGGTGCTCTCGCAGTGGGGATGGGCAGAGCGGCCGGTCGGCATCGTGACGATGCCGAGCCGGAGCCGGCCAGTCCTGATCGACTCCGTCGCTCAGGGGCTCGCTCGGATCGGGAGGCTTCCCATCCTCGGCGCTCTCGATCGCACCGGCGAGGGCGGTGCGTCGGGCGAGACCGGCAACAGCGCCTACCGTCTCGGCTCGGTCTGGCCGGCGTTCCAGGTGGGCGGTGAACTGACGGCCGCGCTGGAGTCGGCAACCGGGCCCGTGCTGCTCGTCGACGACCTCGCCGACAGCCGCTGGACTCTCACGGTCGCATCTCGGCTGCTGCGCCAGGCGGGCGCTCCCGGCGTGCTGCCCTTCGTGCTCGCGCTGCGGAGCTGAGGGCTCTATTCCCGCTCCACCCCCGGGGCATGGGCCTCGAGGTTGCGAGTGGCCGCCTGAAGAACGCGCACCGCGGTCGCCAGGTCCGCGTCGTCGGCCCCTTCGAAGGAGATCTCCTGGACGACTGCGACGGGATCGGGCAGCTCCTTCCACAGCTCTTCCCCGGCGGTCGAGAGCCGCAGGACTCGCTGCCGCTGGTCCACCGCGTCGGGCGTCTGGTCGACGAGGCCCTTGCGGACGAGGGTGGTGACTACGCCGCTGAGGGTGGCTCGTTCGATCTTGAGGATGCGGCCCAGGTCGCGCTGCATCGTGGGACCGGCATTGGCGAGGTGATAGAGCACGTACCACTGCGTCGAGCCGAGGTCGTGCTCGCGCAGGACCGCCTCGATCATCGTTCGGGATGCGTAGTAGTACCGCTTCACCCAGGCCCCGACCGAGTCGTGGTGATCCGTCACCAGGGGATCGTTGCAGCCGGCCAGCGAGTGAACGTTCCAGTCGGGCCGTCCGGACCGAGGAGCGCCACGCGCACCACCTCGCGGGACCCGTCCTCCAACGACTCCGTGCCCGCGTACCCGTTGAGGGCGGTGCTGGTGAAGGCCGGAGACACTAAGTTGACCTTGATGTCGGTCGACTCGAGCTCGATCATCATGGCCACGGTCATCGCGTTGAGCGCCGTCTTCGATGCTGCGTAGCCCGGGCCGAACGTCGAGCGGTAGGCAAACGAGGGGTCGGAATTCGAGGTCAGCGATCCGACTCCGCTCGACACGTTCACGATGCGGGCGTCCGATGATTCGCGCAGGAGCGGCAGCATCGCCTGGTACACGGCGAGGACGCCGAAGACGTTCGTCTCCCAGATCTCCCTGACCTCGTCGAGATCGGCCGTGCTCGCCAGACCCGTCCGAACGACATCATCCAATGACCGCGGTCCCCCAGTGTGCGAGATGCCTGCGTTGTTCACCAGCAGATCGAGCCGACCGAATTCCGAGCGGACCCGCTCCGCCGCGGCGGCGATCGAGGCCGAGTCGGTGACGTCCAGCTGGATGGCGATCGCCCCAGGCCCGATCTCCTGAGCGGCCGCCTCGCCGCGCTCGAGGCTGCGCGAGCCGAGCAGGACGGTGACGCCGTTGGCGACGAGCTC
This sequence comes from Naasia lichenicola, assembly GCF_004801885.1. Lineage (GTDB taxonomy): Bacteria > Actinomycetota > Actinomycetes > Actinomycetales > Microbacteriaceae > Naasia > Naasia lichenicola. Next base: position 452,088 of record NZ_SSSM01000005.1, on the reverse strand, counting down.
CTTGGTCAGTTGGAAGCCGACCCCCTGATTCGCTCCCGTGACCAGTGCGATCCGTTCGGCCGCCATCTTCCGCTCCTCTGCATCCGCTTCCACCGATCTCGGATCGGCAGGTGGTGTCCGATCGTCAGCCACCAAACGATCTATGTAAGGTACCAGACGATTCGTCTGCCAAATGACGCGGGAGCTTCTGGAGCACGATCGACACGCATCCGACGGACCGATCTCGAGGTCACCACGAGGCCTGCGACCGTGTCGCCGCCGCCGAGGACGCCGCCAGGGAAAGCCGAAAGCCCCCGCAGCACCGTGTGAAAACGCAGTGCGCGAGGGCTTCCGATGGCGGTAGCGGTGGGATTTGAACCCACGGTGGAGTCGCCCCCACACATGTTTTCGAGACATGCTCCTTAGGCCGCTCGGACACGCTACCGGGGTCGAGTGTACGCGAGCGGGCGCGGGCTCCGCGAATCGCGAACGCACCCGTTCCGCGGGTGCAATGCGTTCTGGAGCACCGCCGCGTGCATTCGAACGAATGTCCGAGCCTCCGCATATGGTGTCCGCATGGCACGCTCCTCCGCAGGCACCTCGCATCCCTACAAGTGCACCGAGTGCGACTGGAAGACCGCGAAGTGGGTCGGTCGCTGTGGGGAGTGCCAGCAGTGGGGCACGGTCGTCGAGGTCACCGAGAAGACGGGGATCCTCCGCTCGGTGGTGCCTGTCCGCATCGCCGCTGACCGTGCCGCGCGTCCCATCGGCGACATCGCCACAACCAGCGCGGTGCACTGGCCGAGCGGCATCAACGAGTTCGACCGGGTGCTCGGTGGCGGGATCGTGCCGGGTGCCGCCATCCTGCTCTCGGGCGAACCCGGTGTCGGCAAGTCGACGCTGCTGCTCGAGGTCGCCGCCCGGGCTGCTTCCACCGGTCAGCGCGTGCTCTACGTGAGCGCGGAGGAGTCGGTGAGCCAGGTGCGCATGCGTGCCGAGCGCACCGGCGCCCTCGAACCCCTGCTGTACCTCGGGGCCGAGACAGATCTCGCCACCGTGCTCGGCCAGGTCGAGGCGGTGCAACCCGATCTGCTCATCATCGACTCGGTGCAGACCGTCTCGAGCTCCGAGGTCGACGGGCTCGCCGGCGGACCGGCTCAGGTGCGCGAGGTCGCGGCCACCCTCATCAAGGCGGCCAAGAGCCGCGGCCACTCGGTGCTGCTCGTCGGCCACGTGACGAAAGACGGCTCCATCGCCGGCCCTCGGCTGCTCGAGCACCTGGTCGATGTGGTCTGCACGTTCGACGGCGATCGTCAGACCGCCCTGCGCTTCGTCCGCGCTCAGAAGAACCGCTTCGGACCGACCGACGAGGTCGGCTGCTTCGAGATGACCGGCGAGGGCATCTCCGAGGTGCCCGACCCGAGCGGGCTGTTCCTCAGCCGAAGCACCACCATCGTCAGCGGCACCTGCGCCACGGTCGCGATGGAGGGCAAGCGCGCCCTGCCCGTCGAGATTCAGGCGCTCGTCGTCCCGTCCACCACTCCCTCCCCCAGGCGGGTCACGGTGGGCCTCGAGTCGAGCCGCGTCGCGATGATCCTGGCCGTGCTCGAGCGGCGCGCGGGTGTCTCCCTCAGTCCGTTCGACGTCTACGTCTCGACGGTGGGCGGTGTGAAGCTCTCCGAACCGGCGGCCGATCTCGCGATCGCACTGGCGGTGGCCTCGGCCGTAGAGGACGTCCCCATCCGCCACGATCTGGTCGCCTTCGGCGAGCTCAGTCTCGCCGGTGAGATCCGGCCCGTGTCACTCGCCCGCCAGCGCGGCAGCGAGGCGAAGCGTCTCGGCTTCGGCACCGTGATCGACCACGATCATTCGAACCTTCTGCAGGCGATCGGCGCCTCGATGATGGCCGGTGGCGCGGCTCGCGCCCGGCACCAGGATGTCGCGAAGGCCCAGGGCGCCTCTGCGTCGGGCAAAAAGGCCGCTGGCGGGCGTGGTCAGTCGAGCACGAAGCTCGCCGCGGTGGCGGAGCTGAATCCCCCTACCGACGCCGACAGCTGGTACGTCCCCGACGGCAGCTGATCTCCGTTCGACGTGCATCCGTCGGCGGAGTCCCGGTTCCAGACGGTCGGCGATGACATCGCGGGCTGGGCACCGGAGGCCGCCGGTTCCAGCAGGTAGGTCTGATCGGCCGCGGGCAGGCATCCGACGGTCGACCAGACGACACCTGCGTCGTCGGACACCGTCAGGGACTGCTGGCGAGTGCCGATGTCGATCAGGCAGTGCACCGCACTGACATTCACCAGCGACCAGGAGAGCCGAGGCAGTGAGCCGACTGCGTATTCCGACGCATCGACTGTCGGCGTGATCTGCACCTGGTCCGCGGTGCACGGCACCGGCACAGTGGAGACGGGGGCAGGCACCACAACGGGCGCTGCCACCGGTGGCGGCGGAGCAGGCGGCGGAGGCGCAGGACGGACGACGATCAGGGCGACGACCACGGCGGCGGCGAGCAGGCCGAGCAGCAGCAGGATCCGGCGGCGCCGGTAGACGCTGCGCGGCACACCACGCTCTGTCCTCTGGGGCACCGCCATGCCGACAGGCTAGGGATCCATCCGCTCGATCGGCGGAATGCGGACCGGATAGTCGCGGACGCGCGGACTGCGAGGGCTCAGAGCCGCTTGAGCATCCGGGTGTTGCCGAGCGTGTTGGGCTTCACACGAGCCAGATCGAGGAACTCCGCGACACCCTCATCGGATGACCGCACGAGCTCGGCGTAGACATCGACCGTGATGACCTCTTCGCTGATCGGGGTGAAGCCATGACGAGCGAAGAAGTCGGTCTCGAAGGTGAGGCAGAACAGGCGGCTGAGTCCGAGCGCGAGGGCCTGCTCCTCGAGCCGGTCCAGCAGAGCGTGCCCGACGCCGCTGCGGAGGTACTCGTCGGCGACCGCAAGAGTCCGCACCTCACCGAGGTCCTCCCACATCACGTGCAGGGCGCCGCAGCCGATGAGCGAGCCGTCATCGGCCTCGGCGACGAGGAACTCCTGGATCGCCTCGTAGAAGACGACCAGGTTCTTGCCGAGCAGGATCCGTCGCTGGACGAGCGGCTCCACGAGCGCCTGGATCAGCGGGACATCGCTCGTGCGCGCGGGACGGACGAGGAACGAGCTGCCTGGCACTCCCCCATCCTCCCAGCATTCGCTGTTGCGCCTTAACGCCGAACTGCCCAGTTCTGCTGCTCGGGAGGCTTCCCAAGCGGCAGAACTGGGCAGTTCGGTCAGTGCTTCTCGGCTGTTGCGGCCTACTCGGCGGCGATCTCCGGGGTGGCCGTGATCGCGCCGGGGGCTCCTGCGCCGACCATGTCGCCGCGACCCGAGGTCGTGAAGACGAACTCGCCATCCACGAAGTCGACGTGGACGTGGTCGCCTGCGTTGAGCTCACCGTGCAGGATGCGCTCCGACAGACGGTCCTCGATCTCGTGCTGCACCGCGCGACGCAGCGGACGGGCTCCGAGCGCGGGGTCGAACCCGAGCAGGATGAGCCGACCCTTGGCCGCTTCGGTGAGCTCGATGGTCAGGTCGCGGTCCATCATCCGGACGCCGAGGCGCTTGATGAAGAGGTCCACGATCTGGAGCAGCTCCGACTGGCTGAGCTGCGGGAAGACGATGGTCTCGTCGACGCGGTTCAGGAACTCGGGCTTGAAGTGCTTCTTCAGCTCCTCGGTGACCTTGGCGCGCATGCGGTCGTAGCCGGTCGAGGACTCGCCCTCGACGACGAAGCCGACCGGTCCGCCCGCGATGTCACGCGCACCGAGGTTGGTGGTCATGATGATCACGGTGTTCTTGAAGTCGACCACGCGGCCCTGGCCATCCGTCAGACGCCCCTCCTCCAGGATCTGGAGCAGCGAGTTGAAGATGTCGGGGTGCGCCTTCTCGATCTCATCGAACAGGACCACGCTGAACGGCTTGCGGCGGACCTTCTCGGTGAGCTGGCCGCCCTCTTCGAATCCGACGAATCCGGGAGGGGCACCGAACAGACGCGAGACGGTGTGCTTCTCGCCGTACTCGCTCATGTCGAGGGAGATCAACGCGTTCTCGTCGTCGAACAGGAACTCGGCGAGCGCCTTGGCGAGCTCGGTCTTTCCGACGCCCGTGGGGCCGGCGAAGATGAACGAGCCGGAGGGCCGCTTCGGGTCCTTCAGACCGGCGCGGGTGCGACGGATGGTCTTGGCGAGGACCGAGATGGCCTCCTCCTGACCGATGACGCGCTCGTGCAGGGCCTTCTCCATGAAGATGAGCCGCGAGGACTCCTCCTCGGTGAGCTTGAAGACGGGGATGCCGGTCGCCTGGGCGAGCACTTCGGCGATGAGTCCCTCATCGACCTCGGCGGTCGTCGAGACCTCTCCGGACTTCCACTTCTTCTCGAGGCGCAGGCGCTCGGCGAGGAGCTGCTTCTCCTCGTCGCGCAGGCCGGCGGCCTTCTCGAAGTCCTGGTCTTCGATGGCGGTCTCCTTGCCGGCGCGGACCACGGCGATCTTCTCGTCGAACTCGCGCAGCTCGGGCGGGGCCGACAGGATCGACAGGCGCAGGCGAGCGCCGGCCTCGTCGATCAGGTCGATGGCCTTGTCCGGGAGGAAGCGGTCGGCGATGTAGCGGTCGGCGAGGTTCGCCGCCGCGACGATGGCGCCGTCGGTGATGGACACCTTGTGGTGCGCCTCGTAGCGGTCGCGCAGGCCCTTGAGGATGTTGATCGTGTGGGGGAGCGAGGGCTCCATCACCTGGATCGGCTGGAAGCGACGCTCGAGCGCTGCATCCTTCTCGAAGTGCTTGCGGTACTCGTCGAGCGTGGTCGCGCCGATGGTCTGCAGCTCACCGCGCGCGAGCAGCGGCTTGAGGATGCTAGCCGCGTCGATCGCGCCCTCGGCGGCACCTGCGCCGACGAGCGTGTGGATCTCGTCGATGAAGGTGATGATGTCGCCGCGGGTGCGGATCTCCTTGGTGACCTTCTTGAGCCGCTCCTCGAAGTCACCGCGGTAGCGGCTTCCGGCGATCAGCGATCCGAGGTCGAGCGTGTAGAGCTGCTTGTCCTTCAGGGTCTCGGGCACGTCGCCGCGCACGATCGCCTGGGCGAGGCCCTCGACGACGGCGGTCTTGCCGACGCCGGGCTCGCCGATCAGGACGGGGTTGTTCTTGGAGCGGCGCGACAGGATCTGCATGACGCGCTCGATCTCCTTCTCGCGCCCGATCACCGGGTCGAGCTTGGATTCGCGGGCGGCCTGGGTCAGGTTGCGACCGAACTGGTCGAGCACCTGCGATCCCTGCTGCTGGCCGGTCTGGGTGTCGCCGCCGACGGCGATCGCCTCTTTGCCCTGGTAGCCGGAGAGCAGCTGGATGACCTGCTGGCGCACCCGGTTGAGGTCGGCTCCGAGCTTGACGAGGACCTGGGCGGCGACGCCCTCGCCCTCGCGGATGAGGCCGAGCAGGATGTGCTCGGTCCCGATGTAGTTGTGGCCGAGCTGAAGGGCCTCGCGGAGCGAGAGCTCCAGCACCTTCTTCGCACGCGGCGTGAACGGGATGTGCCCCGTCGGCTGCTGCTGGCCCTGGCCGATGATGTCCTGAACCTGCTCGCGCACCGCATCGAGGGAGATCCCGAGCGACTCGAGCGCCTTGGCGGCGACGCCCTCACCCTCGTGGATCAGACCGAGCAGGATGTGCTCGGTTCCGATGTAGTTGTGGTTGAGCATCTTGGCCTCTTCTTGGGCCAAGACGACGACGCGGCGGGCTCGATCGGTGAATCTCTCGAACATGGTCACTCTCCCCCGGCGCCGGGCAGGAAGACGGCGCCGATACAGAGAGAGTAACCAGGGACCCTCGGGGTTGACGCTCCTGTTCGCCGTGGGCGTTAGGCCGCGTCGCGCGGGGTCTTCGGGTCAGTTGCGGGGATCGCCGGGGGCGGCCACGGGGGTCGAGATCCCGAGGCGCTCGCGCTCGGTGGCCTCGAGCTTGGCGAGGGCGGCGCGCTCGTGACGGTCGGCGCGGATGATGACCCACATGATGAACCAGAACAGCAGGCCGACGAGGATGGTCGGGGTGATCGACCAGACCGCGTTCCAGAAGTCATCCATGATGCGGCAAGGATAGCCCAGCCCGCCGCAGGGCCTGCTGGACCCGGATCGGACCGCTCAGTTCCCGCCGTTCTGGATGATGCCGATGATGCCCGAGACCAGGAAGTAGAGCCCGACGGCTCCCACGAGCACCCAGATCGCCACGCGGTTGAAGGACGGCGGCTTGGGCTTGCCCTTGTCGCGGAGCTCGTCGTCGGAGAGGTACGCCATCACTTCACCAACGGGAAGAGGATCGTCTCGCGGATGCCGAGCCCGGTGATCGCCATCAGCAGGCGGTCGATGCCCATGCCCATGCCGCCGGTCGGTGGCATCCCGTGCTCCAGGGCACGGAGGAACTCCTCGTCGACGCGCATCGCCTCGGGGTCGCCGCCGGCGGCGAGCGCCGCCTGCTCGACGAAGCGCTCGCGCTGCACGACGGGGTCGACGAGCTCGGAGTACCCGGTCGCCAGCTCGAAGCCGCGGACGTAGAGGTCCCACTTCTCGACGACGCCGGGCACGCTCCGGTGCGCACGGACGAGGGGTGAGGTGTCCACCGGGAAGTCCATGACGAAGGTCGGCGCTGACAGGCTCGGCTTCACGAAGTGCTCCCAGAGCTCCTCGACGTACTTTCCGGCGATCGGATGGGCCACCTCGATTCCGACGTTGTCGGCGAGCGCCGTGAGCTCGTCGATCCGCGTCTCAGGCGTGATCTCGACGCCGGCCGCTTCGCTGAGCGACGCGTGCATGCCGATCCGCGCCCAGTGGCCGCCGAGGTCGAACTCGGTGCCGTCCGCCCAGGTGACGACGGGGGAGCCGGCCACCGCCGTCGCGGCGTTCTGGATGAGCTCCTGGGTCAGGTCGGCGATGCCGTTGTAGTCGCTGTACGCCTGGTAGGCCTCGAGCATCGCGAACTCGGGGGAGTGGGTGGAGTCGGCACCCTCGTTGCGGAAGTTGCGGTTGATCTCGAAGATCCGCTCGAGCCCGCCGACCGCGGCGCGCTTGAGGAAGAGCTCCGGTGCGATGCGCAGGTAGAGCTCGGTGTCGAACGCATTGCTGTGGGTGCTGAACGGTCGGGCTGCTGCGCCTCCGTGCTGCACCTGCAGCATGGGGGTCTCGAGCTCGAGGAAGTCGTGCGCATCGAAGGTGCGTCGAAGGGAGGCCACGGCGGCGGCTCGGGCGCGCACAGTGACCCGCGCCTGCTCCCGCACGATGAGGTCGAGATAGCGGCTGCGCACGCGGGTCTCCTCGGAGAGCTCGCCGTGCAGGTTGGGCAGGGGGAGCAGCGCCTTGCTGGCGATCTGCCAGGAGGTCACCATGATGGACAGCTCCCCGCGACGTGACGCGATCACCTCGCCCTCGACGAAGACGTGATCGCCGAGGTCGACCAGGTCCTTCCAGCGCTCGAGCGACTCCTCCCCCACCTCCGCGAGACTCACCATCGCCTGGATCCGGTCGCCGTCTCCTGCCTGCAGCGAGGCGAAGCAGAGCTTGCCGGTGTTGCGCTGGAACACGACGCGTCCGGCGAGTCCGACGATCCGGCCGGTCTTCTCATCGGGCGCGAGGTCGTCATGGCGCGCGCGGACGGCGCCGATGGTGTCGGTGATGGGGACGGAGACCGGGTAGGCCTCGCCCTCCTCGAGGAGTCGGGCGCGCTTCGCCGATCGGACCGCCTTCTGCTCGCTGACCTCTGCCTCAGTCGGCTCAGTGGGCGTGGTGTCGTCGGACAACGTGGGGCTCCTGGAGTGGATCGCGACCCGAACCGGGCCGCCGTCCAGGGTACCGTGCGCGGTCTGCGCGCCGGAGTACCTACGAAGCCCGCGGATCCCTACGGAATTTCGAGCACATTCGGCCGGAACGTAGGAGAAGTCGGAACGGAGGAGAGGGAGGGTTAACGCACTGACGGCCGTCGGCTGGCTCCGGAATGGATCGGAGGCGGCGGACGGCCGTCAGACCACCTGGTCGCTGGGGAGGCGACGTTCGGGTCCGGCCCCTGGGTGGAGGCCGTGGTGCGTTGCGGTGCTCTTCAGCGACAGTTAGGGATGTCGCTCCGGCTCCGTGGGGGAAGGTGGCGCCGGTACTGCTGGTGGTGCTCGGGTTCCTCGTGGGTGGCGAGGGGTGCTGCGACTCCTTGGGTGAGGAGCTGGTGCATCCTCCTGGGTGGGGAGGATTCGGTGCGGGCGTCGCAGGGTGAGCGATTCGCCCTTCGTGTCCTCTTCGGGGAGGACCTTTCGGGCTTGATAGAAATCTATCCGCCGTGGCGGGGGGAGCAAATCCCCACTAGGAGGTACACCGATCTGTCTGTCCTCACCGCTGAGACACGCAACTTGTACCCCACGGATGCCGAAGTGATCGTTTCGGGTTACGGATTCCGAACCGATCTGTCTACCGTGACATTTCAGTTGACGAACGCGTACTCGTTGTCGATGAGACGGGTATCGCCCACGGTCGCCGCGATCAGGATGAGGGCGCGGCCGTGGAAGTCGTCCGGAGCCGGCTCGAAGGTCGCCGGATCGACGACGACGAGGTAGTCCAGCTTGACCACCGGCTCCCCCATCAGCGTCGACTGGGCAGCGGCTATGACCGCGTCGATGCCCCGGTCGGCGCTCGAGGCTGCGGCATCGAGCGCCGCCGCGATCGTGGTGGCGGCCCGTCGCTCCGTGCTGTCGAGTCGGCGGTTGCGACTCGACAGGGCGAGGCCGTCGTCGGCACGGACGGTCTCGACCACCTCGATCCGGAGCGGCAGATCGAGGTCGCGGACCATCCGCTGCACCAGGAAGGCCTGCTGAGCGTCCTTCTGGCCGAACACGGCCACGTCGGGCGCGACGATGTGGAAGAGCTTGCTCACGACGGTCAGCACACCGTCGAAGTGACCGCGTCGGCTGCGCCCTTCGAACATCATGCCCACCCCTCCCCCGGTGACGCGGGTGGCGACGGGGCCGTTGGGGTACATCTCCTCGCCGCCGGGCGCGAAGACGATGTCGACTCCTGCGGCCCCGAGCTTGGCGAGGTCCTCGTCGAGGGTGCGCGGATAGTTCTCGAGGTCCGAGGCCTGGTTGAACTGCAGCGGGTTGACGAAGATCGACACGACCACGACGTCGGCGGTCTCTCGGGCACGCTCGACCAGCGCCAGATGCCCGTCGTGCAGCGCACCCATCGTGGGCACCAGCGCGACCCTCGGCGCCGCGGCCGCTGCCGCGGTGGCGTCGGGCCCGGTTGCGCTCGTTCGGGCGGCCGCGACCACCTCACGCACGTCGGCGATGGTCGTGGAGACGATCGGCTCGCTCACCGGTCCTCCTGGTCTGTTCCGGCCGGGTTCGCCCGACCAGGGACGATGCTAGCCCGCAGATCGACCCTCGCATCTCCGATCCCCGCGCCGGAACGCCGCGCGATCAGGGCGTCCGTCACCGTCGGTGCGGCGGCAGGCCCGAGTCGAAGTCGTCGTCACCGACCATGAGCTCGGGGATCTCGAGGTCGGGCTGAGCACGAGCGAGCGCGTCGTCGACGGCCGCGCGAGCCAGCGCACCCAGAACCCGGCCGGGAGACTCGATGCCGATCGCCGACAGCTGCCTCGTGGCCTGCTCGACGATCGCCGAGGAGAACGTCGACACCGTCGCGATCGCCTCCGCGTACGCCACCCGGTCGCGCTCGTCGACGAGGACGGGCTCCCCGCCCATCTCGACCACCAGCGCCTGCCCGATGGGCTGGACCGGAGCGGGAGCGGTGACGGCGAACCAGGACTCGGCCAGCCGGGCCAGATCGAGGCTCGTCCCGGTGAACGGCATCGCCGGGTGCACGGCGAGCGGGATCGCACCGGCCTTCCGAGCCGGATCCAGCACGCCGACCCCCAGACCGGGCGCCGTATGCAGCACGATCTGCCCCGGCTGCCACGCGCCCGTCACGGCGAGGCCCTCGACGAGAGCGGCCAGCTCCGCTTCGGGGACGGCGATCAGGACCAGCTCGCTGCGCTCCACCACCTCCGGCACAGAGAGGACCGGAACGCCGGGCAGCATGGCCGCTGCTCGCTCGCGGCTCGACTCGGAGATGGCGCTGATGCCCGTGATGGCGTGTCCCGCTCCCGCGAGCGCGGCGCCGAGAACCGGCCCCACCCGTCCCGCACCGATGATTCCCACGCCCAGGCGTCCGGAGCGACCGGTCACGGGGTCGCTCCCCATCGATAGGAGGTGTCCGCGCGACCTGTGGTGATCGCGACCCGGGAGACGTCGCTGAACAGCTCGATGGCGGTATCGACGTCGAGCGCACCGATCCTCGCCGTCACCGGCCCGGAGACGGTGTGGGCGTGCACAGTGGCGACCCTCAGCGCGCGACCCACAGTGCTCTGAGTGAGAGACACGCTCTGCAAGCGCGCTTCGGGCACGATCGTCAGGGTCCGCCAGATCCGCCCCGCCCGAAGGAGCAGCGCGGTGTCGGTGAAGATGAAGCCGTTGCGCTTCCAGGAGAGCGGATGCAGCACGCGGGCGCGGCGCGGGGAGCCGACGTACCCATCGCCGCCGCTGCCGGTCATCCCCACACGCACCGCGTCGGCCGCAGCCGTCTCCATCAGCGCAGGCAGGATGAGCCCGAGGACTCGCTCGACGTCGTTCCGATCGCCGACCGGCAGCACCATCGTCGCCGCGGCCACACCCGAGCTGCTGGCCGAGGAGCTGCTGGCCCGATTGATCCGGATCTGCCACCAGCCCGCCGGCCGCCAGAGCAGCGGCTGGGTCACATCAACGGCATGGATGCGCCCGGGCGGCAGCGTCTCGTTGCTGGTGGAGAGCAGTCCGAAGCCGATCCGGACCCCGTTGGGCGTGCCGGCGATGCTGTAGCGCAGCGACTTCGTGAAGCGGTTGACGGTGAAGCTCGTCATGCCGATGAGGGCGGGAACGGCGCCGAACAGCAGGTACGCGTCGCCCGTGATGACGACCCAGGGGATGCCGAACGCGAGCAGTGCGAGCAGGATCAGCGTGGGGCCGCTGAGCAGGATGGAGAAGAAGAGTCGGGCGGGGTGGATGCGCACCACGGACTCGGGGGCGGCCTCGGTCGGATCGAGCTCCGGAGCGAGGAACTCGTCCACCCGCTGCTCGAGAGCGCTCGCGCGCGGCTGCACGGAGTCGCCGTCCGCTGATGCAGCCGCCGCAGGTGCGGCCTTCGCTCCGGAGGCGAGCCGGAGCACGTCTCGACGCAGCACGTCGGCGGCCGCCGAGCCCAGGTAGTCCAGGCGCACATTGGCGTCTTGGCCTGCGACCGATACCTCGAGGCGGGCGGCGCCGAAGATGCGAGGCACGAGCGCTCGGACGATGTTGATGCCCTGGATCCGGTCCAAGCGGGCCTTGCGACTGGTGCGGAACAGGATGCCGGAGCGCACCTCGACGACCTCGTCCGTGACGCGGAACTCGTGCATCCGCCAGGAGAGGTAGAAGCCGAGCACGAAGACCAGGACGATGCCGATGGTGATCGCGAGGCCGGGGATGAGCCAGCCGTTGTCGATGACCAGGTCCAGAGGGTCGCCCTCGTGGAAGCCGGTGAACGACTCGAGGATGCGGTCGCGCAGGTTGGCGACGAGGATGCCTCCGATGGCGATCAGCGCGATGCCTCCGCGCAGCAGTGGCGTCGCCGGGTGCAGGCGATGCCACTCCCCATCGGCCAGCGCTCCCGGCCGTGTCGCTGCGGCCGTTCCCGCACCCACTCCGACGGCATCCGAGGGATGCGACGGGTCATGGCCGGGGCCGCCCTCACGGGGGATGGCCTCAGGGCCGCCCTCCCCCGCCACTGGCTCGGTCACAGCCCCACGCGCCGGGACTCCGCGAGATCGACGAGCCGGTCGCGCAGCTGGTTGGCGTCGTCCTCGAGCAGCCCGGGGATCGCGACTCCGGTCGATGCCGCGGCCGTCACGAGCTTCAGATCGGACAGGCCAACGAGACGGGCGATGGGTCCACGATTGATGTCCACGAGCTGCATCCGGCCGTAGGGCACGGAGACGACGCGCTGGAACAGCAGGCCGCGACGGAAGACGAGGTCGTCTTCGCGCAGCTGATAGCCGTACGCCCGAACGCGTCGGGGCACGAGCAGCACGGTCACGACCGACATGACGAAGAAGACCGCGAGCACCAGCGCCGGGATGCCGAGGCCGAAGAAGAACGCGGCCAGGGACGCCGCCAGCGCGAGAAGCGCGGAGACGGCCGAGCCGATGATGTCGACGATGATCAGCTTCGGGGAGACTTTGCGCCACTCGACGTCGGGCAGCTCGATTCGGGCGGACACCTGCCCATTGTCGCTGGTCGCCGGACCGCTCACTGTCCCTGCAGGTCGAGGCGTCCCGGGCGGTCGCCGTCGTCCGGCGGTATCCGACACCACTGTTCGACCAGATAGCCGCAGATGAGCAGCGCCGCGGATGCCGCGATGACGAGCAGACCGGCGACCAGGGTGTAGCTCGACGAGACCACCGGGCGGGTGACGAGGAACAGCAGCAGCCCGATCCCCGCGCCGCCGATCAGGGCGCCCGCCAGGATGGACGCCTTCGCGAGCGTGACGACGCGCATGGCCTGGAAGGGATTGACCTCGCGCTTGGCAGTTCCGCGGACGGCCTGGCGGATCGGCCAGCCGAATGCCACCACGATCGCGGCGATCCCGGCGAGTGCGATGGCGAGGGACAGCGGCGGGACGATGACGGCGAAGCCGCGCGCTGCGAGCGCGAGCTGAAGGAGCCAGCCCGCGGCGACGCCGACGACCAGGAGTCCCACGGGCGCCGCGATGCCGGTGCGTCTCATCGCGGTTCTCCCCGGCTCACGTCGTTCAGGCTACCGAGGCTCTCCCGATCCTCGTCGGAGCCGATCCGAGTCGCGCCGATCTCCGATTCGCTGAGGTCCGCGCCGTCGACCTGCGGCCCATCTCGGCGCACTGAACCACTGCGCCAGGCGGCGGCGACGTCGAGCGCGACCCGAGTCGACCGGACGTCGTGCACGCGAACCCCCCATGCGCCGGCCTGCGCGCTCAAGGCGCTGATCACAGCGGTCGGCAGATCACGGTCCTCCACGGGCACGTCGGCTCCGACGACGGCGCCGAGGAAGCGCTTGCGCGAGGCTCCGACGAGCATTCGGAAGCCGAGCGACTGCAGCTCGGCGAGGCGCCCGAGCAGCTGCCAGTTGTGCTCGGCGGTCTTGGCGAAACCGAGGCCGGGATCGAGGATGATCCGCTCGGCGGGCACGCCGTGTGCGATCAGGTCGTCCACTCGGGTGCCGAGCTCGCGCCGGACGTCGAGCACCACATCCGCGTAAGTGGCGAGCCGGTCCATCTCAGTGCTGTGGCCACGCCAGTGCATGGCGACGAAGTCGACGCCGAGGGCGCCGGCACGGGCGGCAACCGAGGCCATGTCAGGGTCGGCCAGCCCACCGGAGACATCGTTGATGACGGATGCGCCGGCCTCGACCGATGCCTCTGCAGTGCTGGCGCGCAGGGTGTCGATGCTGACCCGCACGCCTTCCGCACGCAGAAGACGGATGACGGGGAGGACGCGATCGCGCTCCTCTGCCGCTGACACCCGTTCGGCGCCCGGGCGGGTGGATTCGCCTCCGACATCGACGATGACCGCACCGTCGGCGACCAGCCGGAGCCCATGGGCCACGGCGGCGTCGACGTCGAGGTACCTGCCGCCATCGCTGAACGAATCGGGGGTGACGTTGAGCACCCCGAAGATGCGAGGTGCGACGAGCTGCTCGTCTGCGGCGTTCACGACGTCCAGATCTGAGACGCGAACGCGATCGGCGGCCGGATGGCCACCGATCGCGTCGAGCGTCACCTAAGCGGTTGCGGGGCGGGGCTTGATCCGCGGGGTACGGGAGCGCTTGGGCTCGGGCGATCCGGAATCGATGCCACCGTCCACTGCGCTGGAGTCGATCGGCGCCTTGGGGCGCGGGATCGTCACGGCAGGCAGGTCGGACACGGGCCGCTTCGAGCTGGAGAGCCACTGCGGGCGCTCGGGCGCGTGCTTGATGTTCTTGAAGATGTCGGTCAGCTGCGTCTGGTCGAGCGTCTCCTCCTCGAGCAGGCGGGTAGCGAGGACGTCGAGGATGTCGCGGTTCTCGATGATCACCTTGTACGCCTCGTCGTGCGCGGCCTCGATGAGGTTGCGCACCTCTTCGTCGACCTTCTGCGCGAGCTCCTCGGAGTAGTCGCGCTGGTGACCCATGTCGCGGCCGAGGAACATCTCGCCCGAGGACGCGCCCAGCTTGACCGAGCCGATGGAGGCGCTCATGCCGAACTCGGTGATCATCCGGCGCGCGGTGCCCGTGGCCTTCTCGATGTCGTTGGATGCGCCGCTGGTCGGGTCGTGGAAGATGATCTCCTCCGCGACGCGGCCGCCCATGGCGTAGGCCAGCTGGTCGAGCAGCTCGTTGCGGGTGACCGAGTAGCGATCCTCGATCGGCAGCACCATCGTGTAACCGAGGGCGCGGCCGCGCGGCAGGATCGTGATCTTGGTGACCGGGTCGGTGTGGTTCATCGCCGACGCGACCAGGGCGTGCCCGCCCTCGTGATACGCGGTGATGATCTTCTCCGAGTCCTTCATGACGCGGGTGCGGCGCTGGGGACCGGCGATCACGCGGTCGACGGCCTCATCGAGCGCGCGGTTGTCGATCAGCTGCGCGTTGGAGCGCGCGGTGAGCAGCGCCGCCTCGTTGAGGACGTTGGCCAGGTCGGCACCGGTGAAGCCCGGGGTCTTCCGCGCGAGGACCTCGAGATCGACGCCGGCCGCCATGGGCTTGCCCTTGGAGTGCACCTGCAGGATCTTCTTGCGGCCCTGGAGGTCGGGGGCGTCGACGCCGATCTGGCGGTCGAAGCGGCCGGGGCGCAGCAGGGCGGGGTCGAGGATGTCGGGACGGTTGGTCGCCGCGATCAGGATGACGTTGGTCTTGACGTCGAAGCCGTCCATCTCGACCAGGAGCTGGTTGAGGGTCTGCTCGCGCTCGTCGTGCCCGCCGCCCATGCCTGCGCCGCGGTGACGGCCGACGGCATCGATCTCGTCGACGAAGATGATGGCCGGCGAGTTGGTCTTTGCCTGCTCGAAGAGGTCGCGGACGCGGCTCGCACCCACGCCGACGAACATCTCGACGAAGTCCGATCCGGAGATGGAGTAGAAGGGAACGCCGGCCTCGCCGGCGACGGCGCGAGCGAGCAGGGTCTTGCCGGTTCCTGGAGGGCCGTACAGCAGCACGCCCTTCGGGATGCGGGCTCCGACGGCCTGGAACTTCGCGGGCTCCTTGAGGAAGTCCTTGATCTCCTCGAGCTCCTCGATCGCCTCATCGGCACCGGCGACGTCCTTGAACGTGACCTTGGGGCTCTCCTTGGAGACGAGCTTGGCCTTGGACTTGCCGAACTGCATGACGCGGTTGCCGCCGCCCTGCATGCCCGAAAGCATGAACCAGAAGAAGACGCCGAGGATGATCAGCGGGATGAGCCAGCCGAGCAGGCTCAGCCAGACGCTCGGCTGCGGCACCTCGTCGTCGTAGCCGTCGGTCGCGTTCGACGCCGCGACCGCCGAGACGATGTCCTCGCCGCGCGGAGTCACGTAATAGAACTGCACCTGCTTGCCGAAGTCGGGGTCGGCCCGACTCAGCGTGATGTCGACGCGATTCTCGCCGTCGACGATCTTCACCGCCTGGACGTTGCCTCCGCTGAGGAGGTCGAGACCCTTCTCGGTGGTGACCTGTCGGAAGCCGGTTCCGGTGAGCAGGCTCGAGCCCACCCACACGACGATGACCGCTATGACGATGTAGAGAATCGGGCCGCGGAAGATGCGCTTGAAGTCCATGGTGGGTATAGGGTACCCCGCGCTATCTGGACGACGGGCGGATGTTTGCCCTGGGGAGACCTCAGTTTTCCCCTGTCGGCGAACGGAGGCGGCCCCAGATGTGGGCACTGCTCTCGAAGATCACCCCAGGAGTGGGACTGCCCGCATTTCAGCGCTTCTGCATCCCTGGAATTCGGGATATCAGCTCGGAATGAGCACGAGTCGACTCATTCCGTCCCGATATATCCGCGAGTGGAATAAGGATCTCCTGAATCGCGGAAGCGGGTCAGTGCTCGTAGACGTGCGGCGCGAGGATCCCGAGGCCGCGCAGGTTGCGGTACTTCTCCGCGTAGTCGAGCCCGTAGCCGACGACGAACGCGTTGGGGATCTCGAAGCCCACGTAACGGACGTCGACCTCGACCGTGGCGGCCTCGGGCTTGCGCAGCAGGGCGCACACCTCGACCGACGCGGGCCCGCGGGACTTGAGGTTCTCCAGCAACCAGGAGAGGGTCAAGCCCGAGTCGATGATGTCCTCGACGATGAGCACCTTGCGCCCTTCGAGCGCGGTGTCGAGGTCCTTGAGGATGCGGACCACGCCCGAGGACTGCGTGCTCGAGCCGTAGGAGCTCACGGCCATCCAGTCCATCGTGATCGGCAGGGTGAGCTCGCGCGCGAGATCGGCCATCACCATGACGGCGCCCTTCAGCACGCCGACCAGGAGCAGCTCCTCCCCGGCGTAGTCGCGCTCGATCTCCCGGCACATCTCGGCGATCCGCGCGGAGATCTGATCCTCGGTGAGCAGGATCTCGGACAGGTCGGCGGCAACGTCGCAGGGCTGCATGGACGGTTCCTTACGGGAGGGCTGTTCGAGCCGGCACGGCAGCCGGTTTCGGACGCGGGAGTCGGATGCGATCGAGGTCGACGGTGGCGCGATCGCAGGCACGGACCGAGCCGGAGAGCTCTAGGCGGTGGCCGAGAACACCAGCTGGCCGTCGCTGCGTTCCACCCTAGCGCCGGGCAGATCGACCCCATTCTGGCCGTGCCAGTGGGTGATGAGGCGGGCGACGGCGAGGGTCTGGGATCGCGAAAGGGTGACGCCGAACTCGCTGTGCACGGCGAGCCGGATCAGCCGGTGGCGCAGCGCGGCCGGCTGTGCGGCGAGCGCCGACACGGACAGCGCGATGCCCGCCTCCGCGTGCTCGGCGATCTCCTCGGCCCATTCGAGCGCCATCTGGTCGAGGGCTTCGGAATCCTCGCGCAGCTGGTCGGCGGTGCGGGCGAGCGCCTCGGCGATGCCCGGACCGAGCGCGTCCTCCAACGCAGGCAGCACCGTGGCCCGCACTCGGACCCGCCGATACTGCTCGTCGTCGTTGTGCGGATCCGCCCAGGCGTCGATGCCGGCATCCGCGCAGTAGGCATGGGTCGTCGCCCGCCGGACGGCGAGCAGCGGTCTCAGCCGACGGCCGCTGACGGCGTCCATGCCGGAAAGGGAATCCGGCCCCGATCCGCGGGCGAGGCCGAGAAGCACCGTCTCCGCCTGATCGTCCAAGGTGTGCGCCAGCAGCACGAAGCGCGCTCCGGTTCGGTCGAGAGCGTCATCGAATGCCGCATGCCGAGCGGCGCGCGCCGCGGCCTCCGGTCCCCCGGACCCGCCGACGTCCACACGATGCACGACCACCGGCTCGAGCCCGAGACGCCGTGCAAGGTCGGCTGCCGCGTCGGCGATGCGGTCCGAACCGGGCTGGAGGCCGTGGTCGACGACGACGGCCCCGGCCCGCATCCCGGCCCGCGGAAGCTCGAACGCGGCGGCCGCGGCCAACGCGACGGAGTCCGGCCCGCCGCTCAGGCCGACCAGGAGCAGATCGCCCTCCTCCGCTCGGCCGACGATCGACTCGCGAACCGCTCGACGGACGTCCGCCATCGCGGGAGTCAATCGGGGTCGGGAGGGCATCCACTAACGTTATTGGGTCGGCCTGAGGGCCGATCCCGCGCGGCATCCGACGCCGGCGGACCGTGAGCATCGCCGGTCGTCACGACCGCTGACCGGCACCGAAAGCACCGAGGAGTCGCAATGGCCGAGTACGACGTCGTCGTCGAGATCCCCAAGGGGAGCCGCAACAAGTACGAGGTCGACCACGAGACCGGCCGGGTGTACCTGGATCGCGTCCTGTTCACCTCGTTCGTCTATCCGGTGGACTACGGCTACTTCGAGGACACCCTCGGCCTCGACGGCGATCCGCTCGACGCGCTCGTGCTCCTCGAGTACCCCGTGTTCCCGGGCGTCGGTGTCAAGGTGCGTCCGGTCGGCGTGCTCAACATGAGCGACGAGGCCGGATCCGACGCCAAGGTCGTCGTCGTGCCGTTCAAGGACCCGCGCTGGTCGCACATCCAGGACATCGCCGACGTCCCCCAGCAGACGAAGAACGAGATCGAGCACTTCTTCCGCCGCTACAAGGACCTCGAGCCCGGCAAGTTCGTCAACGTGGAGGAGTGGGAGGGCGCCGAGGCGGCCGCCGCGATGATCGAAGAGGCCAAGGTCCGCCTGCAGGAGCAGGGCCACTAGCCCTCACCGCCGGTTTCCCCGAATTGCCGCTTTCGGCTCTCAGACACCCGTCCTGAGAGCCGAAGGCGGCAATTCGTGGTTTCGGGACCTAGACGGGGCCTAGGCGGATGGGCGCGCGACGTAGGGCATGACGTCGGCGCTGCCCCACATGCCGCGCTCGCGCACGTTGAGGCCCTCGTAGGGAGCCTCGATCATCATGCCGCCGCCGGTGTAGATGGCCACGTGGTAGACGTCGCCGCCGTCCTGCCAGAAGATCAGGTCGCCCGCCTGGCGGTCCGCGTATGGCACGAGCCGGCCGGTGTTGCGGGCGTAGTTGTACTGAGCGTTCGAGGAGTGGCCGCCGATGTAGATGCCGGCGGCCGAATACGCCTGCATCGTCAGGCCCGAGCAGTCCCAGCTGCTGGGTCCGGCGCCGGCGAAGACGTAGGGTTCGCCGATCTGCGCCCGTGCGAACGAGATCGCGGTGCCGACTGCCGAAGACGACGGAGCGCCGACGCTGCCGGATCCACCGGATGAGCCGCCGGAGGACGATCCGCCCGAGGACGAGCCCCCAGATGACGAACCGCCGGAGGGCGAACCTCCAGACGTCGAACCGCCGGAGCTGCCGCTCGAGCTGCCGCCGGAGGAGGATCCGCCTGTCGGGGCGGGCGCGCTGGCTGCCTTGGCCGCGGCTGCGGCGGCGGCCGCCTTCGCCGCTGCCGCGGCGCGCTGTGCGGCCTGACCCGCCTGATACTCGGATTCGAGCTCGGCGGTGGTGTCCTTGAGCGAGGCCAGCTGGGCCAGCAGCTCGGTCTGCTTCGATTGCTGCTCGGCGAGCGCGGCGCGCGCAGACTCGGCCGTCGATTCCGCATCGCTGAGCGCGGTCTGGGCCTCGTCGGCGAGGCGGGTGCGCTCGGTGGCGGCGACCGCGGCCTGCTCCCCGAGCGAGCTCGCGGCCTTCTCGTCGGCGACGGCGGTGTCGTAGATCTCCTGCGACTGCTCCGAGAGCTTGCCGATGGTGCCGAGCTGATAAAGCAGGTTGTCGGCCTCGTCACTGGTGAAGGCGACGTTGAGGCCGAGCGACGGTCCCGCGGTTCGCGCCAGATGCGCGGCGAGTAGGCCGGCCCGCATCCGCGACACCTTCGCCTTCTCGGTGGCGTCGGAGGCCTGAGTTGACAGGGTCGCCTCAGTGCTGACGGCGGCGTCGAGCGCTGCCTTGGCGGTGGCGTACTTCTCTGCGGCGATCTGCTGCTGCTTGCCCGCTTCAGCGGCGGTCGCCTCGAGGCCGTCCAGCAGGCCTTCCAGTCCGGCGATCTCCTGCTGCTTCGACGCCTCGTCCTGCTTGGCGTCCTCGATGTCATCCCAGCTGGGATAGTTCGGGGCGGCCTGCGCCGCCGTCACGCCGAGGCCGGCGGCGAGCGCTCCGATCGCGATGGCGCTGACGGCGATCTGCGGGCGCGCGAACAGGATCGGCTTCGTGCTGGCTGCGGGCTCGCGCCTGGTCTGGGTGTCGTCAGCCAAGGGTGACTCCGCGGTCGCGCATGAACGGCTGAGCGTCGATCGCGGATCCGTTGATCCGGACCTCGAAGTGCAGGTGGCAGCCGGTCGATGCGCCCGTGGTTCCGACGTAGGCGATGACCTCGCCCGCCTCGACGTAGTCGCCGACGTTCACCAGGATGCCGCCGTTGCGGATGTGTGCGTAGCCGGTGTTGACGCCGCCGCCGTGGTTGATCTGGACCCAGTTGCCGTAGGTGCCGTTCGGGCCCGCGTAGACGACGGTTCCGCTGTTGGCCGCATAGATGTTGGAGCCGCAGG
Source organism: Naasia lichenicola (assembly GCF_004801885.1). GTDB lineage: Bacteria > Actinomycetota > Actinomycetes > Actinomycetales > Microbacteriaceae > Naasia > Naasia lichenicola. Next base: position 431,866 of record NZ_SSSM01000005.1, on the reverse strand, counting down.
AGGCGCCGATGTCGGTGCCGCGGTGGTACAGGTTGGCGCCCGCGGGCTGGCCAGGGCGGGGGCCGAAGACGTCGGTGATGCGTCCGTAGGCGGGTTCGACCCAGCCGCTGGCCGAAGCGCTTCCGCCTCCGCCGCCGCCGCTGGAGGCCGCTGCTGCAGCCGCTGCGGCACGTGCGGCAGCTGCTGCTCGCTCGCGGGCGGCAGCCTCCTCCGCGAGGCGCTTGCGCTCGGCGACTCCCGCCTCGTACTGCGTTGTCGTGGTGGCGGTGATGTCCTCGAGGGCGGCGAGCTGAGCGTTGAGCGTCTCCTGCAGGGACTCCTGCTCCGCGAGCTTCGCTGCGGCGGCCTGGCTGGCGGCGACGGCCGCGGCCATCTTGGCTTCGGCCTCGCCACGGAGCTTCTCGCGCTCCGCCCGGGCGACCTGGGCCTGATCTGTCTGCGCCTGAGCGGTGTTCTGCGCGGTCTTGGCGTTGTCGTAGACGCCGCCGTTGATCTCGGCGAGCTGACTGGCGCGACCGAGGTTCGAGAGGAACTGGTCGGCGTCGCCCTCGCTGTCGAGGAAGAGGTTGGCGCTCATGTTGCTGCCGCCGGAGCGGTAGAGCTGCGCGGCGAGCAGTCCCGCGCGGGCGCTCGCGGCGGTGGCCGCGGCGGCGCTGGCATCGGCCTGCGCCTGCAGGTTGGTGGCGCGGGTGTCCGCGGCGTCGAAGGCGTCCTGCGCGACCTGGTACTCGGCTCCGCGCTGGTCGGCGATCGCCTGCGCGGCGGCCGCCTCCTGCTGCGAGGTGACGATGAGGCCCTGGATCTTGGCGACCTCGGCGGCCTTGGTCTGCTCGTTGCCCTTCGCCTTCTGCACGTCATCCCAGGTGGGATAGTCGACGGCCCAGGCCGGAGCGCTCGTGACGGTGAAGACGGCCATGATGGCGATCAGCAGCGCTATCGCTCGCTGGCCGGCCGACTGCGCGCGGCGGCGGCTGATGCCGGACGCACGGTGCATCGCCTTTCGGCGTGCGTCGCGCACAGGCTGTGTCGGTCGCACAGAAGTCACGCCGATCACCCCCGCCCCACGCATCTATCGGCTTGACGAGGGTAACTCGCTATATCCCGTACACCGGGAGGAAGAACTGAGTGTTGCCCAGAATTGGGGGCGACGGGGCGCCGAGCGCGCCTTCAGCTCCCGCGCCATCCGACGCGCGCGGGAGCTCTCGGATTGGAGGAGCGGCGAACGTGCCCTATGCTTGTCCGTCGGAGAGTCCAGCATGGATTTCGGCCCCATCGTTTAGTGGCCTAGGACGTCGCCCTTTCACGGCGATAACACGGGTTCGAATCCCGTTGGGGTCACGAACGCCCTAAGTTGGAATCTCCACAAGTAAGGCCCTGTAGCGCAGTTGGTTAGCGTGCCGCCCTGTCACGGCGGAGGTCGCGGGTTCAAGTCCCGTCAGGGTCGCAGAGATGCGGCGAGAGTCGCCTCGCCACGGCTCCGAGCGCAAGCCCGGAGCCGTACGGCTCTGTAGCTCAGTTGGTAGAGCGCACGACTGAAAATCGTGAGGTCACGGGATCGACGCCCGTCGGAGCCACTGTCCCGATTCCAGGCTTCTACTGGGATCGGGGCTCTTTTTCGTTAACGGGGAAGGTAGCGGGCCGGCGCCTCGTGCGATCGTTGCTGCATGGATCTCGAGGTATCACCGCACCTCGTCATTCCGCGCGCAGAACTCCGGTGGAAGTTCTCTCGCTCATCTGGGCCGGGTGGGCAGCACGTCAACACGTCCGACAGTCGCGTCCAGTTGACCTGGAGCATCCCCGAGTCGGCGGTGCTCCACGATGACCAGAGAGAGATGCTTCTCGCCCGACTCCACGGCCGCCTCGTCGCGGGAGCGGTCACCGTGACGGCGGCCGAACAGCGGTCCCAGCTGCGCAATCGCGAACTGGCGCTGGCACGCCTCCGCGCGCTGCTCAGGGATGCCCTCGCGCCGCCTTCTGCCGTTCGCCGTTCGACACGACCCACGCTCGGCTCCGCGCGCCGCCAGCTGGCGGCGAAGAAGGCACGGTCAGCCATCAAGCAGCAAAGACAGCGTTACACCGGCGACTGAGCAGCGAGCCCTCCTGAGCCGCCATTGGTCAGCAACCGCTGTATAGTCAGCGCATGCTGACCATTGCTTCCCGACTGGACGTGATGACCCGCCTCGGTCGGGCGATGGCGGACCCCAATCGATCGCGGATCCTGATGAGCCTGCTCGACGCCCCCGGATATCCGGGCGAGCTGGCGACGGAGCTCGAGATGACACGTCCCAACGTGTCCAATCACCTCAGCTGCCTTCGCGGATGCGGACTCGTCGTCGCCGTTCCCGAGGGGAGGCGCACGCGCTACGAGATCGCGGATGCGCATCTGACCTCTGCGCTCACATCCCTGATGCACGTTGTGTTGGCCGTCGACGAGGGCACCCCGTGTCTCGACGGCTCCTGCACCGTCGCGGGCTGCTGCGACTGAAGACCGCCCGATGACAACGGACGGAGAGGAGGCGATCATGACGGAATGCTGTGACACCAGCTGCTGCACGACGGCTTGCGCCGACGGCTGCATCTGCTGCTGACAACTCCTGGGGATCCCGGCCGCCCGCGGTCGGGATCCCGCTCACCTGTTCCGCGCGGCCTCAGGTCGCGATGCGACCGGCAGCTCGTCCGATATCGGCGACTTCGGCGTCGTAGAGCGCCGATGGATCGAGTCCCGTAGCGCCGAGGTGCCCGCCCAGCTCCAGGCTGATGACTCCGTGCAGGCGCGTCCAGGTCGTCATGCCCAGCGCAAGGACGGCGGGACCGTAGGCATCCAGGCCCGAACGCTTCGCCCACCCGGCCACTGCGTCGACGAACGGCGATTGCGGCACCTCGTCCGACACCTCGGCGGGCACCTGGTCCGACGGCTTCGCCGCCGAGGAGCGCGAGCCCGCCGCGGCAAGCACAGCGACGATCGTCGACATGCTGCGCGTCGAGGCCGATCGAGTCCGTTCCGGCGCGACCTCGTTCCCGGAGCCGACGCTCGTCTGGAAGATCAGACGGTATGCGTTGGGATGGTCGAGCGCCCAGATCCGGACGGCGTGGAGGACTGCAGCTAAGCGCTCCTCTGGGACCACGTCGTCACTGCTCGATTGCGCGATGAAGTCAGCGAACTCGTCGTAGGCATCGACGACAAGGTCGCCGAGCAGGGCGTCCCTGCTGTCGAAGTATCGGTACACAGCAGCCGGGGACATCGACATGGAGCGCACGATGCCGCTCAGCGACACTGCATCCGGTCCCCCGGCGGCGACCTGCTCCATCGCAAGAGCCTTGATCTCCTGCAGGGTCTGGATGCGCCTCTGCTCCCGACGTGTCGGCTTCTCGATCGCGGTGGTCACGGGGGCCCTTCGTTTGCGACTGGTATTGACACCGTAGCAGGGTAACCATACTGTGATACCCATTCACATAACGAGTGCCATTCACTCTCGTTCCCTCGCTCTCTCACACCAGGAGTTCCCATGCAGACGATCCTCATTCCCCGGACCACGACCGAGGTCGTCCTGCCCGGCCTGGTCGAACCCACCGGCGTCGAGGTGCGAGTCGTGCCCGTCCGTGACCCAGCAGAGGGCCAGCTGCTGGTCGCCGTGGAGGTGACCGGCATCTCCTATGCCGAGCAGGCCATGCGGCGAGGCCGCTACTTCGGGCAGCCCGCGTTCCCGTTCGTGCCGGGCTACGACCTGGTGGGCAGAGTGCTCGCCGCAGGTTCGCCCGCAGACAGCCACCTCATCGGCGCACGGATCGCGGCGATGACGAAGACGGGAGCCTGGACCGGGCACGCTCTCGTGCAGTCCCGCGACAGCGTGGTCGTCCCGGACGGCATCGAGGCGGAGGATGCGGAGACTGTCGTCGTCAACGGGGTCACCGCATGGCAGATGCTGCACCGTGCCGCACGGGTCCCGCAGGGTGGGACGGTGCTGGTCTTCGGCGCCAACGGAGGTGTGGGCGGGATCCTCATCCAGCTCGCGCAGCACCACGGCATCCGAGTGATCGGCGCCGCGTCTCCTCGACACCATGACGCACTTCGCGCGGTCGGCGTCGAACCCGTGGACTACAACGACCCCGATCTGGCTCGGCGGGTGCGCGCTCTGGCCCCTCGTGGAGTGGACGCGGTGTTCGACAACATCGGCGGAGCGACCACGAGAGCGAGCTGGAGGCTCCTCGCTCCCGGTGGCGCGATGGTCTCCTACGCGATCATCACCGCGGTGAGCGGCACCGGCAGCCTCTGGCCGCCGTTCCTGAAGGCGATCGGCCAGGCGCTTCTCTGGAGCGCTCTGCCCAATGGCAAGCGGGCGACGTTCTACGACCTCTGGTCCGGGCACAGAGCACGTCCGGCCCGCTTCCGTCGCCGCCTCGAGGAGGATCTCGGGCACGTCTTCGCCCTGCTGGCCGACGGGACGATCACCTCGAACGTCGCCGCCCGCTTCGCACTGGAGGACGCCGCCGCCGCCTTCGCCCTGGCGGAATCGCGGACGCTCAACGGCAAGGTGATCCTGCTGCCGTGACGAGGCGCCGGCCAGGTGCGGTCGGCGCATCGACGACGGGACGCGCTCAGCCGATGTGCCGCTCCTCCACACCGTTGTAGGCGGAGAGGGGGCGGATGAGCGCATTCGACGCTGCCTGCTCCATGATGTGCGCCGTCCATCCGGTCACCCGTGCCGCCACGAAGAGCGGCGTGAACATCTCAGTGTCGTAGCCGATGAGGTGGTACGCCGGACCGCTGGGATAGTCCAGGTTCGGCTGGATGGCCTTGCGCGACTGCATCGCGTCGTCGAGCGCGGTGTACAGAGCCAGCAGGTCGGGCCGGTCGAAGTGCTCGACCAGGATGTCGAGCGAGGCCTTCATGGTGGGAACGCGGGAGTCGCCGTTCTTGTATACGCGGTGCCCGAAGCCCATGATCTTGCGCTTCTCGGACAGCGCCTGCTCGAGCCAGGCCTCGGCCTTATCGGCCGTGCCGATCTCGTCGAAGATGTGCATGACCGCCTCGTTCGCTCCGCCGTGCAGGGCGCCCTTGAGCGCACCGATCCCGCCGACGACCGCGGAGTAGAGATCCGACATCGTCGAGGTGATCACACGGGCGGTGAAGGTGCTCGCATTGAACGAGTGCTCCGCGTAGAGCGTCATGGAGACGTCGAACGCCTCCACCACGACCTCGCTGGGCAGCTCGTCGAAGGTCATGAAGAGGAAGTTGGCCGAGTAGCCGAGATCGTCACGCGGCTCCACGAGGTGCTGGCCGCGACGGCGACGCTGGTCGTAGGCGACGATCGACGGCAGCTGCGCGAACAGCCGGATCGACTTGTCGAGATTCGACGCGGGCGACGCGTCCGCGGCATCGGGATCGCTCGCGCCGATGACACTTACCGCGGTGCGCACCACGTCCATCGGATGCGCGGTGAGCGGGAGCTCGTCGATGACGCGCTTCACGCGCTCGTCGAGGCGGCGGAGCGACCGCTCGCGGGTCTCGAACTCCGCCAGCTGCTGCTCGTCGGGCAGCTCGCCGTGCCAGAGCAGATAGGCGACCTCTTCGAAGGTGCAGTTCGCGGCGAGCTCCTGAACCGGATACCCCCGGTAGAGCAGCGAGTTGGTCTCGGGATTGACCTTCGAGACGGCGGTGTAGTCGACGACGACGCCAGCCAGCCCCTTGCGGATCTCCTGGGCGGGAGCAGTGGTGTCTGTGCTCATGGTCACTCCTTCGTGATGGGTGGTCGGATCAGCGGGCAGTGAGTGGGCGGCGCGCTCAGCGCGCTTCGGGCACGGCGAAGTCGAAGATCGACGTGTCGAAGGTGTTGTACGCGGAGTAGTCGAGCAGCTCGTAGAGACGGGCGCGAGTCTGCATGGTGCTGACCTGCGACTGCAGAGATCCCTCCTCGACGAGCGCGTCGAGTCCGCGCTCGGCGGCTCCCATGGCGATGCGCAGCAGCGAGACCGGGAAGATGACCAGGTTCACGCCGACGGATTCCAACTGGGAGACCGAGAAGAGCTCGCTCTTGCCGAACTCGGTCATGTTGGCGAGGATCGGCACGTCCACGGCGGCGCGGATGGCCTCGAACTCGCAGAGGTCGGCCATCGCCTCGGGGAAGAGAGCGTCGGCGCCCGCATCGACGAGCTGCTTCGCGCGGTCGATCGCGGCATCGAGGCCGTCGACTCCGCGGATGTCCGTGCGGGCCATGATCAGCAGGTTGGGGTCGCGACGTGCATCGGCGGCCGCGCGGATCCGCTTGACGGCGGTGTCAGCGTCGACCACCGCCTTGCCGTCGAGATGACCGCAGCGCTTCGGGTTGACCTGGTCCTCGATGTGCAGGCCGGAGATCCCCGCATCCTCGAGGGTCTGCACGGTGCGCGCGACGTTCATCGGCTCGCCGAACCCCGTGTCGGCGTCGATCAGCGTCGGAAGGTTCGTCATCCGGGCGATCTGCGCCCCGCGGCCCGCCACCTCGCTGAGCGTGGTGAGCCCGATGTCCGGGAAGCCGAGGTCGGCGGCGATGACGGCGCCGGAGATGTAGACGCCCTCGAAGCCCTTCTCCTCGATCAGCCGCGCAGAGAGGGGATTGAATGCCCCGGGCATCCTCTGGATGGTTCCCGAGTTCAGGGCGGCGCGGAACGCCGCACGCTTCTCATGCGCGGGGATGGTGGAGTACAGCATCAGAGCTGTCCTTTCGTGGAAAACAGGCCCGTCGGAGTGGCCAGCGTCTCGAGCAGCCCGGCTCTCGCGACCACGTTGAGCTGACGCACCTCGTCGACGCTCAGCTCGGGCAGACGCTGGACGAGGCCGAGGAAGCGCTCGACCTCAGCCTCCTCCACCACGCCCTCGGCGAGGGTGCGGAACTTGCGGATGTAGTCGGCGCGGGCGAACGGTCGGGCACCGAGCGGGTGCGCGTCGGCGACGGCGATCTCATCGACGATGGTCGTGCCGTCGGCGAGCAGGATCTCCACCCGACCGCCGAATGCCTTCTCGGCAGGATCGTTGGAGTGGTAGCGGCGGGTCCACTCGGCGTCCTCCACGGTGGTCACCTTGTTCCAGAGCTCGACGGTGTCGGCGCGGCCGGCCCTCTCGGGCGCATAGGAGGCCTCGTGGTCCCAGCTGCCGTCCTGCAGTGCGACCGTGAAGATGTACGGGATCGAGTGGTCGAGCGTCTCGCGACTGGCGGTCGGGTCGTACTTCTGCGGATCGTTCGCCCCCGACCCGATGACGTAGTGGGTGTGATGGCTGGTGTGCAGGACAGCCGAGTCGACGGCTGCCGGATCGGCCAGCTCGGGGTGCTCGTTGTGCAGCTTGCGCGCGAGGTCGATCCAGGCCTGCGCCTGGTATTCGGCCGAATGCTCCTTCGTATAGGAATCGAGGATCGCGCGCTTCGGCTCGCCCGCGTCAGGGAGAGTGACCTCGTAGCTCGCGTTCGGTCCGTCGAGCAGCCAGGCGATCACACCGTCCTCGCCCTCGTAGATCGGGGTGGGGCTGGTCTGGCCGCGGATCGCCCGGTCGACCGCCTCGACGGCCATCTTCCCCGCGAACGCGGGAGCGTGGGCCTTCCAGGTCGAGATCTCGCCCTTGCGCGACTGCCGGGTCGCCGTCGTGGTGTGCAGCGCCTGTCCGACGGCCTGGAAGATCGTGGCCGCATCGAGGCCGAGCATGGTGCCGATGCCCGCGGCCGCGCTGGGCCCGAGGTGGGCGACATGGTCGATCTTGTGCGCGTGCAGGCTGATCGCCTTCACCAGGTCGATCTGGATCTCGTATCCGGTCGCGATCCCGCGGAGCAGGTCGGAGCCGGTGCAGCCGACGTGCTGCGCGACGGCCAGGATCGGCGGGATGTTGTCGCCCGGGTGCGAGTACTCCGCGGCGAGGAAGGTGTCGTGGTAGTCGAGCTCGCGCACGGCGACGCCGTTCGCCCAGGCCGCCCACTCGGGGCTGTAGCCGCCGGTCACCCCGAAGACGGAGGCCCCGGGCGAGTAGGGGTGATCCAGTGCCTGAGAGCGCGCGGCGATCCCCGGCCCGCGGGTGATCGAGGCCATCGCGACCGCCGCGTTGTCGATGATCCGGTTGATGACCATCTCTGTCACCTCGTCGGAGACGGCCACAGGATCGACGGCGACCTCCGCGATCTTCCAGGCGAGCTGACCCTCCCGGGAGAGGTTCTCGTCGCTGCGGTGGGTGCGAACGGTGTGCGTCTTCATGCGATGCCCTGTCTGTCGGCGCGTAGCTGCAATGTCGAGAGGATGGTGGCGAGCGAGGCGCGCAGATGCACGATCGTCGCCGAGGTGGCGAGCGCCTCGTCGCCGGCGGCGATCGCCCGGCAGATCGCGCCGTGCTCGACGGCCGCCTGGAGGAGGCGCTCGGGATTGTCGCTGGCCAGGCGTCTGGCCCGGACGAGGTGCAGGCGAGAGGTGTCGAGCGCGGCGCGCAGAGATCGATTGTCGATCGCCACGTCGAGCGCCTCGTCGAATCGGCTGACGACGTCGTAGTAGTCGCTGCGGCCCTTGTCGCGCAGCACCCGGCGAGCATCGGCGAACTCGCTGGCGAGCGTGCTGAAGACCGCCGGATCTCCGCGTCGCGCAGCGAGGCGAGCCGCATGCACCTCGAGGGCCTCCCGGAGCTCGAAGAGCTCGGCGACGCTGGCGGCCGAGACCTCGGGCACCACACCCGTCCGCCCCTGGCTCGTGTCGACGAGGCCTTCAGCTGCGAGCTTCGACAGTGCGGCTCTCAGGGGGGTGCGGGAAACCCCGAGTCGGTCGGCCAGCTCCACCTCGCTGAGAGGCGTACCCGATGGGAGTCGACCGCTCAGGATGTCCTCGCGGATCGTGTCATAGACGCGATCACTTGCTTTGACGACACCGGCCACCTGCCGACCATAGCGTGAATGTGTACATAAAACAGTCTCAGGTGAGCTTGGAAGCCGGATGAAGCCGGTTCTGTACACACGATCAACGACATGTGAGCTGTAGGCGATGTCGACACAGCGCTGTGGGAAGCCGATCCGCCGCTCGATCCATTCCCGACTCTTGTGGCGCTCGCCCCCTCTGCGGTGCGCGGTCGACCGCGAACTGCCCACTTCTGCCGCATTCTCCGCTCGAGAAGCGGCAGAACTGGGCAGTTCGATGGGAGTTTGCGCTCGACGACATCGAGCCTCACAGCGAGGCTTAACCTGAGCCGATGACGCAGGCCTCACCCGCCCCCACTTCCCCCGACATCGCCGCGAGCACGGCCCCCTCCCTCACTACCGTCGGAGAGCTGCGCGCCTCCGGCCACGTCCAGAAGACGCTCAGAGCAGAGATCCGCGACAATCTGCTGGCCCATCTCCGGGCGGGCGAGAATCCGTGGCCGGGACTGCACGGATTCGAGCGGACCGTCATCCCCCAGCTCGAGCGCGCGCTGATCGCCGGTCATGACATCGTCCTGCTCGGCGAGCGCGGTCAGGGCAAGACCCGGCTGCTGCGGACGCTCGTCGGCCTCATGGACGAGTGGACACCGGTCATCGCGGGATCGGAGCTCGGCGAGCACCCGTACGAGCCGATCATCCACGCGTCGCGCCGGCGGGCGGCCGAGCTGGGAGACGACCTTCCGATCGCCTGGCGCCACCGCGATGAGCGCTACGCCGAGAAGCTGGCCACCCCCGACACCTCGGTCGCCGACCTGATCGGCGACGTCGACCCGATGCGGGTGGCGGAGGGCCGTTCGCTCGGCGATCCCGAGACCATCCACTTCGGCCTCATCCCCCGCAGTCACCGCGGGATCGTCGCGATCAACGAGCTCCCCGACCTCGCCGAGCGGATCCAGGTCGCGATGCTCAACGTCATGGAGGAGCGCGACATCCAGATCCGCGGCTACGTCCTGCGGCTGCCCCTGGATCTGCTCGTCGTGGCCAGCGCCAATCCTGAGGACTACACCAACCGGGGCAGGATCATCACGCCGCTCAAGGACCGCTTCGGCGCGGAGATCCGCACTCACTATCCGACCGAGCTCGAGGCCGAGGTGGCGGTGATCCGTCAAGAGGCCGAGCTGGTAGCGGACGTCCCCGATCACCTGATCGAGATCCTCGCCCGCTTCACCCGTGCCCTCCGGCAGTCCTCATCCGTCGACCAGCGCAGCGGCGTGAGCGCTCGCTTCGCCATCGCGGGAGCGGAGACGATCGCGGCCTCCGCACTCCATCGGGCCGCGGTGCGCGGCGAGCAGGAAGCGGTCGCACGGGTCGTCGACCTGCAGACCGCCGTCGAGGTGCTCGGCGGCAAGATCGAGTTCGAGAGCGGCGAGGAGGGGCGCGAGGCGGAGGTGCTCGAGCACCTCCTGCGCACGGCGACCGCCGAAGCGGTGCGCAGTCACCTGCGCGGGGTCGACTTCTCCCTCCTCGTCGAGGCCATCGAGAGCGGCGCCATGGTGACCACCGGCGTGCAGATGTCCGCACACGACATGCTGGAAGGGCTGCCCCGCCTCGGCGAGTCCGAGCTCTACGACGACATCGCCGCTCGCCTGGGCGCCACCACAGAAGGACAGCGCGCCGGCGCGATGGAGCTCGCCCTCGAAGGGCTGTATCTCGCTCGTCGGGTCGGCAAGGACACCGACGGAGGCGAGACGGTCTATGGCTGAGCGGCCCGCCCGCCGCCCGCCGGGCGACGGCGATCGCACGAGATTCCGCCGCTACGACGGCGGTGATCCGCTCGCGCCTCCTGTCGACATCGCGGAGGCGCTCGATGCCATCGGCGACGAGGTGATGGCCGGGCGCTCACCCGAGCGGGCCATGCGCGAGTTCCTCCGACGCGGTGGCCGCGACCGAAAGGGCCTCGACGACCTCGCGGCCCGCGTCGCGCGTCGACGCCAGCAGCTGCTGCGCGGCACGAAGCTCGACGGCACGCTCCGCGAGGTGAGAGAACTCCTCGACCGGGCGGTGCTCGCCGAGCGCAAGCAGCTGGCCCGCGACGTCGAGCTCGACGATTCCGACCGCGCTTTCGCCGAGATGCGGCTCGACGCCCTCCCGTCGTCGACCTCCGCTGCCGTGACCGAGCTCGGCGACTACCGATGGCAGTCATCCGATGCCCGCGCCGACTATGAGCGCATCAAGGATCTCCTCGGACGGGAGATGCTCGACAGCCGCTTCGCGGGGATGAAGCAGGCGCTCGAGAATGCGACTGATGCCGACCGGGCGGCCGTCGCCGAGATGCTGTCGGATCTCAACGAGCTTCTCGCGAAGCGCCAGCGGGGCGAGGACACAGCCGAGGATTTCGATGCGTTCATGGCGAAGCACGGGGATGCGTTCCCCGAGAACCCGCAGAATCTCGACGAGCTGCTGGATTCCCTTGCCGCCCGCTCGGCCGCCGCGCAGCGGATGCTCAATTCCATGACGCCGGAGCAGCGCGCCGAGCTGATGAAGCTGTCCGCCGAGGCATTCGGCTCGAATGAGCTGATGCAGTCGCTCGCCCAGCTCGACGCGAATCTGCAGCAGCTGCGACCGGGCGAGGACTGGAGCGGCGGGGAGAGCTTCAGCGGCGAGCAGGGAGTGGGGCTCGGGGATGGCACGGGCATCCTGCAGGATCTCGCCGAATTGGACGATCTGGCCGAGCAGCTCTCGCAGTCGTATGACGGCGCGCGCATGGACGACGTCGACATCGATGCGCTCGCCCGCCAGCTCGGCGACGACGCCGGGGTCGACGCTCGTGCGCTCAAGGAGCTCGAGCGCGCACTGCGCGATGGCGGCACCCTGCGCCGAGACTCCTCGGGGCGGCTCGCGCTCACACCTAAGGCGATGCGACAGCTCGGGAAGTCGCTCCTCCGCGACGTCGCCACGCGGCGATCGGGCCGCCAAGGACAGCGCGAGACGCGCGCCGCGGGAGCGCTCGGTGACGCGTCGGGCGCCACACGGCCGTGGGAGTTCGGCGACACCGAGTCGTGGGACATCCCTCGCACGGTGCTCAACGGCGTGCAGCGACGCGTCGGCGAGCACGGCGGGCGCCTCCTCGCGGTCGAGGACATCGAGGTGGCGGAGACGGAGGATCGCACCCAGGCGGCGATCGCCCTCCTCGTCGACACCTCCTTCTCCATGGCGATGGACGGCCGCTGGGTGCCGATGAAGCGCACCGCTCTCGCTCTGCACACGCTGATCCGATCCCGGTTCCGGGGTGACTCGCTGCAGCTGATCGAGTTCGGGCGCGCGGCGCAGGTGATGGACATCGAGGAGCTCACCTCGCTCGAGCCGCGTCGCGAGATGGGCACCAACCTGCACCACGGCCTGCTCCTGGCGAACCGTCACTTCCGCAAGCACCCCAACGCCCAGCCGGTGCTGCTGATCGTGACGGATGGCGAGCCGACGGCGCATCTCGAAAGCAACGCGGAGCTCTTCTTCGACTACCCGCCGCACCCCCTCACGATCGCACGCACCGTCCGCGAGCTGGATGCATCGATGCGCCTCGGCGCGCAGACCACCTTCTTCCGCCTCGGCGAGGATGCCGGGCTCGCGCGCTTCGTCGATTCGATGGCTCGGCGGGTGGACGGCCGCGTCGTCAATCCCGAGCCCGACGACCTCGGCGCCGCCGTCGTGCACTCGTTCCTCGGATCGCGCACCGCGGGGCGCAACGGAGGTCGCGCCGAGGATCTCAGCACCGGCCAGGGCGACTGGTTCCGCGGCCGCGGCTGGTTCTGAGCTCGAACGATCCGCCTTTGCCCGACCGTCCCTCTCAGAGCAGAATCGGGACATGTCGTTCCAGGCGTACCTCGACACGATCGAGAAGAAGACCGGTCTCACTCCGCGCCAGCTCCTGGCCATCGCTGAGGAGCGCGGGTATACGAACACCACCAAGGCAGGCGAGGTGATCGAGTGGCTGGCGGCCGACTACAGCCTCGGCCGTGGCCATGCAATGGCCCTGTTCCATGTGATCAAGAACGGAGCCACGATCGACGCGAAATTCGTGGGCGCCGACAGCTCTCACCGCGACGACTCCGACACCCTCTGGCTGGACGGCATCGCCACCAAGCCCTGACCGCTGCGCCCACGAACGGGGGCACCGAATCGCGCCCCCGGTGGTTTCACAGCGAACGGGGTCGCGGCGTTGCTTGATTGCTCAGCAAACCCCCCTATGGTTGCCACATCTAGAGCGATCTGCTCATCCGCGGCTGGGAAGTCGACTACCAGTCGTGGAGACACTCTTTGACGTACGCACAGAGCGCCCCTGGCGCCCTCCGAAGCTCCAAGCCGCGCACCGGTCCGTCCGGCGAATCGACGAGGACCTTCACCCAGCTGTCCCACGCCATCAAGGACATGGGTCTGCTTCGTCGCGCACGTACGTTCTACATCATCCTGTTCGCCGGCCTCTGCCTCGCCCTTGCCGGCATCGCGACCGGAATGGTGCTGCTCGGAGAGTCCTGGTTCCAGCTGCTCATGGCGGCGGCCCTCGGAATCGTCCTCACCCAGTTCGCGTTCCTCGCCCATGAGGCATCGCACCGCCAGGTGTTCACCTCCGGCCCCGCCAACGACCGTGCGGGGCGCGCACTCGCGACCGCCTTCGTCGGCATGAGCTACCAGTGGTGGATGACCAAGCACTCGCGTCATCACGCCAACCCGAACAAGATCGGCAAGGACCCGGACATCGATCCGGACACCATCGTCTTCACGGAAGAGGATGCGGCCGGCCGTCGTGGCTTCCTGCGCTTCCTCACCCGCAAGCAGGGCTACTACTTCTACCCGCTGCTGCTGCTCTTCGGCATCAACCTGCACTTCGTCTCACTCAAGAGCCTTGCGGCCAAGGGTGATGTGAAGGGTCGCTGGATCGAGCTCGGCATCATCGCCTCACGCTTCGCCCTGTACCTGACCGTCATCTTCCTGCTCATGCCGGTGGGCATGGCCTTCGCCTTCCTCGGCGTGCAGCTCGCGGTGTTCGGCCTCTACATGGGCAGCTCGTTCGCTCCGAACCACGTGGCCATGCCGCTCGTGGGCCGCGAGGAGAAGCTCGACTTCTTCAGCAAGCAGGTTCGCACCTCCCGCAACGTCGCCGGCGGCTTCTGGGCGAGCGCGCTCATGGGTGGGCTCAACTACCAGATCGAGCACCACCTGTTCCCGAACATGCCCCGTCCGTTCCTCGCCAAGGCGCGGGAGATCGTCCGCGAGCATGCTGCGACCACCGGCGTCCACTACGAGGAGACCTCGTACGTCCGTGCGCAGGCGATCGTGATCGACTACCTCAACCGGGTCGGCCTCGCAGCACGCGCACCCTTCGAATGCCCCGTCGTCATGGAGTACCGCCGCAGCTGAGCTCGGCGTCCCGGTGCTGGTCCACAGTCGGTGGCCGCGCAGGTTGATCCATAAATGGAGCAGCACCGGGAAAACAACCCCTTCTCCACAAGGGGCGCAACTGGGGTAGGGTTATGCAAAAGCAGCGTTTGCCTCGCGGGTCCGCGTTTTCGTGCATCATCTCGGATCAATCCCGCTAGCAGGCCCCCAATCAGCATCGGAATCCTCGTCTGCACAAGAGGACTTCCAGGAGACATCTCCCCATCTCTTCTCTCGCATCACCCACGGTGACCACCGCCGACGGCGCATCTCACCGATCATCCAACCCGACGACGCGGACGACCGCTCGTCTCGGCACCCCACGGCCTTCAGCCGGAGGGCGCACCCACCAGGTCGACACTTCGACCAGCGGACCTCGCGTCCGCCCATCTACCCTCCACGGAGCAGATCTCCGCTGGAGCCGAGGCGGCTTCGTCTCACCCATCGGCCCGCCTCGGGTCGAGTCACAGAAATAGTTAGGAAACGATCATGGCAACTGGAACCGTCAAGTGGTTCAACGCTGAAAAGGGCTTCGGCTTCATCACCCCCGATGACGGAAGCGCCGACGTGTTCGCGCACTTCTCCGCCATCGAGTCGAGCGGCTACCGCTCGCTCGAGGAGAACCAGCGCGTCGAGTTCGAGACCGCCCGTGGCCCCAAGGGCCTGCAGGCGGAGCGCATCCGCTCGGTCTGACTCCGGTCAGGCATAGCCGCGTAACCCACTGGGCTGCGACAGGCGATCCCCTCGGGGACCGTCGGTCGCAGCCCAGTTCGCGTTAACGACCGGGCTCGACACTGGTGGTTGCGTTTCGATAGTTCCCGATATATCGTTGACGCATCGCGACTGGTTCGCGCTATAACTCTCAGGAGAGTACCCATGGAACGCACACGACACCACCACGGCTGGCAGCAGCCGCAGGAAGACACCACTCACGGACGCGGTCACGGTCGCTCGTTCGGCGCAGGCTTCGGAGGCTTCGGTCCCGGATTCGATCGCGCCGGCTTCGGCCCCGGCTTCGGAAAGGGCTTCGGACCGGGTGGACCCCGCGCTCGTCGCGGCGACGTCCGCTCCGCCCTGCTGGGCTTGCTCGCAGAGCAGCCTCTCAACGGCTACGGACTGATCAAGGCCTTCGCGGCCAAGACCGACGGAGCGTGGAAGCCGAGCCCCGGCTCCATCTATCCGACCCTCTCCCAGCTCGTCGACGAGGGACTGATCATCCTCACCGACGGCAACGGATCGCGCAGTGACTACACGCTCACCGACGAGGGCCGCGCCTACGTCGCCGAGCACGCCGAGGAGATCGCCGCCGCGTGGCAGAACGCCGCAGGGCCCGCCGGGCACGAAAGCCACGGCGAATTCCGCAGCTCGATCGGCAAGCTGTTCGCCGCCGTCCAGTCCTTCCGGATGGCCACCCCCGAGCAGCAGAAGGCCGCCATCGCGACCCTCGACAACGCTCGCAAGGAGCTCTACCGCATCCTCGCGGAGTGAGCTCGGCAGCACCCCGCGCCGCCGCTGGATTCAGCCTCGACGCGGGTGACGGTGGCTCGGCGCCGCGGATCCATCCGCAGCGCCGAGCCTCCTTCCATCGCGGCGAGGATCAGGCTCCGACGTAATCGGCGAGGTGCTGACCGGTGAGGGTCGATCGCTGGGCGACGAGCTCGGCAGGAGTGCCCTCGAAGACGATCCGTCCGCCGTCGTGCCCGGCACCCGGCCCCAGATCGATGATCCAGTCGGCGTGCGCCATCACCGCCTGGTGGTGCTCGATCACGATCACCGTCTTGCCGGAGTCGACCAGGCGGTCGAGCAGGGTGAGCATGTGCTCGACGTCCGCCAGATGCAGCCCTGTCGTCGGCTCGTCGAGCACGTAGATCCCGCCCTTCTCGGCCATGTGGATGGCGAGCTTCATCCGCTGACGCTCGCCTCCCGACAGCGTCGTCAGCGGCTGCCCGAGCCCGAGGTAGCCCAGCCCAACATCGACGAGCCTCTCGAGCACCGCGTGCGCCGGGCCCGCCCCGAAGAAGTCGCGGGCCTCGAGGATCGGCATGGCCAGGACCTCGGCGATGTTCCTGCCGTTCAGCGTGTACTCGAGCACCTCCGCCGTGAAGCGCTTGCCGTCGCAGACCTCGCACACGGTCGCGACGCCCGCCATCATCGCGAGGTCGGTGTAGATCATCCCGTTGCCGTTGCAGTTCGGGCAGGCTCCTTCGGAGTTGGCGCTGAACAGCGCCGGCTTCACCTTGTTCGCCTTGGCGAAGGCGGTGCGGATGGGGTCGAGCACGCCGGTGTAGGTCGCGGGGTTGCTCCGGCGCGAGCCCCGGATCGGGGACTGGTCGACCGAGACCACGTTCGCCCCACGGGGGATGGAGCCGTGGATCAGCGACGACTTGCCGGAGCCGGCGACCCCGGTGACGACGGTGAGCACGCCGAGCGGGATGTCGACGCTCACGTCGCGGAGATTGTGTCGGGTGGCGCCACGGATCTCGAGCGTGCCGGACGGCGCGCGCGGCGAGGCGCGGAGCGTGGCGCGGTCGTCGAGATGTCGGCCGGTGAGGGTTCCGCTCGCCCGCAGGCCGTCGACGGTGCCCTCGAACTGGATGGTGCCGCCGTGCGATCCGGCGCCCGGGCCGAGGTCGACCACGTGGTCGGCGATCACGATCGTCTCGGGCTTGTGCTCGACGACCAGGACGGTGTTGCCCTTGTCGCGAAGACGCACGAGCAGGCCGTTCATCCGCTGGATGTCGTGCGGGTGCAGCCCCACCGTGGGCTCGTCGAAGATGTAACTGACATCGGTGAGGCTCGAGCCCAGGTGGCGCACCATCTTCACCCGCTGCGCCTCGCCGCCCGAGAGCGAGCCGGAGGTCCGATCGAGGCTGAGATAGCCGAGTCCGATCTCCACCAGCGAGTCGAGCGTCTGCATCAGCGTGAGCAGCAGCGGGGCGACCTCGGGATCGTGCAGCCTGCGGACGAATTCGGCGAGATCGCTGATCTGCATGGACGAGCATTCGGCGATGTTGCTGCCGTCGATGCGCGAAGAGCGGACCGCCTCGTTGAGTCGGGTGCCGTGGCATTCGGGGCAGGCGGTGAAGGTGACCGCGCGGTCGATGAACGCCCGGATGTGCGGCTGGACCGAGTCACGATCCTTCGACAGGATGCTCTTCTGCGTCTTGGGGACGAGGCCCTCGAAGGTCAGATTCATCCCGGTGACGAAGACCTTCTCGGGCGGCGCGTAGAGGAAGCGCTGCCACTGCTCCTCGCTGTAGTCCTTGAGGGGCAGATCGCCGTCGAAGCCCGCCTCGGTGAAGATGCGCACGTACCAGCCATCCACCGAGTACCCCGGAATGGTGATCGCGCCCTCACGCAGCGACCTGCTGCGATCGACGAGCTCGTCGATGTCGACGTCGGTGACCTGGCCGAGACCCTCGCAGCGCAGGCACATCCCCTCGGGGTGATTGAAGCCGTAGCGGAACGCCGGACCGATGCTCGGCTCTCCCAGCCTGCTGAACAGCAGCCGCAGCATGGCATTCGCATCCGTGGCCGTTCCGACCGTGGAGCGGGAGTTGGCGCCCATCTTCTCCTGGTCGACGATGATCGCCGCCGACAGTCCACTCAAGGAGTCGATGTCGGGCCGACCCAGGCTGGGCATGAACGACTGGATGAAACTGGTGTACGTCTCGTTGATCAGCCGCTGGGACTCGGCAGCGATGGTGCCGAAGACGAGAGACGACTTGCCTGATCCGGAGACTCCGGTGAAGACCGTCAGTCGCCGCTTGGGGATGTCGAGGGAGACGTTCTTCAGGTTGTTCTCGCGCGCTCCGCGCACCTGGATGGCGTCGTGGGCGTCAGCTGGCCATTCGGTCATGCGACGATCCTGACATGCGCCTGTGACACCCCGTCAGGGGTGGATCAGGCGCAGGCGCGCGCGATCTGATCGATGTGTCGGAAATCGGTGCCGCAGCAGCCGCCCACCACCGTCAGCGCCGGAAGGACGTGGCGCAGGTGCCGCATCTGCTCGCCGAGCTCCACCGGATCGCCGTCGTCGAGCTCGGTCGATTCGTCCAGCTCCGCGTGGCTCTGCCGCGACGAGTTCGCCCGGTATCCGCGCAGCCGCCACAGCCACGGCGCGTCGGCGGCAAGATCGGCGTCCAAGTCGTCTGCAAGGTGGTCGGGATGGGCGCAGTTGACCATGTAGTGCAGCGGATAGCCGTCCGTCGCCCGATCGACGGCGGTGATGGCCT
Source organism: Naasia lichenicola (assembly GCF_004801885.1). Lineage (GTDB taxonomy): Bacteria > Actinomycetota > Actinomycetes > Actinomycetales > Microbacteriaceae > Naasia > Naasia lichenicola. The sequence goes on along the minus strand of NZ_SSSM01000005.1, from coordinate 413,340 downwards.
CACCGAGTTCGGTCCCATCGGCCAGACGGCCGTCGGTCTCGACGGTGAAGGAGATCATGACGGGGACCTCGGCGTCTCGGGCGGCCAGCGCGATCCCGAGCGCCTCGTCCACATAGTTCATCGTCAGTGCGCCGACCACGTCGACTTCCGAATCGGCGAAGATCTCCAGCTGGCGCGAGTGGTAGCGCCGGGCCTCGTCCACCGTCCGGCGGCGATCCGGTCGATAGCCGTCGCCGCGCGGACCCACGACCCCCGAGATGACCACCGGGGTACTCGGTCCGTCCCACTGGTCGCGGATTGCGACCGCCAGATCGATCGCGGCCCGATTCACCTCGACGAAGTCCGCGTCGCTGTAGCCGAGCCGGTCGGTCCAATCCGGATTCGCGCGCCAGGTCGCCGTGTCGAGGATGAAGCCTGCGCTGTATCCCGCCGCCAGCCGGGCGAACCGCTCGTAGTAGCCGAGCAGGGTGGCGCGGCCGTCGGCGGACCGAAGGAGCTCGCAGGCGGCGAACTCGGGCAGGTCGATGCCGTCGAGGAAGATGAGCGTTGTCTCAAGGCCGCCGTCGGTCAGGAACAGCGCGTCGGGACGCAGCTGGGGCGGATCCACTCGGTATCGAGCCATGGAAGACTCCCTCTCCGCTGAGGTGTCGGAATGCCGTCAGGCTAGTCCCGTCCAGCGAGGAGCGACAGGGCGGTCAGCGATGCGCTGCGTTGCGCCCCAGTGCCGGATCAGGCGGTCTTCGTCCGGCGCGGCAGGGTGAGCAGAGTCGTCACGCTGACGACGATGAGGAAGATCGATCCGATCTGGACGAGCGCGCCGACTCCGGCGATCGGAAGCACGAACATCACCACACCGGCGGCGATGGAGACCACGCCGCTCACGAAGCCGAACCAGCGCGGGCGGATCGCGCCGCGCACGCCTGCGACCAGGTCGACGATGCCGTCGATGATCCAGCCGATGCCGATGAAGACGGCGAGCACCACAAGGCTCGTGAAGGGATCCGCGAGGACGAGGACGCCGACGGCGATGGTCAGCAGCCCCATCAGGGCGCTGATAACGCGCATGGCCGGAAGGAAGTTGTCGGCGATGATCGACGCCACGATGCGGAACAGCCCGGCCGCGACGAGATAGCTGCCGAAGACGATCGCGACGGTCAGCAGCGTCGCGCCCGGGTAGAAGAAGCCGATCAGACCGAGCAGCACTCCGATGACCGCGAGGGCGATCGTCTGGCCGCGGTGCACCTTGCGCAGCCCTGGGATGGACACGGCCAGGGGCGAGTTCGACGGGAGGATGCTCACGGGCGGCCTTTCACAGCGGAGAACCGGTGCTGGCACCGATGGCCGGGGATGCCGGGTGGCTACATTGTGGCAGAAAGGGGGCGTGATCAGGGCCGTCGCTCCGCCCCCGTTCAGCCGGGAGGGTCAAGGAGTGGCGACCGAGAACGTGTCGCAGGCGCCCGCGCCGCCCTGGAATCCGGTCGTGAACCACTTCTGCCGGGACTCGGAGGAGCCGTGCGTCCAGGTCTCGGAATTCGCCGTGGTGCCCTGGATCCGATCGTCGCCGACGGCTGCCGCGGCACTCAGTGCATCCGCTACCTGCGCATCGGTGATGGGCTCGAGCAGCGGGGTTCCACTCGGATCATCGGTGCTCGAGGCGGCGGCGGCCCACGCTCCGGCATAGCAGTCCGCCTGGAGCTCGACCCGCACTCCGTTGGAGGTCGGCCCGGTCTGGCCGTCCTGGGCCTTCTCGAGCGCTCCTGTGTAGGACTGGATGTGGTGGCCCCATTCGTGCGCGACGACGTACATCTCGGCCAGCGGCCCACCGGAGGCACCGTACTTGTCTCGGAGGTCCTGGTAGAACGTGGTGTCGATGTAGATGGCGACGTCGGGCGGGCAGTAGAACGGACCGACGGCCGAGGTCGCCTGGCCGCATCCGGTGTCGGTGGCGGCGTCGAACAGGAAGAAGTCGGGGTCGGCGTAGCCGCTGATGCCCAGGGAGGGCGCCGTCGCGGTCCAGTAATCCGACAGCGAGGTGGCAGCGCCGACCATCCGGCAGTCGATGGACGCGTTGGCGTCGGCGCCGGTGGTGCAGGTCTCGAGCGACTCCTCGGAGGTCGTGCCGCCCTGCGAGGTGCCTCCGCCGAGCACCGGTGCGAGGCCGCTGAGGTCCACTCCGGTCAGCTGGGAGATGACGACGAGCGCGATCACGACGAGTCCGCCACCACCCGCGCCGACCCCCACCGCGCGGCGGCGGCGCTTCACCTTGCTGGGATCGATGCGCGCGCCGTCGTTGAAGCTCATGAGCCGACGCTATCGGCTCGGGAGGGCGGAGAGGGTCGAGGGATCCTCTGCTCGGGGCGCAGCCGGAACAGTCGATGGGCGCTGCTCGGCGAATCGGCCGGAATCATCGGATGGGCGAAGTCGTCGGCGGGGTCGTAGGTCATGCCGAGTCGCCGCATGACGGCCTGCGAGCGGAGATTGCCGACCGCGGTGAGGGAGACGAGCTCGTCGATGCTCAGCTCGTCGAAGGCGAAGTCCACGATTTGCTGGGCGGCTTCGGTGGCGTAGCCGCGCCCCCACGCTCGCTGCGCGAAGCGCCAGCCGACCTCGACGGCCGGCGTGAAGTGGGCATGGAAGCGGGGTCTGGCCAGGCCAGTGAAGCCGACGAATCCACTGGCGGGCCCATCGCCCGGGATCTCGACAGCCCACAGGCCCCAGCCGTCTTCCGCGAGACGGGCGCGGATGCGGGCGGCGAACGCATCGCTCTCGGCGGTCGAAAGCAGTGACGGGAAGTGCCGCATGACCTCGGGGTCCGCGTTCAGCTCCGCGAATCCCGCCAGGTCGTCGTCCTTCCACGGACGCAGGATCAGCCGTTCGGTGCGCAGAGTGGGCGCCTCGGTCATCGGCTCGGCTCGGTCATCAGCTCGTGCTCACGGTCGGGCGATGGGGGACACCGTCAGGCATCGGCGACGAGCTCGAGGAGCGCATCGCCGTACCGTTCGAGCTTGGCCTGACCCACGCCAGAGACGCCGCTGAGCGACTCGAGGGAGCTCGGCCGCTGGGTGGCGAGGGCGCGGAGGGTGGCATCGTTGAAGACGACGTATGCCGGGACGCCCTGCTCCTTCGCCTCGCCTGCGCGCCACTGGCGCAGACGCTCGAACAGTCCCTCGTCTTCGACGGCGAGATCGGCCACCGGCCGCTTCGCAGCGCCTGACCCTCCCGACCGGCTCCGCGAAGCCGCGCGCTCGGCATCCTTGCGCAGCTCGACCTTGCGTCCTCCGCTGAGCACCGCGGTGCTCAGCTCGGAGAGGACGAGGGTGCCGTAGCCGTCGTCGGCCACGTTGAGCAGCTTCTGAGCGAGGAGCTGGCGGAGGACACCCCGCCACTGCTGCTCGCTGAGGTCGGATCCGATCCCCCACGTCGAGAGCTCCTCGTGGCGATGCTGCTTGGTGCGCGGCGTCTCCTTGCCGCGGAGGATGTCGATCAGCTGGCCGCCGCCGAAGCGCTGATTGCGCTCGCGCTGCAGGCGCACCACGGTCGAGAGCAGCTTCTGGGCGGGCACCGTGCCATCCCAGGTGTCGGGCTTCTCGAGGCACGTGTCGCAGTTGCCGCATGCTTCTGCCCCGACCTGACCGAAGTAGGCGAGCAGCTGCGAACGTCGGCAGGTGACCGTCTCGCAGAGGGCGAGCATGGCGTCGAGGTTGGCGGTGAGACGCCGCTTGTGCGCGAGGTCGCCCTCGGAGCCGTCGATCATCCGACGCTGCTGGACGACGTCGTTGAGGCCGTAGGCGAGCCAGGCATCGGAGGGCAGTCCGTCGCGGCCCGCTCGGCCCGTCTCCTGGTAGTACCCCTCGACCGACTTGGGCAGGTCGATGTGAGCGACGAAGCGCACATCGGGCTTGTCGATGCCCATGCCGAACGCGATGGTTGCGACCATGACGATGCCGTCTTCGCGGAGGAACCGTCGCTGGTTGGCGGCTCGCACGCGGGAGTCGAGGCCCGCGTGATAGGGCAGCGCGGAGATGCCCTGTTTGGCGAGGTACTCGGCGGTCTGCTCGACGCTTGCCCGAGACAGGGCGTAGACGATGCCCGCGTCGCCGGCGTGCTCGGACTTGATGAAGGAGAGCAGCTGCGCGCGCGAGTCGTTCTTGGGGACGATGCGGTACTGGATGTTGGGGCGGTCGAAGCTCGAGACGAAGTGCGTGGCGTCCTCGAGGCGCAGCCGGGTGGTGAGCTCCTTGTGGGTCGCCTCGGTGGCGGTCGCCGTGAGCGCCAGCCGCGGGACTCCGGGCCAGCGCTCGCCCAGGTCTCCGAGGGTCAGATAGTCGGGGCGGAAGTCGTGCCCCCACTGCGCCACGCAGTGCGCCTCGTCGATGGCGATCACCGAGATTCCGCCGCGCTTGGCGACGCCGTCGAGCATCCGCCGGGTCGACTCGAGGGCGAGCCGCTCGGGCGCGACGTAGAGCAGATCGACCTGACCGGCCATCAGGGCGGCTTCGACGCGGGAGCGCTCGTCGGCACCTTGGGTCGAGTTGAGGAACTCTGCTCGTGCGCCGACCGCCCTCAGCGCCTCGACCTGGTCGTGCATGAGCGCGATGAGCGGAGACACGACGATGCCGGTGCCCGGCCTCGCCAGGGCGGGGATCTGGTAGCAGAGCGACTTGCCGCCGCCGGTGGGCATGAGCACTACGGCGTTGCCGCCCGAGGTGACGTGCTCGACGATGCCGGCCTGCTCGCCGCGAAAGCTCTCGTAGCCGAAGACGGAGTGCAGGATCTCCAACGGCGTCCCCGTGATGCGGGGTGTCGCGGGCTCTTGGACGGCTTTCGCGGACGATCTTGAGTCGAGGTCGGCGAGCTGCGCCGACTCCGCGAGGAAAGCATCGTTCTGCGCAGCCCAGGCGTCTTCGTCCCACGCGGGCTCGGCGTCGAAGGGCGGCGCGTCATCCCACGGCGGCGCCTCGGACGGCCCGCCGAAGGCGGTCGAGTTCGTTCCTGCCGGAGAAGACATGGCCGCAAGCTTAACCGCGCCCACCGACACGACGATCCCTCCCCGGCGCGTCCCCTCCATTCCTACGTTCCGGCCCAATGTGCACGGAATTCCGTGCACACTCGCCGCTTTCGTAGGTACTCCGGACGGCGCGGCCTGCAGTCGGAAGGAGCCGTCCTCGGGAGCACAAATCGCTTCATGTGCACGAAACGGCCCGATCCCTACGAAATTACGTAGGAACCGAGCCGGAACGTAGGAGAGGTCAGCGGGCCTTGAGGCTGTCGACCAGATCGGAGCCGAGGGTCGCCGGCGTGATCTCCGCGGTGATGTCGGCGCGGCTGAGCAGCTCCTCCATCTTGCGGCGGCGGGGCTTCGCGATGAGTGTCACGACGATGCCCTGCTTGCCGGCGCGGCCGGTGCGGCCGGCGCGGTGGAGGTACGTCTTGTACTCCTCGGGAGCGTCGGCCTGGATGACCAGGCCGATGTCGTCGACGTGGATGCCGCGTGCGGCGACGTCGGTGGCGACGAGGACGTTGACCTTGCCGCTGGTGAGGCGCTCGAGGCTGCGCGTGCGCCGAGCCTGGTTGAGGTCGCCGTGCAGGCTGGTGGCCGGGATGCCGCGGTCCTCGAGCTCTTCGGAGAGCTGCTCGGCGAACGCGCGGGTGCGGGCGAAGACCAGGGTCTTGCCGGCGCCGGATGCGAGCTCGGCGACCATCTCGATCTTGTCGCGCTGCTCGATCAGCAGCACGCGGTGGTCGATGGTGGAGGACGCCTGGTCCTCGCCCGCGACCTCGTGCACGGCCGGATCGACGAGGAACTCGTCCACCAGCTTGGCGACGCCCGAGTCGAGGGTGGCCGAGAAGAGCAGACGCTGGCCGCCGTCGGCGGTGTGCCGGAGGATGCGCTGGACCGGCTCGAGGAAGCCGAGGTCGCACATGTGGTCGGCCTCGTCGAGGACGACGATGCTGACCTCCGAGAGGTCGAGGGCGCCCTGCTGGACGAGATCCTCGATGCGTCCGGGGGTGCCGATCACGATGTCGACGCCGCGGCGCAGGGCTCCGACCTGGCGTGCCTGCGGCACACCGCCGTAGACCTGGGTCGTGAACAGGCCGACGCTGCGGGCGATGGGCTGGACCGTGCCGTCGATCTGGAGCGCGAGCTCGCGGGTCGGCGCCAGGATGAGCGCACGCGGCGCACGCCCCAGGGCGCGCTTGGTGCCGCCGTTGTTCTCCATCAGGCGCTCGACGAGGGGCGCACCGAAGGCGATGGTCTTGCCGGATCCGGTGCGTCCGCGGCCCAAGACGTCGCGTCCCTTGAGCACCTCGGGGATCGTGGCGGCCTGGATCGGGAACGGGCTCGATGCTCCGAGGTCGGCGAGCATGCGGACGATGTTCGAGCCGAGGCCGAGGTCGCCGAAGGTCACGCCCTCGACCTCCTCGGCGGTGGTCGCCTGCGCCTCGAGGCGCTCGAGCACGACGTCATCGACATCGCTCATGTTGCGGTCGGGGCGGCCGGAGGCGGCATTGTGCTCGGAGCGCGACGGACCGTAGAAGTCGGAGGTGCGCTCGCTGCGCTCCGGACGCTCGAAGCGGCTGGGGCGATCCTCACGATCGTTCGAACGGGCCGGACGATCGCTGTGGTCGAAGCTGCGCGCGGGGCGGTCGCTGCGGTCGAACGAACGGGTGGGCCGGTCGTCGGAGCGACGCTCCGGTCGGTCGGTGCGCTCGAAGCTCCGGGCAGGACGCTCAGTGCGCTCGGTGCGGTCGAACGAGCGGGCCGGACGCTCGGTGCTGCGGGCCGGACGATCGCTGCGGTCGAACGAACGGGCGGGGCGCTCGTCGCGGTCGAAGCCGCGGGACGGCCGGTCATCGGAGCGTGCCGGGCGGGCATCGCGGTCGAAGCTGCGTGCGGGACGGTCGGTGCGGTCCGTCCGGTCGAAGCGGTTGGACCGCTCGGGACGCTCGTAGGAGCGGGCGGCGCGGTCATCCGAACGGGGCTCGCTGTTGCTGCGGTAGCCGCCGGTGCGCTCGACATCGCTGCGCGCGGAGTACGCACGTCCTTGCGGTCGGTCGCTCGGCGAGCGGTCGGTCTGCGGGCGTGCGTCGCGGTCGGGACGCTGGAAGCGGTTGCTCGGCTCCTCGCGGCGGGGCGCGCGGTCGTCGCGGTCGAACGAGCGAGTCGGGCGGTCGCCGCCACGGTCGTTCCGATCATTCCGGTCGAACGAGCGGGTCGGGCGGTCGCCGCCACGGTCGTTGCGGTCGAAGGAGCGCGCGGGACGATCGTTTCCGCGGTCGCTCCGGTCGAAGGAACGGGCGGGGCGGTCGCCCTGGTAGCCGCCCTGACGGCGGTCGTCCCGCTCGGACGGGCGCCTGTCGCCGCCTCGCTCGGAGGATCGATCGTTCGATCGGCTGTCGCCGTCGCGGGAGAAGCGGTTCGAGCCTCCGGACGCGGGGGCGCCGGCACGGGTGCCGAAGCGCGGTGCGCTGCCGTTGCGGTGCGGGCGGTTCTCGACGGGTGTCCAGTCGGGACGACGCTCGCCGCCGCGCTCACCGCGGTCCGCGTCGTTGCCGCGCGGGGCCGCGCTCTGGCGGCGGTCGGCGCTCCAGCGGTTCTTGGAAGGCGCCTCGTCGGGACGGTGCCCGCGGTGGCCGGCGCTCTTGCTGCCGGGCTTGCGTCCGCCGCTGGAGGCGCGCGAGGAGGAGGGAGGGAAGGGCATGGTGATGAGACTCCGAATTCGGGAGAGATTGCCGCACGCAGATATTCGATGCTGTGCGGAGGCTGCTTTTTCGCAGCGTTGCCCCGGGCAGTCTTTGACCGGGCCGGTCGTTGAGATGGATTTCCAGCGAGTCCGCTGGCAGAACCGGCCCTGCGTGACACACGTTGTCCACCGGCCTCGACCGGCGGTCTCGTCACGAGCCGACCCTCAAGGCTAGCTCAGTCAGGGCTTTTCCACCAGGGGCCCGATCCTGTGGCGGCCGGTGCGAAGGCGAACTGCCCAGTTCTGCTGCCTGCAGGTGCTCCCGAGCGGCAGAACTGGGCAGTTCGGTGAGATCCGGAGGCGGGTCAGCGTGCGGCGCGACGCAGCCGGCGGCGCTCGCGGGAGCCCTCGACCAGCAGGTAGAGCACCGGCAGCACGATCAGGGTCAGCACGGTGGACGACAGCAGGCCGCCGATCACCACCAGGGCGAGTGGCTGCGAGATGAATCCCCCGCCCCCCGTGATCCCGATCGCCATCGGCAGCAGCGCGAAGATCGTGGCCAGCGCCGTCATCAGGATGGGGCGGAGGCGCTGGGTGGCTCCGCGTCTGACGGCGTCGGGCACGGAGAAGCCTCTGACTCGGTACTGGTTCACGAGATCGACGAGCACGATCGCGTTCGTCACGACGATGCCCACCAGCATGAGCACGCCGATCAGCGACGGCACGCCGAGCGGGATTCCGGTGACGACCTGCAGCAGGATGGCGCCGGTCGCAGCGAACGGAACCGAGATGAGCAGCAGCAGCGGCTGGAGCAGACTCCGGAACGTCGCCACCATCACCGTGTAGACGATGAGGATCGCGGCAAGCAGCGCGAGTCCGAGCTGCGAGAACGCCTCCGACTGGTCGGCCGTGACGCCGCCCAGGGAGGCGGACGCACCCGCCGGCAGGTCGAGGTCGTCGATGGCGTTCTGCACCGCCGAGTTCGCCGTGCCGAGGTTGTCGCTGGCCGGGGTGACCGAGATCGTCGCGCTGCGCTGGTTGTCCGAGGTGGTGATGCTGGCAGGGCCGTCGACGTCGGCGACGCTCGCGAGCGAGTCGAGACGCACCGCGCCCGTCGGCGTCGGGATGGAGAGCGCGGCGAGCTCGTCCCGGCTGAGCGGGCTCGACGCCGCCTGCAGGTAGATGGAGTACTGGCGATCGTCGATCGTGATCTGCCCGATCGTCGAGGGGCGCATCGCCTGCGACACCACGGTCGCCAGCGCGACCTCCGAGTAGCCGGCAGCCGCGGCCGCCGGGCGGTCGACGCCGACCTGGATGTAGGGCTGGGAGGGCGACAGGTTGCTGCTCGCCTCGGCGACCGCATCGAGATCGGACACCGCGGTCAGCACGTCAGCGGCCGCCGAGTCGAGGTCGCTCTGCGACCCCGCGGTGACATCGATCTCGATCGTGCTCGATCCGCCGAAGCCGGCAGAGGCCTGCACGGAGAAGTCGCCCGCGTCGTCGAGGTCGTCGACCGCGGTGCGGACGTCCGCCTGCAGGGCGTCCTGATCGATGCCCTCATCAGAGGTGATCGAGTAGGTGGCCTGCGTGGCGCCGCCGCCGAGGAAGGCATCTCGCAGTGCGCTTCCGCTCGTGCCGATCGACACCTGGACGGTCTCGATCCCGTCGAGATCCTGCAGTGCGGTCTCCACACGCTGTGCAGCGGCGTCCTGCACGTCGAGGCTGGTCCCCGCCTCGAAGGTCTCGGTGACGGTCAGGGTGTTCTGGCCGCTCGACCCTAGGAAGTTCGTCTTCATCAATGGGATGAGCGCTGCTGTGCCGCCGAGCACGAGGACGGCGACGAGGATGGTGATCCCCGGACGCAGCAGCGTGGCCTCGAGGATGGGCCGGTAGCCGCGCTGGAGCCGCCCGCCGCTCTGATCTCCGACGGCCTCGGGCTCGGGGAGCTCGGTCTCCGCCCGTCGTCGCCCGCGTCCGGCGATCAGCGGACGCTCGCGGAGCAGCGCCTGGCCGACGGCGACGCGCGCGGTCCGCCGCTCGCGGACGAGTGCCTGGCCGATGGCCACCCGTGGCGAGCGGTGCGCGTCGTCCTCGATCTCGGCCGCGGTTGCGGCCTCCTCCTTCTCGCGTCCGGTCTTCAGCAGCCAGTAGGCGAGCACCGGCACGATCGTAAGCGACACGAGCAGCGAGGCGGTCAGCGCGATCGTGACGGTGAGGGCGAACGGTCGGAACAGCTCACCCGTCGATCCGCCCACGAAGGAGATCGGCAGGAATACCGCGACGGTGGTGACGGTCGACGCCGTCACAGCTCCGGCGACCTCACGGACCGCCCGCGAGACGACGGCGAGGCGGGCGGTGCCCGCGTCCTCGTCATCAGCGAGGTGCCGCTTGATGTTCTCGATCACGACGATCGAGTCGTCGACGACGCGGCCGATCGCGATCGTGAGCCCGCCGAGGGTGAGCAGATTGAGCGAGTATCCGGCGAACTGCATGCCGACGAACGTGATGAGCACCGATGTCGGGATGGAGATGGCCGTCACGATCGTCGCCCGCACCGAGAGCAGGAACACGAGGATGACCAGCACTGCGAAGGCCAGGCCGAGCAGACCCTCTGTGGCGAGAGACTCGATCGAGCGCTCGATGAACGGTGCCTGGTCGAACACGACCGTGACGGTGGCGTCGCCCAGCTCGTCCTCGACGTCGGGCAGCGCGTCTCGCACCGCGTGCGACACCTCGACGGTGTTGGCCGCCGGGACCTTGGTCACCGCGATGGTGACGGCGGGCTTGCCGTCGACCCGGGAGATGGTCTCCGTGGGGTCGTCGGCGATAGCGACGGTGGCGACCTCGCCGATGGTCGGAGCAGCCCCGCCTGCGGCGGCGCCAGCTCCCCCGGAGGAGACCAGCGGCAGGGCGGCGATGTCGTCGACCGATCCGAGCCGCGTGCCGGCCTGGACCGAGAAGGTCTTGCCGTCCTCTGTGATGCTCCCTGCCGGGATCAGGCTGCCGTTGGCGGCGAGCGCCTGCGAGATGGCCGCTGTGCTGAGGCCGCGCGCCGTCAGCTCATCGGCGTTCGGCGTGATGGTGACGCGCTCGCCCGGCGAACCGGTCAGGCTCGCGGCCCGCACGCCGTCGAGGTCTTCGAGCTCGGGCAGGACGTTAGTCCGAAGGTCGGACACCAGCTGGTCCTGGTCGCCGTCGGTCGAGACCGCGATCTGGATGACGGGGAAGTCGTCGATGCTGCCGCTCAGCACCTGGGGGTCGAGACCATCGGGAAGCGTCGACTTGATCCGATTGATCGCCTGGGTCACCTTGCCTTCGACCGAGGCGAGGTCGACGCCGTAGGTGAAGGTGGCCGACACGACGGAGCGGTTCGGACTAGAGGTGGCGGACGTGCCTTCCAGGTCGGCGACGCCTTGGATGGCCTGCTCGATCGGAACGCTGACGCTGTCATTGACGACCTCAGGCGACGCGCCCTGGTACTCCGTGACGATCGCGATCTGCGGGAACTGGATCGAGGGGATCAGCTCTTGCTTGAGCGAGCTGAGCGCGAGACCGCCGAAGACGGCCGCGACGATGGTCACGAGGGCGATGAGCGCCCGGTTCTTGAGGCTTGCGACCGCCAGGAGATGCACGCAGTGCAGTATTCCCTAGTCGATCCCGGTCCAGCTGATCGCACGGATCAGGGGACCGCCCCCGGAATCCGACGGGAAGCCCGCCGAAACGCCCCCACTCGCCAGTGATCCCCTGATCCGTGACGCGTCCCCTGATCCGTGAAAGACGGCGGACGGATCAGACGAGCTCGGTGAGCAGCGGCTCCGGGGCTCGTCCCGGCGCCGCATCGAGCGAGTGCCACGCGGCGACCAGCCCGTCGACCGCGCGCTCGAGGGTGTCCGTGTCCGCGGTGAACGGCACACGGATGAAGCGCTCGAAGGCGCCGTCGAGGCCGAATCGGGGGCCCGCGGGAATCGCGACCCCATGCCGTCGGGCTGCCATCGAGAGCTGCGAGCTGACCGGCTTGCCGAGCCCGACCCAGAACGACAGTCCGCCCTCCACCCGCGGCACGTGCCAATCGGGCAGCCGCTCGGCGATCAGACCGGCGAGCGCGTCGCGGCTGGAACGGAGCCGGCGCGAGCGCTCGGCGAGGACGGCAGGCATGTCTCCGAGCATCTCCGCGGCGATCAACTGCTCGATGACGGGAGTCCCGAGATCCACGACCGCTCGCTCGGACAGGATGCGCCGCACCAGCGCGGGGTCCGCACGGATCCAGCCGATACGGAGGCCGCCCCAGACCGACTTGGACAGCGATCCGATGGTGATCACCGAATCGGGCCGGCCGGCCAGGGTGGCGAGCGGCATGCCGACCTCGCCGTCGATCCTGAGCTCCGCCATGGTCTCGTCGATGAGCAGGGTGGTGCCGTAGTCCTCGGCGAGCGCGACGATGCGGGCGCGCTGGTCGGCCGGCATCGTCCTGCCGGTCGGATTGTGCAGATCGGGCAGCAGGTAGGCGAGCACTGGCGATGAGCGCTGCACGGTGCCGATGAATCCGGCCTCGTCCCAGCCGTCGTCGGTGGTGACCCCGACCGGCAGCACCCGGGCTCCGGCCAGTCGCAGCGCCTCGAATGCGTGCGGATAGCTCGGGGACTCGGCGACGGCACGGTCTCCACGGCTGAGCAGGGCACGAGCCACCAGGGCGATCGCCGACTGGGCGCCCGTCGTCACGAGGATCTGGTCCGCGGTCGTCGGCAGGCCGCGTTCCCGGTATCGGGCGGCGATCGCCTCGCGGAGCACGGGCAGCCCGATCGGCTCGTAGCCGGAGTCGCCGAGGTGGCGCGGCAGAGCCTCGAGGGCGCGGCTCGTCGCAGCCATCAGCCCGGGAGAGGCGGGCATGGACGCGCGACTCAGGTCGATGAGACCCTCGATCTCCTGCATCGCCGCCGACGCGCGACCCGGAATGCGCGTGACGCTGCCCGATCCGCGCCTGCTCTCGAGATACCCGTCGGCGCGCATGGCGGCGTACGCGGCGGCCACGGTGGTGCGGCTGATGCCGAGGCGTGCGGACAGCTCCCGCTCGGCGGGCAGCCGGGTCCCTGCGGGCATCCGCCCGTCGATGGCCAGCAGACGGAGACGATCCGAGAGTGCGCGATAGGAGGGAGCGGACGCGCCGTCCCAGTCCGAGAGGAGCTCGATCAGCTGTCCTGTGCCGATGCCGGGGACGCTCATCAGTCCACTGTAGGAGGATTGGCCTCTTTCGAGAAGTCCAATTTCGCGCTCTACTGGCTCATGTGTGGAGCAATGACAAGCGCGCGTCCCGCTATGGACGCCTTCTGGTGGGCCTCGCCCTCTACGGGTTCGCGGACGCGCTCATGGTGCAGGCAGCGCTCGGCATCGGGCCCTGGGATGTGCTGGCCCAGGGGGTCTCCCTGCGCTCCGGTCTGCTCTTCGGGCTGGTCACGAACATCATCGGGCTGCTCGTCCTGCTGATCTGGATCCCGCTGCGTCAGCGGCCCGGCATCGGCACCCTCCTCAACGTGCTGCTGGTCGGCACGTTCCAGCAGCTCACGATCTGGCTGGTCCCCACGCCCGATGGATTGCTCGCCCGCATCCTGCTGTTCGCCGCAGGGCTGCTCCTGCTCGCCATCGCCACCGGCATCTATGTCGGCGCAGCCCTGGGCGCCGGGCCTCGCGACGGGCTGATGACCGGTCTGCATTCGCGGCTCGGCTGGCCGATCTGGGTGGGCCGGACGGTCGTGGAGCTCGTCGTCCTCGCCGCGGGGTGGCTGCTGGGCGGCAACGTCGGCCTCGGCACCGTGGCGTTCGCACTGTTGGCCGGCCCGCTCTGCCAGCTGACGATCCCGCTGCTCGCGTCACGCTCGGGGCGCAGGCCGACCCCGACGGTCGAGCCCGCAGCGGCCTGATCGACCGCCGCACTCGAGATCCGGCGCACTCAGCAGCAGGGCGAGACGCGATATAGCTTGACTGATCGTCACTCGCGATATAACGTGACTCGCACAACGCGATATAACGTGAGTGGAGGCCCTCGTGGCTCTGGAGAAATGGCTCGTCTCAGGCGAGAAGGTCATCGATGTCGGTCTCGTCCGCCATCTCAAGGTGGCGATGGTGCGCGGATCGGTCGACATCGTCGGTCACGACGAGCCAGGGGCACGGATCGAGGTGCACTCGGTCAGCGGACGCGAGCTGAAGATCTCGATCGACGGCGACACCCTCGAGATCGATCACCCCCAGCTGCGCTGGGACAACTTCCTCGACGTGTTCACCGCGTTCCGCGGCAGTGCACGGGCGGACGTCAGCATCATGGTGCCGCGCGACGTCGACGTGAAGCTCGGCGTGGTGAGCGCGTCGGCACTCGTCTCCGGACTAACCGGAGACGCCAACCTCAGCACGGTCAACGGCGATGTCGTCGTCGACGGCCACACCGGGCCGGTCCAGCTCAACTCGGTGAGCGGTGAGCTGTCGATCCGCGGACTGGCGGGCACCCTCACCGCGCACACCGTGAACGGCGACCTCACGGCGGCCGGCGCCATCCGTCGGCTGAGCAGCGACGGTGTGAGCGGCAGCGTCTTCATCGACGCGTCGGGCGCCCCCGACGAGATGAACATCAACACCGTCAACGGCAACGTCACCGTGCGGGTCGAGCCCGAGGTGGCCTCGCACTACCGGATCAACACGGCCACCGGCGAGCTCGTGGTCGACGGATCCCGCATCACGGGCGTCCGTGGGTCCTACAGCGGCAGCTTCGGGGCGCTCGACGGCGCGTGGCTCGACTTCAAGGCCAACACGGTGTCCGGCAACGTCTCCGTCATCCACGCGGTGCACGCATGAGCCCCGCCGTATTCGCGCACGGCGACCTCCGTCTCTACCTGCTGCACCTGCTCGCCGAGCAGCCGCGGCACGGCTACGAGCTGATCCAGGCGCTCAGCGACCGGTTCGGCGGCACCTACGTGCCGAGCGCCGGCACCATCTATCCCCGCCTTTCGAAGCTCGAGGAAGAAGGGCTCGTGGAGCGCCGCTCGGACGGCAGGAAGACCATCTACTCGATCACCGACCTCGGACGCGCCGAGGTCGAGGCCCGTCGACCCGAGGTCGAGGTCATCGAGAACGGCGTGGACGACTCCGTGCGGCGACTGGCCGCAGAGGTGCGCAGCTCGGTCGACCATGCGATGAAGTCGCTCCGCGCCGATCTGGCGGCGGCGGCCCGCTCCGCGCGCGATGAGGGTCCGACGACGTCGGCGTCGTTCGCCGACAACCCGCGAGCCGACAGCCGGATGCAGCTTCAGCTGGCGGAGGCCGCGCTCACCGAGTTCCGCAACGAGCTGCGGGCCGATCTGCGCATCCGCATGGGCGACGGGCGGCTCGAGGCAGCCACCGTGGCTCTGCTGAAGAGCGAGCTCGCCCGGGTCCGCCAGGCGGTCGCGGAGAGCATGCGCTCCTGATCCGGATGCCGATCCGTCCGCGCCCCCGCATGGGGAGCACGGACGGATCGCAGCCGGACAGCCGATACATCGTCGGCGCATCGCGGAGCGGCGCGCCCAAACCGATTTGATCCGCGTCGCCTCGCGGTTCTCCCATCCAGGGAGATCCCCGGCAACTGGGGGTGAACGCGCTATTTGACAGTGATCGGCGCGAGAGTAGTGTCTCCCCTCGTGACTCAGACCCCCGAGGTCGACCAGCCCGACGGCACCAGCACCATCAAGCGCTGGCTGATCGGCGAGAAGCTCTCGAGCGACAAGCTCGAGGGACAGCTCCTTCCGAAGAGCCTGGCGCTCCCGATCTTCGCGAGCGACCCCCTCTCCTCCGTGGCGTACGCACCGCAGGAGCTGCTGATGATCCTGCTGCTCGGCGGGCTCGCCTTCCTCAGCTTCGCGCCGTGGGTGGCAGCGGCCGTCGTGCTCCTGCTCCTCGTCGTGGTCGCCTCGTACCGCCAGCTCATCAAGGCGTATCCGTCAGGCGGCGGCGACTACGAGGTCGCCAGCAAGAACCTCGGCGAGAAGGCCGGGCTGATCGTCGGCTCAGCTCTGCTGGTCGACTACGTCATGACCGTCGCCGTCTCGGTCGCGAGCGGGGTGGACAACATCATCTCCGCCGTTCCCGAGCTCGCAGGGCTCCGCATCGAGCTCGCCGTGTTCTTCGTGGTGCTGCTGGCAGCCGTGAACCTGCGCGGGGTCGCGGAGTCGAGCAAGGCCTTCGCCATCCCGACGTACCTCTTCATCACCAGCGTCTTCGTGATGATCGTCATCGGCCTCGTGCGCACCTCGCTCGGCGATCCGCCGGTGGCCGAATCCGCGGCCTTCGAGGTCAAGGGCGAGCAGCTCAGCCAGGCGGCCTTCATCCTGCTGCTGCTGCGCGCCTTCTCCAGCGGCTGCTCCGCGCTGACCGGCGTGGAGGCGATCTCGAACGGCGTGCCCGCCTTCCGCCGACCGAAGATCCAGAACGCTCAGCGCACCCTGGTGTTGATGGGCGGCATCGCCATCGTGCTCTTCGCCGGACTCACCACGCTGGCCCTGATCGCCAACGTGCACTACGCCGAGAACGCCTGCAATCTGGTCGGCTTCGACGACTGCCAGAACCAGCCGCAGCGCAGCCTCATCGCTCAGATCGCCTCATCGGTCTTCGGCGCCGGCTCCATCCCGTTCTTCATCCTCCAGGCGGCGACGGCGGCCGTGCTGCTGCTGGCGGCCAACACCGCGTTCAACGGCTTCCCGCTGCTCGGCTCGGTGCTCGCCCGCGACGGGTACGCCCCGAAGGCCCTCAACACCCGCGGCGACCGCCTCATCTTCTCGAACGGTGTGCTCATCCTCGGCGCCTGCGCCGTCGTGATCCTGGTCGTCTATCGAGCCAGCGTCACCAACCTGATCCAGCTCTACATCATCGGCGTCTTCGTCTCATTCACCCTCGGCCAGACCGGCATGGTGCGGCACTGGCTGCGCGAGCTGAAGAAGCCGAAGGCGCAGACCGGCAGGATCTGGCGCTCGCTGAGCATCAACGCCCTCGGCGCCTCGTTCACCGCGATCGTGCTCATCGTGGTGACCATCACCAAGTTCACCCACGGCGCGTGGCTCGTCTTCCTGATCATGCCGATCCTGTTCACGCTGATGCTCGGCGTGAACAGGTACTACCGGGACGTCGAGAAGGAGGTCGAGGTCGATCCGCACACGACCTTCGGCTCCCGCGGCGACCACGCGGTCGTCCTGATCGGCAAGATGCAGAAGCCGGCGCTCAAGGCGCTCGACTACGCCATCGCCGCGCGGCACGACAGCCTCGAGGCCGTGCACATCTCCATCGACGACGAGGCGACCGACAAGCTCGAGCGCGCGTGGCGCGAGATGAACATCCGCGTGCCGCTCTGCGTTCTGCGCTCCCCGTACCGCGAGATCGGCTATCCGCTCGTGAAGTACATCAAGAAGCATCAGGAGGCGAACGGCGGCGAGGTCGTCACCGTCTACCTGCCGATCTACATCGTCGGCCACTGGTGGGAGTCGCTGCTGCACAACCACAAGGCGTGGCGCATCCGCCAGAAGCTGCTCATGCAGCACGGGGTCACCGTCGCCCTTGTGCCGTGGCTGCTCGACTCGTCCGACGTCGTCTACGGGCGGCGCTCACGTCCCATCCCCGGTCAGGAGCGGCGCGGCGAGCCCGTGCGGCCGATGCCGCGCAAGCCGCTCAAGCCGGCCAACGACGAGGCGGTCGCCAGCGCGGGCGCTCGCGCGAACGCCGCCCGCCCGAAGGACCCCGACGTCGAGCGCGCGAAGACCAGCAAGGTGAAGGCCAAGAGCCACCGCTGACTCGGCGCATCCCGACATCCGCAGGGATGTGGGCAGCGGGCGGATCAGTCGTCGAAGAAGCGGGCGAGGATCGACACGTCGTCCTCCGCGCCGCCACCGGCCATCACGGCCTGTGTGACGGCCTGAGGCACCGGGATGCCCTCCGTGACCGCAACGAAGCTGCGGCGCGCGAGAGTGGGCTGCGTCGTTGGAGCTGCGCGGTCGCCAAGTGTGGAGAACACCTGGCGGGCGATGATCCGGCCGGAGCGATTGGCGCCGATCGTGCTCGCCGTCGGTCCATAGCCCGCGAAGAATATGCGCGGATCGCGTTCGGCGGCCCCGGTCGAGACGATGACCCCGCCCTCCTTCTCGTGGAGCCGGAGGGGGCTGAGGTGGCGGATGTCGGGGCGGAAGCCGGTGGCCCAGACGATCGCGTCGATCGGCTGGCTCGTGCCGTCAGGCCAGACGACGGCGTCGGGCTCGAGTCGCGAGAACATCGGACGAGCGACGAGCACTCCTCGGTGAACTCCCGAGGCGACGCGGCGGGTCAGGGGAACCCCGGTGCCGCTGACGATCGACGGCAGCGCGTGACCCTGACGAGACGCCGCGTCCTGCTGCGCGACGGCATTGACGGCGTCCTCGAGATCGAGCGAGCCGTGGTCGAGGAAGTCGACGGGCCGACGCGTCGCCCACACGGTGTGCGCGGCCACGCCTTCCAGCTCGAGCAGGAAGCCGATGGCGGAGGTGCCTCCTCCGACCACGAGCACCCGCTTGCCGCGGAAGTCCTCTGCGCTGCGGTAGGTGGAGGTATGGACCTGGAGGCCGGAGAACTCGCGGACGCCCGGGTAGTACGGAACGAAGGGCGCGCCCCATGTTCCCGTGGCGTTCACCACGGCGTGGGTGGCGATCTCGGCGCTCTGCGTGCGGACCATGAGATCGGAGTCGCGATCGAAGACCGCGTTGACGTGCTCGGGGCGGCGCACGCGGAGGTCGTAGAACTCCTCGTACTCCTCGTAGTAGCTGCGCACGACGTCGCGGGCGGGAAGGCTGCGGTCGGCGGTCTCGAAGCTGATCCCGACGGATTTCATTCCTGGGAGATCGTGGACACGGTGTGCCGAGCCGAGTCGGAGCGACTCCCAGCGGCTCTGCCACGCTCCGCCGGTGCTCGGACCGCGATCGAGGATCGCGAAGTCGGTGCCCGCCCGAAGGCCCAGTCTCTGCAGGTAATAGGCCACGGAGAGTCCGGCCTGACCTGCACCGATGATGACGACCGACGCTGAATCCTGACGCATTGGCCTCCCCCTCCCGCCATGAGCCTACGTCCATGGTGCCCCATCACCCGCGTGCTAAAGTTACGCGGAGATTTAGCAGTCCCTGTTGATACCGCCCGCCCACCCATGGCAGCGGCGAAGAATGGTGAGGGGGTCACGCATATGGGGCGCGGCCGTCAAAAAGCGAAGCACACCAAGGTCGCCCGGGAGCTGAAGTACTTCAGCCCGGACACGAACTATGGCGCACTCGAGCGCGAGCTGACCGGGCATGAGCACGGTGGCGAGGGCGACTACGACCACGAGAAGTGGGCGGAGTACGCCGCCGACGAGAGCGACGAACCCCAGGAGCACTCCGCGACGCGGTAGGGCTGGATCGACGACCTCGACGCGCACCTTCGTCGCCTCTCGACCACCGGGCGCTCGACTCGGTGGCTGAGCCGAGCGCGAAGCGCTCGCGTCGAAGCCCGTCCGGGTCAGCGCGCGTAGGCGCCCACGAGGCGGACGGCTCCGCCGTCGACGCCCTTGGCGCCCTGCTCGAAGCCGGTGAGCTCCCGATCGGCCGTGGACACCGTGCCGACCTGCCAGGCAGCCAGCCCATCGGCGGCGAGCGCCGCGAGAACGGGCGCGGCGGCATCACTCGCGACGACGGCGATCATGCCGATGCCGAGGTTCCAGGTCCCCTCGGTCTCCTCGAGCGCGGTGGACCCCAGCTCCGCAAGCACTCGGAACACCGGGGCAGGAGACCAGCTGGAGCGGTCTACCTCGACCCACGACCCGATCGGCAGCACACGGGCCAGATTGGCGGCGATGCCGCCGCCCGTGACATGGCTGAGCGCGTGCACCGCGTTCGGGATCGATCCGAGCACCGACAGCAGCGGAGTCGTGTAGAGCCGCGTCGGCTCGAGCAGCGCCTCGCCGACGGGGCCGCCGAGCTCGGCGATGCTGTCCTGGTAGCCGATGCCTGCACCGGCCAGGATGTGCCGCACCAGGGAGAAGCCGTTGCTGTGCAGCCCGCTGGAGGCGATCGCCAGCACCGCATCGCCGTCCTGCACGCGCTGCGGGCCGAGCACGGAATCCGCTTCGACGACCCCCACCGCGGCACCCGCGACGTCGTAGTCGTCGGGCCCGAGCAGCCCGGGATGCTCCGCCGTCTCGCCGCCGACGAGCGCCGTGCCCGTCTCGGCGCACGCGCGGGCGATGCCGGCGACGATGTCGGCGATCCGCTGCGGCACCACCCGGCCGCAGGCGATGTAGTCGGTCATGAAGAGCGGACGTGCTCCGACCACGACGATGTCGTCGACCACCATGCCGACGAGGTCCTGGCCGATGGTGTCGTGCTTGTCGAGGGCCTGCGCGATCGCGACCTTGGTGCCGACGCCGTCGGTCGAGGTCGCGAGCAGCGGCGCCCGGAAGTCTTTGAGCGCCGAGACGTCGAAGAGCCCCGCGAAGCCGCCCACTCCGCCGAGCACCTCGGGGCCGTGGGTGCGGGAGACCGCCGACTTCATCAGCTCGACGGCCAGATCGCCGGCCCGTGTGTCGACGCCCGCTTCTGCGTATCTGTCGCTCATGGCCTCTGCGTCGTCCTCACCGGTGTGACCCCGGGCGCATGCATCGCCCCCTGCGCGGCGTGGCAGACTGGGGTGTCAGCCCCCAACTCTATGGTCTGGAGCTCCCTGCCCTCATGTGCGGCATCGTCGGCGTCGTGTCATCCGAGCCGGTCAACCAGCTCGTCTACGACAGCCTCCTCCTCCTTCAGCACCGCGGTCAGGATTCCACCGGAATCGCGACGACCGAGGGCAACCGCCTCTACATGCAGAAGAAGGCCGGTCAGGTCCGCGAGGCCTATCGCACCCGCGACATGCGCGCGCTGCCCGGAAAGATGGGGCTCGGCCACGTCCGGTACGCCACCAAGGGCTCCGCGGCGAATGAGGAGGAGTCGCAGCCGTTCTACGTGAACGCGCCGTACGGCATCGTCCTCGTGCACAACGGCAACCTCACCAACACGCGTGAGCTGACGGACGAGCTCTATCGGATCGACCGCCGGCACCTCAACACGAGCTCCGACACCGAGCTGCTCATCAACATCCTGGCTAATGAGCTGCAGGCGCAGATCGGCCCGGGAGACCTCGATCCCGACCAGCTGTTCACGGCGGTCTCACGGGTGCACGAGCGCGTCGAGGGCTCCTACGCCGCGATCGCGCTCATCGCCGGCCATGGCCTGCTCGCCTTCCGCGATCCATACGGCATCCGCCCCCTCGTGATCGGCCGCCGCCCGCTGGGCTTCGTCGGCTTCGAGTGGATCGTCGCCTCCGAGACGGTGGCGCTCGAGTCGCAGGGCTACGAGATCGTCCGCGACGTCGCCCCCGGCGAGGCCGTCTTCATCACGACGCAGGGCGAGTTCCTCTCCCGCCAGTGCGCGGCCAACCCCTCGCTCGTGCCGTGCTCCTTCGAGTACGTCTACCTCGCCCGACCCGACTCGATCATGAACGGCATCTCGGTCTACGACGCCCGTCTGCGCCTCGGCGACAAGCTGGCCGACACCATCGCGGAGTACACCCCCCGCGGCGACATCGACGTGGTCATGCCGATTCCCGACTCGTCTCGCCCCGCGGCGATGCAGGTCGCCCAGAAGCTGGGCATCGAGTACCGCGAGGGCTTCTACAAGAACCGCTACGTCGGCCGGACGTTCATCATGCCGGGTCAGGCGGAGCGCAAGAAGTCGGTGCGTCAGAAGCTCAACGCCATGGGCAGCGAGTTCCGCGGCAAGAACATCCTCATCGTCGACGACTCGATCGTGCGCGGAACCACGTCGAAGGAGATCGTGCAGATGGCGCGCCAGGCCGGAGCGAACAAGGTGACCTTCACCTCGGCGGCTCCCCCGGTTCGGTTCCCGCACGTCTACGGGATCAACATGCCCTCGCGTCGCGAGCTCGTGGCCTTCGACCGCAAAATCCCCGAGATCGCGCGCGAGCTCGACGCCGACTACCTGATCTACCAGGAGGTCGCCGACATGCAGGCGGCGATCGTGCAGGGCTCCGATGTGACGAATCTGGAGAAGAGCTGCTTCGACGGCCACTACGTGACCGGCACCGTCACCGAGGAGTACCTGCGCTGGGTCGAGGCCAACCAGCTCTCCTGAGCGTCGCCGAGCGATCCGCCGGGCACGTCGAAAACGCACGGGCACGCGAATCCTCACGTGCCCGTGCGTTCTTCACCTGCCGCGGCTCGACGGCTCGGTCATGATCAGGACTCGGACGGCGGGGGAGTGCTGGCGCGCTCGGCGGAGACCTCGCGGCTGCGCCCTTCGAGCACGCGACCAACGATAAGGGCCACGACGGCTCCCAGCGCGACGCCGACGACGGCGCCGATCAGCAGCAGGAAGCCGAAGATCTGACTCGTCGCGAAGGCGGGAGTCGACGGGAAGGCGAACGTCGCGATCAGCGCGAGGATCACGCCGAAGCCGAGCCCGGCGATGAGGAAGCTGCCGAGCTTGGGCGCGCGGCGGACGCGGACGGTGCCCCGCTCGGTCGTCTCGGTCGTCTCGGTCGTCTCGGTGGTGTCGGCCGTCGCCGCCGCCTCGATCTTCGAGACCGGCTCGGGCTCGGCGGATGTCGGATCGGTCATGAGCCCGCTCCCGCGAGATCGCGGATGGGCAGTTCGGCGGACAGGTCCGCACGCGTCCCGGATGCGTGCACGCGCGCGGCCTCCATCGCCTGCGACCAGGCGAGGCGGCCGCTGGCGAGCTCGATCCAGGTGGTCGGATCCATCTCGACGACGTTCGGGGGAGTGCCGCGGGTATGCCTCGGTCCGGGGATGCACTGCACCGCGCCGTACGGCGGAACGCGCACCTCGACGGTGTTGCCCTCGGCGCGCTCGGCCAGCCGCTGCAGCGAGTAGCGCACGGCAGTCGCCATCGTGGTCCGATCCGCGGCCGGCCGGTCGGAGCCGTCGACGCCGCCTGAGTCGACAGAGACAGCGGCGAGCGCCGCCCTGAAGGCCGGGACACCCACCTCGGCGCTGATCCTCGCTCGAGCCACCCCCCAAAACTACCCGCTCCGCCCGAGCCCGGCTGCGCCGATACCCTGGACCCGTGCACATCCTCGTCCTCGGGTCGGGTGCGCGGGAACACGCCATCGCGGATGCCCTGCTCGCCGATCCAGCCGGTCATCGCGTCGACGTCTCCCCCGGCAACGCGGGCATCGCCGCAGCGACGACGGTGGTGCAGCTCGGTGACATCTCCGACGGCGACGCCGTCTCCTCCTACGCACTCGAGCACGGCATCGACCTCGTCGTGGTCGGGCCCGAGGCTCCGCTCGTCGCCGGCGTCGCCGACGCCGTGCGCGAGCGCGGGATCCCGATCTTCGGGCCCGCCCGGGCCGCCGCCCAGCTCGAGGGCAGCAAGGCCTACGCCAAGCGGATCATGTCCGAGGCGAACGTGCCGACCGGCCGCGCCGTCCGTGCAGGAACACTCGCCGAGGTCGAGTCGGCTCTCGACCTGCTCGGTGCGCCGCACGTCGTCAAGGCCGACGGGCTCGCTGCGGGGAAGGGCGTCCTCGTCACCGAGGATCGCGCCGCCGCACTCGAGCACGCGGTCTCGCACCTCGAAGACGGACCGATCCTCATCGAGGAGTTCCTCACCGGGGATGAGGTGTCCCTGTTCTTCCTGGCCGACGGCCACGACGTCCTGCCGCTGTCCCCCGCGCAGGACTACAAGCGCCTCCTCGACGGCGACGAGGGCCCGAACACCGGTGGCATGGGCGCGTACTCCCCGGTGAGCTGGCTCGTGGATCGGTTCGGCGATGAGCACGCATTCGTCGAGCGCGTGCTCACCGAGGTCGCGCTGCCGGTGGTCCGGCAACTCGAGCACGAGGGCACTCCGTTCATCGGACTGCTCTACTGCGGGCTGATCGTCGACGGCACCGACATCCGCGTGATCGAGTTCAACGCGCGCTTCGGCGATCCCGAGACCCAGGTCGTTCTCCCCCGGCTCGTCACTCCGCTCGGAGACCTGCTCTTCGCCGCCGCCACCGGCGGGCTGCACGCCATGCGCTGGCCCGAGTTCGATGATCGGGCATGCGTGGGCGTCGTCCTGGCCAGCTCCGGCTACCCCGGTGCGCCGATCACCGGTCGTCCGCTCGCTGGGCTCGACGCCGCCCTCCAGGTCCCTGAGACCCGGATCGATCACGCGGCGACCGCACGCGACGACTCGGGAGCGCTGCTCGCCACAGGAGGACGCGTGCTGACGGTGGTCGCGCAGGGCGACGACTTCGCGGAGGCCCGCTCCCGCGTCTACCAGGCGATCGATCGGATCACCCTCGAGGGCGGCCAGCATCGCACCGACATCGCCGCACGGGTCGCGTCATGAGTGAGGACGGGTCCGCTCTCGGATCGACCGAGCAGGCTCCGCTCGAGCTCGCCGGATGGAGGCACGTCTACTCGGGCAAGGTCCGCGACCTCTACCTCCCAGCCGATGCAGGCGATGCGAGCGGGACCATGCTCGTCGTCGCGAGCGATCGGGTCAGCGCGTTCGACTTCGTCCTCGAACCCGGCATCCCCGACAAGGGCGCGCTGCTCACCTCGCTGAGCCTGTGGTGGTTCGACCGCCTGCCCTTCCCGAACCACCTGACCGACGTGCAGACGGTGCCCGAGGCAGTCGCCGGACGATCGATGCTCGTCCGATCCCTCGAGATGCACCCCATCGAGTGCGTGGTGCGCGGGTACCTGTCCGGCAGCGGGTGGATCGAGTATCAGGCCGATGGCAGCGTCTGCGGCATCCCGCTGCCCGCCGGGTTGAACAACGGCGACCGCCTTCCCGAGCCGATCTTCACTCCCGCCTACAAGGCGCCGCTCGGCGAGCACGACGAGAACATCAGCTACGAGCGCGTCGTCGAGCTGGTGGGGGAGGACGTTGCCGCTCAGCTCCGCGAGCTCTCGCTGCGCATCTTCACGGCCGCCTCGGCCATAGCGGAGGAGCGCGGGCTGATCCTCGCGGACACGAAGTTCGAGTTCGGCACCGACGCCGACGGCGTCCTCCGTCTCGCCGACGAGGTGCTGACGAGCGATTCGTCCCGCTACTGGGACGGCGATCTCTGGGCCGCAGGAGTGCGCGACCAGAGCTTCGACAAGCAGATCGTGCGCGACTGGCTGGCCGCGCACTGGGACAGGCAGGGCACCCCGCCTCCGCTGCCGCCCGAGATCGTGGAGCGGACCGCCGACCGATATCGCGAGCTGATCGGCCGCCTCACCGGGGCCTGAACCGATTCAGTTGCCCCGTTCTGCTGCCTGAGACGCATTCCAGGCGACAGAACTGGGCAGCTCGCGTTGCTGGGCGAGCTGTCAGCCGGTGATGCGGGTGTGCTCGTAGGGAGTGGTGACGCCGTCGTAGGCGAGGGCCATCATCATGCCCTGCGCGGCATGTTCGAGATTGTGGCAGTGATCCATCCAGATGCCGGGGTTGTCGGCGATCAGCATCACCTGCCAGGTCTCTCCCGGCTGCACGTCGAAGGTGTCGAGCCACAGAGTGGCTCCGGTCGCGGCGATGCCGTTGCGGGAGAGCACGAGAACGTGATGTCCGTGGATGTGCATCGGATGGGTGTCACGGCTCCGGTTGACCACGGTGAGCCGGATCACGTCGCCCTCGCTGACCTCGATGCTCTCGATGTGCGGGAACACCGAGCCGTTCACCGTGTACGCGTTGAGCGGAGCCCCGTTCACGAACCGCGGGAGCTGGTCGAGCACCATCGACTCGTCCCGCAGAACGGCTGGCACGTCGAACTCGCGGGTGCCGTACGCCAGCAGGTCGAGATCGCCGCCCGCCTTCTGCACCGAGAGGTCGAGGGGCGTCGACCCTCGCGGCCCGATGCCGAGCGCGACGCGCGTGGTCGAGTCGGTGGTGAGGAGCACACCGCCATCGGGAATCGTGACGACGAGATCCATCCGGCCGCCCGCGGGGATCCGCACCGCCTCGTCGCGCACGGACGAGCCTCCCGTCAGGTCGCGGCCGTCGACGGCGGCGATCCGGAAGTCCGCGCCGGTGAGCCGCAGGCGGCGAGGCAGCTGGTCGGTGTTGATCAGCCGCAGACGCACCGACTCGCCGGATGCGACGTCCTCGGTGCGCGGGATGTCGCTGCCGCCGAGCCACACCGACGAAGCGAAGGTGTGCAGGGGAACCAGGATGTCCACGTCCTCGGGAACCCCATCGTACGGAAGGACGATGAGCGCGCCGAACAGCCCGCGCGCGATTCCCTCGAGCGAGCCCTGGTGGGTGTGGTACCAGTACGTCCCTGGCTCATCCGCGACGAAGCGGTAGTCGAATGACTCGCCGGGCATCACCGGATCCTGCGTCGCACCGGCCACCCCATCCTCGCCGTTGGGGACGTCATAGCCGTGCCAGTGCAGGGTGACGCCGTCGGTGATGTCCCGGTTGCGCAGCGTCACATCGACGATCTCTCCGACCCGAACGCGGATCTCCGGGCCGGGGAGGGAGCCGAAGGTCCAGGCGTCCACTGCCGCACCGGACGCGGATGTGATCGTCTTCTGGCGCGCGGTGAGGTCGAAGTGCCGGACGACGCCGGGCGCGTCCGCCGGCGTCCTGAGCTCATCGACCGACACCCGCCCCGCTGATGCGTCCGCCGCTCGCACTGCCGCCGGCGCCGTGCCGTGCGCATGGTCGACGAGGGCACCCGGGCTCGCGACATCGCTGAGCCAGGCTCCGCCGAGGGAGGCGATGGCGATCAGCCCGAGCATCGCAGCAGCTCCCGTCCGCTCGCGAGCCGGTCGCCGCTCCAGGACCGCGTAGGCCAGCACCCCGGCGCAGGCGACGAGCAGGCAGAGCACCACCGCAGGCGCTGGCTCGAGGGGAAACCCGACCACGGTCCGCGCCACGAGGCCGGCGACGGCCGCAGCGGCGGCGGTCACGAAAGCCGCGATGGTCCGCGAGCCGAAGGACCTGCTCGGGGCCGAAGCAGGGGGGTCGTCCGAGGTCGTCGGCAGGAGTCCCCGCGACCCGAGGCGCCTCTCGCGAACCGCCCAAGTCACTGCGAGCCCTGCAGTCAGCAGTTGGAGCGGAATGGCGAACGCGAGCTTCTCCTGCGCGAAGGGCCACCCTCGGGTCGCCAGGATCCCGGCGATCGCACCCTGGCCGACGAGCAGGACCATGGCCGCGCCGAGCAGCAGCGTCGAACTGCGGCCGGTCGTCGGACCGGGCGACCGCGCGCCGAGCACGGCGGCTGCCGCCCATGCGGCGGCCGTACCCGCTGCGACGACCAGATCGAGCAGGAGGAGGGAGGTGCTCACGGGGTCGGGCGGCGCCGTGACATCAGACCGCCCCGGGGCCCACGACCGCGGGAGGCAGGTCCACCACCTCCCGCGTCGCGCGGCCGGTGCGATCGAGCCGGAAGGCCCGCGAGACGAGCGCTCCGCTGACTCCGATGATCGCGAGGCCGTTGAGGCCATGAAGTCCGAGCAGGATGCTGGCGCCCAGCGGGACCGTCTCGCTCTCGGGTCCGACGTTGAAGATCGCCCCCGTGATGATGAAGAGCACCGTCTGGAAGAGGATGAGGACGAGCGGCACGACGCTCATCCCGATCGTGCGGCCGCCCGCCCGAGCGATCGCCGCGCCGATGATGTTCAGCAGGGCGAGGGCCGGAAGCACGATCGACCCGTTGATCCCGTGCGGGTCGAAGTTCTCGGGCTTGCTGAACACCCCGAACGCGGCGAAATAGAGCTGGACGAGGCCGGACGCCAGGAGCAGCAGCGAGGTGACGACGAAGACCTTGCGCATGTCGGATCCCTTTCCGAGCGAGGGTGATGCCTTGCCGGGATCACCGTCTCCGGCACCCGTTGGCGCATACCATACGCCTCCTGGAAATCTGCACGGAAGGGGGCTGGCACCCTACTTCGGCGAGAGAGGACCGGGCGGACCGCGGCGCCGGAATAGTGCGCGTCCGCTCGACGTTCCCCCTAAAGTGATTGACGTGACAACCAAATCTGCCGACTCGGCGGGAGACAGCCTCTCCGCCGCCACCGCGATGGGGGCGGTGACGCTCAGAGTCGCGGATCTCGACACCATGCTGGGCTACTACCGCGATGGGATCGGCCTCGAGCTGCTCGCACAGTCGGGAAGCGACGCCGTCCTCGGCCGCGGCGCCGTCCCGTCGATGATCCTTCGACAGGAGTCGGCCCTCAAGCACGCGTCTCCCAGCCAGGCAGGGCTGTACCACACGGCGTTCCTCTTCCCCGAGGCCGGCGATCTCGCCGCCTCTGTCTACTCGGTCGCCACGAAGTACGGCAGCTCGTTCACCGGGAGCTCGGACCACCTCGTCAGCAAGGCGCTCTACTTCGACGACCCCGAGGGCAACGGCGTGGAGCTCTACTGGGACCGCCCTCGGTCGGAATGGACCTGGCAGGGCGACCGGGTGGCCATGGGCACCGTCTACCTCGACCCGAACCGATTCCTCAGCGAGAACCTCACGGACTCACTCGCCGAGACGGGACCGGTCGGCGCTGCGGGTGTCGGCCATGTGCATCTGAAGGTCGGCGACATCCCCACCGCGCGGGCCTTCTACGTCGACACCCTCGGCTTCGAAATGACCGCCGAATACGGGCCCCAGGCCCTCTTCGTGTCGGCCGGCGGCTACCACCACCATGTCGGCATGAACACCTGGCAGAGCGCGGGCGCCGGTCAGCGCACTCCGGCGCTCGGCCTGGGCGAGGTGACAATCCGCCTCGGCTCCCCCGACGATCTCGGCGCACTGCGCGAGCGACTGGCGGCCAAGCGGCTGGCTGTGCGCGATTCGGGCGCGGAGCTCGCATTCGACGATCCATGGAGCAACCTGGTGAAGGTCGTCGTCGACTGACCCTGCCGTTCCTCATGGTCCGGAGCGGCCGGCCCGTTCTCGACCCTCGGTAGGATCGTGGGGGTTCTGCGACGTGCAGCCCAGCATTCGAGAGAGGTCGCTCCCGTGCCCACCATCGTGGTCGAAGTCATGCCGAAGGCCGAACTGCTCGATCCCCAGGGTAAGGCGGTCGCCGGAGCCCTCGCCCGCCTCGGCAGCAGCACGTTCTCCTCGGTGCGGATCGGCAAGCGCTTCGAGCTGACCTTCGACGGCCCGGTCGACGATGCGGTGCTCGCCGAGGTCAAGGACATCGCCGAGACCCTCCTCTCCAACGCGGTCATCGAGGACGTCGTCGGCATCCACGCGGACGCCCTCTGATGCGCATCGGGGTCGTCACGTTCCCCGGTTCGCTGGACGACCGGGACGCGCAGCGCGCCGTCCGATTCGCCGATGCCGAGCCCGTGGCGCTCTGGCACGGCGACCACGATCTGCAGGGCGTCGATGCCGTCGTTCTCCCCGGCGGCTTCAGCTACGGCGACTACCTGCGCTGCGGCGCCATCGCCGCCCGCTCGGCGATCATGACCGAGGTCATCGCAGCCGCCGAACAGGGCATGCCGATCCTCGGCATCTGCAACGGCTTCCAGATGCTCACCGAGTCGCACCTGCTGCCCGGCGGACTCATCCGCAACGAGGCGGGCAGCTTCGTCTGCCGCGATCAGCTGCTCCGCGTCGAGAGCACGTCGACCACGTGGACGTCGGGCTTCAGCGCGGGCGAGGAGATCATCATCCCGCTGAAGAACGGCGAGGGCGGCTACATCGCCGACGCCGTCACCATCGAGCGGCTCGAGGGCGAGGGCCGTGTGGTCTTCCGCTACCTCGGGTACAACCCGAACGGCTCCATGAACGACATCGCCGGGATCAGCAACGAGCGCGGCAATGTCGTGGGCTTGATGCCGCATCCGGAGCACGCCATCGAACCCGGTTTCGGACCGGACACCGCCGACGCGATGCGCAGCGGCGTCGACGGCCTCCGCCTGTTCCGCTCCGCCCTCGAGAGCGCCCTCGCGCACTGACCCGACGGCCCTGCCGTCCCCCGATCCTCCGATTCGAACCTCTGCGTGCTGAGGAGCATCCACCCGTGACAACCTCCCCCGTCGAATCCAGCCCGGCAGACGCCGCGCAGATCGACATGCCCTTCGTCGACGGACCCCTCGTCGACACCGTCGAGCGCGCGGCGACGAACCCCGAGCGAGAGCAGCCCTACGCGGCGCTCGGCCTCAAGGAGGACGAGTACCTGAAGATCCGCGAGATCCTCGGCCGACGTCCCACCAGCGGTGAGCTCGCCATGTACTCGGTGATGTGGAGCGAGCACTGCTCCTACAAGAGCAGCAAGGTCTGGCTGCGTCAGTTCGGCCAGAAGGTCACGCCCGAGATGACCAAGAACCTCATGGTCGGGATGGGCGAGAACGCCGGGGTCATCGACGTGGGGGAGGGCTGGGCGGTCACCTTCAAGATCGAGAGCCACAACCACCCGAGCTACATCGAGCCGTTCCAGGGCGCCGCGACCGGCGTCGGCGGCATCGTCCGCGACATCATCTCGATGGGCGCACGCCCGGTCGCCGTGATGGACGCCCTCCGCTTCGGCGCCATCGACTCGCCCGACACCGCCCGCGTCGTGCACGGCGTCGTGTCGGGTATCAGCTTCTACGCCAACTGCCTCGGGCTGCCCAACATCGGCGGCGAGACCTACTTCGACAGCGTCTATCAGGCGAACCCGCTCGTGAACGCCCTCGCCGTCGGCGTGCTCCGGCACGAGGACCTGCATCTCGCGAACGCCCGCGGCGTCGGCAACAAGGTCGTGCTGTTCGGCGCCCGCACCGGCGGCGACGGCATCGGCGGCGCCTCGATCCTCGCGTCGGACAGCTTCAGCGCGTCCGGACCGACCAAGCGGCCCGCCGTCCAGGTCGGCGACCCGTTCGCCGAGAAGGTGCTCATCGAGTGCTGCCTCGAGCTGTTCCGCGACGATCTCGTCGAGGGCATCCAGGACCTCGGCGCAGCGGGAATCAGCTGCGCCACGAGCGAGCTGGCGAGCAACGGCGACGGCGGCATGGCCGTCGACCTCGATCGGGTGCTGCTGCGCGATCCGTCCCTCACCGCGGAGGAGATCCTCATGTCGGAGAGCCAGGAGCGGATGATGGCCATCGTCCGTCCCGAGAAGCTCGACGCGTTCATGGCGGTCGTCGGCAAGTGGGAGGTCGAGACGAGCGTGCTCGGCGAGGTCACCGACACCGGTCGCCTGATCATCACCTGGCGCGGCGAGACCATCGTCGACGTCGACCCCCGCACCGTCGCGGTGGACGGACCCGTCTACGACCGGCCGATCGCCTACCCCACCTGGATCGACGAGCTCAACGCCGACTCGGCATCCGGCCTCGCTCGCCCCACCGCGGGCGAGGAGCTGGCCGCGCAGGTGCAGGCCCTCGCGGCGAGTGCGAATCTCTCCGACAAGAGCTGGATCACCGCGCAGTACGACCGCTACGTGATGGGCAACACCGCACTCAGCTACCCCGACGACGGCGGCATGGTGCGCGTCGACGAGGAGTCGGGCCTCGGCTTCGCCGTGGCGACCGATGCGAACGGCCGCTACTGCTATCTCGACCCGTACCAGGGGGCCCAGCTCGCCCTCGCGGAGGCGTACCGCAATGTCGCGGTCACCGGTGCGACGCCTGTCGCCGTCTCGGACTGCCTCAACTTCGGCTCTCCGGAGAACCCCGAGGTGATGTGGCAGTTCTCGAAGTCGGTCGAGGGTCTGGCCGACGGCTGCCTCGAGCTCGGCATCCCCGTCACCGGCGGCAACGTCTCGTTCTACAACCAGACGGGCAACGTGCCCATCCATCCGACTCCCGTCGTCGGCGTGCTCGGCGTGATCGATGACGTGGCGCGCCGCGTGCCGTCCGGATGGCAGGACGAGGGCCACAACATCTACCTGCTCGGCATCACGTCGCTCGAGCTGGACGGTTCGGCATGGGCCGGTCTCGTGCACGGACATCTCGGCGGCCGTCCTCCTGCAGTCGACCTGCAGCGCGAGAAGGAGCTCGCGGGGCTCCTCAACGGCGGCACGAAGGAAGCTCTCATCGGCTCCGCGCACGACCTGGCCGACGGCGGACTCGCCCAGGCGCTGGTCGAGTCCGCGCTGCGATTCGGCATCGGCGCGCGCATCTTCCTCGATGAGCTCTGCGAGCGCGACGGCATCGACCTGGCGACCGCGCTGTTCAGCGAGTCGACCGGTCGGGTCATCGTCTCGGTGCCACGCGAGGACGACGTGCGGTTCGTGGGCCTGTGCGAGGCCCGCCGGTACCCCGTGCAGCGGATCGGCGTGACCGACGGCCTCCCCGATGCTGCGCCGTCGCTCAACCTGCAGGGCATGTTCGACATCTCGCTCGCCGACCTCCGCGCCGGCTGGTCGGGCACCCTGCCCACGCACTTCGCGTAGGTCCCACACCCCGACACTGTCCTGCGGACAGAACACTGCCGTCGACGCCAGTGTTCTGTCCGCACGGCAGTGCTGGCGCTGCGGCGCCCCGTGCGCAACGCCGAACTGCCCAGTTCTGCCGATCAGGAGGCTTCCTAGGCGGCAGAACTGGGCAGTTCGGCGACGGAATCAGGCCTGCGAGCCCGCCGGGGTCTCAGCGGCCGGCTCCTGGACCGCCGTGGCGGCGGTCGCCGGCTTGCCGTCGGTCGACCACTTCTGGGTGAACGTCGGCTTGGCGAAGAACGCGACGATGATCGCGCCCACCAGCGCGGCCGCGGCGGGGAGCAGCAGCGACTGGCCCATGGCGGCGGCGAAGCCCGCCTGCAGCTGCTCGGGCAGCTGGCCGCCGCCGAAGTCCGCGGAGCCACCAGCGGCTCCCCCGCCGAGCTCGGCGGACAGGCGCCCCTCCATCAGTGCGGCGATCGACGCGCTGCCGAGGACCGCGCCGATCTGCCGGGTGGTGTTGAAGACGCCGGAGCCGGCACCCGCGACCTTGACCGGCAGGTTGCGGGTCGCGGTGTTGGAGATCGGCGCCCATATGCCCGCGTTGGCGAGGCCGAGCAGGGCGGCGGGGAAGAGCAGCTGCCAGATGGGGGTGTCCGGAGTCATGATGGCGGCGTACCAGACGAACGATCCGGCGAGCGCGAGCATGCCGAAGATCGCCAGGTTGCGCGGGTTGATCCGGTCGATGATCTTGCCCACGACCGGTGCCAGCAGGATGGTGATCGCCGCCATCGGCACGAGCATGAGCGCCGACTGGGTCGGGGTCAGTCCGCGGACGGTCTGGAAGTAGAACACGATCGGCAGGCTCATGCCGGTGATCGCGACTCCCACCGTGGTGATGGCCGCGTTCGCCAGGGAGAAGTTGCGGTCGCGGAACAGGCTGAGCGGGAGCAGCGGCTCTCCGCGGTTGAAGCGCTGCCAGACGACGAAGCCGACGAGCACCACGATGCCGGCGATGATGAGCCCCCAGACGGAGATCGGCCCGGCGATGGTTCCCCAGTCATAGCTCTCGCCCTCCTGCAGGCCGAAGACCAGCAGGAACAGGCCGACGGCCGAGAGGACGACGCCCAGCCAGTCGAAGCGGTGGGTGTTGGTGGCCAGCTTGGGCACGTTGCGCGAGACCAGCACGAAGGCCAGCACGCCGATCGGCAGGTTGATGAAGAAGATCCACTCCCAGCCGAGGCCGTCGACGAGGACACCGCCGAGGATCGGACCGACGAGCGTCGCCACGCCTGCCGTCGCTCCCCAGAGGCCCATCGCCGCGCCGCGCTTGTCGGGCGGGAAGATGCGGGTGATCACGGCCATCGTCTGCGGCGTCATCATGGCGGCGCCGAGACCCTGCAGCACGCGGGCGGCGATCAGCATCTCGATGGTCGGAGCGAGGCCGCACAGCAGGGACGCGAGGGTGAACACCGTGAGGCCGATGAGGAAGAGGTTCTTCGGGCCGAATCGGTCGCCGAGCCGTCCGGCGATGAGCAGGGGAGTGGCGTAGGCGAGCAGATAGGCGCTCGTCACCCAGATGACGGAGTTGATGTCGGTGTCGAGGCCGCGCAGGATCGCGGGGTTCGCGACCGACACGATGGTGCTGTCCACCAGGATCATGAAGAAGCCGAGGACGAGCGACCAGAGCGCCGGCCACGGTCGGACCTCTCGGCCGGAGCCGGTGGTGAGTGCGGTGGTCGTACCCGAGTGGGTCATGCGGATGCTCCTTCGTGAGCGATGTCGGAGATGTCGTGCCTGCCGGTCTCGGCGTGATCGACCTGGTGCTGGGGGTCCTGCCAGACGAGACGGCCGGACCTGAGATCGTCGAGCAGCTGCTCGATCCAGTGGATCTGAGCGGCGAGCATGGCGTGCTGGTAGCGGGTGTCGAGCCAGTAGGGCTCGTGCAGCTCGATCGCGGTGTGCGCCGCGATGAGCTCGCCGTGGAAGTCCAGCTCGGCGCGCAGGGCGACGAGCCGACGGTCGAGGACCTGCACGACCTCGCCTTCGGGCAGGTTGTGCATCTGGGCCACGGCCACCGGGAACTCGGGGTACTCGTTGGTCGGCACCGAGAGGCGGGTCTCGACCCAGTCGACGAGGGCTGTGCGGCCGGCCTCGGTGAGGGAGTACGTCGTGCGCTCCGGCCGATTGCCTTCGCGATCGCGTCCGACCTCGGCGAGCAGCCCGCGATCGGCCAGCCGGACGACCGCGTGATAGAGCGAGCCCGGCCGGATCTTGACGAGCCGGTCCTCGGCTCGGGCGACCAGCAGCTGGTACATCTCGTAGGGATGCATCGGCCGCTCATGGAGGACCGACAGCACAGCGGTCTCCAGCGGCTTGAGCTCGGACACGTGCGTGCTTCCCGTCGAACGGAGGACGCGGGAAGACTCCCGACTTGATTATTCCAGTTGGAATATACGGGATGGACTAAGGGAATGGCAAATGCTCGCGGCGGCGCCACCCGCGGCGGCTCGGACGGAGCTAGGAGCCGCGGATCGCCTCGTGATGGTGGATGACCTCGGCGACGACGAAGTTGAACCACTTCTCCGCGAACGCGGGATCGAGCTTCGCGCTCTCCGCCAGATCGCGCAGGCGCTTGGTCTGCTGGCGCTCGCGATCGGGATCGGAGGCGGGCAGCCCGTGCACGGCCTTCAGCTCGCCGACCTTCTGGGTGAACCGGAAGCGCTCCGCGAGCAGATGGACGAGGGCGGCGTCGACGTTGTCGATGCTCTGACGCAAATCGAGGAGCTCGTCGAGCGCCGCCTGGTCGGCGGCGTCGAGCGGGCTGTCGCTGAGACTCATGATCCGACCCTACGGCCTGCGGCTTCGGGCGATCGGGGCCCTGGGAGATTCAGACCGGCCGCCGGCCCGGGTGCTTCAGACCTGACCGAGCCGCACCGGCTCGCTGTGACGGGCGACGCGCTCTTCGAGCCCGGCCTTCACTCGGGGCCAGTCGTCGACGATCACCGAGAAGACCGCCGAGTCACGCCAGGTCCCGTCGGCGCGCTGCCGATCACGACGCGCGATGCCCTCGAAGGTGGCGCCGAGTCCGGCGATGGCCGCCCGCGAGCGGGTGTTGCGCACATCGGCCTGGATCTTGACGCGACCGAATCCGCTGTCGAAGGCGAGACCGAGGAGCAGGAGCTTCGCCTCGGGATTGACCGCCGTGCCCCAGACCGATGGCGCATACGCGGTCCATCCGATGTGGGCGTGCTCCACGGCCGGCTCGAAGTCGCCGAGGGTGGTCGTGCCGACGATGCGGCCATCATCGGGTCCGCCGATGATCTGCACCGCGAACGGGATGCCGGTGTCCCAGGCGAAGTACTGCTCGCCGAATTCGACGAACTGCTCGCGGGTGGTGGTGTATCCCGCAGGTCCTCCGCCCCAGCCGCCTTGGAAGACGACCTCCGAGCCCAGCACGTCGAAGAGCTCGGGGAGCATCTCCTTCGTCTGCGGGACGAGACGGATGAATCGGCCCTCGAGTACCTGGGGGTCTGGTTGCACCGCGGTCACCGACACATCGTCCCATCCCGGATGGACCCACGTCGAACCGAGACCACGCTCGGCAGTCGACCAGCCCACCGAGTTGCCGCTGTGCGGTGGATTCAGCCCAGCAGATCGTGGCGGACGACGATCGCCTCGCGGTCGGGGCCGACGCCGATCGCCGAGATCCGTGCGCCCGAGAGCTCTTCGAGCGCCAGCACGTAGGCCTGCGCCGCCGGCGGCAGATCCTCGAAGGTGCGCGCGCCGGAGATGTCCTCCTGCCAGCCCGGGAGCTCCTCGTAGATCGGTACCGCGTGATGGAAGTCGGACTGCGACACCGGCACCTCATCGACCCGCGTGCCGTCGACGTCGTAGGCGACGGCGACCGGGATGGTCTCGAGCCCGGTCAGCACGTCGAGCTTGGTGAGCACGAAGTCCGTGACGCCGTTGATGCGGGTGCTGTAGCGGGCGATCGGAGCGTCGTACCAGCCCGTGCGCCGGGGGCGCCCGGTGGTGGTGCCGAATTCGAAGCCGCGGCCGCGCAGCCACTCCCCCGACTCGTCGTTCAGCTCGGTCGGGAACGGACCAGCACCCACGCGGGTCGTGTAGGCCTTCACGACCGCGATGACGCGATCCAGACGGCCGGGGGCGACACCGGAGCCGGTCGACGCCCCGCCGCTGGTGGCGTTGGAGGAGGTGACGAAGGGATAGGTCCCGTGATCGACGTCGAGCATCGTGGCCTGGCCACCCTCGAAGAGCACGGTCCTGCCGTCGTCGAGCGCACGGTTCAGCACGAGCGAGGTGTCGGCGACCATGGGGCGGAGCCGGTCGGTGTAGGCGAGGAGGTCGTCGACGATCTCGTCGGCGGACATCGAGCGGCGGTTGTAGACCTTCACCAGCAGGTGGTTCTTGAGATCGAGCGCGCCCTCGACCTTCTGACGCAGGATGCCCTCGTCGAACAGGTCCTGCACGCGGATGCCGACCCGGTTGATCTTGTCGGCGTAGGTCGGGCCGATGCCGCGGCCGGTCGTGCCGATCTGGCGCTTGCCGAGGAAGCGCTCGGTGACCCGGTCGAGGGTGCGGTGGTAGGCGGTGATGACGTGCGCATTGGCGCTGAGCAGCAGGCGCGAGACGTCGACGCCACGGGCGCTGAGGGCGTCCAGCTCGTTGAAGAGCACCTCGATGTCCACCACCACGCCGTTCGCGATGACCGGGATGACGCCGGGGCTGAGGATTCCCGAGGGAAGCAGGTGCAGGGCGTACTTCTCATCGCCGACGACCACGGTGTGGCCCGCGTTGTTGCCGCCATTGAATTTGACGACGTAGTCGACGCGGCTGCCGAGCAGGTCGGTCGCCTTGCCCTTGCCTTCATCGCCCCATTGGGCGCCGATCAGAACGACCGCGGGCATGGCGGTTTCCTTTCCTCCGAAGCGATCACCAGCCTATCGGTCCGACAACTTGCACAGCGCTGTGCAAGTTAGTACGATCGAGGACATGTCCGACACCGCAGCGCGTCCCCTCCGCCGAGACGCCGTGGAGAACCGCGCCGCCATCCTGGATGCCGCGCGCATCGTCCTCAACGCCGACCCCGATGCGGGCCTCGAGGCCATCGCCGCCGAAGCGGGACTCACCCGCCGTTCGCTGTACGGCCACTTCGCCAGCAGGGATGAGCTCGTCCGCGAGCTGATCGCGAACGGCGCCGCCCGGGTGGCCGCAGCGGTCGGCTCGGTCGATCACGAGGATCCGCTCGTGAGGCTGGGCATCATCGCCGCGGGGCTCTGGCGGGAGGTCGCCGACATCCGCGTGATGGCGGTCCTCGCCGCACGCGGGCCGTTCGCGCGCACCACCGCCGCCGCCCTCGCCGGACTGCGGCTGCGCGTGCTGACCGCAGTGACCGAAGCCCAGGACCTGGGCACGGTCCGTCGCGACGTCCAGCCCGGAGTGCTCGCGAATCTGGTGGAGAACGCGGCGCTCGGCGTGCTCGACGAGAGCGCCCGCTGGAAGTTCGACACCGCCACCGGCCACCGCCTGGTCATCGCGATGGTCTTCGGCATGCTGGGCCTCAGCGCCTCTGAGGCGGCCGCCGTCGCAGCGTCGGCGCCCGAGCTGGCGGGGCCCACCCGATGAGGATCCAGCTCAAGAACGCAGCGATCGGGGCCGGCGCCTCGGCGGCCCTGCCACCGCTCTCCATGACTCTCGAATCCGGAGCCGTCGGCGTGATCCGCACCACCGGCACCGCGCGCCCCACGCGCCTCGGCCTCCTCCTCGGCGGTCGGATGAAGCCGACATCCGGCGAGGTGCTCCTCGACGGGCGCCGAGACCCCCGCGGCCTGCGCAAGCTGGTGGCCGTCGTCGACGCCCCCGGGATCGCCGAGCCGCCGGCGGGCGTCGCGCTGCACCGCGCCGTCGCGACCGAGCTCGCCCTCGGCGGTCACCGCTCGCGGCGCCCCGACGCGATGCGCGTGCTCGATCGCCACGGTCTGAAGGCGCGAGCCGCAGATCTCGTCGAGTCGCTCGCCCCGGAGCAGCGGATCGCGCTGCTCATCGACCTCGCCGCCTCCCGCCCCGGCATCGCCGCGCTCGTCCTCGTCGCACCCCATCGACATGGCGGCGACCCCGCGCTGTGGCTGCCCGCCCTGGAGGTACAGGTGGACCGCGGCCTGCTGGTCGGCGTCATCACCGACGCACCCACCGCCGACGAGCTCGTCTCGCTCGGCGCCCGCGACGCGGCGCTCACCGACACGGCGGATCCTGGATCCGACGTCTTCGGCGACCGCGCGGGCGACACGCTCGACATACAGCTCGGAAGGACGCGATGAGCGCCATCACCCTCGTGCGGGCGGAACTCGCCCGCGTCACCTCGACCCGGCTCGGCCGCGCCGCTCTCGGCGCGATCATGCTCGTGCCCGTGCTCTACGGAGGCCTCTACCTGTGGGGCAACCAGGATCCGTACGCCAATCTCGACAAGGTGCCCGCGGCGATCGTCGTCGACGATTCGGGGACCTCGGATGCGCACTACGGACAGGACGTCGCCGACGAGCTGATCGACGACGGCACCTTCGGATGGGTGATCGTGAACAGCGACGCCACGGCGCACTCCGGCGTCGAGGACGGGACGTACGCCTTCGCACTGACCTTCCCCGAGTCGTTCTCCGCCGACCTGACCTCGGCCGACTCGGACTCCCCGAGCACGGCGCAGATGGTGCTCACCACCGACGACACCAACAGCTACCTCAGCACCACGCTCGCCAAGCAGGCCGCCACGACGGCGCGCAACGCTCTCGCGTCGACCGTCGCGAAGCAGGCGTCGCAGACCCTGCTCGAGGCCGTCGACCAGGTGCGGACGGGTCTCGTCGACGCCGGATCCGGCGCGAGCAGCCTGGCGGACGGCGCCGCGAGCGCCGCCGACGGCGCCTCCGCTCTCGCTTCCGGCACCAGCGACCTCTCCGCCGGGGCGGTGAGC
The DNA here is from genome assembly GCF_004801885.1 of Naasia lichenicola. Classification (GTDB taxonomy): domain Bacteria; phylum Actinomycetota; class Actinomycetes; order Actinomycetales; family Microbacteriaceae; genus Naasia; species Naasia lichenicola. Next base: position 374,309 of record NZ_SSSM01000005.1, on the reverse strand, counting down.
CTGCGAGACGGGCTCGACCAGCTCGAGGGCGAGGTCGCGACGCTGCCCGATTCCACCTCTTCGCTGGCCGCGGGTGCCGGCCAGGTCGCCTCCGGCGTGGCCACCGCCGCCGACTCGGCGAGCGCTCTCTCGGCCGGCACCGCGCAGATCGCCTCCTCCGCGCCTCAGCTGCGCGCCCAGATCGCGGCCGCATTCACCGCGGCCGGAGTCCCCTCATCGCAGAGCGCTCCTCTGCTCGCCGGTCTCGATTCGCTCTCGAGCGCAGCCGCCCAGACCTCCGCCGGGTCGAGCGCGCTGTCCTCGGGGCTCGGCACCTTGACCTCCGCCTCCGCGCAGGTCGCCACCGGCGCGGATCGGCTCGACTCCGCCGCTGCCGATCTCAGTTCCGCCGTATCCGCGGCCGACGCGGGCGCGGTCGGCCTCGCCGATGGGGCAGCTCAGCTGCAGAGCGGAGCGGCCAGCCTGTCCGACGGCACCGCGCAGCTCGCGGACGGCAGCAGCCGGCTCGATTCGTCTCTCGCCAACGGAGTCGCACAGGTTCCCGCGACCACCGCGGGCGATCGAGCGACGACCGCGGCCGCGATCGCGGATCCCGTCGAGGTCGAGCAGGTGGCGATCACCGAGGCGCAGAACTACGGCGCCGGCCTCGCCCCGTTCTTCATCACGCTCGCGGCGTGGATCGGCATCTATGCGATCTTCCTCATCATCCGCCCGCTGTCCCGGGAGGCGCTGACCGCCGCCCGTCGACCGATCCGCACGGCGCTCGCGGGCTGGCTGACCCCTGCGATGCTCGGCGCCGTGGAGATGGTCATCGTCTTCCTCGTCGCGACCCTGGGCCTGCACCTCGAGCCGGCCAACGCGGTCGGCCTGCTCGGCTTCATGCTGCTCGTCTCCCTCACCTTCGCCGCCATCGTCCTCGCGCTGAACGTCTGGCTCGGCGGCGCGGGGCAGTTCGTCGCGCTGATCCTGATGATCGTCCAGCTGGTCACCGCGGGCGGCACGTTCCCGTGGCAGACCCTGCCCGCACCGCTGGCCGCTCTGCACAGCGCGCTTCCGATGAGCTATTCCGTGAGCGGCATACGTCAGCTCCTCTACGGCGGCACGTCGCAAGCGGTGCTGGCGGCGGTGGTCCCGCTCGTGCTCTGGCTGGTCGGCGCCCTCGTCGTGGTCGTGGTCGGCGCCGCGAAGCAGGCCACCTTCCGCACCCTCGGCAACCTGCAGCCGTCCCCGATCGGCGGCAACTAGGTCGGAGGCGTCCCCGCGGCACTCACGCGGTCGTTGCAGCCGCAGCGCGCCCCGCTTAGAGGGCGTGCTGCTCGATCCAGGTGTGCATGACGATCGCCGCTGCGGCGGAGGCGTTGATCGACCGCGTCGAGCCGTATTGGCCGATCTCCACGAGCGTGCTGCAGGCGGCGATGGCCTCATCGGTGAGACCGGGGCCCTCGCTGCCGAAGAGCAGGATGCAGCGCTCGGGCAGCTGCGTCGTCTCGATCCGCACCGAACCGGGCCGATTGTCGATCCCGACGAGCGGGACGTCCCGCTCCCGCGCCCAGGTCACGAGATCCTCGACCGTCGGGTGGTGGATCACATGCTGATACCGATCGGTGACCATCGCGCCGCGCCTGTTCCAGCGACGGAGGCCCACGATGTGCACCGTCTCCGCGAGGAACGCATTGGCACTGCGCACGATCGACCCGATGTTCATGTCGTGCTGCCAGTTCTCGATCGCCACCGAGAACGGGTGCCGTCGCAGGTCGAGATCCGCCACGATCGCCTCGACGGTCCAGTACCGGTACTCGTCGACGACGTTGCGGCTGTCGCCCCGCTCCAACAGCTCCGGGTCGTAGCGCGGATCGGTGGGCCACTCGCCCGGCCACGGGCCCACCCCGTTGGTGCTCAGCTCCGGCGATCTCGGGGTCGAGGGAGGGAACGGATCGGCCACGCCCCCAGGCTAGGGCCGGTTCGCGGACCTGTTAACCTCGCGACGATGGACGAGAGCGGCGTCACCCAGCAGTCGAGACCTGCTCTCTGGACTCCCGACGGCCCCGACCTCGTGGTGCATGCCGACAATCTGGCGGCCACGGCCCTGCTGCCGGACGAGTCGTTCCGCATCGTCTACCTCGATCCGCCCTTCAACACGGGCCGCGTCCAGCGTCGCCAGGCGACGACCACGGTGCGTTCCAGCGAGGGGAGTCGGATCGGCTTCAAGGGGGCCAGCTACGAGACGCTCAAGGGCATCACGCACTCGTACGACGATCGCTTCGGCGACTACTGGGACTTCCTCGAGCCCCGTCTGATCGAGGCGTGGCGCCTGCTCGATGCCCAGGGCACCCTCTACCTGCACCTCGACTACCGCGAGGTGCACTACGCGAAGGTGCTCCTCGACGGGCTGTTCGGGCGGGAGAGCTTCCTCAACGAGATCATCTGGGCCTACGACTACGGCGCCCGCGCCACCCGCCGCTGGCCCGCGAAGCACGACACGATCCTCGTCTACGTGAAGGATCCGGCGAGGTACTGGTTCGACTCCGCCGAGGTGGATCGCGAGCCCTACATGGCGCCCGGCCTCGTCACGCCCGAGAAGGCCGCGCGCGGCAAGCTGCCGACGGATGTCTGGTGGCACACCATCGTCTCTCCGACGGGCCGGGAGAAGACCGGCTACGCGACCCAGAAGCCGCTCGGCATCCTGCGCCGGATCATCGCCGCGTCGAGCGCACCCGGCGACTGGGTGCTCGATTTCTTCGCCGGCAGCGGCACGACGGGCGCCGCCGCACGAGCGCTCGGACGTCGATTCGTGCTGGTGGACGAGAGCGAGCAGGCGGTCGCGGTGATCCGCGACCGCCTCGGCACGGACGGGACCTCCTTCACCGTGCTTCGCTAGGGTGTGACGGTCCGAACCGCAGGGGTCGGACGCGACCCGATCCGGGTCCGCGCAGGCAACAGGAGGGCCGCATGGTCTCGAACCGCGACGATGTCGACTGCTGGCTCACCGACATGGACGGCGTTCTCGTGCACGAGAACAAGGCGATCCCCGGGGCGAGCGAGCTCATCCAGCAGTGGACGGACGAGGGCCGTCCGTTCCTGGTCCTCACCAACAACTCGATTTTCACCCCGCGTGACCTCAGTGCACGCCTGCGGGCATCCGGACTGGTCGTGCCCGAGGAGTCCATCTGGACCTCGGCGCTGGCGACCGCCGACTTCCTCAAGTCGCAGATGCCCGGCGGCAGCGCCTTCGTCATCGGCGAGGCGGGCATCACCACCGCCCTGCATGAGGCCGGCTTCATCATGACGGAGACCGCCCCCGACTACGTGGTCGTCGGCGAGACGCGCAACTACTCGTTCGAGGCGATCACGAAGGCGATCCGACTCATCGCGGCCGGCGCCCGGTTCATCGTCACCAATCCCGACGCGACGGGACCGAGCCCCGAGGGGCCCATGCCCGCCACCGGCGCGATCGCGGCGCTCATCACCAAAGCGACCGGCAAGGAGCCCTACATCGTGGGCAAGCCGAACCCGATGATGTTCCGCTCGGCGATGAACAAGATCGGCGCCCACTCCGAGAACACCGCCATGATCGGCGACCGGATGGACACCGACATCATCGCCGGCATCGAGGCCGGCCTGCACACGATCCTGGTGCTGACCGGGATCAGCGACCAGGCCGAGATCGACCGCTACCCGTTCCGTCCCGACGAGATCCTCGGCTCGGTTGCAGAGCTGCTCACGCCCCTGCCGGTGGAATCCGACCTCTGAGGCTCTAGATCCGAGGCCGGCGCGGTCGCTCAGGCGGCGGGCGCGAGTGACCCGATGAGCGGCTCACCGCTCGTGCGACTCGTGAAGCAGGAGTACTCGCGGTCGCCCGAGTCCCACTGCGCCTGCCCGGCCGGATACGACGCCTGGGTCTGCAGATCGGGGTACTGCGCGGCAGCCCCGAGGTCCAGTGCTGTCGGGGCGGAGCAGAGGATGCCGAGCTGCGACACAATCGCCGCCTCACCCGGGTACGCCATGTCAACGGCGTCGGGGAGGGCGCCGCGATAGGTCAGCTGCGCGGTGTGGGCGGCTGCGCAGTCCACGACCGTGTACTCGAGGTCCCACGGCGACGTATACGGCGCGAGGCATTCACCGCCGCCGAGCTCATCCCACGGATGCAGGCCGGGAGTCGCGGGCCCGACGACCGCCTCGGCCACCGGGGCGGAGACGAGAGGAGCAGGGGTCGGCGTCGGTGCCGCGGTGGTCGCTGCGAGGGTCGGTTGCGGGTCGGCAGCCGGTTCTCCCCGCAGTGTCGAACCGATCGCGAATGCGGCGACGAGACCGGCGAGGGCAGCCGCACCGATAGCCGTGCCGATGATCGCTCGACGACGCGCGCCCGTCCGCACCACGCGCAGCGGCTCGGTCAGTGCATCAGGCCCGAGCGCATCGGACCCGAGCGCTCCGGACTTCCCACCCTGAGGTCGAACGCGCTGTGCGTCGTAGGCCGCGGCCGGAATGGATCCTTCGGATGGGGTCAGCGGCGCGAAGGGATCGACGTCGTCGTCTCCCTGCGGATCCCCTGTGGGGCCGTCGGATCTCCCCCCGGATCCGGCCACCGCTAGGCGAGACCCAGGTCGGTCAGACCGATCGCGGAGAAGTACGGATATCCGGCCGCCTCGATGATCTCCTTCGCGCCGGTCGCACGATCGACGACCACGGCGACGGCCGCGATCTCGGCGCCGACCTTGACGAGCGCCTCGATGGCGGCGAGCGGCGATCCGCCCGTGGTCGAGGTGTCCTCCACGACGACGACCCGCTTGCCGGCGAGATCCGGGCCCTCCACCTGGCGGCCGCGGCCGTGGTCCTTCGGCGCCTTGCGCACGACGAAGGCGTCGTACGTCGCGCCTCGCGCAGCGCCCTGATGCAGGATGGCGGAGGCGATCGGATCGGCGCCCATGGTGAGCCCGCCGACCGCGGCGACATCGGGGATCTCGGCGATCAGGTCGAGCATGACCTGGCCGATCAGCGGTGCGACGCGGTGATCGAGGCTGACCCGCCGCAGATCGACGTAGTAGGTCGCCTTCTTGCCGCTGGTGAGGGTGAAGTCGCCGTGGAAGACGGCATCGGACTTGATGTACTCGATCAGCTGATCGCGGGCGTCGCTCACGGCATCCACCCTAGGGCGTCCCAGAACCGGCCCCTCGGAGACCGGGGCGGGTCAGTCGCCGCCCGCGCCCAGTGCCTGTGCGGCCAGCACCAGCTCCAGGTTCCCCTCGGCGAGCCGACCGTCCGGCAGGCGGAGGGTGTCCTCCAGGCCGATCCGCGTATCGATACCGCGCCGCAGCGCGTCCTCCAGCAGGAGCCAGGTCGCGTCGCCGTCTCCGTGCTGCAGGCGGGGCGCTCCGACCCCGGCGGCGTCGAGTGCGTCATGGAGCTCGGCCACCTGGCTGAGCGCGTCATCCACCCGTGCCGCGAAAGGCTCCACGAGCACCCGGAGCAGCCGATCGGCGAGACCGCTCCGCGCCAGCACGTCGACGTCGCCGACCGTCCAGATGCCCGCCTCGATGCCGATGCCCTTGTCCACCAGGAGGCGCATCAGCTGCAGGGAGCCCGGCTCGCCGAGGTTGACCGACGCAGAGGCGAGTCGGCCGGTCCAGGAGCGGATGGCGGAACGGCGCCGCGACGAGTCCGGCTCGATCCATTCCGCAGTGCTGACTCCCATCACGGCGCTCGGCGGCACAACGTCGAGGACGGCGCTGACGTCAGCCCACTCGAGCGACTCGTGACCGATCCCATCGCGCGGATGCACGTGGAAGCGGCTGACCCCCACCTCGAGGCAGGCCCGGAAGTCGGCGGCCAAGGCGTCGGCAGACGTCGGCACACCGCCATGCTGATCGCGCCTGACTCCCCCGTTCAGTGCAGCCTGCAGCATGCGGCCACGGTAGTCCTGACCGGTCCTCATGTCCCGCCCGGCTCGGCAGCGGTTTCCTCTGCGCCTATCCAGCCGGGCGCTCGGTGTCGGCTCGGATGGGTATCGTTGCGTCCATGCGGGTCGCCACCTGGAACGTCAACTCCATCCGCGCCAGGGTCGACCGGGTCGTCGACTGGCTGGTGCGCGAAGAGGTCGACGTGCTCGCCATGCAGGAGATCAAGTGCCGCGAGGACCAGTTCCCGCTGCTCGCGTTCACCGAAGCGGGATACGACGTCGAGATCCACGGCGCGAACCAGTGGAACGGCGTCGCGTTCGCCAGCCGTCTGCCCATGGACGACGTCACCCGGGGGTTCGAGACCATGCCGGGCTTCGGCAAGCCCGACGCCGCCGGATCGCTGCCGCTGGAGGCTCGCGCCATGGCGGTCACCGTCGACGGGGTGCGCCTCTGGAGTTTGTACGTGCCGAACGGACGCGAGCTCGGCGATCCGCACTACGAGTACAAGCTCGATTGGCTGAATAAGCTCGCGGTGCAGACGACCGAATGGCTGGCGGCCCATCCCGGAGTGCCGCTGGCGCTGATGGGGGACTGGAACATCGCGCCGCTGGACAGCGATGTCTGGGACATCCGCGTCTTCGACGGCTCCACCCATGTCTCCGAGCCCGAGCGGGCGGCGTTCGCCGGATTCGAGGCTCTCGGGCTGCGCGATGTCGTCCGCGAGCGCATCCCGGTCGGCTTCACGTACTGGGACTACAAGCAGCTGCGCTTCCCTCGCAACGAGGGCATGCGGATCGACTTCATCATGGGCTCCGAGGCGTTCGCGGAGCTGGTGACCGATGCGAGCATCCACCGCAACGAGCGCAAGGGCACCGCGCCCAGCGACCACGTGCCCGTCCTCGTCGATCTGGACATCCCGATCCCGGACGACGACGACCGCCCCATGATCTTTTAGGGGCCCGTGACGCGCCAGCGTCACAGCCTCTAATGCTGAGGAGCCGCGCACGCTTGCGCGGCGTCTCGAAGCATGTCCGAATCACTGACCCCGGTGGTCGAGTAGCGCCGTCTACGGCGCGTATCGAGGCCCTCTCCGCGGACGGCTTCGATACGGGCGCAGGGCGCCCTACTCGACCAACGAGCTTCCGCCCTCACCCGGTGGTCGGGCAGGCGCGCAAGCGCCGTATCGCGGCCCTCGGACGCCTACCAGGCGTCGCCGACGGTGGGGAGCTGGATGAGCACCTCGTCGACCTTCTCCGGGATGCAGAGGTCGAGCAGCTCGGTCATGGCGGCGTCCTCCCCGTAGGCGGCACCGACGCGCAACCCGACGAGGGTGTTGATCAGCATGCCCTGGGCGAGGAACATCTGCGCCGTCTCTGCGTCCATGCCGACCTCCGTCCGCAGGAAGCGCCAGACGTCGGCGAAGTGACCGCGTGCGGCGGGACCGATCTCGGAGTCGCCTCCGAGTAGGAACGCGGCAGAGAGGCTCTGCAGCAGGCCACGCTCGGCGAGCAGCCCGATGTAGGCGTCCCCCATGCGCTGGGTCCGTTCGGCAGGCTCGCCGGCGACCGCAGCACGGAAGGCCGCGAAGAGCTTGACCAGCGCCCGATCCAGTACGGCGAGGAACAGCTTCTGCTTGGTTCCGAACAGCCGCACCACGTACGGCTGGCTGACTCCCGCCGCCCGAGCCACGTCGTCGGTCGTGGTGCCCGCATACGTCTTGGCGCCGAAGACGGCGGTCGCCGCGTGCAGGATCGATTCCCGCCGGTCGTCGGCCGCCATGCGCGGGGCGGGGAGTGTCGAAGTCACGCTTGACATGTTATCAGTCGATTACTACCGTGAGGTAATCATTCGATTACAACCATCGATTCCGGCTAGGAGCTGCCCCATGTCCGCCACTTCCCCGCGTGCGGTGCGACCGATCTGGCTCGTCCTGCTCGCCGCAGCGCTGCCCATGTTCATGGCCACCCTCGACAACCTCGTGATGACCAACGCACTCCCCGTGCTGCACGCCGAGCTCGGCGCCTCTGTCGAAGAGCTTCAGTGGTTCATCAACGCCTACACGCTGGCCTTCGCTTCGACGATCCTGATGGCCGTCGCCCTCGGCGACAGGTACGGACGGCGCACGGTCTTCCTGTTCGGCATCGTCCTGTTCACCGTCAGCTCCGCCTTCGCGGCGCTGAGCACCGACCCGACGCAGCTGATCGTCGCCCGCGCGCTGCAGGGCTTCGGCGGAGCCGCCATCATGCCGCTCTCCCTCGCCCTGCTGGCGGGATCCGTCAGCGCGGCCCGTCGCCCTCTCGCGATCGGCATCTGGGGCGGCGTCTCCGGACTCGGCGTCGCCGTCGGCCCGCTGATCGGCGGCGCCATCGTCGAGGGCCTCAACTGGCAGTCGATCTTCTGGATCAACGTGCCGATCGGCATCATCTCCATCGCGCTGGTCGCCATCGCCCTGCCCAACTCGTTCGGCGCCCGAGCCCGCGCCGATGTGCTCGGCCTCGTGCTCGCGGGTCTCGGCATCCTCGGCCTGGTCTTCGGGATCGTCCGGGGCAACGACGCCGGATGGACGAGCGTCGAGGTCCTCGGATCGTTGGTCGCCGGAGTCGCCCTGCTGATCGGCTTCCTCGTCTGGGAGTCGCGGACCTCCTCGCCGCTGCTGCCGCTCCGTCTCTTCCGCGATCGCTCGTTCACCGTGGCGAACATCGTCGGGTTCGGCTTCAGCTTCGGCATCTTCGGCGCGATCTTCCTGCTGATCCAGTTCCTGCAGGTCGTCCAAGGCGCGTCGCCGTTCGAGGCCGCGCTGCAGACGTCGCCGTGGACGCTGGCCCCGATGGTCGTCGCACCGCTCGCCGGCGCCTTCGTGGGACGGGTCGGCTTCCGCCCCTTCATCGTGGCCGGTCTGGTGCTCCAGTCCGCCGCCCTGTTCTGGATCGCCCTGACCATGAGCAGCGACGTGGCGTACGCGACGCTCGTGCCGCCGTTCATCCTGGCGGGGATCGGCATGGGCCTGGTCTTCGCTCCGTCGTCGACCGCGGTGCTCGCCACGATGACCGAGCGGGATCACGCGAAGGCGTCCGGCGCCAACTCGACCATCCGGGAGATCGGGGTGGCTCTGGGGATCGCGGTCCTGACTGCCGTCTTCACGGGCAACGGCGGCGAACTGACGCCCACCGGCTACGTGGACGCCGCCGTTCCCGCGGTGATCGTCGGAGCCGCGGTTCTGCTGGTCGCCGCGATCGGCGCCCTCGCTCTGCCAGGCCGCAGGGTGCTGGCCGAGCAGCAGGCGGTCGAGACCACGGCCGAGAGTCGCGAGCTCACGACCGTCTGACCCTTCGCGCGGGTGACGGAGCCATCCCGCGGGTGCGACGACACCCGCGGGATGGCCCTTTCGCCGCCCTAGCGGGATCCGGTCGCGCGGTCAGACCAGCAGCAGCGAGATCACGAGGAGCGCGGGCACCGCGCCGATGGTGCTCAGCAGCACGGCATCCCGCGCGATGACCTCGCCCCGTCCATAGCGCTGGGCGTAGTTGAAGACGTTCTGCGCGCTGGGCAGAGCCGCCAGCACCACGACGGAGTGCAGAGATTCGGCGGAGAGCCCGAACGCCGTGCCCGCGACCCAGGCGACGACCGGCATCAGCACGAGCTTGATGGCGGTCGCGAGCGCGATCTCCTTGCGCCCGGAACCCGGCTGGAAGACCTTCTGCCCGTGCAGGGAGATGCCGAAGCCGATCAGCACCAGCGGCACGGTGGCGGCACCGACCAGCTGGAACGGCGCCATCACCGGCGCCGGGATCTGCAGTCCGGTCACCGACACGATGACGCCGAGCAGGGAGGCGATGATCAGCGGATTGCGCACGGGCTGAAGCAGGATCCGGCTCAGTGACAGCTTTCCCGTCGTGCTGAGGTCGAGGATCGTGAGCGCGATGGGGGCGAGCACCAGCAGCTGGAGCAGGATCACCGGTGCCGGCAGCGCGGCGTCGCCGAGGACGTAGACGGCGACCGGGATGCCGATGTTGTTGGCGTTGACGTATCCGGAGGCCAGTCCGCCGATGACGACCTCCGGCAGCTTCCGCCGCCAGATCAGGGTGGCGACCAGCACGAACAGCCCGGCGCTGGTGATGGCCGCGATGGCCGAGACCACGAGCACGCTGGAGAAGAGCGTCGCCACGTCCGCTTCGGCCAGCACGGTGAACAGCAGGCAGGGCGAGAGGACGAAGAAGACCAGTCGGCTGAGCACGGCACGCGGGTCCGTCCCGAGAAGGTCGGTCCGACCGATGATGTAGCCGAGCAGGATGATGGCGCCGATGATCCCGAAGCCCGTGAGGACCCCGATCACCCGGTCTGACCGATCACCGCTCCATCCTTCCAGGGCAGAGGACACGGGCCCGCCACTGCGTCATGGTGGTCGGCGGCCCGGCCCGATAGCGTCGGTGGATGAGCGATCCGCAGCCCCAGGACGAGCGCCCGACGCCAGGCGTCCCGGCATACGGCGCTCTCGTCGCCGCCCCCTCGGCCGCAGTGCCGAAGGAGCCGCGCAAGGCCTGGGACCTGGCCATCGCCATCGTGCTGCTCGTGCTGCTGCTGCCGATCGACTTCCTGATCTCGTACGCCGGCGCCTTCCTCGCCTTCGCGAGCGACAGCTGCACGGCGGACACGTGCAGCACCGGGCAGCTGAGCGCCGGAGTGATCGTCGCCCTCACCGGCCCGACCGTCGTCCTGCTGATCGGTCTGGTCGTCGCGATCATCCGCATCGTGCGCCGCCGCCTGGCCTTCTGGGTGCCGATCGTGGCGCTGGCCGGAATGATCGGCATCTGGGCGATCGGCGCCGCTCTGGTCTTCACCAGCGTGTCCGGTTAGGGCCGAACGGTCTCAGACGCACGATTCCTGCGTTCCACGCAACGTACACGCAGTCCCCTGCAGCTTCTGCGCCCGGCCGCGCCGAATACCCTCGATCGATGGCATGCGTTCGGTGTGCTCGAGCGACGAGGACGGTGAAGAGATGGCACGGACCCAGCAGGCCGATGAGAGAAGCGGCAGCCGCGGTGCAGTGATCGGCGAACCGGAGACTGTCGTCGACGCAGCCCTCGTCGACCCAGCCCTCGTCGACGCAGCCCTTGCAGAAGTCCGGGCGAGCCACGCCTGGTTGGATCTGAAGGCGGCCGTGGGTGCGCTCCAGCCGTTGCAGCAGAAGGACGGCGCCCTCGCCGCAGATGCCGACCCTGCTGAGGCGACGGCTCTGATCGCCCGCGTCCGAAGCGCCCTCGCCCAGCTGGCTCCCGCGTTCCCGCACGACGCCGCCTACTTCGCCGCCCTCGACGCGGATCTCGCCCGCTGGGTGGTCGGCGGATTCGACGTGCCGGACTTCCTGGATTCGCTCGAAGCCTTCCAGCCCCAGCAGCACCGGATCGATGGCCTCGGTCATCTGGTGCTGTTCCCGATGCACACCCAGAACGGCAGCGCGCAGCGCCTGTTCGAGGCGGTGCTGATCGAGACGGTCTGGCCGGAGTTCATCGACTCCCTCGAGGCCGGCGCCTATTCGAACGCGCTGTTCGTGCCGATCCGCTTCGTGGACTTCACGAGCGGCTACGACACGAACTCAGCGGTGCTCTTCCCCGAGACGGTCGCCATGCGCGAGATCCCGACCTTCACCTGGGGCGCCATCTTCGCCGACCGCGAGGCCGCCCGATTCCGCCGGGTCACACGCGCCGCCGCCGACATCACTCGACTCGCGCTCCCTGCCGACGCCGCGCGTCTCCTCGAGGACCAGCGTCTCGCCGAGGAGACCTTCGTGATGTGGGATCTGATCCACGATCGCACCCACATGCGCGGCGACCTGCCCTTCGATCCGTTCATGATCAAGCAGAGGATGCCGTACTTCCTCTACTCGCTCGAGGAGCTGCGCTGCGATCTGACCGCCTTCCGCGAGTCCGTGCGGCTGGCCCGGAGTGAGGACACCGACGAGGTCACCCGCGATCGGGCTCAGCTGGTGCAGTACGCGGTGCTCTTCGACCGTCTGTTCCGGTTCCCGCTGACCGGCTCGCGGGTACGCAACTACGACGGCCTCGGCGGCCAGCTGCTGTTCGCGTGGCTGCATCAGCATCGCGTCCTGCATTGGACGGACACCTCACTCGCCTTCGACTGGGACGGCGTGCCCGACGCGGTGGTCGCCCTCTCTGACGCGATCGACGAGCTGTACTGGCGCTCGATCGACCGGCCGAAGGCCGCGCACTGGCTCGCCGCGTACGAGCTCGTCCGGTCGGTGCTCGATCCGCACCCTGCATCCAAGTGGGCACGCGGGCTGTCCGACGAGATCCTCTCCGGACCGCCGAAGGGCATGACCGACGCCGTGCTCGACGACGAGTTCCCGCTCTCGATGTTCTACGAGGCGCTCGGCCGGAAGCTCGGCGGAGTGATCGAGTCGACGGCAGGCATCACCGGCTCGGACTGACGCGGCGGCGCGTCAGCTCCGGGCACCCGCCTGCAGGGCGCGTTCCCGGAGCGCGCCGAGGTCGACCTTGCCGGTCGGGCTCCGGTCCAGATCGGGGAGCACCAGCACGTGGCGCGGCTTCTTGTATCCGGCCAGCTCGTGGCCCACATGGGCGATCAGCTCGCCGACATCGAGCTCCGCCGGATCCTCGGCTGCGACCGCTGCCGCGACCACCTCGCCCCAGCGGGGGTCGGGCAGGCCGAAGACGACCGCGTCGAGGACCCCCGGGAAGCGCATCAGCGACTCCTCGACCTCCGTCGGATAGACCTTCTCGCCTCCGGAGTTCACCACCGAGCTGCCTCGGCCGAGCAGCTCGACGTGCAGATCGGGCTGCACGCGCACCAGGTCGCCGGGGATCACATGGCGCTTCCCGTTGATCTGCAGGAACGTCGCATCGGTCTTGGCCTGGTCCTTGTAGTAGCCCTTGGGCATGCCGCTGTTGAAGGCGATCCGCCCGAGCGCCCCGACGACGGTCTGGACCTCGTTCATCCCGCTGTCCAGCACCACCGCCCCCGGGGTGAGACGCAGGCGGGACGGCAGGTCGTCGACCGTCCGGGTGAGGGCGATCGCGAGGGCGCCCGCCTCGGTCGACGCGAGGATGTCGCCGATCGTGATCGCGCCCATGGAGTGCAGGCGTCCCTTCGTCGCGTCGCTGAAGCGCATCCCGGAGCTCACGATCGACTCGAGGTGCGGCAGCTGCGAGACGCCCAGGTCGCTCAGCGCGTCGAGCAGGGGGATGGCGATCGCGTCGCCGGCGACCACGAGCCGCGTGACGCGGTGCTCGGTCATCACCCGGTAGGCGCGCACCGGGTCGAACGCCGGCCAGGGGGTGATGACGACGGTGCCGCCCAGCAGGAAGGCGTTCATCGTGCTGGTCAGCGCGGTGCCGTGCATGAACGGTGCGAGCGGAAGCAGCGCGATCCTCGGCGTCGACGGGTCGGCGGCGATCCGCACGACCTCGTCCGGGTCGTCGACCGGGGTCAGCCCGACGGTCGTGTATGCGTTGTAGAGCTGCATCGCGAGGAGATCCGATACGCCCCAGACGACGCCCTTCGGCGTTCCCGTGGTGCCGCCGGTGTAGAGGAAGAGCTCGCCGTCGGGAGCCGGCTCGTGCGCGCGAGGCTCGACACCGAGGTACTGCTCGAAGTCCAGCGCACCGGCGATCAGCGCCCCGGGACCGTCCTCCACCTGGAGCAGGATCGGCCGGACGGGCAGCCCGACCAGCGCCTCCTCGACGACCTTCGCCAGGCTGGCCGGGTAGACGAGGGCCGTCGAATCCGAGTCGAGCAGCAGCGCGGCGACCTCGGACGAGCGGTAGCGGAAGTTGAGTGCCACCGGCGCGACGCCGAGCTTCAGCGCGGCGTACATGGCGATGAGCCACTCCGGCCGGTTGTGCAGGAGGATCGCCAGCTTGTCGCCCGCCCGCATGCCTCTGCCGTGCAGCAGGCCGGCCAGCCGCGCGGCGGCGGCATCGAACGTCCGGTAGTCCAGGGTGCTGCCGCCCGCTGTCACGATCGCGGCGCGATCGGGCTCGGCAAGCGCAATCCGGTGCCAGAGGTCGGCGTAGTGCGCGCGCACGGCTAGTCGAGCGGAGCGAAGGTCGGGCCGGACGGCTGCGCGGATGCACCGAGTTCCGATGTCCACAGCTCGTGGATGGCCGCCGCCGTCCAGCCTCCGTCCGCGTCGCGCGTCTCAAGAACGGCGGGGTGCGCGTAGAGCGTGAGGCGATCGCCGCCCAGTCCGATGGCCTGGCCGGTCACGCCGGCCGAAGCCTCGGAGGCGAGCCAGACGATCAGCGGTGCCACATCGTCGGGGGAGCCGAGCGCATGCTCGCGGCGGATGACCTGCGGCAGGGCCTCGCCGGCGAGGAAGCTCTCGTAGGCGGCCGCGTAGATCGGCATCGTCCCCGTCATCGCGGTCATGGCGGTGGGGATGACCGCGTTGGCGGTCACCTGGGCGCGCGCGAGCTCGAGCGACCAGGTCCGAGCCATCGCGACGATGCCCGCCTTCACGGCGGAGTAGGCCGTCTGCCCGAAGCTGCCGAACTGTCCTGCGGGTGAGCCGATGAGGATGAGCCGACCGCCTTCGCCCGCTGCTCGGAAGTGCACCGCAGCGGCGCGTGCGCAGGCGAACGTTCCGCGCAGGTGGGTCTGCACGACGAGGTCGAACTCGTCGTCGCTGGTCTTCCAGAGCACGCGGTCGCGGAGGACTCCCGCGTTGGTCACCATCGCGTCGAGGCGGCCGAACTCCCCCACTGCGGCGGAGACCAGGAGATCCGCCGTCTCCGCTGATCCGACGGCGGCGACCACCGTGGCCGCCCGGCCTCCCGCCGTCCGCACGAGGTCCGCGGTCTCCTCCGCGGCGTCTGCGTCGACGTCGTTCACCACGACCGCGGCTCCCGCATCGGCGAGGGCCAGCGCGTAGCTGCGTCCGAGACCGCGCCCGCTGCCGGTGACGACTGCGACGCGGGCGTCGAGGCGGATCGGGTCGGGGCGGACCGAATCGGGGCTGATCGGATCGGGGCTGATCGCGCTCATCGGTAGTACCGCAGCACCTGGTCGGCGACGCAAGCGGGCTTCGCGCCGCCGTCGATCTCGAAGGTGACGCGGGCGACGACCTGGTAGCCGCTGTCGCCGGCGATCGGATCCACCGACACCAGGTGGACCAGAGCGCGGATGCGAGACCCGACCGGCACAGGCGCGGGGAAGCGCAGGCGGTCCAGCCCGTAGTTGATCCCGACGCCGACCCCGGTGACCTGGAAGACCTCGGCCATCAGGGGCACGATGAGGCTCAGGGTCAGGTAGCCGTGCGCGATCGTACCGCCGAAGGCGGTGCCGGCGGCGAAGTCCGGGTCGAGATGGATCGGGTTGCGATCGCCCGACAGCTCGGCGTAGGCCGCCACCTCGTCCTGGGTGATCGTGCGCCAGGACGACGGCCCGAAGGAGCGTCCTACCAGGTCGGGCAGCTCGTCGAGCGGGATCACCGCGGTACTGTCGGAAGTCGTGGTCATGCGTGAGCTCCTCTGCGCCATTGCATTGCGATTGCAGGTTACCTGAAATCTTTCCCCAGCGTCGAATGGACCTCGTCGTCCTGATCCGAGTGGATGAACATGACCAACCCGCGCACCGGCTATCCGGACGGCTACCTGATCTACCTCATCAAGCAGATCGACTCCGGACTGCGCCGTCCGTTCGACGAGCTCATCTCGGGGCACGGCATCTCCACCGCGGGCTACACCGCGCTGACGGTCCTGCAGAGCCGGCCGGGGATGACCTCCTCCGAGCTGGCTCGGCGCACCTTCGTCCGCGCGCAGACCATGGCTGAGACGGTGACCTCCCTCACCCAGGCCGGATACGTGCGGCGCGAGAAGGATCCCGCTCACGGGCTTCAGATCCTGCTCTACATCACCGATCTGGGCCTCGAGCGCGTCGCCGAGCTGGCGCCCGAGGTGGCCCACCTCGAGTCAGACCTCGTCGGCGCGCTCGGCGAGGGCGAGCCCGCCGAGCTGATCCGAGCCCTGCGCGCCTGCCGCGATGCGCTCGCCGCGCTGTCCCGCGACGAGCGCCCCTCGGTCTGAGGCGCCGCCGTCAGCGGCCGACGGCGAACGGATCGGGCGCCGCGATCACGACCGACTTGGACCGCGTGTAGTGCATCAGGGCCTCCGGGCCGTTCTCGCGGCCGTAGCCGGAGTTCTTCACCCCGCCGAAGGTCAGCGTCGGATCCAGCTGTCCCCAGCCGTTGACCCAGATGATGCCCGCCTCCAGACGCCGGGCCACGCGCATCGCCTTGACGATGTCCGAGGTCTGGATGCCCATCGCGAGTCCGTAGCGGGTGGAGTTCGCGAGTGCGATCGCCTCCTCCTCGGTGTCGAAGACCTGCACGGTGAGCACGGGTCCGAAGACCTCCTCCTGCACCGCCTCGGCATCGTTGGCGAGACCGGTGATGATGGTCGGCCGGTAGTAGAAGCCGCCGTCGAGCTCCATCCGCTCGCCGCCGACGACGACCGTCCCGCCCGCCGCCTTTGCACGCTCGACGAAGCCGCTGACCCGGTCGAGATGTCGCTGCGACACGAGCGGGCCGATCACCGTGCCGGGCTCGTCGGTTCGTCCGATGGGCACACCGGGCACCGCCTGCGCCAGGACGGCCATGAGCGGGTCGTGCAGCTCGCGCTGCACCAGGAGCCGGACGCCCGCCATGCAGAACTGGCCGGAGTTGAACACGAAGGCGTTGATTGCGGCAGCGACGGCGGTGTCGAGATCGGCATCGGCGAAGACGATGTTCGCGCCGTTGCCGCCGAGCTCGGTCATGACGGGCTTGAACAGCTCGCCGCACTTCGCCGCGACCTTCGAGCCGACGGCAGTGGAGCCGGTGAAGGCGATCATGTTGACGTCGGGGTGCTCGACGATGCGCTCGCCGAGGGCGGGTCCGACGCCGGTCACCAGGTTGTAGACACCGCGAGGGACGCCCGCGTCCTCGAGGATCTGAGCGAGGATCGCCGCGGACAGCGGAGTGTCCTCGGCCGGCTTGTGCACGACGGAGTTGCCCATGGCGAGCGCGGGTGCGAGCTTCGAGGCCGTCAGGATGATCGGGAAGTTGAACGGCGTCAGTGCCCCCACCACCCCGATGGGCTCGCGGGTCGTGTACTGGAACGCCGCGAGGGTGGTGTCGCGCAGGGCTCCCTGCTGCGTCTGGGCGAGCGCCGCGTAGTACTCGAACGTCTCGGCCGCCGTCGCCACATCGATGACGCGCGCGAAGACGATCGGCTTGCCCACGTCGCTGCTCTCGGCCTGCGCGAGCTCCTCGGAGCGCTCCCGGATGAGAGCGGCGACCCGGATCAGCACGCGGGCGCGCTCCCGGCCGGACAGATCGGACCAGACGCCGCTGTCGAAGGAGGCCTTCGCCGCAGCGACCGCCGCGTCGACGTCGGCGACCGTCGCGACCGCCGATTCGGCGATCTTCCGACCGGTCGCCGGGTCGATGACATCGGAGCGCTCGCCGCTCGACGAGTCGCGCCACTCGCCGCCGATGTACAGGCGGCCGCCTGCAATGGTCGCCCGCCCGGTGTCCGCTTCCAGCACAGTGCCGCTCATGTCCGCTCCTCATCGAGTCCATGCGCTCCGACCCATCCGAATCGCACGGCCGCAGCAGGGGTTTCAGGTTACCTGACTATGGTCCAGAATGGACCCGCGTCCTGCGATCCTCCAAGTCCCCTCCGGTGCATCCGTCGGACGCCTCCCTCCCTGTCGAAGACGACCGGGACGCACCACTCCGAGAACAGGAAGCGAACGATGTCGATCGCCGGCCGCGCAGCAGTAGTCCACGGTGCGGGAGCACCCTTCGAGATCACGGATGTGGTCGTCGGCGACCCCGGGCCGGGCCAGGTCCGGGTGCGGCTGGTCGCGACGGGGCTCTGCCACTCCGACCTGGCGCTCAAGGAGGCCGGTGCACCGTTCCCCATGCCGGGCATCCTCGGCCATGGGGAGCCGGCGTCGTCGAGTCCGTCGGCAGCGACGTGACCTCCGTCCAGCCGGGCGACAAGGTGCTGCTGTCCTTCAGCTACTGCGGCGAGTGCGGGCCCTGCACCTCGGGCCACCCCGCCTACTGCGTCGACTGGTTCCCGCTGAATCTGCTGGGCGTCTCCCGCGGTCCGGAATCGGGTGAGGTCAGCGGCGGCGACACAGTGCTGCAGTCCCATTTCATGGGCCAGTCGTCGTTCGCGGAGTACTGCATCGCCGACGAGCACAGCGTGGTCAAGGTGTCCCCCGACGCGGACCTCGAGCTGCTCGCGCCCCTCGGCTGCGGCGTGATCACGGGTGTCGGCTCGATCTGGAACGTGCTCAAGCCGGGTCCCGCCGATGTCGTCGCGGTCTACGGAGTGGGCGGGGTGGGGATCTCGGGCGTCTGGGCCGCAGCTCAGCGCACCCCCGCCATGGTCATCGCCATCGACCGGGTCGCGGCACGGCTCGAGCTGGCGCGCGAGTTCGGGGCGACCCACGTCATCGACGCATCGACGGAGGACGTGGCGGCCCGACTCGCCGAGCTCACGAACGGGTGCGGGGTGGACAAGTCGATGGACACCACCGCGCACCCCGCGGTCGGATCGCAGGCGTTCGACTCCACCGCGATCGGCGGCACCGTGCTCATCGTCGGCGTCGCGCAGCCGGGCATCAAGCTTCCCGTCGAGATGAACAGCCTCATCAACGGCAAGACCCTCACCGGGGTCACCCTCGGCGACGCACAGCCGCCCGTGCTCATCCAGGAGCTCATCGGCCATGTCGGATCCGGAAGATTCCCGATCGAGCGCATGCAGCGGCGGTACGCGTTCGCCGACATCTGGCAGGCCGAGCGGGACATGCTCGACGGGAGCACGGTGAAGCCCATCCTGGTGTTCTGAAGCCGGCGTCCGACACCCTTGCGAGCCTGCTGCCCGGAGCGCTTCAGTCCCCCGTCACCGGAGGTCCGAGGGTTGGCGCGCCCGAGACCGGCCGCATAGCGTTGGGGCATGCTGACCCTGACCGGCATCACCAAGACCTACGGCGATCGCCGCGCGCTGGACGATGTCTCGTTCGGCATCGAGCGCGGACGCCTGACCGGATTCGTCGGCGCCAACGGAGCGGGCAAGACGACGACCATGCGCATCCTGCTCGGACTTCTCGTGCCCGACGGGGGCACCGTGGAGCAGGACGGAATGGTCGTCGGCGCGGATCAGCGGCGACGGTTCGGCTACATGCCCGAGGAGCGAGGCCTCTATCCGAAGATGAAGGTCGCCGAGCAGATCGAGTACCTCGGCCGCCTGCGCGGAATGGGCAAGCGCTCCGCGGCGAGCGCCACCGCAGAGCTGCTCGAGAGGCTCGGGCTCTCGGAGCGCGCGGGCGATCTGGTGGAGAAGCTGTCCCTCGGCAATCAGCAGCGTGCCCAGATCGCCGCCGCCCTCGTGCACGATCCCGACGTCCTCGTGCTCGACGAGCCGTTCTCCGGACTCGATCCGCTCGCCGTCGACAGTGTCGCGGGGGTGCTCAGCGACGCGGCGGCCAGGGGCGCCTC
Organism: Naasia lichenicola; assembly: GCF_004801885.1. Lineage (GTDB taxonomy): Bacteria > Actinomycetota > Actinomycetes > Actinomycetales > Microbacteriaceae > Naasia > Naasia lichenicola. The sequence continues at coordinate 354,887 of NZ_SSSM01000005.1, read as the reverse complement.
CGTGCTCTTCTCCAGCCACCAGCTCGAGCTCGTGGAGCGGCTCTGCCAGGACATCGTGGTGATCGCAGGCGGCACCATCCGAGCGAGTGGATCAGCGGACGCGCTGCGCGACCAGAACGCAGGGTCCCGCTTCGAGCTGCTGGTCCGGCAGGATCTCGAATGGCTGAGCGCGGTCGACGGGGTGCGCATCCTCCAGGCGCGACCGGGCTGGGCCCTCTTCGAGGCGTCGCCCGAGACCGCTCAGCGGGTGCTCGAGCGGGCGATCGGCAGCGGTGTGGTGAGCTTCGCACCCCACCGGCCGTCGCTCACCGAGGTGTTCCGGGAGGTCGTGCAATGAGCGCACCATCCGGCGAGCGGGCGAGACTGCTGCCCTTCCGATCCGCCGTCGCCCTCGTGGCATCACGCGAGATCCGGATGGCGCTGCGGAGCAAGGCGTTCCTCATCTCCACCGGCATCCTCATGCTGGCGGTGCTCGCGAGCATCGTGATCGGCGGCTTCGCGTCGCGGAGCGGATCCGACACCGCGGTCGCCGTCGTCGCGGAGACATCGTCGATCGTGGATGGCGTCGACGGGCTGACGGTGACGAGCGCCGACTCCGAGTCCGATGCCGAGCAGCTCGTCCGGGACGGGAAGGTGTCCGCGGCAGTCCTCCCGTCGGACGAGCCGCTCGGCTACCGGATCGTGGCACTGGACGAGTCCCCCGGCTCGCTCGTCCAGCGGCTCAGCGTCAGTCCGAGCGTCGAGCTCCTCACGCCCTCCCAGCAGGACGGAGCGCTGGTCTACTTCGTGGCGCTCGGGTTCGGGCTGGTGTTCTTCATGAGCTCCATCACCTTCGGCTCGGCTATCGCGCAGAGCGTGGTCGAGGAGAAGCAGACGCGGGTGGTGGAGATCCTGCTGTCCGCCATCCCGGCGCGCGCCCTGCTGGCCGGAAAGGTGATCGGCAACAGCGTGCTCGCGTTCGGTCAGATCGTCGCCATCGCCCTGCTCGCATCGGTCGGCATCGCGATCAACGGCGCGGGGAGCCTGCTCAGCGCCATCGGCGCTCCCATCGTCTGGTTCGTGGTGTTCTTCACCGTCGGCTTCGTGCTCCTGGCCGCCCTGTTCGCCGCGACCGCCGCCACGGTGTCCCGACAGCAGGACGTGGCGACCGCGACCGCGCCGGTGACGACGCTCGTGATGATCCCCTACCTCGCGATCCTGTTCTTCACCAGCAACGAGGCGGTGCTCACCGTCATGTCCTACGTGCCGTTCTCCTCTCCCGTCGGAATGCCGATGCGGCTCTACCTCGGGCAGGCGCAGTGGTGGGAGCCGCTGCTGTCGCTGGCCATCGTGATCGCATCGACCGTCGTGGTCATCGCGGTGGGTGCGCGCATCTACGAGAACTCACTGCTGCGGATGGGCTCGAAGGTGTCGCTGCGGGCGGCCTACAAGCGCTGATCCGATGCCGCCGCGGCCCGTCCGGAGTGTGAGCGCGCCGACCGCGACGCGACCTCCTGGAAGGATGGACGGGTGAGACTGCATGACACCGCCTTCCGCGCCTTCGCCAGCGACAACTACGCCGGCGTACATCCCGAGGTCCTCGCGGCCATCGCCGACGCCGACGGCGGGCATCAGACCTCCTACGGCGAGGACGCCTACACCGAGCGGCTGAACGAGGTCGTCCGGGAGCAGTTCGGCGCACAGGCCGAGGCGTTCCCCGTCTTCAACGGCACAGGGGCCAACGTCCTGTCGCTCACGGCGGTACTGCCGCGCTGGGGAGCGGTGGTCGCGACCGGGACGTCGCACATCCACAACGACGAGGGCGGCGCACCCGAGCGGATGACCGGCCTCAAGCTGTTCACGGTGCCGACTCCGGAAGGCAAGCTCACCCCCGAGCTGATCGCGACAGAGGCGCGCGGCTTCGGCGATGAGCATCGCGCGCAGCCGCTGGCGGTCAGCATCACGCAGAGCACCGAGGTCGGCACGGTCTACTCGGTCGACGAGATCGCCGCGGTGTCGGAGTTCGCGCACTCCCACGGCATGGCGGTGCACATGGACGGTGCACGGATCTGGAATGCCGCGGCTGCGCTCGACGTGCCGTTCCGCGACTTCACGACCGATGCGGGCGTCGACATCCTCAGCTTCGGCGGCACCAAGAACGGCCTGCTCGGCGCGGAGGCCGTCGTCGTGCTGGACCCCGCGAAGGCCGACGGACTCGTCTACCTGCGCAAGCTCACCATGCAGCTCGGCAGCAAGATGCGCTTCATGAGCGCGCAGCTGCTCGCCCTGTTCGACGATGACCTGGGCCTGCGCTCCGCCCGGCACGCCAATGCGATGGCTGCCCGACTGCGTGGCGCACTCGAGGGCGTCGATGGGCTCAGGTTCACTCAGGCGACTCAGGCGAACGCCCTCTTCGCCGTGCTTCCGCCCGACGCCACAGCTCGCCTGCACGAGCGATTCCGCTTCTACGACTGGGACGCGGCCACCGGCGAGGTCCGGTGGATGTGCTCGTTCGACACGACGGAGCAGGACATCGACGCCTTCGCCGCCGCCATCACGGCCGAACTCGCCCCCTGACCTCCCTGTGTACGTTCCGGCCCCATGTGCTCGAAATTGCGCGCACATACGCCGGTTTCGTGCACGCGGCGCAGACGGAGACACGGCGCAGCACTGAGCCTCAGGGCCGCAGCAGCACCTTGATCGCCCGGCGCTCGTCCATCGCCGCATAGGCCTCGGCGGCCTCGCGCAGCGGCAGCTCCAGATCGAAGACCTTCCCCGGCTGGATGGTCCCGTCCAGCACGTCGGGCAGCAGCTCGTCCATGTAGTTGCGGACGGATGCGACTCCGCCTGCGACGCCGATGTTCGAATTGAACAGCAGCCGCATCGGCAGCTCCGGACCCCCGTTCGGCACGCCGACGTAACCCACCCTGCCTCCGGGACGCGCCGACTTGAGAGCCTGATCCATCGACTCCTTGGTGCCGACGCACTCGAGGACGCAATCGGCGCCGATGCCGTCGAAGAGCTCCATCACCCGGGCGATGCCGTGCTCGCCGCGCTCCTCGACGATGTCCGTGGCGCCGAATTCGCGGGCCAGCGCCTGCCGCGACTCGTGGCGGGACATCGCCACGATCCGGGCAGCGCCGAGCCGATGAGCGGCCAGCACACCGCAGAGCCCCACGGCGCCGTCTCCGACGACGACCACCGTCTTTCCCGGTCCGACACCCGCGGAGACCGCGGCATGGTGGCCGGTGCCCATCACGTCGGCGAGGGTCAGCAGATGCGGGATCAGCTCGGGGGCCGGCATGCCGCTCTGCACGACCTTGAGCGTCCCATCCGCGTGCGGCACCCGGACCTGCTCGCCCTGAGCACCGTCCGCGAATCCGCCGAGGCGGTCCTTCGACCCCCACCAGCCGCCGTGCAGGCACGAGGTGCTCACCCCGTTGAGGCAGTTGACGCAACTCATATCGCAGTCGTAAAAAGGCGCGATCACGAAGTCGCCGACGCTCACGTTCGCCACCTCCGCACCGACCGCCTCGACGATGCCCACGAACTCGTGGCCGATCCGCTTCGGCTTGGTGGTCGGGACGACGCCGCGGTACGGCCAGAGGTCGGAGCCGCAGACGCAGGCGGCGACGACGCGGACGATGGCGTCGCCGCCCGTCGACAGCACCGGATCGGGAACCTCTTCGACCGGGATGTCGCGTTCCCCATGGATCAGCGTGGCAAGCATGATCCGAGGCTACCGACTGCGTGCCGCCCTCGTCGGTCGACGCAGCTCCGCCGCTCGCTTAGGCGGCGCAGGCCCATGGCGGGTAGGGCTACCCCCCGAATCGCCTCATCCGGCGCGTCTGGCGAAAGTCGCAACCCTAGGGTTGAGGGCATGAGGATCGTTTCATGATCGAGGTCCAGGGTCTCACCAAGCGCTACGGCGACAAGACGGCGGTGGACGGCATCAGCTTCACCGCCGAGCCGGGTGTCGTCACCGGGTTCCTCGGACCCAACGGAGCCGGCAAGTCGACCACCATGCGGATGATCGTCGGCCTCGACCGGCCGACCGCCGGAAGCGCCACCGTCAACGGCAAGCGGTACGCCGATCACAGCGCCCCCCTGCACGAAGTCGGCGCGCTGCTCGATGCGAAGGCCGTGCATCCCGGCCGGAGCGCGCTCGGTCACCTCCTCGCGATGGGCGCCACCCATGGCATCGGCCGCACACGGGTCGACGAGGTGATCGCCATCACCGGTCTCGAATCCGTCGCCAAGAAGCGGGTGCGAGGATTCTCGCTCGGAATGGGTCAGCGGCTCGGCATCGCGGCCGCCCTGCTCGGCGATCCCGCGACCCTGATCCTCGACGAGCCCGTCAACGGTCTCGACCCCGAGGGGGTCATCTGGGTCCGCACGCTGGCCCGTCAGCTGGCCGCCGAGGGACGCACCGTGTTCCTGTCCTCGCACCTGATGAGCGAGATGGCGCAGACCGCCGACCACATCATCGTGCTCGGGCGCGGCAGGGTCATCGCCGACTCGTCGGTCGGCGAGATCATCGCCCTCTCCTCGGGCACCGCCGTCCGGGTGCGCACACCCGACGCCGACAGGTTCGCGAGCCTGATCGCCGCGCCAGGTGTCACCATCACCCGTTCGGAGAGCGACCTGCTCGTCGTCAACGGGGTGCCCGCCCCACGCCTCGGCGAGCTCGCCTCGTCGAACGGCGTGATCCTGCACGAGCTGACGCCCGCGGCCGGGACGCTCGAAGACGCCTACCTCACCCTCACCCAGGACGAGGTCGAGTACCACGCAGGCGGGCCTGGCGCTGCGACGCCTGCAGCCGCGACCGCTGCGATGACCGAAGGGGCCACCCGATGAGCACGACGATCACTTCAGCCGGAACGCCGACCGACCCGGCTGGTTCATCGCGACGCGCGACGCTCACCTTCGGCGGCGTCCTGCGCTCCGAGTGGATCAAGCTCCGAACGGTGCGCTCCACGGTCTGGTGCTACGCGATCATCCTGCTGCTGACGGTCGCCTTCGGCCTCCTGCTGACCGCGACCTTCAACTCGCGCGGCATCGGCCCCTTGCCCGATGACGGCCAGCAGGCATTCGCCCTGCAGGTGACCACGCTGTCGATCGGCTTCAGTCAGCTGGTCGCCAGCGTCCTCGGGGTCCTGGTCATCTCCGGCGAGTACGGCACGGGGATGATCCGCTCCACCTTCACGGCGGTTCCGAAGCGGATCCCCGCCCTGCTCGCCAAGGCGATCGTGTTCGGCCTCATCACGTTCGTCGTCGGACTGGTCTCGATCGTGCTCACGGCGCTGATCACCGCGCCGATCCTGCCGGGCGTCGGCATCGAGCCCGACTTCGGAGACAGCCAGTACCTGCTGGGGCTCGGCGGTGGCGCGCTGTCGCTCGCTCTCGTGGGCCTGATGTCGCTCGCCATCGGCGCGATCGTCCGCAACAGCGCGGCGGCGATCGCCACCTCGCTCGGCCTCCTGCTCGTGGTCCCCACGGTGCTGCAGATCCTCGCCTCGGTGACCCAGACGACCTGGGGACTCAACGTCGCGACCTTCCTGCCCGGCTCCGCGAGTCAGGCGCTCTACAGCTACGGCGCCGAGGGCAGTGTGATCAACGGGGTGGTGTCGCTGAGCTCGCTGGAGGGCGGGCTGGTCATGATGGCGTGGGTGCTGGCGCTCACGGTCGTGGCCGCGCTGCTGATCAAGCGACGCGACGTCTGAGCCTCGACGTCTGAGCCTCGACGTCTGAGCCTCGACGTCTGAGCCTCGACGTCTGAGTCCGAGCACAGCGATGGCCGGCCGGGAGTCCATCCCGCCGGCCATCGCTCTGTCCTCGGACGTGGAGTTCACGCCTCCGCAAGCTCGAAGCGGCTGACCGCCAGCGAGTCGCCATCGGGTGCGACGTCGACGCGGACGGTGTCGCCGTCGCGGATCGTGCCGGCCAGCAGCTCGCGCGCAAGTCGGTCGTCGATCTCGTTCTGCATCAGGCGGCGCAGCGGACGCGCTCCGTACATCGGATCGAAGCCGCGATCGGCGAGCCACGCGCGGGCGTCGGGCGTCACGGCGAGCTGCAGTCGACGGTTGGACAGGCGCCGTTCGAGCCGATCGATGTAGAGCGACACGATCTGACCGAGATCACCGGTCGACAGCGTCGAGAAGACGACGATGTCGTCGAGCCGGTTGACGAACTCCGGCTTGAACGCCTGGCGCACCAGTGCCTGCACCGCCTTCTCCTTGTCCTCGACAGAGGTGTCCGGGTCGACGAGGAACTGGCTGCCGAGATTCGAGGTCAGGATGAGGATCGTGTTGCGGAAGTCCACCGTGCGCCCCTGGCCGTCGGTCAGCCGTCCGTCGTCCAGCACCTGAAGCAGGATGTCGAACACCTCGGGGTGCGCCTTCTCCACCTCGTCGAGCAGCACGACGGAGTAGGGCCGCCGACGGACCGCCTCGGTCAGCTGACCGCCCTGCTCGTAGCCGACATAGCCGGGAGGGGCGCCGACGAGGCGCGATACGGCGAACTTCTCGCTGTACTCGCTCATGTCGATGCGGACCATCGCCTTCTCGTCGTCGAAGAGGAAGTCGGCGAGCGCTCGGGCGAGCTCGGTCTTGCCGACCCCTGTCGGACCGAGGAAGAGGAAGGTGCCGGTGGGACGGTCCGGATCGGAGATGCCCGCGCGGCTGCGGCGGACGGCGTCCGAGACGGCGGCGACCGCCTTGCGCTGGCCGATGAGCCGCTTGCCGATCTCGCTCTCCAGCCGCAGCAGCTTCTCGGTCTCTCCCTGCAGAAGCCGGCCCATCGGGATGCCCGTCCAGGCGGCGACGACGGCGGCGATGTCCTCGTCGGTGACCTGCTCGTTGACCATCCGCGGCTCGTCGGGCTGCTCCTCCGCCTTCTCGGCCTCGAGGAGCTCACGCTCGATGATCGGGATCTCCCCGTAGAGCAGGCGCGACGCCTCCTCGAGGTTGCCCTCCCGCTGCGCGCGCTCGGCGCGCACCCGGAGACTGTCCACCTTCTCCTTGAGGTTTCCGACGCGGTTCAGGTCGGCCCGCTCCTTCTCCCAGCGCAGCTCGAGCTCGTCGAGACGCAGCTTGCGGTCGGCGAGGTCCGCCCGCAGGCGCTCCAGACGCGCCTTCGACGCATCGTCCTTCTCGCGCTTGAGCGCCATCTCCTCGAGCTTGAGGCGATCGACGGAGCGGCGGAGCTCGTCGATCTCGACGGGAGCGGAGTCGATCTCCATCCGCAGACGGGACGCCGCCTCGTCGATCAGGTCGATGGCCTTGTCGGGCAGCTGCCGGGCCGTGATGTAGCGATTGGACAGCGACGCGGCCGCGATGAGGGCGGAGTCGGCGATGGCCACCTTGTGATGGGCCTCGTAGCGCTCCTTGAGTCCGCGGAGGATCGCGACGGTGTCCTCGACGGTCGGCTCGCCGACGAACACCTGCTGGAAGCGGCGCTCGAGGGCGGCGTCCTTCTCGATGTACTCGCGGTACTCGTTGAGAGTGGTGGCGCCGATCATCCGCAGCTCGCCGCGGGCGAGCATGGGCTTCAGCATGTTGGCCGCCGCGACGGACCCTTCGCCGCCACCCGCACCCATGAGGGTGTGGAGCTCGTCGATGAAGGTGATGATCTGGCCGCCGGAGTCGTTGATCTCCTTCAGCACGGCCTTGAGCCGCTCTTCGAACTCGCCGCGATACTTGGCGCCGGCGATGAGTGCCGCGAGGTCCAGAGAGACGAGCTGCTTGTTCTTGAGCGAATCGGCGACATCGCCCGCGACGATGCGCTGAGCGAGCCCCTCGACCACAGCCGTCTTGCCGACACCGGGCTCGCCGATGAGGACGGGGTTGTTCTTGGTGCGACGGGTCAGCACCTGGCTCACCCGACGGATCTCGGCATCACGGCCGATGACCGGGTCGAGCTTGCCGCTGCGGGCGACGTCGGTGAGATTGATGCCGTACTGCTGCAGTGCAGTGCGGTTCTCGTCCGAGGATCGCTGCCCGGTTGGATTCGCCATGAGATCTCCCGAAACAAAGGTTGAGTCTTGTGCACTCAAGTCTAGGCGATGTCGGGTCATCTCCTGCCTCCACCATGTCACGCTCACGGCGAACTCTGGGCTGAGTGCATGACTCTCGCAATGCTTCGTTCACCTCGCTCTCATCCGGCTGCGGAAGCATCCGGAGACGTGACCGCCGATCAGACCCGAGAATCGGCGGGCCGCGTGGCGGGTAGGGCCATGCTCGCGAGATGGGCGACCTCGTCAGCGGGTCGTCGCTTCCGCACTCTGCCGATCGGGCGCCTGCTGACTCCACGGGCATTCTGGGCGGCCTTCGGCGGGTTCCAGCTGATGTACTTCGCCTGGTTCCTCCCCGTCATCGTCGGTGGAGGCGTGCTCGGCGACCTGCCGCTCTACCGCCTGTGGGCGATGCAGACGCTGCACGGCGGCACCATCCCCGGGGTGACAGCGGACTGGGTGTACCCCCTCGGAGCGCTCAGCCCCATCCTCCTGGCCGGCCTCGCAGGGTCGCACTGGTTCCAGCTGAGCTGGCTCGTCATGACCGCTGCTCTCGACGCGGCCGCATCCGCCGTGCTCCTCGCGCGCGGCGGTCGGCGCTCCATCGCGGCGGCCTGGTGGTGGCTGGGGATCCTCTTCCTGCTGAGTCCCGTCGCGCTGCTGAGGCTGGAGGGGGTCGCAGCGCCGCTCGGCCTGATCGGACTGCTGCTGATCGCGCGTCGTCCATGGGCGGCCGGAGTGCTGCTCTCCGTCGCGGCCTGGATCAAGGTCTGGCCCATCGCCGTGCTCGGCACGATGCTGACGTCGGCTCGGACCCGCCTCCCCGCCCTGCTCTCGGCGGTCGCCGTGAGTGCGATCCTGCTCGCGGTGGCCATCCGCGCGGGCGGTCTGACGCACTTCGCGAGCTTCCTGACCGCGCAGACCGGCCGGGCGCTCCAGCTCGAGGCGCCTGTCACCACACCCTGGCTCTGGGCGGAGTGGCTGGGCGCCTCGGGTGTGCGGATCTACCAGAACATGGAGATCGCCACCCGGGAGGTGGTCGGGCCCGGCACCAATCGGGTGGCCGGCATCATGACGCCGCTGATGGCGATCGCGGTCGCGCTGATCCTGCTGCTCGTCATCCTCGCGCGACGCGGCGGGCGCGATCCCATGGAGATCTTGCTGTCCGCGAGCCTGGCGATCGTCGCGGCGATGATCGTGTTCAACAAGGTGGGTTCACCGCAGTACGTCCTGTGGCTCGTGCCCGTGTGCGCGGCGGGACTGGTGCTGGGCGGTCGCCGATGGAAGGGCATCGCGATCCTGGTCGGAGTGATCGCGACGATGACGACGCTGATCTTCCCGGTCTTCTATCTCAATCTGATAGAGCTCCAGCTCGGCGCGCTCCTGCTGCTGTCGGGGCGCAATGCGCTGCTCATCTCGCTCTTCGGGGTGGCCGTCTGGCAGCTGGCGGCACTGGCCGTTCCGAGCGCACTCCGCGGCCGGGAGCCGGCGCTGGTGCTCCCTGGCTGAGCGAGTCGAGCGAGCTGCCCAGTTCTGCCGCCGGGAACGCGCTCCGAGCGGCAGAACTGGGCAGTTCACCTGGGGGTTACTCGTCGAGCGGCTCCGGGCGTGGACGCCAGATCATGATCTCGGTCCGACGCTGAGTGCGGGTTCCCGTGCGCAGCGGGATGACCCCGCCGTCCTCCGCTGCGGCGAATACGCGGCTGCCCGGTCGACGCAGCAGCTCATCGGCGAGCGCCGTCTCCAGCTCTCGGACCCGGCGGCGCAGGGCGAGAGCCTCGTTCTCGAGCTCCAGGATCCGCCGGATGCCTTCGAGGCTGACGCCTTCGGCGCTGAGCCGGGCGATCTCGCGCAGCTGGGCGACGTCGCGCACCGAATAGCGCCGTGACTTGCCCGCGGTCCGGCCGGGCGAGACGAGTCCGATGCGGTCGTACTGGCGCAGCGTCTGCGGATGCATCCCGGCGAGCTCGGCCGCTACGGCGATAGCGAAGAGCGGCGCATCGCTCATGTCCCCCGTCGTCGGATCCATCCGCGTCGCCGCCTACTCCGCGCGTGAGCGGGCGAGGAGATCGTCCCGCGGGTTCTCTCGCGGACCGGCCTGGACGAACTGCTCGAGCGCCTCCTGCTGCTCCGCGGTCAGTCGCGATGGCACGGCGACCTCGATGCGAACGAGCAGGTCTCCCGTGCCCTTCGGCGTCGCCACTCCGCGGTCCTTGACCCGGAGGACCTTGCCGCTCGAGGTGCCCGGGGCGACGCGCAGCCGCACCGGCTCGCCGCCGAGGGTCGGCACCTCGATGGTGGCTCCCAATGCGGCTTCGGCGAACGTCACGGGGACGGTCACACGAAGGTTGAGACCCTCGCGCTCGAAGACCGGGTGCTTGCGCACCGTCACGGTGAGCACCAGATCCCCGTCGGGGCCGCCATCGAGGCTCGGCTCCCCCTTGCCCTTCAGCTTGATCTTCTGGCCGTTCGCGACGCCGGCGGGGACCTTGACGTTGAGCGGGCGGCCGTCGGCGCCCTGCAGTCGGATGGTGTCGCCCTTAGTGGCCGTCACGAAGTCGATGGTGGTCGTGGCGGTGACGTCGCGGCCAGGTGTCGGACCGCCGAATCCGCGGTAGCCGCCGCTGGACTGGCCGAAGCCGCCCTGACCGAAGGTCGTGCCGCCCTGACCGCCGCCGAACATCGAGAAGATGTCGTCGAAGTTGGCCTGCTGCGCACCCGCTGTCCGTCGGCCGCCCTGACCGTTGAACATGCCGCCGAAGACGTCCTCGAAGCCGCCGCCCTGGTTGCCGCCCGCAGTGAACCGAGCGCCCGAGCCCATGGCGCGGATCTGGTCGTACTCGGCGCGCTGGTCGGCGTCCGAGAGCACGGCGTAGGCCTCGCTGATCTCCTTGAAGCGCGCCTCCGCTGCGGCGTCCCCCTGATTGGAGTCGGGGTGGTACTGGCGCGCGAGCTTGCGATACGCCTTCTTGAGCGCGTTCGCGTCGACGGTCTTGTCGACGCCGAGGACCTTGTAGAAGTCCTTGTCGAACCAGTCTTGGCTTGCCACTGTGCTCGATTCCTTGGATGGGAGTGCCGTGTGGGCCGCGCGGGCCCTGAGAAAGGGTACGGCCCCGGTGGGAGCCGGGGCCGTACTGGGAGAGCGGCGGGTCAGTCCGCCGGGGTGTCGACGACCACCCGGGCCACCCGGAGGTTCGCATCGCCGATGCGGTATCCGCGCTCGACGACATCGGCCACGGTGGGCGCGGTCACCTCGGAGTTCGGCTTCTGGAAGATCGCCTCGTGCTGCTCGGGGTCGAATGCCTCGCCGATCTCGCCATATGGCGCGACGCCGAAGCGCTGGACGATGGCCCGGAGCTTCTGAGCGATGCTCGTCAGCGGACCGCCCTCGACCAGGTCCCCGTGCTTCTCGGCACGATCGAGGTCGTCGAGCACGGGCAGGAGCTGCTTGACGACGTCGCCGACCGCGCGATCCTTCTCGATCTGACGGTTGGCTTCGGTGCGACGCCGGTAGTTGGCGTACTCCGCAGTCACCCGCTTGAGATCGGCCAGGTGCTCGTCGGCCGGATCCACCGGCACACTGCCGAGCGACGATGCCCCGGCGGAGGGATCCGCCAGGAAGGCGAGGTCCTCCGCCGTGAGCGGGGAGTCACCCGCATCGGCGGCCGCAGAGGGTCCGGCGTCCGAGCCGAGGGGGGTCTCGATGTCGGGACCCTCCATCGACTCGAACGAAGCGGACTGCTCCTCCGACGGGTTCCCGGCGTTGTTCGCGCCGTTGTCGTCCGGGGTGCCCCCGGGCTGAGCGCCCGGCGTCTTCGGTTCCTTGGGAGCCATCGTCCGTCCTACTTCTTGGTGTCGTCGTCTTCGTCGATGACCTCGGCGTCGACGATGTCCTCGTCGCTCGAGGCACCCTCGGAGTTCGCCGTCTCCTCGGCGGCGGCGGTCGCGTCGGTCTGCGACTGGGAATAGATCGCCTGGCCGAGCTTCGACTGGCTCTCGTTGAGCTTGTCGACCGCCGTCTTCACCGCGGCATCGTCCTCGCCCGCGAGCGCGGACTTGAGGGCGTCGACATCGGCCTGGACCTCGGTCTTGACGTCGGCCGGCAGCTTCTCGTCGTTCTCCTTGATCAGCTTCTCGATCGAGTAGACGAGCTGCTCGGCGTTGTTGCGGACCTCGGCGGCGTCACGACGACGCTTGTCCTCTGCGGCGTGCTCCTCGGCCTCGCGGACCATGCGCTCGATGTCCTCCTTGGGCAGCGACGAGCCGCCGGTGATGGTCATCGACTGCTCCTTGCCGGTGCCCTTGTCCTTCGCGGACACGTGCACGATGCCGTTGGCGTCGATGTCGAAGGTCACCTCGACCTGCGGAACACCACGGGGGGCGGGGGCGATGCCGGTCAGCTCGAAGGTGCCCAGCGCCTTGTTGTCGCGGGTGAAGTCGCGCTCGCCCTGGAAGACCTGGATCGCGACGGACGGCTGGTTGTCGTCGGCCGTGGTGAATGTCTCGCTGCGCTTGGTCGGGATCGCGGTGTTGCGGTCGATCAGCTTGGTCATGATGCCGCCCTTGGTCTCGATGCCGAGGGAGAGGGGCGTGACGTCGATGAGCAGGACGTCCTTGCGCTCGCCCTTCAGCACGCCAGCCTGGAGCGCGGCGCCCACTGCGACGACCTCATCGGGGTTGACGCCCTTGTTGGGCTCCTTGCCCGTCTCGCTCTTGACGAGCGCGCTGACGGCGGGCATGCGGGTCGAGCCGCCGACGAGCACGACGTGCGCGATGTCGCCGACCTTGACGCCGGCCTCGCGGATCACGTCGGCGAACGGCTTCTTGGTGCGGTCGAGCAGGTCCTTGGTCAGATCCTCGAACTTGGCGCGGGTGAGCGTCTCGTCGAGGTTGGCCGGGCCGTTCTCCGTGAGGGAGAGGTAGGGCAGCTGGATCGAGGTCGAGGTGGAGCTGGAGAGCTCCTTCTTCGCCTGCTCGGCGGCCTCCTTGAGACGCTGGAGGGCGATCTTGTCCTTCGATACGTCGACTCCGGTGGAGTCCTTGAACCGGCCGATGAGGTACTCGACGACCCGCTGGTCCCAGTCGTCGCCGCCGAGGCGGTTGTCGCCGGCGGTGGAGCGGACCTGGATGGTCGAGAAGTCGTCGTCCTTGCCCACCTCGAGCAGGGAGACGTCGAACGTCCCGCCGCCCAGGTCGAAGACGAGGATGAGCTCGTCCTCCTTGCCCTTGTCGAGGCCGTACGCCAGCGCGGCGGCGGTCGGCTCGTTGATGATGCGCAGCACGTTGAGGCCGGCGATCTCACCGGCATCCTTGGTGGCCTGACGCTCGGCGTCATTGAAGTAGGCGGGGACGGTGATGACCGCGTCGGTCACGGTGTCGCCGAGGTACTGCTCGGCGTCGCGCTTCAGCTTGGCGAGGATGCGAGCCGAGATCTCCTGCGGGGTGTACTTCTTGCCCGCGATGTCGGCCTTCCAGTCGGTGCCGATGTGGCGCTTGACCGAGGCGATGGTGCGATCGACGTTGGTGACGGCCTGACGCTTGGCGGTCTCGCCGACGAGCACATCGTCGTCCTTGGTGAAGGCGACGACGGACGGGGTGGTGCGGAAGCCCTCGGCGTTGGCGATGACCACGGGCTCGCCGCCCTCGAGGACCGCGACCACCGAGTTGGTGGTTCCGAGGTCGATTCCTACTGCACGTGCCATGTGGGTTTCTCTCCTGCTGATAGTGGAACTGGATGATGGAGCTGGATCGGGGTCGGCCTGGCGCGCCCGGGCTTTCGGCGACCGCGAGGTCCGATGCGAGACTTGAGCCCTGCTGACTCAATGCTATTCATGAGCCGACGTGTGTCAAGTCTGCGACGACAATCTTGAGCCTCATTGGCTCAACTCTCAGCTTCGCCCCACCACGGACGGTCCGCCTCCGCCATCGTGTTCCCGTTCCAGCTCTGAACGGCGCAGCACTAGCCTGTGAGCATGTCGCGCACTGTTGCCGAGGGACTCGACTCCCCGAAGGCAGAAGCCGTCCCTCGCAGGCGCATCGTCGCATGGGCGCTCTGGGACTGGGGGTCCGCGTCGTTCAACGCGGTCGTCACCACGTTCGTCTTCACGGTCTATCTGACGAGCACCGACGGCTTCGGCGGGGAGGCCTTCGTCTCCGCCCAACTGGGCTGGGCGCTGGCGGTCGCGGGTGTGCTCGTCGCGCTCACCGCGCCGATCACCGGACAGCGCTCGGACGGGTCGGGTCGCCGCCGCTTCTGGCTCGCCGTCAACAGCGCGGTGGTCGTCGTCTGCATCGCGCTCATGTACCTGGTCGAGCCGCGACCCGAGCTGCTCTGGCTGGGACTCGGTCTGCTGGCGGTCGGCACCGTCTTCTACGAGTTCGCCGCGGTCAACTACAACGCGATGCTCGTGCAGGTCTCGACGCCGCGGAACATCGGCCGCATCAGCGGCTTCGGCTGGGCCATGGGCTACTTCGGCGGCATCGTGCTTCTGCTGATCCTCTACTACGGCTTCATCCACCCCGACGTCGGCCTCTTCGGCGTCACGTCCGAGAACGGCCAGGCGGTCCGAGTCTCGATGCTGCTGGCCGCCGGCTGGTTCGCGATCTTCGCGCTCCCCGCGCTGCTCTCCGTGCCCGAGGTCGCCCGTACCCGCGGCGTCGGACGAGCCAGGGTCGGCATCCTCACCTCGTACCGCACGCTGTTCCGCGACATCGCCGCTCTCTGGCGCAGCGATCGCAACACGGTGTGGTTCCTCATCGCCAGCGCCGTGTTCCGCGACGGGCTCACGGGCGTCTTCACCTTCGGCGGAGTGCTGGCCGCAGGCACCTTCGGGTTCTCCGCCGGAGAGGTGATCATCTTCGCCGTCGCGGCCAACGTGGTCGCGGGCATCTCGACCGTCGTCGTGGGCGCGCTCGACGACCGCCTCGGCCCCAAGACGGTGATCGTGGCGGCCCTGATCGGGCTGGTCGTCTCGGGCACGCTCGTCTTCGTGCTCAGCCCGGGCGGACAGACCGTGTTCTGGATCTTCGGGCTGCTGCTCTGCCTGTTCGTCGGTCCGGCGCAGTCGGCCAGCCGGAGCTTCCTGGCCCGCGTGATCCCGCCCGGCAAGGAGGGCGAGGTCTTCGGCCTCTACGCCACCACGGGGCGTGCGGCGACCTTCATCGCTCCCACGCTCTGGGCGCTGTTCATCACGATCTTCGGCTCCCAGGTGTTCGGCATCCTCGGCATCGTCCTTGTCCTGCTCGTGGGCCTCGGCCTGCTCATCCCGGTCCGCGCCGTCGGTCGGGCCAGCGCCGCCGCGCTCACGCCCAAGGACTGACCCCTCCGCTGCTCAGCGGAGGAAGGCCCACCAGATGAGCAGCATGGTGACGAAGAAGCCGGTCACGTAGTTGAGCAGCAGGAAGCGCCGCCAGCCGACATTCGCCCGCTCGGCATCCGCGTCGGAGATGCCGAGGAAGGGCGCCACGTTCGCGGCGTAGAGCAGGGCCAGGATGCCTGCGAGCGGACCGGGCCAGGTCGTGAGCAGCATGAGCGCGCCGGCCACCAGGTACGCCGCGAAGGCGAGACGAGCCGTGGCCTTCGCTCCGATGACGGTCGCCACGGAGCCGATGCCGCCGGCACGGTCGGCGACGACATCCTGCACCGCGCCGAATGCGTGGCTCGCGATACCCCAGATGAAGTAGCCCACCAGCAGCGCCACGAGGGGACCCGTCACGGTCGCGCCCGCGACGGCCAGGCCGTAGACGGCCGGGCTGACGAAGTGGGTGCTCGAGGTCAGCGAGTCGACGAATGGTCGTTCCTTGAAGCGCAGTCCAGGGGCGCTGTAGGCGAGGACCGCGAAGACGCTCACCGCGAGGACGAGCCAGGACATCGGGCTGCCCAGGATGACGAGGGCCACGAGGAACGGCACGTTGGTGATGACGACGCCCCACAGCGTCGTGCGGTGCAGGCTCTTCGAGAGCACGGCACCTTCGACCCCTCCCTTGCGGGGATTGCGCAGGTCGGACTCGTAGTCGAAGACGTCGTTGATCCCGTACATCGCCAGGTTGTAGGGGATGAGGAAGTAGATGGTGCCGATCACGAAGGCGGCGTCTATCCGACCGGTGGTCAGGATGTAGGCCGCGGCGAACGGATAGGCGGTGTTGACCCACGAGATGGGACGGGACGACGCGAACAGCGCCCGAACGACCCGCATCAGCTCCTCCCGCCGTCGTGTTCCTGGCTCGCCGAGCGCGGGCGCCGCAGCAGGATCCAGAGACTGGGCAGCAGCGCGGCCGCTGCGATCGCGTAGGCGAAGTCCTCGATCGGCGCGACGCCGAGCCGGATGCCGCTGATCCGCTGCGGGTCGTAGTCGACGATCCCGGTCCCGACGATGACGTTGTCGAAGACCGCGGTCGCCACGAGCACGCCGACCAGCCCGAGGAGCAGGGCGACGGGTGACGCGGCCGTCGCGTGCGGGTGCCGCCTTCGTGCGACGGCGAATGCGACCACCGCGAGCACGAGGGCGGGCAGCAGGAAGGCCGCGTTGACGAGGAGGTAGGTCATGAGCGCTGCCGCCCGCGGGATCGCCGACGAACCAGGATCAGCTCGGCGCCCGCGAAGAGGTTGATCGCCGAGTAGCAGAGCAGCAGGAGGAAGAAGATCTCCTCGAGGGGGAACTCCGGGCCGAGCAGGACGCCTGTGGTGATGGCGGACTCGCCCCGGAAGAACACCCCGGTGGCGATCCCCGTGATGTCCCAGAGCACGAAGAGCACCAGTCCGGCTCCGAGCACCGTCGCTGCGCGACGGGCGTCCCGCCAGAAGAAGAGGGCGAATCGCCGATCGAGCACCACCATCCCGCTCAGCGAGACGAGCAGGGCGAGGAGGTAGAGCGCGCTCATGACCCAGGAGTGCGGACCGGAGCGCCGGCCGATGCGGCGGGCTCCTGGCTGGGTCCGGCCGAGATGTCGCCGCGCAGGCGCTTGAGGACCAGCTCCGCGCTGATCAGGCACATGGGCAGCCCGATGCCCGGAATCGTGGAGCCGCCCGCATAGAGCAGTCCGGTGACCTTCCTGCTGATGTTGCCGGCACGGAAGAAGGCGCTCTGCTTCAGGATGTGCGAGGGACCGAGCGCCGATCCCTTCCACGCGCCGAGGTCGCTCTCGAAGTCCGCGGGTCCGACCGTTCGACGCAGCACGATGCGCTCCGCGAGGTCCGGGACTCCCGCCCACTCGGCGATCTGCGCGATCACCGTGTCGGCGAGCTGCTCGACGCGCGCGTCGCCCGTGCCGTCCAGTCCGCCCCGTCCGATACTCGGATCCGCGGGAAGCGGGACCAGCACGAAGAGATTCTCGAACCCCTCCGGCGCGACGTTCGGATCAGTGGCACTGGGGCGGCAGACGTAGATGGATGCCGGTTCGGGAATATGCGTCGGCGCATCGAAGATCGCGGAGAAGTTCGCCTTCCAGTCCCGGGCGAACAGCAGCGTGTGGTGATCCAGCTCCGGTACCGCGCCCCGCACCCCGAGGTAGAGCAGGAGCGCGCTCGGGCCGGCCTCCTTCTTCTCCCACCACCTCTCGGGGTAGGTCTGCAGATCCTCCGGCAGGAGCTGGGTCTCCAGATGCAGATCGGCACTGAGCACGACGGTGCCCGCCGCGAGGAACTGCTCGGCGCCGCTCGCGTCGATGTAGCGGACGCCGAGGACAGTGGGCTTGGCGCCGCCTACCGGCTTCGTGACGATCGAGGTCACCCGAGCCCCGGTCAGCACCGTCGCGCCGCCCCCGACGGCGAGATCGCCGATGGATTCGATCACGCGGGCGATGCCGCCCTGCGGATAGAGGACCCCGTCGTCGAGGTCGAGGTGCGACATCAGGTGGTACATGCTCGGGGTGCTGAACGGGGATGAGCCGAGGAAGACCGCGGGGTAGCCGAGCAGCTGGCGCAGTCTCGGATCCGAGAACCGGCGAGCCACGAACCTGTCGAGGGTCGTCAGCAGCAGGGGCAGGAATCGGCCCGCCCGTCGAAGCACGTCACGACCGAAGACGTCTCGGAAGTCCGCGAAGGTGCTGTAGAGGAAGTGGCGCTTGGCGAGCTCGTAGGTGTCCTTCGCCGAATCGAGGTACTTCGCGAGGCGTCGACCGGCGCCCGGCTCGACGGCTTCGAACATCGCGAGGTTCTCTTCGCGCGACCGGGCGACGACGATGGGCGATGAGCCGTCCGCGCCGGGCTCGAAGTAGATGCGATAGCCCGGATCCAGCGCTGTGAGCTCCAGCTCGTCGGAGGCCGTGCTGCCGACCATCCGATAGAAGTGGTCGAACACCTCCGGCATCAGGTACCACGAGGGGCCCGTGTCGAAGCGGAATCCGTCCCGTTCCCAGAGCCCGGCGCGTCCCCCGAGCTGGCCGCGTGCCTCGAGGACGGTGACGTCGTAGCCCTCCCTGCTCAGCAGCGCGGCCGTGGCCAGTCCGCTGATGCCGCCGCCAATGACCGCCGCGCGCGGAGTCATGCGAGCCGCCCCGACGTCAGGAGTGCACGAGCGACAATCCGCAGCTTCACGGGATCCGGCACGCTGACTCTCGTCTCGATGAGGCGTTCGGCGGGGACCGCGCGGATGCGCCGGGAGAGCTCGGCGAACAGGCCGTGCGCGATCGCCACCGCCCGTCGGCTGCCGCGCGGGAGTCCGGGGATGATCGAACTGGCGACTCGGAGGTCGGCGTCGAGGTCGTCGAGCAGTCGGATCTTGGTCGCCTCATCGAAGTTGTCGACGCGCACGTCGGGGAAGTAGCTGCGGCCCAGGGTCCGGAAGTCGGCCGCGAGGTCGCGCAGGAAGTTGACCTTCTGGAAGGCGGCGCCGAGCGCGCGAGCCCCGCGCTGCAATTCGTCGCGCTTGCTGACGGTGACCCGTCTGCCTTCGAGGAATGCGGCCAGGCACATCAACCCGACGACCTCGGCCGATCCGTAGATGTAGGTGGCGAAGGACTCGGGCGTGTGCTCGACCTCGACGATGTCGGCCCGCATGGACGCGAAGAACGGAGCGCTGAGCTCGACTCCGAAGCCCGTGGCCCGGGCGGTCCGGGCGAAGGCGTGCACGATGAGATCGGTGCTGTAGCCGCTGCCGAGTGCCGCCTCAACCTCGTTCTCGAGCGCGTCGAGCGAGGCGGCGGTGCTGACGGGGTCCAGTCCTGCTTCGGCCGCCACGCCGTCCACGACCTCGTCGGCCACTCGCACCAGCGCATAGATGTTCTGCACATGGCGCCGTTGACGAGACGGAAGGAGCCGAGTGGCGAGTCCGAAGGAGGTGGAGTAGCTCCGGATGACCACGGCTGCGGCCGCCTCCGCGGCGCGGGTGTAGGTGTCGAGGGACGGCGTCTCCGACCCCGTCCGCGACCCGCTCGAGCTCATCGGGTGCGATCCAGCGTCGCGATGAGGACGGGCCGCAGCTCCTCGGCCAGCTTCGCGGGCATGTCGTCGAGCCGCGCGGCGGCCTCCGCCGCGGTCCGTGAGGCGAGGCCCCGTGTGAACACCTCGGCGCCGCAGGCGACGAGCAGCTCCCGTGCGTGGTCGGCTTCTTCCCGGGTGAGGTCGCCCTTGCCGACGAACGGGGCGATCTGAGGCCACAGGCCGGTGGTCGCGGCGAACGCGATCGGCACGGTGCTCTTGCCCTCGCGGAGGTCCCCCAGGGCGGTCTTGCCCGTGAGCGACTCGTCGCCGAAGACACCGAGCAGGTCGTCGGTGGCCTGGTACGCGATGCCCAGATCGCGGCCGAACTCGCCGAGAAGCTCCTGGAGCGACGAGGAGGCGTCCGCCAGCGCGGCTCCCGCCTTGAGCGGCGCCTCGAAGGTGTACGCCGCCGTCTTGAGTCGCTCCATCTGCACGATCTGCTCCACTGCTGGGATCTCGCGTGACACGGAGAACTCGACGTCGAGCAGCTCGCCGGCGGCGGAGGCGAAGAGCGCCTCGTCCATCAGGTCGAGGAGCCGAGCGCGGAGGGCCCCCTCCGCGCCGCTGCGGTCTATCAGGCGGTAGGCGTTGAAGAGGGCGAGGTCGCCCGCGATGATCGCGGTCGACATTCCGCGATGCTCGGCCACGGGAATGGGGATGCCGGCAGTCGCGGCACGATCGCGATAGCTGCCGGACACGTTGGGCATCCCGCGCCGGGTGAAGTCTCGATCGATCACGTCGTCGTGCACGATGAGGGCGGTGTGCAGGAGCTCGAAGGCGGCGGCCACATGCGCTGCAGCGTCGTCACGCACTCCGCCACAGCCGATGTGAGCGCAGAGAACCAGACGGGGGCGGAATCTCTTGCCCCCGAGCGTGCTGGACGCGAGAGCATCCCAGAGCGCTCCGTATTCGGCGGAGACCCCGGATGCGCGCCCCCGCATTAGGCTGAAGAAGCGTTCGAGGACTTCATCGACGCGTCCGAGCCGTTCGGCGACGACGCCTCGACTGTCCGACGCATCCACAGTTGTCAGTGTTACACACGCGGGGAATATGTCAGCCGAACAAGAGCTGGTGGTGCTGGTCGACGACGACGGCGCCCCCATCGGGAGCGCCCCCAAAGCGACGGTCCACGACCGTGCGACACCTCTGCACCTGGCCTTCTCCTGCCACGTCAGCGACGACGAGGGGCGACTTCTCGTCACCCGTCGATCGCTGGCGAAGCTGACCTGGCCCGGTGTCTGGACCAACTCGTTCTGCGGTCATCCCGGTCCCGGTGAAGACCTCGAGGGGGCAGTCATCCGGCGGGCCCGCGACGAGCTCGGCGTCGAGCTCACGGACCTCGAGCTGGTGCTGCCGTCCTTCCGGTATCGCGCCGTGGACGCCTCGGGCATCGTCGAGCACGAGATCTGCCCGGTGTTCCGTGCTCGTGCGGTCGGCACCGTCTCGCCAGAGCCCGACGAGGTCATGGACTGGCATTGGGTGGATGAGCGCGAGCTGGCGGTGGCAGTGTCGGCGATCCCGTTCGCCTTCAGCCCGTGGCTGGCCCTGCAGCTGCCGCTCCTCGAGGCGGCATCCGCCGCTCGCTGACGCGACTTGCCCAGTTCTGCCGCTTGCGTGCGCTCTCAGGCGGCAGAACTGGGCGACTCGGTCGTGTTCTGGCGGCTCAGCCGCCTACGTGTCCCGCGTCGGTCGTCGAGACGTCGGTGCGGTGGAAGTTGAGGTGCGAGCGCGAGGCGGTCGGGCCGCGCTGCCCGAGGTAGCGAGAGAGGTACTGGCCGGACCCGTAGGGGTGCTCGGCCGGCGAGCTGAGCCGGAAGAAGCAGAGCTGGCCGATCTTCATCCCGGGCCACAGCTTGATGGGCAGGGTCGCCACATTGCTCAGCTCCAGGGTGACGTGCCCGGAGAAGCCGGGATCGATGAAGCCAGCTGTCGAATGGGTGAGCAGGCCCAGTCGCCCGAGCGAGCTCTTGCCCTCGAGGCGTGCGGCGATGTCGTCGGGCAGGGTGATGAGCTCGAAGGTCGATCCGAGGACGAACTCGCCGGGATGCAGGATGAACGGCTGGTCCGCCTTGGCCTCCACGAGCCGCGTCAGCTCGGGCTGATCCTCGGCAGGATCGATGAACGGGTACTTGTGGTTGTCGAAGAGCCGGAAGTAGCGATCGAGCCGCACGTCGAAGCTCGACGGCTGGATGAGGTCGGCCTGATAGGGATCGAGTCCGATCCGCCCCGACTCGATCTCGGTGCGGATGTCGCGGTCGGAGAGCAGCACAGTGCAACCCTAGCCGGGCGTCGGCGGCCGCACCGCGGGGAGGACGGCAGGCGTCGTAGGATGGATTCCGCTCGCCTCGACGACCTCTCAGAGGTCCGGGATGCGCGTTGCGCGGATGTAGTTCAATGGCAGAACTTCAGCTTCCCAAGCTGATAGCGCGGGTTCGATTCCCGTCATCCGCTCCCATCGCAGCAGGACATGACGAATTGTCAGTTCTCAGCGCGGATGAGATTCCTCGCAGCGCACATGCGCGCGGAGGAGTCATCCACCCCTACGGGCGGCCGGTGAGACCAGCCACAGCTCCGAGGCGGGTTCATGACGACTTGGCGTAGAGGCCTTCGGCTCCGTTGCTACCGCGGCATATCGGATCGGTCCAGGATCATCGGGTGCGGGTGACGCATCCCGAGAAGGATCGATGCGAAGGAGGGGCCGTGATCTCAGCTCTCAACCAAGTCGTCGAGCTCGTCGAGGATCACCTCACCGACGAGCTCGATGTCGGCAGCCTCGCCAGCGGCCTGGGCACGACGGAGTACCATCTCCGGCGGATGTTCTCGTCGCTGGCAGGGATGCCGCTGTCCGAGTATGTCCGCCGACGGCGCATGAGCGTAGCCGGCGCCGATCTGCTCGGGGACGATGACCTGCTGACGATCGCGGTGCGCTACGGCTACGGCTCGACGGAGGCGTTCGGGAGAGCGTTTCGAGCGGTGCATGGCGTCGCCCCGGGCGATGTGCGCCGGGATGGCGGCCCCCTTCGAACACAACCACGGCTCAGGTTCCGCCTGACCGTCGAAGGGAGCACTGTCATGAACACCCGTATCGCCGACCGACCGGCATTCCGCCTCGTAGGGCACGCAACTCGCGTGCCGCTGATCCACGAAGGGGTCAATCCGCACATCCAGCAGCACATCGCGTCGCTTCCCGCGGCGGAGCACAACAGGCTCAAGGCACTGAGCAACACCGAACCTCGCGGCCTGCTGGCCGTCAGCGCCGACGTCGATCCCGACTACACGGAGGGCTCTGAGCTCACCTACCTGCACGGCGTCGCCGTAGATGCCGGGACAGCCGCGCCCGACGACCTCGACATCATCGAGGAACCGGCCGGGGAGTGGGCCGTGTTCCGCACAGAGGGCGACTATCCCGCCGCCCTTCAGGAGACTTGGGCCGCCACCGCTACCGACTGGTTCCCCTCCAACCCGTGGAGGCTTCGCCCCGGCCCGTCACTCGTCGCGGTCCTCGATCGCTCGGCCGACTTCAGCACCGCGACCACCGAGCTCTGGCTGCCCGTAGAGCGCAACTGATCATCAGAGGTCCGTTGCGGCGGCGGCACGACCGTCCGCGGCTGAAAGCAGGTCCTCGGCCATCACCTGAGTCAGCGCGCGTTCACCGTCTCAAACACGACGAGAGAGCCACCCGAAGCTCAAGTGGCTCTCTCGTTCCTCAGCCCGGAATTGGCGGTCTCAGCGTTCGTGAGAAGTCTCATCTGGATTGAGACCGACAATGACGAATGGCCCGCCCTCGAAGAGGACGGGCCATTCGCATTGCGATCAGTAGACGGGCGCGTTGGTGACGCTGTTGTCGCTGGTCGTGATGTCGCCGTTGACTCCGGCGGGGAAGAAGCCGCCGGACTTCACGGGCTTGGGGTTCAAGAAGACGATGTTCAGAACCTGACCGGGGGTGCGGCTGAAAGCGATTCCGTTGTCATCCGTGGGGACGATGTTGGCCATTCCGCCGTCCCTGGTGAGGCCCTGGTCCAGGTCCTTCGGGCCGTCGAGGCTCTCGCGAGCAATCGAGATCGCCTTCGCCTGATCGAATAGGCCGAGGTTGTAGAGATTCGTTCGGATGATCGCGGCATGGTAAGCCTCGACCGCGAGGATCCCGGCGGCTGCTTCGAGGTACGCCTTGTTGGAGATGAATGGCGCCGCGCCCTTGTAGGCGGTCACTCCGACATCTTCGAAGATGAAGGCACCGAGCAGGAAGCTGGTCTCATCGGCGAACGGGTTGAAGGTCCCGCCTGCCTTGATGAGGCCAGCTGCGGTGGCCGCAGCGTTGAAGCTGGCCTGCAGATCGATTGCCGGTCGCGCCACAGCAGCGCTTCCCAGGGCACCGCGGAGGAAGGCGACGTGGCGAGACTCATCCTTCGCAATCTCCTCGGCGTACTTCCTGATCGCCGGGGTCTTGAACGGCACCTGGGATCCACCGGTCACGCCGCCGGGCGTGCCCTTGCCGCCGATCATGTTGTCGGCGAGCCCCTTGCCTGTCGTTGCACGGAGGTAGAACTCCGCCTCCAGGTACTCGAGGTTCAGCGCGAAGTTGAGCACCGATCCATCGCTGATCGCGGGTGCAGCAGCTGCGGCCTCGGCGGCCGAGGCGGGGGCCGCGGAGCCGAGTGCGGCTGCGCCCACGCCGAGGCCGGCGATGCCGGTGGCGATCAGCATCTTGCGGCGGTCCATCTGTGTCTCCGCGCTTCGCGCGATGGCACCACGGATAAAGGTCTGGTCGAACATTGAGACGTCTCCATCGGGTTCAAAGAAACGATGCGTCCCAGATCGCATCCTTGACGTCGGCAAACATATGCCCTCTTCAGGGGGGCATCTGACCCAATATCAGCTGATTGACAGCTTGATCCGGCGCGATTCGGCCGAGCCCCCGATCCGTGTGCTTTTCACGCCCCCGAGTGCGCGCCAATCCGAAACATCTGCGGTGTCGAATGAATTGAGCGGGTGATCACCCGTCGACGCAGGAAAGGCGGAGTCCCATGAGCACGACAAGCAGCATCTCGATTCGACAATCACCCAACCGCCTCATCGGCACCGTCTTCGGCGCGGTCTACCTGCTGGTCGGATTCCTCGGCTTCGCCTACACGAGCGGTGTCTCGTTCATCTCGCCGAATGGCGGGCTGATCCTCGGCATCTTCGAGGTGAACCCGTTGCACAACGCCGCTCATCTGCTAATCGGCGCGGCGCTGCTGATCGCCGGGATCTCCGACGTGCGAGCTGCACGTGCGACCAACGGCATCGTGGGCGTCGCCTATCTCGCCCTCGGCATCGTCGGCTTCTTCCTCGCGGCGGATCCGAACTCGAGTCTCAATTTCCTCGCTCTCAACATGCCCGATCACTTCCTGCATCTGGGCAGTGCCGTGATCCTCGGCGGAGCAGCACTGGGCGCGGACAAGGCCACCCGATCACTCCCCGCGACCGCGGCCTGACTCTCGGTTCACCGGCCTCCGCCATGAAGACAGAGATGCGAGGCGCAGCGGCGGACACAGCCTTCCGAACGCCGCGGCACGAGCACCCCGTCGTGAGCACGGCATTCCGCGTCCAGCTCGCCATAGCGGCGCTGGGCGCCGGGCTGCTGCATCTCGCGGTGGCAGCCGGTGCGGACCTCCCCGTGGCGATCGCCTTCGCCGCGTGCGGTGCCGCCGAGCTGGTCTGGGCTGGGTTCGCCATCGCTCGCGTCTCCCTCCCGCTGGCCCGCGCGGTGCCTCCTCTCGCCCTCGTGCCGATCGGGGTGTGGCTGATCGCACTGCTCGGGCTCTCCAGATCTCCGGGAACCCTGCCTTTTCCGGCTCTCGCACTCGCGGCACTGCTCGATCTCGCCGTGGCCATCGGCGCTGCAGTCCTGCTCCGACATCGACCTGCCTCACGGGTGCGACCAGCCCATGGCGGCAGTTTCACCGTGCCCCTGGTCATCGGTGCATTCGCGATGAGTGCGCTCGTCCTGCCTGCGTTGGGCACCACGTCGGCAGGGATGGCGGCCTCGCACGGCCCCCATGCGACGCACGGGCCGTCCGAACGTCTCGAGCTGCCCGCCAGCCACTCCGACCAATGAGATCGGCCACGCCCGGAAGGGCGACAGCGTTCAGCGGGGAGAGGATCCTGCCGCTGGACTCTGAACGGGAAGCGGCGAGACGGAGGGCCGGATCCGCACCGCGCCGCGCATGAAGCGCACGACATCCTGATCCACAAGGATGTCTCGCGGCCGCAACGGCCTGCTCAGGTAGAGCCCGTCCAGACTGCGCAGCCGGCTGAGCGCGACGTAGGTCTGACCCGCCGCGAAGACCCGAGCCCCAAGGTCGACCACCGCCGCGTCGTACGTCTTGCCCTGCGACTTGTGGATGGTCACCGCCCAGGCCAGGCGGAGCGGGAACTGGAGGAACTCCGCCACCACATCTCTCTTGATCGTCTTCGTCGCGGTCGAGTAGGTGTACCGGTTGCGCTCCCAGGATGCTCGTGGCACCTCCCAGTCCTCGCCGTCGACATCGACGATCACCGATGTCGTCTTCACGCGGGTGACCTCGCCGACGGTGCCGTTGACCCACCGGTGCTCGGCGTCGTTGCGGAGGAACATCACATGCGCACCCGGCTTCAGCTCGAGCAGCTCATCGGCGGGGAAGGCCCGGCCGCCGAACTCTCCGTTGACTTCGGCCTTGTAGCGCTTCACGGTGCCAGGCAGGGCGGCGAGCGCCCGGGCATTGATGGAGTTGACGCTGTCGTTGCGCGTCGCGAGGGTGATCGGCGGGTTGGCCGGCACCGGACGCGCTCCCGCCGCATTGAGGTGCCCGGCGATCTCGGCCGTGACCCTGTTGTGCCGAACGGCGGTCAGCATGGCCTTAAACTCGTCGTCATGCTGACGGTGGATGTCGGTCAGCTCGTAGACCGTCAGCGGCGCCGACTCCCAGACCTTCGCGTCGAAGAACCACATGGACGCGTACCTGTCGGCGAAGAACGCTCGCTCGTCTCCGTCGCCCGGCACGGGCGGCAGCTGATACGGATCCCCGAACATCACCAGCTGCACGCCGCCGAAGGGCTCCTTGCGCTGCCGGGCTATCCGCAGCGAGCGGTCGATCGCATCGATGAGATCGGCATTGACCATGGACACCTCGTCGATGACGACCGTGTCGATCGCGCCGAGGAGCTTGCGCAGCGGCGCGTCCTGCTCCAGATCCTGGTCGCCGATGATGCCGATCGGCAGTCGGAACAGCGAGTGGATCGTCTGGCCGCCGACGTTGAGCGCTGCGACGCCCGTCGGCGCGCAGATGACGATCTGCTTCTCGGTGCTCCACGCCAGATGGTTGAGCAGCGTGGACTTGCCGGTCCCCGCGCGCCCCGTGACGAAGATGTGCTCGCGGGTGCTCTCGATCGCCTCGAAGATCGCCTGCTGCTCGGGCGCCAGGGTCGTCGACATATCCGAACACTGTAGCCGCGGCGACGGACACCCTGACAAAGCCCTGCCTAGGATGGGCGCTATGCAGGGGGCGCAGCCGGAGGAGGCTCCTTCGGCGACCCGGGAAGCCGCCGCATCCGTCGAGCTGCCATCCGCCGAAACCTCCAGCGATCAGCCGTCGGCGTCGCCTACCGACACCTCGACCGCCAGCCCGGCCGATGACCTGAACGAGGGGACCGCGCCGCTCGATCCTGCTGTTCTGTCCGCATCGGCTGAACCGACCATCGAGCCGCCCCACGAGCGGCCTCCGGGGCGCCCCGGCCGGTGGCTCGCCTTCACCCTCGCCGTCCTGCTCGCCTTCGTCGGGGTCGTGATCGCCCTCAACGGCAGCCTGTACAGCGCGTCCGGGTTCGTCGAGCGCTACCTCGACGCCCTTCAACGGAGGGACGTGGGAAGCGCGGAGTCCATGGCCGGAGTCGTCCGTCCCCAGGGGACGTCCTCCGCTGCGCTGGCCCCGGGCGCCCTCGATTCGATCAGCGATGTGCAGCTCCGCTCCGATGAGGTCCGAGACGGAGGTGTGCACCGCATCGTCATGGGCTATCGGATGGGTGGCACCCTGCGGGAGTCCACCTTCACCGTCGAGCAGGCGCCGTCCCTGTTCGGTCTTTTCGACGATTGGACGTTCCAGGCGAGCCCGATCGTCCCGGTGGAGATCGGCGTTCGCAATGCCGACTCCCTGACCGTCGACGGAGCGTCCGTCGACGTCACCAGCACCGATGCAGCCGGCGGCTCCGTCATGGTTGCCGCCTTCACGCCGTCCATCCTCGCTCTGGGCGCCGACGATCGGTACTTCTCTGCAGAGCCGGTCGACGTCGTCGTCACCGGACCGGATGCCGCGCCCGCCGCCCTGACCGTCACCGCGAGCGCCGCTTTCGTGGACGATGTGCAGGAAAAGCTCGACGCATTCCTCGACGAGTGCGTCACCCAGCAGGTGCTGCTGCCCGCCGCCTGCCCGTTCGGCAAGTCCATCGAGGACCGAGTGCTCGCCGCACCGGTGTGGACGATGGTGGGCTACCCCGAGATCCGGATCGATCCGGGCGTCGACGGGTCGTGGGATGTCCCCGCCACCATCGGCACCGCGCACATCAGCGTGCCGGTCCAGTCGCTTTTCGACGGCACGACGTCGACCCTCGACGAGGACGTGCCCTTCGAAGTGTCGTACCGGATCACCGTCGGCGCCGACCGGGTGCTCACCATCAACGCCGCCTGAGCGTCCGATCGGGGGGCTCGATCGGACTCAGCGAGGCTGCCTGCCCGCCAGCCGCGCCAGCATCGCGTTGTACTCGGTGAGATCCGAGTCTCCCGTGCGCTGCTCGGATCGGTCCTTGCGGGCGGCCTCGCGGACGTCGCTGCGCGACCACTGGATCGCCACGACGATGGCGAGCACCACCGTCGGGAATTCGCCGATCCCCCAGGCGATGCCGCCGCCCGCCTGCTGATCGGCGAGCGCGCTCGTCCCCCAGCCCATGGCGCCGTACCAGTCGGCGAGCAGCAGCGCGGAGCCCGAGAGCAGCGCGAGCCCGAAGAAGGCGTGGAAGGCCATCGTCCCCAGCAGCAGCAGAAGGCGCAGCGGGTAGGGCAGACGCACGGGGACCGGATCGACGCCGACGAGCGCCTGCACGAAGAGGTATCCGGTCAGCAGGAAGTGCGCCACCATCCACTCGTGCCCGATGTGGTCCACGGTGGACCAGCGGAACAGCGGCGAGTAGTAGAAGATCAGCAGCGACATCGCGAAGAGCAGCGCCGCGACGATCGGGTGGCTCACGAACTGGCCGAAGCGGGAATGCACCGCGAGGAGGATCCATTCGCGGCCGCCCCGGCTGCCGTCGGTGCGCTTGCGGATCGCGCGGGCGGCCAGGGTGACCGGCGCTCCGGGCACGAGCAGCACCGGGACCATCATCGCCAGCAGCATGTGGTGCAGCATGTGCGCGCTGAACAGGTAGCGCTCGTAGACGTTGAGGGATCCGTTGGTGAGCCAGGCGAGCAGGAGCATGCCCGCGATCCAGAGGATCGTGCGATGGATCGGCCAGCTGTCGCCTCGACGGTGCAGGCGGAGGACGCCGGCGAGGTAGAAGGTGATCGCGAATCCGCAGAAGAGCAGCCAGATGAGGTCGACTCGCCACTGCAGGAAGATCTGGGAGAAGTCGAAGGGCGGCGGGAGCGGCTGACCGGTCAGGATCTCGGCGGGCGTATCGGCCGGAGGGAGCTCGGTGTCGAGCACTGGCGATGCGGTGCGGGCAAGCGCGGCCGCCGCTCCCGAGGCGATGCCCATGAACACGAGCTCCACCGCGACGAGCTGCCAGAACCAGCGACGCGCGGCCCCCTTCGCGGCCCCCGCCAGTCGGGCGATCGCGTAGCGGCGGTGGACCACGCCGAATCCGCCGAGCACCAGGAGCGCCCCCACCTTGACCAGTACGAGGAGGCCGTACGGGCTCGCCAGCCGCTCGAGCGATCCGATGCGCAGCTCCGCGCTGACGTACCCCGAGACCGCGACGACCAGGAAGCAGATCAGGGCGAGCGACGAATAGCGCTTCACCGCATCCTGCTCGAGCCCTTCCGTGAAGGACCGGCGGATCATGATGAGCACCACCAGCCCGCCCAGCCAGATCGACGCGAAGACGAGGTGAAGAGCGAGAGCCGTGACGGCCTGATCGTGATCCGAGGCCGTGGCCGCATGCCCCTGTGAGGCGAGCGGCAGCACCGCGACGCAGGACAGCACGAAGACCAGGGCGAGCGCCGTCTGGTTGCGCACCGCGAAGGCCAGCACGGTGACCGCTGCCGCGATCAGCGTCACCTGGAGCCAGGCGATTCCGGCATCGATGTCGGTCAGGTAGTAGCCGAGCTGCGCACCGAATCGCTCATCGAAGGCGAGCGGCACTCCGGTCACGGTGAGGAAGCTGAACAGGGCGGACGCCGCCGATACGACCGTCCAGACTCCCGCCGCTCCGGCCGCGACGTCGAGTACGCGAGACGACGCGGGGTGCTGGAGAGGGAGGGCGAAGGCGACCAGCGCCAGAGCGCCGATGGTCACGGCCGCGCTGAGGTCGACGAGCAGCTTGGTCAGCGGGAGCCCATAGCGCACGAGAGACCCGGGGTCATCGATCAGCGTCGGGGCAGCTCCCCCGCCGATCGCCAGCCCGACGAGAACCGCCACCAGCGCACTGGCCAGCACGATGGCCGGCCCGAGGACCCGCAGCGGCGGCCGCGCGGCAGCGGGCTGTTGCGCGCTGCGCTGCGGGGCGACGGTTCTGCTCGACACCCGTCAAGCCTAAGCGCCCCCTCCCGCGAGAAGCCTGCCGAGGACAGCGGACGCGGGCTGCGACGGACCCCTTACGCCAAAGAGGGGATGCGCCGGAGCGCATCCCCTCTTTCGGGATTCGGGTCCGGAGGACCCGACGGTGGAACTGACTACTTGGCGGCGGCCTTCAGCTTGCTGCCGGCGCTGATCTTGACGCCCTTGCTCGCGGCGATCTCGATCGGCTCACCCGTCTGCGGGTTGCGGCCGGTGCGTGCTGCACGCGAGGTCTGCTCGACGGCGATCCATCCCGGGATCGACACCTTGGTTCCCTCGGAGACCGACTTCGCCAGCGTGGAGAACAGCGCGTCGAGCACGCCGTTGACCGCGGACTGGCTCTGTCCCGACTCGGCGGCGACGGCTGCGACGAGATCGGTGCGGTTGAGTGATGCCATATGTGTCCTCCTCGGACTGTGCCGCCCGTCAGGGGGGCGGCGTCTCATGTGTTGACGTTTGTCAGGATGGGGGCCACGAGGCCCGGGGGTCAAGGGCGGCCGCCCCTGAACTTATCAGGAGCGGGCGCCCTCAGACTCGCCAGAAGCGGGAGCTACCAGCTCGACTTGGTGATGCCGGGGAGTTCTCCGCGGTGCGCCATGTCCCGGAAACGCACGCGGGAGATGCCGAACTTGCTGAGGTTCCCGCGGGGACGGCCATCCACGGCGTCGCGGTTGCGCAGACGGACGGGCGACGCGTTGCGGGGCAGCTTCTGCAGCCCGAGCCGTGCGGCCTCGCGAGCCTCGTCGGTCGAGGTCGGGTCGACCAGGGCCTTCTTCAGCTCGAGGCGCTTGGCGGCGTAACGGTCGACGACGATCTTGCGCTGGTCGTTGCGGGCGATCTTGCTCTTCTTGGCCATGGTCCTTCTATCGCTCTTCGCGGAAATCGACGTGCTTGCGGATGACCGGGTCGTACTTCTTGAGCACGATGCGGTCGGGGTTGTTGCGGCGGTTCTTGCGGGTCACGTAGGTGTACCCGGTTCCGGCCGTCGAGCGGAGCTTGATGATGGGACGGACGTCCTGCTGCTTGGCCATCAGATCTTCTCCCCGCGAGCCAGGAGCTCCTTGACGACGGACTCGATGCCACGGGCGTCGATGACCTTGATGCCGCGCGCGCTCACGTTCAGCGAAACCTTACGACGCAGCGAGGGCACGTAGTACGTGCGCTTCTGGACGTTCGGGTCGAAGCGACGCTTGGTGCGTCGGTGCGAGTGCGAGATGGCGTGACCGAATCCGGGCACTGCCCCGGTCACTTGGCAGACTGCTGCCACGTTTTCCTCCGTTACCGTGACGCCGGACGGCGTCACCCAAGATCTCTTGTCTGCGCACGCATTCACCTGGTCGTGCGACCGAGGAGAAGGAGCGCTGCACGCCGAGAAGGGGTCCCGACGGCCAACAGACAACTGTACGGGTCGCATCGGGATCCCGCAAACCGCCGAGCGCCGAACCGTGGTGAACTGCCCAGTTCTGCGGCCTGAGACGCGCTCGGAGTGGCAGAACCGGGCAGCTCGTTCCGACGACGCTAGGCGCCGCGGGCTCCCGCGGAGCAGGCGGCGCAGAGCCCGAAGATGTCGACGATGTGCCGCGGCTCCGTGAATCCGTGCCGGGCCGCCGTGCTGGCCGCCCACTGCTCCACGGCGTCGGCCTCGATCTCGACCGTCGTGCCGCAGTTACGGCAGATCAGATGGTGGTGATGCTCCTGGGTGCTGCAGGCGCGGTAGAGGCTCTCGCCCTCGGTGGACTGCAGGGAGTCCGCCTCGCCCTCGACGGCAAGGTCGGCCAGCGCGCGGTACACGGTGGCGAGGCCGATAGGAGAGCCGGATTCGCGCAGTCCCGCGTACAGGTGCTGCGCGCTCACGAAGCCCTGCGAGGTGTCCAGGGCCTCGCGCACGGCTTGGCGCTGCCAGGTGTTGCGCTTCATCGGACCGAGTGTAGATCGGACGAATGGGCGGGTGACTGGACAGACGGGGCGGTGCCGACGGAGCTGGTCGACCGAGACCGGCGCGAGCCGATGATCCGGCAGGCCAGGTAGATGGCGAAGGAGATCGTCGTCACGTAGGGGCTGATCGGGATGGACGAGCCGAGGGCGAGCATGATGCCCCCGACGCTGGAGATCACGGCGAACAGCACGCTCAGGCCGGTGACGGCGAGCGGCGCCGATGCGACCCGCAGTGCGGCCGCTGCCGGGGTCACGAGGAGAGAGAGCACCAGGAGCGCGCCGACGAGGTGGATGCTCACCGCGGTGGCCAGGCCCAGGATCAGCATGAATCCGATCGACAGCGCTCCCACCGGGAGTCCGCGGGCGCGGGCGACCTCCTCGTCGACGCTGGCGAACAGGAGCGGACGCCAGAGGATCGCGACGGCGATCAGCACGACGACGGACACCGCGATCAGCGAGCCGAGCTCCGGGCTGTCGACGGCCACGATCTGCCCGGTCAGCAGGCCGAACTTGTTCGAGGCGCGCCCCGGATAGAGCGCAAGGAAGAGGATGCCGAGCCCGAGGCCGAACGGCATCAGGACGCCGATGATCGAGTTGCGATCCCGCGCCCGCACCCCGAGGACGCCGATCAGCAGCGCGGCGAGGATCGAGCCGACCATGGAGCCGACCAGCACATTGGCACCGATCAGGAGTGCGGCGGAGGCTCCCGCGAAGGAGAGCTCGCTGATGCCGTGGACCGCGAAGGCGAGGTCGCGCGCCATCACGAAGTAGCCGACCACGCCGCCGACGATCCCCAGCACCGCGCCGGCGATGATCGAGTTGCCGAGCAGCGCGACGAGGGCGCCGTAGTCGGAGAACTCGAAGAGCTGCGAGAGGTCGACCGTCATGCCGTGCCCTGCCGTCCGACGGGCGATGCGGGATGCTCCGTCGACTCGGAGTGCGCGGGCAGCACGAGATGGTCCCCATCGCCGGTGCCGGCCACGACGATGATCCGCCCGTGCACGTCGAGGACGTCGACATGCACGTCGTACAGGTCACTGAGCACGTCAGTGGTCAGGACATCCCGCGGGACACCGAGCCGATGGCCGCGCGGGCCGAGATAGAGCACCTGATCGATGCGGTCCAGGATCGGGTTGACGTCGTGGGTGACGAACACGACAGCGGCACCGGTCTCCCGGCGGTAGTCGTCGATCGCCTCGGTCACCGCCACCTGATGTCCCGGGTCGAGGGACAGGAGCGGCTCATCGCAGAGCAGCAGACGCGGCCTCGAGATCAGCGCCTGCGCGATGCGGACCCGCTGCTGCTCACCGCCCGAGAGGCTGCCCATCGGCGCATCCGCGAAGGATTCCGCCCCCGTCCGGGCCAGCGCCTCATCGATGCGGCCACGGCGTTCGCGGGTCGGGACGGGCAGTCCGAGCCGGTGCCCGTCCAGTCCGAATCCGACCAGGTCGCGGGCCCGCAGTCCTACTCCGCGGTCGAAGAGGCGCTGCTGGGGGATGTAGCCGACGTCGGTGCCGACCGAGCGCGCGGCTCCGAGGATCCTGATGGATCCCGCTCGGAGACGCACCTCGCCGAGGATCGCTCGGATCAGGCTGCTCTTGCCTGCGCCGTTCGGGCCGAGCACCGCCAGGAAGGCACCCGCGCGCAGCTGGAGATCCAGATCCGACCACAGCTCGCGCCCGCCGAGAGCGAGCGACGCGTCGCGCAGCTCGAGGGTCGGCGCGTCGGCGGCAGGAATCACCGTGCGACGCTATTCCACCTGAGAATGATTGTCAAACTCACGCCTGACGAAGCGCCGAATTGCCACCTTTGGCTCCGTTCATGCGGCCGAGAGAGCCAGAGGTGCAATTCGACGGAATTGACGGCTCAGTCCAGCAGGAGGGCGGGCTCCTCGAGGATGCTCGCCACGTCGGCGGTGAAGCGACTGGCCACATCGCCGTCGACCACGCGGTGGTCGAAGCTCGCGCCCACCGTGGTGACGAAGCGGGGGACGACCTGTCCGTCCACCACCCAGGGCTTCTGCTTGATGGTGCCGAGCGCGACGATCGCGACCTCGCCCGGATTGAGGATCGGGGTGCCGGTGTCCATGCCGAAGCTGCCGATGTTGGTGACCGTGATGGTTCCGTCGGCCATCTCCGCGGGCTGAGTGCGGCCCTCACGCGCGGTGAGGGTCAGCTGCTCGAGGGACTGGGCGAGCGTGAGCAGGGACATGTCCTGCGCATCCTTGACGTTGGGCACGATCAGCCCGCGCGGGGTCGCCGCGGCGATGCCCAGGTTCACGTAGTGGTGGACGACGATCTCCTTGTCCGTCCAGCTCGAGTTCACCGTGGGATTGCGCTGCACGGCCCAGATCATCGCCTTGGCCATGATCAGCAGCGGTGACACCCGCACTCCGGCGAAGTCGGTGGACGCCTTGAGGCGCTTGACGAACTCCATGGTGCGCGTCGCATCGATGTCGACGAAGACGCTCACGTGCGGTGCGGAGAACTTGCTGGCGACCATCGCGGTGGCGATGGCCTTGCGGACGCCCTTGACCGGGATCCGCTCCTCGCGGTCGGACGGCCACGCGGGCGTCTCGATGTTGCGGAAGACACTCGCCTGCCCCGCGTGCCGCACGACGTCATCGCGGGTGATGTCGCCGCGGGCACCGGTCGCGACGACCGCGGCGAGATCCACTCCGAGGTCCTTCGCGAGCTTGCGGATCGGAGGCTTCGCGATGATCGGCGTGCCGGCGACGGGGGATGGCGGCGCGGCGACCGGTGTCCTGCGAGCGCCGCGCCGAGTGGCGGCATGACCGCCGGTGCCATAGCCCACCAGCACCGAACCGGAGCTCGCGTCGTCCGCCTCGTCTCCCGCTTCGAGCACCTGCACCTCGTTCGGCAGCGCCGACTGCGCCGGGTTCTTCAGCGGGGCGGTGAGATGCGCGCCCTCGGAGGAGACGGTGATGATCGCCGTGCCGACCTCCACGGTGTCGCCCTCGCCGACGAGCAGCTCGCCGACGATGCCGGCGTAGGGCGAGGGGAGTTCGACGAGCGACTTGGCCGTCTCGATCTCGACGATCACCTGGTTGATCTCGACGGGATCGCCCGGGGCGACCTTCCACGAGACGATCTCGGCCTCGGTGAGCCCTTCCCCGACGTCGGGCAGGGCGAACTTCGAGATACTCATGCGGCTCCTCGGCGGCCTGATCGACCGGTGCTAGTAGGCCAGAGCACGGTCGACCGCTTCGAGCACACGATCGGCGTCCGGCAGATAGATCTTCTCGAGCTTGGCAGGGGGGAACGGGGCATCGAAGCCCGACACCCGCAGCACGGGAGCCTCGAGGGAGTAGAAGGCGCGCTCGGCGACCGTCGCGGCGATCTCGGAGCCGACGCTGACGGAGCCGGGCGCCTCCTGCGCGACGATCAGCCGCCCGGTCTTCTCCACGGATGCGATGAGCGGCCCGTAGTCGATCGGCGACAGCGATCGCAGGTCGACGACCTCCAGGCTCCTGCCCTCGGTGGCCGCGACCTCGGCGGCCTGGAGCAGCACGCTCACCATGGCTCCATGCGCGACGACCGTCGCGTCAGTGCCCGCGCGCACCACGCGAGTGGTGTGCATGCTCGCTGCCGGGGCGGTCTCGTCGACTTCGCCCTTCGGCCAGTAGCGGCTCTTGGGCTCGAAGAACATCACCGGGTCGTTCGATCGGATGGCCTGCTGGATCATCCAGTACGCGTCATTGGGCGTGCTCGGGCTGACCACGCGCAGCCCGGGCGTGTGCGCGAAATAGGCCTCCGGGCTCTCGGAGTGATGCTCGATGGCTCCGATGTGCCCGCCGTACGGCACGCGGATGACCACGGGGAAGCTCTGGGTGCCCTCGTGACGAGCGGTGAGCTTGGCGAGCTGGGACGTGATCTGATCGAAGGCCGGGTAGATGAAGCCGTCGAACTGGATCTCGCAGACGGGTCGATACCCGCGCATCGCCAGGCCGATCGCGGCGCCCACGATGCCGGCCTCGCCGAGCGGCGTGTCCATGACCCGGTCGGTCCCGAACTCGGCGGCGAGCCCCTCCGTGATCCGGAACACCCCGCCGAGCGTCCCGATGTCCTCGCCCATGAGGATGACCTTGTCGTCGTCCGCCATGGCTGCGCGCAGGCCGGAGTTCAGGGCCTTCGCCATGGTCCAGGTCCCGGTCGTGCTCATTCGCTGCCCTCTTCGAAGGTCGCCTCGTACGCGCGCATCCAGGCGTGCTGGGCGGAGGTGACCGGGTGATCGTCGGTGTACACGTGCTGCGTGATCATCGCGGGATCCGGATCGGTCAGCTCGAGCATGCGGCGCCGGACGTCGGAGGCGAGATCTGCGGCCTCGGCGTCGACGTCGCTGAAGAAGGCGCCGTCCGCGCCCTGTGCCTCGAGGTACCGGCGGAAGCGCGCGATCGGATCCCGCGCCTCCCAGTAGGCGAGCTCGCGCGAGGCGCGGTATCTGGTGGGATCGTCGGACGTGGTGTGCGCGCCGATCCGGTAGGTGAGTGCCTCGATGTAGCCCGGCCCACGGCCCGCGCGGGCCTCGTCGAGGTAGTGCGTGGTCACCGCGTACGCCGCCAGCACGTCGTTGCCGTCGACCTGGGTGGCGGGGATGCCGAAGCCCGACGCGCGCTGCACGAGCGGCACGCGGGACTGCCTGCTCACCGGCACCGAGATGGCCCAGTGATTGTTCTGCAGGAAGAACACCTGAGGCGTCTGATAGCTGGCCGCCCAGACGAGCGCCTCGCTCGCGTCTCCCTGGGATGTCGCCCCGTCGCCGAAGTAGACGAGGACCGCCTCGTCAACATCGGGGTCGCCCGTCGGCGCACCGTCGAGGGAGATGCCCATGGCATAGCCCGTTGCGTGCAGGGTCTGCGATGCGATCACGAGCGTGTACAGCCGGAAGTTCCCGCGCTTCTTCGGGTCCCACCCGCCATGCGTGATGCCGCGGAGCATGCGGATGATGTCGAGGGGATCGATGCCGCGGATCATCCCTACCGCATGCTCGCGATAGGCCGGGAAGATCGTGTCCTGGGCGCGGGCGGCTCTGCCCGATCCGACCTGAGCGGCCTCCTGGCCGTGACTCGGCACCCAGAGGGCCAGCTGGCCCTGTCTCTGGAGGTGGCCCGCTTCGGCGTCGAAGCGGCGCACCGTGACCATGTCGCGATAGAACCGCTGGTGGTCGGCCTCCGTCAGGCGCTCGAGGTAGGGCAGGAATCGCTCCGCGGACTCCGTGGGTGCGAACGACCCGTCCGCAGCCAACACGCGAACCGTGTCCAGGGTGCCGATGACGTCCTCGTCGTCGAATTCCGAGGGCAGCTCCGCCTGGGCTCCCCGTGATAGCTCGGCCACGAGCGCCTCCGATCTCTCTTCCGGC
Organism: Naasia lichenicola; assembly: GCF_004801885.1. Lineage (GTDB taxonomy): Bacteria > Actinomycetota > Actinomycetes > Actinomycetales > Microbacteriaceae > Naasia > Naasia lichenicola. The sequence goes on along the minus strand of NZ_SSSM01000005.1, from coordinate 317,380 downwards.
AGGACGCCGCTCTTTCCGTGAACCGAGACTCCGACCGGAGCCGGGCCGCGCCCTAATCTATCCGGCTGCTCTGGGGCCTCGTCGGTAGGTTCTCCACAATGTCCACCGCGGCTTGTTTGAGCTTTGCCACGGATTCGGCCTCTCCGATGGACACTCGGACCCCGTCACCCGGGAACGCGCGGGTCACGAGACCGTGGTCGTTCAGCACGTCTGCAGCGAATTCGGCGTCTGCCGCGAGGGGCAGCCAGACGAAGTTGCCCTGCGATTCCATCACCGGCAGACCCGCCTCCAGCAACGCATCCCGCACCTCGGTCCGCCGGGCGACGATGTGCTCGACCCGCGCGACCAGCTCGGCCTCGTGGTCCAGAGCTGCGGCACCCGCCGCCTGCGCCGGGCCGGTGACGGACAGCGGGATGGCGGCCGCGCGCGCGGCATCGAGCACGCGCTCCGGCCCGATCGCGTAGCCGAGCCGCAATCCGGCGAGGCCCCAGGCCTTCGAGAACGTGCGCAGGATCACCAGGTTCGGGTACATGCCGACCAGGGCATGTCCCTCGACCGCTGCGTCGTCGCGGACGAACTCTGCGTACGCCTCGTCGAGGAGGACCAGGAGGTCCGCGGGGACGGCGGCCATGAACGCGGAGAACTCCTCAGCGGTGACCACGCCCCCGGTGGGGTTGTTGGGCGAGCAGACCAGGACCACGCGCGTCCTGTCGGTGACCGCGGCCGCCATGGCGGGCAGGTCGTGCCGACCGTCGGGGAGGTTGGGAACGGTCACGCTTCTCGCCCCGGACACGGTGACGAGACCGGGGTACGCCTCGAACGATCGCCACGAGTAGAGCACCTCGTCGCCCGGTCCTGCGGCGGCGTTGATGAACTGGCTGAGCAGGGAGACCGAGCCGGCTCCCACGTGGACCTCGTCCACGCCGACGCCGAAGCGGGGCGCGAGCTTCTCGCGCAGTTCACGGGCGGTGGCGTCGGGGTAGCGATTGATGTCGACCGCCGCCGCGATCGCCTCGAGGATGCCGGTCAGCGGGTCGAACGGATTCTCGTTGGAGGAGAGCTTGAAGCCGTCGGAGGCCGCGGTGCGTCCCTGGCGGTAGGCCGGAAGGGCGGCGATCTCGGGACGGAGTCGGACGGGCGGGCGTTCGTCGGTCACAGTGCCCGAGTCTATTTGCGCACCGGGTCCTCCGATCCCGACGTCGTCGCCGGGAGGTCGGCGAGCCCGGGTCCTGGACGCCGGAACACGCTCGATCGTCGGCCGGCGACGGATGGGAGACGTCCGCCCGCGCGCTCAAGAGGCGCGGACCGGGCGCGGATGCCATAGTTGAGCCATGCGGAGGTTGCTGGTCGCCCTGGTCGGGAACGGAGTCGCCCTCTGGCTGACGACCCTGCTGATCGGTCCCGTCGGCGGTGGCGTCACCGTCAGCGCCTATGCGCCCGGCGGTGTCGTCGAGACGCTGCTGACCTACGCGCTTCTCGCCATCATCTTCGGGGTGGTCAACGGACTGATCGGCACCGCGATCCGGATCGTCGCCTTCCCGCTCTACCTGCTGACCCTCGGCCTGATCGCCCTGGTCGTGAACGGACTCCTCTTCCTTCTGGTCGCCTGGATCAGTGGCGGCATCGGCTTCGGCCTGTCGGTCGAGGGCTTCTGGTGGGGCGTGCTCGGCGCCTTCGTCATGGGCATCTTCAACTGGATCATCGGACTGATCCTGCGTCCGCTCGCGGGCACCCGCCGCTGACGATCCGCGGTTCGATCGTCCTTCGCACCCCCGCAGTCGCGACGCGGGCTCACAGTTCGATCCTGACTCCGCGGAACTCGGTCGCCTGGCCGAACCGACTGCCTTCCAGGAACCCCAGGACCTCGCCCCGCGCGGCGACCAGCCGATCCTCCGATGAGGCGTCCGCCAGCTCCGCGGTGCGCCGATAGGCCGCCATGTCATGCGCCGGCATTGTCTGACCCTCGGGGAAGGGCATACCTGCCAGCGCCGCGCGTTCGACGATCACATGGGATTCCGCAGCGTCGTGCGACCGCATGCCGCCCAGAGCGGGGACGAGATCGTCGGTATGGGCGATGGCCACCGCAGGGATGCGGGGATCGATGATCCCGGTGCCGGGTGAGCCGAAGGTCACCGCCCCTGCGACGGTGTAGTCGCCGCCGTCCGCCAGTCGCTCCGCCAGGAGACCGCCCTGGGAGTAGCCGACGAAGAGCACTGGCGCGCCGCTGTCGATGCCCGCTTCGCGCATGGCCGCCCGCGCCGTCTCGAGCGCCGCCGAGTTCCGGTCGGCGACGCCTGCGATGTTCGAGGTCATGTCGAAGGGCTCGTCTCCGGCCGGCAGACCGAAGTCGGCGGTGCCGCCCAGGTAGACCACGAAGCGCGGGGAGTCCGATTCGTCGAGATAGCGCTCGATCCTCACCTGCGGCTCATCCTCCGCGCCGCCGTCCCCCGGTCCAGCCGACATCCCCGCGGCACCCGACTCCTGACCCGGGATGCGCCGCGCGAGGGCGGCGAGGGTCCGCGGTGCGCTGGCGCTCCCCGCAGGACTGGCGCTCAGCCGCACTCGAGTGAGGTCGCCCCGTGCGGTGAGGGTGACGGCGGCGAGCGCGAGCGCCGCCAGCCACTGCCTGCCCTCGAGATCCTGACGGGCGATCGGCGTCTGGGGCTGGAATGGACCGAAGCCCGTGGCCTCGGAATCACCCAGTCCCGGTGGGAGGCGGGCGACACCCCGGAGGGCGTCGTCGGCGGCGTCGACCGCGAGGCGCACGAACGCGAGGAAAGCCGGATCGGCGAGGAGCTCCGGATGCTCGCGCAGCCGCTTCCCGGCGGCCGCGCCGATCAGCTGCAGCTCGGGCCCGGCCGCGAAGAGGGCCGCCGCGAGGCCGAGCACACCCGCGGGACCGAGCATCGCGAGCCCGAAGCCGACCGCGTTGCCGGCGCCGAACGCGACATCGGCCGACCATCCGGCCATCCGCGCGCGGAGGCGCCATTCCAGCTGGGAGTACTCGTCTCGAGCGCGCACGAGGCCCGTACGCAGTCCGTGCAGCCGGTCGGCGGAGCGCTGACATGTCCGTGCCGACGACGCGAGCGCGGTCGATGGGGTGGCGGTCAGCGGGGCCGCGCCACGATCGGCGAGAGCGGCCACCGTCGCCAGCTCGTCGGCAACGGCGTCGAGGCGTCGGGCGATCGGACCGCAGCGATCGATGATGGCGTCCAGCTCGTCGGTGGCGATGACGAGCGATCCCCCGCCCGAGATGACCAGCTCTCGGCTCGTCACCCGACATCGCCGATCACTGCAGCGACCGGATCATGCGCTCACCGTCGTCGATGGCCGCCTCCGCCGTCAGGAGGTCGGCACGCAGGTCGCGGATGATGTCCGCCAGCCGCCGAGCCGTGGGCGAATGCCACATCGCCGGTTCCAGGGAGTCCAGATCGGCGCGGACCGCGGCCAGCTCGGCGCGCGCACGCTCGGCCAGCTCGATCAGCAGGGGGCCGGACAGAGCGGGCGAGTCGATCGACACCCGATCATCCTGCGAGGTCCCGACGCGCGGACGAGCGGGAATGCGGGATCTGTGGATAGCCGGCGACGGGGGCACCCTGTGCACGGAAGCGCGCGGGCGGACTGCGGCTGTGGCGTCGCGGGCGTCGGGGGTTTGGGAGAATCCCTGTGATGCCTTCCCACAGCTCGTCTCCGGTCACCCTGCCCGTGAAGCGGAGCGACTCCGAGCCCTTCCGCCTCTCGTTCGTCTGCACCGGCAACATCTGCCGCTCGCCGATGGCCGATGTCGTGTTCCGCCGGATGGTCCGAGAGGCCGGCCTCGACGACCGGATCGCGGTGCGCTCTTCCGGCACGGGTTCCTGGCATCTCGGTGAGGGGGCCGACCCTCGGACCGTCGCTGCGCTGAAGGTCCGGGGATTCGACGGCTCGTCGCACATCGCGGCCCAGTTCGCAGCGGACGAGTTCGCAGAGCTGGATCTGATCCTCGCCCTCGATCGCTCCCATCTGGCGGCCCTGAGGGCGCTCGCCCCGGATGACTCCGCCACGGAGCGCATCCGGCTCCTCCGCGACTTCGATCCCAAGCCCGGAGACGGCGAGGTTCCCGATCCCTACTACGGGGAGGACGCACGGTTCGGCGAGGTCCTCGCCATGATAGAGAGGTCCTGCGCCGGCCTCCTCACTGCCGTCACGCACACGATCGGAGCTTCCGTACGATGACCAGCCTGCCTCCTCAGCCGCTGAGCCCCCTCGACGGGCGCTACCGCGAGGCGGTCCGGGAGCTCGGATCGCACCTCAGCGAAGCGGGTCTCAACCGCGCGCGCCTGCACGTCGAGGTCGAATGGCTGATCTACCTGACCGACCACGAGTACTTCGGCAGCTCACGGCTGACCGCCGATCAGGCGCGGAGCCTGCGTCGCACGATCGCCGACTTCGGCTCGGAGGACGTGGACGAGCTCGCCACCCTCGAGGCGACGACCCGGCACGACGTCAAGGCCGTCGAGTATTTCATCCGTCGCCGACTGGATGCCCTCGGCCTCACCGCGATCGCGGAGCTGACCCACTTCGCCGCGACGAGCGAGGACATCAACAACCTCGCCTACGCGCTGACCGTGCGCGACGCGATCCAGCAGGTGTGGCGTCCGAAGCTGATCGGGGTCCTCGACGCGATGCGCAGCCTTTCGGTCGAGCTCCGGGGCGAGGCGATGCTCGCCCGCACCCACGGGCAGCCGGCCACTCCCACGACGATGGGCAAGGAGCTGGCGGTGTTCGTGCACCGCATCGACCGGCTCGTCCGGCGCCTCGACGCGGTCGAGTACCTCGGCAAGTTCAACGGGGCGTCCGGCACGCTCGCGGCGCACCTGGCCGCCGATCCGCAGATCGACTGGATGAACGTCTCCCGCGAGTTCGTGACGTCTCTGGGGCTTGCCTGGAATCCGCTGACCACGCAGATCGAGTCGCATGACTGGCAGGCCGAGCTCTACGGCGTCGTCGTGCACATCGGGCGCGTGCTGCACAACCTCTGCACGGACATCTGGACCTACATCTCGATCGGCTACTTCCGGCAGATCCCCGTCCCGGGCGCCACCGGCTCGTCGACCATGCCGCACAAGATCAACCCGATCCGGTTCGAGAATGCGGAGGCCAACCTCGAGCTTTCCGCGGCGGTGCTCGACTCCCTGTCCGCCACGCTGGTCACCTCGCGGCTGCAGCGCGATCTCACGGACTCCACGACACAGCGCAACATCGGAGTCGGCCTGGGGCACTCGCTGCTCGCCCTCGACAACATCGGCCGGGGGCTCGGTGAGATCGCCATCGACGGCGCCAAGCTCGCCGCCGACCTCGACGGGAACTGGGAGGTGCTCGCGGAGGCCGTGCAGACGGTCATCCGCGCAGAGGTGGTCGCGGGACGGAGCTCCATCGCCGATCCGTACGCCGTGCTCAAGGATCTGACGCGCGGTCGCCGGGTCGACGGTGCGCGCCTGGCCGAGTTCATCGCCGGGCTCGACATCGGAGCCGACGCCAAGGCGTCGCTCACCGCGCTGACACCCGCGGGCTACGCGGGTCTGGCGAGCCAGCTCGTCGACATGGTCGCGCCGTCCAGCTGAGCGGCCGGATCGCGGCGCACGTCCGACCGTTCGGTCAGGGCGCTTCGTCGCCCTCGTCGGACTGAACCGTCGGCCGCGCGCCCGGCTGCACGTCCTGCTGAGCAGTCTCGGAGTCTGTCGGCGCGCCCGCCTTGGGCTTGGGCGGGTCCAGTGGGGGATGAGCGCCGGGATCCGAGCCGACCGCCAGCGCAAGCATCGCCAGGACGAGCAACGCGACGATGAAGCCGATGCCCGCGAAGATCGCCGCCAGGTTGATCTCCCGAGTGGTGAATCCGACGACCGCGCCGGTGAACACGGCCACGACGAGGGCCAGTCCCACGAGTTCTGCGGGGCGGAATCGCTCCGCGCGAGAGGGGTTCGCCATCAGGACTCCACGCCGCGGTCGGCTGCGCCTTCACGCGCACCTTCGGGACGGGCCGTCGGCATCCTGAGCGAGATCCCTGCGATCGCGAGATAGACGCCGACGACGATCCCGTAGCCGCCGATGAGGCCGACCGCGAGCACCTCGTCGGGCGGGATGGCGAGGAAGACGATGGCGAGCACCGCGGTGAGGATTCCGACGAACAGGCTCTCGCGACCGGCTGCGCTGCCTCGTTCGATGCGGACGGCGCGATAGAGCTCGAGCGCTCCGGTCACGGCGGCGAACGCGGTGACGACGAGGAGGAGCGCGCCGAGCCCGAAGCCCGTCAGCGCCAGCGCGACGGCCCCGATCACTCCGCCGAGCACGCCCTGCACGAGCAGGATCCTCTGGCCGGGCCCGCGGCCCCCGCGAACGGCGCTCACGACCACGACGATGGCCTGCAGGACCGCCCAGGCGCCAAAGACGACGCTGCCGTACGCCGCTGAGTGATCAGTCGCAGAGAAGGTGACCGCCGCACCGAGCAGCAGCCCTGCGATCGCGCGGCCGAGGAACAGTGCCCCGAGCCCCGAGGAGGTTCCCAAGGGTGACACGGTGCGCTGGTCGGGCATGACGATCTCCTGGTGCATGGGCGCATCAACCCTACGGCACCGCTCCTGCTCGTCGCCTGCGCGGAGGAGCGGTCAGTGTCCGGGCGGGAGATCCACGAACCGCGAATAGTGTCCGTGGAAGCCGACGGTGATGGTCCGGGTCGGACCGTTGCGGTGCTTGGCGACGATGAGGTCGGCCTCGCCGGCGCGAGGGCTGTCCTTGTCGTACACGCTCTCGCGGTGCAGCAGGATGACCATGTCCGCGTCCTGCTCGATCGAGCCCGATTCTCGGAGGTCGGAGATGGCGGGCAGCTTGTCGGCGCGCTGCTCGGACCCTCGGTTGAGCTGGGAGAGGGCGATGACCGGCACCTGCAGCTCCTTGGCGAGCAGCTTCAGCGCGCGGGAGAACTCGGAGACCTCCTGCTGGCGGCTCTCGACCTTCTTGCCGGAGGTCATCAGCTGCAGGTAGTCGATGACGACCATCTTGAGCCCGACCTTCTGCTTGAGCCGACGGCACTTCGCCCGGATCTCGACGAGGGTCATGTTGGGGCTGTCGTCGATGTACAGCGGGGCGTCGTTGATCCGGCCGCGGGTCTGCGCCAGCTTCGTCCAGTCGTCGCCCTGCAGCGTGCCCTTGCGCATGTGCTGCAGGGGGATGGCCGCCTCCGCGGACATGAGCCGCATCGCGATCTCGCTGCGCCCCATCTCGAGCGAGAAGAACACCGACGGCATGCCGTGCTTCACCGACCCGGCACGGCAGAAGTCGAGCGCGAGCGTCGACTTGCCCATGGCGGGTCGAGCGGCGACGACGATCATCTGGCCGCCGTGGAACCCGTTGGTCAGGTCGTCCAGCTCGGTGAAGCCGGTCGGAACGCCCGTCATCGATCCGTCGCGGTGCTGAGCGGCCTCGATCTCGTCGATGGCGGCGGCGACCGCGTCGGTGAGCGGCACGTAGTCCTCTGCCTCCCGCTCGCGGGTGACGCCGTAGATCTCCGCCTGCGCGTTGTTGACGAGGTCGGTGACCTCGCCCTCGCTCGCGTAGCCCATCTGCACGATGCGGGTGCCGGCCTCGACCAGTCGACGCAGAACGGCGCGCTCGGCGACGATCTCGGCGTAGTAGCCGGCGTTGGCCGCTGTCGGCACGATGCTCGTGAGGGTGTGCAGGTAGTCCGCGCCGCCGGCCCGAGAGAGGTCGCCAGACTTGGTCAGCTGATCGGTGACGGCGATGACGTCGGTCGGCTCGCCGTGGGCGTAGAGGTCGAGCACGGCCTCGAAGATCACCTCGTGCTTGGGCAGGTAGAAGTCGACGCCCTTGACGCACTCGAGCACGTCGGCGACGGCGTCCTTGCTCAGCAGCATGCCGCCCAGAGCGCTCTGCTCCGCGAGCAGGTCGTGGGGAGGGGTGCGCTCAGGTCCGCGGGGCTCGCTGCGAGGTGCGTCGTAGCGGCCCTCCGCTGCGATCCCCAGGTGTGCGATCGACACGATCCCCCTCTTTCCGGCGGAGAAGCACTCTCCGCATCGACGGACGACCGGCCCCCCGGTCGTCAGTCCTCCTGCCGCGTTCGCCGACTTCCGTCGGCCGATGGGCTGTGGCGGAGCCCCGTGATAGGCCCGCCATCCCTGTATACCCGTGGCGTCCGACACTGGTCGGACGCCGGGCCGCGGCGCTCTGATGACGGTACCCGCGAACGGCTTTCCACGTTGTGCACAACGCTGTGGAGAAGATGCGGACAAGATTGCCCATGTGTGGGAACCGCCGTCGACACGCGCGGAATGCGATGTGGAGGAGTGTCCCCCTTACGGGGCCTGATCAGCAGTTTCCTCATGTGCAGAACTCCTGTGGATAACTGCCCTCAAGCATTGGTCGAGGGTTGTCCTTCGCTTGACTTCCGGGTGGATATCTGTCGTGTTCCATGACTGTTCCCCGAAGCCCGGGGCGACCCGCTCGGATGCGCGGGTCCGGAGGCCGTGACGGCTGCTCAGCTGGGACGGATGGGCCCGGGAATGCAGAAAGGCGGCCCGGTCGGCTCCCGAAGGAGCCGGCCGAACCGCCGTTCGTGGCTGCGTGCGATCAGCGCGCGGCGACCACCGTGAGGGTGATCGTCGCGGCGATGTCGTCGCGGAGGCGCACAGTGGCCTCATGGGTGCCGGTGATCTTGATCGGGCTGCCGATCTCGATCTTGCGCTTGTCGATCTCACCGAGACCGGCTCCCGCGACCGCTGCGGCGACGTCGGAGGTCTTGACCGAGCCGAACAGGCGTCCGCCGGTGCCGACCTTGACCTTGAGGGTGACGGGCGCCGATTCGATCTTGGCCTTGAGCGCCTGCGCCTCTTCGATGGTCGCGAGCTCACGGGCCGCGCGGCCGGCCTTGATGGAGTCGACCTGCTTCTCGCCGCCACGGGTCCACGCCACGGCGAAGCCCTGGGGGATCAGGTAGTTGCGCGCATAGCCGGGCTTGACGTCGATGACGTCACCCGGGGTGCCGAGGCCGGTGACCTCGTGCGTCAGGATGAGCTTGGACACAGGGGGTTACCTTCCCGATCCGGCGTACGGCAGGAGTGCCATCTCGCGAGCGTTCTTCACCGCTCGCGCGATGAGGCGCTGCTCCTGCACGGAGACGCCCGTGATGCGACGGGCGCGGATCTTTCCACGCTCCGAGATGAACTTGCGCAGCGTCGCGACATCCTTGTAGTCGATGACGCCGACGCGGATGGACTTTGCTGGGGCGACGGGCTTGCCGCCCTTGGTACGAGGAGACTTGCGGCGGTCGCCGCTCGACTTGCCGGCCATGGGGCCTTCCTAACGAACTGCAGGTCAGTGACCTGGAACTGATGAATGGGGACCTGCCGGCCGGAGCCGCGCAGGGGAGTCGAAGACTCGGCTTCTGATTCAGATCTGCTGGATCAGAACGGGGTGTCGTCGTCGTAGGAGCCGGGGGTGTTCCAGACGTCGCCGCCGGAAGCGGATCCGCCACCGCCCTGAACCGCGGGCGGGCTTGCCCACGGCTCATCGCCGCTCGAGGATCCGCCGCGGTTGCCACCGCCGCCGTTGCCACCGCCACCGCCGTTGTAGCTTCCGCCGCCACCGCCGCTGCCGCCGCGGTCGGAGCCTCCGGCCGCGCGAGTGACCTGCGCGGTCGCGTAGCGAAGCGAGGGGCCGATCTCGTCGACCTCGAGCTCGATGGCTGTGCGCTTCTCGCCCTCTTTGGTCTCGTAGCTGCGCTGGCGCAGACGTCCGGTCGCCACGACACGGGATCCCTTGGTGAGGGAGCCGGCGACGTGCTCGGCGAACTCGCGCCAGACGGAGGCGCGCATGAAGAGCGCGTCGCCGTCCTTCCAGTCGTTGCTCGCGCGGTCGAAGCTGCGCGGAGTCGATGCGATCGTGAAGTTGGCGACGGCCAGCCCGTTCTGCGTGTAGCGCAGCTCAGGGTCGGCGGTCAGGTTGCCGACAACCGTGATGATCGTTTCGCCGGCCATGGCTCAGGCTCCGCTCGGCGCTGCTTCTGCCGACGCTGCGGGAGCCGGAGCGGCAGGCGCTGACGGGGCCGCTGACGGGGCCGATGCCGATGCGGCGGGAGCGGCCGCGGGAGCGGTCTTCTTCACGTGGGCTGCCTTCGCAGCGGCCTGTGCCTCCGCGGCCTTCAGGCGGAAGGTCGCCTCCTCGGAACGGAGGACCTTGGTGCGCAGCACTGCCTCGGAGAGGTTGAGCTGGCGGTCGAGCTCCTTGATGGGAGCGGGCTCCGAGGTCAGGGCGACGACGGCGTAGATGCCTTCGGTCTTCTTCTTGATCTCGTAGGCGAGGCGACGGCGGCCCCAGATGTCGACGTTGTCGACGGTCCCGCCATCGGCGCGGATCACTCCGAGGAACTTGTCCAAGCTCGGAGCGACTGTGCGCTCGTCGATCTCGGGATCGAGGATGACCATGAGTTCGTACTTGTGCGTCACTGACCCACCTCCTTCGGTCTAGCGGTTGCAGCGTGTCTGCAACAAGAGGTCTGAATGCACGTGCCCGGCCGAAGCTGGGCAACCGCAATAGCTTAGCGCCCCGGGCGGTCCTTCCACCACTCGAGAAGTCGGGTGGTCGCCTCGGCCTCGCCGAGAGCCCCTTCTTCCAGCCTCAGCTCGAGCAGGAAGCGGTACGCCTCGCCCACGATCCTGCCGGGTGGCACGTCGAGGACGGCCATGATCTGCTCGCCATCGAGGTCGGGCCGGACGGCCTGCATCTCCTCCTGGGCGGCGAGCTCCGCGATCCGCGTCTCGAGGTCGTCGTAGGCATGCCCGAGCCGATCCGCCTTGCGACGGTTGCGGGTCGTCACATCGGCCCGGGTGAGGATGTGCAGCTGCTCGAGCTGGTCGCCGGCGTCGCGGACGTAGCGGCGGACGGCGGAGTCGGTCCAGGCGCCCTCGGTGTAGCCGAAGAACCGCTGATGCAGCTCGATGAGCGTGGCCACGCGGGCGATCGTGTCGTTGTCGAAGCGCAGCGCCCGAAGGCGCTTCTTGGCCATCGAGGCCCCGACGGCGTCATGGTGGTGGAAGGAGACGGCGCCGCCCGACTCGAAGCGGCGCGTCGCCGGCTTGCCGATGTCGTGCAGCAGAGCAGCCAGGCGGAGCACGAGATCGGGTGCGGTGTCCTCGGATCCCGCCGCCTTCCTGCGCGCGTCCTGCAGCTCGATGGCCTGTTCGAGGACGATCAGCGAGTGCTCGTAGACATCCTTGTGGCGATGCTCCGAATCGACGGTCAGCCGGAGGGCCGGAAGCTCGGGAAGAACGAGGTCGGCGATCCCCGTGTCGACGAGCAGTTCGAGTCCTGCCCTTGGCGACGGGGATCCGACGAGCCGCTCGAGCTCGGTGCGCATGCGCTCGGCGGAGACGATCTCGAGGCGGGGCGCCAGCCTCGCCATCGCCTCACGCACTTCGGCCGTCACCTCGAACCCCAGCTGCGAGGAGAACCGTGCGGCGCGCAGCATTCGCAGAGGATCGTCGCCGAACGAGGAGTCGGGGGAGCCAGGAGTGCGCAGGGTGCGCGACATCAGGTCCTCGATCCCGCCGCTCGGATCGACGAGCACCCGGTCGGGCAGCCGCAGGGCCATGGCGTTGACCGTGAAGTCGCGGCGGGCGAGGTCCGTCTCCAGGTCGTCGCCGAACGCCACCTCGGGCTTGCGGGACTGATCGCCGTATGCCTCGGTGCGGTACGTGGTGATCTCGACCGTCTCGCCGCCGATCCGCGCGGCGATAGTGCCGAAGGCGCGTCCCACGTCCCAGTGCGCACTGGCCAGTGGTCGGACCAGTTCGAGGATGCGATCGGGCCGCGCATCGGTGGTGAAGTCGAGATCGGGGGAGGTGCGGTCGAGGAAGGCGTCTCGCACCGGACCGCCTACCAGGGCCAGCTCGTGGCCGCCGGCGGCGAACGCCTCCGCCAGCAGGGCGACCGGCTTGGAGGCCGCCGTGCCCGCCAGCCGGTCGAGTGCGGCCGCCGCGCTGTCCATCCGCCCATGGTAGGCCGCGCGTCGAGCGCATCCGATCGTGCGAGAGCGCCGCGTCCACATGTCAGGCCATGGTGGCCGGGCCTAAACTCGGGCCCATGGGAGCGTCCGATCGATGCGACGCGCACGGCGCGGACAGCGCGATCGCCCGATGAGACGGCCCTCCGACAGGCGCGCGACCCTGAGCTCATTCGGCACGCGGTTCCTGTGCCGATGGCTCGTCGGCGCCATGCTCAGCGGCGCGATCGCGATGGGGATCCTGGCCGGCGGCCCCGCCGCCCCCGCCATTGCCGCCGGGACAGCACCGTCGGAGCCCGCCGGATCCGCGGGAGCCGTCGAGCTGCTGGTCAGTGCTTCACGGGGAGCGGTGCTCCGCTCGGGGTCGGATCTCGTCCTCACAGGCACTGTCAGCAACGGAACCGCTGATCCCCTCGGCGCGGGCGCACTCCAGGTGCGGATCGACGGTCAGCTCGCGGACCGCTCCGATCTCGCTGCGGCGATCGCCGATCCGGAGTCGATCAGCGGGGTCCTCGCCGCCACCGTCTCCACCCCGGATGTCGCGGCGGGGGGCTCGACAGCCGTCGACATCACGATCCCGGCTGCCACGGTCGGTGCTCTGCTCTCCTCCGCCGGGTGGGGTCCGCACCTGGTCCGAGCGACCTTCGAGGTCGATGCTGCGCCGGCCGGAGGCAGCGACGACGGCACAGCCGACGGGGTCGACATCAGCACCGCGACCGCGGTGGTCTGGGCGGACGGCACCGCTCCGAGCACGGTCGACACCGCGATCGTCGTGCCCGTGACCGTGGCACCAGGCCAGGACGGGGTGCTCAGCGCCGATCAGCTGAGCGAGTACACCTCGACGGAGGGAGCGCTCAGCCGCAAGCTCGACGCGCTCGCGACGGCCCCGAACGCCATCATCGCCTTGGACCCGCGCATCATCGCCTCCATCCGCGTCCTGGGCACGTCCGCCCCCGCCAGCTCGCTCGACTGGCTGACCCGCCTCTCGAATCTGCCGAACGCGGTGTTCCCGCTCCAGTATGCGGATGCCGACCTCTCCCTCGAGCGTGCGGCGGGCGCGGCCGGCCCGTTGAGCGCCACGTCTCTCCTGTGGGCGCTGGACTCGGCGACCTTCGGCGGCTCCGACGCACCTGCCGCCTCCCCCACCGCAGCTCCGACGCCGGGAACGGCACCTCCAGCCGGTCAGCCCATCCCGACACTCGACGACCTGCTGCGCTGGGACTGGACGGCCACCGACATCGCCTGGCCATCCGCGGACTCCGTCTCGACGCCGGATCTCTCATTCTTGGCGGGCGCCGGCTACTCGCGGGTGGTCCTCTCCAGCGACAACATGACCGGTGGATCCCCCACCAGCGGCTCCCTCACTGCGGAGCCGGTGCAGAGCCTGGGCGATACGACGGCCCTGGTGGCCGACAGCGGCATCTCGGCGAGCCTCTCCGATGCGGCCTTCGCCGCGACGGATGCGGGTGTGCAGGCAGGACTCGCGATGGCGAGCGCGCAGCTCGCCGCCACCGCCGTCGAGCGCCCGGGCCGTGCGAGCACCGTGCTCATCGCCCTCGACCGTGCCGCCGAGCCCGCCGCGGATGGACTCACCACGGCGCTGGCCACCCTTCGCACCCTTCCCGGTGTCGCCGACGCCGGTGCAGGCGCGATCAGCTCCTCCGCCACCAGCGCGGCTGGCAGCCTCGTCGATTCGACCAGGGCAGGCGCGGAGATCGTCGCGCAGCTCCTGGCTCTGGATGCCCGCATCACCCCGTATGCGTCCGTCGTCGCGACGCCCGAGCTGCTGATCGGGCGTGAGCGGACGAGGCTGCTCGCCGTCCTCGCGGCGGGTTGGGCGTCAGATCCGGTTACCTGGCAGGCGGCCGCCGAAGAGACCCGCAGCCACTTCGACGACGTCCTGCACGCCGTCACCGTGCTCCCTGGCAGCCCGATCATCGCGGCCGGGCAATTCGAGACCGTGCCGATCTACGTCCGCAACAACCTCGGCTATCCGGTCGACGTGATCGTCGATCCGAGGCCGAGCAACGGCCGGATCATCATGGAGCGCTATTCCGCCGCCATAGAGCCCGGCGAGAGCCAGCGGGTGTTCCTCCCGGCGAAGTGGATCGCCAATGGCACCCTCACCATCGCGATCACGCTCTCGAGCGCCTCGACGGGTCTGCAGATCGACGGCCCCACCTACATCTCCCTCGACGTGCAGACCTACTGGGAGACGGCCGTCTACATCGTGACCGGCGTGCTCGTCCTCGCCCTGTTCGGCTTCGGGATCTACCGGAACATCGTGCGCCGCCGACGCGTGGCCGCGAGCGCCGACGCCCGTGCCTCCCTCGATGCGGCCCGCGTCACGTCAGCACCCGAGCCCGGCGAATGAGCTCTCTCGGCCGCTCCAGCGCCCTTCTCGCATCCGGGACGCTGGTCTCACGGGTGCTCGGCTTCGCGAAGGCGATCGTGCTCGCCCAGGCGATCGGCGTGGTCGGCAGCGGAAGCGCCGACGCCTTCTCGGTGTCGACCATCGTGCCCGCCAGCATCTACGCCATCATCGGCGGCGGACTGCTGAGCGCCGTGCTCGTCCCCCAGATCGTGCGCGCCAGCCGCGGTCCGGACGGCGGGGGAGCATACGTCAACAAGCTCGTCACCCTGGCACTGATCGGCTTCGCCGCCATCGGAGCACTCGCCACCCTGTCGGCGCCGCTGCTCGTCGACCTGTTCACCTCTGTCGATGTCCCCGCGGCCAATGTGCGCCTCGCGACGGCCTTCGCGTACTGGAGCCTCCCCCAGATCTTCTTCCTCGGCCTCTACGCCCTGCTGGGCGAGGTGCTCAACGCGCGCAAGTCATTCGGTCCCTTCACCTGGGCGCCGGTGCTCAACAATGTGATCGGCATCGCGAGCATCGGCGTCTTCATGGCCGTCTACGGAGCAGATCCCGATCGTGCGCCCGGCGACTGGTCGCCGGCGATGATCGCGCTGCTCGCCGGTGGAGCGTCGCTCGGCATCGCCACCCAGGCGATCGTCCTGTTCGCGTTCTGGAGACGCGTCGGGCTCAGCTATCGGCCCGACTTCGGCTGGCGGGGCGTCGGCCTCGGCTCGGCGGCGCGTGCTGCGGGCTGGACCCTCGGCATGCTCGTCGCCGGTCAGGTGGCCGGTGTCATCGAGACCAACGTCTCGCTCATCGCAACGGGCAGGGGCGCGAGCGCCGCGACCATGGCGACGTCATGGCTGATCTTCATGCTGCCCCACTCGATCATCACCGTGTCCATCGTGACGGCCCTGTACACGACCATGAGCGAGCATGCGAGCCGCGGTGACCTCACGGCGCTGCGCGGTGACCTGTCGACTGCGCTGCGCGCGGTGGCCCTCGCTCTGACCCTCGCCGCAGCGGTGCTCATCGTCTGCGCGGGCCCGTTCGCCCGCGTATTCACTGGAGACTTCGGCGATGTGCAGCAGATGGCCGCGGTCATCGTCGCCTATCTGGTGGGTCTCGTGCCGTTCAGCCTGCTCTTCGTGGTGCAGCGCGTCTTCTACTCGCTCGGCGACACTCGGACCCCCTTCGTCTTCACGATCGTTCAGGTGGTCCTGGTGATCGGCGGCGTGCTGGCCTGCAGCCTGCTCCCCGTGGATCGGATCGCCATGGGCATCGCTTCGGTCGTATCCGCTGCGGGAGCCGTCCAGCTCGTGATCGCATCCATCCTGCTCCGACGCAAGGTCGCGGCCGACCCGGCACCCATCGCGCGCAGCCTCCTCCTCGACCTCGCGGCCGCCGTACCGGCGGGCGTCGCCGGCTACCTCGTCGGCCTCATGCTGGGCGCGTTCCGTGCCGATGGGTTCGCCATGTCGGGGGGCGCCGCGGCGATCCTGACGATGGCGGTCCTCGGAGCCGTGATGTCCGTGGTGTACCTCGGAGCGCTCCGGCTGCTGCGATCGCCGGACCTGGCCGCCATCACCGCGATCCTCGGACGGCGATTCGGTCGCAGGGCCTGAGATGGCTTGGAGGGCCCTCGATCCCCCACCTCCCGAGGCGTCGGGCGCTCTCTCCGAGGGAGGCGGATTCGCGGCACGTGCCACGTGGAACACTCCGCTCACCGGCCGAACACATGGCGTCGACGCCGGTTCGACCTCCCCTTAAGGGGGAGCACCGACCCTCAGGCACCGGGAATTGCGCGCACCTAGCATGGGTTGAAACCAGAGCAGGTCGCGATGCGGCCGCGCAATGTACGTGTCACGACAGTCGAGGAGCCTGCAGTGCGCCAGATGATCATCATCGGATCCGGTCCCGCCGGATACACCGCCGCCATCTACGCCGCCCGAGCGGAGCTAGAGCCCCTCCTGATCGCCAGTTCCGTCGAAGCCGGGGGCGAGCTGATGAACACGACGGACGTCGAGAACTTCCCTGGATTCCCCGAGGGCATCATGGGCCCCGAGCTGATGGACAAGTTCCGCGAGCAGGCGGAGAAGTTCGGCACCGAGGTCGTCTACGACGACGTGGTCTCCGTCGACCTGTCCGGTCCGGTCAAGTCCGTGATGCTCGGCTCCGGCGCGGTGCACGAGGCCCTGTCCGTGATCGTCTCCACGGGCTCCGCCTACCGCAAGCTCGGGCTGCCCGACGAGGAGCGACTCAGCGGCCACGGCGTCTCCTGGTGCGCCACCTGCGATGGCGCCTTCTTCCGCAAGCAGATCATCGCCGTCGTCGGCGGCGGCGACTCGGCCATGGAGGAGGCGACCTTCCTCACGCGCTTCGCCGACAAGGTCCACGTCATCGTCCGCCGAGACGCGCTTCGCGCCTCCAAGATCATGCAGCAGCGCGCCATCGACAACCCGAAGATCGAGTTCATCTGGAACTCCGAGGTGGCTGCCATCCACGGCGATGAGAACAGCACGGGCGTGCACAGCATCACGCTCCGCGACACCGTCGACGGCACCGAGCGCGGTCTCGACATCACCGGGCTGTTCATCGCCGTCGGAAACGACCCTCGGGTGCATCTCTTCCACGACCAGCTCGATCTCACCGTCGAAGGGACCATTGCTGTCGCCGGTCGCTCGTCGCGCACCAACCAGCCCGGCGTCTTCGCGGCGGGTGACGTGATCGACCCCACCTACCGTCAGGCGATCACCGCTGCGGCATCGGGCACGGTCGCCGCTCTCGACGCCGAGCACTACCTAGCCGAGCTGCCGGCCGATCTGGAGTCGCAGGCCAAGGGTGTGTCCCTCACGGGTGCCTCACCGGCGGCCGGAAGCACGATCGACTCCGACGGCGAGCTCGTCGGCCAGCCCTGAACCATGGGCGTCAACGGTGGCTCGGCCACGCCCGTCGCCCGCGGCAGTGCCGCACCCGCGCCGCTATACACTTTCCACTGACCCAAGCAAGGAGCCGCACATGTCGAATCTCACCCAGGTGACCGACGCCACCTTCCAGGACATCGTCCTCAACTCGGACAAGCCCGTCCTGGTGGACTTCTGGGCGGAATGGTGCGGGCCGTGTCGCGCCGTCGGGCCGATCCTCGAGCAGATCGCCAGCGAGAACGGCGAGAAGATCTCTATCGTCAAGCTCAACGTCGACGAGAACCCCGAGACCGCTGCGAAGTACCACATCACGTCCATTCCGGCGATGAAGGTCTACAAGGGCGGCGAGGTCGTCAAGTCGGTCATCGGAGCCAAGCCGAAGCCCGCGCTCGAATCAGAATTGGCAGCATTCCTGGCATAGCCGTCGGGAAGCTCGTTCAAGGCCCGCTCGGCACTCGCCGGGCGGGCCTTTCTGCGTCTTCCCCCACCTTCCGTTCACTATGTTGGGAATCCGCGGCCTTCGGCCGTCGGCTTCGGGGCCATTTCCAGCAGCGCTGACCACCAGCGCAGACACCGCCACGCGGGCTCCGAAGAAGCGAGGATCACGTGCAGGACAGCAGCAGCACCAACCGCGGCACCAATCTGGACCCGTGGTACGGCGCATACGCCGCCCGCACGGCTGGCCTGTCCGCATCGGAGGTCCGCGCTCTCTTCGCGGTGGCATCTCGCCCCGAGGTCGTCTCACTGGCCGGCGGCATGCCGTTCGTCGCCGCCCTGCCCGAGGACCTCATCCGCTCCGCGTTCGACACGGTCATGCGCACGCAGGGTCCGATGGCCCTGCAGTACGGGTCGGGTCAGGGGGTTCCCGCGCTGCGCGAGCACATCCTCGAAGTCATGGCCGAGGAGGGGATCCGAGCCGGGGTCGACGATGTCGTCACCACCACGGGATCGCAGCAGGCCATCGATCTCGTGGCCAAGCTGTTCCTGGATCCTGGAGACGTCGTGCTCGCGGAGGCTCCGAGCTACGTGGGTGCCATCGGCGTCTTCCGGTCGTATCAGGCTCGGACGGTGCACGTGGCGATGGATTCCGACGGGCTCATCCCCCAGGCTCTGCGGGAGACGATCGCTGCGGAACGGGCTGCCGGATCCACGATCAAGTTCCTGTACACGGTCCCGAACTTCCACAACCCGGCGGGCGTCACGATGAGCGCCGCCCGGCGCCCCGAGATCCTGGAGATCGCCCGCAGCAACGGCATCCTCGTCGTCGAGGACAACCCGTACGGCCTGCTCTGGTTCGACAAGGCTCCGCCGCCCCCGTTGCGCACGCTCGAGGATGACGGAGTCATCTACCTGGGTTCCTTCTCCAAGACCCTCGCGCCGGGCTTCCGGGTGGGGTGGGTCCTGGCTCCGCACGCGATCCGGGAGAAGCTGGTCCTCGCGGCGGAATCGGCGATCCTCTCCCCCAGCTCCTTCAACCAGCTCGTGGTCAACGAGTATCTGAACACCGCCGACTGGCGCGCTCAGATCGATGTCTTCCGAGGTGTCTACCGGGAGCGCAAGGAGACGATGCTCTCCGCGCTCTCGGAACACCTGCCGGAGCTGACCTGGACGAACCCCAATGGCGGCTTCTACGTCTGGGTCACACTGCCTCCAGAGCTCGATTCGAAGCAGATGCTGCCTCGAGCGGTGACCGAGCTGGTCGCCTACACCCCCGGCACGGCCTTCTACGCGGACGGGGGAGGACGCAGTGAGATGCGACTCTCGTTCTGCTATCCGACGCCCGAGAACATCAGAATGGGCATCCGCCGCCTGGCCACCGTGGTCGGCGGCGAGCTCGACCTGCTCCGCACCTTCTCCGGGACCGGCACCTTGAGGGTCAATCGACCCGACCGGCGAGTGGTGAGCCCCCCGCCCGACCTCGGCTGACCGACCTCACGCGCGGCGCACCGCTCCACCAGACGCAGCCCCCAGATCCGCACCAAGGAGACACCTTGTCCGAACAGCAGGCATCGCACCGCACCGCGACTCCCAGTTCCACGGGGAACAGCCCCTATGCGCTCGTCCTTGCCGGCGGGATCTCGCACGAGCGAGAGGTCTCCCTCCGTTCGGGCCGACGCGTGGCAGACGCTCTGCTGGAACAGGGATGGCGCGTGGATGTCCGCGAGCCGGATGCCGCGCTGCTTCCATCGCTGGCCGACGCGGGCTACGACGTCGTCTGGCCCGCTCTCCACGGCGCCAGCGGTGAGGATGGAGCGCTGCGCGCGCTGCTCGATCTCGCCGGGGTGCCGTTCGTCGGCTCCGATCATCGCGCGGCCCGGCTGGCCTGGGACAAGCCGACGGCCAAGACCCTGGTCGCCAACGCGGGAGGGGTCACCCCTCGCGGGCTGGCGCTCAGCCGGGAGACGTTCCGAGAGCTCGGCGCTCCCGCCGTGCTCAAGATCGTCGAGAACGCCTTCGACTTCCCCCTCGTGGTCAAGCCGGCCAAGGGCGGGTCAGCCCAGGGCGTCAGCATCGTTCCTGCGTCGGATGCCCTCCCCCGGGCGATGGTCGAGGCGTACACCTACGGTGACGACGCGCTCATCGAGTACTTCGTACCTGGAGTCGAGATCGCGGTCGGGGTCGTCGATACCGGAGACGGCGCTCGGGCGCTGGACGCTGTCGAGATCGAGCCGGTATCGGGCGCCTACGACTACGAGGCCCGCTACAACGCGGGGGAGACGCGGTTCTATACGCCCGCGCGTATATCTCCCAAGGCGGCATCGGCGGCATCCGAGCTCGCCCTCCTCACCCATCGTGCACTCGGCCTGCGTCACCTCTCACGCGTCGACATCATCATCGATTCCGAGGATCGCGCCTGGTTCCTCGAGGTCAACGTGCTGCCGGGATTGACTGAGACGTCGCTGCTTCCCCAGGCCATCCTCGCCCGCGGCGGCGACCTGGGAACGACCTACGCAGCCATCGCGCGGACCGCCATCGGCGCGGTCTGAGCCTGTCGGGGCATCTGAGCCTCCTGTAGTGCGACCTGCTTCGTCGACGGAAGCGAGCCAGGAGGGCCTCGAAACGGAGCTAGAACGCCTACCCGACCACCGAGTAACGTGCATTCGAGCAGAACGAGCGCCGTCGGTGGTCGAGTAGGCCGTCCACGGCCGTGTCGAGGCCCTGGCAATCGCCGGCCAGCCTGGTCGTTACCTGCTTACGATCGATCCTGGTGAGATTCGGGGGCGTGAATTCGCGCCCCCGCTGTCAATCGCCCAGCGCGCCGTCGTCCCCGAGGTCGGTGAGGATGCGCCTGAGGTCGGCCAATGTGGCGAAATCGATGACGATCTGCCCCTTGCTGACACCGAGCGAGACCTTCACCCGGGTGTTCAGCCGGTCGCCCAGACGATTGGCGACCGCATCGAAGTGCTCACTGCGACGGGCAGCGGTCGCCGTGGCCTTGGCGGGATCCGCACCACGCGCGGCAGCAGCCTCGGTCGCCCGCACTGAGAGGTCCTCGTTGACCACCCGGTCGGCGAGGGCGAGCATCGCCTCAGGACTACCGGCTGCCAGGATGGCCTTGGCGTGCCCCGCCGTCAGCACCCCAGCCGCTACCCGACTCTGCACGCTCTCCGGCAGCTTGAGCAGGCGGATCGTGTTCGTGATCTTGGGTCGAGATCGACCGATACGCTCCGCCAGCGCTTCCTGAGTGATGCCGAAATCCGCGATCAGCTGCTGATAGGCGGATGCTTCCTCCAACGGATTGAGCTGCGACCTGTGGAGATTCTCCAGGAGAGCATCCTGAAGCATCGAGTTGTCGGCGGTATCACGCACGACCGCTGTGATCGTGCGACGTTCCGCGAGCTTGCTGGCGCGGAGACGTCTCTCCCCCATCACCAGCTCGAACTTGCCTTCGCCGCGCGGCGAAGGACGGACGACGATCGGCTGGAGCACGCCGTACTCGCGAACGGACGTCACGAGTTCCTCGAGCGCCTCGGCGTCGAACTCCTTGCGAGGCTGCTGCGGGTTGGGAACGATGTCGTCGACATCGAGCTCCACCAGGCGGGCTCCCGGCACGTCGACGAGACCGTCGTCGGCTGACGCGGAGCCGGCGAAGAAGACATCGGATGGACGGGAGGCAGTCGGGTAGTCCGACATGGGGATCAGCGAGCCGATCCCCTTGCCCAGCCCGCGCTTGGGCGCTGCCATCAGCTCTGCGCTCCCCGATGAGCGATCTCGGCTGCTGCCTCCAAGTACGAGATGGAACCAGGTGAGTTGGTGTCGTAGGTGATGACGCTCTGCCCATAGCTGGGGGCTTCCGAGATCCGGACGGAACGGGGGATGATCGCGGTGAGTGTCTCGGCAGGGAAGTGCTCGCGGACGTCCTGGGCGACCTGATTGGCCAGGTTCGTGCGGGAGTCGTACATGGTGAGCAGGATCGTCGTCACCTTGAGCACCGGGTTGAGGTGGCGCTCGATCAGCTGGATGTTGCGCAGCAGCTGGCTCAGTCCTTCGAGTGCGTAGTACTCGCACTGGATCGGGATGAGGACCTCGTTCGCCGCGACGAAGGCGTTGATGGTGAGCAGACCGAGAGACGGCGGGCAGTCGATGAGCACGTAGTCGTATCGCTCCCCCGTCGACAGGTAGCTCTCCAGGGCTGTGCGGAGCCGCTGCTCGCGCGCGACGAGGGAGACCAGCTCGATCTCAGCACCGGCCAGGTGGATCGTCGCGGGAACGCAGAACAGCGTCGGGAACTCGGGACTCTGCCGAACCACCTCAGCCATGGGGGAGTCGCTGACGATGACGTCGTACACGCTCACCGTCTCGGCACGGTGCTCGATGCCAAGCGCGGTGGAGGCGTTTCCCTGCGGGTCGAGGTCGATGACGAGCACTCGGGCGCCGGAGCGGGCGAGTGCAGCGGCGAGATTGACGGTGGTGGTGGTCTTGCCCACTCCGCCCTTCTGGTTCGCGACCGTGAAGATGCGGGTCTTGGCCGGTCTCGGCAGGGTACCGACCTCGAGCGCCTGTCGGCGACGGGTCAGATCCGCGAGCTCACGGGCCAGGGGAGTGGTCTCATCGAATGAGCGTCGCGCCGACGCGCGCCGTTCACTCGGTCGTGCGGGGACATCCTGCGGTTTCACGTGGAACCTTCCGTGCGAGGACCGGAGGATTCCGGGAGCAGCAGCCACGCGGCCGCGACACTCCCCCGATTCCGGTCAGTTCACTGTAGCCCGGAAGACTCGCGTTCCCTCGGTCGCCATACCGGTGCCGAGCTCCTCCACTCGGACATCGGCAAGACGCGCCCGCGCGATGGCCCGCTGCGCCTTCGCCACCTCGGCGTCGACCGTCGCACCCTTGAAGAGGAGCAGCTCGCCACCTCTCCGCGCCAGCGGAGCAGCGATCGGGATCAGCTTGGTCAGCGCTCCCACAGCTCGAGCGGTCACGATGTCTGCAGCGGCGCGGGGCGCCTCCTCAGCACGCGCGCGGAGCACGATCACGTTGGAAAGTCCCAGATCAGAGGCCTGTTCCTGGAGCCAATCAGTCCGGCGCTCCATGGGCTCGACGAGCGTGAAGCTGACGTCGGGTCGCACGATGGCCAGGACGATGCCCGGCAGCCCGGCCCCACTGCCGACGTCGGTGACGGCACCGTGCAGCAGAGGTGCAGCCAGAGCGCAGTTGATGACGTGCCGTGTCCACAGCCGGGGAAGCTCGAGCGGGCCGATCAGTCCGCGGACCTCGCCCTGGTCGACGAGTGCTGCGGTGAAGCGGCGTGCCAGGCCGATGCGATCGCCGAAGACCTCCCGGGCGATGGACGGCTCCGCTTCGACGATGGAGATCTCGGAGGAGGGATCCATCGCGACCCGTCCGGCTTCCCCATCGGGGGCGACGGAGGCATCCGCCATGCTCAGGCGCGGGTCAGCACGGTGTGCCGATCCCGACCCTCTCCCTCGGAGACGGAGGTCAGTCCGCGCTCGGCGGCGAGGTCGTGCACGATCTTGCGCTCATACGAGGACATCGGCTCCAGGGGATAGCGGCTTGATCCCCCGTCGAGCGCGACCAGCGCTGCATCGACGAGCACCGCGAGCTCGTTCTGGCGTGCTTGACGACTGCCACCCACGTCGAGGATGAGGCGCGAGAACTCTCCCGTGCGACTCTGGACAGCGAGGCGGGTCAGCTCCTGAAGCGCCGCGACGGCCTCGGCCGACGAGAGCACGCGCAGATTGCTGTCCGCTGACGCCGTCACCGAGATGTGTGCGCGATCGCCCACCATGTCGATGTCGATGTCGCCGTCGAGATCGCAGATGTCGAGGAGCTCTTCGATGAAGTCGGCAGCCACATCCGCCTCGTCCACGTCGCCGTCGGCTGAATCGATGGGCGTCTCATCCGCGCTCGCACCATCCAGGGCGTCGGCGGGCGCGGGGTGGATTTCGGTGTCCGGATTGGTCACTTCTTCGGGCTTCCTGTCTTCTTCGCGCGGTTCTTGTTGACCGGCTGGACTCGCTGGGTGGTCTGGCGAGGCGTCTCGATGACACCGGACGACGCGGCGTTCAGGCTTCCGTCCGCGGTGGTGATGGAGGGCTGCTCCTTGACCTTGCGGGCCAGTCGGGCCTCACGTGCGCGCGCCGCCTCACTGCCAGGCGTCGGCATGTTGCGGATGACGAGGAACTGCTGGGCCATGGTCCAGAAGTTGGAGGTGAGCCAGTAGAACATGACTCCGAGCGGGAAGGCGACACCCGAGAAGGCGAACACGAGGGGGAGCAGGTAGAGCAGGATCCGCTGCTGCCGGTACATCGGGCTGGCCTTGGTCTCGTCCGACATGTTCTTGGCCATCAGCTGAAGCTGGGTGAAGAACTGAGACGCCGTCATCAGGATGACCATCGTGGCGGCGATGACCATCACCAGCGCGTTGAACGGCTGACCCGATGTGGCGAGGGTGAACTGCTGCGCGAACGTCGACTTGAGCGGCGCTCCGAACAGCTCGGAGTTCGCGAAGGAGTCGGCCAGGTTGATGTTGAGCAGGCCCACGCCGGCCTTGTCGTGCTGGGCGTCGTTGAGCACCGAGAACAGGCCGAAGAAGATCGGCATCTGCAGCAGAAGCGGCAGGCAGGAGGAGAGCGGATTCGTCCCGGTCTTGCGATACAGCTCCATCGTCTCGCGCGACATCGCCTCGCGGGAGAACTGATCGCGCTTCCCCTTGTACTTGTCCTGGATCTTCTTCAGCTGAGGCGCGACCTCGAGCATCTTGCGCTGGCTCTTGATCTGCCGGACGAAGACCGGGATGAGGGCTGCGCGCACGACCAGGACGAGGCCGACGATCGCGAGGACCCAGGTGATGCCCGCGTCCGCGTCGAGACCGGTGAAGGTCCATAGGGAGTGGAACGAGACGAGGAGCAGTTCGATGACCCACTTGATGGGCCAGAGGACGGTGCCGATGATGTCCAACGCGGGTCAGACCTTTCGTTCGGGAAGTGGAACGACGAATCCGAAGGACGTCAGGCGATTCTTCGTGGTGCGTCTGCGCGGGATGTCGTCCACGCCGCCTGCGGCCCACGGATGGCAGCGGCAGACGCGGACGGTGGCGAGGCCGGCGCCGACGAGGACTCCGTGCTCTTGAACCGCCTCGAGAGCGTAACGGGAGCAGGAGGGGTAGTACCTGCACACCTCGCCGTAGAGAGGGGAGATCACCGCACGATAGGCCCGGAGCAGGAGAACCAGGGCGTTCCGCGGCGCGAGGAGCGCGAACCTGGCCGCTGTCTTCACGGTCTGCTCCTGTGCATGGCTTGTTCGACCTCTCCGGAGAGGCTAGACCAGTCGGCCTGAGCGCTGGCGGGGAGTGCGCGGATCACGACGTCGACGCCTGCGAGCCCGTCGGTGAGGATGCCGTGGCTGATCGCCTTCAGCCGGCGACGAACGCGGTTGCGCTGCACGGCACCGCCGACCGCTCGGCTCACGATGAATCCGAACCGCGCGGGTGCATCGGCATCCGCCTTCTGCACGTGCACGATGGTCAGCTGCCCGGCGCTGCGGCGCCCGCGACGGACGACGCGACGGTAGTCGGCGCCGGTGACGATGCGGTTCGCCCGATGCAGCACGAAGGAGTGGTGAGGGCTACGCGGAGAGCTCGGTGCGGCCCTTGCCACGGCGGGCGCTGAGGATGGCGCGGCCGGCACGGGTGCGCATGCGCAGGCGGAATCCATGCACCTTCGCGCGACGACGGTTGTTCGGCTGGAAGGTTCGCTTGCTCATGGGGATGCTCCTGGGAGAAGATCGATCGGCGCGGCCCCGGTGGCCTGCCGTGCGCGTCGCCTCGTGTCGAGGTGACGCATGTCGCGCGACCCGCACGGTGCACGCGGCGCCGCCCGAACGATCGGGCTGCAGAGCGATCCGGGCTGCGGGCCGGCGGACAACTGCTTAAAAATACGCGGTAAGCGCTCTGTGGTCAAACGAGGGAGCGCATTCGCTGCCATCTCGAGCTCTGGATCGACGTCACCTCGTCCGCTGGGCACCGCATCTCGATCGATTCTCCGGTCAGACGCGGATGAACTTGATTCACCGTGTCTCAATCGTTACCGTGAGGGGGCCCGTCGCCGGTCAGGGCAGCACCCGCTGCCCGCTCGGACTGCGCGAGGGCTTTCTCCGATCTGCTCCCTACGAGATCTGGGCCCACCCGAGCCTTCGGACCGGGGATTCCGCACACCCGGACCCTCGTGTCAGCAGTCGCGAAGCCCGCCTCTCCGGAGCCACCGGCAGCACCCGACACTCGAGGCACAGAGGCGACATGGCAGAGGATGCGGGGCGAACCAGAGAGATCTGGCAGTCCGTCCTCGATGCACTCACCTCCGACGAGCGCATCACACCGCAGCTGAGCGGCTTCCTCGCGCTCGTGGTGCCCAAGGGAGTGATGGGCGGGACCCTCTATCTCGAGGTGCCGAACGATCTCACTCGCGGAATGCTGGAGCAGCGGATCCGCGTGCCTCTGCTGAACGCGCTCGCGAGCATCGACCCGGCGGACGAGATCGGCAACTTCGCTGTCGTCGTCAATCCGGAGATCGAGCAGCAGGCCGTCATCAGCGTCGGAGTCGAGTCATCGACGCCCTCCTCGGCCCAGCCCGCGGCTCCCACGACTCCCCCGGAATTCGCGGCGCCGGCACCGCGCAGCGACACCCGCCTCAATCCGAAGTACAGCTTCGACAGCTTCGTCATCGGCGCATCCAATCGGTTCGCCCACGCCGCCGCGGTCGCCGTCTCCGAGGCGCCCGCGAAGGCCTACAACCCCCTGTTCATCTATGGGGAGTCCGGGCTCGGCAAGACCCATCTGCTGCACTCCATCGGCCACTACGCGTCCCGGCTCTACCCGGGGGTGCGGGTCCGATACGTGAGCTCGGAGGAGTTCACCAACGACTTCATCAACTCCATCGCCACGAACAAGGCGGCGCTGTTCCAGGCGCGCTACCGCGACGTCGACGTGCTTCTGATCGACGACATCCAGTTCCTGCAGGGGAAGGACTCCACTCAGGAGGCCTTCTTCCACACCTTCAACACGCTGCACGATCACAACAAGCAGCTGGTGATCACGAGCGACCTCCCGCCCAAGCAGCTGACCGGATTCGAAGACCGCATGAGATCCCGCTTCGAGTGGGGGCTGATCACCGATGTCCAGGCCCCTGATCTCGAGACCCGCATCGCGATCCTCCGCAAGCGCGCGCAGAACGACAAGCTGCAGGTGCCCGACGACATCCTCGAGTTCATGGCGTCGAAGGTCTCCAGCAACATCCGCGAGCTCGAGGGCACCCTGATCCGGGTGACGGCGTTCGCGAGCCTCAACCGCACGCCGGTGGACATGGCGCTGGTGCAGACCGTGCTCAAGGATCTGATCACGCTCGACGAGGACAACGTCATCGCACCCGTCGACATCATCAACAGCGTGGCGGACTACTTCAAGCTCTCGGTGGACGACCTGTACGGACCGTCCCGCTCGCAGGCGATCGCCACCTCCCGTCAGATCGCGATGTACCTGTGTCGCGAGCTCACCAACCTCTCCCTGCCGAAGATCGGTCAGCTCTTCGGCGGACGCGACCACACAACGGTCATGTACGCGAACAAGAAGATCAGCGAGCTCATGAAGGAGCGCCGGTCGATCTACAACCAGGTCACCGAGCTGACCAGCCGGATCAAGCAGAACCACCGCTTCCGCACGTAATCGTCGGTCACCTTGCACAGGTGGAGACAGAACGCGGTGCTGTGGACAGAACGCAGTGCTGTGGACAGAACGCGTCCGGGCACCACCGCGTTTTGTCCGCACGGGTGCGTTGTGGCGCAGGTGAACACTGCGGTGCGGACAGAACACTGCGGTGTACGGGAGTGTTCTGTCCGCACGACAGTGCTCCGGCAGAGCGGCGGTCGGAAGCCACCTGATCCCCATTGACACGGTGCCAGCGCCCCGAGACGCGGGGACATCGCGCATTCATCTCCGGGCCATCGCGAGTACACCCACCGCCGATCTATCCACAAGCTTTCCCACCTGTGGAAACTGAACCGGCTGGTCGTCGTGGCGATTCCCTGCCGGGCGATCGCTCATTCCCCAAGGCATTCCACAGACTCATGCACCATGACGATCGAGGCCGCCCGTCGCGCCTCCGCCGGCGACGTCCGTGTGGAGAACCTGGGGAGCGATCGGGGAGAACACGCCGCAGGGCTGTTGATGGATCGATCGAAGCTGTTGGAACAGCTCCTCCCCCGTACGAGGGGTTCGACATGGTCCATGACTTTCCGCACGGGCGTCCCACATCTTCCACCCCTGTAGTTCCCTACGTACGACTGGGCGAGCGGCGGTTACTCACACCATCCACACCCGTTAAGAAGATTGTCTTTATCTATCTATCTCTGAAGGGCGATAACGCTCTGGGGGAGCCGATCGGGCCGATGCACGCCTCTAGCGAGCCCGCTAGCATGAACCGACCGATCAGCGGGTCGACCGATCCGCACGAGAGATCCGCAAGACAGGGGTTGCAGTGAAGTTCCAGGCGAACAGGGATGTGTTCAGCGAGGCCGTGTCGTTCGCGGTCAAGCTGCTGCCCCAGCGCACGACGCTTCCGATCCTCAGCGGTGTGCTGCTCGAGGCTCACGAGGGCGGCCTGACCCTCTCGTCCTTCGACTACGAGGTGTCGGCACGCACCGAGATCATCGCCGATGTCGCGGAGCCCGGTCGCGCGCTCGTCTCGGGCCGGCTGCTCGCCGACATCGCCAACCGTCTCCCGTCGAACGCTCCGGTCGAGGTCTTCTCCGAGGATTCCCGCATCGTGGTGAAGGCGGGCTCCGCCCGCTTCACGCTGCTGAGCATGCCCGTCGAGGAGTACCCGACCCTCCCGCAGGTATCGTCGGTCACCGGAACGGTTCCTGCCGACGCGTTCTCCACGGCGGTGGCCCAGGTCGCCGTCGCGGCGTCGCGAGATGACGTCACCCCTGTGATCACCGGCGTGCAGCTCGAGATCACGGCCGACAGCCTCAGCCTCGTCGCCACCGACCGCTACCGCGTCGCCGTCCGGGGCATCCCATGGGAGAGCGCCGACCCGTCGGCCGCACCCATCACCGCTCTCGTCCCCGCGCGCACCCTGCAGGAGATCGGCAAGACCTTCGGGTCGAGCGGTTCGATCAGCATCGCGATCACCGGAAGCGACGACCGTGAGCTCATCGCCTTCAGCGCCGACAAGAAGACCGTCACCTCGCTGCTGATCAAGGGCAACTTCCCCCCGGTCAAGCGCCTGTTCCCCGAGAACGTGGACAACTACGCGGTGATCAACACGGGCGAGCTCGTCGAGGCGACCCGCCGCGTCCAGCTGGTGCTGGAGCGTGAGGCGGCGCTGCGCTACACGTTCGACCTCGACGGCCTCACCCTCGAGGCGATCGGCTCCGAAGCCGCGCAGGCCCGCGAGAGCATCGAAGCGCTGCTGTCGGGCACCGACACGGTCGTCTCGCTGAAGCCGCAGTTCCTGCTCGACGGCCTCGGCGCCGTGCACTCTGAGTTCGTGCGCATCGCGTTCACCAAGACCGAGAACCCGAACAAGCCGGGCCCCGTTCTGATCACGAGTCAGGCCAGCAAGGACAAGGTCGGCACCGACGACTACAGGTACCTGCTGCAGCCCAACCTGCTCCTGCGCTGACCGGTCCCACCCCCGGAGCGCTTGGACACAGCGACGACGGATATTCGCGACGGATCATTGACGACACATCCATGACGACACAGAACGAGAAGAGCCAGAACATGCAGATCGGACTCGTCGGGCTCGGCAAGATGGGCAACAACATGCGCTCGCGCCTCAAGCGAGCGGGCATCGACGTCGTCGGCTACGACACCAATCCGGCAGTGTCCGACGTCGCGACCCTCGCCGACCTGTCGGCGGCGCTGCAGGCGCCCCGCATCGTCTGGGTGATGGTCCCGGCCGGCAAGATCACGGACTCCGTGGTGACCGAGCTGGCCGGTGTGCTCGAGAAGGGCGACCTCGTCATCGACGGCGGCAACAGCCGTTTCACCGAGGACTTCAAGCATGCTGCGCAGCTGGCCGAGACGGGCATCGACTACATGGACGCCGGTGTCTCGGGCGGTGTCTGGGGCCTCGACAACGGCTACGGCCTCATGGTCGGCGGCACGGCCGCGAGCGTGGAGCGGGCGATGCCCATCTTCGACGCGCTGCGTCCCGAGGGCCCTCGCGCCGAGGGCTTCGTCCACGTCGGCGAGGTCGGCTCCGGCCACTACGCGAAGATGGTGCACAACGGCATCGAGTACGCGCTGATGCAGGCCTACGCCGAGGGCTACGAGCTCCTCGACACCCGCTCGGACATCATCAAGGACGTCACGGGGACCTTCAAGGCCTGGCAGCGCGGAACCGTCGTCCGGTCCTGGCTGCTCGAGCTGCTCGTGCGTGCGCTCGAGGAGGACCCGGAGTTCGACAACATCGAGGGCTACGTCGAGGATTCCGGCGAGGGTCGCTGGACGATCGAAGAGGCCATCGCCAACGCGGTGCCCGTTCCCACGATCTCGGCGTCGATCTTCGCCCGCTTCGTCTCCCGCCAGGAGGACTCTCCCGCCATGAAGGCCGTGGCGGCGCTGCGTCAGCAGTTCGGCGGCCACTCGGTCAAGGCGGTCGACTGATCGGTCGGCGCCCGCGCCGATCATCCGCTGATAGCCGCACGGACCGTTCGGTCGGACTCGAAGGGGTGGGCTGTGCGCGTTCGGCATCTCAACCTCGCTGACTTCCGCAACTACGTCAGTGCCGACGTCGCCCTGGTACCCGGCGTCAACGTGTTCGTCGGCAGCAACGGCCAGGGCAAGACCAACCTCGTCGAATCGCTGGGCTACCTGAGCAGTCTCGGCTCCCATCGGGTCTCGACGGACCAGGCACTCGTCCGGCACGGAGCGCAGTCCGCCATCGTGCGGGCGCTGCTCGCGCACAACGGGCGCGAGATCCTCGTCGAGCTGCAGATCAACGCGTCGGGGGCGAACCGGGCGCAGATCTCGCGATCTCCGGCCAAGACCCGGGAACTGCCGCGCTACTTCTCGAGCGTGCTCTTCGCGCCGGAGGATCTGGCGCTCGTCCGCGGGGATCCCGGTGGGCGACGACGCTTCCTCGACGGGCTGCTCGTGCTGCGCACCCCGCGGCTCTCGGGTGTGCTCGCGGACTACGACCGCGCGCTCCGACAGCGCAACACCCTGCTCAAGTCGGCTCGCGCGCAGAGCATGCGCGGTGGCAGCCTCTCCACGCTCGACGTCTGGGACGAGCGTCTCATCGCGCTCGGCGCGGAGATCATCGCCGCCCGACTCGCCCTGGTCGAAGCGCTGCGACCCCGTGTGGCGGCCGCGTACCTCGCCATCGCCGGCTCCGATCATGGTCCCAGGCTCGCGTCACAGCTCAGCATCCTCTCCAGCGATCCGAGCGTCGACGCCGACGCGGATGCCGGAGGCGAGCGGGCCGACGACGGGATGCCCGTCGAGGAGCTCACCGCGCGCTTCACCTCAGCGCTGGCCGGGCTCCGTCGTCGGGAGCTCGAACGCGGGCTGACTCTGGTCGGACCGCACCGCGACGATCTGCTGCTCGAGCTGAACGGCCTCCCGGCCAAGGGCTATGCGAGCCACGGCGAGTCGTGGTCGTTCGCGCTGTCCCTCAAGCTCGCTTCGGCGGAGCTCCTGCGCGCGGAGTCGTCCGCCGGCGACCCCGTGCTGATCCTCGACGATGTGTTCGCCGAGCTCGACGAGCCCCGTCGGCAGCGTCTCGCCACCGCCATCGTCGGATACGAGCAGGTGCTCATCACCGCCGCGGTGGAGAACGACATCCCTCCGGAGCTTCGCACCAATCTGGTGCGGATCAGGGCTGGCGAGGTGATCGAGTCCACGATCATCGACGACGTGCCTGCCACCGAGCCGGCCGTCACGGACCCAGACCTACCCGAGGTCGAAGCAGCGGATGTCGCGTCGATCGTCCGGGAGACGCCCGATGCGTGATGACGACGGAGTGATCGACGAGGCGCGTGCCGTCTATCAGCGCTTCCGCGTCTCCTTCGGCGGTCAGCTCGCGCGCAGCCCCGGACCTCGCCGGAAGCGCCGCCAGCCCGGAGTCGGAGAATCGGTGCCGTTCGGGGCGGGTCGTGACCCGGGGACCGTGGGAGATGCCCTTGCGGGTCTCACCCGCTCCATGGGCTGGGAGCAGTCGCTGGCCCAGAGCGATCTGGTCGCGGCATGGAACGAGATCGCCGGACCGGAGACGGCAGAGCACTCCACGCCGACCGCGGTCGTGGACGGCGTGCTGCAGGTGGACTGCGATGCGACGGCATGGGCGACCCAGCTCCGACTGATGCGCACCGAGATCGTCACGCGCATCCTCCAGCGCTATCCGGAGGCGGGCATCAGCAGCATCGTCTTCAACGGCCCCGGCACCCCCAACTGGAAACGGGGCCCCAGATCGGTTCCAGGGCGCGGCCCGCGCGATACTTACGGCTGAGGAGACAAAACTCCTCCATCGTCGAAGAAAAGGCCCGCAGATCGCCGATTCCGGCCTACGCGACACGCCGTTTTGATAGACTCTGTGAGACCGGCGGGAGCCCATTCACGCATGACGATTGACACCAGCGAGCCGAATTCGGACGAGACCGTTCCGGAGTCGGATTCAGAGTCCATTCCTGATTCCTCGAACTCCGAGTCGGACGCGCAGACCGAGGCTCACGCCCCCGGCGATGCTCCGACCGAGGGAGACCCCCAGACGGCGGATCCGACGGACAGCTCCTCCCCGGATGGCTCCCTCGTCGAGGATGCTCCCGTCGAGGAGGCCCCTCATGTCTCCACCATGGCGACGCCGAAGGACACCTACGGCGCGAGCGACATCCAGGTGCTCGAAGGCCTCGAGGCGGTGCGCAAGCGCCCGGGCATGTACATCGGCTCCACCGGACCCCGCGGTCTGCACCATCTCGTCTACGAGATCGTCGACAACTCGGTCGACGAGGCGCTCGCCGGGCACTGCGACCACATCGACGTCACCATCCGCTCCGACGGCGCGGTGCGGGTCGTCGACAACGGTCGAGGCATCCCCGTCGACATCCACCCGGTCGAGAAGCGGTCCACCGTCGAGGTGGTCCTCACGGTCCTGCACGCCGGCGGCAAGTTCGGCGGCGGCGGATACGCGGTGTCCGGCGGACTGCACGGCGTCGGCAGCTCGGTCGTGAACGCCCTCTCGAGCAAGCTCGAGGTCGAGGTGCGCCGCCAGGGCAACGTCTACCGGCAGCGCTTCCACTCCGGAGTGCCCGAAGCACCGCTCGCCATGGGCGAAGAGACCTCCGAGACCGGCACGACCATCACCTTCTGGCCGAGCGCCGAGACGTTCGAGACCGTCGAATTCGACTACGAGACGCTGCGCGCCCGCTTCCAGCAGATGGCCTTCCTCAACAAGGGCCTCACCATCGCGCTGACCGACGAGCGCGTGGTCGCAGCGGATGAGGGCGAAGAGCTCGAGGCCGAGGCGACGGGCGACGCCGATGTCGCCGAGAAGAAGGCCGAGTTCCACCGCAACGTCTACCTGTACCAGCGTGGCCTCGTCGACTACGTCGAGTATCTCAACTCGGCCAAGAAGGCCGACCTGGTGAACGACGAGGTCATCTCCTTCGAGTCGGAGGACACCGAACGACGCATCTCGCTCGAGGTCGCCATGCAGTGGACGACCGCCTACACCGAGAGCGTGCACACCTACGCGAACACGATCAACACCCACGAGGGCGGCACCCACGAAGAGGGCTTCCGCGCCGCACTGACGACGCTCGTCAACAAGTACGCGCGTGAGAAGAGCATCCTCAAGGAGAAGGACGACAACCTCTCCGGTGACGACGTGCGCGAGGGCCTCACCGCCGTCATCTCGGTGAAGCTCGGCGAGCCGCAGTTCGAGGGCCAGACGAAGACCAAGCTGGGCAACACCGAGGCCAAGACCTTCGTGCAGCGCATCACGAGCGACCACCTCGGCGACTGGTTCGAGCGCAACCCGCTGCAGGCGCGCGAGATCATCCGCAAGGCGCTGCAGGCCGCGACCGCGCGGATGGCGGCGCGCAAGGCGCGCGAGACCGCGCGACGCAAGGGCCTGCTCGAGGGCGGCGGCATGCCCGGAAAGCTCAAGGACTGCCAGAGCAAGGACCCGGTGGTCTCCGAGATCTTCCTCGTCGAGGGCGACTCGGCCGGCGGCTCTGCGGGCACAGGCCGTGACCCGCTGACCCAGGCGATCCTGCCGCTCCGCGGGAAGATCCTGAACGTGGAGAAGGCGCGCCTGGATCGCGCGCTCGCCAACCTCGAGGTCCAGTCGATGATCACCGCCTTCGGCACCGGGATCGGGGAGGACTTCAACGGCGACAAGGCCAGGTACCACAAGATCATCCTGATGGCCGATGCCGACGTCGACGGGCAGCACATCACCACGCTGCTGCTGACGCTGCTCTTCCGGTACATGCGGCCGCTGATCGAGCTCGGCTACGTCTACCTCGCGCAGCCGCCGCTCTACCGCCTCAAGTGGAGCAACTCGTCGCACGACTACGTGTACAGCGATGTCGAGCGGGACGCGGTGATGGCTCATGGCCTCGCCAACGGCAAGCGGATTCCGAAGGACAACGGCATCCAGCGCTACAAGGGCCTCGGCGAGATGGACTACAAGGAGCTGTGGGAGACCACCATGGATCCCGAGACGCGCACCCTTCGCCAGGTGACGCTCGACGATGCCGCCGCCGCAGACGAGACCTTCTCCACCCTGATGGGCGAGGACGTCGAGTCGCGCCGCAACTTCATCCAGCGCAACGCCAAGGACGTCCGCTTCCTGGACATCTGACGCTCTCGGTGGCTGAGCCGTCGCGAAGCGACGAGTCGACGCCCGGCTGAGTCAGCGTGTGACCCGCTCCTTCTGAAAAGGACCCTGAACCATGGCAACAGACAAGATCGAGCCGGTCGACCTCCAGCTGGAGATGCAGCGCTCCTATCTCGACTACGCGATGAGCGTGATCGTCGGGCGAGCTCTGCCCGATGTGCGCGACGGCCTCAAGCCCGTGCACCGACGGGTCGTCTATGCGATGTTCGACGGCGGCTACCGCCCCGACCGCGCGTTCAGCAAGTGCGCTCGCGTGGTGGGCGAGGTCATGGGCC
This sequence comes from Naasia lichenicola, assembly GCF_004801885.1. GTDB lineage: Bacteria > Actinomycetota > Actinomycetes > Actinomycetales > Microbacteriaceae > Naasia > Naasia lichenicola. The sequence goes on along the minus strand of NZ_SSSM01000005.1, from coordinate 282,413 downwards.
AGTACCACCCCCACGGCGACAGCGCGATCTACGACGCCCTCGTGCGTCTCGTCCAGCCGTGGAGCCTGCGCTATCCGCTCGCACTGGGCCAGGGCAACTTCGGCTCTCCCGGCAATGACGGGGCCGCCGCCTCCCGGTACACCGAGACCAAGATGGCACCCCTCGCCCTCGAGATGGTCCGGGACATCGACGAGGACACCGTCGACTTCCAGGACAACTACGACGGCCGTACCCAAGAGCCGAAGGTGCTCCCGGCGCGGTTCCCGAACCTGCTCGTCAACGGTTCCGTCGGCATCGCGGTCGGCATGGCCACCAACATCCCGCCCCACAACCTGCGCGAGGTGGCCGACGGCGCGCTCTGGCTGCTCGAGCACCCCGACGCCGATCGCGAGGAGCTCCTCGAAGCGCTCCTGGCCCGGATCAAGGGCCCAGACTTCCCGACCGGCGCGCAGATCCTCGGCGTCAAGGGCATCCAGGACGCCTACCGCACCGGCCGCGGCTCCATCACGATGCGCTCCGTCGTCGCGGTGGAGGAGATCCAGGGTCGCACCTGCCTCGTCGTCACCGAGTTGCCGTACCAGGTCAATCCCGACAACCTCGCGATCAAGATCGCCGAGCTCGTCAAGGATCAGCGCATCGCCGGCATCGCCGACATCCGCGATGAGAGCTCGGGCCGCACCGGCCAGCGCCTCGTCATCGTGCTCAAGCGCGACGCGGTCGCCAAGGTCGTGCTGAACAACCTCTACAAGCACACCCAGCTGCAGGAGAACTTCGGCGCCAACATGCTGGCGATCGTCGACGGTGTGCCCCGCACCCTGCCGATCGACGGCTTCATCAGCCTGTGGGTCGACCACCAGGTCGAGGTCATCGTCCGCCGCACCGAGTTCCGACTGCGGAAGGCCGAGGCGGATGCCCACATCCTCCGCGGCTATCTCAAGGCGCTCGACATGCTCGACGAGGTGCTCGCGCTCATCCGAAGCTCGCCCGAGGTCGAAGACGCACGCGTGGGGCTCATGGAGCTGCTCGAGGTCGACGAGGTGCAGGCCAACGCGATCCTCAGCCTCCAGCTGCGCCGCCTCGCCGCGCTGGAGCGGCAGAAGATCATCGAGCAGGCCGCCGAGCTCGAGCGCCTGATCGCCGACTACAAGGACATCCTGGCCAAGCCCGGCCGACAGCGGCAGATCATCTCCGACGAGCTGCGCGAGATCGTCGACAAGTTCGGCGACGATCGCCGCACGGAGATCATGTTCGGCTTCGACGGCGACATGAGCGTCGAGGACCTCATCCCCGAGGAGGAGATGGTCCTCACCATCACCCGCGGCGGGTACATCAAGCGCACTCGATCCGACAACTACCGCAGCCAGCATCGCGGGGGGCGTGGAGTCCGCGGCGCGCAGCTGCGCGCCGACGACATCGTCGACCACTTCTTCGTCACCACGACGCACCACTGGCTGCTCTTCTTCACGAACAAGGGCCGCGTCTACCGGGCCAAGGCGTACGAGGTGCAGGAGGCCGGACGCGATGCGAAGGGCCAGCACGTCGCCAACCTGCTGGCCATGCAGCCCGACGAGCAGATCGCCGAAGTCCTCGACATCCGCGATTACAGCGTGGCGCAGTACCTGGTGCTCGCCACCCGTGGCGGCCTGGTCAAGAAGACGGCGCTCCCCGAGTACGACACCAACCGCACGGGCGGCATCATCGCGCTCAGCCTCCGCGAGGGCGACGAGCTGGTCTCGGCGCTGCTCGTCGACGAGGACTCCGATGTCCTCATGGTCTCCCGCAAGGGCATGTCGATCCGATTCACGGCGACCGACGACACGATGCGTCCCATGGGTCGCAGCACATCCGGAGTCATCGGCATGCACTTCCGCGGCGACGACCAGCTGCTCGGAGCGTCCGTGATCGCCGGCGACACCGAATCCGCGTTCGTCTTCGTGGTGACCGAGGGCGGCTACGCCAAGCGGACCTCGCTCGACCAGTACCGGGTGCAGAACCGCGGCGGGCTCGGCATCAAGGTCGCCAAGCTCGACGAGACCCGCGGCGATCTGGTCGGGGCGCTGCTGGTGGAGGAGTCCGACGAGATCCTGGTGGTGCTCGCCGGAGGCAAGGTCGTGCGGTCGGCTGTCGCGGAGGTGCCCGCCAAGGGTCGCGACACGATGGGAGTAGTTTTCGCCCGATTTGCCGACGAGGACAAAATCATCGCGGTTGCGAAGAACTCTGAACGTAATCTAGAGGCCAACACGGCGGCTTCGGAGATTCCGGAGTCCGCTGCCCAGGTGGACGACGTCGAGACGGACGTCGCGCCCGCTGACAGCGCAGAGTCGGACAGCACCGATTCCGCTGACGTGGAGCCCACTGGCACCGGGGACGATGGAGAGGACGTCGCACAGGATGACTAGTGTCGCCGACAAGTTGGCGCGGAAGTCTTCGCGGCCGACCGCGACGAAGCAGGTTCGCCTGAAGCTCGTCTACATCGACTTCTGGTCGGCGGTGAAGCTGTCCTTCCTCGTCGCTGTCGCCCTCGGCATCGTGCTCGTGGTCGGCGCCTTCCTCGTCTGGATGGTGCTCAACCAGACCGGGATCTTCACGCGACTCAGCGACGTCATCGGCGAGGTCTCGGGTGATGACAGCTTCAGTCTGCTCGACACCTTCGGTCTGGCGCAGGTCCTCGGCTTCGCACTGGTCGTGGCCGTGCTGAACACGATCGTCGGAACCGCACTCGGCGCGATCACGACGGTGCTCTACAACCTCAGCGTGCGGATCACCGGCGGCCTGCTCGTCGGTTTCGCCAACCAGTAGTCACTCTCGGCGGTCGAGCAGAGCGCCTCGCGCCCGTGCTCCCCGACCGGTCCAGATTTCGTCACCCTCGCTTCGGTGGGGTAAGGTCATATCTGGCCAAAACGGGCCCATAGCTCAGGCGGTTAGAGCGCTTCGCTGATAACGAAGAGGTCCCAGGTTCAAGTCCTGGTGGGCCCACGCAAGACTCTCGCCCTTCCTCAGAAGGTCGGGCGAGAGCTTCGGGGACGTAGCTCAATTGGCAGAGCACCGCCTTTGCAAGGCGGGGGTTAGGGGTTCGATTCCCCTCGTCTCCACGACTGAAGGACCGCTTCCGAGCGGTCCTTCAGTCGTTAAGACCGTGAACGGAGGGCAGAGGACATGCCTCTCTCCGTGCCCGCGCTTCGCTACCTCGCTGCGGCCATCCCCCTCCGGATGGCCGGAGAAGGCGCGCGGGTCGCTCTCGTCGTCATCGCGGTCGACCGAGCGGACAGCGTCCCGCTTGGCGCGCTGTTCGTCGCCGCCTCGCTCGCACCCAGCGTGATCGCCGCTCCACTGATCGGGGTGGCCCTCGACCGATCGCGAGCGCCGCGCCGCCTCATGGTCGTCTCAGGTCTCATCACCGCGGTCGCCTTCGTGATGACCGGCTTCTTCGACCCGCTTCCCGCGAGGCTGGTGATCATCGCGCTGCTCGCCTCGGGCGCGACCATCCCGGCGTTCATGGGCGGGCTCAGCAGCTTCGCGGCCGACATCATGCCTGGACGACCAGCCGATGCGTACGCACAGGACGCGCTTGCCTACAACGTCGGCGGTGTCGTAGGCCCCGCGATCGCTGCAGGTGCGATCGCCGCCGGCTCGTCGCAGTGGGCCATCTGGCTCCTGGCGATCGGAGCAGCTGCCGGAAGCGCCGTGATGGCGACGATGCCCATCCCCGCCCGCCCCCTGCGAACCGAGCCGGTCTCGATCCTCACCGACGTCCGGATGGGATTGACGCACCTCGTCCGGCACCGACCGCTCGCGAACGCGACGCTCGCCGGCACTCTCACGCAGCTCGGCTCTGGTGCGATCCCTGTCGCGGCGGTGGCCATCGCGCTCGAGCGCACGGGCGGCATCGCGGCGGCCGGCTGGATCGTCACCGCTCTCGCCATCGGAGGGCTCGCAGGTGCCCTGGTGAGCTCCGTCTGGTCCACCGCGCGGTGGCAGCCCCAGCATGTGATGCTCGTCGGATTCGCCGTCACCGGCATCTTCAGCGCGATCGCCGCCTTCGACATCGGCTACCCCGCCACTCTTCTCGCCGTCGGCATCTCGGGGCTGACGATCGCCCCGGCCGTGGCCTCGCTCCTGCTGATCCGACGGGAGGAGAGCCCGCCCGAGGTCCGCTCTCAGGTCTTCACCGTGGGCGCGGCCCTGCGGATCAGCACCGAGGCGATAGGAGCGGGGGTCGCCGGCATCTTCGCCTCGTCCGGCGCGTTCGCGCTGATGCTCTTCGTCGCCGCGGGCTGGCTCGTCTCCGCCGCGATCCTGTTCTGGTATCCACCGGCGGGGGCGTTCGACGCCCCCGAGAAGGTCCCGAGTTAGGACGTCAGACCATCGACAAGCTCGATTGACGATTGATGCTTCGGGAGACGAAACCTCGGACTAATCAGGCAATCGGTATTGCACCCCAACGTTGAGTCATCCGGGGTACAAGCCCCTTTCTGGGGGTACAGAGGGGGCACGCAGCTCCTGCGCGGCGACGCCCCCGAGTTGCCGGCGGGCGCATAGGTTCCGAACGCGAGGAATCCGAACAGCCTCCCGCCGCTCGGCGGAGAGGGCGTTCGCAGCCCCCTTCCTCAAATTGTCCCCAACAAGAGATGGATCGCATCGTGACCTCCCCCATCACCCCCACCGCAGCGCATCGAGGCGCGCACGCGGCAACTTCCGACCCGGCCGGCAGACGGACCCGACGGATCGCAGGCCTCGGGATCGCGATGACGTTGGCGGCGGGCTCGGCACTCGGGCTGGCAGCGCCGGCCCACGCCGACCCCATCACCCCGATCATCGTGCAGCCCATGATCATGCCGATCATGTCCTTCGGATTCGCCACCGGAACGGCGACGATCGCGGGCTCCGCCGCTGGAGACCTCGTCACCGTCACTCTGATGAATTCGTCCGGAAATACCGTCCAGTCGATCCAGACGGACTCCGCCGGCAACTACTCCTTCATCTTCCTGAGCCCGGGTGATTACTACGTCGTGGCTTCCGGTAGCAGTTCCTCCACTTTCCCCTACACGTCCCCGACGTTCACGGTCCCGACCGGCAGCACGGTCTCTGTGCCCGCGATCTCGCTCGAGCTGGCGCCGATGCCGGGATCCGTGACGATCACGGGCGATGCCACAGTCGGGAGCACACTGACCGGCACGGTCAGCGGATTCCCGGCAGGCGCGGCCTTCACATACCAGTGGGGCTACAGCGCGGGAGAGTCGGGAGGCCCGATCGACGACCAGACCGGAAGTACCCTGATGGTCACCGATGCGCTGGTCGGCAAGAGCCTCAGCTTCTTCGCCACCGCGACTAAGGCCGGCTTCTCGGACACGACAGTGAGATCGCTCATGAACACCGCAGTCACGGCCGCCAAGAAAGCCCCGGTGAGTGCACCAGCAAGTGACGCAGGGAGTCTTTCCACCTACTTGACCGCTCACCAGGCAGCCCCGATCACGTCGTCGACCGTTGGGCTGCCCGCATCGCTGAGCTCCGAGAAGTCCTACACCGCAAACCTCGGTTGGAACTCCGGAGACTCGTTCGTCGACGTCTACGCCTACTCCAGCCCGACCTTCATCGGAACCTTCCCGGTGTCGAACGGCACCTCACAGATCACACTGAGCGCTGCGCAGCTCGCCGCACTCGGCGGTGGAAGCCACACCCTGGTCGCCATCGGTCAGAGCTCCGGTGGAGTGCAGAGCGTCGCGCTTTCCGTCAGCGCTGCGCTGGCCAGCACCGGGTTCGACCCGATGCTGCCGATGGGCATCGCGGCCATCCTGCTCCTGCTCGGCGGATCGCTGCTCTTCACCCGTCGCGCGCAGCTCGCCCGCGCCGCGACTGCCGAGTAGTCCGCGCACAGCCGAACCAGCACTTAACAGAACTGCCCGCCGCTCCGAGAGGAGAGGCGGGCAGTTCCTGTTTGACACTGAAGCGATCAGGCCTTCGGAGTATCCGTGCCGGTTGCCTCGGGCTCATCGTCGGCGACCCACAGGTCGTCGTCGGCCCGGAAGGTCTGCCAGGCGGCGTATGCGACGCCGGCGAGCGTCAGCACGCCGAGCACGATCAGCACGATCGTGCCGACGCCGGGACCGGTCTTCTTGGGTGCCGGTGCAAGCTTCTTGGCGATCTTCCCGGCAGCAGCCGCCTTGGCGACCTTCTTCGAGGTCTTCCCGATCGTTTTGCCCGCCTTGCCTGCAGACTCCTCGATCTTGGCGCGGACGTCCTTCGTCAGCTCGAGCACCGACAGTGCCGAACCGACCACCGCTGCGGCAGCGGGGATGACGTCGTCGACGACCTTGTCCTTGGCCGTGCTCGCGACGGCGCGTCCGTAGACGAAGCCCTTGTCGACCGTCGGCTTGAGCTTCGCGTCGTAGGTGGTCTTCACGCGGGGAACGACCTCCTCCTGCGCGAGCAGCGTGGCCTGGCGAGACGCCTCCTTGAACACTCCGGAAGCACGGTCGAGGACGACCTGCTGCTCCTGCCAGAGATCCTCAGCGCTGCCGCGGAGCTTCTTGAGTTCTTTCTTGCGCTTGCGGGTGAGACTCATCTCATGCCTCCAATATGACGCCGATGCGGCGTAGGTATGCCAGTGGGCGCCCTCTGCGGACGAACGTTGCTCCATCTTGCCACCCAGACCGCTGAGAGCGCCCTGGGCAGTTTGTGAGGGCCCAATAGAATCGGGGGATGAGCAAGCACACCGCGGTCGCCACCCTCCACACGACGCAGGGCGATATCCGCGTCAACCTCTTCGGCAACCACGCACCCAAGACCGTCAAGAACTTCGTCGGACTCGCCACGGGCGACATCGAATGGACCGACCCCACCAGTGGGCAGAAGAAGTCCGAACCCCTGTACTCGAACATCGTCTTCCATCGCATCATCCCCAACTTCATGATCCAGGGCGGCGACCCGCTCGGCACCGGCACCGGCGGACCCGGCTACGAGTTCGACGACGAGATCAACCCCGAACTCGACTTCACCCAGCCCTACATCCTCGCCATGGCCAACGCCGGCAAGCGCGGGGGCCGCGGAACCAACGGCTCCCAGTTCTTCATCACCACTGCGCCGACGACCTGGCTGCAGGGTGCGCACACGATCTTCGGCGAGGTCGCGGATGACGAGTCGCGTGCCATCGTCGATGCTCTCGGAGCCGTTCCGACCGACGGACGCGACCGTCCGCGCGAGGAGCAGGTCTTGAAGAGCGTCACCATCACCGACGCCTGACGACGTGTCCAACTACGGCACCGGACTGGCGGCAGGCCTCCGTCGCCTCCGCCGTTCGGTGGCGCCGTCGGCCAGCTACGCGATCATCACGATCACGCTCCTGGTCTTCCTGCTCCAGCTGATCCCCGGTCTCGGGGTCACCAACGCCCTGCAGTACGCGGGCGCATATTCCATCCCCGCCTTCGGCTCGTTCGAGCCGTGGCGGATGATCACGGTGTCCCTCGTGCACTCGACGAGCAGTCCGTTCCACATCCTGTTCAACATGCTCTTCCTCTGGCTGATGGGCCGTCAGGTCGAATCGCTGATAGGAACGGGCAAGTTCGTCGCGCTCTACCTCATATCGACGCTCGGCGGCTCCGTGGCAGTGCTCTTCCTCGCCTCGCCGCTGCAGCCGGTCGTCGGCGCATCCGGGGCGATCTACGGCCTGCTCGCCACCTTCTTCGTCATCGCGCGCAAGAGCGGCGGCAACACCACGGGCCTCGTGATCCTCATCGGGATCAACCTGGTGTTCAGCTTCGTGACGGCCTCGATCTCCTGGCAGGCCCACGTCGGGGGACTCATCACGGGAGGCGTCGTCGCGCTCATCCTGGTGCAGACGCCCCGCCGGTCGCAGCGCAACCAGCAGATCGCTCTCCTGGCGGCGGTCGTCGGCGTGCTCATCGTTCTCACCGCGCTCCGGTCGGTCCTGACCTTCTAGGTCGCCGCCGGGCGAAGTTATCCACAGGCGCCTCCACAGTGTGAAGAATTACACCGGTGTAATCCCCAGAGGGGTGACGGGGCGACCTCAGCGCCAACGGGTGGTCATGAGGAAGCCGACAAAGGCGATCCCGAATCCGATGAGGATGTTCCAGCTCTGCAGATCGGGGATCGGCAGGGTTCCCTGGCTGACGTAGAAGACGATGATCCAGGCGAGTCCGAGCAGCATGAAGCCGAACATGACGGGCTTGAACCAGACCGGGTTCGGCGCATCCGCCCCGGTGCGGAGATCGTCGGCAGGGGTCGGTGTGCGCAGCTTGGCTCGGGCCATGCGGCAGAGTTTACAGGCTCGAGTCCGCTTCTACCCAGCTCGCAGGGCCGTCAGCTCCGGTGGAGAACCTGTGGACAGGATGTGGATAGTCGACTGGTGCACCGTCCGGTGGTGCGGCTCCCGGCAGGCGAAGGCGTCCGACGTAGGATGCGGGAATGCATGCCAGGAGTTCCACGGGTGTGGAACCGGCGGAGGCGCCCGATCCTGCCGCAGCTGCAGCGCCCGACCGCCGTCCGCGGCCGTCGGTGGTCGGCGTCCTCGGTGAGATCCTGCTCACGCTCGGCGTCGTGGTGCTGCTATTCCTCGCCTGGCAGCTGTGGTGGAACGACGCGATCCTCGCGGGGTCGCAGACCTCTGCGGCGCGCGATCTGAGCCGTGAGTGGGATGCATCCGAGCCGTCCTCGAGCAGTCCCCCGACGGCGGAGCCTGCCTCACCCGCTGCCGCCGCCCCCGACTACGGCCTGCCCGTCGTGGCGTCGGCGCCCGATCACCTCGACGTTCTCGGCAATCTCTGGGTGCCGCGGTTCGGCAGCGACTACGTGCGCACGATCGCCCAGGGCACCAGCACCGACGTGCTCAACAGCACTCGCCTGGGCATCGGTCACTATGACGACACGCAGATGCCGGGAGAGGTCGGCAACTTCGCGATCGCCGCGCATCGCAGCGCTTATGGCGGCGGGATGCACCTGATCGATCAGTTGCAGGTGGGAGACCCCATCGTGATCGAGACGGCCGACGGCTGGTACGTCTACCGCTTCACGAACCTGGAATACGTCCTCGCGTCCGCCGTCGACGTCCTCGCCCCCGTTCCTCAGCATCCTGGCGCGACACCAGGGGATCGGATCATCACTCTGACGACCTGCAACCCGCTCTACTCGACAGCCGAACGGGTCGCCGCCTACGGCGTCTTCGAGTCGTGGCAGCCACGTTCGGCCGGACCTCCCGCGGTGGTCGCGGACATCGTCGCGGCATCGGGGGTGCAGTGATGTACGCCGCACTGTGGCGGATCCTGCCTGGGCCCCTCTGGGTCCGCCTTCTGACCCTCGTGATCCTGGTCGCCGTCGTGGTGGGAGCGCTGATGACGTGGGTCTTCCCCGTCGTGGACGGTATCGTCAATCCTCAGGACGTGACGGTCTCCGGATAGCCGTCCCCGCACGCGCAAGATGAGGAGCCCGACCGCATGACGCGGATCCTGGTGATCGACAACTACGACAGCTTCGTCTACACCCTCAACGGCTACCTGCAGCAGCTCGGTGCGGAGACCGATGTGGTGCGCAACGACGACATCGCCCTCGAGGACATCCCCGCGCGGCTCAGTGAGTACGACGGAGTCCTGCTCTCGCCCGGACCCGGCAAGCCGTCGGACGCGGGCATCTCGATCCCCATCGTCACCTGGGCGATCGCGAGCGGTTCACCGCTGCTCGGCGTATGCCTCGGCCACCAGGCCATCGCCGAAGCCCTCGGCGCAACGGTGACCAATGCCGAAGAGCTCATGCACGGCAAGACCTCCGAGGTCGAGCACGACGGCAGCGGGTTCTACGACGGCGTCTCGCCGACGTTCACCGCCACCAGGTACCACTCGCTCGCAGTCGTCGACGGCACGGTTCCGAGCGACCTGGTCGTCACCTCGCGCACGAAGGGCGGCGTGATCATGGGCCTGCGGCACATCAGCAAGCCCGTCTTCGGAGTGCAGTTCCATCCGGAATCGGTGCTCACCGAAGGCGGCTATCGGATGCTCGGCAACTGGCTCGCCACCGTCGGCCTGGCAGAGGCTCCGGAGCGCGCCCGCAATCTCAATCCGCTGATCTCCACCCGCCCCTGACCCGAGTCCGTCGAGGCAGTTCGAGCCGGGTCAGCCGGCGGGCGTCGTCGGTTCCGGGGTCGTCGACCCGGTCCCGTCGCAGTACGTCAAGGTGACCTCGGAGTTCTGAGGGACGGTTCCCGGAGCTAGGGACTGGGTCTGGACGATATCCGATGCCGCCCCGCAGCCGCCGACCCGACCCACCTTGACCCGCAGCCCGAGCTCGACGCTCTCCAGCTGCTCGCGGGCCTGGGCGAGCGGAAGGTTGCGCACGTCGGGCATCTCGACCAGTCCGTCGGAGACGATCAGGTTGACGGTCGACCCCTCGGTGAGCGCGGTCGCGGTGACCGGATCGGTGGCGATGACTGTTCCATTCGCGGCCGTCGCGGAATGCTGGGTCGTGATGACGCCGACGACGAGCTTCGAGTCGACGAGCGTCTGCTGCGCCACGGCCTGATCCAGCCCGACGACATTCGGCACCGCGTTCAGCACCGGTCCGGTCGAGACGTAGACGTCGATCGACGTGCCCTCGCTGACGACCGTCCCCGCCTCGGGATCGGTCCGGATGACCTCATCGGCGGGCACCGTCGCGCTCGACTCCATCTTCTCCAGCGGAAGCAGATCGAGATCGGTCAGGGCGCGTTCGGCGCTCGCGTAAGTCGTGCCCACAAGAGCGGGCACATCGCGGGATGACGAGGGGAGGTCATCGCTCGGCTTGAGGGTGACCACCCAGAAGACGACGGCGAAGACGATGACGAGGACGCTGAGGATTCCGGCCCAGATCCAGACCGCGGGGGGTCGGGTCTGCGTGCGCACGACGGTGTCGTCATCGGCCGCGAGCTGCTTCATCGCGATGTTGGCCGAGCCGAGTGCTTCGCTGGGCGGCGCGCCGAACAGTGCCGAGGTGAACTCGGTCTGCGGCAGCTTGCGGGCGGGCACCTTGCCGGTGGCAGCCGTCTGCACGTCCTCACGGAACTCGGCCGCGGTCTGGAACCGCTGGGTCTTGTCCTTCGCGAGAGCGTGGGCGACGACCGAGTCGAGCGCGGGGGAGACCTTGGGATTGAAGCTGCTCGCGATGGGCGGCGCCTCGCTCACATGCTGGTACGCGACGGCCACCGGGGTGTCCCCACGGAATGGCGGTCGTCCGGCCAGCATCTCGAACAGGACGACACCGGTGGAGTAGAGGTCGGTTCGCGCGTCGACCGATTCGCCTCGAGCCTGTTCGGGGGAGAAGTACTGCGCGGTGCCCAGCACGGCGGTCGTCTGCGCCACGGTCGCAGAGGAGTCGGAGATGGCCCGGGCGATGCCGAAGTCCATCACCTTCACCTGGCCGGCGCGCGTGATCATGATGTTGCCCGGCTTGATGTCGCGGTGCACGACGCCGGCGCGATGCGAGTACTCGAGCGCGGTGAGGACGCCCTCGACGATGTGGGTCGCCTCGGGCGGCTCGAGCGGACCGCGGGCGATGATCTCCTTGAGCAGCTTGCCGTCGACGTATTCCATCACGATGAACGGCAGCTGGCTCTCGACGCCGTTGGCGTCGCGGACGATCTCCTCTCCGGCATCGAAGACGCGGACGATCGTCGGATGCGCCATGCGGGCTGCCGCCTGGGCCTCCTGCCGGAATCGCATCCGGAACGCCGGGTCGGTGGCGAGAGACGAGCGCAGCAGCTTGATGGCGACCGTGCGACCGAGCCGGTTGTCGGTTCCCATGTGCACATCGGCCATGCCGCCGCGACCGATCAGCGCCCCGATCTGGTAGCGCCCCGCGAGCAGCCGTCGGGGCGGCTCGGCGGCCGCCTCCGACGGGAGCTGGGTTGGTCCGGTCGAGGTCACCATCAGCCGCCGTTACCCGTGCCTGTCCCAGTGCCCGTTCCGGTACCCGTCCCCGTTCCCGTTCCGGTTCCACCCGGGGCCGGTGCGGCGTTCACAGTCACGGTCAATGTGTCGGAGCTGGGGGACGGACGGTCATTGCAGAAGGCAACATAATTCACCTGAATCTGCCCAGCTTGAGTGTCAGCGACAATGGCGTTGTAACTGGTCACGCCGGCGCCTACAGGGAAGCTCCCGTTGCTGCTAGAAGGCGGTGTAGCGCCGTTAGTAGTGCTGGACGCTCCGTTGACTGTGATGGAGTATCCGCTGCGCGTGGTTCCGGCCGGGCATCCGCCGAAGGCCGGCCAGCTGACAGCCACCTTTGTCGTAGAAGTCGCCGTGCTCGCGGTTACCGTTGGTGTTGATGTGGTCGGTGCGCCGGGGGCCGGGATGTCCGCCATAGGACCGTTGTACGTCACGGTGATGCGGGTGTTCTGGTCCAGGTTGCCGGTGGGGTTGATGGCGGTGACGAGCCCGACCTGATCCTCGGAGGTCGCGGCGTTGCCCACGGCGGACGATGCCTGCAGGCCCGCCGCGTTGAGGTCGTCGACGACGTCCTGGAACGGTCGGTTCACGTAGTCGGCGGCGTTCACCGTGACCTTGGTCGCGGCGGGAGGAGTGGTCGCGCTCGGTGCGGCGGATGGGGTCGCGGAGGTGCTGGGCGTGACGGCGGGGGTGCTGACCGCGGGCGATGTCGCGGGGGTGGCGTTGCCGTCGCGGTTGACGAGCAGGAAGATCGTCGCCACCACGATGATCACCAGGAGGATGATCAGCCCGATGAGCGGCCAGGTCCACGGGCTGCGCCGGTCGGACTTCTGATCCTCCCGGCGGATGGGGACGCCGCTCGTGGTGAGCTGGCCCGTCATCCCCGTCTGGGCTGCCGCACCTGCCGCGAGAAGGGTGGTCGCCTGGGTGGTGCTGCCCGCGGGATTGAACAGCTGGGTGGCGGCGTCGGGGTTCGACATCGCCTGCGTGAAGGTGGGGTTGTACGGCAGCACGCCCGGCACTGCCGCGGCCGCGGCCTGCAGATCTCCGCGACGAAGGGCGGTCGCCGCGCGGGCGAGGTTCGCGGCGGAGGACGGCCGGTCGGAGGGGCTCTTGGCGATGCTGGCCAGCACGAGCTGCTTGACGGGCTCGGCGACCGTCACCGGGAGGTCGGGCGGAGTCTCGTTGATCTGCGCCATCGCGATCGCGACCTGCGATTCGCCGGAGAACGGCCGACGGCCGGCGAGGGCCTCGTAGGCGACGATCCCGAGGGAGTAGATGTCCGTGGCGGGGCTCGCGGGGTGACCGCTGGCCTGCTCCGGGGACAGGTACTGCACCGTGCCCATGACCTGGCCGGTGGCGGTCAGCGGAACCTGGTCCGCGATCCGGGCGATGCCGAAGTCGGTGATCTTGACGCGACCGTCAGGAGTGATCAGCAGGTTGCCCGGCTTGATGTCGCGGTGCACCAGGCCGGCGGCGTGCGCGGCCTGCAGTGCCGATGCGGTCTGGGCCACGATGTCGAGCACACGATCGGTGCTCAGCATGTGCTCGCGCTCGAGCACGGACGAGAGCGCCTCACCTGGCACGAGCTCCATGACGAGGAAGGCCGAGCCGTCCTCTTCTCCGTAGTCGAAGACGTTGGCGATGCCCTCGTGATTGACCAGCGCCGCGTGACGGGCCTCGGCCCGGAACCTCTCGAGGAACCCGGGGTCGCCGAGGTACTCGTCCTTGAGGATCTTGATGGCGACGGTGCGCCCGATGACGAGGTCGGTGGCCTCCCACACCTCGCCCATGCCGCCGATGGCGACGCGGGATTGGAGCTGGTAGCGACCCCCGAAGGTCAGACCCGCTGTCGGCCTCATCTGTTCAGTACCGCCTCAATTACCTGCTTGGCGATGGGCGCGGCGACCAGGTTCCCGAACCCGTCTTGACCGAGCCCTCCCCCGTTTTCGACCACGACCGCTATGGCGACTTGCGGATCATCCGCTGGAGCGAAACCGGTGAACCAGAGCGTGTAGGGATCATCCCCACCGTTCTCCGCTGTCCCCGTCTTCCCGGCAACGCTGACCCCGTCTATTCTTGCATTGCTGGCCGCGCCGTTCTCGACACCATTGACCATCATCTGGGTGAGTGTTGCAGAGGTGTTATCTGAGATCGGCCGCGAGAACTCCGTCGGCGTGAAGGTCGAGCGCACGGTGAGGTCGGGTGCGAGCACCTGCTTCACGAGGTTGGGCTGCATGACGACTCCTCCGTTGGCGATGCCGGCCGACACCATCGCCATCTGCATCGGGGTGACGCGGTCCTCGTACTGGCCGAAGGACGACAGCGCCAGCTGTCCCGCATCCAGGCCGGCCGGGTAGGTGCTGGGCGTGACGGACATCGGGATCGACACGTCCTGGCCGAAGCCGTAGGCCGAGGCCATGGCGGCGATCGTGTCCTCGCCGAGTGCTCCGCCCAGCTCGGCGAAGGGGATGTTGCAGGACAGCCGCAGCGCGGTGGCGATGGTGGCGGTATCGCCGCCTCCGCAGCTGCCGCCTTCTGAGTTGTTGATGAACGTGTCCGTGCCGGGCAGCTGGTAGGTCGACGGATTCGGGAACTCGCTGTCCGGCGTGTACTTGCCGCCGTTGAGCGCCGCTGAACTGACCACGAGCTTGAACACGGAGCCGGGCGGATTGAGGTCGCCCTCGATCGCCCGGTTCTGCAGCGGCTGGCTGGGATCGTCGAGCAGGCCCGAGTACGCGGCGTCGGAGGCATCGGAATCGTGGCTCGCGATCGGGTTGGGGTCGAACGACGGCTTCGAGACCATGGCGAGGATGGCGCCGGTCTTCGGGTCGACCGCCACGACCGCGCCCTGCAGATCGCCGAGCGCGTCCCATGCGGCCTGCTGCACCACAGGGTCGATGGTGAGCTCGACGGAGTCGCCCCGCGGGGCCTCACCGGTCACGATGCGGCTGATCCGGTCGAGGAACTGGGAGCCGGCCGTTCCGCTGAGGTCGGAGTTGAGTGCGCCCTCGATGCCGGTCGGGGCGCCGCCGATCGCGAAGTACCCCGTGACCGCCGCGTAGAGCTCGCCGTTCGAGTAGGTGCGCTGGTACTTGTAGCGGTCGTCGGAGGCCACGGACTCGGCGACGGGCTGCCCGGCGACCAGGATGGACCCGCGCTGTACGTCGTAGCCGTCGTAGAGCGTGCGCGCGTTGCGCGGGTCGGCCGAGAGGTTGTCGGCCTGGAACACCTGGATGATCGACGTCGACACGAAGAGCGCGACGAACATCAGCACGACGAGCACGCTGACCCGCTTCAGCTCCCTGTTCATGCCGTTCCATTCATATGAGTCGGGTGATGTCGCGAATCCAGCTTCGTGGCGCTCATACGACGAGCCTCGGTTGACTGCGGACCGAGTCGGAGATGCGCAGCAGCAGGGCGGCGATGATCCAGTTCGCCACGAGCGACGATCCGCCCGAAGCGAGGAACGGGGTGGTCAGGCCGGTGAGTGGGATCACCCGGGTCACGCCGCCGATGACGACGAAGCACTGGAGGGCGACGACGAACGAGAGGCCGACCGCGAGCAGCTTGCCGAAGTCGTCCTGCCCGGCGAAGCCGATCCGGAATCCGCGGGAGACGAAGAGCAGGTAGAGCGCCAGGATCGCGAAGACGCCCGTGAGCCCCAGCTCCTCGCCGAGGGTGGCGATGATGTAGTCGCTCTGCGCGACGGGCGTCTGCTCAGGCATCCCCTGGCCGAGCCCCGTGCCGATGAGGCCGCCGTGCGCCAGTCCGAAGAGGCCCTGGACGAGCTGATACGACCCGCCGGGCGTGTCATAGCTGACCGGGTCGAAGGCGTCGAGCCAGTTGTTGAGTCGTCCGCCGACGTACTCGAGTGTTCGTCCGGCGACGAATGCGCCGCCGCCGAACAGGAGCAGGCCGATCAGCACCCAGCTGAACCGCCCGGTCGCGACGTAGAGCATCACGAGGAAGAGGCCGAAGTAGAGCAGGGCGGTGCCGAGGTCGCGCTGGAAGACGATGACCGACATGGCGAGCGCCCAGATGACCAGGATCGGGCCCAAATCGCGGATGCGCGGCAGTTTCAAGCCCAGGAACTTGCGCCCGACCATCGAGAGCGAGTCACGACGAGTGACCAGGTATCCGGCGAAGAAGACGGCGAGGGCGATCTTCGCGATCTCGCCGGGCTGGAAGGTGAACGGGCCGACGCCGATCCACACCCGCGCGCCGTTGATGGTGAGGCCGATGCCCGGGAGCATGGGCAGCAGAAGCAGGACGACCCCGACGAGCATCGCCAGATACGTGTAGCGCTGCAGCACGCGGTGATTGCGGACGAAGACGAGGCCGAGGATCGCGATGATGATCGCCAGCGCGGTCCAGACGACCTGTCGGACCGCGGCGGACTCCCAGCCGGAATCCCCATAGGCGATGTCGACCCGGTAGATGCCGGCGATGCCGATCCCGTTGAGCAGGGTCGCGATCGGCAGGATGAACGGATCGGCCTCGCGCGCGATCACCCGCAGCTCGAGGTGCATCACGAAGGTGAGACCCGACACCAGCAGGGTGAGGCCGAGCATCGTCGGCTCCGTCGCACCGAGCGCGCCGAGCTGCACGAGAGCGATGGCCGCGAGGTTGATCAGCCACACCGCCACCAGCAGCAGGAACTCGATGTTGCGCAGTCTGCGGGGCAGGCGCATGGTGCGCACCCGCTCGGAGCGCGGCGAGCGCGCATCCGACAGCGTGCCGGAGCTCACTGAGCCGGCTCCGTGCCGGCCGCGGTCCCCGTTCCCGCGCTCGACGTCGCGGTGGGAGAGGCGCTGGGTGAGGTGCCGGCCGACGTGCCGGCCGAGGATCCTGACCCCGCGTTCGATCCGCTGCTCGCGCGGGACTCGAGGCTGGTCACGATGGCGAACGCGTCGTTGACGCTGCCTGCGCTGATCGTGCTCTCCACCCGTGTCCGGTCATACGACCCGAGCTCCGACACGGACAGATCGGTGTCCTGGAAGACGGAGGACAGCTGGATGGGGCCGATGCTCTGCTGCACGCCCTTGTAGATGGCGACGTGGCCCGCGTTCGAGCCGACGTAGAAGCGACTCTGCGTCCAGTTGTAGCCGATCACCGCGGCGATCACGATCGCCAGCACGATGGCTCCGATCACCACGAGCCAGGTCACCCGGCGGGTGCGCGAGCGTCGCCGGTCCTCGGCGATGAGCGCGTCGAGGTAGTCCTCGGTCTCCGGCTCGAAGTGCGAATCCCGCGCGACGACCGTCGATTTGATCGGGTGCAGGATCATGTTCGGCAGCTTGCCCCGCTTGCCGGCATCGCCCTCGAACTCGAGGGGCGCGGCCGCCGAGCCGACGGTGGTCGCAATGCCCGGCTGAGCGGCGTCCCCGCCGAACGGGTCGATGTCGACCACGATGACCGTGACGTTGTCCGGAGCGCCGTGCTCGAGGGCCTCCTTGATGAGGCGGTCGGCGACATCGGCGGGAGGCGTGTTGTCGCCCATGATCGAGCGGATGCGGTCTTCGCCGACATAGCTGCTCAGCCCATCGGAGCAGATCATCCACCGGTCGCCCGCACTCGTGGTCATGATGCCTGTGTCGATTTCGGGAGCTGCGTCGATGTCGCCGAGCACCCTCATTAATACGGACCGCCGGGGATGGGTGGTCGCCTCTTCCGGCGTGATCCGCCCGCTGTCGACCAGCCGCTGCACGAATGTGTGGTCGATCGTGATCTGGGTGAGCTCGGTGCCGCGCAGCAGGTAGATCCGCGAGTCGCCGATGTGCGCCATCGCGATCTGGTCGCCGACCCGGATGAAGGCGGAGACCGTCGTGCCCATGCCGGTCAGCTCGGGGTGCTCGAAGACGGTCTCGGCCAGGAGCTGGTTGGCCGCTACGAGCGCGGACTGCAGGGCCATCTCGGCATCGGAGGCGGTCGCGAAGTACTGGGCGTCCGTCTCGGCGATCCGCGTGACGGCGATGGCGGAGGCGATGTCGCCGCCCGCGTGGCCACCCATGCCGTCGGCGACGACGAAGAGCTGGCCGCCGGCGTACCCGGAGTCCTGGTTGTTGGATCGGACCTTGCCGACATGGGAGGCGGCTGCTCCCACGGTGAACTGCGCCATTGCGCCTACCGTCGCAGCTCGAACGTCGTGGCGCCGACCTTGAGAGGCGTGTTGATCGGAATCTGGGTGGGAACGGTCACTCGCGCGCCGTCGAGGAACGTGCCGTTCGTGGAGTCGAGGTCCTGGATGACCCATTCGTCGCCCCAGAGCAGGAGGCGGGCGTGGTGGGTGGAGGTGTAGTCGTCGCGGATCTGCAGTCCCGACTCGCTGGACCTGCCGATGGTGAGCGGCTCGGAGCCCAGAGGGATCTCGGTTCCGGCTTTCGGACCCGAGGTGATGACGAGCCGCATGGCCGATCCTGTGGTCGCCATCGGCCTGCCCTGCTGGAGCAGCACGGGGTTGCCGGTCGGCAGCGACTGCACCGCCGGGGGAGCGTCCGCGAACGTGGGGGAGAGGGCGGGCGCGACCACCGGTCCGGGGCCTGTCCCGAGGCCCGGACCGCTCAGTCCGGTCGGGCCGGCGGGTGCCGCATCCTGCAGTCGACGCACGCGTGCGCCGAACAGGTCGGAGCGCAGCGCATAGACGATGCCGAAGACGAAGGCCCAGAGCAGCGCGAGGAATCCGAAACGCAGGATCAGGAGGGTGAGCTCGCTCATCGCCAGCTGCCGGAGTCGTCGAGGCCGAGCTCGGCGAACGGGTCGTCGGGCGGCTCATCGTCCGGGAACGACTCCCCGGCCGCCGCCGGCCACTGCATGGGCGAGCGCGTCGATGGGCGAGCGGGGCGCTCCGCAGCGCGAGGTGCCCGACGTGCGGGAGGCTGATCGGCCTGTGGCGCAGCCCGGGGCGCGGCCGGACGGGCCTTCGCGACGCTGTCCGCCGACTGCGGCACCAGCCGGAAGGTGATCTGGGTCCGGCCGATCTGCATGACCGAGTCGGGGGCGAGGAGCGCCTTGGTCACCTTCTGTCCGTCGACCGACGAGCCGTTCGTGCTGCCGAGGTCGTTGATCTGGGCGCGGCTCCCATCCCAGAGCACTTCCACGTGTTTGCGGCTCGTGCCGGTGTCGGCGATCGTGATGTCGGCGTCCGAGCCGCGGCCGATGATGGTGCGCCCCTTGGCGAGCGGATAGCGCGTCCCGGCGATCTCGAGCACCGGGGTCCACTCGATGGACTTGCCGCGGAGATTGCCGGAGTCGACCTGGATGAGGCCGTCCGTGATGTGGGGATCCGCCTGCAGGTCGATGCTGATGGGACCGGCGAACTGGTAGCCCTGAGCAGCGGCGTGCTGTTTGACCAGTGCCGTCAGCTCGTCGAGCAGATCCGGACCGAGTCCGTCCATCCGATCGAAGTCTGCGGGCGCGAGATGCACGACGAACCGGTTCGGCGCGAGGATGCGATCCCGACTCACCACTGCGGCATGGGTGTCGAGCTCGCGGCGCAGTGCCGAGGTGATCTCGATGGGCTGCAGACCGGAGCGGAACGTCTTGGCGAAGACGCCGTTCACCGCGCGCTCGAGACCTCTTTCGAAGTTGTCGAGTATGCCCACGGGTCCGCGGCCTTCCGGTCGAGCGCGCGCGGGACTCCGCGCCTTGCCTCAGGGAATGTTAGCCCGCGACCCTTTGAGAGCCGTTCTGCCTCGCCCCGACCGTCCCATTGAGCCGCAGGTTCATCCTCCCGGATGAGCGCCGTCGGCCCGCCGCCTGCGGTCGGCTCGGCCACCTTTCCTACCGTTGGCCACCTTTCCGCCCGCCCCGGCCACCCTTCCTACTGTCGGCCAGGTTTGTATACCGGGCCGACGGTAGGAAAGGTGGCCGTCATGCGCGCAGCGGACTGGATGCCCGCTTCGAAGAGGAGCCTGGACGCTGTGGTAATCTCGCTCGTCGGCGCGAGAGCGTCGTGGTGAGCGCGAGTGGCGGAATAGGCAGACGCGCACGGTTCAGGTCCGTGTGCCCGTGAGGGCGTGGGGGTTCAACTCCCCCCTCGCGCACCAGCGTCGAAGCACCGCAGACCGGTTCGGGTCTGCGGTGCTTCGCCCGTTAACGGCCCCGGCGTCGTCCGAACACGCTGCCGAACACCCGCCGGAACATCGTGCTGAAAGGATGAGCGCGACGGAAAGGCGGACACCGTGGATGCAGCAGCGAACCCGGCGGGAAATCGGATCGATGTCGTCGAGCTGGGCATCGCCGAGATGCTCGCCGCGATGGAGTCCGGCGCAGTCACGAGCGTCGAGCTCGTCTGCGCCTATCTCAACCGCATCGCGTACTACGACCGCACCGGCCTCTGCCTGCACGCGATCGCGGTGCTCGATCCGACCTGTCTCGAGCAGGCGGCAGCATCCGATGCCCGGCGTCGAGCGGGAACGGCGGGGCCGCTCGAGGGCGTGCCGTTCACGGTGAAGGACAGCTACAAGGTGAAGGGCCTGACGGTCGCCTCCGGGAGTCCGGCGCTCGCCGACCTCGTCGCGAACGAGGATGCGGCCTCCGTCGCGCAGCTCCGGGCGGCCGGAGCCGTGCTGCTCGGCAAGACCAATATGCCGCCCATGGCAGCCGGCGGCATGCAGCCCGGTGTCTACGACTACGCCCGCAGCCCGTACCACCCGCAGTTCCTGACTGCGGCGTGGGGATCGGGCTCGTCGAACGGATCCGGCACGGCCACCGCGGCGAGCATGTGCGCCTTCGGCATGGCAGAGGAGACGGTGTCCTCCGGTCGCGCGCCCGCCTCCAACAACAGCCTCGTCGCCTATACGCCCTCGCGCGGGGTGCTCTCGATCCGTGGCAACTGGCCGCTCCGCCCGACCTGCGACGTCGTGGTGCCGCACACCCGCACGGTCTCGGACCTGCTGCGCGTGCTCGACGTGCTGGCCGTCACCGACGAGGACTCCCGCGGTGACTTCTGGCGCCAGCAGAGCACCGTGGAGCTGCCGACGCCGGAGTCCGTGCTGCCTGCGCCCATCGCCCGCCCGCGCCCCGATCGCCTCGACGGACTCCGCATCGGGGTGCCCCGCCTCTACATCGGCGAGGATCCCGTCCCCCTGGACCCGCCCGCCATCCGCCCGTCGGTACGCGCGCTCTGGGATCGCGCGGCCGAGGATCTGCGCGCACTCGGCGCCGAGGTCATCGAGGTCGACTTCCCGGTCGTGTCCAACTACGAAGAGGACCGCCCCGATTCGCAGGGCCTTGCGGCACGCGGACTGGTGCCCGCGAACTGGCGCGCGGTCGAGGGCGGGCCGATCACCGCGATGGCGCTCGACGCGTTCCTGCGCGACAACGCGGACCCCGAGCTGAACAGCTGGGCCGACGTCGACGGCGATACCGTCTTCCCGGTCGACGACGCTCCCGTGCCGGTCTGGATCACACGGGCGCGCGGCGGATTCGACTGGCAGCGGCTGGCCGAGCTGGTCAAGCAGGGCCTGCCGGCGAGCTTCGACGAGGTGCCCGGGATCGCCCAGCTGCTTCGTGGACTCGAGCAGGCACGGCGCGAGGACTTCGAGGACTGGATGGCGGCGCTGAAGCTCGACCTGGTCGTCTTCCCTGCGGCCGGCGATGTGGGTCGAGTCGATCTGTTCACCCGGCCGGAGAGCCTGGAGGCAGCATCGCGCAATGGAGTCGTCTACTCCAACGGCAACCGGGTGATCCGACACCTCGGCATCCCGACAGTGACCGTGCCGATGGGCTTCATGGGCGACATCCAGATGCCGGTGGGTCTCACCTTCGCCGGCGCCGCCTACAGCGACGACGCGCTGATCGATCACGCCTCGGCGTACGAGGCAGCGACGCGGAGGCGACAGCCCGCCTTCCTGACGCCGACCCTGCCGAGCAATCAGATCGAGACCAGGGACGGAGCCGCGCGCGTCGACCCGACGGCCGGCGACGGGGCGATGGATTCGATCGTGGTGACGGTGTCGCCGACGGATCGGTTCTGGCAGGTGGAGGTCAGCGCCGAGGCTGTCGCCGACTCGACCGAGGTGTGGGTCGACGGCCACATCCTGCGTACTGATCCACAGACGCCGGGCCTGTTCCGGGGAAGGGTGTCTCGCTCACGGAAGCGCCTCACCAACGAGCTGATGATCGTCGTGCTCCGCGGCAGGTCGGCGGCGTCGCTGGTCTTCGCGGCACTGCCCGATCACTCCGAATAGAGCAGTCTGGGCGGGATCTCTGCCAGGTCTCCGACGGTTCAGCGACCGTCGATCGCCGCCGCCAATGCCTGCGCGCGATCCGATACCAGGACGTCTTCGAGCAGCAGCGGCTTCCCATCCGGTCCCGACAGCGGGATCTGCCAGTTCGGATACTGGCTCTCATCCGTTCCCGGCTGGTTCTGCGTGCGCCGGTCGCCCACCGCATCGGTGAGTGCGACATTGAGCAGCCGCGAGGGTGCAAGCCTCAGATAGCGGTGCAGCGCGGTGACCGTGTCCTCGACGGTCGCCTCGCCCGCCAGGAGGTCCCGGCGGCGCAGCTCCGCCAGCCAGCTGGACCGATCCTGCTCGTCCGCCTCTCGCTCCTCCTGCACCGGGCGCTCGAGCAGGCCGAGCCGGTCACGCAGCTCGACGTGCACGCCTTCGAGGTAGCCGGCGTTGGGAGGCAGATCGTGGGTCGTCGCAGACGCGAGGCACAGCTCCCGCCATTGCTCGGCGGGCAGCGGCTCGCCGTCCTGTCCGCGTTCGAACCAGAGGATCGACGTGCCGAGGATGCCGTGCTCCTTCAGGTAGACGCGGGCGCTGGGCTCCACCACGCCGAGGTCCTCGCCCACGATGACGGCGCCGACCCGCCGCGCCTCCTCGATCAGGATGCCGATGAAGGCCTCGTGGTCGTAGCGCACGTAGGTCCCCTCCGCAGGGGACGCGCCCTCGGGGATCCACCAGAGGCGGAACAGTCCGATGATGTGATCGATCCGGACTCCGCCCGCATGGCGCAGCACGTTGCGGATCAGGTCGCGGAAGGGCGCGTAATCGCGCTCGGCGAGACGATCGGGACGCCAGGGAGGCTGCTGCCAGTCCTGGCCGATCTGGTTGTAGGCGTCCGGCGGGGCACCGACGCGCACGCCCCCCGCGTAGACGGAGCGGTTGCGCCAGGCGTCGGCGCCGCCCGGGTGCACCCCGACGGCGAGGTCGTGCATGATCCCGATGCTCATCCCGGCGGCCTTCGCCGTGGCCTGGACGGACTCGAGCTGCTCGTCGAGCACCCACTGCAGCCACATCTCGAAGTCGATCTCCGTGGGATGTCCGGTCGCGAACTCCGCGACGGCGGCGCTCGCCGGATCGCGCAGCTCCTCGGGCCAGAGCCGCGAGTCGACGCCGTGCCCGACCGCGAGGGCGTTCCAGGTGGCGAAGCCGGTGAGTGCGTCGCCGTGCAGCTCGCGGAATGCGGAGTACGCCGCGTCCCGTTCCGCATTCCGGGGGGCACGGTGGAGCAGTTCGAGTGCTGCCCGCTTGGCGTTCCACGATGTGTCGCGGTCGATCAGCTCAGCGCCGTCGAGCTCGTCGTGGACCGAGGCGGCCAGCGCCTCGATCACGGCCTGCTCCTCGGCGTCGACCTGCGCGAACTCCGGCACGTCCTCCACGCGGATGTAGAGCGGATTCCAGAATCGCCGAGAGGAGGGCAGATAGGGCGAAGGCTGCAGCGGCGCGACCGGTTCGGCCGCGTGCAGCGGGTTGATGAGGATGTAGTCGGCGCCCAGCTCAGCCGACCAGCGGGCGAGCGTCGCGAGGTCGCCGAGGTCGCCGACGCCCCACGACCGGCGGGACCGGACGCTGTAGAGCTGGACGGCGAACCCCCAGGCCGGGCCGTCGCCGAGCGACTCGGGCACACCGAGGTAGGCGTGGGGATCGCTCACGACGGAGGCAGTGCCCGACGGCACGGGACCCGGGTCGCTCGACTCGGTGATCCCCATCGCGGCAAGGATCGCCGTGACCGTCGATTCCGACGCCTCCGTCGAGCGCCCTCGCCAGTCGTCGAAGGAGGTGGCGATGCCGTGCTGCTGTGCGAGCGCGGCGAGGCGAGCGGGAAGAGGCATGCTCCATCCTCTCGCTCGGTGCAGCAGGATGGCCACGATGCGCACAGCAAGTTCCCTGCCGACGGGGAACTAACTCCAGGTTCCCGCGGTTCTATCTACTGAGGCCAGAAGCCCCGATGTCGCAGCCAGCGACATGAGACAGAAGGACACACCATGACCACCCAGTCCAGCAAGACCGCGACGAAGTACGCGAAGAGCCCTGAGGCGGTCGCCGCCCTGACTCGCGAGCAGTTCGCGGTGACCCAGCAGTCGGCCACCGAGCCCGCCTTCACCGGTGAGTTCTGGGACAACCACGATGACGGCATCTACGTCGACATCGTCTCGGGAGAGCCGCTCTTCTCCTCGACCGACAAGTACGACAGCCGCTCCGGCTGGCCGAGCTTCACGCAGCCGATCGACTCGGCGAACGTGATCCGGCACGAGGACAACACCTACGGGATGCGTCGCGTCGAGGTGCGCTCCACCAACGCCGACAGCCACCTCGGACACGTCTTCGACGACGGCCCCGTCGAGGCCGGAGGATTGCGCTACTGCATCAACTCCGCCGCCCTTCGCTTCATCCCCGTCGGCCAGCTCGAGAGCCAGGGCTACGGCGACTACCGCGCCCTGTTCGGCGGCACCGCGACCGACACCGCGACCGACACCGAGGAGAACGCACGATGACGACCGAGACCGCGATCCTCGCCGGCGGCTGCTTCTGGGGAGCGCAGCAGCTGCTGCGCCGACGTCCCGGAGTGATCTCGTCCCGCGTCGGCTACTCCGGCGGCTGGGAGGACAACGCCACTTACCGCAGCCATGGCGGCCACGCCGAGGCGGTCGAGGTGGTGTTCGACCCCGACGTGATCAGCTACCGCGACATCCTGGAGTTCTTCTTCCAGATCCACGATCCGTCGACCAAGGACCGCCAGGGAAACGACGTCGGATCCAGCTACCGCTCGGCCATCTTCTTCACGTCTGAGGCGCAGAAGCAGGTCGCCCTGGACACTATCGCCGACGTCGACGCGTCCGGCATCTGGCCGGGCAAGGTCGTCACCGAGGTCGAGCCGGCCGGCGCGTTCTGGGAGGCCGAGGAGGAGCACCAGGACTACCTGGAGAAGAACCCCTACGGCTACACCTGCCACTACGTGCGTCCGGGATGGAAGCTCCCGCACCGCGAGGAGCAGCCCGCCTAGTCGCTACCCGCGGCACATCGAAATCGTCCGGGCACACCCTCAAGGGTGTGCCCGGACGATGTGCGTGTGCCCGAAGGAGGAACGGGCGCCTACGGAACCTGCGGGTTCTTCTTCTCGCGCCAGGCGCGCTCGAAGGGCAGCCGCCACGCGTTCGGCGCCACCAGCTGGTGGATGGCGTTCGGACCCCACGAGCCCTGGGCGTAGGTGCGGACGGGAGGCGGATCCTCGATCAGCGCCTCCGACACCTCCCAGAGCCGCTCGATGCCCTCCGACGTCGTGAACAGCGTCCGGTCGCCCTTCATCGCGTCGAGGATGAGCCGCTCGTACGCCTCGAGGATGTCGCCCGCGTTGTCGGTCTCCTGCATCGCGAACTGCATGCTGATCTTGTCGAGCTTCATGCCGGGTCCCGGGCGCTTGCCGTAGAACGACAGCGACATCTTGGCCGCGTCGGCGAGGTCGAAGGTCAGGTGGTCGGGGCCCTTGACGCCGAGGCCCGACCCGATCGGGAACATGCTCTTCGGGGGTTCCTTGAACGCGATCGAGATGATCCGCTGCCCCTCCGCGAGTCGCTTCCCGGTGCGCAGGTAGAACGGCACTCCGGCCCAGCGCCAGTTGTCGATCTCGCACTGCAGCGCGATGAACGTCTCGGTGTCGCTGTCGGGGGAGACCCCCGGCTCGTCCTTGTAGCCGATGTACTGACCGCGGACCACCTTGGCGGGATCGATCGGCAGCATGGAGCGGAAGACCTTGTTCTTCTCCTCGCTGATCGCGCGGGGCTCCAGGGCGGTCGGCGCCTCCATGGCCATGAAGGCGAGCACCTGGAACAGGTGCGTGACGACCATGTCCTTGTAGGCGCCCGTCGACTCGTAGAAGGCCGCTCGGCGATCGAGGCCGAGGGTCTCGGGGATGTCGATCTGCACGTGATCGATGAAGTTGCGGTTCCAGATCGGCTCGAACAGGCCGTTCGCGAAGCGGATGGCGAGGATGTTCTGCGCGGGCTCCTTGCCGAGGAAGTGGTCGATCCGGAAGATCTGGCTCTCGTCGAACGTCTCGTGGAGCTCTGCGTTGAGCGCGACCGCGCTCGCGAGATCGGTGCCGAACGGCTTCTCCATGATGATCCGCGAGTTCGCGACCAGATCCGCCTTCTCCAGCATGTGGACGACGGCCAGCGCGGCCTTGGGCGGGACGCTCGTGTAGTGCAGCAGGCGCGCTCCCTCGCCCAGCCGCTGCTGCGCTGCGCGCACCGCCGTCGCCAGCGCCTCGGGACCGGCCGCCTGGGAGACGTAGTGGATCTTCGAGGCGAAGAACTCCCACTGCTCCTCCGTCAGCGGCAGTCGGCTGAACTCGTCGCAGGCGGAGTGGGCGAGCTCGCGGAACTCCTCGGAGCTGATCTCCTCCAGAGAGGTCCCGACGATCTCGATGGCCGGTGCGAGGGAGGAGAGCGCCAGGTGGAACATCCCCGGCAGGAGCTTGCGTTTCGCGAGGTCTCCGGTGGCGCCGAACAGGACGACGACGTGGGGCTCGATCCGGTCGGGGCCACGGGAGACCTTCGACTCGACGGTGAAGGCGGTCATCCGTTCAGCGTGGCAGGTGCTGGGCGCATCGACCCACGGCTCGATCAAGATTCACACAGGTGTTACAGTCCCGCCGCTCTCGGATGCTCACGGCGACGGCTCCACCGGCGCGCCAAGACATGCACTCTCGACGCTGGCGCTACCCCCCGGGGGTACCCTGCTCAGGTGATCGGCTACATGGGAAACAAGGACGACGTGCTCCGCCGACTCGGCCGCGCCGAGGGCCAGGTGCGCGGCATCGCACGGATGGTCGAGCAGGACACCTACTGCATCGACGTGCTGACCCAGGTCGCCGCGGCCACGAAGGCGCTGGAGAGCGTCGCCCTGGCCCTGCTCGACGACCATCTCGCGCACTGCGTGGCCGAAGCGGCGACCGTGGGCGGCGAGGTCGCCGAGGAGAAGCTGCGCGAGGCATCGCAGGCGATCGCGCGCCTCGTCCGCTCCTGAACGGGCCGGCGCGGAGTCCGAGGTGACTCGGATGGCTGACTCGATCCGATCAAGCCAGCCGTTGGGGTCACCTCGACGGTTCGCCGGGGTCAGATGGCGGCGTTCGCCACCGGCGGCTCGGGGGTGCCGCGCGAGATGAAGACGGGCAGATCCGATGGGGTGTCGGCCACGGCGATCGAGCCGACCTTCTCGATGTCGGAGCCATAGCCCCACTCGACGAAGATCGTGGGGATGCCGTTGGCCGCCGCCCCGTGCACGTCGTGCTCGCGGTCACCGATCATCACGGGGTTCGATACGTCGACCTCGAGCGCGATGAGGTTGTCGAGCACGTAAGAGACGACGTCCGCCTTCTCGCTGCGCGCCTCGTCGTCCGATGCGCCGCCGATGAAGGTGAAGAGGTCGTCGAGTCCGAAGTGGTCGAGGATCCTGCGCGCCTGCGTCTCGGGCTTGGAGGTCGCCAGCGCGAGCGGCACACCGGTCGCGGCGATGGCGCGCATGGCTTCCTCGATGCCGGGGTACACCGAGCTGTCGAAGGCGCCGCGCTCGTGATAGCGCTCGCGGTAGATGGCCAGGGCCTCTCGGCTCTGCGCGGGATCGAGTCCGAGCGCCGCGAAGCCGTCGAGGATCGGCGGGCCGACGAAGGCGAGCAGCTCGGCCGGTGACGGCACGGGGCGCTGCATCACCTCGAGGGTATGCGCGAGCGTGGCGGTGATCCCAGCGGCCGAATCCGTGATCGTGCCGTCGAGGTCGAAGAGCACGCAGCTCCAGGCGGTCATGCAATCAGCCTAGGGGAGCGCAAATCGCCTGATCGACGCCCAGTCTGAGGGACCGATGATTGCACGGATCAGGGGATTGCCCCCGAAATCGGACCGCAACGGGCGTCCAGCGCCCCTTTCATCCAGCAATCTCCTGATCCGTGCAGAATCCCCTGATCGGTGGAAGCGGCGGGAACAGGGTGCGGGTCAGAAGAGGCGGGCGTGCACGTCGTCCATGCCGCGCATGGCGTCGTAGTCGAGCACGACGCAGCGGATGCCGCGGTCCTGCGCGAGGGTGCGGGCCTGCGGCTTGATCTCCTGCGCGGCGAAGACGCCCGTGACCGGAGCGATGTGCGGATCGCGGTTCATCAGCTCGAGGTACCGGGTGAGCTGCTCGACGCCGTCCACGCCGCCGCGGCGCTTGATCTCGACCGCCACCGATCGTCCATTCGCATCGCGGGCGAGGATGTCCACCGGGCCGATCGCCGTCATGTACTCGCGGCGGACCAGAGTGTGTCCCTCGCCGAGCACCTCGATCTGCTCCGCCAGCAGCTCCTGCAGATCGGCCTCCACGCCGTCCTTGATCAGGCCGGGATCGATGCCGAGCTCATGAGCCGAGTCGTGGAGGATCTCGTGCAGCGACACAACGAGCACATCGTCGGTCTTCGCGTGCCGCACGGTCCACAGCTCCGTGACGCCACCCGCCGCCTCGTGCTCGTCGGGCTGGGAGACGCTCACCGAGCAGGGCGGGCTCATCCAGTTGAGGGGCTTGTAGGAGCCGCCATCGGAGTGGATGAGCACGCTCCCGTCCGCCTTGAGCATGAGCACGCGTGGCGCGAGCGGCAGATGTGCGCTGAGCCTTCCGGCGTAATCGACGGAGCAGTGGGCAACGACAAGACGCACCCGACGATGCTAGCCACCCCGGAGGAGCGGAGGCCGCAAGGCAGCCGGTGCGGCCGACCGGGCGATCAGGCCTTCGGCACCGCGGGCTTCGGCTCGCGGGCCGCGCCCGTCACCAGTCCCGAGATCACCACGAGGACGACCACGACCAGCAGCGCGCGCAGCAGTCCCACCTGATCGCCGAGGATGCCGATGAGCGGAGGACCACCGAGGAAGGCGAGGTAGCCGATCGTCGCCACCACACTGACGCGAGCACTCGCCATCCGCGCATCGTCGGCGGCCGCGGACATGCCGACCGGGAAGCCCAGCGATGCGCCGAGCCCCCAGATCACCGAGCCGATAATGGCGACGGCGGGCGTCGGCCCGAAGATCACCAGCGCCAGGCCGACCACCGCGAATGCGGCGGCGGTGCGCAGCACCGGAACCCTCCCGAACCGGTCGAGCAGGAACACGCCTCCCAACCGGCCGATGGTCATGGCAGCGAGGAAGACTCCGAGCACGATGGCGCCCTGATCGTTCTGCAGTCCATGACCGTCCACCATGGCGAGCGGCAGCCAGTCGTTGGCGCTGCCCTCGGCGAAGGCCATGCCGAGCACGAGGAGGCCGATCAGCAGCGTCCGCGGCTCGCCCCACACCTTGAGGCGCTCGCGCCAGTCGGGGCGGACCTCGTCGTGCGTCTCGGCGGTGCGCTCCGATCGGAACCAGCGCGTGGCCGTGAGGGCGCCCACCAGGATGAGCGCCGACGCGATCGACACGTGGACGATCACGGGAACCGCGAGTGCCTCGGCGAGGGAGCCCGCGCCCACTCCGATCACCGTCCCGAGGCTGAATGCAGCGTGGAAGAGCGGCATGACCGAGCGGCCGAGGGCGCGCTCGTTGGCGGCACCCGAGATGTTCATGGCGACATCCCACATCCCGTTGCCGAAGCCGAAGACGGCGAGGCCCGCGAAGGTCAGCACCGGGCTCCCGACCGAGGAGCCGATGGCGGCGATGGGCAGACCGGCGACGGAGGCGGC
This sequence comes from Naasia lichenicola, assembly GCF_004801885.1. Taxonomy (GTDB): domain Bacteria; phylum Actinomycetota; class Actinomycetes; order Actinomycetales; family Microbacteriaceae; genus Naasia; species Naasia lichenicola. The sequence goes on along the minus strand of NZ_SSSM01000005.1, from coordinate 252,558 downwards.
GACGGCGACGAGCAGCCCGCGCGCGGCGCCGAGCCTCTCGATGACACCGCTCGACGCGGTGAGGCCGACCATCGATCCGGCCGCGAGCCCCAGCAGGACGAAGCCGAGCACGCTCGTCGACACGGCGAGCTCGTCCCGCACTGCGGGCACCCGAGACAGCCAGCTGGCCACGGCGAAGCCGGCGAGGGCGAAGACGACGAAGATGGCGTTGCGCCATCCGATCACTTCGCTCCGGGGGAGGACGGCGGCATCGGTGGTCACCCGTCAACGCTATGGGACGCCGAAGATCGCGCGCGCCTGCACCGCGTGTCTGGATGCAGGCGCTCCGCGCTCCGAGCAGAGATCGAAGTCACTGGTCGCGCCACATGCGCCCGGACGTTCGCTGACAGGTGGGTGAGCGCCCGATGGTCCCGAATAGGCTGGTGGATCGTGAGTGACACTGCACCCGACGCCCTGACCTCCGGCATCGAGCTCGACGAGCTCGACCCCGCCACCCGACCGCAGGACGATCTGTTCCGGCACGTCAACGGCAGGTGGATCGAGCGCACGGAGATCCCCGCCGACCGGGCCCGCTACGGCTCCTTCTACCTGCTGGCCGAAGAGGCGGAGCGTGCGGTGCGCGACATCATCATCGAAGCCCAGGACTCAGAACCGGGCACCGAGGAGCGCAAGTTCGGAGACCTCTACTCGAGCTTCATCGACGAGGAGACCGTCGAGAAGCTCGGGTCCGCCCCGATCGCCGGACTACTCGAGGTGGCCGCCGCCGTCGACTCCATCCCCTCGCTGCTGGCCACCCTCGGAAACCTCGAACGCACGGGCACCTCGGGCTTCTTCCAGCTCTACGTCGACAATGATCCGGGAAACCCCGAGCGCTACCTCGTCGTCGTCGAGCAGGCGGGACTCGGCCTGCCGGATGAGAGCTACTACCGCGAGGAGTCCTTCGCGCAGATCCGCGAGGCGTACCGGCTGCATCTCGCCCGCATGCTCGATCTTGCGGGGCTCGACGACCTCGCGGATCGTGCGCAGCGGGTCTTCGACCTCGAGACCGCGCTCGCCGCCGCGCACTGGGACAACGTGCGCACCCGCGACAGCCAGGCCACCTACAACCTCGCCACCGTCGACGAGTTCGCGGCGCTGGCAGGAGACGCCGCCCTGATCGGCACCTGGTTGGAAGGCGTCGACGGACCCGACGGCGCGTTCGCCGAGGTGGTCGTGCGCGAGCCCAGCTTCGTCACCGGGCTCGGCTCGCTGCTCGTCGAGGACCGCCTCGATGCCTGGCGTGACTGGCTGTCCTGGCAGATCGTCCGCGGCACCGCGGCCTACCTGTCATCCGAGTTCGTCGAGGCCAACTTCGACTTCTACGGCAAGACCCTCACGGGCACGCCGGAGATGCGCGCGCGCTGGAAGCGCGGAGTCTCGCTCGTCGAAGGCTCCATGGGCGAGGCGGTGGGCCGCACCTACGTCGACCGTCACTTCCCGCCGAGCGCCAAGGTCGCCATGGACGAGCTCGTCGACTATCTCGTCGACGCCTACCGGGACTCCATCGCCGCCATCGACTGGATGGGCGAGGACACCCGTGCCAAGGCGCTGGAGAAGCTGGAGAAGTTCACGCCGAAGATCGGCTATCCGGTCAGGTGGCGCGACTACTCGTCGCTGGAGACCGACGCGTCCGACCTGGTGGGCAACGTCCGCCGCACGGCCGCCTTCGAGTTCGCCCGCGAGCTCGGCAAGATCGGCAGACCGCTGGATCGCGACGAGTGGTTCATGACGCCCCAGACCATCAACGCGTACTACAACCCGGGCTTCAACGAGATCGTCTTCCCCGCGGCGATCCTCCAGTTCCCCTTCTTCACGGCTGACCGTGATGCCGCAGCGAACTACGGTGCGATCGGCGCGGTGATCGGTCACGAGATCGGCCATGGCTTCGACGACCAGGGCTCGCGATTCGATGGCGACGGCCGCCTCATCGACTGGTGGACGGCCGACGACCGGGCCGCTTTCGAGACCCGGACGGCCTCGCTGATCAAGCAGTACGACGCGCTCGCGCCGCTGCAGACGCCGGATCACCACGTGAACGGCGCGCTCACCATCGGCGAGAACATCGGGGACCTCGGCGGGCTCGGGATCGCCTGGAAGGCGTACCTGCTCTCGCTCCACGGTGAGGAGCCACCCGTGGTCGACGGCCTGACCGGAGCTGAGCGGTTCTTCCTCTCCTGGGCGCAGGCATGGCAGCTCAAGGCCCGCGACGCCGAGGTCATCCGCCTGCTTGCGATCGATCCGCATTCGCCGAGCGAGTTCCGCTGCAACCAGATCGTCCGCAACGTCGACGCCTTCTACGACGCCTTCACGGTGACCGACTCCGACGCCCTCTGGCTGCCGCCGGAGGATCGCGTCAGCATCTGGTGAGCTCGGCCGGCTTCGGCTCGCCATCGATGGTCCGTGTCATGACGCCCGCGCATCGTCGACAGGGGATCCATGACCGCACGAGCCGGACGAGCGAACGGTGACGGCCGCGGGGGAGCGGACCAGGCGTGCGCGTGAACGGGAGGCCGCAGCCGCGCGGCATCGCGGTCTGGAGGCGGCGGAGAACTTCTCGGCCGGATTCGCCGCACTCGCGCAGCTCGCCATCGACGGATCGCAGGTCTCAGCACGGGCGGTCGATCTGCTGAGCGGCCGGGTGCTGTTCTCGGTGGACGACCACATCGTGCTGCCCACGGCGGGCATCGGCAAGGTGCTGCTCCTGCTCGAGGTGGCGGCCCGGCTCAGTGACGGCTCATGGTCGCGCTACGACGTGCTCGACCGCACCGACTCCGACCTCATCGGCGGCGCCGGGGTCTGGCAGCACCTGCATGTGCCCGCTTTGCCGCTCGCCGATCTCGCCGCCATCGTCGGATCGACGAGTGACAACGTGGCGACCAACATCCTGCTGCGACGCGTCGGCCTCGACGCGGTCCGTCAGCGCGCCGAGTCGCTCGGGATCACCAAGTCCGCGCTGCTCGATGTGGTCCGGGAGCGCCGGGGCCCCGATGACGCCCCGCAGCTCTCCGTTGGCTCGACAGCGGAGCTCGCCTGGCTGTTCGCGCGGATCGCCCGGGGGGAGGCGGTCGACGCCTCGACGAGCTACAAGGTGGCCGATTGGCTGGCCCTCGGCGCGGACCTCACCCTCGTGGCGAGCGCCTTCGGCCTCGACCCGCTGGCCCACACTCGCTCCGATCACAGCCTCACCCTGTTCAACCAGACCGGCACCGACACCGGCATCCGCTGCGAGGTGGGCGTGCTCCGAGGACCGCGCGCCGGGGTCGCCTACGCGGTCACCGTGGTGTTCGCGGACAAGGACATCTCGACCCGGCTCGAGGCTCTGGGCGCCATGCGGACGATCGGAACCGATCTGCTGGAGTACGTGCACTGACGAGGTGGGCACTGCGGAGGTCCTGAACTCAGGCCGAAAGGAAGGATCCAGGCCGGTTTCGCCAATCGCGGCCTGAGAACGCCCGTCGGGCCTGAATTCGGACGTTCGATCACCCGAATTCAGGAGATGGGCCGGAATTCAGGACTCCAAGAGCTCAGGAGGCGGCGGGATCCGCCATCCCGCGATGATCCAATCCGTGCACATCGACGCCGTGATGGGCATCGGCGGCCGGTGCGTCGATGTCGAACAGGGCCGAGAACGCGGCGACCGCCTCGTCGGCCCGTCCGTCGCGGGCGAGCTGCTTGGCACGGGTGGTCGGTGTGTGCACCAGGACGCTCACGAGATGGCGCATGGCCCGCTCGGTGGCCTCGGTGCTCTCGCCGCGGGCGCGCAGCCGCTCGAGCTCCGTGTCGAGAAGGTCGAACACATGCGCCCGGTAGCCTACGACGGCGGCGGTCACCTCGTGCTCCGTGCTCTCGGCGGAATAGGCGGCGGCGGCACGGCCGACCAGCTCGCGAGCGTCTTGGGCTGCGGTCAGCTCATGCAGAGGCGCATGCAGTCGGACGGTCTCGAGGTCGAGCAGCTCGACGCCCGCGATGGTCGCGACAGCGGGTTCGACGTTGCGCGGCAGTCCCAGGTCGATGACCATCAGCGGCGACCCGTCGCGCGCGGATCCGAGCATGTCGGAGGTGACGACGTAGCCGTTCGCCGTGCTGCAGGAGACGATCACCGTGGCCTGCGCCAGCTCGGCGGCGAGATCGTCTGCGGTGACGGGGCGGACGCCCTCGCGTGTGCCGAAGCGATGCGCTCGTCCGGAGGGGGAGTAGACGCCGACATCCGTCACGCCGCGATCCCGCAGGGCCGCGAGGCTCGCACCCGCGTAGGCACCTGTTCCGACGAGGAGCACCCGCTGCACTCGCCAGTCGGCGAGCCGGCTGGAGGCCAGATCGAGGGCGAGGCGCACGATCGAGCGACCCGCGCCGCCCAGGCCCGTGGAGTTCTGCACGCTGCGGGACGCCGACGATGCGCGCTGGAAGACGCGCTCGAGATCGGCGGTCGTGGTGCCTTCGGTGCGCGCGGCGCCGAGGGCGCGCTTGACCTGACCGGCGATCTCCCCTTCGCCGACGACCACTGATTCGAGTCCGCTCGACACGGCGAAGAGATGCTCGGCAGCGGCGGCTCCCACATGAAGCGCAGCGGAGGAGGCCAGAGTGTCGAGCTGGATTCCGCTCGCCTCGGCGATGGTGGCGAGTGCGCTGCTCTCAGCGACGGATCGGGAGTCCGATTCGTCGAGCGCGATGTCGAGATAGGCCTCGAAGCGGTTGCAGGTCGCGAGGACCACCGCACCGGAGATCGCATCGGCGCCGTCGACGAGAGCCGAGCCGAGCGCGGGAGCACCCTCCGAGAGTCGCTCGAGCAGATCGAACGACGTAGTCCGATGGCTGAGAGACACGCAGAAGAGCACCAGGCGATTTTAGTCGCGGATCAGGGCGCCCCCGACCGAATGCCCCCGTTTGCACTCATGCACTCGGCGGATTGCGAGCGGGGCGCGGTCGCACGACGCTCCCATGCGGCGTCCGATGGAACACTTGACGGGTGCCTGAGCCCTCCACCCCTGTCGCCCTGCCTCCGGAGCATCCCCTGAACGACGGTCGGACCAGCGGATCCGCATTGATCCGGGCCTACCGCGGGGAACGCCCGGAGGTGACTCCGGTGTGGTTCATGCGGCAGGCGGGGCGCTCGCTGCCCGAGTACCGGCGCCTCCGTGAGGGAGTGCCCATGCTCGACTCGTGCCTCGATCCTGCGATGGCCAGCGAGATCACCCTCCAGCCCGTCCGCCGCCATGGAGTGGACGCTGCGATCCTGTTCAGCGACATCGTCATCCCGCTCCGCCTCGCGGGGGTCGGGGTGGAGATCGTGCCCGGCCGCGGTCCGGTCATCGCCCGACCGGTGCGCACCGCGGAGGATGTCGCCGCGCTCGCTGAGCTGACCCTCGAACCGGCCGCGCTCGAGCCGATCGCCGAGGCGGTCAGGCTGACCATCGACGAGCTGGGCTCCACTCCGCTCATCGGCTTCGCCGGCGCCCCGTTCACCCTCGCCGCCTATCTCGTCGAGGGTGGGCCGTCGAAGGATCACCTCGCGGCCCGCAGCATGATGCTCGGCGACCCGGAGACGTGGGAGGCGCTGATGGCGTGGACCGCCCGCATCACCGGCACCTTCCTCCGTGCGCAGCTCATCGCGGGCGCCAGCGCCGGACAGCTCTTCGATTCATGGGCGGGCTCGCTCTCACTCGATGACTACACGACCTCGGCCGCACCGGCCTCCGCGGCGGCGCTCGACGTCGTCCGCGATCTCGGAGCGCCACTCGTGCACTTCGGGGTCGGCACCGGCGACCTGCTGGAAGCCATGCGCGACGCGGGAGCGGACGTGGTCGGTGTCGACTGGCGCACTCGGCTCGATGACGCGTCCCGCCGACTGGGCCCGACCGTGCCTGTGCAGGGGAACCTCGACTCGGCTCTCCTCGCCGCTCCGGCTGCCGTCATCGAGCGCGGAGTGCGCGATGTGCTCCGACGCGGACAGGCCGCACCGGCCCATGTCTTCAACCTCGGCCATGGGGTGCCCCCCGAGACGGATCCGGATGTGCTGACCGGCATCGTCGAGCTGGTGCACAGGTCGGGCGCCGAACCACGGTGAGCGCACTGCCGAGCGCCTCCGCGACCTTCGACACCGTCGTGGTGGGCGGGGGAGCGGCCGGGCTGGTCGCGGCTCGAGCCGAGGTGCTCGCCGGTCGCAGCGTCGCGCTGCTCGACGCGGCGGACGAGCTGGGCGGAGCGCTCGCGCGCGCATCGGTGGCCGATGTCGAGGTCGACGTCGGCGCTGAGAGCTTCGCCGTCCGAGGAACCGCCGTCTCGACGCTCATCCGGTCGCTCGGATTGACGCAGGTCGAGCCGTCTCCTGAGGGGGCCTGGCTGCTGCGAGACGGGCGCGCGCATCCCCTTCCCTCTGCAGGAGTCCTCGGGATTCCCGGCTTCCCACTCGCCGACGACGTCCGCGCGATCATCGGCACCCGCGCCGCGGTCCGCGCCTACGCCGACCGGCTGATCCCCGAGCTCACGATCGGCCGCGAGCACGACCTCGCCCGCCTGGTGCGCCGCCGGATGGGAGTCGCGGTGCTTGACGACCTGGTGCGCCCAGTGGTCGAGAGCGTCTACGGCCTGCGCCCGGAGGACGCGGACGTCGACGCGCTGCTGCCCGGACTCAACGGTGCCCTGACCGCGACGGGCTCGCTCTCGTCCGCCGTGCTCCGCCTCCGTTCGGCCGCCCCCGCCGGATCGGCGGTCGCGGGTGTCGACGGGGGGATTCACCTCATCGCCCGCGCCCTCCTCGCAGACCTGCAGCGATTCGGGGTGGAGGTCCGTCCGTCGAGCGCCGTCAGCTCGGTGGATCACGCGCCGGGGGGCTGGCGCATCCGCACCGCCGACGACGTGATCGACGCTGCACGCCTCGTGATCGCGACCGACGGGTCGACCGCGCGATCTCTGCTGCGGCCGATCCTCGGGGATGCGGTCGGAATCGAGTCCGAATGGCCGGCCGGCCGGAGGTCGACCACGATCACCCTGGCGGTCGACGGGGTCGACGCCCTCGATTCCGCACCGCGCGGATCGGGAGTGCTCGTCGCCGGAGCCGAGGACGGCAGCGCGACAGCCCTCACCCATTCGTCGGCCAAATGGCCGTGGCTGCGCGACGTATTGCCTCCCGGCCGGCACCTGCTGCGTGTGAGCTTCCGCGGCGAGGACGAGGTGCCGGTCGACCTGGCCGTTCAGGAGGCGGGCCGCCTGCTCGGGGTGACGATCCCTGCGGCCTCGGTGGTGGATGCCGCCCGCACCGTCTGGCGACAGGACGCCGCTCGTGCGACCCGCGGCCTGCCCGCTCGGCTCGCCGCGCTCTCCTCCGCCGTCGCCGCGACGCCGGCACTCGCGATCACGGGGGCGTGGGTGGCCGGCACAGGGCTCGCCTCGGTCGTCGCGCATGCGCAGTCCGAGGTCGCCCGTCTCGGAGCGGCACCGACCGACTGAATCGCGCGTCTCCGAGTCCGTGTTGCCGTCCTGTTCCTGAGGGACATTCCAGAAACCGCATACGCGCGGACGACTACTGTGGAGAGCAGTGTTTCCGTCGATGTTCCTCTCGATCCGAATGGAGTCAACATGAAGGGCAAACTGGTCTTCGCCGCCGGCGCAGCGCTCGGCTACGTGCTGGGTTCGCGTGCTGGTCGCAAGCGCTACGAGCAGATCAAGTCGAATGCGCAGAAGGTCTGGCACAGCGACCCCGTGCAGAAGGGCGTCGGACAGGTCCAGTCGTTCGTGGACGACCACGTTCCCGACGTGCCGACCGTGCTGGCCGATGGCGCCAAGAAGGTCATCGACGGCGTCGCCGGCAAGGCTTCGAAGAAGCCGGACACCTCGTCCGAGCCGTCCCCCTCGATCTGAGACGGGGCAGCACCGTGTCGAACCCGACGTCACCCGGCAGCTCGAGCGCAGCGAGCTCGTCGGCCAAGAAGAAGTCGCTGATCGCGCTGATCGGCGACCTCCCCGGACTGGTCGGCAGCCTCATCCGCGATGAGATCGAGCAGATCAAGAAGGAGCTCACCGCCAAGCTGGTGAGCCTCGGCATCGGGGCCGGACTGTTCGCCGGTGCGGCGTTCTTCGCGTTCTTCGCGTTCGCGGTGCTCATCGCCGCGGCTGTCCTCGGGATCGCCACCGCGCTGCCCGGGTGGCTGGCGGCATTGATCGTCGCAGTCGCTCTCCTGGTGATCACGGCTATCCTCGTGCTCATCGGGCTCCGGAAGGTCAAGAAGGGCGTGCCTCCGGTTCCCGAGCAGGCCATCGAGAGCGTCAAGAACGATGTCAGGGCAATCAAGGGAGTTGGCAACTATGACCGATGACGACACCGCGCTGAGCCACAAGGAGCGCGCCCTCGGCGAGATCCGCTCGGACATCGAGTCCACGCGCGAGAAGCTGGCCCAGACCCTCGACGCGATCGAGGACAAGCTCAATGTGCCCAAGCAGGTGAGCAAGGCGGCGTCCAAGGCGCGCGACGCCTTCGACGACCTGCGCAAGAACAATCCCGTCGTGCTCTACGCGTCTGCCGGTGCCGCCCTCGCGGTGATCGGCGGAGCAGTGGCGCTGCGGATCGCTCGCCGCTGAGGCGGGCGCTCCGCCGGCCGTCCCCGTTTTGGGGCGCGGCGTCGGCGGGTGGAAGATGGAGGATATGACGTCCGCTGGGTTCGCCCTCTGGGCAGTGTTACGGCGGGACCCCACCGCTCCGTTCGCCGCACCTGCTTCCTCTGATCCATCCGATCCCACCCCCGCCGCACCGCATTCAGCCAACTCTGATTCGGCGGATTCCGACCTGTCCGAGATCGATGCGGTGGTCGGCCAGCTCGCCGACGAGGGCGTGGTCGTCCGCGGCTTCTACGACGTCTCCGGACTGCGTGCGGACGCCGATCTGATGATCTGGCTGCACGGGGATACCGCCGAATCGCTGCAGTCCGGGCTGCGACGGCTTCGTCGGACTTCTCTGCTGCGGGGTCTGCTGCCCACCTGGAACGCCCTCGGCGTGCATCGGGACGCGGAATTCAACCGGGCGCACAGTCCCGGATTCCTCCGCGGGGAGCGCGCTCGAGACTGGCTGACGGTCTATCCGTTCGTCCGCTCGTTCGACTGGTACCTCCTCGACGAGACCGAGCGTCGTACGATGCTCGCCGACCATGGGCGCAAAGGCGCGGCCTTCACCTCCGTCATCGCGAACACGGTCGCCTCGTTCGCGCTGGGGGATTACGAGTGGATCCTGCCGATGGAATCCGATGTCCTGGTCGACCTGGTCGACATGATGCGCGCCCTGCGCGCGACCGACGCACGCATGCACGTGCGCGAAGAGGTGCCCTTCTTCACCGGACGGCGCATCCCGACGTCCGAGATCGCCGAGGTGCTCGCGTGAGCGCCGTCACGACTCCCGTCGTGCTCGCCGCCACGGCGGCGGCCGCCAGCGGCCCCGCCCACGTCGAGGTGCCGACGGCCTACGACGCCATCCTGCTCGCCAGCTTCGGCGGGCCGGAGGGACAGGACGATGTCATCCCGTTCCTGCGCAACGTCACCCGCGGGCGCGGGATCCCCGACGAGCGTCTGGAAGAGGTCGCGCACCACTATCGGGCGTTCGGAGGCGTCAGCCCCATCAACGACCAGAACCGCGAGCTGAAGGCGGCCCTCGAGGCCGAGCTCGCGCGTCGCGGCATCGACCTTCCGGTGCTGTGGGGCAACCGCAACTGGGATCCGTACCTGGCGGAGGCCCTGCAGGAGGCGGACTCGCGAGGCCTGCACCGGCTCATCGCGATCGCCACGAGCGCCTACAGCTCGTACTCCAGCTGCCGCCAGTACCGCGAGGACTTCGCCATCGCGCTTGCCGAGACCGGCCTCGAGGGAACGATCGAGATCGACAAGGTCCGGCAGTTCTTCGATCACCCCGGCTTCGTGCAGCCGTTCATCGAGGGTGTGGCAGACGGCCTCGCCGAGATCGAGCGGCTCGTGCCGGACATCGATCTCGCCTCGGAGGCGCGAGTGCTCTTCTCCACGCATTCGATCCCGTCGACCGACGCCAATCTCTCCGGCCCCGACTTCCGCGGCTTCGGAGAGGGCGGCGCCTATGCGGCTCAGCATCTCGCAGTGGCCGAGGTGGTCATGCACGAATCCGGACGGGACGTCCCATGGGACCTCGTGTACCAGTCGCGCAGCGGTCCGCCCACCCAGCCGTGGCTCGAACCCGACGTCAACGACCGCATCACCGAACTGGCCGCCCAGGGCGTGCGTGCGGTCGTCATCGTGCCGCTCGGCTTCGTCAGCGATCACATGGAGGTCAAGTGGGACCTCGACACCGAGGCCCTCGAGACAGCCGCTGAGCTCGGGATCGCCGCGATCCGGGTGCCGACCCCCGGCGTGCACGCCGCGTACGTCTCCGGTCTCATCGACCTCGTCCTCGAGCGTCGTGACGGCGTGCCCGCCGCTCAGCGACCTGCCGTGACCGACCTCGGTCCCTGGTACGACGTCTGCCGTCCTGGCTGCTGCGAGAACAAGCGGATGGGCTTCAAGCCAGCGGTCTCCGGGCTCGCGCCGTGACCATCGGCGTCGACACTCGGCGTCGCGACGGTCGGCTTCGGATCGGACGCCTTCGGATAGGGACCCGACGGAGCGCCCTGGCTCTGGCGCAGGCGGGGATGATCGCCGACACCCTGCGGGCCGCGGGCAACGAGGTGGAGCTCGTTCCGATCGCGAGCGAGGGCGATGTCAATCAGGCGTCGCTCTCCGTGATCGGCGGCCGAGGCGTGTTCGCCGGGACACTGCGATCCGCGCTGCTGCGGGGCGACTGCGACCTCGTCGTGCACTCCTTCAAGGATCTGCCGACGACGCCGTTCGACGGCTTGAGCGTTCTGGGCGTGCCCACCCGCGAGGACCAGCGTGATGTCCTCTGCGCGCGGGACGGCATGACCCTCGCGGAGCTGCCCGCTGGTTCGCGGGTCGGCACCGGCTCGCCGCGGCGGATCGCGCAGCTGCGCGCGCACCGTCCGGATCTCGACGTCGTCGACCTGCGTGGCAACGTCGACACCCGCCTCGGCATGATCCTGGATGGACGGCTCGATGCCGTGGTGCTCGCCGCTGCGGGAGTCGCGCGACTGGGACGGGACAGCGCGGTCACCGAGCGCTTCGGCCTGGAGGACTGGCCGACGGCTCCGGCCCAGGGGGCGCTCGCCATCGAGGTGCGCTCCGCGGATGCCGCGCATCGTCTGCCGCCCTTCCCCGACCCGACGGAGATCGGCGAGGCCGTCGACGCCCTCACCGACCTCGAATCCGCCTACGAGGTCGAGGCCGAGCGCGGGGTGCTCCGCGGCCTCGAGGCCGGCTGCACCGCGCCGATCGGAGTGTCCGCCGTGGCGCGGGCCGGCAGTCTGGACGTCGTGGCGAGCGTCTACCGGATCGATGGGACGGAATCGATCGTCCGTACCGGACGCGCCGCTTACGACGCCGATGATCCCACCAGCCTGCTCGGCGCCGCGCAGAGCATCAGCGCGCAGCTCGTGGCCGAGCTCCTCGATGGTGGCGCCGCCGAACTCGCTCCGCTCGGGGTGAGCGCATGATCCCCGCGAAGCCGCTGGTCGGCTGGCGCGTGCTCGTCCCCCGCGGAGGCCCATGGGGCCACGAGGTGGCCGCCGACCTGCGCGCCCACGGCGCCACCCCGGTAGTCGCCCCGATGATCAACTTCGCCGGCACCGGCGACGCCCCCGCCCTCGAGGTCGCGCTCGCCCAGCTGACGGAGGGCGCCTTCGACTGGATGTCCGTCACGAGCGCCACGACGGTCGACGTCCTGTCCGCGCACCGAGTCGCCATCCCCACCACCACACGTATCGCCGCGGTCGGCGAGACCACGGCGGCGGCCCTGCTCGCGGCCGGTTTCCGGGTCGACTTCGTGCCCTCTCGCGACAACTCGGCGCGAGGTCTGCTCGACGAGTGGGACGAGGTGACCGGCGCCTCGGTGCCGCAGCGCATCCTCGCCCTCCGCTCCGATATCGCTCGTCCGGTGCTCACCGACGGCCTGCGCGCTCTCGGTCACCAGGTCGAATCCGTCGTCGCCTACCGCACGGTCGGCGTCGAGGTGGACGACTCCATCCGCTCCGACGTCGCCGACGGCCGATTCCGGGCCATCTTCGTCACCTCCGGAAGCGTCGCGGTCCAGGTCCAGCAGCAGCTCGGCCCCGTCCCCGACGCCACGCTGGTGGTCTGCATCGGACCCAGGACGGCCGCCGATTCGCGCAGTGTCGGCCTGCGGGTCGACCTCGTCGCCAAGGAGCGCTCCGCCGCGTCGTTGATCGGAGCGCTGCTCGAGGTCGCCGAACGCGAACGGCCCGACGAGGACGACGAATGGTGACCGGACCGGTGATCAGGCCTCGACGCCTGAGGGCGACTCCCGCGTTGCGACGCCTGATCTCCGAGACGCGGGTGCATCCGGCCGATCTGGTCCTGCCGATGTTCGTGCGCGAGGGCGCCTCCGAGCCGCAGCCCATCGGCTCGATGCCCGGTGTCGTCCAGCACTCCCTCGATTCCCTCAGGGCTGCCCTCGTCGAGGCGGCCGAGGCCGGCATCGGCGGCGTCATGCTGTTCGGCGTCCCATCGACCCGTGATGCGATCGGGTCGGGCGCTACCGATCCCGACGGCATCCTCAACGTGGCCACCCGACTGGCTGCGGCCGAGGTGGGGGACGCGCTCGTCGTCCAGACCGACCTGTGCCTCGACGAGTTCACCGATCACGGCCACTGCGGAGTGCTCGCCGCCGATGGCTCCGTCGACAACGATGCGACCCTCGAGCGGTACGCCCAGATGGCGATCGTGCAGGCGGAATCCGGATCCCAGTTGCTCGGGCTCAGCGGCATGATGGACGGCCAGACCGCCGTCGTGCGCGCGGCCCTGGACGCATCGGGCCACTCGGGGACGGCGGTGCTCGCCTATTCGGCCAAGTACGCGACCGCGCTGTACGGCCCATTCCGCGACGCCGTGGAGTCGGCTCTGGTCGGCGACCGTCGGACGTACCAGCTCGACCCGGCGAACCGTCGCGAGGGCGTGCGCGAGGCCGAGCTGGACATCGACGAGGGCGCGGACATCGTGATGGTGAAGCCCGCATCGCTCTATCTCGATGTGCTCTCCGACGTGGCCGCGATGAGTCCCGTGCCGGTGTGGGCCTATCAGGTGTCCGGCGAGTACTCGATGATCGAGGCGGCTGCCGCGCAGGGCTGGATCGACCGTGAGCGCGCCGTGCTCGAATCGCTGGTGGCCATCCGGCGTGCGGGTGCCGACGTGGTGCTGAGCTACTGGGCGGTCGAGGCCGCACGCTGGCTCGCCCGACGCTGATCCTGCGAGACCGGGCTGTGCCCTTGGAGATGTCATGACCACGAATGAGCAGCTGTTCGATCGCGCCCGCCAGGCGATCCCCGGGGGAGTGAACTCCCCGGTACGCGCCTACGGCTCGGTCGGCGGCACGCCCCGCTTCCTGGTGAGCGCCTCGGGCGCGATGGTGACCGACGCCGACGGCCGGACCTATGTGGATCTTGTCGGCTCGTGGGGACCCGCCATCCTCGGCCACGCGCACCCCGAGGTGGTGGCTGCGGTGCAGGAGGCCGCCGCTCGAGGACTGTCCTTCGGTGCGACCACTCCAGCCGAGACCGAGCTCGCGGAACTGGTCATCGAGCGCGTTCAGGCCGCCGGGATCACGCCCCTGGAGCGCGTCCGACTCGTTTCGACGGGCACGGAGGCCACCATGACGGCCATCCGGCTCGCCCGCGGCTTCACCGGCCGCGACCTGCTGATCAAGTTCGCGGGCCATTACCACGGCCATTCCGACGGACTGCTCGCGTCGGCCGGCTCGGGTCTGGCCACGCTCGCGCTTCCTGCGTCGGCCGGGGTGCCCGATGCCATCGCGGCGCAGACCCTCGTGCTGCCCTACAACGATCTGGATGCGGTCCGCGCCGCGTTCGCCGCGTACGACGGCAGGATCGCGGCAGTGATCACGGAGGCCGCGGCCGCCAACATGGGCGTCGTCGCGCCGCTCGACGGCTTCAACGCCGCGCTGGTCGAGATCGCCCATGAGGCGGGTGCACTGGTCATCCTCGACGAGGTGCTCACGGGATTCCGAGTCAGCTCGGCAGGCTGGTGGGGGCACGACGTCAGCCGCGGGCCCGCCTACACGCCCGACATCTTCGCCTTCGGCAAGGTCATCGGAGGGGGCATGCCGCTCGCCGCGATCGGCGGACGGGCCGAGGTGATGAACAGGCTCGCGCCGCTCGGTCCCGTGTACCAGGCGGGCACCCTGTCGGGCAATCCCGTCGCGGTGGCGGCCGGCCTGGCGACCCTGCGGCTGGCCGACGCCGATGTCTATGCGGCGGTGGACTACGCGGCCGAGCGGCTGTCCGCGTCGGTGTCCGCTGCGCTCGATGATGCAGGGGTCGCGCACTCGGTGCAGCGCGCGGGCAGCCTGTTCAGCTTCGTCTTCGGGCCGGGCCCCGCGCCCCTCAACTACGCGCAGGTGACCGCGCAGGAGTCGTGGCGCTACGCCCCGTTCTTCCACGCCATGCTCGACGGCGGAGTGTCTCTGCCTCCATCGGTGTTCGAGGCCTGGTTCCTCTCTGCCGCGCACACCGACGAGGTGCTGTCGCGGATCGAGGAGGTCCTCCCGGCCGCCGCCCGCGCCGCAGCCGAGGCCCAGCCTCCCGCCTGACCCGCCCGCCTGGTGGCCCGGCAACCCCATTTTCGCGGATCAGGGGACCTGGCACGGATCAGGGGACTCGTGCTCGCCGGGGGCGTTCGAGGGCACTAGCGGACGGGATTCGGGGGCAATTCCCTGATCGGTGCAAGCGCTCCTGATCCGCGAAGATGCTCAGCGAGCGACGTCGACCACTACTCGGCCGGCGACCTTGCCCGCGAGCACGTCGGGCGCCAGTCCGATCGCCTCTTCGAGGCCGATCGTCTGAGGGGCGATCGACGTGACGGCCGCTTCATCCAGGGTGTCCGCGATCAGCTGCCATGCCTCCGCTCGCTTCTCGTGCGGGGCGTCGACGGAGTTGATCCCGAGCAGCGAGACACCGCGCAGGATGAAGGGCAGCACCGTGCCGGGCAGGTCGGGGCCCTGCGCCAGTCCGCAGGCGGTGACCACCCCGCCGTAGCTCGTCTGCGCAAGAACCGAGACGAGGGTCGTGCTCCCGACGGAGTCGACCGCCCCCGCCCACCGAGCCTTCTGCATCGGCTTGCCGCCAGAGTCCGAGAGCTCGCCGCGGTGGATGACGTCCGCGGCCCCGAGCTCTCTCAGGCGATCCCCCTGGTCGTCGGGTCTGCCGGTGGAGGCGACGACCCGGTAGCCGAGGGAGGAGAGCAGCCGGATGGCGAAGGAGCCGACCCCGCCCGCCGCGCCCGTGACCAGCACATCGCCGGCGTCGGCGGAGACATCCCGCCGGAGCGCCAGAACGGACAGCGCGGCCGTGAAGCCGGCGGTTCCGACGGCGGCCGCGCTTCGGGTCGACCACCCGCTCGGCAGTCGCACCGCACTGTCGGCCGGCACGACGACACGCTCAGCCAGGCCTCCGTCGGCTCGCTCGCCGATTCCCGCGCCATTGAGGATCACCGTCTGTCCGGACGGCCAATGGGGGTCGTCGGAGTTCACGACGGTGCCCACCGCATCGATCCCGGGGACCATCGGGTGGCTGCGCAGCACACCGGGGCGTCCGCTCATCGCGAGGGCGTCCTTGAAATTGACGGAGCTGTGCTGCACGTCGAGCACCAGTTCGCCCAGCCCGGCCTGGGGCGCCTCCCGCTGCTCGATGGCCGCAACGGCACCGTCGTGGGCGCTCCGGACGACGATGGCCCGATGGGATCCAGAATCGGTCCGGGTGCTCACAGCGCGATGGTCTTCGTCTCGCCCACGTCCGGGGTGTCGCCGGTCACGATCGCCTTCGCGTACTTGAAGAGAGTGACGACCTTGGGGTCCTTGATCGTCCAGAGCTCGGCGGTGTCCGCATCGACCTTGAGCAGGGCGACGGTGGGGTCGTCCTTGCCGTTCTCGAACCAGGCCTCGGCGCCAGAGGTCCACAGCTCGTCGATCGTCGATCGGTCCTTGACGACCGAGGCGGAGCCGGCGACGGAAACCCAGCCATCACCCGCCTGCAGGGCGACATTGACCTGATCGCTCGCCCTCACCTCGTCGGTCTTGTGGGAGGGATCCTGGGTGAAGAACCAGAGGGTGCCGTCGAAATCGCGGTCGATCAGGCCCATCGGGCGGCTGACGAGCTGCCCGTCTGCGCTCGTCGTGGTCAGCAGGCCGATGTCGGCCTTGCCGATGAGCTTTCCGAGCTGCTCGATCTCCTCTGCGGTCGCCATCGGCCGTGTCCTCTCGTTCGCGAGCGCGGTTCTCTCCGCGCGTGTTCCGTCACGCTACTCGTGGCCGATGTCCGGAACATCGACGGGCTCCTCAGGTTCGAGGAGTAGACGGATGGGCCTCGTCGGCGACGCGCCTGTCGGAGCGCCGACGTAGCATTGTCCGCACCGGACGGGGTGAGCCGGTGTGGGGGTGGAATGAGTACGACGCTGGCGAGCGAGACGTCGCAGACCGACCCCGCGGAGTCCCTCGATGCCGCGGAGCGCCTCGAGACGTCGCTGGTCCCGGAGCCGGCCCAGCACGTCGCGCACCCCGTGACAGGGCAGGCCGCAGAGTCGCCCATCAGTCTTGCCGCGCTCACGGATGCCGAGTCGGCCGGGCCCGCGGAAGGCGTGGTCACGACGACCTGGACGCCGGACTTCCCGCTCGAGCTCGCGCGGGCCATGGGCGACTACTCCCGGGGCGTGGGCGATCCGACTCTGCAGTGGGATCGGGAGGGGAAGTTCGGTGCACCCGGCGTCTGGAAGACGCTGCTCACTCCGCTCGGTCCTGCCACGCTGCACCTCGCCCAGCGCGCCCGCGGCGAGGTCGTCGCGCGGGCGTGGGGCGCCGGGGCGGAATGGGCGATCGACGGGGTGCCGCAGCTGCTCGGTGCCGGCGACGAGCTCGACGACTTCGATCCGTCGGCCCATCCCTTCCTCGCCGAAGCGCACCGCCGACTCCCCGGGCTGCGGCTCGGACGCATCTCCCTCGTGTTCGAGATGCTCGTCGCCTCGATCCTCGAGCAGAAGGTCACGAGCAAGGAGGCGCGTCAGTCGTGGCGCGTCCTCGTGCGCGGCCATGGCACTGCCGCCCCTGGCCCAGCACCGGCAGGGATGAGGGTGGCGCCGTCACCGGATGCATGGCGGATGATCCCATCGTGGGACTTCCATCGGGCTGGCGTCGACCCGAAGCGGTCGCGCACCTGCGTCGAGGCGGCCAAGGTGGCGCGCGGCCTCGAGCGCACCCTCGAGCTAGGCCGCGGGGGACCCGAGGTGGAGCGCCGGCTCCGCAGCGTCTCGGGTGTCGGCGTGTGGACTGCCGCCGAGACACGGCAGCGCTCGCATGGCGACGCCGACGCCGTGAGCGTCGGCGACTACCACGTGCACGACACCGTCGGCTGGGCACTGATCGGCAAGCCGATCGACGATGACGGCATGCTCGAGCTCCTCGAGCCATGGAGGGGGCACCGCCACCGGGTGGTCCGCATCATCCACGCGAGCGGCTTCCGCAAGCCCCGATTCGGTCCGCGGATGACCATCCAGGACCACCGCAACCACTGAATTCTTACGTTCCGGCTCGATACCTACGTAATTTCGTGCACATCCGCCGGATTTGTAGGTAGGCCGCTACCGGCCAGCTCGTCCGCACGAACCGATCGTGTGCACGAAATCGGCAGATACCTACGCAATTTTAAGCACACTCGGCCGGAACGTAGGTAAGGGTCAGGGGTTGTCGGTCAGGGGCCGAGGGCGAAGAGGCGCTCCGGGTCCCAGGTGGTGCGGGTGCGGGCCAGGCGGTCGAAGGCGTCCGCTGGCCACGCGCTCGCGAACTGCTGGGTCGACGCCACATGGCCGAGGAAGTTGATGTTGGTCTCCTCGGCGATCCACGGCTCGATGCCCTCGACGATGCGATCGGAGCTCTGCGGCAGGACCTCATCGAACAGCTCCGGCACGGGGACGCCGATCATGACCAGGATGAACGGCGAGAGCCGCCCGCCGACCGCATCGTCTCCCGAGGGCGACGTCGAGGTGGCGCCGCCGCCGATGTGCCGGATCTCGATGGCGATGAAGGGCACATCGGCTCCGGCGCCGGCTCGCTCGAGGAACGCCGTCACGAAGTCCTGATCGATGTCGTCGAGCTGCATGCCGCGATCCCAGGCGGGGCCGGGCTGGTCGGCGTCGTCGTGGATCGAGCCGATGGCCGTCGTCGGCAGCTCGCCGACCAGGTCGACGAAGGCCGGAGCCGCGTTGCGCATGGGTGCGAGGATGCGCTCGCCCTCCTCGGCCTCGCCGACGAACGCGTACCGGAGGTGGAGCGCGAACCTGCCGCGGAGAGCCTCCGGGACCTCGTCGATGGGCGGGAAGCGCACCAGCGCGATCGAGGAGGTGACGGTGTCGGGAACGGTGTGCACCCAGTCGACCCATGCCCGCATGGCCCGCTCGATGTGCGTCGTGTCGAAGAAGAGGCCGCCGCCGTAGACCTTGGTGAGCGGGATGAGCTCGAGGTCCATGTCGATGACGACGCCGAGGCCGACCTTGCCGCCGCGCAGGGCCCAGAACAGGTCGGCGTTCTCGTCGGCGGAGGCGCGCACCTCGCGCCCGTCTGCGGTCACCACGGTGAAGCCGCGCGCCCAGTCGGCCGTGAAGCCGTAGGTCCGCGAGAGCGGACCGAGCCCGCCGCCCAGGGTGTATCCGACGGCGCCCACATTGGTCGAGGACCCGGTGACCGGTGTCAGCCCGTAGCGGGCGGCCTGCTCCACGACGGCGCCCCACCGGGTGCCCGCGCCGATCGTGGCGATCCGACTGCGCCGGTCGATCCGCACGCCGCCCAGCCGCTGGGTGGTGATCAGCAGACCCTCGGTGATCGGCGCGAACGCACCGTGACCTGTCGCCTGCACGAACACCGGGAGTCCGAAGTAGGCGGCGAACGACACCGCCTCGATCACATCGTCCCTGGAGACCGCGCCGACGACGACATCGGGGTCGTGCACCACCGCGGTGTTGAAGCAGGCGGCCTCGTCAGCGAGACCCTCATCGCCGCGCGCGAACACGGCTCCGGCGATGGCATCCCTCAGCTCGACGATGGCCGTCGAGGGAAGGGGCGCCGCCATAGGGCTGAGGATAGCTGGTCGCACCTGCGCCCAAGCATCCGGCGAGAGCGACGAGACGCAGTGTTCATCTCCTGCCCGAGATGGACAGGACGGATGCCTCGGACGGCCTCTGATCGGTTCGGCGGATCAGGCCTCGAGGACGGCCATGGCGGCGTTGTGGCCGCCGATGCCGCTGACCGCTCCGCCGCGTCGAGCTCCTGAACCGCAGAGCAGGATCCGCGGGTGCCGGGTGGCCACACCCCAGCGCTCCGCAGGTGTCAGGACCGAGTCGTCGTCTTCGAGGAACGGCCAGGACAGGTCTCCGTGGAAGATGCTGCCGCCGGTGAGATTGAGGCCCTCCTCCAGGTCGAGTGTCGTCTTCGTCTCGATGCACGGCCGGCCGTCGGCGTCCGTCAGCAGCAGCGACTCGATGGGCTCCGCGAGCACCGAGTCGAGCGCGCGGATCGCTGCGGCCTGCAGCTCCGAGCGGTATTCGTCGGGATGGCGCCCGGCCGCCAGACGGTGCGGGGTGTGCAGCCCGAACAGGGTGAGGGTCTGCGCATCACTCGCGGCGAGCTCCGGTCCGAGGATGGAGCGGTCGCTGAGCGTGTGGCAGTAGACCTCCACCGGCAGCCGATGGGGGACCCGCCCGGCTGCCGCCTCGGCGAAGGCGTGCCCGATCGCGGAATAGCTCTCGCCGATGTGGAACGTGCCGGCGAACGCCTGCTCCGGAGCGACCCGCGGATCGCGCAGGCGCGGAAGGCGGCTCAGCACGAGGTTCACCTTCACCTGAGCCCCCTCAGGGCGCGGGATCGCGGGCCCGGGCGCCGCATCGGCCGCGGCGAGCAGCCCTTCGAGCACGTAGGGAGCGACGCCGCTGAGGATGACCTCCGCTTCGACCTCGCCGTTCAGTGCGGGCTCTGTCCGCGAGCTCCATCGCAC
Source organism: Naasia lichenicola (assembly GCF_004801885.1). GTDB lineage: Bacteria > Actinomycetota > Actinomycetes > Actinomycetales > Microbacteriaceae > Naasia > Naasia lichenicola. Next base: position 232,393 of record NZ_SSSM01000005.1, on the reverse strand, counting down.
CGACCCGCTCGGATCCACCGACGTGACGGCCACGCCGGTCGCGATCACCGCTCCGGCAGCACGAGCGGCGGCCCCGAGCGCTCCCGAGACGGCACCCATCCCGCCGATCGGCACATCCCAGTCTCCGGTTCCCCCGCCGATGACGTGCAGCAGCAGGCAGCGGTTGGCGAGCAGATCGTCGGCATCGGCGAACGTGCCGATCACGCCATCGGTGAAGACGACTCCCCGGACCAGGTCGGAGGCGAATCGCCGCTCGATGGTCCGCCCGATCGGACGCTCGATGAAGTCGTCCCAGATCCGGGCGCCGCCGCTGCCGGCGATGAGCGCGGCACGCAGCTCGGCGCGCGTGCGGAGCGGCTCGAGCAGGGACGGGAAGACCACCGCAGCGAGAGCCGAGCTGTCCTGATAGAAGTCGGCGAAGGCGGACGCATCGGATTCGGCGCCGATGCGGGCGAAGGAAGCCGCGGTCGCCGTGTCATCGCCGGTGTCGATCAGCAGTCCGGTCGCCCCGTCCGTCGACGGGTCGGGCGTGTACGAGGAGTAGCGCCGCCGAATGAGGCGGACATCCAGCCCGAGGTCGTCGATGATCCGCTGCGGCAGCAGGCTGACGAGATAGGAGTACCGCGACAGGCGGGCGTCGACACCCGGGAACGGAGCCTCGGACACGGCGGCCCCGCCGACGTGGTCCTCGCGCTCGAGCACGACGACCGAACGCCCCGCCTTCGCGAGATACGCGGCGGCCACGAGCGCGTTGTGCCCGCCTCCGACGATGACGACATCAGCCCGTGCCGGAACTCCCATCAGCCGAGCCTAGCCACGCCGAGTTGCCGCCTTCGGCTCGCAGATCGGACCCGCGAGAGCCGAATCCGGCGATTCGGCGCCCCGATGGCGTCAGGGAGCGGGGAGAGCGGCACGGACGTAGTCGAGGGCGGTCTCGGGGGAGAGGCCCAGCTCGGTGACGCGTGCCGCGAACGCCTGCGCCGCCAGCCTGCCCTGGCGCTCGAGTGCATCCCCGACGGCGGCGACCGTCGTGCCGTTGCGCCCATTGGTCGCGAGGAGCTCGTCGGCTTCGAGCTCCTTGTACGCCCGGGCGACGGTGCCCGCGGCCACGTCAAGCCGCTCGGCAAGCGCGCGGACAGCCGGAAGCCGGGTGCCGAACGGCAGCTCGCCCTGCACGATCTGCCGACGCAGCTCCTCGCGGATCTGCAGGAACGGTGCCGTCGAGGATGTCGGATCCACGGCGAGCCGCAGACTCTCGTGGTCGCTCATTCGGCGCGCCGATGGATGAGTCGCGAGAGCACGATGGCGCTGCGGGTGTGGTCGACGTTCGGAGCGATCCGCACTCGCTCGAGAGCAAGCTCGAGGCTCGGGATGTCCCGGCTGCGCATATGCACGATGGCATCCGCACTCCCTGTCACCGTGCCGGCGTCGACCACTTCGGGGATGCCCGACAGGATGCGCTTGAGCTCTGCGGGGGCCACCGTGCCGCGGCAGAACAGCTCGACGTATGCCTCGGTGCTGGCGCCGTCGATCTCGGGATCGACCTGGATGGTGAACGCCCGGATCACCCCGTCGGCGACGAGCCTGTCCACCCGCCGCTTCACCGCGGAGGCGGAGAGGCCGACCACGTCTCCGATGTCGCCGTAGCCGGATCGGGCGTTGAGGCGCAGCAGGTCGAGGATCCGGTAGTCGATGTTGTCCACGGCTGAATCTAACGCGCGATCCGTGCGCAGATCGACCGATCGCGTCGTTTAGTTGCGTCTCAGGCGTCGTAGGCGAAGATCACGCGCAGGGTTCCCCCGCGGACCTCGGTGCGCACCGTCGGGAAGAACGTCCGCACCATGGCGATGTACGGAGCCAGCTCGCCGCGGTCGAGGCGCTCGCCGTCGCGTCTCTCCAGGACGAGGGTGCCCACGATGGCCCGGTCGTGGTCGGTGAGCCGCATGGATGCCCGCGCCGCGACGTCGGGATCCACCGCGGTCTGCACCAGTCCGCGGATCGCGGAGCGCTGCTCGCCGGACATGCGCTCGGCGGATCGCGACGGATCGTGCACCTCGATGCCGAGCTCGTCGATCCAGCTCTCGTCGAGCTGCGCCACCGTGACGGCGCGCAGTTCGCTGGCGAGCCGTCGCGCCCGCAGGCTGTCGCGTTCGGTGAGCACCCCTGATTCGACCACCGAGGTGAGGAACGGCAGGACCTCATCGCCGAGCGCCTCCAGCCGACGTTCGCGCACGGTGGCTTCGACGGCCGCGCGCAGCTCGGGCCCGTCGGCGCCGATGGCCGCATACCGCTCGTAGGCGCGGAAGAACGCCGATGAGAGCACGGCAGTGCTCACGCCCATGGCGAGCACCGGTGTGATGGCGACGAGGGCGTAGGTCACCAGCGGCAGCCGGGAGGTGAAAGAGGACGACTCGAGGACCGCGATCGACGCGATGACCGTGCACGAGATGGCCGAGCAGACGATCAGCTCGATCGTGGGCCGGAAGATGCCGACGCCGAGCAGGACCAGAGCGAGCGCCGGCGGTCCCCAGTCGTCGCGGATGATCGTGTTCGTGCCCAGCTGGCTGCCGGCGTTGAGCGCCACCGCTCCCAGACCGAGCGATGCGACGACCGCGTGGTCCAGGCGCGTGAACGGCGCACGGAACGGGCTGGCGGCGATGCCGAAGTAGACCGCTGACGCGGTGATGGCGACCAGTCCCAGCATGGCGAGGGGGAAGCTGTGGATCTGATCGATGCCCTGGAAGGTGAGCACGACCGCCGCCGCGACACCGAGCACGCCGCCGCCGATGGCGATCCGGTGCGCCACCACCCCGGACACGGGTGAGAGGACCTGGACGGTGCGCTCGGGGATGCTCATCGCGCGGGTTCTCCCGGCACGGTGAGCACGACGGAGGTGCCGGCCCCCGGCGTCGACCAGATCTGGGCACTGCCGCCGAGCTCCTCCAGCCGCGTCTTGACCGAGGCCCGCAAGCCGATCCGGTCGCCGGGGTCGGTCGGCTCGACGAAGCCGACCCCGTCGTCGATGACCATGACCGAGACCTCGTCGGCAGAGCCGAGCACCACTACTTCGGCCGTGGTCTCGCCGGAGTGCTTGAGGACGTTGGTGAGGCACTGCTCGACGGCTCTCAGCAGCTCGGCGACGACCGGGCCCGAGAGCGCGGTCAGCAGTCCTCGCTCGCCCGAGACGGAGACCTCGAGGCCCCGTGCGCGGCAGCGGTCGATGAGGTCGTCCAATCCGCCGTGAGTCGCCTCATCGGATGGCGCGGGACCGAGCAGCCAATCCTCGCGGCTGAGGTGACTGAGACTCGACTGCAGCTGCCGACGCACCTCGGGACGCAGCGGTCCCGGGGGAGTTGTGGCGAGGACGGCGAGCTCGTTCAGCACGGTGTCGTGCACGATGGCCGACGCCCGGCTCTCGAGCTGGCTGCGGTGGGCGCCCTGTTCGACCTGCAGGCGCACCTCGGTGACCGCGTCGAAGGCGGCCTGCGAGCGCTGCCGACTGGCGCGGACCACCACGACCACGACGAGGAGCGTGACGGCGGCGATGGCGGTGAAGAGGTCGAAGCGCCATGGCACGTCGTTCGGCCAGACGACGAACACGAGGGGAATGAACACGGTCAGCGCGTACAGGACGGGGATGGCGAGGAGCGGGACCGCGCGCCAGGTCACGCTGCCGTTGATCGTGACGAAGGCCGCCGAAGCGAGAGTGATGATGTAGTCGGGCTGCGCCTCGCCTGCGCCGTTGAAGCTCTGGGTCCCCGACACGAAGCCGATCAGCCCGATCACGCTGAGCAGGCCGATGATCAGCCGGATGCTGGGGGAGCGCACCCGGCGCAGCAGCAGCACGCACGGGCTGGCGATCAACGCGACGCTTGCGAGTGCGAGTGCGACATACGACAGGCCGGCCACCGCCGTGACCGAGGCGGCGATCGCGAAGGTGATCGACAGCATGACGATCGACCAGGTGGCGACCGCGCTGCGGATCGCGTCGGCGGCCGCGCGGCGCTCGAGCGCTTCTTCGAGCGGCACCGCGGTCATCCAGTCAGGGTAGCCGCGGGCAGCCCGTCCCGCCGTACCCCGGCGCGCGTCCGCCGGGGAACCGTCCGGATCCCAGATCGCTGGCACGTACGCTGACCGCATGTCGGCGCCGATCCCCTCTTCTTCCAGCCAGCTCTTCGACCTCGCCGGGCGCACAGCCCTCGTCACCGGGGCGAGTCGGGGGATCGGGGCGGGTGCCGTCGCCGCGCTGGCCGCAGCGGGCGCGCGGGTTGTCGGCGTCGCGCGTACCGAGGAGGCCATGGGGGAGATCGGCGAAGCCGTGACAGCCTCCGGCGGCGCGTTCGTCCCGCTCGCCTGCGACCTGTCCGATCGCGCAGCCGTCGCCCACCTCGCGGAGCGTGTCGACCGCGCCGGCGTGGAGGTCGACATCCTCGTCAACAGTGCGGGGATAGCGCACCGCGAGCCGGCGGAGCGGCACTCCGACGCCGGCTGGGATGAGGTGCTCGACGTCGATCTGCGCGCGCCCGGCCTGCTGTCGCGGGACTTCGGCCGGCACATGCTGGATCGCGGCTGGGGCCGGATCGTGTTCGTCGGCTCGATGATGACGTTCCAGGGCGGCCGCAACGTGGTGAGCTACGCCGCCGCTAAGTCGGGCATCGCCGGCATCGTGCATGCCCTGGCGAACGAGTGGACCGATCGCGGTGTGACCGTCAATGCCATCGCCCCGGGCTACATCCGAACCGACCTGACGGTCGCCTCGCACTCTGACGACGCGGTGAGCCGTCGGTTCGTCGAACGGATCCCCGCGGGTCGCTGGGGCGAGCCGGCCGATCTGGCCGGCTCGCTCGTCTTCCTCAGCAGTCCGGCGAGCGCCTATGTGAGCGGCGTCGTGCTGCCGGTGGACGGCGGCTGGCTCACGCGCTGAGCGTCGGGGTGCGATCCGCTGCATTCGCCCCGGGTCGTGTTGACATCCCCGCGGGACGATCGTTAGTGTTCTGACTTGTATACAGGTACGGATACAAGGTCGAAGACGATCAGCCTCGACGTGACGCCGACCTCGGAGAGGACATCCCGTGACGTCAGCCGATGCTGTGAGCGGCTCCGCCTTCCTGCGTGGACACATCGCCCGCGAGCTCGCCGCGGTCGTCGGGCCCGAGCATGTGACGACCGATCCATCGGTCCTCCAGGAGCAGGCCGCCGACTGGTCCTGGATGGCGAAGTACCTCCAGTACCGCGAGCTCGATCTGCCGAGCGCCGACTACTCCGTCGCCCCCGCGAACACCGCAGAGGTCGCCGAGGTGGTGCGGATCGCCTCCGAGTTCCGCATCCCGGTGGTTCCGCGCGGCGGCGGATCCGGCACCCAGGGCGGGACCCTCGCGCCGTACGGCGGGATCTCGCTCGACCTGACCCGGCTGAACAGCATCGTGGAGCTCGACGAGGAGAGCCTCGTCGTCACCGTCGGCGCGGGCATTGACGGGCCCACGCTCGAAGCCGCGCTCAATGCCAGAGGCTTGACCCAGGCGCACTATCCAGGGTCGTATCACCTGGGCGCCACCGTCGGCGGCTTCGTCGCCGCCCGCGGCTCCGGCGTCGTCTCGACCAAGTACGGCAAGGCGGAGGACCAGGTCCTCCAGCTCGAGGCGGTCGTGCCGCCCGGAATCATCGTGAACACCCTGACCGTGCCGAGCCACGCCGCGGGACCGGACCTGCTGCAGACCTTCGTGGGGTCGGAGGGGACCCTCGGGGTCATCACCCAGGTCGCGCTCCGGGTGGACCCGTTGCCGGCCGCTCGCGGCTTCCTCAGCTTCAGCTTCCCCGACATCTTCGCCGGCATAGAGGCCGGCCGGCTGATCATGACCAGCCGGCTGCGGCCGTCGGTGATCCGGCTCTACGACGAAGCGGACAGCCTCAAGCTGCGCGACTGGGTCGGCACCCCGTTCACCGGCACGCTCATGGTGCTGATGTGCGACGGCGATCAGCGCCTCGTCGACTACGAGATGGCGGCGATCACGGCGCTCGCCGAGAAGGCCGGCGGCACCTCGCTCGGTCCCGACGTCGGCCGGATCTGGTGGGACGGCAAGTACGAGCCCTACGCCAAGGGCAAGCTGCCCCAGCCGCCGCTGCTCTACGGGACCCTCGACACGGTCGCGCGGTTCACCGCCATCCCGAAGATCTACCGGGCGCGCAAGAAGGCCATCGAGGAGCGCTTCGCCGAGTACGGCGCCCGCTACACCGCGCATCTGTCGCACTGGTACGACTGGGGCGCCATGATCTACGACCGCTTCTATGTCGACGAGCCGCCCACCGATCCCGCCGAGGCGATGGCGCTGCACGACGAGCTCTGGAACGTGGGGGTCGCCGAGGCGCTCGCGAACGGCGGCACGATCAACGACCACCACGGGGTCGGCATGAAGCTCGGAAGGTTCATGCGCCCGCAGTACGGCACCGCGTTCCCGCTCATCCAGGGCATCAAGGACGCCTGGGATCCCGACGGGATCATGAACCCCGGCAAGCTCGGCTTCGGCGCTCCCCGCGGCGGCCGCTAGCCGACCCACGGCTGGATCGAAGCGCCGCCTCCGAGCAGACCGCACGACAGACCACACCCGAAACCCCCAACAGTGGCACGCTGGTGCCGAACCTCAAAGGAGAGTGTCATGCATCTTTCGATGCACAACTGGATGCGGCAGGAGCCGATCGAGACCACGATCGCCCGACTGGCCAAGTACGGCTACAAGAGCATCGAGATCAGCGGCGAGCCCGAGAAGTACGACGCGAAGCACGTGCGCGGTCTGCTCGACCACTACGGCCTCGAATGCTGGGGCTCGGTGACCCTGATGGTCGACAAGCGCAATCTGCAGAGCGCGGATGAGGCCAAGCGCGCGGCCAGCGTGCAGTACGTCAAGGACTGCATCCAGCTGGTGCACGATCTGAACGGCCAGATCCTCACCCTCGTGCCCGGCACCGTCGGCAAGATCGCGCCGGATTCCACCCCCGAGAACGAGTGGGGCTGGCTCGTCGACGGCGTCAAGGAGATCTACGAGGTCGCCGAGGCGAAGGGCGTGCACGTCGGGATCGAGCCGCTCAACCGGTTCGAGTCCTATCTGATCACCCGAGCGGAGCAGGCGCTCGCGCTGTGCGACGCGGTCGGCCCGAACCTGGGCGTCGTGCTCGACGCGTTCCACATCAACATCGAGGAGTCGAACATCCACGATGCGATCCGGCTCGTGGGCGACCGGCTCGTCGACTTCCACGTCGCGGACAACAACCGCATGCCCGCCGGCTACGGCGACTACGACTGGCCCGCCCTCGTCGGCGTGCTCAAGGAGATCGGCTACGACGGCGCTCTGACGGCGGAGTTCGTCGCCCCCGTCGACAGGACGCCGGCGAACAAGTACCCGAACGCCCTCGAGACGAACTTCGAGGGCATCGAGATCGACGAGGAGCAGCTGAAGTTCATCATCGACCACGGCTCGTCGATCCTCACCGAGGAGTACTACGACTGGCTGGTCAAGGTGAACTCGGAGACCCTCCTCCCGCTCACCTGAGCGGCGGAGCGGGAAGTCGTGGGAGGCCGGCCGTGAGCACTGTCGTCATCGTCGCGACGCTCGACACCAAGGGGCCCGAGATCGCGTATCTGCGCGACCGTCTGATCTCCCTCGGCATGGGCGTGGTGGTCGTGGACTCCGGCATCCTCGGCGAGCCCGTCGGCATCGTGCCCGACGTCAGCCACCAGCAGCTCGCGGAGCGCGGCGGGATGACCCTCGACCAGCTGCAGAACGCGGGGTCGCGGGGCAAGGCGGTCGAGATCATGCGGGTGCTGGTCAGCGATCTCGTCCGCGAGCTGTATGCACGCGGGGAGGTCGACGGCGGGATCAGCGTCGGCGGGGTCGGATCGGTCATGGGCGCCGCGGCGATCCAGACGCTTCCGGTCGGCGTGCCCAAGATCGTGGTCGCGCCGACCGCTTCCGGTCACCACGAGTTCGCGCCGTACGTCGGGCTCAAGGACGTCATGGTCGTGCATTCCATCGTCGACATATTGGGCCTCAACCCGATCGCGACGACGGTGTTCGACAACGTGGCGGCGGCCATGTCCGGGATGCTGCTGTCCGGCCATCCGCTGCCCGCGCGCAGCGGATCGGTGCGCTACGTCGCGACGACCATGCTCGGCAACACCACGACCGCGGTCGGGGCGATGCGCGATCGGCTCGGCGAGCTCGGCTTCGAGACGGTCGTCTTCCACTCGAACGGCGTGGGCGGTCCGGCGATGGAGGAGCTCGCCGAGGCGGGCCAGTTCATCGGCGCCGTCGACTTCACGACCAACGAGATCACCGACCCGCTGACCGGAGGCATCCACGACGGCGGACCGGATCGGCTGCGCACCATCGGCCGGCTGGGTCTGCCACAGGTCGTGGTGCCGGGCTGCGTCGACTTCTCGGTCTGGGCAGCCGGCTCCGTGCCCGAGTCGATGCGCAGTCGGCCCATCTACGACCACAACCCGGAGTACACCCTCGTCCGCTCCACCCGTGAGGAGATGCTGACCATCGCCGGCATCTTCGCCGGTCGGCTCAACGAGTCGACCGGTCCGCTGCGGGTGGTGCTGCCCACGCGCGGTCTCTCCGCGCCGAGTCACCCCGGAGGCCCGTTCTGGGACCCCGAGGGCGATGCGGCATTCCGTGCCGAGGTGCAGCGGCTGCTCCGTCCCGACATCCCCGTCGACGTCGTCGACCTGCACATCAACGATCCCGAGCTCGGCCGCCTCTGCGCCGACCTCTTCTCCGACCTGCTCGATCCGTCACCGCACGCTCACCATCAGAAGGAAGTCCTCGCATGACCGACCGCCCGAACCGCGTGATCAACCGGCTCACGACCGGCGACGACGAGTTCCGCGCCAAGTTCCGCTCGTGGAACCTCGCGCATCTCTCCTATGTCGACATCGGCGAGTACCTGACCACCAAGGACACCGTGCTCGTGCCGATGGCCAGCACGGAGCAGCACGGGCCGCACCTGCCGCTCTACACCGACACCATCACGGCGGTCGAGATCGCCGAGCGCATCTCCGAGGAGATCGGCGTGCTGCACACCCCGCCGATCTGGACCGGCTACTCGCCCCAGCACATGTACGGGGTGGGGGAGGGTCGCGGCACCATCACGGTCCGCAGCAGCGTGCTGCTCGGCCTGATGAACGACATCGCGCGGAGCCTCATCCACCATGGCTTCAGCCGGATCATCTTCGTCAACGGCCACGGGTCGAACGTCAAGGTCGTCGATCCGGCCCTGCGCAAGCTCCGCTACGACACGGGTGCGCTGATCGCGTTCGTGAAGCCGTACATGGAGCGCTACGAGGGGATCCTGAAGGGGATCCTCGAGAACCCGCCCGAGGAGACGCCCGGCTGGCACTCCAGCGAGCTGGAGACCAGTCAGGATCTCGCCTGGAACCCCGATCTCGTGCGGATGGAGCGCGCTGTCGACACCCGCGCGCACATCCCCGCGTTCCTGCCCAAGGCGTTCAGCAAGGACGACGGCATGCCCGACGCCGAGTTCGAGGGCTACCAGTACTTCACCTTCCCGATGGACCACCACGAGTTCGTCGAGAACGGCATCATCGGCAATCCGATGCGGGCCACGGCCGAGAAGGGCGAGGAGGCGTTCCGTCGGCTCAGCGAGCACGTGGCGCGCGGCATCCTCGAGCTCGAGAAGGTGCCGGTCAACGTGCACACCCGAGAATTCGTCGACCGGGTGCTGTGACGGAATGCGAAACAACGGCGGCTTATAGTTCTCCCTGACGTGAGCGAGAGGGGGTGCCCGTGACCATCGCGGACTCGGGGTCACGCGTCAACGACGCGTACGACTGGCTGCTTGCCGAGATCACGGGATTCCGGCTGCGCTCCGGCGCCGCCCTGTCCGAGAACCGGATCGCCTCCCAGCTCGGCATCTCCCGCACCCCGGTGCGCGAGGCGCTCCAGCGCCTGGAGAAGGAGGGCCTGGTCAAGCGGACCGACAGCGCCCGCTTCGCCGTCTCCCAGCTCTCCGTCGCCGAGGTCAACGACGCCTGCGATCTGCTCCAGGTGCTCGACACCTACATCTGCGTCAAGGCGGCATCCAAGCTCGACGAGCACGACATCCAGCGCCTGCACGAGAACATCGAGACGATGAAGGCCGCCGCGGAGGCGGGGGACCGCACGAGCTGGGCTTCGGCCGACCTCGCCTTCCACCGCATCGTGAACACCATCGCGGGCAACCAGCTGGTGGCCGAGACCGTCAAGGAGACCCGTCGCCGGGTGCAGCGCTTCTGGATCCGCGGTTCGTCGACGCAGGGCCGGCTGCTCGAGTGCTCGCGAGAGCACGAGGCGCTCACCGCGGCCATGGTCGCGAAGGACTACGCCGCCATCGGCCCGGCCGTCGAGGAGCACATCGATCACATGCGCCAGCGGATGATCGACATGTTCGAGGCCGCCGCACTCATCCTGGGCGAGGATTAGCCGGAGCGTCCGTCGCGACGCTGGGGTGGTCGCCCCTCCGCGAGTCGACCCGAACCGCCGTCATGGGGCGGCCTGACGGGCGGTGTGCGTCATCTCGATGCCGACTAGACGCAGACGGCTGACGGAATCCTCTGCCGAGTCGGACCCTTCCGACGCGACGTTCGCATCCCGCACAGCCGCGTGTGATTGACACATCCGGCCCGTGATCCATATCCTACGATGCGTGTATACAAGTCTGGATACACAAAAGTGTCCAGCACTGAATGACGGTCGCCGAAGATGGCGAGCGCGGATTCCTCACGACGATGTGGAGCGAAGGCGATGGATCAGTTCCTGCTCGTGGCGCTCAACGGCCTCACCCTCGGATCGATCTACTTCCTGGTGGCCTCCGGCCTCACGCTGATCTTCGGTCTCATGCGCGTCATCACCATGGCGCACGGCACGAGCTACCTGCTCGGCGGGTACATCGGCTACTCCATCGCCCGAGCGAGCGGCAACTGGCTCCTCGGCGCGCTGGGGGCGGCAGTGGCCGTCGGGCTGCTCGGTCTCTTCATCCACCAGGTGCTCATCCGGCGATTCCAGGACGACGATCTGCGCGTCGCGCTGATCACCCTCGGCGTCTCCCTGATCGGCACCGACCTGATGTTCGCCGCGTTCGGCGGCACCGCGACCCAGGTTCCGATCCCCGCCGAGTGGCAGACCGCGCTCACGCTCCCGTCTGGCGATCGCTATCCGGCGATCCGACTGATCATCCTGGTGCTCGCCGTCGTCATCGGCGTGGTCATGTGGCTCGTCATCAACAGGACACGGGCGGGCTCCATCGTGCGGGCCGGCGTCGATGACAGCGCCATGACCTCGGCGACGGGGGTCAATGTCCGGGTCGTGTTCGCCGTCGTCTTCGTCGTCGGGTCCGCGCTGGCCGCCTTCGCCGGCGTCGTCGGCGGATCGCTGTTCCCCCTGCTGCCCGGTCAGGACGGCACCTACCTGCTGTTCTCGCTCGTGGTCGTCATCGTCGGCGGCATGGGCAGCATTCCGGGAGCGGCCATCGGAGCTGCACTGGTGGGTCTGGTCTCGCAGTTCGGCCTCGTCTTCGCCCCCACGTACGCCACCGTGCTCACCTTCGCGCTCATGGTGTTCGTTCTAGCCTTCCGGCCCCAGGGCATCCTCGGGAGGGCCGTATGAGCACCCTGCCGAACAAGGGCGAGCCGATCACCACCACGCCGTCGTCGCCGGCGTCGAAGCGTCGGCCCATCCTCTGGGTGCGCAACCGCTGGGTGCTGGTCGGCCTGGTCGTCGCATTCGCCGTGCTGTTCCCCTGGCTGGTGGATCGGCCGAGGTTCTGGATCCCCAACATCGGCATCCGGACCCTGTGGCTCGGCACCATCGCCATGAGCCTCGTCTTCCTCAACAAGTACGTGGGCCTGCTCTCGCTCGCCCAGGTCACCTTCGCCGGCATCGCCGCCTATGGGGTCGGCTACTTCTCCGTGACGCTCGGCCTGCCCTACCTGCTGTCCATCCCGATCGGAATCCTGATCGGCACCCTCGCCGGGTTCCTGGTGGCGCTCATCGCCGTGCGCACCAAGGCCATCTACTTCCTGATGATCACCCTCGCCATCGGCCAGGTCTTCTTCTCCTACGCATCCCAGGCGATCGAGGTCACGGGAGCGCGTCGGGGCCTCTCGCCGATCCTCCGCGAGGACTACGGTTTCGTCGACTTCCGCACCCTCGAGGTCTTCTACTACGCGGCGCTTCTCGCGGTCGTCCTGCTCTACCTGCTCTGCCACTACCTCGCGAACACCTCGTTCGGCTTCGCGCTGCAGGGGATCCGCGACAGCCCGGATCGGATGGCGGCCCTCGGCTATCGGGTGAACCGCTATCGGGTCGCCGCCGTGACCTTCGCGGCCTTCGTCGCGTCGGTCGGAGGGATGATCCTCGTCTTCGACCGCAGCCAGGTCGATCCCGACGTGGTCAGCCTCGGCTCCACCCTCGACGTGCTCATCGCGGCGGTCGTCGGCGGAGTCGGATCGCTCGGCGGCGTGTTCCTCGGAGCCGTCGTGCTCGCGCTCCTCGACAACTTCGCTCAGGACTTCACCGAGCGCTACCAGACCCTCACCGGGGTCATCTTCATCGTCGTCCTGCTCTTCGCGCCCGCGGGTCTCGCGGGCGTCGGCGGGCAGGTCACACGGGCGATCCGGAAGCGACGCGATCGCGCCGCGCCTCCGCCACCCGAGCACCAAGAACCGCAGGCGCCTGTGCCCGCGGAGTCCGCAATCCAGAAAGGAAACCAGCAATGAAGCTGAGGAACAGCCGCGTCATCACCGCGGCCGCGATCGGCTCTGTGCTCCTGCTCTCACTCGCAGCCTGTCGCGGAAGCGACACCGGCAGCGAAGGGGGCGGAGGCGGAGAAGCCGCAGGCGACGACACCATCACCATCGGCGTGCTCGCGACCGACACGGGCAACCTGGCATTCGGCATGGACGCCGCCAAAGAGGCGATCAATGCCGTCCTGAAGGCAGAGGGCGACACGATCGGCGGCAAGAAGCTCGAATTCGTCTACGAGGGAACGGACGGGACCTCGAGTTCCGCCCAGACCAAGGTCAAGAAGCTCGTGGAGAACGACGGCGTCGACATCGTTCTCGGTCCGGTCTCGGGCGACGAGGGCGAGACGGTGACGCAGTACGCGCTCACGGTGCCCGACGTCACCTTCGTCAACGGCTCGGCGAGCCCCGTGAGCCAGACACTGGAGGGGGCTACCAACTTCTTCCGCTTCCACGGCGACTCGGCCATGTGGATGGGTGGGGTGGGTGACTACGCCTACAACGAGAAGGGCTACAAGAAGATCTACGGCGTCGCGGAGGACTACTCGTTCCCCTACGACAACGCCGGCGGATTCTTCTCGGAGTTCTGCGCTGCGGGCGGCGACCTGACCGGCTTCAGCTGGGTGCCGGTGGGCACCACCGACTACGCGACGATCATCAGTCAGATCCCGCGTGATGTCGATGCGGTCTACGTCGGCCTCGGCGGTGCGGACGCGGCGAGCTTCCTGTCGCAGGCGGTGACGAACGGGCTCACCAAGCCCCTCGTCGGCGGCTCGATCGCGGTCGACCCGACCGCTCTCGGCGGCGATGCCAACATCCGTGACGCGGCGATCGGCACGATCACCGGCGGACCCGTCCCCGGAAGCGGCTACGACACCCCGGAATGGAACCAGTTCCTGACCGAGATCCCGACGCCGAACATCTTCTCGCTGCTCTACTACAACTCGTTCAAGTCGCTCTACCTGGGTCTCAAGGCGACCGACGGCGAGCTGGGCGACGGCCAGGAGACCCTGCGCGATGCTCTGAAGAGCCTCGACTGGGACAGCCCGACCGGCAACATCACCCTGGACAAGAACAACCAGGGCATCGTCGACAACTTCATCACCGAGGTTCAGGCGAACGATGACGGAACCCTCGGCACGGTGACGATCAGCGAGGACAAGGGAGTGAAGCAGGGCACGACGGTCTACGACCGCTTCGAGTCCTGCCCCAGCTAGCAACCAGCGGTGACTCAATCCGTGGCCGGTCCGGCGACAGCCGGACCGGCCACGGAATCCCTGTCCACTTCGTACCGCCGCCGTACTGACCCGAGGAGCCCCGATGCCCGACTCGACCCACGCCCTGCGCGCGCTCGACGTCTCGAAGACCTTCGGCGGCGTGCGCGCGATCAAAGGGGTGAGCCTCGATATCGCCTGGGGTGAGCGGATCAGCGTCATCGGCACCAACGGCGCGGGCAAGTCGACGCTCTTCAACGCGATCGCGGGCGTCTTCCCCGTCACTTCCGGCACCATCGAGCTGTTCGGCGAGGACGCCACCCGACTCCCCACTGCGGCGCGGGCCAAGCGCGGCCTCGCCCGCACCTTCCAGACTTCGAGGCTCTTCGAGGGCCTCACCTCGGCGGAGAACGTGTACGTCGCCCTCGGCGGCACGGAGTTCTCCGGCCATCTGCTGCGGTCCTCGCGGCGCACTCCTGAACGCTGGCTGCGCGTCGAGGAGCTGCTCGATCGGGTCGGACTCAGCGGCCGCGGACCGATGATCGTCGCCGATCTGAGCCACGGCGAGCAGCGCCAGCTCGAGCTCGCCATGGCGCTCGCCCTCCAGCCGAAGCTGCTCATGCTCGACGAGCCGGCCGCCGGATTCTCGCCCGCCGAGCGGCAGCACCTGTCCGCGCTGCTCCGGGACCTTCCCCGAGACATCACCCTGCTGCTGATCGAGCACGACATGGACATCGCGCTCGCCGTCGCCGATCGCGTCGTCGTCATGCACGACGGCGAGAAGATCCTCGAGGGCAGCCCGGCCGACATCCGCGCCAGTGAGCGCGTGCGCGAGATCTACCTCGGAGGAAGCATCGATGACGCAGCCTGACACCGTCCTGCCCGGCCGCCCCGAGACTCGCAGCTCCGGCGGACTGCGGATCGAAGGACTCGACGTGTCCTACGGGCGCGTGCACGTGCTCCAGGACGTCTCATTCGAGATGGGCTCGGAGCCCGTCGGAATGGTGGGTCGCAACGGAATGGGCAAGACGACCCTCGTCAAGGCCATCGCGGGGTTCCTGCCGAGCAGCGGCACCATCGAGTTCGAGGGCAAGTCCATCCAGGGGCGCCAGCCGTACCAGATCACCCGGGCGGGCATCGGATACGTGCCGCAGGGCAGGCGGATCTTCCCGTCGCTGACCGTACACGAGCACCTGACGATGGTGGGAGCCAAGAAGACGGATCGCTGGAACGTGTCGAGCGTCTACGACCTCTTCCCGCGGCTGGCCGAGCGGAAGCGCAACGGCGGGGGAGACCTCTCGGGGGGCGAGCAGCAGATGCTCGCCATCGCCCGCGCCCTGCTCACCAATCCGCGGCTCGTCGTGATGGACGAGCCGTCCGAGGGCCTCGCGCCGGCCGTGGTCGACCACGTGTCGCAGGTGCTGCGCTCCGTCGTCGCCGAGGGGCAGTCCGTGCTGCTCATCGAGCAGAACCTGCGCTTCGCGACCGAGCTCTGCGATCGGATCCTCGTGATGGTCAACGGGCGGATCGCGGCGGACCTGCCCTCCCAGGTCATCGCCAACGATCCCGAGGTTCAGGCCCGCTACCTCGGCGTCGTCTGAGGTTCACCTCTCGGTTCGGCCACCTTTCCGCCTGGCTCGGCCACCTTCAGGGTCGTTCGGCCACCTTTCGAAAGGTGGCCGAACGTACCAAAAGGTGGCCGAACGTCGTGGGCTAGCGGGTGCTGACCGGGCGAGGGCCCAGGCGCTCGAGCTGGGTGACGTGGCTCGGGTTGAGCTCCTCCAGGCTGTTCACGCCGAGCAGCTTCATCGTGCGCACCACCTGGGCGCGCAGGATCTCGATCGTGCGGTCGACGCCCTCGCGGCCTCCGGCCATGAGCCCGTAGAGGTAGGCCCGGCCCACGAGGGTGAACCGCGCGCCCATCGCGATGCTGGCGACGATGTCCGAGCCCGACATGATGCCCGTGTCGACGTGCACCTCGGTGTCCATCCCGACCTCGCGGACGACCTCGGGCAGGAGGTGGAAGGGGATCGGCGCACGGTCGAGCTGACGTCCGCCGTGATTGGAGAGCAGCACCGCATCCACGCCCATGCCGGCCAGGCGCTTGGCGTCGTCGACGTTCTGCACGCCCTTGACGACGAGCTTGCCGGGCCACTGGTCCTTGATCCAGGCGAGGTCGTCGAACGTCACTGTCGGGTCGAACATGGTGTCGAGCAGCTGCGCGACGGTGCCGGACCAGCGGTCGAGCGAGGCGAACGCGAGCGGCTCGGTGGTGAGGAAGTTGATCCACCACTCGGGGCGCGGGATCGCGTTGAGAACCGTCTTCGGCGTGAGCGTCGGCGGGATGGTCATGCCGTTGCGCGAGTCGCGCAGGCGCGCACCGGCGACCGGGACGTCCACGGTCACCAGAAGGGTGTCGAATCCCGCCTCCGCGGCGCGATCCACGAGCGCCATCGAGCGGTCGCGGTCCTTCCACATGTAGAGCTGGAACCAGTTGCGTCCGCCCGCTCCCGCCCTGGCGACGTCCTCGATCGAGCTCGTGCCCATCGTGGAGAGGGAGAACGGGATGCCGGCAGCCGCGGCGGCGCCCGCACCCGCGACCTCGCCCTCGGTCTGCATCATCCGGGTGAAGCCGGTGGGCGCGATGCCGAACGGCAGGGCGACGGGCGCGCCGAGCACATCCCATCCCGTGGACACCGACGAGACGTCGCGCAGGATCGACGGGTGGAACTCGACGTCCTCGAACGCCTGACGTGCGCGGGTGATCGACAGCTCCTGATCGGCCGAGCCGTCGGTGTAGTCGAATGCGGCCGTCGGGGTCCGGCGCTTGGCGATCGCGCGCAGGTCGTAGATCGTGTACGCCTCCTGCAGGCGGCGCTTCCTCGCGTCGAGAGTCGGCTTCTTGAACTTCATCAGAGGCGCGAGGTCGCGCACCTTGGGGATTCTGCGTTGCACCATTGCGGTCGGTCC
The DNA here is from genome assembly GCF_004801885.1 of Naasia lichenicola. Classification (GTDB taxonomy): domain Bacteria; phylum Actinomycetota; class Actinomycetes; order Actinomycetales; family Microbacteriaceae; genus Naasia; species Naasia lichenicola. The sequence continues at coordinate 215,413 of NZ_SSSM01000005.1, read as the reverse complement.
TTCTTCTGGGTGTCCCCGCGGGAGAAAGTGGCTCCCCGCTGCGGAACTTTCCGTAGCGGCGAACCTGCTTCTACCGCGGCGAGGGGTGGGTGGAGTCGTAGTGGGCGAGCAGGCGGTCGCGGGAGTACGAAATGTGCGCCCGGGTCAGCTGCTCCGACTGGGCCGCATCGCCGGCGATCACTGCGGTCAGGATGGCCTGGTGCTGCGCGGCGATCTCCTGCGGGTCGAGCAGCGAGTAGCTCTGCACCTGTCCGATGCAGAGCTCGATCTCGCCCATCAGCAGCCCGTGCATCCGGGCGAGGCGGCCGCTCGGCTGACCGTTCACCAGGGCGCGGTGGAAGGCGATGTCCTCGTGAGCGAAGGTATCTCCGGCGTGCATCGCCTGGATTGCGCGATGCGCGGCGAGGGCCTCGGCCGGGATGGTGCCGGACCGTGCGAGCGAGCCGACCGCCGCGCCTTCGACGGTGGCGCGGCTGTCGTAGAGATCGGTGATGTCCTCGCGGCTCAGCACCGGCACCTTCGCGGCGTGATGCGGCTCACGTCGCAGCAGGCCTTCGGCGACGAGGCGGTCGATGGCCATCCGGGCGGTGGGCCGGGCGACGCCGAATCGAACGGCAACGGCGGCTTCGGTGATCGTGGATCCGGGGGCGTCCGTCTGGTCGACGATCGACGTGCGGAGCTCTGCTGCAACCGAGTCGCCGAGGACGGCGGCTTCGCCGCTCATCGAATCACCTCGCCAATCATTGTCTGACAATATCCGGGATTGCCTGGCAGATCAAACAGGATCTCAATCAGCATACGTTCGAAACCGGCCGATGTGCACGGAATTTCGTGCACATCGGGCCGGAACGTAGGAAGAGTCAGGGGCGGGGGGAGTAGAGGCGTGGCGGGAAGGCCGTGGCGACCAGGCGGCGAAGGGTCTCGAGGTCGACGTCGTGCTCGCCGAGGGCGCCGAGCGCTCTGGCCTGTACGAGCATGTTGCCGATGGCCGTGGCCTCGACCGGGCCGGCGAGGACGGGCCGGCCCGAGCGATCGGCGGTGAGCTGGCAGAGCAGCTCGTTGAGCGAGCCGCCGCCGACGATGTGGATGACGCCGACGCTCCTGCCCGACAGCTCCGATGCGGTGCTCACGGCATCCGCGAAGGCGGTGGCGAGGCTCTCGACGATGCTGCGGGCGAAGGCCGCGCGGGTCGACGCGGCGGGCAGTCCGCGAGCCGCGCAGTGCGCCGCGATCCTCGTCGCCATGCCGCCGGGCGGCAGAAACTCGGGGTCGTTCGCGTCGAAGACCGCGACTGGCTCGGTGACGGCTGCTGCCTCGGCGAGCAGTGCGGGCAGGTCGATGATGGTCCCGTCGCGCTCCCACTGGCGCACCGTCTCGGTGAGCAGCCAGAGGCCCATCACGTTGTGCAGGTAGCGGATCCGCCCGTCGACGCCGCCTTCGTTGGTGAAGCCCGCGACGCGTCCGGCCTCGCTGAGCTCCGGTGCTTCGAGCTCCACTCCGACGAGTCCCCACGTGCCGGCGCTGATGTAGGCGAAGTCGGGGGTGGTGGCGGGCACGGCGACCACGGCGGAGGCGGTGTCGTGCGAGCCGACGGCGGTGACCGATCCGATCCCGTGACCGCCGATCTCCGTCGCCACGGACGGCAGCAGCTCGCCGATGGTCGATCCGGCGTCGACGAGCTCTGGCAGGACCTCGCTCGGGATCGCGAGTCGCTCGAGCAGCTCGGCGTGCCAGGCGCCGGTCCGCGGATCGAGCAGGCCGGTGGTCGAGGCGTTGGTGCGCTCGGCGACCACCCGTCCGGTCAGCCAGTAGGCGAGCAGATCGGGGATGAGCAGGGCCGACTCGGCGCCGTCGAGCTGCTCGGTGGCGAGCTGGAAGAGCGTGTTGAAGGGGAGGTGCTGCAGTCCGTTGAGCTGGTAGAGGTCGTCGGCGGGAACGACGGCATGCACCGCGGCCACTCCATCCGCCGTCCGCTCGTCGCGGTAGTGGAACGGGTTGCCGAGCATCCTGTTCCCGCGCAGAAGCGCGTAGTCGACGGCCCAGGAATCGATGCCGACGCTGTCGATGCGGCCGGTGCGCGCCGCCGTCGCGAGTCCCGCGAGCGCGTGGCGGTACAGGCTGAGGATGTCCCAATGCAGCCCGTCGATGGTGCGCACGGGATCGTTCGGGAACCGCGCGACGGTCTCGAGCTCGAAGACACCGGGACCGATGAGTCCGGTCATCACCCGGCCACTCGTCGCGCCCAGATCGATCGCGGCCACCCGGACTGTGGGCCTCGTCACCGACGCCCTCCGAACCAGAGCTGGTTCCCTTGGCGCAAGCGTGCGCCAAGGGGCCCAACTCGCGGAACCCGCATCAGCGGAGGAAGGCGGCGGCGACGCCGGCGTCGACCGGGATGTGCAGGCCCGTTGTGTGGCTGAGGTCGCTGGAGCAGAGGACGAACACCGCGTTCGCCACGTTCTCGGGCAGCACCTCCCGCTTCAGGAGGGTGCGCTGCGCGTAGTACTTGCCGAGCTCCTCCTCGGGCACGCCGTAGACGGCCGCGCGCTTGGCGCCCCAGCCGCCGGCGAAGATGCCCGACCCGCGGACGACGCCGTCGGGGTTGATGCCGTTGACCTTGACTCCGTGCTCGCCGAGCTCGGCCGCCAGCAGGCGCACCTGGTGGGCCTGATCGGCCTTCGTCGCGGAGTAGGCGATGTTGTTGGGGCCGGCGAAGACCGAGTTCTTGGATGAGATGTAGATGACGTCCCCGCCGAGCTTCTGGTCGATGAGCACCCTGGCGGCGGCACGGGAGACGAGGAACGAGCCCTTCGCCATCACGTTGTGCTGCAGATCCCAGTCGGCGACCGTGGTCTCGAGCAGGGACTTCGAGAGCGACAGCCCAGCGTTGTTGACGACGATGTCGAGGCCGCCGAACGCCAGCACCGCGGCGTCGACCGCGGCCTGCACCTGGTCCTCGTCGGTGACGTTCGCCTGCACGCCGACGGCGACATCGGTGCCGCCGATCTCCGCCGCGGCCTCCTGCGCCCTCGCCAGGTCGAGGTCGGCGATCACGACGCACGCGCCCTCCGCCGCGAGGCGGGTGGCGATGGCCTTGCCGATTCCGGATGCCGCACCGGTGACGAGCGCGATGCGGGTCGCCAGTGGCTTCGGCTTCGGCAGGCGGGAGAGTTTGGCCTCCTCGAGCGCCCAGTACTCGATCCGGAACTTCTCGAGGTCGCTGATCGGCGCATAGGTCGAGAGCGACTCCGCGCCGCGCATCACGTTGATCGCGTTGATGTAGAACTCGCCGGCGACGCGGGCGGTCTGCTTGTTGGTGCCGTAGCTGAACATGCCGACGCCGGGGATGAGCACGATCGCGGGGTCGGCGCCACGGATGGCGGGGGAGTCGGCGGTCGCATAGGCGTCGTAGTAGGCCTGGTAGTCGACGCGGTACTGCTCGTGCAGCTCTCCCAGACGGGCGAGCTGCTCCTCGACGGAGGCGGTGGGCGGCAGGTCGAGCACCATCGGCTTGACCTTGGTGCGCAGGAAGTGGTCGGGGCAGCTCGTGCCGAGCGCCGCGAGGCGCGGGTGCTCCGCGGAGGCGAGGAAGTCGAGCACCACGGCGTCGTCGGTGAACGAGCCGACCTGCGGCCTGTCGGTCGAGACGAGCGCACGGATCGTGGGGGCCAGGGCGGCGGCGCGTGCGCGGCGCTCGTCCTCGGGCAGCGCGCCGAAGCCGTCGAGCGCCGGGCCGAACGGAGTCGGCCGGCCGTTCGCCTCGATGTACCGGGCCGCGGTGTCGATGATCCAGAGCGAGTTGGCCTCGGTCTCGTCGCTGGTGTCACCCCATGCGGTGATGCCGTGACCGCCCAGGATGCAGCCGATCGCGGACGGGTTCGCCTCCTTGATGGCGGCGATGTCGAGGCCGAGCTGGAAGCCGGGACGACGCCACGGCACCCAGACGACCTTCTCGCCGAAGATCTTCGCCGTCAGCTCCTCGCCGTCCGCCGCGGTGGCGATGGCGATGCCCGAGTCGGGGTGCAGGTGATCCACGTGCGCCGCGTCGACGAGGCCGTGCATGGCGGTGTCGATCGACGGCGCTGCACCGCCCTTGCCGTGCAGCGTGTAGTCGAACGCCGGGACCATCTCGTCCTCGCGCTCGAGGCCCGGGTAGACGCCGGCGAGCGCGCGCAGCCGGTCGACGCGCAGCACGGCGAGGCCCGCCTCGGTCAGGGTCCCCAGGTCGCCGCCCGAGCCCTTCACCCACATCAGTTCGACGTCCTCACCGGTGACCGGATCCGTCTCGGTGCCCTTGGCGGAGGTGTTGCCGCCGGCGTAGTTGGTGTTGCGCGGGTCTGCGCCGAGTCGGTTGGAGCGCGCGATCAGCGCGGCGGCAGCGGGGTTGGTCATCGGAGAGGTCCAGTCATGTCGGAAGTGCGGAGAAGAGGGTGGGGGAGAAGACGCGGATGCCGAGCGGCTATGCGCCCCAGCCGGCCTGCTCGCCGCCGACGCGGTCCGCCTCGATCTGCTCCTGATAGCCGCTCGCGGCGTACGCCTTCATCGGGTTGGCGGGGAGTCCGCGCTTCTCGCGCCAGTCCGCGAGGGCGGGGCGCACGTCGGTGTAGAAAGCGTCGTTGAAGATCTCGTGGGCGCCGAGCACGTCGCCCGCCGCCTGCGCCGTGGCGAGGGCGTCGCGATCGACGAGCAGCGCGCGCGCCGTCATCTCCTGCACGTTGAGCACCGAGCGGATCTGGCCGGGGATCTTCTTCTCGATGTTGTGGCACTGGTCGAGCATGAACGCGACCCCGCTGTCCGGGCCGAAGCCGTCGCCGCGGACGACCTCATAGAGGATCCGGAACAGTTGGAACGGGTCGGCCGATCCGACGATCAGGTCGTCGTCGGCGTAGAAGCGGGAGTTGAAGTCGAACGAGCCGAGCCGACCGAGGCGCAGCAGCTGCGCCACGATGAACTCGATGTTCGTGCCCGGCGCGTGGTGACCGGTGTCCAGGCAGACGTGCGCCTTGTCGCCGAGGGCGAGCACCTGCGTGTAGGCGGTTCCCCAGTCGGGGACGTCCATGTGGTAGAAGGCCGGCTCGAAGAACTTGTACTCGAGGACGAGCCGCTGGTCGTCGCCGATCCTGGCGTAGATCTGCTGCAGCGAGTCGGCGAGGCGGTCCTGACGGGCGCGGATGTCGTCCTGGCCCGGGTAGTTGGTGCCGTCGGCGAGCCAGATCTTGAGGTCACGCGATCCTGTCGCGTCCATCACGTCGATGCAGTCGAAGTGGTGGTCGATGGCCTTCTGGCGGATGCGGGGATCCCAGTGGGTCAAGCTGCCGAACTTGTAGTCGTCGTCCTGGAACGTGTTGGAGTTGACCGTGCCGAGCTCGACGCCGAAGTCCTCCGCGTAAGAGCGAAGCGAGGCGTAGTCGTCGACCTTGTCCCACGGGATCTGCAGCGCGACCTTGGGCGCGAGTCCCGTGAGCTCGTTCACCTTGGCGGCGTCGGCGATCTTCTCCCGCGGGTTGCGGGGGACGCCCGCCTGGGCGAAGACCTTGAAGCGCGTTCCCGAGTTGCCGAAGGCCCAGGAGGGGAGCTCGATGACCTGGGTGGCCAGCCGATCGAGGATGTCGTCGTTGATCATCGGGTGCACTTTCTTCGTGTATTCGTCTGCGATTGTTGAATCGTTTCAACACAGCCGTCAAGCGAAGATAGCCCGTGCCCGTTAGCGTGTCAACGATTGGCTCGGCGACACGACACAACACGACCCGACACGACCCGAGAGGATTGGATGGCATCCATCAGCGTCCGCGACGTGGCGAACCGCGCAGGCGTCTCGGTCGGCACCGTCTCGAACGTGCTGAACAAGCCGGAGAAGGTGAACTCCGAGACGATCCGGCGGGTGCATGAGGCGATCGACTCGCTCGGCTTCGTGCGCAATGACGCGGCGCGACAGCTGCGGGCGGGACGCAGCCGAGCCATCGGGCTGATCGTGCTCGACGCGTCCAACCCGTTCTTCACGGATGTGGCCCGCGGTGCCGAGAATGCGGCGCAGGACCTCGGCATCGCGGTCCTCACGGGCAACAGCGATCAGGATCCCGAGCGCGAGCAGCGCTACCTCGATCTGTTCGAGGAGCAGCGCGTCCGCGGCATCCTGCTGTCCCCGGTGGGCGAGCTGACCGCACGGCTCGAGCGCATGCGATCGCGTGGCGTGCCCGTGGTGCTCGTGGACCGGCGGGCGGACCTCGAGGGGTTCTCCTCGGTCTCGGTGGATGACATCCAGGGCGGCCGACTGGCGGTGGAGCATCTGCTCCAGCTCGGCCGGCGGCGCGTCGCCTTCGTCGGCGGCCCTGTGGGGCTCCAGCAGGTGGCCGACCGCCTCGAGGGAGCGCGGCAGGCGATCGCCGAGGTGCCGGGCGCAGAGATCGAGGTCCTGCCCATCCCGCAGCTGACCGTCGAGCACGGCCGACTCGTGGGGGAGAGCCTCCGCGCGCGGAGCTCCGACGAGCTGCCAGACGCGGTGTTCGCGGCGAACGACCTCGTCGCGGTGGGGCTGCTGCAGGCGTTCATGCTGACCGGCTCGGTGCGGGTGCCCGAGCAGGTGGCTCTGGTCGGCTACGACGACATCGCCTTCGCGAATGCCGCCGTGGTGCCGATCACGTCCATCCGTCAGCCGAGCGAGCTGATGGGCCGGACGGCGGTCGAGCTCGTCGAACGGGAGCTGGAGGATCCCGAGGGGGCGGTGCGCGAGCACGTGGTCTTCCCCCCGGTGCTGGTGGTCCGCGCCTCGAGCGGCGGTGCGATCGGCTCCGACCCGGGTGCGCTTTCGGCCTGACCGCGGCAGAATGGTGCTGATTCTGTTCAGTCGAACATGAATCGATATGCAGCACAGCAGAAGCGGGCCGCATTCCCGCGCGAAAGGTACCCATGACCGCCCGCATGCGCGTGATCGTCGACAACGACTTCTCCGGTGACCCCGACGACCTGTTCCAGCTCGCGCACCATGTGCTGAGTCCGTCCGTCGAGATCCCCTTCGTGATCGGATCGCATCTGAAGTTCGGCGACTTCTTCGACCCCTCGGAGACGCAGGCCGAGAACGCGGCCGCCATCGCGCGGGATCTGCTGACCCGACTCGGCTCCGACATCACGGTCCTCACCGGAAGCAACACCGCGCTCCCCGCGCCCTCGACTCCTGTCGCCTCCACGGAGGCCGCGGACGCCATCATCGCCGAGGCCATGCGCGAGGACACCGACCTGCCGCTCTACATCGTGCTCGGCGCCGGCATGACCGAGCTCGCCAGCGCATGGCTGAAGGAGCCGCGGATCGGCTCGCGCCTCACCGCGATCTGGATCGGCGGCCCCGAGCACGAGGGCATCGGCACACCGCTGCCGGTGGCCGGCATGGTCGAGTACAACCTCGCCATCGACATCCCATCGGTGCAGGTCGTGTTCAACGAGTCGGACATCCCGGTGTGGCAGGTGCCGCGCAACGCCTATCGACAGGCGCTCGTCTCCTGGGCCGAGATCGACCATCGACTGCGCCCGACGGGTGCCCTCGGATCGTTCCTCGCCGACAGCCTCGATCGAGTGCGGGGCTACGTCGAGGCCGCCGGTCGATCGATGGGCGAGACCTACTGCCTGGGCGACAGTCCTCTCGTCCTGCTGACCGCTCTGCAGACGGCCTTCGAGCCGGGTCCCGCATCGAGCGACTCGGTGGTCATCCCCACCCCGATCATGAACGACGAGGGCTGGTACGAGGACAACCCCGACGGCCGTCCCCTGCGCGTGTTCACCGCCCTCGACAACCGCCTGATGTTCGAGGACATGTTCCACAAGTTCGCGGCATTTGATCACGCCCCGAGGCGCGAAAGCGCCGATAGGCGGGATGCTGAGTAGTCGCGCACGCTTGCGCGACGTATCGAAGCATCGCCCCGGCAGTTCGGCATGCGCCGATCCGAGCTCGGACCGTGGACCGGGGCTGGCCGTGAATTCCTAGCGACTGTATGGTTTTCGCAGAACGCGTCGCTGAGCGACACCGAATGACGCACGCTGCCCTCGTGGGCACGACTCGATGGAGAGCACCATGACAACCGCCGCCGTGACACGACTCTGGTTCGCGCAACGAGGTGCACCGTTCCATCTGGCGGACGCCGAACCCACCCTCTCCTGGCAGGTCGTCTCAGACGTCGACGACTGGACACAGACCTCGGCTCGGATCGAGCTCCGGCGCGGGAACGAGACGGAGACCGCCGACCTTCCGGGCGCTCGCTCGCAGAACGTGCCGTGGCCGTTCGCCGCGCTGACGGCCTACGACTCGATCGAGGTGCGGGTCGCGGTCGCGGGCGGCGACGGCGTGCTCGGCGAGCCGGGGGAGTGGGTGTCGGCGGCGACCGGGCCGCTCGTGCCGGCGGACTGGAAGGCTCCGTTCATCGCGGCTCCCGGCGAGATCGAGGACGCGGTCGACGCAGCACGCTCGACGGTGCGCTTCCGCACCGAGTTCATCCCCAGCGGGACCGTCGTCCGGGCGGCCCTGTCCTCCACCGCGCACGGCGTCTACGAGCCGATCCTCAACGGCGCAGTGATCGGCGACGAGGTGCTCGCGCCCGGCTGGACGTCCTACGCCGAGCGACTGCTCTTCCAGACCTTCGACGTCACCGAGGCGGTGTCGTCGGGGGTCAACGTGCTGGGCGCCACAGTCGCCGAGGGCTGGTACCGGGAGCGCTTCGGCTTCGACGGCCGCTTCTCGGTCGCCTACCCCGGCCCGGTCGCGCTCTCGATGCAGCTGCGGCTCGACTACGCGGATGGACGCTCCGAGCTCATCGTGACCGGTCCCGACTGGACGGCGTCCGCCTCCGGTCCCACGATCAGCGCGAGCATCTACCAGGGCGAGCACTACGACGCCCGAGCCGCTGACGACGGCTTCGAGCCCGGTGCGGCATTCCCCGGCGGGCAGCCGGCCGTGCTGGTCGATGCGGCCATCTCCCGGCTCGCTCCCGCGTCGCTGCCGCCCGTCCGTCGGATCGAGCGGCGACCCGTTCTCGACGAGGTGTCCACCCCATCCGGCGGCACCGTGCTCGACTTCGGCCAGAACCTCGTCGGCTGGCTCGAGCTCTCCATCGACGCCCCCGCCGGCACGACCGTCACCCTGCGGCACGCCGAGGTGCTCGAGCACGGCGAGCTCGCCATCCGACCGCTCCGGCACGCCGCGGCGACCGACAGCTTCACCTCGGACGGGACCCGGCGCACCTGGAGCCCGCGCTTCACCTTCCACGGCTTCCGCTACGCCCAGATCACCGGCTGGGACGTGCCTGCCGCCGCCGTCACGGCCGTCGTCGTGCACAGCGATCTCGAGCGCACCGGGTTCCTCGAGACGAGCAACCCCACGCTCGATCAGCTGCACAGCAATGTCGTCTGGGGCATGAAGGGCAACTTCCTCAGCATCCCGACCGACTGCCCGCAGCGCGACGAGCGCCTCGGCTGGACAGGCGACATCCAGGTGTTCGCGCCGACGGCCGGCTATCTCTTCGACACCCGGGCGTTCCTCGGCTCGTGGCTGCGCGATCTCGCGATCGAGCAGCGCGAGGCGGGCTCCGTGCCCATGGTCGTGCCCAACCCCATCAGGCAGAAGGCGCTGCCGGCCGCAGCCTGGGGTGACGCCGCCACCCTGGTCCCCGATGCGCTCTTCCGCCAGTCGGGCGACCTCGCGGCACTGGAGGAGCACTACCCCTCGATGCGCGAATGGGTCGAGCTTCTCCGTCAGCGGGCAGGCGATGACCTGCTGTGGACGGGCGGATTCCAGTTCGGGGACTGGCTCGACCCCACCGCGTCGCCGCACAACCCCGCCGACGCCAAGGCGGACAAGGACCTCGTCGCCACCGCCTACTTCGCCCACTCGACGCGCGCGCTCGCAACGGCCGCCCTTGCCCTCGGCAAGGGGGAGGACGCCACGGTCTACTCCGCGCTCGCCGACGACATCCGCAGCGCGTTCGCCCGCGAGTACGTGACCCCGGGCGGTCGGATGATGTCCGACGCCCACACCGCGTACACGGTCGCGATCGCCTTTGACCTGCTGGTCGACCCCGCCCAGCGCGCCGCGGCCGGGGAGCGCCTGGCCCAGCTGGTCCGCGCCTACGACTATCGGATCCGCACAGGCTTCATGGGGACGCCCATCATCTGTCAGGCCCTGCACGCGACCGGCCACACTGATGTCGCCTACCGGATGCTGATCGAGGAGGGACTGCCGAGCTGGCTCTACCCGATCACGATGGGGGCGACCACCATCTGGGAGCGCTGGGACAGCATGCTGCCCGACGGCTCGGTGAACCCGGGGGAGATGACCTCGTTCAACCACTACGCGCTCGGCAGCGTCGCGGACTGGATGCACCGGGTCATCGGCGGGATCGCCCCCGCCTCACCGGGGTACGACCTCGTCGAGATCGCCCCCGTCCCCGGCGGCGGCCTGACCTCGGCGACGGCGAAGCTCGACGCGGGCTACGGCCCGCTGACCGTGGCATGGAAGATCCGCGACGGGGTCTTCGAGCTCGTGGCGGACATCCCGGCCGGGCAGCGCGCGCGGGTGGTCCTGCCGTTCGGCGGCGTCACGCGCGAGGTCGGCAGCGGACGGCACAGCTTCAGCGTCGACATCGCCGCCGTCGACGAGGACCGCAGCGCACTCTCGATGGAGACCCCGCTCGCCGACATCCTCGACGACGTCGAGGCCCGGGCCGCGATCATGGCCTACTTCGATCGGATCGGCTACGGATTCGGACATGCCTGGAGCGGCATGGGGATGTGGCGGCCCGACAGCCCGCTGGGGGACTCTCTGATCATGTTCGCGGAGGAGCGGCGTCCCGGTCTCGCCGCCGTGCTCGACGACCTGAACGGCCGACGCATCCCGCTGCGTGAATAGATATTCGGGGTCGAATGATTTTGTCAAACCCGACTGACGAAAACCTTGCACCCATTAGGGTTTGCGTATAGCGTTCCTCGCAGGCGGCCCGACGGAGGGTCCCACACAGCGAAATGAGGACGAAGATGTTCAAGCGGAAGGCGGCGGTCGCCATAGCGGCCGTCATCGCCACGGGCCTGGCCCTGGCCGGCTGCAGCGGCAGCGGCGCGGACTCCGGCTCGGCCGGCAGCACACTCACCTGGGGCGTCATCGCCCAGGCCACCACGTTCCAGGCGGAGAACGCCAACTGGGCCAACGAGTCCCCGTACATCCAGGCGGTCTACGACACCCTGCTCAAGGCGGACCCCGACGGCACCATCCAGCCCGACGTCGCCACCAAGTGGGAGTACAACGAGGACAACACCGTCCTGACGCTCACCCTCCGCGATGACGTCAAATTCACCAACGGCGACACCCTCACCGCTGACGACGTGGTGGCGAGCCTCATCGCCTTCCGCGATGGCGCGTCCCCCAACAAGTCGAACCTCGTCAACCTGGCCGACGCCAAGGCCGTCGACGCGACCACGGTCGAGCTGACCCTGTCGGCCGTCGACCCCGCGCTGCTCAACTACCTCACCCAGAACAGCGGTGTGGTGGCTCCCGCCTCATCCGTCGGCGACGCCGCCACGGCGACCGCCCCGATCGGCTCCGGTCCGTTCATCCTGAACACCACGGACACCGTGGTCGGCAGCAGCTACGTCTTCGACAAGAACGAGGACTACTGGAATCCGGACGACCAGCACTACGACAAGCTGATCCTGGCCTACTACGCCGACCCGACCTCGCTGCTCAACGCAGTGCAGGGCGGACAGGTCAACGTGACCAACATCATCGACGCGAGCACCGTCCCCCAGATGGAGAGCTCGGGATTCACCGCCAACAAGTTCGAGCTGAACTGGTGGGGCTTCCTGCTCAGCGACCGCGACGGCGCCATCGCCCCGCAGCTCGCCGACGTCCGCGTCCGCCAGGCCATCAACTACGCGCTCGACAAGGACGCGCTGGTGAAGACCATCGGCAACGGCTACGGCACCCCGACGTCGCAGATCTTCCCGACGTTCTCGCCGAGCTACGACGCGTCGCTCGACGACTACTACACCTTCGACCTCGACAAGGCGAAGGAGCTCATGACCGAGGCCGGCTACCCGGACGGCTTCGAGATCTCGATGATGCGCACCAGTGCCGTCCCCGAGTCGCACTGGACGCTCTACGCCCAGCAGCTCGCCCAGATCGGCATCACCGTCAACTACACCGAGGTGCAGCCCGCCGACTTCATCACCACGATGCTGCAGGGCACGTACCCGATGTACTGGTTCACCCTCCAGCAGGACCCGACGGACTGGCAGCTCACGCAGTTCCAGGTCTCGCAGGCCTCCACCTGGAACGTGCTGCACCAGAGCACCCCTGAGGTCGAGGCATTCATCTCGACGATCCAGACGGGCACCGAGGACGAGGCGGCCGAGGCGGGCAAGGAGCTGAACCGCTACCTGGTCGAGAACGCCTGGTTCGCGCCGATGTACCGCCCGACGTCGATCTTCATGAGCGACGCCAACACGGTGGTCAAGACGCAGGTCGGCAACGCCGTCCCGTACCTCTGGAACGTCGAGCCGAAGTAGCACCGGCACCACCCAGCAGCACCCGCATCACGCAGTACCGCATCATCGGCAGCGCTCGCGCTGCACCAGGTGCCGGGTCGGACGAACCCGGCCCGGCACCTCCCCCACCCCCAGCTCCCGTTCGAAGGACCGATGATGCTCCGCTTCATACTCCGCCGCCTTCTCGCCGGCGTGATCCTGCTCCTCGTGGTCTCGAGCGTCGCCTACCTGCTCCTCTACCTGGGCGCCGGAGACATCGGCCGGCAGATCCTGGGCGTCACCGCCACGCAGGAGGCCGTGGACGCCAAGAACACCGCGCTCGGGCTCGATCAGCCGCTGATCCCCCGCTTCCTCGGCTGGCTCGGCGCCGCCTTCACGGGCAACTTCGGCACCTCGTGGTTCACCAGTCAGCCGGTGGTCGCCGCGATCACCTCGCGACTCGCGGTCACGCTCTCCCTCGTCATCGGCACGACCATCATCACCGCGGTCGTCGGCACGGCGCTCGGCGTGTGGGCGGCCCGCAAGCGCGGAGCCGCCGACCGCCTCGTCCAGATCGTGTCGGTCCTCGGATTCGCCATCCCCGGCTTCCTCATCGCGATCTTCCTGGTCAACGTCTTCGCCCTCAACCTCAAGCTCTTCAAGCCCACCGGCTTCGTGCAGCTGTCCGTCTCGTTCCCCGGCTGGCTGAGCACGGTGACGCTGCCGATCATCGCGCTGTCGATCGGCGCCATCGCCTCGATCGCAGCCCAGGTCCGCGGCTCGGTCATCGACACCATGCGCCAGGACTGGGTGCGGACGCTGCGCAGCCGAGGCCTCTCCGAGAACCGGGTGCTCTACCGTCACGTGCTCCGCAATGCGGGCGGACCGGCGCTCGCCGTGCTCGCGGTGCAGTTCGTCGGACTCCTCGGCGGCGCGATCATCGTCGAGCAGATCTTCGCCATCCCGGGCCTCGGCCCGATCGCCACCAACTCGACGGCTCAGGGCGACATCCCCCTGGTGATGGGACTCGTCGTGGTCACGGCGGCCATCGTCGTGGTCGTCAACATCGTCATCGAAATCCTGCACGGCTTCCTGAACCCCAAGGCGCGTATCTCATGAGCGAGTCAGCGATGACCTCGAACCCGCCCGTCGCCGCAGAGGTACGCGCGGCCCGCTCGCACCTCGCCCGACGGATGCTGAAGAACCCCACCGGCCTCGCCGCGATCATCGTGCTCGCGCTGATCATCCTGCTCGCGATCCTCGCCGATGTCCTGGCCCCCATGGATCCGTCCGTCGCCAACATCAACGACGTGCTGGCGCCGCCGAGTGCGCTGCATCCCCTCGGTGGAGACAGCGCCGGGCGGGACGTGCTGTCCCGACTGCTGTTCGCCACGCGGTTCAGCATCGCCGGCGCGCTCTGGGCAGTCCTGATCGCCGCAGTCATCGGCGTGACCAGCGGCCTGATCGCCGGCTACTACCAGAAGTGGTTCGAGACCGTCTCGGTCTGGATCATCAGCGTCATCCAGGCCCTGCCCGGCATCGTGGTGCTGCTCGCCGCCCGCGCCGTCGTCGGGCCGTCGCTCTGGCTGATCATGGCCGTCTTCGGCCTCATCCTGTCGCCCGCCTTCTACCGACTCACCTACACGGCCGTCGTCGGAGTGCGCAACGAGCTCTTCGTCGACGCGGCCCGGGTCGCCGGCGTGGGGGACGTGAGCATCATCGGACGGCACATCCTCTCCGTGGTCCGCGCTCCGATCATCATCCAGGCGGCGCTGCTCGCCGGCATCGGCATCGCCGTCCAGGCGGGCCTCGACTTCCTCGGCCTGGGCGACGCGAAGCTGGTGACCTGGGGCCAGATGCTCTCGGACGCCTTCTCCCGGATGTACCAGGCGCCCACCCTGCTCATCTGGCCTTCACTCGCGATGGCGCTCACCTCCGTGGCCCTCGTGCTGTTCGGCAACGCGCTGCGGGACGAGCTGGAGCGAGCGGCGGGCAAGCCCAAGCGCCGCCGCCGCGGTGTGGCCGCCGTCGCGCCGAAGGTGGCGACCGAGAAGCCCGTCACGCACGCCGAAGCGCAGGGAGACGCTCGCTCGACCCTCCTCGAGGTGAAGGACCTGGTGGTCGGCTACGACCAGCCCGACGGCTCGCTCAAGCAGGTGGTCAACGGGGTCTCCCTCATGGTCCGCAAGGGCGAGGTGCACGGCCTGATCGGCGAGTCCGGATCGGGCAAGACGCAGACAGCCTGGAGCATCCTGCGGCTCCTGCCGGCCGGTGGGCGCATCGTCGCCGGGTCCGTCGTGTTCGACGGCAAGGACCTTGCCGGCCTCAGCGAACGGGACATGGTGAAGCTTCGCGGACGCCGGATCTCCTACATCCCGCAGGAGCCGATGAGCAACCTCGATCCGTCGTTCACGATCGGCAGCCAGCTGGTCGAGCCGATGGTGGTCACGCTGGGAATCAGCAAGGCCGAGGCGAAGCAGCGGGCGCTCGACCTGCTCGGCCGGGTCGGGCTCCCGGATCCGCAGAAGACCTTCAGCTCCTACCCGCACGAGGTGTCCGGCGGGCAGGCGCAGCGCGTGCTGATCGCCGGAGCTGTCTCCTGCGAGGCCGACCTGATCATCGCCGACGAGCCGACGACAGCGCTCGACGTCACGGTCCAGGCGGAGATCCTCGAGCTCCTCCGCGACCTGCAGAACGATCTCGGAGTCAGCATCCTGATCGTCACGCACAACTTCGGCGTCGTCGCCGACCTGTGCGACCGCGTCTCGGTCATGCAGAACGGCCTCATCGTGGAGACCGGTCCTGCGCGGGCGATCTTCGCGGACCCGCAGCACCCCTACACGAAGGCGCTGTTCGAGGCGATCCTCGAGGACGGCGCCGCTCGAGGCCCGCTCGCCCACTCTGCCGACCGAAACACCGTCACCGTCCGCAGCACCGTCACCGAGAAGAGCGCACGATGACCGAGTCGACATCCGCATCCCGCGCCGGAGAGCCGCTGCTCGTCATCGACGACCTCGTCGTCGAGTATCCGGCGAAGGGCTTCCGCAAGCAGCCGTTCCGCGCCCTCAAGGGCGTCTCGATCGACATCAAGGCGGGGGAGTGCGTCGGCCTGGTCGGCGAGTCCGGCTCCGGCAAGACGACCCTCGGCCGCGCCGTGCTCGGGCTCGCCCCGGTGACCGGGGGCAGCGTGCGGTTCAAGGGCCAGGAGATCGGCCATCTCTCGCGCAAGGCCCGTCGGGCTCTGTCGGATGAGATCCAGGTCGTGTTCCAGGACCCGTACTCGTCGCTGAACCCCTCTCTCACCATCGAGCAGACCCTCGCCGAGCCGCTGCGCGTGAAGAAGATGTCCGCTGCGGACTCCTCGAAGCGGGTCCGCAAGCTCCTCGATCAGGTCGGGCTGCCATCGGATGCCGCCGACCGGCTTCCTCGCGAGTTCTCCGGCGGACAGCGCCAGCGCATCGCGATCGCCCGCGCGCTCGCCCTCTCGCCCGAGCTGATCGTCTGCGACGAGCCGGTGTCCGCCCTCGACCTGTCCACCCAGGCGCGAGTGCTGGATCTGTTCAAGGACATCCAGGAGGAGACCGGCGTCGCGTACCTCTTCGTGTCGCACGACCTGGCGGTCGTGCGCCACCTGTCGCACCGCGTTGCCGTGATGTACCACGGCGAGATCGTCGAGTACGGGGACGGCGACAAGGTCACCTCAGACCCCGACCACCCCTACACGCAGCGCCTGCTGCTCGCCGCCCCGGTGCCGGACCCGATCCGCCAGGAGCAGCGCCGCGCCGATCGACGTCGCCTTCTGGAGAGCCAGCGCGAGATGGAGCTCCAGGCCGGCGCCGTCTGACGGCCACCCTGCGGGCCTCATTCACCGCATCGCGCCTCAGCGACCGCGTCGCGTGCACGCACCACCTGCAGCCCCACTCCGCTACTGCACCACCTTTCCCGCACCCACTCCCGAGGAGACTCTTCGATGACCGACACCAGCCGCGACGCGAGCATCCAGCACGATTCCGCCGCGACCGACCCCCGTCTCACGGACGCGCTCGCCGCGCTGACGCTCGAAGAGAAGGTGCTCCTGCTCACCGGTCACGACTTCTGGACGACCTGGCCGATCGAGAAGATCGGCCTGCGTCGGATGGTCGTCTCCGACGGGCCCTCCGGTGTCCGCGGGGAGATCTGGGATGAGCGCTCGCCCTCCCTCAACCTGCCGTCCGCCTCGGCCCTCTCCTCGTCGTGGGACACCGACATCGCCCGCCGTTACGGGGCCGCCGCTGCGGTGGAGGCTCGGCGCAAGGGCGTCGACGTCGTGCTCGGCCCGACCATCAACCTGCACCGCTCGCCGCTCGGCGGCCGCCACTTCGAGGCGTTCAGCGAAGACCCGATCCTGACGGCCGACCTGGCCGCGGCCTACGTGACCGGCCTCCAGGACAACGGGGTCGGCGCGACCCCCAAGCACTACATCGCGAACGACTCCGAGACCGATCGCTTCACCGTGGACGTCAAGGTCGACGAGCGTCCGCTGCGCGAGCTCTATCTGCTCGCGTTCGAGAAGGCCGTCGTCGAGGCTCGCGCCTGGCTGGTGATGAGCTCGTACAACTCGATCAACGGCGTGACCGCCACCGAGAACGACCTTCTCGAGACCCCGCTCAACTCGGAGTGGGGCTTCGACGGCGTCGTGATCAGCGACTGGACCGCGGTCCGCAGCCTCGCTTCGGCCGAGGCGTCGCAGGACCTCGTCTTCCCCGGCCCCGATGGGCCGTGGGGTGAGGCGCTCGTCGCCGCCGTCCGCGAGGGGCGGATCGACGAGTCGGTCGTCGACCGCAAGGTGCTGCGCGTGCTGCACCTGGCGCTGCGCGTCGGCGCCCTCGGCTCCGACGGCCCTGGCGCGCTGGTGCACGTCGAGGACGGCATCGCCTTCGCCCGTGAGGCCGCCGCGGAGGGCTCCGTGCTGCTGCGGAACGCCGGCGAGCTGCCCTGGACGGGCTCATCACTCGGCTCCGTCGCGGTCATCGGCAACAACGCCGCGTTCGCCCGCACCCAGGGTGGCGGAAGCGCGACCGTCCTGCCCGAGCACACCGTCTCGCCGCTCGACGGGCTCCGGGCCGCGCTGCCCGACTCCGACATCAGCTACTCGCTCGGCGCGGTCGTGCACGACGGACTCGTCGGGATCCCGCTCGATCAGATGCGTCACCCCGAGAACGGCGAGCCGGGCGCCCGTGTGCGGTTCTTCGACGGTTCCGGCGCCGTGATCTTCGACGAGCACCGCCTCGCCACCGAGCTGATCTGGTTCGGCGGCTCCGCTCCGCTCCGCCAGGCGGCCGAGATCGAGCTGACCCTCACCCTGGTGCCCGCCGAGACGGAACGAGTCAACCTGGGCTTCGCCGCCACCGGCCACGGACGCATCTGGGTCGACGGCGAGCTGATCGTCGACGAGGATGTGGTCCCGGAGGGCACAGACCTCGGCGCCGCCTTCCTCGCCCCCGCGACCGTCTCGTCGCCTGTCGACCTGATCGCCGGCGAGCCGAGGGAGGTCCGCTTCCTCTACACGGCTGTCGAACGCGATGACGCACTCGCGAACGCACTCGCGCTGTCGGTCGGCACCCAGCCCGCCGACGTCGACGCCGAGCGGCTCATCGCCAAGGCCGTCGAGGCAGCGAAGTCCGCCGACGTCGCGCTCGTCGTCGTCGGCACCAACGCCAAGGTCGAGTCGGAGGGCTTCGACCGCACGACCCTTGCGCTGCCGGGACGCCAGGACGATCTGGTCCGTGCGGTGGCCGCGGTCAACCCGCGCACGGTCGTCGTGGTCAATGCCGGCTCTCCCGTGCTACTGCCCTGGAGCGACGATGTCGCCGCCGTCCTGGTGGGCTACTTCGGCGGACAGGAGTTCGGTCACGCCATCGCCGATGTGCTGCTCGGCATCTCTGAGCCGGGTGGGCGTCTGCCCACCACCTGGCCGGCCGCCGACGCCGACGTGCCCGTGCTCGACGTGACCCCGACGGATGGCGAGCTCGTCTACTCCGAGGGCATCCACATCGGCTACAAGGCCTGGCTCAGGCAGGATGCCGCACCGGCGTTCTGGTTCGGCCACGGCCTCGGCTACAGCCAGGTGTCGGTCACCGGCTTCGAAGCCCCCGATCGGCTCGCTGAGGGCGGCTCCGTCGACGTGCGAGTCACGGTGCAGAACACCGGCGAACGGCGCAGCAAGCAGGTGGTGCAGGTCTACGCGGAGCGCGCCGACTCCGCCATCGACCGACCCGCCCGCTGGCTGGTCGGCTTCGCCTCCGTGCGGGTCGACGCCGGCGCGACCGAGACGGTGACCATCCCGGTGCCCGCACGCCTGTTCGCGAACTGGGCGGACGGCTGGCAGTACGAGGCGGGGGAGTTCACCCTGTCCGTCGGCACCTCCGTCGTCGAGACCCCGCTCTCCGCCACCCTCACCCTGGAGGTGTCCGCATGAAGCTCGTCAATCCGCTGGTGGCCGGCTTCAACCCCGACCCCAGCATCGTCCTCGTCGATGGGGTCTATTACCTCTCGACGTCGACCTTCGAGTACGTTCCCGGCCTGCCGATCTACCGTTCGACCGACCTCGAGAGCTTCGAGCTGATCGGCCACGTCATCACCCGACCCGAGCAGGGCGGCCTCGAGGACGTGCCGACCGGGCTCGGCGTCTGGGCGCCGACCATCCGGCACCGCGACGGCGTCTTCTACCTGATCATCACCATCGCGGCCACCCGGGGCTGCGTGCTGTTCACCGCCACCGACCCCGCGGGGCCCTGGAGCGACGGCATCGAGCTCGCCGGCATCGAGGGGATAGATCCCGACCTGGCCTGGGACGAGGAGGGAGTCGCTCTCGTCACCTATTCGGGCCTGATCACCTCGGGCCCCGACGTCGGAACGCACCTCGGCATCCGTCAGGTCGCGGTCGATCTGGAGACGGGCGAGAACCTCGAGGAGCCGCGGAGCATCTGGTCCGGAGTCGGCGGCCAGTTCCCCGAGGCGCCGCACCTCTACCACCGCGGCGAGTGGTGGTATCTGATGATCGCCGAGGGCGGCACCGAGCGCGGCCACGGAGAGAGCATGGCTCGGTCGGAGAATGCGCGGGGCCCGTTCGTGGCCGGCCCGGCAAATCCGTTCATCTCCGCTCGGAGCACCCAGCGGCCGATCCAGAACACCGGCCATGGCGATCTCGTCGAGACGCCGGACGGCGGAACCGCGATGGTGCTCCTCGGCGTCCGCCCGCGCGGCGGCACCCGGGCGTTCTCTGCTCTCGGCCGTGAGACCTTCATCACGTCGGTGACCTGGGAGGACGGCTGGCCCGTGGCCGAGCCGGTGCAGCTCGCTCCCCGCGAGGCCGTCTCCTACGAGGTCGACTTCGCCGAGCCGCTCGACGGTGGCTGGATCGCCGTTCGCCGCACTCCCGCCGCGATCACCGACCTCGAGTCGGTCCCCGGCAGCCTCACCCTGGCCGGCGAGGGCCGCGACCTTGAAGACGCTCATCCCACGTTCCTCGGTCGTCGCCAGGAGCACCAGACCGCGTCGTTCGCCTCGACCGTCACCCTCGCCGAGGGATCATCCGGTGGGCTCGCCGTCCGGTACGACGAGCAGGCCGTCTACAGCCTGCTCGCCTCGCGGACCGACGGCAGAACGACCATCACCGCCCGAGCCTGGATCCCGACCCTTCAGCAGAGCTGGAGCATCGAGACCGCATCGGAGGCGGTCGAGCTGAAGATCGCATCGGTGCCCGGCGGGGCCGGATTCTCCGCCGACGCGATGACGAGCGATTTCGTGGAACTGATCGCCGTGCTCGACGGCGAGGAGCGCACCCTCGCCCGCGTGGACGGACGCTCGCTGTCGGCCGAGACGGCCGCCTCGTTCACCGGTCGGGTCATCGGCCTGTTCGCGGTCACCGGCTCGGTCAGCTTCGACGGCTTCCGCTACACCGCCTCCAACGACTGACCCGGGCGAGCATCTGGCGGTCGAGGGGCGTGTTACCGCCGGATCGAGGCCTTTCCCGTCCCGAGGGCCTCGATACGGCCGTGAACGGCCTACTCGACCAACGAACAGGGCTGGCGTGGCCGCTCGCAGGCCGAGGGCCTCGATACGGCCGTGAACGGCCTACTCGACCAACGAACAGGGCAGGCGCGGCCGCTCGCGGGGCCGCAGGCCCCCGCGCGAAGCGCGCGGGTCTGGCGCGCGCACCTGAGGCCGCCTTCGGCCGATAGGGGCGCTTGCGCCCGTCAGCTCAGCTCAGAGCGGCTCGGTCATGAGCGAGTCGAAGTAGGCCTTCAGTTGCTCCGCCATGTCGAGGGAGTCGCGATCCAGCAGCCACTGGATCTGCAGGCCGTCCCACAGGGCGATCGCCCGCTGCGCTGCAGATTTCGGGTCGACGCCGGGAAGCAGCTCGCCCCGCGACTGCAGATCCTCGAGCGAATCAGTGACCAGCGCGGTGGTGCGGTGGTAGCGGTCCTTGAAGTACTCGTGTGCGGGGTGATCGGCGGCTGTGGATTCCGCAGCGAGGTTCGTGAAGAGCTCGACCACGCCGGGGATGGTGGCGTTGTACGCCGCCAAGCCGACGAGGTTGGTGAGGCGCTCGCGCCCCGTCGACTCGAAGAAGTTGAACATCTCGGTGGAGTGGTCGTCGCGGTGCTCGAGCACGGCGGCGAGCAGGGCGCTCTTGCTCGGGAAGTGGTGCAGCAGCCCCGCCTCGCTCATCCCCACGCGTTCGGCCACGTTGCGCAGCGATCCGCTGCGATAGCCGGACTGGGCGAACACTTCGAGGGCGGCATCGAGGATGGTGCGACGGGTCTGGACGGTCTTCGCGTACGGTCCGCGGCGGCCGGACGACTCGACATCGCTGATGACCACGTGCACCTCCTCGTATCGGGCGGATCAGTGCTGTGGCGCTCGGCAGAACGCTCAGCGGATCCCTATTTATAGTACCCACTCGGAATTCGCGGGAACAGCGGGGGATGAGACGAGTTCGTGAACATTCCGGCGATGCGAGCGGTGCCATTGCAGCCCGCCCCGGCCTTCCTTGACTTCATGAGCACGTGGTGCGATGCTCGACTTGCACATAAATCCAGTAGTGAATGGATATGCACACCGAACGAACCAACCGAGTGTGCGGAGTTCACTGCTCCGACGAAGCGGCAGACACGCATGGCACTACTCCACGCCGACCCCGATCGGGCGAGCGCCTACCTCGCGCTCAGATCCGAGCTCGACTCCGGCACCGCGGAACGGCGAGACGCCGTGCTCGCCGACCGCGCCCGCGAGACCCGGCGCGCGATCGTCCGCACCATCGGCGAAGCCGGTCAGGGGCACATC
The DNA here is from genome assembly GCF_004801885.1 of Naasia lichenicola. Classification (GTDB taxonomy): domain Bacteria; phylum Actinomycetota; class Actinomycetes; order Actinomycetales; family Microbacteriaceae; genus Naasia; species Naasia lichenicola. The sequence goes on along the minus strand of NZ_SSSM01000005.1, from coordinate 193,588 downwards.
GGCGGTGACCTGTCGGTCACCGACATCCTCACCACCCTCTTCACCGCGGTGCTGAAGCTCGACCCCACCAATCCGGGATGGGCCGGCCGCGACCGCTTCGTGCTCAGCAAGGGGCACTGCGCCGTCGCGCTCTACTCGACGCTCGCGCACTGCGGCTTCTTCTCCGCCGACGAGCTGCCCACCTTCATGAAGCCTCTCTCCGCCCTCAATGGCCACCCGAATCGCAACAAGGTCCCCGGCGTCGAGACCAACACCGGGCCGCTCGGCCACGGCCTGCCCGTCGCCGTCGGCGCCGCGATCGCCGCCCGGCTCACGAAATCGGCCACCCGCGTGTTCGTCGTCCTCGGCGACGGCGAGATGCAGGAGGGCAGCAACTGGGAGGCGATGATGTCCGCCGCGCACTACGGCCTCGACAACCTGACGATCATCGTCGACCGCAACCGTCTGCAGCAGGGCGCTCGCACCGAGGACACGAACGGACTCGATCCGCTCGACGAGAAGCTCGAGGCGTTCGGGCTGGAGGTGCGGATGATCGACGGCCACGACTACGAAGCACTCTTCGCCGCATTCGCTCCCTCCACGACGGGCCGGCCCGTGGCCGTGATCGCCAATACCATCAAGGGCAAGGGCGTCTCATTCATCGAGGACCGCGTCGAATGGCACCACAAGGTGCCGTCCGCCGAGCAGGTCGAGATCGCACTGAAGGAACTCGCATGAGCACTGAAGCGCCCGCAGCACCCGGCACGTACGACAACCGCGTCGCCTTCGCCGAAGAGCTCATCGCCCTCGCCCGCGTGGACGAGCGGATCGTGGCCGTCTGCAACGACTCGGTCGGCTCGAGCAATCTCACCGCCTTCCGCGACGAGTTCCCGGACCGCCTGATCAACGTCGGCATCGCCGAGCAGAACATGGTCGGCGTCGGCGCGGGGCTCGCCAACGCCGGGCTCATCCCCTTCGTCTGCGCCGCCTCGCCATTCCTCACCGGACGCTCGCTCGAGCAGGTCAAGGCCGACGTCGCCTACAGCCAGCACAACGTGATCCTCTGCGGGATGTCACCGGGGATGGCATACGGGGAGCTCGGCCCCACGCATCACTCGGTCGAAGATCTCTCCTGGCTGCGCGCGCTGCCCGGCCTGGATATCGCGATGCCGGCGGATCGCCTGCAGACCCGGCAGGCGATTCGCGCCCTGGTCGCCGAACCACGCCCGACGTTCCTGCGGATCGGCCGTCACAAGGTGCCCGATGTCACGGGCGAGACCACCCCATGGACCCGCGGCGTCTTCCCCGTCCTCCGGGAGGGCACGGACGTCACTCTGATCGGCACCGGCACTCTCGTCTCGCGTGCGCTCGCCGCCGCCGATGCCCTTGCACTCGACGGCATCTCGGCACGCGTGCTCAACGCCTCATGGATCGCGCCGATCGACACCGCGGCGATCGTGGCCGCCGCCCGCGAGACCTCCGCGATCGTGGTCGCCGAGGAGGCCAATCTCGCCGGCGGACTGGGAGCCGCGGTGGCGAGCATCGTCAGCCAGCTCGAGCAGGGCGCCCGTCCGCCCGTCCGGCTGATGGGGCTGACCGAGTTCGCCCCCACTGGGAGCACCGATTTCCTGCTCGACTACTTCGGCCTCACCGCCGACGAGTTCGCGCGGCATGCCCGCGAAGCGCTGGCTCATGGCTGAGTCCTCGGTCGACGAGATCACGGCGGGCGGCTCCTTCGGGACATCGCCGGTCGTGGTCGCCGTCGACCAGGGCACCAGCTCCACGAAGACCCTCGTCCTCGATGTGCACGGTTCGATCGTCGGCAGCCTGTCCGTGCCGCTCGGCCAGCAGCATCCGGCGGCCGGCTGGGTGGAGCAGGACGCGAACGAGATCCTCGACGGCGTCCGCGCGGGCCTCGGGCACGCGCGAGAGCTGTTCGGCGAGCGGATCGCCGCCATCGGCATCAGCAATCAGCGGGAGTCCGCCCTCGCCTGGGATCCCGCGACGGGACGCCCGGTCGGACCGATGCTCGGCTGGCAGGATCGCCGCACCGCCGACCGCGCCCGTGCGCTCGCCGACCACTCGGCGCGCGTCCGACGGATCACCGGCCTGCCGCTCGATCCGATGTTCTCCGCGCTGAAGTTCGGCTGGCTGCTCGACGAGGTCGATCCGGACCGCTCGCGAAGCGGCGCGGGCGAGATCCTGCTCGGCACCGTCGACAGCTGGATCGTCTGGTCGCTCACCGGTGAGCACAGGATCGAGGTCGGCAACGCGAGCCGCACCCAGCTCCTCGACATCGAGACGGGCGGCTGGAGCGCCGAGCTCCTCGATCTCTTCGGCATCCCCGCTGCGTCTCTGCCGCGAGTGGCGATGAGCGACGAGCCGACCGCTGCGATCGACGGTCTCGACGTGCCGATCACCGCCGTGCTCGGCGATTCGCATGCGGCCCTGTACGGGCACGGTGCGCGGGATGCCGGCGCCGTCAAGGTCACCTACGGCACCGGCTCCTCGATCATGGGACTGGAGTCGCCGGACGCCAGAGCGACGGCGTCCGGACTCGTCCGCACCATCGCCTGGGGAACCGATGGCGAGATCCGACGGGCCTTCGAGGGCAACATCCTCTCCACCGGCGCGACCCTCGTCTGGCTGTCCGAGCTGCTCGACATGACACCTGGCGACCTCGTCGAGCTGGCCGCCGGCTCGCCCGATGCAGCGATCGACCTGGTCCCCGCCTTCGCCGGACTGGGCGCCCCATGGTGGGACGAGAGCGCGGTCGCGGTCCTCTCCGGCTTCGACCTCGGCACCCCGCGCGCGGCGCTCGCCCGTGCCGCCGTCGAGTCCATCCCGCTCCAGATCGAAGACGTCCTCACCTCGGCAGACGGCTCGGGCTCTCGGGTCGACACGATCCTCGCCGACGGCGGCCCGACCTCGAACGACTGGCTCGTGCAGCTGCAGGCCGACCTCAGTCAGCGCACGGTCGTCCGCTCCGACGTCGCCGAGCTCTCCGCGCTCGGCGCCGCGCATCTCGCGGGCGTCAGGGCCGGCGTCTGGACGGCCGAGGCGGTGGCAGCGCTGCCGCGGGCGTCGACCACATTCGTCCCGCAGCTCGACGCCGACGCCGCTCGCGACCGCCGCGCGCGCTGGCTCGCCGCCGTCGGGCGCGCCCGCAACCAGCCGGCCCTGTCTACCCCCGTCCCATCCACTCGACCCGCCCTCGTCACCAGCCAGCCCGCACTGCTGCGAGCCAGCACCAACCGGAGGAACACATGACCGATTCTCAGAGCACGCCGTCCGACACCAACCCGTCCGGCCAGCGCTACGGCGCGGGCATCTGGCACTTCGCCACCTACGTCGACCGCTACGCGACCGACGGATACGGCGATCCGCGCACCATCATCGACGCGATCGACATCGCCGGCACCGTCACGGACCTCTCGGTCGTCGACCTCAACTGGCCCTTCTTCGGCGGCGACTTCAGCAACGAGCAGGTGAAGGAGGCGCTCGACCGCAACAACCTCGGCGTCATCGGCATCACCCCCGAGATGTACACGCGGACATTCGCCAAGGGCGCCTTCACGAACCCCGACCCGGGGATCCGGGAGGAGGCGCACCAGCTGATCACCCGAGCCGCCGACGTCGTGCGCTACTTCGGCGCCGACTACGTCAAGCTCTGGCCGGGCCAGGACGGCTGGGACTACCCGTTCCAGGTCGACCACGGAGCGCTCTGGAAGAACTCCCTCGACGGCGTCGGTCGTCTCGCCAGCGAGAACCCCGACCTCAAGTTCGTCATCGAGTACAAGCCCCGCGAGCCTCGCGTGCACATGAGCTTCGACTCCGTCTCGCGCACGCTGCTGGGCATCGAGAAGATCGGCCTGCCCAACGTCGGGATCCTGCTGGACTTCGGCCACGCCCTCTTCGGCGGAGAGTCGCCCGCCGACTCGGCGCAGCTGGCGATCGACTACGGCCGCCTGTTCGGCATGGACGTCAACGACAACCTGCGCAACTGGGACGACGACATGGTCGCCGGAACCGTGCACCCGATCGAGCTGTTCGAGTTCTTCTACACGCTGAAGAAGAACCACTGGGAGGGCGTCTGGCAGCTCGACCAGTTCCCGTTCCGCGAAGACAGCGTCAAGGCCGCCGACTCCGCGATCGAGTTCCTCAAGGCCGTCCAGCGCGGCCTCGACAAGCTCGACATCCCGGCCCTCGTCGAGGCGCAGGAGAAGCACGACGCGATCGGCGCCATGAGCCTGGTGCAGAAGGCCCTCTTCAGCTCCTACTGAGGCTCATCCGGTGGCTGAGCCGCGCCGTCACGCGACAGGATCAGCCACCGGATCCTCGCGTGGACCGAGTATCTATGCCTCGGATGGATAAGAATGCGGTGTGCTGAATGAGCCCTCCGCAGTCGCGAGTCGCCTGAGTCCCGACCGGATGTCGCTGCTCGTCAAGATCGCCCGGATGTACCACGAGCAGGGAGTGCGCCAGCCCGAGATCGCCGACCGGCTGCACATCTCGCAGTCGCGCGTGTCCCGCTTCCTCAAGGAGGCGGTGGCGCTCGGCATCGTGCGCACCGTCGTGGTTCCGCCTCCGGGCGTGCATCCCGACGTCGAGGATTCCGTGCGCGACGGCTACGGACTGTCCGACGTGGTGATCGCCCACACCTCCGACACAGACGAGACGTCCCTGCTCTCCGCGCTCGGCTCGGCGGGGGCCGCCTACCTCGAGACCACGCTGACCGGCTCGGAGCGGATCGGGCTCTCCTCGTGGTCGGCCACCCTCATCGCCACCGTCGACGCGATGACACCGCGCAACGCACGCACCGCGGCTCAGGTCATCCAGCTGCTCGGCGGCGTGGGGGATCCGCGCGTGCAGGTACAGGCCAACCGCCTCGCCGATCGGCTCGCGGTCGTGACCGGAGCCGATCCCGTCTTCTTCCCGGCCCCCGGCTTCGTGCGCACCCAGGCGGCGCGCGACGCGATCCTCGACGACCCGTCCATCCAGGCGATCACCGAGCAGTGGTCCGAGCTGTCGATGGTGCTGGTCGGCATCGGCAGCATGCAGCCATCCACCCTGCTTCGCGACTCGGGCAACGCCGTGCCACCCGACATGCTCGAGGAGCTGCGCGGGGGCGGGGCCGTCGGCGACGTCTGCCTGCGCTTCTTCGACGCCGACGGCGCGACCGTCTCGTCCGATCTCAACGACCGGGTGCTCGGGATCAGCGTCGAGCAGCTCAAGGCGGTGCCGCGACGGGTCGGGATCGCCGGCGGACCGCGCAAGTACGAGGCCATCCGCGCCGCCCTCCGCGGCGGCTGGGTCGACGTCCTGATCACCGACCTGGCGACCGCGGAGCATCTGGCGGCGGATCTGTAGGAGCTCGTGGCTGAGTTGCGTAGGCGCTGAACGCGGCCTCGATACGGGCGCGGGGCGCCCTACTTGACCAACGAGGGATGGCTGAGCGGGTTCACCGGCCGGGAAGCTACTCGACCACAGACGTTGGTCGAGTAGCGCCGTCTACGGCGCGTATCGAGGCCGCGTTCACCGCCTATGAATCGCGACCACCAAATGGTTCGGTCATCGAGGCTCTGAACGCGGCCTCGATACGCCCGGCGTGAACGCCGGCCTACTCGACCAACGGGGGTTTCGGAGGGCTGCGCTCCGCGCAGGCCTCCGAAACCTCCCCGCAACACGGCTGAGTAGGCTCACATCATGGGAGACCTGTTCGACGGCTACGCCAGCCTCAAGGCGGCGCGCACGTACGAACCGAAGCGTCCGGCGTGGGACGAGATGTTCGACATGCCGCCCGGCAAGGGTGCTCCGGTCAGTGCTCGCGAGTCGTACAGCCAGATCCACGGCGCCCTCGCCAAGATGACTCAGGCCGAGCTGCGTGGTCGCACCGACGCCCTCGCGTCGAGCTATCTCGCCCAGGGCGTGACCTTCGACTTCGCGGGGGAGGAGCGACCGTTCCCGCTCGATGCCGTGCCGCGGGTGATCGACCACAAGGAGTGGGTCGACGTCGAGGCCGGCATCAAGCAGCGGGTTCGAGCGCTCGAGGCGTTCCTCGCCGATGTCTACGGCCCGCAGCGCGCCGTCTTCGACGGGATCATCCCGGCATCGCTGATCACCTCGTCCTCCAACTACCACCGCGAGGCGGCGGGCATCACCTCCGCCAACGGCGTCCGCGTGCACGTCTCGGGCATCGACCTGATCCGCGACGAGGCCGGTGCCTGGCGGGTGCTCGAGGACAACGTCCGCGTGCCCAGCGGCGTCAGCTACGTCATCTCCAACCGACGCGTCATGGCGCAGACGCTGCCCGAGCTCTTCGTCTCGATGCGTGTCCGACCGGTGGGCGACTATCCGAACCGCCTGCTCCAGTCGCTGCGCGCGAGCGCCCCGGTGGGCGTCGAAGACCCCAACGTCGTCGTGCTCACCCCGGGCGTCTACAACTCCGCTTACTTCGAGCACACCCTGCTCGCCCGCCTGATGGGCGTCGAGCTCGTCGAGGGACGCGACCTGTTCTGCTCCGGCGGCCGGGTATGGATGCGCACCACCGCCGGCCCCACACGGGTCGACGTCATCTACCGACGGGTCGATGACGAGTTCCTCGACCCGCTGCAGTTCCGCGCCGACTCCATGCTCGGCTCTCCGGGCCTCATGCTGGCGGCCCGCCTCGGCAACGTCACCATCGCCAACGCGGTGGGCAACGGGGTCGCGGACGACAAGCTGATCTACACGTACATGCCCGACCTCATCAAGTACTACCTGGACGAGGACGCCATCCTGCCGAACGTCGACACCTGGCGGCTGGAGGATCCGGGAGCGCTCGAGGAGGTGCTCGACCGGCTCGACGAACTCGTGGTGAAGCCGGTGGACAGCTCCGGCGGCAAGGGACTCGTCGTCGGCCCGGCCGCCTCGAAGCTCGAGCTCGACGAGCTGCGCCAGCGCCTGATCAAGGATCCGCGCGGCTGGATCGCGCAGCCGGTCGTGCAGCTCTCGACCATCCCGACCCTCGTCGAGGACGGTATGCGTCCACGTCACGCCGACCTCCGTCCCTTCGCGGTCAACGACGGCAAGGACGTCTGGGTGCTGCCCGGCGGACTCACCCGCGTGGCACTCCCCGAGGGTCAGCTCGTCGTCAACTCCAGCCAGGGCGGCGGCTCCAAGGACACCTGGGTCGTCGGCCACGAGCCCGTCTACGCGAGTTCGGGCGGCGCCCGCAGCGTGCAGAATCTCGTGGCCGGCCAGGCGGCGAACACGCAGTCCATCTCGATCATCCGCGAGCACGCGCCCGATCACTCACCTCTCGACCGTCCGCGGGACCGCGGCGAGCAGCAGGAGCAGCAGCAGCAGCAGCAGCAGGCGCATGCATATGCCGCGGATGGCATGGAGTCGGACGAGGGCGTCTCCAACGCCGACGCATCTGAGAACGCAGACGGCGGGGTCGAAGAATGCTGAGCCGCATCGCCGAGAGCCTGTTCTGGATCGGCCGCTACATCGAGAGGAGCGATGGAACCGCTCGAATCCTCGATGTGCACCTGCAGCTTCTGCTCGAGGATCCGTGGATCGAGGAGGACGTGGCCTGCCGCTCGCTCCTCTCCGTCATGGGCAGCTCGGTGGAGGACGACCGCACCCTCACCCGTCAGGACGTGCTGGCCATCCTCGCCGTGGATCGCACGCATCCCGCGTCGATCGCCTACTCGCTCGGCGCTGCCCGGGAGAACGCCCGCCGGGCGCGCGAGATCGTCTCGACGGAGCTGTGGGAGTGCCTCAACACGACCCGCGCCCGGATGCCCCGCCGCGTCTCGAGCGAGAAGGTCAGCGAGTTCTTCTCCTGGATCCGCGAGCGTGCCGCGCTCGCCGTCGGCATCATCGAATCGGCGACCAGCCGCGATGAGGCATGGCTGTTCTTCACGCTCGGCCGCAGCATCGAACGCGCCGACATGACGGCCCGCCTGCTCGCCACCCGCTCTCTCACCGAGGCGAGTGGCCCCAGCTGGACCACGATCCTCCGCTCGTGCGGCGCCTACGAGGCCTACCTCCGCACCTACCGCGGGGTGCCGTCGGCCAGGAACGCGGCCGAGTTCCTGCTGCTGGACCGGCTGTTCCCGCGCTCGGTGCTCTTCTCGGTGTCCCGCGCGGAGGAGTGCCTCCGCGAGCTCGAGCCGCGCAGCGAGCGCGTCGGCGTCGCGGATCAGGCCCAGCGACTGCTCGGCCAGATCCGCAGCCAGCTCGAGTACCGGCCGATCCAGGAGATCCTGGACGATCTCACTGCGCAGATGGACGACGTGCAGGATGTGACTTCGGCGGCGTCGGAGGCAATCCGTCAGAGATACTTCCCGACGAACGCGGCGCCCAGCTGGACGGGGGAGAGTTGAGCACGCGATGACCAAACGACTGCGCATCAAACACGAGACCGGCTACCACTACAAGGGCGAGGTCAGCGCCAGCTACAACGAGGCGCGGATGCTGCCGTCGAGCTCGGACGGTCAGTTCGTGCTGCACTCGCACCTCGAGATCCTTCCGATCTCCTCCCAGCACGGCTACGTCGACTACTGGGGGACCAGGGTCAGCTCGTTCGAGATCCTCACTCCGCACAGCGAGCTGTCGCTGCGCGCCACGAGCCTCGTCGAGGTGAGGGACCGCGAGCACGGCGACCACACCGTCGGCTGGGACGAGCTGCCCGAGGCCATCGCCCGCCAGGTCGCGTGCGTCGAGCAGACCCGACAGACCCGGCTGACCGAGCCGTCGGACGAGGTGATCGAGCTCGCCCGGAGGATCGCGGACGACGCCTACGGCCCGTGCGACGCGGCGCAGAAGATCAGCCAGGCGATCGGCGACGCCGTGGAGTACATGCACGGCGTGACAGGCGTGCACTCCACCGCCAAGGAGGCGTGGGCCGAGCGCAAGGGCGTCTGCCAGGACATCACCCACATCGCGATCGGCGCCATCCGTTCGGTCGGCATCCCCGCCCGGTACGTGTCGGGCTACCTGCACCCCAAGCCCGACGCCGCCATCGGCGAGACGGTCACCGGAGAGTCGCACGCCTGGGTGGAGTGGTTCTGCGGCGAGTGGCGCGGCTGGGATCCCACCAACCTCATCGAGATCGGCGACCGGCATGTGCTCGTCGGCCGGGGCCGCGACTACAACGACGTCGCCCCGCTTCGAGGCGTCTACGCCGGACCCTTCCGCAGCGAGCTCTTCGTCAAGGTGGAGATCACCCGCGAGTCCTAGAAGGCGGACGCCATCTGCCGCAGCTCGCCGTGGACCGTGTCCAGGGGCGCCGTGCTCCGCTGCGCTCGGGACAGGACGACGGCGCCCTCACTGGCCGCGATCAGCAGGGTGGCGAAGGACGCTGCCCGGCCGGACGGCACGCCGGCGGTTTGGAGCAGTGCGATCAGGCGCTCCGACCAGCTGCGGAAGACGCCTCCCGCGGTGGAGAGCAGCTCGGATGAGTCGCTCGACACGGTGACCGCGAGCACCGAGCAGCCGGCGGTGAATCCCGAGCGCTCGAGCACGGCGTGCCACATCCCGATGAAGGCGTCGACGACTTCCTCTGCGGAGGATCCTTCGAGGGAGTCGAGGAGCGCGACAGCCCTGCTGCCGGCCAGCTCGAGAGCCGCCGCGATCAGCTGGTCCTTGCCGTCGGGGAAGTGGTGGTAGATCGAGCCCCGCGGGGCCTTCGAGCGGTCGAGCACGGTGCTGAACGAGGTGCCCTGATATCCGTGCTGGGCGAGCAGCACGACGGCGCTCTCCACCATCCTGTCCCGAGCCGACGCGTCCACATCCCCATTGTCGAGGGAACTCCTGTTCCCGACAGTCGTTGCGCGCGAGTATGACGATCGTCATAATGGGGCGATGCCCATGATCGACGTCTACGCCCCGACCGACTCCTTCCCGGATCACCACCGCCTCGCGAAGGATCTCGCCGCGGCTCTGATGCGCATCGAGCAGGTACCCGATATCCCGATGTTCCGCGAGAACACGGTCGCCTTCATCCATGAGCTGTCCGCCTCCTCCCTCTCCAGCGTCGACGGCGGAACGGGCATCCGGGTTCAGGTGCTCACCAATGCAGGTGCGCTCGATCGCGACAAGCAGCTCGCGGTGGTCGCCGATCTCACGGCGATCGTCGCGGCGGCCGCGACGGACGACAAGCTCACCGAGCACGTCTGGGTGCTCCTCACCGAGGCCGCGCCCGGCGGGTGGGGTCTGTGGGGGCGCGCCCACAGCAACGAGGAGCTGGTCGGAGCCGCCCGCGCGCAGATCGCCCAGCTGCAGGCCGGCTCACCCGCCTGACCCATCCGTGAAGGTGGAAGACTCGGAGCATGCCCGAGTACACCGACGCGCACGGCGTCGTCATCACCTACTACGAGTGGCTGGTCGACGAGCCCACCGCGATCATCCAGATCGCGCACGGCGTCGGTGAGCACGCGGGTCGCTACCGACTGCTCGCGCACGACCTCAATGCAGCCGGATTCTCGGTGATCGCCGACGACCACCGCGGCCACGGCGCGACCGGGATGACCCAACATGGCGGAGAGAAGACGCTGCTGGGCAAGCTCGGGGTCGGCGGCCTCCGCGCGACGACGGACGCGGTGCACCAGCTCAGCGGCATCATCCGCGCCGCTCACCCGGATGCACCCCTGGTGCTGCTCGGCCACAGCTGGGGGTCGCTGATGGCGCAGATCATCCTGAACTCGCATTCGGAGGACTATGCGGCCGTCGTCCTCACCGGAACGGCGTACCGCTGGCCCGGATCGATGGCCGCCGGCGATCTCAACAAGCACCACAAGCACCTCGGCACCACGGGCGCCGAATGGCTCAGCCGGGACACCGCCATCTCGGAGGGGTTCTACAACGATCCGCTCAACTTCAGTGCCGATGTCGCCAAGCTGTTCGGGATCGCGGATGGATTGCGGCTGTTCGGGCGGCCGGCGAAGAATCTGCTGCACGACCTGCCGCTGCTGATCCAGATCGGCAGCGAGGATCCGCTCGGCGGCGAGAGAAGCATCCGCAAGCTGGCGCAGAGCTACGTCACCCGCGGTGCGCTGACCGACGTGTCCGCGATCGTGTACCCGGGCGCCCGACACGAGGTGTTCAACGAGACCAACCGCGACGAGGTCATCGCCGACCTGGTGTTCTGGCTGAACTCCCGACTGCGCGCCAAGACCGGCCGGACAACCGCGACGACCCCCGCCACGACCCCCGCCACGACGGAGAGCTGAGCATGCACGGCGAATACAAGGTCCCGGGCGGCAAGCTCGTCGTCGTCGACCTCGATGAGGAGGGCGGCCGGATCGCGAACTTCCGGCTGGCCGGCGACTTCTTCCTGGAGCCGGACTCCGCACTCAACGCCATCGATGCGGCCGTCAACGGCCTGCGGGTCGACCTCGACGCGGCCGGGCTCGCCATGGAGATACGCAAGGCGCTGCCCGACGACGCCGTGCTGCTCGGCTTCTCGCCGGAGGCCGTCGCGACCGCAATCCGGCGCTCGATCGGCAACGCGAAGAGCTGGCGCGACTACGACTGGCAGCTCGTGCACGACGCCGCCGAGTCTCCGGCCATGCACCTGGCCCTCGATGAGGTCCTCACCGAGGAGGTCGGGGCAGGGCGTCGTCCGCCGACCCTGCGGATCTGGGAGTGGGATCGATCGGCCGTCGTGATCGGCAGCTTCCAGTCGCTGCGGAACGAAGTGGATCTCGAGAACGCCGCGAAGTACGGCTTCGAGGTCGTGCGGCGGATCAGCGGCGGCGGCGCGATGTTCATGGAGGCCGGCTCGGTCGTCACCTACTCGCTCTACGCGCCCGGCGACCTGGTGCGCGGGATGTCCTTCGCGGAGTCCTACGCCTACCTCGACGAGTGGGTCATCACCGCGCTGAAGTCGCTCGGCATCGACGCGTTCTACCAGCCGCTCAACGACATCACCTCGCCGAAGGGCAAGATCGGGGGTGCCGCTCAGAAGCGCCTCGGCGGCGGAGCCGTGCTGCACCACGTCACCATGAGCTACGACATGGACGGCCAGAAGATGGTGCAGGTGCTGCGCATCGGCCGCGAGAAGCTCAGTGACAAGGGCACGACGAGTGCCGCCAAGCGCGTCGACCCTCTCCGCAGCCAGACCGGTCTGACCCGTGCGGCGATCATCGACCGGATGACCTCCACCTTCACCGCTCTGTACGGAGCGACCCCGGGCACGGTGACCCCAGCCGAGCGCGAACGATCCGAGGCGCTCGTCGCCAGCAAATTCAGCTCCCCGGAGTGGCTCGCCCGCGTCCCCTGAGCCACCGACGGTCGAAAGCGTCAGTCGGCGTCGCGGATGTGTCGGGCGAAGCGATCGCTGGGGTCGAGGGCGCGATTGAGCGTGGTGCCGATCTTCGCGAGCGCGGCGAGCTCGTCGCGGTCGAGTCGGTCGATCACCAAGCGGCGCACGTGATCGATGTGCCCGCCGGTGGCGCGGATGACGATTCGGCGTCCGTCGTCCGAGAGCTGCACATTCGTCGCGCGTCTATCCGTCGGGCAGGGGAGCTTGCGGACGAGTCCGCGCTGCTCGAGCCGGGTGACGACGTGCGAGAGGCGGGGGAGCGTCGAGTTGGTGCTCGCGGCGAGATCCTTCGACTGGACCGTCTGCTCGGGCGCGAAGCGCAGGGTGGACAGGACCTGGAACTCGAAGTGGGTGAGCTGCGCGTCCGTCTGCAGTTGCGCATCCAGCGATGGAGGCAGCAGTTCGGTCAGCCCCACCAGGCTCAACCACGCGGCGGACTCGAGCTCGTCCATCCGAGGGACCTGATGCGCCATCCGTCCAGCCTAACTTAGTTGCAGCGACAACCAAGTCGAGCCGCGCTCACGGATGCCGCGAAAGAGGAGCTACCTCGTCACGAGGTCGCGGTAGTCCGGATGCGCCTCGATCCACTCGTCGACGAACGGGCAGAGCGGGACGACGCGCTGGGTGAAGCGGGTGCGGGTGTCATCCAACGCCCCCTTGATCAGCTTGCCGCCGAGGCCGCGACCACGCTGCGACGGGTCCACCTCGGTGTGGGTGAACAGGATGCGGTCGTCGCGCAGGCGGTAGTCCGCGAGGCCGAGCTCGTGGCCGGAGTCGTCGACGAGCAGGTATCGGCTCTCCTCGGGTTCGTGACGGATCGTCTCGGTCATCGGTGCCTCCCAGCGAGGATGTCGTGAGCGCGGTCATCGCGTTCGATTCGAGCCTACGACTCCGAGATGGCAGGCGTGTCGGAGCCGGCCTCCGATGCGTCGCCCTCGTACCGGATCCGTGCGATCGCGGAGGGGGAGTCTCCTGTCTCGACGCCGAGGATGCGTCCGGTGAAACCCCCGGCGACCTCCGTGGAAACATATCGGCCGTCGATCATGCCGAGCTCGGTCTCTGTCCCATCGACGACGACCGACAGACGAAGCAGGTCGGGACCCTGCTTCGAGAACATCGATCTGTCGCCGCCCAGTGCCGAAGCGCGCAGCAGTGCGGAGCCCGCCCCCCGTGGCACGCGCTCGCCGAGGACCGGATGCATCGTGCCGATCGTCGCTTCGGCCAGGAAGGCGTCGTCGACAAGGCGGATCCGGACGGCGTGGTCGTCGTCGAGTCGCACGATGAGCGCCGCGTCCCCTGAGGCCAGCTCCACCTCGAACCGCCAGGTCTCGTGCATGGCGCGGAAACCGAGCATCCGCGGCCCGTCGGCAGGGGACGCAGTGAGTCGGAGTCCGCCGCCGACCTCCGCGAACTCGGTCGGCCAGCGGCCCGCGGCGATCCAATCGGGAGCCATCTCCGCAGACTCGAAGGCCTCATCCCATCCCGCAGCTGTCGATGGCACCTCGAAGCGCTCCTCGACGACCACCGGCCAGCCGTCGATCCAGTCGACGCCGGCCACGAACGTCTCGCGCCCGTTCACGTGGAACCCGGGGGTCACGCCACGCGTCCGCACTCCGAGGTGGACCATGGCCCACGAGCCGTCCGTCAGCTCGACGAGATCGCCATGACCCGTGTTCTGCACCGGGTGCGTGCTGCTGCGATGGCTGAGGATGGGACCGGCCGGGTTCGCCTCGAACGGACCCTCGATGCTGCGCGAGCGGGCGATCGAGACGACATGGCCGCGCTCGGTCCCGCCTTCGGCGACCAGCAGATACCACCAGCCGTCGCGCGGATAGAGGTGAGGGCCCTCGGTCGCCGCGAGTCCGGTGCCCGTCCACAATCCGCGCGGCTGCTCGAGCAGCCTGCCCGTCTCGGGGTCGATCCGCGCCTGCGAGATCGGGAACTCCGCGCCGAACGACGCCCAGGTCAGGTAGCAGTCGTCGCCGTCCCACGCGAGGTCGGGGTCGATGCCGATGGCACCCGCCGTGAAGACCGGATCGGACCACGGCCCGTCGGCGGTCTCGGACCAGACGATGAGATGTCCCTCGCGCACGCGGTCCATATCGGTGGTGATCATCCAGAACCGGCCGCCGTGGTGGCGGATCGTCGGCGCGAAGATGCCGCCTCCGGTGGTGGTCGCCGGCAGCTGGGACGGCCGGTCGAGCACATTGCCGATGAGCTTCCACGAGATCAGGTCGCTGCTCCGGCGGATCGGCACGCCCGGCAGGTACTCGAACGTGGAGTTGACGAGGAAGTACTCATCTCCGACCCGGCAGATGGACGGATCGGGATGGAAGCCGGGAACGATGGGGTTCGTGGACACGCAATGAGCCTTCCAGATCGAGCCCGGGTGCGCCCCTCGGCCGATACCCAGTGGATCAAAAACCGAGCGAGCGCTATATTTTCAGAGCGGCAGCTGTGCCGACCAGAACGAAGGCGTACTGACATGACCTCCACCTCTTCTTCCGACTCGGCAGGGATCGACACCCGCTTCCGCGACGCCAGCCTCCCCATCGCCGAGCGGGTGGAGATCCTGCTCCGCCAGATGACCGTCGAGGAGAAGGCAGGCCTGTTCTTCCAGACGATGATCCTGATGGGCGAGGCGGGCCGGCTCGCCGACGCGAATCCCGCCTTCGGTCTGCCGTCGACGAAGGAGATGGTCGTCACCCGCGGCCTCTCCCACTTCAATGTCCTCGGCATGGCACCGAGCGCGAAGATCATGGCCGAGTGGCAGAACCGCCTGCAGGAGCTCGCGCGGTCCACCCGGCTGGGCATCCCCATCACGCTGTCCTCCGACCCCCGCCACTCATTCACCGACAATCCCGGCACGGGCTTCGCCGCCGGTGCGTTCTCCGAGTGGCCGGAGCCCCTCGGCCTCGCGGCCATCGGCGACGAGGCGCTCGTCGAGCGCTTCGCCGACATCGCCCGGCAGGAGTACACGGCCGTCGGCCTGCGCCTGGCCCTGCACCCTCAGGTGGACGTGACGACGGAGTCGCGCTGGGCGCGTCAAGTCGGCACCTTCGGCGAGGACGCCGAGCTGTCCGGCCGGCTCGGTGCCGCATATGTGCGCGGGTTCCAGGGAGCGGAACTCGGACGGCATTCGGTGTCGACGATGACCAAGCACTTCCCCGGCGGCGGTCCGCAGAAGGACGGTGAGGACCCGCACTTCGCCTACGGCCGGGAGCAGGTCTATCCCGGGAACAACCAGGAGTACCACCTGATCCCGTTCGAGAAGGTGATCGCGGCGGGCGGCAGCCAGATGATGCCGTACTACGGCATGCCGGTCGGCACGGATTGGGAGGAGGTCGGCTTCGGCTTCAACCGCTCTGTCATCACCTCGCTGCTGCGCGAGCGGTTCGGCTTCGACGGCATCGTCTGCTCCGATTGGGGGCTGCTCAGCGACTCCGACATCATGGGCGACCACTTCCCGGCGCGCGCCTGGGGGGTCGAGCACCTCAGCGTGCCCGAGAGGATGGCGAAGGCGCTCGAGGCGGGCGTGGACCAGTTCGGCGGAGAGAGCATCTCGTCCGTGCTCGTCGAGCTCGTGGAGGCGGGCACCATCTCCGAGGAGCGCCTCGACGTCTCCGCACGTCGACTGCTCCGGGAGAAGTTCGCGCTCGGCCTGTTCGACGATCCGTTCGTCGACGCCGAGCGGGCCGACGCGATCGTCGGCTCGGCCGAGTTCCGCGCCGAGGGCCTCGCGGCGCAGCGCTCGTCGATCACCCTGCTCGCCAACTCCGGGGTGCTCCCGCTGACCCGTGGCATCCGGATCTACTGCGAGGGCGTCGACCCCGGCGTCATCGCGGACTACGGCGTGCCGGTGCCCACACCCGAGGACGCGGACGTCGCGGTCATCCGCCTGCACGCTCCGTTCGAGCGTCGGGCGACCACCTTCGAGAACCACTTCCACGCGGGATCGCTCGAGTTCCCGGACGAGGTGGTCGCGCACGTGCGGGGGATCGCGGCCCAGGTGACGACGGTGCTCGACGTGTTCCTCGACCGGCCCGCCATCCTGACCCCGTTCACCTCCGGCAGCGCGTCTGCGATCACCGGCAACTTCGGCGCGAGCAGCACGGCCCTGTTCGATGTGCTCTTCGGCGTCCCTCCCGTGGGCCGGCTGCCCTTCGAGCTGCCCTCGTCATCGGAGGCCGCCGCCGCGCGCCGCCCGGACGTCCCCTTCGACACCGCGTCGCCCCTCTACCCGTTCGGTCACGGCCTCACCTACTGACTCCACCCCGATCGAGATGCCACTATCCGTCCCCAAAACGTCAGAATGAGGACGGAAGCTGGCATCTCGATCGGCGGAGCCAGCAGGGCCAGCACGGTGGAGGGCAGAGGCGTGGCTGACAGCTACTCGTTCACTGCGCCGCTCTGGGAGTGGCCGAGCAGGGCGAACTGGTTCTTCGTGTCGGTGCCCAAGGAGCACTCTGAGGACATCGCGGATCGCCCGCTTCCGCCACGCGGCTTCGGGTCGGTGCGGGTGCGGGTGCACGTCGGCGCCACGAGCTGGACGACCTCGATCTTCCCCGACAGCGACGGCACCTACTCGCTGCCGATCAAGAGCCAGGTGCGCAGGAAGCGCGGGATCGAGCCGGGCGAGGAGATCGGCGCCGAGCTCGATGTGCAGATCGAGCTCCTCGACTGAGCCTGTGCGATCGAGATGCCACTTTCCGTCCTCATCCACGCCGAATAGGGACGGAAAGTGGCATCTCGATTCGGTTCAGCTGCCGGTCGAGGCCCGGACGACCAGCTCGGTCGGCATCATCGTCACCCGTCGCACCTCGCGGCCGGCCATGAGCTCGACCAGCACCTCGGCCATCTTGGCGCCGAGCTCGGTCGCCGGCTGGGAGATGGTGGTGAGGGGCGGGCTGCTCGTCTCACTGAAGTAGTCGCCGTCGAAGCCGGCGACGGCCACGTCTTCGGGCACCCGGCGACCGCGTTCGCGCAATGCGGTCAGCGCGCCCGCGGCCATCTGATCGCTCGCCGCGAAGACGGCATCGACGTCGGGATCGCGATCCAGGATGCGCCGCATCGCCGCGGTCGCCTCTGCGAGCGTGAAGTCCGCCTGCTCGATCAGGTCGTCCGGCAGATCGGCACCACGAACGGCGGAGAGCCAGCCCGACAGCCGGTCCACCCCCGGTGGCATGTCGAGCGGACCGGTGATCGTGGCGATCCGGCGGCGGCCCGACTCGATGAGGTGCTGGGTGACCGCCCGGGCGCCGCCGGCGTTGTCGACGTCGACGTAATAGCTGTCGACGATGTCCTCGAGCAGCGGGCGCCCGCCGAAGACGACGGGCAGGCTCTGCCCGATGTTCGCGAACGAATGGTCCCCACTGTGATGCGAGACCACCAGCGCCCCGTCGACGTTGCCGCCGAGCAGATAGCGCTTGATCTTGTTGGAGTCCGTCTCGCTGGCGATCAGCAGGTTGAGCGTGTAGTCGGTGTCCGCGAGGTAGAGCGCGATCCCCTGCACCACCGACGCGAAGAACGGATCGGCGAACACCTTGGCGGTGGATTCGGGGACCACCAGCGCCACGACGTGAGTCTTGCGGCTGGCCAGCGACCGCGCCGCCCGGTTGGGCACGTAGCCGAGCCGACCGATCGCCTCCTCTACGGCGAGCACCGCCTCATCGGTCACATGCGGGGACCGGTTGACCACGCGGCTCACGGTGGAGCGGGATACGCCCGCGAGCGCGGCGACCTCCTCGAGGGTGGGCGCCGTCGATGCGGGATCACGAGGCACGGTGGATCCTCCTGAAGCTTCGAATCTAGGAAGTCTAGGTGCGGCCGAAGCGCTCCGTGACCGCGCTCCGTGACCGCGCTGATGAAGCGGCTAGGCCTGAGCTTGGGCCGCCTTCGCGCGGCCGATGATCTCGGCGTACTCCAGCGCGCTGGCCTTCGGCGTGCGCTCCATCGTCGCGTAGTCGACGTGGACGATGCCGAACCGCTTCCCGTAGCCCCACGCCCATTCGAAGTTGTCGAGCAGCGACCAGACGAAGTAGCCGCGCACGTCGACACCCTGCTCGATCGCCTCGGCGACGGCATCGAGATGGTCATTCAGGTAGTGGATGCGATCCGCGTCGTGCACGAGGCCGTCGGGGCCGACCTCGTCGTCCCACGCCGACCCGTTCTCGGTGATGTAGAGCGGCGGCAGCTCGGGATAGTCCTGTTCGAGACGCACCAGCAGCTGACGCAGCCCGTCGGGGTGGATCTCCCAGTCCATCGCCGTCGTGGGCAGCTGGCGGCGGGGGAAGGTGATGTGCTCCGATCCGGGGAACGGGTTGGAGGTCGGCCGGTCCGTCGGCGCCAGCCCGGGTACCGCGGTGGGAGGCAGTGGATGGCCGCTCACGTTGTCGTCGTGGTAGTGGTTCACCCCGAGGAAGTCGATCGGGGCGTTGATGGTCTCGAGGTCGCCCGGGCGGACGAGCGCGTCGAAGTCGAGATGGCGGACATCCTCGAGGAAGTCCGCGGGATACGCACCGCGCAGGAGCGGATCGAGGAACGCCCGGTTCCAGATGGCATCCAGCCGCCGGGCGGCATCGAGGTCCACCGCGTCGGTCGGGTCGTTCGGCACCGCGTTGGTCAGATTGAGGGTGATGCCGACCTGCTCGGCGCCGAGCGCGTGCAGCGAGCGGGCGGCGAGCCCGTGCGCGAGGTGCTGGTGGTGCATGGCGGCCAGGCCCTCGCGGGCATCGCGGTGTCCGGGGGCGTGCTGGCCGCCGGCGTAGCCGATGATGGCCGAGCAGTACGGCTCGTTGAAGGTCGTCCAGTGACTGACCCGGTCGCCGAGCGCGGCGTGCAGGCCCTCGGCGTAGTCACGGAATCGGAACGCGGTGTCCCGATTCGTCCAGCCGCCCGTCTCTTGGAGCGACTGCGGCAGATCCCAGTGGTAGAGCGTGAGCCACGGCAGGATCCCCGCGGAGAGCAGCTCGTCGACCAGCCGCGAGTAGAAGTCGAGTCCCCTGGCGTTCCATGCTCCGTCGTCGGGGCGGACGCGCGGCCAGCTGACCGAGAACCGGTACGAGTCGAGGCCGAGCGAGCGCATGATCGCCACGTCCTCCGGCATCCGGTGGTAGTGGTCCACGCCTCCGGCGGGGGATTCGCCGAGCGCGATGGCCCCCGGCTCACGGGCGAACGCGTCCCAGATGGATTCGCTCTTCCCGTCTTCGGCCGCGGCGCCCTCGATCTGCGCTGCCGCCGTCGCCGCGCCCCAGACGAATCCGGTGGGCCACTGACGATCGGCCGCTCCACGACGGGGGTCTGAGAGGGGAGGGGAGACGGGAGCCGCAGCTGGTCCGGCAGAGGTGGCGAGGTCGGTCATCCCTTGATCGCTCCGTTCATGATCCCCGAGATGAGCTGCTTGCCCGCGAGCACGAAGAGCACCAGAAGGGGGATGGTGGCGAGGACTGCACCGGTGAGCACCACCGAGTAGTCGACGTAGTAGCCCGAGTTTAGGTTCTGCAGGGCGGTCTGCAACGTCGGGTTGCCGGCGTTGAGCACGACGAGCGGCCAGAGGAAGTCGGTCCACGCCATCATGAAGGTGAAGAGGCCGAGGATGGCCATCGCGGGGCGTGCGGCCGGGACGGCCACATGCCAGAAGGTCGAGATCATGCTGGCGCCGTCCATCCGCGCCGCCTCGATCAGCTCGTCGGGGATGACGTCGACGAGGTACTGGCGCATGAAGAAGACGCCGAACGCGGTCACCAGGGTGGGCACGATCACGGCGCCGAGCTCGCCGGTCCAGCCGATCTCCTTCATCATGATGAAGAGCGGGATGATGCCGAGCTGGGTCGGCACCGCCATGGTGGCGACGACTCCGACCATCAGGCCATCTCGGCCGCGGAAGCGCAGCTTGGCGAACGAGTAGCCAGCCAGCGTCGAGAACGTGACGACGGAGAGCGTGATGACGCTCGAGACGATGAGGCTGTTGCCGAGCGCCTGCCAGAACGGGATCGCGTCGAGGACCGTCGCCGCGTTGGCGAGGAAATTGCCGCCCGGGATGAGCGGCAGCGTCTGGCCGCGCACGGCGGAGCTGCTGCTGCCCACCACGAACGACCACCAGAGCGGGTAGGCCGAGCCGAGCAGCAGGGCGATCAGGAGTCCGTAGGTGAGGAATCCGGGACGCCCGGTGATGCCGCCGGCCCGCCCGCGTCGGGCGAGCAGGGCGCGTCGTCGGACGGGGAAGGCGGGGGCCTGAGCGGGGGCGGTCATGCCGTCACGTCCTCTTCGGGATCAGATGCTGCGGGGGTGGAGCCTGCGGGAGTGGAGCTCGTCGCAGAGGGGGAACCCGGTGTCTGGGCCGCGACGGGAGCGGCGAGGGGCTCGGTGGCGCCGGAGAGCGGGAGCGTGGCGACGGCGAGAGCCGCCTTCGCTCCTCGCGGGCGTCGAGCCCGGGGTGCACCACCGGTGGCGATGCGGCGCGATACGAGGAAGTTGACGATCCCGATGCCCACGATGAGGAGGAAGAGCAGCCAGGCGATGGCGGATGCCTCGCCGAAGTCGCGGCGCTGGAAGGCCATCTCCCAGAGGTAGAGGACGGTGGTCTGGAACTGGCGCTCACCGCCGCCGGCGGTCACCGGGTCGAACAGGCGCGGTTCGGAGAAGATCTGCAGCCCGCCGATGGTGGCGGTGATGACCACGAAGATGACGGTGGGGCGGATGCTCGGAATGGTGATGGAGAGGAAGCGGCGCACGGGGCCCGCGCCGTCGAGGGCGGCGGACTCGTAGAGGTCGCGCGGGATGGCCTGCATCGCGGCGAGCAGGATGAGCGCGTTGTAGCCGGTCCAGCGCCAGTTGACCATGCTGGCGACGGCGATGTGGCTGGCGAGGACGTCATGCTTCCAGGCGACCGGGTCTAGGCCGATGCTGCCGAGCAGATTGTTGAAGAGGCCGTAGTCCTCGTTGAACATGCTGGAGAAGATCAGGGCGACGGCGACCGGGGTGACGACGTAGGGGAGCAGCACGCTCATCCGCCAGAACGTCTTCGCGCGGAGGTTCTGATCGAGCACCGCGGCGATGACGAGGGCGCCGATCACCTGGGGGATGGCCGACAGCAGGAAGATGCTGAGCGTGTTGAAGATCGAGTTCCAGAAGAACCGGTCTCCGAGGACGGCCGCGAAGTTGTCGAAGCCGACGAAGTCGCCCTGCCCCTTGAGCAGGTCCCAGTCGAAGAGCGAGACGACCAGCGTGTAGCCGAGCGGGAAGAGGCCGACCAGTCCGAACAGGATGAAGAAGGGGGCGACGTAGGCGTACGGGGAGGCCTTGGTGTCGAAGCGGCTGAGCCGCTGGCGTCGGGTGAGGCTTTCGGGAACGACCGTTCGCGGGCGAGGCGAGGACTCGGTGGTCGACGGCTTCGGGGCTGACGGTCGGGGAAGCGTCGCAGTCATCTCGTCGCCTTTCGTGTGGATCGGGGGTGGGTGCGGTCCTTCTGGACCGCACCCACCGGGGAGGATGCAGCGCGCGGCGATGAAGCCGCGCGCTGCCGGCTGGCGCCGTGGCTACTCCTTGATGAGCTCCTTCAGGAGATCCATCGCGTTCGACCACGCCTGGTCGCCATTCGCTTCGCCGCTGTCCATCTGGTCGGCCGCGACCTGGAAGACGTTCTCCTGGATCACCGAGTCGTCGGGACCCTTGAACTGCGCGACGACGCCCTTCGCCCGGGAGGCGAGGATGGCGCCGACAGGCGCGTCGTTGAACAGCTCGTTCGGCGTCGCGTCGGCCGCAAGCTGATCCTGCGCCTTGACGGTGCTCGGGAAGGTTCCCGCCGCCTCGAACTGCTTGATCTGCTGCTCGGGCTGGGTCAGCCAGTCGGCGAGCGCCGCGGCCTCCTTCGGGTGCTCCGATTCGGTCGGCACGGTCAGCCATGCGCCGCCCCAGTTGGCTGCGCCACCCGGGAAGACGTCGGCGAAGTCCCAGCCGGTGCTGGCGTCTCCGCCGCCCTGCTCGATCGAGCCCTTCATGACGCCGAGCATCCAGCCCGGGCACATGAACGTCGCGAAGTCGCCGTTGACGAAGTCGGTCCCGCCGTTCCAGTCCCAACGCGGGGAGCCGGCGGGCAGGCCCGCGGCGGCAGCATCGGCGAGCCAGCCCCAGCGCTCCTGGAGCTCGGCGTTGCCCTCGACGTTCAGCGCGCCGTCAGCGGTGTAGTAGCCCTCGTCGAGCTGGTTGACCATGGCGTTCCAGACGAAGGACGACTGGTCGTACCAGGCCTTGCCGGTGGCTGCCTTGTACTGCTCGCCGACCTTGAAGTAGTCCTGCCAGGTCGCGTCCTCGCCGCCGAGCAGCTCGGCGACGCCCTCGCGGTCGCTCGGCATGCCGGCCGCCTCGAGGAGCTTGCCGTTGTAGCAGATGCCCTCGGGGCCGATGTCGGTTCCGTAGCCGATGACGCGACCGTCCGCGTCGGTGCCCTGGGCGTACTTCCAGTCGACCCAGTCGTCCTTGCGGTCCTCGATGCCGTAGTCCTTGAGGTCGGTGAAGGAGTCGGAGACCTCCATGATCGAGCCGAGCCAGCCCTCCTCGATCGCGACCACGTCGGCGAGGCCGCCGCTGGCGATCTTCGTGAAGGCGTCGGTGCGGGCGTTGCCACCGGTGTCGATGTTGGTCGCCTTGATGGTGACGCCCGGGTTGGCGGCTTCGTACTCCTTGTAGAGATCGTCGTAGCCGAAGGTCCCGAACGTCGTCACCGTCAATTCGATGTCGTCGCCCGAGGCGGATGCGGTGCCTCCCGAAGCGGAGCATCCGCTTGCGAGAAGGGTCACTGAGATAGCGGCGGCCGCAACGGCCACAGCCCTGATTCGTCGTTCGGACCTCACGGTCACTCCTTTGTGTGCGGGGGAATCGGTGATCCGTGGGAGCGCTCCCAAATTTGCTGGAGAAGCCGCGTCGGACGGAACGGCATCACTCTAGGTAGCTCGTCGTCCATCCGTCAAGAGAGCGCTCCCACGGATTTCCCATCCGCCCTCGAGGGCCTGCGGAGACGCCTCTTCCGATCTCGTCCGCCGCGGCAATGGCCGGATTCCGGAATCTCGCTCGGGTGTCGAGCACGGCGCGCGGGGGACAACCGAGGGGCCGGCTGTGCGAGTCGTATGCTCGGCCTGTGCGCGGACCACTGCCCTCTCCCGGCCGCCGGACCGCTCCGCTCGCCACTCTCGGGGCGGGCTTCGCGGCCGTCCTCGCCCTCGTCCTCGCGGGCTGCGCGCCTGCGTCGGCGCCCGCCACCCCGACCATGACCCCCGCCCCCTCAGTGACGGAGACCCCGACGCCCTCTCCGACTCCCACCCCCACCCCGAGTCCGACGCCGACCTTCGACAGGGCAGCCCTCTCGGTCGACGACCCCGCGAGCATCTGGGTCGTCGCCGACAAGCTCCGCCCGTTGAATCCGGTGGACTACGTCCCGGTCGACCTCGTCGACGTCCCCGTCGCTCATACCAACGATCCCCAGCTTCGCCAGGAGCCGTCGGACGCCGTCGTCGCCATGTTCCAGGCGGCGCAGGCGGAGGCCGGACTCGCGCTGGCCTCGAACAGCGCCTACCGCTCCTACGACACCCAGGTGCGCGTCTACCAGCGGGACATCGACAACTCGGGCCAGGAGTTCGCCGATGCGAACACGGCGCGGCCCGGGTACAGCGAGCATCAGACCGGCCTGGCCATGGACATCGGGGCGGAATCGGGCCACTGCTCCCTGGACCCGTGCTTCGCGGACACCCCCGAGGGTCAATGGCTCGCGGTCAACGCGTGGCGATTCGGGTTCCTGCTGCGCTACCCCGCCGACAAGGTGCCCGTGACGGGGTACACCTTCGAGCCGTGGCACTACCGCTACATCGGGGTCGCGCTGTCGACCGAGATGCACGATACGGGCGTCAGCACCCTCGAGGAGTTCTTCGGGCTGCCTGCGGCGCCCGGCTATCCCTGATCCGTCGTGCGTCGACTCAGGTCGGTGTCTCTACGCTGAGGGGAATGCGCCTCCTCCTCATCCGCCACGGGCAGACCGACGACAACGTGACCGGCCGGCTGGGCGCCGTCGTGCCGGGTCCCGGGCTCACCGAACTCGGCCTCGAACAGGCGTCCGCGGTCGCCCAGGCGCTGCGCGACGAGGACATCGAGGCGATCTACGTCTCCGACATGATCCGCACGCGCCTCACCGCCGAGCCGCTGGCTGCCGAACGCGGCATCGACCCGGTCGAGCTGCCTGGACTGCGCGAGATCTCATCGGGCGACCTCGAAGGCATGTCGGACAAGGAGTCGGTGCGGAAGTACGTCGATCCGATCATCGGATGGTGGTCGGACCAGAGCGGTCGCATTCCGGGCGGTGAGAACGGACACCAGTTCTTCGCGCGCTACGACGACGCGATCCGCCGGATCGCATCGACCCACGTCGGCACCGTGGCCGTGTTCAGCCACGGCGCGGCGATCCGGACCTGGGCGGCCTGGACTGCCGCGAACCTCGATGAGGAGAACACCCGCGGCCTCTTCCTCGACAACACCGGCATCGTCGTCCTCGAGGGAGACCCGGAGACGGGGTGGACCGCGATCCTGTGGGAGGGCAAGCCGATCGGCGGGCCGACGCTGGATGACCAGACGGCCGTCGACCCCACCGGCGATCTGAGCGAGTCATCCGCCGAGGATTCCGCGAGCGCCTGAGCGTCGCCGATCCGATGCCGAGCGGGGGTAGACCGGTCGGTGGATGGAGACGCGACGGGGTACGAAACGCCGACGGCTCACTCCGTCCATAGTGTCTCCATAAGTTGAGCACGTACTCTCGACCCGATGCGCTTCCGTCCCACCTCTCGTGCCCCCTTCCGTGCGACCCCGGCCCTTGCCGCCTCGACCATCGCGGGGCTGCTCGTCGTCGCCGCACTGACGGGGTGCGCCGTCCGCGACAGCGCATCGGAGACGGACACCGCCGCCACGGCCGCGCCCCGATCCGTTCCCACGGCGACCGCGGCAGCCAAGGAAGCAGCTGACGCCGCAGCGCCCGAAACCAGCGCATCTGAAGGCACCGCAGAGACGGATGTCACCTCGCTCGGCACCGAACCGCTGCCCTCGGCCGTCGCCGCGCAGGTCAGCTACGCGCTCGCCTACTGGAGCGACTACAACGACAGCTTCGGTGTCGTCACCGACAACGACTGCGTCAACTTCACCAGTCAGTCGCTGCTCCAGCGCGGCTGGGTGCAGGACGACACCTGGTACTACGACGCCGACAACGTCTACAGCAGCAGCGCGGCATGGGTCAGCTCGACGGCGTTCCGCGACTACCTGGAGACCCGGTCGGACACCGTCGCACTCGACGACAGCCAACGGGACCAGGTCGCCGTGGGCGACATCGTCCAGTTCGACTGGGACAACAGCGGCGACCGCGACCACACCGGCATCGTGACGAAGGTGGAGACCACGGACACCGGCGTGAAGATCTCCTTCGCCGGCCACACGACCGATTCCGACTACCGCAGCGTCGACGATGCGATCACCATCGACCACCCGGGCGGCACGGCCTACTACTTCCACATCACCAGCTGACCCGGTCCGCCGACCGGCCGGTTGCGTCGATCAGGGCACTTTGCACGGATCAGGGGATTGCCCCCGAAATCCAGTCGGGATGAGTCGCGAACGCCCCCGTCGGCTCGATATCCCCTGATCCGTGCACACGCCTACTCGGCGAGGGCGGCGTCCACGATGCGCTTGGCCTCGGCCTGCACCAGCTTGAGGTGCTCGGGGCCCTTGAACGACTCGGCGTAGATCTTGTAGACATCTTCGGTGCCCGACGGTCGAGCCGCGAACCAGGCATCCGCCGTCTGGACCTTGACGCCGCCGATTGCCGCATCGTTGCCGGGCGCCTTGCTCAGCTTGAGCGTGATCGGGTCGCCCGCGACGGTGTCTGCGGTGATGGCGTCTCCGTCCAGCTTCGCGAGCCGGGCCTTCTGCGCCTTGCTCGCTGCGGCGTCGATGCGCTCGTAGGCGGGAGCGCCGAACCTCTCCACCAGCTCGGCGTAGTGCTGGCTCGGGGTCTTGCCGGTCTTGGCGAGGATCTCGCTCGCGAGCAGCGCGAGGATGATGCCGTCCTTGTCGGTCGTCCAGACGGTGCCGTCGAAGCGCAGGAAGCTCGCGCCGGCGGACTCCTCGCCGCCGAAGCCCACGGAGCCGTCGACGAGTCCGGGCACGAACCACTTGAAGCCGACCGGAACCTCCCAGAGGCGGCGGCCGAGCGACTCCGCGACGAGGTCGATCATGCTCGAGGAGACGAGGGTCTTGCCGATCGCCGCATCCTCCCGCCAGCCCGGGCGGTTGGCGTAGAGGTACTGGATCGCGACCGCGAGGTAGTGATTGGGGTTCATCAGCCCCGCGTCAGGGGTGACGATGCCGTGGCGGTCGGAATCGGCGTCGTTGCCGGTGAGGATGTCGTACTCGTCTCGGCGGGCGACCACCGATGCCATGGCGGAGGGCGAGGAGGGATCCATCCGGATCTTCTCGTCCCAGTCGAGCGTCATGAAGCTCCACGCCGGATCGATCTCGGCGTTCACCACGGTCAGGTCGATCCCGTACTTCTCGGCGATCGCCTGCCAGTAGGACAGGCTCGCGCCACCCAGCGGGTCGGCGCCGATCCGGATGCCGGACTCTCGGATGGCGTCGAGATCGATGATGTTCTTGAGGTCGTCGACGTAGTTGCCGAGGAAGTCGTACGTCTCCACCGCGGAGGCCTCGGCGCGCTTCACGTCCTTCAACCCGTCCGCGATGATCTCGTTCGCCCGGTTGGCGATCCATGTGGTCGCGTCGCTGTCGGCGGGGCCTCCGTGCGGCGGGTTGTACTTGAATCCGCCGTCGCGGGGAGGGTTGTGGCTGGGCGTGACGACGATGCCGTCCGCGATGCCGCTGTATCCGGGAGCGTCCTTGCCCGCGGTGTTGTACTTGAGGATCGCGTGCGACACGGCCGGGGTGGGCGTGTAGCCGTCGAACTCGTCGGAGAGCACGCGCACTCCGTTGGCGACGAGCACCTCGAGCGCGGTGGTCTCGGCGGGGCGGCTGAGGCCGTGGGTGTCCCGACCGATGAAGAGCGGACCGTCGACGCCCTGCGACGCCCGGTACTCCACGATCGCCTGAGTCGTCGCCGCGATGTGGTCGTCGTTGAAGGCGGTGTCGAATGAGCTGCCGCGGTGTCCGGAGGTCCCGAACACCACTCGCTGCTCGGGGATGCTGACATCGGGGTGGAGATCGAAGTACGCCTTGACCAGGGCGTGGACGTCGATGAGGTCGGATTCCAGGGCAACCGTGCCCGCGCGGGAACTCATGGCCCCATCCTGGCACCACCTTCGCTGAGCCCACAGCCCGCCCGCGATGGCCGATATCCTCGGCACATGTCTCAGCCGGGTGCCGCCGCGTCGTCCAACGATGAGCCGCAGGTCGAGAGCTACAGCTTCCTCGGCCCGTCCGGCACCTTCACCGAGGCCGCCCTCGCGCAGGTGCCCGCCGCGCGCGGCAAGCATTGGCGATCGGTCAACAATGTCGGCGAGGCCCTGGACGATGTCGTCAGCGGGCGCAGCGTGGCGGCGATGATCGCGATCGAGAACTCCGTCGAGGGCGGGGTGACCGCCGCGCAGGACGCGCTCACCACCATTCCCGGACTGCGGATCATCGGCGAGTACGTGGTGCCCGTCGGCTTCGTGCTCGTCGCCCGGCCCGGCACCGCGCTCGCCGATGTCCGCACCATCAACGCGCACCCGGTCGCCTACGCCCAGTGCCTGCGCTGGCTGGACACGACGATCCCCTCTCACGCGCACATCCCGATGACCTCGAACGTCACGGCCGCGTCCGCGCTTCTGGACGATGGCACGCTCGCCGACGCGGCGATCGCGCCGCCGAACATCCTCGATCACTACCCGCTCGAGGTGCTCGCCGAGGACATCGCCACCAACCGCAACGCCGTGACCCGCTTCGTACTGGTCAGTCGGACCGCGGCGCTGCCGCCGCGGACCGGGGCGGACAAGACGAGTATCGTGGCCGAGCTGCCCGAGGATCGCTCCGGCGCGCTGCTGGAGCTGCTGGAGCAGTTCTCCACGCGCGGCATCAACATGTCGCTGCTGCAGTCGCGGCCGATCGGCGACGCCCTCGGGCGCTACCGGTTCGTCATCGACCTCGACGGCCACGCGCGCGACGAGCGGATCGCCGACGCGCTGCTCGGCGTGCGGCGGTTCAGCCCCAACGTCGTCTTCCTCGGCAGCTACGCCCGTGCCGACCGGATCCCGGTCGAGCACACCCCGGCCTACGCGGACGAGGTCTTCGCCGACGCCCGCGCCTGGCTCGACGACCTCCTCGCCTGAGTTCCTACGTTCCGGCTCCATGTGCACGAAATTCTGTGCACATCCGCCGCTTTCGTAGGTAGGGATTCGCGCATCATGTTCATGCGCCTCTCGGCGCGCGAGCGCTCGATCCGTCATCCATGTGCACGAAACCCGCAGATACCTACGAAATAGCGTGCACATTCGGCCGGAACGTACACACTGTCAGGCGGACTGCTTGGCTTTCGCCTCATCGGATGCGGGAAGGCGGTCGGCCTCCGTCGACGGGATCATCACCTTGAGGGCGAGCGGATCCACCCACGATCGGACGGCCTTGACCTGGCCGAATGTGTCGCCGTCGAGCTGGAACTCCTGCGGCTCCTCCGGTCGGATGACGATCTCGCGCCCCTTGAGGTAGCGCAGAGTGCGGACCTCGCGCGTGAAGGACATCAGCTTGCGGCCGACGCTGCTGCGCCGCAGCACCCCGTTCTCCCAGACGATCTTGACCCAGATCTGCATCCAGCCGAAGAAGCCGTCCGGGCGCAGCGCGACGATGTCGAACAGCCCGTCGTCGATGGCGGCCTCGGGCAGCAGCAGGATGTTCGGCGGCAGGGAACCGCAGTTGCCGATCAGGATCGTGTTCACGCGGAGCTGACGCGGCGCCTGCCCGTCGAGGCTGAACCGCAGGCGCACGTTGTTGCCCCCGCGCAGCGAGCGCGCGATCGCATCGACGTAGGCCAGCCAACCGACCCGCCTCTTCAGTTCGGGATTGGTGTTCGCGATCATCCGGGCGTCGAGGCCGAGTCCCGCCATCACCAGGAAGACATGAGAGTCCCGCCCGCCGTCGACGCGCTCGATCTCGACGATGCCCAGATCGATCTCCCGCACGACGCCGGTGAAGGCGGTCGAAACCGATTCTTCCACGCGAACCAGCGTGAGATTGAGATTGCGGGCGAGCAGGTTGCCCGTTCCCGATGGGATGAGCGAGATCGGCACGCCCGTGCCGCGCAGCGCTTCGGCGACCGCGCGCACCGTGCCATCGCCGCCGGCCGCCATCACGATGTCGGCGCCGTCCGCCAGGGCCTGCTTCGTCATCCCCTGTCCGGCGTCCTCCGCGGAGGTCTCGTAGAAGCGAGTCCTGCCCCAGCCGGCATCGGCCTCTGCCACGGCGATGGCCGATCTCAGGTGCTCGAAGTTGACCTTGAGGGGGTTGTAGACGATCGCGGCCGTGGACGTGGTGGTTCCGCGGGGCGGCATTGTCTCAACCTAGCCGAGCGACCACAGCCGAGATCTTGAGCGGCCGCGGCCGAGATCCCGCTCGAACCGAGGTCGGATCCCGGTCGGATCCCGCTCGAACTGAGGTCGGACGGCAGTCCGACCCCCTGGCGCCTTCAGTAGGCTGGAGCCGTGATCGACCCGCAGCTGCTCCGCGACGCTCCCGACGTGATCCGACGCTCGCAGGAGTCACGTGGGGACTCCGTCGAGGCGGTCGACGACGCCATCGCCGCCGATGCGGCTCGCCGCTCCGCCCTGTCCGAGTTCGAACGCCTCCGCGCCGAGCAGAACGTCTTCGGCAAGCGCGTCGCCGCGGCGGCCAAGGAGGACAAGGCCGCCCTGGTCGCCCAGGTGCAGCAGCTCGCCGCCGATGTCAAGGTGGCCCAGACCGCCGCAGGGGAGGCGGAGTCGAGCTACAACTCGGCCATCCGCTCCATCGCCAACATCGTCCTCGACGGGGTGCCCGCGGGTGGCGAGGCCAACTTCGAGGTGCTGCGCGAGATCGGCGGCACCCCCGCGTTCGACTTCGAGCCGAAGGATCACCTCGAGCTCGCAGAAGGCCTCGACGCGATCGACATGGAGCGCGGAGCGAAGGTCGGCGGATCGCGCTTCTACTTCCTCAAGGGCATCGGCGCCCGGCTCGAGCTGGCGATCATGTCGCTCGGCCTCGACCGCGCCCTTGGCGCAGGCTTCATCCCGGTCATCCCGCCCACGCTCGTGCGGCCCGAGATCATGGAGGGCACCGGCTTCCTCGGCGAGCACGCCGACGAGGTCTACTACCTCCCCGCAGACGACCTCTATCTGACCGGCACCAGCGAGGTCGCGCTCGCCGGCCTGCATTCCGACGAGATCCTCGATCTCACCGAGGGACCCATCCGATACGCCGGCTGGTCGACCTGCTACCGCCGCGAGGCCGGGTCGTACGGCAAGGACACCCGTGGCATCATCCGGGTGCACCAGTTCAACAAGCTCGAGATGTTCGTCTACACGACGCCGGATCAGGCGGAGGAGGAGCACAACCGCCTCGTCGCCTGGCAGGAGGGCATGCTGCAGAGCCTCGGCCTCAGCTACCGGGTGATCGACGTCGCCGCTGGAGACCTGGGATCGAGCGCCGCCCGCAAGTTCGACGTCGAGGCGTGGGTGCCCACCCAGGGTGCCTACCGCGAGCTCACGTCGACCTCGAACTGCACGACCTATCAGGCGCGGCGCCTCAGCATCCGACACCGAGGCGACGGCAAGGCTGAGCCTGTCGCCACCCTCAACGGCACCCTCGCCACCACCCGGTGGATCGTCGCGCTGCTCGAGACGCATCAGCAGGCGGACGGCTCCGTCCTCGTGCCCGAGGCCCTGCGCCCCTACCTGGGCGGGCTCGAGCTGCTCGTCCCGATCGCGAAGCGCTGACCCGATCCGATGGGCCCAGCCGACATGAAGCGATCGCGATGACGCGGGCCGAAGCCCGCAGGGCCGAGAGTCGACTGCTCATCGCGCTCGACATCGACGGCACGGTGCTGCACGACACCGGCGAGCTCAGCGACGCGGTCATCAAGCAGGTGAAGCGTTTGGTGGCGCGCGGCGACGAGGTGACGCTCGCGACGGGTCGCTCGGAGTCATCCACCCTGCCCGTGCTGGATCAGCTCGGGCTCACTCCCGAGTACGTGGTCTGCTCCAACGGTGCGATCACCCTCCGCCGGGAC
Source organism: Naasia lichenicola (assembly GCF_004801885.1). Classification (GTDB taxonomy): domain Bacteria; phylum Actinomycetota; class Actinomycetes; order Actinomycetales; family Microbacteriaceae; genus Naasia; species Naasia lichenicola. The sequence goes on along the minus strand of NZ_SSSM01000005.1, from coordinate 162,020 downwards.
ACGGAGGCCCCGATGGGCTACCGCCGGGAGTTCGTGGAGTCCTTCGACCCGACGGTCGTGCTGGAGACCATCCGCGGGCACCTCGACGACGCGCTGTACGCGGTCGAGGACGAGACGGGCTTCTATCGCTACACCGACGCCTTCCCCGAGAACGCGCTCGGCCTCGCGAGCGAGCAGGTCGACTTCGACGGCCTGCTCGGCACCCGAGTGACGCGGGTTGTGGTGATCTCGCCGGATCACGAGGTGGAGGACTTCCTCTCCGTCGTCGAGGAGATGGGCCTGCACCGCGTCAGCTACAACGTCGGCTGGACCGCGTGGCTCGACATCGCTCCCGACGGTGTGAACAAGGCGACGGCGATGGAGCGGGTGCGCGACCTGCTCGGCATCCCGATCGGCAACGTCGTGGCGGTGGGCGACGGACGCAACGACATCGAGCTGCTGCAGTGGGCGGGTCGGCAGGGCAGGGGAGTGGCCATGGGCCAGGCGCCCCACGAGGTCATCGCCGCATCGTCCGAGACCACCGCTCCCGTCTCCGAGGATGGTCTGGCGAAGGTGCTCGCGAGCCTCAAGTAGGTGGTCGTGTCAGCGGCACGTCGACGGTTCCGGCACTGTTATCAGCGTTCTTCGACCGGTGCGACGGCGCGGAACACCGGCACCGCGACGGCGACGACGACCAGGTGCATGAGCGCCAGACCGGCGACCGCGATCGGCGATGATCCGGGGATGAAGCCGGTCGCCAGCAGGATGCCGTCGGGGACGAAGGAGAGCACGGCGAGCAGCGGCACGAGGACGCGCAGAACGCGGTCCGGATGGGCGGCGCGGGCTCGGACGATCCGCCAGCCCGCGTAGGCGGCAGCAAGGCCGGCCAGCGTGAAGGTGACGTAGGCCGGAACGGTCAGCGGCCCGAAGCGCGCGTCCGCTCCCGCTGCGACCGCCGAGGTCGCGATGATCGCATTGGCGGCGAGGGCTACTGCCGCTCCCGCGACAAGAGTCAGGACCTGTGCGCGGTTCGAGGAGGAGGCGGTGCGGGCGACCGTGCGCGGGGATCGCGGGGTGACGGCGGACGGCTTTGCGGTGCTGGACATGGGGGCTCCTGATCGACGCGGTTCGTTCTGCGGGGTGGTGGAGCCGAAGCTAATCCTGGCGTCAGATTACTGTCGAGCCAATCGAGCCAAGTGCATCCCAAAGGCGTACCGGAGGCTGAACGGAGGCGATCCGGTGCTCCCTCGGGAGTACGACGGACAGGAAAACGGACTACCTACGAAACCGAGGAATACCTACGGAATTTCGCGCGTTCCGCTCCTCGCCGGAGACTGGTGCGATCAGGGAACGAGTTGCGCGTTCGCCTCCTCCGCAGCGACCACACGGTTGCCGGGGCGTGCTCCCCGCACACGAGCGAGAGCGATCAGGAGAGCGAGGGCGAGAAGGATCAGCACGGCCGCCGCGGCGAAGACCCCGATCACCATCGGGTCGAGTGGAATCGCCGAGTTGAGGACTTCTGTCGTCGTCACCGGCTGCGTCGAAGCGCTCATTGCCGGGACCGCAGCGACGCTCACCCCTCCAGCAATACTCGCATCAGGAGTGAACGCCGCCGACACGGTGTAATCCTCGCCGCGCTCGAGCGTCGCCTCGACCGGTACTGAGAACGGCATTGTGGCTCCGGCCGATTGAGGGATCGTCTGCGAGCCGGCCGAGACGCCTGCGGAGGAGGTGACCGCGACAGTCCAGGTGCCGCCCGGCACTCCATGCGCGTCGAGGTAAGTACCGACCACATCGAGGGAGATCGACCCGGGCTGGTCGCCCCATCCCACCAGCTTCGCTGAGGGTTCGATGGTCAAGGGATTGATTCTTATCGAGAGCGGCTCGGCGCTCTGGCTGCTCTGCAGCTCGCTGTCCGCTGACGGGTGGAAGACGGCCGTCAGCGTGTGCTCGCCGGCAGCCAGGGGTGCGGCTGTCGACTGCGTGATGTAGACGCTGCCGTCGGCTTGGATGGGGAGATCTTCGGCGACTGCGAGCGCGCCACCGTCGGCATACACATCGACCGTGCCGTCCGCTGTCGTAACGCTGCGCTTGGACTCGACTCGAGAGACTTTCGCCACGGCAACCCAGTTGGAGGAATAGTCGAAATCCGTGCCGCCGAGAGCGGAGATGGTCGTCGTCGAAGCATCCCCTCCTTCGGCCATGGCCGCGGTCGGCGTGAGCACAGCGATGAGTGCGAGGGCAGCTACCGCGGTTGCGGAGCGACGTAGGCGACTCTCAGACATGGCTGGTCTCCTCGATCGGGGCGACGGCATCCGACGTGCGGTCGGATAGGGCGGTGTCAGCAACAGCGGCTCTCCGACGGCGCCGGACCAGCAGGAAGGCGCTGATGGCGCTCGCGATGAGGGCGATCAGCGAGACGACTGCCGCGCCCACTACGGACCACAGAGGAACCGACAGCGGTGCTCCTGCAGCATCGTCGCCCTCTGTCTCGACCGGGGCAGCTGGGGCCGTGCCGGTGGTTCCTGTCGACTGGACCGGAGGCGGAGTGTACGAGACCCCCAGCGCGTCGGCGATGGCGTAGTCGCCGGAGTCCGCGGCAGGCGTGAAGGTCGCCGAACCCGTGAAGGTCTGACCGGTGGGCACATTCGCCCAGTACATCGTGGCGACTGCGAGATCGCCGGAGGCCTGGGGGAGCTCATCGGAGAAAATGGTCTCGCCGGTGGAGTCGGCCACATCGACCTTCCACGTCCCCGCGATCGGGAGGCGCGGCGACACGTAGCCGTACTCTTCGTCGTACGAGTTGCGGTCGGCGAACTTCCCCGCAAGCTGAACGGTGAGAACCGCATTCCGCGGAGCTGCTGGATCGGCTTCGACCTCAAGACGCGCAGACACCGGTGCAGGGGATACCACTATGGGCAGCGGCGCGCTCGTCCCACCGGGGAGGCCATCGCCCTCGAAGGTTCCGGTTATCGTGTACTCGCCGGCAGCCAGCTCGGGGAAATCCTGCGATCCGAAGTACCAGTTCATGCCGACGTAGGTGTTGTAGCTCTGCGGTGGGGTGATGCGAGCCACCTCCTCGCCGTCTTGGTCGTCGATGACGACGGTCCTGGTCGAGTATCCCGTCCACGGCGTGAACAGCTGAACGCTCCAGGGATCGCCGTACTCGATGGAGACGCTCGGACTCTGCCACGTCACCTCGGGATCAGCCGAAGCGGTTCCGATGGCACCAAGGCCCAGGACGGCAGCGGCTATGCCGATACCCACCCCCGAAGCGATCGGGCGCAGGAGCAGGAGTCGCAAAGGGCGTTTCACGCCGCGACTCTACGGCGCAGACAGAGGTGTGGCCGCTATACCACGCCGAGATCAATCGCCACCCGCGTCCCGTCAGCCCGACGGGCAAACGGGCGGCGCGGTTGCGATCGGGTGAACGGGGCCGGTAGGTCTTCGCCGCGCTCGTCGCCACAGCGGGCGAGTCGAACTCGGCGTGTCCGAGCTCGACGGGACCATGGCGCTCCATCCGCATGCATCGAAGACGTCCTTCTGCTCCGTCGGGGGCTCTGGGTAGCCTCGAACCATGAGCGCTGAAGCCCAGAGGGCGGGAGCTCCGGCTGATCGGGCTGGGGCCGATGCCGCGGCGCCGACATCCGGTTCGGATGCTCCGGGCGGGTCCATTGATCCGGAGCTCGCGCGGAGCAACTTCCACGCGTTCATGCAGGTCCTCATCAACACCGCGGTCGCCAACCTCACCACCAGCTTCCTCTGGTTCGGGCTCACCTTCTGGGCCTACCTCGAGACCCGGTCCGTCCTCGCCACCGGAGTCATCGGCGGCACCTACATGCTCTTCATCGCGTTCTTCGGCATCCTGTTCGGCTCCATCGTCGACAGGCACCGCAAGCATCGCGTGATGGTGCTTTCGAGCGTCGTCACGCTCGTCGCCTTCCTGATTGCCGGCGGCATCTATCTCGCGGCACCCGACGGCGAGCTGTCGAGCCTCGGCAAGCCGTGGTTCTGGTTCTTCGCAGCCGTCATCCTGCTCGGGTCGGTCGTCGAGAACCTCCGCAACATCGCCCTCTCCACCACCGTCACGCTGCTCGTGCCCGAGGAGCGGCACGCCAACGCCAACGGGCTGGTCGGCACGGTGCAGGGCGTCGCCTTCATCGTCACCAGCGTGTTCTCGGGGCTGGCCATCGGCTTCGTCGGCATGGGCGGCACGCTGCTCATCGCGCTCGTGCTCACGGGGCTGACCTTCCTGCACCTCGCCTTCGTGCGGATCCCCGAAGAGAAGCGGGTCGCGATCGCCGGGGACCCTCAGCGCACCTTCGACCTGCGCGGCAGCATCGCAGCCGTCAGCGCCGTGCCCGGACTGTTCGCGCTCATCATCTTCTCGACCTTCAACAACCTCATCGGCGGCGTCTACATGGCGCTGATGGACCCGTACGGGCTGACTCTGTTCCCCGTCGAGCTCTGGGGCGTCGTCTTCGGCGTCGCCTCCATCGGGTTCATCGTCGGCGGGCTGCTGATCGCCAAGTTCGGCCTGGGACGCAATCCGATCCGCACGATGCTGCTGCTCGTGGTCGTGATGGGCGCCCTCGGCAGCCTCTTCACCATCCGGGAGTGGTGGTGGCTCTACGCGGTCGGCATCTTCCTGTACCTGGTGACGATCCCCGCCGTGGAGGCTGCCGAGCAGACGGTCATCCAGAAGGTCGTGCCCTACGAACGGCAGGGACGGGTGTTCGGATTCGCCCAGGCCTTCGAGGCGGCGGCCGCGCCCATCACCGCCTTCCTCATCGCCCCGATCGCCCAGTTCGGGATCATCCCGCTGCTCCGCTCGCCGGAGGGGCGAGAGCTCTGGGGCTGGCTGCTCGGCGACGGCGAGGCGCGGGGCATCGCGCTGGTGTTCTTCTTCGCCGGCATCGCGATGATCATCATCGCGGTCGCGGCGTTCCGGACGCCCGCGTATCGCATCCTCTCGCAGGGCTACCAGCGCGGAGCCGAAACCGCGGTGGCCCCGTCGGCGTGATGGACCACGGGCGCTCGCCTGCATGGATATTCATGCCTAAGTAGATCTGCAAAATTGCTTGCGGCGCCGTCAGCGGTCGAATAACGTCTGCCACTATGCACCGCCCGCGCACCATCGTCACGGCCGATCCCGAGCTCGACGATCTGAACTCGATGATCCGCCTTCTGCTGCACAGCAACGAGCTGCGGATCGAGGGCCTCGTCTACGCGAGCAGCCGGTTCCACTGGAAGGGCGACGAGGCGGGCACGACGTTCTTCCATGCGGACCGCGAGTACTCCGAGCCCCAGACCTCCTTCCGCTGGAAGCCGGGTGAGCGGTTCATCGACGACGCCGTCGACGCCTACGAGAGGGTCCAGCCCACCCTCGCCGTGCATGACCCGCGCTATCCGACCGGGGCGGAGCTGCGCTCGATCGTCCGGACGGGCAACGTCGACTTCGAGGGTGACATGTCCACGGAGTCGCCGGGATCGCAGCTGATCGCGGCCGCCCTGCTCGACGACGATCCCGAGCCGATCCACATCCAGGTCTGGGCAGGCACGAGCACGGTCGCTCGTGCCCTGCTCACGATCGAGGAGCGCTTCGCCGACTCGATCGACTGGACCGCGATCAAGGCCGAGGTCAGTCGCAAGGCGATCATCACGAAGTTCGCGTCGCAGGACGACACCTATGATGCGTACATCCGCCCCAACTGGCCCGGCATCCGCGTCACCGAGGCCATGGGGATGGGCTGGGGCTACATGATCCGTCGCGTGCTCCTGCCCGAGGATCGTGAGCTGATCGGCGCCGAGTGGACGCGGCAGAACGTCATCACCGTCGGCCCTCTCGGCGCCCTCTACCGGGTCTGGGGCGACGGCATCCAGATGGTGCCGGGCGACGTCACCGATTTCTTCCACGAGTCGGGCAAGTCGAGGGACGAGCTCGCCGCGCAGGGCTACATGGCGTGGATGGATCCTCAGCCGAAGGGCGAATGGATCTCGGAGGGCGACACCCTCACGATGCTCAATGTCCTCCCGAACGGGCTGCGGGGCTCGGAGCACCCGAGCTTCGGCGGTTGGGCGGGACGCGCGACGCGCACCGCCGACGGGCCGGACACCTGGCAGGTCGTCGGCTCGGTCGATGCGGCACCGGACGGATCGACGCCCGACGAGTACTCCTCCATGCGCTGGTTCGCCGATGCGCAGCGCGACTTCGTCACCCGAATGCAGTGGTCCGTCACCCCGCGATACGAGGACGCGAACCACCATCCCGTGGTGCAGGTGAGCCCGGGCCTCGATCTCACGGCGGCCGCGGGTGCGGCGGTGGAGCTGGCGGCGGAGGCGACGGATCCGGATGGTGATGCGCTCGCCTACGAGTGGTGGCAGTACCTAGAGGCGGGTTCCTGCCCGGAGGCCGTGCAGCTGGACGGCAGCGATGGTCCGGTAGTGTCCTTCGCCGTTCCGATCGGCGCCGAGAGTGGACAGACCATCCACCTCCTCCTGCGCGTGACGGACTCCGCCGCGGTACCGCTGGCCGCCTACGCCCGGGTCATCGTCACCGTCGCCTGACGCTCGGCCACCTTCAGCTCGAGCACTCGCTAGTGGCGCGCGTCCTCGTCGACGCTGCGGGTCGCCGCCGGCGGGGCGATCGCAGATCCGAGCATGGCCAGCTTCTCGGCCGTGCTCGAGCCCGCATCGGGGTGATAGATCACCAGCATGATGCCGTCGGTCTCGCTTACCAGGAGCTTCTCGCGGTTGAGCACCAGCTCGCCGACCTGAGGATGCTCGAAACGCATCAGCACCCCGCGGCGCGGCCCGACATCGTGGCGCGCCCACAGCTCGCGGAACCGCGGGCTGGCGAGAGAGAGCTCCCCAACGAGCTCGATCAGTCGCGGATCATCGATGTCGGTGCCCACCGATTTGCGGAACCCGGCGACGAGTCCCATCGTCGCCAGCTCCCAGTCCGGGAACAGGTCGCGCTCGGCGGCGTCGAGGAACACGTCGCGCAGCCGGTTGCGGCCTGAGGCGAGGCGCGGTGAGATCGCCGCCGCGAGCGGATTGGCTGCCAGCACATCGAGGTACTTGCCCTCCACGAAGGCGGGGTACGGGAGGGACGCGACCAGCTTCGCGAGGCCCACGGGGACGATCTCCCTGCGGCCGCGACGGGGCCGTCGAGGGCGCTCCCCGCCGAGGCCGAGCAGATAGTCGGTGGTGTGCTCATCCAGCTGCAGGACACGAGCGATGGACTCGAGGACCTGAAGCGACGGATTGCGGTCGCGGCCCTGCTCGAGCCGGAGGTAGTACTCGGCGCTGATGCCCGACAGCATCGCGACCTCCTCCCGACGCAGGCCGGGCACCCGCCGGACCCCGAGCACGGGGATCCCGGCCTGCTCGGGAGTGATCAGTTCGCGGCGGGCGCGGAGGAACTCGCTGAGCAGATTCGTCTCGTCGGCCATGGCGTCACGCTAATCCGGACAGCTCGGCCGCGCCTGTCCCCGCCGCTACCAGTGTCGAGGGGGCACTGGCCGCTGCGCTCCGTCGGGGAGAGGGTGGGTCGCGGCTCCATCGAGCCGCAGACTTCCTCCGAAGGGACGCCATACCCATGACCTCAGTGTCGTCAACTCCTCAGCCCACACCACTGAACGTGCTCGTCACCGGAGGCTCCGGCTTCATCGCCGGTCACTGCATCCTGCAGCTGCTCGAGCAGGGCCACTCCGTGCGCAGCACCCTTCGGTCCCTGGCCAAGGAGGCCTCTGTGCGGGCCGTCCTCGCCGATGCCGGCATGGTCGACGGCGGACGCCTCGGCTTCGTCGCCGCGGATCTGCTGAGCGACGCGGGGTGGGCCGAGGCGGTCGCCTACATCGACGTGGTGCTCCATGTCGCATCCCCCGTGATGCCCGGCCATGTCGAGGACGAGGACGACGTCATCGTCCCTGCTCGGGAGGGGACGCTGCGCGTGCTGCGCGCGGCCCGCGATGCCGGGGTGAAGCGGGTCGTGCTCACCTCCGCGTTCCATGCCGTCAGCTGGGGTCATCCGCACGACGACCACATATTCACGGAGGCGGACTGGACCGTACTCGACGGACCCGGCGTCGACGCGTACGGCAAGAGCAAGACCCTCTCCGAGCGCGCCGCCTGGACCTACGTCGAGGGGGAGGGATCGGACATGGAGCTCGTCTCGCTGCTCCCCGTCGCAGTGATGGGCCCGGTGATGGGAGACGACGTGTCCGGCTCGAACCACATCGTCCAGACCATGCTGAACGGCGGCATGCCGGTCTTCCCCGACATCTACATCCCGGTCGTCGACGTGCGGGATGTGGCCCGCGCGCATCTCCTCGCGATGACCGTCCCCGAGGCGGCGGGCCAGCGCTTCCTGCTCTCGAACGGACCCGTGCTGGCGATGAAGGAGATCGGCGCCACCATCCGTTTCGCGGTAGGGGCCGCTGCCGCTGCCAAGGTGCCGACCCGCGCGATGCCGACCTTCGTGCTGCGCGTGGCCGCGCGTGTCAGGCCGCAGTTCCGTTCGGTCCTGCCCGACCTCGGCTACCGCAAGCGGACGAGCAACGAGAAGGCGCGACGGGTGCTCGGATGGAGTGCCCGCGACCCGCACGAGGCGATCGCCGCCGCCGCGACGAGCATGGTGACGAAGGGGCTGCTGAGCGAGTAGGACGAGGGCCTCGATACGGCCGTGAACGGCCTACTCGACCAACGAGTGAGGCGAGCGGCTCGTGGCCAGGTAGGACGAGGGCCTCGGTACGGCCGTGAACGGCCTACTCGACCAACGAGATAGGCGAAGGGCCCAGGCGCGCTACTCGACCGGCGAGATGGGGAAGGACTCCAGGCGCCATTCCGACTCGAGCGACTCCCCGGTCTCGAAGGCGTCGGCCTCGCGCTCGCGCAGCTCCACACGGCGGATCTTGCCCGAGATGGTCTTGGGCAGCTCGAAGAACTCGATCCGACGCACGCGCTCGAACGCCGACAGCTGCTCACGGGCGTGGGCGAGGATCGCGCCGGCGGTCTCGCGGGTCGGCTCCCAGCCCGGCGCGAGCGCGACGTACGCCTTGACGACGTTCAGCCTGCTCGCGTCCGGTGCCGGCACGACCGCGGATTCCGCGACGGCCGGGTGCTGCAGGAGCACGCTCTCGACCTCGAACGGCGAGATCTTGTAGCCGGAGGACTTGAAGACATCGTCCGTCCGACCGACGAAAGTGATCTGGCCGTCGCCGCCTCGCGAGGCGACATCGCCGGTGTGGAAGTAGCCGCCCGAGCGGGACAGCTGAGTGCGCTCGTCATCGCCGAGATAGCCCGCCATCAGGCTGACCGGCTCAGCGGAGAGGTCGAGGCAGATCTCCCCGGTGTCGCCGACCTCCCCGGTCAGCGGGTCGACCAGCGCAATCGCGATGCCCGGCAGCGCGCGCCCCATCGAGCCCGGCGTCACGGAGATCCCCGGCGGGTTGGCGATGATCGCGGTCATCTCGGTCTGGCCGTAGCCGTCGCGGATCTCGAGACCCCACGCGTTCTGCACCCGCGAGATGACCTCGGAGTTGAGCGGCTCGCCCGCCGAGAGGATCTCGCGCAGCCCGCGAGGCCGTGATCCGAGGTCGGACTGGATGAGCATCCTCCACACGGTCGGAGGCGCGCAGAAGGTGTTGACCCCCGCCTCGTCGAGTCGAGAGCGGAGGGCGGCCGCGTCGAAGCGCGCGTAGTTGAACACGAACACCGTCGCCTCGGCGTTCCACGGTCCGAAGAAGCAGCCCCACGCATGCTTCGCCCAGCCGGGGGAGCTGATGGTCATGTGGACGTCGCCGGGCTGCACGCCGAGCCAGTACATGGTCGTCAGGTGCCCGACCGGATAGGACTCCTGAGTGTGCACGACCATCTTCGGCCTGCTGGTGGTGCCGGAGGTGAAGTAGATGAGGCACGGATCGGTGCTGCGGACCTCGACCTGCGGCCGAGCGCCCTGGACCGCGCTCGCCGCGGCGAAGTCCGCCCATCCCGCCACCGCGCCGCCGACGACGATCCGACTGAAGTCTCCCGTCAGGCTGGCGAACTTGGGTGCGTCCGCGGCGTCGGCGATGACGTGCCGGACGCCGCCGCGATCGAGGCGGTCCTGCAGGTCGGCGTCGGACAGCAGCGTGGTCGTGGGCAGGATCACCGCGCCGAGCTTCATGATGGCGAGCATCGACTCCCACAGCTCGACCCGGTTGCCGAGCATGAGGAGCACGTGGTCGCCCTGTCGGACGCCTGTCTCGGCGAGCCACGCGGCCACCTGGTCCGACCGGCGACGCATCTCATCGAAGGTGACCTTGGTGTCCGTGCCGTCCTCGTCGACGATCCAGAGCGCGAGTCGGTCGCTGCCCTCCGCGATGACGTCGAACCAGTCCGTCGCCCAGTTGAAGGCGGGACCGACATCCGGCCAACGGAACGCGGTGGTGGCGGCGACCACATCGGTGCGGTGGGTCAGCAGGAGATCGCGGGCTGCGCGGAGTTCGGTGGTGGCGCTCATCCCGCAATTCTGGACCCGCGACACCGGGAATCCGCGCGGGTGAGACGCGGGCGCAGCCGCGCGAGGCGGCAGGCGGCCCGGGTCGGCTCAGCGGGAGGCGGTGATCGCCGTACGGATGCCGGTCACGCCGAATTCCCAGGCCTCTTCGAGATCGCCGCCGAGCTGGAAGCCGCCGTTGATCTCCATGCTGACGAAGCCGGACACCCACGCCGTGAACATCCGGGCGGCCGCGAGCGCGTGCTGCTCGCCCGCGAGCTGCGCCGCGATCCGAAGGATCGGCGCGCTCGCCGCAGCGCCGAACTCGGCGCCCGCTGACGGAGTCCCTGGGCCCGGCGTCATCACGAGCTGGAAGGCGGCAGGGCGCTGACGGCCGAAGTCGCGGAAGGTCCTGGCGGCCTCCGCCAGATCCGACGTGCCGTCGAGCAGCACCGACAGTTCGGTCAGGGTCGCTTCGGCGACGAGCTGGATGAGTCGATCACGGCTGTCGACCCTCTTGTAGAGAGAGGGAGCGCGGACCCCGACCACCTGGGCGACGGCGTTCATCGTGAGCCCACCCAGCCCGTCCGTCTCGAGCAGCTCGCGGGCGGCGAGCACGATCGCATCGCGAGAGGTCCGATCAGGCGTAGGCACCGCACCAGTATAGCTATTGACAGTAGCCATGATGGCTATGTAGCGTAGCCATCATGGAACTCGCGCCCTCACTTCACCGCATCGGCAACGACATCGTCGCGGTCTACCTCGTCGACACAACGGACGGAGTCCTCGTCATCGACGCAGGCCTCGCCGGCCACTGGCAGGAGCTGCTCGTCGAGCTCGGCTCGATGGGCCGCTCGCTCGCCGACGTCAAGGGGCTGATCCTCACGCACGGCGACTCCGACCACATCGGCTTCGCCGAGCGACTCCGTCGCGACCACGGCGTGCCGATCTACATCCATTCCGCCGACGCCTCCCGTGCCAAGGGCGGGCCCAGGCCGAAGGCCGGCAAGCAGAGCATGGGCCTCGCCCTGCTCGGCTTCCTCGGCTACTCGATGCGCAAGGGCGGCCTGCGCACCACCTGGCTGACCGAGGTGGTCGAGGTCGCCGACGGCGATGTCCTCGACCTTCCCGGATCGCCGCGCATCATCGGCCTGCCGGGTCACTCCGAGGGCAGCATCGCCATCCATGTGCCGTCCGTCGACGCCGTCTTCGTCGGCGACGCGCTCACCACCCGGCACGTCCTGACGGGGGAGCGGGGACCGCAGCCAGCACCGTTCACCGACGAGCCCGACGAAGCCGTCGCATCGCTCCGCGCACTCGTGACGACGGGAGCGACCTGGGTGCTCCCCGGCCACGGTGCACCCTGGAACGCCGGCGTGGAGGCGGCGGTGTCGGCGGTCGAGAAGGCTGCGGCCGGACGCTAGTCGCCGCACCGCACTCGCAGGCCGACGACGGGTCGAGCTCAGCGCTGCATGGCCTTCGCGATGGTGACGGCTCGGTCGAGGTCGTCCTTCTCGAGGGCGTCCTCCTCCACCGCCCAGAGCACCCGAACCACCTCGCGGACCAGCGACCAGTCGCGTGTCCTGTCCTCGTCCAGCCCCGCTGCGTCCACCGCGGTGTACAGGCGGTCGAGGACGCCGCCCCGGAGGTTCGCTCCGAGATCGGCGCCGACCAGCTCGTCCCATCGGTTGCCGAGCAGCGGGCCCACCTCGTAGCAGGGGTCGCCGGACAGCGGCTTGGGGTCGATGACCAGCCATCCGCGATGGTCCTGACGAGCGTCGTCACGGAGCGATCCGAGCACGTTCTCATAATGCAGATCGGTGTGGATGAGCGTGCCGTCCGTTGCGGGGTCGCGGCTGAAGTCGCGCGCGAGCGAGACGGCATGCTCGACGATGCGCCGCGGCATCCCTCCGTGCGCGATCAGCCGGGGGAGCCGCTCCGCCCAATCGGCGGCGAGCCACGAGAGTGTGCGCAGCTGCGGAGGCGGGGTTCGATGCAGACGCGGGTAGAGCGACGCGACGACCTCGATCGCCTCGCGTACCCGCAGCTTCCGCAGATCGCGTCGGTCGTCGGCTCGCTCGAGGAGGAGCGCGAAGCGGCGTGGATCGGCGCGCAGCAGTCGCACCGCTCCGTCGCCCGCCCAGTAGCGCAGGGCGAGGTGCTCCGTCTCGGCCTCCCAGTGCGGCCAGCTCACCTTGAGTACGGTGGCCTCGCCTTCACCGGTGCGCACGGGGAGGACGATGGCGGCGGTTCCGGCGACAGGCTCGCTCTCTGTCGTGAGCTGCCATTCGCCGAGCAGGTCGTCGATCAGGCGCGGCAGCCGGTCGAGCCATCCGGCCCATCGCGGGTCGGCCGCGTGGGCGACGAGGCGGGAGGGGATCGAGACGCTCATCGGCTTCCGACCCTATCCGCCCCTCCGCAGGCCCCGGCCGTCAGTCCGGGATTCGGTCGGACGGCAGGGCCGCGGTCTTCGCGATGCCCGCGACCGTGACGAGGCCGAACGCGGCGGCGACGAGGACCGAGACGGCGACGGCGATCAAGGACAGGGTCCACGCTCCGGTGGAGTCGCGGAGGGCGCCGAGGGTGGCCGGCGCTGTCGCCGCGATCGCGTAGCCGACTCCCTGGACGGTCGCGGAGGCGCGTCCTCCGCGGGCGCCCTGGCTGAGGGCCACCACTAGCAGGAACATCATCGTGATCCCCCCGCCCTGCGCGAGGCCGCCGGTGATCGTCCAGATCGGCCAGGCCTGCGGGGCGATCAGCAGACCGATGGGCACGCTGAGCCAGAACGCGAGGACCGTCAGGATGCCGGCCCGCCGTCCGAGCCATCGGACGAGGAGGGGGAGGGTGAGCGCACCGGCGATGCCGAACAGCTGGAACACCGCGCTCGCCGATCCTGCCTGTTCGGCGGAGAAGCCCTGCTCGTCGGTGAGGAGCTTCGGCAGCCAGGCGCTCATGCCGTAGAACGCGAACGCCTGAGTCCCGAAGGCGACCCCCAGGGCGAGGACGATGCCGAAGGAGACGCTCCGCGGAGCGGCCGCACGTGCCGCGGCGTCCATCCGCTGACGAGGCCGCGGCGTGAGAGCCGCCTTCGGTCCGGCCGCCGCCAGCCAGACGGCGAGGGCGGCCACTGCGAGTCCTGCCCAGATCGCCAGAGCGGCGCGCCATCCCAGGGCGACGGCGATCTGCGCCGTGCCGAACGTCGTGATCACCGAGCCGACGTTGAGCGATGCGGTGTACGCGCCGGTGGCCATCCCCGAGCGCTCCGCCGGGATCTCGTCGGCTATCACCAGCGGGATCACCACGTTGCCGACGGTGATGAAGATGCCGAGGACGATGGTGCCGACGAAGGCGGACACGGCGCCGTCGGAGCTGCGGATCAGCGTGCCGATCACCACTCCCACGAGCGTGATCGACGCGGACAGGTCCCGCCCGGCGCGGGCGATGATGAGGGACGCCAGCGGTGTCGCGAACGCGAAGCAGAGCAGGGGGAGGCTGGTGAGCAGGCCGACCCGTGCCGAGTCGAGATCCAGCTCGTCACCGATCAGCCCGGCGACCGGCGCGACCGCGACGACAGGTCCGCGCAGACTCAAGCCGATCAGGACGATGGCCGCGAGGATCAGCCAGGGCAGCGCCCGCACGATCGGCGTCTCAGTGCTCCGCACCGCAGCCTCCTCGCCCCGGGATCACTATCTCCGTAGTGAGAGTACTCGGAGTCTGGCTGCTCGGAGGAAGTGAAACCGGACGGTGATTCGCGACCGGAATCGAGGGCTACGGCACGCGGTAGCCGGCGGTCCGGAACAGCTCGTACCACTCGGCCCGGGTCAAGGGGATGTCCGATCCGGCGGCGGCACCGGTGACGCGCTCGGGATTGGTCGTGCCGAGCACCACCTGCATCTGCGCCGGGTGTCGGGTGATCCAGGCGGTGGCGATGGCGATCGCCGGCACGTCGTACTTCGCGGCGAGCCGATCGATCGCCGCGTTGAGCTCCGGGTAGTCGGGCGATCCGAGGAACACCCCATTGAAGAAGCCGGCCTGGAAGGGAGACCACGCCTGAACGGTGATGTCGTTCAGGCGGCAGTAGTCCACGATTCCTCCGCCGTCGATGGTGAGCGACTGATCCTCGCCCGCCATGTTCGCCGCGACTCCCTGCGCGACGATCGGGGAGTGGGTGATCGAGAGCTGCAGCTGATTGGCGACGATCGGCTGGCGCACCGACTTCTTGAGCAGCTCGATCTGGCGCGGTGTCTGGTTGGAGACCCCGAACGCGCGGACCTTGCCGGCGGCTTCGAGCTCGTCGAACGCCCGTGCGACCTCATCCGGCTCGACGAGTGCGTCGGGGCGGTGCAGCAGCAGGATGTCGATGCGGTCGGTCTGCAGCGCGGCGAGCGAGCCGTCGACCGACTCGATGAGGTGCTCGTAGGAGAAGTCGAAGTACGGACCCTCGCGGACGATGCCCGCCTTGGTCTGGATGGTGATCTCGTCTCGCTGCGACGGCGTGAGCTGCAGCGCCTCGGCGAATCGGGTCTCGCAGCCGTGCAGCTCGTCGCCGTAGACGTCCGCGTGATCGAAGAAGTCGATGCCGGCATCGCGCGCTGCGCGCACGAGCGCCTTCACCTCGTCGTCGGTCTTCTTCGCGATGCGCATCACGCCGAGGACGACGTTCGGCGCGACGATGTCGGTGCCGGGCAGAGTGAAAGTCTTCATCGAGTTCCGATCCGGGAGGGAGGGCGAGGGTGCCCACGCGAGATCGTAGCGACGCGGGCCTGGTGAATTCTGGATCACGACGCGCCCCAGCTCCCTCGGATCGTGCGCGCCCCCGACAGGGGGGCCGTAACATCTGAACTGCCGAATCTGCGACTCCGCGGAGCGCCGCGTCGAGGAGCGCCTGAACCATGACGAACCTGCCCCCTCGATCCGGGCCAGGGGATCCGCCGCAGCTGCTCGCGGGCAGGTACGTCATCGGCGAGGTGATCGGCAGCGGCGGCAGGGCTGTGGTCTACGGCGCGAGTGATCCGGCCCTGCAGCGCGAGGTCGCCGTCAAGGTGTTCCGGGCCAAGGCCTCGACCACGGCCGAGCTCCGCCTGCAGGAGGCGGAAGCGCGTCTGATCGCCGGGATGAATCACTACGCCCTCACGACGCTGTTCGATGCGGGCGTCGACAATTCGGACCCCAGCAACCCGCGGATCTATCTGGTGATGGAGCGGATCCCCGGCGTCGACCTCAAGCGGCACGTCGAGGCGCACGCCCCGCTCAGCTCCGAGCAGGTCGCATACCTCGGATTCGATCTCGCGGAGGGGCTGCAGTACGTGCACGAGCACGGCTTCCTGCATCGCGACATCAAGCCGGCGAACGTCCTGCTCGCCGATCGCCGGATCACCACCCGGATCCGGGGCAAGCTGGCCGACTTCGGGATCGCCAGCGTCATCGGCATCCAGGAGATGGGCGCCACCACGACGGGCACCGCCGCCTACATCAGCCCGGAGCAGGCTCGAGGCGAGCCGCCCACGACCGCCTCCGACATCTACTCGCTCGGCCTGGTACTCCTCGAATCGCTGAGCGGGCAGGTCGCATTCCCCGGCGACATCCACCAGACGGTGGCCGCCCGACTGCGCGACGATCCCTGGATCCCGCCGGAGACCTCCTCGGTCCTGCGAAGCATCCTCCGCAGGATGACCGCGCGTCGCCCGGACGAGCGGCCGGGGCTCGACGAGGTCGCCCTCGAGTTCCAGCGCTCGCTCGTGCAGGACATCGTGGATTCCGGGCGGGTCGACCGGGAGCAGATCACCGAGAACGAGCATCGACGACTCGCCGCAGTGCGCCGGTACAACATCCTCGACACGCCTCCCGATGAGGCGTTCGACCGCATCACCCATCTCGCCGGCCGACTGCTGGACGTGCCCGTCGCTCTGCTCTCCATAGTCGACACCGACCGGGAGTGGTTCAAGTCGAGCCGAGGCGCCGACATCTCTGAGGTCGACCGCAACGTCGCCATCTGCAGCATCTCGGTGACCCAGGGCATCCCGTTCGTCGTCCCCGACGTCCAGGCGGATCCCGCCTTCCGGCTCAATCCGCTCCTGCAGCAGGATCGCTCGCTGCACGGCTTCGCCTCCGTGCCGCTCGTCACGGCCGACGGCTATGTCATCGGCACCCTCTGCGTCTTCGACCGAGAGGTCAGGCTCTTCGGTCCCACCGAGCTGGACGATCTCGGTCAGCTCGCGGCAGTCGCGGTGCGTGAGCTCGATCTTCGCCTGGCCAGCCGGCGGGCCGCGTTCGACCGCTGAGGCGTCGGAGCCGGAGCGCGACGAGGCATAAGCCGGCGAACCTTCGCCTCAGGCTCTCGGCATCTCCGCGAAGAGGACGTTCACCCCTGCTCGGCGGGCGTCGTAGATCATGGCGGTCGGTGCGTCCTCCGTCGTGACGATGGTGTCGAGGTCGTGGATCGTGCCGAATCTGTGGGCGGCTGTGCGAGTGAACTTGTCGGCGGTCGCCACCAGGATGACGCGGCGCGATGCTTTCAGCACTGCGCGCTTGACCTGAGCGTCACCCCAGCCTGCGACTGTCAGACCGGTGTCCGGATCGGCCGCGCAGGCACCGATGATGGCGAAGTCGAAGTGCATCGCACCGACCGCCTCGGCGGCGCCGGCGCTCGTGAAGGCGAGATCGTCGTGGTCGACCGTGCCTCCGGGGACGATCACCTGGTTGCCGTGCTGCGCGGCCATGGCGGCGGCCGCATGCAGCGATAGCGCCATCGCGGTGATGCCGATTCCGGTGATCTGTCGCGCGACAGCGAGCGCCGTGGTCCCGTTGTCGATGACGACGGCGTCGCCCGGCTTGATGAGCGAGGCGGCCACCTGAGCCAGAGCCCGCTTCGTGTCCGAGTCCTCGCCTCGGCGGAGCTCGAACGGGTATTCCGCACCTCGACTGGCAGCGGGTGCCGCGCCGCCGCGGACCCGTCGGATCGCGCCCTGCTCGGACAGCTCGGTGAGATCCCGGCGGATGCTGATCGGCGAGACGCCCGTCAGGGTCGCGAGCTCGTCGATCGTCCGTCGGCCGGAGTCGACGGCCCGAATGATCACTCTCTGGCGTTCTGATCGCAGCATCTGATCATTGTGGTTCATAGCGTGCATGTCATGACGAGTGAGACCAGACGCACCCTCCAAGCGCCGGCCGGCGTGGGAACCATGTTCGCCAGCAACGGGGCGATCTTCGCCGCGCTCCTGCCCTGGTATCCGACGATCTCCGATCGGCTCGCGTTGAGCGCCTCCGAGTTCGGCGTGATCGTGGCGTCCTTCGCCGTCGGGGCCATCGTGTCGTCCGCGCTGCCTGCACCGTTGATCGCCCGCTTCGGACCGGTCCGGGTTGCCATCCTCGGCACTGTGCTGCTCGCCGCGTCGATCGCCTCGGTCGGCTGGATCACCGAAGGATGGATGTTCGCGCTCTCCATCTTCTTCGCCGGCTTCTTCGACGCGGTCGTCGATGTCGCGCAGAATGTCGCCGGCATCCGGGTGCAGGACGCCGTGCGCCGGTCGATCCTCTCGTCCATGCATGCGCTGTGGAGCCTGGGCGGCGTTCTGAGCGGCGCGCTGTCCACCGCGGCCGCTGCAGCGGGCTGGGACATCCGCGCCTACCTCGCCCTCGTCGCCCTCGCGGTGATCGCTTCCGTCGCGATCGGCGGGGCGCTCATCGGGCCGGTCGCGAGCAGTGCCGATCGATCACCTGGGCACGAGGCCGCGCGGGCGGCCGGTCGATCGTGGCGGGTGGTGCTCGTGGCCGCGATGCCGCTCGTCGTGCTGGCGATCTGCGGCACCGCGGTGGAGGACATCGCGAACAACTGGGCGGCCATGGCGGCGGTCGACATCGGTGGACAGCCCGTTGATCTCGCGGGGCTCGGCTTCGTGGTGGTTATCGGCAGCCAGTGCATCGGGCGCTTCGTCGGCGATCCGCTCATCCAGTGCTTCGGCCGCCGCGACGTCTCGCGGTTCGGCGGTGTCCTGACGGCGATCGGCGGCCTCCTCGTCGTGACGGCACAGGCCGATTCGGGACGGCTGTTCGTCGGACTGGCGTTTGCCGGCTACGGGGCGGCCACTCTCGTGCCCAGCGCGCTCACCGCGGCGGCGACCATCCCGGGAATGAGCGAAGGGGCGGGCGTGACGATCGTCAGCTGGCTGATGCGCCTGGGCTTCCTGGGCACGAGCCCGCTCATCGGGGTCGTCACCGACTCGGTCGGTCTGCGCTGGGGCCTCTGCGTGCTCGTGCTGGTGGGGGTCGCGGCGGCACTGCTGGCCGGTGCGCTGGAGAGCAGCCGTTCATTACGGCGCTAGCGCAGATCGCGCACGAGTGCGACCCGGCGATGTGCGCTCAGCGCCAGCCCCATCCGGACTCAGGCGATGACCAGCGCACTCACAGGCTCGAGATTCTCTCAAAAGTAGGCTCGGCCGAATGATGCCGGTCTGCACAGTCTTCTTCCTGCCCGGCCTCGGACTCGATGCGACAGCCGCGGCACCGCTCGGCGAAGCGCTGGACGACCGATTCCGCCTGGTGCCCATCGAATTCGCCGTACCCGCGGGGGAGCCGGATGCCGTGGACGGCTCTGTCGACGCGCTGACCCGCACCGCACTGGCAGCCATCGCCCGCGAAGCGGATGGAGGTCCGTGGATCCTCCTCGCCCACAGCATGGGCGGCAAGATCGCGGCCGCCATCGCCGCCCACGTGCTCGCGGGCAGGACCGGACCCGATGGGGAGTCGGGCCTGTTCGGTCTCGCGGGGTCCGTGCTGCTCGCGCCCTCGCCGCCGAGCCCAGAGCCGATGTCCGAGAATCGCCGCGTACGCATGATCGGCTGGGTCGCCGACGAGAGCACGCTCGACGAGGAGCAGGCGCAGGAGTTCCTTTCCGGCAACATCGCCTCTTCGCTGTCGGACGCCGATTCGGCCTCCGCCCTTCAGCAGCTCAGCCGCTTCCCGCCGAGCCTGTGGCGGGGCTGGCTTGAGGTCGGCAGTCGCGAGGACATCTCCCACGAGGTGGGGACGCTTGACCTCCCGGTCACGGTGCTCGCCGGCGATGACGACGACGACCTCGGCTCGACGGCGCAGCCGGCCCTTCTCAAGGATGTCTACCCCCGCGCCCACTTCGTCCCGCTGCCGTCGACGGGTCACCTGATCGCGTACGAGCGCCCGAACGAGGTGGCGAAGGCAATCGTCGAGCTCTGGGACACCGTCATCGAACCCGCACCGCAGACTCCGGCGGAGTGGGGGCGTCTCATCGCGTCGTCGCGCACCGACGTGGAGGTGCGGAGCAACTTCGCGGAACGGGCAGTGCCGGACGATGCGACGTACGCGCCGCTCGCCCTCACGGAGGACCAGCTGGCCACCCTGCGCCGACTCGCCGACCTCCTCGTGCCGCAGCCGGGGACCGCGCGCATCGATCTCGCCGCCCGGGTCGATGCCCGCCTCGCTGGCAAGCCGGGCGACGGCTGGCGCCCGGCGGGTCTGCCGGATGACCGTGTCGCGTATCGGCTCGGCCTCGACGCCCTCGCGCAGACATGGCCGGACAGCCCGGCGGATCAGCGCGTCCTCGTCGGCCGTCTGGTCGCCGGGGAGGAGGCCGTCGCGGCCTTCCCGACCGCGGAGCTGTCCCGGCGCTGGTTCGAGGACGTGCGCGTCGACCTCGTGCAGAGCTGGATGGCCCACCCCGCCTCGCAGGCGCGCATCGGCTACGACGGCTTCGCCACCGGCGGCACCGCGCCGGAGCCGGTCGGCTTCTCCGAGCTCGCCGCAGGGCGCCGGGAGAGCTGGGAGCCCCGCGAACTCGGCCGGCTCGGCGATCGGCACGAGAACCACGACCAGGAGCAGCACGAGAGAGACGACGCGTGAACCTCGACGGGATGAAGACGTACCAGGACGACGACGAGGTGGACGTCGTGGTGGTCGGCACCGGTGCGGGAGGAGGTCCGCTGCTCGCCCGCCTCGCCGCTCGAGGCCTGCGCGTCGTCGCCTTCGAGGCGGGACCTAACTTCGACTCGACCGACTTCACCCAGGACGAACTCACCGCGCCCCGCATCAACTGGCTGTCCGAGCGGATCAGCGGAGGGGACACCCCCACGGCCTTCGGTCCGAACAACAGCGGCATGGGGGTCGGCGGCGGGACCCTGCACTGGGGTGCGTTCACCCCGCGACCCGATCCGCGAGACCTGACCCTCCGGACCGAGACAGGGGTCGGCGCCGACTGGCCCATCGCCCACGCGGAGCTCGTGCGCTACCTCGTGGAGGTCGAGCGGGACATCGGCGTATCCGGTCCGACGCCCTATCCCTGGGATGCGGAGCGGACCTATCTGTACGAGCCCGTGGCCCGCAACGCTCCCGCCGACCTGATGGCGCTCGGCTGCGAGCGGCTCGGCGTCCGCGCGACCGATGCGCCCGCGGCGATGATCAGCCGCGACCGCGAGCAGCCGCACCACGGCCTCCGGCGCGCGGGATTCAACCTCGGCAGCATCCATCAGGGCGACCGGTTCGGGACCAAGGCGTCGACCGCGATCACCTACCTGCCCGCCGCGGTGGCCGACGGTGCCGAGATCCGCCCGAACTCGATGGTCACGGGAATCGAGCGGGACGGCAGCGGACGCGTGACGGGCGTCACCTACCTCGCCGACGGAGTGGAGAGGCGGCAGCGCTGCGCCGCGCTCGTCCTGGCCGGCGGGGGCGTCGAGACCCCGCGACTGCTCCTGCACACCGGGCTCGCGAACTCCAGCGGACTGGTCGGCCGCAACTTCCTCGCGCACGGCGCCGCGCAGGTCTGGGGCCGCTTCGACGAGCAGATTCGCGGCTACCGCGGCTACCCTTCGGCGCTCATCACCGAGGACTTCGTGCGACCGCAGGACGCCGACTTCGCCGGCGGATACCTCGTGCAGAGCCTCGGGGTGATGCCGATCAACTTCGCGACCAACCTCGTGCGGGGTGCGGGCCTGTGGGGCAAGGAGCTGATGGCCGCGCTCGACGACTACCGCTTCTCGGCCGGAGTCGGCATGAACGGCGAGTTCCTGCCGTCCGAGGACAACCTGCTCGAGCTCACCGACGAGCTGGACGAATGGGGACTGCCGCGGGCCGAGATCAGCCTCTCGCCGGGCGAGAACGAGAAGGCGATCGAGCGGCACGCCATCACCCGAATGACGGAGATGCTCGAGGCGGCCGGCGCCCGCAGCACCCGCGTCGTCCTGCGATCGGCGCACACGCTCGGCACCTGCCGGATGAGCATCGATCCCTCCGACGGGGTGGTCGACCCCGATGGCCGCAGTCACGACATCGACAACCTCTGGATCTGCGACAACTCCACCTTCCCGAGCTCGCTCTCGGCGAATCCCGGTCTGACGCAGATGGCGCTCGCCCTGAGGACGGCGGATCGGATGCTCGCCGGCTGACCGGCCCCGCCTCGGTGGGCCGGTCGCCTCAGCGGGCGGTGTCGCCGAGGAAGGGCGTCAGCGCCTCGAGCAGCAGATCGGGAGTCTCCATCTGCGGGACGTGACCGGTGCGCTCGAGGAGCTCGAAGCGCGCCCCCGGGATCGCGGCGGCGAAGGCCCGGCCGTAGTCGGTGTCGGCGATCCGATCCGCCTCGCCCCAGAGCACGAGTGCGGGCACACGGATCTCGGACAGTCGGCCGAGAAGCGTCGCGTCGGTCATCGATCCTCCGTACAGGGCGAGGGCGGCGCGATTGCCCGCGAAGATCGCTCGAGCCGCGGGCGGCAGCGCCGTCGGATCCAGGCTCGGCGCCTTCGACGGGTCGAACCAGCTCTGCGCGGCCAGCTCGGTCGGCTCCAGAGCGCTGGCGACGGGGTGCCCCTCCACCTCGATGCCGACCGCGTCGACCAAAGCGAACCGACCGAGCCGGGTCGGGTGAAGCAGCGCCAACTCGGCCGCGACCCATCCGCCGAGCGAGTTGCCGATGACTGTGACGTCGTCCAGCTCGAGCTGCTCGATCATGCCGGCATACAGCTCGGCGAGCCGGGCGACGGTGGTCAGACCCTCCGGGCGAGCGGTGCCTCCGAAGCCGGGGTGGGTCGGGACGAGGACGCGGGCGCCTGTCGCATCGGCGACGAGGTCGGCGAACGGGGTCACGGAGGCCGGGCCCGCTCCGCCGTGGAGGATCAGCATGGGACGTCCGCTGCCGCGTTCCTCCACGCCGAGCGGAGTGTCCCCGAAAGAGCTGCTGATGGTGAGAGATCGGCTGGAAGTCATGCGAGAACCGTAAATCAACATGTTGATATAAGCAAACTTAGACATTGGTATGCTGATCCCGTGGCGATGACAGAGCTGGAGCTGGGGCTGGCCGTCAAGCGACTCCAGATCACGCATCACCGCGCTGCGACAGAGGCGCTTCTGCCCTTCGACATCAGCCTCGTGCAGTGGGATGCCCTGCGGCACCTGCATGAGAATCCGGGGGCTTCGCTGCACGACCTGGCGGTGCTGACCTTCCAGACCGATCAAGCGTTCGGAACCCTCGCCGGTCGACTCGAGTCTCGTGGGTTCATCCGGCGGGTGAACGGACGAGGTCGTGCGATCCGCCCCGAGCTGACAGCGGAGGGTGAGCGCCTCTTCGCGGAGGGTCGCGAGGTGATGAAGCAGGTCGTCGGACGGTCCTTCGCGCCGCTCGATGCCGAGGAGCGAGCCGTTCTCGGGGACATGCTCGAGCGACTGCTCAGCCGATAGCGTGAATCCATGAGCGCCTCCCTTCCGGTCGCGTCCCAGCAGGACGGCACCTACCCGCGACCCCAGCTGATGAGGAGCGCGTGGTGCGAGCTCGACGGCGAATGGGACTTCGCCTTCGGCGCCGACCAGTCGGCCCCGCCGCGCTCCGTCGTCTTCGACCGGTCCATCGTCGTGCCGTTCCCGCCCGAATCCCCTGGCTCGGGGATCGGCGACACAGGCTTCCACCCGGTCGTCTGGTACCGGCGGGCCATCACCGCCTCGGAGCTGGCGGCGGCGGGCGCCGGTGCTGACGGCTCCCGCATCATCCTGCACTTCGGCGCCGTCGACCGGTCCGCGGACGTCTGGTTGAACGGGGTGATGCTCGGTCACCACGACGGTGGGCAGACCCCATTCTGGTTCGACATCACCGACGCACTGGGTACAGATGCACTGGGTACAGATGCACTCGGTTCCGATGCGCTCGCGCCTGACGCTCCGAACGAGCTCATCGTCCGCGCGGTCGACGACCCCCACGACGTCTCGGTGCCCCGCGGCAAGCAGGACTGGAACGAGGAGCCGCACTCGATCTGGTACCACCGGACGACCGGCATCTGGCAGCCGGTCTGGCTGGAAGCGGTCCCGGCGATCCGCATCACCGAGGTGCACTGGCAGACCGACATCCCGTCGGCGAGCGTCGACCTCGAGCTCACACTCGACCGCACGCCGGCGCCACGGACCTGGGCGCATGTGATGCTGTCGCGCGACGGCGAGGTGCTTTCGGAGGCCCGCTTCCATCTGTCGGAGGGCAGCTCGCAGCTCCGTCTGGGGCTCGATGGGCAGCGCAACGGTCAGCACTACGAGCAGCTGCTCTGGAGCCCAGAGTCTCCGACGCTTCTCGACGCGACGATCGTCCTCGAGCGGGACGGGCAGCCGACCGACGCGGTCTCCAGCTACCTCGGGCTCCGCAGCGTCTCAACGGGCCCGCGACGATTCCTGCTCAACGACCGTCCGACCTATCTGCGTTCGGTCCTCGCTCAGAACTATTGGCCCGAATCGCATCTGGCGGCACCCAGCGCGGCGGCCCTCCGCCGCGAGGTCGAGCTGATCAAGGCGCTGGGCTTCAATGCGGCTCGCGTGCATCAGAAGGCCGAAGATCCGCGCTTCCTGTACTGGGCCGACCGTCTCGGCCTGATGATCTGGGCAGAGACCGCCAGCGCCTACGCGTTCGACCCGCGCGCGGTCGCCGCGCTCACCGCCGAGTGGATCGAGCTCGTCCGACGCGATCGCTCCCATCCGTCTATCGTCACCTGGGTGCCCTTCAACGAGAGCTGGGGGATCCAGCACGTCGCCCACGACCACCGGCAGCGCGCCTTCAGCCGAGCGATCGCCGACATCACCCGCGCGATCGACGGCACGCGTCCCGTGATCTCCAACGACGGCTGGGAGCACACCTCGTCCGACATCTGGACGATCCACGACTACGAGGATGACCCGGCCGCACTCGCTCGTCGCCTCGGCACCGAGGACGCCATCACTGAGCTGCTGCACGGGTTCGGGCACGCGGGCCGCCGCATCTCCGCCTCGCAGATCGATGCGGGCGAGCCGGTGATGCTCACGGAGTTCGGGGGCATCAGCTTCGTCGACGCCGACGTGGAGGGCGCGTGGGGCTACAGCTCGGCGCACGATGCCGACGACTTCGAAGCCAAGGTGTCGGGATTGATCGGCGCGGTGCGCTCCTCGCAGGTGCTCGCCGGCTTCTGCTACACCCAGCTCACCGACACCGGCCAGGAGACGAACGGCCTGCTGTATGCCGATCGCTCGCCCAAGGTTCCCATCGAGACGCTGCGCCGGGCTGTCCTGGGGAGCTGACCGAGCGGCCCTGCAGCAGTCAGGCAGCCGGGCTGGCGATGCGCACCTCGAGCAGACGCGGAGTCGGCGGATGCTCAGCCCCGGCGACCGATCGCTGGCTAGCGTTGCGGCATGTCGTCGACCGTCATTGGCCGCGCTGCACCGCCCGGAGTGCACCTGATGTCGATCAACCTGCGTCGCCGACTCCCATTCGCTCGTCGACAGGACCGCTGGGCTCACCGTGAGCCCCTGGTCGCCGAGCTGCTCGGAGCTGAGCTGCCCACGATCCTCGGTGTGCAGGAGGCGCTTCCCGACCAGGATGCGGCGGTCGAACGAGCTCTGGGCGACGGCTACTCGCGGATCGGTCGCGGTCGGCGAGCCGACGGCTCCGACGAGCGCTGCTCGATCCACTGGGATGCGCGCCGCCTCGAGCTCGAGGATTGGACTCAGCTGGCCCTCTCCACCCGTCCCGATCGCCCTGGCTCGCGCAGCTGGGGTGCGGTGTTCCCGCGGATCGCGGTGATCGCCGAGTTCCGGGATCGCGCCGACGGCTCGCGGCTGACGGTGATCAACACCCACCTCGACCCCTTCTCCGGACGGGCGCGGTCGGAGTCCGCACGCCTGCTGCTCGCGGAGGCCTTGCGCCATGGAGGCGCAGTCGCCGTGATGGGGGATCTGAACGCCCGGCAGGGCTCGCCGGCGCTGCGCATCCTGCAGCCCGGATGCGCGCTGCGCGACTCGTGGGCCGCTGCCGACCAGCGCCTCACTCCCGCATGGCGCACCCATTCCGGCTACCGCAGGCCGAGCATCGGTCCCCGGATCGACTGGATCCTGGTCGGACCTGACCTGCGGGTGCGATCCGCCGCGGTCAACGCCCGGCGTTGGGGGATGCGGGCGACGTCGGACCATGAGGCGGTGCAGGCCGTCGTCGAGGTCGCGCCCTCGCTTGGATCTCGCACATTCGCCGACGAACCGGAGAGGAAGAGAACGGAGCGATGAGCAGCGACAGCGCCCAGGTGGTGCAGCGCAGTGTGCGGGAGCGTCCGGCGCTCGCCGCCACCTTCCTCCAGAAGCCGGAGTCGACACTCGAGTGGACGGCCGACGTCCTGCGCATCGTCGGACTGCTCTCTCTCGTGGTCGGTGTGATCGGCTGGGGGGCCCTGGCGGGCGCCGTGCTCGCCCTCGCGCTCCTGGGCCTCGTCGTGCCCCGGTTCCTCGGGCTCCGCGCCGGAATCGATGTCGCCGTCGGAGTCGCCGTGCTCGTCGCCGCCTGGGCGAGCGTGCTCGACCTCTACCGAGCCGCCCCCTGGATCGACATCCCGATCCACTTCACCCTCAACGGCCTGCTCGCGCTGCTCGTCGTGGTGGCAGCCCTCCGCGCCGGTGTCGAGCTGGATCGGCGGACTCCCGCGCTCGTGATCCAGACCCTGACGGTCGGCCTCGCCCTGGCGGCGCTCTGGGAGATGGGGGAGTGGGGCGGCCATCAGCTCAGTGAGACCGTGCTCGTCGGCTACGACGACTCGATCCTCGACATGGCCGTCGGCGGTGCGGGAGCCGGCGCAGCGGCGCTGCTCGTTCCGATCGCGCTCAAGCGGGACCGGTGGCAGGGGGCCAGCGACGCCTGAGGCCGACGGTCGGATGATCCAGGGAGTGGATGAGCGCCTACCGAACGCTTGCGTTGCGGCGTCAGCGACACGCCGCAGGTCGGGTAACGGATTTGCAACGAGGCCGAGCCCGACCTACTCTTCCTGTGCCAGCCGGCCCCGAAGCGCAGGAGCGTTCGGAACCCTTGACCGGACTGGACGTACGCCGGTGCTGCCACGCCTCACGCTGCCCACATGCAGCACCGTAAATCGAACCCTCTATTGCAGGGTGGGCAGTGGCGCGCCGAGACCCGGGGACGGGACGAGCGTCGGCGAACCCGTTGGAGCACGTACATGGGAATCCTGACCAACACTCGCGCCGCAGCAGGGGGCCTCGCCCTCGTCGCACTCACCGCGGCAGGACTCGCCTTCACGGCGGCGCCAGCCAATGCTGCCTCGCTCGACACCTGGGACGCCATCGCCGACTGCGAGAGCAGCGGCAACTGGCAGATCGACACCGGCAACGGCTACTACGGCGGCCTGCAGTTCAGCCCGAGCACCTGGGCCGCCTACGGCGGTTCCGGCAGCGCGTCCGACGCCAGCAAGGAACAGCAGATCGCTGTTGCCGAGCGGGTCCTCGCGTCACAGGGCTGGGGAGCGTGGCCCTCGTGCTCGGCACAGCTCGGGCTCTCCGGCACGAGCGGTTCGATCTCAGAGAATTCTGGCGCGTCGGTATCAGAGGCGGCGCCGTCGACCGACGACTCGGCTGACGTTTCAGGCCAGGCAGAGTATGTCGACGAGCCGGTAGCGCCATCTCGCGTGGTCCAGCCGGTTCCCCTCTCCGGCGAGACCTACACGGTCGCATCCGGCGACTCGCTGTCCGCGATCGCCACTCAGCTCAATCTGGCCGGGGGCTGGCAGCAGCTCGCGGACGCGAACATCGCCACGATCGGGGACCCCGACCTGATCTTCCCGGGACAGCTGCTGCTGCTCCCGGCCTGATCGCTTCGCTTTTCGGCGAGAAGCCCTCGGTTCGCCGGGGGCTTCTCTCGTTGATGCGCCGAGCTCAGGCTCCTGCGCCCCTTGCGTGACCTATCACGCCGTACGCTTCCGGCCGCTTGGCGCCGATCTTCAAGTGGCGGAGGGCTAGGGATTCGAACTCTGCCAACATGCCGATGATCAGGCTAAACAGTGCGGAGAAGCCCGAAACTCCAAGCGTTTTCGATCATCAGGTCTCGCCTGGATCACCCTGAAAATCATCCAGTTGTGGGCAGGATGTGGGCACGGACCGGAGTCTGCCGTAGTGATGTGTGGCATCACTGATCGAGGACGGCGGCGATTCTTTCGAGCGCAGGCAGCAATATCGCGTCGGGCGCGGTCAGCGCGATGCGCAGGGCGCTGTCGGCAGTCGGAGAGAAAACTCGCCCATCTGTGACGACAACGCCCTCCGCGCGGATCTCCGAGACGAGGACCTCGCCCGAGCGTCCGGTCGAGGAGGTGTCGAGCCACGCGTAGAACCCGCCGAAGTGCTCGACGGAGTCGATCGGCATCCAGCGCCCAAGAATCGCACGGGCCGCCTCGTGTCGTCGGCTATACGCCGCGGCCAGGTGCTCGGAGTCGCCGAGGGTTTCGGAAAGTGCTGCAAGCGCAACGATCTGGCCCGTGATGGGGGCGCAGCCCGAGGTTGTTCCGTGGATCGCGGCGACAGCCTCGCGGAACGCGACAGGGGAGACCAGCGACCCCACGCGCATTCCGGTCATCGAGTAGGTCTTCGAGAACGTGCGTGCACTGAAGGTCAGGTCGGCGCCCATCTCCAACGGGGATACCGCCCGCCCGCCGGCGAAGACCACCGACTCGTAGGCTTCGTCCGACAGGATGAGCGCACGGTGTTCGCGGACCAGCCTGACCACGCGATCGAGGGCGGCGCGGCTCGCGACCGTTCCCACTGGGTTTGACGGAGAGTTCACGATCACGAGCCGAGCGCCCGCGGTGAGTGCGAGTCCGATGGCATCGATGTCGAAGAAGCCATCACCTGACGTTCCCTGCACGTAGGTCATCACCCGTAGGCCATGGTGTTCTGCGACTACCCGGTAGTTAGGCCACGCCGGATCGGGGATCACGATGAGATCGCCGTGAGCGCAGGCCGCGCGCAGCGCGACCGACACGGCTTCGGTGCCGCCGGCGGTGATGACGACATCGGCCGCATCCGGCGCATAGCCGGTGCTTTCGCGGATATCGCGCGCGACTGCATCACGCAGCTCGTCCAATCCGAGCTTCGGCGTGTATCCCGTGCGCCCGGCGTTCAGGCTCGCGGCTGCCGCCTGCACCAGGCGCTGGGCCATGGGCTGATCGGGTTCGCCGATGCTGAGGTCGAGCTCGTCCGCTTGCAGTGCGCCCGCCATCATCCGCTTGACCGCAGCGTCAGCAGATATGGGGGCGGAAGCGGAAGTGGCAGTCATCTGGTCCTCTCAGGTGTCTCTCCGACGAAGGGCATGGCGCTGCCGGGAGATCGTCTCGGAGGCCACTGTAAGCGGGCGGACATGTCGCGAAGATGTCGTTTTCGTCGAAAGATACGCCCCGGTCGTCGAAGGGAAACACCTCGGAAACAATCGCCACGTCTACTCACTCTTGTACTTTCCTCAATTCCTAGTAGACGCTCGGAATTTCGGCCAAATCAAGGAGTAGCCCTGTGAGCCCCCTCGCCAAACTGCGTAGAACTGCCCTTGCGGGGGTGGGGATCGCGTCGTTCGCGCTCGTCGCCACCGCCTGCTCAACCACTCCGGCATCCACCTCGTCCGACGGGGAATCGACGACAGACGCCACCGTCATCGTCGCCGCGGCCGATCCGTCGCTCAGCCCTTACAACTTCATCGGCGACGACGGATCGACCTGGGAGGGCATCAACATCGACCTCGCCGCCGCGCTGTCCGAAGAGCTCGGCTCGACTGTCCAGTTCGAGAGCGCCGGCTTCGACACGATCATCCCCGGACTCGCATCCGGCCGCTACGACATGGCGCTCACCGGCATGTTCGACACGCTCGAGCGCGAGAAGACGGTCGACTTCGTCGATTACCTCGCTGCCAAGAACAACTTCCTCACTAAGGACAGCTACCGCGACATCGTGGACATGGACGACCTGTGCGGCGTCAACGTCGGCATCCCGGGCGGCGCCCTCGAGGCCTCCCTGCTGGCAGATGCCTCCACGGCCTGCATCGATGCGGATCAGCCGGCCATCAACGTCAGCGAGTTCGCCGACCTCGATGCCACGATCCTCGCGCTCATCTCGGGCCGCATCGACGTGACACCGAACGACTCGGCAGCCAACGCCTACGTGCTGGCCTCGAACGAGGACACCTTGAAGGTCAGCGGCGGATACCTCAACGAGGGCTACTTCGCCGCTGCCTTCCCGAAGGACAGCGAGCTCACCAGCAAGGTGCAGGACGCCTTCACCGCCATCATCGAGGACGGCACCTACGCCGACATCCTCGACAAGTGGGGCATCGCCGACCGCGCCATTGAGGAAGCGACCCTCAACGGAGCCACGTTCTAACGTGACCACCACCTCAACGACCGCTCCTGCGGGGCAGGACGACGACCTCGTCGTGCCCCGCAGGCGGCCGCTGCGATGGATCGGCATCGTGGTGGCGGCCTTGGTCCTCATCAACATCGCGTACTCGTTCATCACCAACCCCAACTACGGCTGGGAGACGGTCGGGAAGTACCTCTTCGACCCCCGCATCATCAGCGGTCTGGGCACCACCCTCATCCTGACTGTGGTCGGCATGGCGATCGCCACCGCGATCGGGCTGCTGCTCGCCGTCATGGCGCTGTCGGACACCCGGTCGCTACGTGCGATCGCCAGTGCCTACGTCTGGTTCTTCCGAGGCACACCGGTCCTCGTCCAGCTGATCCTCTGGTTCAACCTCGCGATCCTCATACCCGCGATCTCGATCGGGATCCCCTTCGGCCCGACGCTATGGTCCGCTGACACGAACTCGCTCATCACGCCCTGGACGGCCGCGATCCTCGGGCTGTCCCTCAACGAGGCCGCCTATCTGTGCGAGATCATCCGCTCGGGCATCATGTCGGTCGACCGTGGTCAGACCGAGGCAGCGCACGCGCTCGGCATGAGCCGCACGCTCACCTTCCGTCGGATCGTGCTGCCGCAGGCTCTGCGCGTGATCGTGCCACCGGCCGCCAACGAGGCCATGGGTCTGCTCAAGTACTCATCCGTGGTCAGCGTGATCGCGCTGCCCGAACTGCTCTATTCAGGGCAGCTGATCTACGCGCGCACCTACGAGACCATCCCGGTGCTGATCGTGGTGTGCATCTGGTACCTCGTGGTCGTCAGCATCCTCACCTGGCTGCAAGGCCGACTCGAACGCCGGCTCGGCGTCGGATTCCGAACTACCGCGACCATCACCGACACGGGAAGGTGGCGCCGATGGCTATCGCCGAACCACTAGTCAAGCTGACCGGTATCCGCAAGCGCTTCGGGCGCAACGAAGTCCTGCACGGCGTCGACCTCGAGGTCGACCGCGGCGAGGTGCTCTGCCTGATCGGCGCTTCCGGCAGCGGTAAGTCGACGCTGCTGCGCTGCATCAACCACCTGGAGAGTCCGGACGCCGGACGCGTGATCGTCGGCGGCGAGCACATCGGCTATCACGAGCGACACGGCCGCCGTCACGAGATGCCCGAACGGCTCGTCCGAGCCCAGCGCGCCGGCATCGGCATGGTCTTCCAGCACTTCAACCTCTTCCCGCACCTCACCGTGCTGCAGAACATCACCGAAGCGCCCCAGCGCGTCCTCGGCATGAACGCCTCGGAGGCCAATGCCACCGCGCACGATCTCCTCTCCCGAGTCGGCCTGGCGGACAAGGCCTCCGCCTTTCCCAAGAGCCTCTCCGGCGGTCAGCAGCAGCGCGTCGCAATTGCCCGAGGCCTCGCCATGCGGCCTCAGCTCATGCTCTTCGACGAGCCCACCTCGGCGCTCGACCCTGAACTGGTCGGCGAGGTGCTTGACGTCATGCGCGGACTTGCCGCCGACGGGATGACGATGATTGTCGTCACGCATGAGATGGGTTTCGCGCGGGAGGTGGCTAACCAGGTCGCCTTCATGCACCAGGGACGGATCGTCGAGCAGGGCCCACCGAGTCAGGTGCTCGGCAGTCCCACGCACGAGCGCACCCGTGGCTTCCTCTCCAAGGTGCTCTGACATGGCCAACGCCCTCCCTTTGACAGATCGGGACCGCCCGACTCCTCCGCGGATCATGAGCGCTCGAGACGCGGCGGTCCTCGCTCCGACGGTGCTCTGTGCCGAGGCCGGCTCGGCCGCCGCGTCACTTCCCGAGCTCATCCAACGCAAAGACTGGCCGTCCGCGGTGTTCATCGATGCGGGCAAGGCGGCGAACCACGCGTCCGTGCGGGACACCCGACTCGTGGTCGTCGGGGGCAATAGCTTCGCTTGGGTGCTCAACGCAACGAAGGTTCTCCGACTCGCGGGCCCCTTCCCGATCGCCGTCGTCGGCGTCCCCCTCACGCCCGACCAGGTGCTCTCGCTCCTCGACGCGGGCGCCAACCTGCTTGTCGACAGCATCGCCCAGCCCCGCGAGGCCCTGGCAAGGCTGATCGCTCTTTGCCGCGGCGCACGCGGCGAAGACGCCATGCGGGTTCGCTGGCTGCAGTCCGGCGACCTGCGCGTCGACCTCGGCAGCCGCCGCTGTCTGCTCGGCGGCGAGTCCATCCCGCTCAGCCAGAACGAATTCGACCTGCTCGCCTTCCTCATGATGCGCGCCCAGCAGACCGTCACCCCGCACGAGATCGTCCAGCAGGTGTGGAACTGGCATCACGGCGACGGCATGAACACCCTTCGTATTCACATCGGGCGGCTCCGCAAAAAACTGCACGACTCGAGCACGGCGCCCAGCTGGATCGGCTCCTCCCGAGGCGTCGGCTACCAGTTCCTACAGCCCGTCGCCGAGGTCGGCGAGGACCGGAGCGAAGACCGCCTCCGCCAGACCGTCGCCACCCTTAACGCGCAAGCGGATGCGCTTTACGCCATCGTCGACAGCCTGCGAACCGCGGCCGATGTCACCGAGATCGCCGAACTCGTCGTCGAATGGGCCGTCGGCCGCAACTTCTCCGACGCAGCCACCGTGTTCCGGCTCGCCACCGACGACAGCGGCCAGCCCATCTCGTCACTCGTGTCCTCCACGGGCATGTCATCCCGCTGGCGCCAGGCTCTCGCAACTGGGCATCCTGTGCGTGACGGCTTCATGGGCGCGCACGCCTACGCCAGCGGCGAGGTCGTCCAGCTCAGTGATGTCAGCAAACTGTCTAAGCGCTTCCCCGTTACGGCACGGATGTCTTCCCCCGAGGACCTGCACGCCTGCCTCCTGTTCCCGCTCTTCGTCGACGGTGTCATCTGGGGCGACCTCGCGTTCGTGAGCCGGACAGCCAAGGCCTTCAACCCCTCGCGAACCGCCTACCTGCGCTCCATCGCTGGTCTCATCTCGCTCGCGCTGGCCGCCGTGCCGAGCGTTCTCCCCGAAGCGACCACCACGCTGCCTGGAGCCGACGGAGCCGACGCCGATGCGTGAGTTCACCGATCCGGACGTTGCGGCGCTCGTCGACCTGGCAGTGCTGGTCGATGAGATCGCGCTCTGCATCGCCGACCTCGGCGCTGGGGCCGCGAGCCAGGCGCCCAAGTCAGCCCTCCCCCTCGGCGCGGACGGCTTCTTCCTCAGCATCGCCGGAGTGGTACCACGGCTCGGTCTCGCTGCAGCCAAGTGGGCGAGCTACTCTCCGGCGGCTCCCGGAGCGTCTGGGCTGTCGACGTCCGTGATCACGGTCAGCGCGGTGTCCACAGGCGAGCCGCTCGCCATCGTGACCGGGATGCGCGCGACCCATCTGCGCACCGGAGCGACCGCCGCCGCCGTCGCGCGTCGATGGTTCCCCGGCGGGGTCGATGCGCTGGTTCTGATCGGCTTCGGGCCCACGAACCGTGCGGTGCTCGAGGTCCTCGAGGCGATCGGCTTCGCGATCGGCGAGCTGCGGATCGTCGTCCGCAGCTCCTCATCGGCGCGCGCGGTGCAGGAGCTTCATCCGACCGCCAGGGTCAGCAGGGATGCTCGCTCGGCGTCGACGGGTGCGGCGCTCGCGATCTCAGCGACGGGCAGCACGGGTCCTGTAGGCGACGCGGGTCTGCTCGAACCCGGCGGTGCGGTGATCACGCTCGACGGTCTGCGCACCTGGGCCGGATACGTCCCCGCCGACGTGGTCGACGACCGCGGCACCGCAGGGGTGCGTCCACTCGCCGACGCCATGACGAGCGGGCCGGTCGGGCGCAAGAGCGTGGTGTTCGACATCGCCGGCTCCGCTGTCGCCGACGTCGCGCTCGCGGCGCAGCTCATGGAACGGGCGGACGCAGAATGACTATGCGCACCGCCATGGTGGTGGCCCTCGCCGCCGCCAGCGCATTCTCCAGCTTCCCGAGCGCCTTCTATCAGCAGCTGCCGCCCGATTTCGGCTCCGCGGCGCTCACCACCGCGCTTCTCTTCGCTGCGCACGGCATCGCCGCCGCCCTCGCCATGGGCGTGCTCGCTCGTCGACAGGGTGCTAGATGGATCTCCCGATTCGGCACGGCACCGATCATCGTCGTCGCGCTGCTGGTCGACGCCCTCGGGGGAGCGGTCCTCGCCCTGGCGGGCGACGGCTCAGAGCTGGCCGAGTTACTCGTCGGACGGCTCGTCACGGGCGCAGCGCTGGGCATCGTCACCGTCTGCGCCACCTCGGTCATCGTGACCGCGCCGCGGGGCTCGTCGGTAACGACCGCCTG
The DNA here is from genome assembly GCF_004801885.1 of Naasia lichenicola. Classification (GTDB taxonomy): domain Bacteria; phylum Actinomycetota; class Actinomycetes; order Actinomycetales; family Microbacteriaceae; genus Naasia; species Naasia lichenicola. The sequence continues at coordinate 127,618 of NZ_SSSM01000005.1, read as the reverse complement.
CATCCTCGGCGGCGTTGGAGCGGGCGCCGTGCTGTCGGGTGGAATCGCCGCTTTCGACCTCGCCCGCTCGGCGGTGTTCGTGGTCGGCATCCTGCTCCTGCTCCTCGCCGCGGGGCTCGTCCACTCGGCCTCAGGGCGAACGTCTGATTTGTCGCCCGCGCGCCAGGAGACGGACTCACCCGGAGGGACGCCAGCCGTCCCCCCGATCTTCACTGCCGCCGTCGCAGTCGCCGTCACCCTTGCCTTCGTAAGCAATGGGGTGCTCGGTCTCTTCACCTCAATCGTGCCCGGATTCGTGGCCGCGGAGAGCGGCGGTGCCCCGCTGATCGCGGGGCTCACCGCCGGCACGGCGCTGCTGGCGGCGGGTGCGGCGCGCGTCCTGCTCGCGCCGGTTGAATCGGGCGTCGTCCGGATCATCGGCTTTGTCGCCCTCGCTCTCGGTGCGGCCGCGTTCGCGTACGGGATGGTCGCGTCGGCGATTCCATCGGCTCTCGTCGGAGGAGCGCTGCTCGGAGGCGCTGCCGGCATCGCCTATAGCACGGCCATCGATCTGGCCGCCCGCACCGCGGGCCCCGTGCGCATCCGGATGCTCGCCCAGGTTCAGCGAGGCGGCCAGCTCGGCCTCGTCATCCCCGTTCTCCTCTTCCCGCTCGCAGCACAGCGCTGACACCGAAACCAAGGACTTTCCATGACCAATTCCACATCCATCGCAACCCACCTGGAGGCGACCCCGTGCGCGTGAGCTTCGACATCGGCGGCACATTCACCGACCTCGTGCTCCTCGATGAGCAAACAGGTCGCGCGTGGCTGGGCAAGTGCCTGACCACCTACGACGACTTCAGCCGCGCCATCGAGCAAGGCATCCTCGAGGTGCTCACCGCAGCGGAGGCAAACACGACCTCCATCGACAAGGGAGTGGTCGGAGCGACCACCCTCGTCACCAATGCGCTCATCGAGCGCCGCGGGGCCACCACCGCGCTGATCACGACCAAGGGCTTCGGAGACACGCTCGAGATCGGCCGCGAGTGGCGCTACGACCTGTACGACCCGCAGCTCAAGCTGCCTGACCCGCTGGTCCCGCCCGAGCTGCGCTTCGAGCTCACCGAGCGCCTGCTCGCCGACGGCAGCGAGCATCTGCCAGTCGACCTCGACGAGCTCGGCCGCATCGTGGATCGCATCGCCGAGCTGAGCGTCGAGTCGGTCGCAGTCTGCCTGCTTCACTCCTACATGAATCCGGCCCATGAAGAAGAGGTCGCGCGCGTCTTCGCCGACCGACTCGGCGACATCCCGGTCACCTTGTCCGGTCACCTGGTCCCCGTCATCCGCGAATATGAGCGCACCGTGACCACCGTCGCCAACGCCTACGTCCGACCGGTAGCAGGCGAGCACTTCCACGACATCGAGGTCGCGCTCGAGAACCTTGGGTTAACCGAGCCCCTCATGCTCATGCAGTCCAACGGTGGCGTCATCACCACAGGCACAGCGCGCAGATACCCGCTGCGACTGCTCGAATCGGGGCCAGCCGCCGGCGCTATCGGAGCCGCCTACGTTGGCAAGGACCTCGGCCTGGACCGACTCATCGCCTTCGACATGGGCGGCACCACCGCCAAGGTGTGCATCATCGAGAACGGCGAGCCACGCGTCGCCTCGAGTTTCGAGGTCGGACGCGTGCACCGACTCAAGCCGGGCAGCGGCCTTCCCGTCACGATGCCCGTCGTCGACATGCTCGAGATCGGGGCCGGCGGCGGATCGATCGCAGCGCTCGATGCCCTCGGGCTGCTCAAGGTCGGGCCTCACAGCGCCGGTTCGCGCCCCGGTCCCGCCGGCTACGGCAACGGCGGCACCCAGCCCACCGTGACCGACGCCGACATCGTTCTCGGCTACCTCGACCCCGACTACTTCCTCGGCGGACGGATGACGCTCGACGTGGACGCGTCGAGAAGGGCGATGCTCGAGCACCTCGGCTCCGCATTCGGAGACGATCCGATTGCCGCGGCCGCCGGCATCGTCCGGGTCGTCGACGAGCACATGGCGCTTGCGATGCAGGTGCACGCGACCGAGCGCGGCCACGACCCTCGTTCGTTCACCATGCTCGCCTTCGGCGGCGCTGCCCCTGTGCACGCCGCCCGCGTCGCGCGGACGCTGGGCCTGTCGCATGTCGTGATCCCCAGCGCAGCCGGGGTGCTGTCCGCGACGGGCCTGCTCGTCGCCCCGCCCATGGTGGAGGTCTCGCGCACACGCCTCACGGAGCTCGCCGTGTGGACGGACCAGACCCCCGCCTCGGCGTACGGACCACTCCGCCTGCAGGCAGAGGAGGAGCTCGGCGAGACCGCCGACCGCTTCGAGTACGCCGTCGACATGCGATTCGTCGGCCAGGGCTTCGAGATCGAGGTCGCCGTGCTCGCCGACGACGGTCCCGCCGAGTACCTCGTCAAGTTCGCGACGCAGTACGAGCGCATCTACGGCACCCGCCCCGACTACACACGGGCCGAGGTCGTCACCTGGCGCGTCCGCGCGTACGGCACCTTCGACCAGCCCTCCCTCGTCCGCACGAGCCCACCGGCCGTCGCGGACGACTCCGTCGGGCGGAGCCGGATGATCTGGTTTCCGGAGACCGGACTGGTCCGTGCCCCCGTCTTCCGGATGCTCGAGCAGCAGCCCGGAACGAGCGTCGTCGGACCCGCCATCTTCCAGCTCCCTGAGAGCACAGCGGTGATCGGCCCCGGCGACCTCGCCGAGCTCGACGAAAGCGGCAACCTGCACATCGCGATCAACCTCCGGTCGTCTGCGCAGACCGCAACGAACGAGCGGGTCAGCGCATGAGCGGTGACCGCATCGATTCCTGGCTCGACGAGTTGGGCCTGCCATCCCGTGATCCCGGCCGGCCGGAGACGAGCGCTGGACGCTTCGCCGACGGCGGCTGGTACAAGTGGGAGGTGGCGGGCGCTCTCGACGGCTCATCGGTGAGACGACTCGTCGAGTTCCTGCAATCGCATGACGTGCACGTGCACCAGATCACCAACACCGTCGGCACCATGCGCTACCTGGACGAGCAGATCCTCGACCTTGTGGCGACCTGCGCTCAGCTGGAGATCCAGCTGCGGATGGCTGTCGGCCCGCGTGGACTGCACGACATCGGTGGCCAGAAGCTCGGATCGAGCTCGGTGGCCGCGGCCAGCGCATACCGGCTGCGCGGCGCCAGCGCCCTGCGCACCGGGGTCGACGACGTGCTGCACGCGATCGAGCTCGGCGTTCGCGGATTCCTCGTCTTCGACGAGGGCCTCCTCACCGTGCTCGCCCAGCTGCGCGCGGGAGGACACCTGCCCGCGGGCATCCGCCTCAAAGCCTCCTCCAATATGGGAGCCGCCAATCCGGCACACGCCCGACTCCTCGTCGAGGCAGGCGCGGACTCCGTGAACCTGCAGCGCGATCTCGACGTGCGGATGATCGCGGCCGTACGAGCAGCGACGGATGCCGCGCTGGATCTGCACACCGACAACCCGCCGTCGACGGGCGGCTTCCTCCGCGGCTACGAGATCGGCGAGATCGTGCGGGTGGCGGCCCCCGTCTACCTCAAGACCGGCAATGCGGCGCAGGACTTCTCCGAGACCGCGCCGACGGAGCGCGAGCTGGCGGCGATCGCTCATCAGCTGCTGCTGGACCACCAACTGCTCACCCGACTATTCCCGACGGCCACGCCGTCCGAGACCCCCGAATTCTAGGAGCCACCACATGACCAACTGGGACGCAGCAACACTTCAGATCGTCTGGCAGAGACTCATCTCAGTCGCCGATGAGATGGCCGCCGTGCTCCTGCGCACCGCCTTCAGCTCCGTCGTGCGCGAGTCGAACGACCTCGCGTGCGCCGTGCTCACCGCCGATGGCGACCTACTGGTCGAATACGGCCGATCCGTGCCGGTGTTCACCGGAACCGTCGCCGGGACGGTGCGCAACATGATCACGGAGTTCGGTGTCGAGAACATCGGCCCGGGTGATGTGATCGCCACCAACGACCCATGGTTCGGCAACACCCACCTGCCCGACTTCACGGCCGCGACACCGGTGTTCCGGGACGGCGCGGTCGTGGCCTGGGTTGCGAGCATCTGCCACGTCTCCGACATCGGCGGCACCTCAGAGGGTGCCTTCGCCCAGGACATCTACGAGGAGGGCTTTTGCCTTCCTCCCGTGAAGCTGGTCGACGCCGGTGCGCCCAACGCCCTCGTGCGCAAGATCCTCGCTCGCAACGTGCGCGTGCCCGATCAGGTGCTGGGCGACATCGACGCCCTCATCGCCGCCAACTCGCTCGGCGTGCGCCGAATCACCGCGATGATCGCCGGCGACGACGGCCTGGACATCTCGGAGGCTGCCGCACAGATCGCCCGTGTGACAGAGAAGGCCATGCGTGACTCGATCCGCCAGATCCCCGACGGCTCGTACACGGCGCAGGTCGAGTTGGACGGGTTCGAGGAGCCCAAGCAGATTACCGTCACCATCGAGGTCACCGGCGATGAGCTGGTCGTCGACTACGAGGGGACGTCGTCGCAGAGCACCTACGGGATCAACTCCGGATCGCCGACGATGGGCTACACCCGGTACGGCATGGCCTGCCTGCTCGCCCCCGACGTTCCGAACAACGAGGGCGCCTTGCGGCCGATCACGATCAGGGTGCCCAAGGGATCCCTCCTCAACCCCAGCCACACCGCAGCGGTGAGCGCCAACTTCCCTGCGCATGCCATCCCGGCCGTGCTCTCGCGCGCCCTGCTCGGTCCGCTGCCGTCACGCGTCGCCGCTGCGGCAGGAACACCCTTCTGGGTGGTCGGGGTGCGCGGCAGCAACGAGAAGGGCCCATTCGCGTCGCTCCTCTGCTTCAACGGCGGCCAAGGCGCCTCCGAAGGCCAGAACGGGTACGCCACCCTCAGCACCCCGAGCAACGTGTCGAACACACCGATCGAAGTCGTGGAGAACCAGGTGCCCCTGCTCGTCGGGTCAAAGCGCATCGTCCGCGGCTCCGGGGGAGCGGGACAGTGGAGCGGCGGCGAAGGCCAAGAGATCGAGATGACGAGCATCCATGAGGACCCGCTCGACATCATCTTCCTTACCGAGCGAATCGCGCACGCCGCACCGGGCCTCGCTGGCGGCGGCGACGGTGCCACCGGAATCCTCCGAGTCGACGGAGTCGACGTGGAACACCCGAAGGGGCGCCTCACCCTCGCGTCAGGCTCGAGCATCCTTCTTCGCACTCCCGGCGGCGGTGGCTACGGCGCCGCATGACAAATCTCATCGACCGTCACAACTCCGAACCAGAAAGCACTGACATGACCATCACCGCACCGTTCATCGACTTCGCCGTCCCCGGCACCATCCACGTTCCCGCCCGAGGCCGCCTCGCGCTCAAGCTGCGCAAGGGCCAGAAGATGACCATCACCGACGTCAAGGGCCAGCAGGTCATGGACATGATCGCCGCCATGGTCGACGACCCCAACGAGCGCCTGTCCTGCATGTTCTCCCGCGTCAGCTCGGGCAAGTGGGACCTCAATGAGGGCTACACCGTCTACAGCACGAAGTGCACCCCCATGCTCAACGTGCTGCACGACGACAACGGCACCCACAACATGACGGGCGGCTACTGCTCGCAGTGGTCCAACGCGATCCGCTACGGGACCGGCAAGACGTTCACCTGCCATGACAATCTCGTCGGTGACTGGGAGGAGCTCGGCCTCGACGTCGAGAAGATTTCACCCGACATGTGCATCTCCCTCTTCATGAACATCGCCCACCACGCAGACGGCACCATGCAGATCCAGGAGCCCACCACCAAGCCCGGAGACCGGATCACCTTCGAGGCGCAAGAGGACCTGTACATCGGACTGTCGAACTGCCCGGAGGAGCACAACCCCTGCAACGCGTTCCACGTCACCGAAATGGATGTGACCATCGAGTAACCCAGCCGTGGCGAGAGCTCGGTTCGGTTGCGTCGACGTCGGCGAATGTGAATGTGAATACGGCCATCGCCTGTACGTGGCCTCACGAATGAGGTGCGTGAGGTCTCAGATTGTGGCCTCGCCGCCACCGCACCTCTTGTCCATCAGAAGGTGCCACTTTTCGACCAGGAGTAACCCGATTTACCGGTGTGCCTGGGGATCCCCGTCCCTTAAAAGATCCCGCCGTGGCGTCTGTCCCCCGACAGTCTTGTGTCTACCCCGGCGGTGCGTAACTCGAGTTCAGCTAGGAAAGCCGCAGCCGGATGCCGATTTTCTCGGGGCTCTTCGACCGCGCGGCTAGAGAGGTGGATGGATCCATGCAGAAGGAGGTCGACTGTCTGGGTCGCGCCGGTCATCGTCAGGGTGGGAACTGTCACGATGTCGCCGAACCGAGAACGAGTGAGTGAGAGCGCATAAGCAAGCAGCGCGTCGGCCACCTCGTCCAGCATGACGAGTTCTTCACCGTCGTACCTGACCCGCTTCATAGCAACCCTCTACACAACGCACGATGAGCGGACACGTGTCTAGGTCGAATCTCGGACAACGAGTGAGATGGAATCTGGACCGACCGGTGCGGCCGCGGTTTCACCCGACATGCCGCTGACGATGAGTTGGGCGAGGTAGCCCGCAATGAGTCGCTCATCTTGCTTCACTGAGGTGAGAGGAGGAAATGCAAACCGAGCCAATGGTTCGTCATCGACGCCGACGACCGCGAGATCGCGGGGCGCGCTGAGATCTGACGCACGCAAGCCCGCCAAGATTGCGACGGCTAATTCGTCGTTGTAGGCGGCGACCGCCGTGACGGCGGGGTCGAGGCCCTTCCATCGCTCGATAGTCTCCACTGCTGCTTCGACCTCGATGTCCATCGAGCTAACCTCCAGCTTCGCTAAACCGAGCTCGAAAGCAGCGCGCTCGGCTCCGCGGACCCGAAGGTCGACGAATGTCTGCACGCGCACATCCCTGAGGGCGGCGTACGCGATCCGCGTGTGCCCCTTCGAGGCAAGATGTTGCACCTGTAGAGCGCCGATCGATTCCTGCGGGAGCACGAATTCCTGACCGGAAGGGCGCTCGGAGGTGAGCAGGGCGGTCGCAACGTGTACCCCTGCTTCCCGCATCAACTCGACATCGCGGTCGTCGACATCGTGAAAAGCCACCACTGCTGCCGGCGCAGCGTCTTGCCACAGCGACGCGAGTGACTTACCGGCGGACTCGCGCCGCATCATCAGGAACAGCCCGTGCCGTTCAAGGGCTGTTGTCAGAGCGTCGATAATCCCCGCAAGTACGGGGCCGAGTGGCCAGTCCGGCATGAGAAGCAGCACAGTATCGCTGTGGCCGAGCCGCAATGCGCGCGCAACGGAGTTCGGCGTGTAGTTGAGACGCCTGACCGCCGCGAGAACGCGGTCGCGAGTTTCCTCGGGGATCTTCTGATGCGGTGTCTCGTTCAGAACGTAGCTGACGGTGGTCTTGGAGACCCCGGCCTCTTTGGCGACGTCCAGTGCGGTGACGCGGCGAAGGTGTTGACTCATTCGTCGCTCCTCCAACGGCTCGCGGTTATCCGTGGCTCTCATAGTACTGATTCGAATCAGTTCCGCTGAGTCTTGGAAGCAGTTCCTTCTCGGGCGCACTCTCTGGGGTGGTTGACTCTGCCTCCGAACGCTCGTACAGTCCCGTTGACTCGATTCACTAAATCGAATCAGTGACCTATGACCGAGCCCTGGGCTCCACACCGAAGGACGACGATGTTCAAATGGAAATCCGGAGCAGTGCTTGTAGCTGCTGCGTTGGCTCTCGCTGGTTGCTCAGGTACGGGATCCGGCACGGCGTCTGAGTCCGGTGCTGCAGGAGGAACCCTGACGTGGGGAGCGATCCTGCCGCTCTCGAGCTTCTCTGCCCAAAACGCGTCTTGGGCCAACGAATCGCCCTACCTGCAGCCGGTCTACGACACCCTCTTCCAGGCAGACCCCGACGGCACCCCACAGCCGAACATCGCGACCCAATGGGAGTACAACGCGGATCGCACCGTGCTCGACGTCACTGTGCGAGATGACATCAAGTTCACCGATGGCACCTCGCTGGACGCTGACGCCGTTACGCAGAACCTTCTGCGTTTCAAAGAGGGAACCTCTCCGAATGCGAACAACCTTCGCAACGTCGAGGACGTTGCGACGATCGACACGACTCACCTGGAGATAACGCTCGGCGCGCCCGATCCCGCGCTACTCACCTACCTCACTCAGAATGCGGGTCTGGTGGAGAGCCCGGCGGCATTCGACTCCCCGAACATCGAGACGGTGCCCGTGGGCTCAGGGCCCTACATCTTCAACGCCGATGAGACCGTCGTCGGCAGCAGCTACGTCTACGACGCCAATCCCGACTACTGGAACCCTGACGCTCAGCACTACGCGAAGTTCATCGTCAACGTCTACTCCGACCCGACTTCGCTGCTCAACGCGATCCAGGGAGGACAGGTCAACGCGACCACAGTTCTGGACAACAGCTCCCTCCCCCAGATGGAGGCCGCGGGTTTCACCGCGAACAGTGCGGAGACCACATGGGCGGGACTGCTTCTCAGCGACGTCAACGGGACGCTCACTCCGGCTATGGCCGATGTGCGAGTGCGCCAGGCCATCAACTACGCGTTCGATCGTGACGCACTTCTGAAAGCGGTTCTCGGTGAGTACGGCACGGCCACCACTCAGATCTTCGGGCCGCCCTCGTCAAGCTTCGACGAGTCGCTGGACGACGTATACCCGTACGACCCCGCGAAGGCGAAGAAACTGCTCGCGGAAGCCGGCTATGCGAACGGGTTCACGTTGACCATGCCAACCGCGCCGGTCATTCCCGACTCGGCGTTCACCCTCATCGCCTCGCAGCTCGAGGCTGTGGGAATCACCGTGGAGTACCAGGCCGAAGCCGACGCCAATGCGTACATCTCCGATCTGCTCCAGCAGAAGTTCTCCGCCGCCTACTTCCTGCTTCCGTCGTCTCTAGACAACTGGCAGATGTCGCAGGCGCAGATCGCTGCGGCGAGCAATTGGAACGTCTTCCACATCGATGATCCAAAGGTCGAAGAGCTGATCTCGACCATTCAGAACGGTGATGAGTCAGCAGGCGAGTCTGCGGGCAAGGAACTCAACGCCTACATCGTGGATCAGGCGTGGTTTGCGCCCTTCTACCGTCAGCAGACCAACTTCATGACGGACGCCAATACGAAGGCGACAGTGCAGGTCGGCAACGCGGTTCCGTACATCTGGAATGTCGTCCCCTCCTGATCCTTCCCTTACCCCTCGGCCCAGTCGTGACGCCGTCGTCGTCCTCCGCCGGCGTCACGACTGCCTTCAGTTGACCGAACCCCTGTCGTTCCAGCAACCCAGCATCGCGAACCCGTCCAACATCCATCAGAGAGCCGTCATCATGCCCCTCGACCCCATCCTCGTGCCGCTGCTCGTCGGATACCCCGAGATGCCCCAAGTCATCGACGATTACGACGCTTTTCGCGCCGCCACCAGTCAGGGAACCGACGCTCTGATCGCTCAGGTTGCTGAACCCGGCCCCGAGGTCGCACGCATCGACGACGTTGACATCCCGGTCGCTGGCGGGACGATCGTCCTGCGGATCTACCGCCCCGAAGTGGCTGGACCCCTTCCGATCCACCTCTTCTTCCACGGCGGCGGCTTCGTCGTCGGGTCGGTGTTCGATCAGGTGACCGACATCACCTGTCGTGAGCGTGCCGCTCTGGGCGATCACATCGTGGTCTCGGTGAACTATCGCAAGGCTCCGGAGAACGCGTTCCCTGTTCCCCTCGACGACGCGTATGCCGCGTTGCTGTGGGCGGCGGACAACGCGTCCGCGATCGGCGGCCGCGCGGACCGCATCTCCGTTGGGGGAGCTTCCGCCGGCGGAAATCTCGCAGCCGCGCTCGCACTAAAAGCCCGAGATCTCAACGGCCCGTCCTTGGTGCTTCAGATCCTCGAAGTGCCGGCCCTCGATCTGTCCTTCTCGTCACCGGCTCACGACCTGTTCGGCAGCGGCTTCGCGCTGTCGACCTGGGATCTCGAGGTGTCTCGCCGCGCCTACCTGGCCGACGACAACGACTACCTCAGCCCCTACGCCTCACCCCTGCATGCGCCCGACCTCGCCGGACTTCCACGCGCTGTGATCCTCAGCGCCGAGTTCGACATCCTCCGAGACGACGGCTCCGCGTATGCGCAGCGGCTCGAGGAGGCCGGCGTCGACGCGCAGTTCACGCTCCAGGAAGGGCAAGTGCACGTATCCAGTGCCCTTACCGCCATCTCACCGGCGGCGCGCTTCTGGCGGACGCAGATCATCGACGCTCTCCGCGGTGTCACCGACGGTGAATGACCCCCAAGCGGCACGATCCGCATCCGCAGCGCGCAAGGGCGCCGCGAAGCCAAGGATCAAGCTCTACAACTGGCTCTACTCGGCGATCGGCAAGCGGGTCATCTCCCCGCGGCTGAAGCCATTGGACCTTCAGGTCACCACGAGGGTCATCGCGGAGCCGACGGTGGCGATGGTTCCGACGCGACATGGCCTCGTCCGCTGCTTCATCTACCGCCCACACCCTGACGCGCCGCTGGCGAGTGGCCTACCACCGGTCCATATCAACATCCACGGCGGCGGCTTCATTCTCACCAATCCACGCCAGGACGATCTGCTCGCCACCTACCTCGCCGCCGAGGTCGGCGTCGTGGTTGTCAACGTGGACTATTCGACCGCTCCCGGGGCGCTCTATCCGGTCGCCGAAGAGCAGTGTTTCGACGTTGCGAAGTGGGTTGCTGACTCAGGCCGAGAAAGGGAATGGGACGCCAGCAGGATGAGCATCGGTGGAGCCAGCGCGGGCGGCAAGTTGGCTCTCAACGTCCTGCAGCAGGCTCATTCTGCAGGAGCGCCCGAATTCCGCTCGGTGCAACTCGTTGTACCTCTGGTCGATGCAAGCCGAACCGTGGCGAGCTATCAGTCGCCGCTGGCGAAACCGGATATCTCGCAGTCCATCGTCCGCTTGATCCTGGGGACCTACTTCGTGGATCATTCGCGCCTCAGCGAACCCCTCGCTGCGCCCCTCCTGGATCCCCGCCTCGCTGAAGCGGTGCCCTCGACACTCGTTCTCGGCGCCGAACTCGATACCTTGCGACCTCAGATCGATGATCTGGTCCAGATGCTCCGCCGGCAGGGCAGCGCGGTCGTCTACCGATGCTTCGACGGGCTGGATCATGCATTCCTCGCCGTGGCGACCACTCCGTCGGACATCATCCGCGAAGCGCTTGATCTCATTGGACGACATGTAATCGAGCATTCAGCGCGCAACCCGCATTAGGTCGGGGTCCGCGGCGTCTGCCGCGGGTAGCTCGCCGGAAGGATGCGAAGGCGTTCAGCCCGCCTGCGACAGCCTGCTGAGTTGCTCTTGAAGGTTGAATACCTCACGCAGCGTCGTCGCATTCTGATCGGGCCGGCCGCCCGGGAGGGCTTCGAAAAAACCTGCAGCTTCGGCCTCCCATTTGGCTGTCTCCGGGTTCGCCGCTAGCGCTCTCTTCGATGCCTCGTCGTCATCAACCTCGTAGTAGCCAATCAGAAGGCCGTCCTCGCGGAGAAAGATCGAGTAGTTGCGCCTGCCCGACGCCTCGATGGCCTTCAGCATGGAAGGCCACACGGAGACATGACGCTGCTCGTACTCGGCCAATCGATCCGGCTTCACTTGCAATTGAAAGCAGATCCGCTGCACTGACGTCCTCCCGCTGAGATGGGTGTCGATAGGCGCATGGGTCGAAGCATTTCGCTCGGCCGAGGCGCCCGTCACATATGTACCGTGATGATTCCGTCCAGGCTCGACACCGTGGCAGCTGCGTAGTCGGGAATGCGGGTGAGGCCCCGTGTGGCGGAGCTCTCGTGGTCGCCGACGACGACAACGCGCATCCCGGCGGCTAATGCCGCTTGGATTCCCGCTTCCGCGTCTTCGAACACGATGACGTCCCCGGGGTCGACACCCAGCCTGCGCGCGCCCAGGAGATAGCCGTCAGGTGCCGGCTTTCCGCGAGTCACATCCTCTGCGGTCACCACCGTCGCGGGAATCGGTAGACCCGCACCGCGCATTCGGCCCTCGGCGAGACGCCAGTCAGCGGAAGTGACGAGCCCGATGCACGACTGGGGGAGCGCAGTCAGGAACGAAGCAGCCCCGCGGACTTCGATCGCTAGATCACTGCTGGCCACCTCCAATTCGGTGAGCTCCGCGGTCAGCGCATCGATATCGCTGCCAGGGGGAGCAAATCTGGCGACGCTGTCTTTTGCGCGCACTCCGTGGATCTCGGAAAGTAGCTCAGCTGGAGCCAAGCCGAAGCGGATCGCGAATCCCGTCCAGATCGATTCGACTGCAGCCAGTGAATCAACCAACGTTCCATCCATGTCGAAGAGGATCGCTCTGGCTGTTAGAGACGTGCTCTGGGACATCGGTCTTCCTGTTGAGGTGGGAAATCAATGGGGTGTCGCCGGTCCGAGACGGTATCCGCCGATCACGTCCTTGGCGAAGGTACCAGAGTGCTTTCGAAGTCCTATCGGAAGCTTACGAAACGGTCTAGATTCGTTCCGAAGTCGAAGGCTGGGCAGGTCCATCCAATCGTGCCAACCACTGGTCAGAAGGGGGACCTGTCGTGACCGAGCAGAATTCCCCGAGCGATCGCTACGAGGGGCTTCGAAGCGAGGTGATTCTCGGTGAGCTGCGCGCCGCTGGCCGAGTAAGCGTGCGCGGACTCTCCGATCGACTGGGAGTCTCGGAAGTGACAATCCGTAAGGACTTGGATGCCCTCGAGGATCTATCTCTGCTGCGCCGAGTCCGTGGAGGTGCGGTCAACTCGGCTCGAGGGGAGGAGGGGGCGTTCGCTGATCGACTGAGCCTCGACTCCGCGGTCAAGCGTGCGCTGGCGCGGGAGGTCGGGCGCTTGGTCAAGGATGGAGACTCGATCGCTATCGACTCATCGACGTCCGGCTACTACGTAGCTCAAGAGCTGCTCGACCGTAGGGATTTGGTAGTCGTGACGTTTGGGCTTCGAGCGGCCATGCTCCTCTTCGAACAATCCGACGCAACGGTGATCATGCCGGGCGGAGTGATTCGCAGGCAGTCGGGGGGAATGATCGGCTCCTTCGGGGACGCCCTCGCAGGACGTGTCGATGTCCGGCTCGGCTTCTTCGGTACCGCCGCCGTCTCAAGCCAGCATGGAATGCTCGAACTGTCCTCGGAAGAGGCTGTCACCAAGCGTGCTCTGGTCACCGCCTCCTCAGAAGTGCACGTTCTATTCGCATCAACGAAGATCGACAAGTTCGGCCTGCACTCCTTCGCGTCGTCCCAAGAGGTCACCCGTCTTTATACGGATGACGGCGCACCTGACGACTTCGTCTCCGATTGGGAGGCGATGGGAACTCCAGTGACGAGGGTGCCCGGCACTAGGGAGGGCCTTTCGGTTCGCCCCGCCGCGTCGCGCAGAGTGCACCGCGGCTGACCCCGATTGCAATCGGCGGAAGTAGTAGATCTCACCGCCGTAGGCCATTCGCGCGAACTCGGGACTCCGCCGGTCGTTCCGGAACACCGCACTCTCGCAACTCGGAAGCTTTCGAATGAAAGCTTTCAACCTTCGGTATGAGAGTGCTACGCTTTGGAAGAGGCGTTTTCGGCTTTCAAACCGTGCCTCAGTTCGACAATGCCGCCGAAGGAGCGCCCCATGCCACATGGCCTCGATACCACGTCCGCTGCTTCCCCGGCGACGGCCAATGGCTACGTGCTCGAGGCCGCTGGTATCCGGAAGGCTTTCGGGGCGAACGTCGCAATCTCCAACGCGTCGATGAATCTGCGCGAGGCCGAGGTCATGGGTCTCGTCGGTGACAACGGTGCGGGCAAGTCGACCTTCCTGAAGATCCTGTCCGGCTCGCAGCCCGCCGATGAAGGCACCATCACCATCGAAGGCAAGCGGGTTGAGCTCCGCACTCCCGCCGACGCCCTCGCCGCCGGAATCGAAACGGTCTACCAGGACCTCGCGCTCGTCGACACCATGGATGCCGCACAGAACGTCTTCCTCGGCCGCGAGCGATCGGCCGCCGGCCTTGCGGGTTTGTTCGGGTTCGTCAGCGATCGGAAGATGCGCGCCGAGGTCGGCGAACTCGTCAAGGACCTAGGCGTCAACATCCCCTCCTTGCGAGCTACGGTCCGCAGCATGTCCGGCGGACAACGGCAGAGTCTCGCAATCGCTCGCGCGGTCCTCTGGGGGCGGCGAATCGTCATCCTCGACGAGCCCACCGCAGCGCTCGGCGTACGCGAAACCGCCCACGTCCTCGATCTGATCCGACGTCTCCGTGACCGGGGCATCAGCGTCATCGTGGTCAGCCACAACATGCAGCAGCTGCGCGAGGTCGCCGACCGTGTCACCGTCATGCGGCTCGGCCGAACCGTCACCACGCGAGACATCGCATCGACCAGCGTCGAGGATCTCATCGGGCTCATCACAGGTGCTGTGATTCCCGATGAGACCATCTCGACACCTTGATCTTCGCCCGCACTGGCGAAGTACCCGCATCACCTTCCCCACCTCGAAGAAGAGAGCAACTATGCATATCAAATATTCGTTCCGACGGGTAGCCGTCATCGTCGCGGCCGCCGCCTTGAGTCTCGGTGCACTATCGGCCTGCTCCTCCGGTGACTCCGGTGGTGCTGGCGGATCCAGCGATGACGGGGACTTCACGGTTGGCGTTCTCGTCGCCGGCCACGACGCGCCGTGGGAAGAGCAGCAGGCAGACGTTGCGACAGCCCTCGCCGAGAAGCGCGGGTGGACGACAATCGTCCTCACCTACGACAACGACCCTTCCACCTTCACGCGCAACGTCTCGACGCTGATCTCCAAGAAGGTAGACGCGGTCGTCGGATTCATGGTCGCCACCGGCGCCAACGCCGCGGCGCAGCAGCGCTTCGAGGCCGCAGGCATACCCGTCATCACCTACGACATCGCCCAGGACGGCTGGTACTTCGTCGGAGTGGACAATGCGGCGTCTGGAAAGCTGAACGGCGAAGCATTCGGCAACGCGCTCAAAGAGAAGTGGGACTGTGACGTCGACCTCGTCCTGGAAGGACATCAGTCCGCTGCAGGCGCCGTCGATGAGCAGCGCACCGGAGGAGAGGCCGAAGGCCTCCTCAGCGTCTGCCCGGACATCCCCGAGTCGGCCTTCCAGTCGTTCGACAGTGACGGCACTGCTGCCGCCGCTCAGCCTGCGGCACGCAACCTGCTGACGGCCAACCCCAACGCCAAGCACATCGCAGTCGTCGGTATCAACGACATCAACGTCCAGGCCGCGCTCGACGCGCAGAATCAGCTGGGCGGCGACGCGGAGATCCTCGGATGGGGACAGGATGGCGGCCTCATCGGCACCGACGCGGCCAGCCCGAACATGCTGGGAAGCGCCTTCTACTTCCTGGAGGGCTACCCGCACTACTCATTCCAGATCCTCGACAAGATCGCTGCGGGCAACCCGCCCGAGATGGCGGACACGGCGGCCAATGGTCTGCTGATCCCCCCCTGCGTCGTCACTGCTGCAGAAGCCGCCGACGTGCCGTCGGGCGACGAGCGCACTAAGGAGATCGGTGAGAAGGATGAGGCCGGCCACGACCTCTTCTGCCCGACCAAGTAACTAGGAATCCATCAGCAAGGAACCACGCAGTAAGAAACACGGAGACGGTCGTGACGACAGCATTGACAGATCAGAAGACGAGGGCTGTTACAGCTCCCCGCCCCAGAACGCTCAAGGGAGACCACTACGGGATCACCGCAGCGGCACTCCTCGGCGCACTGGTCATCGTCATAGTCGTCACGACCGTCCTCCACCCCGACTTCTTCTCCGGCCGCACACTGATCGCCATCGGCTTCACCATGGCGATCACCGGAATCCTCAGTGTCGGCCAGGCGATCATCACCATCAGCGGCGCCGTTCTCGATCTATCGATTCCCGCTGGTCTGATGCTGCCCGCATGGGCGGTTGCCACGATGCTCGGCGCATCGAACCCTCTGCCGACTGCCCTCATCGTGCTCATCGGAGTCGCCCTCGGGGTCGTGTGGGGTGGCATCAACGCCCTCATCGTGACAACGCTCAAGATCAACCCGATCATCGTCACTCTCGGCACGAACTTCATCGGGATCGCTATCCTCAGCATGCAGTTCACAACGGCCACAGTGCCAGGGCGGTCCGAGCTATCGATGTTCGGGAACGGCAGCCTTCTCCTGCCCAACATCTGGTGGGTGATGCTTGTCGTCGTCCTCGTCGCAGCCCCACTCCTCAGATACACCCGTTCCGGGCGACACCTCACCGCCACAGGCGGCTCAGTCCCCGCAGCACGCAGCCGGGGCATCTCCATACGAGGCATGCGTTACCTGGCCTTCTGCACTGCCGGCATCTGCTACGGAATCGCAGGAGTCCTGTTCGCTGGTTCGACGAGCAACTTCAACCCGATGGGCAGCGCCAGCCTGTTGCTCTCCGTCATCGCCGCCGTGATACTCGCCGGCGTCCGCATGGATGGCGGACGCGGAAGCATCCTGCTGCTCCTGCCCGCCTGCGCGCTCCTCGCCACGGTGCAGACCGCCCTCGTGTTCTTCGGACTCGACGCCGCGATGCAGTCGGTCTTCCAAGGCGCAATTCTGATCATCGCTCTCGCCGGCGATGGATACCTGAGGAAGAGGTCCACTCGATGAGCACCCTGACCACCCATCGGACTCCCGTGGACCTCGACATCAGACCTCCCAAGCGGTTCGCCAAGATCCGAGCCTTCTATGGCGGGAGCTCCCTGGGCGCTGTAGTCACAGCTGCGCTCCTCGTGGCCGTGATATCCCTCATCGTGGCCGGCCCCGACTTCTATTCCGTCGACAACTTCGGCATTCTGACCAGCTACATCGCCGTCCCCCTCGTGATGAGCGCCTTCGCCTGCGTGGGGCTCCTCGCAGGCATCGTGGACCTCTCCGTCGGACCGATGGTGGGAGTGAGCGCGGCCATCTTCGCGGCGCTCGGCCCTCAGCTCGGCTTCTGGCCTGGCGCCGCCATCGCCGTGCTTGTCGCGCTAGCGGCGGCCGCCATCAACGCCCTGGCCGTCGTCAGATTCCGAGCGGACAGCATCGCCGCCACGGTGGGCATGCTGACCATCCTCTCCGGTATCACCCTCGCGGTCATCGGCAGCAACCCGCCGACCTACATCGTCGACGGGCTCTTCGCGTTCTCGCTAGGCGCCTTAGGACCCTTCTCCTACCTGTTCCTTATCGCCGTTGCCGTCATCCTTGCCGTCGCAGGCTTCGTGACCTTCCACAAGGTCGGACGTCACCTCCGAGCGGCAGGCGGCGACGAGAACGCCGCTACCCGCGCCGGAATCAAGGTGGGCCGACTTCGCGTATTCGCATTCCTCTTCGGAGGTCTTGGAGCCGGCATAGCCGGGATCCTCTACATCGGACAGAACGGAGGGCCCGCGCTCGAGATCGGGCCCAGCCTCACTTTCCAGAGCTACGCCGCGCTGATGATCGGCGGATTCAGCCTCGTCCGTGGCGGTGTCGGCAACCCGATCGGCGGGCTCTTCGGTCTACTCATCATCGGCGCCGTCGGCGTCCTCCTCGACCTGCAACAGATCAATAACCACTTCCTCGACGTCGTCCTCGGCTCGGCCCTGATCGTCGCGGTCCTGGTCGACAGGCTCCGCGGCGGCGACAGATTCGAGTGAGCAGCAGACGATGACCGCACTCACCATCGCAGCGGTCGACCTCGGAGCCGAGAGCGGGCGACTGATAGCCGCTCGATACGACGGCAATCGAATCGACCTCGACGTAGTCCGACGCTTCGCCAACACCCCCATCACAGTCGACGAGATCCCCCGCTGGGATATTGAGGGCCTCTGGGGTCAGATAGCGAGCGGGCTGGTCACACTGGGAGGGACAGATGTCATCGCGTCCGTCGGAGTCGACAGTTGGGGAGTCGACCTCGGGCTGTTCCGCGACGGGGAACTCCTCGAGCTCCCCGTGACCTATAGGGACCCCCGCCGGCGGCGCGGCTTCGAGCGCGCAATGTCGGCAGTCGGAGCCGAACGAATCTTCGCGGCAACAGGGAGTCAACTCCACGAGATCAACGGCGTATACGGGCTCGTCGAGGACCAGCAGTCCCGCCCTCAGCTAATCGCGGCCGCCGAACAGCTGTTGATGATCCCGGACATCTTCCACCAGCGACTTAGCGGCGTCTTCGCCAGCGAGTACTCGGTAGCGAGCACCAGCGGGATGTACGACGTCGGCGCGGGCCGCTGGGCCGATGGGCTGATGACCGAGCTTGGCCTTCCAACGAGCCTGCTCCCCGAGATCATTGCGCCGGGCACAACATTGGGGCGGATCCGTCTCGCGGACGCGGCGCCCGGCCTCGCGCAGACACTCGTCATCGCTCCGGCCGCACACGACACCGCCAGCGCGGTGGTCGCCATGCCTGGACTCGGCGCCAACACCCTCTTCATCTCCTCCGGCACGTGGTCCCTCGCAGGCGTGCTCCTCGACCACCCGGTCGTCAGCGACGCGGTGCGCGAACGCAACCTGACGAACGAAGGCGGATATGCCGGTACCGTCCGTCTGCTGCGCGACATCGTCGGACTCTGGATCCTGCAGGAATGCCGTCGGGACTGGGAGAAGCAGGGGATCCGCCTCAGCTACGAGGAGCTGGGGACGATGATCGAGAGCGAGGCTCCGCTTCGAGCCTGGATCGACGTGGACTCCGGCGAGTTCCTGCACGCTGGCGGCATGCCGGACCGCATCCGTGCCGCCTGCGAGCGACAGGGCATGCCTGTGCCCGAGACGCCTGCGCAGGTCGCTCGGGTGGTCGTGGACTCCCTCGCTCTGGCCTACAAGGTCGTCGTGGACGACCTCGAAGCCGTCACCGGGCAACGCATCAGCGGCGTCTCCGTGGCTGGCGGTGGAACCGCGAACAGAGCCTTGCAGCGCGCAACCGCCTCAGCAACGGGTGTGCCTGTCACCACGTGGTCGAGAGAGGCAACTGCCTTGGGTAACGCAGCGGTTCAACTCCAAGCCCTTGGCGAGATCACGAGTCCCGAAGATTTTGCCAGCGTGATCGCCGCCAGCTCCACACCAGAGACCTTCGAGCCAGGAGGCCACAGTGATTGGCGCGCCGCAGTCGAAGCGTTGGCTGACCTTCGCCTCGAGCGAAGTGGTCACTGACCAGATAAACCCGAATCGATGAACCCGGCGAACCCGCCACATCGAACAGATCACTCACTCTAAGAACGGAACACCATGACCGACTCCGACCACACGCTGGCCCAGTGGGCGAAGGACGCAACGCTCGGCATATTCATCCACTGGGGCCTGTACTCCGTTCCTGCATGGGCTGAGCCCACTGGGGCATGGGGAAACATCCCGCCCGAGGAGTGGTTCCCCCACAACGCCTATGCCGAGTGGTACGCGAACACCACGCGGATCGAAGGATCGCCCGCCGCCGAACGCCATAAGGAGATCTACGGCGACGCCTCGTACTACGACTTCCTCGAGATGTGGAATCCGTCGGAGTATGACCCGAACGAATGGGCCGCACTTTTCAGCTCGATCGGAGCCGACTACATCCTCCCGGTCACCAAACACCACGACGGGGTCGCGCTCTGGGACGCTCCTGGCGAGAATCAGCTGTCGACCGTGACCCGGGGGCCGAAGCAGGACTTGATCGGACCGTTAGCCGACGCCGTGCGCGCGCACGGAATGCGCTTCGCCGTCTATTACTCCGGCGGACTCGACTGGGCTCGCACTGATTACCCGCCGATCCAGAGCCTCGAAGACATCGAGGAGCTGCGGCCGAAGGGCGTCGAGTACACGGCGCTCGCCACGTCTCACATGCGAGACCTCATCGATCGATACCAGCCTTCCCTCATCTGGAACGACATCGAATGGCCTGACGCGGGAAAGACCGACGGCACCCTCGACGAACTCATCGCGCACTATCGCGCCGTCGTGCCCGACGGCGTCCTCAACGATCGGTGGGGCGAGAAATACTGGGACTACCGCATCAGCGAATACGCGTTCGACGCCGAGAACGAACACGGTACCGGCTGGGAGCAGACGAGAGGGATGGGCTTCTCGTTCGGCTACAACCAGGTCGAAGACGAAGCTCTGACGATCACTGCACGCGAACTCGCCAAGGTGTGGGCGGACATAGTTGCGCGAGGTGGCCGCTTGCTCCTGAATGTCGGACCGCAGTCCTCCGGAAAGATCCCGGATATCCAGCGCCGCACCCTTGAGGCGCTCTCGCCGTGGATGTTGGAGATCAAACCCCTCACGGCAGATCGCTCCGTCCTCGCCCCGGGCGTGCTTGAGCTGACCTCCGGCGAAGCCGACTCCTGGTATCGCGCATGGCGATCGAGGGACCAGATCATCGTCGTGGTCGAGGACCCGACACTGGAATTCTCATCGTCGGACGGCACTGCGGTGCACGTGGTCCCGCTTCCCGAGGCCACCCGCACCGCGGTCTGACACGGACGCGTTGACCGGGCGGGCATCGCAGAGCCCGCCCGGTCCGCTATACCGCCTCTGCTTCGCGCTCGGCTCCGGCCAACGAGAGTGCCCGGGCTTCGAGCGCGCTACGGGTACCGGCGACACGGACGACCGGGGTGCCCACCTTCTCCCACTCGTGTAAGAAGGCGTCGTCAGCCAGCTCGTCGGTGTAGATCCGAGTCACCTCGCTGGCGCTTGCGAACGAGTTGATGCCAAAGCGTCCGATCTTGGACGATGCGAGGGAGACGTGCACTTCATCGCATACCGCGACGAGCGCTCGTTTGGTCGCTGCCTCCTCGGACGACAGCTCGAGCATGCCGTGCTCAATGGAAAGGGTCGCGGTGCCGAAGAATCCTGCGCCCAGTCGGCCGCGGCCGGCCAGCGTATTGCCGAACGATCCCACCATTCCGCCTGATGCCCGTCTCACAACACCACCGGGCATGACCACGGTCGCGTTGGACTGTTCGAGCAGCAGGACAGCGGTCCGCAGCCCGAAGGTCACGACGATCAGATCATCGCGGTCCACAAGCTCTTGGGCCAGATAGTAGGAAGTCGTCGACGAATCGATCGCGATCGAATCGCCGTCCTGCACGTTCTTGGCGACCTCCCGGGCGATTGCTCGCTTCGCGGCTGCATCCATCAGCATCCGGTCCGCGAACGCGCCTTCTTCGCCGCGTGCGGACGGGACGGCTCCACCTCGAACGCGGCGCAGCAAGGATCGCTCTTCAAGTGCGTCAAGATCCTTTCGGATCGTCACCTCCGAGACGTTGAGCCGCTCCGCGAGGTCCCGGACGCTAACCTTGCCCGTTGCGCGCAGTTCGTGAAGGATCACTTCCTCACGGATGCCATCAAGACGTTCCGGAACCTGGCGTCTGTCTGACAAAGAGCTCCCCTTACGACATCATCCGACCCTGGACGCGGCTGATTCGGAACTCACGCCGCCGTCTTCGGAAGGCGTCCGTGGATCTTCGAAACGCTCCGCTTACGATACTCCTTTCGTCACCGGAGTCGGAGGTCGATGCGGATACGCGGATGCGGCTGACCCGGGGAGGCAAAAGACGCCCTGGCCTAGCGAGGCACTACCTCGTCCAGGAGCTCGAGTATGTGTCGGTACGGCTGGCCGGTGGCCCGTGTCATCCCCAGTTCGCACGTTCTGTTGAGCGATCCATGAGCGGATGCATGCGCTGCGTCAACACCCGCCGACTCGGAGGCGGTGGCAGACGCAGTCAGTTCGGGGTGCAACATGCCGCGGTCTCCCGCAAAGGCGCAGCAGCCCCAGTCATCGGGCACCGCCACCTCTTCCGCGACAGCGGAAGCCACTATCGTCAGCGCGCCGTTGATGCCGAGACGTGTCGATGAGCACGTGGGGTGCAGGACGATGGAGGAAAGCCGGACGCCTGGTTCGAGTCCCGGCAGCACGGACTCTGCGACGAACGCGACTGCATCGATCACGCGTATGCCGTGCTCGCCTGCAGCCTCGAGGAGGACCTCGAGACCTTCAGTGCAAGAGGAGGCGTCGGATACGACCGGCAGCCGGCCGCCTCGACTGGCTTTCAGCAGGGACGCGGCCACGCGATCCTTCATCACCGCATAGCCCTCGGTGAGGCCTTTCGACTTCCAGGGGGTCCCACAACACAACGACGGTAGGTCCTCCGGAGTCACGAGGGGCACGCCTGCTCGTTCGCAGAGCCGAGTGAACGATTCGCTGACGCCATCGCCGCCATCGGCAGGACCGAACATCGTCGTGGTGCAGCTGGCGAAGTACACTGCTGCCGGGTCCGGATCGTCCAGCTTCCGCCGGCGGCTTCCTCCTGCGGGGAGCTCGCCCGAGTAGTGCGGCACGGTGTCCGCGCCGAGCACAGCGCGGCCCAAGTCTGTTGCAAGGGCCGGGAGGACGGCGGGGAGCTTGCTGGTCACTGTGAGGGCGACGCCTCCCGCAAGCGTGACGGCGTCCCAGCTCTTCGCAGCTGCCTTCCATCCCGCCTGAGCGGTTCGACCTTGCGCCTCGCCGCGCAGTCTGCGGACGAGGTCGCCCGTGTTGATCAGCACAGGGCAGGCGGTTTGACACATGCCATCGACGGCGCAGGTCTCTACGCCGTCGTAAACGTAGTCATGTTCCAGCTCGGCCAGGAGGTCGAAGTCGCCGATCTCCCGCGCTCGCTCCATCTCACGACGGATGACAATGCGCTCACGGGGGGTGAGGGTGATGTCCTTACTTGGGCAAGCGGGTTCGCAGTACCCGCACTCCACGCACCGATCGACTTCGACTTCGACCGTTGGTGCGGTCTTCAGATTGTGGACGTGCCCTTCGGGGTCGTCGGTCAAGAGGACGCCAGGGTTCAGCACATTGTGCGGGTCAATGAGTGCCTTCACCTCGCGCATGACGGCGTAGAGCTCGGCGCCGTACTGACGTGACACGAAGGGAGCCATGATGCGTCCTGTGCCGTGCTCCGCCTTCAGCGTGCCTTCGTGCCCGAGAACGACTTCGACCATCTCATCCGTGAAGTCCTTGTAGCGCGCGAGCGAATCGGGGTCGTCGAATCGCTCGTTGAGCATGAAGTGGATGTTGCCGTCCTTAGCGTGACCGAAGATGACGCTCTCGGAGTACCCGTGCTTCTCGAAGAGCGCGATCAGGTCGATGCAGGTGGCGTAGAGATTATCGACCGGCACCGCGATGTCTTCGAGGAGCGCTGTGGTGCCGGATGGACGCGCACCGGCGACCAACGTGTACAGGCCCTTGCGGATGTGCCAGAGCTGCGCCCGTCGCTCCGCATCGGTGCTCAGGGTGCCTGGAAAGGCAAGCGGAAGCGCCGCGAAGATTTCAGCTGATTGCGCCACCTTGAGTTCGAGTTCACTGGCGCTCGCTTCCTGAAATTCGACGAGGAGCGCGGCATGATCGACAACCCTCAAAGATGCAAGATCGTCGGTTGCTCCCGGATCCCGCTGTGCTACACGAAGGCTGGTCGCATCCATCAGCTCGATGGTCGCGAAGCCCGCTGCCACCAAGTGCGTCAGGGAGCTAGTCGCCGCGGCCAGATCGGGGAATAGCAGGAGCGCCGTCGCCAGATGGGTCTTCAGTGGCACCGTACGGAACGTTGCTTCCGCCACGAAGGCAAGAGTCCCCTCACTTCCCACGACGAGATGTTCCAAGATGTCCACCGGACGGTCGTGATCGAGGAATGAGTTGAGGCCGTAGCCCATCGTGTTCTTGATGGAGTGCAGCGCGAGCAGACGAGAGACCGAGGTCGAGTCTTCTCTGATGCGTTTGCGTAGTCGGTTGAGTCCTTCATGGATTCGAGGCTCGCTGAGACGCAGCCGCTCATCTGCATCGGGCAGGGAGGTGTCGACGACCGTTCCGCTGGGCAGCACGAGGACCGCAGAATCCAGCGTGCGGTACGTGTTCTGTTCGACCCCACAGGCCATACCGCTCGAGTTGTTCGCAACTACGCCTCCGACGGTGCATGCGATCTCGCTAGCGGGATCCGGTCCCAGCTTTCGTCCGTGCCGGAGCAGGCGCATGTTGACGGCACGAACCGTCGCGCCGGGGCCCGTGCGGACGCGCTCGCCGCGATCGATCACTTCGATCTGGCGGAAGTGCTGGCGCGTATCAATGAGCAGGCCGTCCGTGCCCGCCTGCCCGCTCAGGCTCGTGCCACCTGAACGGAAAGTGACGGACACCCCATGGGCGGCGGCGGCAGCCACCGCACTCGCGACCTCGACGGCGTTGTGGGGAGTGGCAACCGCTTGGGGGGTCAGCAGATAGTGCGATGCATCGTGGGCTGCGGCCAATCGATCGATGCTGCGGATTCCGACTGGAACCCCTCGAGCGTGCAGATCGTCGGCCAGCTCGCTCGTCTTGACGTCCCGCGCGATCGGACTGGGCCGCATCTACATACCGGCGAGGCGCTGACGACGTTCCGTCATGTCCTCGCGAAGGAAGTAGTGATCGACGGTGTCCTTGCCAAGGCCGACGACACCGCCGGCCGATAGCGCCGCCAGACGGATCTTCGCTCCCTTGACAGCCATGAGAGTGATCGCCTCGGCCGCCTCGGCGGTATTGGCCCGGGCAACCAGTCCGTGGTTACCCAAAAGGATGAGCGAAGGAGCCTCTCCTCGTTCGTCCACTGCCGTTCGAAGCGCTTTCGCAAAGATCCGGCCCAACGCAAGTCCTGGTTCGGCGTAGGGCACGAAGAGGGGCTGCCCAATGACGACAGCCTCGTCGGAATACACCCACTCGTCGAAGGTCGTCGCCGCATGGACGCTCGCAAGAAGCGCGACCACCGGCGTCGGGTGGGTGTGTGCGACGTAAACCGCCGGCGCGATCGAATGAACGGCCGCGTGCACGAGGGTCTCGATAGACGCTTTGCGGGGCGCGCCCCCATGCTCGCCCGCGTCGAGAATCGCGGAAAGATCGGCCTGCGTGGCCGACTCATCGTCGACGACCGCCATTATCGCTTCGATTTCCGTCACAACGAAGTCTGCACTCGTCACTCGCGACAGGTACGAGCCGGAAGTCTTGATCACGATGGCGTCGTCATCGAGGCGCTTCGACGCATTCCCTTCCGCGAGGATCACCAGGTCCTTGGCCGGATCCCCCAGTGAGAGCGACAGTTCGAGCAGCTCGTCATCGACCAGCGCGGGGTCCCATCGAGTCGCCATGCGGTGAAGCCTTTCTTTCGGTGGTGCCACGCTAGCCGTCCAGGTGCGGCGTCATCGTCGTTCCGAAGGTCTAACGACAACTTCGAAGGTAGATTAGCCATCTACGAAACACAACTGAAACCTGATACGGTTTCGTTTGAAAGACAAGCGCCGGTTCTCACCTCACGGTGCCACTTAGCAAACCTCCCGCTTTCAATGTCGGGGTACGAGAATCCAAAGGGATCAACGATGACTCATTCGCCCCAGTCCGACCTCATCGGGCGGTCGCACCGCTTCGGCGCCGACAAGACCGTGACGAACTATGGAGGAGGCAACACCTCCGCCAAGGGTCAGGGGGTTGATCCGTCCACGGGCAAGGATGTGGAGCTGCTCTGGGTGAAGGGCTCAGGCGGCGATCTCGGATCACTGACCGAGTCGGGCCTAGCTGTGCTCCGTCTAGATCGATTCCGCGAGCTGAGCACTGTCTTCCGCGGGCCGGAGCACGACGACGAGATGATCGATTTCTTCGACTACGTGCGCCACGGCCAGGGGGGAGCGGCCCCGTCGATCGACACCAGCATGCACGCCCTCGTCGAGGCGGACCATGTGGACCACCTCCACCCGGACGCCGGGATCGCCATCGCCACGGCAGCCGACGGTGAAGCACTCACCGCCGAGATCTTCGGCGGCAAGGTCGCCTGGGTGAACTGGCGTCGCCCCGGGTTCCAACTGGGCTTGGACATCTCCGCCCTTCAGAAGGCGAACCCTGAGCTCATCGGCGTGATCCTTGGCGGCCACGGCATCACCGCCTGGGGCGAGACCAGCGAGCTCGCAGAGCAAAACAGCCTCTGGATCATCCGTACGGCAGAGGATTACATCGCGAGTCACGGCAAGAAGGAGCCATTCGGCCCCGCCGTCTCCGGCTTCCAGCCGCTTCCCGAAGAAGAGCGGCATAGCAAAGCCGCCGCCTTGCTGCCGCATGTGCGAAGCCTCGCTTCGACGGACAAGCCACAGGTCGGCCACTACATCGACAGCCCTGAAGTTCTCGACTTCCTTGCCTCCCGCGAGCATCCCCGGCTTGCCGCTCTAGGCACCAGCTGCCCCGATCACTTCCTTCGTACCAAGGTGCGCCCGCTCGTTCTCGATCTGCCGGCAACGGCCTCGATCGAGGACGCAATCGCGCGGCTCAAGGAGCTCCACGTCGAGTACCGCGCCGACTACCAGGCCTACTACGACGCCTACGCCTCAACAGACAGCCCTGCGATTCGCGGAGCCGACCCAGCGATCGTCCTCGTGCCCGGCGTCGGCATGTTCAGCTGGGGTGCTGACAAGAAGACCGCCCGGCTGGCCGGCGAGTACTTCGTCAACGCCATCAACGCCATGCGCGGCGCCGAAGCCCTCTCGACCTACCAGCCGATTCCCGACTCCGAGAAGTTCCGCGTCGAGTACTGGATCCTCGAGGAGAACAAGCTTCGTCGCATGCCGAAGCCCAAAGCGCTCGCCACCCGCATCGCCTTGGTCACGGGAGCCGCAGGCGGCATTGGCAAGGCCATCGCGATCCGACTCGCCGCCGAAGGTGCATGCGTGGTCATCGCCGATCTGGACCTCCAGAAGGCGCAAGCCGCTGCCGCGGAAATCGGCAACACAGATGTGGCCATCGGCGTGCGCGCCGACGTCACCAGCGAAAGCGACGTCGCGGCCGCTGTGGATGCAGCGGTCCTCGCATTCGGAGGCGTCGATCTGGTCGTCAACAACGCAGGACTCGTCCTTGCACGATCACTTCTCAACACCTCAGTGGCGGACTGGGACATCCAGCACAACGTCATGGCCAAGGGATCCTTCCTCGTCTCGCGGGCAACCGCGCGGGTCATGATCGATCAGGCGCTCGGCGGCGACATCATCTACATCTCCTCTAAGAACTCGATCTTCGCGGGACCTGAGAACCTCGCCTACTCCGCCGCCAAAGCGGACCAGGCACACCAGGTCCGCCTCCTGGCCGCCGAACTCGGCGGCGACGGAATCCGAGTGAATGGCATCAATCCCGACGGCGTCGTCCGCGGCTCCGGAATGTTCGCCAACGGATGGGGAGCCAAGCGGGCCGCGGTCTATGGAGTACCTGAAGACGAGCTGGGGGAGTACTACGCCCAGCGCACGCTGCTCAAGCGCGAGGTCCTGCCGGAGAATGTGGCCAACGCCGTCTTCGTGCTGTGCTCGGCAGATCTGAGCCACACCACAGGACTACATATCCCCGTTGACGCCGGAGTCGCCGCCGCGTTCCTGCGCTGACCTGCCTGCTCTCGCGGAGAAAGCTCACCGATGACCACCTCATACCTCTTTCCCGACACGATCAGCCATCCCGAAGCGGCGCCGAAGACCGTCTACCTCGTTGCGAGCGGCGACCTCCGGGTCTCCGCCAACCGGGCCGGTTGGTCGACCCAGGCCCTGCTCGAGCAATCGATAACCGCGGCCGTCGAGCGACATGGCTGGAAGGTCGTCCGCGCCCACGAGTACGACCCGGCAGCAGGGCACGGATTCATTTCCAGTCAAGCCATGGGTATTCGCGTCTTCCGTAACGTGCCTCTCAACGCCCCATTGATCGTCGCGGAGTCCATCTGGCAGTACAGCCACCACGTGCTGCCTGGGCTCCGATCACACCTCGGCCCCATTCTCACCGCGGCCAACTTCGCAGGCGATTTCCCCGGGCTGGTCGGTCTCCTCAACCTCAACGCAGGCCTCACAAAGATGGGTCGCCCCTACTCGACGGTCTGGAGCGTTGACTTCACCGACGGCTGGGCGCGCGACAGGATCGACGAATGGCTGCTGACGGGGCAGATCCACCACGACAACAGCCATGTTTCGGACTTGCCCGCGCTATCGACCCTAGGAGGGGACGAAGTCGCGCTCGGTAGCGCCTTAGCGGCGCAGCTGCAGACGGAGAAAGCCATCATCGGCATCTTCGACGAGGGCTGCATGGGCATGTACAACGCGATCATCGACGACGAGTACCTCAATCCGCTCGGCATCTACAAGGAGCGCCTGTCGCAGAGCGCCCTCTATGCGGAGATGCTCACCGTTCCGGACGACGAGGCACTGGCCATCCGCACATGGGTGGAGCAGGCAGGCCTCATCTTCAGGACGGGACCGGACGACGCCGTCGATCTCACAGACGCGCAGATCCTCGAGCAATGCCGCATGTATATCGCAGCCCTTCGCATCGCTGATGACTTCAGCGCCGACGCCATCGGCATCCAGTACCAGCAGGGGCTCAAGGATCTTGTTCCGGCATCTGATCTGGTCGAAGGGCTCCTGAACAACGTCGAGCGTCCCCCCGTGACGAGCCGCGACGGCCTACGAGTGCTCTACGAGGGTGCTCCGCTCCCTCACTTCAATGAGGTGGACGAGGGGGTCGCCGT
Source organism: Naasia lichenicola (assembly GCF_004801885.1). GTDB lineage: Bacteria > Actinomycetota > Actinomycetes > Actinomycetales > Microbacteriaceae > Naasia > Naasia lichenicola. The sequence continues at coordinate 99,028 of NZ_SSSM01000005.1, read as the reverse complement.
CGACGCGCTCCTCACGAATCGCGTGTGGACCGCGATGGGACTCGATCCGGCCACCACGCTGCACGATGTGCGCTGGGGAGAGGACTATGACGGTCGATTCGTCTGGGTCCTCGAGATTTCCGGAGCCGTTCCGCCATCCCATCTGACCGGCGGATATGCCGGCTCGGAGAGCTGGCGCCAGAGCCCCAATTACTTCCCCGCGGGAGGCGGCACCATTCGGGGTCTCTCGAAGCCGGGAGAGGTCGTATGGTCGCGCATCTACCTCGAAGGAGGCGAGCTTCACTTCGACATCGGCCGGGCGACAGCGATCGAGCTCCCGGCGGAGGAATCCGAGCGACGGTGGGCCGCCACCAACCCTGAGTGGCCGATGATGCACGCAGTCCTCCACGGCATCACCCGTGACCAGTTCATGGCCCGTCATAAGGCCAACCACCTCCAGGTCGCCTACGCACCTACTGCCGACCAGGCAGATCGCGCCCTGCTGGCCAAAGCTGCACTTGTGTCTCAGCTCGGTATCGCAGTGCACCTCTGCGGCGATGTCGATCTGAGCGCTGGCGTCCCTGCGGCCCAGACCTAAACACCCCCGCTTTCTGCGGGGCTCATATGTCCGTTGCCGCTGACGGACTCTCCTCCCCGAGGCGGACCCGATCTCTAGAGGTGAAAGTGACGACTCCGGACACTGAAGCGGCGAGCCTCTTCCTGCACCCCGACCGCAACCTGGCCATGGAGCTGGTGCGCGCCACCGAGGCGGCGGCCATCCGTGCCGTGCCGTTCATCGGCCGCGGCGACAAGAACGCCGCCGACAAGGCCGCGGTCGACGCGATGCGGGCGTTCCTCGGAACGGTCAACTTCGACGGCGTCGTCGTGATCGGCGAGGGGGAGAAGGACAAGGCGCCGATGCTCTACAACGGCGAGCACGTCGGCAACGGCCGCGGACCCGCCTGCGATATCGCGGTCGATCCGATCGACGGCACCTCGCTCACCGCCGCAGGGCGGCAGAACGCCCTATCGATGATCGCGGTCTCCGATCGCGGATCGATGCTCGACGCGTCGTCGGTGTTCTACATGGACAAGATCGTCACCGGGCCCGAGGGGATCGGCGTCGTCGATATCCGCAAGCCGATCGGCGAGAACATCCGTGCGCTGGCCAAGGCGAAGGGCAAGGCCGTCGAGGAGATGGTCGTCGCCGTCCTCGACCGTCCGCGGCATGCGCAGCTGATCGAGGACATCCGCGCGGCCGGCGCCGGAACGCGTCTGCTGCTGGATGGCGATGTCGCGGGCGGCATCAACGCGGCCCGGTACGAGACCCGGATCGACATCTGCGTTGGCACCGGCGGCAGCCCGGAGGGTGTTGCGACCGCGTGCGCGATCAAGGCCCTCGGTGGCCTGATCCAGGGCAGGCTCGCGCCGAAAACCGATGAGGAGCGCCAGAAGGGGCTCGACGCCGGCCTGCAGTTCGACTACGTCTACAGCTCGGATGAGCTCGTGCGCAGCGAGAACACCTTCTTCGTCGCGACCGGTGTCACCGACGGCGGACTCGTCGATGGAGTACGGCGCAAGGGTCCGATCATCCGCACCGAGTCCATCATCTTGCGCGCCCATTCGGGCACTATTCGACGGGTAATCGCGGACCACCTGGCCGAGAAGTGGCTCGGCGAGGACCTCCCCTAGATCCAACGAACGACACCTGGCGAGGCGAGCCCGCCCGCTGACCAGATCACGGAACCAAGGACTCATGGAAAACACGACGAACACCGCGCACGCCTCCACCCGCGTCAAGCGCGGGCTCGCCGAGATGTTCAAAGGTGGCGTCATCATGGATGTCGTCACGCCTCAGCAGGCCCGCATCGCCGAAGACGCGGGCGCGGTAGCTGTGATGGCCCTGGAGCGCGTGCCGGCGGACATCCGGGCAACGGGCGGTGTCGCGCGAACCAGTGACCCTGACTTGATTGAGGCGATCATGGCGGAGGTCTCCATCCCCGTCATGGCTAAAGCTCGCATCGGTCATTTCGTCGAGGCGCAGGTGCTTCAACATCTCGGCGTGGATTACATCGACGAATCGGAAGTTCTGAGTCCCGCTGACTATGCGAACCACATCGACAAGTGGAAGTTCGAGGTGCCATTCGTCTGTGGTGCCACCACGCTCGGTGAGGCCCTTCGCCGAATCACCGAGGGCGCCGCCATGATCCGCTCAAAGGGAGAGGCGGGCACCGGAGACGTCTCAGAAGCGACTCGTCACATCCGAAAGATCCGGGGGCAGATCCGCGCTCTGCAAGCGCTCGAGCCCGATGAGCTTTACGTTGCAGCGAAGGAACTCCAGGCTCCCTTCGAGCTTGTCAGCGAGGTTGCGGCCAGCGGAAAGCTGCCCGTCGTCCTCTTCACTGCGGGCGGGATCGCGACACCGGCCGACGCCGCCATGATGATGCAGCTCGGAGCTGACGGAGTGTTCGTCGGCTCGGGCATCTTCAAGTCCGATGATCCAGCTCCGCGCGCTGCCGCAATCGTCAAGGCGACCACCTTTTACGATGATCCTTCAGTCGTCGCTGATGCATCGCGCGGTCTGGGAGTGGCTATGGTCGGGATCAACGTGCCTGACATCCCAGCACCCCATCGCATGGCCGAGCGCGGCTGGTAAAGGTATTCAGAAGCAGCCTCAACTTGCCCGGCCGGCTGGGCTTGAACGACGCACTGTTCGCCAACCTCTGGATTCGGGCGGGCTGCCTCAATAGTGGGCCGTGGGCCGTGGGCTGTAGCCGTAGGGCCGCCGCTTCACGCGCCCGTCGTGCCCATCCGCCACGGACAGTCCACCTTCGGCAGTCGCCAGAGCAGTGTGGCCCAAGCGCTGCCTCGACGCGCCACCGGTGGCGATCGACAAACATGAAGGCCTTTCGACGCTCGGTGCTCCGCAGTGCCGACAGCGCCGGATCCATTCCGTGCTGAGACGACGCGCTGACTATCACCACGTACTGATCTCCTGTCCATCCAGAAGCCATCGCGTTCTGCGACTCAGGGCATTTCGGCTGTAGATGGTACGTGCCGTGCTCGCTGCGGCAAGGGCGCCTTCGGCGTCGCTGCGCGAGTCCGCTTCGCTTCCCCCTTGCCTCCGTTCCGCGCGCCCCGAAGCGGCGCAGGTGCCGAAAGGCACTGAGGAGAGGGGTAGTGACCATGGGTGGTCATCTTTCATGGACCGACGGCGTTTGGTCCTTCGGCCGGTTGACGCGAACGGACAGACTGTTTGGGCCGTCGTATCTGTCGCCGGAGGACCGCGCGGCTCTTCCGGCCCCGCGGTTCGAGGCTGTGCAGGATGCGGACCCGCGGCAAGCGGCTCGATTCTGGCGGCGCATGAGCAAGGCGACACCGGATGGTGTCATTGCCAAGCGGATCGGCCGCGAGCTCGCGGCTATCCGTCGCGAGAAGCAGAGCCGGGATGCGAAGGCTGACTGGGCTAGGAGGCATCGCGTGCTCCTGCTCCGCTGGGCCGCGCAGGAGGCTCGCTACCAGAGACGGAGAGAGTCCTACGCGCGAAACTGGGCCGCAATCAGCGAGGCCCGGGCCCTTCAGATCGCCGAAGACGTGCAGGCCCGCTCAGAGGCAAAGCGCACACAGCCCTGAAATCAGGGCGCGTTATCCACAGATGGCCGGTTCGCGAGCGAATCGGCCATCTGTCTTGGACACGGTGGAGTCCTACGAAAGGAAACGCCCATGTCCCACTTCCTGCAGCTCGTCGTTTTCGACTTCCCCTCCGAGGGGATTGGACAGGTGCGCGACGAATGGATCAACCCTGACCGGATCGAGTCAATCGCTCCTCACCTGGAGATCGAGAAGTCAGGCGGCGATCAGGTTTGGCTCGAACTGACGATGGCCAGCGGGCCGAGCAAATATGTCCCGGTCGGCCCGCTGGCCGGAAGGAATCTTCTCGCCGTAGCCGGCGATGCGATCCGTACTTTCTTCGGAGACGACTCCGTTCAGCCGGTCGTCGCCTACTCGATGTGACTTGTCCGACGGGGTCACGCACCCGGTCAGAACAGCGGAATGTCCCGCCTGATCCAGTCGGCGAGCTGGCGCGGGCCGTAGCGGATGACGCCCTCAGGGAGGCTGAAGTAATTGGGACCGGTGCCTGCCGCGCGCCATGCCGCCAGCTGCGCGGTCGTGATGTTGAGCGCAGCCGCAACCTGCTCCGGCGTGAGCAGCTGCCGCACCTGCTCGCTCATTGGCAGGAGTCGCAATCGAGCCCGTCCTCCGGGTCGACAGGGGCACGGTGTTTCGGGCGACGATTGATCGCGGCGACAATCGCGATCTTGTCGGGACGATATCCACCCCAAAGAGCGGCGCCCACGGTAACGAGGGGAAGCTGGCCGACACGAAATTCGCGTCCGCTCGGGATGGAGACGCCCGGGGCAGATAGATCCACGATTACGTACTCGAGGCCCGCTGCGCTGAGCGCTTTTGTGGTGGCGATGCAGTCGGGGTCGCCCGGCCGTATGTAGACGGTGATTAGTTGCTGCTGGGACATTTTCTTCTCCTTCTCCCGCAATGAATTGCCTTTCGGCAGAAGACGAAAGCTGCGTCGCGCACAGTGGAGGCAAGGGTGCCGACGTGGGGTTTGTCGGCATCGCGGAGCGACGCGGAGCGCCCTTGCTGGAGCGAGCACGGCGCATACACTCCGAGAGCCGGAAGGCAACGAAGTTGCCAATGAAGGCCTCGGCCGAAGGTCGAATCCGATCAGGACGAGGGACGGGTCCGCAGGGTCCCGCAGCTGGGTGCTGGGCGGGTTTGGCGGAGCAAGCTATAGGTTTAGGTGCCCTAAACCTGGACTGCGCGTTCGCCTCGGCGCACACTTGTCGAAAGCCCCGCGGGCGGCGGGGTCGCTGCGCTGGGCAGAACCTCGTGGAGGTGATCGTGGATTCCATCCCCGAGGAGGGCGGACGTCATCGACGTGAGAATTCCGAAGAACCGCGTGTGCGTCGGCGGGTTCTTAAGCTCACTGTGGCGGAGGACGAGGCTTTGGCCGCTCGCGCAGCTGAGCTTGGAGTTTCAGTTCCGCGCTTCGTTCTAGAGGCAGCAATGGCCTCTAGAACGGAGACTCCTGTCCTCCGCAAGAAGGCGCTCGCTGAGCTGTTCTTGATCCGGCGGATCCTGGCAAACCACGCCAACAACACGAATCAGCTGGCTAAGTGGGCCAATGCGCAGCGGGCGTTCCCCGAGGAGGCCGGTCGCATCTACCGGGACTATTCCGGAATTGTGGCGCAGCTGAATTCAGCGCTGCGAAAGCTCCAGGACTCATGATCCCCAACATCACCCGCGGCGCGAAGATGGGCGGACTGCTCGTCTACCTCGCGGGTGATGGGCGGCGCAACGAGCACGATGAGCAGCACATCGTCGCCGGCGATTCGGCGACGGTGACACTGTTCGGTTACGACGTCCTCGACCGTGAGACGGCGCTTGCCGTTGCCGCTGACCTCGATCAGCCGAGGCGCGAGTTCGGCGTCGAGGTCACCCGGCTGATCACGGTGCAGGATCCCGATGGCGGAGAGCCCATTCGACAGCGCATCGACGCATCGGTCTGGCACTGCTCGCTCTCCCTCCATGCCGACGAGGGCCAGCTGACCGATGAGCGGTGGGCCGCCATCGCGAGCGACTTCATCGACGAGATGGGATTCAGCGAGACATCCGGTCATGCGGCAACCCGTTGGGTCGCCGTTCGCCATGGCCTCTCCGCAACGGGCAATGACCATGTGCACATCGCCCTGTCACTGGTTCGCGAGGACGGCACGAAGGCTTCTACGCACAACGATTTCCGACGGGCGCAGGACGCTTGCCGAGAGCTTGAGAAGAAGCATGGACTTTCGGTCCTCGAGTCGCGGGAGCGCGGTCTCGGTGAGCGCGGCGTCAAGCCGGGCGAGCGCGAGCAGGCCGCTCGAACCGGGGCGGTCGAGATCGATTCCCATCGTCTAGAGCGCTTCGTGCGCGCGGTCGCCACAGCCTCCGTCGACGAGGCCGAGTTCGTCCGTCGACTTCATGCTCACGACGTGATGCTTCGTCCTCGTTTCGCTGCTGGACGTGACGATGTGATTGCCGGCTACTCGGTAGCCATCCGTCCTTCGGGCGATAGTCGTCCCGTCTGGTTCGGAGGCGGCCGACTCGCGCGTGATCTGACGCTGCCAAGGCTACGGCAGGGCTGGCTCGACTCTCCCGAAGCATCCGGAGCTGCGGTCGTGGAGTGGCAAGCGACGTTCCGCAATCCCTGGAGATACACGCCGTCGAGGGCGGGACGCGAAGCGCAGGAGATCTCTCCGAGGCAATGGGCACAGTTCACGAATGACATAGAGACGATGCGGCGACAACTTCGCTCCGTCACGGTCGACGATCGCTCGGCGTGGGCTCACGCCGCTCGGGACGCGTCCGGACTCTTTGCCGCCTGGTCGGCACGCACGGAGAGAGTGCCTGGACCCCTTGCCGCCACGGCGCGGTCGTTAGCTCGAAGCGCCCACATCCCCGCGCATCTATCCAAGCCTCGGCCAGCTGGGTTGCAGTCCATCGCCGCGGCGGCCTCACTTCTGCTCCTGGCAGATCCCCGACTCCAGGGGAGTGCGGCCTCGGCCGTGCTGCTTCAACAGATGGGTCGGACCACCGTCGCGATCATGGACGCGCACCGAGCCGCAGGTGAAGCTGTTCGTGCAAAGGAGCTTGCTGACACCATGCGTCAGCACGTGGTCCGCCTCCGTGACGAACTCCCACCCGTTCTGATGCCTGACAATGCGACCCCTTCGGCTGAGTCGCAGGCCGCGCTCGGGGCTGGACCTGGGCGTCCTATCCGACCGAGCTTCGACGCAGCGCGACGAGCGCAGACCGCCCGAGACCATTCCAACGGGCGTGATTAGGAGACGCGGTGGACGAGAGCGACGGAGTCGTCGAGTCGATCGATGTGCAAACACGGGTGGCGGCGGGAGCCGTTGTGCAGAGCGTCGAACAGGTCGCTCGTTTTCGGTCTGGCATCTCTAACATTCGCGCACAACGGGAGCGGTCGGATGCACAGCACCTCGAGACGCGTGCCTCGGTCATCGCTAAGGCCGAGTCGGCTGAACTCAAGGCACCAGCGCGCCTCAACGGCCCCTCGGGTCCACAACCGATGAACGCGGTCCTCTCTGAGCTTGTGCCTACTCATGAATCGAAGACGATCGACGGGGAGGCCCGCAGCGCGAACGCTAGAAGGCTCGCGGCGCTGGACTATCCGGGAGTTTTGTCGCTTGAGGACGGTCCGCAGGAGCATCGCGGCCCATCCAGTCGACGTCCGACGTCTCCGCGACGTGAGCGTGACGACGGCCTCGAACGTTGATAGCTCGCTAGGCGGCGACTAGATCGGCGGTCGCTGAGGCTTCGGACCGAAGTATGCTCCTCCGCCGTCCACCTCGGGGTCATCTGGGAGTGGTGACCACCAGGTGGAAGAGCCCGCTGGTCCGCCAGCAGCGGTGACCTCGAGGAGCAAATCCATCGGCAACGGCTTGCCCTCGTTGTTCCGGAGGCGCTCTTGAGTCTCGGGTGAGAGCTTCGGCCACCACACACTGATATGCGCCATGAAGGGATGTTGCCGTATACATCGCACTTCCGCCACGCTCTTGGCCTTGGATCATCGTTCGAAAGTATGTTCGAATAGCGCGATGGGGAGTAACAAGCGCTACGGTGATGCGCTGCAGACGTACCAGTCAAACAAGGCGGCAGAGATCCGAACAACCAAGCCCGTCGGTCTCACCCCCGCGCAGCTCGACTTAGAGCGCGATCCGATCAGGCCAGCGACTGCTTTCTACGAAGTCTCCGCTTGGATGCCCTTTGGCGACGGAACGCTAGCGAAGGTCTTCGGTTCGGCTCGGGAGTGGAATAGCAGAGCCGTGCATGTGTACTGGAGCGTTGGTGACGGCACGAAGCGGGATGCGTGGGTCTGGGCCGGCGCGGTTGAGCGCATCTAGCGTGCTGAGGCCCTGCCTCCGGAGGGCGATTCGAGCCCCAGGTGTAAGGGAGTAGGGCTCCGATCTGCAGAGTTTCGGCCTTGCTGGATCAGGTCGGGCGGCCTCGACCGGGACGTGACGTGACGTGACGTGGGGAGTTGTGCACGAAATGTGCACGATTACGGCCGACCTGGGCGGCTACGGCATAGTCGCTCTACAACATTCTGTAGTCAACTAAAAGGTTCTATCCAGGTTGAAGTTGTATCGACGGATCCCAGTAGCAAGATGGTGGCCGTCACGCCCACGACCATTCCCTTATCATGCGTTCCCTTCTGATTTGGACGATGCAGACGAGTCCCGTCGGGGGACGAGTAGATGCGCGGTACTGGCGGACATCCGGGGCGGGACCATGCGTTCACGCATGCGCCTGCTGATAGATTGTGCGCACACCGCACACTGGGAGCCTTATGTCGACCGAAGATCCGCAAGCTCGTCAGCCGCACTTCATTCGTTCACTTGAACGCGGGCTCGCGGTAATTAGCGCCTTTGACGAAGCGCACCCGCGACAATCTCTCAGTGAGGTGGCAGGCGTCACGGGGCTGGATCGCGCCACGGTAAGGCGCGTGCTGCTGACCCTGCGGGACCTTGGCTACGTGAAGTTTGAAGGCCGTGAGTTCCTACTCACTCCGCGGGTCCTTCAGTTGGGCTACGCGTATCTATCGGGAATGTCGCTGGTGGAAATTGCGCGTCCGCACCTCCAGGAGATCGCGCACGAGCTGGGGGAGACGGCTTCACTTACGGTCCTCGATGGTGACGACATCGTCTACCTCGACCTCGCTACAAGCACACGCCTCAGCTCAGTCCAGATCAACGTCGGAACGAGGTTTCGGGCGCATGCAACCTCGATGGGGCGAGTGCTGCTGTCCGGCCGGTCGGCCGCTGAGATAGAGGGCTACCTGGAGCGTCTGAAAGGGAGTCGACGCGTCGAGCGGACGGTGCGGTCGCTGGACGAGCTCCGAGCCGAGATCGAAGCCACTGCTGAGCGCGGCTGGGCAACTGTTGACAAGGAGCTGGAGGAGGGGCTGCGTGGTGTGGCGGTGCCGGTTCGGGATAGACGCGGAGAGGTCATCGCCGCTATCAACGTGTCAGCCCACGCGGCGCGAAGCTCGATCTCCGACCTCGCTGAACTGTACGTTCCACCCATCCGACGGGCTGCTGCGAGCATTGAAGCGGAACTGCTCGGCTATCGGAGGCCTGGCACCTGAGCTGTCAGCGTCATCGGCCGAGTTGCGTTGCCATGCTCTGTGCTGCCCGCCGTACGGAGGAGTTGGCGGCACCAAAACCGGAGTATCGGTCTCGCTGGACAAGCTCGACGAAAACCTTGCCCACCGGGATCGTGTAGGCCTGGAGGAAGGTGCCTCGTTCGTCTTCGTCGTACAGGACGTTGAGCGCCTGAAGTTCAAGACGTTCGGCTCGGGTGATGTCGAAACGCGCTTCGAGGTCGTCGTAGTAGTTCGCGGGGATATGAAGCATCGGCACCCCCTCGCTCTGGAGCGCCCTCGCCAATCCTCTGAGGTCCGGTGTCTGGAATGCGATGTGGTCGGCGTATTGATCGGCGATGTCCTTCGCGTTCGCCGGGGCCGCCGGAAGCACATTCATAACGACGGTGACTGTTCCGCTGCCGGTCTGCATGACCTGACTCCGAATAAGGCCGTGAGCGTCGGCCACATCGGTGCTCGACAGTGGGCGCAGGCCGAGGAGCGACTTGTAGAAGAGCACCGCCTCGTCGAAGTGCTGCCAGGGCTGGGCGAGGGATACGTGGTCAATCTGCTCCAGGTGGTGGACCCCGTCTAGCGGCGCAGTGCGCGCAGCGGGCTCGCCTCCGACGAACTCGGCGACCCATCCGGGATCTCCCGTGAGGCACTCGGCGGCGAAGCTGACTTCCGTGCCGTCGGGCGCCCGGAACACGCGAAGCAGCTCTTCGCCCGCATCTGTTGAGCGGTTCACCTCCATTGCGAGCAGATCCGTCGCGCGCTGGGAGGCGGCGTCAACGGAGGGGACCTCGAAACCAATCCCCACGATGGAGCCGAGGTCCTGAGCGGCTGCCTCGTTGAGTACCAGGCGGATGACACCCTGGGTGTACAGAGTCAGGGGTTTCGTGCGATGCCGGCCGCGGAACCGAAAACCCAGTGAGATGAGTACGGCGGGCAGTTCCTGGCCTGGGCTTGCGGCGAGTTCGACGAACGAGAAGTCCTCCGCCGGGCGACTGTGCGTGACGCGGGTGAGCCCTGCTGGCGGCTCCCCACCTGTGAGCTCGATGGCGTTGGCTACCGCGTTCTGAAGATTCAGGAGCGAGCGGCGCGCATCGATCGCGTTGGCGACAGGGTCGATTTGGCGGAAGACATCGTTGAACACTTCGATGGACAGCGGACCGTCGTACCCAGTGGCGAGGAGCGCCCGCATGAAGGGCACAAGGTCGAAATCTCCCTGGCCGGGAAAGACTCGATGGTGTCGGCTCCATGACAGCACGTCGAGCTGCATCGACGGTGCGTCAGCGAGTTGGCAGAACAGGATCTTCTCGCCCGGTATCTGCGCTATCGCGGACGGGTCTGAGCCGAGGGAGAGAATGTGGAAGCTATCCAGGCACAGACCTACGGCAGGATGATCGGCGGCCTCAACGAGACGCCACGCATGGTCCCATGTCGAGACATGTCTGCCCCAGGCGAGTGCCTCGTAGGCAATCGTGACGCCGGCGCGGTTTGCCTCGTCGCCGAGCGCACGGAGCTGCCGCACGATAACCGCATCGTCCTGAACTGTGTCCGAGCGGACGCTTGAGCACACTAGGACTGTCGGAGCGCCAAGGGAAGCGGCCAGTCTGAACTTGGCAGAGGCCCGGGCGAGAGTGGCTGACCACTTCTCCTCTGGCACCCCCTCGACATCCCGAAGGGGCTGGTAGAGGTCGATGGATAGGCCGAGGTCTTCGGTCATGGCTCGGATGGCCTCGATGGACAGGGTGCTGGCGATCAAGTCGTTCTCGAACAGTTCGACGCCGTCGAAGCCTGCGGCGGCGACTGCGTGCAACTTCTGCTCCAGTGTCCCGCTGAGGCAGACCGTGGCGATTGATGTGTGCATCAGTGCCCCTCAAGATCGTTGATGAGACGGACGAAGTGTGCCCGCATGCGGTCGGTATCGGCTGGAAGATCATTGATCAGCTCGAAAGCCATCGCAGCCTGATGGACGAACATCCGGCCGCCGTCCACCACGCGTGAACCCTGCGATTCGGCCAGTTCGATCAGCTTCGTGCGAAGAGGCCGGTAGACCACGTCGGCCACCCACATCGACGGCTTCAGCTGGTCTTTCGTGAGGACTGATCCGGGTGAGTTCACGGAACCCACAGGCGACGCGTTCACTACACCTGCGACGGTGGGAAGGACGGAGCCCAGGTCGTCGCTGGTTGCGGAGTCGATCCGCGCGGTTGGGAACAGGGGTGCTAGCTGGCGGATGAGATGGGAGGCGCGGTCGGTGTTCGGATCGACGATCGTCAGCTGAGACGCTCCACGTCTGAGTACGGCATATGCGGTGGCCGAGCCGGCCCCGCCAGCACCGAACTGAATGACGTGTCCGTAGTCCTCGGCCGTGAGCACCTCGTCGAGACCCGCACCGAAGCCGCCTGCGTCCGTGTTGTAGCCGTGCGCGGCGCCGTCCTCGTCGAAGACGACCGTGTTCACTGCTTCCAGCGCGGACGACAGGTCATCCGCCACTGCGACGGTTTCGAATGCGATGCGTTTGTACGGGTAGGTGACGTTGTATCCAGCAACACCCTCATCTCGCAGATCGAGCATCAACGAGCCGACCGCCTCGTCGTCAATGCCGAGCTCGCGCACGTCGAAGATGTCGTAGCTGAGATCGAGGCCAAGTGCCGCCGCCTCGGCCTGGTGCAGCTGCGGGCTCAATGAATACCCGATGCCCCAGCCGATGAGGCCGCTGCGGCGGGGGCGCGCGACGACGCGCTGATCTGTCTGGGTCATGTCCGTCGCTTCTTTGTGTGCGTACAGCGCACAGTTGCGCGCTAGGTGATCAGCACTGTAGGTCGGTATTGAGACGGCGTCAACGGAAGCGACACCGTGTCGGCACGCTTGACAAGCAAGATCGAGCTATCTAGGTTTTGTTCGCGCTGTGATTATGTGTGCGCCAGGCGCACGAATGGAGAGACGCTGATGTCGCTTGAGGTTCGCGAGATTTCCCGAACATTCGGAGGGGTGAACGCCCTCTCCAATGTCAACTTCGACGTCAAGGCCGGAGAAGTAGTCGGCCTTGTCGGCGACAACGGCGCTGGAAAGTCCACGCTGTTGAAGATCCTCTCCGGGGCCCTCCAGCCAACCAGCGGGCACATCGTGGCCGACGGCGAAGAAGTGACCTTCACCACACCCCACGTCGCTCGGGAGCACGGAGTCAGCGCCGTCTACCAGGACCTCGCACTCGCCCCCCAGCGAGACGTCGTCTCCAACTTCTTCCTCGGCAAGGAGGTCCTTCGAACTGGCGTGAGCGGAACGGTCTTCCGCCGACTAGACCGCCCAGCGATGCGCTCGAAGGTCATCTCAGAACTCGCCCGACTCAAGACCAACCTGCCCAGCGTCGACGTCGAGGTCCGCAACCTCTCCGGCGGACAACGACAGACGCTCGCCATCGCCCGCGCGGCATCCTGGTGCGAACGGGTGCTCCTCCTCGACGAGCCCACCAGCGCACTCGGAGTAGCGCAGCAGGCCGAAGTGCTCCAACTGATTACACGCGTCGCCGAATCCGGCATCGGAGTCATCTTCATCAGCCACCAGATGAAGGACGTACTCGCCGTCTGCGACCGAATCTTCGTCCTCCGACTCGGCCGCATCGTCGCGGAACTCGACGCCCGCGAACTCGACGCCGAGACCCTTATCGGCTACATCACCGGCGCCATCGTGCAGGACCGGTCCTCCGAGAACCTCGAAAGGAACACCCTGTGACCGCCACCACCGCCGCGCCGCAGACAGCCACCACCCGCCTCAGCGCCTACGGGACACGAATCGGACGCTCACGAAACGCCCTCACAGCAGGTGTGCTACTCGCCATCTGCATCCTCTTCACCATCCTGTCGCCCTACTTCCTGACCCAGGCGAACTGGCTGAACACCAGCACCACCATGACCCAGATCCTTCTGCTCGGCCTCGGGCAGACCTTCGTCATCATCTCCCGCGGCATCGACCTCTCAGTAGGCGCCAACCTCAGCCTGTCCGGCATGGTCGCCGGAGCCTTCATGACCGGAGTCCTCGCACCCTATGAGAGCGTCGGCGAAGTCCCTTCCGCCCTCATCGGCGCTGCGCTCGCCATCGGCACCGGACTGCTGGTCGGCATCATCAACGGACTCCTCATCGCCTTCCTGCGCATCCCCGCCTTCGTCGCCACCCTCGGCATGCTCGGCGTCTGCTCCGGAGCCTCCTACCTGCTCACCAACGGGCAGTCACTATCAGGCATCCCCACCGCCATTGGAACAGCCGGCAACTACAACATCCTCGGCTGGATCCCGGTCCCAGTCATCGTCACCGCAATCGTCGTCGCCGTCGCCATCTATGTCCTCTCCCAGACCCGCTTCGGAGAGCGCACCTACATGCTCGGAGACAACCCCGACGCTGTCGTTCGAGCCGGAATCAACGACCGCCGCCACCTCGTCGCCGTGTACGCGATCTCCGGAGCACTCGCCGGACTTGCGGCGATCATCGCCATGGGCCGTCTCGCCTCCGCCTCGCCAACGGCAGGAGCGAACGCCGAACTTCAAGCCATCGCCACCGTCGTCATCGGAGGCGCCTCCCTCTACGGCGGACGAGGAACCATCTTCGGAACCGTCCTCGGAGCCGCCATCGTCACCGTCCTGCTCACCGGCCTGATCATCATCCAGGTCCCGCCGTTCTGGCAGGTCATCACCGTCGGAGTTGTGCTCATCACAGCCGTCTTCCTCGATCAGCAGAAGGAACTGCGCGCAGCCAAGCGGTGACCCCGCACCCAGCTCCGCGGCCAACACAGCCCACCCACAGCACCATTCACACCCATCACGTCAAGGGAGACACACCATGAGACACAGCACCAAGCACAAGCTCAGCGCCGCACTCGTCGTCGTAACAGCAGTCGGGCTCCTCGCCGGCTGCTCCTCAGGAGGAGCCACCGCCGGCGCAGGCGGAGACGACTCCGGCACCAAGACCGTCGTCTACGTCCCCGGCATGACAGGCATCGCTTTCTACGAAACCCTCCGCAAGGGCGCCGAAGACGAAGCCAAGAAGCAGGGCATCAACTTCGAATATCAAGGCGCCGCGGAGTTCACCCCCGCAGCCCAGACCCCCGTGGTCGACGCAGTGTGCGGCAAGAAGCCCGACCTGCTCATCATCTCCCCAACCGACCCCGCAGCCCTCAAGCCCGCCATCGACCGCTGCATCGCAGCAGGCATCCCCGTCATCACCGTCGACACCAACGCCGCCGACGGCACCAAGCTCGTCAGCGCCATAACCTCCGACAACGAACAAGGCGGCGAAGCGGCAGCCGAGTTCCTCGGCGAAGCCCTCGGCGGCAGCGGTGAAGTAGGCGTCGTCGGACTAGATGCCGCCGCAACCACCGACCAGCTGCGACAGAAGGGCTTCCTGGCCAAGCTCACCGCCGACTACCCCGACATCAAGGTAGTCGCCAACGAATACGCCGGCTTCGACGCAGGACAGTCACAGACAGTCGCCAAGTCCCTTAAGGTCGCCCACCCCGATCTCGCTGGACTGTTCGGCATCGTCGAGCCCAACGTCGAAGGAATCGCTGCCGCAGTCGGATCCGACGACTCCGTCCAGGTCATCGGCTACGACGCGTCGCCGGCCGAGGTTGACCGACTCAAGAAGGGTGAAATCGACGCGCTCGTCGTACAGCCCGCAGCAGAGGAAGGCTCCATGGCGATCCAGTTCGCGAAGGCCTACTTCGACGGAGACACCTCCAAGATCGAAGCGTCCCTGCTGCTCAAGAACACAGTTGTGACCACCAAGGACGCCGACTCGGCAGACTCGCAGGCCCTGTTCTACGTCCAGTAGCCGTCAACACGACGCGGCGGGTCCAAGGTGGACCCGTCGCCTCGTCGGTCCAACCAACTCGAAGCGAACCCCCTATGACCCCGCCACCCATCGTTCTTATCCACGGCGCCTGGCATGGCGCATGGGTCTGGGATGTAGTCACGGAGCAACTGCGCGACCGTGGCTACGACATCACAGCCATCGACCTACCCGGCGTCGGCCGCACTGCGGGCGACCCCACACTCTCCGGTCACGCCCAGTACCTGCGAGACCACCTCATCAACCTTGACCGACCGCCTCTCCTGGTCGCTCACTCATATGGCGGCGCCGTACTCAACCAAGCTCTCACTCCGGGCGTACCCGCCGCCCGACTCCTTTACCTCGCAGCCTTCCTCCTCGACACCGGCGAGACCTGCATGGCTATGAACGGCTCCACTGAAGGCTCCGGATCCGGTGACGACGCTTTCGAGAAGGACGGTGACTACATCCGAATGCCGGCCGACGCCAGCCGAACCGCGTTCTACAACGATGTCCCCTCAGCCCAGACAGAGACTTTCCTCAACCGGATGACCGCTGAACACCGCAGCACCGTTTACGCGCCCGTCACGAACACCCCGTGGAAGACGCATCCGGCGGCATACGTGATCTGCGACCTCGATCAGGCAATCCTTCCATCTGTTCAGCAACGCATGGCCGAACGGGCGAGCACCGTATACAGACTTCGTGCGGGACACTCCGCAATGGTCTCCGACCCCACCGCAGTCGCCGCCATCATCGAATCTGAGGCACTGCGCACCCCCTGAATACCGCCAACAGTCCCACCTCATAGTCCAGCCTTGAACAGGGCCTGAATGACTGTCTGTGACTTGGGGGATGCAGGATGGTCCCCAGGCTCTGTCAACGGGCCCGAGCGCAAGCAAGCCCTCCCGAAGTCGCCTTCAAACCTGACCCAAGGATGGGAGCGAGCGAGCACCGAGGCCGGTCGAATGCTCCTTCTGGATGTGAAGGCGGTCGGAAGCCACTTGGGCCGCTAGGGAATTCGGATCTCTTTTATGGTCCGAGCCGGGTCAGCATTCGCTGATCCGCCCGCATGCGCGCGGCGGTGACGGTGTTGGCGAGGAGGGTGGCGATGGTCATCGGGCCGACTCCGCCTGGAACCGGGGTGAGCCAGCCGGCGATGGGGCTGACCTCGTCGAAGCGGACGTCTCCGATGAGGCCGGACTCGGTGCGATGGATGCCGACGTCGATGACGATGGCGCCCGGTTTCACGTGTTCGGGGCCGATGAGGTGGGGCACCCCGGCGGCCGCGATGAGCACATCGGCCTCGGAGGCGACGGCCACGAGGTCGCGGGTGCGGGAGTGCGCGGTGGTCACGGTGGCGTTGCGCTCAAGGAGCAGGCGGCTCATCGGTCCGCCGACCAGCTCGGAGCGGCCGACGACCACGGCATTCAGCCCCTCCAGTGAGATGCCGGTGGAGTCGATGAGGGTGATCACGCCGCTGGGGGTGCAGGGGCGCAGGCCGGGGCGGCCGCGGGCGAGCAGGCCGGCGCTGAGCGTGGTGAGGCCGTCGACGTCCTTGAGCGCGGGGATCAGGTCGATCAGCGGACCGCTCTCCAAGTGCTGGGGGAGCGGCAGCTGGAGCAGGATGCCGGAGACGGCATCGTCGTGAGCGAGCTCCTCGATGATCGCCGCGACCGCCGGCTGGGTCACGTCGGCGTCGAGGTGGCGATGCAGATCGGCCATCCCCGTCTCGACGGCGAGGCGCCGCTTGTTGCGCACGTACACCTCGCTCGCGGGATCCTCCCCGACCAGGATGGTGGCGAGCCCGGGGATGACGCCGGTGCGTTCGCGGAACTCGGCCACCTCGGCGGCGACCCGGGCGCGGACCTCGCGGGCGATCCGGGTGCCGTCGATCAGCTGCGCGGTCATCGGAAGTTCCTCATCGGAAGACGACGGTGGTGTTGCCGTCGCGGATGACGCGGTCCTCGCAGTGCCACTGCACCGCACGCGCCAGCACCTGACGCTCGACATCGGCGCCGTAGCGGGCCATGTCAGCCGCGGACTGGGCGTGCGTGACGCGGGCCACGTCCTGCTCGATGATCGGCCCCTCGTCGAGGTCCTTGGTGACGTAGTGCGCGGTGGCGCCGATGAGCTTCACCCCGCGCTCCTTCGCCTTCAGATAGGGGCCGGCGCCGATGAAGGCCGGAAGGAAGGAGTGGTGGATGTTGATGACGGGTGCGCCGACGTTCTGCAGGAAGTCGTCGGAGATGATCTGCATGTAGCGGGCGAGCACGACGAGGTCGACGTTGCCCTGCAGCAGGCGCAGGTGCTCTGCCTCTGCCTGCTTCTTGTCGCCGCTCACGGGGACGTGGAAGAAGGGGATGCCGAATTGACGGACGTCTTCGGCGAGGTCGGAGTGGTTGGAGACGACCATCGCCACGTCCATGTCGAGCTCGCCGCGGCGGTGGCGCCAGAGCAGCTCGAGCAGGCAGTGATCCGACTTCGAGGCGAAGATCGCCACCCGCTTGCGCTGCTTGGCGGAGGTGAGGGTCCAGGTGAGGCCGAGGGCATCGCCCAGGCGCTCGTCGAGCGCCTTCTCCAGCTCGGGGCGCCGAGCGCGGAAGTCGGGCAGGTCGAAGACGGTGCGCTGGAAGAAGTTGCCGCCCTCCGCGTCGGTGGAGAACTGGTCGAGGGAGACGATGTTGGCGCCGAACTCCTGCATCGTGGAGGAGACCGTGGCGACGATCCCCGGGCGGTCCGCTCCGGTGATGATGAGGCGGCCGGTGTTGTCCGATGGCTGCGAGGTGGCTGCCTTCGGATTGCTGGCCGGAGATGCGGCCGGAGTGCTGGCCGGTGCGGCGAGTGACACGATGTGCTCCTTGATCCCCTGACGCGTGGTCAGGAAGCCTGTGATGGGTAGCGCTGGAGCATCTGCTTGCGCCAGGCTTCGGTGCCTTCCAGTTCGTTGAAGGTGAAGATGTGGAAGTCCTGCAGGTTGTTGTCCGCAGCGCCGATGGCCGGCTTGAGGCCGCGGATCAGCTTGTTCGGGCTGTAGCCGCCCGGCACGAAGAAGCGCCAGAACATGCCCTTCTGCTTCTGCAGGAACTTGAGCGAGTCGCCGACGCCCGAGGCGAGGGAGATGCGCAGGAGCTTCTCGCGGCTGACGGCGCCCGGCATGCCGACGCGGATGGGCAGGTCGACGCCCTCGGACTTGATGCGACGGGCCCAGGAGATGATCGCGGGAGCGTCGTAGCAGATCTGGGTCGCGATGTAGGTCGCGAGCTGGGCCTTCTCGTTGAGGGCGGCGTCCAGTCCGTCCTGCGGGATGAAGTGGTGCCCTTCCGGATAGCCGCCGATCCCGATCGAGGTGAACTCGTGCCCGATGGAGTCGAGGGACTTGAGCAGCGAGAGCGCATCCGTGTACTCGCCGGCCGGCTCCTCAGCGTCGCCGCCCACGACGAAGACGCTGTCGATGCCGACGGCCTTCAACCGCTGGACGAACTCTCCGAGCTGCACCTTGTCGCGGATCATCTTCGCCGAGAGGTGCGGGGCGACCGAGTAGCCGTGTCCAGCCAACTTCTCGGCCAAGGCGATGGTCGCCTCGATGCCCTTGGGGGGAGAGGCGGTGACCGTCAGACGCACTGACTTGGGGACGAACTTCACGACGTTGTCCTCGGTGGCCTTGAACGGCAGCACCTCGTAGCCCATGTTGGACAGCACCGCGTTAAGGGTGCGTCGCTCGGGAATCACTTACTGGCCGATCTGGTCGAGTCTTCAAGCGGTCCCCATAACCAGGTGTTCATGGGCAGCTTTGCCTTTCTTGGGGAGTACACGTCCGCGGAGGTTGTAGAGCGTGGTTCCGGATACGGGGAAAGGTATCGATAGGCATGCCGGCGGTCAACGAGGGCATCTGATCGATTCGCAACATGCAAAGTCGGTCGAGTCGGCCCCTATGGCGCCGCCGCCGAGGCCGCTCACTCCGCTTGCGAGAAACCGTCGTGATGAGCAAGGAACTCCATGGACTGTTCGGATGATCGCACCATCTGGCGAAACGATCCGCCAGGTCGGGCATCGGGATGCTCCGGCGGAAGGTAGCAGCGAAGAAGGTCGTCGGAGATTCGTTGCGCCGCATGCCTCAGCAGCACCGATATCTCTGCAACGTCACTCCCATTGTTCGGCACGACCACGCCTATCGCGCCGACGACGACATCCTGCGCACCGCGCACGGGCGCTGCGATTCCGCGAGACGTGGGGTGCAGGTATCCCTCAGACACCGCGAATCCGTCGTGGCGCACGCGAGCCAACACCTCGACCAGTTCACTGCGGCTCTGGATGCCCGAGGCGGTCACCGGCTTGAGACCACGTTCGAGAATTCGTTCGACCGCGTCGTCTTGCGCAAACGCTAGGAGCACGATTCCGCTGGAGGAGTGTTGCAACGGGTGCCGACCGCCGATGATCGATGCGTTGACGATGGCATCGCGTGCGGAGAGCCGATCCACGACGAGAACGTCGAGATCAGCGCGAATCAAGAGCTGGGTGTGCTGCCGAACCCGCGCCTGTACCCCGTGAATGTATGGCATGGCTATCTCGCGGAGGCCCACCGCACCGGGGGTCCGACTACCTAGCTCCCAGAGCCGATTACCCACACGGTAGGTGCGGTCCGCCAGACGTTCCAACAGCCCGTTGTCCACGAGATCGCCGACAACTCGATGCGCTGTGGATGTGGGAAGAGCAGAACGCTGCGATATCTCCTTCAGAGTCTGGGTGGGCGCGTCAGGGCTGAAAGTGTCCAGCACTTGGACCGCCCGACTCAACGCCGAGACCCCATTCGATCTATGCGCCAAGACTCACCCCGAGATCCGGATGCGGGCCGTTCCCAGCGGAACGGCCCGCATTCCTAGTTGGCGCGATAAACGGACCGTGCGTAGTCGTGGTAAGGCGCCGGAGCGACCGTTGCGCGAATCTTCACCTGACGGTGATTCTGATCTACCTGAGGCTTCAGCGAAACCGGGCTCTCGCCCCATACGACGTCCACAACTGTGCCCTCCGGGAGATCGATATCGACAGTGGCGAGCGACATGTACATCTGGTCATACGCGATGTACCCCGCGTCGGTGGAAATGCCCACGAGGGTTCCCTCCAGCTCGACGGCGTCCATCTGAAACAGTCCATAACGCGCCTTGGGGAAGTCGAGGAACTTCGCGGGCACTCCTGGCTCGACCTGGGATCGGACGATGCTGGCCACGTCTTCGGCGTTCCAGAGAAGAGTCACTTTCCGACGCTTCGGACTCGCGGCGATCTTCTCCAGCGCCTCACGACCGTGAAATTCGTGATCGAATTTCACCGATCGTCCGAGGTCGAGATCGAACGGAGTCATGTAGAAGTCGTGTACGTCGGTCGAATAAAGCGAGCCCGCAATGGATCCGGCGCGTGTCGCGGGAAGCCACTGTCTGTACTCGTCAAAGTCCTCGTCCCAGATGGCGGGGAACGGAGTCGGGATCCAGCCTGATTCGAGGGGAGAAGCGGAATACGCCTTCGCGCCCACCCGGCGAATATCGAATTCGGCACCCGCTTTCATCATCGCTTCGGCGATTGTAGGCCCGTCGGCGTAGGCGCCATAGAACTCGAAACCCGGCTGGCCGGCCATGCCATGCCTCAGCGCTTTGATGCGCTTGCCCGCGATGGTGAAGTCGGCAATGTGAAAGAACTTGACGGCCGGGACGGGACCGCCGAACAGCTTCTCCATCACCAGTTCCGCGTCGGGACCTTGGAGCTCGTATCGGAAATAGGTGGGGTCTCCCTCACGCATGTTCGAGTTGGCCTCGAGTCGGTGATGGACATCGCTCCCCGACGCTTCAGCCTTCTCGGCGTTGTATCGCACCCAATCGATGAGGAGATGGTGGCCGATGAGCACCAGCCCCTCGGCTTCCTCTGAGTTGTAGAACAGAATGCCGTCGCCGATGAGGAACCCATCCTTGTTGACGGCGATCAATTGCTTCGCCACGCCCGGCCGGAACGTCGCGAAGGTGTTCGGAGAGATGGACGACAGCAGCGCGATAAGGTCGCTGCCCCAGAGGAAGAGCTGCGTCATGTGGTGAGACTGATCCATCAGTGCTACGCCAGTCCGCCAGGCCCGCTGCTCGTCACGCCAGTTCGTGAACTCAGGCTGGATGGGGAACGTCACGGATGGCCAGTCCTGATTGCGGAGCAATTCGACAGGGCTGCCGACTCTCGAGATCGCATCGGCCAGATTTTCGGAGTTCATCGTTGTCCTCTTCGTCGAGTGTCCGTCGGCGCCGAGAACGGCGCGCGTCGGGAGTCTAAGACGGGCTCAGATTTTCGACTGGGAGATTTCCGTTGAAGCGAAATTCACATGGATGCGTGCCCCGCGGCGTTGCGCCGACACGTCTTGATTGCTGTCAGCGCAGCTTGGCGGGAGTAGTTCCGAACCTGGAGCGGAAGTGGCGATGGAAGGTCGAGACGTCGGCGAACCCGACCGACGTCGCAATTTGCGCAATGCTCCGCGAGCTCCATGCAGCACTGGCGAGACGCTCGCGCGCCAGCTCGAGCCGCTCGACCGCGAACCAGTCTGAGAACGTCTCGCCCCGTTCTCCGAACGCGGTCTGGATGGTGCGGATGGAGCAGCTGAAGTCCCTGGCGAGCGAGGCGATCGTGTACGCGGGATTGGTCAGTTGCGACCGTGCGGCCAGCTTGAACACTCCCAGCCGATCGACGGGGTGTTCGTCACCCGCACCAGCCACAGCATTCACAAGGCCGACCAGGGCTCCAGCCATGGCGGACGCCGTATCCAGCTGGTGCAGATCCACCATGGCTGCGAGCAGACCCGCCTGCGCGGTGAAATGACGTCCGGCCTCTGTAGTCGTAATCCGGTCATTGATTCTTCGGACATCGCCGGAGCCTGGATCGCCTAGCGATGCGCGCGGGAACCGAATCGTATAGAGGGACATTCGGCGGGTGGGATCGAACGTCAGACGGTAGGACTCGCTGTTGTCGAGAAGCCACGGCGTTCCGGCGGGCACCGTCCATTGACGGCCGAGATGCTCGAGCTCCCAACTCGAACGGCTGAAGTTGAGGAATATCCCGTCATCCGGGCTCTGGCTGAGGGAATGCCTATCCCGCACCGCAGGCCCCCCAGGAGCGGAGAGGAGACCCAGTCGTGTGGCTCCGAGATCGTAAAGCGCAAAATCTGCGGGGTACTCGTGGTCGGGACGTTGGGGCAGGACACCGACGTACACCTCGCAGATGGACTCGCAGAAATAGTCGTAGTCCTGCCCGGGCGGCAATCCGCGACTTGTGCCGCGGAGGTATGCCTCGCCCACTTCACTCATCGCCATCGACTTTCACTTCTTGCCACAGACGACGTGGCCGACCTCTGCATATCGTCCTTGGCAGCGCACTGTCGCGCAAGTAGACCGAGGATCACTCTTGACTGCTTCACCGAGCATCGCGTCCCCCCGAGGGAGGACGCTGACCGACTTCTTGGAACGATACGTCGTCGTTCTCGCCGTGGCCGCGTTGATCGTCCTCTTCTCAGTCGCGCGCCCCGCGACCTTCTTCACGGTCGGCAACCTGCAGACAATCCTGACCACTCAGTCGGTATTGCTGATCATCGGGTTGGGACTAACTGTCGTGCTCGCAGCAGGGGACCTGGATCTCTCGATAGCAGGCGTCGTGAGCTTCTGCGGTGTCCTTTTCACTCAGCTCTCCGCACCGGAGCGCCTCGGCTGGCAGATCGCGGCGATCGTGACACTCATCGCCGGCGTGCTCATCGGGCTGGTGAACTCACTCTTCATCGTCCGAGTGAAGGCCAACGCACTGATCGTCACCCTCGCCATGGGAACGCTGCTCGACGGCCTCTCGTCCGCAGTCAGCAACTCTCAGTCGCTTGCGCTGCCAGCCTCACCTCTTGACGCGGCGATCAGCGCTCGCTTCTTCGGAGTAGGGCTGCCGTTCTGGTTCACAATCCTGCTGCTCGTCATCGTCTGGTACGTCCTGCAGCACACGCCGAGCGGCCGTTCGCTGTATTTCACTGGAGAGGGCCGAGAGGCCGCTCGACTGGTCGGCGTGCGAGTGACACGAGTGCGAGTTACGGCGCTCGTGATCTCAGCGCTCGCGGCGGCCATCGCCGGAATAGTGCTGGTGGGCCAAAGTGGCGCGGCGCAAGCCGGCCTCGGAAATCCCTTCCTCCTTCCCGCTTACGCATCGGTCTTTCTGGGAGCAGCCACGCTGACCCCCGGCCGATTCAACCCAGTCGGCACCGTCGTGGGGGCTCTGCTCCTCGCCGTCGGCACAACTGGCCTGCAGCTGCTCGGCATCGCGTCTTGGGTAACCAATGTCTTCAGCGGAGGCATCTTGATCGTCGCTGTCGCAGCGGCGGCGTTGCTCGGAGCGCGGCGCATCCGCGCGTAAACACACAGCCAATCACCGACACACCACGGCACCACAACGTTCGTCAAAGGAGAGAACATTGATCAACCACTTTGCGCCCAGGTCTCGGCTCCCGCTCATCGCTCTGGCGGCCGGCGCAGTATTCGCACTCGCGGGATGCACGAGTGACGCTCCAGCAGCACCGTCTGCAGGCGACTCGTCCACAGGCGTGCCAGCTTCCGTCCTGTCTGATGCTCAGTCGCTCGTCGACCAGTACAGCGGTATCCCCGAGTTCGAGGCACCCGGTGACTCGTTCGACGCCACCCCGCTGAAGGGCAAGAGCATTCTGGTCGTGGTGTTCAGCCAGCAGGCGGCACAGCTTGTCACCTTGGCGGATGGCATCTCAGCGGCGGCGGACGCGGCCGGCCTCGAATCATCGTCCATCAACGCAGACGGAAACATCACCGCGGCCAGTGCAGCCATCCAGCAGGGGATCACCCAGGGCGTCGACGCGATCATCCTCGATGGCGTTCCTGCTCAACTGGTCGTCAAAGACATCGCTGCCGCCGGCGACAAGGACATCCCCGTCGTCGCCTCGACCATCGGCACCAGCTACGAGACACCCGGCCTCTTCGGGCTCTCCAGCGCGGACTATGTGCTGACGGGAAAGCTCATGGCCTCCGGGGCCATTGTCAAAGCGGATGGCGAGGCAGTCACCGCCGGGACACTCACCTTCACGAACCCTGCCGTGCCCGATGCCCTGACAGGCATCCAGGAGGTGTTCGACTCCTGCGGCTCGGCCTGTTCGATCGTGGGAACAACCAATGTCGAACCCCCGGACTGGGGAACCGGCCTCTCCAGCGCGGCCTCGTCGCTCATCAACGGCAACCCCGACATCAATACGATCTTCGCGGTTGTCGACGACACCATGGGTCTGCTCGCCTCCGCAGGCGTCGATGCCACCAGTAACACCGGTGTGACCGTAGTCGCAGCTCAAGGCTCGGGGGCCGGCCCTCTCGGCGTCGTCCAGCAGGGCGGTGCATTCTCCATAGATCCGGGCCAGTCCGCCGCGTATACCGGCTGGGGTGCTGTCGATCAGGCGATGCGAGCGATGCTCGACTTGGAACCCGGCGAGGACATCACGCCGCCGCGTTACATCGACACGGCTGTGCTCAAGGGGCTGGACGTGGCCGACCAAGACGCGATCTACGGGAATGCGTACGTCGACGGGTTCACTGAGCTGTGGGGACTGTCTAAGTAGCCCATGACGCCGACACAGCCAACGGGCGGCCTCGAGGAGTCCTCGCCAACGCCGATAAGCGCGCCTTCGGTGATCACTACCTCTGGCGGGGTCGCCCACGTACTCGAGGTGACCGGTCTGACGAAGCGATTCGGAGCGACGACAGCACTTTCCGACGTCAGCCTCCACGTTCGGCACGGCGAGGTCCATGCTCTCCTCGGTCACAACGGTTCGGGCAAGTCCACCCTGGTGAAGATCCTGTCGGGCTATCACCGCCCGGATGCGGGGTCCATCAGCTTCAAGGGGCAGCCCGTACAGCTCCCGGTGTCGTCGGCCCATCTCGCCGAGAGTGGCATCGCCTTCCTTCACCAGGACATCGGCCTCGTGCCGAGCGCCTCCGTCCTCGAGAACGTGCGGATCGGCCGGTTCGAGACCGGTGTTGGTCGCCGTATCAAGTGGAAGGCGGAGCGAGAGCGACTGCGCGAACAGCTTCGCTCCTTCGACCTCAAGGTGGAGCCGGATGATCCAGTCAACCGGCTGTCGGCATCTCAGCGCACGATCGTCGGTCTCCTTCGAGCCCTGCACAACCTCGAGGGCCACACTGGAGGTCTGCTTGTCCTCGACGAAGCGACCGCCGCATTGCCGGCCCACGAGACGGAGGAACTCCTCGCCGCGGTGCGGGAGATCGCGACGAGGGGCATCTCTGTCCTCCTCATCACGCACCATCTCAACGAGCCCCTGATCCTGGCGGATCGAGTGTCGATCCTGCGGGACGGCAAACTCGTGATGACGGGAGACGTCGCTGGCAGAACGGAGCGGGATCTCGCTGAGATGGTCATCGGCCGCGAACGGCGCGCACCCATCTCCCGCCCCCCGACAACAACGAAGCATGGCGACGTTCTTGTAGCGCAGGGCCTTTCCGGCCGGATTCTGCGAGACGTCTCCTTGTCGGTGGGTCGAGGAGAGATACTCGGCCTCACAGGGCTCAGCGGTTCTGGTCATGACGAGGTGCCTTATGCGCTCTACGGGATGAGCCCTCTTACCGCGGGAACAGTCTCCGTGGAGGGCGAACGGGTGGGGGCCCTGAACCCTCCCCAGAGCATCCGGCGTGGACTTGCACTTGTCTCAGGTGACCGAGCCGTAGCGGGGGGCGTTCCGGCCGCGACCGTCTCGGAGAACCTGAGCGCACCATCGCTTGGTTCTCTCACGGGGCCAGCCCGTTGGATACTCCGGGCCAAAGAACACACCCTTGTTGGCAGTCTCATCGAGCGCTTCAACATCAAGCCGGGCATCCCCGGGGTCGCCTTCTCGACGATGAGCGGGGGCAATCAGCAGAAAGCCCTCATCGGACGTTGGATGGCATCCCCGCCGAAGGTCCTTCTGCTGGACGAGGCGACCAGCGGTGTTGATATCGGCGCCGTCGATGAGATCGTAGATACCCTCGGCACATTCGCCTCTGGTGGTGGCGCGGTCATCCTCGCCTCAACCCAATACGAGGACCTAGCCAGACTCGCTGATCGTGTGCTCGTCTTCCGCGACGGTCGTGTCAGTCATCAATTCCGCGGAGACGAGATCACCGCCCACGAATTGCTCGCCGCATCATACGGAGAAGCACCACCGCGGTCCACGACCGCGCATTCTTGAGATAGATAGAGAGGGCTAGTACATGCCGTTCACGACGATCGGAGACGTCGAGCTGTTCTACACCGATGAGGGCACGGGAGCTCTCACACTCGTCCTCCTGCATGGATGGACCTGCGACTCCCATGACTGGATTCATCAGCTGCCCTTCCTGACCGAGTCCTGGCGAGTGCTCGCATTCGACTCGCGCGGACACGGACGTTCGTCGGCCCCCGCATCGGGGTATACGCCCCATGATCTGGCGGATGAGGTGGTCGACTTTGTCGATCAGATGCAGCTCGAACGCGTTGTGCTCGTGGGCCATTCCCTCGGGGGTGTCGTGGCCTCGATAGTCGCGTCGCGAGATCCCGACCGCATCGCTGGCGTCGTCGTCATCGATCCGCCCTACGGCTTTGACGAGGAGGGCGCGCAACGCAACCTCGGACTCGTCGGAGCGCTGCACGCGGGACCTGCCAACGAAGTCGTGGCCGGATTCTTCGGAGTTCTCGAAGGACCCCACACGCCGCCGCACCTCATCACATGGCATCGCAGGCGCGCCCTCGGATCGCCCGAGCGCGTGGTGGCCGCTGTGGCCGAAGGCACCCATGGGTCGATGGATTCGATCGTCAACCTCCCGCATACCCTCGGACTGATCACAGCGCGGCGTGTTCCCACCCTGGCGATTCACATTTCGTCAGCCAAAGCAGAGTGGGAAGGCGGCCTGATGCATGATCCGCTTAGCAGGTCGGTTGCGTTCGAGAACGCAGGCCACTGGGTCCACCAAGAGGAGCCTGCGGCGGTCAACGCGGTGATAGGCGATTGGATTGGTCGAGTTGCGAGCAGCGGAGTCGACCGCCAACCCAGCGGGTCGGGGCAGTGATGGCAGGGTGACTCTCGCCGCCGTGACCGCTCATATGAGGCTAGCCGGCGCTCCGCTCCACCACGGATAGCGCGGGAGTTTGCGGTGTTGCCTGGTTACTGGAGGAAGAGAGTAGGCGGGCAAGGTCAATCTTGTGGGTCACCCATCTGCTCTCGACGCGGTAGGCGGGAATGATGCCATTTTCCAGCCAGGAGTAGATGGTCTTCTTGCTACGACCGAGGAGCTGCATGAGGTCGCGATATGTTAGCTGGTCGGGATAATCGGCTAGCAGATCCACTTCGAGCGAGATCTCACTAGCGATGAGCTGGTTCGATCGGGTGTGCAGCCAAGCGCGAACTTCGTCGGCGAAGATCACCCAGGAGGGCCCGATGCGGTGCGCCGGAACCAGTCCAGTGCTGATCCATTTGTAGGCCGTGTCGCGGCTAACGTTGAGTGCGATGGCCACATCGTTCACGGAGACCGTCGCATCGTGACCTAGCAAGCTGTCGTCCATCATCGCCGCGTCCTGCGGGGACCAGTGCTGATGATCAAGCGACGCGTCGATGCTCGGATGGTCGCCGCTTCGGTCCGAGCCGATGCCCGAATCTTCCGTGCCATCCCCGGGACCGGCCGGGAGCGACGCACCGGTTTCGGCCGATTGCCTGCCAGTCATGCGCGTGGCGGCGGGTACAAGAACGCGTCGGCCTCAGAAGCAGGGATCGTCCGCTGGTCGTAGACGTGGTCGTTGCCCCAGTTGTACTCCTCGAGGGAAACCTCGCCGGCGGGAGAGACGGACTGAACATAGGCCACATGGCCCGCTGGGCCAGCGTCGGCTCCCCACCATGCAATTGAGCCGGGGACCGGAGTGCTGCTGACCGTCCAGCCGCGCTCGACCCAGTTCAGCTTCCACTTGATGGCGTCACCGCCCAGGGGCGTCAGAGTGGACCACGTGTATGCCCATGGGGATGCCGTCGTGCCAGCGTCCCGGTTGATCCGCCAAGCAATGAAGTCGACGCATTCGCGGTAGTAGTAGCCGAGGGGCGAGAGCTGGCCGCCGTCTGACTCGGTCGTCTCTAGCTGCCACGGATAGTCATCCGACGGATTCGAGACCGGCGCGCAGTTGGCTCTGGTGGAGCCGAGTGCGGCCACGACCGTGCGAGCGGACTCGAGGTAATTGTCATAGTGAAGCGGGTCCGCATTCCCCTGAACACGGTGGGCTGCAATCGTGGGGGACAGGGACTGCCAGTCCGAGACGGTGATCAGACGGGCGTAGAAGAGGTTCGCGCTCTCGGTCGGGTTCAACCGCTGTTCGAGCGTTCCCCATGAGTCGCGTTGCTGGAAGAGGCCGCGGCTATCCGGTCCAACGGCGTCGCCGTAATCCAGTACGCGAAGGCTCGATTCGCCCATCGCAGTCATCACTCCGATTATCTGGGCCTGCAGATCGAGGCCGAGATCGAATGCTGAGTTCATGATGGCGGCAGCGTTGTCGAGCTGCTCGCCGCTATAGCCGGCGACGGACTGATTGAGGGAGGTCGTCGAGGCCTGCGCCGCGGGACCGGTGCAGGCGATTGCAGGCGAGGCTGGCTCCGCTGACAGAAAGAACACCAGGGCGAAGATGCTCAGGAGGAGAACGAAGGGCGTCCCGAACCACAGAGCAAGCGCCTTCACTGGGCAGCGTCCGGGGTCGCGATGTGCGCAACGAGCCAACGGTCCGCATCACGCACCAGAAGAACGCGGTACTGGCCCTGCTTAGTCGTAACGACAGCGACAGCCCCCGCGGCGCTGGCACCGGCGTCCAGCACCACGCTCTCGATGCCCAGATCGTGTGGAATCCAATTGGGTTCGGTTCCGCTCAGCTCTTCCGATGCTTCCTGGGTCAGGAGGGGGTTGAGGCCGTTTAGCCAATCGCCTGAGCTCAGACTCCAGTCGGAGTAAGCAGTCATGACGGTGGTCGCGGTTTCGATAGCCTCGGCAGAGCTTGTGGGGTTCGCGTCGGGGGCGGGGCTGGATTGCAGGTCGTCCGAGGCGATCGTTGTGTGACCAGACGTTGATGGCTGTATCGGGGGCGTGCTCACAAATGCTGAGCACGAGGCAAGAAGGCACGCGGTCAGCACGCACGCCGCAAGTGTTGCGGCGTGCTGGACAGTCATAGGCCGTCAGCGACGGATGCAGTCACCTGCAGCCAAGCTTGTCGAGTCGACTGCTGGAGTGATTCGTAACGCAGCACGCCTCCCTCGACCAGCGCCGGATCGAACGGTGTGGTCAGCACGGATCGTGTGTGGCGTTTGAAGTGCTCGCGGAGACGCTGCTCTAGGGCAGGGTCGTTTCGCTTGCTCGGTTGGGTGAGTACCGTGACGGCCGATCTCACCTTGTCCTGTTGGCCGCGTTCACCAAGCGCGTCGATCAACCACGCGGCCGAGGCTGCCGTGTCCTCTCGGATGGTAGAGACGATGACCAGCTGATCTGCTGCTTCAACTGCGGCCTGCCAGTTGGAGGCGCGCATGTTGTTACCCGTATCCACTACGAGAATTCGATAGAAGCGTCCCAGCGCCTGATGCAGGTCGAAGAACGCGGATGAGTCGATCATCGAGGAAGCCGCGGCGTTCTCGTCCGACGCAAGCACGTCGAACTGGCTTGAACCTTGTCCTCTCACGAATGCGTCGAGATCGCCGATTCGCCCGCCAGCGCCTGCGACGAAGGGACCGAGCGCTTCGAGTAGATCCACTGCCGTCTTGGTGTGGGAGCTCTGCAGCGATCTCCAACCGAGTGTCCCGCGGGTTTCGTTGTTGTCCCAGGCGAGGGTGTAGCCGCCTCGATGAATGCCGAAAGTGGCCGCGAGAAGAAGCGAAGCAGTGGTCTTGTGCGCCCCGCCCTTCGGATTGACCACGACCACCGTCCTTGGGCCGTCGAAACTGCGCTGCACCCGCGCTATGGCCTGCCGCCGTTCGATTTCGTGGCGCGACGGCGAGGGGGAGACGAGACCGTGGGTGATGGTCCGGATGGCCGCGCGCCAACCCTCAGTTGCCGGCATGACGGGAGTGGGCGGCCGATCTCGGAGGAGGTCTTCAAGGTGCGGCCCAACCGAGGTGGCATCGTCTAAAACTCCGATTGGGGCAACGGATCCGTCTGGTCGCACCAGCAATCGCTGCCAGCCGTAGTCGTCTTGTGCCGTCAGCTCGACGCTGCTGCCCTGGTCCCTTGCGATCTCCTTGACGCGTGCCAAGACGGCTGCGGGTGCGTTAGCGGCATCACCCGCCCGAATCTCCTCACGCTTTCCATTCAGCTCGAGCCAACCCGATCCGTCCGGGGCGAGCTGTACTTCTATCTTCGGGACTGAAGCCGCAGTGCTGGTCAAGGTCGCTCCCTCAGCTCGTCGCGAATGGCTTGCGCCGATGCTAGAAGTAATCCATCGGTTTGGGTAGCAATATGTTGCGCCTGGGTGCATTCTGTCGATGACCACGCATGGGGGCGCAGCGCGAAGGCTTGCGATGCCGTCTCGGGTCTGATTGGCGAGCGTAAGAAGGGAGTGCGATGTCAGCAACACGAACGAATCCCTGGCTGGAGACGCTGGCTTCATCGACGCCCGATGAGGAGCGTTCCGGCTCTGAGAAGCTGGTCGTACTTGGCCCAACGACACCCCAGTCGGGAGTTTCTGCGCCCTCTGCAGACCTTTGCCTTCCTCAACGAAGTCGTCCATCCACCCCTGGTATCTGGTGGCTCGGCACACACGGAGGGGCGGGCGAGAGCACTCTCGCGAGCGTCGTGCCCGGTTCTCAATCTGCCGACCACGCATGGCCCATCACATCTCCCTCCGCCAGGGTGATGCTCATCGCTCGATCGAACCTCAACGGCTTGCTCAGCGCCCAGCGCGCGGCGACGGATTGGGCGTCGGGCAGCCTGCCTGGCGTCGACCTGGTCGGACTCCTGCTCGTCGAAGACAGTCCAGGCCGCAGTCCGCGCGGCATCAGAGATCTCGAGCGCCTTGTCGGTGGCGGAGTGCCCCGCGTCTGGACCCTGCCTTGGGTGGAGAGCTGGCGTGCCGCTCCCGCCAGTGCTCAGGGGTTGTCACCCCGGGTGCGTAGATCGCTCGCGTTACTTCCCGTCTTCCCTGTGGCCTGAAGGAGTCCGATGACCATCACCGATCTTGCGACGACCATCTATCTTGCAGGCAACCTGCCCAACCCTGTGCCGGTGGAGCCCCCAGGGTTCGCAGGAATCAACACGATCCTGGCGTGGGCAAAGTGGGGCGGTTTGATCGCAGCCATCTTCGCCCTTGTAGCGCTCGCAGTTCTCTTCATGGTGAACTCCCGCCGCGGCGAGGGCGGCGAGCACATGAAGACATTCGTCACGATCCTGCTTGGAGTGCTTCTGATCGGTGGCGCCTCCGGCATTGTCGGTGGCATCGCCGGAGCATGAGCCAGGGTTTCTGGCCGTGCCGCGCAACAGTGGACACATGAGCGATGACCAGGCCCGCCGCCCTAACACTCGACGCCGCATCATCGGCGCCGCAATTGCGATGGTGATCGGCGCTGCCGTCATCGTTGGCTTCGTAGTCAGTCGGCCAGGCGGGAAGGAATCCCCTGCAACGCCCCCCGCGTCGGCCTCCCTTGCGCCGACGGCTACTGCCTCCCAGGAGGTGGAGGAAGACGTCAGCATCTGCGGATTGACAAGCGTCGAGTCTGAATCGACACTCGACCAGGTGCCTGACGCGGAGTGGCAGATCGTCGGCACGGTGGCTGCCCCGGCCAACGCGGCTGCAGGTCCGGGAGAGATCACTGACACCGGCTTCCGAAGCTGCTACGCACACACGGCCGCCGGTGCACTCTTCGCCTCTGCCAACTTCCTTGCGATGGGAACGGATTCCACCCTGCGAGCCGACCTTCCCCAGCTGGTGGCTGAGGGACCGGGCAAGATCGCGGTCGAGACAGTACCTGCCGAACGCTCAGAGTCCGCACGTGCCCAGATCGCTGGTTTCGCAGTGACTTCCTACTCCCTGGACGCCGCGACCATCGACCTCGCTCTCGCCTACTCCGACGCACAGCTCGTGAGCCTTCCCATCAAGGTCGTCTGGCAGGACGGGGATTGGAAGGTGCAGCTCGACGACACCGGAGCTTTGCCCATCGCCCCTGCGCCGCTGCAGAGCCTCGGCGGCTACATTCCCTGGTCCGGCGTGTAGCGATGGCCTGCGCCCCGCTCGACTTCGTCTGCCAGGGGCAGTCTGCCGTCGGCAACGTGGTCACGGGGGCAGCGAATCAGACTCTGCAGCAGCTCGCCGAGCAGATAGTTGAAGGACTAGGCAAGGCACTCGCCAGCGTTGGCACCATCTGGGTCCGCGTCCCCGTGCCCCTACTCGATTCGGGGACCGGTTCAAGCTTGACCACCACTCCTCCGGGAGCTGGCCAGTTCGAGGTCATCGTCGGATACGCCTCGTTCCTCGCGCTCGCTATCTGCATCCTCTCGTTGCTCGGTCTCGTCGCGACCTTCGTGCTGCGCGCCCGTCGAGGCGAAACGCCCGTCGCAGTCAGCAAGCTCGGGATCATCCTCATCGCCTCCATGCTCATCTCCGGCTCTGCGGCACTAGTCAGCTCACTGCTGCCCGCAGCGTCCCCGTCAGGATCCTCGTCGACCGTCGGGTTCCTGCAGAGCTCGATCTGGTTCTACGTCGGTGCGCTCGCCGTGCTCGCGATCATCGTCGCCGGCCTTCGGATGGCGTGGGATCAGCGGGCAGCGCCGGGCAGGGAGCTGCTTCAGTCCCTGGTCACGCTCATCGTCGTCTCGGGAGCCGGCCTTACCGTTATCGGGCTCGCTGTCGCGGCCGCGGACTCCTTTTCGGTCTGGATACTCAACACATCAACCGACTGCGACGTGGAGTCGGCCACCTCGCCATGCTTCGGTGAAAACGTCAGTGCGCTGCTCGTAGGACTGTCTGCGACATCGCCGATCGGTCTGATCGGCGTCCTGATCCTCGGATCCATCGCCCTGATCGTCACCTACGTCCAGGTCGCCCTGATGGTGGTCCGCGGCGGCCTGCTCGTCATCCTCGCAGGCATCCTTCCGCTCACCGCCAGCTTCACGAACACAGCAATGGGCAAGCAATGGTTCCGCCGATCCGTCGGGTGGCTGATCGCCTTCATCCTCTACAAGCCCGCTGCCGCACTCGTCTACGCCGCGGCCTTCCGACTCGTAGCCACCAACGTCTTTCAACAGGACGGCACCGGAATCTGGAGCGTGCTCACCGGTCTGGCGCTCATGGTCATGGCACTAGCCGCCTTGCCAGCGTTGATGAGATTCGTGACGCCGCTGGTTGCGCCACTCGCTGCTGACGGAGGGGGCGCAGCGTTTGCGCTCGTCGGTGCCGGCGGCCTTGTTGCCGGCGAGCTGGCAACGGGAGCGATCTCGAGGTTCGGATCCTCGGGAGGGAGCGGCGGCGCCGGGCCATCGAGTCCGGGCCCAAGCGGGGCAGGCGGTGGTGGGACTCCGAGCGGGGGCATGGCGGGTGGCGCTCCCTCAGGAGGCGCCAGCGGTGCGGCAACAGGCGGGGCCAAGGCTGGGGCCGCTGGAGGTGCCGCCGGTGCGAGCGCAGGTGCCGCAGCTGCGGGGCCCGTCGGGGCGGTTCTCATCGCCGGCGAGGTGGTCTCGCAAGTTGGACGAGCCGCGCAGGGCGCGAACGTAGCTCTGCGCAAGGCGGGGGAGAGCTCGACCGGCGACGGCGAATCACCGTCAGGAGCGAAGTGAGATGAAGAATGTCGGCTGAGTCATCACAGCGAAGCTACGGGAACTGGGTCAGCCCCAAGTCGGCGGGCTTACTCGGACTTGGCTCGCTGGGCACCGCCATCCTGTTCGTCGGCGCCGGGGCGACTGTGCTCTCGGTCA
Organism: Naasia lichenicola; assembly: GCF_004801885.1. Taxonomy (GTDB): domain Bacteria; phylum Actinomycetota; class Actinomycetes; order Actinomycetales; family Microbacteriaceae; genus Naasia; species Naasia lichenicola. Next base: position 65,035 of record NZ_SSSM01000005.1, on the reverse strand, counting down.
TGGCTGGCGGTCTCATCGCCGGCTCGGCGACAGCAGTCGTGTTCGCACTGGTTCTGCTGGGTGTCGCCGTCCGCGATAAGCACGGTCAATCCCTTCTCATTCGGTTGTCAAACCTGCTCTTCTGGGCGCTCACCAAACGATCGGGTGCATACATTTATCGATCGGGCCCGCTCGGGTTGGCCGAGTGGGGTACGACCCAGATCCCCGGACTCGCGGCAGGCAGCAAGCTTCGCGAGTTTCGCGACAGCTACGACCGTCCGTTCGCACTGTTGCAGATGACGACTACGTCCGACTACACCGTCGTTATCGGCACCGAACCCGATGGTGCGGCGCTGGTCGATCGCGAGCAGATTGATGTCTGGGTTGCAGACTGGGGCCATTGGCTCGCGTCACTAGGAGAAGAGCCTGGTGTCGAGGCAGCGTCCGTCACGATCGAGACCGCGCCCGACTCCGGAACTCGCCTACGTCGACAGGTGCGAGCGCAGATCGCGGACGACGCCCCTGACTTCGCGCGTGAGCTCCTCGAGGAGATCGTCGATCGATATCCCGAGGGCTCGGCCACCATCAAGGCATACGTGGCCGTCACCTTCGCCGCGACTTCTCGCGCGGGAGGCCGTAAGAGGAGTGCGGACGAGGTAGGTCGAGAACTAGCCAGTCGACTTCCCGGCCTCACGCGCGGCCTCGGCGCGACAGGTGCAGGAGCTGCTCGCCCGCTTTCCGCGCAGGAACTCTGCGAGGTGATCCGCACCGCGTACGATCCTGCGGCTGCAACAGCGATCGACGAAGCGAACTCACTCGGAGAACCACCCGAGCTCTACTGGGCGGAGGTGGGCCCAACGGCGCATGAGACCGCTTGGGATCATTACCGGCACGACTCAGGTCTTTCGGTCACCTGGATGATGAGCGGCGCTCCCCGCGGAAATGTCCCCTCGAGCGTCTTGTCTCGCCTGCTGGCTCCGCACCGAGACATCATTCGCAAGCGAGTCACTCTTCTTTACCGGCCAATCGATCCTGCTCGCGCGGCCGCGATCGTCGAGGCTGACGTGCGAGCGGCGTCGTTCAACCTCACGACCTCGAACAAGCCGACTGCGCGGAACATGGGGCAGGCGCGGTCAGCGATTGCGACTGCGACTGAAGAGGCCGGTGGTGCCGGTCTCGTCAACTTCGGCTTGCTCGTCACGGCGACAGTTCTCGAGCCGGCCCAGCGAGCAGACGCGGCGGCCGCGATCGACAACCTCGCCGCCACCGCGCGCTTACGACTTCGAGTCGTTCATGGCTCGCAGGACTCGGCGTTCGCCGCAGCCTTACCTCTCGGAATCGTCCTGCCCAAGCATCTCCAGATCCCTGGCGCCGTGCGCGACCAGATGTGAAACGAGGCCCTTCATGCCCGCACTGGAACCAGGAAGCCGAAAGCCGAAGAAGTCGGCGACGGAGCAGCCAAAGGCGAGATCGACTCCGACCAAGCAGGCAGTGCCGCCGCGTCGCCCCGGGCCGCGAGGGTGGTTCGGTCGCGGGAAGGGCACAGCGCGGGTCATCCAGCCCGCTCGTGAATGGCGCGGGACAACCGTGCAGGTCTGCGGGCTGTGGCCGTTCGCGGTCGGCACCGGGACACCGATGGTCGGCGTGCCGATAGGTCTTCAGCTGTTCACGGGCGCCACGGTCTGCGCCGATCCGATCTCCTGGTTCCAAGACGCAAACCTCATCTCGAACCCATCGGTCTTCGTCCTCGGCCTTCCCGGGCTGGGCAAGTCGACGCTCATCCGTCGGATGGCAGCCGGTGGAGCGGGCATGGGCAATCTTCCGCTCGTGCTCGGTGACCTAAAGCCCGACTACGTCGATCTCATCGCGGCGCTGGGAGGTCAGGTCATAACCCTCGGCCGAGGGCGCGGACACCTGAACATCCTCGATCCCGGCGAAGCAACCCAGGCTGCAGAACGACTGCGTTTGGCGGGAAAGGAAACAGAGCGCCAGCAGGTCCTCGCCGATGCGCATGCGCGCCGTCACACGATGGTCTCCGCTCTCCTCACCATCCTTCGAAAGCAGCCGCCGACCGATCGGGAGGAGTCGATCCTTGACGCGGCCCTCAAGGTGCTCGACGAACACCACAACGGAGTGCCGGTCCTCGGGGATCTGCTTCAGGTTCTCCGGGATGCTCCCCCCGAGGTGCGGGCGGTGGCGCTCGACCGAGGAGACCGCACCCGCTACAACCAGATCACCGAAGACCTCGAGGCGTCTCTCATCTCGCTCACTTCAGGCGGACGATTGGGAGAAACGTTCGCTCATCCCACGGACGTTCCGATGATGCGCGATCGCCCAGTGGTCTACGACGTGTCATCCATCGATGACACAGATGTCGATCTTCAGGCCGCGATACTTCTCGCCTGCTGGTCGGCGGGGTTCGGAACGGTCAACGTCGCGAACGCACTCGCCGATGCGGGGCTCGAGCCTCGACGGCACTATCTCGTCATTCTCGACGAGCTCTGGCGCGCCCTGCGGGCTGGCCGCGGAATGGTAGATCGCGTCGATGCGCTCACTCGGCTCAACCGGCAGCGCGGCGTCGGCCTCGCGATGATCTCGCACACTATGAGCGATCTCCTCGCGCTCGCGGAAGAGGACCGCATGAAGGCCAAGGGGTTCGTCGAGCGTGCGGGCATGGTCGTCGCCGGTGGTCTGCCCGCTGCGGAGATGCCGATGCTCACCTCCGCAGTGGCGCTGTCTCGTGCCGAGCAGGAGTTGCTCGCTTCGTGGCAGGATCCGCCAGCGTGGGATCCCGTCGCTGGGCGGGAGACCGAACCGCCAGGACGGGGCAAGTTCCTGATCAAAGTCGGCGGCCATCCCGGCATCCCAGTGAAGGTCGAACTCGTTCAACGCGAGCTCGCTGTCAACGACACCAACAAGGCGTGGCGTCCCATGGCAGTTCCGCCCTTACCAACTGCGGGCGCCGCGAGTGGATCGACCTCGGGGGAGGACGTGGCGTGAGCGCGACACGGCGAGGTTTAGGAGTCGACGCAGGAACCTGGGCGGTCGGTATCGCTGCGGGCCTCGCCGCGTTCGCGATCGTGGTGGTGTGGTTCGCGGTGACCACGGGCTCCGCGCTCGCGGAGGTCAATCCCAATTTGCCGCGCGACCCCTTCGATGTCTTCTTCGGATCGTTGCGCGGCAGCTACAGGTGGCCGGCGCAGTCGACCTGGATCGTCATCGGCGTGGTCCTTTTTCTTATAGGAGCAGGTCTCCTGGTGTTCAAGGCTCTCGGCACCCTTCGTCGGGGGCGCCGAATGATCGACCGCGCCGCAGTGCAGATGGGCCGCGGACGCGTGATCGATGCGCTCACTGAGACTGGTGCGAGACGCACCGCTACCCAGCTCGGAGTGACTGACTGGGTGGGCGTTCCAATCGGACTGACTGTGCACGGCCGAAAGCGGTTGTACGCCTCGCCAGAGGACATGGTGACGACCATCGCAGGACCCCGAACCGGTAAGTCGACAAGCCTCGTCGTGCCGGCCATCCTGTCCGCCCCGGGAGCCGTAATCACAACGTCCAACAAGCGGGACGTTCTCGACACGACCCGAGCGTTCCGGGCCGAGCGGGGGCGCGTATGGGCATTCGACCCGCAGCAGGTCGCCCTTCAGCCGCCGGACTGGTGGTGGAATCCCTTGAGCTACGTGACGAACGACCTGCAAGCGGCGAAGCTCGCCGAGCATTTCGCATCGGGCAGTCGCTCAGCGGATGCGCGCACTGACGCTTACTTCGACGCCGCTGGGCAGGATCTATTGGCCGGCTTCTTGCTGGCGGCCGCCGTCGACAAGCGCCCAGTCACAGACGTATTCACCTGGACGACCCAGCCTGGCGATGACGTGCCGGTCGGAATCCTTCGGCGCAACGGCTACCTCCAGATGGCCGACGCAGTAGCCAGCCAGGTCTACGGCGAGCCGCGCAGGCGCGACTCGGTCTACGGCACTGCAAGCCAGATGGCCGCCTGCCTCAAGATCAAGTCGATTGCCGCATGGGTGACGCCGCAGGGCGAAGACGGAGTCGATCTACGTCCTCAGTTCGATCCAGCGTCCTTCGTCGGCAGCCGCGACACCCTCTACAGCCTGTCGCGCGAGGGGAAGGGAACGGCTGGACCTCTCGTCACGGCTCTCACCGCGGCCACGATTGAGGCAGCCGAGCAACTCGCGGTTCGCTCGCCTGGCGGACGCCTGCGCGTTCCACTGCTGGGAGTGCTCGACGAAGCGGCGAACGTCTGTCGTTGGCGCGAGCTTCCGGCGCTCTACAGCCACTACGGCTCCCGAGGCATCGTCCTCATCACGATCCTCCAGTCTTGGTCCCAGGGCGTAGATGTGTGGGGACGCGATGGCATGAGGACGCTCTGGTCGGCATCCAACGTCGCTATCTACGGCGGCGGCGTGAAGGAGCCAGAGTTCTTGTCGGAGCTATCGCAGATGATTGGTGACTACGAGCGGGATAGCCACACGGTGAGTTCGGGGAGAGGCGGCCAATCGGTGTCACGGACACAGGGGCACGCGAGGATTCTGGACATCGCTGATCTCGCTGCACTTCCTCGCGGTCGGGCAGTCGTTATCGCCTCGGGCACGCCGGCCGTGCTTGTGGAGACCGAACCCTGGATGTCTGGGCCCCACGCGGCCGCCATCCGCGCTGCGCTCGCTGAGGCGCAACCGTCGGTAGGAGGATGAACCGGAATGACGGACGAAGACCTCGATGATTGGCGCGACGTCGAACCGACAGATCAGGCCGAGGCTGCGACGGCGGGCCAGATGGTCTTCGCGAGCGTCGACGACTTCGTTGCTGAGCGGCTGAGATACATGTACGCACGACGGGTCGGACCGCAGAACGTTGCTCAGCACCGCTGGGCTGCTGATTGGTGGAACTACCCGGAAGCAGTTAGTCGACTCGAGGCGCTTTGGCGCTCGTGGGAGCACCTGCGTCTAGACGGTCCGCTAGGAATGAGTACATGGTGGCGAGACCATGCCGACTACCACATGGCCGTCTTGCTAAGCCCGGAGGGCCCATTCGCGAAATCGATGGATCGCAACGAAGGGACTGAGTCGCTTCCGCATCGCCCACGGCCAGTCGAAGTTGGTTGACCTTAGTCATGGGGCCCCATAGAAGCCACGCAGTTCGATGACTCTCGGGACATGACCATCGCCACGTGCTCCATCTCCCTTTTTCACCTCGGGGGGCGCCAGCACAGGCGATAGGTCCACTTCAGGTGAGGCTTTGGTACGTCCAGTCCGAGCTCCACCCCTTCGACTCCGTCCTGAACGGTCTGGCGAATCCACGCGTGACCTTCTCGCCGCAACCTGGCACCCTCGGCGGCATCTATTGCGCCGCGACCGACCCGGACGCCAATTACGTCCGCTTCCAAATAAGCCGGGAAGAACGCCGTATAGATGAGCCTGGCGACTGGGTAGTTAATGGTGAGCGAAATGTAATCCCAGTCGCGGAGCCCGAGCTTCGAGTTTCGCGTAGCCGGCTCTAAGAGGTCTCTAGTGGCAAACTTGAACGAAGGCACCTCGCCTTCTATATGAAGGTCAGCGGATGCCCCGCTGTCTAGCGGAGGCTCCATAACAACATCCTGGGCGAACGCTCCCCCAGCCGCCTTGTGTGGTGGACGCAGGTGTAAGCCCTCCCCATCTGACCGAACGGAATCGGGTAGTAGCGCGTAGGAAGGAACATTTTCTCCGCCGAAGGCCACCTGTAGGTCAGTCTCTCGACTAATCGAAATGGTGAAACGTTCGAGCCCTGCCTCGCTGCGGCTGGTGAAGCGTCGCCTCAGTTCGTGGCGCGCGCTCCACACCGACGTTGAGACGGCTGACCGGGCAAAAGACCAATGAGTCTCGTGCAGTTCATAGAATCGGTCAGTGTCAACATTGTAGTAGGAGTCGGCCGTTTGCCTCTCAAAGAGATCAACGTCGTAGGTCAAGGCGCGATCAACATCTTCTTGAAGCTTCGAGAGATCATTGAACTCCGCAAAAAGTCCCTGGTCTCGAATCTGTCGCTTGAATTCTCGGACACCTTTTAGTTGGTCGATGTCGACATCAGATGGCAGCGGGGCGCTCGAGAAGTAAAGATGCACGGGGATGCCTCGTGACCGGGCGCGCTCTATTTCCTCTACTGTTCCCGAGACCGCATTCGCGGTCGGAGACCCGAGGCGACTGCTCATGAGCGCGATCATCATATCCGCCTGGTCAACGCCTTGCTCATCAAGTAGTGCCTGCGCGGGTGCTGCGAGGCCGGGGACCGAGGAGGTTTCCCATCGCCAGGGAAGCAACACGCGCCGACGTCGCTGAGCGTGCTTGACATTCCACGCGGCAATGGCGTGTTCGACGGCATCTCGTGCCTCTGCGACGTCTGACGGCGAGGCGATCATCACGCGGAGCACATCGGCCTCAAACAAGTCATCGCCCTTCTATCGCCGAGTCCCGACTTGCCTGCAGCCTTCACCGAGGGTCAGGGCCAGGGAGGAGGAACCGAGCGTGAGGAGTCTTTGTGACTGCGAGCTCGACCCCCGTGCTCGTTGCGAGGACAAGAAGACGGTAGTGGCGACCCCAGCGCACTGTCCAGGCCAGCTGATGACGTTAGGCGCCTCTACGTCTCACGTCGTGCGCTGGAGGACCACTGCGACGAGGTAACCTGCGCGACGTGTGATGCGATACTAAAAATCGAGCAGCAGCTGACGACCTGCCATGGGGGCGGGGTCCTGCTGTCGGAGCCAACGTGCGTCGCGTATTTCGCGGCGCGCGTGCGGCAAGGGGCTCGTAGCTGGCAGGATGGCGGCGACTGTAAACAGCCAAGCAAGGTAGGCAGGATGAGCGCGCGCACTATCCATCCGTTCCCGGCTCGCATGGCCCCCGACATCGCCCTAGACGCAATTCCATCTCAGGAGGACCGTCGGCTCGTCGTTCTTGACCCCATGTGCGGGTCCGGTACCGTCCTGTCGGCTGCGCTGGAACGAGGGCACCATGCGGTCGGGGTCGACATTGATCCCCTTGCTGTGATGATGTCCACGCTCGCAGTGACGAAAATCGACACGGCTCGACTTTCGCAGTCAGCCTCGGCGGCGATCGCAGCCGCTCAGGCGGCCGTTGGCATTCAGCCCTGGGGCGATGATGCGGAAACGCAGAATTTTGTCGAGTACTGGTTTGCCGCCATGCAGCAGCGTCAACTCATCGACCTCACGAGCGCTATCTCAGCTGAAGAGGACGAAGGGATCCGCCTCACGTTACGCCTCGCAGTCAGTCGCATCATCGTGACTAAGAGTTCGCAAGCTTCGCTTGCGCAGGACACTTCGCACAGTCGGCCTCATCGAGTTCGCCTGGAATCGGACTATGACGTCTACGACGGGTTCCGACGCTCAGTCAAGCAATTGGTGAGGATGCTCGAAGGTCGCCCCCTAAACGGGACGGGTCAGGTCCATATTGGCGACGCCCGCAATCTGGAGGGTTTGGAGGACGGGTCCGTCGACCTGACGGTAACGTCCCCCCCGTACCTAAATGCCCTTGACTACCTTCGCGGTCATAAATTGGCTCTCGTGTGGTTTGGACACACAATTGGGGATCTGCGGAAGCGCAGGGGCACGAGTATCGGTGCTGAGCGCGGCCTAGAGGAGGACGCGTCCGACGCAGTGGCGGCCATCGTGGACGTCATCGAATCAGAGGCGGTGGACCCTGCAGCGCTGCGGCGACCCATGCTCGAAAGGTTCGCGCATGACTGCATAGGCTTCGCAGGCCAACTCGGGGCGAAGGTGGCACCTGGAGGCAAGGCGGTCCTCGTTGTCGGCAATTCAACACTGCGCGGCAACTACATCAAGAATGACGTGATTGCTCGTACCGCCATGGAACACGCTGGGTTTAGCCTCAGCGCGCGCAGAGAGCGTCCAATCCCAGCAAGCAGCCGCTACATGGCGATCAATACGAATGCGGGTTCCAGCCTCACGAAGCGGATGCGAGATGAAGTCGTTCTAACGATGGTCAAGTAGCCGTGGCAGAAGAAATCGGATTCCGGGCGCACGCGCGCCTGCTGACAATGCTCGGTGAGCAGCTCATCAAGAACGACCGCGTCGCGCTGGTTGAGCTGGTGAAGAATTCATTCGATGCAGATGCCACGCGCGTGTCCGTCGACTTTCGCGGCTTCGCCGAAGACTTCGTGCCCCAGCCGGGCGCACGCATTGTTCTCACCGATAACGGTGTCGGGATGACAGAACATCTGGTGCGCACAGCGTGGATGAATCCCGCGACCCCGAGCAAGAAGTTGCTTAAAATTCACGAGCCCAAGACCACCCTCGGGCGTGTGCTCCAGGGCGAGAAGGGCATTGGTAGATTTGCGACTTTCAAGCTCGGCAGCGAGGTGACACTGATCACGCGAGCCCGTGGAGCTGCAAACGAAACGACACTGGTAGTCGACATCTCAGCTCTGGATGAAGACGCCAGCGGCGACAATTCCGTTGCGATTGATCTATTCTTAGAGGACGTTCCGGCTCTCCTAGATGTCGGCACGCCGATGGTGTTTGAAGGCAGTCGGACTTCAGCCCATGGAACCCAGCTAACAATTTCTCGCCCTCGATCCAAATGGAGCAAGCGACTAGTCGAGGGCGCTTATGATGATCTGGCGAGGCTTCAACCGCTCATGTGGAGCACGGGCGAAGAAGCCGCGCTGAAGCCTGATTTCGAAGTTGTCTTCCTGAGAGATGGGGTTGATCTTCAGTACGGGAAGCAACGCAATGAGGATTTGCGAACGGCCCTAGAACGTGCTGTCCTCAAGGTACGCCACGGACGCTTCGATGCTGCAAGTCGTGAATTCGCATTAGAGGTCAATGGACGAAACATCTCGCTAAGCATCGACGATGCTGAGGTACGGGCCCTGAAGCCGTTCAAGGATCGCTTCCTCAATAGCGGTACTGGACTATCCTCCGTCGATCAGATTCCTCAGCCGCAATGTGGATCGTTCAAATTTGAGTTTTATGTTTTCGATCGCGCACCGGACGCTCCGGCTCAATATTTCCTGGATGCCGATCAACGGAAAGTCATTACGGACCACCGAATTTACCTCTACAGAGATGGAATTCGGGTGTACCCGTACGGTGATGCCGACGACGATTGGTTGGAAATAGACGTTGACAGGGGAGTTGAGTCCGCCGGGCGAACCCTGAGCAACGATCAGACAGTCGGGTTTATAGAGATCACGCAGCAATTCAATCCTCAACTGCGAGATAAGACCAGTCGGGAAGGCCTCATCGATGCTGGTGATGCCATTGAAGACTTCAAAGCGCTCGTTAAGACTGTTCTGCGATATCTCCGAAAACAGTATCAGCCACATCTGGATGCGAAGGGGCGAGCAAAGCGTCGCGACTTGCAGGACCATCGGATAGATGTACATGTGCAAGCGCTTCGCAATGAAACTAACCTACCGAAGGCTGCGACTCGCCATTTGGGTGAACTAGAGAAATCTCTTGCTGCCGAACGTGAGCTCTTCGCCACGCGACTGAGCCGAACTGAACAATTAGCGGGCGTCGGACTCTCTGTTGAGACCGCGTCCCATGATCTCATCTTGGCGGGCACGGAGGCACTGCGGTCTGGACGCCAGATAGTAAGCGAACTTCAGTTGATGGACCTCGTAAACTCGACGGTCTTCGCGATGGCAAAACAACTCGTGGGGCGACTCGAATTTATATCAGCCCGGTTCCGAGACGTCCAGGGGCTTTTCGTCTCCACGCGTCAGAGGCCAAAGACAATCGACGTTGTGCAAGCAGTCAGGCGGGTCAGATCCATCTATGCTCGCTTGCATCTTGAAAAGGGCATTCAGTTCGAGATCGACGAGGATGCGAAGCTGAGCGCGAAGTCGACCGAAGCGGCGATCCTGCAGTTGCTTATCAATTTGGTAGATAACGCCACCTACTGGTCGACATCTAAGCTGATGCCGCCGGGAGTGCAACGAGTTATTCGCGCGTTCACGATCGATGACACGAGGCTGGTGCTGACGGACAACGGGCCGGGAATAAAAGAGGACGATCAGCCCTACATCTTTGAGCCGTTCTATTCAGGAAAAGGCGAAGAGGGAAAGGGGCTCGGGCTCTATATCGCGCGAGAAAACGGCCTACGCAGTGGATTCGCGTTGAATTTAGAGCATACTGGCGACGCGAGGGAACTCCCGGGCGCTACCTTTGTAGTGCGATTTGGAGTAGCTGAGGACGACATTGTCCATTCTTGAAGGCTCGGTAGTCTTTGTTGACGACGATTACGACCTTGGGGGCCATGCAAAGGCGTTTTACGATGCGCTTAAGGCTCAGGGGCGGCCAATTGCCGCCTACGACAACGTCCCTCCACTCGAACACCTCGAACACTGGGACGGCCTCGCACTCGTAGTCCTGGATTGGAAGCTCAATGACCACGAGGCCGGACTAGGGGAACTTAGCATTCCCGATTCGGTGAAAGAGTCTACCGAGGCTGCCCTCATACGTTTCATAATGAAGCTTCTGGATACATACTTTTGTCCAGTTTTCATAGTTAGTCAAGAAGAACCCGATGCTATTCAGCGCGCGCTTCGCGAGACCCCCGACTTTCCCGTGCAGACGATAGGAAGACGCGTCCAGGTTTTGCAGAAGGACGATGGTGACCTACTTCCCCGACTGGAGAGGCTGGTGGAGGAAAGTCCGGTTTTGTCGACACTGCGTACCTGGGAAGGGCAGTACCAGTCCGCGAAGAATAAGATGTTCACGGACCTTGACGCCGCGGGTGACGATTGGCTCATCTATCTGACGGAGATTGCCGAAGATGGCGGAACAAATGTCGGTGACGAACTGGTAGATGCGCTGTATGGCAACCTGCGCCATCGCGTAAACCCCAGAGAGTTTGACTTGGCCTCGATTGAAGGAAAGAAGCTCGCGGTCGATAGCGCTTCTCGCCGGGAGGTCATTCATCGGCGGATGGTCTTGGCCACGGAGGCCCTGCATTCCTTTACCGTTATGCCGGGGGACTTCTTCGGTCCATGGGATCCGCAGCAAGATGCGGAAACCGTCTGGCTGAACCTCACGCCAGCTTGCGATACGGTAATTGGCAGGTTGAAAAACAATAAGATCCGGATGTACCTCCTTCGCGGTAAGCCCGAGGATGTTGCGGCAGACGATTCGCGCAAGTTGCGTGAGGGAAGGTTGTTGACGCCCAATTCAGCATGGATCGATGTCCTGCACAATGGACGCGGGTACCGATTCCCGTTCAAGACTTTAGAAATTGTGACGCTCGACAAGATACTGGATTATCGCTTGGGCCGATTGCTACCGCCGTACATAACTGATGTGCAACAACGTCATGCCATGTACCTGATGCGCGAAGGGCTACCCGCTGTGCTTCCAACTTTGTACCAAGCGGCCATTCCCGCGCCTGGCGCGTCCTAGTCGAGGTCAAGCAGGTTCGAACATTTGCGATCGGGATGCGGAGAGCGAAGACGTCCCTACGCGGTCGTCGGCGCGAGGCGCCGACGATGGGTTGCTAGCGTCCGGACCTAACGAGCGGGAGCCCTGACCGCACCGGTCGACCCCATTGGCTGCAACGGGAGACCGTTCGGCCAGAGTTGCTCCAAGGGATCCGTGGCGAACATCCACGATTAGGAGTGGTCAATGAGTGATGAGGTTTCGCTGTTTGATACGGGCGCACCAAAGAGTGTTGCTGGACCAAGGGCGATGAGCGACTCACAACGGCAGGTGATTCGCGATGCTTTTGCTCGGTTGGGCGTGAGCGGAGCCCGGGATCAGTTCGACATCGTTGAGGAGGTGACAGGTCATCGAATCGTGTCCGTGAACAATATGAACGAGCGGACAGCGCAAGCCCTCATCATCGGGCTGCATCGTCGGCTCGAGACGGCTGGGCGGCAACGTACAGGCAACGCCTGGGCTGACCGAGAGGAAGATACCTGGATCGACCGGCTTTGAACGAGTGCAAGTCGACAGGGAGAAGGAACCGCGTCTAACGACTCGTATGGTAAAGCGCGAAGGTGTGCCAGTGGATGGATTCTCCTCGCGCTCCGCTCATCACGTGCTCTCGAGTAGGCGGTTGGTCGCTCGATTCACCTCGCTGGGCGCGTCCTTGCGCGTTCGACCTATCCGTGATCTCACGCGCGGCTGGCTGTTTTGGAACGCCTGGAATCGTTCAACCAATCGTCCAGCGTGCTTTGCCGGTAGAGGATAGTTCGCGGCGTCGGATTCAGGAAGTCTGGGCCTCTGCCCAGGTAGCGAAGTTGGGCGAGCTGTCCCACAGTCATCCGGCAGTAGGTAGACGCCTCCTTTGCGGTGAGGAGGGGATCCTGATGGCTCATCGTGTCTCCGTTCAGTTGATGCGACACGAGCCAACCTAGGGGTGAGGGGTGATTGTGTGAAGTGGTGGGTCGGGTTATTGTGACTAGGTGACACAGATGCCGGCACCTGGGCTGGGTGATCGTATCGCGCGCTATCGTCGGCTCAATGGGTGGAGTGCTCAGCAGTTGTCCGAACAGACAGATGGTGCGGTGAGTAGGTCCACAATCGCCAATGTCGAGACGGGGCGCCGCGAGGACCTCACGGTGACGCAATTTATCTCCATCTGCATGGCATTGCGACTGCCTCCGAGCGCCTTGCTGCTCGATGTGGAGAAGCCGTTCGAGAATGCCGGCGTCTCCTTCCCCGGCGACACGCCCGCCCCCTTCGGCTCGGAGGCTCCAGTTGCCAAGGTGATGCGCTGGATTGATGGACGAGAGCCGTTCGCTGAGTCACCGGCGACGGAACGCCATTCTGTGATCTCTGCGCTGGTTGATGATTACCAGTCGGACCTCGACACGCTGTCGGGCTCAAACGTGCGCGGCCGGTTCCTTCAGGGGCGCGACGACGAAGAGGTTGCCGCCGAGCTGGCAGTGGTCGAACGGCGCTTCCAGCGAACCGCTCTCCTCTTACGGCGTCACGGAGTGGTCGTGCATGAGCGCAACTGGGGCGACCTGAAGCCGGCGCAGGCCAAAGCGACTGATTGAGCCGGCCCGCAAGCCGTTTGCCGGCCGGGTGCGCGCAATGCGTCTCTAGAGAGTAGGTCCGGATGGGAACCGTCAGCAGTTACGCCACTACCGAAGGCAAGCGGTACCGAGTCCGATATCGCAAACCCGACAACGCTCAGACTGACAAACGCGGCTTCAAGACGAAGAGAGAAGCGGAGCTCTTCCTCTCGTCCGTTGAGGTTGCGAAGGCACGGGGTGAGTTCATTGATGGAACCGCTGCTCGAGCGCAAATCGGCGTGCTTGGGCCGGTCTGGCTCAAACATCAGGGGCACCTGAAGCCGTCGTCTCTGCTTCCACTGGAGGTCGCCTGGCGTCTCTACGTCGAGCCGCGGTGGTCAACGGTCCCCGTCGCGGATGTCCGCCATAGCGATGTGCAGTCCTGGGTGATGGATATGTCCGCCAAGCGTGGCGCCACTACAGTCATCCGCGCCTACGGTGTGCTCGCATCGATCATGGATGGCGCTGTGAAAGACCGGCGAATTCTGTCCAACTCCGCCAGGGGAGTGAACCTTCCCCGCAAGGTCACCAAGCCCCACGCATACCTAACACCCCAGCAGGTTAGCGACCTGTCAGTCGCGGCCGGCGATCACGGCACTCTGCTCCTGGTACTGGCGTATACGGGGCTGCGGTGGGGCGAGGCCGTGGCGCTGCGGGTTAAGGATCTCGACATGTTGCGGCGGCGAGCAAATGTCACCACCAATGCTGTTGAAGTGAACAACCGGATCGAGGTAGGCACCCCGAAGTCTCACAAGAGGCGATCGGTTCCCTTTCCCGCGACCCTGGCGCCTGCCCTCGCCAAAGCTTGCGAGGGCAAAGCGCGCGAAGATCTCGTGTTTGCGGGCGCTAGCGGCTCCTACCTACGCCGGGCAAAGACTGACGCGGGATGGTTCGGCGTCGCGGTCAAGCGTGCCGGCCTTCCTCGAATGACTCTTCATGACCTCCGGCATACGGCCGCGAGTCTTGCGGTGAGCTCGGGCGCCAACGTCAAAGCAGTCCAGCGGATGCTCGGACACGCGTCCGCGAGTATGACGCTCGACGTGTACGCCGACCTGTTCGAGGACGACCTAGACGAGGTTGCGGGCCGCCTCGATCACCTGCTTATTTCTACAGATGTGGGCAGAATGTGGGCACGGAGCGGAAATTCGGTCAATCTCAACTAAGCCAACTAGCACCTGATCAGGTATTACGTGCATAAACTCGTGGCGGAGGGCTAGGGATTCGAACCCTAGAGACATTTCTGCCCACCAGTTTTCAAGACTGGCTCCATCGGCCGCTCGGACAGCCCTCCTGGGCTTCCGCTGAGCAATCCAGCCGAAGCGCCGATCCAGAGTTTATCGTGAGCGTGCGTTCGCCCTACCCCGGGCGGCCCCGCGATCGCAAGGCCAAATGTGCGTCACCCCCGCGCGTTTTCCCAAGACATCCGCGATCGCACCGCACAATCGATGGCACGCACCCACCTGCCCTCGCGCGGGTCCAGACCGAAAGGAGCTCACGTTGTCGACGACGAATCGCCGCGGCGACGCGCAGCCCCGCCCGCTCGCCCGTCATGGGCAGCTGCCGCGTCCCAGCGCCATGAAGCTCATCGGCAAGGGTCTCGCCCTGCTCGTCGCCATCGCGGTGGCCAGCACCGTCTCCATCGTCGCCATCGCGGCGTGGGACCTCAGCCGTTCCATCCAGACCGTCCATCTCGGCACCGGCCCCGCCGCGGGACCCGTGCCCGAGATCAGCGCCATCGAGGGCGGCGTGAACATGCTCCTCGTGGGCAGCGACAGTCGTGCCGACTCCACCTACAGCTATGGCGAGGATCCGGAGAGCGAGCTCAACGACGTCACGATGCTCCTGCACATCTCGCAGGACCACACGAGTGCGACGGTCGTGAGCTTCCCCCGCGACACCTTTGTGCCCATCCCGGAGTGCCCCGACCCTGAGGGCGGAACCTTCGACGCGATGGAGTCGCAGAAGATCAACACCACGCTGTCCTACGGCGGCCTCGCCTGCACGGTTCTCACGGTGGAACAGCTCACGGGACTCACCATCCCGTTCGCGGCCGAGATCAAGTTCGACGGCGTCATCGAGATGTCGAACGCCGTCGGCGGAGTGCCCGTCTGTGTGGCCGCCCCCATCGAGGACACCCACACGGAGCTCTACCTCGACGCCGGCACGCATGAGCTGCAGGGCGTCGACGCACTCAAGTTCCTCCGCACGAGATATGGCGTCGGCGACGGATCCGACGTCACGCGCATCAGCTCGCAGCAGGTCTTCCTCTCCGCCCTGGTGCGCAAGGTGAAGAGCGCCGACACGCTCACCGACGTGAGCAAGCTCTACGGACTGGCGAAGGCCGCCGTGAGCAACATGGTGTTCTCCGACAGCCTCAACATCGACAACCTGGTGCAGATCGCGAAGGCACTCCAGCCGATCGATCTCTCCCAGATCGTCTTCGTGCAGTATCCGACCGTCGAGGCCGACGGCGGCCTCGAGCCCAACACGGAATCCGCCGACGCACTGTTCACGGCCCTCTCCACCGACCAGGCCGTCGGC
Source organism: Naasia lichenicola (assembly GCF_004801885.1). Classification (GTDB taxonomy): domain Bacteria; phylum Actinomycetota; class Actinomycetes; order Actinomycetales; family Microbacteriaceae; genus Naasia; species Naasia lichenicola. The sequence goes on along the minus strand of NZ_SSSM01000005.1, from coordinate 49,465 downwards.
CTGACGTCGACCGACGAGGGCCGAGGCTCGGTGGTGGACCCCAACGCGGTGCCTGCCCCGACCGATTCGGCCGCACCCGTCGAACCGGATCCCGCAGCGTCGACGCCGGCCGTCGCGGAGCTACCGGATGATGTGCTGGGTCAGACGGCTGCCGAGGCCCGGTGCACGGTGGGCCGCACGCTCGACGACCAGTGAGGCTCTGGCGCCGTCCTTCCCGCGCCTGCGGGTGGGCGGCGCCTGCCCGGCTCCCGGCCTCGATTCGGCTATAGTTGCGGGGGTCGAGGAGACGTCGCATAGTCCGGTCGAGTGCACCACCCTGCTAAGGTGGAGAACCCTTTGAGGGTTCCAAGGGTTCAAATCCCTTCGTCTCCGCACTTGGGAAAGGCCGCAGAATCTGTCTGATTCTGCGGCCTTTCCTCATTCCTGCAGCAGATCCGACGGGGTCGCCTCGACAGCCTCCAGTGCCCGTCGGGCTCCCTCCGTGGGAGCCACGGACACGAGCGCGCGGTAGAGGCGAAGCAGTGCCTCCCGATCAGTGCTGCCGGTGCGCCGTCGATCGCAGTGCACCGACTGGATGGCGGCCTCGAGCTGGAACCGGCCGAGCGGCTGGCCCATCCCGTGCGCGCGGCGCAGATATGCCTCGCCCTCCCGGATGAGCGTGGCATCCCAGCGGCGGGGATCCTGCTGATCGAAGGGCACGAATGCGCCGTCCACGAAACGGGCGGGTGCCCGGGCCGACGACAGGGCGAGAAGCGCAGCGAGCCCCCACGCCTCCGGCTCCGTCTCGAGCAGCGCGGCGACCGTGACGGCGAGATAGAGGGATTCGGCCGCGAGGCCGTCGATGCCGGGCAGCGATTCCCAATCGATCGTGTAGACGCCGTAGATCGCCTCGAGCACGAAGCCGAGCCGCTGGGGCATATCCGCCCGTGTCGGCACGGCGAACGAGATGCCTGTCGCGCGCACCCGCCGCTTTGCCCGGACCAGGCGCTGGGCCATCGTCGAGGCGGGGATGCCGAACGCGTCGGCGATCGAGGCGGCCTCGATCCCGAACACCGTGTGCAGCATGAGCGGGATGCGGACATCGGCCGCGATGGCCGGGTGCGCGCAGGCGAAGAGCAGCTCGAGCCGCTTGTCGGGGATGGCGTCGGCATCGATCGCGCCGAGGTCGAAGGCCATGGTCTTCCCCTCCTCGAGCGGTGCGGACGTGCGGACGGGCGCGGAGCGCAGCACGTCGAGCTGTCGATGTCGAGCAACGGTCAGCAGCCATGCCTCGGGATTGGCGGGAACCCCCGCGACCGCCCAGGTGCGCAGCGCCTGCTCGAACGCGTCGGCCAGCGCGTCTTCGGCGAGCAGGATGTCGCGGCTCTGCGCGGCCAGAAGCGCGACCAGGCGGCCGTACGAGGTGCGAGCGGCGCGTTCGGCCGCCGCCCGCACCTCGAGGGACGATGGGGCGGCCGTCTCGCCGGCCCCCTCCGTCCCTTCCGGGATCAGCTCGTCCACGCGCCGTTCTCGTAGTACGTGCCGGTCGGGCGCACCTCGATCGGCCCCCACTGCACCGAGGGAGCCTGCTTGGCCCAGCCGAGAGCCGCGTCGAGGTCGCCGACGTCGATCACGAAGATGCCGCCGAGCTTCTCCTTGGTGTCCGCGAACGGGCCGTCCTGGATGCGGAGCTCCTCGCCCACGCTCACGAGCGTGGTGGTGGCGCTGGTCGGTGCGAGCACCTCGGCAGAGATCAGCACGCCGGCGGAGTCGAGGTCGGTTGCGTACCTGGTGAAGGCCGCCTGTCCCTGCTCGATGGCAGCCTGGTCGAGCTCGCCCTGAGCCATCATCTCGGGGTAATGCAACAGGATCGTGTAGCGCATGAGGTCATCCTCCTTGGTTCGGTGAGTGGTGCACAGCGGCCATCGGAAGCGGCCGCACACAGGGATGACGATCGAGCGGATGCCGGATCGACAGGCAACGGCAAGTTCCTCGCTCTAGCGTGAGGGCGCCGCCGTCGTCCCGCTGGATCGTCCAGCTCCCGCAGCGGATGGACGCGTCGTCGTCGCAGGGGGTCACCGATGGACTACCGAGAGCTCGGGCCGGGTCAGATCAGCCGGTTGTGGATCGCCGATCTCAGTGATCACGATCCGGAGGTGGTCTTCGAGTCGGCGGACATGCTGATCGAGGCGCCCAACTGGACGCTCGACGGGAGCGCGCTGATCGTCAACGGGAACGGGGCGCTCTGGCGGCTCGACCTCGAGGATCGCCTGCTCGTCCAGATCCCCTTCGAGGGGCTCCCGCCCATCAACAACGATCACGTCCTCCACCCGAACGGCGAGGATGTCTTCCTGTCGGCCGTCGACGGGCAGATCTACCGCGGATCGCTGCGCGGGGGAGCGGTGACCCGCGTCACCGGCGACGGGCCTCCTGAGCTGCACTTCCTGCACGGGGTCAGCCCCGACGGAGAGACGCTGGCCTATGTGGGCGTCGAACCGGAAGGCGGCGACATGTGGGCGCGGGCGAACATTTTCACAACACCCGCGGCCGGAGGTGCTGACCGGCGGCTGACCGACACCGAGTCACCGGCCGACGGACCCGAGTACTCGCCCGACGGCGAGTGGATCTACTTCAACACCGAGCAGTTCGGCGAGGTGTCCGGGCATGCCCAGATCGCGCGCATGCGGCCGGATGGCAGCTCGCTCGAGCAGCTGACCGATGATGACGGCGTCAACTGGTTCCCGCACTGGGCACCCGACGGGCGCACCGCGGTCTACCTTCGATACCCGCAGGGCACGAGGGGGCACCCCGCCGATCTCGAGGTCGAGCTCGAACTCGTGGAGGGCGCCGACTGGACCGCGCCGCGCACGCGTGCCCGTGTCTTCGGCGGTCAGGGCACGATCAATGTCAACAGCTGGGCGCCGACGAGCGACCGCTTCGCCTATGTGGAATACCCGATCGCCCTCCCGGTCTAGGGCACCGGCTCGGGCACATCCGGATCGTCGATCCCGATGTGCCCGATCGGATCAGCGAACGGCGAGCTGCGGGTACAGGGCGCTGATCGGGGCGGACAGGCCCGCCTTCACGTCACGGCTGATCTGGTCGGCGAGGATCTCGAGCTCGCCCGCCTCGATGCCGTCGAGGGTGTCGCGGACGACATCCGCCGGATCGTTCTTCGGGTCGGTGACACCCGCTGTCATGGGGGTGTCCGTGTAGCCGAGGTGCACACCCACGACCTGGATGCCGTCCGCTGCGAGCTCCAGCCGGAGCGAGTTCGTGAGCGACCAGAACGCGGCCTTCGATGCGCTGTACGCACCCGCCAGTCCGATCCAGCTGAGCACGGAGTGGATGTCGACGATGGCTCCGCCGCCATTCGCACGGATCACCGGGGCGAATGCCTTCGCGACCTCGAGTGCGCCGAAGAAGTTCGTCTCGAATACGCGGCGCACCTCGGCCATCTCGGAGCCGAGCACCGAGTGGCCGCCTCCGACGCCCGCGTTGTTGATGAGCACGGTCGCGTCCTCCGCCGCATTGGCGGCTGCGGCAACGCTCGCGGCGTCTGTGACGTCGAGGGCCAGCGGCACGATGCGCGGATCGTTCCACTCCTTGGGGGTGCGGGCGGTCGCGTAGACCTTGGCCGCGCCTCGATCGAGTGCCTGGCGGACGAATTCGGTGCCGAGCCCCCCGTTCGCTCCGGTGACCACTACGACTGCGCCATCGAACAGTGCCATGACTGATTCCTCTTCCTTCTCGAAGCCCGGTGTCTGATGGCCTGCGTTTGGATGACCAACTGAGCTGCACACGAACATAGCACTGGATTGGCGATCTGGACTCAGCTATCCTTCTCAGATGAGCGCTCTAGGTCCCGACAGCCGCTGCCCCATCGCCCGCACGCTCGATGCGCTGGGCGATCGGTGGACGCTCCTCGTCGTTCGTGAGGCGATGTTCGGGAGCACTCGCTTCAGCGAGTTCCTCGATGCGCTCGGAGCTCCGCGCGATGTGCTCACCGCTCGACTCAACTCCCTGGTCGACGGCGGCGTGCTCGAACGGCGCCCCTACAAGCCGGAGGGTGGGCGCACCAGGGACGAGTACGTGATCACGGAGGCCGGCCGAGCGCTCGCTCCCGTGCTCGCGGCGCTGGGGGAGTGGGGCCTGCGCTATCGCCCGAACGGCAAGGGCCCACTGGTCGACTTCGTCGACGCGGAGACCGGCGAGTCGGCGCGGATCGCGTTCGTGAGCGGCGGTCGCCAGCTGACCACGGATCAGGTCGCCACCCGCGTCGCCTGAGTGCCTGCGCGACAGGGGAGCTCGCACTTTCCTCATTGACCCCCGGGCTGCGTTCGCCGCCGTACGGCTCTGTCGCTGGAGCGGCTCCATGCGTAGCGTGGGCCCATGGGACGACTGATCTACGCGAGCATCGTCTCGCTCGACGGCTATGTGGCGGACGCCGCGGGCCGATTCGACTGGAGCGAGCCGGACGACGAGGTGCATCGCTTCGTCAACGAGATCCAGCGTCCGATCGGCACTCACCTCTACGGTCGCCGCCTGTACGACGTCCTGGTGGCATGGGAGACCTGGGATGTCACCCGAGAGCCCGAGGTCATCCGCGACTACGCGGAGATCTGGCGGGGGGCAGACAAGGTCGTCTACTCCCGAACGCTGCAGGAGCCGAAGAGCGCGCGCACCCGCATCGTCGAGGAGTTCGATGTGACCGCCGTCGTCGAGCTCAAGGCGACCTCAGCGACCGACATCCTGATCGGCGGACCCGAGATCGCCGCGCTGGCGCTCGCCGCCGGCATAGTGGACGAGATCCACCTCCTCGTCTCGCCCGTCGTGGTGGGAGCGGGCAATCCCGCCTTCCCGGATGATCTGGCGCTGTCGCTGGAGCTCACCGCAGAGCACCGCTTCGGCAACGGAGTCGTCCATCTGCAGTACTCGGTGCTCGAGTCGCACGACAGCTGAGCTACGCGCCGGGGCCTCGCGCTACTTGACCGCGCCCATGGTTCCGGCGAGCGCCTTGAGCACCGGCGGCTTGAGCAGCACGACGGAGACGACCATCGCGACGACGGTCGCGACGAACACGATGAGGCCGGCCGGGGAGTCGCTGTCGGTCGCCGTGTAGATGTGGTTGAGGTTGCGCAGTGCTCCTGTCGCCAGCACCAGGAATACGTGCACGGCGGTGAACACCAGGAACGCCACGAGGATCCACCAGTGCACGCGCGTCGCCGGGGCGAGTGGGAACCAGCGGATGTCGCGCCTCACGAAGGCGGGCGACATGCGCAGTCCGGTCGCGATCGCGGCAGGCGCGAGCAGGAAGACGACCGCGAAGTACGAGAGCACCTGAAGGGCGTTGTAGTTGACCCAGCCGTTCTCGGTCGGCCAGTCGAGGCTCGCGTACTGCAGGGCGGCCGAGAAGGCGTTCGGGACGATGTCCCAACGAGTGGGAACCAGCCGCACCCATTGGCCGGTGGCGAACAGCAGCACGATATAGACGACGCCGTTGGCGATGAAGAGGGTGTCGACGACGAGGTGCAGCCATAGCTCGATGCCGATCCGTCGCGGCGGATTCTTCGTCTTCAGCAGACCGGTGTTGGTGCGGAGGAAGAAGGCGGCCGGCCGCTGCTTCCTGCGCAGCTGCAGTCCGGAGCGCACGACGAACAGCAGGAAGAAGGCGTTGAGGCCGTGCTGCCAGGCGAGCCAAGCCGGGATCCCGACGGGCGCCGACTGCGGCAGTGCCGACTGGCCGGGATAGTCGGCGAGGAAGTCGATCAGCGCCGGCTGCTCGCGAAGGAATCGCGCGAAGAGCACACCGGCCACCACGACGAGCACGACGACCGGCACCAGCCAGGCGAGGAGCTTCCACCGGCTGCGCGGCGTCGCGCCGCTGTCGGTGGGTGCGGGTATCACGGAGACAACTCAAGCAGACGCGAGCGGTGGGCCGGGACAGCGGCGCGGACGGGCTTGGTCGGTTGTACACATGTACGAGACTCTGTGGATAATCCACCATGCGTGTTCGTATACTTCTCTGATCTGTGGTATGATCGAGCTAGCTCGTGCCGGGCTCCGCATTCCGCCTCAGGAGTGCTCTCCGTGAAGGGGATGGATCATCCGGCGCGTCTTCGAGGGCAGTTCTGCCCTCCTCTCCCAGCTAGAGACTCTCGGTGTCGCCGATGAGCCCGAATCGCTGGCGCGTGCGCTCACCACGGCGGACAAGTCCTGCCTCGTCGCCCTGCTGCAGGCGGCGACCTCGCTGTCGCGCATCGTCGACGGCATCACCGCGCGAGTCGCCGGGGAGATCGGCTACCGGTCCAGCCGCGACACGGTCGATCCGCTCGCCAAGCAGTATGGCGAGCGCAGCGGAACGGCGCTCGTGGCCTCGGTCGGACGTCTTCCGCAACCCGCTGCCGCTTCTTTGGGCAAGGTGGGTATGGGCATCCGTGCTCGCTCGTCACTGACCGGCGAAGAACTGCCGTCGCTGCATCCTCTCCTTGGCGACGCGGTCGATGAGGGGCGCATCCCGCTCGCCTCCGCGCGGCTCGCACTCGTCTGCCTCGATCGCGCCGAGCGGCACCTGTCCGTCGAGAAGCTGGCAGCGTTGGAGGCGAACCTCGTCGAGAAGGCCGAGGCGTACCCGATCAGCGAGTTCAGTACCTTCAGCCAGCACGCGGCCGACCTCATCGACGCCGAGGGCATCGAACCTAGCGAGGCGATGCAGCGCGAGCGCGAGGGCGTGCGCAGCTTCGCTCGCCCCAACGGCATGATGCGCACCATCATCGACACCGCGTCGGAGAACTCCGGCTTCATCCACGCTGCCATCCAGGGCTCGATGGTGCCCCGGCCTGCGCTCGTCGCCGACGGTGAGTTCAACGATCTCGCCATGGCCGACACTCGCACCCTGCCGCAGCGGCGGCTCGACGCTCTGATGGGAGTGATCAGAGCCGGAATCGCCGCCGACGACAGTCGGGTGGCGGGTGTCGACACCACCATGCTCGTCGCGGTCAACCTCAGCGACTTGCAGGAGGGCGCCGGAGCCGCATACATCCTCGGCATCGACGAGCCGATCAGCATCGCGACCACTCTTCGTCTGGCAGCGACCGCTCGGATCATCCCGATCGGGCTCGATTCGAAGGGCGAGATCCTCTTCGCCGGCAGGGGCAGCCGCCTCTTCAACCGCGCTCAGCGACGGGCCATGGCACTCCGAGACGGCGGGTGCGTGGTCGACGGCTGCACTGCGCCGCTCTCGCAGGTGCAGGCCGCGCACATCCGCAGCTGGGCGGCCGGTGGGCCGACGGACCTCGACAACGGCCTGCTGCTCTGCGCCTTCCATCACCGGATGTTCGACCTGGGCGGCTGGGAGTACATGCGCCAGGGCGACAAGCGGTATCTGGTGCCGCCCGCAGACATCGATCCACTGCGGAGGCCGCGGCCGATCCGGAACCGTCGGCCGAACCTCCAGGCGATCCTCCGGTAGGAAGAACTGAGTCCTTTCGCTCGGGCCGTCACTCCATCCATGGCGGCCCTGCTCTTCAAAGGCGGGCGAGTGCGCTACGCTATCTGAGGCGTTTCCGCCGCCCTCAAGTGGCGAAACTGCCTTCAGTCGTGTGAGGTCTCGCCACCTTGCACGACCTGCGCCCGTAGCTCAACGGATAGAGCATCTGACTACGGATCAGAAGGTTGGGGGTTCGAATCCCTTCGGGCGCACAGATCGAGAAGGACCTCTGCCACGTGCAGGGGTCCTTCTTCGTTTCCCGTCATTCATCCGGCGGAAATCTTCGATCCATTGCCTCGAGGGGTCACGCAGGCTAGCTTCGCGTCATGGAGCAGGTCCACCCCTCGGTGCCGGCGAGTGCGGGAACGTCTCGCCATCCCGCGATTGCAGCTCCGCTCGTTGCGATCGGGTTCGCCGTCGCTGCCGCGTTGCTCCTCGGCATCGCAGACCTGATCGTCGGGGGCGATGGGTCGGATGCCCTCTTCGCGATCACCGCGATCGGGGGCTGGGTGCTCCTCGGCTGGGCCGGCATCATCGCGGTCGGATGCGCTGTGCGGGTCGTCGGGAGTGTGCGCCAGCACGGAGGCGTGTCCCGCGTCGAGGTGATCCTCATCGGTGCTGGCCTGGTGCTGATCGTGCTCGTGCTGCTCGCGCATCCGCTCTGGGGATCGGGCTCCGCCGGAGCCTGATCGGCGACCCGACAGTTTCGAGGCGCCAGGCGTGCTGCTCGACCCGCTCAGTGCACCGCGAGCAGGTCCAGGGCCAGATCGCCGGCGCCGACGACGCAGACCGTGTCGCCGAGGGCGGCGAGCTCTACGCGCACAGCGGCAGCGGCGGGGCGCATCGCTCCGGCCAGCACGATGCGGCGGATCGGGTCGAGCAGCTGGGCGCCGGAACGCGTGACGCCTCCGCCGAGCACCACGACATCGGGTTCGATGATGTTGACGAAGTCGGTGATGGCCTGGCCGAGCAGCTCGACCGTCTCGTCCCAGATCTCCGATGCGAGTGCGTCGCCCGAGGCGGCGGCGCGGGCGACCTGCTCGGCCGTCGCGGGCGAGGTGAGAGAGGTCGCGCGACCCGAGGCGATCGCCTCATCCGCGCGAACACCGATGAACGTCCCCGAGGCGTACGCCTCGAGGCAGCCGTTTCGCCCGCAGAGACAGGGCCGGCCGCCACGCACGACGGTGATGTGGCCGAACTCGCCGCCGTTGCCCGCAGCGCCGCGGTAGAGGCGATCATCGAGCACGGCCCCGCCGCCGATGCCCGTCGAGATGGTCAGGTAGATCATCGAGCGCTCGCCTACCGCGGCGCCGTGTCGGTGCTCGGCCAGCGCGGCGAGGGTCGCATCGTTCTCGAGTGCTGCAGGCAGCTCGAACTCCCGTTGCGCCAGCTCCACGATGGGCACATCGATCCAGCCCGGCAGGTGCAGCGGATTGACGAGCACTCCGGCGGCCGCATCGAGCGGTCCGCCACAGGAGATGCCGACGCCTTCCGGCGCGGAGACACCGGCCTGCTCGGCTGCGCGCATCGATTGGCGACCGAGCTCGAAGAGGCGGGGGATGATCACATCCGGGCCTTCGTCTCGGCGCGTCGGCACGGCAGTGAACCCGTGGACGGATCCGTCCGAGGTGACGACCCCGGTCGCGAGCTTGGTGCCACCGATGTCGAGAGCGAGCACGGATTGCATCGCCGATCCCTTCTCCGCGCGATCGTCGGCGGCGTCCGTGTGGATGCCGATGTGGCATCGATACCACATCGGAACTATAGGGACAGATCAGCCGTTCGGCAATCCCGTTGCCGTCGACCGGGCGGGAGGTCGCACCGCCACTCGCGCTGGCACCCCAGCGTCATGCGACCCGCTCCAGCGTTCAGGATGCGGGGCGGCTCGTGGACTGGCGACGCTGGAACCCGGCCGGGATGGTGATGACGCGGGCGGGCGAGGTGGGATCGGCGATCCGGTCGAGCAGTCGACCGACCGCCTCCGCACCCAGGCGGGTGGCGTCCTGGGTGACCGCGGTGATGCCAGGGGTGACCATGCTCATCCACGGCGCGTCGTCGAAGGCGACCAGGCTGAGATCGTCGGGCAGCCGGAGCGAGAGATCCATGGCTCCTCGCCACACGCCTTCCGCCAGCAGATTGTTCGCCGCGAACACGGCGCTCGGCCGGTCCGGACCCGCGAGCAGCGAACGGGCGACCTGCTCCGTCGCGTCGGCATTCCAGCCGGCCGACACCACGAGCTCGGGATCGAGCTCGAGTCCGGCTGCGACAAGTGCGTCCTCGTAGCCCTGACGGCGCTCGCGCCCCGTCGTCCAGTCCGTCTCGTCGATCACCAGCGCGATCCGACGGTGTCCCAGGCTGAGCAGGTGCTCGGTGGTGGTGCGTGCCGCATGGCGGTTGTCGATCACCACGGCGTCGCCGTTGCCGAACACCCGGTCGACCTCGACGAGCGGCATGTGCTGCCGCCTCAGGAACTCGGCGGCCCCGTCGGACACCGGCGTGACGATGACCCCTGCCACGCGGGATGCGACGAAGGCGTGCGCCGCCTCGAGCTCCTCGTCGGCGCGACCGCCGTCGTCGACGAGCATCATGGTGAATCCCGCCTCGCGTGCACGACGTCCCGCCCCATAGGCGAGATCGGCGTAGAAGGCGTTGCGCAGGTCGGAGACCAGCACGCCGATGATCCGGCTGGAGCGCTGCTTGAGGCTGCGGGCGGTCGCGTCGACGACGTAGCCGAGCTCCTCTGCGGCACGGCGGACGCGTTGGCGGACCGGCTCTGCGACATAGCCGGTGCCTGCGAGGGCACGGGACGAGGTGGAGCGGGAGACGCCGGCGCGCTCGGCGACCTCCTTGATGGTCACCCGGCCGTTGCCCGGGGGCCGCGCGTCGCTCATGTCGCCCTCTCGCCTGTGTGCCGAGCCTAGCGGGCGACCGACCGCGGTCGCGGCGAGCAGCGGGAGCGCGGAACGGGCGAGCAGCGGGAGCGCAAAACGCGCGTGCTGAGCGGGCTGCCCAGGACACCGCCGGGCGCATTCTCAGAGGCGCTGCGCCCGAACCAGACCGGCGTAGAGCCCGCCTGCGGAAAGGAGCGCCTCGTGGTTGCCGATCTCGGCGATCCTGCCGTGGTCGAGGACGACGATGCGATCTGCGGAGCGGATGGTGCTCAGCCGGTGCGCCACGACCAGGGTGGTGCGACCTCGCCTCAGCCGCTCGAGCGCCTCCTGGACCGCATTCTCCGCGTTGCTGTCGAGCGCCGACGTGGCCTCATCGAGCATCAGCACGCGCGGATTGCGGATGAGCGCACGCGCGATGGCGAGCCGCTGGCGCTGGCCGCCCGACAGTCGTGCGCCGCGCTCGCCGACGACGGTGTCCCAGCCGTTCGGCAGCGACTGGACCAGCTCGAGCGCATTCGCGTCACGCAGCGCGTTCTCGAGCTGCTGATCCGTCACCCCGGGAAGCCCGTAGGCGACGTTGTCGCGGATCGAGCCCTCGAAGAGCACCGAGTCCTGCGGCACCACCGAGAAGAAGCCGCGCACCTGGCGCAGATCGAGCTCGGCCATGTCCCGGTCGTCGAGCATGATCCTGCCGGAGGTCGGGCGCACGAAGCCCAGCACCAGATTGAGCAGCGTCGACTTGCCGGATCCACTGGGGCCGACGAACGCGACGGTCTCGCCGCGCGCCACCTCGAGGGAGACGTGATCGATCGCCGACGAGGGATCACCCGGGTAGGAGAACGAGACGTCGTCGATCGTGATCCGGCCGTCCACCCGGTAGAGCAGCGACTTGCGATGGTTGAACTCGAGGTCGGGCTCTTCGAGGACCTCGGCGATCGACCGCACCGACTCCCGTCCGCGAGCGAGCACGGGTGCGAGGTTGAGCAGCATCACGATCGCGTTGGTGAGGATGGTGAAGTAGGAGCTCAGCAGCACCACCTGCCCCGGCGTGATCGGCACGATGCCCGACAGCGAGGCCGCAGCGGCCGCGACGAGGCAGAAGACGGCGAGGAACTGGAACATCAGCCACGAGACGGCGCCGAACCGCCCGTTGAGCTGGTCGAGGGTGTGGGCCGCATCGCGGACGTCTTCGACGCTGTCCACGACGCGGCGGGCAGCGACTCCCTCGAGGCCGTGCGCCCGGGTGACGGGCATGAGGGTGGCCATCTCGCCCACCCGCTTCGAGAAGGTCTCCATCCGCAGGCGGAAGGCCTGATTGCGGCGGTCCGACACCTTGCGGACCCCGTAGACCAGGCCGACGCCGATCGGGATGGTGACCAGGAAGACCAGGATGAACGCCGGCACCTGGATGGCGGTCATGGTCAGGGCACCGACGAGGATGCAGAGCGCGGACATGCTCGGCGGGAAGGAGCCCTGGAGCATCTGCTCGATGTTCTCGACGTCGCGGACGACCTTGGTCTGGATGACGGCTGCGCTCGCGCGGGTGTGGAAGCCGATGGAGAGGTTCTGCAGCCGCTCGACGAGCGCGTTGCGGAGGTCGGCACCGACCTGGCGGTAGAGGCGGCTCCAGCGGTCGTTGTAGAAGATGCCGACCGGGTAGTTCTGCGCCAGCACCAGCACGCCGCCGAGCGCATACAGCCACAGGCTGTGCAGCTCGCCTCGGCGGGCGACGACGTCGATGATGGCGCCGGTGATCACGGGCAGGACCCATTGGGGGCTGTCCTTGATCACGTACGCGATCATCAGCACGATCAGTCGTCGCCGCTGCTTGCCGACCAGGCGGAAGAGCGAGCGGAGCGGGTGGTCGAGGGAGAGCTCGACGGGCGAGGTCGTCCCGCGCGTGCCTGCGGTTCGCCCGGTCGGAGTGCGCCCGGCTGTCGGGCGCCCGGCCGTCATGCGGCCGCCTCTCCGCGTGCGAGCAGCTGCTCGCACGCGAGGAGAAGCACGCCCGCCGACCAGGCGTGCGAGAGCGTGAGCACCATGCCCTTCGGCTGGAAGCACTCCGTCTGGTAGTAGCGCTCGGTGATCATGCCCCGGTAGGCGTTGTAGTCGCCGTCGCGCTCCGGCAGCAGCTGGCGGAAGCAGTCGACGGTCTCGAGGGCGCGATCGCGATACCAGCTGTCCCCGGTCCACGCGCTGAGATCGAGCAGGTCCGCCGTGCAGATGAGGCCGTAGGCGTGAAGGTGCTGGTTCGAGCTGGACGCCTGATCCGCTCCGCGGGTGGAGAAGCCGGCGGCGCCGAGCGGGGTGAGTGGCCGGAACAGCACGTCGTAGGAGTAGCGGAAGGTCAGCATCCACTCGGCCGAACGGCGGGCGAGATCGAGCCACCGGGGCTGTCGGGTAGCGCGGTAGAGCGCCGTATATGCCATCACGGCTATGTAGCCGTCCTCACTGGTGGGCGCCAGATCGACGTCCTCGGGCGCTCCGTGCAGGTACTCGCCGAGCACGAACGCCGCGTAGTAGTCGCCTGCCCGTTCCGCGGCGCGGAGGTAGCGCGGATCCCAGTCCGCAGCCCCGACCAGGGCGGGAATCCAGGCCAGTCCCGCCGACCCCTCCCAGGAGAGGATCTCGCCGGTGTCCGCGTCATGCACGGCGCCGAGATTGCCGTCCGCCCTCTGGCGGGCGACCATCGCGTCGAGGTTCGATCGGGCTGCGGCCCGCCACTGCGGGTCGTCGTGGGTGGTGAGTGTGCGGACCAGGAAGTCGGTCGCCTCGCCGAGCGTGCGCGCGTGCAGACCGCGGGGATGTCGGGTCCAGCTCTGCGTCCAGCCGCCGCTGCGGTACCAGACTCCCCAGAACGTGCCGGAGGGGGACAGCTCGGCCGTGCAGAAGTCGAGCACGGAGCGGGCGATCCGGGCCGCCTCGGCATCGGAGGTGCGGTGCGCATGCTGCAGAAGGGCGGTGGCCCATGGGATGCCGCTGACCCAGCCGATGTGCATGGCCTGCCGGTCGACGGGGCGGCCATCACCCCCCGTGACCTCGCGGTCGAAGCCGACGGTCTCGAGCAGGACACCGGGATCGGGATCGAAGTGCCACCGGGTGAGCCCTTCGGCGGCGATGGCGGCGGCGTCGTCGATGCTGACGAGCGGGGCGGACGGGACGGGTGCGACGGGTGCGACCCCTGCGGCGGGATGAGCCGCTCCCGGCCCGCGGTGCAGCTCTCGCAGGACGCGGTCGTAGTCGTGCCGATCCGCCGCGATCCCGTGCAGGCTGAGGACGAGGGTGATCGTCTCTCCTGGCACGAATCGGTGCAGCTCGGACTCCGCCGGTCTCGGCACTCCGTCGCCGTAGTAGCTGACGGGATGCTCGCGGGCGGGAGCGGTCAGCGACAGCGTCGCGAAGCCGTCGCCCGCCGCGAAGCCGATCGACTGCTCGCCCAGCTCGCCGATCTCCGAGCCGCCGAGGGCGACGCCTTCCTGGCCGGAGGCGGCCCAGCAGAACACGATGGGGGTCGCGGCGCGGTCGGCGCGGAAGTGCCACTCGTCGCTCACCATCGCGGCGTGGTCGGCGGCGCTCGATGCACCCGGCTGGAACCTCGGGAAGATCCGGTCGTTGTCCGCTGGCCGATTCTCTCCGTAGAAGGCGCCGGGAATCAGGAACCACGGGTCGTCGGCCGGGATGCGGGTCGAGATCCGCACGGCGGCATCTGCGGGCGCGCTTCCGGCATAGGTCACGCGCACCGTCGCCGTCCACGTCGATCTGCCGGACTCGGGCTCGAGCGCGGGCCCGGAGGCAGGCGACGGTACGACCTCGATCTCGACCGCGAAGTCCGCGTCCGGCGCATCGAGGATGGCGACCTCGAGTGCAGGCGCGGCCATCAGTCGTCGAGCGGGAGCTCGAGCAGATCCAACTCGGTGATCTCGCCGTCTCGCGGAACCCGGAAGGTGCGGATCTGGTAGGGCCCGAATGTGGCGGTCAGCGTGCGTCCGACGAGTGGCAGCTCGATCGACGCCTCCGTTGCCTCGCCTCGGGTCTCGACGGCCCGGACGATGAGGTCGGCGCCACCCGTCTCGCCACCCGTCTCGCCCGACGTGCTGCTCGACGGGTCCTCGCTGCCCTTGATCGCGGTGAGCTGAACGGCGTCGCCGCCGTCGTCGGCGAAGCTGCCGATCGGCGCGAGCGGGCCCTCGTGGAAGGCCTCGAGCTGCGCGCGCACGGGCGAGCCGAGCTCGATCGCGCGGCGGCCCGGCCGGGCCGCGCGGTGGTCGCCCGCGTGCGGGATCAGCTCGTACCGGAAGCGCTGGACACCCTGATCCTGGAACGTGTAGATCCCATCGGCCTCGAGCAGCCGCGGGTCGTGCCAGGAGTAGACGGGACTGCGGACGGCCGTGATGCCGATGCTGGGATGCTGGTTCACGGCCTCATGGGCGGCGGGGTCGCCGGGAGAGACGTCCCACCCGTGCTTGCCCGTCGCGATCACGGTCAGGCCCCCCGGCGTTCCTGCCGCGGTACCGGTCAGATCGACCCAGGACTGGGCGGGCTCCTCGGCGCCGTCGACGGGGCGCTCGAGCTCGCCGAAGGGGATCTCGTAGGTCGCGGTCGGCGCGGTGAGCGCCGTCGGGAAGCGGAGCTTCATCAGGTGAGCCTGCTCGCGCCAGTCGATCGTGGCCTCGACCTTCAGCGTGCGGGAGTCGTGACCCAGGATGAGCTCTTCCACGAAGGTGGAGCGACCCCAGCTGCGCTCGATCCGCAGCCGGGCGCGCAGCGGGCCGCTCTCGCGGAGCAGGATCCGATCCACGCTCATCGGCACGCCGGCCCAGGCGTAGGAGATCACCCGGTGCCCCCAGGTGTCGGTGGGGTCGTCGCAGATCTGGGTGTGCTGATCGGAGGCGGTACCGGCGGCGAGGTCGACGCCGGTCGCCTTGACGAGCAACGAGCTGAGCCAACCGGTCGTCGGATCGATCTCGACCCGGAGGTGCTCGTTCTCGAGGACCGTATCCGTCGCGGTGAGCGGGGAGGAGGCGGGCGCATTCGCCGCGGTTCCGGGGCGGAGTCGGTACAGGCGGTATCCGAAGGCGGGCAGCTCCGCGCGGAATGCGACGGCGCCGCGACCCTTGTCGTCGGTGGTGGCCACCGACTGGACGCGCTGGCTGACGGTGGGGACGCCCTCGGCGTCGACGACGTGCACGCCGGTTTGCTGCACGCCGTACTGCAGCTCGACGTCCGTCTCGATGGCCCACGGGTGCGGGTTGAACACGACGACCGGCTGCGTCGCGACGTCCATCGGGATGTCGATCCGGGCGGCGATGAGGTTGTGCGCGCGGGTGATGATCCGCTTCGAGATGGCGACGGCCTCGCCGAGCTGATCCCGCGCGTCGTCGTAGGCCGACTCGATGGCGGAGCCGGGCAGGATGTCGTGGAACTGGTTGAACAGCACCTGCTTCCAGGCGCGTCCCAGATCCTCCCGCGGGTAGGCCACCCCGGAGTCGAGGGCCGAGACGGCCGCCCAGCGCTCGGCGTTGAGCACCGCGAACTGCGCGCGGCGCTGCCAGGCCTTGATGCCCGAGTGCGAGGAGTAGCAGCCGGGAGCGTGGTGCTGCAGGTCGTCGGTGCGGACGTCCAGCGCGTCGAGGAACTGCGGGCCGCGTGCCAGCATCTCGTCGAAGTACTCGCGGGGAGATGACATCTTCATCCTTCCGAAGCTGCCCATCCGGTCGAAGCGATGGATCGAGTCGATGTTGGCCTTGGTGGGACCGCCGCCGTGGTTGCCGACGCCGTAGAAGACCATGGCCTCGCCGAGCCCGCGATCGAGCTGGGCGATCGACTTCTCGGTCTGCCATGAGACGTCGCCGGGAGGGGAGCAGTACTCGAAGGGGATGCGGTAGCCGAGGATGCGCGAGCCGTCGGGGGACTGCCACCAGAACAGCGTGGAGTCGAGGTCGGACTCGTGCCGTCCGGGGCGCAGGAACATGTAGCTGTCCATCCGCTGGCCTCGGAGGATCTGCGGCAGCATCGCGTTGTGCCCGAAGGGGTCGACGTTCATGCCGACCTCGGCCATCCGGCCGAACTTCTCCCTGAGGTAGCGCTGGCCGTAGAGCCCCTGCCGCACGAAGGACTCGCCCATCGGCATGTTGCAGTCGGGCTCCACCCACCAGCCGCCGGCATTGACCCAGCGTCCTTCGGCGACCTGCTCACGGATGCGCTCGAACAGGGCGGGGTCCTGCTCCTCCACCCAGGAGAGCAGGACGATCTGGTCGCAGGTGAAGATGAAGTCGGGGTACTCGTCCATCCGGTCGAGCGCGGAGCGGAAGGTGGCCCGAGCCTCCTGATAGCCCTCCTGCCACGGCCAGAGCCACACCGGGTCGAGGTGCGCGTTGCCGATCATGTGCAGGGTGCGGTCGGGCGTCGCCGCCGGCCGGGGAGCGGGCGCGACGGTCTCGGGTCGGAATCCCGACGGCGCGTTGGAGAGGGGTGCGGCGGACCGCCGTCCGACCGGAGCGGCGGTCGGGGTGGCGGTCGGACCGCCGGACACGGGCGACTGATCCGTCGAGGACTGATCAGCCGGTGTCGTGGAGGATGAGGTCGCCACCTCGGTCGGCTCGGTCGGCACGTTCTCGGCGTTGGCGACCTCGGCGCTTAGCAGTCTGGCGCTCACCAGCCCGGCGTCGTTCGACTCTGTCTCGGTCGGCTGCGACGCGGGATCGGCTGCGGCGGGGGAGACCTCGGTCATGCGTAGTCCTCGTCCCCGTCGGCCCATCCGTCGATCATCTCGCTGATCGCGTGGAGCATGAAAGTGTGCATCTCCTGGATCCGCGGCGTCGTGCTCGATGGCACGAGCAGGGCCAGATCGGCGTGCGCGAGGGCCGGTCCGCCGTCGCCCCCTCCGAAGAGCACCGTGGTCGCACCCGCCTTCCGGGCGGCCTCGAGCGCGGTGACGATGTTGGCGCTGCGACCGCTCGTGGTGAACGCGGCCACGACGTCGGCGGGCTTCGCCAGCGCCTCGACCTGCCGGGCGAAGATGTCGTCGAAGGCGTAGTCGTTGGCGATGCAGGTCATCGTCGTCGTGTCGGTCGACAGGGTGACGGCGGGCAGCGGCCGTCTGTCGCGCTTGTAGTGCCCGATGACCTCACCGGTGAAGTGCTGGGCGTCGGCCGCGCTGCCGCCGTTGCCGAAGGTGTAGAGGATGCCACCGCCGCTGAACGCCGCGATGAGAGCCTCACCCACCCGGCGGACATCCGGAAGCAGCCGTTCTGCCGCCTCCGCGACAGCGCGATGGTCGGCGAGCTGCGTGCTCATCCAATCCTGTGCGGCGACCTGTGCTGTGGCGTGTGCTGCGACCGTGGTGTCAGACATGGCTCGGCTCCTCGATGAGTTCGGCGGTGCTGGATTCTGAAGCGCTGGGTTCTGAAGCGCTGGATTCTGAAGCGCTGCGCTCGGATGCGGTGTGGCCCGGCATGCTGTGCAGGGGCGTGCGCTCGGCGGCGTGGATGCCGGCGCCGATGACGCAGGCCGTCTGGCCGAGGGCGGCGAGCTCGATGCGCACTGCGGCGGCGGCGGGAGGCATCGCCCGCTCCGCGACCATGCGGCGCACCGGGTCGAGCAGCAGGGCGCCGGCACCCGTGACACCGCCGCCGAGCACGACGACCTCGGGCTCGAACGTGTTGATCAGGTCGGTGAGCGCCTGTCCGAGCACGGCGGTGGTGTCGTCCCAGATCTCCGCGGCGACCCGGTCGCCGGCCTGCATGGCGGCGACGACGTGCTCGGCCCGCACCGGATCGAAGGCGGACAGTCGGGTCGGCGCTCCGCTCCCGACCGCCTCCTGCGCTCGCAGCGCGATCGACGTGCCGGAGGCGTAGGCCTCGAGGCAGCCGAGCCGGCCGCAGGTGCAGCGGCGGCCGCCGGGGCGGACCATGACATGCCCGAACTCTCCGCCGTTGCCCGCCGCCCCTCGGTGCAGTCGTCCGCCGAGAACCGCGCCGCCCCCGACCCCCGTCGAGATCGTGAGGTAGATGGCGTCCGATGCGCCGCGTGCGGCACCGAATCGATGCTCGGCGAGCATTCCGGCGGTGGCGTCGTTCACCAGGTGAGCGGGGAGGCCGAACTCGGCGCGGGCCAACGGGCCGAGCGGCACGCCGTCCCAGTCGGGCAGGTTGAGCGGCCGGTGCACGACGCCCGCTTCGGCATCGAGGGGTCCACCGCAGCTGATGCCGACGGCGGAGACCCCAGGGCCTGAAGAGTCGAGGCCCGATGCGGCGAGCGCTTCGCGGCCGAGCTCGAACAGGCGTGCGACCACGGCATCCGGGCCCTGCTCGCGGTGGGTGGGGATGATCCGCAGGCCGCGCACGGCGCCGCGATCGTCGACCACGGCCGCGGCCAGCTTGGTGCCCCCGATGTCGAGCGCGAGGGTCTGCCGCGACGGTGCAGTCATGCGCTCCCCTGCCTGGCTCTGCCGAACGGGACGACGAGCGTCGTCACTCGATCTGGCATCGTTCCCACATCCTATGTTCTGCTCGAAAAGGCGGTCAACCGGCGACTCGCCGACATCGATGCCACATCGCGACGCGACGCGACGATCGCCGAAAGGCAACGCGACGGTCTCAGGGGGGACGGGCTAGATCGCCGCCAGCCCGGCCGCTCCGTGCAGGATCCGCCGCTCGCCGTCCCGCTCCGAGGTGAGCACGGCCTGACGTGCACCGGGCGCGAAGTCGGCGTCGAGGACGAGCAGCTCGTCGGCCGACTGCCATTGCAGGCGCAGCGAGGTCGGGCCGGTCTGCATCCAGCCGAAGTCCCCATCGAATGCGGGATGATCGCGGCGCAGACGGGCCAGGCCGAGCAGCGCGCGCGGCACCGGCCGCGCCACAGCGGCCGACAGCTCGGCGTCGTCGTAGACGTGCCGGTTGACCTCGCGACCCTGACCTGTCTCGAGGAAGCGCTGCTCGTCGTCCCGACCGTCCAGCAGTCCGACGTAGTAGAACTGCGGCTCCCCCGGCAGCATCACCTGCACGGCACGGCAGAGCACGTAGGCCTCGTCGTCCGCGACGACGCTCGGGAAGGTGGCGTTGATCTGGTGCGGCATCGACGCCCACTGCGGGACGACGGATGCGAGGTCCGAGTGGCCGGCGGTCGCGTCGGCGGCGCGCTCGAAGATCGCCCGCATCTGGTCCTCGTCGATCAGGCCGGGCAGCCCCTCGGCGGGACCCGCGTCGATGATCCCGATGCCGTCGTGGGTGTCGAGCACGGTGACCGCGTTGGCCGGACGGAGCTCGAGCCAGCGCAGCAGCGGCGCGATGTCGCCGTCGCCGAGGGCGTGCAGCATCAGGGGAGCGGAGGCGAAGTCGTAGACGAGGTCGACGAGCGGCGCGATGGCGATCTGCTGGGAGTGATGCGCATGCACCTCGACGAGGACCCGCAGCCCCGCGCCGCGGAGCCGCGCCGCGAGCTCTTCGACGAACGCCAGCGTGTGCTCCGTCATGAACGAGCTCGTGCCGGGTGTCTTCACGGCGTATCCGACCGCGTCGAGGCGCACCACGTCGACGCCCGCCTGCGCGAGTGCGCCGACGATGCGGTCGAGGTAGGCCAGCGCAGCCGGGTGACGCAGGTCGAGGTCGACCTGGCTGGGCATGAACGTGGTCCAGATCAGACGGCGCTCGCCCGCAACCGCGTACGGGGTGAAGGGCAGGCCGGGCCGGGGGCGGTAGAAGGCGGTGATGTCCGCCTCGCTCGCCCCGCTCGGGAAGACCGCGTCGTAGCGGAGGAACATCCCATCGAAGCGGGACTCCGTGCCGTGCGCCGTCCAGTCGAGGAACTCGGGGGACAGCGCCGAGGAGTGGTTCACGATGATGTCGGCGGTCAGCTCGCGGCCGCCTCCGATCGCGGCGAGATCGCTCCACCGGCCGAGTCGCGGATCGACGGCCGTGTGATCGACGGGGTCGAATCCGGCGTCGTCGCCGTCGAACGGCGTGTAGAACGGCAGGATGTGCACGCCCGTCAGGTCGGCGAGTGGCCCGTCGAGCACTGCCTGCAGTCGTCTGAGATCACCGCCGAGCCGGTCGGCGTAGGCGAGCAGGCTCACTCCTCGGGTGCTCATGAGGCCCCTTCGATCGCGGGTTCGAGTACGGGTTCGAGTGCAGGTTCGGGCGCAGCGGCACGGGCCGCCGCGATCACCGCGGCCAGCGCGGAATCCGGAGAGGTCAGCACGGGAATGGTGGCGGATGCCTGCTGTGCCGCCTGAGCCATCGAGGCCTGCGCGAGCACGATGACGTCGGCGGATGACGCTGCCTGCTGCACCGCGTCGGCGACCAGGCGGTCGTGTCCGCTGTCATCGCCCGCGGCCCGGGCATCCGCCGCTCCCGCCACCACCGATGAGGTCACCCGGGGCGGCTCGTCCTGTGCTCGAGCTGCCCGCTCGAGCAGCCGCCCCGTCGGACCGAGAGTGGCCTCGAGGGTGGCGAGCACGGCGATCCGACCGCTGGGGCCAGCGATGCGCACGGCCTCGTCGGCCATCGCCGCATCCACGCGCACCACAGGCAGCCCGGCGGCCGCAGCGGTCCGATCCGTGGCCTCGCCGATGGATGAGCAGGTGACGAGCACCGCATCGACGCCCCTCGCGGCGAGGTGCGCGACGTGGGCGGCCACCGCGGCGTCGACCGTGGCGTCCACGCCCGAGCGGATCGCGGTGGCCAGGAGGGCTGCGTCGACGACATGCACCGCCGAAGCGCCGGGCTCCGCCGCGACGAGACCGGACTCGAAGCGCGCCGCGAGCGCGGGCACGGTGTGCAGGAATCCGATCCGCATCGCATCTCCGCCCGCTGGGTCTGTGCTCACTGGGTCTGTGCTCAGTGGGTCTGTGCTCACTGGGTCTGTGCTCAGTGGGTCTGTGCTCACGTCATCGTTCGCCGTCGTGCCCACTGCATCCTCCATCATCGGGCGTCGCTCCAGGGGCGCGCGTGGGCATCCACGATCTCGATCAGCCGTTCGAGGCGCGGGCGCGACCTCTCGCGCAGGGTGGCCGGGACGTCGTCGGCGCCGACGACATCGCTCCACAGCGCGCGACCGGCGAGGAAGCCGCTCGCCCCCGCGAGGCAGGCCGCCTGAACGGCGTCGGCGAATCGGTCGAGAGCCACGCCCTGCGAGAGCACGACCCACGGTCCCTGGATGTCGGTCGCCAGCCGCTCGCTGGCGGCGCGCTGCTCGTCGGGGGTCCCGGTGCCGGCGAGCGGGACCTGCACCTTGTAGAGCGAGGGGCGCAGCGCCGACAGCTCGTGCGCCGCCTCGCGGATCGCCGCTTGGGGATCCCAGGTGCTGCTGTCCAGCTCGCTCGGAGTGGCGCGCACGACCGGCTCGAGGACGGAGAGCACGCCGCGGCCGCGCGCCTCGTCGATGAAGCGCTGGGCGAGCGCCACGCGCTGTTCTCGGAGCTCGTCTCTGCGCCAGATGATCAGCAGCTTGATGGCCGCGACCCCGTCGACCCCGGCATCGACGAGTGCGTTCTCGTCGAGCGATGTCTCCTCGACGGGGCCGCCCGCCTCCTGCTCCAGTGCATCGGCGGCGAGGATGAAGCCGCAATCCTTCGGCAGCAGCCCGTCGTGCAGCAGCTGCATGCCGCCGAAGTCGCGATCGATGAGGAATCCGCTCGCCAGGTCGCCGAGCTCCGTGGCGACGGCGCGCTTGAACTCGACCAGCGTCTCGGAAGCGGGCCGGCCGGCTCCTGCGACATCGAACATGTGCCGGAGGCTCTCGCGCTGGTCCATGGCGACCATCGCCAGGCCGCCGCCCGGGCGGGCGATCGCGTCGAGGGTGGGGGAGGGGATGGTCATGGTGCTCCTGTGCTGAGGTGGGCGGCTGTTCTGAGGGAGGCGGCTGGTCTTGGCATGGGGACTGCGATGGCCGTTGCGAATCTCTCCGCGAGGTCGACTGCGAGGTCGGGGGATGCATGGACGGTCCGCATCGGGGGAGCGACGGAGCCGACCAGGCCCTCGCGCTGGAGGGCGAGCAGCGCGGCGCCGACCGCGACAGGCGCCGCGAGCTCCACGATCGCCAGGGGGCCGGACCTGAGTGCGGCCATCAATCGGGCCAGCCGGACATTGCTGCGCACAGGGGTGCCGACGGCCACCACCTCGGGATCGCCGCCGCGCGATGCGCTCGGATTGCGCGTGAGTTCCATGACCGCCGCGCGCATCCAGGCGCCGTGGGCGGCGAGACCGCGGAGGATCGCGGAGAGCTCGACGGCGGGCTCGGTCGACGGGCCTCGCAGATCGGCATCGGCGTCGATCAAGACCGCGCGCGCATCCGGGTCCGGCGCCGGCGACTGCCGTCCGCGGAGGTAGGGGAGCATGAACGCTCGACCTGAGGGATCGCGGACGTCGGAGAGGAGCGCGGCGGGATCCGTGCCCGACTCGGCCGCGCGGCGGGACCAGTCGGCGATCATGGCGCCCGCCGATGGACTCCCCGCGAGCACGCCCTCGCGCACGCCGTCCACAGCGCGAACGACGCTGATCCCGTCGACAGCCGCACGCGGCCGGTCCACCGGGTGGCCGTCTGGCGCGACGGCGAGCACCGCCTCGGTCGTGCCGAGCGAGTGCACGACGGTGCCCGGCCGTCCATCCGCCCCGGCCCGGACGCCTGCGAGGTGGGCGGCGACCGCATGGTCGTGGCCGGCGATGTGCACCGGAACGCCCGTCGCGCCGGGCAGGCGCTCGCCGAGGACCACTCCGACCGGCGTTCCCGGCGTGCGGATCTCGGGCGGCAGGGTGCGGGGCACACCGACCGCGTCGAGCAGCCGAGCATCCCAGCTCTGCCCGAGGGGAGTGCCCTGTGGCGGCAGCGGATACGCGCCGCTCCGCCCGGCCAGGGTGTGATCCGTCGCGAGGACGCCGGTGAGCGCGAGCGCCACGAGATCGGAGGCGAATCCCCAGCGGATCCCCGGGTCCAGACCGTCCTGCGCGGCCGCCGCCCAGGTCAGCAGGGGGAGCTTGGGCGCGAGCGGTGCGCCGGTCGCGCGGTGCAGCTCGACCGCGTCGAGCTCGGCGGCAAGGGCCAGACGCGCGTCCGGATCGCCGTCTCGGTCCCAGCGGATGAGCGATCCGATGGGGGCGGCATCCGCGACGAGTGCGCCGGTCTCCGCCATCGATGCGATCCCGACCACCGCGATCGGGACTGCGGCGCCGGCGCCGTCTAGGTGTGCGGCGCGCTCGAGGACCTCGCGGGAGGCGGCGATCGCGAGAGTGATGAGACCCCGAGCATCCGCCCCGGCGGTCGGCCGCTCGGCGACGGCGAGCTCGGTCAGCCCTCCGTCGTGCACGCGCAGCAAGACGGCCTTCACCGCGGTGCTTCCGACGTCTATGCCGAGGGCGCGCACCGATGAGGTAACGTTCCCACATTCGGCCATGGCGTCGAGCATGACACCGCGGACGGGCCAGCGTCAAAGGTCGTGGCGCGGCGGTCGAACCCCGTCAGCCGTGATGTCGAGGCACCCCGAGAACCGCCCCGTCGGCGACGAGGGCCTCGCGCAGCGCCCGGGGATCGAGGTCGTGGGGCTGCACGTCGGCCCGGATCGAGAGCGCCGCCGCCGTGCCGGCCGCCTGCCCGAGCATCTGGAACTGCGGCTCCATCCGGATCGAGGAGAACGCGACGTGCGAGGCGGAGACGCAGACGGCCGCCAGCAGCCCGCCGACCTCCTCGGGCTGGGGCAGCAGCGCGCGATAGGGAATGCCGTACGACGGGATGCCGACGGAGAGGTAGCCCTCGTTCACCACGTGAGACTGGGGATCCGGGTGCTCCCAGGCGGTGATCCAGGTGCGCTGCACCTCGCGGATGTCGAGGTGGTACGACCCGACGGCGATCGTGTCCTCCGGAAGCCTTCCCGCGCGCAGGTCGGCTTCGGTCAGCACCGTCGCGCCGACCATCCTGCGGGCCTCGCGGACGTACAGCTGGTGCGGAACGTAGGCGGTGTCCGTGAACTCGTCCGCGGCGTAGCCCCACCCCTGCAGCTCGCGACGGATCTCGAGCGGGACGTCCGGATCCCTCGAGAGGAACCAGAGGAACGAGCGCGCGTGCGCCTCGTGCGCTGCCGCGATCTCCGCCCGCGCCGCGGAGCCGCCCTTTGCCCAGCCGCGCCCAGAACCGTCGAGCACGCTCAGCGAGACAGGGCCGAGCGAGTTCGCGTCGCACTTGCCGCCCGGCAAATTCGGCTCGAGGCCGAGCCACCGGCCCGCCGGCTCTGCGGCGCCGCCGACGGCCAGGTAGCGGCGGGCCACCTCCCAATACGCCGGGTCGTAGGCCGGCGGCTCCTCAAACGGGATGCGGTCCGCCGACTGGCTGAGGCACAGCCGGTAGCCGTAGGACATCACATTGCCGTCGCCGCGGCCGACCTCCGCCATGGGCTCCGACACCACCTGGGGGATCGGGGCGCCGTCGTTCCCGAACGGCGACACTCCCCACGGCATCGAGTGCCGTCCCGGGACGATCTCGCGGCGACCGGCGAACTCCTCGCCGTGCAGCGTGCGGTCCTCCCGTCCGATCCGCGTGCTGACGCCGGCGAGCGCGAGCAGGTCGCCCTCGTAGCTCGCGTCCACGAAGGCGCCAGCCGACAGCACGGATCCGTCCCCCAGGACCACGGCGCTCAGCCGCTGCCCGGAACGCTGGACGTCCACGACCCGGGTGCCCATCCGGACCTCGACGCCTGCCCGCTCGAGCCAGGAGCGCAGGATCGACTCCGCGACATGCGGCTCGGGGCCGGCGAACCGGCCGACCGGGACGCCGTAGTGCGCGGCGACGTCGCGACGGAACTCGGCCGCCATCCCGCCGAGCACGCGGACGTCGCCGACATCCGTGTAGCCGAGGCCGCCCGAGACCATGCCGCCGAGGTGCAGGTCCGACTCGATGAGCACGGTCTGGGCGCCGTGCCGCGCCGCAGCGACCGCCGCGCAGACGCCGGCAGCCGTGCCGCCGAACACCACGACCTCCACCGAGTCCCGCGCGATGCCGCTCATCCGAACACGCCGCTGGCGTCCACAGCCGCCTCGTCGCCGAAGTCCTCGGGCACGGCGTCGAGATCCCCGTCGGCGTCGATGAGAGCCGAGTAGTGCCGCGCGCTGTCCTTGATGGTGCGCTGCCCGGTCGGATAGTCGACGAAGACCAGGCCGAACCGCGGGCGGTATCCGAGGGCCCATTCGAAGTTGTCCAGCAGCGACCAGTGCAGGTAGCCGGCGAGCGGGACGCCCTGCCGCACGGCCTCCGCCATGGCGGCGATGTGGGCGCGCAGGAAGCGGATGCGGCGCACGTCGTGCACCCGGCCGTCGTGCTGCGGCGTCTCGTTGGAGGTCAGCCCGTTCTCCGTGATGAGGATCGGCACGGCCGGGTAGTCCGCCTTCAGCCGCAGCAGCAGGGCGAGCAGCGCCTCCGGCACGATCTCGGTGCCCTCGTCGGTCAGCCGCGACTCCTCCGGGGCGCGCACCACCTGCCAGGGGAACGACCGATTCGGCCCGACCTCGGCCGCCGTCATCACGCGGCGCGTGTAGTAGTTGAGGCCGAGGAAGTCCATCCGGCCGCCGATGGCCGCCTCGTCCCCGTCGCGGATGAAGTCGAGCGGCCCCGCCACCCGTTCCCAGTGCGCGCGCATGTCGTCCGGGTACTTCCCGAGGAACAGCGGATCCAGGTACCAGCGGTTGACGTAGCCGTCGCTGCCGATCGCCGCCGCCCGATCCTCCGGGCTGTCGGACGCGGGCACGCACGGCAGCAGGTTGGGGCCGGCGCCGATCCGGCCTGACGTGAGCGGGCGCATGGCGTCGTACGCGGCGCCGTGGGCGAGCAGGATGTGGTGCCCCGCGCGCACGCTCGATGCCAGATCGGCGAGTCCCGGAGCGTGCAGTCCCAGCTGGTAGCCCAGCAGCTGCACGATCCACGGCTCGCACTGGGTGATCCACCAGGGGATCCGATCCCCGAGTCGCTCGGCCACCGCGGTCGCGTAGTGCACGAAGGCGTCGACGCTGCCTCGGCCGAGCCAGCCGCCCTCGTCCATCAGGGCCTGCGGCATGTCCCAGTGGTTGAGGGTCAGGACCGGCGTGACACCGCGCTCGAGCAGTCCGTCGACGAAGCGCTCGTAATGGTCGAGCGCGCGCGGCTCGATCCGTCCCCGTCCGTCGGGCACCACCCGCGACCACGCCGTGGAGAACCGGTAGGCGCCGAGCCCCAGCTCCGTGATGAGATCGAGGTCGTCCCGCCAGCGTCGGTACGAGTCGGTCGCGATGGATGCGTCGCCTCCGCCCTCGATCGCGCCGGGAATCCGAGCGAACGAGTCCCAGATCGAGGCGCCTCGACCGTCGGCGTCGAGCGAGCCCTCGGTCTGATACGCGCTCGTGGCGGCGCCCCAGAGGAACCCGTCCGGGAAGGGAGTGCTCATCGTGCGCCCCCGTGCGGGGCTTGCAGGAGTTGACCGGTCCGACTTATGCTCCTCGTTAGCGTCATGTGGAATCGTTACCACATTTGGCCGTCGCAGTCGACGACCCTCACGAGCGGAGCCGCCAATGAACCCGACCAGCCTCCGGGCGGTCTCCCCATGACCGCGACACTCGCCGCGCCGTCCGCGACCGACCCGGCACCGACGCCGGTCAAGGTCAAGAAGCCGCGGAAGTACAACCGCAACGAGGCCATCGCGGGCTATCTGTTCATCACCCCGTGGCTCATCGGGTTCCTGATCTTCACGCTCGGCGCGATGATCTACAGCCTGGTGATCTCCTTCAGCCACTACCAGCTGGCGACCAACACCTCGCGGCCCGCCGGGCTGTCCAACTACCAGGCGCTGCTCGAAGACCCGAAGGTGCTCATCTCGCTGGGCAACACGCTCTTCTACGCGGTGCTGGCGGTCCCGCTCGAGATCATCTTCGCCCTGTTCCTCGCCTCGCTGCTCAACCGGGTGGGCAAGGGCGCGGGCATCTTCCGCACCCTCTACTACCTGCCCAAGATGACCCCGGCGGTGGCGACCGCATCGGTGTTCTTCCTGTTGCTCAACGGCAACCAGGGCGCCATCAACAAGGGCCTCGCCGTCTTCGGCATCCAGGGCCCCCAGTGGCTGCTCGACCCCAACTGGGTCAAGCCGTCCATCGTGCTCATGACGCTGTGGGGCGTGAGCGGCACGATGGTGATCTTCCTCGCCGCCCTCAAGAACGTCCCGCGCGACCTCTATGAGGTGGCCGAGATCGACGGGGCGGGGCCGATCAGACGGTTCTGGTCGATCACCCTGCCGATGATCTCCGGATCGCTGTTCTTCAACGTCATCGTGCTGACCATCGCGGCGCTGCAGACCTTCGATCAGGCCTATCTGCTCTTCTATCGCGACCAGGTGCAGGGGGCGTCCGACTCGTCCCTCTTCTATGCGGTCTACCTCTTCCAGCAGGCGTTCCGTCAGTTCAACTTCGGGTTCGCCGCCGCGATGGCCTGGCTCATCTTCGTGATCATCATGCTCATCTCGCTGATCCAGGTGAAGGTCGGCAACCGGTTCGTCTACTACGAAAGCGAGCGGTGATGACCGTCGACGTATCCGCTGCCGGCCCCATCGTCTCGACCGCCGGCAAGGCCGAGCCCTCGATCCGCAAGGCCCCGCCCCGCATCGGCTCGCGCATCGGCGCGGTCGTGCGCTGGGCGCTCCTGATCCTGTTCTCGCTGCTGTTCCTGTACCCGTTCGCCTGGCTGCTCGCAGCGAGCTTCAAGCCGCGGGGTCAGGTGTTCGACAACGCGCTGATCCCTCAGACCTTCCAGCCGCAGAACTACGCGGACGTGTGGGCCGAGCTTCCGCTCGTGAACTGGGTGGGCAACAGCCTGCTGATCGCCATCCTGGCGGCCGGCTTCGTCACCGTGTCGAGCTCGCTCGTGGCGTGGGGCTTCGCCTACTACCGGTTCCCCGGACGCACGGCCCTGTTCGGCGTCGTGCTGGCGACCATGATGCTGCCGGGCGCGGTGACCCTCGTGCCGCAGTACCTGATCTGGAACAACCTGCACCTGGTGGGAACCAACATCCCGCTGTGGGGGATGAACCTGTTCGGGTCGGCGTTCTACATCTTCCTGCAGCGGCAGTTCTTCCTCGGCCTGCCGAGGGAGACGTTCGAGGCGGCACGGGTCGACGGAGTCGGCCACTGGGGGATGTTCTGGAGGATGGTGTTCCCGCTCTCCATCCCGTCGTTCATCATCGTGTTCCTGTTCGAGTTCCAGGCGAGCTGGAACAACCTGCAGGCGGGACTGATCTACCTCAACGCCGGCTCGGAGACGGGCTACACCGTCCCGCTCGGCATCGCGTCGGCGATGACCCGGTACAGCCCCACCAACGGCGGTCACGGCGACTACCAGTTCGTCATGGTGGCAGCGCTCCTCGTGACGCTGCCGATGCTCATCCTCTTCGCCTTCGGCCAGCGCTACTTCATCGAGGGCGTCGCCACTCAGGGGCGCAAGGGCTGATCTTCCGCGAGGCGTGCCGACGGCTCCGTCGGCACGCCTTCGTGCGCATCCGGCCGCTGATCGCGATGCCCGCCGGCCTCGGCGCCGATCCGGGCTGCGACGTGTCGGCGCGCATTCTGGGATCGATTCCACCCCGGATCCTGAATTTTGCTCATGACCGAGGTGCCGGTTGATAACGGTTCGGCTACCACGCCCCGGTAATACGGGCAAGAGACTTGTCCAAGAGGTGATGCTGAGGTACCGTCACCGATGTGGGATGGTTCCCACATTCGGTCATGATCGAGGAACCGGGTAGCGACGACGCGACCGGGGCACCGTCCGAGAGGAATTTCAATGAAGAAGACCAAGCAGCTCCTGCTGTCGGCGACGGCAGGGCTCGCGCTCGTGGCTCTCGCCGCATGCAGCGGCGACAGCGGCGGAGGGGGCACCACCGGTGCCGACTTCGCGAAGGACTACAAGGGGACCCTGAGCGTCTGGGGCTTCGAGAACGCCGACGAGGTCGGCACGTCTCGGCTCGACTACGCAGAGGGCGTCGTCGGCAAGAGCGACACGACCGTCGACCTCGACGCCTCCGCCTTCGACGCGCAGAAGTTCACCACCCGCGCCGCCGGTGGCAGCATCCCCGACGTCGTGCAGATGGACCGCCAGTTCGTGGCCACCTACGCCGCGCAGGGCCTGATCATGCCGCTCGACAAGTGCTTCTCGCTCTACGGCGTCGAGCCCGACTCGTACTGGTACCCGCAGGTCGTCGACGACGTGACCTACGACGACGCCGTCTACGGCGTGCCGCAGTTCTACCAGCCGCCGGCCATCCTGCTGAACGAGCGCGTCATGGCCGCCGCCGGCGTCACCGATGCCGACATGGACACCTCGAACCCCGAGGCCTTCCTCGCCGCGATCAGCAAGATGACCAAGCTGGACGGCTCGAACCCGAGCGTCATGGGCTTCGACCCGCAGGGCGTCGGCAAGGCCGGCCTGTGGATGCTGAGCTTCGGCGGCAAGACCATCGACGCGGACGGCAAGCCGGCGCTCGACGACCCGAACAACGCGAAGGCGATCGACTTCCTCAAGGAGATCTACGACGCCCAGGGCGGCTACGCGAACGCGAAGAGCTTCGTCGACTCGTTCGACGTCTTCGGTGACAACAACTCCTACGTGGCCGACCAGGTCGGTGGCGCGGTGTTCGACCAGTGGTACGTGAACGTCCTGACCCCGTATGCGGACCAGGTGCAGATCGGCGCTGTTCCGCTCAACACCCAGGACGGCCAGCCGTTCACCGTCGCGAGCGGCACCTCGTTCGTGATCCCGACCGCGGCCAAGAACCCGTCGGCAGCCTGCGCCTACGTGCTCGCACTCACCTCGACCGACGCGTGGAACGCTGCGGGTGAGGCCCGCGACGCCACGACCCAGGCCGACGAGTCGCGTCACGGCATCAACGCGGGTCTGTTCACCGGCTCGCCGGAGAACGACCAGACCCTGCGTGACGCCTACGTGAAGACCACCGACTACCCCGGCTTCGACCAGGCGATCGGCACCTACTACGACGTCGCCTCCAGCGGCCAGTCGTTCGGCTCCTCGCCGGCAGGCCAGCAGATCCAGACGGAGCTGCAGAACGCGGTCACCTCGGCGCTGCTCGGTGAGAAGCCATCCGCGGACGCTCTGAAGGACGCGCAGGCTGCTGCACTGCGTGCCTACGACCAGGTGGCCGGCTGAGCCTCGGCTCGCACCGGTTCGGGGCGGACGGTCTCTTCGGAGGCCGCCCGCCCCTTTCACGTCCCGCACCTTCGGATCGGAGTTCGACATGCAGCGGGAGCCGCTCGACTACGACGCGTTCCTGGCGCACCGCACGGTGAGTCGGCTGCGCACCGAAAACGGGGCGGTCATCGAGAAGGTGACCGCCGGGCGCGATCTCGCATCTCCGTATCTCTCCGACAATGCCGAGCGCGAGCATGCGGCGTACACGTCGGGGCTGCTCGCCGATCTCGGGCCGATCCGCGCACCGCGTCTGATCGAGGCGCGGCGCGACCCGGACGGCTCGGTGACCCTGCTGCTGGAAGAGGTCGCGCACGAGGGTGGGCGGCCGCTCGGCGCCGATGCTCTGGTCGCCGCGGCGCATGACCTGGGCGGCATGGCGGCCCGGTTCCTCGACGACGTCCCCGACCTGCCGTGGCTCTTCTCCGGCTGGATCGACCGGCACAGCCAGCCCGGCGCCTGGGCCGAGGGGATCGAGGTGCTCGCCCGCACGGGATCGCCCGCCCTGCGCCTGATCGGTGCGCAGGGCGACGTGCGGGAGATCCTGGAGGGCCTGCCCATCACCCTCTGCCATCACGACGCCGTCGGGGCGAACGTGCTCCGCTCGGCGGGTCGCACCGTGCTCATCGACTGGGAATCCGTGGGGCCGGGGCCGGTCGGGGCGGATCTCGCCTCACTGCTCGAGGCGTCCGCCCGGCGCGGCGACGCATCGGCGCACGTGGTCCGTCGCATCCTCCCGGATACGGTCGAGGCCTACGCGGCGGGGCTCGGCGGGCGGGTGTCGACCCTCGACGTGCAGACGGGACTGGACGCGGCGATCTGCCTGCGCTGGAAGCTCGCGCGCGACGTCGCCGTGACCGTGGAGACCGGCGAGCCCGCACGTCGGGGGAGTGCGCCGCAGGAGTCTCCGGAAACCGCCCTCGATGAGCTGCGCACGGCGACGGTCATCCTGCTGGAGGCGGCTGAGCGGCTCCTCGGACCGGTCCGATAGCTTAGCGCCCGCTGAGATTAGAGCCCGCTTAGCTCAGCGCCCTCTGCGATCAGCGCACGTCGACGAGAGCCTCGGCATGCTGACCGAGGCGGAGGTCGCCGATGGTGACGTCGGCCGCGACCCGTGCGCGGGAGGCGGGCTGGGCGCCGCAGATCAGCTCGAATTGGATCTCCCGCTCCTCTCCCGGCTGGAGGAGCACGGGAGCGATGCTGTCGGCCGACCACCCGTCCGGCACGACGATCCCGATGGTCGCCTCGGCCGCCGTCGGATGCGGATTGCGCACAGTGGCGACGAACGCCGCGGTGCTCCCGGACGCGAGCGACGATCGGTATGGCGTGATCCGGCAGAGCACCCCGTCCGCGCCGAGGTCGAGCTCATCGAGGGGGAGCAGCTCCCGGTGGACCGCCTCGAGTCCGTCCACGGCCTCCTGCAGGAAGTCGAGGTAGCCCGGCTCCACCTCGCGCGGCTCCCAGTGCCCGCTGAGCAGCAGACCTGGCGCGATCCTGCGGTACAGCTCGACGCTGCGGGGGTAGTCGCCGAGTCGGAAGCGGTTGCGGTACTGGTAGTTGAGCACCTCGTTGCGCTCGCCGGGGATGCCGAGCCCCTCCTGCTGATCTCCGGTGAACAGGACCGTCATCCCGTCGACGGTCACCTCGAACGCCGCGGCGAATAGGGTGTGGCCCGGCTGGTCGTGCACGGTGATCTCGTACTCGTTCCACCGGATCGTCTCCCCGACGGGGATGGAGCGGTCCACCACGATCGGGTCGTACCACTGGGCGGGGAGGTCGTGCTTCCACGGGTCGGCGAGGATCGGTGCCACCGTGCTCGACGCCCAGAGCTCCGCCCCCTCCACGTCGCGCAGCAGCAGCATTCCGGCGACATGGTCGTCGTGGTAGTGGGTGGCGAGCATCGCCGAGATGCGGCTGACCCCGAACTGCGCCTTGAGGCCGGGCAGTGACGCGAGCCACGGCCGTCGGCCGGCCCGGTCCTGGCCCGTCGGGATGGCCGTGGTCATGTCGTAGCCGTAGTCGACGAAGAGGGCCTCGCCGGTGTCGGACAGCAGGGCGTAGCCCGTCGACAGGCTGGAGCGGTTGAGCAGCAGGTGCGGGCTGATCGCCACGTACGGTCGCCGGAGCCGATCCTCGAGGTCCCACGGCTGCTCGCGTCGGGCGTCCACGTAGCGCTGCATCCGGGCGGCCAGCTCGGCGAGCGCCGACAGGGGATCGGCCATCGGCCGACCGTGCGAGGGCAGCAGCAGATCGGGCCTCTCATCGGAGAGCAGGTGGCAGCTGAGCACCGTCATCCCCGGTCCCTCGTTGGCCGTGTAGCTCCACTGCGTCGCGGCCAGCGACCAGACCTTGCCGGGCGCGTAGATCAGGTCGCCGGTGAACGCGATCCGGGTGCTCTCCCGCTCGAGCAGGTAGGTCACCGATCCGATGGTGTGGCCGGGCGTTGGGATGGGACGCAGCCGGACGCCGCCCGCGACGAAGCTCCGATACTCGGGGACGACCGCGTGCACGGCGACCGGCTCGAGCAGCGAGAAGCGGTCCTGGCGCAGGTTGTAGTCGTTGTCGAGCTGGCGCATCCGCCACATCTCGTCGACCCGTTCGAACAGCTCGACCTCCACGGGCGGCACGTGGATGCGTGCGCCGTGCGCGACGGCGAGCGGAAGGCCCTGTGCCTGATCGCGGTGGTGGTGGGTCATCAGCACATCGGTGATCCGGTCGATGCCGAGTTCGTCCAGGTGCGAGAGCACGGCACCCGCGCCGAAGTCGATGGCCACCGCGGTGCGCTCGCCGCCCTCGCCCGCGGCATCGCCTGTCGACGCGGGGTCCGAACGGTCGGAGCCGGCGACGATCAGGTAGACGTTGCAGGTGTCGCGGATCAGCCAGACGCCGGGCGCGACCTCCGAGGGTGTGTTACCCGCAGTGGGCTGCCGGCTCATCGAATCCCGTCCCGATAGCGCTGCCAGCTCGCGGCCACGCGGTGCAGGTCCTCCGAGCCGATGACTTCGCCGGTGCGATCCATCGACTCGACGTAGTAGAGGGCGGGCACGCCGAAGCCCGGCTGCGCCTCGGAGTAGGCGAGCCACTCCGCCCGGTTGGGCATCGGCCATTGATCGGTGTCCACCAGGTGGTGGGGGAGCGCGCGGGTCGCGACCCCGTGCCGCATGGCCAGCTGATCGATCACGGGAACCGGCCGACCGTGGGCGTCCTGCTTCGAGACGTCGTTGAGGCGAACCATGTCGCAGATGTCCGCGAAGGAGGGATGCACGGCGTGCGCGATCAGCAGAGCGTCGGGCTTGGTCGCTCGGGCTGCATCCGCGATGGTGCGCAGAAGCAGGTGGAGTGCGGCGATGCCCCAGACGCCGGGGGTGCCAGTGAGGCTCCGTCCGCTCGGACCGCGCTGGGTGAAGTCGATCTTGAAGCCGTCGGCATCGAGGCCCTCCGGGGAGAGCAGATGCTCGACGATCGCGCTCAGCCGGGCGCGATACGCGGCGCTGCCAGCATCGACGCTCACGGGTTCGCCGATCGCGTTGCGCACGCATTCCTCGGCGGGCACGCCCTCCGGGTCCCAGGCCTTCCACCAGAGCAGGACCTTGCGGCCTTCGGCGTGGCGGGCGTCGATCCAGCCTCGCAGGTCGGGCCAGTGATCGGTGTCGACCTCTCCTGTGCCGTAGGAGCTCTGCCACCTGTCGTCGATGACGATGGTCCCTGGCTCGATGCCGTGGTCGGACAGTCGGGACAGCAGCTGGTCGTAGACGTCCGCGCGGGCGAAAGCCGGCGCACGGAGATCCTCCTCCACCTCCACACGGGAGTGGACCGGTGCCAGCAGCTCGTCGAAGGGGTCGGCGGGATCGAACACGGGGGCCGACAGATCCGCGGCGAGAGCGTTCTCGGCGGATCGGTTGGCAGCGGCGGAGCGTGCGCACTGGGCGCCCCATCCGCAGAAGATCGGCTCGCTCCACCAGGCGTGCCGCTCGCCGGTCGGCCCGAGCGGCGCGAAGCCGTGCGTGACGAGATCATCGCGGTATTCGTCGAGCACCGTCCACCCGGTGGCGACCGGCATGATCACGAGGGTGGGGGAGACCCACGCCCCATCGGCCACCGTGTGCCCCTCGTAGTCGAGCTGCAGCTGGAATCCTCCGTCGAGCGGCAGGTAGCGGAACGCGGTGAAGCCGAGCTCCTCGACGGGGGATCGCAGCCAGGCGGCGAGCCAGTCTCCGTCGGGAGGGGTGGTCGGATCGACGGCGGCCTCGCGCGAGAAGCCGTAGGCAAGCGGCGGGGGAGAGAAGACGGCGTTGAGGCGCCCGGGATCCGCATCGCCGACCACGGCGAGCGACGCCGCGCTGACCGCGGGACGCACGAACTGCACCGGCTCGGTCGCGGCCGGGGCGAGCAGTCCGGCGAAGCCGATCTCCGATCGGAACTCCCCGCTGGCCGCATCGGGCATCGCGCCGCGGCCGCCGAGGAGGGTGACCGTGTCGATCGGACCGCTGCCGGTGATCTCGGTGCGCAGCTCGATCCGGTCGGGCAGGCAGCGGAGCACGACGGTGCGGGACGGCCAGAGCGAGCTGACGGCGTCGACGCGCAGCTCGATCGCGGCGGACCCATCCTCCGTCAGCTCGTGGGCGGAGATGCCCTCGATCCGATAGGTCTCATCCGATCCGGAGGTCGAGTGCACCGACGACAGCAGGCTGAGATCCGACCAGATTCGACCGTCGGCATCGCAGAGGCGGGCATAGGGGGCGTGTCGTCGATTGTCCGGTGCGTCTCCGATCTCGAGGCTGTAGGCATCTGCGCTGATGAGGATGCGCCGACCGGCGCGGTCGAGGACGAGCATCTCTCAACCCTATCTGAGATCGTTCCCACATTTGCGAGGATCCTTCGGCAATCCCTCCCGCTATGGTTCGGCGCCGCCCGTCCGGCAGGATGAACCAGTGAGCACATCAGGTGGCACCCGCGCGATCATCGCCGCACTCTCCGCGAACCTTGGCATCGCGGTGGTCAAGTTCATCGCCGCCTTCTTCTCCGGCTCGGCCTCGATGGTCGCCGAGGGGGTGCACTCCCTCGCCGATTCGGCCAACCAGGTGCTGCTGCTGATCGGCGGACGGCGCTCCCGTCGCGCCGCGGACGACGAGCATCCGTTCGGCTTCGGACGCAGCCGCTACGTCTACGCGTTCGTGGTCTCGATCATCCTGTTCTCGGTGGGCGGCGTCTTCTCGCTCTACGAGGGCTACGAGAAGATCGTCGAGCCGCACCCGCTGGAGATCCCGTGGCTGCCCGTGCTCGTGCTCGTCATCGCGATCGCTCTCGAGTCCTTCTCGCTGCGCACCGCTGTGAAGGAGGCCAACCACACCCGCGGCGACCAGTCATGGGTGCAGTTCGTGCGGCGGGCCAAGGCCCCCGAGCTGCCGGTCGTCCTCCTCGAGGATGTGGCGGCGCTGATCGGACTCGTGCTCGCCCTCGGCGGCGTCGGCCTCTCCTGGGCGACGGGGGACGGGCTCTGGGATGGCATCGGCACCCTCGCCATCGGCGTCCTGCTCGTCGCGGTGGCCGTGGTGCTCGGCATCGAGACCAGCAGTCTCCTGGTGGGCGAAGGCGCCAGCCGCTCCGATCGGGGCAAGATCGCGGCCGCGCTCGTCGCCAGTCCGGGCATCGACTCCGTCATCCACATGAAGACGCTCTACCTCGGGCCCGACGAGCTGCTCGTCGGAGCCAAGGTCGCCCTGCCCGCCGCGGCGACGCTCGCCGAGATCTCCGCGACCATCGACATGGCCGAGGAGCGCATCCGCGCGGCGGTCCCCGTGGCGCGGGTCATCTACATCGAGCCCGACGTGCTGCGTCAGCCCGCGCCGACCTCCTGATTCGCGCAGCTGTGCCAGAAGCTGTGCCAGACGACGTGCCGGGAGGTGTGCCCGAGAGCGTGCCTGGGGACTGGAGTGAGCACCGCCGCGGGATGGATCGCGAGCTGCTCGGCTGGATCCGGCCGGCCGGCGAGGGCTTCATCGCGGTCGACCTGCTGGGTCGCGAGGCGTCCGGCGTGCTCGACTGGCTCGAAGCGGAGGAGCTCCTCGATGAGCTCGGCATCTCCTATCTCGCGGATCCGTACGAGCTCCTCCTCGACGACGGCGACTGGCATCGGGTCCGCCTCGCCGAGGTGTCCCCGCAGGAGATCCGCGTCAAGAAGGACGACTGGGGCGACATGTCCGCCTCACAGCTGTTCCACTCGCTGCCCTTTCCCGCGCCTGAGACGCTTCGCCGAGCGGTCGTGGAGCCCCCGCCTCGTTGACCGTCGTCCTGGATCAGAGTGTGACGACGACCTTCTGGGCGGAGACTCCAGCTCGGAGGCGCACGACGGCGTCCTGGATGGCGTCGAGGCCGTCGCCCACCACCATGGGCTCGGGGCGGGGCAGGAAGCCGCCGGCGGCGAGCGCGCCGGGCAGATAGTCGCGCCAGATGGCGGGACCGACCTCGTCGTCCCGAAGGCTGCTGCCCCAGATGAAGCTCGTCCGCACTCCGGCCACCCGCGCACGGATCATGAGGCCGGTCATCGAGGCACCAACCCGCCCGAAGACCGGCACCATCGCAGGGAACAGCCGCTTCCGCGCCGCGAGCGCCTCGAGGCTGAGCGGGGTGCTCGCCATCGCCAGCCGCCCGCCCCGGTCCAGCAGCCGCAGCGCGGCTCCTGCGGATCCCGCACCGACGGCGAGGGCCGAACGGAGTGGGGTCGCGCCCAGATGTCGGCGGATGTCCTCGATCACCGATGGTCCGCGGTAGTCGAATACGGCCTCGGCGCCGAGGGAGCGGACGAAGTCGAAGTTCCGGGGTGAAGCGGTGCTGATCACCCGGTAGCCCGCCTCCGTGGCCAACTGCACCGCTGCCGAGCCGACGCTTGTCGACCCGCCCCAGATGAGCACGGTCTCCGGGCCCGCCGGTCGTTCGTGTGGCTCGCCGTCGGCCGTTGGGCTCTCGGGCAATCGCAGTCCAAGGTTCTGCTGCTGGAAGAGTCCGCACGCGGCGGTCGATACGGCCAGCGGGAGCACGGCCGCGGAGCTGTAGTCCATGCCGTCGGGAAGAGGCGCGGTCAGCTGCTCGAGGAGCGCGGTGTAGAGCTGGAAGCCGCCTTCGTGTCGGGTGTCCCGACCTCGATCCGTGCCCGTCGCCAGGCCGACGACGCGATCGCCGATGCGGAATCGGGCGACGCCCTCGCCGACGGCGGTCACCTCGCCCGCGACGTCCGTGCCCAGCACTGTGGGGCCCGAGAGCCAGCGGTAGGTCACCTGGCCGGTCCCCTGGATG
The DNA here is from genome assembly GCF_004801885.1 of Naasia lichenicola. Taxonomy (GTDB): domain Bacteria; phylum Actinomycetota; class Actinomycetes; order Actinomycetales; family Microbacteriaceae; genus Naasia; species Naasia lichenicola. The sequence goes on along the minus strand of NZ_SSSM01000005.1, from coordinate 11,614 downwards.
ATCCAGTCCAGCGGATTGATCGCGACCGCGCGCACCCGCACAATGACCTCGCCGAATGCCGGCCGTGGCATCTCGGCGGGGCCGACGGTGAGCCGCGTACGCGGTGCGAGGAGCCACGCGGCGGAGTTCTCGGGCATCGGAAGCCTTTCAGGCGAGCGGAGACCCGCCTGATGGCACGTCGTGTCATCACTATACGGCCAGTGATGACATCGCGTGTCATCGGGTAGGGTGACCGCCATGAGCAGGTGGGCGCCGGATGCGAGGGAGCGACTCCGCGAGGCCGCGATCGAGCTCTTCGCCGAGCAGGGCTTCGCGGCGACGACGGTGCCGCAGATCGTCGAGCGCGCAGGGCTCACCACCCGCACCTTCTTCCGGCACTTCCAGGACAAGCGGGAGGTGTTCTTCGGCAACGCCCAGATCCCCGATCTGGCGGAGCGGATGCTGGCCGACGCGCCGCCTGGAGGCGACCCGCTCGCCCTGATCATGGACGCGCTTCGAGCGGTCGCACGCGAGCGCTTCGATCCGCGCCGCGATCAGGTGGTGATGGCTCGCCGGGTCATCGAATCCGATTCCGGGCTCCGTGAGCGCGACCTTCAGAAGAGGGAGGCGCTCGCGCGCGCGATCAGGAGCGGATTCCTGCAGCGAGGCGAGCCGCCGATGGTGGCGATGTCGATCGCGGCCGTCGCGGTGGACATCCTGCACATCGCCCTGGAGACCTGGGGTGACGACCCCGACAGGCGTCCCATGGAGCCGCATCTCGATGCGGCCCTCGGCGGCATGCGGGCCGTGTTCGCGCACTGAAGGCTCGACCTGCGCTGTCGTGTGCTCCTCGCGCTGTCCGCTCTCATCGGTGCTTCCTCTGCCCGGCGGCCTCTGCCCGGCGGCCTCGCGATACCGTGATCGCATGACCGCGACGCCTGCCTCCGACGGATCTCCCAGCATCACCTGGGTCGTGACGACCGAGGCCGAGCCGTGGGTGTCGAAGCAGGCGCCCGCGCTCGGGGCGCCGACCGGCATGCCCGACATCATCCTGCGGACCGACGCCCCGCAGCAGCCCATCGAGGGATTCGGTGCCTCGTTCAACGAGCTCGGCTGGACCTCGCTGGCCGCGCTGTCGCAGGCCGATCGGGACGAGGTCATGCGCGAGCTCTTCGCTCCCGGGGTGGGCGCCAACCTCGGTCTCTGCCGGATGCCGCTCGGCGCCAACGACTTCTCCCGCGACTGGTACTCCTACGACGAGGTGGACGGCGACTTCGCCCTCGAGCACTTCTCGATCGAGCACGACCACGAGACTCTCGTGCCGTTCATCCGCGCAGCACGGCAGCACCAGCCCGAGCTGCGGCTCTGGGCCTCGCCGTGGAGCCCGCCGACCTGGATGAAGACGAACGGGCACTACGCGGCCGCGATGCCGCACCTCGCGTTCTCCACTGTGGAGAACGGACTGAAGCCTGAGCAGGTGGGCCATGAGGGCACCGACATGTTCGTGCAGGACGACGCCTATCTCGCGGCCTATGCGGAGTACTTCGGCCGCTTCATCGACGCCTACCGCGAGCTGGGCATCCCGATCGGGATGGTCATGCCCCAGAACGAGTTCAACTCGGCCCAGGTCTTCCCGAGCTGCACCTGGACCCCCGAGGGGCTCGCCCGCTTCCTGCGTCATCTCGGTCCGGCGATGGCGGAACGCGACGTCGAGGTCTTCCTCGGCACGCTCGAGCGCGCAGACGACACGATGGTCACCGCGGTCCTCGGCGACGAGATCGCAGCGCCGTTCGTGCGGGGCGTCGGCGCGCAGTGGCACGGGAAGGGGGCCGTCCCCTTCCTCCATCACGATCACCCGGAGCTGCGGCTCTACCAGACCGAGCAGGAGTGCGGCGACGGCAGGAACGACTGGCGCTTCGCCCGCTACGCCTGGACGCTGATGAAGCACTTCTTCGACAACGGCGCGCGCGCCTACATGTACTGGAACATCTCCCTCGCCGCAGGCGGCGTCAGTCGCTGGGGCTGGGCGCAGAACTCCCTCGTGACCGTGCGCGCGGGCGACGATGCCGAGGCCGCGACGTTCACCTGGAACCACGAGTACTACCTGCTCAAGCACGTCAGCCACTTCGTGCAGGCCGGCGCGCACGTCGTGAAGGCGCTCAGCTACACGGGCTGGGAGAACGAGCTCGTCTTCGTGAATCCCGACGGCAGCACCGTGATCGTGATCCACAACGACTCGGCCGTGGAGCAGACGCTGAACATCCTCGTGGGAGACGCGGTGTTCGCGCCGACGCTGCCCGCCGACTCGTTCAGCACGTTCATACTGAGCGCCTGACGCACGGGTCTTCCGGCCGTTCTGGGGGAGGTGACACTCCGTCCTCCGGATTGCACTCTGTTGGACATAGTGCAATACTGCACTCTGTGACCGAAAGTGCAATTGCGAGTCGTGCCACCGAACGACGGCTCGCCACCTCGAGCAGGCTGACCGAGGTGTCCCGCCGGCTCACCGCCGAGCGCGGCCTCACCGGATTCACCATCGAAGAGGTGTGCAGCGAGGTGGGCGTGTCTCGCCGGACGTTCTTCAACTACTTCCCGAGCAAGGAGGACGCCGTCTTCGGCGTCGATGAGGTCGACGAGGCGCGACGCTTCGCCGAGGACTTCCTCGCTCGCGGGTCCCGCGGCTGGAGCGCGGTCCTCGATGACCTCATGGACTCCATCCGCGGCTTCGCCGAGCATGTAGGCCTCAATGCCGACGACCACGTCGTCTTCATGAGGGTGCTGGAGCGCGAGCCGAAGCTCCTCGCCCGCTTCATCGGCCAGGGCCGCCTGCGCGATGCCGCCATCGTCGAGCTCGTGGCCCTGCGGGAGGGTGTCGCACACGACGACCGGAATGCCCGAGCCGCCGTCGCGATCATCTCCACGGTCATGAACTCCGTCGGCTCGCGCCTCACCGATCCGCACGTCTCCGAGCACTTCGCCGAAGAGCTCGACGCCACCCTCGCCGCCATCCGCGTGGTGCTCGACACCGCTGTGCTCGACCCTGCTGCGACGAACCCTGCTGCTCTCGACCCTGCTGCGACGAACCCTGAAAGGGCATCCCGATGACCGCCACCGCCATGAGCTCCACGCAGAGCGAGGGGCCGATGCTCCTCACTCAGCGTCGGATCTGGATCATCTTCGCCGCCCTCATCTCGGGCATGCTGCTCTCCAGCCTCGACCAGACCATCGTCTCCACCGCGATGCCGACCATCGTCGGCCAGCTCGGCGGGGTCGAGCACCAGGTGTGGCTGACGACCGCGTATCTGCTGGCGACCACCATCGTCATGCCGGTCTACGGCAAGTTCGGCGACGTGCTCGGCCGACGGCGCCTGTTCCTCGTCGCGATCGCGCTCTTCACCATCGCCTCGGTGGGCTGCGCCTTCGCGGGCGACTTCACCCAGCTGATCGTCTTCCGCGCCATCCAGGGCCTCGGCGGCGGCGGCCTGATGATCCTGTCGCAGGCGATCATCGCCGACATCGTGCCCGCCTCGCAGCGCGGCAAGTACCTCGGTCCGCTCGGCGCCATCTTCGGCCTCTCGGCCGTCGGCGGTCCGCTGCTCGGCGGCTTCTTCGTCGACCACCTGACCTGGCAGTGGGCGTTCTACATCAACATCCCCATCGGCATCGCCGCCTTCGCGGTCGCCTTCTTCACGCTCAAGCTGCCCAACAAGCGCGCGGATCAGCCGATCGACATCCTGGGGGTGGTGCTGCTCTCGGCGTTCACCACCTGCCTCATCTTCTTCACCGACTTCGGCGGCGACGACGATCACGGCTGGGGCGCCCTCGAGACCTGGGCCTTCGGCGCCGGCCTCGTGGTGGCGGCGCTGCTCTTCGTGCTCGTCGAGTCGAAGGCCAAGGATCCGATCATCCCGCTGTCCCTGTTCAGGAACCCCACGTTCATGAACGCGACGCTCATCGGACTGACGCTCGGCCTCGGCATGTTCTCCGCCATCGGCTTCATCCCGACCTTCCTGCAGATGTCATCGGGCACATCCGCTGCGGCGTCCGGCCTGCTCATGCTGCCGATGATGGCCGGACTGATCGGCACCTCGATCGTCTCGGGCATCCTGATCACCCGCACCGGGCGCTACAAGCTGTTCCCGATCCTCGGGACGCTCATCACCGCCGGCGCGATGGTCGCGATGACCACCCTGAGCGCGGACACCCCCATCTGGCTGATCTGCGTCTTCCTGTTCGTCTTCGGCGCGGGCCTCGGCCTGATCATGCAGGTCGTCGTCCTGGTCGCCCAGAACTCGGTCAGCCCGGCGATGATCGGCACCGCGACCAGCACGAACAACTACTTCCGCGAGGTCGGCGCATCGCTCGGCGTCGCCGTCTTCGGCACGATCTTCACCACCCGTCTCACCGACAACCTCACCTCGGTGTTCGCCGGTGCGGGCGCCAGCTCGGCGGATGCGGCCAACTCGACGGCCACGCTCGACCCGCAGACGCTGAGCCAGCTGCCCGACGCGATCCGCGACGGGGTCGTGACCGCCTACGCCGATGCCCTGGCGCCCGTGTTCTGGTACCTGCTGCCGTTCATCGGCATCGCCTTCCTGCTCTCGCTCTTCCTCAAGCAGATCCCGCTGTCCGACGTCGCCGGGCTGGTCGCCCGGGGCGAGGCGATCGGCGGCGACGAGGCCGAGGCGCTCGAGTCGGCCCAGCGAGCGAGCGCCGGCAAGGCCGGCTCGCCGAAGGCCGGCGCCGCGAACGCGGCCGACGCGAACGCGGCCGACGCGAAGGCGGACGCTGCAGATCTAGACGCTGCAGACTCCGAGTCGACTACAGAGGAGATTAGCTCGCACCGATGACGTGAACTGCCCAGTTCTGCCGCCTGGAACACGTTTCCAGCGGCAGAACTGGGCAGCTCGCTCGTCCTGCCGGTCGCCGTCCTGCGGGCCGCTCGTCCTGAGGGGCGCCGTGCAGTAGGTCGATCAGCGGGGGACGACGAGCGGACCGCCGGTCACCGGGTCCGCGATGACCACGCACGGCAGCTCGAACACCCGCTCGATGAGCTCCGCGCTGATCACATCGGCCGGCGCTCCGGTCGCCACGATCCGACCCTCCTTCATCACGATGAGATGGGTCGCATAGCGCGCGGCCTGATTGAGGTCGTGCAGCACGGCGGCGATCGTGGTGCCCTGCTGGTGCAGGCGGGCGAACAGGTTGAGCAGGTCCATCTGGTGCGAGATGTCGAGGTACGTCGTCGGCTCGTCCAGCAGCAGGATCGGAGTCTCCTGCGCGAGCGCCATCGCGACCCAGGCCCGCTGCCGCTGACCGCCCGACAGCTCTGCCACCGGGCGCGCGGCCAGCTCGGTGAGGTCGGTCGCCTCGAGCGCCTCGTCGACGGCGATGCGGTCGCGGGCCGACCACTGTCGAATCAGGCCCTGGTGCGGATAGCGGCCCCGCCGGACGAGGTCGACCACGGTGATGCCGTCGGGCGCGACGGAGCTCTGGGGAAGGAGCCCCACCGTGCGGGCGACCTGCTTGGGCGGCAGTGAGGCGATGTCCCTGCCGTCGAGCAGCACCGATCCGGCCGTCGGCTTCAGCAGCCGGGAGAACGAGCGCAGCAGGGTCGACTTCCCGCAGGCGTTCGGGCCCACGATCACCGTGAAGGACCCGTCGGGGATGGCCGCGGAGATCCCCTCCGAGACGGTCCGCCTGTCGTAGCCGAGGCGGGCGTCCACGGTCTGCAGTCGCGCCTCGCCGGGCGTCGGGATCGCTGCCGTCGGGTTCGCTGCCGTCGGGTTGGCTGGAGTCCGGCGGCCGGATGCTCCGCGTGCGGTGTCGGTCATCGCTGCCCCCGCGCTTCGTGCACGAGCAGCGCGAGCAGGTACACGCCGCCTCCGATGATGGTGACCACCCCTACGGGGATCGGAGTCGGCGGCAGGTGCTGGGCGACCATGTCCGCGCTGAGCAGCAGCAGCGCGCCGACCAGCGCCGAGCCGACGAGGGGGATTCCGGGCGAGCGCGCGATCCGATGCGCGATCTGCGGCGCAGCCAGCGCGACGAAGGCGATGGGCCCGCTGATGGCGGTCACGAGCGCGATGAGTGCCACTCCGAGCACGAGGATGGTCAGCCTCGATCGCTCGACCCGCACTCCATGCGCGCGGGCGGCATCATCGCCGAGCTCGAGCTGACGCAGCGGACGGGAGACGAGGAACACGGCGGGGGTCAGCACCGCCAGCGCGATCGCGACCGGCACGAACTGGCTCCAGCCGACGAGGGAGAGCGAGCCGGCGCCCCAGAACGACGCCTCCATCGCCACCTCGGTGCTCGCTCGGCGCAGCAGCAGGGTATTGGCGGACTGCAGGATGGCGGTGACCCCGATGCCCACGATGATGAGCCGGAAGCCGTGCACCCCGCGGCGGTAGGCGAGCACGTAGGCGAGCAGTGCGGAGACGAGGCCTCCCGCCACCGCCCCGACCGCGACGGGAGCGAACGACGTTCCCGCCAACGTGAGAACCAGCAGAGCTCCGGTGTAGGCGCCGGTGGAGAACCCGATGATGTCGGGGGAGCCCAGCGGGTTGGCAGTCAGGGTCTGGAACAGGCCGCCCGAGACCGCGAGGGCCGCGCCGAAGACGAGGGCGGCGAGCACACGCGGCAGTCGCCATTCGAGCACGATGGTGGTCGCGAATCCGCCGTCCGTGGTGAAGGCGGCCTGCACCACCTGCACGGGATCGAGCGGGAAGTCTCCGAGGCCCAGCGCCACGAGGGCGAGCAGGACGCAGCCGATCGCCAGCGCGAGCACGACGGTGCGAGATCGCAGGCGCGGCGGCCGCACGGGGCGGGTCGCCCCAGGGCCGGCAGTTGTCGGGGCCGCGGACGCCGGCCGCGACCCGAGCGTCGCGCCGCCTGTCATGGCGCGATCACCGCCCTGCGTCGGGCCAGTGCGATGAGGGCCGGGGCTCCGAGTGCGGCCGTCACGATGCCGACCGGGATCTCCCCGGGCGGGAGGATGACGCGGCCGAGGACATCGGCGACGAGGAGCAGGCTCGGGCCCAGCACGATGCACAGCGGGAGGATCCAGCGCTGATCGGGGCCGGCGATCCATCGGGCGACATGGGGGATCATCAGCCCGACGAAGACGAGCGGACCGGCGACGGCGGTCGCGCCGCCGGCCAGGAAGGCGATGGCAAACGCGGCCAGGAGGCGGACCAGTCCCACGCGCACGCCCAGCGCGGCCGCGCGATCCTCGCCGAGCGCCAGTGAGTTGAAGGATCGGGTCAGTATCAGCGCGAGCACGGCGCCGACGGCGAGCAGCGGCAGCACGGGGAGCAGGTCGTCCCAGCCGCGCCCTTCGAGGGCTCCTGCCTCCCACGAGCGGACGGCGTCGAAGCGGCGCGGATCGGCGAGCACGATGGACGAGGTGATGCCGATGAAGACGGCGCCCAGCGCGACGCCCGCGAGCGTCGTCCGGGCGGGCGAGCCGCCGTCCCGGCCGATGGCTCCGATGAGCGAGACGGCGATGACCACGACGAGAGCGCCGCCGAACGCGTACCAGCGGTAGTCGCTGGCCGAGTCGACGCCGAGGAAGCCGACCGCGACGGCGACCGCGAACGCGCTTCCTGGAGTGATGCCGAGCACACCGGGGTCCGCCAACGGGTTGCGGGTCACCGCCTGGATCACCCCGCCGGACAGACCGAGCGCCGCGCCCGCCGCGATCGCGACGGCCGTCCGGGGGACCCGGAGATCGAGGACGACCGCCGCATCCGTGGTGGCTCCCGGGTCGCCGAACAGGGCAAGCAGCACGGTGGAGAGGGGGACAGGACGGGAGCCGACGGTGATGCTCAGCCAGGTCGCGACGAGCAGCAGGACCGCTGCTCCGACCGCTCCGGCGACCCGTGCCACTGTGCGACGAGAGCTCGGACGGATCGGCGGAGCACCGTCATCCTGGGCCTCGGAGATCGCCGGATCGATCGAATCATGCCGATTCCGGGCGCGCCGAATGTCCGTCTCGGGTTCCCGTCGGGCCGCGGGAACGGGCTGGCTCATGCAGCTCAGCTTAGGCTAGCCTCACCTTCCAAGCAGCCGCTCAACCTCACATTCCTGCAGCCGACACGAAAGCGATATCCACACAGATGAAGATCCGATCCTTCCGCCACGCCGCGCCCGCTCTGGCAGCGCTGGCCGCTGCGACGGTGCTGCTCGCCGGGTGCAGCACCGGCGATGCCCCGGCCGGCGACGCAGCGAGCGGCTCCGCAGCCTCCACCGGCGCCTTCCCGGCGACCGTGACCACCAAGTTCGGCGATGTGACCGTCGACGAGGAGCCCCAGCGCATCGTCGCCCTCGGCTGGGGCGACGCCGAGACGGCCCTCGCCCTCGGCTTCCAGCCGGTCGGGGCGTCCGACTGGCTCGGCTTCGGCGGAGACGGGGTCGGCCCATGGGCCGAGGACCTGTACGACGAATCGCCGGAGATCATCGGCACTCTCGAGCCCTCGTACGAGGCGATCGCCGCACTCGAGCCCGACCTGATCCTCGACGTGAAGGGGTCTGGCGACCAGGAGCGCTACGACCGACTCTCCTCGATCGCCACCACGATCGGCGTTCCCGAGGGCGGCGACAGCTACCTCACCGACTGGCAGGACCAGATCACCATGATCTCCACCGCCCTCGGCGTGCCCGACGAGGGCGAGCAGGTCATCGCCGACGTCGCGCAGGCGACCGCCGACGCGGCCGCCGCGCATCCGGAGTGGGCGGGGCTCACCGCGTCCGCGGCCACGAAGACGAGCGAGGGCTGGGGCGCCTACGTCGAGGGCGGCGAGCGGGTGCAGCTGCTCGAGGATCTCGGCTTCGTGCAGAACCCGGACATCGCCGCGCTGCCGGCCAACGCGGGCGGCTTCTCGGTCGACATCTCGACGGAGCAGCTCGACGTGCTCGACGCCGACGTCATCGTGGCGTTCCCGATCTTCATCGAGACGACGGAGATCACCGACGACCCGCTGTGGCAGCAGATCCCCGCGGTCGCGGCCGGCCATTCCGTGGTCATCGACGGCGACATCTCGGCGGCGTACTCGCTGGGTACGTCGCTGGCCCGCGTCTACGCGGTCGAGCAGCTGGTCCCGCTGCTCGAGGCCGCGACCGCTTCCTGATCGGAGCCCGACCTGCGCATCGCGCGGCCCCGCCGTTCATCCGAGCGGCGGGGCCTTCGCGTTCACGGGTGGCCCGCTCACCGGCCGAACACGGGGGATGAACCCCATATGCCGAATCGCGCATATGAGCACGGTGGGCCAGGATGAGGCTCATGAATTCACCGCTGAGCGTCGGCATCATCGGCTTCGGACTGGCTGGCCGGGTCTTCCACGCACCGTTCATCGCGACCCACCCGGATCTCGAGCTCGCGCTGGTCGCGACGAGCAGCAGCGAGCGTGCCGCCGAGGCCCGTGCCCAGCATCCGGGCGTCGAGATCGTGGCATCGCCCGATGATCTGCTGGACCGGGCGGGCGAGCTCGATCTGGTCGTGCTCGCGTCTCCCGCACACGTGCACCTCGAGCAGGGGCTCGCGGCGTTCGCCGCGGGAGCGAGCGTGGTGGTGGACAAGCCGTTCGCTCCCTCGGTCGATGCGGCCGAGCAGCTGATCGCGGCCGCGGAGAGCGCGGGCAGGCTGTTGGCGGTGTTCCAGAACCGCCGCTGGGACGGCGACTTCCGCACCGTGCGGCGACTCGTCGACGAGGGCGCGCTCGGCGCGGTGTTCCGCTTCGAGTCGACATTCGAGCGGTGGGGCGGTCCGACCCGGCAGCGCTGGCAGGACACCACGACCATGGAGCAGGGCGCCGGCATCACGTTCGACCTCGGCAGCCACCTGGTCGATCAGGCGCTCCAGCTGTTCGGGCCGGCCAAGCTCGCGCGCGCCGAGCTGCGCATCGTGCGCGACGGCGGTGTGAGCGACGACGACGCGGTGCTGATCCTCGAGCACGACGGCGGCGTCGTCTCCCATCTCATCGTGAGCCGGGTCGCCGGCCAGACCGGCCCCCGGTTCCGGGTGCTCGGCTCCGAAGCCGCCTACTCCGTGGACGGACTCGACAACCAGGAGCCGTTCCTCAAGGAGCAGCGCTGGCCGGGGTCGGAGGGCTTCGGCGTCACCCCGGAGCACGAATGGGGCCGGATCGGCGTGGGCGAGGAGCTCCGCTCCGTTCCCACCGAGACCGGGGACTACCCGGCCTTCTACGCCGCGGTCGCTGCCAGCATCCGGACGAGGAGCCCGTTCCCGGTGGATCCGCGCGACGCCCTCGCGGTGGTGCGGATCCTCGAGGAGGCGCACCGCCTGTCGCCGGTCGGCTGAGCGCCTGGGCGCGTCCCGATATCCTGAAGGCGACATGCCAGCCACGCCGACCTCGGATGCGACGCGCGATGCGCTCGCGTCCCGCGGGGTGCGGACGGTGCGCGCCGCTGTCGCGTCGAGTCTCGCGGTCTTCGTCGCCCTGAGCTTCCACGTCCTCGGCGGAGGATCGGCGCCCGCCCCGATCGTGCTCGTCGCCGCTCTGGGTCTCGCTCTGCCGGCCGCCCTGCTGCTGATCGGCCGCCGCGTCTCCACGGTGCGGCTGGGGGCAGTGGTGGTCGTGGCTCAGGCTCTGCTGCACGCGCTGTTCAGCATGGGGATGACCGGTTCGCTGACGCGCGCGGGCATCGGCGCCCATCTCGATCACCTGCAGCCGACGCCGCTCGCGATGCCGCTCATGGAGAGCGGCTCGTCGGGATCGGGCCTGCTCGATCTCTCCACCGGGATGACGGTCGCCCACCTGGCCGCAGCCGGCATCACCCTGCTCGCGCTCCGGTGCGGAGAGGGCGCCTTCTGGTCGCTGGTGCTGCGCGCGACATGGGTTCTCCGTCGGCTGCGTCCTTTGGTCAGGACGGCCACGGCTCCCGTTCGTCGATCCGCCCCGGCCGCCGAAGGCATCGGCAGGCTCCGGGCGCAGCTGCTCGCCTGGAGCTCCCTTCGCCACCGCGGGCCACCCCTGCCGCTCTGACGTTCATCGCTCTCCGGGTGGCTCTCCTGCACCCGGGCCGGCCCCGTCCACCCCTTCGCGGGCCGACGGGCTCACCCCCAGCGCGCGGGCGATCGCTCGCCGCTGAAGCACCGAACAGCGCTCCCACGGCCGGCCGTGCCGCCTCGGGATCGCGCTGTCCGCACTCTCGAAGGACCACGCATGCCCCGCACCATCAGATCCCGACGTCCCCACTCCACCCTTCGATCCGCCGGCCCAGGGTCCGTCAGCCCAGGGTCCGCCGGCCCCGGATCCACTGCCATCCGCGGAGCAGGGATCGCGGTCGTCGCACTCGCTCTCGCGCTCGGTGCGCCGCTCGCCGCGAGTGCGCACGTCCACGTCGACCCCGAGAACGCGGAGCCGGGGGAGTACGCCTTGCTCACCTTCCGGGTGCCGAACGAGTCGGCGACCGCCACCACGACCTCGGTCGAGATCCAGCTGCCCACCGACACCCCGTTCAGCTACGCGGCCGTGGAACCGGTCGAGGGCTGGGACGCCCAGGTGGTGACCAGTGAGCTGCCCGCACCGGTCGACGTCGATGGAACCACGATCTCCGAGGCGCCGACGAGCATCCTGTTCACGGCGACGGGCACGGGCATCGGCGACGGCGA
>NZ_SSSM01000004.1 GCF_004801885.1 Naasia lichenicola | reverse complement strand
CCGCACCGGTCGACGTCGATGGAACCACGATCTCCGAGGCGCCGACGAGCATCCTGTTCACGGCGACGGGCACGGGCATCGGCGACGGCGAGTTCCAGCGCTTCACCGTCTCGGTGGGCGCCGTGCCGGACACCGGCAGCATCCTGCTCCCGGTCGTCCAGACCTACTCGGACGGATCGGTCTCGAGCTGGACGGACCCCACTCCGGCATCCGGGGAGGAGCCGGAGTTCCCGGCGCCCACGCTGTACATCACCGACGACGCTCCTGAGGGCGACGACCACGACGGCGCCACGGTGCAGACGGGTGACGGCGACCATGCGGATACGACCGCAGGAGACGCGTCGGCATCGGCGTACTCGACCGGCCTGGTAGTCGGGTTCCTCGGGCTCGGCGTGGCCGCAGTCGCTCTGGTGGTCTCGGGACTGGCGCTCGCACGCAGCCGCACCGCTGCCGGCGCCCGGAAGAAGGCCTAGCGATGGCGCGGTCGCGAGCTTCGGCGCCTCGTCGAACGGCGACGACCCGGGAGCGCCTCGCTGCGGCATCCGGACTGATGCTCGCGGCCGCGCTCGTCCTTGTGCCGGCAGGCGCGGCCTCGGCCCACGACTACCTGGTCTCCACCGATCCGGCCGCTGACTCCACCGTCTCGACTCCGATCGATCAGGTCGACCTGACATTCAACGACGCGGTCCTCGACTTCGCCGATTCGACCCGGCTGCAGGTGACGGGACCCGACGGCGGCTCGACGCACTTCGAGACGGCGTGCGCCACTGTTGCGAACACGGAGGTGTCTGCTCCGATCGCCCTCGGAGAAGCCGGGGAGTACACGGTGGTCTGGCGGATCGTGTCGTCAGACGGCCATGCGGTGAGCGATACATACTCGTTCCGGTATGAACCGGCTGACGGGACAACCGCCGCCGAGGGCTCATCGAGCGGGCCGGACTGCGGCGAGGCCGCAGAGGCCCCGAGCGACAGTGCGCCATCCACGGGGCCCGGCTCGGATTCCTACCTGCTGATCGGCACCGCGGTCGTGATCGCGCTGGTCGCCGCGGTCACGTTCGGCATCATCATCCTGCGCCGTCCCCGCGACGAGGACGGGGAGGAGTGAGGACGAGGAGGGGTGAGCCTCAGCGTCGGGCGGCGTACTGCTCGCGGATGACCGGTGCGTAGGCCACGTCGAGCTCGGCGAGCACGGAGGTCGACCAGCTCGGCAGCTCGCCGGTGAGGACCCAGGCCGCCTGACGAGCGGCTCCGCCGGCGACGTACTCTCCCGGCTCTGGCACATGCACGGCGATGGGGAAGACCTCACTCGCGATCCGCTGGACCGCCGGATTGAGCGCGGCGCCGCCGATCAGCAGCACCCGCTGGGCCTCGACCCCCTGGGAGGTGATCGCGGCAAGGCCATCGGCCAGTCCGCAGAGCAGCCCTTCGATCGCCGCGCGCGCCAGGTGGGCGCGAGTCGTGGTCGCCAGAGTCATGCCGAAGAGGGTCGCCGTGGCATCGGGGAGGTTCGGCGTGCGCTCGCCCTCGAAGTACGGCTGCAGCACCAGGCCGTCCGATCCGGCCGGCGCCTCGAGAGCGAGAGCGCCGAGCTCGTCGTGGCTCACCCCGAGCAGCGCCGCGGTCGCATCCAGGATGCGTGCCGCGTTGAGGGTGGCGACGAGCGGAAGGAAGTGACCGGTGGCGTCGGCGAAGCCCGCGACGGTTCCCGTCGCATCCGTCGTCGGCGCCTCGGTGACGGCGAAGACGGTGCCGCTCGTTCCGATCGACACGACGACGTCCCCCGTCGCGGCGCCCAGCCCGAGAGCGGCGCCCGCGTTGTCTCCGGCGCCCGGGCCGATAAGGATCTCCGAGTCGGCCACGGTCCCTGCCCGCTCGGACGGGCCGAGCACCCGGGGGAGGATCGCGTCGTGGCCGAGCGCGGCGACGAGCAGCTCGCGGTCGTAGTCCCCGGTCGCCGGGTCCCAGTAGCTGGTCCCGCTGGCGTCCGAGCGGTCGGTGACCAGCTCGGTCAGCACGGGGCCGTTCGGATCGGCGCTGTCCGGGCCGAAGCCGCGCAGCCGCCAGGTCAGCCAGTCGTGGGGGAGCGCCACCGCCGCGACGCGGGCGGCGTTCTCGGGTTCGGCATCGCGGAGCCAGCGCAGCTTCGTGGCGGTGAACGAGGCGACCGGCACGGATCCTGTCCGGGAGGCCAACTCCTCGGCGCCGAATTCGGCGATCAGGTCGCGAGCCGCCTGCGCGGAGCGGGTGTCGTTCCAGAGCAGGGCATCCCTGATGACGGCGCCCGACTCGTCGAGGACCACCATCCCGTGCTGCTGACCGCCGATCGCGATCGCCGCGACATCATCCAGTCCTCCCGCGGACTGGATGGCGGCTTTGAGCGCGAGCCACCAGGCCTCGGGATCGACGGACGTGCCGGCCGGGTGGGTCGCTCGACCCTCGCGGACGATCGCTCCCGTCTCCAGGTCGCGGACGACCACCTTGCAGCTCTGGGTCGACGAGTCGACACCGGCGACGAGCTGAGCCTGTGGAAGCGCGCCGTGCTGAGCCTGTCGAAGCGCCATCGCTTTTCCTCTCCGGAACTCAGGAAGAACTGCCTGGTCTCCGAAACTCAGGACGATATCGCCCATTCCCTCCTGAAGTTCGGAAGGGCTTCCTGAGTTCCGGAGATGGAGGTCGGGTCTAGCGGGCGCCCATCAGGTGCTCGCTGGCCAGCTGCTGCAGGCGGACGAAGCCGAAGCCCTTGGCGCCGTAGTAGCCGGCGGCGTCGAAGTCCTCGTAGGCCGAGGTGTCGGCGAGCAGGTCGTCGTACGACTCGCCCTCGTTGAGGGTCGGCTCGGACAGCTCGAGCACCTTGGCGGCCTTCAGGGCCTCCTGCACTTCGGGGTCGGCGCGGAAGGCCGCGGCGCGCTCCTTGAGGAGGAGGTAGTTGGCCATGTTCGCCTTGACAGAGTCCCACACGCCGGTCTCGTCCTCGGTGCGGCTCGGCTTGTAGTCGAAGTGCCGGGGGCCGTCGTAGGCCTGGCCGCCCTGCGGGCCGCCGTTCTCGAGCAGGTCGACGAGGGCGAACGCGTTGTGCAGGTCGCCGTGCGCGAACACCAGGTCCTGGTCGTACTTGATGCCGCGCTGGCCGTTGAGGTCGATGTGGAAGAGCTTGCCGTGGTACAGCGCCTGGGCGATGCCGGCGGCGAAGTTGAGCCCCGCCATCTGCTCGTGGCCGACCTCGGGGTTGACGCCGACGAGCTCGGGGCGCTCGAGGGAGTCGATGAAGGCGAGGGCGTGGCCGAGGGTCGGCAGCAGGATGTCGCCGCGGGGCTCGTTCGGCTTGGGCTCGATCGCGAAGCGGATGTCGTAGCCCTTGTCGGTGACGTAGTCGCCGAGCAGGTTGACGGCCTCGCGGTAGCGGGAGAGCGCCTGGCGGATGTCCTTCGCGGCGTCGTACTCGGCGCCCTCGCGGCCGCCCCACATCACGAACGTCTTGGCTCCGAGCTCTGCGGCGAGATCGATGTTGCGCATCACCTTGCGCAGGGCGAAGCGACGGACGGAGCGGTCGTTCGAGGTGAAGCCGCCGTCCTTGAAGACCGGGGCGCTGAACAGGTTGGTAGTGACCATCGGGACGATCAGTTCGGTATCGGCCAGCACCTGCTTGAGGCGATCGATCTGCGTCTGGCGCTCGGCGTCGGTCGAACCGAAGGCGAACAGGTCGTCATCGTGGAACGTGAGGCCGTACGCACCGTATTCGGCGAGCTTCTCGACGGCGTGCACCACGTCGAGTGCGGGGCGGGTGGGGCCGCCGAACGGGTCGGCTCCGTTGTATCCGATGGTCCAGAGACCGAAGGAGAACTTGTCTGCAGCGGTGGGGGTGAGAGTCATTGAGAGAGCCTTCCGGGGCGGCGTTGCCAATTGTTGCGTTCGCAAACATATAGTGAGATCGAGCGGAGCGCAATCGGTCGGTGCGCGTGTCAGGAGCAGCCATGTCGGATTCGCAGGAGCCCGCCTCGGGGGTGCGCTGGACCGGTGGCGGCCGTGCACCCGCCGACCGTGCCGCCAGGTCCGACCGGGTCCGTCGGGACAATCTCAGCGCGGTGCTCGAGCTGGCGCATTCCCGCGGCGCCCTCTCCCGTGCGCAGCTGACCAGGGAGACAGGACTCAACCGTTCAACCGTGGCCGCCCTCGTCGGCGAGCTCGTCGAGCGCGGTCTGGTCGTCGAGGGGGAGCCCGAGGCGTCTCGCGAAGTGGGGCGGCCGAGTCCGATCGTGCGCCCCGATCCGTCGATCGTCGCCCTGGCGGTCAACCCCGAGATCGACGCGGTCACGGTGGGCGCCGTCGGACTCGGTGGGCAGGTGCTCGCCGTGCGGCGGATCGATCTCGATCGCAGCCCGACACCGGTTGAGGCGGTCGAGGCCGCGGCACAGGGCATCGCCGACGTGAGTGTTCGAGTCGCCGAGTTGCGCGGCAGCGGACCCGACGGCGAGGTGCGCATCGTCGGGGTCGGGATCGCGGTGCCGGGTCTCGTCGAGACCCGGCACGGGATCGTGCGGCTCGCTCCGCACCTCGGCTGGGTGGACGAGCCGTTCACCGAGCTGCTGGCCCGGCGCACCGGGCTGTCGACGCATGCGGCGAACGATGCGTCACTTGGTGCGAACGCGGAGCGGATCTTCGGAGCGGGGCGCGGGGTGGAGCACCTCGTCTACCTCAACGGCGGCGCCAGCGGCATCGGCGGGGGCGTCATTGCGGGCGGCCGCCCGTTCCGCGGCCGGTCGGGCTTTGCGGGAGAGATCGGCCACACCTTCGTCAGCGGCGCGGATCGCGCCGATCCGTCCGGCAGTCGCGGCAGCCTCGAGGTGGAGGTCAACCGCGCCGCGCTGCTCTCCGCGCTGGGGTCGGGGGCGGTGGATGCCGATGCTCTCGACGCGGCGCTGGTCGGCTCGACATCGCCGGACGTGCAGGCGGTGATCCGCCGTCAGCTGGACCACCTGAGCACTGCGGTGTCGACGGTCGTCAACCTCTTCAATCCGCAGATGGTGGTGCTCGGCGGGTTCCTCGCCTCGCTCGACCGCGCTCAGCCGGGACGGCTGGAGACCTTGGTCCGGGAACGTGCGCTTCCTGTCTCGAGCGAGGGACTGTCCATCCAGCGCGCCCAGCTCGGCTCCTCGATCCTGATGATCGGCGCCGCCGAGCTGGCCTTCTCCGAGCTCCTCGCCGACCCCACCCACCTCCCACTCCGCCCCTAGCCCCCCATGTGTACGTTCCGGCCGAATGTGCACGCAATTTCGCGCACATTCGCCGGTTTCGTGCACATGCAGCCGCCCGAGGCAATCGCGCAGCTTTCTCGATCAGATCGCCGGGGAGGACCGCGCGGACAGATGAACCGGGGCGAGAGTACCTACGAAACCAGCATCAGGTGTGCGCAATTCCGTGCACATGGAGCCGGAACGTACACATAGGTGCGGGGCGGCAGGTGGCACGATGGCGGTATGCGACTCGGCGTCACGATCGACTATTCGGATGACTTCGCGCTCGCGGCCGACGACGTGGTCGAGTTCGAGCGGGCGGGGGCGGATGTCGTCGCGGTCGCCGAGGCCTACTCGTTCGACGCCGTGAGCCGGCTCGGCTACCTGGCCGCCGTCACGTCGACGATCGCGCTGACCTCGACGATCCTGCCGATCTACTCGCGCACCCCCACGCTGATCGCGATGACCGCCGCCAGCCTCGACTCCATCTCGGGCGGCCGCTTCGAGCTCGGTCTCGGCTCGTCCGGCGCCCAGGTGATCGAGGGCTTCCACGGTGTGCCGTTCACGGCGCCGCTCGGCCGGATCCGCGAGGTCGTCGAGATCTGCCGCTCCGTCTGGCGCCGCGAGAAGGTCGAGCATGCGGGCAGGAACTACTCCATCCCGCTGCCGGCCGATCAGGGCACAGGGCTCGGCAAGCCGCTCAAGCTCATCAACCGCCCCCTGAGGGCTGACATACCCGTCTCGATCGCCTCGCTCGCGCCGAAGGCCGCGACCCAGACAGCGGAGATCGCCGACGGCTGGCTCCCGCTCTTCTACTACCCCGAGCGCGCGGCGGACGCGTGGGGCGAGGCGCTCGCCGCCGGCCGAGCGAAGCGGGATCCTGCCCTCGGCGAGCTCGATGTCATCGTCTCGGCGCCCTTCGCCCTCGGCGATGCTGTCGACGCCGAGCTCGACGCCTACCGCCAGCGGATCGCCCTGTACGTCGGCGGAATGGGCGCGAAGGGCGCCAACTTCTACAACGACCTCGTCACCCGCTACGGCTTCGGCGACGAGGCGGCGACCGTGCAGGAGCTCTACCTCGCCGGGCAGAAGGCCGAAGCGGTCGAGCAGATCCCCGAGGAGCTCGTCCGTGCCACGTCGCTGATCGGCGACGAGGCGCACCTCCGCGATCGGATCGCCGCACTGCGCGCCGCGGGGGTCACCACGATCATGGTCGACCCGCTCGCCGAGACCTCGTCCGCCCGCATCGAGGCGATCGAGGCCCTCCGCGCCATCATCTCCGAGGGCATCTCCAAGGGCCCGACGGTGGACGCTCCCGAGGGAGCGGCGGGGTAGTGGAGGCAGTCGACGCGCTCGATGAGATCGCCTTCTGGCTCGAGCGTGACCGCGCCGCGGTCTTCAAGGTGGCGGCATTCCGCAAGGCCGCGACAGCCATCCGAGGCATGGGCCGCACGGAGCTGGTGACCCGGGCGGCCGACGGACGACTGAAGGCGATGAAGGGCATCGGAGGGCGCACCTTCGAGGTGATCTCTCAAGCCGTCGTCGGCGACGTGCCCGACTATCTCGTTGGCCTGCGGGAGAAGGGCGAGACGCCGCTCGCGACCGGAGGGGAAGCGCTCGCCGCCCAGCTCCGCGGAGACCTGCACACGCACAGCGACTGGTCCGACGGCACCACCGCGCCCGCGCTCATGCTCGCCGCGGCGCGCACCCTGCGCCGCGAATACCAGGCGCTCACCGATCACTCGCCGAACCTGACTATCGCCAACGGCCTGGACGCGGCTCGGCTCACGAAGCAGCTCGACCTCGTCGCAGAGCTCAACGATGCCAGCGGCGATGTCCGACTGCTCACCGGCATCGAGGTGGACATCCTCGAGGACGGCGTGCTCGACCAGACCCCCGAGCTGCTCGACCGGCTCGACATCGTCGTGGCGAGCGTGCACTCCAAGCTCCGCGCCGATCGCGGCACGATGACGCGCCGGATGCTCGGCGGCATCACCTCCCGTCAGACGAACGTGTTGGGCCACTGCACCGGACGTCTGGTCGAGGGATCACGGGGCACACGGCCGCAGTCGGAGTTCGATGCGAAGAGGGTCTTCGCCGCCTGCGCGGAGAACCACGTCGCCGTCGAGATCAACTCCCGACCGGAGCGCCAGGATCCGCCGGACGACCTCATCCAGCTCGCGCTCGATGCCGGCTGCCTGTTCAGCATCGACAGCGACGCGCATGCCCCCGGCCAGCTCGACTTCCTGCAGTACGGCGCGGCGCGGGCAGCGAAGGCGGGGATCCCGGCCGACCGGATCATCACGACCTGGCCACTCGACCGCCTGCTCGAGTGGACCCACGCCAAGCGCGGATGACCGCGACACGGCGCGCCCTTGCGCGGGGGCGCTGTAGCTGAGCGCTCCCTGGGTGCTTCCGGAGAGCGTCGGGAATACGGTGGGTCCATGGTCGATCTCTACGAACCCCAGAACGTTGCCACCAAGTACCCCCAGCCGCCCTTCGAGGCGCAGCAGCAGCCCGATCCCGGATCCATCTTCGACATGAAGCCTCGGCCGGATCACGGCGAGGAGAGCTACCGGGGCTCCGGAAAGCTGAAGGGCCGCAAAGCCCTGATCACCGGCGGCGACTCCGGCATCGGCCGTGCGGTCGCCATCGCCTTCGGCCGCGAGGGAGCCGACATCGCACTCAACTACCTGCCCGTCGAGAAGGAAGACGCCGAGGAGACTGCGAAGTACGCCGGCGACGGCGGCTCGAAGGTGGTGCTCCTTCCCGGGGACCTGACGGACGAGGCGTTCAACACCACGCTCGTCGAGGACGCGGTGGCCGAGCTCGGCGGGCTCGACATCCTCGTGATGGTGGGCGGCAAGATGCCGACGGTCAGCGGGATCGCCGAC
The DNA here is from genome assembly GCF_004801885.1 of Naasia lichenicola. Taxonomy (GTDB): domain Bacteria; phylum Actinomycetota; class Actinomycetes; order Actinomycetales; family Microbacteriaceae; genus Naasia; species Naasia lichenicola. The sequence continues at coordinate 580,638 of NZ_SSSM01000004.1, read as the reverse complement.
TTCGACACCTCGGTCTGGAACGACCTCGTCGCGCTCAACCTCAGTTCGCTCTTCTGGCTGACGAAGGCCGCGAAGCCGCACTTCGGCCCCGGCGCCTCGATCATCACCACATCGTCGGTGCAGGGCTTCACCCCGACCCCCGACCTCGTGGAGTACGCGGTAACGAAGGCCGGCATCGCGAACTTCACCCGCGCCATGGCGGGGCAGCTGGCCGAAGAGGGGATCCGGGTCAACGGCGTCGCCCCCGGTCCGATCTGGACTCCGCTGCAGCCGTCGAGTGTGCCCAACGAGAAGATCGAAGAGTTCGGGTCGCAGTCGCCTCTCGGCCGCCCCGGCCAGCCCGTCGAGCTCGCCTCGACCTACGTGTACCTCGCGTCGCAGGAGTCGAGCTACACGACCGGTGAGACCATCGCGGTCACCGGCGGCATGCCGGTCACCTGAGCAGGACCGCCGACATCCCGAACTCCAGCACGCACCCGACAGGCGACATCGGGGAGAGGCGCTCGGCATTCGCCGACGCGCTTCTGCGCACCGACGGCTACGCCGATCTCCGTGAATACGCGGCGATCGGCGATGGCCGCACGGTCGCGCTCATCGCCCGCGACGGTCAGATCGACTGGCTGCCGATGCCCGCCCTGCACACGCCGCCCGTCTTCGCCGGGATCGTGGACGCGCCGCTCGGCGGACACTTCGCCCTCCGTCCCCGCGGCGAGTTCACCAGTTCGCGTGCCTATGTGGACGGCACGAACGTGCTCGTCACCCGCTTCGAGACGTCGACGGGCACGGCGATCGTCACCGACGCGCTGATCACCGGCGTCGCCGGACGGCTGCCCTGGTCGGAGCTCGCTCGCCGCATCGACGGCATCGAGGGGGAGGTCGTCTTCGAGTGGGCCGTCGTGCCCGGCAACGTCTTCGGCACCGACCCGGTGCGCCGGCTGAATTCGCTGTACGGTCCCATCCTCCGAGCGGGAGAGATCAACCTCGCGCTCGTCGGCTTCGCGCACGGACGCCTCGACCCCCACGCGCCGGGTCGTGGAGTCGTGGACGAGCCGCTCGACTTCCACGGCGAGTTCGCGACCGCTCCGGGGTCGCGCCATCTGCTCTGCCTCTGCGGCACCGACGACGAGCCGATCCACCTGCCCGATCCGCACGTCGTGGACGAAGGGGTGGACCGCACGATAGCCAGCTGGCAGTCCTGGTCGAAGGAGTTCAACTGGGACGGCCCGTGGGGCGACGTCGTGCAGCGCAGCGCGCTGGCGCTCAAGCTGCTGATCTTCAGCCCGACGGGAGCGATCGCGGCCGCGGCGACGACGTCCCTGCCCGAGCGGATCACCGACCGCAAGCGCACGGCGAAGAACTACGACTACCGGTTCGCCTGGGTGCGCGACCTCGCCTACACGGTCGACGCGCTGATCAGCTTCGGGCTCCGTGAGGAGCCGCACGCCGCCGTCTCATGGGTGCTGAAGGCACTCAAGGGCAGCGGCGGCAGCATGCGGATCTTCTTCGAGCTCGACGGATCGCTGAGCGACGGGGTGCACGAGATGACCGCCGAGGGATACCGCGGCGTCGGACCCGTCCTCGTCGGCAACGTGGCCAGCGGCCAGCTGCAGCTCGGTGTGTACGCCGACGTCCTGGCGATCATGAGCACCTATGTCGATGGCGGCAACATCCTCGACGAGTCCACCTCGGAGCTGCTCCTCGGATTCGCCGACGACGCATGCATCATGTGGCAGAAGAAGGACTCCGGGATGTGGGAGCTGCCCAAGGCGCGGCACTACACCTCGAGCAAGATGGGCTGCTGGCAGGCAATCGTGTCGGCCCTGAAATTGGCCGATGCGGGGGAGATCCATCCGTCGGAGAGCCAGCGCGCCACGTGGGAGCGCAATCGCGACCTGATCCGCGAGTGGGTCGACGCGAACGCCTGGTCGGAGGAGCTCGGCTCCTACGTGATGTACCCCGGCAGCACGGATGTCGACGCGTCCGTCCTGCTGCATGCGCCGAGCGGCTTCGATCGCGGCGAGCGGATGTCGCGCACGATCGATCGGCTGTACGCCGACCTCGGTGCCGGGCCACTGCTCTACCGGTACAGCGGCATGCGGGAGGAGGAGGGCACCTTCACCGCCTGCGCGTTCTGGGCGGCGTCCGCCCTCGCCTGCGTCGGTCGACACGACGAGGCCGTGGCGCTCATGGAGCAGCTGGTCGCCCAGGTCAACGATGTGGGCCTGCTCACCGAGATGATCGATGCGGAATCGGGGGACTTCCTCGGCAATTTCCCGCAGGGGCTCAGCCATCTGGCGGTGGTGAACGCCGCGATCCTCATCGACGCACTCGCGGACGTCTAGTGGGTGGGGAGTGACCTGCCGAGTTCTGCCGCCTGGACGGGCCTCCAGGTGACAGAACTGGGCAGCTCGGCTCGGAATCGGGTGACACGGGCGGGCCGGCTGTCTAGCGTGATGGCATGTGCCGGAACATCCATCAGCTCGCCAACTTCGAGCCCGCCGCCTCCGACGATGAGGTCCACGCTGCCGCGCTGCAGTTCGTCCGAAAGATCAGCGGATCGACCAAGCCCTCCAAGGCCAATCAGGAGGCCTTCGATCGTGCGGTCCACGAGATCGCCCACATCTCGCAGCATCTGCTCGACGATCTGGTGATCAATGCTGCGCCGAAGAACCGCGAGATCGAAGCGGAGAAGGCCAAGGAGCGCTCGGCGAAGCGCTTCGCGACCGCTTGACGCGATCTGATCCGGTATGCCGAACGGCGGACGGGCGCTCAGGCGGAGAGGGCGGCCTCGAGGGCGTCGAGGTCGGCGTTCATCCAGTCGAGATAACCGCTGCCCGTCGGCCGGGTCTCGCGCACCGCGACCGCGGGGACGCCGGCGTCGTCGGCGGCGGCGAGGATCTGCTCGGTCGCACTGGTCGTGGTCTGCTCGTTGTAGACGAGCACCCGAACGGCGCCGTCGGCGAACAGGGCCAGCGTCTCGTCGAGGACGCTCACCGGCACATCGGTGTCCTCCTCGACGGCCTCGCTGAACTCGCTCGGGGTGCGATTCTCAAGGCCGATCGCATCCAGCAGGTACAGCGGCACGGGCTCGGTGATCGCCGCCCCTTCGCCGGAATAGCTCATCGCGAGCTCCGCCTCTCGCGCTTCGAGATCGTCGAGGGAAGCGGCGAATACGGCGGCGTTGGCCGTGAAGGCCGCCTCACCGCTGGGATCGAGGGCCGACAGCGTCCCCACGAGCTGATCGGCGAGCTTCTGCATGGTCGGGAAGTCGTACCAGAGGTGCTCGTTGAACTCCCCGTCCGCGGGCGCCTGGTCGTACCCGGAGATGTCTGCGACATCGAGGACCGTCGCGTCGTCATTGCCGGCGGCGGAGAGCAGGGTGCTGACGAAGTCGTCATAGCCGCCGCCGTTCTCGAGGACGACATCGGCCCGTGAGAGCGCCAGCTGAGTGCGCGCGGTCGCCTCGTACTCGTGCGGATCCTGGTTCTCGCTGTCGATGATGGCGGTGACCTCGACGAGGTCGCCGCCGATGGCGCTCGCGATGTCCGCGTAGACGTCGGTCGATGCGACCACGGAGATCCGGCCATCCGCGGGGTCAGAGCCTGTCGTGCTGCAGCCGGCGAGGGCGAGCCCGCTGATGCCGAGCAGAGCGGCGGTGAGCAGCAGCGGGCGGCGGCGGGGGATGCGAGGAGATACGTGCACGGGAGCCAATCGGGTAGCGGCCGCTCGACTGCACGGCTCGACCACCCTATTTGCTACTGAGAATCATTGTCAAAACACGACCGCGCTTGTCGGCCGACGGAATCACGCCTGGACCGCATCGGCCGTGCTCGAGAGCAGATCCGATCCTGCGACGGGCGTGCCGGTCTCCAGCGAGGCGATCCAGCTCGCCGTCGGCATGACGGCGGCGAAATCGGACTGCATGACGACGAGAACCGCCGTGTGCAGCTGTTCGGCCGTGAGCGAGCCGAGCTCGTTCGACAGCGCAAGGGTGCCGGTGGCGTCCGAGAGGAACTCGACGCCGAATCCGCGATGCACGGCGTCGCGCGCCGTCGAATCGCAGCAGTGCTGGGTCATGTATCCGGTGATCACGAGGGTGTCGACGCCCTGAGCGTGCAGGAACTCTTCGAGGGAGGTGCCCGTGAAGCTCGACGGAAACGTCTTCTCGATCCGCAGGTCGAGGGGGCGTCCGGCGATTGCGGGCACGAGCTCGAATCCGTCGCTTCCGCGTGCGAAGACGGGGGAGTCCTCAGGTTCGGCGTGCTGGACGACGACGACCGGGATGCCGCGCTGCTGGGCGGCATCCATTGCCTCGCCGATTCGGGCGATCGACGATCCGACCTCGGGATAGCCGATCGGCAGCCGTCCGGAGACGTATTCGTTCTGGGCGTCGATGACGACGAGCGCACGCTTCATGGACCCATCATGACTGCCGCCGACGCCCGCCGGCTGTCGGGGATGCGAGAGCGAGGTTCCGCCGAGTTCGACGGCAGCGCTCCGGGTGCGGTGCGAGGACCGCCCCGGAGCGCGTGCGGTCGGGCTACTTCTCTTCGGACTTCAGAGCGAGGCCGAGGGCGAAGAAGGTGGGCGCCCAGTGGCCCACGAAGATGCCCCAGCGGTCCGCCTGCGCGCGGCTGTCCTTCTTGCCGCGCGAGATGAGCCAGGCGGCGAAGCTCAGCACGATCGAGAGGAAGCCGCCCGTGAAGGCCCATTCGCTCTTGAAGCCCGCGTCGCTCAGTGCCTTGACGGGATTGAGGGGCCCGGCGTCCTGTGCGGCCTTCGCGCGCTTCTTGGCCTGCTTGCTCAGTGTTGACATGGGTGGTGTTCTCTTCCGTAGGAGTGAAGCGAGTCCGGGATCCAGCGAGTCTGGGATCCGGTGGCTCTGGGATCCAATAGGCGAGCCGGTCCGATCGGGAACGGAGGAGGGCGCGCCCCTCTCGCCACGCTATTTCCGCGGAGGCCTGGCGCGGTCGTTTCACCCGATATGCCAAGGTTCCCGCTCGTCCCGTCATTGAACTGGGTTGGAAATCCGAATCCAGGGTGGTAGCGTGAACCGCCGGTCGATGGAGTCCGCATCCCTCCTCCGCGATCTCCGCGCGGACCCTCGAAAGGCCTGTCATGTCCTCTCCCGTCCCGCGCACCGCCTCGCACCGACCTTCGCTGACGTCTCGTCGACTGGGCCCCGGCGCCAGCTTCTGGACCGCGGCGGTGGTGGCGGGCCTCGCACTGTGGGCGAGCGCAGCACCGACCGTCGTCTATCCGCTGTATGCGGCCCGATGGGATCTGACCCCCACGGTCACCACCGCGATCTTCGCGATCTACCCGATCGTGCTGATCCCCGTCCTGCTCGTCTTCGGCGGACTCTCCGACGTCATCGGACGGCGGGCGACCATCCTCACCGGCCTCGGCATCCTCGCTGCGGGCTGCCTCGCCTTCGCGGTCGCCCCCGATCTCGGCTGGGTGCTGGCCGGACGTGCACTGATGGGAGCGGGCGTCGGGCTGTCGCTCAGTCCCGCGACAGCCGCGATGATCGACTTCGGCGGCCCGAGCCGGGCGCACCGCGCGAGCTCGACCACCACCGCGGCGACTGCGACGGGGCTCGCCCTCGCCACCCTGGTGGGCGGCGCGCTCGTCCAGTACGCCCCCGCGCCGATGCACCTGAGCTTCTGGGTGCTGTTCGCGGCGGCCGTCGCCACCTTCGGTGTGGCCCTCTTCCTGCCCGGGCGCACGGCGGAGCAGGCTGCGGAGCGCTGGCGGCCGCGGCGGATGCTCATCCCCGCCGCGCGGGGCATGTTCGCGGCCGGAGCGCTCGGCATCTCGGCCGCCTACACGATGGGCGCGATCTTCCTGGCCCTCGGTGCTCAGATCGCCCGCGAGCTGGTGCGCTCGGACAACGCATTCGCCGACGGGGCCATCATCGCGATCTCGGCCGTGATGATCGGCGTGGTCGCTGTGCTGGCGCGATCCCTCTCTCCGGTGCTCACGATCACCATCGGCCCGATCGCCGCCACGGTCGGCCTCGGCCTGCTCATCGCCGCGGGCGCCGCGCACTCGCTGCCGCTCTTCATCGCCTCATCCGTCGTCGCGGGCACCGGGTACAGCCTGCTGTTCTCCGGCGGTCTCGGCCTCGTCTCGCGGAGCGCGCCCGCCGAGCATCGCGGCGCCGTGCTGTCGGCGGCCTACGTCATCGGCTACTTCGCCCAGGCCGCAGGGGCGCTCGCCCTCGGGGCCCTCGCCACCTCGGCGGGACTGCTGACCGCCCTCGAGATCGGCTCTCCGGTCATCCTCGTCATCGGGGTCCTCGCCTTGGTGCTGGCGAACCTCGGCCGTCGGCGGGCGCTCACCACCTGACCCGAAGGACTCGGCCTGACGTCGGCGGATCCCTCATGGCGTCGACGGATCGGATCGGCACGGATCGGATCGGCACGGATCGAACTGTCAGGGATCGCATCGACACATATCGACACGGAGAGTCCAAAGCCCATGCGCGTGCATAGCGTCGGAAGTACCCACCGACCGAGCACGACGCCCGGCGCGCGAACAGAAACGAGCAACAGATGACCGTCACCGACGAACTCCTCAGCAACAACGAGACCTACGCGGCAACGTTCTCGGGCCCGCTCCCGCTGCCGCCGTCGAAGCATGTCGCCGTCGTCGCCTGCATGGACGCGCGGCTCAACGTCTACGGCATCCTCGGGCTGGGCGACGGCGAGGCCCACGTCATCCGCAACGCAGGCGGGGTGATCACGGAGGACGAGATCCGCTCGCTGGCGATCAGTCAGCGCCTGCTCGGCACCGAGGAGATCATCCTCATCCACCACACCGACTGCGGCATGGTGACCTTCACCGACGACGCCTTCAAGCAGAGCATCCTCGACGAGACAGGGATCCGGCCGACCTGGTCGGCTGAGTCCTTCCCCGATGCGGCCGCCGATGTCGTGCAGTCGATCCACCGGATCCAGGCGAGCCCGTTCATCCCGAAGAAGGACTCGGTGCGCGGCTTCGTCTTCGATGTGGCGACGGGCAGGCTCGACGAGGTCAGCGCCTAGTCAGCCGTTCCCGACATCGCGACGCGCGAAGTCGGCGGCAATCGCGTCCCACCACGCGGTCGACGCCTGGCGGGCGGCGTCGATCGCGGGGGCAGTGCGCTCGGCCAGCTCGAGCCTGGTCCGCCAGACCCGATCGACGACCTCGTCCATCCTGCCCTCGCTCCGCGCCGCAAGCAGCTCGGCGAGCGGGACGACGCAGGCCTGGCCGAGATTGCCAAGCGCTCCGGTCAGCTTCACCCGGGTGTAGTCGTCGACGGGGATGCCGAGGATGGGTGTGGCCGCCGCGGCGGCGAACACCGCGGGGTGGTAGCGGCTTGTCACCACGAGCTGCGCGCTCCTCGCCAGCGCGGCGGCGGTGCGCGAGTCGGTGGCCGGGATGGCTCGCCCCTGGCCCGTCGTCATCCGGGCGCGGACCGCCGAATGGATCCGATCGTCGCCGCGCAGCGGCTGCCCCCCTTCGACGTCGCCGTCGAGATGTCCGCCGAGACTTCTCCCCAGGGGGCCGAAATGCGGCAGGAAGGTGATCTCCAGTCCGGTGGCGAGGTGCACCGCGTCGAGCAGCGCGGCGATCGCGGACAGGGCCGCCTCCTCGGGGGCGTCGCCCAGGTAGCCGGAGAGCGACACCAGGCAGCCGGGGGCGGTCGGATCGTCCGCGGCGAGCCGGGGGTCGTCGATCCCGAGGAAGCTCGCGTCGTCGGTCGTCTGGTGCAGCAGTTCGGCCGGCACCCCGAGCCGCGCGCAGAGCGCGAAGGACGCCGCCTCGCGCAGACCCACCCGTCGAGCCGAGCCGAGGAGCTCGCGAACCCGCTCGGCGTCGGATGCGACGAGCGCGGGGCCGATGGTCTGTCCCGACACGACCAGGGGCACCCCGAGGGCAGCAGCGATCGCGCCGAGCGTCGTGCGCTCGTGGATGTGCACGGGCCAGGTCGAGGCGATGTTGCCGCCGCCGGCGATCGCCACGCCGTCGGCCTCGCGCACCGCCGCGATCACGGCGAGCGCAGGATCGTCCGCGGCGAGCCCGCTCGGGTCCCCGTGCGCGGCACGCAGCACGCGGGCACGCCGGTCGTCGCTGGCGACGCGGTCGTGCGGTGCCGGCCAGCCGATCCTGGGGATGGCGTCTATCCCGTAGCGCTCGGCGGTCTCGCTCGGCGCGGACGAGATGCCGACGACGGACGCCCCACGAGCGCGCAGCTGCGTCACGAGCTCCTCGAACATCGCCTCGTCGCCGATGTGGACCATGCCGTCGAGCACGCCGACGTCTCCGATGACGACGACGCGCATGGCGGCCCCTCTCGCTGCCCGATCTGCGGGCTCCTCGACTGTGCGCCGGCGTCCCGCCGAGCCGCATCAGATTAGAGGGGCGCACCCCCGTTCGGCGAATTCCGGATGAATTGACGAACGTGTGGCTGATCAGGCGACTCATCAAATGTGAGTTCCCGTCATCCACACGGTCGGCGCCGAATAGCATCAGGACCGGGGCGTGTGGTTGCGCGCGCCCGATAGCACAGTGAAAGGGATGTGACCCGTGGGCATCCAGACCTCCCTCGACGCGATCCGCGATGCGGACCGTCTCATCGATTCCATGCGCCTCGCCGACGATCTCGCCTTCGAGGCGAGCCGCGACGGCGGCGTGCGCACCATCCGACTGCTCACCGCGGCCACTGCGGATCGCGACCAGGTGGTCGCCATCGCCGCCACCCACGCGCTCGGTCAGGTCTTCGACCAGCAGGCGGATCTCGCCATCTCGCGACTCCTCTCCGACGCCCGCCCGTTCATCCGCGAGCACGCTGCATGGGTCCTCGGCTCCCGCCTGCCCCGCTTCGATGCGATCGGCCGCCTGATCGGCATGGTGGTCGCCGGCGGCTTCACCGGGATGCTCGCCCAGCGCGCGCTCGAGCAGTGGGCGGCCGCGATCCCCGACCACATCGGCGTCGCGCTGGAAGGCACGCTGCTCGGCGGCCACCCCGTCGACGCGCGGGTCCGACTCGTCGAGACCCTCGGCCTGGTCCGCAACCGGATCGCCACCCGTCCGCTGCTCGCCCTCGCCGGGAACGCCTCCGAGGCGGAGGCGGTCAGGGTGGCCGCCATCTCGGCCCTCGGACAGCGCGGCGGCGACCGTGCCGTCGTCGAGCTCCTCACCGAGCTGGCCGACCTCGGCTCGCAGCCGGGCTCCGACCTGCTCGCCGACGTCGCCCGCCTCGCGCTCGTCGACCTCTCCGCGTCGACCCAGGTGCGGGTCAGCGCCGGCGGACCCCTCACGATCGCCCAGCTCTTCCTGCACGCGGACATCGACGCTGGGCTCACCCATGCCGGCAGCGGCGACAACGGCGGCATCGCCACGCTGCTCGTCCGCCTCGGCGACGCGCTGACCGCGCCCGCCGGATCCGAGCCGCCGATCGTCGAGCGCGTCCTCACCCTGTCCCGTGGATCCGTCGCGAGCGCGCTGGCCAGCGTGGTGGAGATCAGCGGGGCCCAGACCGGACACGACTACGGCCGCGTCCCCCTGCTCACCGATCCGGTCGCGTCGGCTGCGGCATGGCCGCTCCGAGTGGCCGCCCGTCGAGGCATCCGCCGCATCCTGCGCGCGGCGGGCGGTGTCGACGCCCTGCACCTGCGCATGGCCGACGTCGGCAGCCTCGCTGCGGCAGACGTCGCGCGCGAGCTGGACATCCCGGTGATCTTCACCGTGGCGCCGGACCCTCACGCGGTCATCCACTCGCTCGACCAGTCGGGATCGCTGGGCCACGCCGACTTCGGCGACGTCGACATCGTCGAGCACTTCTGGTTCCGCGCCCGCCTGGTGCAGCAGCTCGCCGGCAATGCCGCGCACACCGTGCTGTTCCCGCGCCCCGAGCTGGCGCGCGACATGAAGGAGCTCGTCGGCATCGACATCGCCGCGCACCCCGAACGGCACTCCATCGTCCCCGAGGGCATCGATCTCGGCGTGGTCGACCGCGCCGTCGCCGAGGCATCCGCCGCGGCGGGGGGCGGAGCGGAGTCCCATGCGCTGGGAGAGCTGCGCGCACTCTTGGAGGAGCTGCCCTCCGACCGTCGCGACCTGCCGCTGCTGGTCAGCGTCGGACGGTTCCACCGGGTCAAGGGAATGGCGAGCATCGTCGAGGCATGGGCGGCGGGCGAGCCCGGCACGAGGCTGCGAGACCGGGCCAACCTGCTCCTGATCGGAGGGGACCTGGCCCATCCCAGCCTCGACGAGCGCGAGCAGCTCGAGCGGATGAATGCAATCGTGCCGCAGGGCTCACGTGCGGCCGCAGGACTGCTGCTGCCCGGTCACCGCCCGAACGACACGGTCGCCCGCTGGGTCGCCGCCGCGCGCTTCGGTGTGCCGGGGCTGGTCGCCCCGAACGGCGTCTACGTCTGCGGAAGCCTCAAGGAGGAGTTCGGGATCGCCCTGCTCGAGGCGATGGCGTCGGGCCTGTTCGTCGTCGCACCCGCCGGCGGAGGTCCCGCCACCTATGTCGAGCAGGGCGTGACCGGGATCCTGACCACCACGTGGGATCTCGAGCAGCTGCGCGTCAGCATGGCGGCGGCGCTCGATCTCACCGCGGACGAGCGCACCGAGGATCGGGCCGCGGAATCGCGGCGGGTGGTCGCCGACAAGTTCACCATCGGCGCGATGGCCGCAGCGCTGTCGACCGTCTACCTCGCGGTCGGCGAGGAGGAGCGCAGGCAGCAGGACCTGTCCGTGCCCATCCGATGACGGACGCGTCACCTGCGTCGCCGTCGGCCCTTTCATCGACGGCTGCGTCCCCGGCTCCGGCCTCCGCGGATGCCGTGGCCCGACGGACGCTGCTGATCATCAGCCCCGACTACGCCTCGCACCTGCTGCCGCTGGCATCCCTCGGCACCGCCTGGCGCGACGCGGGGGATCGGGTCGTCGTCGCTACGGGCGCCTCCACCGCCTCGATCGTCGAAGGGTTCGGCTTCGAGCGTCGCCAGCTGCAGCTGGGCAAGGGGTCGAATCCGGGCGTGATCCGCGCCGAAGAGCAGCAGCGCGGCGAGGATGAGGCCCTGCGCGGCTTCTTCGCCGCGACGAGGCAGGGCATGATCGACACGCTCGCCTTCCAGGCCCGGGCCCGGCTGAGCGACCTGATGTGGGAGCCGGCGAGGATCGCCCGTGAGGTGCAGGCGATCGTGGAGGATCTGCATCCCGACGCGATCATCGTCGATCACCTCGCCTTCAGCGCACGGCTCGCCCTCGTCGCCATGGGCGCCCCGTACGCCGACGTGGTGCTCGGACATCCGACCGCCCTGCCCGTCGGATCGGAGATCTACGGCTACCCGCCCGTCTGGCCGCGGGAATTCGCACCCGATGACAGCGAGCTCGCCGAGCTGCGGGACCTCTGCCTGGAGGTGAGTGCGCACTTCACCGCGGAGTGGAACGGCGCGCTGGCCGAGGTGAACCCAGATCTGCCGCCGGTGGTCGACGCGTTCGCCGAGCATGGCGACCTGCTGCTGCTCAACTACCCGGGTGAGCTGTCCGATCCGGAGCGGACAGCGATCCTTCCCCCGCACGAGTTCCTGGGCTCCGCGGTGCGCGAGGAGCCGGAGGACCTCGAGGTCGCTGCCTGGCTCGCCGAGGCCGGCCCGTTCGTCTACGTCAGCTTCGGCAGCTTCCTGTCGGTGCGCGCCGATGTGCTCGCGCGTGTCATCGCCGCGCTCGAGTCGCTCGGGCTGCGCGCCGCGATTGCACTCGGATCGGCGGACCGCGCCGAGCTCGGAGAGATCCCCGACGGCTGGCTCGCTCGCGAGTACCTGCCGCAGGTGACCCTGCTGGCGCGCGCCTCGCTCGCCATCACGCACGGGGGCAACAACAGCGTCACCGAGGCCATGACCTACGGGGTCCCGCTGCTCGTGCTGCCGTTCTCGACGGACCAGTTCGCGGCCGCCGAGGCCCTCGAGCGGGTCGGCTTCGGCCAGGCGCTCGCCCCCAATGCGGCCTCGGTCGACGAGCTCGCCGCTGCCATCGGGCGCATCATCGACCTCCCCGGTGAGGCGCGAGCCCGACTCGACGGCCTGTCCGCCTCGCTCCGCGACGTACCGGGTCGGGATCGCGCGTACGCCGCCCTCGCCCGACTCTCAGCACGCCCGTGAGGGGTCAGAGGCCGAGGAAGCTCCGCATGCTGGCGGCATCGACCGCGGCGGCCCGGTAGGCGTCCATCAGCGCGGCGTTGGCGTCGTACTGCACACCCGCGCGCACCTCCGCCTGATGGTGCAGGGCGTAGACGCGCCCCTCCGACCGGCGGGGCGGTTCGCCCAGGACGGTCTCGTGCGCCAGGTACCACGCTGCGTCCTCGTAGCCCCAGCCGCGGAACCGCTCATCCTGTCCGCCTGAGCTCCACCAGGTCGCCGGGGTGGTGACGTAGACGCCCGAGCATGCGCCTCGGACCAGCTCGAACGTGCAATCGACCAGGGGCGTGCCCGCACAGAACTGCGCCGTGCCCGCCGCACCGAGCCAGCGGTACTCGGTGTACGGCAGCTCCACCCGACCCGAGATCATCGCGGCCGCGATGGCCGCGCGCAGCGGCGCAGCTTCGGGAAGGGTGTCCGCATCGGCGAGGATCACGACGTCGTCGGGCGATCCGGTCTCCGCTTCGCGCACCCCCAGGTTGCGGCATCGGGCGAGGTTGAAGATCGGATCGTCGGAGTCGATCGGCCGGATCCGCGCCTCGGGCAGGTGCTCGCGATACCAGCTCGTCACCTCGTCGAACGCGGCCATGCGCGTCGGCGCGGGTCGCCAGGGGATCACGACGGTGAGCACCCGTCGAGCCTAGAGCGCGGACGGATCGGGTCCGGTACGCGCTGAGCTGAGCATCTCTCGCGCAGATTGCGCTGAGAGCCTGCTCAGGAAGCGCCGATGCACCGGCGCGAACGTAGCTACGAGGAGGAAGCCGACGATGAAGGCACTGACCTGGCAGGGCAAGCGCAAGGTGAGCGTGAACGAGGTCGCCGATCCGGTGATCCAGGAACCGACCGACGCCGTCATCCGCGTGACGTCCGCGGCCATCTGCGGCTCGGATCTGCATCTCTACGAGCTCTTCGGCCCGTTCATCGATCCAGGAGACGTCCTCGGCCACGAGACCATGGGCATCGTCGAGGAGGTCGGATCGGCGATCGAGAACCTGGCGGTCGGCGATCGCGTGGTCATCCCGTTCAACATCTCCTGCGGCCACTGCTTCATGTGCACGCACGGGCTGCAGTCGCAGTGCGAGACGACCCAGGTGACGGAGTACGGCAGCGGTGCCAGCCTGTTCGGCTACACGAAGCTCTACGGCCAGGTGCCGGGCGGCCAGGCGGAGCGGCTGCGCGTTCCGCTCGCCGACTACAACACGATCAAGGTGGGCACCGAGCTCTCGGAGGAGCGCTATCTCTTCCTGAGCGACATCCTGCCGACCGCCTGGCAGGGTGTGCAGTACGCGCATGTGCCAGAGGGCGGAACGCTCGCCGTGATGGGCCTAGGTCCCGTCGGCCAGTTCGTCGCCCGAGTCGGCAAGCACTTCGGCTACCGCGTGCTCGCGGTCGATCCCGTGGCCGAGCGTCGCGCTCTCGCCGAGCGGCACGGCATCGAGGCGTTCGACCTCACCGATTCGGTCGTCGCCGACCTGCGCGACCTCACCGACGGCCGTGGTCCCGATTCCGTGGTCGATGCCGTGGGCATGGAGGCGCACGGCAACTCGGGGATCGGACTCGCGCAGGCGGCGGTGGGGCTGCTGCCCGACGCGATCGCGCAGAAGGCGATGGAGAAGGTCGGCCTCGACCGCACCGCTGCGCTCTACAACTCGATCGATCTGGTGCGTCGCGGCGGCTACGTCTCGCTGAGCGGGGTCTACGCGGGCGAGGCGGACATCATGCCGCTGAAGACGATCTTCGACAAGCAGATCTCGATCCGCACCGGACAGTGCAACGTCAAGCGCTGGATCGACGACATCCTCCCGCTCGTGGAAGATCCGTTCGACCCGCTGGGCACCGAGGACCTCGTCACCCACACTGTGCCCCTCGAGGAGGCGCCTGACATGTACGAGATCTTCCAGAAGAAGGAGGACGGCTGCATCAAGGTCGTCCTGAAGCCCGGCCAGCACCGCTGACCCAGGGGACGAATTCGGTGAGTTGCCCAGTTCTGCCGCCTGGAATGCGTTCCGGGCGGCAGAACTGGGCAGTTCGCGTTAGTGCCTCTAGCGTCAGTGCGTCTAGCGTCAGTGGCTCTTGATCTCGGCGAAGGCGTCCAGGGCTTCGGCCCGCGTGGCCTTGAGGTCGACCATCGGCTCCGGGTAGTCGCCGACCTCGGACAGGTCGAGGCCGCCGGACGCTCGGGGCTCGTGGATCTCCTTGGCGGGCACGTCGGCCAGCTCGGGAACCCAGGCGCGGATGTAGTCGCCCTGCGGATCGAACTTCTGGCTCTGCAGCACCGGGTTGAAGACGCGGAAGAAGGGAGCGGAATCCACTCCCGATCCGGCGACCCACTGCCAGTTGGCGGCGTTGTTGGCGGGGTCGGCGTCGACCAGGGTGTCCCAGAACCACTGCTCGCCCTCGCGCCAGTCGATGAGCAGGTTCTTGATCAGGAACGAAGCGACCACCATCCGCACGCGGTTATGCATCCAGCCGCTCGTCCAGAGCTGACGCATGCCTGCATCGACGAGCGGGATGCCGGTGCGGCCCTGCTGCCAGCGCTCGAGCACCTCCGAGCTGGCCGGGTGCCACGGGAAGCCGTCGAAGTTGCGACGCATGTTCTGGGAGTCGAGGTTCGGGTTGTGGAACAGCAGGCTGTAGTTGAACTCGCGCCAGCCGAGCTCGGCCTGGAACTTGCTCCGGTTCTCTGCGGCTCCTTCGCGGGAGTCGAGCACCGCCGTGCGCACTTGGAACGGACTGAGCTCGCCGAACCGCAGGTGCGGTGAGAGACGGGATGACGCCTCGGCGCCGGGCCGGTCACGCTGGCCCGAATAGCGGCTGATGCGATCTCCCACGAAGTCGCGGAGTCGCTCATGGGCGCCCCGCTCCCCGGGCGTCCACTCCTCTGCCAGGCCGGTCGCCCAATCCGGCTTCGTAGGAAGCAGCTCCCACGAAGCGAGCTCGTCGGAGTGCAGGCGCTTCTCCAGTCCGTCGAGGGACTGCGGCTCCGCGACCGGCTCGCGCGGAGTGCCGGCCTTCGCGCAGGCGCGCCAGAAGGCCGAATAGACCCCGTACGGCTGGCCGTCGTCGCGCGCGATCGTCCATGGCTCGTACATGAGCGTGCCCTGGAAGCTCTCGGCCACCCGGCCTGCCGCTCGGAGGGCCTTCTTGACGGCGCCGTCCTGGCTGCGCTCGCCCTCGGCGTACCGCCGATTCCAGAACACCCCGCCCGCATCGACCTCATCGGCGAGCCGCTGCACCTCTTCGGCAGCGTCGCCCCGACGGAGGATCAGCCGCGCGCCGCGCTCCTCGATCCGCTCCGCAAGGGCGGTGAGACTGTGATGCAGCCACCAGCGGCTGGCGCCACCGCGCGGACGGGCGACCAGGGGAGAGTCGTCGAGCACGAACAGCACGACGATCGGATTGCCCTCGTCGACGGCCGCTCGGAGCGCCGGATTGTCGGCGAGGCGCAGATCGTCGCGCAGCCAGACGATCGACGGCCGGCCGTGGGTATCGGTCGGACGGCTCCGCGCCGTCTGATCGGGTGCGTGCTTCTCGGTTGCCGACGGGACGTGAGCCTGCGGATCGGGTGCGGCGGATGCTGCCATGGCATCAGCGTAGATGCCCCCGTTCGAGTGCCCCCTGATTTGGTTCTGTCCGCATTTAGGGGGACCCCGTAGCGTGAGTAACGCCTTACCCGAGGCCTGAACCCAGTCGTCTCCACCCCGAGATGAGCTGGAGTCCTCGCGTACCCGAGCGGTGCTGCGTCCGGTTTCCCCCAAGCCCTACGCGCCCCTCGGGAGGCAGTGCTGGCCGCCTCGTCTTTCCCCCAGGACGAGGCGGCCAGGTTCAGCTTCCCTCTCCGAGGTTCGGATCGGAGGGGAGGGTCGATATGCCCCTCGTATGGGGGACAGGTCGACGGCGGGACGGGAGGTAGGGCTCCTGTCCCGCCTTTATTCTTCTGCCCTGTCGCCTCGTCGGCGGGATGCCACGCATAGCCATCGGGGGACAATTCCATCGGGGTCGCGATCATCCGGGGGACATTCTCGTTTCGCCCCCGGGCCCCCGCGATAGCCTCGAAAACGAGGTTGGAGCGCTAGTGATGGCCTCGCGAAATGTCGATTCGAAAGCTACCCGATGTCGTGTCCCCCGCACGGCAGGCAGTCGGACGACCTCGTGGCAATGAGGCGGTCGGTCCCACCCACACCGACGAGATCCGAGGCGAGAACCCGGATGTTGCCCGTTGACTGATGCCGGTGGCGGAGCGCTCCGCCACCGGCAGAGTCAGTCGTGTTCGTCAGTCCAGGCCACGCAGCCGCGTCGTCGGGCAGGTGCGTGAGACGCAGGTCTCAGGTGTCGGCGGACAGCCGGACCCGCTCGCAGAGAGCGCGCAGCTCATCGAGCTCGTCCGTGTCGAGCGCGCCGCCGATCCGCGACTCGATCGCGCGGGCGTGCACGCGGGCGATGTCGCGGTAGACCGCGAGGCCCGCGTCGGTCATCTGCACGATGGTGCCTCGGCCGTCGAGCTCGTCGGGATGCTTGGCGAGCCAGCCGCGTCCGACGAGTCGATCCACCAGGCGGCTGATGCTCGGCTGGGTGAGGAGCACGCGGTCGGTCAGCTCACGCAGCCGGCAGGCGCGGTCGGGCTGCCGGGACAGGTTGAACAGGACGTCGTACTCGTTGAACGAGACCTCTTTCGGGAACGTCCCGTTCAGGTACCGCGCCATGCTCACCTGAGCGCGGAACAGTGACTCCCATGCGTCGACGGCAGGGGACTGAGCCATGCGTGCCTCCTTCGGCGCCGATCGGACTCCCAGTTTAGGGAATACGCAACATCGGAGGAATTCCGCGATCGGGGGTGGCGGCGCTTTCGGATCTGTGTGCAGATCACCGAGAGTCAGCGGCAGGCGCTTGAGGTGAGGAATGCTGGTGCGATCGGCATCGGCGCCGTACTCTGGGAGGGCTTAACGTGATTGAGGGCCGGTCGCAGAGGCTAGCGACCGACCCTCTCCCTTGCACCAAGAGTGTCCTGCAATCACATTCCGCGGTAGCTGCCACAGCAAACAACTAACGCATCTAGAAGATATAACGGTTTGGTAACGGAGCGCCAGTCCTCCGGGGATTTTCTTCCTGGGAGTTGACCCTCAGCCACCTCGCAGTCCGCGCGGCTCGGCCTCTGTCAGCCGTCGGCCCGTCGTCGGCCCGTCCTCGACTCAGAAGCGGTCGGGGCTCGGTCCGCCCTGCGGGTGCTTGATGACCACGTCGGCGTGGCGGTCGAATCGATAGCCGACTCCGCGCACCGTGCGCACGATGTTCTCGTAGGTGCCGAGCTTGGCGCGCAGGCGGCGCACGTGCACGTCGATGGTGCGCTCGTTCGGGATCTCGATGCCGGCCTGCCCGTCGGCGGCCTCGCTCGCCTGCCAGAGCGACTCGATGATCTGCGCGCGCTCGATGGTGCGGCCCTCGCGCAGCACGAGGTACTGCAGGAGCTCGAACTCCTTGTAGGTGAGAGGGACGACCTCGTCGTCGAGCACGACCCGCTTGCGAGAGATGTCGATGACGATGCCACGGGCGGCGACGCCCTCCGGCTCCTCCGCCTCGACGCGGTGCTTGGCGAGCGCCGCGGGATCCTGCAGCGCGAGCCGGACGACATCGACGTCGCGGCCACCGGCGCCCTTCGGGGCCAGGGCCACGGCCGCATAGGTCTCGGCCGCGGCGACATGCTCCGCGGTGACCCGCTTCAGTGCCTCGACGAGGCTGCCGAGACTCGTGCCGGCCGCGAGGGCCTTGGCCTCGTCGACGCCGACGTAGAGCACGAATCCGCGTGCTTCGACGCCGTCGGCGACGACGCGAAGCCGCGGTGCGGGTGCCTGGTCGGCTTCCGGAGTGGAGACCGCGGAAACGGGCGGGACAGCGGTGGGGCGGAAGGTGCGGGGGCGGTCGAGCGGTGCGATGGACATCGGTGATGGCTTTCGATGCGGCCGGGCCATCGTCGATGGCGGTCGGCAGTGCTGGGGTCGTGCGAGTGGCCGGAGCTGCTGCGCAGCCTTCGGCGGTGCCTGCCGGCTCAGAGCGAGCGGCGGACGGGAGCGGCCTCTTCCTGATGGACCGGCGCCTGCGCAAGCAGGACAACGATTCGGTGCGGATCGGCGATCTCAGGCCCTGTGGACCGGGAGATCAGAGGCGGATTGCTCCGTGACGGGCGGGAGAAGCCAGCGTCAGCGGCACATTCGACACGACATCGCGCGGCCGGCAGCCATCATGCCGGCAGATCCCAGGGCCTCGAGGGAGGTCAGGGTGCGCGAATAGTCAGACATGCAGGCAATGGTCCTCGACGACGGGAGCGGTGTCAAGTCCCCCGCATCACGGATGCTGGGGACGTCGGCTCAGTCGACGACGCCGTAGAGGCGGTCGCCCGCGTCGCCCAGGCCCGGCACGATGTAGCCGAGCTCGTTGAGCTTCTCGTCGAGCGCGCCCAGCACGATGGTCACCTCTCGGCCGGCCGTCGCCTCCTCGATGAATGCCAGACCCTCGGGGGCGGCCAGCAGGCAGACGGCGGTGACGTCCTGAGCGCCCCGGGCGAACAGGAACTCGATAGCGGCGAGCAGGGATCCGCCGGTCGCCAGCATCGGATCGAGCACGAAGCACTGGCGGTTCGACAGATCGTCCGGCAGCCGCTCGGCGTAGGTGGTCGGCTCGAGCGTCTTCTCGTCGCGGACCATGCCGAGGAATCCGACCTCCGCCGACGGGATGAGCTTGGTCATGCCTTCGAGCATTCCGAGCCCGGCGCGCAGGATGGGCACGATGAGCGGCTTCGGGTTAGCGATCGCGAGGCCGCGGGCCGTTGCCACCGGAGTCTCGACCGTCACCTCCTCGACGCGCACGCCCCGAGTCGCCTCATAGGCGAGCAGCGTCACGAGCTCTTCGGCCAGCGCGCGGAACGTCGGCGACGGCGTCGAGCGGTCGCGGAGGACCGTGAGCTTGTGGGTGATGAGCGGGTGGTCGGCTACGTGCACGCGCATAGGCTCAGGCTAGAGGGTCCGGAAGGGTGAGATGGGCGAGGCGATCGGGGGCACCCCTGCGGCATGGCGAGATGCGATGCGGCGCGCCCTCGAGCTGGCGGTCCTCGCCCGCGACCGCGACGACGTCCCGGTCGGCGCGCTCGTGCTCGACGAGTCGGGTGCGGTGCTTTCCGAGGGACTGAACACTCGGGAGGCGGAGTCCGATCCGACGGGGCATGCCGAGATCGTCGCCATCCGGCGCGCGGCTGCGGCGCGCGGGTCGTGGAATCTCGAAGGCTGCACGCTCGTCGTCACCCTCGAGCCGTGTGTGATGTGCGCGGGAGCGCTGCTGCAGGCGCGGATCTCGCAGCTGGTCTACGGCGCATGGGACGACAAGGCCGGGGCGGTCGGCTCCGTCTACGACGTGGTCCGCGATCGCCGCCTGCCGCACCGCGTCGAGGTCGCCACCGGCGTCCTGGCGGACGAGAGCGCCGCCCTCTTGGAGGACTTCTTCCGACGCCGGCGCTGACCCTCAGTCGCCTGCGCGGGTCCGTGCAATCGGCTCTGTGGATCAGCGGGGGAGCGCCTCGACGGATTCGAGCCAGCGTTCCATCATCCGCGCGCCGCGGGCCGCCTGCGAGTCGGCATGGCGAGCGCCGTCGGCCCGGAAGACCCGCGGGTCGATGCCCTGCGCGGCCAGCTCGCCGACCCCGTCGACGATCCACTGGCGGAGCATCCCGCCGTCCACCTCGGGATGGAACTGGACCGCCAGGCCGTGCTCGCCGTAGCGGAATGCCTGATTGGCGTAGGTTCGGCCGGTCGCGACCGGGACCGCTCCGTCCGGCAGATCGAAGGTGTCGCCGTGCCACTGCAGCACGGGCTTGTCGAACACCGCGAGCACGGGGTCGTCTCCCGCGTCGATGTCGACGAAGCCGATCTCCAGGACCGGTCCGGGATACACCTTCGCTCCCAGCGAGGCGGCCATCAGCTGGGCGCCGAGGCACACCCCGAGCACGGGCGTGCCCGCGTCCAGCCGGGCGCGGATCGCGGTGAGCTCGGTGCCGATGAACGGGAAGAGCTCCTGCTGGTACGCGCCGATGGAGCCGCCGAGCACGATCAGCACATCGGCGTCGGCGACCAGCCGGGGATCGATGACCTCTGTCGCGACCTCGACATGCCGGATGCCGTAGCCCCGCTCCACCAGCGGAGCCTCCAGAGAGCCCAGGTGCACAGAGGGGGAGTGCCGGAAGACGACCGCCGTCTTCGATCCGGCGGCACTCCCGTTCAATCGAGGGCCCGGATGACGATGTTCTCGGTCGGGGTGGCGGCATCGGCGGCGATGTCCGGCTCGACGTAGACGCTGCGGATCTCGGGATCGGCCGCGACGACGAGCGCCTCGATCTCGCCGATCAGCACCACGATCTCGGGCAGCCGGAGTCGGGGCGAGAGCCCGACCCGGGTGACGATCGACACTCCGCCGTCGGACCGACCGAAGGCGATCAGCGCGGAGACGCTCCTGACCTGCTCGGACTGCTTGATGGCCGCCTCGATGACGTGCAGATTCGGCGAATGACCTGACATGCGCCACCTCCATCCCGTTGAGCTGCGTGCCCGCGAACGGGCTCGATTCGGCGTCAATCCTAGGATGGGCGGATGAGTGCGAGCCCGACAGACGGCCGACCGGTCGACCTTCCCGTCATCGCGATCCTCGGCGCTGGATCGATGGGCGGTGCGATCGCCCGTGGTGTGAGCGCGGGCGGCGGCGAGCTGCGCTTGACCACGCGCAGCTCCGCGCGTTCGGCCGAATGGCACGGCATCGTGGGGGTCACCGCTCTCGCCCTGACGGATGACCCGGACGCCAATCGGACCGCCGCCGTGGGTGCCGGCATCGTCCTGCTCGGAGTGAAGCCCGTGGGCATCGGCGAGCTCGCCGAGGAGATCGCCGGCTCGCTCGCGCCCGGCGCGATCGTGGTCAGCGTGGCGGCGGGCGTCTCGACCGCCGCCATCGAGCGCCGACTGCCGGCGGGCACGGCCGTCGTGCGGGCCATGCCCAACACGCCCGCCGCGATCGGCCTCGGTGTCACGGGACTCAGCGCCGGCTCGTCGGTCTCGGATGAGCAGCTGGACCTCGTCCGACACCTCTTCGAGCAGGTCGGGACCGTGGTGGTGGTTCCGGAATCGCAGATCGACGCCCTCTCAACCATCTCGGGCTCGGGACCTGCCTACGTCTTCTATCTGGTCGAGCAGCTCGAAGCGGCTGCCGTGGCTCGCGGTCTCGATCCCGCCGATGCGGCGGCCCTCACCCGCGGCACCTTCGCCGGGGCGATGGCGCTCCTCGCGCAGTCGGATGTGCCGCCGTCCGAGCTGCGGCGCCGGGTGACCAGCCCGAACGGCACGACCGAGCGCGCCATCGCCGTCTTCGACGAGCGCGGACTGCCGGATGCGTTCGACGCGGCGACCGCGGCGGCTCTCGCCCGCGCCCAGGAGCTCGGCGCCCAGCTCTCCTGAGCCTCAGCACCCGCCGTCTTCACCGTTCAGGTGATTCTGCTGTTTCGCACGTCGTTCAGGCGATTTTCACCTGAACCGCGTGCGATCGCCTGATCCGCGAAAGAGCCGCGACCGAGGGCGAGGGTCAGGCGAGGCCGGCGAAGCGCTCGATGTCGGCGTTGGTGCCCGACGCGATGATCAGATCGTGATCCGAGACCACCGTCTGGCCTGTCGCATATGTGAATGGCTTGCCCGGCGACTTCACGCCGACGACGGTGATGTGGTACTTCCGCCGCACCTCCGACTTGTCCAGCGGGATGCCGCGGATGGGCTTTGGCGGATACATCTTGACCAGCGCGAAGTCGTCGTCGAACTGGATGTAGTCGAGCATGCGTCCGGTGACGAGGTGAGCCGTGCGCTCGCCCGCTTCCGCCTCGGGATAGATGACATGGTTGGCGCCGATCCGCTCGAGGATCTTGCCGTGCGACTTGGAGATGGCCTTCGCCCAGATCTGCGGGATCTCGAGGTCCACCAGGTTCGCGGTGATCAGCACGCTCGCCTCGATCGAGGAGCCGACCGCGACGACCGCGATCTTGAACTCCTGCGCGCCGAGCTGACGCAGGGCGTCGATGCTGCGGGCGTCGGCCTGCACGGCGTGGGTGATCCGCTCGGACCATTTCTGCACGAGGACGAGGCTCTCGTCGACGGCGAGCACCTCTCGGTCGAGCCGATCCAGCTGCCCGGCGGTCGCGGCGCCGAAGCGGCCGAGCCCGATCACGAGCACGGGGGCGTTGTGGGGGATCCGCTCAACCAACGATCGGCCTCTCCTCGGCTCGAGTGAACAGCTGCCGTCGCTGACTCGCCGCCAGCGCGGCGGCGAGTGTGACTGTACCAATCCGGCCCATGAACATCGTGGCCGTGAGCACGTACTTGCCGGGGTCCTCGAGCGATGCCGTGAAGCCCGTGCTCAGTCCCGCGGTGCCGAAGGCCGAGATCACATCGAATAGCACCCGGTCGAGGGAGTCGCCCGTGAGCTGGAGCAGGATGATCGACGAGAGCGCCACCGTCGTGGCTCCCCACAGCACGACGCTGACCGCGAGCCGCAGCACGTCGCCCGGGATCTTGCGCTCGAACGCCTCCATCGACGCGTTGCCTCGGGCCTCGGCGAAGGCCGCGATGAAGAGGATCGCGATGGTGGTCACCTTGATGCCGCCGGCCGTCGACGCCGATCCGCCGCCGATGAACATCAGCATGTCGGTGACGAGCAGGCTCGCATTGTTGAGGTCGCCGATGTCGAAGGTCGAGAAGCCGCCGGAGCGGGTCATGACCGACATGAAGAGGGCCTGGAAGCCCAGGTGGAACGGGCCGCGGCCGCCGATCGTGGAGCCGTTGTCGGCTTCGAGGATGGAGAAGGCGGCGGCGCCGAGCACGAGCAGGATCACGGTCGTGACGACGGTGAGCTTGACGTGCAGCGACCAGCGGGCCTGCCGGTTCGACTTGATCTTGCGCAGCTTGAGGTTGCGGCTCAGGGCATAGATGACCGGGAAGCCGATGCTGCCGAGGACCACGCCGATCATCAGCAGGCCGAGGAACCAGACGTCGTCGAGGTACGGGGTGAGGCCCGACTCGGAGAACACGAAGCCGGTGTTGGTGAAGGCCATCGCCGAGAAGTAGAAGGCCTCGATGAGCGCGTCGAGGATGGGGACGCCTTCGAGCAGGATGCGGGGCAGCAGCAGCAGAGCCACCCCGACCTCGATGACCAGGGCGCTGAGCGCGACGGTGGCGAGCAGCCCGCCGACCTCGCCGAGCCGGGAGGCGGGGGAGTCGGAGGACCCTCCCTTGTTGAGTGCCATCGGATTGACATCGCCGGCAGCGAGCAGCCGCTGACGCAGGCCGAGCCGGCGGGAGACGACCAGTCCCATCAGGGACGCGAGGGTGAGCACGCCGACCGCGCCGAGCTGGGTCGCGATGACGATGATCACGTGGCCGAGTTCCGACCAGTGGGTGGCCATGTTCACGGTCGAGAGGCCGGTCACGCAGATGGCGGAGGTCGCGGTGAAGAGCGCGTCCGCGAAGTCGGTCGTCTCACCGTCTGCGGTCATGCCGGGCAGCAGCAGGAGGACCGTGAACACCACGATCAGGCCGACGAAGATGAGCACGGCGAACCGGGCCGGAGTCGCGGACGCGAAGTAGCTGAGGCCGTCGCGCAGCCGAACCCCGACGGGCAGGTGCGCGAATCGCTCCTCGCGTCTCTGGATCACGCCCATTTCACGCCCTTTTCACGAACCGGGATCCTTCACGGAGAGCCATGCTAGGCGGTGCTCGGCCGCGGGCCGAGTGCGCGCCGATCAGGATCCGCACGGGGATGGGGTCGGGGTGGGGTCGGCGATCGGGGCAGGCGAGAGGAACTGCGATCCCGATTCGGCCGTTCGGCGTGCGGCACCCCCGCGACACGCCGCGGAGCCATAACCTAGCTCCATGGCGGACATCTTCGACGTCGTGGCCGATCCCACGCGGCGCGACCTGCTGCAGCTGCTGCTCGAGCGGCACACCGCCAGGACGGACGAGCCCGGCGGAGGCGATCTGAGCGTCGGCCAGCTCGTGGCCGGGACGGGTCTCAGCCAGCCGACGGTCTCGAAGCACCTCAAGGTGCTCCGCGACGCAGGACTGGTGACCGTCCGGGAGAAGGGCCAGCACCGCTACTACAAGCTCGAGTTCCTTCCGCTCGAAGCGCTCGAGGACTGGCTCGTGCCCTTCATCCGCGCCGAGATCGGCGAGGAGGACGGGGCGGCCGATCCGGTCGTCCCGGCGGATGAGGTGTCGGCCCCGACGCCCGCGTCCTCCTCTGTGGCAGCGCAGTCCGCGTCGACCCTCGGCGTGCCCATGCTCACGAGGCCGCCCGTGCTCGCCGCCCGCCAGCGTGCGGTCGCAGAGTCGATCGGCGGCGTCGTCGCGTCGAGCGTGCACGGCGTCCGCGGTCTGCAGAGGCGGCTGCGTCGCGGCTGATCGGCCGACGGTTTCCGTCGTCCCTCCGCTCATCCGGATCCGATTGCTCGACTTCCTGAGCTTTCGCCGGTGAGTCGCCGATAGACGCACCCGGCCGGCTTTACCCCCGTCGCCGCGCCATCTACAGTCGTCCTTCGGGGCGATCACCCGAAGCGATCGCCCGGGGTGGAAAGGGCGCTCATGACGCTGTCCGAATCGCAGTTCCTCACCGTCGCAGAGGTGGCCGACGCGCTGGGGGTGCCGCGCATGCGGGTGTACCGCCTGGTGCATTCGGGGCAGCTGCCCGCCACCCGCTTCGGGCACTCCTTCCGGGTGCCCGCCGACGCCGTTGCGGCCCTGCTCGCGAGCATGGTCGAGGAGCCCGTCGGGGCGTCCTGAGGTCCCACCGGGTGCGCGGCTTCGGATGAGCATCCGATCCGGAACGACGCTCGGGGAGCGTGCCGCTAGAATATGGTGTCGCGTTTTCCGCGCGAAGGTTTTCCGAGGTTCGACTGGGCCCGGTTCTCCGCCCTATCAGTGAGGTCGACCTATGGGTTCTGTCATCAAGAAGCGCCGCAAGCGCATGGCAAAGAAGAAGCACCGCAAGCTGCTGCGCAAGACGCGTCACCAGCGTCGCAACAAGAAGTAGCCTCAGCTCCTTCTGCCAGCAGCGCTGTCAGCAGAGGCGGAGACCGCACCTGCTGCCGTCGCGTTCAGGACGCCGGATCGCCTACGGGCGGCCCGGCGTTCTGCGTGCCTGGCGGCCCTCTCGTCGCACCCGTCGACGGGCCTCGCGGATGCTCGCCACGGTGAGATCCATGATCGACCAGCCGCTCGCGACGGCATGACGGCGCAGCGTCCTGTCGGGATTGACGGCGATCCGATTGCCGCACAGCGTCAGCAGCGGGATGTCGTTGGCCGAGTCGCTGTAGGCCCAGCACTCGCCGAGGGGCGCTCCGATGTGCGAAGCGGTGAGCGCCACGGCATCCGCCTTGCCCGAGCCGTGCATGAGCGGCCCCGACAGCTGGCCGGTGTACACGTCGTCCTCGGTCTCGAGGGGTGTGCCCATGGCACCCGTCAGCCCCAGACGCTCGGCGATGACGTTGGCGAGGAAGTCGGGCGTCGAGGTGACCAGCCACACCTGGTGGCCCTTGCTGATGTGATCATGGGCGAGGCCGAGGGTCTCGGGCCAGATCGCCCGGGCCAGGTACTTCTCGTAGATCTCCTCGGCCAGGCCGCGCAGATCGGCGCGCGTCTGCCCCTTGATCACTTCAAGCGCCTGGATCCGCACCTGCTCGAGGTGATGCCGGTTCTCGCCGACCAGCATGAAGCTGGCGGCCTTGACGGCGAACCGGGCGAGCATCGGCAGCGTCACGATCCCGCGTCGGCGTGCGCCCTTGCCGAGGTGGAAGAGGCTGGCGCCGCGCAGCAGGGTGTTGTCGACGTCGAAGAACGCCGCGATCGGTGTGGACATCGGGCCAACGGACAGGGGGATCGTCATCGCCCTTCCACCATAGGCTGGGTTGGTGCCCAAGCGACTGACCCTCATCGGCAAACCCGGATGCCACCTCTGCGATGAGGCTCGCACGGTCGTGGATCGGGTCGTGACCACCCTGCCGACCGGCTCCGTCGTGGTCGAGGAGCGGGACATCCTGCAGGATGCGGAGCTGTTCGACCGCTACGTCGAGGAGATCCCGGTCGTCCTCATCGACGGCGAGGAGCACGGCCACTGGCGCTTCGACGACGAGCGCCTGAAGGCCGCCCTGTCCTGACAGCCGGAACGCTACGGCAGCAGGCGGTTCGGTCCGCGGAACAGGTACGTGGTCTCGCGGATGCTCGGCAGGTGCAGCATCAGCATGAGCACTCGGCTGAGGCCCATGCCGAATCCGCCGTGCGAGGGCACCCCGTAGCGGAAGAAGTCGATGTAGAAGTCGAGCTCCTCCGGGTCGAGGCCCTTGTCCTTCGCGTTCTCGATCAGCACGTCGACGCGGTGCTCGCGCTGAGCGCCCGTGGAGATCTCGGTGCCGTTGAAGATGAGGTCGTAGCTGTTCGTCAGGCCCTCGTCGCCCTCGTGGCGCATGTGGTAGAACGGCCGGATGCTCGAGGCGTAGTCGGTCAGGAAGACGAACTCGTGCCCGTACGTCTCCTTCGCGTAGGCCGAGATCTGACGCTCGCCCTCGGGGTCCATGTCGGCGTCGGCGCGGGGCACGACGTAGCCGCGGTCGGCCACGATCTGCTTGGCCTCGGCGAGCGGGATCCGCGGGAACGGGGTCGACGGCACCGTGAGCTCGATGCCGAAGAGCGCCTCGATCTCGGCGCCGTGCTTCGCCTTGACGGCCGCGAAGCCGGCGACGAGGAGCTCCTCGTGCAGCTTCATGACGTCCTCATGGCTGTCGATCCAGCTGATCTCGGCGTCGACGCTCGTGAACTCGGTCGCGTGCCGTGAGGTGAATGAGGGATCGGCGCGGAAGGCGGGGCCGATCTCGAAGATCTTGCCGAAGCCCGCCGGCTGCGCCATCTGCTTGAAGAACTGGGGGCTCTGCGACAGGTACGCCTTGCCCTCGAAGTACTCGATCTCGAACAGCTCAGCCTTCGACTCGCTCGCGCTCGCCATCAGCTTGGGCGTGTGCAGCTCGATGAAGTCGTGCTCGACCCAGTAGGTGCGGAGGGCGTGCTCGAAGGTGGTCTGGATGCGGAAGACGAGCGCCTGCTCGGGGCGGCGCAGGTCGAGGAAGCGCCAGTCGAGGCGCTTGTCGATGCTGCTGTCCTCGGCGATCGGGTTCTCGGGCAGGGCCTTGCCGACGACGTCGAGCGTGCCGATCTTGACCTCGATGCCGCCGAGCTTGACTCGCTCGTCGTGCTTGAGCTCGCCGCTGACGGAGATGAAGCTTCCGAGGGTCAGGGCGGAGATGGACTCGGCGATGTCGTCGCTCTTGCCGGTCTCTGCGTCCGGCTCGGGACGGGGCCGCACGAGCTGGAGCGATCCGGACTCGTCGCGGAGGATGACGAACTGCACCTTCTTCTGGTCCCGGATGGTCTCGACCCAGCCGGAGACGGTCACGGCGCCGTCCTCGCGGGCGGCCAGATTCTTGATGAGGGTGCGCTCTGTCACGAGGGTCCAGCCTACCGATCCGGCGAACTGCCCAGTTCTGCCGCCTGGATCGCGTTCTGAGCGGCAGAACTGGGCAACTCGTCATGGTTACGCCTCAGGGAATCACCCATGGCGAGATCCGTACACTTGTCGCGTGCCTGCCGCAGCGATCCACCTCGTGCGCCACGGCGAGGTGTTCAACCCCGGCGGTGTGCTCTACGGCCGGCTCGACGGCTTCGGACTCTCCGAGCGCGGGCACCGGATGGCGGCCGCAGCGGCCGAGTCGCTGCTCGGACGGCCCATCACTCGATTGGTCGCCTCCCCCCTTCAGCGCACGCAGGAGTCCGCCGCCCCGTGGGCGGAGCGCTTCGAGCTGCCGATCGACCGCGAGCCCCGGGTGATCGAGCCGTGGAACCTCTTCGAGGGCAAGGTCGTGCGCTTCGGCCCGACGATCGTGCGCGATCGATCCGCCTGGCCGCTGCTGCGCAACCCGCTGCAGCCGAGCTGGGGCGAGCCCTACATCCAGATCTCCGCCCGCATGCTCGCCGCGATCGCCGACGCCTACGACTCGGTCGACGGCGGCGAGGTCGTGATCGTGTCCCACCAGCTGCCGATCTGGACCGTGCACCGTCAGGTCACCGGCCGCCCGCTCTACCACGACCCGCGCAAGCGTCGATGCGCCCTGTCGAGCATCACGACCCTCGAGCGCCGTGGTGGCCGGTTCGTGGAGACGGCCTACGCCGATCCGGCGGCCGCGATCGGGGTCGGCGCCATCGACACGGGAGCCGTGTGAGCCGCTCCCTCCCATCAGACGGCTCGGCAGCAGGCCGCCCCGTCGAACACGCGGTCGCGCACCCCGTCGCCCGCCGACGGCTGATCACCGCGATCGCGCTCGCCGCCGCGTCGGCACTGCTGCTCGCCGGCTGCACAGCCGACTCCCTCGCCGACTCGCAGCGGGACGGCAGCGACAAGGGCTACATCTCCGGGGACGGCGCCGTCGAGACCTTCCTGACGTCCGAACGTCGGGATCCGGTCACCTTCGGCGGCACGACCGACCAGGGCACCGACTTCGACTCGACGGACGCGCTGGGCGGAGTCGTCGTCGTCAACTTCTGGTACGCCTCATGTCCGCCGTGCCGGGTGGAGGCGCCCGATCTCGAGAGCCTGTCCCAGGAGTTCAGCGCCGACGGCGTGCAGTTCATCGGCGTCAATGTGCGCGACGAGGCCGGGCAGGCGCAGGCGTTCGCCGAGAAGTTCGGCGTGACCTATCCGTCGATCCTCGACAGCGCGACCTCGGACGTGCAGCTGGCCTTCAGCGCGTCGATCCAACCGAACGCCGTTCCGACGACCCTCGTGCTCGATGCCGACGGCCGAGTCGCTGCACGCATCCTCGGCCAGGTGACGGAGCCCACGACGCTGGAGACGATCATCCGCGAGACCGTCGCGGAGACCTCATGAGCGCCGTCGTGATCGCCTCGCCGAAGCGCGCCGCAGCGTGAACACCGGCCAGCTGATGGGCGGGCCGCTCATCCTCGCCCTGCCGATCGCCCTGTTGGCGGGACTCATCTCCTTCGCATCGCCCTGCGTGCTGCCGCTCGTGCCCGGCTACCTGGCCTACCTCGGCGGCTTCACCGACGGGCGATCGACGGTGAAGCGCGGCGAACCAGGACGCGGACGCCTCATCCTGGGCGTGCTGCTGTTCGTGCTCGGCTTCGCCGCCATCTTCGTGGTCTCCGGCTTCCTGTTCGGCGCCGCCGGCTTCTGGCTGATCCAGTGGCGCGACCTGATCACGCGGATCGCCGGCGTGGTCGTGATCCTGCTCGGGCTGGCCTTCATCGGCCGGATCGGCTTCCTGCAGCGCACCATCCGACTCGACATCAGCCCGACCGTGGGGCTCATCGGCGCGCCGCTGCTCGGCGCGATCTTCGCCGTCGGATGGACCCCCTGCCTCGGCCCTACCCTCACGGCCATCTACTCCATCGGCTTCCAGGGCGGCTCGCCCTGGCAGGGTGCGATCCTCGGCTTCGCCTACGCGCTTGGCCTCGGCGTGCCCTTCCTGCTCATCGCGGTCGGCTTCGGCTGGGCGACCAGATCAGTCGCATTCCTGCGCCGGCATATTCGCACCATCAACCTCGTTGGCGGAGCGCTCCTCATCCTCATCGGCGTCCTCATGGTCTCGGGACTCTGGAACCGCTGGATGCTCGACCTCGGGGCGGTGATCGTCGGCTATGTCCCCGCGATCTGACCGCCCGGGATCTGACCGCCCGGGATCTGACCGCCCTGAGTCGGGTCGGGCCCCGATCGACGGCCCCGCTGGCCCCGACGGCGAGACGAGCGACGACGCGCAGTCCAAGCGGGATGCCGCCGCCGAGCTGCACCGTCCGTCCGACCATGTCGACTCGGCCGTCGACGACTCTGGAGCCGACGGAGCCGACGCCGGCGGGACGGACGGGATCTCGGCCCCGAAGCTCGGCCCGATCGGCTGGCTGCGCTTCGCCTGGCGGCAGCTGACGAGCATGCGCACCGCGCTGTTCCTGCTGCTCTTCCTCGCGATAGCCGCGGTGCCCGGATCGCTCGTTCCGCAGCGCAGCTCGGACCCGAACGGCGTCAGCCAGTACCTCGACGAGCACCCCGATCTCTTTCCGATCATCGACGCGGTGCAGGGCTTCGACGTCTACTCGTCGGTCTGGTTCACCGCCATCTATCTGCTCCTATTCATCTCGCTGATCGGCTGCGTGCTCCCGCGGACGAAGCACCACTGGCAGGCGATGCGGGCGAAGCCCCCTCGGACCCCGGCGCGCCTCGAACGGATGCAGGGCCTGCGTCGGAGGACGCTCGCCGGCGACGATGTCGAGCAGGCACTCGCTGCCGGCGAGCGGGTGCTGAAGTCCAAGCGCTACCGGGTCGTCCGCTACGGCGACTCGCTCTCCGCCGAGCGCGGGTATCTGCGCGAGACCGGCAACCTCATCTTCCACGGCTCCCTCGTCGGGATCCTCGTCGCCGTCGCGATCGGCGGCAGCTTCGGCTACAACGGCAATCGGGTGGTGGTGACGGGGGAGTCCTTCGTCAACTACATCGGCGGCTACGACTCGTTCACGCGGGGGAGGCTCGTCACCGATGACACCCTCTCGCCCTATCGGCTCCGCCTCGACGACCTGCAGGTCACCTACGAGCAGGACAACGCCAACGCGATCGGCGCACCGCTCGACTACACCGCGTCGGTGACCGTCCAGGAGCCGAACTCGACGCAGACCTCGAAGAAGCAGATCAAGGTCAACGAGCCGCTTCGGGTGAACGGCACCAATGTGTACCTGCTGGGCAACGGCTACGCGCCGCACCTGACGATCCGCGATCCCGACGGCACCGTCGTCTTCTCCGGATCCGTGCCGTTCCTGCCGCAGAACGCGCAGCTGTTCTCGACCGGCATCATCAAGGTCCCGGACGGGCTCAGCGAGCAGGTCGGCATCATCGGACTGCTCTATCCGACCAAGACCACGCTCGACTCGGGCGCGTTGGCGTCGTCGTTCCCCGACCTGGACGACCCGCTGCTCACCCTGTCCGTCTATACGGGCGACCTGGGCCTCGATCAGGGGATCCCGAAGTCGGTCTACCAATTGGACACGACCGATCTCACCCTGCAGGCCGGCCGCAACGCCCCGGAGCCGGCGCCCGAGCTGACGCCGGGCGCCACCGTCGATCTGCCGAACGGCCTCGGCACGGTCACGCTCGACAGCATCGACCGGTTCGCATCGCTCGAGATCCACGACGACCCGACGCAGGCCTGGGTGCTGGCGTTCGCCATCCTCGTGCTCGCGGGCCTCGCCGCCTCGCTCTTCGTGCCGCGACGCCGGCTCTGGCTCAAGGTGCGTCGGGGATCGGACGGCGAGCTGTCCGTGGAGTACGCGGGCCTCGCCCGCGGCGACGATCCGCGGCTCGACGAGGCGGTGCAGGAGTTCGCCGATCGGCACAGCGAACAGCTCGGCGGCGCGGCGCAGACCGGGAGGGCCGGCGACGGCGAGACGAAGCCGATCCGCTGAGCGCGGGTCGCGCAGCTGCCGATCGGTTCGACCTTCGCATCCCGATGCTCCTGGGTGGCATCCCCTCGGCTTCCCCGGCGCTTCCCCCGGAACGACGCCGTAGGCTGTCGGCGTGACGCAGATGCTTGACCAGTACTCGACGCTGTTCCTGTACTCCGCGATGGGCGTCTATGCGATCGCCTTCATCGCCTTCACGCTCGACCTCTCCCGCCGCTCGGCCGGCGTGACCGCGCGCGCCGCCACCGTGCAGAGCGGCGCCGAGCGCATCGCGGCTGCTCGCGGCACGCGAGTGACCCGATCGGCCGCTGCCGGCTCAGCAGGCACGACCACCCTCGAGCGCCCCGAGTCCTACGGCCCGTCTTCCTCTGACCCCATCGCGCCCGACTCCGCGGGGGCGTCGACTCCCCTTCGTCCGGGCAAGGAGGGCGTGAGTCTCCGCGTCGGTGTCGCGCTCAGCATCCTCGGCTTCGTGCTGCACCTGGCCGCCGACGTGCTCCGCGGCATCGCCGCCGCCCGGGTGCCATGGGCGAACATGTACGAGTTCTCGATGACCGGGACGCTCATCATCATGGGCATCTTCCTCGTCGCGGTCATCCGTAAGGACCTGCGGTTCCTCGGCGCCGTCATCACGGGGCTCGTGCTGATCCTGCTCGGCATCTCCACGGTCGGCTTCCGGGTCGACGTCGTCCCGCTCCCGCCGGCGCTGCAGTCCTACTGGCTCGTCATCCACGTGATGGTCGCGATCCTGGCCACCGGCTTCTTCACGCTGAGCTTCGCGCTGTCCGTCGTCCAGCTCCTGCAGGCCCGTCGGGAGGGCCTCGGCTCGTCGGCCCGTGCTGTCAAGCTGCGCCTGCTGGCCTCGGTGCCCGCCTCCGAGAGCCTCGAGCGGAGCGCCTACCGCGTCGCGATCGTCGGTTTCATCCTCTGGACATTCACCCTCATGGCCGGTGCGATCTGGGCCGAGCACGCGTGGGGCCGCTACTGGGGCTGGGACACCAAGGAGGTGTGGACCTTCGTCATCTGGGTCATCTACGCCGCCTACATCCACGCTCGCGCGACCCGTGGCTGGCGTGGATCGCACTCCGCCTGGCTCGCGATCATCGGCTACTCCGCCGTGCTGTTCAACTTCGGCGTCGTCAACGTCTTCTTCAAGGGCCTGCACGCCTACTCGGGCCTCTAGCCCGCGCTAGCCCCGCCCCAATCCCGCCAAATTGCCACTTTCGGCTCTCAAATCGGCGATGTGAGAGCCATAACTGGCAATTCGACGTCGGGTCAGCGCTGCAGGAGGGCGTGGCAGCGGGTGATGCGCTCGCGCCACCAGGACGTGCGTTCTGCGTCCGCGGCGAAGGCGTCGAGCAGTGCTGGGCGGGGTGCCACCCGGCGGACCTCGATCGCGCCGTTCTCGGGGAGCAGCGGATCGTCGGTGACATCGGCGGCCAGCAGGGCCGCCGTGCCCAGGCCGCAGTCGTAGTCGAGCTCGGGCAGCGCGGCAGCCAGGTGCAGGCCCATCGACAATCCGATGGATGACTCGAGGGCGCTCGAGACGACGGCCGGACGTCCGCTGGCGGTGGCGATCGCCAGCGCGGACCGGATCCCGCCGAGCGGCGCGGCCTTGACGATCACCACCCGACCTGGCAGCTCCCGCGCTGCGCCCAGCGGATCGAGCGCTTTGCGGAGCCCCTCGTCGACCGCGATCGGCACATCGAGGTAGTCGATCCGGCCCTCGAGCTCCTGAAGCTCGGCTGTGTGTGCACACGGCTGCTCGACGTATTCGAGGTCGAAGACGGACAGCTCTCGGATGGCGTGCTCGGCCTCATCGACGTTCCAGGCGCCGTTCGCGTCGATCCGGATCCGCCCCTCCGCGCCGAGCATCCGGCGCACTTCCGCGACTCGCGCGACATCGTCGGCGAGCGTCGTGCCCGGTTCGGCGACCTTGACCTTCACGGTGCGGCAGCCGGAGAAGCGGGCGAGGATCTCAGGCACCTGCGCCGCCGCGACCGCGGGCATGGTCGCGTTGACCATGATCCGCTCGCGCACGCCGGGAGGTGCCGCCGTCCAGCCGAAGTCGTAGGCGGCGGCCAGCCAGCGGGATGCCTCATCGTCGTCGTACTCGACGAACGGCGAGAACTCGGTCCAGCCCATCGGACCCTCGAAGACGGCGGTCTCCCGGACCGTCAGGCCGCGGAATCGAGTCGCGAGCGGCAGCGACACCACCCGGAGACCGCTCAGCACATCGGAGAGGAAGGCATCCATGCGTCCAGATTTGCACGGATCCGGAGATCGCCCCCGTTCTGCCCGCTCGGGGCATCCGAGTGCCCCCGTTCCGATGCAGATCTCCGGATCGGTGAAACTTTTCCGGATCCGTGCGAATGTCGGAGCATGGAGATGCCGGACTACGAAGACCTGGCCGAGGCGACGCGGCTGGAGCTGCTGCTGATCGAGCCGGAGGTGCGGGCCGATCCTCACCGTCTGACCACCCTGCTGCACGCTGACTTCGTCGAGTTCGGCGCGTCGGGCAGGCGCTGGGACCGGGCAGGGATCATCGCCGCGCTCAGCGAGGAGGCGGGCGACGACGACAGCGAGATCGCCCCGCCCGTGGAGATCGAGGAGCTCGAAGCACGGGCCATCGCGCCGGCGGCGATCCTGGTCACCTACATCGCCGAGCGCAGCGGTCGTCGCACCCGCCGCAGCTCGATCTGGACCTGGTCGGGCGGCGGCTGGTCCGTGCTCTTCCATCAGGGCACCGTGATCCCCGAGTCGTTTGCGGAGGAACCGGCGGAGGACGGGGACGGGGAGCCCGCAACCGTCACGCCGTAGGCTCGGCACATGCCCGTCTCCGCGCTCTTCGACGAGAGCACCTGGCTCGATGTCCCCGGATTCGACGACCTCACCGACGTCACGTACCACCAGGACACCACCGGCCGCATCGCCCGTGTCGCGTTCGATCGCCCCGAGGTGCGCAACGCCTTCCGACCCCGCACGGTGGACGAGCTCTACCGCGCGCTCGACGACGCCCGGCAGAACCCCCGGATCGGCGTCGTGCTGCTCACCGGCAACGGGCCGAGCCCGAAGGACGGCGGCTGGGCGTTCAGCAGCGGCGGCGATCAGCGTATCCGGGGCCGGGACGGCTACCAATACGAGGGAACCGGCCCTGCGCCCGGACCGGCGGCCACCGGACGGCTGCACATCCTCGAGGTCCAGCGCCTGATCCGCTTCATGCCCAAGGTGGTCATCGCGGTCGTGCCCGGCTGGGCTGCCGGCGGCGGTCACTCCCTGCATGTGGTCTGCGACCTCACCATCGCGAGCGCCGAGCACGCGCGTTTCAAGCAGACCGACGCGGATGTCGGATCGTTCGACGCGGGATACGGCAGCGCCTACTTCGCCCGGCAGGTCGGACAGAAGTTCGCCCGCGAGGTGTTCTTCCTCGCCCGCGAGTACGACGCCCAGCGCGCCCTCGACACCGGAGCGATCAACGCCGCGGTGCCGCACGAGCGGCTCGAGGAGGTCGCGATCGAGTGGGCCACCGAGATCCTCGGCAAGAGCCCGACCGCCATCCGGATGCTCAAGTTCGCCTTCAACGCGGTCGACGACGGCATGGTCGGCCAGCAGGTCTTCGCAGGGGAGGCCACCCGGCTCGCCTACGGCACGGACGAGGCGGTCGAGGGTCGCGACGCATTCCTCGAGAAGCGCGAGCCCGACTGGTCGCCCTTCCCCTGGCACTACTGAGTCGGATGCGCGCTCTCCAGCCCCTCGAGGCTGATCCGACCGAGGTTGCGATCGCGCTCCGCGCCGCCCTCAGCGGCGACGGCCCCGCGATCCTGCCCGTCCCGCTCGGCTCGGCGCTGCCCGGTGACGCCCCCGCCCAGGTGGCCAAGCCGATCGCCGCGGTGATCGAGACCTCCGGGTCGTCGGGGGCGCCGAAGCGTGTGGCGCTCAGCACCGACGCGCTGCTCGCGAGCGTCGCCGCGACCGACGCGGCGCTCGGCGGACCGGGTCGGTGGCTGCTGGCGCTGCCCGTGCATTACGTCGCCGGCCTGCAGGTGCTCACCCGCTCGATCGTCGCCGGCACGGATCCCATCGTGCTGGCGGCCGGGCACTTCGACGCGTCCGCCTTCCTCGCGGGCATCGAGCTGTTCGATGCTGAGCGGCGATACACCTCACTCGTGCCGGCGCAGCTGAGCGTGCTCATCGACGCCGCGGAGTCCGATCCGCAGGCGGCCGACCGGCTGCGCTCCCTGCACGCCATCCTCGTCGGCGGCCAGCGGCTCGACGCCGCCATCCGGGAACGCGCCCAGCGCCTGGGGCTCCGAGTGATCCGCACCTACGGCTCCTCGGAGACCGGCGGCGGCTGCGTGTACGACGGGGTGCCGCTCGGCACGGTCAGGGTGCGGATCGAGCGCGCTGACGGCATGCCGGGTGCATCCGGCGAGATCCTGCTCGCCGGCCCGATGCTCGCGGACGGCTATCTGGCCGACCCCGCGCGCACGGAGGGCGCCTTCGTGGTCGAAGACGGCCGGCGCTGGTATCGCACGGGGGATGTCGGACGCTTCGACGAGTCGGTGCCCGGAGGGCTCCTGAGCGTCGAGGGACGGCGCGACGACGTGATCATCTCGGGCGGCGAGAAGGTGTCCCTCGGACTCGTCGAGGCGGAGGTGCGAGCGATGCCCGGCTGCTCGAGCGCCCTCGTGCTCGCCGCGGCCAGCGAACGATGGGGCGAGGTGCCGATCGTCGTCCTCCCCGCGACCGCTCCCGACGTCTCGCTCAGCGATCTCAGAGGACGGCTGACCGCGGCGCTCGGCCGGGCCGCTGCACCGGATCGGATCGTCCGGGTGGACGCCATCCCGATGCTCGCGAGCGGCAAGCCGGATCGCCGGGCCCTCCGAGGGCTCGCCGGTCTCGACTGACGCGGGCTCGACTGAAGTCGGCGCGCACTATCCGGCATCCGTCCCGCGGGCCCGCCTGCGCTGCTCTCATCGAGCGGGGGCCTAGTATTCTGCGGTGCCCAAGCCGAAGAAGCGACAGGCGAGCCGCAAGTCTGGCCCGTCACATCACCACCACGCGCCCCTGCCCGGCGGACGCAATCTCCGCCCCGGCCAGCACAAGCCCCACCAGGTCAAGCCCGCACGGGCGCGCGACTGGATAGCCGCCGCTCGGCCACGCACGCTTCCGCTGTCGATCGCCCCGGTCATCGCGGGAACCGCGGCCGCCTACGTCGCCGGTGGCTACGTCTGGCACGAGTACCGGATCGCGCTCTGCTTCGCGGTCGCGATCCTGCTGCAGATCGCCGTCAACTACGCCAACGACTACTCCGACGGCATCCGCGGCACCGACCGGTTCCGGGTCGGTCCCGCCCGGCTGACCGCGTCCGGTGGCGCCAAGCCCCGCACCGTGCTCACCGTTGCGCTCGCCTTCTTCGGCCTCGCCGCGCTCGCCGGCCTCGCGCTGGTGATCATCTCGCAGCTCTGGTGGCTGCTCGCCGTCGGCGCGGCCAGCATCGCGGCCGCCTGGTTCTACACCGGAGGCAAGCGGCCATACGGCTACGCAGGACTCGGCGAACTGTTCGTCTTCGTCTTCTTCGGCCTCGTCGCGACCGTCGGATCCACCTACGTGCAGACCGAGGTGATCACGCAGGAGTCGGTGATCGCCGGGGTGGCCATCGGCCTGCTCGCCTGTGCCGTGCTGACGGTCAACAACCTCCGGGACATCGAGCAGGACAGGATCGCCGGAAAGAAGACGCTCAGCGTGCGGATCGGCGCGCGGGCCTCGAAGGTGCTCTACGGCGTCTTCGTCCTGCTGCCCTTCGTTGCGGTCGGGCTCTTCGCACTGCTGTTCCCGGCCGCGCTGCTCAGCTTCTTCGCGCTGCTCATCGCCCTGCCCGCCGTGCTGATCGTGGCGACGGCCAAGACCGCGCGCGAGCTCATCCTGGCGCTCAGCCTCACGAGCATCCTGGCGCTCGTGCTGTCGCTCGGCTTCCTCGCCGCGTTCGTCCTGTAGCGGCGCGGTCTACGGCTGGCTCGCCATGCCGAGCTGACCCGAGTGGCGGGCTGTCGCGAGTCGACCTGACCCGAATGGCGGGTTGCGGCGGCCGACACCCGCCATCCGGGTCAACTGACGCGCGGCGGAGCGGGGCAGCTACGGCCGGTCGGTCTCGGAGCGGCTGATCGCTGCATCCTCGATCGCAGCGTCCTCGATCTCGTCGTCGTCGGGCCCGCTGCGGGGAGCCGCCTCGCCGCGACGCATACGATCCAGCGACACCGCGATCTCGGTGCGCGGGCGGCTCAGGAAGATGAACGACAGGCAGAACGAGATGATCGCGGCGACGATGGCCGAGATCCAGAACGGGATGCCCGGCAGCAGGAGCGCGAGGATCGCAAGCACTGCCGCGAACATGCCGACCCGGATGAGGCTGAAGCCGATCCAGGCCCTGCTCGCTCGACGTTCCTCTGCCACCTTGACAGTGTACGAGCAGTCTGCGAACGGGCGGCCGACGCTCAGTATTCTGCGTCTATCGTTACTGCATGCCGCGTTTCTGGCTGATCTTCATCGTGGTGGCGGTCGCGTTCACCGTCTACTCGCTCGTGGACTGCGCGATGGCCGATCGAACGCGGATCCGGGGCCCGCGCAAGCCCATCTGGTTCCTGATCATCCTGCTGCTGCCCGTCCTCGGCGGCGTGCTCTGGTTCCTCATCGGCCGTGGCCGTCGAGCCACCGCGACCGGGAGGCCGCGCACCATCGCTCCCGATGACGACCCCGCATTCCTGCGCACCATCGCGCTGAACGCGGATGAGGAGGCCCGCCTCCAACGACTCGAGCAGGAGCTCGCGGATCTCGACGGCGACGCGGAGGGCGAAGGCGGCGACGCCCCCGGCCGCCGCGATGCCTGACCGGGCACACGGCACCCCGGATCCTTCGCGCAGCACTGAGCCGGTGAGCGCGAGCCTGCCGGAATCGGGGCTTCCGGAGACGACGAGCGCGAGCCACGCGGCCGCGGTCGTTCTTCGGGGGCTGGTGGACGCCGGCATGCGTCACCTCGTGCTGTCGCCGGGATCGCGATCCCAAGCCCTGGCGCTCGAGGCCGCGCGCCTCGAACGGATGGGCGAGCTCGCCGTGCACGTGCGGATCGATGAGCGGTCGGCCGGCTTCCTCGCACTCGGCCTCGCGCTCGAATCGGGCATCCCGGTCGCCGTGGTCACCACCTCGGGCACCGCGGTCGCCAACCTGCACCCGGCCATGCTCGAGGCGTGGCATTCCGGAGTGCCGCTGATCGCGATCACCGCCGACCGGCCAGCCGAGGTCCGCGGGACGGGCGCCAATCAGACCACCACCCAGCCGGGCATCTTCGGTCCGGCCGCCGTCTTCGAGGCGGACGTGCGTGCCGGGGCCGGTATCGCCCGGTTGCACCGATCGCTCGGAGGTGCGTGGGCGACGGCGATCAACGGCGCTCCGGTGCACCTCAACGTCTCCTTCCGGGAGCCGCTCTCCGGCCCGGTTCCCGAGATCGGTCGCGGCGGCAGCGGGGTTCTGGCGGTGGACGACCCGGCCGCACCGCCGCTCAGCCGGGGACCGAGAACGGTCATCATCGCCGGAACCGG
This sequence comes from Naasia lichenicola, assembly GCF_004801885.1. GTDB lineage: Bacteria > Actinomycetota > Actinomycetes > Actinomycetales > Microbacteriaceae > Naasia > Naasia lichenicola. Next base: position 541,272 of record NZ_SSSM01000004.1, on the reverse strand, counting down.
TGCGGGCCCCCAGGCGGAGGAGTTCGCGCACGCGTCCGGCTGGCCGCTGCTCGCCGAAGTGACGAGTGGATCGCGGTTCGGTCGTTCCGCGATCCCCGCCTACCGCGCGGCGCTCGCTCGGCTGGGCCATCGGATCGAACGTGCGATCGTGTTCGGCAGGCCGAACCTCAGCCGCGAGGTCCCCGCACTGCTGCAGCGCGACGACGTCGAGGTGATCGTCGTCGAATCGGCGGGCGCCGAGCAGTTCCGTCCCGGCGGCCGCGGAACCGTCGTGCCCGACGTCGCCGTGGACGCGGCCGATCCGGTGACGGAGCAGGAGCGCGCCTGGTTCGGCGAATGGCTGCAGGCGGGTCGCGCGCTCGCCGAGGACCCCGACGACCTTCCCTACACCGGGGGCTCCGGATCGGATCAGGCCGCCGTCCGGGGCGCGCTCGCCCGAGAGGAGCTCGCTGCAGTTCGCGCCCCGAATACCCGTCGATCGCTGGTCGAGGCGATCTGGCGGGCGAGCTGGCCCCACGACCGGCTGTTCCTCGCCGCATCGCGGCTCGTGCGCGAAGCGGACCTGGTCGTGCCCGGCAAGAAGATCACGGTCCGCGCGAACCGAGGCCTGGCGGGAATTGACGGCAGCATCTCCAGCGCGATCGGCATCGCGATCGCATCGCAGCTGGCTGAGGTCCCAGGTACGGCTGCGGCGGGGGCCACCCGGGCCCTCCTCGGCGACCTCGCCTTCCTGCACGACGTCGGCGGCCTCCTGCAGGCGCCGGGGGAGCGGGCGCCCCGCGTGCAGCTGATCGTCGGCAACGATCACGGCGGCACCATCTTCGACGGCCTCGAGGTGGCGGGCACCGCCGATCGGACCGATTTCGAGCGCGTCATGATCACTCCGCACGCCGTCGACATCGCCAGCCTGGCGGCCGCCTACGGCTGGCACTACACGCTCGCGACGGACCGCGGCACGCTCGACAGGGCGCTCACCGCGCCGCCCGCCGGGCTGAGCATCGTCGAGGTCCCGCTCGATCGCTGACGGCCGATTTGCGCGCTGTCGGCCATCCCCGCGGCCGGTGCGCCCTGGCCCCCGGACCGTTCACCGCGTCGCCCACTCGTCGCCCCCATGCTGTCCCCCGGACTGGGGGCAGGGCCAAAACGTCACCTGATCAGGTGACGCGTGTCGATCCGAATCGCTCATGAAGCATGCGCTTATCGTCTTTTCACACACGAAAGGGGCGACATCATGCAGGCGAACGACATCCTCGGCTTCTCGATCCTCGTTGTCTCAGGCAGTGCACTCGTGGTCGGACTGGTCCGCCAGTTCGCTCCCACCTTCACCCGCCGCAGGCGCGGTGGCGAGGCAGCACTCGACAACTGAACCGCTTCGGCAGCGATCGATCCGGCCCGCTGAGGCAGCCGACCCGACCGATCCGCTGACGACACCGCTCGGCCACCCCTGGCACTCATGGCTCACGTTCTGCGCGAGTCGTCGGTGCCAGGCGGTGGCCGTTCCATTTCCTACGTTCCGGCTCAATGTGCACGTAATCTCGTCGCCATTCGCGGGGATCGCAGGTACTGATGGGCCGGACGCTCCGAGGCGCCGCTGGTCATCCGCGGAGCGTTGCGGCGCAGGGCTGGAGAGATCACCTACGAAGACCGCCTATGTGCATGAAATATCGTGCACACTCGGCCGGAACGTAGGAACTCAGGCGAAGGCGTCGACGATGGGACGGAACTTCAGGCGGGTCTCCGCGAGTTCCCGCTGCGGCTCCGAGCCCGCGACGATGCCGCAGCCCGCGTAGGCGGTCACCCGCCCGTCCGCGACGACGCCGCAGCGCAGCGCGATGGCCCATTCGCCGTCGCCGCGCGCATCGACCCAGCCGACCGGACCGGCGTAGACGCCCCGGTCGAACGGCTCGAGCTCATCGATCAGGTCGAGCGCGGCCGGGGTCGGCGTGCCCGCGACGGCTGCGGTCGGATGCAGCGCGCCCAGCAGGTCGAGGGAGGACGAGCCGTCGGCGAGGATGCCGTCGAGGTCACTGGCCAGGTGCCAGATGTTCGGCAGGCGGAGGGTGAACGGATCGCTCACCGTCAGCGCGGAGGTGTGCCGACCGAGCGACTCGAGGATGCTGCGCACCGCGAATCCGTGCTCCTGCTGGTTCTTCTCCGAGTCCGCGAGCTCCTCGGCCGCGCGTCGGTCGGCGGCGGCGTCGGTGCGACGACCGGTGCTGCCCGCCAGCACGCGTGCGCTGACGGCCTTGTGGTCGACTCGCACGAGGGTCTCGGGGCTGGAGCCGATGAGGCCGTCGAGCGCGAACGTCCAGGTGTCCGGATAACTGGTGGCGAGCCGGCGCAGGGGGTGGCGCAGATCGGCATCCGCCGGGATCGGCGCGAAGATGTCGCGCGCGAGCACCACCTTGCCGACGTCCCCCGCCTCGATCCGCCCGACCGCGGCCCGCACGGCACGCGCGTAGCCGGCGGCATCGAGGGTGCCCCGGATGAACTCGAGCGGATACGCAGGACCGTCCTCGTGCGGGGTCGGCGTCTCGGCGGGGTCCGATCCGAGCTCGTCGCGCAGCGCGATCCGAGTCAGCCAAGAGACGCCGTCACGGTGGCCGACGATGGTGCGGGGGACGAGCAGGGTGCTCGCGGCCGCGGATCCTGCCGCGAAGGCGAACGAGCCGAAGGCCACCAGACCGGTGCCCGGGACTCCCACCCGGTCATCGATCTCCGCCTGGCCGACGACAGCGCGCCAGGCGGACGCAGCGTCAGCGAACCGCTCAGGGCCCTCGAAGCTGAGGCGCAGCGCCTCGCCCAGCCCGATCATGCCTTCGCCGTGGCGCAGCCAGATGAGGGGGTTCTGCGGGTCGGCCAGAGCGAGCAACGACTCGAGCTCATGAGCCTCTATGGGGAGGGCTGTTGTCGTGACCGCCAGCGTCGACGTTGCGGCCGGAATCACGCCACCAGCCTACGCCCCCGCTCCGGGCCCCCGCCCGACGCCCCCATGCCAGCGCCGAGACGCTGACGGTCAACCGTCAGGCAGCGTCTGTGAAGCTAGAATCATGCGCGTGAGCAGGGCCGACCTCAGCAAGAAGCCCGCCGACGTCGCCGCGATGTTCGACGCGGTGTCTACGCGATACGACCGCACGAACGCGGTCCTCTCGGTCGGCAACGACGCACTGTGGCGCGCCGCGACGACCCGGGCGGTGTCTCCTCGCATCGGCGAGCACATCCTCGATCTCGCCGCCGGCACCGGAACCTCGAGCGAGTCCCTCGCCCGATCCGGCGCGCACGTCACCGCCGCCGACTTCTCTCAGGGCATGCTCGAGGTGGGCCGCCGACGGCACATCGACAATCCGCGCATCCGCTTCGTCTTCGCCGACGCCATGGCGCTGCCCTTCCCCGACGCCAGCTTCGATGCGGTCACCATCTCGTTCGGCCTGCGCAACGTCGAGGATCCCAAGACGGCGCTCGCCGAGCTGTTCCGGGTGACTCGACCGGGCGGTCGCATCGTGATCTGCGAGTTCTCCACTCCGCCCGTGCCGCTGATCAAGCTCGGCTATCGGATCTACCTCGAGACGGTGCTGCCGCTGGTGTCCAAGTTCACGAGCTCCAACGCGCCCGCCTACGACTACCTCAACGAGTCCATCCAGGGCTGGCCCGACCAGGCGACGCTGTCGTCCTGGCTCCGGGACGCGGGATTCGCCCAGGTGGCGCACCGCAACCTCACCTTCGGCACCGTCGCGCTGCATCGCGGAGTCCGACCGCTCGACTCCCTTCCCGGCGGCGCCGCCTCGACCGGATCCGGAGCATGAGCCCCGCCCCCGTCGCGCGGAGGAGCAAGGCCCTCTCGTCGCAGTTCGGCCTCACCGAGCGGATCTTCGCCTCCTCGGCCGATCGGCGGACCGTCGCCGCAGTCGAGCGTGGGCTCGAGCAGGTCGAGGCGGGCCTGCTGCGCGAGATCTCGTTCAGCGACGGCGTCGCGGACACGACCTCGCGCTACCTATTGTCGGCGGGCGGCAAGCGGGTGCGTCCGCTGCTCACCCTGCTCACGGCGCAGCTCGGCGATGGCATCAACGAGAGGGTGCTGACCGCGGCCGAGGCCGTCGAGATCACCCACCTGGCCTCGCTGTACCACGACGACGTCATGGACGAGGCGGAGCGCCGTCGCGGCGTCCCGACCGCGCAGGCGGTCTGGGGCAACTCGGTCGCCATCCTCACCGGCGACCTGCTGTTCGCCCGCGCCAGCAAGCTGATCGCCTCGCTCGGTGAGCGCGCCATCCGCCTGCAGGCCGACACCTTCGAGCGACTCGTCCTCGGCCAGCTGCACGAGACCGTCGGCCCCCAGCCCGAGGACGACCCGGTCGAGCACTACATCGACGTGCTCCGCGACAAGACCGGCTCGCTGATCGCGGCCGCCGCCGAGTTCGGCGCCATCTTCGGCAACGCTCCGGCCGGCGCCGACACCGCCGTGGTCGAGTTCGGCCTCTCCATCGGCGTCGCGTTCCAGCTCGTCGACGACGTCATCGACCTCTCCCCGCACATCGAGGAGACCGGCAAGCAGGCCGGCACCGACCTGCGCGCCGGCGTGCCCACGCTGCCGCTGCTGTATCTGCGCCAGCACGCTCTGACCGACCCGTCCGCGGCCCGGCTGCTCGATCGCATCGACCGCAACCTCGGCGTCGACGACTCGCCCGAGCTGTCGCTCGCGATCGAGGAGCTGCGGGAGCACGAGGTCACCGCCATCACCATCTCCGAAGCGCATCGGCATGCCGAGAACGCGGTGGCCGCTCTCGCTCCGCTGCCCGACGGCAGTGTGAAGAGCGCGCTGACCCGGTTCGCCGACGTGATGGTCGAACGCTCCAGCTGATCGTCGGCTCGCCGCCGGCACCCGTCCTTCCGTCCGACAGGTCCTCTCCGGACACCGTCCACCCTTCGAAATGAGCACATCCATGACCAAGCTCCGGCTGGCCATCGTCGGTGCGGGACCCGCAGGCATCTACGCCGCGGATCTCGCCATCAAGGCGGAGAAGGCCTTCGACCTCTCCATCGACCTGTTCGAGCGCCTGCCCGCGCCATACGGGCTCGTCCGCTACGGGGTCGCCCCCGATCACCCGCGCATCAAGGGCATCATCTCCGCGCTGCGCGACGTGCTCGACCGCGGCGACATCCGCCTCTTCGGCAACGTCGACTACGGCACCGACATCACCCTCGAGGACCTCAAGAAGCACTACAACGCGGTCATCTTCTCGACGGGATCGATCCTCGACGCCCCGCTGGTCATCCCCGGCATCGACCTCGAAGGCTCCTACGGGGCGGCGGAGTTCGTCAGCTGGTTCGACGGGCACCCCGACGTGCCGCGCACCTGGCCGCTGGAGGCCCAGGGGATTGCCGTCATCGGCAACGGCAACGTCGCGCTCGACGTGGCGCGCATGCTCGTGAAGCATCCCGAGGACCTGATGCCCACCGAGATCCCCGCCAACGTCGAAGAGGGCCTGAAGTCGTCGCCCGTCACGGATGTGCACGTCTTCGGACGTCGAGGTCCGATGCAGGTGAAGTTCACCCCGCTCGAGCTGCGCGAGCTCGGCGAGCTGCGCGACGTGGACATGATCCTGCACGACGAGGACTTCGAGTACGACGAGGCGTCGAAGACCGCGATCGCGACGAACAAGCAGGTCATGGTCATCGACAAGGTGCTGAACCAGTGGCGCCAGCGCGAGACCGGGAAGGCCAGTCGTCGCCTCCACCTGCACTTCTACGCGAGGCCGCACGAGGTGCTCGGCGAGGACGGCAGGGTCGTCGGCTTCCGCTGGGAGCGCACCGAGCCCGACGGCGAGGGCGGCGTACGGGGGACCGGCGAGTTCCGCGAGGTACCGGTCCAGGCGCTCTATCGGGCCGTGGGCTACTACGGCTCACCACTCGAGGGCCTGCCGTTCGATTCGGCGCGCGGCGTCGTGCCCAACCGTGAGGGTCAGGTCCTGGACGGCGACGAGATCATGCCCGGCGTCTTCACGACGGGATGGATCAAGCGCGGCCCGGTCGGGCTGATCGGCCACACCAAGAGCGACGCGATGGAGACGGTCGGGCACGTGCTGCGCAGCCAGGCCGACTGGTGGACGCCCGAGCATCCCGACGAGGCGTCCGTGCCCGCCCTGCTCGCGAGCCGCGGCGTGCAGTTCACGACCGTCGATGGCTGGCACGCGCTCGATGCGCACGAGCTCGCCCTGGGCGAGGCGGTCGGCCGCACCCGGATCAAGGTCGTTCCGCGCGAGGAGATGACCGCCATCTCCCGCGCCTAGCCGAATCGAGATGCCACTTTCCGTTCCTATTCAGTCGTCATAGGGACGGAAAGTGGCATCTCGATTCATGTGAGGCGCTTCTCGAAGTAGACGCGGCGGAAGCCGTGCTCCTCGCGGCGGTCATATTCGACGTAGCCCCGGCGCGGGTAGAACGTAAGGTTCTCCGTCATCGCCTCATTCGTGTAGAGGCGGACCCGGGATCGCCCCTGCTCATGGGCGAGGTGCTCGGCCTGCTCGAGCAATCGGCTCCCCAATCCGGTCCCCTGATAGCGGGGTTCGACGGCAAGGTTCTCGATGAGGAGGGCGTCTTCCGCGAGCTCGGCGACGAGCATCCCCGCCAGTGTCGGCCCGTTCCACGCCAGGGTGGCCGTTCCCGACGCTGCGACCTCGTCGTAGTCCGCGCCCATCGGGGCGGGCGCACGTCCGATCCGCTCGACGTACATCTCATATGCCGCATGCGCGAGCGCCCGCATCGCGTCGGCATCACCCGCCGTGGCCGCACGCAACACCACGTCCGAGGCCGAATTGCCACTATTGGCTCTCAAACCGCGGTTCACAGAGCCAAAGGTGGCAATTCGACGCTTCGTGATCAGCGGAAGTTGAGGAACTGGATGTCGATGTCCAGGTCGGAGCGCTTGAGCAGCGCGATCGTCTCCTGGAGGTCGTCGCGACTCTTCGACTGCACGCGCAGCTCGTCGCCCTGGATCTGGCTCTTGACCGACTTCGGCGCCTCGTCGCGGATGATCTTGCCGATCTTCTTGGCCTGGTCCTGCTCGATGCCGTTCTTGAGCGTCGCCTCGAGGCGGTACTCCTTGCCGCTCGCGTATGGCTCACCCGCGTCGAGGCTCTTGAGTGAGATGCCGCGCTTGATGAGCTTCGACTCGAAGACGTCGAGGATCGCCTTGACGCGCTCCTCCGAGTTCGCCTTCATGAGGATCTTCTCGCCGCTCCACTCGATGGATGCGCCGATGTTCTTGAAGTCGTAGCGCTGCTCGACCTCTTTGTGGGCCTGGTTGAGGGCGTTGTCCGCCTCCATCTTGTCGACCTTGCTGACGATGTCGAACGATGAATCTGCCATGGCTCGAGTCTAGGAGCGCAACCAAACCGTGATTCGCGCGATTTCGTCGCGCCCGCGTGCTCCCGTATCCTTGATCCGCGCCTCCGGTCCGATCGTACGATCTGGCCGGAGCAGCCAGGCGAGTTACCCAAGTGGCCAAAGGGATCTGACTGTAAATCAGCCGGCGTAGCCTTCGGGGGTTCGAATCCCTCACTCGCCACAACGACAGAACGCCGCCCATCAGGGCGGCGTTCTGTCGTTTGCGGCCGGTCGCAGCTGAGGTGCCCAGTTCTGCTGCTCGACGTGCGTTTCAGGCGGCAGAAATGGGCAGCTCGCGCCGAGCGAGCTCGTCGACCGTCGCTATCTCGGCGACGAGCCGCCGATCCGCGCCCGCACGCACGGCGATGATGCCGGCGACGAGCACCGCCCCGCCGAGCAGCTGCACCGCGGTGAGGGCCTGCCCGAGGAACAGCCAGGCGAGGGCGGAGGCGAACACCACCTCGAGCAGTCCGACGAAGGAGCCGATCCGCGAGCCGAGGAGCTGCGTCCCGGTGATGCCGGCGACGTAGGCGAAAGCGGTCGGGATGATCGCGACGAGGATCACCGGCGCCCACCAGGGAGCCGCCATCCCCCAGACCACGACGTCCGCCGAGCTGATCGCGACCGGGAACACGCCGAGCATCGCGAAGGGCGCGAGCACGATGGCGCCGAGGAGCAGACCGAACGAGGCGAGCGCGATCGAGGGCAGTCCCCGTGCATCGCGCGCCGCCACGACGAAGTAGACGGCGCAGCCGACCATCGCTCCGAAGGCGCAGACCACGCCGCGCAGGTCGGGCGCGACGAGCGCGCCCGGTCCGATCACGAGGACGAGGCCGCCGATGGCCAGCAGCGATCCGAGCAGCACGGGGCGCGCGGGCACCCGACGGCTGAGGACCCATGCCACGAGCACGAGGAGGACGGGGGAGAGGAACTCGATGAGCAGGGTCGTGGAGACCGCCACGGTCTGGAGCGCGGTGAAGTAGAGCAGCTGGGTTCCTGCGACGCCGGCCGCGCCCATGCCGAGGATGCGCCAGCGACCGGTCCATGCTGTCCGCCAGTTCCCCTTGAGTGCGCGAATCGCGAAGGGGAGCAGGATGAGGCCGCCAAGCAGCGCGCGGAGCACGACGACGGCGGCCGGCGACCAGCCGGTCTCGAGCAGCGGCTTCGCCAGCGTGCCCGAGGTGCTGAAGCCGAGCGTGCTGGTGATCGCGATGACCAGCCCGAGTGCTCCCGATCGCTTCATCCGATGCTCCTTCGCTCGTGGGCAGGCGGCCGAGCGGGGTACATCCGCGTCATGGTCTAATTGCCGTGTTGCTCCTCACGGTATGAGCTTCGCGATAAGGAGTCAAATTGCTTTTAGCCCCTGACACGATGACGGCGCTCGACTTCTTCACCGACCTCGCCAACACCACCCCATCGGCGTCTCGCACTGGCACGGACGAGCTCCCGACCCCCGAGGCCCTGGTCGAGCTCGTGACCCGCGCCCTGTACTCCGGACGCATCGACGGAGACCAGCGGGAGCTCGACGATGTGCTCCGCTTCCGCCAGCGCATCCGCGCGGTCTGGTCGCTGGACGGTGAGCCCCTTGTCGAGCGGATCAACGAGATGCTCCGGGAGGCCAATGCGCTGCCCTTCCTCGTCCGGCATGACGGACTCGACTGGCACCTGCATGCCACTTCGCCGGACGCTCCCCTCGCCGAGCGGATGAGTGTCGAGGCGGCCCTCGCCCTCTCGGAGGTCGTCCGGATGGACGCAGTGGCACGAATGCGCGTCTGCGCGGCCGATGACTGCGACGGCCTGCTCATGGATCTCTCCCGCAACGGATCCAAGCGGTTCTGCTCCGTGCGCTGCTCGAATCGCGTCAACATGATCGCCTTCCGCGAGCGGCAGCAGGATCGCGGAGACGACGCGGGCCGGTCCTGACGCGATCGTCACCGCCCCGAAGAGGGTCTACTCGGCAGATCGGCGCGCCTCGTACCGTGCAGTCATGCCGAAATCGCGTCCTGCACCGTCCACGATCCTGCTGATCGTCGCGGCCGTCGTCGCGCTTCTGGACGTCCTGCTCTACGGGCTCGCGTTCGCCGCTCTGGCCGACGGTCCGACCGCACCCGGCTACGGGCTGCTGCTCGTGGCCAATCGGACCGCCATCCTCGTGGCGTTCGGAGCATCGCTCGGAGTGCTGGTCGGCGGAGTGCGCACGGAGCTGACCGCTCGAGCCGTGACATCTCGCAGCATGGCGCTCCTGCTCGCGGCAGGCGTCACCGCCGGCATCGCAGCGGGCCTGTACGCGCTCGGCGGCGCGCTCGCCGGCCTGGCGCCGGAACAGCAGCCTCTCGACCTCAACTCGCTCCTGCTCGCCGTGTCGGGAACCGGTTACGACCTGGCAGCGGTGCCGATCGTGCTCGCTGTCGCGGCGGGTATCCTGCCCCTGATCCGCGCCCTGCAGGACGCCTTCGCCGAGCGCGCCACCTTCCCGACGGCAGAGCTCGAACCGCAGCGGTAGTCGTCACGCGGGCTCAGTTGCCGGCGATGGGAAGCGGGGGCCGTCGGCCGTGCGCTTGACTGGGGCCATGACCGGTCTCCCCTCGCCCGACGAGCTGCTCGCCATCGCCATCGACGTCGCCCGTGAGGCGGGCGCGCTCGCGCTGTCCCGACAGGAGGGGATCGAGGTCGCGGCGACGAAATCGTCGCCCATCGACGTCGTCACGGAGGCGGATCGCGACACCGAGGCGCTCATCCGCGCGAGGCTGTCGGCGCTGCGTCCCAACGACGGCTTCCTCGGCGAGGAGTCGGGCGGCGCCGCGGGCAGCACGGGGATCACCTGGGTCGTCGACCCCATCGACGGCACCGTCAACTACCTCTACGGCATCCCCGCCTGGTCGGTGAGCATCGCGGCGGTGCAGAGTCCGAACGCCGACGCGGCCGCCGATCCGCAGACCTGGACCGCCCTGGCCGGGGTCGTCTTCAATCCGGTGAACGGTGAGCTCTTCTCCGCGACGGCCGGTGGAGGCGCTTGGCTGGGCGATCGCCGACTCGCCGTCAACACCGGCATCCCTCTCGACCGGGCGCTCATCGCCACCGGCTTCTCCTACAGCCTCGCCGCCCGCGACGAGCAGCTCGCCACTCTCACCCGACTCGGCAGGGAGGTGCGCGACATCCGCCGGATCGGCTCCGCCGCGCTCGATCTCTGCAATGTGGCGAGCGGTCGGTACGACGGCTACTACGAGCGCTACCTCAACGCGTGGGACCTCGCGGCGGGCGCGCTCATCGCGGCCGAGGCGGGTGCGATCGTGCGAGGAGCGGGGGAGACCAGACCTGATCGGCTGCTCACCTTCGCGGCGGGATCGGGCCTCGCCGACGCCCTCCACCCTCTCGTGGATGTGCTCCGCGAGCTGCCCTGACCGCTCGATTCCCGGCGGTCCACTTCGACGAAGCTGCGTGCGAGGCGCCCCCGGCCGCGCCCCCGATTCATGGACTCGGGTCGACAGATCGGTGAACGGCACGTAGCGTGTAAACCAGGTAATCGCTCGCAATTCGCTCTGTGGGCTCAATTCGCTCGCTCCCGACGGGCCCGTTTCCACCGAGGACCACCCGCGTCTTGCACCGCTCCCGTTCGACCTTCTCCACGCCAGCCGCGCATCAGGCGGCGGAACAGGCGACCTCTCGACGCGAGTTGAGGGAGCGCCGGGAGTCGCTCGAATCCGGGGGATCGCGTCGCCGGGACAGCCGCGGATCCGTGGTCCGCAGCTCTTCTTCGTCTGCCCGCGCACCGCGCTCAGCGGGATCGCTCGCCGGCCAGGGCTCGGCTTCGTCGGACCGTCGCAGACAGCCCCACGCTGCTCGCCGCACCATCTCCCAGGTCGTATTCACTGCCTTCACGATGATCGCCGTGGCGCTGATGGCACTCGTCACCTCGGTGCCCGCGAACGCGTTGCTCAGTTCCGCAGATCTCAGCTCGAACCGTCTCGGCACTCTCTCGCCGACCGCCGATCAGGTCCTCGCCGCCTCGGGTGGCCAGTCGGAGGTGGTCAGCCGCGACGGCTACGGCAGCGACGCCGCCCCGCCCTCGGTCGTCTGGCCGGTCGCCAAGCACACGGTCAGCGATGGCTTCGGGTACCGCGTCTCCCCGTGCTCGGGCTGCTCGACCATGCACCAGGGCACGGACTTCACCGGCGGCTACGGCGCCGACATCGTGGCGATCGCCGACGGGACCGTCAAGACCGTCATCGAGCAGAGCGGCGGCCTCGGCGTGCACGTGATCATCGAGCACCAGATCGATGGCGAGATGTACACGAGCATCTACGGCCACATGCAGTTCGGCTCGGTCGGAGTCGTCGAGGGCCAGACGGTCAAGGCGGGCGACTTCGTCGGACTGCTCGGCAACACGGGCGACTCCACCGGTCCTCACCTGCACTTCGAGCTGCACCCGGGTGGCGGCGCCGCGGTCGACGCCTTCAAGTGGCTCACCGCCAACGTCAGCTGAGCCGCGTCGACGCCTTTCACCGATCAGGCGATCTTCACCGATCAGGCGATTCTGCGATCTTGAGCGCCGTTCAGGCGATTTTCGCCTGAACCCTGTGCGAAAGCCTGAACCGTGAAAATGCTCCGGCGGGGACGGCCTCCGCGCAGAGGAGGGTTCGGGACGACATGACGCCGCGACCGCAGCTGCTCGGTGGGACCGGTTCGCCCCAGAGCGGGGGCGGTTCTCGGCGGCTACTTGACAATCGCATCAGTGTGTCGGCGGGCGGGAGTCAACTCTCAGCCTTAGGGTGACCCTCGAAAAGGCCACATGTGACCGAACGATTCGCACCGGCTGTCCGGCGAGAGCTCATCGTTGCAGAGCAGCAGCGCGAGCGCGCCCTCGTGGCGGACACCCCCACCACTCCGGTCGCCATCCTCAGTGAGGCGGCCATCGCCGCGGACCTCGAACGCCGCAGGAACGCGAGTCTGCCCGACCGCATCCGCACCGCGGTCACCACGCGCCCCACGATGCCCGTCCCGATCGTCCGAGCCACTGAGAGGGCCGGCTCTGCCATCGCCGCCCGCCGGGCTGACTCGGCTCGGATCGCTCGCAACAGGGAGCGTGTGCGGGCTGCCAAGCGCTCGGGGCTCGCTGTCCTGACGGTCGCATTCGTGATGGCGGTCACCATCGTCACGACCATCCCCGCCCAGTCGCTGGTCGATCCGGCGCAGCTCGCGGCCGGCAAGGGTCCGCTCATCCTGATGCAGTCCCTTCCGCCTCAGGAGCTGCAGGTCCTCACCGGTGGGGCCGACACCGCCGTCAGCCGCGACACCTACTCGGTGGAGTCGATCCGCAAGAAGCTCGCGGTCGTGGCGGCAGGGCGCAGCGCCGCGTTCACCAACGATCCGAGCGGCACGATCCAGTGGCCGTTCGTCTATGGCGTGCCGATGTCGGATCAGTTCGGGCCGCGCGTGCTCTGCGACACCTGCGGCGTCACCATGCACAACGGCGCCGACTTCCTGCCCGGACGGGGCGCGCCCATCCAGGCCATCGCCGACGGCAGGGTGCGCTACGTCGAGGAGTCCGACGACGGACTCGGCGTGCACGTGATCATCGACCACCAGATCGATGGCGAGCTCGTCTCATCGGTCTACTGCCACATGGAGTTCGGCTCGGTCCCGCTGAGCGTCGGCGATCAGGTGCGGGTGGGCGAACTCGTCGGAACGGTCGGCGACACCGGCTTCGCGTTCGGCCCGCATCTGCACTTCGAGATCCGCTTGGGCGGCACGGACAACGTCGACCCGGTGGCCTGGCTCCGCTCCCACGCCAACTGAGTGTGTACGTTCCGGCCCGGTGTGCCCGGAATTTCGCACACGTGATGCATCTTTCGTGCACATGGGCGAGCGGGACGCTGAGTGCTGCTGGTACCTGATGCCGTGACGGCCGAGCTCATGTCCGCATCCATGTGCACGAAACCGGCGGATGTGCACGAAATTACGTGCACATCCGGCCGGAACGTAGGAGTCACTCGTCGGGAGTGACCAGGACCCAGACCGTGGTGTCGATCGGGAGCGCGGCCTCGTGCAGCGCCTCGCTCGAGAGCAGGACGTCACCGACGGGCAGCTCGACCGCCACCTCGCCGAGGTTCGCGATCACCGTGACGCCGTTGTTGACGAAGGCCACTACGTCATCTCCGTAGTCGGAGAGCCACTCGATCGATCCCGTGCCGAGTTCGCGGCGGGAGCGCTCGGCGAGCGTCGCGCGGTAGAGCTCGAGGGTCGACCCGGGAACGCCCTGCTGGGTGTCCCTGGCCAGATCGCGCCACTCGCGGGGCTGCGGCAGCCAGCTCTCCCCGGTCGCATTGAAGCCGTATGCGGGAGCGTCTGCCTCCCAGGGGATCGGCACTCGACAGCCGTCGCGGCCGACCCGCTCGCCGTTGGTCCGGGAGAACACGGGGTCCTCGCGGTCGGCATCGGGGATGTCGAAGACCTCGGGCAGGCCGAGCTCCTCGCCCTGATAGATGTAGGCACTTCCCGGAAGGGCGAGCATCAGCGTGCTGGCGGCCCGCGCGCGGCGCAGTCCGACGGCAGCATCGGGAACTGCCGCCTTCGCGGCCTCCCAAGGGTCGATCACCGCAGAGTCGGTGGTGCTGGGGCGGGTCAGCGCCAGGCGTGATGCGTGCCGCATGACGTCGTGGTTGGAGAGCACCCAGGTGGAAGGGGCGCCGACATCGCCGAAGGCCTTGAGCGATCCGGCGATCACGGTGCGGAGCGATGTCGCCGACCACGGCGTCTCGAGGTAGCCGAAGTTGAAGGTCTGGTGCATCTCGTCGTCGCGCACCCAACGGGCGACGCGGGAGAGCGGCTCCACCCAGGCCTCGGCCACCAGCACCCTGTCGCCCTCGTACTCGGCGAGGACCTGATGCCATTCCCGGTATATCTCGTGCACGCCGTCCTGCGCCCAGTACGGCGGCGTCGGCGGATCCTGCTCGGCGTGGCCGGTCAGCTCGTCCTCCAAGCTGCCGCCCAGGCTCATCGTCGTCGCGGCGCCTTCGGCAGCGGTCCAGTCGGGCAGGCCGGCCTCTTTGACCAGCCCGTGCGCCACGTCGACGCGGAAGCCGTCCGCCCCACGGTCCAGCCAGAAGCGGAGGATGTCGAGGAACTGCTCGTGGACCCATCGATTGGTCCAATCGAAATCGGGCTGCGTGGTGTCGAACAGGTGCAGGTACCACTGGCCAGGCGTTCCGTCAGCCTCGGTGATTCGGGTCCAGGCGGGGCCGCCGAACACGGACTCCCAGTTGTTGGGCGCCTCGTCGCCGTTCGGTCCCGTGCCATCCCGGAAGAGGTAGCGGGCTCGTTCGGGGCTGCCCGGGGCCGCCGCGAGGGCCTCCTGAAACCAGACGTGATCCGAGGAGCTGTGGTTCGGCACCAGGTCGACGATGACCTTGAGGTCGAGCGAGTGGGCGTGTGCGAGCAGCTCGTCGAAGTCGGCGAGGGTGCCGAAGCGCGGATCGACATCGCGGTAGTCGGCGACGTCGTAGCCGGCGTCGTGCTGCGGGGAGGTGTAGAACGGCGACAGCCATACCGCGTCGACGCCCAACTCGCGCAGCGCGGGAAGGCGGATGTCGATGCCGGGCAAGTCGCCGATGCCGTCGCCGTCCCCGTCCGCGAACGACCGGGGGTAGATCTGGTAGATCACCGCTGATCGCCACCACTCGTCGGCGGGACGGGTGGCGGTGGGGAAGTCTTCGGCGTCGATCTCGGGGGTGTCGAGCGACGTGGACTCGCGGTCGAGCGGAGGGGGAGTGAGGGTCACTCGTCAACCCTATAGAGAGGGTGCGGACGGGCCCTGGAGAGGGGGCAGTCACACTACGAGGAGGACGTCGCTCGGATGCTAGTCTCTTGTGGTGCC
Source organism: Naasia lichenicola (assembly GCF_004801885.1). Taxonomy (GTDB): domain Bacteria; phylum Actinomycetota; class Actinomycetes; order Actinomycetales; family Microbacteriaceae; genus Naasia; species Naasia lichenicola. The sequence continues at coordinate 526,016 of NZ_SSSM01000004.1, read as the reverse complement.
AAAAGGGCATGCGCTCCGGCGCAGCCCAAATGTGCGCCCCCTTAGCTCATTGGTAGAGCACTTCCTTGGTAAGGAAGAGGTAGTGGGTCCGATTCCCACAGGGGGCTCTGCGCTCCCGTCGGCAGCTCGGCTGAACGGCGCGGTCGCATGCGGCGGGGTAGCTCAGGTGGTTAGAGCACACGGCTCATAATCGTGGTGTCGCGGGTTCAAGTCCCGCTCCCGCTACAGGCCCGGAATTCCGGGGCTTTTGATTCGGCTCGGACCCTATTTGGGCCCGGGCCGATTCTCGTTTGACCACATTTTGACCACACTTGTGGAAGTCGCGGCTTGATCCAGGCGGTGCGCCACTGAGTCGAGATCGTCATCGAAGAGGTCCGCGTAGACGTCGAGGGTCATAGCTGCCGAGGCATGCCCGAGCATCTTCTGGACGGCCTTCACGTTGGCGCCCGCGGCTATTGCGAGAGACGCGGCTGTGTGGCGGAGGTCATGGATCGTCATGGTCGGCAACCCGGCGCTCTCGAGCGCCTTGTCGAACCATGAGTTGAAGCGGGTTGTCGGGGTGATGAGGGGCTTGCCGAGCAGATCAGCGAAGACGAAGTCATCCTTCTCGCGACCGGCGATTGCCGCCTCGAGGGATGGCAGCAGGAAAGCGGGAAACGGCACCGACCTCCGCTTGTGGGTCTTGGGGGTGCCGATGATGACCTCGCCCTTCACGAGGACGGCGTTCTGCACCACGGCCAGCCGGCGGCGGACGAGGTCGATGTCCCGAGGCCGCAGCCCGGTCGCCTCGCCCCATCGGAGGCCCGTGTAGCCGAGCACGCGGATCAGAGTCGCATGCTGGCCACTCGCTTGAGCCAGGTGGTGAAGCTCTTCGTGCGTGAGATAGCGATGCTCCCGGCCGACCTTCCGGGGCAACGCGACGCCGCGCGCAGGATTCGCCGCGATGCGATGATCACGGACCGCCGCGTCCAAGACCGAGGCGAGGATGCCGTGGGCGCGGAGAACGAGAGCCGGCGACTTCGGCTTGTCGGTCGCGGATCCACGGGCGAGGTCGGCAACCCAGGTCTGCACCTCGCTGTAGCGGATCTCGCCGATGAGCTTTGCACCCCACTCCGGCTCCACGTGTAGACGCCAGGCAGACTCGACGACGGCGGTCGACGACGGCTTGAGGTGCGTCTGTCCCGAGAGCCACGCAGAGCCGAGCTGCCTGACCGTCACGCGCGCGGACGACGGGTCAATGTAGGTGCCGTCAGCCTTTCGCGACTCGACAGAGGCAAGGAATACTTCGGCCTCGCGTTTGGTGCGGAAGCCGCGTTTCGTTGTCTGAGTGTGATCGGGCTTCCTGTACCGGACGCGATAACGCTTGCCGGCCGATGAATCGTAAGACTCGATAGTGGCCAAAGGATGCTCCAGATGTGTTGGGCCTCGTGCGACGCTGTGCGCGAGTATCGCGCGATCCGCAGACAATCGCTCCTGTGCGATCTCGCGTGCTACGTGAACCGGTAGCCGAAGAGGGGTCGAGGTGCACCCCATCGGAGTTTCAGCCCGGTTCGCCGAGCACCTCGTGCCTATGCTCGGCGTCGTGGCAGCGCAGACTAAGGAAACCTACGAGCAGACCCTGCGATGGCTGGAATCCTCGCCCAGCCTGGACGAGCTGTGTGAACGATTCCCCAGCGACTGGAACGTAGTCGCCGACAAGCTCGACGCCGTGAAGGGCAAGGGGACCCAAGGCCTGCACGAGGTCATCGGCCAATACTCCACACCCGCACGGCAGAGTCGCGACCGCCAGCTTCCGCAGGCTGCACGCATGAGTCAACTCGTCCAGCGGCGAATGGTGCTCATCAGCCTCCGCTCGGTCAGCGATCGTCGCGAGAGCGGCGTGCAGGAAGGGGCTATCCGCTTCGGACTGATCTACGGCTTCCTCCTTCAACGCACGCTGTTCAAGAAGGACCTTGAACGCAAGCCTGTCCATCTTGGGCGATTCGGGCTGGTCTGGCGCCTTTCGAAGCAGCGCAATCGACTCATGCCGCTCGTGCGCCCGCAGGGCATCTACTGCTTCTACTCCCGCACACTCATCAAGAACATCGTCCGCATCATCGACGGCCGCGACGCCGTTGAGATCGCCGCAGGGGACGGCACCCTAACCGGCTTCCTCAACGAGGAGGGCGCGTCCGTCATCGCCACCGACGATTTCAGTTGGTCGGGAAGTGTCTCCTACCCCGAAAGCGTCCAAAAGTTCGACGCCCGCGCAGCGCTGCAGAAGCTCGCGCCGCGCGTCGCTATCTGCTCCTGGCCACCCGCCGGGAATCCCTTCGAGAAGTCCGTCTTCGTAGCCCCGTCCGTCGAGACCTACATCGTCATCACCAGCACAGACGAGCGTGAAGCCAGCAACTGGGCCACCTATCGCGAGCAGACCGACTTCGAGCTCGACGACAGCACCGCGCTCGACACCCTCGTGTTTCCGCCGGGAAGAAACAGAGTGCTCGTCTTTCGACGTCGCGGCGCCAATTCCTGAAGCTGTGCCGCGCTCCTTCGAGAGTTATGAGGTCTACTGCCAGACGCTCGCGGCTACTGGGCCGGCCAGCCTAAGAGGACGCCAGAGACGCGGTGTCCACCAGTCCTCGCCAGTAGGTCTTGCCAGCTCCACAGAGCAGTGCGTTCGGGTCGTCAGCAGTTGTCGAGCTCGGCACAGGTGTGCGCGCTGAGGCCGTGAAGCCAGCGAACGACGTCATGCGCGCCTTCTCGTGCTGCCGTATCGAGTGGGGTCATTCGTTCCCATCCGGGAACCCAGTCGATGTCGGCGCCGCGATCGCTGAGTAATCGTGCCGTCTCGAGCTGTCCTCCATGGCACGCAGACCAGAAAGCGTGATTGATCTCATCGATCGATGTCTCTGGTTCGGCCTCGAGGTTCGCGACGATCTCGGCGATCATGCCGAGCGCGGCGAGGTCGAAAAGTCCGGCGGTCGCTCCCCGTGCAATCAGTGCTCTGGCCGCGGCCCATTGTGCGAACGCCGTTGCATCTCCCAGAGGTGTGCCGCCTGCGATCACGCCGCCGCGAGCATCGATGTCAGCGCCCCCGTCCAGCAGCGCGGTGATCGCGTCGACGTCGTCAGAACTTGCGGCCCAGTGCAACGCGGTTTCTAGATGAGGGCCGCGGAACCGTGCGTCGACCTCCGCGCCAGCATCGATCAGTGTCGTGATGCTGTCGGCGACGTCGGGAAAGTGGCCGGGCCAATCCGTCGCGACATGCAGCAGGGTTCGGCTCATGCCGTCCGGATCGTCATCGCCGATGCGAGAGGTTGCGAGTTCGGGGTGCGTACGGAGCAGCTGGCGCAGCTCCTCGGTCCGGCCCGCGTGAATCGCCGCGACGGCATCGACGGCCCGTCGATCTCGTGTATCGATCGTGACCACCTGCTGCCTCCCGTCGAAACACCGGTATCCGTAAAGGACCAGTGTCCAGTGCCAGTCGCTGAACGCAAAGGGCACAGGATCGCAGAGGGCAAAGCGGGATCCCGACCGATGGCGGCCGGGATCCTGTGGAGTTGTCAGCAGCAGATGCAGCCGTCGGCGCAAGCCGTGGTGCAGCAGCTGGTGTCACAGCATTCCGTCATGATCGCCTCCTCTCCGTCCGTTGTCGCGCGGGCGGTCTGCTCAGTCGTCTCGCGACTGTGGACCTGGGTGAGCGATCAATGTGCTCGTGCTCGTGCTCGTGCTCGTGCTCGTGGTGGTGATCCTCGTCCGTGTCGTCATCAAGCAGCATGCCGACCGAGGTGGCGCAGGCATCGCCCTTCCACGCTTCGACGCCTTCGCGGATCGCAAAGACAACGATGACGAGCGCTGCGACCGAGTCTGCCCACCACAGGCCGAAGAGGCTGTTGAGGATCAGGCCGATGAGGACGGCCGCCGAAAGGTAAGTGCAGATGAGCGTCTGCTTCGAGTCCGCGATCGCGGTGGCGGATCCGAGCTCCCTACCGGCACGTCGTTCGGCGAGGGAGAGGAAGGGCATGATGACCACGCTCAGGGCAGTTATGACGATGCCCAGGGTGCTGTGCTCGACCTCGACCGCTCCGAAGAGCGCCATCAGCGAGGTCACACTCACGTAGGCCGCCAGGGCGAAGAAGGCGACCGCGATGACGCGCAGGGTCGGCTTCTCCCATCGCTCGGGATCGCGCCGGGTGAACTGCCACGCAACGGCGGCGGCGGAAAGGACCTCGATCGTGGAATCGAGGCCGAAGCCGATCAGTGCGACGGAAGACGCGGCGGCCCCTGCGCTGATCGCGATGATCGCCTCGATCAGGTTATAGGCGATGGTGATGCCGACGATGAGGCGGATACGCCGTTGCAGCTGGCTGCGGCGTTGAATGCGGGCGGTGTCGGTGGTGGTCATCAGCAGGTGCACTCCGATCCTGAGCAGCAGTCCGGATCGACGTAGAGAACCACGCGCAGCATCTCCTCCAGCGCGGGCGCGATGTGCGGATCTGCGAGCCGGTACCAGGTCCGCCGACCGTCAGGCACCGCCTCGACGAGTCCGCAGCCGCGCAGGCAGGCGAGCTGGTTGGACATGACCTGGCGCGAGACGCCGAGAGCGTCAGCGAGATCGGACGGGTATGCCGGGGCCTCGCGCAGGGCGAGCAAGACGCCGGCGCGGGTCGAGTCGGAGAGCGCATAGCCGAGGCGGGCGACCGCAGCGGTGTGAGTCAACGATGCAGCGATCGGCAGTAGGGGAGTTGGGGGCACGCAAAAACAATACATCAGGCCATGAATTCAGCGAACACTGTATGACGAGAGCACCCATCGTGGGCGGCGCGCCCGCTGACCCGTCCGCTTTGCAGACCTGATAGTCCCAGTCGGAACTCAGATCTGCAATATATGTTCGTATGTGCAGATGAACGAATGTTCCCGTCGCGACAAAGGAGACCTCATGCAGTGCCCGAACGACTCATCGATGCTGGTCATGTCTGAACGCTCCGGCGTAGAGATCGACTACTGCCCTCAGTGTCGAGGCGTATGGCTGGACCGTGGCGAGCTCGACAAGATAGTGGAGCGCGCCGCCGCCGAGCAGGGTCCGGGTCGCGACAACTTGGGTCGATCTCGTAATGACGACGGATATCGCAGCGGGCATGACGGCGGTCATTCCGGCAATAGGCAAGGTGAGCACTCGACAGGTCGTTCCGGCCGCCGCAAGGAGGGTTGGCTGGGGGACATCTTCGGCTGACCATTTCCCGTCGCCCCCGGCGTTTGCGCGTCGGAACCTAGATGATCGGAGTCTGGTGTTCGGTGCAGGTTCTCGGCCGCGACTCTCCCCTGCGGCGCATCCAGCGGGGCGAGGTCGAATTGCTGCGGTCGCGTCAGCCCTGGCGTTCAGCGTGGCATTGATCGACCAAGCGACCAAGCGGTTGGCAGAGAGTCAGTTGAGTCAAACCGAGCGCGTCCCGCTCATCGGGGATCTCCTGGGGCTGCAGCTTGCATACAATCCGGGGGCAGTTCTCTCCCTCGGATCGGAGAGCACGTGGGCACTCACCGTCTTGGGGCTTCTGGCCACGGTCGCGTTGGTCGTCGCCGCACTCAGGACAAGGTCTCTGGGGTGGGCAACTGTCATCGGGATCATCGGAGGGGGTGCGGTCGGCAACCTTCTCGACCGACTGTTCCATGCACCAGCGTTTGGGCGCGGTGAGGTCACCGATTTCATTGCATACGGTTCTCTATTCATCGGCAATATCGCTGACGTGGCCCTCGCCATCGGCGTCGGGCTAGGGCTTCTCGGATTACTACGGAGTTCGCCAAACGCTCGACCGCATCGCACTGAAAAGACGGGGGACACTTGAGGGACCCGAAACAGCCCGTGGTACGCGGAACATAACGAACTCGTGGCTCACGAAGAGGTGCGACGGGACTCAGCGATGCAGCTCGCCATCCGGCGTGGAATGGAGCAGCTCGGTGTGGTGAACATGCTCCAACCCAAGTTCCAGCAACTCGCGCACGTGATCGTCCGCGATTGCGTAGAAGGCCATCCGCCCTTCTTTTCTCGCCGAGACAACACGATGGGCTCGTAGCAACCGCAGCGCGTGAGAGGTGGCGGAATCACTAAGGCCGGCTGAATTTGCCAGATCCCCCACGCTGCGCGCTCCACCTAACAGGGTGATGAGGATGGCTAGACGGCTCGGGTCTCCCAGTAGATCGAAGACGTCCGCAAGCTGCATCACCGCAGGCGACGATTGTGACCAGTCGTCGGATCGAGCTCTCTCAATCATCGGCACCCCTCTGCTCAGATCGGCCCTCGAGTCTCGCCGAATGCGACGGGCTCGCACTGGATGGTGGCATGAGCAATGTTATGGCGATCGCGCAGCACGGCTTGGACCTCGGTGAGCACGCTCTCGTAGTCGGCGCCCTTTGCGACAACGACGTGTCCGCTGGCACTGTCCATCCCTGATGTGATGGTCCATATATGCAGGTCGTGAACGGCCTCGACGCCGGGAATCGCGGCGACGTCGGCCGTGATCCGCTCGACATCGACGCCCTCGGGGGCTGCCTCCAGCAGGATCCGCAAGGCCTGCCGGGTCAGCTTCCACGTCCGCGGGAGGATGAAGAGTCCGATGCCGACCCCGATGATCGGGTCCGCGTAGGGCCACCCCGTCGTTGCGAGGATGATCGCCGCAACGATCACGCCGACCGAGCCGATCAGGTCGCCGAGCACCTCTAGATAGGCGCCTCGAACATTCAGGCTCTCCTTGGATCCGCTCATCAGCAGTCGGAAGCTCACGAGGTTGATCGCCAGGCCGATGACCGCGGTGATCAGCAGAGGCATGCCGGGAACCGTCGGTGGGTCGCCGAATCGACGGATCGCCTCGAACAGAACGAAGCCTGCGACTCCGAAGAGCAGAACCCCGTTAGCCAGCGCCGCGAGCACCTCGAGGCGGTAGAGGCCGTACGTGCGCTGAGTCGAGGTTTTCCTCGCCGCGAGGGTGACCGCCGCGAGTGCCAGGCCGAGGCCGATGACATCGGTGCCCATGTGGGCTGCGTCCGAGATGAGCGCCAGCGAGTTGACCGAGAAGCCGACGATGAACTCGACGACCATGTAACTGGCCGTCAGCGCGAACGCTATTGCGAGGGGCCGCCGGTGGCGCCCACCTGCCGATTCCATCGACGCGTGCGAGTGACCCTCGCCCATCAAAGTCCGCCGACTTTGTTATATGAACACATATTCACATGATAGTTGCGCCGGTGCCCTCGTCAAGTCATGCATGGAAGATCAGCGGCTCGCGCGAACACTCGTGCCTTCCATCCGCTGCCGCACAAATAATGCTGCGGCCATGGCGATGGTGGCGGCCAGGACGTGCGCTGCGTCCCAGCCGACCCCGGAGAAGGGCAACGGAAACGCGGGATTCCAGAGGACCGCGACCGCCGCGATGGCGACGATCCACACATGGGAGCGAGCCTGCCAGGCGAAGACGACCACGATCAGAGCCAGCGCGCACGCGATGAAGCGGATCACGGTCGCGGTGCCCAGATGCTGCGTCAAAAGGCCGACGACCAGCGTCACCGCTAGCAGGAGTGCAGGGAGGAAGGCAGGACGGAAGTACTCCTGGGCTGTCGCTCGGCGGGTGGTCGTCATTCGATCTCCTCGTCACATCCGACGCCCAAACGGCCGATCAGACCGCACTCGGGACGTATCGACGGCGGTGTCCTCCGCGGTCGCATGGAGGCGTCAGGCTATCCTGAGTGCGTAAACGACGGCCGACAAGCGGTGAGGGAGGATTCATGCAAGCCATGCAGACCCCCTGGGCACGCCTCCTCGTCGCACTCACCGCGGGCATCGCAATCTGTCTCGCGCTCTTCGTCGGGCACGAGGTTTCGGAACGGGCCGCAGCTCATTCGGCCGGTTTGCCGGCCGTCACGACAGCGCTTGTGGCCGACACCGAAGCGATCAACGCAGGCGACGAACAATCGTTCTCGGACGGCTTCGAGCTGATGTCCGGAGGACAGTCGCTCGGTGAACAGGGCCTGCTCGAATGTGCGCTGCTCGGATGTATCTGCATCGCGGTGATCCTGCTCTTGGCCCGCTCCGCACGTCGCGCAGCGGCCGAGCACGACACGCTTGATGCCACGGTGGGCCACCCCGTACTACCCGTCTCGCGAGCGCATCTCCGCGCCGCAGTCGTCGACCTTCCCGCCCTCGGAGTCAGCCGGATCTGAGCCGCACACTCTCGAGCACCGCTCGAGCATGTGCCCGCTTTGCCGACCTTCGGAGATCCTTGAGATCCTCCGGACTCACGAGAGTTCCGTGGTGTATTCGCGAACGTCAACCAACCACATTCCCACCCGGCCGATTCGCATCGTCCCCGAGCCCTCGCAGCTGCGCGGGCGGCGGTCCGCGCGTCGGGTTAGTGATCGCCGGTCCGACCGTTTCGGCCGCCGCTACCACTCCAGCCGAACACGCACGCCCGCCAGGCGGCTGCACCTGCTCCTCGCGCTCGCCTTCACCGCGTGCCTGACGATGACCACGACCGTCCCGGCTGCGGCGGTTGACATCCGAACGATCGCGTCCCCGTCCGTCAACGAGATCACCCACGCGAACGGCGACAGTCAGGGCCTCGTCGTGACGGACGGAGCGGTCGCCGCATTCCAACGCGATACCTTCTCGGCCACCGAGCCGGGCTCGATTGTCAACTGGCCCTTCCCGCAGTATGTCGCGCTGTCCGACGATTTCGGCCCACGTCCCGCTCCATGCTCCGGATGCTCGACTTACCACCGAGGCCTCGACATGGTCCCCGGCGCCGGAACCCCGATCCAGGCCGTCGCGCTCGGCACGGTACGCGAGACGGGATCGTCGGACTCCGGGTTCGGGGTCTACGCCGTGATCGATCACGTCGTCGACGGCCAGCGGATCAGCAGCCTCTACGCCCACATGCAATTCGGCTCCCTCCAGGTCTCTGAAGGCGACACCGTCACCGCCGGACAGATGCTCGGCCGGGTCGGCGACACCGGCCTCTCCACAGGACCGCACCTGCACTTCGAACTGTGGGACGAGGGCGTGACCCCGATCGACCCGTATCGGTGGCTCAACGAAAAGGCTCCCCGATGAGCACGAAGCCGGCAGTCAAGCGGGCAGCGAAGCGAGGCAGGCCTCTGTCGCGACGTGCGCAGGTTCTTATTAGCATCGCCATTGCCGCGGCGCTGATCGTGCTGACCGGCGTCGTCGTCACGGTCAACAACGCTCAGAACGTGCCGGCTGAGCTGGACGGTGGTCCGGCGCTCATCCGAGACACCAGCCACCGGCTCTCGGATCCTGAGTTGAGTTCGGCGACCCTGGTGGAGTTCCTCGACTTCGAGTGCGAATCCTGCGGGGCCGCGTACCCGTTCGTGGAGCAGCTCCGCGAGGAGTACGCCGATCAGGTGACCTTCATCGTCCGGTACTTCCCGATCCAGAGCCACCGCAACTCCTACAACGCCGCCTACGCGGCGGAAGCAGCCGCGCGCCAGGGCAAATTCGAGGAGATGTACGCCCGACTCTTCGAGACGCAGAGCGGCTGGGGCGAGAAGCAGGAGTCCACCCCCGAGGTGTTCCGTAACCTCGCCGTGGAGCTCGAACTGGATATGGCGCAGTATGACGCCGACATCGTCGACTCCGAGCTGCAAGAACGGGTGGCGGTCGACCAGCAGGACGGTCTCGCCCTCGACGTGACCGGAACGCCCACCTTCTTCCTCGATGGGAAAAAGCTCGAGGTCTCCACGACCGATGAGTTCATCGCAGCCATTGATGTAGCGGTGCGGCAATGAGCATCAGACGGGCGCCGACCTCGTCGAGTGAACGGTCGCCAACCCTGGGATCACCGCTTACGGATCCGCCCCGCGGCTGGTCGCTTTCGCGGCTGAAAAGGCGGGACCGCCTGTTCGTCTTCGGAACGATCCTGCTCGCCCTCGTGATCGCGATCATTGCGGCCCTGCTCGCGGCCGCAGCCTCAAGCGCAGAGAACAGTGGACTGCCCTTCCTCCCGCCGCTCTACGTGCAGCTCGGACTGCCGATCATCAAGGCACTCACCAATCTGGCCAGTGCCAGCACCATCGGCGCGCTCCTGATGGCCGCGATCGCCGTGCCGCGCCGATCCCCGGCGTTCCAGCGCCTGCTCGACGTCGCCGCCCTCTCCGCAGCCTCCTGGGCAGGCACCGGCGCTCTCGCCGCCGTCCTCACCTTCCTCTCCATAGCCGGCGATTTTCGCGCCGACGTCTTCATCCCGGCGCTCGTCCAGTTCCTGCTCACCATTTCCCTCGGGCGTGCCTGGCTGATCACAGTGGTCGTCGCCTCGATCCTCGCGGTCGTCTGCTTCGTCACCCGCCGTCAGGGCCTCGTCGCAATCCTCACCGTGATCTCCCTCGCCGCGCTCGCCCCGCTCGCTCTCGAGGGGCACGCTGCGGGATCGAGCGGCCACTCCGCCGCCTCGAGCTCGATGTGGCTGCACATGGCCGGCGCCTCAGTTTGGGTAGGGGGACTGATCGCTCTCGTCGCCGTCCGCCGAGCCGCCACCCCTGAACAGTTCGACCAGATCCTCCAGCGCTTCTCCGCGATCGCCGGGGCGGCCTTCGTGTTTGTCGCATTCTCCGGATTGGTCAGCGCGACCTACCGGCTGGCTCGGCCAGAGGACTTCGCATCCGTCTACGGGGCGATCGTCATCATCAAGGCCGTCTGCCTGATCCTGCTCGGCGCACTCGGCTGGGCGCAGCGGCGACGGCTCACCCGACTGATCCGCTCGGCACCGCCAGGACGCTCCGCTCGCCTCCTGGCAGCCCTCATCCTCTTCGAGCTCGTCCTCATGGGCATCGCCTCCGGACTCGCCGCAGCACTGGCCGGCACCTCACCGCCGGAAGGAGACGAGAGCCCGGCACGAACCGCCACCGAACGCGTCACGGGCGAACGGCTGCCGGAGCCATTCACCTTCGACAGCGTGTTCAACGCCTGGAGCATCGACCCCGTATGGGCCCTCATCGCGGCATTCGCCGGCGGCCTCTACCTCGCAGGTGTGCGCCGACTCCGCCGCCGAGGAGACCGATGGCCGATCGGACGCACCATCAGCTTCCTGCTCGGGCTACTGGTGCTCGCCTACGTCACCAACGGCGTCGCGAACGCCTACGGCGCCTTCCTCTTCAGCGTCCACATGCTCTCGCACATGACCCTCAGCATGGCCATTCCGGTCCTACTGGTGTTGGGCTCGCCGATCACCCTCGCGCTCAGGACCCTCCAGAAGCGCCAGGACGACAGCAACGGCCCGCGCGAGTGGTTGCTCTACCTCTTGCACTCTCGCGTCACCCGGTTCGCCACCAACCCCCTCGTCACCGCTGTCGCCTTCGCGGGATCCCTTGTCGTCTTCTACTACACGCCGCTTTTCCGTTGGGCCCTCAGCGATCCCATCGGACACCAATGGATGACCGCACACTTCCTGATCGTGGGCTACCTCTTCGCCCTCAGCATGGTCGACGGGGACCCGATCTCCTTCCGGTTCCCGTACCCGGTTCGTCTGCTGATCTTGATGGCGACCATGGGATTCCATGGCTTCTTCGGCACTTCGCTGATGGGCGCCACACAAGTCCTGCTGCCGGACTGGTACGGGGTCGTGGCCGCGGACTGGGGTATCGATGCCCTCCAGGACCAGTTCCTCGCGGGCGGAATCGCCTGGGGGCTCGGTGAAGTCCCCACACTCGCCCTGGCACTGATCGTGGCCCTTCAGTGGAACCGTAGCGACGAGCGCGAATCGCGCCGCGTGGATCGAAGCGCCGATCGAACCGACGACGCGGAGCTGCGCTCCTACAACCAGATGCTCAACCGACTCAAGGGACGCCCATGAGCGGGCCGACGACGACGCGCAGACGACGCGGTGGCGCGATCGCGGTGGCGGGGATGTTCATTGCTCTGACGCTCAGTGGCTGCGCCGCCGCAGCCGACGGCGAGACCGTCGCTGGGAGCAACTATGTCGCCGGCGACGGAACCGTGCTCGAGGTGATTCCAGAGAACCGCACCGATCCGATCCGCTTCACCGGCACCGACGAGTACGGCGAGAGCTTCGACTCCACCCAGGTCGACGACCGCATCCTCGTCGTCAACTTCTGGTACGCAGCATGCCCTCCGTGCCGGACCGAAGCACCCATCCTCCAGGCGCTCTCCGAAGAGTTCGGGGACGAAGGCGTGCAGTTCGTCGGCGTCAACGTGCGTGACGAGGCATCCGTCGCCCAGACGTTCGCCGAGCGATTCGGCGTCGAGTACCGATCGCTCATCGATAGGGACGCCGGTGTCGTCCTGGCCTTCGCCGGAGAGATGACTCCCTCCGCGGTGCCCACCACCGTCGTCCTCGATCGACAAGGTCGTCCGGCTGCCCGCGTGCTCGGCGCCGTCCAGGAGGGCACGCTCCGCTCGCTCGTTCGCGCCGTGCTCGACGAGGATCTTCAGTCGTCGCCTGCCCAATCACCTTCGCGATGAGAGTCAGCTCTGCTTTCGGCCCGAACGCGACGGGTGGTGAGCGATCGTGAATGAGATCGGCTCCTTCTTCGCCAACTCCGCACTTTCCGGCACTCTTCTCATCGCGATCCCACTGGTAATGATCGCGGGCCTCGTCTCGTTCGCCTCGCCCTGCGTGCTGCCCCTGCTGCCGGGCTACCTCGCGTACATATCCGGCACAGCCGACTCCGACGTTCGCAGCCGACGCCGCACCGTTGTCGGGGTCGCCCTGTTCATCCTCGGCTTCTCGGCGGTTTTCGTCAGCTATGGAGCCGCATTCGGCGCCCTCGGGCAGTGGCTCATCCGCTGGCAGGCCCTGCTCACCCGGATACTCGGCATCGTTGTGATCATCATGGCGCTCGTCTTGATCGGCCTAATAAAGCCCCTTCAACGCTCCCTCCGCGCCCGCTGGATGCCCTCGATTGGGACTGCCGGCGCTCCGATCTTCGGCATCCTCTTCGGACTCGGCTGGACGCCCTGCATCGGCCCAACGCTCAGCGCCGTCTTAGCGCTCGGACTTTCCAGCAGCTCCGCAGGACGCGGCGCTGTGCTCGCCGCCGCCTACTGCCTGGGTCTCGGGGTGCCCTTCCTACTGGCCGCCCTCGCCTTCACCTGGTTCACCCGAGCGACGGACTTCATCCGACGCCACATCCGGCTTATCAACCTGATCGGCGGCGCACTCCTGCTGCTGCTCGGCGTACTGATGGCAACCGGGCTCTGGAACCTCATCATCTACGCGATTCAGGGCTGGATCCTCGGATTCCGTCCCATCGTCTGAGCCCAGATCCGCATGAATCACCCGAATCAACCATCCGTAGGAGAGGCATCGCCCATGACGAGACCCGAACTGCCCGAGCCCCCGCCGACGCCGGCCGCCGACGTATGCACGGCCGAGGGGGCACTCTGATGGATCCGGCACTGATTCTCGGCATTGTCCTCGCCTTCGCCTCACTCATCACGATGATCACGCTCGAAGGGGCGAGCATCTCGGCGCTGATCCTCCCCGCGCCGATGATCCTGGTCCTGGGTGGCACCTTCGGCGTCGGCTTCGCCAGCACGACGATGAAAGACGCACTGGCGGCGCTGAAGAGCCTGCCGCGCTACGTCAAGGGCAAGACGCAGGCCCCGCGCGCGGCGGTCGACCAGGTCGTCGAGCTGGCCGAGATCGCCCGCAAGAACGGCCTGCTCGCGTTGGAGGCCGAGGCCGCCAAGATCGAGGATCCGTTCCTGAAGAAGGCGCTGCAGAACATCGCCGACGGTGTCGATGCTGACGACCTGCGGATCATGCTCGAAGACGAAGCCGGCAGTATGGAGCGCACCGGGCAGAACGCGTCGAAGTTCTTCAACTCGCTCGGCGGCTTCGCGCCCACCATCGGCATCATCGGAACCGTCGTCTCCCTCACCCATGTCTTGGAGAACCTGGATCAGCCGGACACCCTAGGACATTCCATCGCCGGTGCGTTCGTTGCCACCCTCTGGGGCGTCATGACGGCCAACTTCCTCTGGCTCCCGATCGGCGGCCGGATCACGAAGATCACCTCGCTCGAATCCGAACGGCTCACCATATTGATCGAGGGCATCATGGCCCTTCAAGCAGGCAGTCAACCCAGGTTGCTCAGCGAGAGGCTCCTCGCCATGATCCCCGCCAGCGAACACGCCGGCGCCCGGAATGCAGCGCGCCCGGACAAGGTCAAAAGTGTCGCCTAGGCAGCCGCTGCTCGCTCCGGCAGGAGCCATGCCTTCCACCGTGCCCGTTGGGTACTCCCGCACGATCGACAGAACCCGAGAGGACACCGACAGCGTGAGTCAACATTTCGCAATCGGGTGGACCGCCATGGGAAGCCTCACCATCCGCACTGCACTGCAGGCGAAGGCCGTCGAGCATGGTTCGAATGCGTGGGGTACCCGGGCGCGTGCTGACGGGTGCGCAGTGGATTCGCTTCCATGCTGACCCTCGCAACCGCTGTGTTCCTCGCCGGCATCGAGCTGACTTCAGCCGCAGAGGCAGTGATCGCCGTTGCGCCCACTCCGCCCCCGAAATCGCCCTCTGCTCCCACCCCGACTCCAACTCCGACCCCGATGCCATTCGACGAGACGCTGATCACACCAGGCCCGTTCGGATTCATCGTGACCTTCGGGATCGCCGCGGTCACGGTGCTCCTCGTCCTCGACATGGTGCGTCGGGTTCGGCGCGTGCGTCTGCGGCAGGAGCTGGAGTCCGAAGCAGAGAGAGCCCGCGATGCCGATGCAGGCAACGACTCCGCCGCCTGACTCCAGCCCCGAACCCGTCTATGTTGCGGCAGCGATCTTTTCCAATCACAAGCATCTTGTCGCGAACACAATCCCCAGTGCAGCGAAGTTCGGTCTGGGTGAAGAAGGCAGTGCGACGGTGCTCGAAGCGCGAAGCGAAGCGAATCTGGGCCAACCAGGCCCCTAGGGTGGCCAGGTGACCACTGCGGTGCGCTGGATGGAGCACCGGCAGATCTGGCTCTATCTTGCGGCGACCGCGGTTGGCGTCATCGGCGGGATCGCAGCTCCTCAGTCCGCCTCGGTCCTCGCCGCAAGCATCAACCCCGTCCTCGGACTGCTGCTCTTCGCCACCTTCCTCGGCGTGCCGCTCTCCCGGATCGGACGCGCCTTCCGCGACGTGCGCTTCCTGGCCGCGATCCTGGCGCTCAACTTCGTCGCCGTCCCCATCGTGGTGTTCGGGCTGTCGAGATTCGTCTCGGCTGATCTTGCCCTGCTCATCGGCGTCGTCCTTGTCCTTTCGACACCGTGCATCGACTACGTGATCGTGTTCGCGGGCATCGCCGGCGGTGCGAAGGACCGCCTGTTGGCGGCGGCACCGCTGCTCATGCTCGTGCAGATCCTCCTGCTGCCGGCTTACCTCCTGCTGTTCGCCGGGGCGGCCGCGATCTCTTCGATCGAGATCCTGCCTTTCGTCGAGGCTTTCGTGTTCCTCATCGCCCTTCCCCTGGCGGCGGCGGCACTCGTGCAGTGGGTCGCTGCGCGCTCGAAGGTCGGCGTGCGGATCGAGAAGGTGACGCAAACGGCAATGGTTCCCCTGATGATGGCGACGCTCGCCGTGGTCATCGGGTCTCAGATCAGCGCGGTCGGAGAGCGCCTGGGGAAGCTGCTGCTGGTCGTCCCGATCTATGTAGCCTTCCTCGCGGTCATGCTGGTCGTCGGTATCGCCACGGCACGGGTCGCACGATTGGATGTGGCGGCGAGCAGGGCACTGGTGTTCTCCGGCGCGACGAGGAACTCGCTGGTCGTCCTACCCCTCGCCCTCGCTCTCCCAGCAAGCCTGGATCTCGCTCCACTTGCCGTCGTCACGCAGACCCTCATCGAGCTGATGGGCATGCTCACCTTCGTGAAGCTGGTACCCCGTCTCGTCCGGTAGCGCATTGAGGACGGAACCAACGCCGACACTTCCGGCTATTGCTCAGTGCCCAGCATCGAAATGGGAGAAGGAGCGTGACTGTCGATCCTGATTGAATTGAAACGGATCGCGCGATAGGCGAGCACCGCAAGATCACCTGCTTTGGACACACAGGGCGGCGTCGCCGCCAATACTTGACGTCCTCTACCGCCCACGACGAATAGCAGGGCTCCCGGAAGACGAGTGTGTGAGAATCTGCGTATGGATGCAGATAAGCAGATGTGCGGACGGAGCCCAGACAGTCAAAACGTGGAACTCGCGGTGGAAGTGTTCGCGATGCTGGCCGACGCGACGCGCGTTCGGTTGATCCTCGCTTTGCGAGATGGCGAGCGTTCCGTGAATCAGCTCGCGGAGGCGGTCGATAAGTCAGCGGCCGCGGTTTCGCAGCACCTCGCCAAGCTGAGGCTGACGCGAATGGTCACCACGCGGCAGGACGGGACCCGCGTCTTCTATCGGCTCACCGATGAGCACGCGAACCGTCTCGTGTCGGATGCGATCTTCCAGGCAGAGCATTCCCTGGGCGGTACGCCCCGCCATCACCACTCGCAGTCGGAAGCCTTGGAATGACCTCCCTGCATAGACACTCGGAGCACGAGCACGAGCACGAGCACGAGCACGAGCACGAGCACGAGCACGAGCACGAGCACGAGCACGAGCACGAGCACGAGCACGAGCACGAGCACGAGCACGAGCACGAGCACGAGCACGAGCACGAGCACGAGCACGAGCACGAGCACGAGCACGAGCACGAGCACGAGCACGAGCACGAGCACGAGCACGAGCACGAGCACGAGCACGAGCACGAGCACGAGCACGAGCACGAGCACGAGCACGAGCACGAGCACGAGCACGAGCACGAGCACGAGCACGAGCACGAGCACGAGCACGAGCACGAGCACGAGCACGAGCACGAGCACGAGCACGAGCACGAGCACGAGCACGAGCACGAGCACGAGCACGAGCACGAGCACGAGCACGAGCACGAGCACGAGCACGAGCACGAGCACGAGCACGAGCACGAGCACGAGCACGAGCACGAGCACGAGCACGAGCACGAGCACGAGCACGAGCACGAGCACGAGCACGAGCACGAGCACGAGCACGATGGCCACGACCACCATGGAAAAGGCTCGGAAGCGCATTCCCACGGGGCGGAGGGCCATTCACACCCGACAGGGTTTCGAGGGTTCCTCTACGGCCTGTTCGTGCCGCATTCGCACGACGCGTCCGATTCGGTCGACGACGCACTGGAAGCGAGTGCCCAGGGTGTCCGTGCGCTCAAGATCAGCCTGTTCGTGCTGCTCGGCACCACAGTTCTCCAGCTGCTGGTGGTCCTGATCTCAGGCTCGGTGGCGCTGCTAGCTGACACCATTCACAACTTCTCTGACGCCCTGACCGCGGTACCCCTGTGGATCGCCTTCAACCTCGGGCGACGTGCCGCATCGCGGCGATACACCTACGGCTTCGGTAGGGCCGAAGACCTCGCCGGTCTTTTCATCGTCATCGTGGTCGCTGCCTCGGCGCTCGTCGCAGCCTGGCAGTCGATCGTCCGGCTTCTCAATCCGCAGCCGATCGAGAACCTGTGGTGGGTGGTCGCGGCTGGTGTGATCGGGTTCGCGGGGAACGAAGTCGTGGCGATCTACCGAATCCGCGTCGGGCAACGCATCGGATCTGCCGCCCTCGTCGCCGATGGCGTCCATGCGCGGACGGACGGGTTCACCTCCCTCGCGGTCGTCGTCGGCGCAGTCGGGGTCATGCTCGGATTCCCCCTCGCCGACCCCATCGTGGGAATAGTGATCTCTGTCGCCATCCTCGTGCTGCTCTGGGGAACGGTCCGGTCTATCGGGCGTCGGCTGATGGATGGCATCGAACCTGAGTTGGTTGAGAAGGCGGAGGCGGCTCTCAGGGCCACGCCGGGAGTGCGGGCCGTCGACCAGCTCCAGCTGCGCTGGGTGGGGCATCGGCTGCAGGGTGCAGCGTCTGTCGTGCTCGACGATATGACCCTGACGGAGGTCGCGGTGGTGATGGCCGAGGCCGAACACCGCCTCGGCCATGCGTTGCCAAATCTCGACGGCGTTCAGCTTCGTCCGGCCCGTAGTTCGGCCGCTGTCCAGTAGCTTTCGTCGCCGAGCCTGCAGTTGGCGACGGTGGAGCGGGCGCGTGGCAGCACCCGCTCCACCGCAGTCCCGCCTAGAGCGACCTGAGCAGCGAGCTCATCTCGTCGATCTCTGCCGTCTGGTCCTCGACGATGGTTTTGGCCAGCTCGATCGCGTCAGGGTTCTCCCCGTCGCTGATCTCGGTCTGTGCCATCGTGATCGCTCCCTTGTGGTGAGTGGTCATCCCTTCCAGGAACAACCTCGTCGCTTCATCTCCGGTGGCCTTATCGAGTGCATTCATGTCGTCGGAGGACATCATGCCGTTCTCTCCCATGGTTCTCATGTCTGACATGTCTGAGCTGTTCATCATCTCGCCCCAGATGCTGAGCCATGAGGTCATCGTGATGATCTCCGGATCCTGCGCAGCCTTGATCCGGGTTGCGAGGTCGATGACGTCGGCGTCGATGCCGTCCTTCGCGAGGATCATGTCCGCCATCTCCACTGCTTGCTGGTGGTGAGGAATCATGTCCATCGCGAACGTGACGTCCGCGTCGTTGTGGGGGCCGGTGTTGGTGATACTCGTGTCGGTCGTGGCGGTGCCCGATGTGCCGTGATCCATTCCGGTCATAGATCCGGAGGGCGAGTTGGTCGAGCAGGCGGCGAGGGTCGCCGTCAGCGCGAGGGCGCCGGCCAAAGCAAGGGTGTAGCGGTATTTCGACATCAGATTTGTCCTATCAACTGCGTGTGAATGATCTAGGGGAGGAGAGGAGTGCCCCGCGAGGGCTTCCCAGATCAGGTGCGGCTGATGGACAGAAGTATGAGGTCGGGCGGGGCCCGATTGTCGAGCGCCGAGGCAGGTGCGGCCACGTTCCCGCCGCCCGTTCCGCTGTCTGATCCGCCTTGCCCGAACACGTTCAGGGCAATGGCGGAGGCCAAGGTGAGTGCCGTGAGCAGAAGGGCCAGCACGCACGCCATCGCGGCCATGCTGTGCCCGGTATCGCAGGTGCCGGTGCATTCCGACCCGGCCGCAGGGGACATACCGGCGTCGTGACCTCTCGGGGTATCGACTGCCATCGGCATGGACATCGATCCGCCGCCGTGGTTTCCGGCAGCGGTGGCGATCGTGTGCATGCCCAGCAGCCCAACGACAACCGCGCACACCACTGCGAGCAGCATGAGGGTGGGGGAGGTGTCGCGGTGTCGGCGCACCAAGCCGCCGAGCATCGACAGGCTCATCGCGGCGGGTCCGCATGGCGCCCGGGGCAACTCCGAGCTCCGGCTCGGGGTGGGAGTCTGCGGACGGATAGGACCTGCGAGCTCATGAGCGTACGAGTCGCGCGATGGCCGCGGATGCTTCTCGGATCTTCTCCTCCGCCACGGTGCCGCCTTCTGCGGCGGCTTCGGCGACGCAGTGGCGGAGGTGATCCTCGAGGAGAGCGAGAGCGACCGTTTCGAGAGCCTTGGTCGCTGCGGAGACCTGGGTCAGGACGTCGATGCAATAGGTATCGTCTTCGATCATGCGTTGGATGCCGCGCACCTGACCTTCGGCTCGGCGCAACCGCGTGAGCAACGCGTCCTTGTTGTCGACGTAGCCGACCATCAATCCTCCTTCGAGATCCGGAACATTGGGTCAGCGGCCTGCGTGCGAGGGGACGTAGCGGTGCGGGTCGGCGTCGAACGCGTTGGCGCAGCCGATGGAGCAGAAATAGAAGGTGGCTCCGTCCAATTTGCGGGTGGCCGCAGCGGTCTCAGGATCGATGTTCATCCCGCAGACCGGGTCCGTGACGAGCGCGGTCTGGCCGGCAGGTGGGGAGTCAGGGTGTGGCATGTGACTGTGCTCCTCGGGTTGGTCGTCGCTGCCGATCTCGATCACGGGTTCGAAGGTCGAGGGGTGGATCGATGCCAGCGGGATCGGGGGCTTGGGGCTGAATCGGCGGAGTCGGCTGGAGTTGGTGACGACCGATAGGGATGACAGTGCCATGGCCAGGGCGGCGATCATCGGGCTGAGAGTCACTCCGAATGCCGGGTACAGGACGCCTGCCGCGATCGGGATGCCGACCGCGTTGTAGCCGAATGCGAACGCGAGGTTCTGCCGGATGTTGCGCATGGTGGCCCGGGAGAGGTCAATGGCTGTAACCAAACCGGACAGATTGCCCGAGATCAGGGTGATGTCCGAGGCCTCGATTGCGACGTCCGTGCCGGTGCCTATCGCTGAACCTACGTCGGCCTGGGCAAGGGCTGGGGCGTCATTGATGCCGTCGCCCACCATGCCGACGACACGGCCCTGCGCTTGCAGGCGGCGCACCTCGCGGGCCTTCTGCTCCGGCATCACTTCCGCGACGAGGCGGTGAATTCCAACCTGGCGAGCGATGGCCGCCGCAGTGGTGCGGTTGTCGCCCGTCATCATGACCACATCGATCCCTCGTGCGGCTAAGCCGGCGATGGCCTCGATGGAACCGTCCTTGATGGTGTCCGCGACGCCCACCAGTCCAGCCGGGCGTCCATCGACCGCGGCCAGCATGGGTGTCTTGCCGTCGACGGCAAGCCTTTCCACTGCAGCGCTGAGGCTCGAGGTGTCGATGCCCGCTGCAGTCAGAAGGCGCGCGTTGCCGACGAGGACGATCCTGTCGCCGACCTGGGCGCGCACTCCCTGCCCGGTGATCGACTCGAAACTGCGGGCTCGAGCATTGCTGAGCCCGCGATCTTCGGCGGCGACCACGATCGCTTTCGCGAGCGGGTGCTCCGAATCCCGCTCCGCCGCGGCGATGAGCGCGAGCAGTTCATCCGCGTCGAACCCGGTGGCCGGGAGTATGTCGGTGAGCGCTGGCGTGCCCCTAGTGATGGTGCCGGTCTTGTCCAGCACGACCGTGTTCAGCTTGTGTGCAGTCTCCAAAGCCTGCGCCGAGCGGATGAGAATTCCGTTGGCCGCGCCCTTCCCGGTAGCGACGGTGATCGACAGTGGCGTTGCCAGTCCGAGCGCGCACGGGCAGGCGATGATCAGCACGGCGACGGCCGCGACGAGGGCGAAGATGCCGGCGGGCGGCGGGCCGAACAGCCACCAGGCGGTGAACGTCCAGATCGCCACAGCGATCACGGCCGGTACGAAGTAGCCGGACACGGTGTCAGCGAGGCGCTGGATCGGCGCCTTCGAGCCTTGGGCCTCGCGGACCAGCCTGATGATCTGGGCCAGCATCGTGTCGGCGCCGACCTTAGTCGCGGCGTAGCGGAACGCGCCCGTCTGATTGATCGTCGCCCCGATGACGGTGCTGCCGACGGACTTCACCACCGGCATGGGCTCGCCCGTGATCATCGACTCATCGACCGTAGAGGTGCCTTCGGTGATCGCTCCGTCGACCGGGAGCTTCTCGCCCGGCCGGATCGCGAGGATGTCTCCGACAAGGAGGTCGCCGACGGGTACCTCGGACTCCATGTCCGCGCGGACGACCCGCGCGGTGCGCGGCTGAAGGCCGATGAGAGTCCGGATCGCTTCACCAGTGCCGGCTTTCGCCTTCGTCTCCAACAGGCGGCCGAGCAGGATCAGCGTGAGGATGACGCCGACAGCCTCGAAGTAGACGCCTCGCGCCTCGACGGGCAGCAACGACGGGAAGAAGGTCGCGACGAGGCTGAACCCGTAGGCGGCGATCGTGCCAAGGGTGATGAGCGAATTCATCTCCGCCGCACGATGCGTCAGCGCCAGCCACCCCGTCCGGTGTACGGGCCATCCTGTGTAGAACATGACCGGGGTCACCAGCAGGAACTGGAACCAGGGCGCGAGGAGAAGAGGCGGCACCCATGTCGCCCCGAACAGATCGTGTGCCATGACCGAAAGGAATACCGGAAGCGTCAGCACAGCGCCGACGAGGATTCGCCGGCGAAGGTCTTCGATCTCAGCGGAGTGCTCGGCAGCCTCCTGTTCGCCATGATCCCCATCGAGGGTCATGGGGGAGTCGTCCGCACAGTCGAACGGCAGCGCATCGGAGGCTTCGAGCACAGCAGTCGCCGTGCGCTGGGCGTCAGCTGATGCGGCGACGACCTTCACGGTCCCGTGCAGCATATTCATTCCGCACGCGAACCCGAACTCCCCGAGTTGCTCCGGAGTGAACTCCACCACGGTGGTGGAGTAAGAAGGCAGGCTCTGATTAACCTTGAAGTCGGGGAACACCACCTGCGACGAGCAGTCCCCTGTTTCCTGCCGATCGAACATCAGACGAGTGCGCACACCCTGCTCCAGCTCCACAACGCTGGGTGAGTAGCCGCCCTTCACCGTGATCGTCTGAACCTGCAGACCCCCGTCCATGGCAGCCCGCTTAGATCGCCGTGGGGCGAAGAAGTACCACGCCAAAAGTCCCGTCAGCGCCACGGCGACTGCTACAACGATCCCGCTCAAGGTGAACTCCCTGCTTTCCCGGCGCCGGACGCCAATCGATGCAGGCTATACCCCTGGGGGGTATATGGCCCGAGTTCACAACCTTCGGTGCAACCTCTCAGGTCACGTGACGAGTAGTTCCTTCGCGATCCTCGCCGCCACGGCTTCGCGCATCGGCCGAACGCTATCCACATCCCACGCAGTGGGGTCAGGGAACTGCCACTCGATGAACCGCTTGATGGTGGCCTCCGGCAGAGCGAGCCCGGGCTTCATCGCGACGACGATGTCCGCGCTCTCGAGGTCCTCCGTGGTCACGGCACGGGGCACGCGATCTGCGATATCGAGGCCGAGTTCGCCGACGGTCGCGGCGATCGCCGGATTCACGACATCGGCTGGTGACAGGCCCGCGGACGTGGCGGTGAACCGGTCACCGGCGAGGACCTCGAGCAGGCCTGCGCCGAGCTGGGAGCGGCCTGCGTTGTGCTGGCAGATGAAGAGGACGACGGGCTTGCTCATGCGGGGGTCACTGTTCCGGAGTTGGTGCGGCTCCATGCCTGGGTGGCGACCTGGACGGCGTCCCACGGCGAGCCGAGCGGCGGCGTGTAGGACAGGTCGAGATCGCTGACCTGCTCGACGGTGAGTCCGGCGAACAGGGCGGTGGCGTAGGTGTCCACGCGCTTGGCTGTCTCGGTGCCGAGGCGACCGACGAGCTGCGCTCCGAGGAGCTTGCCGTCCGTGGTGTCGCCGGTAATCCGGATGGTGATCGGCAGGGCGCCGGGGTAGTAGCGCTTGTGATCGTCGGCGACGGCGGCAGTCGTCGCGGGGCTGTAACCCGCGGCGATGGCTTCATGCTCGCGCAGGCCAGTGCGGGAAGCCACGAGGTCGAAGACCTTGACGACCTGCGTGCCGACGGAGCCGGCGAAGCGGACGGAGCCGCCAAGTGCGTTCTCTCCGGCGACTCGGCCCTGCTTGTGCGCGGTCGTGCCGAGCGGCAGGTAGGTGAGGCCGAGCAGGCGGTGGTGGGTGGTCACGCCGTCGCCTGCCGCGTAGATGTGGGGGAGTCCGGTGTGCATCGCCTCGTCGACGACGACCGCCTTGCCTGCGCCGCGGCGCGCGCCCGCGCGCTCGAGCAGCTCGGTGTTCGGGCGAACTCCGACCACGACGAGCACAACGTCGGCGTTGCGGGTGACGGGCTCTCCGAGGTGCGTGCCGTGCACGGCGAGGCCGGCGCCGGTGCGCTCGACGGAACTGACCGTGGTGTCGGTGAGCACCTCAACGCCGTGCTGGCTGAGCTCGGTGTGCACGAGCCCTCCGAGCTCGGGGTCGAGGGTGGAGAGCACCTCGGGCCCGCGCTGGATCTGGGTGACCTTGAGTCCGCGGACGGTGAACGCCTCCGCCATCTCGAGTCCGACGTAGCCGGCGCCGACGATGATCGCGGTCTTCGGATCGCGCTCCTCTAGAAAACGGTCGAGGGCGAATGTGTCACCCATCGAATGGATGACGTGCACCCCGTCCTCCGGGCCCAACTGTTCGAGGCCGCCGATTCCCGCGTGGGAGGGGAGCGCCCCGGTGCCGACGACCAGCTCGTCGTAGGCGATGTCGGAAGTGGAGCCGTCCTGCGCGCGGACGGTGAGTCTCTGTCCGGCGACATCGATGTCGGTGGCGAATGTGTCCAGCCGCAGTGCCATTCCGGTGGCTTCGAGGTCGGCGTGGGTGCGGTGGGCGAGGGACTGCCAGGGCTGGACCTCGCGGGAGAAGTAGTACGGGATGCCGCAGATCGAGAAGTTCGGGTAGGCGTCGGCGACGACCACTGTCACGTCGACGGACGGGTCGAGTTCGCGGGCGCGGAGTGCGGCGGAGATGCCGGCGTCACTTCCGCCGATGGCGACGAGATGCATGGGTGGGCCTTTCGGTCAGGAGCTGGTGTGCGCGATGGACGCCGGGGCATCAGCGACGCGTCGGTGGTTGGTGGCGGGAAAGAGGAGGGCAGTCAGTGCGGCGCCGAGTGCTGCGCCGAGGAGTTGGGCGCCGATGAAAGGGGCGACGGAGGCGGGTGAGATCCCTGCGAAGGTGTCCGAGAAGATCCGGCCGATGGTGACTGCCGGGTTTGCGAATGAGGTCGAGCTCGTGAACCAATAGGCCGCCCCGATGTAGGCGCCTACGGCGGCCGGCGCGAGATGGCCGCGACCGGTGCGAGTCAGGGCGAAGATCAGTAGGACCAGTCCGGCCGTCGCGACGACTTCGCCGAGAAGTCGACCGCCCGAGAGGCGATCCGTCTCCGAGATCGCCATCGGGACCTCGAACATCGCGTTGCTCAGCAGTGCTCCAGTGATGGCCCCAGCGACCTGCGCCGCGACGTAGCCGGCGAGAGTCGACGATCGGGCGCGCGCCGAGCTGACTCGACTGAGGACCGCGTCGACCAGCGTGACCACCGGATTAAAGTGCGCACCCGACACCGGGCCGAAGACCACGATGAGCACCGCGAGGCCGAGTCCGGTCGCGATGGAATTCTCCATCAGCTGCAGCCCGACGTCGTCCGGCGAGAGAGTCGACGCGGCAATGCCGGACCCGACCACGACGGTGACCAGCAGGCCGGTACCGAGGAATTCGGCGACCAGTCGTCGCAACAGATGGGCGGGGTGATCGTTCATGACGCGGGCAATCTTGACGGATTGTGATCGCTCAGTCAAGATTGAGTCAATGAACGTCGAGCGAACAAACCTGGAGCGTCGGACCGCGCGTCATGCCGCCCTCGCCGACCCCGCGCGGCTGCGAATGCTCGACCTGATGACCCTGGGCGACCTCTCGCCACGCGAGCTTCAGGATCGGCTCGGAATGCCGTCCAACCTGATCGCCCACCACCTGGGAGTGCTGGAGCGGGAAGGATTCGTCAGCCGCGGGCGGTCGGAAGCCGATCGCCGTC
Organism: Naasia lichenicola; assembly: GCF_004801885.1. Lineage (GTDB taxonomy): Bacteria > Actinomycetota > Actinomycetes > Actinomycetales > Microbacteriaceae > Naasia > Naasia lichenicola. The sequence goes on along the minus strand of NZ_SSSM01000004.1, from coordinate 500,705 downwards.
GCAGCTACGTGCGTCTCGAGCCGGCGGCACTCCTCGACCTTGGTCCCTCGAGCGCCGCCGCGGCCCGCAGGGTTCTGTTCGTCTGCACGGCGAACTCCGCACGGTCGCAACTCGCTGTCGAGCTCTGGTCGCAGAGGAGCTCGATTCCAGCCGTATCCGCGGGCACCCACCCCGCCCCCGCGATCGCGCCCGGTGCGATCTCCGCTGCCGAGCGTCACGGGTTCTCGCTACGCGCTCAGATCCCACAATCCTTCTCGGCTGTTGTCGAAGACACCGACCTCATCGTCACGGTCTGTGACGCCGCACACGAAGAACTCGGCGCCGATGCACTGCACTGGTCGATCCCCGACCCGGTGCGGGTAGGAACCGACGGCGCCTTCGATGCGGCGCTAGAAGACCTGGCTCGCCGGATCGATGGCCTCGTCGACCACATCTCCGCTGCCTAGCGAAACGGGTCAGACTCCGGCGACCTGGGTGGCCAGAGAGCTCAACCCGCCCGGGACGAGTGAGTAGTACGCCCAGGTGCCCCGCTTCTCGCGGCTCAGGATGCCCGCGTCGACGAGAACCTTCAGGTGGTGAGAGACAGTCGGCTGGCTGAGTCCAACGGGATCCGTCAGATCACAGACACAGACTTCGCCCTCGGTGCTCGCCGCGATGATCGACACAAGGCGCAGTCGAGTCGGGTCCGCGATCGCCTTGAGTGCGTGCGCGAGTGAGTCGGCCTGGCTGGCTCCGAGTGGTTCGCGGGACGACGTCGGCGCGCAGCAGGCGTCAGAAACTGTCGTCTCAAGGAGTGTCACAGCCATACTCTGCCATAGACATTGACAACCGTCGATGTTCGCTTGCAGACTGCCTCCATCGATGAACGTCGATATAGCTCTCGGGTCGGACGGCCTATGAACGAAGGAGACCCCCGCAATGACGATGACGCTCACCGTGCCGCCCCGCGCCACCGAAGAACGCCTTACCGGGCTGCCCGTCGCCGTCATCGGCGCCGGACCTATTGGGCTCGCCGCGGCTGCTCAGCTGCTCGAGCGAGGGATCGACGTGGTCGTCTACGAGGCCGGCAACCAAGCGGGCGCGGCCGTGTCCCAGTGGGGACACACCCGCCTGTTCACTCGTTGGGAGCACCTGATCGACCCGGCTGCCCGTCGCCTGCTAGAGGCCGCCGAATGGGTAGCGCCCGCCAGCGACGAGCTCCCCCTCGGCCGCCAGCTCGTCGACGACTACTTGACGCCGCTCGCCGCCACCGACGAGCTCGCACCCCGGATCCGATACGGCTCACGCGTCACCGCGGTAAGCCGCGAGGGCATGGACCGCACCCGCTCCACAGGACGCGCATCGACGCCCTTCCTGCTGCGCATCCAGACGGACGTAGACACCGTCGACGTGCTCGCCCGCGCGGTCATCGACACCTCCGGGACGTACTCGAACCCGAACGCGCTCTCCTCCTCCGGCCTCAACCCGCTCGGCTCTCCCGGCGCAGCCGCATACATCAGCCACGCCCTGCCGGACGTACTGGGCGCCGAGCGAGCCCGTTTGGCCGGACGACGCGTGCTCGTCGTCGGGGCTGGGCACTCGGCCGCCAATACCCTGCTCAAACTCGCTGAACTTGCCGCGGTGGCGCCCGGAACCGAGATCACCTGGGCCATCCGCGGCGCCGACCCGGTCCGCGTCTACGGCTCCGATGACGACGAGCTCGAAGAGCGCGGCAAGCTCGGCGGCCGCGTCCACGACCTCGTGCGGTCGGGTGCGATCACGCTGCTGGACCGCTTCGAGATAGAGCGACTCGACGAGTCCGACGGCGCCTGCACGGTGACCGCGCGCCGCGGGAGCGGACGAGTGAGCGTCATCGCCGATGTCGTCGTGAACGCGACCGGGTTCCGCCCCGACCTCGGCATGCTCCGCGAGATCCGCATTTCACTGGACGAGATCGTCGAAGCTCCCCGCGCTCTCGCGCCCCTGATCGACCCGAACCTGCACTCCTGCGGCACGGTCGACCCTCACGGAGTCGCCGAGCTCGCCCACCCCGAATCGAACTTCTTCATCGCCGGGATGAAGTCCTACGGACGAGCCCCGACCTTCCTGCTCCTGACCGGCTACGAGCAGGTCCGCTCCATCGCCGACGAACTGGCCGGCAACCACGCCGCCGCGCGACAGGTCCAGCTCGTGCTCCCTCAGACCGGTGTCTGCTCGGCCGACATCGGGTCCGGCGGCTCCAGCTGCTGTGCCGTCGAGCCCGCTTCGTCGGAGGCGATCTGGGAGGCCATCTCCTCCGCCCAGTCCGCCACGGTTGACGCGAAGTCCGGCGGCTGCTGCGCGTGAGCGTCGCCATCCGCGGGATGACGGCGGGGGACTGGCCGCAGGTCGAGGCGATCTACCGCGGAGGGATTGCCACCGGGCATGCAACTTTCGAAGCGAGCCCGCCTGACTGGGGCGACTTCGACGCGGGCAAGCTGACGGTCGGCCGACTGGTTGCCGTCCAGGACCACGCGATCGTCGGCTGGACGGCTCTGTCAGCCGTGTCCGCGCGGCACGTCTATCGGGGCGTCGTGGAACACTCCGTCTACGTCTCGGATTACGCCCGCGGACGCGGGGTCGGCCGGCTGCTGGTCGGTGCGCTCATCGACGCGGCGGAGCAGGCGGGCATCTGGACGATCCAGTCGAGCATCTTCCCCGAGAACCAGGCCAGCCTTGCGCTCCACACGAGGTTCGGCTTCCGCGAGATCGGACGACGTGAACGCATCGCCCTCATGACATACGGTCCTCTCGCAGGGCAATGGCGGGACACCGTGCTCATCGAGCGGCGCAGCGCGGCCAACCCGACTGGCTGAGGATCTCGGATGAGCGCTCCTCCCCGTCGTCTCCTGCCACTGCTCTGCATCACGCAGGTCGTCAGCTGGGGGACGCTCTACTACTCGCTGCCCGCGGTCGCAGCCGACATCGTGTCGGACACGGGCTGGAGCCTCGTCAGTGTGATGGGTGCATTCTCTGCCGGCCTCGTCCTCTCCGCGGTGGTGGGTATTGCCGCTGGCCGTTTGCTCGATCGGTTCGGCGGCCGAGTGGTGATGCTGACCGGCTCGCTGCTGGCCCTCATCGGCGTCCTACTCCTGGCCACGGCTTCGTCCTTCGCTGGCTTTGTGGTCGCCTGGCTCGTCATCGGCATCGCTCAAGCCGGGATCCTCTACCAGCCAGCCTTCACTCTTATCGGACTGCACTACCAGGCGGCACGCGACCGCCCACTGCTGATACTCACGCTGGTAGCCGGCCTCGCATCGACCATCTACGTGCCGATCGCCAGCCTGCTCGCCGGAGAACTCGGCTGGCGTGACACCTACCTCGTTCTCGGAGCAGCTCTGGCACTGATCACCATTCCGCTGCACGCGCTCCTGCCGAACATTGTCACTCGTCCGGTCCCCTCGATTCAACCTGCCGGGCGCTCGCGGATCATCTTCACCTTCCCGTTCCTCGGACTCGCAGCGGGTCTCGCACTGCTGGCCTTCGCGATGTTCGGCGTCACGCTCAACCTGATTCCGCTGCTCGCTGAGCGAGGAATCAACGCGACGACGGCGGCCATCCTGCTCGCAGCCGTCGGCGCCGGCCAGGTGATCGGTCGGATCATCTTCACGATCTTGAACAGATGGATGCCCGCACGATGGCGCGCCACCGGTGTCGGAGTCGCAGCGGTGGTCGTCCTCGGCGCTCTGGCGCTGATCCCTGGACCGGTCGGACTGTTGGCGGCCGTGGCCGCAGTGTCAGGCGCGGTGCGGGGTGCGCTCACGCTCGTGCAGGCCACCGCTGTGGCCGATCGATGGGGTCTTCAGCGTCTTGGTGCCCTGAACGGGGCTCTCGCGGCGCCGGTGACAGCAGCGTCCGCGCTTGCCCCCGTCAGCGGAGTGGCTATTGCTGCAGGACTGGGGTCGTTCCCCATGGCGGTGGTCCTGCTCGCCGGGGTGGCAGCGCTCGGGACGCTCTTCATCACGCTCGCGCTTGCCGGACATCGGCCGAAATCGTGCGAGTCGCCCCTGATGCCGGAGGAAAAAGGTGGACGGATATCGGCGTCGGCTCTTCACCGCGACGCGCCGATTGCAGGTGAGTGCATCGAGCCAGGACTGCCGCGACACTGTGGCGCCACTTAGGCTCCGGACATGAGGCCTTTGCAGAAGCAGATCATCGCGGAACTCGAGGTGCGCCCCGAAATCGATGCCGCCCAGCAGGCGCGGCTGCGCATCGACTTCTTGAAGGACTACCTCACCCAGTCAAAGGCGAGCGGATTCGTGCTGGGAATCAGCGGCGGACAGGACTCGTCACTCGCTGGGCGCCTGTGTCAGTTGGCTTCCCAGGAATTGCGCGCCGACGGCATCGAAGCCGAATTCCTGGCCGTGCGACTGCCTTACAACGTGCAAGCTGACGAAAGCGACGCGCACCTTGCGCTGGACTTCATCAAGCCCGACCGCATTGTGACGTTCAAGATCGAGCGCCCCGTCGATGGCTTCGTGCTTGAGTATGCCGACGCGACGCGCGAGCAGATGCGCGATTTCACCAAGGGCAATGTCAAGGCACGCGTCCGCATGGTTGCCCAATACGCACTTGCCGGGCAGGCAAATCTCCTCGTCGTCGGTACCGATCACGCTGCCGAGGCGGTTACCGGATTCTTCACGAAGTACGGCGATGGAGGAGTTGATATCACGCCTCTCACCGGCCTCAATAAGCGTCAAGGTCGCATGCTCCTCGAGCATCTCGACGCGCCCGCTCGCCTGTACATGAAGGCACCAACAGCGGACCTGCTCGACGCAAGCCCCGGCAGGGCCGACGAGGCGGAACTCGGCTTGTCATATGCCCAGATCGACGACTACCTCGAAGGCCGGGACATCGAAGCAGCTGCCGCCGCGGCGATCGAGGCCAGGTTTCTTCAGACGCGCCACAAGCGCGCCGTTCCAGCAACGCCCTTCACGCCGCAGCAGGGCTGATCGACTTAGCCTCCACAGGCCTGTCAGGAGAACAGGGTCAACAGCCCGAAACAGAACCCATCGACTCCTTCCGATATCATCGTAGGATGGCGATGTTTACTTCTGCGCTCGATTCGAAGGCGGCTGTTTCCCTATTCCACTCGCTTGCCGACTCGAACCGTCTGACAATCGTGCGGCGACTCGCGACCGGCGAAGCGCGCGTAGGCGATCTCGTCCGCGAACTGGGGCTGCCGCAGTCGACCACGTCTGAGCATGTCGCATGCCTGCGTGACTGCGGCCTCGTCGTCGGGCGTCCCGAGGGGCGACAAATCTTCTATTCTCTCGCTCACCCCGAACTGGTCGACATGCTGAGCGTCGCCGAGACGTTGCTGGCAGCAACCGGCTACGAGGTCGACCTCTGCTCCAACTACGGCACGGAGGTGCGGGAACGATGAGCCGCGCCACACTCAACGACCCGGAGGTCCCGGGCTGGCCTGGGCTGCGGCTCGCGCAGTTCACCGTTGCCGACAACGTCATCGAGGGCGTCGTCACGATCACCGGCGGAATTCTCGCCGGCTCAAGTCCGTCACCGAATCCGGGGTCGATTCGGACGTTGAGGACGACGACTAGGTGCTAACGGTCATCCTCGCCGCCGTCGGGCTGTTCGCCGCTACCAACATCGACGACATCGTTGTTCTGACAGTTATCTTCGTCGCCTCATCCCGAAGGGGGATTCCAGGCTGGAAGATCGTCGTTGGCCAATACCTCGGGTTCATCGCCCTCGTCACCCTCAGCGTCGTCGCCGCGTTGGGCCTGACCGTCGTGCCCGATGAATGGGTCGGATTAATCGGCGTCGTGCCGCTCGCGATCGGGATCTACCTGCTCATCAAGGGTCTGCGGAGCCGCGACGATGACGATGACGACTCGGGTACCCAGGCGGGTGGCCTACTCGCGGTCGCCGGAATCACGATTGCCAACGGTGCGGACAACATCTCGCTGTACACGCCCGTGTTCAGGTCGATGGATCCAGCGGACACCGCGCTGACGATTGTCGTCTTCATGGTGCTCGTGGCTGTCTGGTGTGTAGTCGCGCGCACAGTGGGCACCAACCGGCGAGTCACTGAACTGTTGGAGCGCGTCGAGCACTGGCTCGTGCCGCTCGTCTTCATCGGCCTGGGCCTCTACATCATCATCGAGTCCGGGGTACTGCTTCGGCTTGTGCAGGTTCTGAGTTGACCGCCGAGCGGGCGGTTCATCGCCAGCGGAGCAGGCTCGGTGCCGCTGCCCTCACTGGTCTGGCCGCTATGACCGCCGTGCTGGCGACCGTCATCGACCAGCTCACCAAATGGTGGGCGCTGGTGACCTTCGCCGACGGGCACATCCTGGGTCTGCTGCCGGGGGTCTCACTGCGGCTCGTCTTCAACCCCGGCGTCGCGTTCGGCCTGGGCGCCGAGTTCGGAGCGCCCTTGGTGATTGGGCTCTTCCTCGTCCTTTCGGGGCTCGTCATTTGGGTGGTGGTCCGTATCCGCCGCCGTGAAGGAGCGCTGGGTACGCTCGCGCTGGCCGCCGCCGCAGGGGGAGGCGTCGGCAACCTGATCGATCGGGTCTTCCGGGCGGAAGCCGCTCCGTTAAGTGGCCATGTCGTCGACTTCATCGCGATCGAGTGGTTCGCCATCCTGAACGTCGCGGACATCTTCACAACCTGCGGCATCGCCTTGTGGGCGATCAGCTCCGCGATCGGTCCTCGAGATGACCGCACCCGACCGCGCAAGGAAGGGCAGAAATCGGAGATCTGACCTTCCCGACTCAGGTCACGAAGCAGTAGACACACGCGCACTACGACCGCGGCTGCAGCGACGTCTGCCGTGTCGTTGTCACTCGTGATAGCGCCGGGGACAAATGATCTTCGCGAGCACGACGGTGCTGCGCTTACACTTCGTGCATGGCCCGGTCGGTTCTGCAGACGCTGCATAACCCTCGCAACTTCGAATGCGAATGCTCATCGAGCTGCTGGTGTCACACGACACACCTGGGTCGCATCTTCCGGTGGTGGTTTCCAGCCCGGCTTTTCGGAGTGTCCCATCGCGGACGTACCCAGGACGGCAAGAACCTGGTCCAAGCACAGGAGTGAAGGGCCGCTCTTCGCTGCGAACGCGCCCCCGCCGCGCAAGCAGACTTCGCGGTCTACATGTTCCGCATTCCAACTGAATTGCTTTTCGGCAGAAGTTGAAGCCTTCGCCGCGCACAGCGCAGGCAAAGGTGCCGACATGGGTTTAGTCGGCATCGCGCAGCGACGCGAAGCGCCCTTGCCGGAGCGAGCACGACGAACACACTCCAAGGCCGAAACGCAACGAAGTTGCCCTAAAACGGAGATCGGCCGAAGGACGATCCGCAATAAGTGTGAGAGCTGTCCCCGTTCGACGTGAGCCCTTGGCTGGGGCAGATTCGGGAGCAAGCTATAGGTTTAGGTCACCTAAACCTGGCCCGCTCGAGCGGTCCCATCCACACTTGATGTGTGGCCGCGTTCGCGGTCGCTGCGCTGGGCAGAGGCGGTGACGGCAGTGATTCCAAACATCACTCGCGGCGCCAAGATGTCCGGCCTGCTCGTCTACCTCGCCGGCGACGGACGCAAAGACGAGCACGAAGAGCAACACCTCGTCACAGGCGACGAAGCCACCGTCACCTTCTTCGGGAACGGAGTCCTGGACCGGGCCATGGCGCTGGCCGTCGCCGAAGAGCTTGATGCCCCTCGAAAGGCGTTCGGCACTGAGGTCACTCGCGTCGTGACGGTCGCGGACCCTGATGGTGGTGAGCCGATTCGCGATCGCGTTCCCGCATCCGTGTGGCACGCGTCGCTGTCGTTGCGAGCTGAAGAGGGTCAGCTCGATGATGAGAAATGGGCCGCGATCGCGGACGACTTCATCGATGCCATGGGGTTCAGCGACATCGCGGGGGAGGCGCCGTGTCGGTGGGTGGCCATCCGCCACGGGCTCTCGTCGAACGGCAACGATCACATCCACATCGCAGTCTCCCTCGTCCGTGAAGACGGCACCAAGGCGTCCACGCACAACGACTTCCGGAAGGCGCAGACCGCGGCTCGGGATCTCGAGAAGAAGTATGGACTGCAGGTCCTTGAGTCCCGGGAGAACGGGCTTGGGGAGCGCGGCGTCAAGCCGGGAGAACGATCTCGCGCAGAGCGAGAGGACAAGGCCGAGGTAGATGCTCATCGGCTCGAGCGGACGGTGCGGGGCGCGGCGGCCGCTTCGCTCGACGAAGGCGAGTTCGTCCGCCGCCTGAATCAGCATGGCGTCTTGGTCAGGCCTCGCTTCGCTGCAGGAAGGGACGACGTGGTTGCCGGGTACTCCGTCGCCATGCGGCCAGAGAAGGGCGGGCGGCCGATCTGGTACGGGGGTGGGCGTCTCGCGAGGGATCTCACGCTGCCCCGGCTGCGCGAGGGGTGGGCCGACTCGGTTGAGTCCGTGTCGGGCGGGGTGGCCGAGTGGCAGGCGAGCTTCCGCAATCCGTGGCGCTACCGTCCGGCGCGTCCGGGAAGAGAAACAGAGGAGGTCTCTCCTCGTCTCGTTCGCGAGTTCGCCGCGGATATTGCGAGGTTGCGATCGCAGTTGCGAGAGGTGCCTGTCGTTGATCGATCTGCGTGGGCACATGCGGCTCGGGACGCCGCCGGGGTCTTCGCGGCTTGGTCCGCGCGTGTCGAGTCGACGCCGGGGCCCTTAGCTGCCACGGCGCGAGCCTTAGCTCGCAGTGCGCATCTGCCTGCGCATGAATCGAAACCGCGACCGATGCATCTTCAGTCGCTGGCGGGTGCGGCTTCGTTGCTCGCTCTCGCCGATCCGAAGATGACGAATTCGGCTGCCGCGGCGATCTTGCTACGGCAGATGGGTCGGACAGTCGTCGCCATCATGGAGGCGCACCGAGCAGCGGGAGAGGCCGAACGCGCGCGGCAGCTCTCCGCCACGATGAGGGATCAGATCATCGCTCTTCGCGATGATCAGCGAGCCGCGGCAGCTCGACATGGCATCTCGGGACCGCACTTCGACGCCATCTCGGATGGATGGCGTGAAGTCCGATCCGGCAATCCCATCCGGCCGTCCAACGGCGATCGCCCCCGGAGCTTCGTCCCGCCCACAGCGCGCGACCGATCGGCGGATCACGGGCGGTAGCCCGTGGCCGCAGGCGGCCACGGATCGGCGGGCCGAACCAGCCGGTCGGAGCTGATCGGACGAGGCGGATGTGACTGTGTCGCACAGTCACAACTCGAGCGAAAAAGCTTTCGCCGCGAGCAGGCGGCACGAATACTGGCCGCATGAATTCGTCAAACAGAGACCAGAAGTTCACGCTCAATCTCGGTCCACGGCGCCGGCCCAACTCGGCCACGCCCCGTACGCATCGGCACGTCGTGAAGCTGACCGAGGAAGAGGACCGACAGCTGCGCGAGCTCGCGGACGGCTTGAACATGACGGTTGCGCGGTTCCTGCACGAAACGTCGATGGCGCCGCCCTCCACATTCACGGCAGACCAGGAACGCGCATTCCGCGAACTCAGCATGCTGATGATCCCGCTGCGCAATCTCGCCAACTTCACCAATGCCGTCGCGAGGCTGGCCAACACCGAGAAGCGCCTTCCGGCAGAGGCGGCCGAGATCTACCCCGCCTACATGAGGTTGAGTCGTGAGCTGCACGGCATTCTGAAGCGGATCAACACCTGGTGAGAGGGTTCTCCGGCGGGGCTGAATCTGACCACATTTTGACCACATCTGAGGAAAAAGCCCGTGATTCAGGCGCATCGAGGCGAGCCAACTTCCGCATGATTCCGGACTTCTTGAGTCGAAAACCACGCCCGTGATCGCCTGTGTCGAGCACACGGCTCATAATCGTGGTGTCGCGGGTTCAAGTCCCGCTCCCGCTACAAGGAAAAAAGGGTCGCGAAGCGGCCCTTTTTTGCTTGTACCGGGGTGTGCTCGCAGGACCCGCAGGCGGTGGGCCCATGGCGCACGCTTGCGCCAGGGATCAAGTCCCGCTCCCGCTACAAGGAAAAAAGGGTCGCGAAGCGGCCCTTTTTTGCTTGCCATCGGCATGAGCGGCTGCTTTCGGTGGTGTCCGCCATCTCCTCACCTGGTGCCGCGCCCTGGTGCAGATGGCATGGTCAGGCTCGCGTCCTATCGTGGGACTCCCCTGAGCGAGATCCCCCAGGGACCGAGGAGATGACATGGACGACGCGAATCCGACCGCCAAGCTCGCCGAGCTGATCGAGGATTTCCCCATTGCGATGCTGACGACGCTCGACGATGCGGGCAGACCCGTCGCCCAGCCGTTCGCCATGCAGCAGCAGCACCACGGCTTCGATGGCGAGCTGTGGTTCCTGACCAGCGCCGACTCGTCGACTGTCGCGCGGATCGCCAGCAACCCGGCCCTCAACGTGGCGTTGAGTTCGAACAGCTCGTGGGTGTCGGCCACCGGGACCGGCGAGCTGAGCGCGGATCGTGACCGGATCAGCTCGCTCTGGGACAAGAGCTCGGAGGCCTGGTTCCCCGACGGACCCGACGACGACCGACTCCGCGCTCTGATCGTGCATGTCGAGAGCGCCGAGTACTGGGACACGCCCGGTGGGAATGTGGCGACCGTCGTCAGCTACGTGAAGTCGAAGATCTCGGGCAGCCCGATGGACATCGACAACGAGAAGATCACCCTCTGAACTGAGGGTCGCAGGCAGGTCCGCGGGGCAGGTCGCCTGACCTGGTCCGCGGACACTGGCTCCTCCCGACGTCACTCGATGGGCGGGCGACCGCGGCGTCACAGCAGTGTGCGGGCCTCGTCGATGAACGCCCGATAGTCGTCCAGGCTGTCGGTGGCCGTGATCGCGCGAAGAACCACCTCGTCCGTGCCCTGCCGGTAATCCTTCAGGCGCTCGGCGGTCCCCGGGACGGACGTGCTCAACAGCGTGTCCTCGACGTCGATGCCCAGGCGGGCGAAGTTCGCGGCGTACGACGGGTAGCCGACGTAGCGGGCCGCCTCCTCGTGCAGGCGCGGCTGCGCTGCCTCGGCGACCGCGGCGCGCACGTACAGCGCGACGTGGGAGTCCGCATCCACGGCATGGGCCTCCGCCGCCTGCTCGCGGGCGAGGTCGGGAGGCAGCCAGCTGAGGAGAACGCCATCCGATGCCCGCGCGGCCACCTCGCGCATCTTCGGGCCGAGTGCACCCACCACGATGCGCGCATCGACGCTGGACGTGAGCGCCGACGCTGCGCTCCGGACGAGCTCGAGTGCGCCCTTCCCCGCCTGCCCTGAGCCGATGCCGATCGTCAGGCGCTGCTGCGGAAGCCGGCGCCCGACGATCTGCGCGGCGATGTCACCGGGCGCGCGGCGATCGACCGCGAGGACGCCCGTCGCGAGGTGCAGTCGCTCAGTCGTCCGGGCGGCGGCCTCGAGGACCGCGACCGCATCGGCGCCAGGGGTGTCATTCACCCAGAGCGCGTGGAATCCGGCGTCTTCGATCAGCGGAGCCAGCCATCCCGCCAGTTCCGGACCGACCGATGCGGCAATACCCAGTGAGACAACGGCTCGATCTGACATACCTCGATCGTGCCCCACGTCGGCGCCATCCAGAACCTCGAACCTGGCCGAGGAGCCGTCAGGGAAGCTCAGCTGGTGGGGTGAGTGAACTGCGTGATGGTGACAGCGGTGCCATCCGGCGTCGTGAGCTCGATCTGCCGGCCGAACTCGACTCGCCTCGGCGCGGTGACGGCGAGCTTTCCCGCGACGACCAGCTCGCGGAAGCGCGAATCGAGATCATCCGTCTCGAAGTTCAGCGAGACCGCGCCCTCGGATCGCACCGTGTCCGGCGCGTCCTCATCGAGGGAGAGCTGACAGCCGCCGATGTCGAGCCGCACGAAGTTGCCGATCCTGCTCCCCGCGACAACGACGGCTCCGAGGGCCTCGTAGAACTCGATGGACGCGAGCAGGGAACGCACGTGCACGGTCGGCTGAAGCCAGATCGGATGAGACAAGTGGGCTCCCGCCTGTTGGCTCCAGCCTAGGCTCCGCGCCCCCGTCCGCGCCCCCGTTTCGGGAATCTCCAAGGAACCGCGGATTGGCGTCGATGGTCGGTTGGGGCTTGCGGCACCGACCGTCGCGCCCTGATGCAGCCGGTCGCAGAGCCTCAGGCCGAGCCGTCGGAGGGTATGTGGGACCGGTAGGCGACCAGCACCTGGTCCAGATATCGGGTGATGGCCGCCTGCTGGTCGGCGTCGAAGGACTCGATCACCCTGTCCACGTCGCGGATCATGGGCATCAGGACTCCCATCGCCTGAGCCGTCGACGCCTGCGAGGCCGTGATCACGATCCTTCGCCGATCGCCGGCGTCGTGGGTGCGCAGAACGTGGCCGACGGCTTCGAGCCGGTCGACCGACGCCGTGACCGCGGGCGGAGTGATGTGCAGTCGTCGTGCGAGCTCGCTCGGCGCCAGGGGGCCGGACTGGATCAGGTGCTCCATGGCCGCCAGGTCGGTCGGGTTCACGGAGAGCTCGCGGCCGAGGTGGCCCTCGAACTCCGCGCTGACGTCGAGGATCTCGCGGATCATCTGCGTCGCGGGGTGCATCCGGCGCCCATCCCTCTGCGGAGTCTCACTTGGCATGGTCGACAGTTTAGCGCTACCTTCAAGAGTCGAATAGTTCACCTCTTTAAGTAATGGATCAGACATGCGTCGCCTTCGCTCGTTTCTCACCGCTCGACGGACCTCGTGGATCGTGCTGGTCGGCGCGCTCCTCGTGACGGGGGCGGTCTTCGCCCTGGGCTCGGGAGCCGAGGGGGATTCATCGCCGGGCGTCGGCCTGCCCGACAGCGCGGAATCGGCGCGAGTCGCCGCGGCTCAAGAGCTGCTGCCCGACTCCGACGGAACGACCGCCCTGTTCGTCTTCAGTCGGACGGAGGATGGGGCGCTCGCCGAGCTGACCGCCGATGACATCGCGGCCGTGCAGAGCGCGGCCGATCGCCTGGCCGCATCCTCGAGCACCGATGCGCTGCCTCCCCCCACCGTCTCCGAGGACGGCACCGTGGCGCTCGTCGTGGTGCCGCTCGCCGAGCTGAGCGATGTCGCCGAGCAGGCGGATCGCGCCGATCAGCTCCGCAGCACAGCGAACACCGACCTTCCCGACGGACTCACCGCGCTGCTCACCGGACCCGAGGGCTTCGCCGTCGACGTCGCGGCGGTGTTCGAGGGCGCCGACTTCACCCTGCTCCTGACGACGGTGATCGTTGTCGCTGTCCTGCTGCTCATCACCTATCGCAGCCCCTGGCTGTGGCTCGTGCCCCTCGTTGTCGTCGGCACCGCGGACGGGCTCGCGAGCATCGTCGCCACTCGGGTCGCCGCCGCCGCAGGGATCACCCTCGACGCCTCGGTCACCGGCATCCTGTCCGTGCTCGTCTTCGGTGCGGGCACGAACTACGCGCTGCTGCTCATCGCCCGATACCGCGACGAGCTGCGCCTCGTGGAGGACCGCCGCAGCGCGATGTCGCGGGCACTGCGCGGCGCGGGTCCCGCGATCATCGCCAGCGGAAGCACCGTGGTGCTCAGCTTGCTGACCCTGCTGTTCGCTCAGCTGACGGGCAATCGCGCGCTCGGCATCGCGTGCGCGACCGGCATCGTGATCGCGATGGCCTTCGCCCTCATCGTGCTGCCCGCCGCGCTCGTGCTGTTCGGCCGTGGCCTGTTCTGGCCCTACATCCCGCGGTTCGGCACGGAGGGCAGCACCGAGAAGGGCGTCTGGCATCGGCTCGGCATCCTGGTCTCCCGACGCCCCATCGCCGTGGTGCTGATCGGCGTCGCGCTGCTCGGAGGCCTCGCCGTCGCCGGGGTGCCGCAGATCAAGCTGGGGCTGTCCCAGACCGAGAGCTTCACCTCGGCTCCCGAGGCCGTCATCGGCCAGGAGATCCTCGCCGACGCGTTCTCCGCCGGAAGCGGATCGCCCGTGATCGTGATCGCGAACGCCGACAGCGCGCAGGCCGTCTCCGACGCCGCCGGCGAGGTCGACGGCGTCGACTCGACGCGCGTCGGAGCGTCGGATGGGAGCATCACCGAGATCGACGTCACCCTCGACGCGGCCGCGGAGACACCCGAGTCGTTCGCGGCGGTCGACGCGCTGCGCGAGAAGCTGCATGCCGTCGACGGCGCGGACGCACTCGTCGGCGGGCTCGATGCCCAAGCGCTCGACGTCAGTCGCGCCCAGACCGCTGACCAGGATCTGGTGATCCCGCTCATCCTCGGCCTGGTGTTCGTGGTGCTCGTCCTGCTGCTGCGCTCGCTGGTCGCGCCGGTCCTGCTCCTGCTCACGGTGGTCGGCAGCTTCTTCGCCAGCCTCGGTGCGAGCTGGCTGCTCTTCCAGTCGGTCTTCGGGTTCCCGGCCATCGACACCAACGTGGTGCTGTTCAGCTTCCTGTTCCTCGTGGCGCTGGGCGTCGACTACAACATCTTCCTGGTGACCCGTGCGCGGGAGGAGGCGGCGGTGCATGGCACCAAGGACGGCATGATCCGCGCCCTGAGCTCGACGGGAGGGGTGATCACCAGCGCCGGGATCCTGCTCGCCGCCGTCTTCGCGGTGCTGGGGGTGCTGCCGCTGATCACCCTCACCCAGATCGGCATCATCGTCTGCATCGGAGTGCTGCTGGACACCCTCCTCGTGCGCACCCTGGTGGTGCCGTCCCTGGCATTCCTGGCGGGTGACCGCTTCTGGTGGCCCGGCCGGCTCTCCGCGAAGGACATGCACTGACGGGAGTCCGCGAAGCCCGGGGAAGAGATCTCGACCGAATTCCGGAGAAGTGCATCCGAATGCATCCCTCCGCGAGAAGTGATGAGTGACAGGCGCGGTCTGCCGCTCACCCAAGGAGGAAGCACGTGCACAGAAAGTTGCTCGCCGGCGTCACAGCCGGCATCGCCATCGGCGTCCTGACATCGATGGGCGCGGTGGTACCCGCCAGCGCGATCTCATCGACGAACGCCGATCTCTACGTCCTGCACGCCGTCCCGGCCACGCCGGTCGACGTGTATGTCAACGACAAGCTCACGCTGGACGACTTCCAGCCCGGAGACATGGCCGGACCGCTGGATCTCCCCGCGGGGACCTACACCGTGGCCATCACGGCGGCCGACGCGGCCGACGCGAGCGCCCCGGTCATCGGCCCCATCGACCTCCAGCTCGCCGCCAACACGAGCTATACGGCGGTCGCGCATCTCAGCGAGGCGGGCAAGCCCACCGCCACGCTGTTCACGAATGACCTGAGCAGCACTGCCGCGGGCGAAGGTCGCCTCACGGTCCGGCACACCGCGGCCGCACCCGCCGTGGACATCCTGGCCGGAGGATCGGCAGTCGTCTCCGGTCTGGTCAACCCGAACGAGGCGAGCCTCGATCTCGCCGCCGGGACCGTGTCGGCCGCCGTGGCGCTCGCCGGAACCACGGCGCCTGTCATCGGTCCCGCGGACGTCCCGATCGAAGAGGGCGTCAACACCATCGTCTACGCCTGGGGTAGCGCCACGGACAAGAACCTGGCTCTCGCCGTGCAGACCATCGGCGGACTGCACTCGTCGCCCGATGGAGTGAACACCGGTACCGCAGGTCTCGTCGACACCGCACCCGGATCGCCCCTGCTCGTAGGTGGGTTCGCGCTGAGCCTGCTGCTGCTCGTCGGTGCGGGCCTCGCTATGGCGCGCCGCTCCGCTGGAGCGAAGAGCTGACCATGCTCACCCTGCTGAGGGGGGCGGTGCTCTCGGGCATCGCCCTCCTCATCACCATCTGCTGCGTCGCGGCCGCGCCCACGGACGCGCGGTTCGCCGCATTCCGAACGGATGCCCCCGCGGTCGCGGCTGACGGACCGGCGTCGATCGACGACGTGCTCGGCATCGGCTCCAACACTGCCGGCAGCTCCGTGCTGACCGCCGACGCGGCCATCGATCTTCCGGTGGACGACCCTCCGATGGCGGAGGAGCCCGAGCTCCCGGACGTTCCCCTCTACAGCGCCGCGCTGGCGGATCTGCCGGCGACGAGCTCGCTTCCGCCGACCCGCATCGTCATCGCCGACGTCGGGATCGACATGGCCGTCGAGCCCGTCGGCGTGCTCGATGACGGAGCCATGCAGATCCCCGCGAACGTCGCCGTCGCCGGCTGGTACCGGTTCGGCTCCGATCTGGCGAGCGCAGCGGGCACGACGGTTCTCGCCGCCCACGTCGACTCGCTCGAGTACGGCCTCGGACCCTTCGCCCGGCTCACCGAGCTCGCCGCCGGTGCGCGGATCACCGTCTTCGACGCGTCCGGCGCCCCGCACGACTTCCTGCTCACCGCGGCGCGAGAGACGGCGAAGGCCGACCTTCCCGTCGCCGAGGTCTTCGATCGGCAGGGTCCGCCGCGTCTCATGCTGATCACCTGCGGGGGAGCCTTCGACCGGCAGAGCCTGACCTACGCGGACAACGTGATCCTGACCGCCGTCCCCGCTTCCGATGACGCAGGTGCGCAGTGACCGTCCCGCCGCAGGAGCAGCAGCCCTCGCGCAGCCCGTCGGCTGTCGGGCAGTCCGATCTCCCTCGCTCCGATGCGCGCCGACGCGCAGACCGCGATGATCGACACGTGGACCTCGAAGCCGGATTCGTCGCGGGCGACGAGCGCGCGCTCGAAGAGGCCTACGCGCGCTGGAGCTCGCTGATCTACACGGTGGCGCTGCGATCGCTCGGCGACGTGGGGGAGGCGGAGGACGTCACGCAGAAGACGTTCGTCGCCGGGTGGACCGGGCGCACCGGCTTCGATCCGTCCCGCGCCCGGCTTCCCGGCTGGCTGATGGGGATCGCCCGCAACAAGATCGCCGACACCCACGAGGCGCGCGCCCGAGTGCGCGCCCTGCAGGAGCGCCTCGTCGCACTCGACAGTGTCCGCACCGCCCCCGCTCCCGACATCGACCTGGCCGACCGTCTCCTCATCGCCGACGAGATATCCCGCCTCGAGCCCGACGCCCAGCGGGTCATCCGGCTCGCCTTCTTCGACGATCTGACCCATGTCCAGATCGCGGAGCGGACGGGACTGCCGCTCGGCAGCGTGAAGAGTCACATCCGCCGAAGCCTGGAACGGCTTCGCACACAGCTGGGGGCCGTCGATGTCAGAGGATGAAGAGCTGAGCAGGCACGTCCATCCGGACACGCTCGCGTTGCTCGCCATCGGCGAGCAGGTGGCAGCCGACCCCGACCTGCGGCATCTCGACGACTGCCCGGACTGCGCCGCCTACCTGCGCGAGCTGGCGGAGGCGGCAGCTCTCGGCCGCACCGCGATCGATGTCGTCGACCTCACCGCACCCGATCGTCGGGTGTGGGCGAACATCCGCGCCGAGCTCGGAATGTCCGCCGAAGCGACGGGCGAGGCCGCGCTCGGCGATGATGCTGCCACGGACCCGTCGGCCGGTGCGATCGGAGCCGGCGAGACCTCCGATGATGGCCCGGTCGGCGAGCCACCCGCGGACCAGCTGACCCTTGGAGGGGTAGGCGATGCTCCCATTGCACAGCCGACGCCGATCCGCCTGCCGAGCCGCCCGTCGAGCCGCTCGTCTGGCGCGTCGAGCCGCCGTCGTGTCCGGCGCCCGGTCCTCGTCGCCGTCGCCGGCCTGGCCGCAGCGGTTGCCGTGATCGGGGTGGTCTGGGGCATGACGCGCCCTGCGCCTCCCGAGGTGGTGGCCGCCGCTCAGCTCGCGCCTCTGCCTGGCTGGGACGACACCGGAAACGCGGTCGTCGAGGAGGCCCCCGACGGGAGCCGCACCCTCGCCGTCACGGTCGGCGGCGCGGTGGACTCGACGCAGTACCGGGAGGTGTGGCTGATCACCTCGGATCTCCGCGAGCTGATCAGCCTCGGCGTGCTCGAGGGCGACGCGGGCTCCTTCGCCATCCCGGACGGCGTCGACATCCTCGACTACGACCTGGTGGATGTATCCGCCGAGCCGCTCGACGGCGATCCCGCGCACTCCGGCGACTCCATCGTTCGGGGCGAACTGCGCTGACCGCTCGTTCCCGATGCAGCCGAGAGGGAGGCGATGCCCGCCTACGGTATTTCTCTCGACGCATGATCGGGGCCGCAGGTCGGGACGCTTCCCGCGGACCGTGGCGCCGGGATGCCGACACACCCGAAGACGGGTGCGCGAATGCACTTGACGCAGAAATGCAATCGCGTAAGATTGCGTTGCCTGCAAAATCTTTGCCGTGCCTCTTCGGCCCTCTGCCGCCGCCCGCACTAAGGAATTCCGTGTCAACTGCAACCGCGCCCGTCGAGGCGCCCACCGCCTCATCAGCTGAGGCCTCGAAGCCGATCATGAGCCACCGGCAGATCCTGCTGGTCATCTACGGCCTCATGGCCGGCATGTTCCTGTCCTCGCTCGACCAGACGATCGTCGGAACCGCCATCCGCACCATCGGCGACGACCTCCACGGTCTCGACCAGCAGGCGTGGGTCACCACCGCCTACCTGATCACCTCGACCATCGCGGTGCCGATCTACGGCAAGCTCTCCGACATCTTCGGCCGTCGCCCGCTCTTCATCTTCGGCATCGCCGTCTTCCTGCTCGGCTCGCTCGCCGCGTCGTTCTCGACCTCGATGCTGATGCTCGCCGGATTCCGCGCGCTGCAGGGCATCGGGGCCGGTGCGCTGATGTCCATCCCGCTCGCCATCATGGGCGACATGCTCGCTCCGCGTGAGCGTGCCAAGTACCAGGGCTACTTCTTCGCCGTCTTCGGCATCTCCTCGGTCATCGGCCCGCTGGTCGGCGGCCTGTTCGCCGGCGCGAACGAGATCCTGTTCGTCACCGGCTGGCGCTGGGTCTTCCTGATCAACCTGCCCATCGGCATCATCGCCCTCGGCATGGTCATCGCCTTCCTGCACCTGCCCAAGTTCGAGCGCCACGCCAAGCCGCGCATCGACTGGTTCGGCGCCACCTTCGTCATCGTCGCGCTCGCGCCGCTCCTGCTGATCGCGGAGCAGGGCCGCACCTGGGGCTGGGGCTCCGCCGGTGCGATCGCCTGCTACATCATCGGCGGCCTCGGCATCGCGGCCTTCATCATCACCGAACGGATCATGAAGGAGGACGCGATCATCCCGCTCCGCCTCTTCAACTCCCGCTCGTTCTCGATGGCGACCATCCTCGGCGTGCTCGTCGGCTTCGGCATGTTCGGTGCCATGCTCACCCTCCCGCTCTACCTGCAGATCGTGACCGGCCTCACTCCGACCCAGTCGGGCTTCGCGATGATCCCGATGGTGGTCGGCCTGATGATCGCGTCGATCGGCTCAGGCCAGATCCTGGCGCGCACCGGCAAGTACCGCATCTTCCCCATCACCGGCACGGCGATCACCGCCCTCGGCTTCCTGACCCTGACCTTCGTCACGGTCGACAAGCCCCTGTGGTTCCTGATGATGGCGATGTTCTTCATCGGCCTGGGCCTCGGCCAGCTCATGCAGACCCTGACCCTCGCCAGCCAGGGGTCGGTCGAGCCGCACCAGATGGGCGTCGCCACCAGCGCGGCCACCTTCTTCCGCCAGATGGGCGGAACGCTGGGCGTCGCCATCCTGCTCTCCGTGCTGTTCTCGGCGCTGCCGGCCAACATCATGAACTCGCTCGGCAGCGAGAAGCAGCTGACCACGTCGCTCGACGCGGCCCTCGACCCGTCGGTCGCCGGCGCCAGCGAGAACGCGGCCGTCATGGAGCAGATCTGGAACCCGATCGTCACCCCGATCAAGCAGTCCGTGCAGGACCAGCTCGATGACGCGGTGACCACCGCAACCGCCGCGGCGGACGACGCCGTGACCCAGCAGGTCACGGCAGCCGTCCAGGCTCAGGTCGATGCCGGTGCGATCCCCGCCACCGCGGCACCGGGAATCATCGCGACCCAGGTCGTGGCCGCCCAGCCTGCAGCCGAGGCATCCGCGCTCGCCGCGGTCGCCGAGAAGGCGCACGCCACGGTGGACGGCGACACGGTCTCGGTCGACTACTCGGACGCCGACCAGCGTGCGTACTGGGTCGACCAGCTCGCCCCGACGATCGCCGACAACATCAAGGACGGCGACTCGTCGACCTCCGACTCGGCGAGCAGCTCGACCAGCGACACGTCGTTCCTGAACGGCGCCGACAAGCGCCTGGCCGCGCCGTTCCTGATCGGCTTCAACAGCTCGGTCGTGACCGTGTACTGGATCGCGCTCTCGGTGATCCTGCTCGCGTTCGTGCTGTCGCTGTTCTTCAAGGTGCCGCCGCTGCGCAAGGTCTCGGCCCTGCAGGAGCGCGCGGACAAGGCGGGTCTCACCGAGACCGGCTCCATCCGCACCGCGTAGAGCCGCCCAGGATCACGAGCGCACCATGACGATCCTCGAGAACGCGGAGGCCGGCGACGGCCTCCGCGAGCGGAAGAAGGCGCAGACCCGCCGCGCCATCCACGAGGCGGCCTACCGCCTCGTGGATGAGCAGGGCTTCGAGTCGACGACCATCGACCAGATCTGCCACCAGGCGGACGTGTCCTCTCGGACCTTCTTCAACTACTACCCCTCCAAGAACGCCGCCGCGCTCGGCCTCTCCGGCGAATCGCTCGACGACGGCGCCGCGACGCGGTTCCGGTCGGCGAGCGGATCGCTGGTGGACGCCCTCTGCGACATGATCGCTGGGGGCGACCAGTTCGCCGCCCGCCATCTGCGCCTCAAGCGCCTGGTCAAGCGCAATCCCGAGCTGATGCCGACCCTCGGCAGCCTGATGACGGCTGCCCGCGGACGGCTGATCGACCTCGCGGCGGAACGTGCCGCGAGTCGCGATGAGGCCGAGCTGGCCGTCAGCCTCGTGCTCGCGGCGCTCGCTCTGACCGTGCACAGCACGACGGAATCGGACCTGCCGTCCGCCGTCCGACTGCGGTCCTCGGTGGATGCGATCGTGGCCGTGCGGAACGCACCGCTCCGGTCGGCCGAACTCGTCGAGACGGTCGCCTAGGCCCTATCCGCCTGCCGCGCCGCGGCACATGGAAGGAGCGCGGGCACGTGAACGTTCACGTGCCCGCGCACCTTTCATCTGCCCGGTCAGCGTCCTGTCGGAGTCAGCTTGTCGGAGCCACCAGCTTCGACGGGCTCGACAGCTTCGCCCGCATGAGCAGCGCCCCCGCGACCACGAACATGGCCGCTCCCAGCCAGTACGGCGCGGAATGGGCGATGCCGGTGTAGAGGAAGCCGGCGAGCAGCGGGGCGATCATCCCGGACGCGGACTGGATCGCGGAGACAGCCCCCGCCAGCCAGCCCTGCTCGTCGTCGCCGACCGCGGTCGACAGGAGCCCCTGCAGCGCCGCGTTCGCCCCGCCCTGGCCGGCGGCCAGCACGAGCGCGCCGACGATGACGAGGACGGGGGAGTCGAAGACCGATCCCACGATGGCGAGGGCCACGCAGCCGAATCCCTGAGCCGCGATGCCGGCGATCACGACCCCGCGCTCGCCGATCCGCGGAAGCAGGATGCCGAGCAGTCCGCCCTGCACGATGATGTCGACGATCCCGACGCCGGCGACGACGAGACCGATCTGGGTCGCGTTCCACATCACCGAATCCAGCGCGAGCACGGCGAAGTTGTTCGCGAAGAACATGAACGGGATGGCGACGAGGGTGAAGCCGAGAAGCACCCAGCGCAGCTGAGGTCGGGTATACGCATCCTTCAGCACCTTGAACGGGTGCAGGTGCGGCAGGTGCAGCGAGCGGGTGCGCCGCTCGGGCGGCAGGCTCTCGGGCAGGAGGAAGATGCTGAGGACGGCGACCACGGCCGCGATGGCCGCCGTCACGAACACGGGCAGATTGACGTCGATCGCGGCGAGCAGCCCTCCAGCTGCCGGCCCGATCATGAAGCTGATGCCGGTGAGTGCGCCGAGCAGGCCGAAGCGCTTCGCGCGCTTGTCCGCCGGCGTGATGTCGGCGACGTAGGCGAAGAGGGCTGGCATGTCCCCGGCGGTGATGCCCTGGATGATGCGGCCGAGCAGCAGCACCCAGATCGCGCCGCCGATGCCGAAGGTCAGGTAGCCGATCGATGCGCCGAATGCGGCGGTGATGATGACGGGGCGTCGTCCGATCCGGTCGGAGAGGGCTCCGAGGAACGGCGCGACCAGGAAGGCGCAGAGGGCGTTGACGGTCTCGAGGACGCCCACCCATACCGCGAGGTGGTCGGCGTTGTCGATGTATCGGAGCACGACGAACGGCAGCACGGGCAGCACGACCGTCATGCCCGCCACGTTGAGCATCGTGATGACGATCAGCATCCACCAGGCCCGTCGGGGCGCACCGCCCAAAGAAGCGGGCGATGCGTCGGGCGGTTCACCGGAGGGTTCCGGCGCCGATGCGGCGGCGGGCGAAGCGTCCGATCGAGTCACGAGGGTCGACTCTAGGGCCGCATCCACGCCTGAGATGCCGGTACCGTCTCGACCCGCGGATCGGGAACGGATCCCGCTCGCCGGCCACAGCCCTGATGGATCCAGCCGACGCTCACCGAGCGCACAGGGCATGCCCACGCGCAAGCCCTTGTCGGCCCCGACCCTCGCGGGTGGACTGGAAGAACAACCCGACGACGCGAGGAGACCGACCATGCCGATCACGATCCACGACGAGGCAGACCGGTGAGCACCGCCTTCTGGGGGCCGGCGGTCGCCGGCCGCGAGCTGCACGGCCAGGAGCTGCACAGCCATGACGAGCCGCTCGGCGAGCTCGAAGTCGTCCACACCTTCGACGACGGGCCGATGCCGACCGGGGTGACGGTGTCGGCCGCGGGACGCATCTTCGTCAACTACCCGAAGTGGGGCGACGACGTGCCGGCCACCGTGGTCGAGCTGCGCGAGGGGCACCCCGTCCCCTACCCGTCGATCGAGGTCAACACGCCATCCGGCGACGACGACCCGACCGCCTTCGTCTCGGTGCAGAGCGTCGTGGTCGATCCGGCCGACCGGCTGTGGGTGCTCGACACCGGCAGCCCCCTGTTCCAGCCGACGAAGCGCGGCGGACCCAAGCTCCTGCGCGTCGACCTCGATACCGATCAGGTCGTGCAGACCATCGTGTTCGAGCCGGATGTCGCCCTGCCCAGCACGTATCTCAACGATGTGCGATTCGACCTCGGTCGCGGCGAGGCGGGGATGGCGTTCATCACCGACTCCGCTGACAGCGGCCCTAACGGCATCATCGTGGTGGACCTCGCCACGGGCGATGCCTGGAGGCGCTTGCACGATCACCCCAGTACCAAGGCCCTGCCCACGCAGGAGTTCGTCCCGATCGTCGAGGGCCGCGTCTTCATGGAGCGACCCGCAGACGGC
The DNA here is from genome assembly GCF_004801885.1 of Naasia lichenicola. Taxonomy (GTDB): domain Bacteria; phylum Actinomycetota; class Actinomycetes; order Actinomycetales; family Microbacteriaceae; genus Naasia; species Naasia lichenicola. The sequence continues at coordinate 477,417 of NZ_SSSM01000004.1, read as the reverse complement.
GCCCCGAAGCCCGTGACGATGGGTGCCGACGGCATCGCCATCTCCGCCGACGGGGCCCGACTCTGGTACTGCGCCCTGGCGACCCGTCGCTGGCACAGCGTGTCGGTCGACGCCCTCTGCGACCGCTCTGTGGACGACGAGGCCGTCGGGAGCACGGTCATCGACGAGGGCGACAGGGGCGGCGGTGCCGACGGGCTCCAGACGGACAGCGCCGGCATCCTCTACGCGACGAACTACGAGCACAACGCCGTCGTGCGCCGTCTGCCGAGCGGTGAGCTGCAGACCGTGGCCCACGATCCGCGCCTGCTCTGGCCCGACACCATGTCGGTCGCCGCCGACGGCCACCTCTACGTCACGGCGAATCAGCTGCACCGGCAGGCCAAGTATCAGGGCGGCGACGATCTGCGGGTCTACCCCTACTACCTGTTCCGGGTCGCCATCGGTGCAGGAGCGATCTCCCAGGACTCTCCGACGGGATAGCGCGGCGCGCATCCGAGCCGCGGCACATCGAGTGTGCGCGGGCACGTGGACGTTCGCGTGCCCGCGCACTTCTCATGTGCCGGTGAGCCGCCGATCGATGACGCCCAGGTTGAGCGATGTGTCGCCCACTATCGTTGACCCCGGTCGCACATCACCGGAGGTTGTCATGATCAGGTCAAACGCAGGCGGAACGTCGGGTGCTCGTTCGGGAGCGGGAGGCGGTCGCTCGCGCACCGGGATCTGGGACGCGATGGATCAGCTCCGCGACACGTTCGAGCAGCGCTTCGAAGAGCGCAGCGGCAGCCGGATGGGGCGCGGCGACGTGCGCACGGCCGTGCTGGCGATCCTCACCGAGGAGCCGATGCACGGCTACCAGATCATCCGCGCGATCGAAGAGCGCAGCAACGGGATGTGGAAGCCGAGTCCCGGCTCCGTCTATCCGACCCTGCAGGTGCTCGCCGACGAGGGGCTCGTCACCGCCGTCGAATCGGCCGGCAAGAAGACCTACTCCCTGACCGATGCCGGACGGGTGGCCGCGGAGACGGCGCCCGATGTCTCCGCTCCGTGGGAAGCGCCGGGCAAGCGAGCCGCCGCCCTCTCCGGCGCCATCCCGAAGGCCGGTGCGCAGCTCGCCCAGGCCGCGGCGCAGGTGGCGCACGCCGGATCGCCGGAGGATGTCGCCGAAGCGGTCGCGGTGCTCGACGAGGCGCGGCGCAAGCTCTACGCCATCCTCGCCCGCAGTTGACCAACACCACCGCGATCGTCGCGCGCGATCCATCGGAGCGATTCGGCCGCGACGGGCGCGCCCGCTACCGGCGCATCCTTCGCTTCGCGACCCGCTACATGGTCGAGAACTGGTGGTTCGAGATCGCTCTGCCCCAGCTCGGCCTCGCCGGGCTCGGCGCCCGGGGACGCACCCGTCGGTGGCAGCGGATGGCACGAAACTTCTACGGGCTCGCCACCGAGCTCGGCGGCCTGATGATCAAGGTCGGCCAGTTCCTCTCCTCTCGGCTCGACGTGCTGCCGCCCGAGGTCACCCGCGAGCTGGTCGGTCTGCAGGACGAGGTGCGGCCCGAGGACTTCCGCCAGGTCCGCGCGCTCGCCGAGGCAGAGCTCGGCACCTCCCTCGAGGGCGCATACGCCTCGTTCGATGAGACCCCGATGGCGGCCGCGTCCCTCGGCCAGGCGCACCGCGCGCGGCTCTCACCCGAGATGGCCCAGGATGCGGGATTCACCGACGTCGTCGTGAAGATCCAGCGCCCGAACATCGGGATGCTCGTCGATGTCGACCTGGCCGCCCTGCGCTGGGTGGCTCGGCGACTGAGCAGATTCGCCCTCGTGAACCGCCGTGTCGACCTGCCCGGACTCGCGGAGGAGTTCGCCGTCACCAGCCTGGAGGAGATCGACTACCTGCACGAGGCACAGAGCGCCGAGCGGTTCGCCGCCCAGTTCGAGGGCGACGACCGCGTGCGGGTGCCCGGCATCGCCTGGGAGCGCTCGACGCGACGGGTGCTCACCCTGCAGGACGTCAGCGCCATCAAGATCAACGATCTCGATGCGCTCCGGTCGGCGGGCATCGATCCGTCCGCCGTCGCGATCGAATTCGCGAACGTGATGTTCGACCAGCTGTTCGTCGACGGCTTCTTCCATGGGGATGCCCACCCGGGCAACATCTTCGTCACTCCGGTGCCCCGGTCCGCGGCGCAGACCGATAGCGCGGGCACCGCGACAGCGGATGGCGCAGGCGCCGGGACCGCGGGGGAGGCGCGGGGCTGGGTTTTGACGTTCGTCGACTTCGGCATGATGGGCGAGATCCCCGACACCCTGCGCACCGGGCTGCAGCAGTTCCTCATCGCGGTGGCCTCCCGCGATGGCCGACGGCTCGTGAAGAGCATGAACGACCTCGGCGTCCTGCTTCCCTCGGCGGACATCCGCGAGCTCGAGCGCACCATGTCCGCCCTCTTCTCCCGCTTCGGCGGGGTCGCCTTCACCGATCTGCAGGACGTCGACCCGCGAGAGCTCAAGGACTTCGCCGACCAGTTCGGCGAGACGATCCGTCTGCTGCCCTTCCAGCTCCCGAAGAACTTCCTGCTCGTCATCCGGGCGGTCTCCCTGATCTCGGGCCTCTGCAGCACGCTCGACCCGAAGTTCAACATCTGGAACGCCGTCGAGCCCTACGCCGACAAGCTGCTCCGCGACGAGCGCGGCGGCGTGATCGGGTCGTTCGCGCGTGAGGCGGTCGAGACCGTCGGCATCGTCGCCCGGCTGCCGCGCCGGCTCGACGGGCTCGTCACCCGCATCGAGGACGGCGAGATCGAGGTCGAGACCCCTCGGCTCGAGCGCCAGGTCCGACAGCTCGAGCGGACCGTCAGCCGCATGGTGTCGGCGATCGTGTTCGTGGGACTGCTGCTCGCCGGCGTCCTGCTGCGGAGCACCGACGAGGTGTTCGGCATCGTGCTGATGGCGGTCTCGGCGCTTCCGCTGCTCCATGCGCTCCTCGCAGGACTGTTCCGAGGCCGCCGGGGCCGCTGACCAGCGGTTGCATCGGCTTGCCGGTCAGTCGCGGAAGGCGCGCACTGCTTCTCGGGCTCGATGCTTCGGCTGCCGGTCTCGAGACGGCCCTGCCTTCGGCGGGGCCCTCCTCGACCAACGAGTATTCAGATCAACGAGTATTCATCGGTGGCTGAGCCGGGCGCGCAGCGCCCGTGTCGAAGCCCGGCCGTCGTCCCCTGCTCCCTCCCGTGCTCCTTGCGTGCAACCGGTCCTCTGGGCAGGCTGAAGGGGTGCGATCCCTCGTCTACTTCGTCGCGACGAGCGCCGACGGCTACATCGCTGAGCCGGACGGCAGGTTCGACCGCTTCCCGGTTCAGGGCGACCACATCGATGCGCTGATCGCCGAATTCCCCGAGATGCTGCCCGGGTCGGCGCGAACGGCGTTGAGGATCGACGGCGCGGGCCGCTTCGATACCGTGCTCGAGGGCCGCGCGACCCACCAGGTCGGCCTCGACGCCGGCATCGCCGATGCCTATCCGCATCTGCGCCATCTCGTGTTCTCCTCCACGCTCGACGCGGTGGACCCGGCGGTCGAGCTGGTCCGCGACGACCCGCTGGCACTGGTCCGGGACCTCAAGCGAGCGGACGGCGCAGACATCTGGCTGTGCGGCGGCGGCCGCCTCGCCGCGACGCTGCTGCCCGAGATCGACGAGATCGTGCTCAAGGTCAATCCCGTCCTGTTCGGGGAGGGCATCCCGCTTCTCGGCGGCACGAGGCCTGTGGATCTCGAGCTCATCGGTGTGCGGCCCTTCGAGCCGGGCGTCGTCTGGCAGAGCTATCGGATCCGGCGCTGAACATGTCTGGTTCGCGCCCGGGCAGTCGGTCGGACGACGTGCTCGACCTGACTCGAGCGCTCGTCGCCATCGACTCGGTCAGTCCATCGCTGTCGCCGGGGCATGCCGGCGAGGCCGGGATCGCGACGTTCGTCGCGGACAGACTCGAATCGGCCGGCTTCACGACCCGTCTCGTCCACGCCGGATCCGATGAGAGGCGGCCGAGCGTCGTCGCCGTGCGCAGCGGCTCCCGATCCGGTCGCACGGTGATGCTCAACGGCCACCTCGACACGGTGGGCGTCGATGGCATGGATGATCCGTTCACCGCGCGGATCGAGGGCGACCGCCTGGTCGGCCGCGGCACGAGCGACATGAAAGGCGGGATCGCCGGCATCCTGCTCGCCGCCGAGCAGCTGGTCGGCACCGACCCGCCGGGGCGGATCGCGGTCACCCTGGTCGCCGATGAGGAGGACGGCAGCCTCGGGGCGCTCGCGGTGCTCGACGCGCTCGCCGCGGAGGAGCTGCGAGCGGACGTTTGCATCGTCGCCGAGCCCACCTGGCTCGATCTGCCGGTCGCGCATCGCGGCTACTCGGTGCAGACGGCACGGCTGACCGGGCGCGCGGGCCACTCCTCGCAGCCGGAGCTCGCGGTCGACGTGATGCCACCGTTGGGGGAGCTGCTTGTCGCCATCGCCCGACGCAACCGCGCGATGGCGGCGGCGCCGGCGCATCCGCTGCTCGGTTCGGGGTCGCTGATGGCGACGGTCGCTCGCGCCGGAGTCGCGCCGTTCACCATCGCAGCGAACGGCGAGCTGACCGTCGAGCGCCGCACGGTGTCGGGAGAGCCGGACGACATCGGGATGCGCGATCTGCAGGAGATCGTGGACGCCATCCGCGGCGACCATCCGCAGGTCGGCTGGGAGCTCGAACCCGGCATCTCGCGTCCCGCCTGGCGGGCCCAGCCGAGCGGCCCGGCGCGCGAGCTGCTCGACCTGATGGCCATCGAGCTGCCGAAGGCGGGTGCCGAGCCGCCGCGCGAGGTCGGAGCGCCCTACTGGATGGAGTCGGCGCTCTGGCAGGAGGCGGGCGTGCCGACGATCGTCTGCGGTCCGGCCGGCGGCGGGCTGCACGCGGTCGACGAGTGGGTCGACATCCCTCAGCTGCAGCGTTTTCCGATCGCGCTCGCCGCCGCGGTCGGGCACTTCCTGGCCGGATAGCGGGACGAACGTTCGGCGGGGCTTCGACACGCGCCTCCGGCGCGGCTCAGCCACCGGGCCGGGCGAAGCTGAACGATCCGCGCCGGGCGGAGCTGAACGATCCGCGCCGCCGTATCGTGTGGCTGTTGTGAGAATCGCGCCGCGTCGTCCCGATGACGAGCTGCTGCGCGCCCTGCACGACCAGCATGCCCCGGCGCTCTGGCGCTACGTCGTCTCGCTCACGGGGGATCGCGCCACCGCCGAGGACATCGTGCAGGAGACCCTGCTTCGGGCCTGGCGGACGAAGCGCACCGTCGATCCCGAGCGCGGTTCGATCCGCAGCTGGCTGTTCACCGTCGCCCGCAACCTCGTCGTCGACGAGTACCGCACGGCTCGGCGACGGCACGAGGTGACCGTCGACGAGCTCCCCGAGGTGCTCTCCGACGACCGATCCGACTCCGTCTTCCAGGGACTGGTAGTCGGAGCGGCGCTCGCCGAGCTGTCCGTGGAGCACCGGGCCGCGATCGTGCACGCCTACTATGCCGGCCGCACCGTGCCGGAGATCGCCCGCGAGCTCGGAATCCCGGAGGGGACGGTGAAGTCCCGCCTGCACTACGGACTCCACGCACTGAGACTCGCCCTCCAGGAGAAGGGGGTCACGCGATGACCGACTCCCACGCCGACGCCCGCGAGCATGCGGCCCATGATCGGGTCTCCCAGTGGGACGCCGCCTACGTGCTCGGCGCGCTGTCCGCCGAAGACCGACGCGCGTTCGAGCTGCATCTCGAGAGCTGCGAGCGATGCGCCGACGCCGTCGCGGCCCTCGCGGGCCTGCCGGGACTGCTGCGCACCGTGCCGGCCGAATCGGCCCTCGGCCTGCTCGACCGCGAGGAGGACGGATACGCCCGCGCCGAAGAGGTTTCCGACGCCGACCTCGACTCCGGAACGGACGCCGGATCGATTCCGCCCCCCGCCGACCTGCTGGAGCGGATGCAGGAGAGGGAGCGTCGGCGCAGTGGCCGGACCCGACGACGCCTGGTGCTCGGCCTGGTGGCAGCGGCCGTCGTGCTGGCGGCCGTCGCCGTCCCGTCGATCATCGCCGCGACCTCGTCGACCGGCTCCACCACCGTCCTCGCGCAGACGCAGCCCGGGCCGCTCGAGGCGACCGTGCGACTCGCCTCGGCGGACTGGGGAACCAGTCTCGACGTGGCCTGCAGCTATGCGGAGGACGGCACCTGGTACGCGCCGCCGACCGACGAGGGCGGCTGGCGCTACGCCCTCGTGGTGATCGACGACACGGGCGAGGAGACCCAGGTGTCGACCTGGAAGGCGGCCCCCGGGGAATCCGTCGACGTGGTCGGCTCGACCGAGCTGAGCGTCGATCAGATCCGGACGGTCGAGATCCGCTCCCTCGCCACCGGCGCAACCCTGATGACCGCGGAGGTCGCGCGCTCCTGACTCGAGCGCCGTCGGTGGTCGAGTAGGCCCGCCAGGGCCGTATCGCGGCCGTTCTCCGAGAGCTCGACGGTCGAGGGGATAGCGTCGAACAGACGCCCCCGCATGGGAGCGCTCGGAGGGGCGGAGAGCTCATGGCGGATGCCACGAACCAGACTGCATCGAGGCGCATCGTCGTCGTCGGCGGAAGCGGCAATCTCGGCGCCGCGCTGATGCGACGGCTCGCGTCCGAGCCCGGCGTCAGCCGGGTCGGCATCAGCCGCCGCGAGCCGTCCTCCGCGCCGCCCTTCGACGGAGCGGAATGGAGATCGATCGACGTCTCGACGCCGAGTGCCACCGCAGACCTCGCGGAGACCTTCCACGGTGCAGACGCGGTGGTGCACCTCGCCTGGAAGCTGCAGCCCAGCCACGACGTGCCGCTCATGCGCGCCACCAACGTGGCCGGCACCGCCCGCGTGCTCGATGCGGCGGCGCTCGCCGGCGTTCCGCAGGTGGTCGTCGCCTCGTCCGTCGGCGCATACAGCCCGGGGCCCAAGCATCGCCGGGTCGACGAGGGCTGGCCGACCGGTGGACTGCCGACCTCTCACTACGCCACGCACAAGGCCATGAACGAGCGGGCGATGGACGCCTTCGAGGCCGCGCATCCCGAGGTGGTGCTGACCCGCATCCGTCCAGGACTGGTGTTCCAGGCCGACGCCGCCCAAGAGGTCGCGCGACTCTTCCTCGGACCCCTCGTGCCGCACCGACTGATCGGCCGGCTGCGGACGCCGATCCTCCCGCTGCCCAGCACGGTGGTATCGCAGGTGGTGCACGCCGACGATGTGGCGGACGGGATCTGGCGCAGTATCGACCGCACGGCAGGCGGCGCATTCAACCTCGCCGCCGAGCCGGTGATGACCCCGGATGTGCTCGCCTCCCTGCTCGGCGGCAGGACCGTGCCGATCCGACGCAGCGTGGTCCGCGCCCTGATCTGGCTGACCTGGAAGGCGCGCCTCCAGCCCACCGATCCCGGCTGGCTCGACATCGCCACCAGTGTGCCCGTCATGTCCACCGAACGCGCGAGAAGCGTCCTCGGCTGGGAGCCCACCGTCTCGGCGCAGGACGCACTGCGCGAGTTCCTCGACGCCATGGCGCATGGCACGGGGCACCCGGCATCGGCGTCCCTGGCCCCCTGAGACCGACGGCGCTGCAGGGCGGAATGTCGGGTCGTGGCCGGGCCGTGGCCTGCGGTGCCCCGCTGCCATACGCTCCGCCCGGCTAACGCCGAGGCGGTGCCCGCTAGCGTTGTCCGGTGCTCACCGTCAACGCCTATGCCGCCCCCTCCGCCACGGAGCCCCTGGTTCCCACCACCATCGAACGCCGCGACGTCGGCCCCCACGACGTCCTGATCGAGATCGCCTACGCGGGCATCTGCCACTCCGACATCCACACCGTCCGTGGTGAATGGGGAGAGATCAGCTACCCCCAGGTCGTCGGCCACGAGATCGTCGGCGTCGTCACCGAGGTCGGATCCGAGGTCAGCCTGCACGCGGTCGGCGACCGCGTCGGCGTCGGCTGCATGGTGAACTCGTGCCGCGAGTGCGAGAACTGCCTCGCCGGTGCCGAGAACTACTGCCTCAACGGCAACACCGGCACCTACGCCGCCGTCGATAAGGACGGCAGCATCACCCAGGGCGGCTACTCGACGCATGTCGTCGTCGTCGAGGACTTCGTGCTCAAGGTTCCGGAATCCATCCCGTACGAGGCCGCCGCCCCTCTGCTCTGCGCCGGCATCACCACCTACTCGCCGCTCGCGCACTGGAACGCCGGACCCGGCAAGAAGGTCGCCGTGGTCGGCATGGGCGGGCTCGGCCACATGGCCGTCAAGATCGCCCACGCCATGGGCGCCGAGGTCACCGTCCTGTCCCAGTCGCTCAGCAAGAAGGAGGACGGCCTCCGACTCGGAGCCGACCACTATTACGCGACCAGTGACGACGAGACCTTCGAGAAGCTCGCCAACACGTTCGACCTGATCATCAACTCGGTCAGCGCGAAGATCGACATCGACTCCTACCTCAAGCTGCTCCGTCTGCACGGCACGCTGGTGAGCGTCGGCGCCCCGCCCGAGGCGCTCGAGGTGCACGCCTTCACCCTGTTCGACAACCGCCGCTCCTTCGCGGGATCCTCCATCGGCAGCATCGCCGAGACGCAGGAGATGCTCGACTTCTGCGCCGAGCACGGAATCGCTGCGGAGATCGAGCTGATCGACGCATCGCAGATCAACGAGGCCTACAAGCGCGTCCTGAATTCGGACGTCCGCTACCGCTTCGTGATCGACGTCGAGTCCATCAAGTAGAGCAGTGCCCCCTCGGCTCGTCGCGGGGGAAGGCAGCTCCCCGCGGGTGAGACATCACCCGCGGGGAGCTCTTCTCTGCCGCGGCCAGGGTGCGCGATGCGGGTCAGCGGTAGAAGTCGGCGACCATCGCGCCGATGCACAGAGTCGGCGCGACCACGAGCAGGAGCAGGCCGATCCGCACGAACAGCCGGATCCGGAAGATCGCTCGTTCATCGTCGTCGCCGCCCGGGAACGCGGCCGCTGCGAAGGACGCCACCATCAGGCCGCCGGCCGCTGCGCCCGCCCAGAAGAACCGCTCGGCGGGATCCCAGAGGACGCCGGCGAACCAGCCCGAGACGATGATGGCGCCGCAGATGGTCGCCATCGCGATGACCCCGGCGAGCAGGCCGAGTGCGGCCTGCAGCTCGAGCCGGGTGCGGGTGCGCCCCGGATCCGGCCGGCGGACTCCAGGATGCACCGCGGAGTCGATTGCAGGGTGCGGCGTGGAATCGTCCATGGGGTTCAGATCCAGTAGTCGGTGAACACGGCGATGACGCAGAGGACCGGCGCGGCCATGAACAGCAGCAGACCGGTGCGGATGAGGGCGGAGAGGCGGCCGACCGACGCCTCCGACGGTCGGGCAGGCATGCTGGCGATGCCGAGGCAGGCGACCCCCGCGGCTCCGAGGATCGCGCCGGCCCAATAGAGCCACTCGATCCGGTTGTCCAGGACCCCGGCACGGTAGCCCGAGACGAGCATCGCACCGACCACGATCGCGGCGACCAGACTCGTCGCCGCGAACAGTGTCACAGCCCGCCTGCCGAGGTCGTCGGACTCTTCCGCCACCCTGCACCTCCAGTCGCTTGCCGTGCGTGGACGTCCATCAGCCGCCGCGCCGGAGCGCGACGGCCGATGCCCAGCGGACTACTTGGCGAAGAACTCCAGCAGCACGCGGTTGAACTCGTCCGGGTGACTCGCATTGATGCCGTGCGGACCGCCGGCGATCACATGCAGCTCGCTCGCCGGGATCGCCTCGTGCGTGCGCTTGCCCGATCCTTCGAACGGCACGGTCCCGTCGCCGTCGCCGTGGATGACGAGCGTCGGCACCGTCACCAGCTTCAGGTCGTCGCGGAAATCGGTGTGTGCGAAGGCGGCCATCGTCTTGAGCGCCGCGTTCTTGTCGGCCAGCTTGGTGAGCTCGAGCGCCGACTGACGCTCCACCTCCGAGACGACGAGCGTGCCGTCGACCGAGAAGAACTGGGTGACGAAGTCGTCGTAGAACGCCTCCTGATCGGCGGTGAGCTGCGCCGTCATCTTCGCCGCGAGCGATTCCTCGAGCGGGCCGTCCGGGTTGCCCGGCAGGTGAGCGAGGAACGGGGGGACGGCCGCAGCGAAGACGACACTGTGCAGGCGCTCGGTCCCGTACTTGGTGAAGTATCTGGCCACCTCTCCGCCGCCCATCGAGAAGCCGACGAGCGTGACGTCCGTGACGTCGAGTGCCTCGAGCAGAGCGTGCAGATCTTCGGTGAGGGTGTCGTAGGTGTAGCCCGTGAGCGGCTTGTCACTCTGCCCGAAGCCGCGGCGGTCGTAGGTGATCACCCGGTAGCCGGCCGCTTCGAAGGCGGGGACCTGGTGGGCCCACGAGGCGCCGGAGAGCGGCCATCCGTGGATCAGCACGATCGGGCGCCCGGACCCTCCCGTGTCGTCCACGTGCAGATCGGTGTCCTTGAAGATTCCGTGATGTGCGGTGATTTCTGACATCCTCCGACCCTGGCACCCCCGCCCGGGGGCACGCGTCGCCATCAGGATCTCTGCAGGATGAACCCAGGCCGCATGCGGCTGACTACGAGGGGAAATCATCGCGAGCTGCCCAGTTCTGCCGCTCGGAGCGCGCTTCAGGTGGCAGGTGTGGGCAGTTCGGTACGCGGCTCGGAGTTCGCGGTCGTCAGGTGGTCGTCAGGTCGTCGTCAGGTGGCCGTCGTGGATCGCCATCGTGCGATCGGCGAACGAGGCCATCAACGGGTCGTGCGTGCTCACGATGCCGGCCGCGCCCTGCTCGTGCACCAGCTCGCTGATGAGAGTCATCATCGCAACGGCGGTGCGGCTGTCGAGCTGGCCGGTGGGCTCGTCGGCGATCAGCACCTGCGGTCGGTTGGCGAGCGCGCGGGCGATGCCGACGCGCTGCTGCTGCCCGCCCGACAGCTCGTCGGGTCGCTGGTTGGCATGCTGTCCGAGGCCCACGAGGTCGAGCAGCTCCCGGACCCGGGCGTCGCGCTCGGCGGGATCCGTGCGGAGGATGCGCAACGGCACCTCGATGTTCTCCGCCGCAGTCAGCATCGGCAGCAGCGCGAACGACTGGAAGACGAAGCCGAGCGTCGAGCTGCGCAGCGCGGACAGCTCGTCCTCGCTCGCGATCGACAGCTCGCGGTCGCCGATCCACACCTCGCCCGAGGTCGGGCGGTCGAGCCCGCCGAGCATGTTGAGCAGGGTGGTCTTGCCCGATCCAGAGGGCCCGCGCAGCACCACGAGCTCACCGGGGTGCAGCTCGAGATCGACGTCCGTGACGGCGCGCACCTCACCGCCCGCTCTCGGAAAGCTGCGGCTCAGCGCCGCGGCGCGCAGGACGGGGCCGCTCATCGGTCGCCCTCCGACGTCGACGCGGCGGTCCGAGGGGCATCCGGCCCGCCATCGGCGTCCGTGCCCGACGCCTCGAGCGCGTCCTGGGCGGCCGGGCTCGACCGCTCGCGCACGGGTGCCACGGTCACATGGTCGTCCGTCAGGCCGAGGCGCACGCGGTCGCGCATGTCGAGCTGACTGATGTAGTCCTGCGGCAGCTGCAGCCGGCCGACCCGATCGAGCACCGCGAACTCCTCCGCGACCTCGTGCTCGAGTCCCGCATGATCGGTGCGGGTGCTGCGCAGCACCTCCGTCGAGGTGCGTCCGTCACGGATCTGCACGGTGCGCCGGACATGCTCGGAGACGCCGGAGTCGTGCGTGACGATCAGCACCGTGGTGCCGAGCTGCTCGTTGACGGCGCGGAACGAATCGAGCACCATCTCGGAGTTGGCCTCGTCGAGCTCGCCCGTCGGCTCGTCTGCCAGCAGCACCTCCGGGCCGTTCGCCAGGGCGACGGCGACCGCCACCCGCTGCTGCTGACCGCCCGACAGCTCCGCCGGCAGCCGATCGCCGAGGTCGCCCACGTTCAGCAGGTCGAGCAGCTCCCCGATGCGCGCGCCACGTGCGCGCTTCGGCGAACGAGCGACGATCAGCGCCATGGCGATGTTCTCCGCCGCCGTCAGATACGGCAGGAGGTTGCGCGAGGTCTGCTGCCAGATGAAACCGACGGTGTGCCGACGGAATCCTGTGCGCTCCCGCCTCCCCATGGCGAGCAGGTCGTGCCCTGCGACGCTCGCCCGTCCCGCGGTCGGCACATCGAGACCCGACAGGATGGTCAGCAGGGTCGACTTGCCCGATCCGGATGCGCCGACCACGGCGGTGAGCTCGCCGCGCTCGACGGTGAGGTCGAGACCCTGCAGCGCCTGCACCTCCACACCGGTGGAGGAGAAGATCCGCACCAGCTCACGGCATTCGATCGTCGGCGGGCTCTTCGCGGCACCCGTCGGGTCACTCGACAGGCCACTCGACGGGGTACGGGAAGGTGCTCCCGTCGAGGGGTTCGTCGAGGAGTTGGCAGAAGTCATGAGGATCCCATCTTCAGGGTTGTCGAGGGGGCGATGCGATCGCCGATGGCCACGGCGACGATCCCAGAGCCCAGCACCACCATCGAGAACAGTGCCAGCACCCCGACGATGGTCGTCGGATCGAGGACCGGAGCGACCGGCGCCGTACCCTCCGTGAATGGCCGGAGGTCGACCGCGGCGGTCACGATGTACGGCAGCACGAGGCCGAGAACCGCTCCCGCAAGGAGGGAGACGAGGGCCACCGGACCGAGCTCCCAGGCGATCAGGCTCCGCAGCCGTCGCCGCGGAAGACCGAGGGTGCGCAGGATCCCGGCCACCCTGCCCCGCTCGCGGCCGGCGGCGATCGTGGACAGCACGAGGGTGATCGAGCAGAGCAGCACGGAGAGCAGAGCGCCCGCTCCCAGCCCGATCCGGACCCCGAGGATGCTCGGCTCCGACTTCCGCAGGGCGGTCATGGTGGGAACGGTCGACACGCTGGAGCGGGTGATGACGGTGCCCTGGTCGACCGCACCGGCGTGCACGGCGGCCTCGAGCGGAGCCTTCAGCTGAGGCAGCAGCGCCGGATCCGCGCCGATCAGCAGCACGCTGGGCGAGAACTGCACCGACATGCGATCGGAGAAGGAGCTGTCGACCAGGATCCAGCCGTGGGTCGGACCCAACTGGGAGTCGGCGGGGAGGAAGCCCACGACCGTGAGCGGCTGGCCGCTGACGATCGCCGAGGAGCCTTCGGTGAACTCCTCCTTCAGATCATCGGACAGCAGGACGGGGATCCGTCCGTCCTGCTCCGCGTCGAGCCGTGCAGGGAGGGTGCGGAGCGTGCCGAGCTCGGCGGTGGGGGAGAGCACGATGGTGATGCTCTCGTCGGAGTCGCCCGATCCGAGCGTGCGCGGGCCGACGAGCTGGATGCCGGCGACGTGCTCAACACCGTCTACCTGGGTGACCGCATCGAGCTCATCCGCGGTCAGCAGGGGAGCGTCGACGCGGGCATCCGCGCCGACCGATTCCGCGGCGGCGCGTTCGATGCCGGTGTCGAAGGTGGTCAGCATGACGGCGGAGAAGGTAGCGATGGAGAGGCCGACGACGAGCGCCAGCACGCCCGCGAGGCCCAGGGTCGGGACCCGGGTGGCGCGGATCGAGCCGACGAAGGCCTCGACACCGCGCCGGCCGCGCGCCGATCGGACGGCGCCTCGGAGCGGCACGGGGAAGCCGCGCAGCACGGCGATGCCCACGGTCACGGCGAGCAGCAGCGGCACGGCGGACAGCAGGGGATCGACTCCTACGGCCTGGCCTGAGGTCGAGAGGCCACGACGGATCAACAGGAACAGCGATGCAGCGGTCAGCAGGACGACGGCCAGCTCGGCCACGGCACGCAGTCGGGAGAGGAGGGAGCCAGTCCGTCCCGCATCGGGGCGGCTGTCGGCGAGCAGGCCGTACAGAGCCGGAGGGGCGACCGCGACGATCGCGGGCAGCACGAATCCGACCGCCGACTGCTCGGTCGGCAGGAGCAGCGTCGCCAGCGCGGTCACGATGACGCCTGCGGGGATGGAGATGAGTGCGCCCTCGAGCGTCATCAGGAGCCGCAGCCGCAGCTCGCCCGCTCCGCGCGCGGCGGCGAGCACGAGATCCGAGCGACGGCCCCTCACGACCGCCTGGATGCCCAGAAGCAGGACGGCGAGCATCACGCCCGCCGGAGCCGCTGCGAGCATCGCGAGAAGTCCGGCGAGCGTCCGACCCCGCGCCAGAGCCTCCTCGATCGCGTCGTCCGTCCGGGTTCCGAGGTTGAGCTGTCCCGCCTGATCCGGCAGCGTGATGCCGAGCGAGACCACGGTCGACAGCTGGCGGAGCAGCAGGTCCGGGTCGGCGCCGTTCAGGGCGTCTGCGCTGACCGGGTAGTAGAGGCGGGTCTTGGCGCCGTCCAGCGACCTGGTGAATCGTCCGATGGTCAGCGGGTCGACGAATGCGGCGGTCGAGAGGTAGGGCCGCGCCATGTACGGGAGGATCTCGGTCGCCGGCAGGAGGTCGGCGAACTGGAGCCAGTACTGGTCGCCCTTGTCGATCGGCTCGTACAGCCCGCTGACCCGGTAGCGCAGCGGGGTGACCGGAACCTCCGGATCGGCGTTCGCAGCTGCCGACGCCCCGAGCAGGTCTCCCGGCTTCAGGCCCATCGCGGTTGCCGAGCTCGTGGACACCAGGATGTCGATCGGCGCCACAGCGGTGGCGCCGCTCGTGGCCTCGCCGGGCTCGCCCGCAGCGGCGGCCTCCCGCTCGGCGGCTTCCCGTTCGAGCTCTTCGAGGTCTGCTTCGCTCTCCGTCCAAGTGGACGGTGTCCCTCCTTCGACGATGCGGATGCGGGTGAGGTAGTCCTCCGCGGCGGTCAGCTGCAGACCGAGGTCGACGGGTGCACCATTGCGCGACTCCAGCTTGAATCGCGGCATCTGCACGAGCCAGTTCGGCTCCCCGACGGCGCTGTACAGAGGCTCGGGGTAGTCCAGCCGCTCGAGCTTGAGGCTCTGGTCGATGGCACCGTAGAGCTGGTCGGCGTTCGGCGGCGGCTCGGTCGGCCACAGCGACCGATAGTCGGTGACGCCCTGCAGGGATCGGGCCGTGGCGCCGATGGAACGGAGCTGATAGTCGAGCTCGGCGGCGGACTGGCGCTCGACGAGACGCGGCACCGCAGCCGCGACGATCAGGCTGAGCAGCACCAGCGCCGCCACGAGCACGGTGGCAGCGGGCCGGGTGCGGGCTCGGCGCCAGAGCAGACGGCCGGCGGTCCATCGTCGGGTGCGGTGCCCGCGGCGCGCGGCGCTCATCCTCGGCTCCCGTCGGCGACGGAGGCGTCGGCCTGGCGGCTCACGGCTCGGGCGGTGCCGAGAAGGAGGATCGCGAGGGCCAACGCGAGCAGTCCGAGCGCGGCGCCTCCCTCGAGCGGGTCGATCCGGAACGGCGTCAGAAGCCCGGGGACGGCGCCGGGCACCGCAGCTCGAGCGAGCGATCCGACTAGCAGCGCGCTGACGAGGCCGCCGGCGACGATGCCGGCGATCAGCCCGAGCGCGAGCAGCACGCCCCACTCCAGCGCTCGGGTGATGCCCTGCTCGTGTCGATTCAGGCCGAGCGATCGGAGCACCCCCACCTCGCCTCGGCGCCCCCGCAGCTCGGTGAGCAGTCCCGCCGCGATCGAGAGCAGGGTCAGAGCGGCGGTGGCCGCTGCAGCGATCCAGACGACAACGCGCGCTGAGCCGAGGACCAGGTCGGCCTCGAGTGGTCCCCGAGTCTCGACTTCGACCCCGATCGGTGCGGCGGCGGTGGCTGCCATGCCGGCGGCGTCCACATCGTCGGTGGAGACCCACCACTGGTTCGCGGAGAGGGTGCCGAGGTTCGCCCGGAGGACCCCGTCCTGGAAGGTCGCGAGGTCCGCCAGGATCCCCTCGCCGGACGAGCTGCCGGGGGTCACCGGGGAGATCCCCACGACGACGGCGGGGAGCCCTCCCGAGCCGACGACCGTCACCACGGGCTCGGCTCCGACCTCGAGCCCGGAGCTCGAGGCGAGACCCTGCGAGATGACGATGGGGACGAGGGTGCCGCTGGCCGGAGCGAGGACGAGGAGGAAGCTGCCGCCCGGGTCGCCTGCCGCAGCGTGGACGCCGAGCCGTCCGGCGTGCAGGCCGACGATGTCGGACTTGGCGGAGGGGTTCGCCAGAGGACCCGGCGCGGGCTCCCATCGACCCTCGATGCGGACCCGAGCATCCCCGCCCGCGCCGCCGATCGCCGTGACGTCGAACTCGATGTCCGCCCCCACCCGGACGGCCGGCAGCTCGAGACGCAGACCGCGCAGCGTCCAGCCCGCGGGCTCCCCATCGCTCGCGGGCAGGTCCGCCGTGTAGCCGGACGCCGTGCGCTGCATCGACAGCTCGCGGAGCGAACCGGAGCTGTCGGAGAGGAGGATCCTCAGCTCGAGCGGCTCGTCGCCCGCGCGGGTCGAGGTGACTCCCACCCGTACGCCTGTCGCATCGGTCGGCAGTGACGGACGGACGTCCGCGTCGGAGAGCTGGTTCCCGAGCTCGGCCGGATCCACGGCGCCGGCGACGGTCGCCACGACGGCTCCGATCGCCGCGTGCGGCAGGGCGACGATCGTCGTGCCGCTGTCGCCGATCTGCCCGTCGGTGGAGAGCCCGGGCGCGGCGGCCGTCTGCCCGGGCGCTGGCGCACGGACCTCGGCCGGGATCCCCCCGTCATCGGTGATGCGCAGGTCCGTGCCGATCCGCACGGCGCGTGTCTCGGCCGCGCCGGCCGACCAGGTGCCCGAGTATGCGGCGGCGAAGACGACGCCGCTGACCGCGAAGGCGAGCACCAGGATCGAGGTGAGCGCGGCGCGGGAGCGGCGCGCGAGCTGGCGCAGGGGGAGGAAGCGGAACCCCCTCAGCCGGTCCGCGATCCGCTCGATGGCACGCGCCGCGAGGGGGAAGGCCGCGACGAGCAGCAGGCCGGCCGCCGCGATGGCCAGCGCGGGCGCGGACACGGCGAGCGGGTCGATGGCGACCCCGCCGTCGGCGGTGGGCACGAGCGGGGAGCCGTAGAGCAGGAACTGCGACACCGCGACGACGGCGGCAAGCACGAGCAGCAGGACGGCGCCGATCCCGACCACGCCCCGCGCGCGCTGCGCTGCCATCCCCCGTGGCGCGGAGCCACGGCTGATGTCGCGCGACTCGCGCCCGGCCGATGCCGCGACCGCCCCGATCGCCACGGCGGCGACCACACCCGCGAGTGCCCAGCCGAGGGGGGAGACATCGGTGGGGGAGCCGATGGCGGTGATCGCGAGAGCCGCGCCGATCGAGCCGATCGCCGCGGCCGGCACCACGGCGGCGGCGGCTTCGGCCCCGGCCCACAGCTCGAACTGGCCATCGGTCGTGCCACGGGCGCGCAGCAGGGCGTTCTCCTCGCGCCGCAGCTGCTCGAGCACTCGCGCGAGCTCCAGCAGCATGATCAGTCCCAGCACGCCGACGACGATGAGCGGTGCTGTCGCGACCGCGGCGGTGGAGCGGACATTGCGCTCGATGGGGGCGATGCTCAGCCGCAGACGACCGCTCTGCACGATGCGCCCCGGCGTCTCCTCGCCGGCACGGATGACCGCGCCGACGGTGTCCGACGCGGTCCGAAGGGCGGAGAGCTCGACCGCTGTGACCCGGGCCGCGTCGGGCTGCACGGTCCAGCGCGCTTCCGGGACCACCCCGGTCGACGGCCAGAGGGCCGGATCGATGACGAGGAACCCGGGCGAGCCGAGGAGGGGGCGGCCGACGAGCATGCTGCCCTCGCCGAGCCAGCGGGGGTCGTCGGGATCGCGGACCCGCCAGGTGCCGACGACGGTCATGGGCGTGCCGTCGGGCAGGGCGAGGACGTCTCCGACGGCTATCCGCAGCCGGTCGGCGGCATCGGCCTGCAGGGTCGCCTCGTCCGGGCTCGTCGGCCAGCGCCCGCCGGTCAGGTCGGCGCGCCCCTCGAGGTCGGGGATCGAGGCGATCGTCACGCCGACGGCGTGCGGCCCCGGCGACGCCGCCGATCCGCTCGATTCGAGGGAGACGGAGTCGCGGGTCGCGATGTCCCGACTGACGATCACCGGAAGCGCTCGACCATCGCCGCGCAGGGTGGCGATGGCCGCCCTGATCCGCTCGTCCTGGGCCTCGGCGTCAGCGCCGTCCGCGAGCGGCGTGATGATGCGGAATCCGCCGTCGTTCCCGCTGAGGGCGGCGAGCCCGGTACGCGCTCCCGCGTTGCCGGCGACCGAGAGGTACCCGGTCAGTCCGACGGCGAGGCCGGACAGCAGCAGCACGACGGCGAACAGAGCGAGGAAGAGTCCGGCGCGGGGTCGGAGGCGCTTGAGCGCGAGCACCTGAGCGATCCTTCCGACACGTCGATGGGTGGTCGATGCACTCTACGGCCCATGACGGATGTGTACGTTCCGGCGCCATGTGCACGAAATTCGGTGCACATGGTGTCGCTTCCGTGCACACCGAACGGACCGTGGTCGCGTTCCCACGGTCCGGGCCGGTTAAGACGCGGTGCAGAGGACGAAACGCGTCGGGGTTCCGCCGCGTTTCGTCCTCAGTACCGCGTCGCGACCAGCAGCTGCGACCGATTCCACGCCGAACTGCGGACCACAGCCCTGTGTCAGCCTCCTGACGCGGGAATTGGATGTCCGATCCGCAGTTCGGTCCGCCGAGTCCGCAGTTCGGCACGGGGGCGGAAGCGTCCTCGGACGCCGGCGCGTGATTGACTTCGAGCGATCGACTCGAGGAGGAGTGATGGGCGCAGCGGACACCGGGAGCACTCGGGTCGTGATCGTGCGCGGCGAAGGCCCGCACACCGATCAGTGGCACTCCCTCGATGACACGAGCGCTGCGATCGCCCGAGTCCTCGAGGAGGGGGTGGGCTGCGCCGTCGACGTCGTGGGCACCGACGAGCTGACGGCCGAATCGCTCGCGGATGCCGCGCTCGTGATCGTCAACGCCAGCTCGAACCTCGACCTCGAGCCGGGGTCGTCCAGGGCCGTGGTCGATCTGCTCGTCGCGTCGGTCGCCCGCGGGCGCGCGCTGCTGGGCGTCCACTCGTCGAGCATCGCCTTCCGCGACGACCCGCGCTGGGCCGAGACGCTGGGCGGTCGCTGGATCAGGGGCGTCTCATGGCATCCGCCCATCGGCGCCGCCGACGTCGTGCTCACATCGGCCGGATCTGCGCTGTTCGGCGTCACCGACTTCGCGGCCCATGACGAGCGGTACACCGATCTCGAGGTCGCGTCGGACGTCGAGGTCCTCGCCTTCCATCGGGAGGGGGCTGCGGAGTACCCGCTCGTCTGGTCGTGCCCCACCGCTGCCGGACGGGTCGGCTATTCGGCGCTCGGCCACGGCATCGAGTCGTACGACAGCCCGGGCCATCGCGCGATGCTGGTGGCGCTCGTCCGGTGGCTCATCGGCTGATCTGCCGAGGGCGCCCAGGCGGCTCGGTCAGTCGTTGCTCCACTCGGCGCGGTCGGGTACCAGCGTCTCCAGCTCCGCCCACAGCTCGTCCGGGATGGGATGGCTGGCCAGCTCGATCGTCTCGTCCACCTGCTCGGGGGAGACCACTCCGCAGATGGTGGAGTGCACGCGAGGATCTCGGATCGAGAACTGGAGGGCGGCCGCGGCGAGCGGGACGTCGTGGGCGGCGCATGCAGCCCCCATGGCATCGATCGCCGCGAGCATCGTGGAGCTGGCGGGGGCGTAGTGATAGCGATCCGAGATGCGCGGCCAGCGGGCGAGCACGCCGCCGCCGTAGAGGGCGGCGTTGAACACGCCCATCCCCGCCTCCGATGCCCTGCTGAGCAGCCGGCTGGCCGTGCGGTCGACCAGGGTGTGCCGGTTGTGCGTGATGAGGGCATCGAACAGCCCGGTGTCGACGAAGCGCTCCAGCATCGATGCGGGGCCGCCCGATATCCCGACGAAGTCGGTGTACCCCTCGTCCCGGAAGCGGAGCAGGCTCTCGACCGGGCCGCCTGGCTCCATCGCCCGCTCGAACCCGATGTGCTCGGGGTCGTGCAGGAAGAGGAGGGGGAGCCGGGGAACGCCGAGGCGCTCGAGGCTCTCCTCGAGGGATCGCCGCATCCGATCCGCCTCGAACGTGCCGGTGACCGGATCGCGATCGAGCTTGGTCTGCAGGAGCACGCCATCCGGCAGCCCGCCCAGCGACCGAAGGGTCTGCCCGATGCGGCGCTCGCTCTCGCCGTCGCCGTAGTTGTTGGAGGTGTCGATGGCGGTGAGACCTTGAGCGAAGCCACGCAGCATGGTCCGCGTGACGTCGTCCTCGCGCATCGCCAGACGATAGAGCGGCGCATCCGTGCCCCAGGCGGCAGCGCCGACGGTCACCGCGGGGAGGACGAGGCCGGTCCGGCCCAGCGTGCGTGGGGAGAACGGGGCCGCGATATCCGACGCCGTCGAGTCTTCGCCTGTCACATCAACCTCTTCGTCGATCTGGAGCGCCGCATCGTGAGCGCCGTTCGCATCGTTCCACGAACTGCGCCGGGCGTGGTGCCGGGGATTGGTGGAAGGCTGAACGGGACGACCGGACCGCCCGCCGCCGCACCTTCCCGACGCGCGCATCTCTCGAGAAGCGCGTCCTCAGCAGAAGAGGCTTCATGCCCACCAAGATCACCTTCATCTTCGACAACCCGGCCGATCCTGCCGCGTTCGAGGCGTCGTACGCCGAGGGCTTCGTCGCCGCGGCGAAGGCCATCCCCGGCGTCGTGAGGTTCGAGGCGTCGAAGGTCTGGCCGAAGGAGGACGGCAGCGCGACGCCCGCCTACCGGCTCGTCGACCTCTACTTCGACGACTACGACGCCGCCAGTGCAGCGGTGGCGACCGCAGAGGCGGGCGCGCTGTTCCCCAAGGTGTTCGAGCTCGCCACCGGCGGCATCCGGATCGTGTTCGCCGACATCGAGGACTAGCGCGAACTGCCCACTTCTGCCGCTCGGAACACGTCGCAGGCGGCAGAACTGGGCAGCTCGTCTTGTGCGCCCCCGCCAGCCGGACGCGCTGCTGGAATACTCTCCAGCATGCCGAGCGACGACGAGAAGCCGATCCCCGCTGCCCCTGAGGCATCGTCCCCGAACAGCTCCCGTGCTGCCGGCTTCGACGTCGTCGAGCGCTCGATCGCCGAGCTGCGCGCCGCGCTGGAATCGGGCGAGATCACGAGCGTCGATCTGGTGGCCGCCTACCTCAACCGGATCGCGCACTTCGATCGGCAGGGAATCCGACTGAACGCGGTTCCCGTGCTCAATCCCGATGCCTTCGCGGATGCTCGGGCCTCCGATGCCCGACGCGCTCGGAGCGAGACCCTCGGTCCCCTCGACGGAATCCCGTACACCGCGAAGGACAGCTACAAGGCGCGCGGGCTCACCGTGGCCAGCGGATCACCCGCGTTCGAACACCTCACGGCGACCGACGACGCGTTCACGATCGGGCGACTGCGCGCGGCGGGCGCCGTGCTGATCGGCCTCACGAACATGCCGCCGATGGCGAACGGCGGAATGCAGCGGGGCGTCTACGGTCGCGCCGAGAGCCCCTACAACGCCGACTACCTCACGGCCGCGTACGCGTCCGGGTCCTCGAACGGATCGGGCACCGCCACCGCCGCCAGCTTCGCCGCGTTCGGACTGGGGGAGGAGACCTGGTCCTCCGGACGCGCCCCCGCCTCGAACAACGGGCTCGTCGCGTACACGCCGTCTCGCGGGATCATCTCGATGCGGGGCAACTGGCCGCTGGTGCCCACCATGGACGTCGTGGTCCCCCACGCGCGGTCGGCCGCCGATCTGCTGGAGATCCTGGACGTCATCGTTGCCGACGACCCCGATCCGCGCGGCGACTTCTGGAGGATGCAGCAGCACATCCCGACCCCGCCCAGCTCTGCCCTGCGGCCCGCGTCCTACCCCGCACTCGGCCAGCGGCCCGACGCCCTGCGCGGGGTCCGGCTCGGCGTGCCGCGGATGTACATCAACGCCGATCCGGACGGCGCCAACCCGATCGAGACCCGGAAGTCCGTCCTCGAGCTGTGGAGGGCCGCCGCCGCCGAGCTCGAAGCGCTCGGCGCCGAGGTGGTGGAGGTCGACTTCCCGGTGGTGTCCAACTACGAGGAGGATCGGCCGGGCGCGCGATCGATGGTCACGCGGGGGCTCGTCTCCGCAGACTTCCACGCGGAGGAGCTCGGCCCGCTCTCCGTCTTCGGCATGGACGACTTCCTCCGCGCCAACGACGACCCCGCCCTCAACCGTCTGGACCAGGTGGACGGCGCGCTGATCTTCCCCCTGCCGCCGGGCACGATCGCCGACCTGTACTCCGACGATCCGGACATCGCCGACTACCCGGGCTGGGCGGCCGATGGTGTGCGATCACTGGACGAGCTACCGCTCCTCGGAGAGGCCCTGCGCGGCATCGAGGAGACCCGGCGGGTAGATCTCGAGCAGTGGATGGACGAACGGGGGCTGGCCGCCGTGATCTTCCCCGCCGCGGCCGACGTCGGGCCGGAAGACGCCGAACGCGATCCCGAGTCGCATGCGAAGGCGTGGCGCAACGGGGTCTGGGTGTCGAACGGCAACGTCGTCATCCGGCACCTTGGCATCCCGACGGTGACCGTGCCGATGGGGGTCATGGCCGATATCGGGATGCCGGTCGGCCTCACCTTCGCGGGGCGGGGCTACGACGACTCGGCTCTGCTGACCCTCGCGGCCGCGTTCGACATGACCCGCGGCCGGCGGATCGTCCCGCCGCGCACGCCGTCGATCCCCGCGCCGACCGCGGCGCGCGGCGACGCCCCCGTTGCCGCCCAGGGTGCTGTCCCGAGCGCCCCGCCGAGCATCGATCTGACGGGTTCGGTGACGCGGTCGGAGACTGGTGCTCTCGGCCTGTCGGTCCAGGGCCGCGTGGTGGGGGCGACCGGCCCGTTCGCCCTCGAGCTGAGCGTGGACGGCCGACCCGTCCAGCCCCTCCTCGACGGGGATCTCTTCACCGCCTCCGTCGAGCTGCCCGCCGACGCGCATTCGATCTCCCACAGCGTGTGGCGCGAACCATACGGCTCGCTGGTGATCGTCGTGGTGAAGGACGCGCGGGGAGTCGCCGTCGGGGCTGTGGATGCTTTCGGGGGCATCGGCTGAGCCCATCGGCAAAGCTCCTGATCGCGCATCGATCTGCCCGTCGGGCCACCCTGTGGAGCGTGTGTGGACGGTGTGTGGAGACCGCGCAGGAGGGCTGTGGAGAGCTCCGAAGTCAATGTCTGAGGCCACACCTAAAATGGGGTCATGAGACACGCCGACACAACATGTAGAGAATGACAGTCGTGTTCTTTCTGATATATAGTGGATGCACCCCCGCAAGGGTGGTAACCAGTACAGGCGGCTCATCCGGGGAAGATGAGCCACAGACCAGGGGAGATCTCATGAACTTCGACAACGACACCGTCGGCGGCTACGCAATTCCGGTCGACCCAATGGACCTCCTGCAGTGCGAGAGCTGCCAGTAGGCATCACCTCCTGAGCAGAGGGCTCCCACGGGAATCCTCGAGGCTCACCGAAGCCCCGATCCGCCGAGTGCGGGTCGGGGCTTTCTCGTCGCCCGGCGGCCTCGTTGCGTCGTCGAGGAACCCTCGACGTGCTCGGAACGGGGCGAAACTAGACTGGCGGCCGTGACTGTCAATCCGGCCATCCAAGGACGTGTGTACCCGCCCACGGCGCCCTACCTCGTGGGCCGCGAGAAGGTGCGCGAATTCGCCGCCGCGGTCGGCGCGACCGATCCCGCATCGACCTCCCCCGCCGCCGCTCAGGCCCTCGGCTTCGCCGACGTCGTCGCGCCCCCGACCTTCTCCGTCGTGATCCAGGAGCGGACCCTGGCGCAGCTGCTCGCGGACGAGGATGCGGGCATCGACTTCTCCCGCGTGGTGCACGGCGAGCAGCGCTTCAGCTTCAGCCGGCCCATCGTGGCGGGTGACGAGCTCACCGCCACCATGACCATCACCTCGGTCAAGTCGCTCGGAGGCAATTCCATGCTCACCGCCAGCTCAGCGATGACGGACTCCGCGGGCGAGCACGTGGTCACCGCCGTCTCGACGCTCGTCGTGCGAGGCGACGCGTGACCGCCGCCGCGGTGCTCGATGCGCTCACGGTCGGAGACGTGGTGGCGGAGATCGCCATCCCCCTCACCCGGGACAGCCTGGTCCGCTACGCAGGGGCCTCCGGCGACTTCAACCCGATCCATTACCGCGACGACATCGCCGCGTCGGTCGGCCTGCCCGGCGTGCTCGCCCACGGCATGCTGACCATGGGGTCCGCCGTGCAGCCGGTCGTCGACTGGGCAGGCGGCGCCCATCGGATCCGCGACTACCAGGTGCGCTTCACCCGACCGGTGGTCGTCGATCCGACCGATGGAGCGGAGCTGACCGTGTCGGCCCGGGTCGCGGCGATCGACACCGATGCGGGGACCGCGCGGATCGATCTCACCGTGCGCTTCGGCGGCGACACCGTGCTCGGCAAGGCCCAGGTTCTCGTGGCGCTGAGCTGACGTGGAATCCGGCGTAGCACTCTCCGAGCTCACCACCCTGCGGGTGGGCGGACCCGCCGCCCGACTGGTGCGTCCGACCACGCGCGACGACCTCGTCGGCGAGGTCACGGCCATCTGGGACGAGGGCGACGACTGGCTCGTAGTCGGCGGCGGATCGAATCTGCTCGTCTCCGACGAGGGATTCGACGGCACGGTCGTGCAGACGGCGACCCGAGGCGTGTCCCGGCTTCCGGTCGCGACCTCCACCTCGAGCATCCCGATGATCGCCCGCGGCGCATCGCTCGACACCCTCCCGCGTCTGCGCTCCGCGTCCAGTCGCCGCATCCGGGTCCAGGTCGAGGCCGGCGAGCCGTGGGACGACCTCGTCGCCCAGTGCGTGGCGAACGGCTGGTCGGGCGTGGAGGCGCTCTCGGGCATCCCCGGATCCTGCGGGGCCTCGCCCGTCCAGAACATCGGCGCCTACGGCCAGGAGCTCGCGGCGAGCCTGGCGGCGGTCGAGTTCCTCGACGCGATGACCGGGGACGTGCGACGCTGGCGGGCATCGCAGATCGGCCTCGGCTATCGCACCTCGATCTTCAAGCAGGGCCGCGCCGGCGTCGTCACCGCCATCGAGCTCGAGCTGCTCGAGGCAGAGCCCGGCCGCGCCGCCCTGAGCGGACCGATCGCCTACGCGCAGCTCGCCAACACCCTCGGGGTGCGGCTCGGCGACCACGTCCCGATCGCCGTCGTGCGGGAGGCGGTGCTCGAGCTGCGACGCTCCAAGGGCATGGTGCTCGACGCGAACGACCCCGATTCGGTGAGCGCGGGATCCTTCTTCACCAATCCGATCGTCAGCGAGCACTTCGCCCGCTCCCTGCCGACGGCCGCTCCCCGATGGCCGACCAGCCTCGACGAGCCAGACATCATCGTGCCGCTCGCGTCTGGAGCTCCCGTGCTGACGCGCCAGGGCGGGGACTACCGGGTCAAGCTGAGCGCCGCGTGGCTTATCGAGCACGCGGGGATCTCCCGCGGCTTCCGGCTTCCCGGCTCCCGTGCGGCGATCTCCCGCAAGCACTCGCTCGCCATCGTCAACACCGGCGGCGCGACGGCCGAGGAGGTTGCGGAGCTCGCCCGCTACATCCGCGCCATGGTGCAGGTCGAGTTCGGCGTGCTGCTCGCCCCCGAACCGGTTCTGGTGGGCCTCACCGTCTGAGGTCCAGCGCTTCCCGGCGGTCGAGTGGGTGTGCGAAGCCGCCGGATCGTGGCCTTCCAGGTCGTCTCTCCGCAATAGGACAGCGGATGTCCGCGGCATGCGTTAGGAACGGCTTCACACCTCGCGACCGAACGGAGACCGGATGTCCGTGATAACCGCCCGCCAGCTGGCGCGCACCTTCTCCACCAAGCGGGGCAGGGAGAGGTCCGAGGTCATCGCGGTCGCCGGCGTGGATCTCGACGTCGACGAAGGCGAGATCGTCGGCTTCCTCGGCCCGAACGGCGCAGGCAAGACCACCACGCTGCGCATGCTGACGACTCTGCTCAAGCCCACCTCGGGGTCGGCCCAGGTCGCGGGATTCGACGTCGCCACTCAGGCCAGCGAGGTGCGGCGCAACATCGGCTACGTCTCCCAGAGCGGATCCACCTCGGGCGATGCGCGGGCCGGCGAGGAGGTCGTCGATCACGGTCTGCTCTACGGGATCCCGCGAGCCCAGGCAGAGAGGCGGGGCAGGGAGCTGTTCGAGCAGCTCGAGCTCGACGGCATGTGGGAGCGTGCGCCCAAGACGCTCTCCGGCGGCCAGCGCAGGCGGCTCGACATCGCCATGGGGCTGGTGCATGACCCCACCCTCGTGTTCCTCGACGAGCCGACCACCGGTCTCGATCCGCAGGCGCGCGCCAACCTGTGGATGCACATCTCCGACCTCCGTCAGCGGCTCGGCAGCACCGTCTTCCTGACCACCCACTACCTCGACGAGGCCGACGCGCTGTGCGATCGGATCCTGGTCATCGACCATGGCTCGATCGTCGCGAGCGGAACTCCTGAGGCACTCAAGCGCGAGGTCTCGGGCGACCTGATCGAGCTGACCGTGGGATCCGCAGATGACGTTGCGGCGGCCCGTCGCGTGCTCTCCGCGCTCGGTGACACGACGATCGACCAGCTCGTCATCTCGGTCCGAACGCCGACGGCAGGGCGCGAGCTGCCGGGGCTGATCCGTGCGCTCGACGCCGAGGGCGTCGTACCAGAAGCGGTCGAGGTCCGCCGCCCCACCCTCGATGATGTCTTCCTCAATCTGACCGGTCGATCCCTGCGAGAGGGTGCGTGAGATGCGCTTCTGGAACGAGACCTTCGTCGTCTGGCGCCGCCAGATGCGGATGAACCTCCGCAATCCCGCGTGGGTCATCATCGGATTGACTCAGCCGATCCTGTACCTGGCCCTCTTCGGTCCGCTGCTCGAGCCGCTCGCCGCTCAGATCGGCGCCGACAACGCCTACACGTTCTTCGTGCCCGGGCTCCTCGTGCAGCTCGGCCTGTTCGGTGCGCTGTTCGCCGGCTTCGGCCTCATCTCCGAGTGGCGGGACGGCGTCATCGAGGCCGAGCGGGTGACGCCTGCCAGCCGGACCGCGCTCCTGCTCGGCCGCGTGCTCCGCGACGTCGTGCTGCTCGCCGTCCAGGGGATCGTGCTGATCGCGATCGGCTTCCTGTTCGGGCTCCGCGGATCGATCGGAGGGATGCTGTTCGGTCTCCTCCTGGTCATCCTCCTCGGGGCGGCCTGCTCCGCGGGGTCTAACGCGCTCGCCCTCACGGTGAAGAGCGAGGACGTGATGGCGCCGATCCTCAACAGCATCTCCCTGCCGGTGCTGCTGCTGGCGGGCATCCTGCTGCCCATCAGCGCGAGGTCGGGGGCGCCCGACTGGCTGATCATCGCCAGCGACTTCATCCCGGTGAAGTACGTCGTGAACGCCGTCCGCGAGGTCTTCACCGGCGTCTTCGCGAGCAGCGCCGTGCTCTGGGGATCGGTCTGGACAGTCGTCCTGTTCGCTGCGGGCCTGTACGTCGGCACCCGCACCTTCCGCAAGGAGAACGCCTGACGGGGAAGTTCGGTGGGTCCTCGCGTACCGATCAGCGGAGTGGGCGCACCGATCAGCGGAGTGGGTGTACCGATCAGCGGACTGGAGGCCTCACAGCGGCCTGAAGCGGCCAGAATGGGCTGCGAGTCCGCTTATCGGTACAGCCGCGGTCCGGTCTGGGACGTCCCCACGCGCGCTCGGGCTAGAGGATGCCGAGCTCCAACGCCTTGGTGACGGCGCGGGTGCGATCCGAGACGCCCAGCTTCTCGAAGACGTGCAGCAGGTGCGTCTTCACGGTCGCCTCGCCGATGAAGAGCGCGGCGCCGATCTGCGGATTGCTGTTGCCCGCTGCGACGAGTGCCAGCACCTCGCGCTCCCGTGCCGTCAGCGACGCCTCGGGCTCGGCGCTCCGCCTGCGCACCTGCCCCACGAGGGTCTTGGCGATCGAGGGTGACAGCGCCGTGTCGCCGGCGACCACCGAGTGCACGCCGGCGAGGATCTCATCGCGTGGCGCCGCCTTGAGGAGGTAGCCGCTCGCGCCCGCGCCGATCGCATCGAGGATCTGATCGTCCGACTCGTAGGTGGTCAGCACCAGCACGCGGATGCCGGGATCGGCGCTGAGGATGCGCTCCGTGGCCGCGGCCCCGTCGAGGCCGGGCATCTGAAGGTCCATCAGCACGATGTCGGGGGAGAGCTCTGCGGCGAGCCGGACGGCGCTGAGCCCGTCGGCTGCCTCGCCGACCACCTCGATCTCGGGGTCGCAGGACAGCAGGGCGACGATCCCGCCTCGGACGATCGGGTGGTCGTCGACCACCAGGGCGCGGATCGTCATGCGTCCACCTCCGACCGACTGGCCGGATCCGATGCGGGAGTCACTTCGCGCTGGGTCTCCGCTCGGGCACGCCTCTCCGACACCTGAACCGCTGCCGCGTTCGCTGCTGTCCTGTCGGCGGCCGTCCTGTCGCCCGCTGCCCCGTCGGCCGCAGCCCCGTTCGGCGCCGAAGGTCTGACGAGCGGGATCGTCGCGCGCAGCGACGTGCCGCCGGTGCTGCGCGGAGCGACGGTCACCTGGCCGCCGACCAGGGCGAGCCGCTCGCGCATGCCGCTGAGACCGAAGCCGCCGGCGGTCTCGGCGTCGGCCACAGAGATGCCGACTCCGTCGTCGAGGACCTCGACGACGAGCGTCTCGGTGTCGGCATCGATGCGCACGACGACATGGGATGCGGCGGCGTGCTTGCGGACGTTGGCCAGGGCCTCCTGCATGCAGCGCAGCACGACCACCTCGAGCTCCCGGTCCAGCTCGGATGGAGCCGCGCGGATGTCGAGGTCGACGTCGATCCCGGTCTCGCGGCGATACCGTGCCGAGAGTCGGGAGGCGGCGGCGGCCAGGCCGCCCTCGACTCGGACGCTGGCCGACGAGGCGACGAGTGCACGGGTCTCGCCGAGGGTCTCGCGGCCGATCGACTCGATCAGCTCGAGGTCCGCGCGGACCGCGGGGTCCAGGTTGCGCGCGGCGCTCGCCCGCTGGGCGACCATGACGAGCCCGGTGAGGCTCTGCGCGATCGTGTCGTGCAGCTCGCGCGCCAGCCGTTCCCGCTCCGAGGCGATGCCCTGCTCGCGGTTCGCGGCGGCGAGCTCGGCCTGCGCATCGGTCAGCTCCTCCAGCAGGCGCCCGCGCTCGTGGCCCCAGACGGTGATCCGGGTGATCCAGAGACCCATCAGCACGCTGAATGCGACCGAGACGAGGGAGATGGCGGCGGCGGTGGCGTAGCCGTACTCGGTTCCCCGCTGGGCCACGGAGAAGCCGACGAACGCGCCTATCGCGACGAAGGCGTTGCCGATCAGCGCCGAGCGGAGGCCGTCGATCGAGACCCAGATGAAGGGGAACACCAGGCACTGGATCACGGCGGCGTTCGGTGCGGCGGCGATGGCCACGGTGAGAGCCAGGATCAGCAGCGGCAGGAACACCATCCGCGCGGTGCGGCTGCCGAAGGACAGCCGGCCGAAGGCGAACCAGAGCACGGTCATCGACAGCAGAGCGACGGCTGCCAGAGGGACGGCGTCGTCGTCCGCCAACACCGCGCAGAATCCCAGGGTGGCCGCAGGGCCGAGGCCGAAGGCGAGGTGCCACCACGGCAGCGCGCGCCGATGCCACTCGCTGGGGGCGGCGCTCGACGCAGCTGCGCCTGTGCCTGCGCCTGTGCCTGCGCCTGTGGCGCGCGCAGATCCGGACGCGGTTCCCTCGCCCTTCGTCATCGGGTCAGCTGTCCTTCCGGATCCACCGGAAGGTGAATCGGCTCACGACGATACCCACGACCAGCCAGAGCAGCAGGACGACGGCCACCGTTCCGAGCTGCCACGCACCGCCGGCCTCCGCCGAGGCGAACGACTCCGGCAGGAAGACCGAGCGCATGCCCTTCGCGAGCCAGGCGAGCGGGAAGACGTTCGCGACGTCCTGCAGCCAGACGGGCAGCATCGTGAACGAGAGGTAGACGCCCGAGATGAACTGCAGGACCAGGACGATCGGGATGATCACCGCGGTCGCGCTCTTTCCGCGACGGGGCAGCCGGGAGATGGCGATGCCGAGCACGGCAGACGTGCCGATGCCCAGCAGGAACACCCAGGCGAAGGTGAGCCACTTGGCGGGATCGGTGGGGAGCTCCACGCCGAAGGCCACTCGTGCGATGACGATCAGCAGGGCGAGCTGCAGGATGCCGGTGACGAGGACCTGGCCCATCTTGCCGAGGAAGTACGACACCACAGGCAGGGGGGTGCCGGCGAGGCGCTTGAGCGTGCCGTCGCTGCGCTCGTTGGCGATGTCGACGCCGAGGTTCTGCACTCCGGAGAGCAGGATGCCCGCGGCGGCCATGCCGGGCAGGTAGTAGGCGCCCTGGCTGATCCCGCCCGAGCCATCGGGCGCCGTGCCGATGTTGCCCTGGCCGCTGAAGGCCACCGAGAAGATGCCGAACAGCAGCACGGGGAAGAGGAAGGTGAAGAAGATCGCGTCCGCCTGCCGGAAGTAGACGCGGATCTCGTAGCCGGCCCGGAGCACGCCCAGCCGCAGAGTGCGGGCGATCGAGCTGCCGAGCGGAGTCCGCGCCGGTGACGCGGCGGGGGCGAGTGCGGTCATGCGGATGCGCCTTCCGTGATGGGGTCCGTTGCGGACGGGCGGGTGGTCGGACTGGTGGGACCGTCGGCGTCGATCTCGGCGGCAGCCGCTTCGGCGTTCTCCCGGACAAGATCGAGGTAGATGTCCTCGAGGCTCGGCCGGTAGATCTCGAGATCGGTCGGCTCCGCGCCGAGGCGGGCGCTCAGCGAGGCGACCGTGCCGGCCGGGGTACGCGTGCGCTCCGTATGACGGGTGCCGCCTTCCGTCCATCGAACGAGAGGCACGCGGGCCTCGGCGCCGCCGATCTCATCGATGGCTCCGATGGCCACGAGCTCGCCGCCCGCGATGACGGCCGCGCGGTCGCTGAGCTGGGCGGCCTCGTCCAGGTAGTGGGTCGTGAGCAGGATGGTGGTGCCCTCCGCCTTGAGCTGATGCACGAGCGACCAGAACTGCTGACGGGCCTCGGGGTCGAAGCCGGTGGTCGGCTCGTCGAGGAAGAGCAGCTCGGGGCGTCCGATGATGCCGAGAGCCACGTCGACGCGGCGGCGCTGACCGCCCGACAGCGCACGGATGCGGGTGCGCGCCTTGTCGGCGAGGCCGACCGCGGCGATCGTCTCATCGACTCCACGGGGGTTCGGATAGAGGGACGCGAAGTGCGCCAGCTGGTCGCGCACGGTGACGTCGCCCTGCTCGCCGGTGCTCTGCAGCACGATCCCGAGCCGGGACTTCCACTCGAGCCCGCCCGACTGCGGATCCGTGCCGAGCACGGAGGCGGCGCCGGAGCTGCGGTCGCGGTAGCCCTCGAGGATCTCGATCGTGGTCGACTTGCCGGCGCCGTTGGGACCGAGCAGCGCGAAGGTCTCGCCGCGGTGGATGTCGAAGGAGACGCCGCGGAGGGCTTCGAACGCTCCGTAGCGCTTGGCGAGATCGCGGACGCTGACGACCGCGTCCGGGAGGGCGATGTTGTTCACGCTGCAACTCTCGCCGCACGGGGCGCGAAGAACCAGCGTTCATCCGGGTGAGCCCCCATCCACCGACCGGTGGATACCTACGTTCCGGCGCCATGTGCTCGAAATTCCCTGCACCTGATGCCGGTTTCGTGCCCGTGGTCGGCGGGTGCGCTCCGAGCGTCGCCCTCAGACCTCCGAGAGCTCCTCCGCGATCGCACGGATGCCCGACTCGACCTCGGCGAACGAGGTCGACAACGGCGACAGACCGAGACGGATCCCGGTGGGCCGGCGGAAGTCCGGGATCACGCCTCGCTCCCACAGCTTCGGCATGATCGCCTCGAAGTCGGGGTGATCGAGGGTCACGTGACCGCCGCGGCGGCGAGCATCGCGCGGCGTGGCAAGGATCGCGTCGGGCAGGAGCTCGTCGGCCAGCCCGATGGCGTGCTCGGTGAGCGCGATGGACTTCTCGCGGATCCGCTCGATCCCCGCCTCCGCGACGGTGTCGACCGCCGGGCCGAGCGCGAGCAGCGACAGGATCGGGGGCGTGCCGCTCAGCATCCGGCGGATGCCGGGGCCGGGCCGATAGCCCGGTCCCATCGCGAACGGCTCCGCTCCGCCGAGCCAGCCCTGGATCGGCTGGCGGATCTCGTCCAGGTGTCGGGATGCGACGTAGGCGAAGGCGGGAGCTCCGGGACCACCGCAGAGGTACTTGTAGGAGCAGCCGACGGCGAGGTCGACATCCCACTCGTCGAGCTGGATGGGGAATGCGCCCACGCTGTGCGAGAGGTCCCAGATCACCAGGGCGCCGACGTCGTGGGCGAGAGCCGTGATGGCCGGCACGTCGGCGATCGCGCCGGACCGGTAGGCGATGTGCGAGAGCACGACAACGGCCGTGCGCGTGCCGAGCAGAGCGGCGACGGCATCCGGGCTGACGTCGCCGCTAGGGATCCAGCGCAGGGTCGCGCCGCGCTCTGCCGCGATGCCCTCCAGCACGTAGCGATCGGTCGGGAAGTCGTCGACGGCCACGATCAGCTCGTCCCGGTCGGGGCGCAGGGCGAGGGCGGCGCGCACCTGCTTGTAGAGCAGGACGGTCGTGGAGTCGCCGACCACCGTCTGGCCGGGCGCGGCGCCAAGCGCGGCCTCGGCGATCCGATCGCCGAGGGTGACGGGCAGCTCGATCCAGCCGTCATCCCAGCTGCGGATCAGGCGCTGCGCCCATGCGGTCGTCGCCCCCTCCGTGAGGGCGTCGATGCTCACCTGCAGCGGGCGACCGAGCGAGTTGCCGTCGAGGTAGGCGACGACATCAGGTGCCTCGATGAACCGCGCGCGGAAGGCGGCGAGCGGATCTGCCGCGTCCAGGGTGTTGGACTGCATGCCGGTCATCCTCCTGAGGAGGCGTTCATGTGCACGAACCGGACTCATGTGCACGGAATTTCGAGCACATGGCGCCGGAACGTAGGAGAGAAGGAGGGGTCAGGCGAAGAGGCGCTGGAGGCGCTGGATGCCTTCGAGCAGGGCGTCGTCGCCGAGAGCGTAGGAGAAGCGGAGGTAGCCGCTCGGGCCGAACGCCTCGCCCGGAACGGCTGCGACCTCGGCCTGGTCGAGGATCAGGTCGGCCAGCTCGAGCGAGGTGGTCGGCGTGACCCCACCCCAGGTGCGGCCGAGCAGCCCCGACACGTCCGGGTAGACGTAGAAGGCGCCTTCGGGCAGCGGCGTGACGATTCCCTCGATCTTGTTCAGCTCCGCGGTGATCAGCCTGCGACGGCGGTCGAACGCCTGACGCATCTGCTCGACCTCGTCCTGGGGGCCGTTGAGCGCCTCGATCGCCGCGCGCTGCGAGATGTTCGAGACGTTGGAGGTGAGGTGGCTCTGCAGGTTCGCGGCGCCCTTGATCGCATCGGCCGGGCCGATCATCCAGCCCAGACGCCATCCGGTCATCGCGTAGGACTTCGCGACCCCGTTGACGAGGATCGTCCGGTCGGCCAGGGCGGGGACGGCCTCGACGATCGAGAGCGCGGCCTTGGGGATCTCGCCGGCCGCGAGTCCGTCGGGGTAGACGAGGTTCTGGTAGATCTCGTCGGTGATGACCCAGAGTCCGTTCGCTTCGGCCCACTCGCCGATCGCCGTGGTCTGCTCCCTCGAGTAGACGGATCCGGTCGGGTTCGAGGGCGACACGAACAGCAGCACCTTGGTGCGCGGCGTGCGTGCGGCCTCCAGTTGCTCGACGGTGACGAGGTAGTCCTGGTCGGCTCCGGCGAAGACCTCGACGGGCACGCCGCCTGCCAGCTTCACCACCTCGGGGTAGGTGGTCCAGTACGGCGCGGGCAGCAGCACCTCGTCGCCCTCTCCGACGATGGTGGCGAAGGCCTGGTAGACGCCCTGCTTGCCGCCGTTGGTGACGATGATCTGCGAGGGGGACACCTCGAGGCCGCTGTCGCGCAAGGTCTTGGCCGCGATCGCCTCGCGTAGGTCGGGCAGGCCGACGGCCGCGGTGTATCGGTAGTTCTTGGGGTCCTGCACGGCTGCCGCCGCAGCCTCGACGATGTGTCGAGGAGTGGCGAAGTCGGGCTCGCCGGCCGCGTAGCTGATGACGGGGCGCCCCTGCGCCTGC
The DNA here is from genome assembly GCF_004801885.1 of Naasia lichenicola. Lineage (GTDB taxonomy): Bacteria > Actinomycetota > Actinomycetes > Actinomycetales > Microbacteriaceae > Naasia > Naasia lichenicola. The sequence goes on along the minus strand of NZ_SSSM01000004.1, from coordinate 443,162 downwards.
AGCGCCTTCGCCTTGCTGTCCACCTTGAGCGTCGCCGACTCGCTGATCGCGGCGATCCGCGGCGAGAGTCGGGGCAGGACGGGGGCGGGCGCGGCGGCGGGCGTGGTGCTGGTGGGCATGGCCTTCAGCTTAGCTTCGGGGCTCCGCGCGTCGCGGTCCCACAATGCCGGGGGACGGCGGTCGATGCTAAGCTTTCCGGTACTGGTTGGAAGAAGCCAGGCTTTGCCACGCCCATCGGCGGAACTGTTCCACTCTCACAGGCCATCGAGCCCGTGGCGAAGCCATGCGAATTCCTTCATAGGGCGGTGGCTCAATTGGTAGAGCAGCGGTCTCCAAAACCGCAGGTTGCAGGTTCAAGTCCTGTCCGCCCTGCAGCTTCTCGAAGCGCAGCGATATCCGGCAACACGAGCAATCAGCACGAACAATTCAGTGGCAACGATCGAAGGAGCGTCCGTGGCGCGAAAGGTCATCGACGAACCCAGCGAGGATGTCGTTGCCATCGCTCGGAAGGAGCGGCAGGCGAAGCGTTCGCCCTTCGCTCGCATCGCGCTGTTCATCCGGCAGGTCATCGCCGAGCTGAGCAAGGTCGTGACGCCCACGAGGCGCGAGCTGTTCGGCTTCACAGCCGTCGTCCTGGTCTTCGTGATCATCATGATGGCCGTGGTCGGAGCGCTCGACTGGGTCTTCGGGCTGCTGGTCGTCTTCGTGTTCGGCACGCCGACCCCCTAGCCGGACAGCCGGCCCCGCACTCAGCCATACAGCTTCGTCCCACGACGGGCTCCCGACCCGGAGCCCCGAGCACTACCAGAGCGGCCCGACCCGAGGCCGCGCAGGAAGAGAGAACTCAGAACGTGTCTGACTCAGAGCGCGAGTACCGCGACGACATCGACCTTGCCACCGCAGCCGAGCAGTCCTCCGAGGAGGACGAGGCCCAAGAGGGCAACGTGCTCGGCTCCGACGAGGAGGCCAGCGAGTCCGCTGAGCACGAGGCGCTGTCGATCGTCAGCGACAGCGACGAGGAGGACGACCTCGAAGAGGCCCTCGACGAGATCGAGCTGTCTGCGGACCCCGAGGCCGACGCCGTCGTGGACGAGGCGCTCGAGGTGCACACCGTCGACGACGCCGACATCGCGGTGACCGCGACCGACGACGAGGCCGAGATCGCCGCCGAGGAGGCCGCCGAGGACGAGCCCGACGTCACGCCCGCCACCGCCGAGGACATCGCGGAAGCGGACGCCGACACGGACTCCGCCGACGCCGAGCCCGTCGAGATCGACCCTTACGAGGAGTTCCGCCAGGAGCTGCGCGCCAAGCCGGGCAAGTGGTACGTCATCCACTCCTACGCCGGGTTCGAGAAGCGCGTGAAGTCCAACATCGAGCAGCGCAAGGGCACGCTCGGCCAGGAGGACGCCGTCTTCGAGGTGCAGGTCCCGATGGAGGACGTCGTCGAGATCAAGAACGGCCAGCGCAAGCTCGTCAACCGCGTGCGCATCCCCGGATATGTGCTCGTCCGCATGGACCTCAACGAGGACTCGTGGTCCGTCGTCCGGCACACCCCCGGTGTGACCGGCTTCGTCGGCAACTCGCACAACCCGACCCCGCTGCGCTTCGACGAGGCGTTCAACATGCTGAAGAGCACCGTCCAGATCGCCGAGGCTCCTGCGAAGGCAGGCGCCGGTGGACGCACCGCAGCCAGCGCAGCCCGTCAGCTGCCGGCCGAGGTCGACTTCGAGATCGGCGAGACCATCACCATCAAGGAGGGCTCGTTCGCGGGTCTTCCCGGTACGATCAGTGAGATCAAGCCCGAGAGCGGCAAGCTCACGGTGCTCGTCTCGCTGTTCGAGCGCGAGACGCCGGTCGAGCTCAGCTTCGATCAGGTCACCAAGCTCTAGTCCTCTGGAGCACAGCAGCACCTCCGCGTGAGGCCCCGCTTGGAGCGGGACGTGCACGCGCGCAGACCACCGCATTCCGGAAAGGCCGGGATCGCGGGAGAGCGGCTCCGGCCGCTCGAATGAAAGGGAAAACACACCAATGGCACGTCAGAAGAAGATCACGGGGCTCATCAAGCTCCAGATCAAGGCTGGCGCCGCGAACCCCGCCCCGCCCATCGGGCCGGCACTGGGTCAGCACGGCGTCAACATCATGGAGTTCTGCAAGGCGTACAACGCCGCGACCGAGTCGCAGCGCGGCAACGTCATCCCCGTCGAGATCACCGTCTACGAGGACCGGACGTTCACGTTCATCCTCAAGACGCCCCCGGCAGCCGAGCTGATCAAGAAGGCGGCCGGCGTCGCCAAGGGATCCTCGACCCCGCACACCGTCAAGGTGGCCAAGCTCACGCAGGCCCAGGTCCGCGAGATCGCCCTCACCAAGCAGCCCGACCTCAACGCCAACGACATCGACGCTGCGGCGAAGATCATCGCAGGCACCGCCCGTTCCATGGGCATCACGGTCGAGTAGGGACGGGGAAGAAGACATGGCACAGAAGTCAAAGGCCTACCGCGCCGCCGCTGAGAAGCTCGAAGAGGGTCGTTTCTACACGCCCGACGAGGCCGTCGGCCTCGCCAAGGAGACCGGCTCCGCCAAGTTCGACTCGACCGTCGAGGTCGCGCTGAAGCTCGGAGTCGACCCCCGCAAGGCGGACCAGATGGTCCGTGGCACCGTCAACCTCCCGCACGGCACCGGCAAGACCGCCCGCGTCATCGTGTTCGCGACGGGTCCGGCCGCCGAGGCCGCTCTCGCCGCCGGCGCCGACGAGGTCGGTGGCGACGAGCTGATCGAGAAGGTGGCCGCCGGCTACACCAACTTCGACGCAGCCGTCTCCACTCCGGAGCTCATGGGCAAGGTCGGCCGCCTCGGCCGCGTGCTCGGCCCCCGCGGCCTCATGCCCAACCCGAAGACCGGAACGGTCACCCCCGACGCGGCCAAGGCCGTGACGGAGATCAAGGGCGGCAAGATCGAGTTCCGCACCGACAAGCACGCCAACGTCCACTTCGTGGTCGGCAAGGCGGGCTTCTCCGAGGAGCAGCTGAGCGACAACCTCCGGGCCGCGCTCGAGGAGATCGTCCGCCTCAAGCCGTCGTCCTCGAAGGGCCGCTACATCCAGAAGGGTGCGCTCTCGACCACGTTCGGTCCGGGCATCCCACTGGACGTCTCCGCCATCTGACCCAACGCGGTCCGATCCAGCGCGAGCTGAACCAGCCGTACATCCGAACTGCCCAGTTCCGCCGCCTGAATTCGCATTCGGGCAGCAGAACTGGGCAGTTCGGCGTTACGGGTCGGCGTTACGGGTCGGCGTTACGGGAAGGATGGAGCCATGACGCTTCAGGTCCGCGAGGCGGGTGCCTCCGACGCCCCACTGCTCGCCGATGTCGCGGCGGCGACGTTCCCGCTCGCCTGCCCGCCAGGTACCGCGCCCGAGTCGATCGCCGCGTTCATCGCCGACCATCTCAGCGTCTCGCGCTTCGACGCCTATCTCGCCGACGACGAGCGGATGCTCCTGCTCGTCGAGGAGGTCATCCGACCGGGCGAATCGTTGGCGCTCGGCTACGCGATGCTCGTCTTCACGGATCCGACCGACGCCGAGGTGGCCGCGGCGGTCGCGAACAGGCCGACGGTCGAGCTCAGCAAGTTCTACGTCCTGCCCGACCGGCATGGCGGGGGAGTGGCCGCGCCGCTGATGGCGGCGGTCCTCGCAGCCGCGACACGGGGCCCGGCGGAGTCGGTATGGCTCGGGGTCAACCAGCAGAACGGGCGGGCACGGCGCTTCTACGAGAAGAGCGGCTTTCGAGTGGTCGGCACGAAGCACTTCATGGTCGGCCCGGAGCGGCACGATGACTTCGTCCTCGAGCGCCTCGTCGAGCCCTGATCGCGGCCGATCAGCTTCGCTCTTTCACCGTTCAGGCGATTCTGCGTTTTCGAGCACCGTTCAGGCGATTTCCGCCTGAACGGCGATCGAAAGCCTGAACCGGGAGGATCGCCTGAACGGTGGAGGGCCGGGTCAGTAGTCGCTGACCTTGAGCGCGATCTTTCCGCGGACGTGACCGCTCTCCATCAGGATGTGCGCGCGTTCGGCCTCTTCGAGCGGAAGCACGGTGTCTGCGGTCACCCGCACATCGCCCGAGGTGATCAGACGTGCGATGACCGAGAGCGTTCCCGCATCGGGCTGGACGAAGTAGTGCGTGGCGCGCATGCCGGCGGCTGCGGCGTCCTCGATCATCGTCGGCCAGCCGGCCGACGGCAGCGAGACGATGAGTCCGCCGGGTCGCAGCACCTGGAGAGACCGCGACCCGGTGCTGTGCTTCGCGTTGCCCACCCCATCGATGACGACGTCGAGGTCGGCGAGCTCGTCCTCGAACTCCGTCGTGGTGTAGTCGATGACCCGGGATGCGCCGAGCTCGAGCAGCCATTCGGCGTTCTTGGGGGACGCGGTCGTGACGACCTCCGCGCCGAAGTAGGCGGCGATCTGCACCGCCAGATGGCCGACGCCTCCGGCGCCCGCATGGATCAGGACCTTCTGGCCCTCGTGCGCCTTCGCGAGGTCGACCACGGCGCCCCATGCGGTGAGCGCAGCGAGCGGGACAGCAGCTGCCTCGGCATGGCTGAGGACGGAGGGCTTGCGGGCGACGCTGAATGCGGGCACCGAGACGTACTCGGCGTAGCTGCCGCCCGTGCGCGGGAAGGCGGTCATCCCGAAGACCTCGTCGCCGGGGCTGAGCGGGAACGCCTCGTACGGCGTCTGCACGACGACCCCGCTGAAGTCGTAGCCCGGCACCATCGGCCAGTCCGACCCGGGCGAGACGCCTGCGCCTGCGCGCGACTTGGCGTCGACAGGATTCACTCCGGCTGCGACCACGCGGACGAGCACCTCATGCCCGACGCGGGTCGGCGTCGGCATCTCGACCAGCCGAAGTGACTCCGGTCCGCCGGGGGAGGCGACGGCCATCGCCCGCATCCTCGCAGGCGCCATCGGGTCGACAGCCGTGGTCGGCGCAAGCATCGTGGCAGGCTCCCTCATCGCGGCACACCCTTCTCCAGTGAGGTCGAAAGGGGGCGTCGACATCGTCGCGGTCGACCTCGGCGAAGCCCCGAGGAGACGTGAGCACAGTCAACTTGGCCAATGATTCGGCGAGGTTACGGTCGTGTCACCGCGTGGCAACAATGCCCGAGCGCGCGCTCGGGGTTCGCGGATATCGTGCGTGGACGCACGAGTTTCGCCCCCACGCGCGGCGGTGAGCCAGACTGACGCCATGAGAGTGCTGTTCGTCATCCTCCGCATCATCGCCGGCGGGGGCATCATCGCCGCGATCGTCGGCCAGCTCGCGTTCAGCCTCGACTACGGGGTGCCGAACGTGCCCCACTTCCTGGTGAACTTCTTCAGCTTCTTCACGATCCTCTCCAATGCGATGGCCGCGATCGTGCTCCTGGCCGGTGCCTGGTTCGGCCTCCGGCCCGCCTCGACCCCGTCCTGGTACACGCTGGTCCGCGGCAGCGTGACGACCTACATGGTCACGACGGGCGTCGTCTACAACCTGCTGCTGCGGGGGATCTCGCTCGATCAGGCGACGACCCTGCCCTGGTCGAACGAGGTGCTGCACCTGTTCGCGCCGATCTACCTGCTGCTCGACTGGCTGCTCGCGCCCGGGCGCGAGCGCATCGCCTGGCAGCGGTTCGCGACCATCCTCGCCTTCCCGGCGGCCTGGCTGGTGTACACGCTGATCCGAGGGCCGATCGTCGGCTGGTACCCGTATCCGTTCCTCAACCCGGCGCAGCCCGGAGGATACGGGGCGGTACTCATCTACTGCGTGGCGATCGCCGGCTTCATCGGAGTCATGGGCGTCGGCGTCGTCGCCGTCTCCCGGACGCGCCAGCTCCTGGTCCCGTCATCGAGCCCGGCGCTGCCCTAGGACCGCGCACGCACGCAGCGCACCTGATCGTGCGGCCTCCGCCGGAAGCGGCGCCGCTCAGAGCGAGCGGATCCGACGTCCCACCCCCGAAGTAGGGAATGGAACTGCCTCCGCAACGACGAATACTTGACTCTGCGGAACCAGCCCACCGACGGGCCCGGGCCGCTGCTGCAATAGATGGATCGATGCCGGCAGGGGACCGGCGTCGGGTCGTATGAGTCAGGGGGAACTCACGATGTCCAGGCTGATTGCACATCCAGCACGCACGGGAGCCGTCGCGTCGCTGAGGGAGGCACTTCATTCACCGACCTCGCACTTCAGGTCGCCCGAGCTCGACGACATCGAGGTGCGGCCCGATGCCGTCGCGGCCGTGCGTCGCCCGGGCCTGCGTCCGTACCGCGTGCTGCTCTTCGGAGGCGGCGTGCTGGTCGGCAAGGGCGTGCGCGACCACAACCTCGGGCTTCCGGGTCAGGTCGCCGACCACCTGTCGCAGATCGCGGGCCGTGGGCTCGACCTCGATGTCGTGGTGGAACCCGACCCGACGAGCGCACGTGCCCTGCATGGGCTCCTCGGGCTCCGGATCAATCGCTACGACGCCGTGGTCGTCGTCCTCGGCGCGCGACCGGCGATGGCAGGCGTCGGTGACCGTTCGTGGCAGGCGCGGTTGGTCGCGCTGGTCCGGACGCTCGTCGCCGAGACCGTCGAGTCGGCGCCCGTGATGGTGCTCGACTCCGCTCGGGCCATGATCGAGATCTCGGGAGATCTCTCCCGAAGAGGGCGCGTCGCTCGCCTCGCTCGTCAGCAGGGCGCGATCACCGACCGCGCATGCGCTCTGACGACGCGGATCTCCTACCTGGCGCTGGCACCGCAGCTGCAGGGACCCGCGATCGGGACGCGCTTCGACAATTCGACCTACCGGAGCTGGGCTGCGGAGATCGTCGCGCACCTCCACCCGCGGCTCACCGAGCTCGAGCGGATCGATCCGATCGTCGGCCCGCGGGCGTTCCGGGAGCGACCCGTCGACGAGAGGCTCCGTCAGCGGGCTCTGGCGTGCCTGCGACTCGAGCAGACCGACGTCGATGCCGCCCTCGAGATGATCGTCCGTCAGGCCCGCTCGGCCTTCCGAGCCGACCGGGCGTCGATCAACATCATCGAGGGTGGTCGTCAGTGGCAGAAGGCGGCGGTCCCTGCGGACCGGTCCGAGATCCCGCGCGCCGAGGCGATCTGCGACATCGCCGTGCGCAGCGATGAGCTCACCCTCATCAACGACACCCACCAGGATGATCGTCTCGCGGGCAACCCGCAGATCGCGGGACCGGACGGCATCAGGTTCTATGCCGGGTTCCCGATCCACACCTGGGACGGCTACCGGGTCGGCATGCTGTGCATCACCGATCGCGTTCCGCGCATGATGCGGCCGTCCGAGCTCGCGAGCCTGCGAGATCTGGCCGGAATGGTCGAGAAGCACCTGTGGGAGGCGGCTCTGCGGCGTCGGGCGGCCTGACGGCCCATCGATACCTACGAAACCGGCTCCATGTGCACGATGTTTCGTGCACATGGAGCCGGAACGTAGGAGAAGGAGCTCAGCGCTCGGCGACGGTTCCGTTCTTGATCCGCAGGCGGCGCGGCGATCGCCGGGCGACCTCTGAGTCGTGCGTGACGACGATGAGCGTCAGACCGCGGTCGCGCCAGAGGCCCTCGAGCAGGTCCATGATCTCGTCGCGGGTCTGCTCGTCGAGGTTGCCGGTCGGCTCGTCGGCCAGCAGCACGCGCGGCTCCTTGACGAGGGCTCGGGCGATGGCGACGCGCTGCTGCTGTCCACCCGAGAGCTCGCTCGGCAGATGGGTCGCCCGGTCGGCGAGCCCGACGGACTCGAGCGCCTCCCTCGCACGACGGATCCGCTCGGGGCCGGAGACCTTGAGCGGCTCGAGCGCGGTCTCGACGTTCTCCTGCGCGGTGAGGGTCGGGATGAGGTTGAAGCCCTGGAAGACGAAGCCGATCTCGCTGGCCCGCAGCTCGCCGAGCTTGCGGTCGTCCTGCTTCGCGAGGTCGGCGTCGCCGAGCATCACTGACCCGCTGGTCGGCCGGTCGAGTGCCCCGAGCAGCTGCAGAAGCGTGGACTTGCCTCCGCCGGTGGGCCCCTGGATCATCACGAGCTCGCCGTCGGCGATCGTGAGGTCGACGTCCTTGAGCGCGGTCACGGTCCGCTTGGTCTGGCTGTAGCTCTTCGTCACTCCGGTGAGCTGGTACATGTCTGTCTCCTGGTCGTATGCGTGAGGGATGCGGGCGCGGTCAGTTGACCGAGCGGAAGGCGGCCGCGGGGCGCAGGCGAGCCGCGCGCCAGCCGCCGAAGGCGCCGGCGAGCAGGCCGCCGAGCACGGCGAGGCCCACGGCGATCCCGATGATCGCGAAGGTGAACGGCAGCTGCAGCGTCACGTCGGCCGATGCCGCCGCGCTGGCGACGGCGCCGAATCGGCCTCCGCCCGGGCCCCCGGGACCGGCAGCCTGCACCGAGGTGGTCGAAGCGCCGATGGTCGGGGCGATCAGGTTGACGACCAGGATCCCGATAAGGCCGAGGGCCACGCCGAGGGCGCCGCCGATGGCTCCCTGCACCAGGGACTCGCCGGCGACCTGGCCGACGATCCGGCGGTTGCTCCAGCCCAGAGCCTTGAGGGTGCCGAACTCGCGGGTGCGGCGGGTGACGCCCGAGATGGTGAAGAGGATCGCGACGAGGAAGGCGGCCACCAGGACGAGGATCGACAGCCAGGTGCCGAGATTCGAGACGAGGGTGGACGCGCTGGACAGCGAGCCCGAGACGGACGAGGCGAGGTCGGCCTGGGTGTTGACCGTGTTGTCGGGCAGCGCCGTCTCGAGGTCGGCCTTGATCGCGTCGATCGAGTCGGAGGATGCTGCCTGCACGTAGACGCTGGAGATCTGGCCATCGAGGCCCGAGAGGGTCTGTGCGACGTCGAGTGGGATGTAGACGTTGGAGGCGCTCGCGCCGTCCGCCGACGTCGAGGTGACGATGCCGACGACGGTGAACGTGGTGCCCGCGATGTCGAAGGTGTCGCCGACGGCGAGGTCGGAGGAGGTGGCGTAGTCGCTGTCGAGGATCGCGTTGTCCGTGCCGGCGTCGTCGGCGGTGAGAGCGCGTCCGTCGGTGAGGCTGACGGCGGTCAGGGGGCCGAGGGCATCAGCGGCGGGGTCGTAGCCGAGGACGGTGAACGAGTCGAGGTTGAATGCGCTGCCGCCCGCGCCGTCGGGTCCGCCGGTGGGCGGGGTGCCGTCGGTGGTGCCGTCCGTCGTACCGGTTCCTGTGCCCGTTCCTGCATCGGTCGGGGCGCCGCCCTGCTGCCCCTGCGCGCCACCGGGGATCTGGCCGTCGAACGTCGTGTTGGTCAGCGAGAGCACGCCCACCGCATTCGACACGCCGTCGACGCCGCTGGCAGTGCTGACGGCGGCGGCATCGAAGGTCGTGGTGCCGCGGCCGGCCTCGAGGCGGGACGAGCTGACCGCGGTCGTGCCGTCGGTCGTGGTTCCGTCCGCCGCGCCGAAGTCGAACCGCTGCCCGGGCGCCTGACCGTCCGCGGGAGCAGCGGCCGCCTCGGTGACGGTGATGTCGGTGCCGACGCCGTAGACCGACTGGAGCACACTGGCCTGCGCCGACTGCACACCTGCCGCGACGGCATTCACGACGATAACGAGGGCGATGGCGAGCGCCATGCCGATGGCGATGATGAGGGTCTGGCGCTTGCGCCCCAGAAGCTCCCGTCGCAGGTAGGTGGCGAACATGTGTCTCCTTGCAGATGGATCGTGCGGGCGCTCGGCGCCGGGCCGTCGGAGGCAGGGCTGCGCCTCGTGTCAAGGAGCGAAGCTAAGGACGCCGTCTATGGAGCGCTTATGAGGCGGGGAAGATCCGCATACGAAGGGAACGGGTTCTCCGAGGGGCGGGTCGGCATCCGGCGGTCGCATATCGCGCATCCGGATCATCGGGGTGCCGCGCTGATGCGATTCCAGGCCGACGGATATCCCGCTCATAGGGAGTTCGTAGGATCGCGTCGATAATCGATTTCATGGCAACTTCTGAAACCGCGTCCCGTGCCGCTCGCGCTCCCATGCGCCGGGCCGATGGATCGCCCATCCGCGTCCTCGTCGTCGACGATGAGCCGACCCTCACCGACCTGCTCTCCATGGCGTTGCGCTACGAGGGCTGGGAGGTCAAGACCGCACCCGACGGCCGCCAGGCGATCAGCCTGGCCCGCGAGTTCAAGCCCGACGCCATCGTGCTCGACATCATGCTCCCCGACATCGACGGCCTCCAGGTGCTCTCCCGGGTCCGCGCCGACGGCGCCGACACCGCGGTGCTCTTCCTGACCGCCAAGGACTCCCTCGACGATCGGATCACCGGCCTCACCGCCGGCGGCGACGACTACGTCACCAAGCCGTTCAGCCTCGAGGAGCTCGTCGCACGGCTCCGTGGCCTCATCCGCCGCTCCATCGTCTCGATCACCGATGAGAACGACCCGGTGATCGTCGTCGGCGACCTCTCGCTCGATGAGGACAGCCACGAGGTCAGCCGCAGCGGTGAGCTGATCGAGCTGACCGCCACCGAGTTCGAGCTGCTGCGCTACCTCATGCGCAACCCGCGCCGCGTGCTCAGCAAGGCGCAGATCCTCGACCGGGTCTGGAGCTACGACTTCGGCGGCAAGTCCAGCGTCGTCGAGATCTACATCTCGTACCTGCGCCGCAAGATCGACCAGGGTCGCACGCCGATGATCCACACCGTGCGAGGAGCCGGATACCTCATCAAGCCCGCGCCGTGAGACGCGGACGCAGTCTCCGGCTCCAGATCGTCCTGATCGTCGTCGGTCTTCTCGCGAGCGTCGGACTGGTCATCGGACTGGTCAGCGTGCTCGTGCTGCAGAGCTACCTCGTCGGCAAGCTCGACCAGTCGCTGACCAGCGCGGCTTCGCGCTCGCAGGGTGCTTTCGGTCCGAGGGACGGCGACTTCCCATCGCGCCCCGATGGTGACGGCGAGGGCTTCATCGACGCGCCGGGCCAGGGCGCGGGCACCGTCGTCGCCTCCATCTCCTCCGGGGCCGTGCAGACCTCCGGCTACGTCGACGACTCCGGCAGGCGCCAGACACTGACCACCGAGCAGGAGGACGTGGTGCTCGGCATCGCGGCCGACGGCGTCGTGCGCACCTACGACCTGGGCGGCGAACTCGGCACCTACCGGATGATCGCGGTCGAGCGCGACGACGGATCCACCATCGTCACGGGACTTCCGCTCAGCGCCGTCGAGGCCACCGTCTCGCAGCTCGCGCTCGTCGTCGTGCTCGTGACCTCCGCCGGCCTCGTGCTGGCCGGCGCCGCGGCGGCCTTCATCGTCGACGTCGCCCTCAGGCCGCTGCATCGCGTGGCCAGCACCGCCGCCAGCGTCACCGAGCTGCCGCTCGATCGCGGGGACGTGGATCTGTCGATCCGGGTGCCGCAGCGGGACATCGACCCGACGACCGAGGTCGGACAGGTCGGCTTCGCCCTCAACCGGCTGCTCGGCCACGTCGGATCGGCCCTCGCCGCCCGCAAGCGCAGCGAGGACAAGGTCCGTCAGTTCGTCGCCGATGCCAGTCACGAGCTGCGCACGCCGCTCGCCAGCATCCGCGGCTACTCCGAGCTCACCCGTCGCACCCAGCGCGATCTGCCGCCCGAGGTGGAGCACAGCCTGGGCCGGATCGAGTCGGAGGCCATCCGGATGACCTCACTCGTCGAGGACCTGCTGCTGCTCGCCCGTCTCGACTCCCAGCCCGAGCTGCGCGCCGAAGAGGTCGACCTGTCGATCATCGCCGTGGAGGCCGTCGGCGACGCGCACGTCGCGGGTCCCGACCACGAATGGGTGCTCGACCTGCCGGACGAGCCGGTCACCGTGATCGGCGACGACCCGCGACTGCGCCAGGTGCTGGTGAACCTGCTGGCGAACGCACGCGTGCACACGCCGGCCGGGACGACGGTGACCACGAGCATCCAGCGGACCACCGACGGCACGGTCACGATGCGGGTCAGCGACGACGGGCCGGGGATAGATCCGGCGCTCGCCGAGACGCTGTTCGAGCGCTTCGCACGCGGGGACAGCTCGCGCAACCGGGCGACCGGCAGCACCGGACTCGGCCTGTCGATCGTGCGGGCCGTCGTCGAGGCTCATGGCGGCCAGGTCATGGTCTCGAGCGAGCCGGGCGACACGGTCTTCATCGTCCGCATCCCCCCGCGCGCGACGATGGCTCCGGCGGTCGAAGCGACCGCGGACCCGTCGACGCACGCGGAGCTCGGAGCACCCGGCCTTCCTCGATCCAGCAAAGCCCCGGCGTCGTCGGCGTAGCCTGACGCACGGTTGCGGCCGGACTTCGGCGGTCCGCATCCGGAACAGGGAACGGGAACAGACGATGCAGATCGACCACGCAGTGATCCTGATCACCGGAGCGTCCTCCGGGATCGGCGCGGCCACCGCAGAGGCCGCTTCCGCGGCCGGAGCCAGGCTGGTGCTCGTGGCACGGCGGGAGGACAGGATCGCCGCTCTCGCCGAGCGGCTGCCGAGCGCTGTCGCCGTGCGCTGCGACGTGACCGACCTCGAGCAGCTCCGGCACGCCGTCCAGGTCGGCGTCGATGCCTTCGGCGGCATCGACGTGCTGATCAACAACGCTGGGCAGGGACTGCACGAGCCGATCGAGAAGGTCCGCGCCGACGACTTCCGCGCCATCCTCGATCTCAACGTCATCGCGCCGATGGTGGCGATGCAGGCCGTCGTCCCGATCATGCGCGCGCGAGGCGGCGGGAGCATCGTGAACGTCAGCTCGGGCACCACCCTGATGGTGCGGCCCGGCGCCGGCGCGTACGCCTCTTCTAAAGCAGCGCTCAACATGCTCTCTGCGGTCGCGCGCGCCGAATTCGCCGCCGACGGCATCGCGGTCTCCACCGTCTACCCCTTCATCACCGCGACCGAGTTCCACAGCTCCCTCCGAGCGGGAGCCGGTCCCGCCGACAGCGGATCGGCCGGCCTCGGGCCCCAGCCGCAGAGCGCCGAGGAGGTCGCTGCGGTCATCCTCGACCTCGTGCGCAGTGGCGCGGAGAAGGCCGATCTCGTTCCCAAGCAGTTCGGCGGCTCGTACTGATCGCACGCCCCCGCGCGGGGTCCTTGCGGGAGTAGCGTGTCAGCAGCGCTCGAGGGACGGACCCGCTGGCGCAGAATCCAGAACGCATGGAGGCGCTGTGGCCGAGATCACGCTGAAGACCGTCACGACTTCGATCCCGGAGCGGATGGACCGGCTCCCGTGGGGGAAGTTCCACTGGCTGGTCATCATCGGACTCGGCACCGTCTGGATCCTCGACGGCCTCGAAGTGACCATCGTCGGCGCCCTCGGCAGCCGGCTCACCGAGGACAGCAGCGGACTCGGCCTGACCGAGGCGCAGATCGGCCTCGCTGCAGCCATCTACGTCGCGGGCGCCTGCGTCGGGGCGCTCGGCTTCGGCTATCTGACGGATCGCTTCGGGCGCAAGAAGCTCTTCCTCGTCACCCTCGGCCTCTATCTGCTTGCCACCGTCGCGACGGCGTTCTCGCCCAATCCGCTCTGGTTCTTCGTCTGCCGATTCCTCACCGGAGCGGGCATCGGCGGCGAGTACGCGGCGATCAACTCCGCCATCGACGAGCTCATCCCCGCTCGTCGCCGCGGGACCATCGACCTGATCATCAACGGCTCCTACTGGCTCGGCACCGCGTTCGGCGCCGCCCTGACGGTCGTGCTGCTCGACACGAACATCTTCGCCGCCGACTTCGGCTGGCGGCTGGCGTTCGGACTCGGCGCACTGTTCGGCCTGTTCATCCTGCTTGTTCGCCGCAACGTGCCCGAGTCGCCTCGATGGGCGGTCATCCACGGCCGCGACGAGGAGGCCGAGAAGATCGTCGACGACATCGAGAAGAGCCTCGCGGACGACGGGAAGGAGATCTCGCCGCCCGAGGGCGAGATGAAGATCCACCAGCGGGCGCACACCGGATTCGGCGAGATCGCCCGCGTCGCGATCACCCAGTACCCCAAGCGGTTCGTGCTCGGGCTCTCGCTGTTCATCGGACAGGCGTTCCTGTACAACGCCGTGTTCTTCACCTACGCGCTCGTGCTGACCAGCCTGCTCGACGTGCCGGACAACATCGCGCCCTACTCGCTGATCCCGATCGCGATCGGCAACTTCCTCGGCCCGCTCCTGCTCGGGCACTTCTTCGACTCGGTCGGCCGCCGGGTGATGATCACGATCAGCTACGTCGGATCGGGTGTGCTCCTCGTCGTGACCGGCATCCTGTTCAGCAACGGGGTGCTCGACGCCGTGAGCCTCACCGTCTGCTGGGTGATCGTGTTCTTCTTCGCCTCGGCCGGCGCGAGCTCCGCCTACCTGACGGTCAGCGAGATCTTCCCGATGGAGACCCGGGCCATGGCGATCGCGTTCTTCTACGCGATCGGCACAGGACTCGGCGGCATCATCGGTCCGATCCTGTTCGGCCAGTTCATCGAGCAGGGCATCCAGATGGTCGCCGTAGGCTACTTCATCGGCGCGGGACTGATGATCGCCGCCGGGCTGGTCGAGGCCTTCATCGGCGTCGAGGCCGCCGGGAAGTCGCTGGAGGAGATCGCCGAGCCGCTCAGCGTCAGCAGCTAGACGAGCGCGGTCGGCCCACACTGGCGCTGCACCCGCGCGGTCGTAGCGGCCGAGCGCGGTGGGTGCACCGATAGCGCTCGGTGCTTCAGACCGCGCGTGACCCGTGCTCGGCGTCAGGCCGAGGCTGCTGCCCCCCGACGCGGAGCGCCGACATGACCGAGGATCGCCACGATCACCGTGATGAGGGCCGCCAGTCCGATGCCGTAGCCGAGCTGCAGCTGCAGCAGGGCCGCCCCGGTCAGTGCGCCGAGGGCGATGAGCACGACGGCGAGCAGTCGGCGCACCCACTTCTGCCCGTTCCGGCGCCCGAGATGCGAGTCGAAGGCCAATCCGACCAGCGTCGAGGTCACCACGACGGTCGTCACGTCCGCGACACCCAGGTGTCGGGCGACGCCCGCCTGCATGCCCATGGCCGCGCCGAGGATCCCTGTCACCGTGAAGGTGGCGGCGACGGGATACGGATCGGAGGTGACCAGAATCGGCACGAGCGCCAGCACGATCAGGGCCGCCACCACCGAGAGCAGCCAGGTCGCCCGTCCGGTCCAGCCCTTCTCCGCGGTGCGCAGCACCCGTCCGCCCACCATCGCGCCGAGCACGAAGCCGACCAGCGCGATGATCGGTCCGACCACCGGCAGATCGTCCGCACCGGTCAGGGCCATGCCGAGGATCACGACGTTGCCTGTCATGTTGCCGGTGAAGACCCGATCGAGACCGAGATATCCCACCGCGTCGACGACGCCGGTCGAGAAGGTCAGGGCGAGCATCAGGACGAGATGCAGTCGGTCTTGGTTCCCGCGGAGGCGTTGGCGCACGACCCCATCCAATCGGAGGGATGTTTCCTCGCCGTAACGATCGCGATCCGCCAGGGGCATATCGTGGGGCTCACCGGCCGTGCTCCGCGTCGAGCGCACCGCGCCGGTCCATTCGCCCGTCCGCGGCCCTCCGGAGGACCACGCCATGCCCGCATTCGAGGCGCTCCAGCCAGGGGTCGGGCCCATCCCCGGCGAGCACTACCTGGCCGCCGAGCCGAGCGCGCTCTTCTGGGGCAGGCTGCCCTGTGCAGCAGACTCGCCCGTCCTGACGGTCGACTCGGGCGCGACGGTCACCATCGACACCATCAGCCACGAGGGTGTGCTCGAGGACCAGGGACGCGATCCGATCGGCTATTTCGCCGGCCATGGAGTGCCTCGCGAGCACGTGCTCGACGACGCGGTGGCACTCGCCGCGTCGAGCCATCCGCGCGTGCTCGGCGTGGACGGCCCGCACGTCGTCACCGGGCCGATCGCCGTCCGCGGTGCGCAGCCCGGCGATCTGCTGACCATCGAGGTTCTCGAACTGGCCCCGCGCGTGCCCTACGGCGTCATATCGAACCGCCACGGTCGTGGCGCCCTTCCCTCCGAGTACCCGGCCGACGGGATCACGGTGAGCGTGTTCTCGCCCATCGAGACGGGGCCGGACGGCCAGCTCCTCGACGCGGGCGGCGTGCTGCACGGCACGGTGCCCTTCGGGGGCGACTCGGAGCGGCGTGCCCGCTTCTCGCTCGCGCCCTTCCTCGGACTCATGGGCGTCGCGGTCGCGGGAGCCGAACGGCCGCACTCCGTGCCGCCCGGCCCGTTCGGCGGCAACATCGACATCAAGCTGCTCGTTCCCGGCACGGTGCTGCACCTTCCGGTGCAGGTGTCCGACGCTCTCTTCTATGCGGGAGATCCGCACTTCGCGCAGGGCGATGGAGAGGTCGCCCTGACCGCCGTCGAGGCGTCGCTCCGGGCCACCCTGCGACTGACCGTGACCCCGGCGGCCGAGGCCCTCGAGCACTTCGGCACGGTGACTGGACCCCTCGTCGAGACCCCGGAGTTCCTGGTGCCGACCGGCCTGAGCGAGGACCTGGACGAAGCGGTGCAGCATGCGGTCCGCGCCGCCATCGAGCTGATCCATGCCCGCTGGGGCATGGACCGTCCGAATGCCCTCGCCTATCTCTCCGCGGCCACGGACTTCGACATCTCGCAGGTCGTCGACGTGGTCAAGGGCGTGCACGCCAAAATCCGAAAGGCGGATTTCGATGACTGAGCGCAGTGTGCCGATCGAGTCGGACGCGCCGCTTCCCGACGGTCTCGTCGACACCTTCTGGCGCTACGAGCAGGCGCTGATGGCGGACGACGTGCCGACGCTCGACCTGCTCTTCGAGGACGACCCGCACACGCTGCGCGGCGACGCCGGCGGCGTGCTCGTCTCTCATGAGGCGATCGCCGCCTTCCGGCGGGGCCGCGGTGGTGCGCCGAAGCGGCTGGTGGATCGTGTGCACGTCCGCGTCCTCAGCCCTGAACTCGCCGCCGTCGTCGCCGTGCTCCGCCCCGCGGGAGGCGGACGCGGCCAGCAGACGCAGGTCTGGCGGCGGGGAGCCGACGGCTGGCGGGTGATCGCCGCCCACGTCAGCGGCGCGATCCCCGCCATCGATCCGCGGGTCTGGCGGGTGGTCGGCACGCCCCTCGTCGACGCCACCGGCTCGGGTGCGCTCGACGGCGAGACCATCGCCGTCAAGGATCTCTTCGAGATCGCCGGGCAGCGGGTGGGCGGGGGAGTGCCCGGCTACCTTGCCGAAGCCGATTCGGCTACGTCGACCGCGCCGGCCCTCGCCACGCTGCTCGCGGCGGGAGCGGCGGTCACCGGGATCGCACGGACCGACGAGTTCGCCTACAGCATCGCCGGGGTCAACCCGCATTACGGGACCCCGCCGAACGTCGCCGTGCCCGGGGCCATCCCTGGAGGGTCGTCGAGCGGACCCGCCTCCGCCGTCGCCCTGGGCCAGGCGACGGTCGGGCTCGCCACCGACACCGCGGGTTCGATCCGGGTGCCCGCCTCGTACCAAGGGCTGTGGGGGCTGCGCACCAGCCACGGGGCCGTTCCGGTGGACGGGCTGCTGCCGCTCGCGCCGTCCTTCGACACGGTCGGCTGGCTGACCCGAGACCTGCCGACGCTGCGACGGGTCGCGGGCGTCGGACTGCCCGCGGACGCCGGCACCCTCCCGACGCAGATCGCCGTGGCGCCTGCACTGCTCGCCACTCTCGACGAGCATGTCCGCTCCGCGTTCTGGACCGGCCTCGGCGAACTCGTCGGCGAGGGACGCCTTCCCGTGCCGATCGAGGTGCCGCTGACCGGAGTGGCCGAGACCTTCGCCGCCTTCCGGACGGTGCAGGCCGCCGAGGCGTGGCGCGCGCACGGCGCGTGGCTGTCCGCGCATCCCGGCGCGGTCAGCGGAGCGGTGGCGGAGCGCTTCGCCCTCGCCGCCGCCGTGACCGAGGAGCAGGAGTCGGCGGCCCGAGTCGTTCTGGCCGCCGAGCGCGCGAAGCTCCGCGCGATCCTGCAGGAGTCCGTCCTGCTGCTGCCCGCGGCCGCGTCCGGTGCACCGCAGACCACGGCGGATGCCGCCACCATCGATCGCATCCGGATGCAGACCCTGCAGCTGACCTGCTTCGCGGGCGTCGCGGGTGCACCCTGCATCTCCGCGCCGCTGCTCGCCGTCGACGGCGCTCCGCTCGGTCTCGGACTGATCGGATCGCCCGGCACCGACCTCGCCCTGCTCGATCTCGCCGGGACCCTGCTGCCCTGATCCGCGCGGGTGGACCCTGATCCGCGACAGCTGACCGAGCGAGGGAGCCTCCGACGTAGCATGGAGGGGTCGGCGATAGCCGGTGGGAGCCGTCCCCCTTCGACCGACCAGAAGAGCGAGACCCCTGTGGCCCGCCCAACTTCCGACGTCAACGTCGACCCTCGCGTCGACCCTCGCACCGATCTCGGCCATTCCGATGAGTCGCGCGGATCCTTCCTGTCCCCGTACTCCGCGCTGCTGCGCCTGCCCGGTGCCGCGGCGTTCTACGTGGCGGGCGGCCTCGGCCGGTACCCGCGGGCGACGCTCTCGCTCGGTGTCGTCCTGCTGGTGTCCGCCGAATCGGGCAGCTACGCGACCGCGGGACTCGTCGCCTCGATGCTCGTGCTCCTGCTCGCCGTCTCGGGGCCGGCCTGGTCGGCGGCGATGGATCGCTTCGGCCAGGCCAGGGTGCTGGCGCTCTCGCTCATCGCCCTGATCCTCACCTCGACCATGCTCATCGTGGTCGTGACCGTCGATGCTCCGCGCCCGCTCTGGTTCCTGTCCGCCGCGCTGACCGGAGCATCCGCCCCCGATCTCGGCTCGGCGGTCCGCGCGCGCTGGAGGGCGCTCGTCGACCAGAAGCGGGTGCACACCGCGTTCGCGCTGGAGTCCGTCGCCGACGAGTCGGCCTTCGTTGTCGCGCCGCCGGTCGTCACCCTGCTGGCGGCGTCCGTCCACCCGGCCGCCGGGCTCGCGGTCGCGCTGCTCCTCGGTGTCGTCGGCGCGGTCATCCTGCTCGTCCAGACGCGCACGGAGCCGCCGAGAGCGCCGCGACGTACTCGGAAGCGGACGCTCCGCGACGTGCTCCCGCCCGTCGAGGTGCTACCGGTCAGCTTCGCCTTCGTCGCGATCGGCGGCCTGTTCGGCGCCTTCGACGTGACCGCCATCGGCTGGGCCGCCGACGTCGGCGTCCCCGTGCTGGGCGGCACCCTGATCGGCATCCTCGGCCTTTCCATGGCGATCGGATCGACGGTGTTCGGTGTCCTGCGGTTCCGGATCAGCATGCGGCGGCGCTACCTCGTCGCCGCCGCGCTGCTCGGCGTGCTCTCTGTGCTGCTGCCGGCCACCCAAAGCGGCATGCTGCTGCTGGCCGCGAGCTTCGTGCTCGGCCTCGTCGTCGGACCGATGGTGGTGGCAGGTCTCGCCCTCGTCGAGCACAGGTCACCGCCGGCTCGCGCAACGGAGGCCCTCGCCTATCCCTCGACGGGTCTCGGCATCGGGGTCACCGCGGGAGCGACCCTCGCGGGCGCGATGCTCGACGCCGAGGGCCCGCTTCAGGGCTACCTCGTCGCCACCGCCTTCGGCCTCGCCGTCGTCCTGCTCGCCGTGGCGGGCGAGGGCATCCGCCGCTGGGTCGGCGCCATCGCCTGACCCCGCCTGACCAAGTCAAGGAGATCTCTTCGTTCGCCCGTCTCTTCATGCGGATCCAGGGCCCTCAGATCGAAGAACTCCTTGATTTGGTACGGGCCCCGTCAGCGTCAGGCGAAACGTGGCTGAAACATCTGTTGCGTAGGATGCGGTCGTGAAACAGCTGTTTCATTGCCCGAGAGGATCACGTGGCCGTTCTGCCGATCAATCCGCCCGCCCGCCTGCTGATGGGCCCGGGCCCGATCAATGCCGACCCGCGGGTGCTCCGTGCCATGTCGGCCCAGCTGGTGGGACAGTACGACCCCTCGATGACCGCCTACATGACCGAGACGCAGGAGCTCTACCGGGGGGTCTTCCGAACCGCGAATGAGGCCACCCTGCTGGTGGATGGCACGAGCCGTGCCGGCATCGAGGCAGCCCTGGTGAGTCTGCTCAGCCCCGGCGATCGCGTGCTCGTCCCGGTCTTCGGCCGATTCGGGCATCTGCTCGTCGAGATCGCGGAGCGCTGCGGAGCCGAGGTGCACACGATCGAGACCGAGTGGGGCACCGTCTTCACGCCCGAGCAGATCGAGGCCGCCATCCTCGAGGTGCGGCCCACGCTGCTCGCCGTCGTGCACGGCGACACCTCCACCACCGTCGCGCAGCCGCTCGACGAGCTCGGCGCCATCTGCCGAGCGCACGATGTGCTGTTCTACACGGATGTCACCGCCTCCATCGGCGGCAACCGCTTCGAGACCGACGCCTGGGGGCTCGATGCGGTGACCGGCGGTCTGCAGAAGTGCCTCGGCGGTCCGTCCGGCAGCGCGCCGATCACGCTCTCCCCGCGCGCGGTCGCGGTCATCGAGTCACGCAAGAGCATCGAAGCAGGGCTGCGTTCACTGGATCCGGGCGACGCGGACAGCGAGGTGCGCGCGGAGCGCATCCGCAGCAACTACTTCGACCTCGCGATGATCCTCGACTACTGGGGACCGAAGCGGCTCAACCACCACACCGAGGCGACGACGATGCTCTACGGCGCACGCGAGTGCGCCCGGATCATCCTCGAAGAGGGCCTCTACGAGACGATCGCTCGACACGCACTGCACGGCTCGGCGATGCTCGCCGGGCTCACCGGCCTGGGATTGACGATCTTCGGCGATCTCGCCCACAAGATGACCAACGTCGTGGCCGTCTACATCCCGGACGGAGTGAACGGCGACGCCGTCCGCGCCGAGCTGCTGAACGACTACGGCATCGAGATCGGCACCTCGTTCGGTCCGCTGCACGGCAAGGTCTGGCGGATCGGCACCATGGGCTACAACGCCCGGAAGGACACGGTGCTCACGACCCTCGCGGCGCTCGAGGCCGTGCTGCGTCGAGCCGGGGTGACGCTGACCGCCGGCGGCGGAACCGGAGCCGCCCAGGACGTCTACTCCGATGCGGCGTGAGAGCAGCCGCCGCGTGAATGGGGCGTCGCTGTGAAGCACGGCCCGACCACCGTCGCTCCGGGAGCGGCTCGTGCACTCGCGCACTGCGAGGCGCTCGCCCGGATCAGCTCCCTCGAGGGCGCCATCGAGCGCATCCACCTCTCGGCCGAGCACAAGGTGGCCAATGCGCTCGCCGCGGCCTGGATGAGCGAAGCCGGACTCGAGACCTGGCAGGACGCCATCGGCAACCAGTGCGGACGACTCGAGGGCGCCGAGCCCGACCTGCCCGCCCTCGTGCTCGGCAGCCATCTCGACACCGTCACCGACGCGGGCCGATACGACGGCATGCTCGGCGTGATGCTCGCAATCGAGGTCGTCGACCGCATCCGCCGCAGCGGCCGCAGGCTGCCGTTCGCGCTCGAGGTCATCGGCTTCACCGACGAAGAGGGCACCCGCTTCGGCAACGCTCTCTTCGGCAGCCGCGCATTCGCCGGGTCCTGGGATGACGCCTGGTGGGAGATCGAGGATCGCAAGGGCGTCTCGATGCGCACCGCCGCGAAACACTTCGGTCTCGATCCGGCGGCCATCCGCGACGCCGCCCGCGCACCGGAGGAGCTGGTGGGGTACCTCGAGACGCATATCGAGCAGGGCCCGCATCTGCTGGACGCCGATCGCGCACTCGCCGCCGTGTCGTCCATCGCGGGCGCCCGTCGGTTCGCGCTCACCGTGACCGGCCGTGCGGGTCACGCCGGCGGCACCCCCTATGCACGACGTCGCGACGCCCTGGTGGGCGCGAGCGAGATCATCGTCGAGATCGAGAGGATCGCGAAGCAGACCGGCACCATCGGCACCGTCGGCCGGGTGCGCGCCTTTCCCGGCGGGGTCAACGTGGTTCCCGGGCGCGCCCGCTTCTCGCTCGACCTCCGCGCGGAATTCGACGCCGACCGCGACGCGGCGTGGGAGCGGATCGACGAGTTCGCCCTGCAGGTCTGCGCCGAGCGGGGGCTCGGCTGGGAGGTCGACGAGTTCTACCGGGCCGACGCGGTGGTCTGCGATCCGCTGCTCCGCGCCGCGGTCGAGACCGGCATCCGGGCGACCGGCGACGCCGATCCGACGATCCTCTGGAGCCGCGCGGGTCATGACGGCATGGCGGTGCAGGCCGTCACCGGCTTCGCGATGCTGTTCCTCCGCTGCGGCAACGACGGCATCAGCCATCACCCCGATGAGACAGTCACCCCGGACGATGTCGCCGCGGCGCTCGACGCGTTCGAGGCCGCGGTGCTGGCGGTCGCCGACGGCTACCCGAGCAGGGCGGCGTGACCGCCGCGGGAACCGTCGAGGCGGGTGCAGGGCTCACCGAGCGGATCGCTTCGGCCTACGCGACCCTCTCGCCGCAGGAGCAGCGGGTCGCCGATCTGATCCGCGACCGTGCGGACTCCGTCGCCCTCTACAACTCCACCGAGCTCGCTCAGCTGTCGGGCGTCTCGAAGGCCACGGTCTCGCGGCTCTTCCGTCGTCTGGGATTCTCGGGATCGCACGAGGTGCGCGATCTGCTGCGGGCTGAGCGCAGCAGCGGCATCCCCGTCGCGCTCGGCTCAGTCGACGCCGCGCAGACCGGGATGGGAACGGAGCTGGACGCTCAGCTGCGGCTGGACCAGCAGAATCTCGCGCGGCTCTACGCAGGACTCGACCCTGCGCTCCTGAGCTCGGTCGCGACCGCCGTCGAGGCCGCCGATCGCGTGCTGGTGGTCGGCTTCCGCTCGGCCGCGCCGGTCGCCCTCCAGCTCCGCCAGCAGCTCGCGCATGTCCGCGAAGAGGTGATGCTCGGCCCGCAGCCCGGCCAGTCGATCTCCGAGGAGATCGCCGGGCTCGGCGCCGGCGACGTCGTCATCCTCATCGGCTTCCGCCGACGTCCAGATCGCTTCGCCCAGATGGTGGCGGCGGTCGTGGAATCCGGAGCTCGGGCGCTGCTCATCACGGATCCGACCGGACGGCGACACGGCGCCGCGCTCGACTGGGTCATCGAGTGCCCGATCGAGTCCGCGTCGCCGTTCGACAGCTACGCGGCCGCCATGAGCCTGATCAGCGTGCTGGCGGGGTCGGTGCTGACCGCGGCGGGAGCGGTCGGGCGCGCTCGGGTCGCCGCCATCACGTCGTCCTATGCGCGCCTCGGCGAGCTCGAGACCTCCTGACCGTCGGCTCGCCGCACGGGCACGTCGAGTTCGCACGGGCAAATCCACGTCGGCTTGCCCGCCGACTTCGATGCGCCCGGGGCGGGATGGTGCCCGGCCGATACAGTGGACGGGTCCCCGACGACCGAGAGGTGTGCCGTGATCGACCTCCCCGAGCCCGAACTGCGCGAGCGGTTGACCGCAGCGCTCGGCGTGCGCCGCTGGGTGGACGACGTGATCGCCGCCGGCCCGTTCGAGTCGGTCGCCACCCTCTCAGAGTTCGCACGGGCGAGCGCGACTCCGCTGCCGCACGAGGAGCTCGACGAGGCCGTCGCGCACCATCCCCGCATCGGCGAGAAGCCGATCGGCGTAGGGGCGTCGCAGACGCTGTCGCACGGCGAGCAGGCGGGGCTCGGTGCAGCGGACGAGGGCGTCGATGCCGCGATCGCCCGGGGGAACAAGGTCTACGAGGAGCGCTTCGACCGGGTCTTCCTCATCCGCGCGGCCGGCCGATCCCGCCAGGAGATCCTCGACGAGCTGCAGCGGCGACTGAAGAACGACCCCGAAGCCGAGGCGGACGAGGCGGGCGAGCAGCTCCGACAGATCATGGAGCTCCGTCTGCGCACCCTGTTCGCGGACACCGAGACGACCGGCGACTCCGAAACGAGCAGCGACTCGGGAGCGGGCGCATGAGCCAGGTCACCACCCACGTCCTCGATGCAGCGCTCGGTCGCCCCGCAGAGGGGATCGCCGTCGTCTTCGACCGGCACACCGCCGACGGCTGGCGCGAGGTCGGCGGGGGAGCGACGGACGCCGACGGCCGGATCGGCACCCTCGGCCCCGCCAGGCTCGAGCCGGGCGCCTACCGGTTGACCTTCGCCACGGGCGACTACTTCGACGACGCGGAGCGGGATTCGTTCTACCCCGAGGTCGTGATCACGTTCTCCATCACCGGGCCGGAGCACTATCACGTGCCCCTCCTGCTCAGCCCGTTCGCGTACTCCACCTACCGCGGCAGCTGACCGCCGCGAAGAAGGGGCTCGAGCCCCCACTGCATCCTGTGACGTTCGCGTACAACGGCCGTCGACGCGCCGCAAGGGGTGTCGGCGCGCGATCCGGCCGCGTATGCATAGAGGAGCAGGCAACACGTGAACTGGGCACGAGGAGCGAATGCATGGTCAGGATCGTCGACGTCATCGAGCACGGCGTGGAGCAGCGCCTGGAGAAGCTGGACGAGTTCAGGAGGCATCTTCCGCTGATCCCTCCGGTCCAGCTCGTGCAGATCCTCCGGGAGCCGCCCGACCCGTCCCTGCAGGGTGACGGCGACCACCTGATCGACCACTCGGTCTGCGAGGTCTGCTTCAAGGCGGCCGTGGACCGAGGCGACGACGCAGACGGCTACTGGATGTGCCCGACGGAGCTGTCACTGCAGCCCTGCCGGGTCGTCCGCTCCGAGGCCGTCTGACCCCTCGTCCTGTCGGTCGCGCAGGCGCGCCAGCGTATCGACGCCGTCCGATCCTCCGTTGGTGGAATAGGCGCGCCAGCGCCGTATCGAGGCCCGTTCTGATCGGACTCAGCGCGCCGTCAGTAGTGCGTGCGGGCGGCGTGCGCGAGCCACGCGTCGAACGGCGCCGGGGCGTTGTCCGGACGCACGGAGTCGATCGGGAGCGTCCACTCCGACCGGTCCTTCGCGAACAGCTCGTAGAACTCGCGATCGTCGAAGCCGCCGCGTGCGGCGTCGTCACGATCCGCCGCGAAGACCACCCGATCCACCCTCGCCCACAGCGCTGCGGACAGGCAGAGCGGGCAGGGCTCGCAGGACGTGTAGAGCGTCGTCCCGGTCAGCGAGAAGTCCCCGACGATCCGGCAGGCCGCGCGGATGGCCTGCACCTCGGCGTGCGCGGTCGGATCGAGATCGCGGGTGACCCGGTTCTGACCCTCGGCGAGCAGCTCGCCGTCCCGGACGATGACGGCGCCGAACGGGCCGCCGCCGTCGGCCACGTTCTGCACGGCGAGCGCGATTGCGGCTTCGAGCCAGCGCGCGTCGTCCGGGGCCGGCAGCGCGGCCGATCCGGGGACGCTCGGGGCGCTCATACGAGCCCCGAGTAGCTGCGCCACGCATCACCGGCGGGCGGGGCGTCGTCGCGGACGACATCCGCCTGGATGAGGCCGTAGGGACGATCGTCGGCGTGGAAGACCTCGTTCTGGTTCTCGACCCCGAACCTGCTGAAGTCGACCACGAAGTGGTGCTTGTTCGGAGCCGAGAGCTTGAGCTCCGCGATCTCGGGATACGCCTCGAGCGCCGCCCGGCCCATGTTCCACAGCGTCTGCTGCAGCGCGAGCGAGTGCAGCGTCGCGAACTGGGCGACCATGACCGCCTTCACCCCCTCGTACATCGCGTTCCAGTCGATGCCACCCTCGCTGAGCGAGTCGCCGCTGATCCGCCACTTCGCGACGAGCGAGGTCGCCATGACCCGGTCTTCGGTCGGGGCGAGGGTCGTGTACTCGTCGACGAGGAAGTCCTTGAACGCCGACTCGGTCGACTTGAGGATGACGAAGTCCTTCATCCCCTGGATGACGTGCTCGCCGTCGGGGCCGACGGTGATCGCGGCGGTGCGGATCTCCGGTCCCGTCCGCACGAAGGTGTGATCGTGCTCGGAGCCGTCGACGGTCGCGCGGATCCAGCCGAACCTCTCGATCTCGATCCGTGCCCCGACCACCGGCTCGACGTCGTCCACGAAGTGATGGGCGAGGGAGAGGCCGTAGTCCTCGATCGGGTCGACCGGGTGGGTCTTCGCCCAGACGTACGCGGTGTTCTTCTGGGTGTCGGTCGGCAGGATCGCCGACTGGTCGCCCTCGAGGTGCGCGGCGGACCAGTCGCCGCGCAGCGCGCTCGAGACATTGAGGTCGGTGATCTCGTGCCGCGGGCTGTCGCGCACGATGCGGACGAGGTGCGTCTCCGCCTTGCCGTATTGGTTGGGTCCCAGCACGATTGCCATGCGCGGAAGTCTTCCAGGCGCGTGTGTCGACCGTGTTTCCTTCGAATTGCGGCGCGAATTGCGCGCGGGAATTGCGGGCTCGGGAGCGCCGGTCGGCCGCTGCCCTGCCGATCCTGCCTATCGGGTGCGTGCCGCCCAGTCCTGCTCGAGGATCGCGTAGATGAGCGTGGACGACCATTCGCCCTTGAACCACTCGTCCTCGCGGAGCAGCGCCTCCTGCCGCATGCCGATCCGCTCGAGCACACGTGCGGAGGCGTCGTTGCGGGCGTCGAGCCGACCGACCACCCGGTGCAGGCCGAGCTCGTCGAAGGCGACTCGCAGCAGTGCGGTCGCCGCCTCGCTGGCGTATCCGCTGCCGACCTGGTTCGGATGCAGCACGTAGCCGATCTCGCCGGTGCGGCTCGTCGGCGAATGCAGGAAGAGCACGACGTCGCCGACCAGCTCGCCAGTGCTCTTCAGCGTGACGCCGAGGGTGATGTTCTGCTCGGGACCGTCGAAGGTCACCCGTCCCCACTGCTCCCGGAGCCTGCGGTCGATCTCCGTCCGATCCATCGGCGGGAACGGCAGGTACCGACAGGATTCCTCATCCGACCGGTAGGCCAGCAGGGCGTCCGTGTCCGCGGAGGTCAGCGGACGGAGCAGCAGCCGCTCGGTCTCGAGAGGGAGGGACGGGCGGAAGGGCAGACGGAGCATGGGTCGATTCTGCTCGGTGCGCCGGCCGCGCCGGACCGCGTGTCAGGAGCGGGAGAGCAGGCGACCCGGATGCGCGTCCGACGTCGGATCCACGATCCGACCGGCGAGATACGTGCTGCGCACGACGCCACGCAGGTCCTTGCCGTCGTAGGCCGACACCGGATTCCTGTGCAGCAGCTTCGCCGCGTCGACGTGCAGCGGCGCCTCGGGGGCGAAGACCACGACGTCCGCGCGACCGCCCTCGACGATCGCGCCCTTGCCGTCCAGCCCGGCGAACGCGGCGGTCGCGGTCGACATCCAGCCGACCACGCGCTCGAGCGGGATGCCGCGGCTGCGCGCGGCGGTCCAGACGGCCGGCAGACCGAGCTGCAGGCCGGCGATGCCGCCCCATGCGACCTGGAAGTCGCCATCGCCCGCGAACTTGCGCTCCGCCGTGCTGGGGGAATGGTCGGTGACGATGAAGTCGATCGTGCCGTCGAGCAGACCCTGCCAGAGCGCGTCCTGATTCGCGGCGTCGCGGATCGGCGGGCAGCACTTGTACTGGGTGGCGCCGTCGGGGATGTGCTCCTCGTCGAGCGACAGGTAGTGCGGGCAGGTCTCGACCGTGATCGGGAGTCCTTCGGCCCTCGCGGCCGCGAGCATCGGCAGAGCGGCAGCGCTCGAAAGGTGCAGGATGTGCGCGCGGGCGCCGGTCGCACGGACACCGTCGATCACCGAACGGATCGCATCGAGCTCGGCCTCGGGAGGTCGCGACTCGACGAAGTGCGGGTAGTTCACGCCGCCGTCATTGGCGGATCGGTCCAGCACGGCCGGGTCCTCGGCGTGCACGATCAGCAGTCCGCCGAAGCCGGCGATCTCCTCGAGCGCCTGGAAGAGCTGCTCGCGGGACAGGTGCGGGAACTCGTCGACGCCGCTCGGGGAGAGGAATGCCTTGAAGCCGAAGACCCCCGCATCCCACAGCTGCTCGAGGGTGCCGAGCGAGTCGGGCACGGCGCCTCCCCAGAATCCGACGTCGACCGCCGATCCCTCCGCCGCGGCAGCCCGCTTCACCTCGAGCGCGGCGACGCTGATGGTCGGCGGGATCGAGTTGAGCGGCATGTCGATGAGGGTGGTGACGCCACCGGCCGCGGCCGCACGGGTGGCGGTGGCGAAGCCCTCCCATTCGGTGCGGCCCGGCTCGTTGATGTGCACGTGGGTGTCGACGATGCCGGGGAGGAGCAGCTCGTCATCCGCGAGCACTCGGACTTCCGCCCCCTCGAGATCCTCATCCGCGGCGTCGGAGATCCGGACCACGGAGTCTCCGACGATGGCGACCTGGGCCGGGCGGAACGCGCCCTCGAGCAGCACCGTGCCGCGGATCACGAGGTCGTAGCTGTCGGTCATGCTGTCCATCCGTCCGCGGGGGGCCGAGGACCGTTCCTGGTGCGAGACATTGCCCGAAACACGGCCCCATTACTGTTCGAACACAGCAGTTCGAACACCGGCATTCAATCAGCGGCATGCGTCCGGCAGATTTCGCGGACGCACCGCACGCACCGCACGCACCGCACGCACGGAGGAGGGATCCATGTCGATCGATGAGCTCGCCGATCATCGGGTCGCCTCCGGTTCGGAGCCGGGCTGTCCCAAGCAGATGGAGTACGGGCCGTGCGGAGGGGTCGACTTCGACGGCACCTGCGAGGTCGGCGACTTCCGCTGCGTCTTCCTCGACGCGCCCGTCGTCCGCTGGGACGGCATCGATCGCCGCACTCCGGTCGCCTCCGCGACGACCGCGACCTCCGAGGCGGTGCGGATGCGCGCGCTGATGGATTCGCGGCCGATCCTCGTCTCCGATCTGCCCGCACGGCCGATGTCCGGCGCGTCCATCCGCGAGGTGGCCTCGATCCTGCGGGGAACGGCCGATGCGGTGCTCGCGGGAGACTCGGGCGACCAGCGCGTACAGTTCCCGCCCGCCTATCGCGCTCGCCTGATCAAGGACGCAGGCTTGACGCCGTGGACGGGACTGAACTGCCGCGACCGCAATCGGGTGGCGATCGAGGGCGAGCTCGCCGGCCTGGCCGATGTGCCGACCGGTGCGGTGCACTGCGTGACCGGCGATCACACGATGACCGGCGGTCGCCCCGATGCCGCTCCCGTCTTCGACCTCGACTCGACCGAGGTCGCCGCGCTCGCCGTGGCCGCAGGGCATCTCGTCTCGGTCGGCGAATCACCGCTCACCCCTCCCGTCGAGCACCGCGCCGGTCGGCTCGTGCAGAAGCTGCGCACCGGAGCGGAGGTCTGCTTCATCAATCACTGCGGGGGAGCCGGGCCCGCTCGGGTCTTCGTCGACGAGGTGCGCGGGCTCGGCGGAGAGGCCCGGTTCATCGCCTGTGTGCCGATCGTGGTGAGTCTCGAGAGCGCCGCTCTCCTGGCGAGCTTCACCACCCTCGTGCTTCCCGAGGGGTATCTGGACGGCATAGTGTCCGCCGCGGATCCGCGGTCAGCAGGAATCGACGCCGCGGTCCGCATGTCACTCGAGTTCCTGGAGGCGGGGATGGACGGGGTCAACCTCTCGGGCGGGGCCGGCGGCTCGGACGAGCTGGTCTACGCGGAGGCGCTCGCCGAGATCTCCGAGCGCATCGGCATCGTCAGCAGCGGCCGCGGCAACGGCATCGGCATCGGCATCGCGGATTCGAGGGCGTGACGTGGACAGCATGACCAGCGGCGACTGGGATTCCCGCTACGCGGCGGCGGATGCCGCGCCCGTCTGGTCGGTCGAGCCGAACGCCTGGGTGGCCGAGACCCTGGAGGACCTCCCGCCGGGGCGCGCGGTGGATCTCGGAGCCGGCGAAGGCCGCAATGCGCTGTGGCTGGCCTCGCGCGGCTGGACCGTCGAGGCGGTCGACTTCTCGGCCGTCGGTCTGGCGCGCGGCGCCCAGCGGGCCGAGGGATTGGGTCTGTCCGTCGTCTGGACGACCGCGGATGCGGCCGGCTGGACGCCATCCGGGCCGCTCGATCTGGTCCTGCTCAGCTATCTGCACCTCGACGAGCCGATTCTCACCACGCTGCTCGCGCGCGCGGCCGGTTGGCTCGCGCCGGGCGGAACCCTCGCCGTCATCGGCCATCACCGCGACAACATCGCGCATGGCGTCGGAGGTCCGCAGGAGCCCGGGATCCTCTACACCGAGGATCTCCTGCGTGCCGGTGCCGAGTCCCTCGAGATCCAGACCGTGGGACGGAAGCTGCGCGAGGTCGGCGGCGCGGATCGTCCGGCCATCGACGCGGTCCTCGTCGCTCGGCGTGCCGCTCCTGCGGCCGATGGACCCACCGTCTGATCGTCCGCACGGTCGTCTATCCGATCGTCCGTTCCCAACCCGAGGAGGACCGTTGCGTCTGCTCGTTCTCAACGCCCGTCTGATCACGATGGCCGAGCCCACCGGCTCCCTTCCCGCGTATGTGGAGAACGGCTGGATGCACGTGGTCGACGGCCGCATCGCGGCGCTCGGCGACGGCGAGCCGATCTGGGATCCGGACGCAGAGGTGCTCGATGTCGCGGGCTCGTTCGTCGCGCCGGGCTTCGTCTCCTCGCACAGCCACCTGTTCACGAGCGGCGCTCGCGGCCTGGGCGTCGATCAGACGCTCTACGGCTGGTGCAGCGCGATGTTCAGCCTGCTCAACCACGCGACGCCCGACGAGTTCTACTGGTGCACCCTGCACGGCTCGCTCGACTACATCGGCAACGGCGTCACCTCGGCGTTCGACTTCACCGATCCGCGCATCCCCTGGCAGGACATGGTCGACGGACAGCGCTCCGCCGTGGCGCCGCTGCGTCCGATCGAGCACCAGCTGCGGCAGATCGACGGCAAGATCGACAGCGGGATCCGCTTCGTCAACGCCACCGGGCTCGATGATGCGATCGGCACGGACGACGAGATCCTCGACCGGCTCGGCGAGGTGGTCGAGTACAGCGCCCGCCTCGACCCGGAGCGGATGCTCGGCGCCGCGATCTCGGGGTCGGTCCAGTGGTCGCAGCGCTCCGATGCGGCGGAGCTCGAGGTGCGGGCCATGCGCCGGTTCGGCATCATCAACCAGGCGCACTTCCTCGAGACCCGCGAGGAGGTCGAGCTGCAGCGGGCCAAGTTCGCGCTCTACCGCGACGCAGGGGCTCTCGGGCCGCACCTGATCTTCGGCCACTTCATCCAGACCACGCCCGAGATCATCGCTGAGGCCGCAGCGGGCGGATCGGGGATGTCCTGGCAGCCGGGCTCGAACGGCCGGCTCGCCTCGGGGTTCGCGGACATCGCCACCATGCGCGAGCAGGGCATGACGATCGGGGTCGGCCTCGACGATCAGGCCTGCACCGACATCTCCGACCCGTGGCAGAACATGCGGATCGGGATGTACAGCCTGCGCGCGCAGACGGGCGATCCGCTGTCGATGATGCCCGAGGAGATGCTGCGCCTGCACACCCTCGGCTCCGCGACCGTGCTCGGCATCCAGGACCGCGTCGGCAGCCTCGAGGTCGGCAAGTTCGCCGACTTCCTCGTCGTCGATCCGCGCAAGCCTGACATCGGCCCGCTCTGGCACCCGATCCGCAGCTACGTGCTCGCCTGCGGCCCGCGCAACCTCGCCGCCGTCTACATCGGCGGGCGCCTCGTGAACGAGAACGGCGCATCGACGAATCCCCTGGCCGCTGAGGCCTCGCGGCGGCTGCACGAGTTCCTGCCGCGCATCGCCCAGGAGCACGGCCACCCGCAGTAATGCCTCCCGCCCCCTCGCGCGGCCCTCGCGCGGCCGTTGGCACCCCGCGCGGTCGGTCCACCCACCGCGCTCGGTGCTGCAGACCGCGCGAGCTGCGCGCTCGGCTGCACCCACCGCGCTCGGCGGGCGGCAATAGCCTGGTGCCATGACGCAGCTGCGGATCGGACTGAACCCCCTGCCCTGGACCGAGCAGTGGACGGCCAACCTCGGGATGCCCGCCCGCCAGATCCTCGGGCTCGAGACGAGCATGCGCGATCTCGAGAACTCTGGGATCCAGGGCATCTGCGCCGATCTGCCCGACGGGATGGAGCTCGGCTCATTCGTCGCGGCGACCGAGCGGCACGGCTTCTCCGCAGCTCCCGGCTTCTTCGGCGTGCCGGGCGTCGTCGACCAGGCCGCTCTCGACGCGGCCCGCCGCAAGGCGGATCAGCATGCCCGCCTCGGCCTGACCGAGGTCTTCCTCGGCCCGGACCTCCCGCCGGAGCGCTTCGCCCACCCCGGCGTCGGCTTCGATCCCGACGCGGATCGGGTCGCGCGCATCGCCGACGACTTCATGGCGGTCGCCGACGTCTTCGCCGCAGAGGGCGTGTGGGGACTCCTGCACTCCCACATCTCGTCGTGGATCGAGACCGACGAGGAGGTCCGGCAGGTGCTCGACCTGTCCGCCGGCAGTGCCCTCGGCTTCGGGCCGGACACCGCGCAGCTAGGCTGGGCCGGCTCGGATCCCGTCGCCATCATCCGCGACTACGCCGACCGGGTCGGCGGGGTGCACGCGAAGGACTTCCACGCCGAACGGGCAGCCGCGGCGACCGCCGAGGGAGCCGACTACGACACGGCCACGGTGGGTCTGCATGTGTGGACCGAGCCGGGCCGCGGCGAGGTCGACTTCGCGGGCGTGCTGGCCGCGCTCCCGCCGTCATTCGCCGGCTGGCTGATCATCGAGGTCGACGTCCCCGACCTCCCCAACCGCACGGAGAGCACCCTCTTCTCCCTCCGTCACCTGCGCTCCCTCTGACCCGGGGTACAAGTTCCTACGTTCCGGCCGGATACCTACGAATTTCCGTAGGTATCCGCCGCTTTGGAGCACATAGTCTCACCAGAAGACCGGCACGGAGGAGCGAGCATGCCCGCAGGAACGAAGGACGATCCGTGGCAGCTGGTGACGGCTCCCGGCTCGTCCGAGTACACGATGTACCTCGACCCGTCAGCGGATCCGCCCACGCTGATCTGCCAGGTCGGCTCGACGACGCTGAAGTACCACGCGAGCGCCATCGATGACCTGCGCGCCTGGCTCGTCGAGCAGGGCGACTGGGTGCCGCTCGGCGCCGCGGATGAGCAGAAGTCGGCGCCGGACGGATCCGTCGAGGCCTGGGGCCGCAGCGAAGCCAATCCGGTCGGCGGCTGGTACGGACTGCGCAAGGGCTACCGCGGCCGCTTCGGCATGTACCTGCCGCCGCTGCTCGAGTCGCTCGGATATGTCGAGCTCACCCATGACGCGCGCAACAACAGGGTGCGAGCGATCGGCCTGTGAGTTCCCCTACGAAACCGGCGGATGTGCCCGGAATTTCGTAGGTATTGGGCCGGAACGTAAGAATCTGTACCCCGGAGGAGCGCCGAGCTCGAGGTCAGCCGGGCAGGTGGTGCTCGGTCCAGTCGCCGGACTCCAGGGCGTACTCGACGCGGTGGCTCGGGGCCGTCGGGTTCGACTCCCAGAAGGTGAGGCGGTCGGGGCGCACCAGGAAGCCGATCCAGGTCGGCGGTGCGTCGATCCTCGCGATGTCGTTGTCCGACGCGAACGACGTCCAGGTCGACTCCCGCTCGGCGACGGGTCGAGCGGCCAGCTCGGCGGTGTTCTGCCAGGCCAGCTGCTTCAGGTAGGGCGAGCGGCGCGCGTAGGCGTCCGCCTCCTCCTCGTTCGAGGCCTGCTCCGCGAAGCCGCGGATCACCAGCTGACGGCTGAAGCCGGGCCACAGGACCTCGATCGCGACGGCCGGATTCGCACGCAGGTCCGCGACCTTGCGGCTGCGCGAATCGGTGTGGAAATAGAACCCCTCCGTCGACCACTCGCTGAGCAGCACGGTGCGCACGTCGGGCCGACCGTCAGCGTCGACGGTCGCGAGCTGGATCTGCGGGCGAGCGGGATCGGAGTTGCTCGGCAGCCACTCGCTCAGCAGAGCGAGCGCGTCACCCGAGACATTGGCCGAGTGCGGCGCCGCACCCGCGGCGACGATGACCCCGTCGGCGACGCTCATGATGTGCCGGAGGAAGGGCTCGGAGCACGTGGGCTGAACCGACTGATCTCCTCGAGGGCCTCGACGGCCAGGGTCACGCTGCGATCGAACATGGCGGCGCCGGCGACCGCGTTGGACCCTGTGGGATCTCCGACGACGCCGCTCGGACCGAAGTCGTTGGACAGCCAGCCGAAGCTCACCGGGTAGCCGTTGAAGCCGATCTGCGAGAACGAGGCGAGGTGCTCTGGCACGTTCCGCTCGAACAGCGACTCGTGCACGAGGTCGGGTCGCAGGTGCATCACGATCGAGGTCTCCCCGTAGCCCGCATGGATGCCCATGCCGAACTCGTCGGGTTCGCCATCCGATCCGCTGCCGGCGCCGACGCGTCCGGCGGGCGCCGAGAAGGTCTGCAGCCCGTAGAGCCGGCGCAGCTCGCGGTTGGCCACCTGGAGCAGAGCGGTGTTGCCGCCATGCCCGTTGAGGAATACGACCTTCTTCGCGCGGGTCGCGGCGATCGATCGGCCGAGGTCCCGCAGCACGGACATCAGGGTGTCGGCCGTGATCCACAGTGTCCCCGGCGCCCAGTGGTGCTCGTCGGACTTCGTGATGGCGAGCGTCGGCAGCTGCCAGACGTCGAGCCCAGCCTCGGCACCGCGGCCGACGGCGGCGGTGGCGACGGACTCGGCGATCAGCGCATCCGTCATCAGCGGCAGGTGCGGCCCGTGGTGCTCGATCGCCCCGACCGGCACGACGAGGATCGATTCGGACGTCAGCGTGGAGGCGACGGCGGATCCGGGCAGCTCGGCGAGCAGTCGGGTCATTTGATCGCACCCTTTCGCGGACCGGCGTACTCCGGATTGAGCTTGCCGGGGTTGAGCAGGCCCTTCGGATCGGTCACCTTGGCCAGTTCGACGGTGCGCTCGACCTCGAAGTCGACGTTCCACTGATGGGGATTGTGCACTCCGACCCCGAGTGCGCCCAGCGCCGCGATGCCCGCGTAGACCTGCTCGGGGCTCTCGTAGTCGCCGGCGAGCATGCCGATCGGCACGCTGTGACCCGCCTCGATGTGCAGCGCGCCGCTGGGGTAGACCGCTTCGACCTCGGCGATCCGCTCGACGAGCGCGTCGCCCCCGACCTCGACGTGGAAGGTGGGGGTGGGGGTCGCCTTCTGCAGCCACTCGATGGGGTGGTTGTAGCTGAGCATCGAGATCCGGGAGCTCACCTGCTGTCCCTCGCGGATGTCCTCGACCCTGCCGCCGGCGCCCTCGATGAGCGCGGTTGCCGCATCGATGGTGTCGGTGGACAGGATGGAGCGCATGCTGGCCCGTCCGGCTGGGATGGCGTCGTCCGGGGGCAGCGCGGCGGAGATCCTGGGGTTGTCCGCCGAAACGAGGCGCGGCGGGGGAGTGAGCCGGCCGATCTCGCGCAGCACCGACAGCGCCGACGGGAAGT
Organism: Naasia lichenicola; assembly: GCF_004801885.1. Taxonomy (GTDB): domain Bacteria; phylum Actinomycetota; class Actinomycetes; order Actinomycetales; family Microbacteriaceae; genus Naasia; species Naasia lichenicola. Next base: position 407,850 of record NZ_SSSM01000004.1, on the reverse strand, counting down.
CGGGGAAACTGGCGTAGAGGCCGCGCCATTCGCGCAGCGGCTCGAGCCGCACCGTCGCGCGGGCGATGATGCCCGCCGTGCCGTAGTTGTGCACGTACTTCTGCGCCTCGTCCCCCTCGACGTGGATCAGCTCGCCGCTGCCGTCGGCGTGCACGACGTCGAGCGCGATCACGTAGCCCTGGTCGTTGGAGCCGTGCTCGATGGTGCCGGTTCCGCCGGAGCCGCCGGAGAGGAAGCCGCCGATGCTCGACTGCATGGTCGACGGGTACATCCAGAGCGCCTGACCCGTGGCCCATGCGGCCTGCTCCATGGCGACCATCTGCGCACCCGCCTCGGCGGTGAGGAAGCCATCGCCGACCTCCACGATGGCGCGCGCGCGGGACATGTCGAGCACGAGACCGCCGTGCAGCGGGATGCCCTGGCCGTAGTTGCCCGTGCCCTTGCCGCGCGGGGTGACGCCGATGCCGTGTCGGACGGCGGCGCCGACGACCTGGGCGATCTGCTCCGCGGAGGTGGGGAAGGCCACGAGATCGGCGAGGCCGAGCGGCAGCTGGGCCGCGAGGATGGGAGACATCCACGCGCCGTCGACGCTGGCGCGCTCACGGACCCGGGGCTCGTTGCTCACCCCACGGTCGCCGAGGATGCCGCGCAGCTCGTGCTCGAGCTCGACGATCGGGAGTGCGGCAGCGATGGCTTCCGGGCTCGTGCTGGTGCTGGTGTCGGTCATGGTGGTTCTCCTCGAAGGACGGGACCGGGCGGATCGGGTGGGTCGGGGGACGGCTGGGAACGGTCGGGAACGGCACGCAACGGCACGACTAGTGCATGATCATGCCGCCGGTCACGTTGATCGCCTGGCCGGTGAGGTAGTCCGCATCCGAGGATGCGAGGAAGGCGGCGACGGCCGAGACGTCGCGGGGGTCGGCGAGCCGGCCGAGCGGAGAGAGGGCCGACCAGGCTGCGACATCCGCTTCGGTGCGGGTGTCGGCGCCCATCTCGGTGAGCACGTAGCCGGGGCAGATGGCGTTGACGGTGACGCGATGGCAGCCCCATTCCAGCGCGGCCACCCGGGTGAGCGCCACGACTGCGGCCTTCGAGGCGGCGTAGGCACCCTCGTCGGCACCGCCGGTCTTGGCGGCCATCGAGGCGATGTTGACGATCTTGCCGCCGCCGCTCTCGAGCATCCATGCGGAGGCGCGCTGCATGGTGATGAGCATGGCGCGGACGTTGATCGCGAAGACGGTGTCCCATTCGGCGACCGTGGTGAGGGAGAGCGGGCCCTTCTTGAGCACGCCGGCGCTGTTGACGAGGATGTCGACTCCGCCGAGACGGTCGATCGCGTCATCCATGGCGCGGCTGGCGTCGTCCGCATCGGCGAGGTCGGTGTGCAGGTAGTGGCCGCCGATGCTCTCGGCGACCTGGATGCCGCAGTCGTCGAGCCGATCGAGGATCGCGACCCGGGCGCCCTCGGCGGTGAACCGCCGGGCGATGTCGGCGCCGATCCCGCGGGCGCCCCCGGTGACGATGGCGCGCAGACCTTCGAGTCGCGCGGTCGTCACCGGGAGTGCCGTCATGGTGCGTGTGTTCCTGTCATCGGTGGTGCTGGTGGTGCGGGTGGTGCTGGTGGTGCGGGTGCTTCCGATCGGCTACTTGAGGCCGATCGAATCGTCGATGAAATCGTTGGTGTAGATGTCATCCACCGTGAGTCCGGACGTGATCTCCGCTCCGCCGTCCGTGAAGATCGGCAGGGCGGTGTCGAACAGCTCCGACAGGCGGTCGGCGTCGAAGTCGCCGAGCGTGTCGTTGCCGCCGTTGGAGACGAGCTCCTGGTCGATCATGGTCTTCACCGAGTAGTCGGCGAGGCCCTGGCTGTAGACCCAGCCAGTGTCGTACTGGTCGACGAGATCCAGGATGAGCGAGTTGGCGGTGGCGGGTTCGGCGAAGTAGTCGACCTCGGCCTGCTGCATGACCGGCACGAATGCCTTCAGGCAGTCGGAGAGGCCAGCCAGGTCGTCGTTGCGCACGGAGACGGCAGACGCGTAGACGCTGTAGCCGGCGTCGGCGACGAGGGAGTAGTCGACCTTCTTGCCCCAGTCGGTGACCTCGTTCTCGTACTGGTACGGCTCCGCCGACGCGAAGCCCTGCTGCACGTCCTTGCCGTCGGCCGCGACGAAGTTGGCCGGGGTGCCGTCGTAGCTCGAGTCGGTGACGCTCTCGTCGACCTGGCCGCTGCCGATCAGGTAGGCCATGTACGCCGAGTCGGCGAAGTAGCGCCACACGCCGCCGCTCGCCTTGAGCTGGTCGGAGAGGTCCGTGACGTCAGAGACGCTCTTGTAGGTGTCTGGGTCCCACATGACCATGATCGGGCTCTTGTCGAGAGGCGCGAAGACGGCTGTGGTCGGCGTGGTGCCGGAGAGCTGGATCGCCTCGTCGGTGGTGACGTAGCCGAGGGTGATCGAGTCGTCCTGGTACATCTGGCTGGACACGGTCGAGAAGCCGATGGCGGGGCCACCGGCCCGGACCTCGAGGTTGACGCCCGTGTACTCGCCGGCTGACATGAGCGGGCCGGACACGGACTTCTTGTCGGCATCGACGGTGTAGTCGTCGCCGAACATCTCGTACAGATGGCCGTGCTCGGCCTCGGGGTTCCAGTCGGTCTGGATGACGATGGTGGCGGGGCAGCCTGCGGCCGCGAGGTCGACGGAGCCGATGGTGAGGTCGGCGGCCGCGCTCGACGAGTCGTCCGACGGGGTCCCGCTGGAGCACGCCGCGAGCGCCGCGACGGTGACGATCATGCCTGCGGCAGCAGCCGCGCGCCTGTACTTCGAATGCATCGCATTCCTCTTTCTGTGGGTGGATCAGGCCGCGAGGGACCTGATCCGGAGGGGTGAAGGGTGCTGTGGTGCGAAGGGAGATGGAGCGGGTCGGGGAGCCGGGCCTGGATGGCCCGGCGGGTTGGCAGCGAGGGCGGGTGGGCGTCAGGAGCCGGCGGGCTCGTACCAGCGGCCGACCGCTGCGCGGCCGATCAGTCCGAAGAGGGCGAAGATCACGACGCCGAGCAGGGACGCCGAGATGATCGATGCGAACAGCTCGGGGCCGAGCAGTCGGGACTGGTAGGTGCCGATGAGCGAGCCGATTCCCGGCTGGCCGCGGCGGAAGAAGAAGTCGCCGACGATGGCGCCGACGACCGCCAGGCCGGCGGAGATCCGCATTCCCGCGAAGATCGCGGGGAGGGCGGCCGGGAACTGCAGCTTGGTGAGCGTGGTGAAGCGCGATGCGCCCTGCAGCCGGAACAGCTCGCGCTGCGACTTGTCCACCGACTGGAGGCCGAACAGGGTGTTCGAGACCATCGGGAAGAGCGCGATCATGACGCAGACGATCATCCGGGCGAAGAACTCGAAGCCGAACCAGAACCCGATGAGGGGCACGAGCGCGAGGATCGGGATGCACTGGAGGATGACGGCGTAGGGGAACAGCGAGCGCTCCACCCAGCGGGCCTGCGACATCGCGACGGCCCAGGCGATGCCGATGATGATGGCGATCGCCAGTCCGGCCAGTGCCACACCGGTCGTGCGCAGCAGTGCTGTGCCGATGTCGGTGGCGACCTCGGGGTCGAAGAAGCCCTCGGTGAAGATGCGGTGCGGTGCGGGCAGCAGGAAGCTCTTCGTGCCGAGCGCGAAGCTGATGATGTACCAGACGATGACCACGCCGGCGAGCACGGCCAGCGGCGGTCCGGCCTGGCGCACGGACTTCCTGACGTCGACCTTGCGGGTGCTGATCGCGAGAGTGGGCGATCCGGTGGTGGCGGCTTTGGCGACGGTGCTCATGAGTGGCCCTCCCGAAGGGCGTGCGATACCTTGCCGACGAGTTCGGCGAACTCGCCCGTGTAGCGGATCTCGGGGTCGCGGGGCATGTCGAACGGCACGTCGAAGGTGTCGACGATCTTGCCCGGCCGGCCGGACATCACGACGACCTTCGTCGAGATGTAGACGGCCTCGGAGACGGAGTGGGTGATGAACAGCCCGGCGAACTGCTTCTCCGCGAAGAGGCGGATCAGCTCGTCGTTGAGGCGCTCGCGGGTGATCTCGTCGAGCGCGCCGAACGGCTCGTCGAAGAGGAACAGCTCGGGGTCGAGCGTCAGCGAGCGGGCGAGCGACGCGCGCATCTTCATGCCGCCGGAGAGCTCCTTGGGCAGGCTCTTCTCGAAGCCCTTGAGGCCGACGAGGTCGATGGCCTCCTTCGCCTTCGCCCTGCGCGCGGCGCCCGGCTGCTTGTTGAGCTCGGCGAGCAGCTCGACGTTCTTCTGCACGTCTCGCCAGGGCAGCAGTGTCGCATCCTGGAAGACGTAGCCGATCCGGTCCGTGTTGACGGTGGCTGTGCCTTCCGACGCCGTCTCGAGTCCGGAGGCGATGCGCAGCAGCGTGCTCTTGCCGCAGCCGGACGGGCCGACGACGGTGACGAACTCGCCGCGGTTGACCACGAGGTCGACTCCGGACAGCGCGATAGTGCCGTTCTTGAACTGCATGGCGACGTTGCTGAAATCGAGCAGCGTCTTGGTTGCGGTCGCCGGCCTGGCGGGGGCGGTCAATGTCATGCGCGGTTCACCTTCCTGCTGTGGCGGATTCGGGGAGGAGTGCGGGGGCTGCCTGCGGAACCGATGCCTGACGTGCCGCTGCGGCCGGGGCCGATGCGGTGCGGGTGGTCACCTGGCTCTCGCTCACCAGCTGGCCGCGATGGATGACGTAGCGGTCGGCCGAGGCGAACGCGATGGCCTCGCCGAGGGAATCCGCCCGGATCGCCAGGAACTCGGCGACGCACCCTTCGGAGGCTCCTGCGGGTGCGAGGCCCATGACGCTGCGGGCGCCGTCGGTGACGGCGTGGATCGACTCCTCGAAGTCGAGGTGTCCTGCGGTCACGAGCAGCGATGCGGTCTCGAGCGCGTCCGCGCGGCCGACGGGGTTGAACGGGTCGCGGATGTTGTCCGCCCCGGCCGCGACCCGGACGCCCGCGTCGAGCAGCGCGCGGAGGGCGGTGAGCCCGCGGGGGGTGGCGACCGGGTCGTCCCAGCCCTGGAGGTAGAGGTTGGTGATCGGCAGGGAGATGATCCCGATGTCGCTCGCTCTAACGTCGGCGATGACCTCGCCGAGTTCGGCTCGCTCGAGTGTGCCGAGGCGCACGCAGTGCCCCGCGCTGACGTTGACGTCCCAGCCGCGCACGATGCGGGCGAATTCGCTCAGCGTGACGGCGCCGTGCAGGCTCTCGTCGGTGTGGATGTCGACGCCGACGCCGCGGCGCTCGGCGATCGCGAGCACCCGGCGGAGGTCGGCGATCGGATCGGGGGCCAGGTGGGGCGCTCCACCGATCAGGTCGACGCCCACGTCGAGCACCGCCTCGAACGCCTCATCCGGCGACTGCCAGCCGCCGAGCGCGACCAGCTCGATGTCCATCAGCCCGGCCAGCTCGTTGCGGACCCGGACGAGCGCCTCGGCGCCCCGGGTCGGCTCGTTCCCCTGAAGGACGTCGACGTGGCTGCGGATGGCGGTCGTGCCGTTGGCCAGCAGACGGAGAGCGGCCGCACGAGCCCGGTCGGCGATGCTGTCGACCGTCATGTCGGCGGCGAACTCGCGCCAGGAGAGGATCGCGCTGTCGAGATCGCCGAGCGGCGGGCGCATGAGGTCGTAGGACAGCGCCTTGTCCAGGTGCGCATGCGGCTCGGCGGGCGCGGTCAGCAGCAGGAAGCCGCGGAGGTCGAGCACCTCTGCGCCGACCGGCACGGGAATGGCCCCGGCCGGAGTCACGGAGCTGACGAGGCCGTCCTGGAGCGCGACGTCGACGACGCGGCCGTCGGGGAGCGTGGCTCCACCGAGGAGGTCGACGGTGCGGGGGAGGACATGGGACACGGGCAGCCTCTGGGGGTTCGGGCTTTGCCGCGTCGTTGTGGCAACAGTGCTTGTGGAGTTGGAGCCGTGCAGGTGGAGCAGGTGGGGCCGTGCGTGTCGATTCGTCAAGACCTTGATGACTCGATGACTCGACGTTACGTTTCCCGCGTTTCGTGCGTGTAACGCGCCCATATCGATTGATGCATCGTTCCTGTGCGAGTGCGCCGTGTCGAGGATCGGAAGGCGGACAATTCGGCGCGCGGCGCGAAGTCGTGGTGGGATGCCGGGGAGGCCGAGGGCCCAGGACGGGAGGTCGCCATGACCGGAGGCGGCGAGATCGAGGTGGTCGTACGCTCGCGGCAGGAGGCGGCCGATCGGGTGGCCCTCCTCGAGCTGGTGGCACCGTCCGGTGCACTGCTGCCCAACTGGTCGCCGGGCGCCCACATCGACGTCGTGCTGCCGGACGGCCGGGAGCGCCAGTACTCGCTCTGCGCCGATCCGAAGGATCGCAGCAGCTGGCGGATCGGGGTGCTGCGCGAGCAGGAGGTGTCGGCCCATCTGCACGAGACCGCGCTGGAGGGCACCCGGCTGCTGGTGCGCGGCCCGCGCAACCATTTCTCGTACGCGCCCTATCCGGGCAAGCGCTACATCTTCATCGCCGGAGGGATCGGCATCACGGCCATCTATCCGATGCTCGCCTCGGCGCAGGCCGGCGGCAACGGGTTCCGACTCGTCTACGCGGGCCGGTCGCGGTCCTCGATGGCGTTCGCCGACGAGCTGTCGGAGCGCTTCGGCGATTCCGTCGAGCTCCATCCGGCCGACGAGGGGGATCGGGTGGAGTTCGCCGAGCTACTGGCGGATCCCGATCCGAACACGATCATCTACTGCTGCGGACCGCAGCGGATGATCGATGCCGTGGAGGCAGCGGCCGCCGGCTGGCCGCGCGGAGCTCTGCACCTCGAGCGCTTCGTCGCCAAGGAGCTGGAGCCGCCGCTCTGGACCGAGGACTTCGAGGTGGAGCTGATGCTCTCCGGGATCACTGTCACAGTGCCGCCGGACAAGAGCATCCTCGACGTGGTCGAGGAGAACGGCGTGCTGGCCCTGTCGAGCTGTCGGGTCGGCACCTGCGGCACCTGCGAGGTGCCCGTCGTCGACGGCGAGATCGAGCACCGCGACTCCGTGCTGTCCCCGGAGGAGCAGGAGGACAGCTTCGCCATGATGATCTGCGTCTCCCGCGCCAACTGCCCGAGGATCACCATCGAGCTCTGAGAGCCTCTCGGGTCCCAGCGCGGCAACCCAGCCATGCTTCGTTGGTCGAGGAGCGCCGTCTGCGGCGCGTCTCGAGACACGCATCACGCCGCGAGTGGCCACCCAGCCATGCTTCGTTGGTCGAGGAGCGCCGTCTGCGGCGCGTCTCGAGACCGGCTGCGTTCGGCAACGGGTCTCGATACGGCGCGGGGCGCCTACTCGACCAACGGAGTGCGGTCAGGTGACCTTCTAGCTCAGCGCCACCAGCTGACCGTCCAGGACCACCACGACGCCCGCGACCAGGACGTGCTTCGGACGGCGGCCCGGGTTGGCCCAGAGCAGGCCTGCGACAGGGTCGGCCACTCCGGCGTCCGGGATCCCGGTGACATCCCAGAGCGCCAGATCGGCGGCGGCACCGACTCTCAGATGACCGAGCTCGGGGCGGCCGAGGCCGATGGCGGATCCCTCGGTCGCCATGCCGAGCACCGCGCGCGCGGGGATGGGTGGGCCGACGAGCGGCGCGACCTGCATGGCGAGCCGGGCATCCGCGAGCAGGTGCCCCGCGTCGTTGCTGCCGCCCCCGCTGGTGCCGAGGCCGACCACGATGCCCGCGTCGCGCAGGGCGGCGACGGGGGCGATGCCCCAGCCCATCGGCAGATCGCAGCCGGGCGCGTGGGTTCCGGTGATCCCGGCGGCAGCGAGCCGTCGGATCTCCTCCGGCGTCACGGCGCAGAGGTGCGCGAGCGTGACATCGGGCGCGAGCCAGCCCCACTCGTCGAGCAGATCGAGTGGGCGGCGACCGTAGCGCTCGAGCGCGATCTCGACATCGACCTGCTCATTGGCCTGCGTGCGCCTCCGCAGTCCGTGCCGGGCGGCGACCTCGCCGAGCAGCTCGAAGGTCTCGCGGGAATCGCTGTGCACGCCCGCCGGACCGATCGCGACCTGCAGCATGCCGTCGCCGCTCACCCCGCCCGGTGCGTCGCGGAGCAGGGCGGCCACGATCGCCTCCGCGCTCGCCGCGGCCTCCTGCGGATCGTCCCGAGCGCTTCCTCGCACAAAGACCACGCGACTGCCCAGCTGCCGGGCGACCCCCGCGGTCGCTTCGGCCAGCGCCACGGTGTCGGCCAGTCGATCCGATCCGGCGGGCCAGGTCAGCTGGTGATCCGCGACCGTCGTCACCCCGCTGAGCAGGCCCTCGGCCACCCCGATGCTGGCGGCGGTCGCGGCCGTCTCCGCATCGATGCCCGCGGCGGCATAGGCGGCGGCCATGGTCGGCAGCCAGTCGCGCATGGCGACGCCGCGCGTGCCGGGCAGAGTGCGGAACGAGCTCTGGAAGAGGTGGTGATGCGCATTCACCAGGCCCGCCGTGACGACGCAGCCCTCCGCGGAGAGTGTCTGCAGCTCGGCTTCGGGGTCCAGCTCGCGGGCGGCCGATGCGCCGCCACCCGGCGCGGTCACCGCGACGACCCGACCGCCATCCAGGACCAGATCGGCCGGTCCTTCGGTCGTCTCGTCGACGAGCACGGACACAGCACCTGTCACGATCAGCATGTCTCCTGCATAGCACCCGCCCTCATGCGCCTCGCCATCTCCTGAATTCAGGAGATGGCGCAGAACGCAGGATCTGGATGCCCGGCGGCTCCTGAATTCCCCGCCAGGTCCTGAATTCAGGATCCCGAATTCAGGAAGAAGCGACGTTCTCCGGTCACATTGCCCACGACGACCTGCATTCCGCACGTCCACCTGAATTCTGGAGGTCCGCCTGCGGACGCGCCCGCCCCTCGAGCCGCACAGCCTCCGGTCATCCCTGTGCCCTGATGTCCGGCAGCCCTCCGAACGCGACCTGCAGATGCGAGAGCCCCAGGCGCGAACTGCCCAGTTGTGCCGCCCATAAAGCGTTCCAGGCGGCAGAACTGGGCAGTTCGGCGCAGGAGGAAGCCGGATCCGTAGCCGCGTGTGACACGCTCGAAACCTGACTCGGCAACGATGGGGGAGCCGCCATCCACATCCAGCGGCCGGAGGGAGCGCAGATGAGCGACACCGCGACTGCTGACGACACAGCAGGCGATGCCGACGGAGTCGACGTCGACCGGATCATGACGCTGCCCAAGGCCGAGCTGCACCTGCATATCGAAGGCACGCTGGAGCCCGAGCTCGTCTTCGAGCTCGCCGCGCGGAATGGGATCGCGCTGCCCTTCGCCGATATCGAGGATCTGCGCTCGCGCTACTCCTTCAGCGATCTGCAGTCGTTCCTGGATCTCTACTACGCCGCCACGATCGTGCTGCAGACCGAGGCGGACTTCCGCGCGCTCGCCGAGGCCTATCTGGATCGCGCCGCCGCGCAGGGGCTGCGTCATGTGGAGCTGTTCTTCGATCCGCAGGCGCACACCGAGCGGGGTGTCCCGATCGAGGCGGTCATCGACGGCCTGGCCTCCGCGCTGGAGGATGCCGAAGAGCGGCTCGGCATCACCGGCGGCCTGATCCTGTGCTTCCTGCGCAACCTGCCGGTCGAATCCGCGATGGCGACCCTCGACTCCCTGGGCGACCGGACATCGCGGATCCTCGGCATCGGTCTCGACTCGACCGAGGTCGGCTATCCCCCCGAGCTGTTCACCGCCGTCTACGCCCGAGCCCGCGATCTGGGGCTGCACGTGGTCGCGCACGCCGGCGAGGAGGGGCCGCCCGCGTTCGTCACCGACACCCTCGACCTCCTCAGGGCGGAGCGGATCGATCACGGCATCCGCAGCCTCGAGGACCCCGAGCTGGTCGCCCGGCTCGTCGCCGAGCGGATCCCGCTGACCGTCTGCCCGCTCTCCAACGTCCGGCTGAAGGTGGTCGACGAGATCGCCGACCATCCGCTCCCGGCGATGATCGAGGCGGGCATCCTGGTCACCGTCAACTCCGACGATCCCGCGTACTTCGGCGGGTACGTCGGCGACAACTACGTCGCGATCGCGCGCGCCTTCGGATTCGACGATCCGGCGCTCGCCGCCCTCGCCCGCAACTCGGTGATCGCCTCCTTCGCCTCGGACTCCCGCAAGGCCGAGCTGGCCGCATCGATCGATGACTGGCTGACCGATCCCTCGTTCGTCGGCCGATCGGCGGGCGGCCGCCCGGAGGAGCGCGCGTGACCCGCACCATCCTCGAGGGCGGCTACCTCGCGACCGTCGACGGAGCGGGGACCGAGTTCGACGGCGGATACCTCGTGTTCGAGGGCGGCCGGATCACCGCGCTCGGGCCCGGTCGCGCACCCGATCCGCTCCGCGAGGGCGCGGAGATCGTGGATTCCCGCGGCTGCCTGATCACCCCCGGCCTGATCAACACCCATCACCACCTCTATCAGTGGCTCACCCGCGGCTGGGCTCAGGACTCCATCCTGTTCGACTGGCTCGTCGCGCTCTACCCGGCCTGGTCGCGGATCGACGCAGACCTCGTGGGCGCCGGATCGGCCGCCGCCATGGCGGTGCTCGCCCGATCGGGCTGCACGCTCGTCGGCGACCATCACTACGTCTTCCCGCAGGGCTCGGGCGACATCCTCGGCAGCATCGTGGATGCCTCCAGCCGGGTCGGGGTCCGCCTGCACGCCACCCGCGGATCGATGGATCTCGGCCGGTCGCAGGGCGGTCTGCCGCCCGACTTCGCCGTCGAGACGGCCGACGCGATCCTCGCCGCCAGCTCGGACGCGGTCGCGCGGTTCCACGACCCGTCGGGTGATGCGCGGGTGCAGATTGCTCTCGCCCCCTGCTCGCCGTTCTCGGTCACCAGCGAGCTGCTGCGCGACTCCGCGGTGCTCGCACGCGAACTCGGCGTGCGCCTGCACACCCACGGCTCCGAGACCGTCGAGGAGGAGGCGTTCTGCATCGAGAAGTTCGGCGCGGGACCGACCGACTACCTCGAGGGGCTCGGCTGGCTCGGCGACGACGTCTGGATGGCGCACTGCGTGCATCTCAGCGAGCGGGACATCGCCAAGTTCGCAGCCACCGGCACCGGCGTCGCGCACTGCCCGTCCTCCAACGCCCGGCTCGCGGCCGGCATCGCCCCGGTGCCCGCGCTGCTCGCCGCTGGGGTCAAGGTGGGCCTCGGCGTCGACGGCGCCGCATCCAACGAATCGGGCCAGCTCGGCACCGAGCTGCGCAACGCGGTCCTGATGAACCGGCTCGGCTCCGGAGCGGATCGGATGAGCGGGCGGGACGCCCTGCGCATCGCGACGCTCGGCGGCGCCCGCGTGCTCGGTCGGGATGCCGATCTGGGCTCGCTCGAGGTCGGCAAGCTCGCCGACATCGCGGTCTGGCGGATCGATACGGTGGAGTTTGCCGGCATCGCCGACCCGGTGGCCGCCCTGACTCTCGGAGCGCAGCCTCCGCTCGAACTGCTGCTCGTGGGCGGCGAGGCCGTGGTCCGACAGGGCGAGCTGACCCGGGTCGACTCCCGCGAGCTCGCCCGCGCCGGCGCGACCGCGGCGGCCGAGCTGGCTGGCGGGGTGTGAGCATGGCAGCTTCAGCATCGGGATCAGAATCGGCATCGGGCTCATCCGTCGAGATCGTGCACGGCCGTCCGGTCTACTTCGACTGCGACACGGGCATCGACGACTCGATGGCGCTGCTGCTCCTCGTCTCATCCGACGTCGATGTCGTCGGGATCGGCACGGTCAGTGGCAACATCGATGCGGATCAGGCGGCCCGGAACACCCTCGATCTGCTCGCCCTCGCGCAGCAGCCGGACATCCCCGTCGCCATCGGGGCGAGAGCCTTCCTCACCACGCAGTACGCCGGCGGAGTGCCACACATCCACGGCCGCAACGGGGTCGGCGACATCGACCTGCCGCGCGGGGGAGAGCCGGTCGAGGGCGATGCCGCCGATCTGCTGATCTCCCTCGCCTATGAGTATCCGGGCGAGCTGGAGATCATCGCCGTCGGACCGATGACCAATCTCGCGATCGCCCTGCAGCGTGACGCGGAGCTGGCATCGCTTATCCGCCGCGTCACGATCATGGGCGGCGCAGCGATGGTGCCCGGCAACCTGTCGGCGGCGGCCGAGGCGAACATCGGGCACGACCCCGAGGCCGCGCAGGCCGTCTTCCACGCGCCGTGGCCGCTGACCATGGTCGGCCTCGACGTCACCCTCGGCCACACCATCGCGCTCGAGGAGCAGTGGCGCCTGACGAGCTCCGACAGTCTGTGCGCGCAGGCCATCGGACGGATGCTGGAGCTCTACTTCGACTTCCACGTCGAGATCTTCGGCGAGCGCTGCGCCGCTCTGCACGATCCGCTGGCAGTCGCGATCGCCACGGGGGAAGCGATCGCGACTCTCGCCCCCGTCGTGCCCGCGACGGTGGACACGACCGACGGCCCCGACCGGGGCCGCACCGTCTGCGACCTGCGCGGCCGCTTCCGCGACTACCCCGAGCGCCCGGACGCGCACTGCACCGTCGTCCTGGAGGTCGCCAAGCCCTTCGGCCCGACCCTGATCACCCGCCTCCTGGCCCTGCCATGACCCAGCACTGTCAATCGAAATGCCACTTTCCGTCCCTATCCGCGTGTTTGAGGGACGGAAAGTGGCATCTCGATGGGAGGGCGGGCGGGTGGATCTGAACACCGTCAGCTCGTATCGGGCGGCGCGGTCGCGGGAGGACCTCCGCCTCGCGCCGGGGGAGAGGATCCTCGGGGGCGGGACCTGGCTGTACTCGGAGCCCCAGGTGACGACCACGGGGCTCGTCGACCTCACCTCCATGGGCTGGCCGGCGATCGAGTACCCGGACGGCGGGGGCCTGCGGATAGGCGCCACCTGCACGATCGCCGAGCTGTCGAAGCTGCCCGAGCGGGAGGGATGGCGCGCCCATCCGCTGTTCTTCCAGGCGGCCACCGCCTTGCTGGCCTCGTTCAAGATCTGGAACGTGGCGACCGTCGGCGGCAACGTCTGCCAGTCCTTCAGCGCCGGATCGATGACCTCGCTCTGCGCCGCACTCGACGCCACGGCCCTGATCTGGACCCCTGACGGCACCGACTACACAGTGCCGGTCGCGGACCTCATGACCGGCAACAGCACCAACAACCTCGCGGACGGCGAGGTGCTGCGCTGGATCGACATCCCGGAGCACGCCCTCCGCGCCCACACCGGGTTCCGCAAGATCGCGCTCGCCGAGCTCGGCCGCTCCGGTGCGGTGCTCACCGGCCGCGTGGACGAGGACGGATCGGCTGTCTTCTCGATCACCGCAGCGACACTGACGCCGAATGTCCTCCGCTATCCGATCCTCCCGTCCGCCGCGCGGCTCCAGGCCGATTCGGACGCCGCCGTCGGGTACTACGACGACCCGCTCGGCACCGCGGACTGGCGACGCGGCGTCAGCGGCGTCCTGCTGGAGGAGATCCGCAGCGAGCTCGCCGTCGCAGAAGAGGTGCCGCGATGAGGTTCACCGTCAACGGCGCTCCCGTCGAGGCCGAGCCCCGTGCCGGCCAGGCCCTGCGCACCCTGCTCCGCGAGACGGGGCACACCGAGGTCAAGAAGGGCTGCGACGCCGGCGACTGCGGCGCGTGCGCCGTGATCCTCGACGGCGAGCCGATCCACTCCTGCATCTACCCCGCCCAGCGGATGGACGGCCGCGAGGTCACCACCGTCCTCGGACTCGGCACACCCGACGACCTGCATCCGATGCAGGAGGCGTTCGTCGAGCACTTCGGCTTCCAGTGCGGATTCTGCACGGCCGGGATGATCGTCACCGCCTCGACGCTCGATGAGGAGTCGCTCGACGACCTGCCGCGGCTGATGAAGGGGAACCTCTGCCGCTGCACGGGGTACCGCTCAGTGACCGAGTCCATCGCGGCCGGAGTCTCGGAGAGCGCACGCCCCGGCCGAGCCGTCAATCTCGGCTCCACCGGACTCGACGACCGTCCGTCGCCGGTGCACTCGCCCGTCCACGAGCCGGAGACGTCCGGCCACGCACCCGCCGAGCCGACCGCCGGACGCTCGATCCATCCGCCGGCCGCGAAGCGGGTTGTCACCGGCTCCGAGCCGTACACCTTCGACGAACCCGTGGACGGGGCTCTCACCCTCCGCGTGCTGGGCAGCCCGCACGCCCACGCCCGGATCCTGTCCATCGACACCTCCGCGGCCGAGGCGCTGGACGGCGTGGAGCTCGTCCTGACCGCTGCCGACGTGCCTAAGACCCTGTATTCGACCGCCCGGCACGAGCACCGCGGCGATGATCCCGACGACACCCTGATGCTCGACACGATCGCCCGGTTTCGCGGCCAGCGCGTCGCCGCGGTCGTCGCCCGCACCGCTGCCATCGCCGAAGAGGCCTGTCGGCTCATCGAAATCGACTGGGAGATCCTGCCCGCCGTCTTCGATCCGGAGGAGGCGCGGGCCCCCGGCGCCCCGCTCATCCACCCCGATCGCACGCCCGCGGACCGCGTCGATCACGCCGACCGCAACGTGATCGCCGCCATGCACGAGGGCTTCGGTGACATCGAGTCGGCGCTCCGGGATTCCGCCGTCACGGTGAGCGGCAGCTGGCAGACGCAACGCATCTCGCATGCCCAGCTCGAGACGCACGGCTCCGTCGGCTGGGTGGATGAGACGGGCCGGCTGGTGATCCGCACCTCCTCGCAGGTGCCGTTCCTCGTCCGCGACGAGCTCTGCCACCTGTTCGGCCTCGAGCAGTCGGCGATGCGCGTGTTCACCGCTCGGGTCGGGGGCGGCTTCGGCGGCAAGCAGGAGATCTTCTCGGAGGATCTCGTCGCCCTGGCCGTGCTCCGGCTCGGCCGCCCGGTCGCCTACGAGCTGAGTCGCAACGACGAGTTCGTGCGCACCAGCGTCCGGCACCCCATGCGCGTGACGGTCGACCTCGGCGCCGATGCACGCGGTCGGCTCACCGCCATGAAGGTCGACGTGCTGAGCGACACCGGCGCCTACGGCAACCACTCGCGCGGCGTGATGTTCCACGGCTGCGCCGAGTCGATGAGCCTCTACAACTCTCCCGTCAAGCGCGTCGACGCGGAGGCGGTCTACACGAACAACGTGCCGTCGGGCGCGTTCCGCGGCTACGGGCTCGGCCAGGTGATCCTCGGCGTGGAGTCGGCGATGGACGAGCTGGCCATCCGGCTGGGCATCGATCCGTTCGAGCTGCGGCGTATCAACGCGGTCACCCCCAGCGATCCCGTGCTCGCCGGACACGGTCATGCCGAGGCGGACGTCGTCTGGGGCAGCTACGGGCTCGACCAGTGCCTCGATCTCGCTCAGGACGCGCTGCGCCGCGGCAACGGCGTCGAGGCGCCCGCGGGCGATCACTGGAAGGTGGGGGAGGGGATGGCGGCCGCGATGATCGCGACCATGGCGCCCCGCGGCCACATCTCCCGGGTGCACGTCACGCTGCGCCCCGACGGGATGTACGACGTCGGAGTCGGCACGAGCGAGTTCGGCAACGGGACGACGACCGTGCATGCGCAGCTCTCGTCGACCGCGCTCGGCACGACGACGGATCGCATCCGCATCCGCCAGTCGGACACCGATGCGGCCGCCTACGACACCGGCGCCTTCGCCTCGGCGGGCACCACGGTCGCCGGAAAGGCGCTGTATTCGGCCTCGCTCGCCCTGCGGGGGGTGATTCTCGAGGCAGCCGTCGCGATCAGCGGTGCGGCGCTGGATGAATGCGAGCTCGGGCCGAGCGGCGTCGTCGCCGACAATCGCCTGATCGGCTTCCCCGAGCTCATCGCCGCCGTGCCCGCGCCGCACCGGAGCGGCGATGGCGTGACGGCCGCCGGCAGCGAGTTCGGCGACGTGCGCTCCCTCGCCTTCAACGTGCAGGCCTTCCGGGTGGCGGTCAACGTCCTGACCGGCCAGGTGCGCATCCTCCAGTCCGTACAGTCCGCCGACGCAGGCACTGTGCTGAACCCCGAGCAGTGCCGCGGCCAGGTGGAGGGTGGCGTCGCCCAGGGGATCGGCGGTGCGCTGTACGAGGAGGTCATGCTCGACGGGGAGGGCGGCATCCTCAACCCCGTCTTCCGCACCTACCGGGTGCCCCAGATGGCCGACATCCCGGTCACCGAGGTCTACTTCGCCGAGACCAGCGACGACCTCGGACCGCTCGGCGCCAAGTCGATGAGCGAGTCGCCGTACAACCCGGTCGCACCGGCACTCGGCAATGCCATCCGCCGGGCGATCGGAGTCCGCCCCTACGAGCAGCCCTTCAGCCGCGACCGCATCTGGCGCCTCCTCAACCCCTGAATCGAGATGCCACTTTCCGTCCCTTAGCGTCGCGAATAGGGACGGAAAGTGGCATCTCGATGAAGAGGTCGGACCGGATCAGGCCTTGCGGTCGGGGTTCATGCCCATCCGGGTGAGGGCGATCGTCTCGATGAGCTGGACCACCGTGTAGATGATCAGCGAGATGAACGTCACCACCACAACGGAGGCCCACAGATCGGGGAACTTCGCCTGGGTGCCGTACGTCGCGGCCGCGCGGCCAATCCCGTCGCCCGTCGAGAGGTACTCGGCCAGCAGGGCGCCGGTGATGGCGCCCGGCACCGATACGCGGATGGCGGCGAACAGCGACGGAAGCGCGCCCGGCAGAGCGACCTTGCGGATCGCGGTGAGTGTGCTGCCGCCGTAGACGCTGACGACATCGAGCATCTGCGCCGAGGCGGAGTTGAGGCCGAAGGCGATCGTCACCAGCGCGGGGAAGAGCACCACGATGCCACCGATCACCGCGACGGACGCATCGGTGCCGAGCCCGACGATGAGGATGATGACGGGGGCCAGCGCGATCAGGGGCACCGAACGCAGCAGCAGCGCGCCCGGCATGAGCGCGCTCTCGATGCCCCTGTTGAGCCGGAACAGGATCGCCCCGATGATCGCGACGGCCAGTCCCGCGGCGAAGCCGATGACCGAGTGCCGCATGGTCACGGCGAGGTTCGCCCCGATCTCGGCGCGGTTCGCGACCGCATCCTCATCCGTGAAGAGGAAGTTCCAGACGTCGATCGGGCCCTTGGCGACGTAGGGGGAGACGCCCGAGAAGGTGAGCACGGCCACCCAGATGATCAGCACGATCGCGAAGGTCGACAGCCCGATCAGGGCGCTCTTGCCCAGTGACCTCAGCAGCGCCTTGGTGGCGGCGGAGCGCACCTGCGCGCGAAGGTCCTGGACCGCGATGACCTGGGTCTGGGTGCTGGTGGCGAGAGAGGACATCAGGCGCTCCTTCCTCGTGTCCATGGTGCGGCGAAGCGGGCGATGAGCCCGACGAGGGCGTATCCGGCGAGGGCGACGGCCGCGCAGAGCAGGAACAGCGCCCAGACTCGCGGGGAGTTGAGGGTGACTTGGGCTGCGACGAAGATGGGGCCGACGCCCTGCTCGATCTTGCCGAAGTACTCGCCGAGCACGGCCCCGAGGAAGGCGGCGGGCACCGCGATCTGCAGCGAGTTGAGGATGTTCGGCAGCGCCGCGATGAGGCGGACCTTGCGCAGCTGGGTGAACTTGCTGCCGCCGTAGACGGTGACCACGTCGAGCGAGGCGCGGTCCGCGGCCTTGAAGCCGAGGATGGAGCCGACGACCGTGGTGAAGAACACCGACAGCCCCGCGAGGAAGACCGCTGTCGCCGAGGTCGCGCCCTGCGTCTTCGCGCCGCCGAGGATGAGGATGAGCAGCGGCCCGATGGCGACGATCGGCACGCAGTAGGTGACGACGGCGATCTGCATCACGACGCCCTCGAGGCGGGGCACCACGAGGACGAGCGCCGAGAGGATCAGCGCCGCCAGGTTGCCGAAGACGTAGCCGATGCCGGCTTCGGCGAGGGTGACGGAGAAGTTCGTCCAGTAGAAGGAGAAGCCGTCGGAGACCCAGGTCGCAACGACCTGGGGCGGGGTCGGGACGCTGGAGAACTTCGAGCCGGCCGCGGGAGCGAAGACCGTCGCTGCGAGGATCCACCAGATGGCGATCACGCCGATGACGCCGAGGATGCCGATCGCCCAGGACGGGAGCCTGACCGTCCTCATCAGTGGTCGTCGTCCGCAGCGGCGCCGCCGAGCCCGAAGAGCAGCTCGGACGCCTGATCCACGTACGCATGGAACTCGGGCGTGCGCTGCATGTCCGGGTGTCGAGGACGGGGCAGGTCGATGTCGATGATCTCCTTGATCCGGCCGGGGCGCGGGCTCATCACCGCGACCTGGTCCGACAGGAAGATGGCCTCGGAGATACCGTGGGTGACCAGGAGGGTCGTCGCGGGCTTCTCGGTCCAGATCCGCAGCAGCTCGAGGTTGAGCTTCTGCCGGGTCATGTCGTCGAGCGCGCCGAACGGCTCGTCGAGCAGCAGCACCGACGGCTTCATCACCAGGGAGCGGGCGATGGAGACGCGCTGGCGCATGCCGCCGGAGAGCTGGGCGGGCTTGGCCTTCTCGAAGCCGCGGAGCCCCACGAGGTCGATGAGCTCGTCGACGTAGGCGGTGTCGACCTTCTTGCCGGCGATCTCGAACGGAAGGCGGATGTTGGAGATCACGCTGCGCCACGGCAGCAGTGCGTGATCCTGGAAGGCGATGCCGAGCTCGTTGTTGCGGCGCAGCTCCTTGGGGCTCTTGCCGTCGACCCGGGTCGTGCCCGAGGTCGGCTCTTCGAGGCCGGCGAGGATCCGCAGGATGGTGGACTTGCCGCAGCCCGACGGGCCGAGCAGCGCGAGAAAGGTCCCCTGATCCGTGTGCAGGGTGGTGTCCTGCAGCGCCATGACGCTGCGGGAGCCCATCTTGAACTCCTTCTTCAGATCGCTGATCTGCACACCGGTGCCGAGTGCTGTGGCCGCGGTGTCGGAAACTGCCACGTCAGTCATGAGGGGATCTCCTTGAACTGCTGAGCGGGTGGGATGTCGGGTCGGCCGATGCGGATGCGATCGGCCGACCGACATGAGGACTACTTCGCGTAGGCGACGAGGTCCGGGTTCTCCTTGTAGACCTCGTCGAGGAGCGACATGTCGAACAGGTCGTCGACGCTCACGTCGATCCCCGCCTTGGCGAGGCTGTCCACTGTCTCCTGCTGCAGGGTGTCCGTGATCGTGAACAGGCCGTTGGCCACTGTGTCGTCCGAGACGACGAGGTCCTCGGCCTGCGCCGTGGCGCCGGCGATCGAGTTGGTCTCGTCGAGTCCGAGGTCCTTCCCGTAGTCGGTCAGGGCGAGCTGGGCGCCGGCCTCTGGGTCGTTCACCGCGTCGGTCCAGCCCTTGATCTCCGCGAGCAGGAACGCCTTCAGAGCCTCGCGGTTCTCGGCGATGGACTGGTCGGTGACCGTGACGGTCTCCGCCACGAACGGCAGGCCGTTGTCGGCGAACGGCAGGTTGGTGACCTCGTTGCCCTGCGCGGCCACGGTGATCGCCTCGTTGGTCAGGTACGCGACGAAGCCGTCGACGTCGCCGTTCACCAGCACGGACGGGTCGTATTCGACGGGGACGACCGTGACCTGGCTCTCGTCGATGTCGTTGGCCGCGAGCAGCGCCTGGAACAGCGAGGTGTTGGAGGCCTGGACGCCGATCTTCTTGCCGATCATGTCCTCGGGGGTGGCGATGTTGCCGCCGTCCGCCAGCGACAGGATGGTGAAGGGGTTCTTCTGGTACGTGGTGCCGATGATCTTCAGGGGCGCGTCCTCGTTGGCGACGACGGTGCCGACGGAGACGGCGTCGCTCAGCGCGACATCGGCGCTGTTCGAGAGCAGCTCCGCCGTTCCGGTGGATGGGCCGGCCGTCAGGGTGACGGAGGAGAAGCCGGCGTCGGTGTAGTAGCCCTTCGAGTCGGCGAAGAACTCGCCCGAGAACTCCTCGTTCTTGATCCAGGAGAGCTGGACGCTCAGGTCGCCGAAGTCGGCGGCCTCGCCGTCGCCGGAGGCGGCGCTGTCGCCGCCCGAGGAGCAGGCGGCGAGGGAGATGGCGGCCGCGGTCGCGAGAAGGACGGCGGTCGCCCTGCGCACCGCCTTGGCCGGGAATGCACGGGTCTTCATGGTGATGGGGACTCCACTCGTGAGATGCGGTTCGATGATGCGGGCCGGATCCGTCGACGCGCGCGGCCGACGGGCTGCGAGCGACCCGCAACCGGGGGGGTGTGACCTAGCGAGGCTATGGCGCCCAGGTTTCGCCGACGGGTCAGCGTGTTTCCCCCGTGTAACAGGTGGCTAAGGAGTTGGTAACGGATGGGCTGATCGCGAGGTGGCGATGGGTGGAGTTGGCGGGATCGCGCCCCATGACGTACTCTTGACGAAGCCAAAGACCGCCGGTGGTCGGCGTGCCCGGAATCAATACCCGGACATGTCGCCTCAAATCTCGGAGACGAGAGCCTGCGCAGGTGTGTGAAGTGACTCGTCCATGTGCTCGTTCCGAGCCGGGATGCCGAAGCTCCGTGCGCTTGCGCCGGAGCTTCTCGTGTTTCTCCAGGTGTGCTCGCGCAAGCGGGTCGTGCGGTCGGCACGACAACTAAGGAGATCCATGGCGACGAAGGAAGCATCGGTCACCGAGCTCGCGGACAAGTTCCGCGACTCGAACGCCAGCCTGCTGACCGAGTACCGCGGGCTCACGGTGGCACAGCTCAAGCAGCTGCGCACGAACATCGGTGAGCACGCCACCTACGCCGTGGTGAAGAACACGCTGACCAAGATCGCGGCGAACCAGGCAGGAATCTCGTCGTTCGACGAGGAGCTCGCCGGCCCCTCCGCCATCGCCTTCGTGCACGGAGACACCGTCGCCGTCGCTAAGGCTCTTCGTGACTTCGCCAAGACGAATCCTCTGCTCGTCGTGAAGAGCGGCTACTTCGACGGCGCTCCGCTGAGCGCTGCCGAGGTCGGAAAGCTCGCGGACCTCGAGTCTCGGGAGGTGCTCCTCGCCAAGGCGGCGGGTGCCTTCAAGGCCACGCTGTTCCGAGCCGCTTACACGATCAACGCGCCGCTGTCGCAGGCGGTTCGCACCGTCGACGCACTGCGCGAGAAGCAAGAGTCCGCAGCCTGATCCGATCGGCCCTGATCCAGGACCGGCCGCGCCAGACCGCAGCAGTACAACCCGCACCACCAACTAGCTGTACATGAAGACGTAAAGGAGTCAACGATGGCCAAGCTGTCGACCGACGAGCTGCTCGATGCATTCAAGGAGCTCACGCTCATCGAACTGAGCGAGTTCGTCAAGAAGTTCGAAGAGGTCTTCGAGGTCACCGCCGCCGCGCCCGTCGCGGCAGCCGCTGCCGGTGGCACGGCCGCGCCGGTGGAAGAGGTCGAGGAGAAGGATTCCTTCGACGTCGTCCTCGAGGCCGCCGGTGACAAGAAGATCCAGGTCATCAAGGAGGTGCGCGCCCTCACCAGCCTCGGCCTCGGTGAGGCGAAGGCACTCGTCGATGGTGCTCCCAAGGCCGTCCTCGAGGGCGCCAACAAGGAGACCGCCGAGAAGGCCAAGGCTCAGCTCGAGGCTGCCGGCGCGACCGTCACCCTCAAGTGAGCTGCGCCGGGTCGCGCCAGCGACTCGGCCCAGCCATGGTGAGGGGCGGCGCATGCTTGCGCCGCTGTCTCGAACCATAGTCGCCGCCGCCTCTCGGCGGCATCGACTCTTCGGCGTCGCATCTGCGGCGTTGAGACCTGAATGGGTCCGTCACCATGGGTGACGGACCCATTCATGCGTTTTCGGGCATATATGCGACGAGCCAGCTCGGCAGGATCGTCGTGGATACACTGACCCGCGTGCGGGACACCACCCCGGCTCGAGGACGAGCGGCGAAACGGAACGGCATCTCGGATGTCGCGAAGGCCGCCGGTGTGTCCGTCACCACCGTGTCGCACGCGATGAGCGGACAGGGCCAGGTCAGCGCTGAGACGCGCGCGAAGGTCCTCCGGGTCGCGGCCGAGCTGAGCTATGCGCCCAACCGGATCGCCAGCGCGCTGCGCCGTCAGCGGTCGGGCATCATCGGATTCGTGAGCGACGAGATCGCCACCACGCCCTTCGCGGGCCGGCTCGTGCTCGGCGCGCAGTCCGCCGCCGCCCAGCGCGGCATGCTCCTGATGGTCGTCAACTCGAACCGCGACGTCCTGGTCGAGCGGGATCAGATCGAAGCCCTCCTGGCCCATCAGGTCGACGCCGTCATCTACGCGAAGATGTACCACCAGCAGATCGAGCTGCCCGCCCTGCTGCACCAGATCCCCACCGTCCTCGTCAACGCGTTCGATCCCGCCGTCGCGGCGCCGGCCGTGGTGCCGGACGAGGAGGCCATCGCCGAGGCAGCCGTCGAGCTGCTCATCCGAGACGGGCATCGATCGATCGCCCACCTCACCGTCGCAGAGGACACCCCCGCGATGCGCGGCCGGCTCGCCGGCTACCGGCGGGCCATCCAGCGTGCGGGGATCGGCATCGATGAGCGCCTCATCGTGCGAGCGAGCGTCGAGCGCGGCGCGGCCGCGACGGGGATCGCCCGCGTGGCTTTCGCATCCTTCCTCGAGCGCGGCGCACGGCCCACCGCGGTCTTCTGCTTCAACGACCAGTTGGCTATGGGCGTCTACCAGGCGGCCGCGCTGTTCGACCTCCGGATCCCGCGCGATCTCTCGGTCGTCGGGGTGGACAACCTCGAGCTCATCGCGGACAACCTCGCTCCAGGACTGACGACGGTGGCGCTGCCGCACTACGAGATGGGACGCTGGGCGGTCGACGCTGCGACGATGATGCTGGAGAGATCTGACGCAATGCCCGGCGAGCCGGGGCCGACCCGGATGGCCTCCCACATCATCGAACGGGAGTCCGTCGCGCAGCCGGTCGGAGCGATGCACAGGGCCGGCGGGGCGCCCCCGATCTGAGGTGCACGTCCCGCCGCCGCCGTCCGGCCGCGAGCCCTCTTGCACGAGTGCACCGCTCTGTGAGAGCGTGGGCCGCGCGTCCACAGCACGCACCAAGCGGATGTCCATCCGCATCCCCAAATCGAATTGGGTCGACGAAGACCAGTTCGCGATGGGAACGCTCTCAACGAGGAGGAAACATGCGGTCACCCCTGCGCCGCCGTTACACAGCACCCCTAGCGATCCTGGCCGTCGCCGGACTGGCCCTCGCGGGCTGCGCCGAGGCCGAGGACACCGGTTCCACCGGTGACCAGACCGTCCGCATCTCGGGCGGCATCACCGGCGGCGAGGCCGACGCGCTCAACAAGAGCTTCGAGCAGTTCACCAAGGACACCGGCATCAAGGTCGTCTACACCGGTGACAAGAGCTTCGAAGGCAACATCGTCACCAAGGTGTCCGGTGGTTCGGCCCCCGACATCGCCATCGTTCCCCAGCCCGGTCTGCTCAAGACCCTCGTCGACACCGGCGAGGTCAAGGAGGCCGGCGAGGAGACCGAGGCCAACGTCGACAAGAACTGGTCGCCGGACTGGAAGAAGTACGGCACGTTCGACGGCAAGTTCTACGCGGCTCCGATGCTCGCGAACATCAAGGGCTACGTCTGGTACTCGCCCGCCGCGTTCAAGGAGTGGGGGGTCAGCGTTCCCACGACCTTCCAGGAAGTCCTCGACCTGACCAAGACCATCCAGGAGAAGACCGGAACCGCGCCCTGGTGCGCGGGCTTCGCGTCCGACGCGGCATCCGGCTGGCCCGGAACCGACTGGATCGAGGACCTCGTGCTCCGCCAGTCCGGCCCCGACGTCTACGACCAGTGGGTCGCCGGCGACGTGAAGTTCACCGACCCCGAGATCAAGGAGGCCTTCGACGCGGTCGGAGAGATCCTGAAGAACCCGGCGTACGTGAATGCCGGTTACGGCGATGTCAAGAGCATCAACTCCACCGCGTTCGGTGACGTCGCGGCGAAGGTCGCCGACGGCAGCTGCGCGCTGACCCACCAGGCGTCCTTCCTCTCGGCGAACTTCCTCGACGTGAAGACCGCCGCCGGAGCGACCCCCACGGTCGGCCCCGATGGTGACGTCTACGGCTTCGTGCTTCCGGGCATCGAGGCGGATGCGGCCAACATCGAGGTCGGCGGCGAGTTCGTGACGCCGTTCAGCGACTCCGAGGCCGTCCAGAAGGCCACCGCCTACATGGCGACTCCCGAGTTCGCCGACATCCGTGTCGGCCTGGGTGGAGTCATCTCGGCCAACCTGAACGCCGACCCCTCCAAGGCATCCAGCCCGCTGCTGCAGGACGCCATGAAGCTGCTCCAAGACCCGAACACGACGGTCCGCTTCGACGGATCCGACCTGATGCCGTCCACCGTCGGTGCCGGCTCCTTTTGGAAGGGCATGGTCAGCTGGATCGACGGCAAGGACACGGACACCGTGCTCAGTGACATCCAGGCCGGCTACGACAACTAGTCAGCCAGTCGGCGGGGCTGGGTGAGAACCCGGCCCCGCCGGTGGGGCAGCTCCTTCACCGGGGCGGTCTCACGCGCAGCAATCGAATGCATGGGGGCCGGGGCGGACGAACACTCGTCCCGGCTCGCAGGCAGCCGCGCTGCACACACTCCGAGAGTCCACCGTCGTACTCGAAAAGGGTATTCATGACTTCCTTGCAAACGAAGACGCCCGCCGTGGCCACGGCACCGGCGCAGCCGCCGAAGGTGCCCAAGGCACCGAGATCGGCGAACACCACTCGGCTCATCGTCGGGGGCGCGGCCGTCCTCCTGGCGGTCGCCTTCATCGCGCTCATCACGTCGCCCCCCAACGACGACGCTCGGCCGGTCTCACTCGGCTTCTCGCTCAACAGCCTCTTCCGCTGGATGGGCGGCCTCAACCCGATCGTCCAGATCCCGATCATCCTGGTGATCTTCGGTCTCGTCGTGGCCCTCATCCTGCTGCTCATCGAGTTCGCCCCTCGCGCCGGCAGGGGGTACTTCTACGCGCGCCTCGCCGCCTGCTTCGTGCTGCCGGTGCTCGCCTTCATGCTGCTGCGTCCGTATCAGAACGCCCTGATCTGGGTGCTCGCCATCGCGCTGATCGTCGGCGCGCTGCTCTTCTTCGCCGACTATCGGTCGAGGCAGGGGGCCGGGTACCTCTTCCAGCTCGTCACGTTCATGACGCCCGCTGTCCTGCTGCTCACCATCGGCCTCATCTATCCGACCGTCGCCACGATCTACCAGTCGTTCTTCGACAAGACGTCGCAGACGTTCGTCGGACTCGACAACTACTTCTGGGTCTTCGCGAACCCCGAGGGCTTCTGGTCCGTCGTCAACACCCTGATCTGGGTGCTCGTGGCTCCCGTCTTCTCGACGATCGTCGGTCTCGCCTACGCGGCCTTCATCGACAGGGCGAAGGGCGAGAAGTACCTCAAGAGCCTCGTCTTCATGCCGATGGCGATCTCGTTCGTCGGCGCCGGCATCATCTGGAAGTTCATCTACGACAACCGCCAGGGCGAGCAGGTGGGTCTGCTCAACGCCATCATCACGGCCTTCGGCGGACAGCCGGTCTCGTGGCTCGACGCCCAGCCGCTGATCAACACCTTCCTGCTCCTGGTGGTCTTCATCTGGACGCAGACCGGGTTCGCGATGGTGATCCTGTCGGCGGCCATCAAGGGCGTCCCGACGGAGCAGATGGAGGCGGCGGAGCTCGACGGCACGAACGCCTGGCAGCGCTTCACCAACGTCACCGTCCCGGGCATCCGGTCCTCGCTGATCGTGGTGCTGACCACCATCGCCATCGGGTCGCTGAAGGTCTACGACATCGTCGCGGTGATGACAGGTGGACGTGCCAACACGACCGTGCTCGGCTTCGAGATGGTCAACCAGCAGCAGCGGTTCCAGAGCTACGGCCACTCCGCGGCGCTCGCCGTCGTGCTGTTCCTCTTCGTGCTGCCGCTGATCATCTACAACGCCAACCAGATGCGCAAGCAGAGGGAGATCCGATGATCGCCGACACTCTCATCGACGACAGGTCGAAGCGGCAGATCGCTCGGGCGAACGCCAAGAGCGAGAAGACGGCGCAGGCGCGACTGACCTCGCGAGGTGCCACCATCGTCGCGGTCATCATCGCGATCTTCTGGACGATCCCGACCTTCGGCCTCTTCGTCACCTCGTTCCGGCCAGGAGCGGACACGCAGTCGACCGGATGGTGGACGGTCTTCACCGACCCGTCGTTCACGCTCGACAACTACTCGCAGGCTCTCAACTCGGGAGGAACGGCCCTCACCCTGGCCCAGTCCTTCATCAACTCCCTCGGAATCACGATTCCGGCCACGGTGTTCCCGCTCGTCATCGCCTCGCTCGCGGCATACGCCTTCGCGTGGATCGACTTCAAGGGCAAGAACATCGTCTTCGTCGGTGTCTTCGCCCTGCAGATCGTGCCCATCCAGATGGCACTCGTCCCGCTGCTCAGCCTCTTCTCGAAGGGGCTGACCGTCAACGGCGTCGGCATCTTCCCGGGGTTCGAGCTGCGGGATGCGGAGCACAGCTTCGCGACGGTGTGGATCGCGCACGCGATCTTCGCCCTTCCGCTGGCGATCTTCATGCTGCACAACTTCATCTCGGAGATCCCGGGCGAGGTCATCGAGGCGGCACGGGTGGATGGAGCAGGGCACGGGCAGATGTTCTTCCGGATCGTGCTGCCGCTCGCGACGCCCGCGATCGCGTCGTTCGCGATCTTCCAGTTCCTCTGGGTCTGGAACGATCTGCTCGTCGCGACGATCTTCGCGCCGTCGTCGTCGCTCCCGCTCACGCAGACGTTGAACTCCCTGTCGGGCACATGGGGCAATCAGTGGTTCCTGCAGTCCGCGGGTGCCTTCATCTCGATCATCGTCCCGCTCATCGTCTTCTTCTCCCTGCAGCGCTTCTTCGTACGCGGCCTGCTGGCGGGCGCGACGAAGGGCTGATCGCCTCGAGCCCTCGTCGGGAGCAATCCCGGCGAGGGCTCCTCCGACTCTCCGACGCGAGCATCCGCGGCGTCCGCTCACAGCGTGCCGCAGGTGACGCCCCTGTCGGGGGCGCGATCTAGGCTCTAGGTCGTGAGCATGGGCAGCCGGGGCGCGAGGGTGAGGAACCCGGTCTCCGGCAGCGACGCCGAGGCTCAGCGCCGCGCCAATGCGGACGCACCCAAGGTCGAGCATCTTCTGCGCCGCATCTCGCACCTCTTCATCCCGCACCGGCCAGCGCTCGTCCTGACGATGGCGCTGGTGCTGGTCGGCGCCGGGCTCACCGTGATCCCGCCTCTGCTCACCCAAAAGGCCTTCGACCTCGGGCTGTTCCCGGCATCGGGCGGGCCGAACGTCCCGCTGCTGTTCGAGCTGGTCCTGCTGATGATCGCCGTCTGGGTCGTCTCGGCGCTGCTCGGCGTCTGGCAGACCTACCTCACCGCGTCGGTCGGCAACAAGGTGATGGGCGCCATGCGCGTCGACCTCTTCCGTCATCTCCAGGCGATGGAGCTCGGCTTCTTCACCCGCACGAAGACCGGCATCATCCAGAGCCGCCTCGCCAACGACGTCGGCGGCGTCGCCAGTGTGCTGAGCAACACCGTCTCGAGCGTGCTCGGCAACACGGTCACGGTCATCGCCGCCTTCGTCGCCATGCTGCTGCTCAGCTGGCAGCTGACCATCGTCTCGCTGATCCTGCTGCCCGCCATCGCGTTCGCCCAGCGTCGGGTCGGACAGGTGAGGGCGCGGATCGCGACCAAGACGCAGGAATCGCTGTCCGACATGACCGCGATCACCCAGGAGACGCTGAGCGTCTCGGGCATCCTGCTCGCCAAGAGCTTCGGCAGGCAGGGCAGCGAGACCGAGCGCTACGCGGCCGAGAACCGCAACCAGATCATGCTGCAGGTCCGGCAGGCCATGAGCGGGCAGGGATTCTTCGCGTTCGTCCAGATCTTCCTGTCGATCGTGCCCGCCGTGGTCTACCTCATCTCCGCCTACCTGATCGTGGGCGGCGCGGACATCACCGCAGGGACGATCGTGGCCTTCACGACCGTGCAGGCCCGTCTGCTCTGGCCGCTGCTCGGACTCATGCGGGTCGCGCTCGATCTGCAGACCTCCGGCGCGCTGTTCGCCCGGATCTTCGAGTACTTCGACCTGGTGCCCGCCATCCGCGATCGCCCGGGCGCGGTGGTGCTGAGCCCCGACGACCGGCTCGGATCGGTAGAGTTCCGCGACGTCGAGTTCTCCTATCCAGGCCAGTCCGAGCGCGGCGGCAGCACGCTGCGAGACGTCTCGTTCGCGGTCGAGCCCGGCCAGCACATCGCCTTCGTGGGTCCGTCCGGCGCGGGCAAGACCACCATCAGCTACCTCATCCCGCGCTTCTACGACGTGACCGGGGGCAGCATCCGGTTCGCCGGGCACGACGTGCGGGACATCGCCCAGGAGTCGCTGCTCGACTCCATCGGCATAGTCAGTCAAGAGACCTATCTCTTCCACGCCACGATCCGCGAGAACCTCCGCTACGCCAAGCCGAACGCCACCGACGAGGAGATCCGCCGAGCGGCGCGGATGGCCAACATCGCGGACACGATCGAGTCGTTTCCCGACGGCTACGACACGGTCGTCGGCGAGCGCGGATACCGGCTGTCCGGCGGCGAGAAGCAGCGGATCGCGATCGCCCGGGTGATCCTCAAGGACCCGGCCGTGCTCGTGCTCGACGAGGCCACCAGCGCACTTGATTCGCTCTCCGAGCGGGCGGTGCAGGAGGCGCTCGACGAGGCGTCCGTCGGGCGCACGACCATCGCCATCGCGCATCGCCTCTCGACGGTCGTCGATGCCGATGTCATCCACGTCGTCGAGGGAGGCCGGATCGTCGAGAGCGGACGCGCGGCCGACCTCCTCGACCTCGACGGCCCGTTCGCCCGCCTGGCCGCCCGCCAGCCCTAGCCCCACCCCTCAATGTGTACGTTCCGGCCCAGTACCTACGTAATTTCGTAGGTATCGGCCGGTTTCGTGCACATGAGCGACTGTGGAAGACTGTGGCCGTGACCTTCTCGCTCCCGTGTTCGTGTCGGTAATCCCCCACCCCACCGTCACACGCGCCCGCACCTCGAAGCAGGCGCTCGAGCAGAGAACTCCCAGATGAAGATCGCGAACTCCGTGCTGGACCTCATCGGCCGCACGCCCCTCGTCAAGCTCAACCACGTCACCGACGGCATCGCCGCCACCGTGCTCGTCAAGGTCGAGTACCTGAACCCGGGTGGATCGAGCAAGGACCGCATCGCGGTCAACATCATCGACGCGGCGGAGCGAGAGGGGAAGCTCAAGCCCGGCGGGACCATCGTCGAGCCGACCTCCGGCAATACCGGCGTTGGACTCGCCCTCGTCGCGCAGCAGCGCGGCTATCGCTGCGTGTTCGTGCTGCCGGACAAGGTCGGGGAGGACAAGCGCGCGGTGCTCCAGGCCTACGGCGCCGAAGTTGTGGTCACCCCGACCGCGGTGGCGCCGGACGATCCCACCTCCTACTACAGCGTGTCCGATCGGCTCGCCCGCGAGATCCCTGGGGCCTTCAAGCCCAACCAGTACTCCAATCCGAACGGTCCACTGTCGCATTACCAGACCACCGGACCCGAGATCTGGGCGGACACCGACGGGACCATCACGCACTTCGTGGCCGGCGTCGGCACAGGCGGCACGATCAGCGGATCCGGCAGGTACCTCAAGGAGGTCTCGAACGGCCGCGTGCAGGTGATCGGCGCGGACCCCGAGGGCTCCGTCTATTCGGGCGGCACCGGGCGCCCGTATCTCGTCGAGGGGGTCGGCGAGGACTTCTGGCCCACGGCCTACGACCCCTCCGTCGTCGACCAGGTCATCGCGTCATCCGATCAGGAATCGTTCGACCTCACCATCCGGCTCGCCCGCGAGGAGGGCCTGCTCGTTGGCGGCTCGAGCGGGCTCGCCGTCTCGGTCGCCCTCAAAGCGGCGAAGCATCTGCCCGCGGATGCGGTCGTCGTGGTGCTCCTGCCGGACGGCGGCCGCGGCTACCTCGGCAAGATCTTCAACGACACGTGGATGCGGTCCTACGGATTCGCACGGGTCACCGAAGACCGCACGGTCGCCGATGTCGTCAAGGCGAAGACGGGCCGACTGCCCGACCTCGTCTACGCGCTGCGGGATCAGACCGTCCGCGAGGCGATCGCCGCGATGCAGCAGTACGACGTCTCCCAGCTGCTGGTGCTCGCCACCGAGCCGCCCGTCGTGATGGGCGAGGTGCTCGGAGCACTCGACGAGCGCGAGCTGCTCGAGCTCGTCTTCAGCGGCAAGGCGTCGCTCACCGATGCGATCGGTCCGCTCGTCGGTGCCCGACCCGGCCTGATCGGCGCCAATGAGCCGGTGTCGGCGGCCCGCTCCGCGCTGGGGCATGCCGATGCTCTGCTCGTCACGGACGGCGGGAAGCCCATCGCGGTCGTCACCCGCTACGACCTTCTCAGCTTCATCACCGACTGAATCGGCTCCGCCGACTTTCCCCTCGCTCGCAGCCTCCGCCCTTCGACGGAGTCGTCCGTCACAAGGAGTCCCATGCCCGAGTCCACCTCCGATCTCGGCTTCCTCAGCCGCGCGATCCACGCCGGCCAGCAGTTCGATCCGACCACCGGCGCCGTCGTGCCCCCGATCTACCAGACCTCCACCTTCGTGCAGGACGGCATCGGCGGCTTCCGCGGCGGCTACGAATACGCCCGCAGCGGCAATCCGACCCGTGATGCGTTCCAGACGCAGATCGCCTCGCTCGAGTCCGGCGCCTTCGGCACCGCCTTCTCCTCCGGCCTCGCCGCGGAGGACGCGCTGCTGCGGGCACTCCTGGTGCCCGGCGACCACGTCGTGCTCGGCAACGACGTCTACGGCGGCACCCACCGTCTCATCTCGAAGGTCTTCGGCTCGTGGGGCATCGAGGTGAGCACCGTCGAGATGGCGGATCGCGACGCCGTCCGCGCGGCCATCCGACCCACCACGAAGATCCTCTGGGTGGAGACCCCGAGCAATCCGCTGATGAAGATCACCGACATCGCCCTCCTCGCAGAGCTCGGACACGAGGCGGGCGTCACCGTGGTCGTGGACAACACGTTCGCGTCCCCCTACCTGCAGCGTCCGCTCGAGCTCGGCGCCGACGTCGTGGTGCACTCGACCACCAAGTACCTGGGCGGACACTCGGACGTCCTGGGCGGCGCCGTCGTCACGAACGACGAGGAGCTCAGTGAGAAGGTCCGCTTCCTCCAGTTCGCCACCGGCGCGGTGCTCGCGCCGTTCGAGGCGTGGCTGACCACCCGTGGTGTCAAGACGCTCGGACTGCGGATGGAGCGCCACTCGTCCAACGCGCAGGCCGTGGCGGAGCACTTCGCCGAGCATCCGGCCATCGAGCGGGTGTACTACCCCGGCCTGCCTGAACACCCGGGTCACGAGCTGGCCTCCCGACAGATGCGTGCCTTCGGCGGCATGCTGTCGGTCGCGCTGAAGGGCGGGGGAGCGGCGGCCCGCGCCTTCGCTGAGTCCACGAAGCTGTTCCAGCTGGCCGAGTCCCTCGGCGGAGTCGAGTCGCTGATCGGCTACCCGTCCGAGATGACACACGCCTCGGTCCGCGGCACCGACCTCGAGGTGCCAGAGACCATCGTGCGGCTGTCCGTCGGAATCGAGGACATCGCCGACCTCATCGCCGACCTCGAGCAGGCCCTTCCGCGCTGAGCCGGACGCGCGACCAGGCGTCCGCTCGCGCCGACGAGCACAGCTGTCACATTCACGTCACATCAAGGGGTCATAATGATTCCCGCGCGGTCATGTGACCGTGCACATGGTTCGTGGGACGTCAGTGGAGACGAATGTGACAGGCGATGTGACAGCGCGAGCCGCGTCCATCCGTGACGTCGCACGGCGCGCCGAGGTCTCTCATCAGACCGTATCGCGGGTGCTCAACAACCACCCGAGCATCCGCCCTGAGACCAAGCAGCGCGTGCTCGACGCCATCGAGGAGCTCGGCTACCGTCCGAACCGTGCGGCCCGCATGCTCGTCACCAGCCGGTCGCGCACCATCGGCATCCTGTCCTCGAGCCGCACCCAGTACGGGCCGGCGGCGAGCATCCAGGCCATCGAGGTGGCGGCGCGCGCCTCCGGCTACTCCGTCGTCACGTCCAACCTCCTGACCACCGACGAGGGCGCCATCCTCGCCGAGGTCGACCACCTCGTCGACCAGGCCGTCGAGGGGATCGTCGTCATCGCGCCGCAGGTCCGCGTGCTCGACGTGCTCTCCTCCCTCGCTCTCCGCGTCCCCTACGTCACGCTGCAGATGACCGATCGGGTGATCACCCACGCGCTCTCGTTCGACCAGATCGCCGGCGCCCGAATGGCCACCCAGCACCTCATCGATCTCGGCCACCGTCGGATCTACCACCTCGCCGGGCCGCAGGACTGGATCGAGGCGGAGGCGCGGATGAAGGGCTTCCTGCAGGCGATGAGCGACAACGACGTGCCGACGACGGCGCCGATCCTGGGGGACTGGACGGCCGACTTCGGCTATCGCGCCGGCGTCGAGCTCCTGCGCTATCGCGACTTCACCGCCATCTTCTCTTCCAACGATCAGATGGCGCTCGGTCTCATGCATGCGGTTCGCGATGCCGGCCTCGACTGCCCGCGGGACGTGAGCATCGTCGGATTCGACGACATCCCGGAGGCGCGTCACTTCAGCCCGCCGCTGACGACGGTCCGGCAGGATTTCCCCGAGCTGGGACGGCGCGCCGTCGCCCTGCTGCTGGCGCAGCTGGACGGAAGCGAGGATTACCGCGAGACGATCGTGCCCGAGCTGATCGTGCGGGGAACGACGGCGGCTCCCGCCTTCTGAAGACGCCGGTCCTCCCCGGCCGGATACCTGATGAGGCCTTGGTTTTCGGTCGTTACCGTACCGAGACAATGTCGAGTTGACAGGAAGTGCAGCGTCAGGCGTATTCTGATGCGCGGTCGATGTGACCGTTCACATCGCTGGTCCGGCCTGAGGCCCGATCGGCGCAGCAACAAGACGAAGAGGTCTCCGCAGGGTGACAGCAGCAATTCCCGCCTCCGCAGCACGGCAGCCGATCGGCATCCGTGTCCTCGGCGTCGACGACACCCCCTCGTCGGTCGGGGGGAAGGCGTGAGCACATTCAGCCCCGAGATCGAGGTCGCCATCGCGCGCACCCGCGCCGACGTCGCTGCGCTGCACGATGAGCTGATCCGCTGGGGTCTCGTCATCTGGACCGGCGGGAACGTCTCGGGCCGCGTGCCCGGCGCCGACCTGTTCGTGATCAAGCCGAGCGGCGTCAGCTACGACGACCTGGCCCCCGAGAACATGATCGTCTGCGACCTCGACGGCGCAGTCATACCCGGCACCCCGGGCAGCGAGAACTCGCCCTCGAGCGACACCGCGGCGCACGCGTACGTCTACCGGAATATGCCGGAGGTCGGCGGGGTCGTGCACACCCACTCCACCTACGCCGTCGCCTGGGCAGCTCGCGCCGAGCCCATCCCCTGCGTCATCACCGCGATGGCCGACGAGTTCGGCGGCGAGATCCCCGTCGGGCCGTTCGCCATCATCGGCGACGACTCGATCGGCCGGGGCATCGTCGAGACGCTCACGGGCCACCGCTCCCGCGCCGTGCTCATGCGCAACCACGGGCCGTTCACGATCGGCAGGAACGCCAAGGACGCGGTCAAGGCCGCCGTCATGGTCGAGGACGTCGCGCGCACGGTGCACATCGCCCGTCAGGGTGGCGAGCTCATCCCCATCCCTCAGAGCGCGATCGACTCGCTGTTCGACCGCTACCAGAACGTCTACGGCCAGGCCCCCGAGGGCGCCCTCGCCGCCGCGAGCACCGCATCAGGAGATCCACTGTGACCCGCATCACCCCCGACCTCGCCGCCTACGAGGTCTGGTTCCTGACCGGGAGCCAGGGCCTGTACGGCGAGGAGACCCTCCGTCAGGTGGCCGAGCAGTCGCGCGCCATCGCCGACGAGCTGGGCGCGGGCGTCCCGGTGACCGTTGTCTGGAAGCCGGTGCTCACCGACAGTGAGTCGATCCGCCGGGCCACGCTCGACGCCAACGCGGACGATCGGGTCATCGGCCTCATCACCTGGATGCACACCTTCTCGCCCGCCAAGATGTGGATCTCGGGCCTCGAGGCGCTGCAGAAGCCCCTCCTCCACCTGCACACGCAGGCGAACGTCGAGCTGCCCTGGGGCGAGATCGACTTCGACTTCATGAATCTCAACCAGGCCGCTCACGGCGACCGGGAGTACGGCTACATCCTCAGCCGCCTCGGCATCCCGCACAAGATCGTCGTCGGCCACGTCTCCGACGCGGTCGTCGTCGGGCAGGTCGAGTCCTGGACCCGCGCCGCCGCCGGCTTCGCCGCCGTCCGCTCCCTCAAGGTCGCCCGCTTCGGCGACAACATGCGCTACGTCGCCGTCACCGAGGGCGACAAGACCGAGGCCGAGCGCCGCCTCGGCGTCCAGGTCAACACGTGGGGCGTCAATGAGCTGGCCGACGCCGTCGACGCCGTCTCCGAGGCCGAGGTCGACGCGCTCGTCGCGGTCTACGACGCCGAGTACGACGTGGTCCCCGAGCTGCAGGCGGAGGGCGCACGACGCGAGTCGCTCCGCGACGGCGCACGGATCGAGCTGGGCCTGCGATCCTTCCTCGAGGCGGGCGGCTTCGGCGCCTTCACCGACAGCTTCGAAGACCTCGGTCGGCTCAAGCAGCTGCCCGGCCTCGCCGTCCAGCGCCTGATGGCGGACGGCTACGGCTTCGGCGGCGAGGGCGATTGGAAGACCGCCGTCCTCGTGCACGTCGCGAACGTGATGGGATCGGGCCTCCCCGGCGGCGCGAGCCTGATGGAGGACTACACCTACCACCTGACGCCGGGCAGCGAGCTCATCCTGGGCGCCCACATGCTCGAGGTGAACGCGGCCCTCAGCTCCAAGAAGGCCAGCCTCGAGATCCACGCACTCGGCATCGGCGGCAAGGAGGACCCGGTGCGCCTGGTCTTCACCGCAGACGCGGGCCCCGCGGTGGTCGTCGCCATGTCCGACATGCGGGACCGGTTCCGCCTCGTCGCCAACGTCGTCGAGAACGTCGACCTGCCCGAGCCCATGCCGAACCTGCCCGTCGGTCGCGCGATCTGGAAGCCGGCTCCCGACTTCCGCACATCGGCGTCGGCCTGGCTCGTCGCGGGAGCGGCTCACCACACCGTGATGAGCAACGCCGTCGGCGTCGAGGTCTTCCGTGACTTCGCCGTCATGGCGGGCATCGAGCTCCTCGTCATCGACGAGGACACCACCCTCGCAGGGTTCCAGCGCGAGACGCAGTGGAACGCGGCGTACTACCGGCTGAAGGAGGGGATCTAGCCACCCCCGACACAGATTTCCGTCCGAGCGCACCCGCGCCCGAGCGAGAAGACCTCGAGTCCATCGGGCCCGAGACACCAGAGATGCTGCAGACATGGGCGTCCCTAGCAATCAGCCTTAACAGGCACATGAGAGGAAACACAGTGAAGAAGAGAGGAATCGTCGCCCTGCTTGCAGCGGGAGCGATCGTTGCCTCGCTGTCTGCGTGCGCAGGCGGCGGAACCACCGGTGGCAGCTCGTCCAGCGGAGCCGATGAGGGCGGCGGACAGCTCGTCGGCATCGCGATGCCGACCCAGCAGTCCGAGCGCTGGATCCAGGACGGCAACGCCCTGAAGGAGCAGCTCGAGGACCAGGGCTTCACCACGGACCTGCAGTACGCCGAGGATGACATCCCCACCCAGATCAGCCAGATCGAGAACATGATCACCAAGGGCGCAGTCGCCCTGATCGTGGCGGCCAAGGACGGCTCCGCGCTGACCACGGTCCTCGAAGAGGCAGCCAGCCAGGACATCCAGGTCATCGCCTATGACCGCTTGCTCGTCAACACCGACGCGGTGAGCTACTACGCCACGTTCGACAACTTCCTTGTCGGACAGCAGCAGGCGTGGTCGGTCCTCAACGGCCTCGGCCTCACCGAGCTCGACGGAACCCCGATCGACGGCGCACCCGCCGGTCCGTTCAACATCGAGCTGTTCGCCGGTTCGTCCGACGACAACAACGCCACGTTCTTCTTCAACGGAGCGATGGACGTCCTCCAGCCCCTCATCGACGCCGGCACGCTCGTCGTCAAGTCGGGCCAGACGGACTTCAACGTCGTGGCCACGCAGGACTGGCTGGGCGCCAACGCCCAGGCCCGCATGGAGGACCTGCTCACCAAGAGCTACTCCGACGGCAGCAAGGTCAACGCCGTGCTCTCGCCCTACGACGGCCTGAGCCGTGGCATCGCATCGGCCCTGAAGGACAACGGCTACGCCGTCGGCGCCGGATGGCCGATCATCTCGGGTCAGGACGCAGAGGTTCTCTCCGTCCAGTACATCGAGACCGGCGAGCAGTACGCGACCATCTTCAAGGACACCCGCGACCTCGCGGCCCAGGCCGTGAAGATGACCGTTGCCGTCCTCAACGGCGAAGAGCCCGAGGTCAACAACACGACCGACTACGACAACGGTGTGAAGGTCGTTCCTTCCTACCTGCTGCAGCCGGTCACCGTGGTCAAGGACAACATCACGACCGCACTCATCGACACCGGCTACTGGACCCAGGCCGAGATCGACGGCGCCAAGGCGGAGTAACACACTCCACCCGCACCAACAGCACCACCGACCGGGTGCGCCGCGTTCCGCGCGACGCGCCCGGTCAGCACCACCTACCCGGTGGTGGGGAATAGGCTCCTCACCACCGGGTTCCCCCACGACGACGTAGCAGGAAGCGGTATTCGGATGACCACCAACATCCTCGAGATGCGCAACATCACCAAGGAGTTCCCTGGTGTGAAGGCTCTCCAGAACGTGACGCTCAACGTCGCGCGCGGCGAGGTGCACGCCATCTGCGGCGAGAACGGCGCCGGCAAGTCCACGCTGATGAAGGTCCTCTCCGGCGTCTACCCCTTCGGCACGTACGAGGGCGACATCGTCTTCGAGAACGAGACCGTGCAGCTCGGCAACATCCGCGACAGCGAGGCCAAAGGCATCGTGATCATCCACCAGGAGCTCGCGCTGAGCCCGCACCTGTCGATCGCCGAGAACATCTTCCTCAACAACGAGATCAAGGGCCGCTTCGGGCTCATCGACTGGGGAAAGGCCAACCAGGAGGCGCAGAAGCTCCTCGCCCGCGTCGGCCTGCGCGAGAAGGCCACCACCAAGATCTCCGACATCGGCGTCGGCAAGCAGCAGCTGGTCGAGATCGCCAAGGCGCTCTCCAAGGAGGTCAAGCTGCTCATCCTCGATGAGCCGACCGCCGCCCTCAACGACGAGGACTCCGATCACCTTCTCGACCTGATCCTCAGCCTCAAGGGCCAGGGCATCACGAGCATCATCATCAGCCACAAGCTGAACGAGATCAAGAAGATCTCCGACTCCGTGACCGTCATCCGCGACGGCAAGACGATCGAGACCATGAACCAGGAGGAGATCACCGAGGACCGCATCATCAAGGACATGGTCGGCCGGGATCTCGAGCACCGGTACCCGGACCACACGCCGAACTTCGGCGAGGAGATCCTCCGCGTGGAGGACTGGACCGCGCACCACCCCACCGATCCGACGCGCGTGGTCGTCGACCACGTCAACCTCAACGTGCGGCGCGGCGAGATCGTCGGCATCGCAGGCCTGATGGGCGCCGGCCGGACCGAGTTCGCGATGAGCCTCTTCGGACGCACCTACGGATCGAAGATCACCGGCAAGGTCTTCAAGGCCGGCAAGGAGATCAAGACCCGCACGGTCACCGAGGCGATCGACAACGGGCTCGCCTACGCGACCGAGGACCGCAAGAACTACGGCCTCAACCTCATCGAGGACATCAAGCGCAACATCTCGATGGCATCGCTGAAGAAGCTCGAGCGCCTCGGCCTGATCAACGACGGCGAGGAGTTCACCGTCGCGAACCAGTACCGCAAGAGCATGAACATCAAGGCTCCGTCGGTGCTCTCGAAGGTGGGCAAGCTCTCGGGCGGCAACCAGCAGAAGGTCGTCCTGTCGAAGTGGATCTACTCCAACCCCGACGTCCTGATC
This sequence comes from Naasia lichenicola, assembly GCF_004801885.1. Classification (GTDB taxonomy): domain Bacteria; phylum Actinomycetota; class Actinomycetes; order Actinomycetales; family Microbacteriaceae; genus Naasia; species Naasia lichenicola. The sequence goes on along the minus strand of NZ_SSSM01000004.1, from coordinate 369,764 downwards.
CTCGATGAGCCCACCCGCGGCATCGACGTCGGCGCGAAGTACGAGATCTACACGATCATCAACCGGCTCGCTTCGGAGGGCAAGGGCATCATCGTGATCTCCTCCGAGCTGCCCGAGCTGCTCGGGATCTGCGACCGGATCTACGCGCTGTCCGAAGGCCGGATCACCGGCGAGGTGCCGATCGCGGAGGCCTCACCCGAGGTCCTCATCAAGTACATGACCATGGAATCGCCCCGCTGAGGCGGCGCGCTCTCACGAATCGTCTAGGGAGAAACAGCAATGAGCACTGAACTGAAGCCCGGCGGCGGACCGCTCGGCACCGAAGAGGTCGGCCCGCCCGAGAACCGCGCGAACTCCGCGATCGGACACGTCCTCGCCGACATCGGCAAGAACGGCATCTTCATCGCGCTGATCGCGGTGCTGGTGCTGTTCGCGATCCTCACGATCAGCCCCCAGGGCGACTCGATCCTCCTGCGCCCGCAGAACATCTCGAACCTGATCGTGCAGAACGGCTACATCCTGATCCTCGCGATCGGCATGGTGCTCGTCATCGTCGCCGGTCACATCGACCTGTCGGTCGGATCGGTCGCCGCCTTCGTCGGAGCGATCTCGGGCGTCTTCGCGGTGAACATGGGCATGCCGTGGTTCGTCGCGATCCTGCTCTCGCTCCTCGTCGGAGCGGTGGTCGGAGCGTGGCAGGGCTTCTGGATCGCCTACATAGGCATCCCGGCGTTCATCGTGACCCTGGCGGGCATGCTGATCTTCCGCGGCCTCGCGCTGATCGTGCTCAACAACTCCAACATCGGCAACTTCCCGCCCGAGTACCGCGCGCTCGGCAACGGCTTCATCGAGCTGGCACCGATCGAGCTCGGCGTCCGCAGCTCGCTCGACCTGGTCACCCTCGCAGTCGGCGCCCTGGCGATCATCGGCCTCTTCGTGCAGCAGTTCCGCACCCGCGTCGGCCGCGCCAAGTACGGACAGGATGTGGAGCCGCTCGGCTTCTTCGTCGGCAAGCTCGTGCTGATCTCGATCGGCATCGGCCTGTTCTTCTACTCCCTGGCCGCGGCCAAGGGCATCCCCGTCACGCTGATCATCCTCGGCGTGCTCGTGCTCATCTACACGACGGTCGCCAACCGCACGGTCTTCGGCCGGCACATCTTCGCCATCGGCGGCAACCGCCACGCGGCGGAGCTGTCGGGCATCAAGACCCGCTCGGTCGACTTCTGGCTGTTCGTCAACATGGGTGTCCTCGCGGCCATCGCCGGCATCGTCTTCACCGCCCGCCTCAACGTGGCAGGCCCGCAGGCCGGTCAGGGCTTCGAGCTCGAGGCCATCTCGGCCGCCTTCATCGGTGGCGCGGCGGTCCAGGGCGGCATCGGCACCATCGGCGGCGCGATCATCGGTGGTTTCATCATCGGCGTCCTGAACAACGGCATGTCGATCCTCGGCATCGGCTCCGACTACCAGCAGACGGTGAAGGGCCTCGTCCTGCTGCTGGCCGTCGCGTTCGACGTCTACAGCAAGCGCCGCTCGGGCGGTTCGCGCTAGTACGCAGCGTCTCTCCCGAACTGCCCAGTTCTGCCGCATCCGGAGCAATCCGAGCGGCAGAACTGGGCAGTTCGCGTTGAGGCGATGCGGTTCCTGCGCCGAGGCCGAGCTCGTACCCCGGGGGTAGACGGACCGGTATGGTGGGGCTGTCGCCGACGACGAGGAGTAGTCATTTGCGCATCGTGATCGCACCGGATTCCTTCAAGGGCACCGCGACCGCCGTGGACGTGGCGGCGGCGATCGCGGCCGGCTGGCGCACCGTGCGTTCCGACGACGAGCTCCTCCAGCTGCCGATGGCAGACGGGGGCGAGGGCACGATCGACGCGCTCGAGCGCGGCATCGCCCATGCGGTCCGAGTGCCGAGCACGGTCTCCGGTCCGTTGAGCGATCCGATCGCCGCCGACTGGCTGCGCTTCGTCGATGCGGACGGTGTCGACACCGGGGTGGTGGAACTCGCCCAGACGAGCGGGCTGCCCCTGCTCGACCCCCTGGACCCGCTGCATGCGCACACCCTCGGCTTCGGGCAGCAGATCGCCCTCGCGCTCGACGCAGGTGTTCAGCGCCTGCTGCTCGCCGTCGGCGGCAGCTCGTCGACGGATGGGGGCACCGGCGCCCTCACCGCCCTCGGAGCCAAATTCCTCGACGAGGCTGCGCATCGGCTGCCCCTCGGCGGCGGTGCGCTCGAACGACTGTCGTCCGTCAGCTTCGGCGCGGTCCGCGAGGTGCCGTCCGAAGGCGCGTACCTGCTCTCGGATGTGCGCAATCCGCTCACCGGCCCGCTGGGCGCCGCTGCCGTGTTCGGACCCCAGAAGGGCGCGAGCCTCGATCAGGTGCTCCTGCTCGAGCGCGGACTCGCACGACTGGCGCGGCGGATGCCCGTCGATCCGACCGCGACCGGCGCCGGCGCCGCGGGGGGCACGGGATTCGGGATGCTGGCGTGGGGAGCCATCGCGCGGTCGGGTGCCGAGGCGGTGTGCGAGGCGATCGGGGTCGGAGCCGCCTTGCCGGGCGCAGACCTCGTGATCACCGGCGAGGGAAGCTACGACCAGCAGACATCGTCGGGCAAGGTCGCGAGCGAGATCGAGCTCGTCGCCACCCGCCATCACGTGCCCGTCGCGGTCGTGGCAGGCCGGATCAGCGTCGCCAGCGAGACCGTCGACTCTGCGGTGTCCCTCGAGGAGCTCGCGGGCGGGACCGAGGCCGCCATGCGCGACACGATCAGCTGGCTCGAGGCCGCGGGCGCGGAGCTCGCACGGCGCTACAGCCGATAGGGAGCGGATACGGCTCGGATCGAGCCCACTCGGGCCGGTATCGGGCCGACTCGCCTGACCGCCGATCTCAGGTTCCAGGTGGAGGTTCTTCGCCGCGCAGCGAGCGGTCGTGCGCCCGGGGTGGCATAGCCTGGACGGGAATCGGCTTCCTGCGCGGGCGCAGGGAGCCTTCCAGCCCTCGTCTTCAGGAGCAGGTCTCATACCCGCGACAACCGTGCATCCCGGCGACTCGAAGTCGCGAGGAGAGCTCGTCCTCTTCATCCTCGTGCTCGGCGCTCTTGTCGGACTCGGTCCGTTCACCATCGACATGTACCTGCCCGCCTTCCCGAGCATCACCCGGGACTTCGGCGTCACCGACGCCGCGGTGCAGCTCACCCTGACCGGCACCACCATCGGCTTCGGCCTCGGCCAGCTGCTCGTCGGGCCGTGGAGCGACCGGGTGGGGCGCAGGATCCCTCTGCTCGTCGCCACCGCCATCCACGTGCTCGCCTGCCTGGGTGCCGCCTTCGCCCCGGACGTCACCATCCTCGGCATCTTCCGGCTGCTCCAGGGCGTCGGCGCGGCTGGTGGCGGGGTCGTCGCCATGGCCATGGTGCGCGACCTCTTCGGCGGGCGGGCGCTCGTGCGGATGCTCTCCCGGTTGGCGCTCGTGACGACGCTGGCGCCGATCCTGGCGCCCGTCATCGGCAGTCAGCTGCTCCGGTTCGTCGAGTGGCGCGAGCTGTTCTTCTTCCTCGCCGGCTACGGCGCGGTCATGATCGGGCTCGCGCTCGTCTTCCTCCGCGAGACCATGCCGAAGGACCGAGCGCACGACGCAGGGCACGCCACCGTCGGTCAGCGGTACCGGGCGCTGTTCACCGACCGCACCTTCATCGGCGTCGCGATCATCGGCGCCATGGTCTTCTCCGGACTGTTCGTGTACCTCTCTTCCTCGTCGTTCCTGTTCCAGGACGTCTACGGCTTCAGCCCGCAGGAGTTCGGGCTGCTGTTCGGCATCAACTCGATCGGGGTGCTCATCGGCAACCAGACGAGTGCGCGGCTGACCCGGGTGATCGGACCGCAGTGGATCCTCGCCGGCACGACGATGGCGCAGGTCCTCGCCTCGTTCGCGATCATCGCTGGGGTCTCGCTCGGCTGGGGCCTGCCCGGGGTGCTGGTGCCGCTCTTCATCTTCATCATGTCCTGCGGCTTCGCCTTCCCCTGCATCCAGGTGCTGGCGCTCGCCAACCACGGCAGCGAGGCGGGGACCGCGGCATCTCTGCTCGGGGCGGTCAACTTCGGGGTCGCCGGTGCCGTCTCGCCGATCGTCGGGCTCATCGGGATCACGACCGCCGCGCCGATGGGGCTGATCATGGGCATCACCGCGCTGATCGGCAGCGCCAGCCTGTGGTTCGTCGTCCGTCCGCGCACCGTCGCGGCGCTCACCGACTGAGTCTTCGGCGCCCCGTCTTCACGGATCCGGAGGTCAGCTCCGACCGGCGGGTGAACGGCGGCAGAATCGGGCATCTCGACCCATGGGCGCCCAGGGCATCCGGATCCGTGCAACATCTCCGGATCCGTGAAGTGGGCCGAGCGGTCAGGCTGCGCGGCTGATCGCCTCGGCAGCTCGGCGGGCGTCGCCTCGACGCTTGACCGCCGCCTTGAACCAGGCCGCATCCGGGATGCGGGCGAGCACCGGGCCGGCGACGACGGTCATCAGCACGTAGGCGGTGGCGAGGGGAGCCAGCTGCGGCTCGATCCCCGCGCTCACGGCGAGGCCGGCGATGACGATGCTGAACTCTCCGCGGGCGGTCAGCACGAAGCCGGCCCTCCATCGACCGGGGACCCCGATGCCGGCGCGCTGCGCGGCGAGGTAGCCGGTGAGGACCTTCGTCGCGATGGTCACGATCGCCAGGATCGCCGCGGGGAGAAGCACGGGCACGATCGACGCGGGATCGGTGGAGAGCCCGAAGAAGACGAAGAACATGGCCGCGAAGAGGTCGCGCAGCGGCGAGAGCAGCTGCACGGCGGAGTGGGCGACCTGATCGGAGAGCGCGATGCCCACGAGGAAGGCGCCGACCGCCGCCGACACGTTGACCTGCTGGGCGAAGCCGGCCACGAGGAGGGTGAGGCCGAGCACTCCCAGCAGGAGCGACTCGTTGTGGTTCGCCGCGAACAGACGCGAGATCACCCGGCCGTGCCGGAGCGCGAGGTACAGGATGCTGACCACGACGAGCACAGCGATGAGCAGTGTGGTCGCGCCGGCCAGCAGCGTCGCCCCGATCAGCAGGGTGGAGAGCACGGGCAGGTAGAACGCCATCGCGAGGTCCTCGATGACGAGGACGGAGAGGATGGTCGGCGTCTCCCGGTTGCCGAGTCGGCCGAGGTCGCGCAGGACCTTGGCGATGACGCCCGACGAGGACACCCAGGTGATGCCGGCGAGGGCCACGGCCGCGATCGGACCCCAGCCGAGGATGAGGGCGAAGATCGCGCCGGGCAGCGCGTTGAGCAGGGCATCGAAGATGCCGGCCACGCGGGAACGCTGCAACCCGTCGACGAGCTCAGCCGCGGAGTACTCGAGTCCGAGCATCACCAGCAGCAGGATCACTCCGATCTCGCTGCCGATCTCGAAGAAGTCCTCGCTGGCGGAGAGCGGCACCGCGCCGCCGTGGCCGAACGCGAGTCCGGCGATGAGGTAGAGGGGGATCGGCGAGATTCCGATCCAGGTCGCGAGCCGGGAGAGCAGGCCGAGCGCGAGCAGCAGCGCGCCCACCTCGAGCAGCAGGAGCGTCGACTCGTTCACAGGCGGGCGGGTGCGTCGATCGCGGGCTCAGTCGGAGCCGTGGGTCAGCAGCTCGGCCAGCGCGTCGAGGCCCGAGCGCGTGCCGACCGCGACGATGGTGTCGCCGGACTGCAGGGGAGTGTCTGGTGTGGGAGAGGGGATGACCTGCTTGTCGCGGACGATCGCGACGATCGAGGTGCTCGTGCGGGTGCGTGCCTTGGTGTCGCCGAGCACTCCGCCGACGTAGGGCGAGCCGGCGGGCAGGATGAGCTGCTCGGTGAAGAGGCCCGTGAGCTGCTCGCCGATCCCGGTGATGTGGCTGAGCATCATGGAGGCTCCGAGCACGTCGGCCAGCGCAGCGGCCTCATCGTCGGTGAGGGTGACCGACTCCCGGCAGGCGTCGGGGTCGTCGATGTCGAACACGGCGATCTCGCGCGCGCCGTCGCGATGGGAGACGACGCCGACGCGACGTCCGCTCTCCGTCAGCACATCGTGGCGGGCACCGATGCCCGGCAGATCGACCTTCTCGACGCGTACAGTCACGCCGCCAACCTACCAGCGGGCCGTTGCGGGCCTGTTTCGGGTGGGTCTCCTGACCGAATCAAGGAGATCCTTCCCCTTTCCGACCGGTTCATGCGGATCCCGTGGCCCCGGACCGAGAATGTCCTTGATTTGGTCAGCCAGATCGCGGATTCGATACGGATACAGTCGTGCCATGAGGATTCTGCTCGTGGGTGCCGGTGGTGTCGGGGATGCGTTCGCGAAGATCGCGGCGACGCGCTCCTTCTACGAGCTGGTGGTGGTCAGCGACTACGACGAGGCGCGCGCCGAGCGCACGGTGGCGTGGATCGCCGCCAAGCACGGAGCCGATGTCGCCGCGCGGTTCGCCACGTCGGCGATCGACGCGTCCGACGCGGAGAGCGTCGCCTCCGTCGCGCGTGCCCACGGCGCCACGCATGTGATGAATGCGGTGGAGCCGAAGTTCGTGCCCACCATCTTCTCCGGAGCATTCGCGGCGGGCGCCGACTACCTCGACATGGCGATGAGCCTGTCCGAGCGGCACCCGACGGCGCCATACTCCGAGACCGGGGTCAAACTGGGCGACGGCCAGTTCGCGGTGGCGGGGGACTGGGAGGACGCCGGGCGGCTCGCCCTCGTCGGCATGGGCGTCGAACCAGGGCTCAGCGACGTCTTCGCGCGATATGCCGCCGACACCCTGTTCAGCTCCATCGACGAGCTCGGCACCCGCGACGGAGCGAATCTCGTCGTGCGCGACGCAGATGGGAACGAGATCTTCGCTCCGAGCTTCAGCATCTGGACCACCATCGAAGAGTGCCTCAACCCGCCCGTGATCTGGGAGAAGGGCAGGGGCTGGTTCACGACGCCCGCCTTCAGCGAGCCCGAGGTGTTCGACTTCCCCGAGGGCATCGGACCGGTCGAGTGCGTGAACGTCGAGCACGAAGAGGTCCTGCTGATGCCGCGCTGGATCGATGCGAACCGGGTCACCTTCAAGTACGGGCTGGGTGCCGAGTTCATCGGCATCCTGCAGACCCTGCATCAGCTCGGGCTCGATTCGACGACCCCGCTCCGCGTGCGCTCGGCGAATGGGCCGGTCGAGGTGTCGCCTCGCGACGTGGTCGCGGCCGCCCTGCCCGATCCCGCGACCCTCGGGCCGCAGATGACCGGCAAGACCTGCGCGGGTGTGTGGGTCACCGGCATGGGGAAGGATGGCGCGCCCCGTGAGGTGTACCTCTATCACGTGAGCGACAACGAGTGGACGATGGCCGAGTACGAGAGCCAGTGCGTCGTTTGGCAGACCGCGCTCAACCCGGTGATCGCACTCGAGCTGCTGGCGACCGGGGCATGGTCGGGTGCGGGAGTGCTGGGCCCAGAGGCCTTCGACGCGAGCGCCTACCTGGAGCTCATGGCCAAGCCGCAGGCCGACGGCGGCTACGGCCAGTCCTGGGGCCTCCGCGAGACCACCCCCGCCTGACCAAGCCAACGACCACGCAGGCGAACGGACAGCTCGGACTTCGTCAGCCGCCGCAGGCGGCCGCGGCGCAGCCGCGCGCTTCTAGCGCGCGCACCTGAGGCCGCCTCCGGCCGAAAGGGGCGCTTGCGCCCATTGCGACATCGCCTTCGGCCGATAGGGGCGCTTGCGCCTATATGAGCGAGTCGAGGGTGATCATGATCGGCAGGCAGATGCCGACGATCAGCAGCGCGAGGGCTGTGGTCGCTACGGCGGGGTGGCGCTCGTACGCGTAGAGCTTGGCGCCGTGCGCGTGGCGGAGCTCGGCCGGGGTCATGGCGTTCCCGATCCGGTGCACGGGGACGTCGAACGCGGTGACGATCGCCTGGACGACGGATGGGCCCCAGTACTGCCCGCGAACCCGCAGCCGCGTCTTGCCCGCACGGTCGAGCACGAATACCTGGTTGTTCGCGGCGAGGGTCTGCCCGCCTGAGACGGGGATGATCAGGATCGAGCCGATGTCCTCGACGCGGGTGCGGGTGCGCCGGCCGAAGTAGCCGTTCTCGGTGAAGCCGTTCGCGTCGATGCGGATGAAGGCACGATGCAGCCGTGCGGAGGCGGCCGTCGCGATGAGGGTGACGCCCACCTGGAGGAGCAGCAGGAAGGGCCAGCCTCCGGCGTCCGTGCTGAGGAAGTAGAGGGCCGCGAACGGCGGGATGGTGATCAGCGCCGAGGACAGCCCGATGCTGCCGCCGACCCGCACGACGAGCGGGCGCAGCGTCACAGATGTGTGCGTCGAACTGATCGCTGACATGCGAGATGACCCCCCGGTTGCCCCCAGGCTACGTGGGTGATCCCGAGCTCGATATCCCCACTAGAGAGGCCAGTCGCAGGCCGACGGGAGCTACTGGAGGCAGAACTCGTTGCCCTCGGGGTCGCGCATCATGATCGCGTACTCCTCGTAGGGCCCCCACGGCTCGGTGAGCTCCTTCTCGAGCGTGGCGCCGAGGGCGATCAGTCGGTCGCGTTCGGCCTCGAGCTCGGCGCGGGTCGCGCGGCTGTCCTCGAAGGGGGTGATGTCGATGTGCATCCGGTTCCGCTGCCGGCGCTCGTGGGTGTAGCGGGTGAAGTAGAAGCGCTGGTGGTGGGAATCCCCGTCCCAGGCTTCGGCGCGCGCGGAGATGTCCTCGTCGGACAGGCCGGCGGCGCGCAGCTCGGCTTCTTCATCGGCGGGCCAGCCGTGCCGTTCGGGGTAGCCCATCACGCCGGACCAGAACCGGGCGAGCGCGTCGGGGTCCTCGGCGTGGATGGAGACGTTGGCGATCCGCGCGGTCATGCCGGAAGGGTACTCGCCGCCTCGCGCATCCGCCCAGAAGTTCGAGGGGTCAGCCCCTAACGAGAAAGGACCCCCCGCGCACCCGCCAGAGCCCGGTTACCCTTGCTGCGTTTCCGCCCTGGGGGAGTTGGCCTGGATGGCGCCACGCGGGGAGCCGGAAACGATCTTAGCTTGCAGGTAGGATGCTTTCTGGCTCGCACGCCGATTCTCAGTCTCCGTGGTCTGGAACTCCGCATCGGTGCGCACTCAGGAGGATTCGCCTAGTGGCCTATGGCGCACGCTTGGAAAGCGTGTTGGTGTAACAGCCTCGGGGGTTCGAATCCCCCATCCTCCGCAAAAACGACGAAAGGCCGCCCCATGGGCGGCCTTTCGTCGTTTACAGGATCTTTAGGCGACGAGCGAGACCGCCGGACGCGAGGACAGCCGCTGGGCGCAGGCGAGCGCGACGGATCGCACCAGCTCGGCCGCGATGATGGACGGCTGAGCGAAGTCGCTCGCCTCGAAGTGGTCGGGCACGGTGTGCGCAGGGATCGTGGAGACGTGCACCTCGACGGGGAGGAGCTCGGCCACGGACGCGATAGGAGTCGGGTCTGGGGTCATCCGCCACAGCGTCTCGGAGGGCGACGGGCGGTCGCGCAGCACCACGCGCCGGCGCAGAGCGGCGCGGTATCGCCACGCATCCTGCATCGCTTGCACTGAGATGTCCACGTTCGCCTTGCCATTTCCGGGGGTGCTGGTAGTTCGGTCCGGTGCTCGATAGGGGGTGCTGACCTCGGGCTCCTCTCGGGCCCGCAGGACGAGTGTGCGCCTCGGGTGCATGCCCCCGTAATCCCCAGGGAGAGTGCCCCCTCGGCGGGCGCGACGCGGATGGGGGACATGCGACCCGAGTCTGCCGCTGTGATCTGCGGATCTGGAGAGCGGATGGGGGTCAGACGTCGGACCCTGCCGGGGTACAGCCCACCCGCGGGCGGGCCAGCGGTCGTCCGAATCGCAGGCGACCCGGTGCGCATGCCGACAGCGGCAGCGACGTCGGAGGCCGTGGGTACTCTTGTCGGGTGGTCACCGCCCTCTACCGTCGCTATCGTCCAGAGACGTTCGGGGAGCTCATCGGACAGAGCCAGGTCACCGATCCGCTGCGCACCGCGCTGCGCACGGACCGGGTCAATCACGCCTACCTGTTCAGCGGTCCTCGCGGGTGCGGCAAGACCACCTCCGCACGCATCCTCGCGCGCTGCCTCAACTGTGCCGAGGGCCCGACCGATGTCCCGTGCGGCGTCTGCCCGAGCTGCGTCGAGCTGGGGCGCGACGGCGGCGGATCGCTCGACGTCGTCGAGATCGACGCGGCCAGTCACAACGGCGTCGACGATGCCCGTGATCTCCGAGAGCGCGCCGTGTTCGCTCCGGCTCGCGATCGCTACAAGATCTTCATCCTTGACGAGGCGCACATGGTGACGCCGCAGGGCTTCAATGCGCTGCTGAAGATCGTCGAGGAGCCGCCCGAGCACATCAAGTTCATCTTCGCGACGACCGAGCCCGAGAAGGTCATCGGCACCATCCGGTCGCGCACCCACCACTATCCATTCCGGCTCGTCCCCCCGGCTCAGATGCTCGAGTACCTGCAGCAGCTCTGCGACCAGGAGGCGGTCACCGTCGCTGCGGGCGTCCTTCCGCTCGTCGTCCGCGCGGGCGGCGGCTCGGTGCGCGACACCCTCTCCCTCCTCGATCAGCTGATCGCCGGCTCCGACCGCGAGTCCGATTCGGGCACCACAACCGTCGAGTACGAACGCGCGGTGGCCCTGCTCGGCTACACCCACGGCGCGCTGCTCGACGAGGTCGTCACGGCGATAGGCGGTCGCGATGCGTCCGCTGCCTTCGGCGCTGTCGATCGGGTCATCCAGACGGGCCAGGATCCGCGCCGGTTCGTCGAGGACCTCCTCGAGCGGCTCCGCGACCTGATCGTGGTCGCGGCAACCGGCGAGTCCGCCGGATCGGTGCTGCGCGGAGTGCCCGAGGAGCAGATCGCCTCCTTCCGCGGGCAGGCGGCGCACTTCGGCTCCGCTGAGCTCTCGCGCGCCGCCGACATCGTCAATGCCGCCCTGACCGAGATGACAGGGGCCACGTCGCCCCGTCTGCACCTCGAGCTGATGATCGCCCGGATCATGGTGCCCAAGTCCGATGAGACGGAGCGAGGCGCCCTCGCCCGCGTCGAACGCCTCGAACGACGCGTCGGCGTGCAGGGCGGTGCACCTGTGCTGTCCGAGGCGCCCGCGCCCATCGCCCGCGCGGTGTCGACCCCGCCGCAGCGCTCCGCGCCGCCGACCGTGCCCACACGTGAGCGGCCCGCCGATGTGCCCGCCGCGGCCGCGCCCGCAGTCGTCACGCCCGCTCCTGCGTCGACACCAGCCTCCACTCCCGCTCGACGCGAGCCCGAACGCGTGAATGTCGCTCCCGTCTCCGAGCCCGGCTGGGATGTCGCCGTGCCGGGCGGTGCCGGGGTGACCCCGCCCGCCGCACCCGCCGTCGTACGCGGTGCGCCCGCTGACGACATCCCCGAGCCGTCGTTCGATGAGCCGCCCATGCCCGAGTTCTTAGGGAACGCAGCCCTGGGAAACGCGGCCCCCGGGCAAGCGGCGGCCGAGGAGGCTTCCGCACGCGCTGCGGATTCAGCTCCTCCGGCCCCGCCGGCGGTGCTCACGATCCAGCTCGTGCAGGACGCCTGGCCGCAGGTGCTCGACGCCGTGCGCAAGGCCAAGATCAGCGCGTGGACGGTCGCCTACACCGCCACCCCCATCGCGCTCCGTGACGATGTGCTGACCCTCGGCTTCATCAGCGAGAACGACGTCGCCGGGTTCCGCCAGCAGCAGACGGCAGGCGAGGGCGTCAGCGAGATCCTCCGGCAGGCGATCCTCGACGTGATCGGCACGCGGGTGAAGTTCCTCGCCCGTGTCGACGCGCCAGCCGCCGCCGCGGTCGCAGCGCCCGCGCGCTCGATGCCGGGCGCCCCCGCCTCATCGGCGCACGACGAGAGCTTCCAGAAGGCGCGATACGGCGAATCCGTCGTGCGCGAGATCCTCGGCGCCACCTTCGTCGAAGAGGCGCCGCTGCCGCCCCGAGCCTCGCCGCGATCGGGGGACTGAGCCATGTATGAGGGAATCGTCCAGGAGCTGATCGACGAGCTCGGCCGACTGCCTGGGATCGGCCCGAAGTCCGCTCAGCGGATCGCGTTCCACATCGTGCAGACCGAGACCTTCGATGTGAAGCGGCTCGGCGAGATCCTCCTCGAGGTGCGCGAGAAGGTGCGCTTCTGCGTCGAGTGCGGCAACGTCTCCGATCAGGACCGCTGCAACATCTGCCGCGATCCGCGTCGGGTCCGCAACCTCATCTGCGTCGTCGAGGAGGCCAAGGACGTGGTCGCGATCGAGCGCACCCGTGAGTTCCGTGGCCTCTACCACGTGCTCGGCGGTGCGATCAGCCCCATCGACGGCGTCGGCCCCGACGATCTGCGCATCCGCGAGCTGCTCGCGCGCCTCGCCGACGGCACCGTGGACGAGGTCATCCTGGCCACCGACCCCAACCTCGAAGGGGAGGCGACGGCGACCTACCTGTCCCGACTGCTGCGCACCATCGAGCTCAAGGTCAGCCGACTGGCTTCGGGCCTCCCCGTCGGCGGCGACCTCGAATACGCCGACGAGGTCACCCTCGGCCGCGCGTTCGAGGGCCGTCGTCTCGTCGAGCATTAGCCGGTAGACGAGTTCGGTCCGCACGGAGAGCCGGAAATCCGCTCAATTCGTGACCTACTAGAATCGCGGGGGCCAATCCCCAGGAGTCGCAGTGAGCTTGATCGTGCAGAAGTACGGCGGATCGTCCGTATCGAACGCAGAGAGCATCAAACGCGTCGCGAAGCGGATCGTCGAGACCCGCAAGGCGGGCAACGACGTCGTCGTCGCCGTGTCGGCGATGGGCGACACCACCGACGAGCTGCTCGATCTCGCGCACGAGGTCGCGCCGATCCCCGCACCGCGCGAGCTCGACATGCTGCTCACCGCGGGTGAGCGAATCTCGATGGCGCTGCTCGCGATGGCGATCAAGAACCTCGGACACGAGGCTCGGTCGTACACCGGCAGCCAGGCCGGCATGATCACCGACGCTCGCCATGGGGCCGCCCGGATCGTCGACGTCACGCCCGGTCGCGTGCAGGAGGCCCTCACCGACGGGGCCATCGCCATCGTCGCGGGCTTCCAGGGCTTCAACCGGGGCACCGGCGACATCACCACGCTCGGCCGCGGCGGATCCGACACCACCGCCGTGGCGCTGGCGGCGGCCCTTCACGCGGATGTCTGCGAGATCTACACCGACGTCGACGGCATCTTCACGGCCGACCCCCGGGTCGTCCCGCATGCGCGGAAGATCGACCGGATCACCAGCGAGGAGATGCTCGAGCTCGCCGCCGCCGGCTCGAAGGTGCTGCATATCCGCGCTGTGGAATATGCCCGCAGGCACGGAGTTACCCTTCACGTACGGACGTCGTTCAACGGCAACCTGGGCACCATCGTCTACAACCCGGCGGCGCCGGGCTTGGACGAGAACGGAGAAGCAGTGGAAGAGCCGATCATCTCCGGGGTCGCGATCGACCTCAGCGAGGCCAAGATCACCGTCGTCGGCGTGCCCGACATCCCCGGCAAGGCGGCGCAGATCTTCAACATCGTCGCCAAGACCGGCGCGAACATCGACATGATCGTGCAGAACGTCTCGGCAGCTGCGACAGGCCTCACCGACATCTCCTTCACGCTGCCGAAGTCCGAGGCGCAGTCCGTGCTCACGGCGCTGACCGTCGAGAAGGAGCAGGTCGGCTTCCAGAGCCTCCAGCACGACGACCAGATCGGCAAGCTCGCCCTCGTCGGCGCCGGCATGCGCACGAACTCCGGCGTCTCCGCCAAGCTCTTCACCGCGCTGTTCGAGGCCGGCATCAACATCGAGATGATCTCCACCAGCGAGATCCGCATCTCGGTCGTGACCCGGGCCGACACCATCCACGAGGCAGCGCGCGTGGTGCACACCGCGTTCGGCCTCGACGCCGAGGACGTGGCTGTCGTCTACGCCGGCACAGGCCGCTGACGCGGGTCGCTGCCACCGTCATCGAGCCGTCCCGTTGAATACCGAAGGACATCCCATGAGCGACACACCCCTCTCCAGCGGACGCGCCCTGCGCGTCGGCGTCGTCGGCGCCACCGGCCAGGTCGGCGCCGTCATGCGCCGGCTGCTCGAGGAGCGCGACTTCCCGATCGCCGAGATCCGCTTCTTCGCCTCGGCCCGCTCTGCGGGCACGACCCTGCCTTGGAAGGACGGCGAGATCGTCGTCGAAGACGCGGCGACCGCTGACCCGACGGGCCTCGACATCGCCCTCTTCTCGGCGGGCGCGACGACCTCCAAGGCGCAGGCGCCCCGCTTCGCCGCCGCCGGCGTCACCGTCATCGACAACTCGTCGGCCTGGCGGATGGATCCGGAGGTCCCGCTCGTGGTCAGCGAGGTGAACCCGCACGCCATCGACGAGGCGGTCAAGGGCATCATCGCCAACCCCAACTGCACGACCATGGCCGCGATGCCGGTGCTCAAGGTGCTGCACGCCGAGGCCGGCCTCGAGCGGCTGATCGTCAGCACGTATCAGGCCGTCTCCGGCGCCGGGCTCGCCGGGGCGGAAGAGCTCCTCGAACAGGCCCGTGCCGCGGTCGCTCAGGACACCGCCGCGCTCGTGCACGACGGCCGCTCGGTTGAGTTCCCCGAGGCGAAGAAGTTCCCGCGCACGATCGCGTTCGACGTCATCCCGCTGGCCGGATCCATCGTCGACGACGGCCTGTACGAGACCGACGAGGAGAAGAAGCTCCGCAACGAGAGCAGGAAGATCCTCGAGCTGCCCGAGCTCCTCGTGTCCGGCACCTGCGTGCGCGTGCCGGTCTTCACCGGCCACTCGCTGTCCATCAACGCCGAGTTCGGCTCCTCCATCTCGCCCGAGCGGGCGCGCGAGCTGCTCGCCGGCGCGGCCGGTGTCGAGCTCTCCGAGGTTCCCACCCCGCTCCAGGCCGCCGGCACCGACCCCAGCTATGTCGGGCGCATCCGCCAGGACGAGGGCGTTCCCGGCGGTCGCGGCCTCGCGCTGTTCATCAGCAACGACAACCTGCGCAAGGGCGCGGCTCTCAACGCCGTGCAGATCGCCGAGCTCATCGCCGCGAAGGCACCCGCCACCGTCTGACGTCGCCGCGAGTCGCCCAGTTCTGCCACCTGAATCG
Source organism: Naasia lichenicola (assembly GCF_004801885.1). Classification (GTDB taxonomy): domain Bacteria; phylum Actinomycetota; class Actinomycetes; order Actinomycetales; family Microbacteriaceae; genus Naasia; species Naasia lichenicola. The sequence goes on along the minus strand of NZ_SSSM01000004.1, from coordinate 354,595 downwards.
CGTTTCAGGTGACAGAACTGGGCAGTTCGCTGTGCGACCGATGGTCCATGTCCGAACCCGAGCGTTCAGGAGCGTCCGACAGACTGAGCGGATGTCGAGGACCGGGCGAATCGTGACCATCGCGATCGTCGTCGTCGTCCTCCTGGTGGTCGGGGCGATCGCCGTGAGCGCGCGGCTGGCGAATCAGGGGAGTGCAGTGACCGGAAGCGACGCGACGACGGGGACGGGAACCGCGACGGGGGAGAGGGTCGCCTTCTACGGCGACTCGTACACACTCGGCACGGGTGCGAGCTCGGCGGACAGGCGCTGGTCCACGGTGATCTGCGCCGAACGCGGCTGGCAGGAGTTCAACCCGAGCGTCAACGGCCTCGGGTTCGTCAACAACCGCGACGCGTTCGGGGTGGACGAGCCGGCCCTGATCATCGCCGATCAGCCGGACATCGTGTTCATCACGATGGGGCTCAACGACGCCTTCTCGTACGACCGCGCCGCCGATGAGATCCACGACGCCATCGATGCCGACTTCGCTCAGCTCAAGTCGGCGCTTCCGGACGCCCGCTTCATCGTGGTCGAGCCGTTCTGGTACCTCGACGACCGTCCCGAATCGATCTTGACCGTCATCGACTGGGTGAAGGCCGCCGCCGCCGACATCGACGCCGACTACATCCCGGGTGCATCGACGTGGATCGCCGGGCACCCCGAGTGGATGGCCGCGGACGGCCTGCACCCGAACGACGCGGGCTACGCCGCGATGGCCGTGCGGATGGACGCAGAGCTCAAGAAGCTCGATCTTTAACGGCCGGCAAACTCGATCGCAATCCCGCCCTCACTGGACCTTCATCAGACGGACTCGCGGGGGCGCGGCCGTAAACTGGACGGCATGTCTGCTGCGGATCCGATCGACGTCGTCCTCATCGGCGGGGGGATCATGAGCGCAACGCTCGGCACCCTGCTCCAGAGGCTCGAGCCCACCTGGAAGATCCGCATCTACGAGCGCCTCGGCGAGGTCGCGGGGGAGAGCAGCAACCCCTGGAACAACGCGGGAACCGGTCACGCCGCCTTCTGCGAGCTCAACTACACGCCGGAGAAGGCCGACGGTACCATCGACATCACCAGCGCGGTGAAGGTCAACGAGCAGTTCCAGCTGACGCGCGAGTTCTGGTCGTTCCTGGTGGGCGCCTCGCACCTGGAGAAGGCGTCCGACTTCATCAACTCCACGCCGCACATGACGTTCGTCCGCGGCGCGGGAAACGTCGACTATCTCCGGCGGCGCTTCGACGCGCTCAAGGACCACCCGCTCTTCGCGGGCATGGAGTACAGCGAGGATCCTGTCGTCATCCATCGCTGGGCCCCGCTGCTGGTGCTCGGTCGGGCGAAGGACGAGCCGATCGCCGCCACCCGGATCGTCGCGGGCACCGACGTCGACTTCGGCGCGCTCACCCGCGAGCTCATGGCCAAGCTGACCGAGAACGGGGCCGAGCTGGAGCTCGACCACGAGGTCCGCAGCCTCCGTCGCACCCGCGACGGCCTGTGGCGGCTGAAGGTCAAGCAGCTCGTCGGTCAGACGCCGCATGAGGTCACGGCTCGCTTCGTCTTCGTCGGCGCGGGCGGCTGGGCGCTCAAGATGCTCCAGAAGTCCCGGATCAAGGAGGCCCGTGGCTACGGGGTCTTTCCGATCAGCGGTCAGTTCCTGCGCACCGACGACCCCAAGGTCGTCGCGCAGCACAAGGCGAAGGTCTACGGCAAGGCCTCGGTGGGTGCTCCTCCCATGTCGGTGCCGCACCTCGACACCCGCATCGTGGACGACTCCGCCTCCCTCATGTTCGGCCCCTACGCCGGGTTCAGCCCCAAGTTCCTCAAGAACGGCTCGCTGCTCGACCTGTTCGGCTCGATCAAGCCGCACAACATCGTGCCGCTGCTCGCCGTCGCGAAGGACAACTTCTCCCTCGTGCGCTACCTCGTCGGCGAGCTGATGGCCTCGAAAGCCAAGAAGTTCGACAGCCTCAAGGAGTTCTTCCCCGACGCCGACCCCGCCGACTGGCGGCTCATCACCGCCGGGCAGCGCGCCCAGGTGATCAAGCCCGACAAGGCGAAGGGCGGTGTGCTGCAGTTCGGCACCGAAGTCATCGCCTCCGCAGACGGGTCGATCGCCGGTCTGCTCGGCGCCTCGCCGGGGGCGTCCACCGCCGTGCCGATCATGCTCGATGTGCTCAAGCGCTGCTTCCCCGACCGCATCGCGGGCTGGGAGCCGCAGATCCGGCAGATGGTGCCGACGTACGGCACCCTGCTGTCCGACTCTCCCGCCACGGTGCAGGCGATCCAGAAGGAGACCGCGGCCGCACTGGAGCTCACCGCCTAGCAGGCGCGCGACCCGAGTTCGGAGTTGCATTCTCTTCGAATGCATGTTCGAATGTCGCCATGCGTTGGGCGGGCCAGGAGATCGATGTCGAGCAGGGCGATGCTCTGCCCGGGCTCGCGAAGCTGAGCAACCTCGTGCGGTCGGTGCGTACGCCCGAGTTCGCCGGGATGACCTTCCACGAGGTCCTGGCGAAGTCTGCGCTGAACAAGGTGCCCGGTGGCAGTCGGATGCCGTTCGGCTGGACGATCAATCCGTACCGCGGCTGCAGCCATGCCTGCGTCTACTGCTTCGCCCGCCCCACCCACAGGTATCTCGACCTCGACGCCGGCCGTGATTTTGACAGCCAGGTCATCGTCAAGGTGAACGTCGCCGAGGTGCTGCGCACCGAGCTGGCCAAGGCCTCGTGGGGAGGCCATCCGGTGGCGCTCGGCACCAACACCGACCCGTACCAGCGCTCGGAAGGGCGCTATGCGCTGATGCCGGGCATCATCTCCGCCCTCGCCGACTCGGGGACCCCGCTGTCCATCCTCACGAAGGGCACCCTGCTGCGCCGAGATCTCGATCTCCTCGCAGAGGCGGCGACCCGGGTGCCCGTCGATCTCGCCATGTCCATCGCCATCTATGACGACGAGCTCCAGCAGTCCATCGAGCCGGGCACTCCGAGCACTACCGCTCGGCTCGCGACCGTGGCGGCCGCGCGCGACAGAGGGCTGCCCTGCTCGGTCTTCCTCATGCCCGTGCTGCCCTATCTCACCGACACCGCCGCGCACCTGGACCGTGCGCTCGCCGAGATCGCCGAGTCCGGAGCCACCTCCGTCTCGTACAGCGTGCTCTACCTCAAGGCGGGGACGAAGGAGTGGTTCATGGGCTGGCTCCAGCGCGCGCACCCCGACCTGGTCCCGCGCTACGCCGACATGTACCGCTCGAGCGCCTACGCCCCCGCCGAGTACCGGAAGTGGCTGAGCGCGAAGATCCGTCCCCTGCTGGACAAGCACCGGCTGCGGACCGGAGAGCTGGATCCGGTCACCGGCACCGCGCTCTCCTCTGGAGCAGTGGCGCCACTGGGCACCTGGCGCACGGTCGGCTCGAGGAGCGAGGCCGGCGGGCGGGCAGCTGACGCTCGACTGCCGCGCACGGCGGCGGTGGAGCCGCTGACGCTGTTCTGAGGCCGGGCTCGATGTCCGAGTGGTGGCCGAGCCGGCCGGCTCGCCGGCCGTCAGGATTCTCGGGGTACAGCGCATTGGGGTACACAACCCGGTGGGCTGAGCGATAATCAGTACGGCGGCTCCGCTGCCGGTGTCGTCCGCGGATGGATGGCAGAACCTCCCCTGGCTTCGGTCCGGATCAGTCAATCGGGAATCCACGTGTCGCTCGGCTTGCCTGGCCACCTCGCTCCTCGCATCGTCGCCCTCGGTGTGGCGCGGGGGGAGAACGCGATCGCCGCGGTCTGCCTCTTCATGGCCACCGTCGCGCTCAGCGTGGTCGCGGCGAGCGGGACGACGCCGATCGCCTGGCTGGCGCCCGCGGCGATCGTGGCGATCGGCGCGCTGCTCGTGCTGCTCGAGCGACGCAGGACCCTGCTCGTCGCCGCGGCCTACGTGCTGCTGGGTGGCGTCGCGCTCTTCGCAGCGGCGGCCGCCATGCAGGGCAGCGGCCTCGGAGGGGTCGAGCCTGTCCGAGCCGCCATCGTCGGGGTGCACGTCGCCCTGATCATGGTGGGTGGCGTGAGTGCATCCCTCCGCCTCACCCTCGCGCTGACGGCGGGGGGATTCGTGCTGGGCGCCGTCGCGATGTCCCTCGCCGGCACGGTGACGGGCACCCCGATGATCCGGGCCTACGTCCCGCTCGTCGCCTTCGTCCTCGTCCTGTTCGTGCACATGATCACCCGCTGGACCGAACGTCTCGCACGCATCGCCCAGCCGTCGATCCATCAGGCCGCGCGGGACGTGCGGATCGACACCGCCCGCAGCGAGCTCGAGCTGAGCGCCGTCGCGTTCGTGCACGACACGATCCTCGACGACCTCGACGCGATCGCCGCCGACGACCCCGGAGCGCCGTCCGGGCAGATGCTCGGCCGTCTGCAGGACGACCTGCACGCGATCGAGGGCCGCAACTGGGCCTCGGAGCACATGCAGCCGGACATGCCGCCCGACTCGGAGGCGTCCACCAGGTGGCAGTCGACCGGCATCGCCTCGGCCGTCGAGCAGGCCAGGCAGCAGGGCCTCGACGTCACCATCACCGGCGCGGCGGCCGACGCCGACACGCTCGGCCCGGCAGAGGACACCGCAGTGGGGCTCGCAGTGGGTCAGCTGCTCGCCAATGTGCGCCGCCACGCGGGTGTCACGTCCGCCGAAGTGATCGTCGGCTCCACGCCGGATCTGTTCTCGGTGATCGTCGTCGACGACGGCCGCGGCTTCGATCTCGCGGCCGTGGCACCCGATCGGCTCGGCCTGCGTCACTCGGTCACCTCGCGCATCGAGTCGCTTGGCGGATCGGTCAAGCTCTGGTCCCAGCCGGGCCGGGGCACCTCCGTTGCGCTGCAGCTTCCGCGACATGCGGTGCATCAGGACAGCGAGAGGGCGGCCTCGTGAGGGAGACCGAGCGCACGCTCCGCCGTCTCGACCCCCTCGGCTCCCTCGCGAGCCGTCCGCTCACCCTGATCGGCGCCGTGGCAGCGCCCCTCGTGGCGCTGCTCTCGACGCTCGCGACCTCACCGAGTGCCGGCGTCCCCGTCGCGGCCGTGCTGGCTCTCGCGTTCATCGCGCTGGCCGGACTCGTGCTGGCCATCACCACCTCGCCGCATCGCACCCCGGCGGGGCGCGGCACGGCGGCGACCGTCATCGCTCTCGCGCTGGCGGCATCGGTGACTTCCTCTGCGGCCTTCTGGATGGTCAAGGGCATCGGCCAGGACTGGGGTCCCATCGCCACCGCGCTCCTCGTGCTGGCCCTCTCCACCTACCGGCCCGCCCGGGAGATCCTGACGCTCGGCGGCGTCTGCTCCCTGGTCTTCGTGCTCATCGCCGTCCTGCAGGGCGGCGACGCCCGGAGCGTGACGATCGACGCGATCGCCGCCGTCACCCCGGTTCTCGCCCTGTCGCTCGGGGGAGCCGCATTCGCGGCGACCGTCGTGCGCAGCGTCGAGCAGTGGCAGCGGCAGGAGGCGACCGAGACAGGGGTGGCGGTCGAGCTGATGCGCCGCTCCAATCCCGTCGATGAACGACGCGACCGGGTGGGGATCCTCAACCACGAGGTGGCGCCGCTCTTCTCCGAGATATTGAGCGCCGGGACCATCGACCGCGGCCATCAGGCGCGCGCATCGGCCGTGGCGCAGGCGCTGAGGAGCGTCATGGTGCTCGAGGCGGATCGGAGCTGGCTCGACCAGCTCGCCGAGAGCCTGCCTGCGGCGGATGAGTTCTCGGACGCGTCGGTCATCGACGACGATCGACGAGCGGACGACATGACGATGGAGCAGCGGGCGGCGATGCGTGCCATCCTCGTGACCCTGGCCGATCCCGATCTCACCGACCCAGGCTCGCTGCAGGTGCTCATCCGGACGCGCGGAGCGCACTGCGATGTCACGGTGACCGCAGAGTCGGGCACTGCTGCCGGCACCATGTCGCACCTCCTGGATCCCTACATCTCCGTGCTCGCCGCGCTCTTCGACGATGTCGCATTCGACATCGCCTCCCAGATCACCCTGAGGTTCAGCTATGACCGACTCTGACCGCGGCTTCGACCGCGAGCACATCTCCGAGCACGTGCCCACCCTGATCGGCGGTGCCCGCGCCGCTCGTCCGCCCGCCGCGGCCGAACCGGCGCCGGCGCCGGTGGGCCGCGATGTCATCCGGCTCGCGATCTTGGACGACCACGAGGTGCTCCTCGACAGCATCTCCAGCTGGATCAGCACCAACGCGACCGATTTCGAGGTGGTGCTGAGCGCCCGGACCTGGCTCGAGCTGGTCCACAGCGCGAATTTCCCGACGCAGCTGGTCTTCATCGACTTCCAGCTGCGTGAGCAGGTCTCGATCGAGGCTCGCGTGCGCACCTGTCGGGCTGCCGGAGCGAAGGTGATCGTGATGAGCGGCCTGGACACCGTCGACGCCCGGGAGCGCGCCCTCGCCGCGGGAGCTGCGGCATTCGTCTCCAAGTCGCAGCCGCTCCGCGAGGTGATGGACATGGCGCGCAGCGTGATGGGCCTGGCGCGCACCGGCGAGGCGCAGCGGGACTGGCGGCCGCTGCCGGTCGGAGCCGTCAATCCGAACCGCCCGAAGCTGAGCCTGGGCGAGCTCGAGGCGCTCAAGCTCTACGTCGCCGGCAACTCGACGAACGAGGTCGCCGAGCTGATGAACGTGCGCTACGAGACGGCCAAGACATACCTGCGGCGAGTGCGTGAGAAGTACGCTAGAGCCAACCGGCCGGCCAGCCGCAAGGCGGATCTCATCCGCCGCGCGGCAGAGGACGGCTACCTGCAGTAGCTCCTCCGGGGAGGACGCTGCGACGACAGACGGGGGCGGCACCATCTCGAAGCTCTACTTCCGATACGGCGCGATGAACAGCGGCAAGAGCACGGCTCTGCTGCAGGCGGCGTTCAACTACGAGGAGCGCGGCCAGCACGTCCTGCTCGCCAAGCCGCTGATGGATCGGAAGGGCGACCGGCGCATCGTCTCCCGACTGGGCGTCGAGCGCGACATCGACTTCGGGATCGCTCCCGACGACGACCTGCTCTCCATCTTCGCCGCGGAGCGCCAGCGGGTGCAGCGCACGACGGGGCATGACGTGGCATGCCTGCTCGTGGACGAAGCGCAGTTCCTGGCCGAGGGACAGGTCGACGACCTGCTGCGGATCGCGATCGAGCTCGGCGTGCCCGTGCTCGCGTACGGCATCCGCACGGACTTCCAGACCGTCGCCTTCCCGGGGAGTCGGCGGCTGCTGGAGATCTCGCACAGCCTCGAAGAGCTGAAGACCATCTGCCGGTGCGGTCGCAAGGCGATGTTCAACGCGCGTCGGGTGGGGGACCGGTTCGTCTTCGACGGCGACCAGGTGGCCATCGACACGTTCGAGGACGTGACGTACGAGTCGCTCTGCGGCCAGTGCTACCTCGACGAGAGCGGTGGGCTGCTCAACCGCGGCCGTTCCAAGATCGGCGCCTTCAGCTACAGCTCCGGTCCTGATCCCGACTTCAGCTGAACCCAGCGCCGGTTGTCCTGCCTGTCGCCGCGACTCCTCTGCGGCGGCGCGCAAACGATGGGCGAATGATCGGCTATCGTGGATACCGCTTCATTCGAGGTCTCCGGGGTGTGGCGCAGCTTGGTAGCGCGCCTCGTTCGGGACGAGGAGGTCGTGGGTTCGAATCCCGCTACCCCGACACGGTGACCGGCTCGCGTGCGAGCCAGACGAAGAACGGCCGATCCGCTGGTGCGGGTCGGCCGTTCTCGTGTTCTCGGCGTCAGGAGCTGGGGATGAGAGTGAGGAACGATGCCTCTGGCCTGCAGGCGAACCGGATCGGCGCGTAGATCGACGTTCCGAGGCCGGCCGAGACGTTGAGCCATGACGAACTCGATCCGTCGTCCCAGATGCTGAGGCCCTTGACCTGCTCGCGGGGGATGTCGCAGTTGGTGACCAAGGCGCCGTAGCCGGGAACGCAGACCTGGCCGCCGTGGGTGTGGCCGGCGAGGATCGCGTCAGCACCCCGTGCAGCGAACCCGTCGAGCACTCGCCGATACGGGGCGTGCGCCACACCGATCGAGACGTCGGCTGCGGGGCCGGCGGAACGGACGCCGTCGAGCGACGCGTCCATCTCGTCGATCCGGTCGAAGCGACGATGCGGATCGTCGACGCCGAACAGCTCGAGGGTCAGCCCCTTGATCTGCAGCGTCGTCGCCCGGTTGTTCAGGCTCTGCCAGCCGAGGCCCGTGAAGGCGCCCTCCAAGGCGTCGAGATCGAGCAGCTGCGGATTGGCGGGGGTCTGCGAGACATCGCCGAAGTAGCGGAGAGGATTCTTCGCCTGAGGTCCGAAGTAGTCGTTCGAGCCCCACACGTAGACGCCGGGAATGCCCTCGAAGCCCGCGAACGCGGCGCGGATCCCCAGCAGGCCCTCCGCGTGACCAAGATTGTCGCCCGTGTCGACGATGAGGTCGGGCTGGAGCGCCACGAGGTCGCTCACCCACTTCTGCTTGCGGCGCTGCCAGGGCGCCATGTGCAGATCGGAGAGGTGAAGCACCGTGATCGGCTCTGCGCCTGCCGGCAGGATCGGCACCGTGGCGGTGCGCAGGGTGAACGCCGTCCGCTCGATCAGCGTGCCCCAGACCGTCGCCGCGGCACCCGCCGCGGCGACGGCACCGAGGGTGCGCCGGAGGGCGGAGCTCACGAGGTCGGGCAGGCCGGCGTGGGCGCCGCGCCTGTCGGGGAGTTCAGCGTGAGCACGATCGCGGCGCTCTTGCTGGTCGGCGTCTGGGGCTTCGGATTCGAGCTCTTCACCTTGCAGGCATTGGCAGGGTTGTTGTCCTGCGTGTACGCGAAGGTGATGTTCGACGAGCTGAAGCCGGCCGCCGTCAGCTGGGCGATGGCGTCCTTGCTGCTCTTGTTCGTCACGTCCGGCACCGGGACCTCTTCCGGGGCCGCCGTCGGAGTCGGAGCGGGGGGCACTCCCGAGCTCGTGATCACGGTCACTGTGCCGCCGCGGCTGGTGGTTCCGCCGCCTCCGGGGTTCTGGCTGATGACGGTGCCCGCGTCCTCCTCGGAGGGCTGGCTGCCCCCGTCGCCGAAGGTGAGGCCGGCGCCCTCGATGATCGACTGCGCTTGGCTGGACGAGAGCCCGATGACGTCCGGCACATCGAGCTGCTGGCCGTAGAGGAAGATGCGGTTGGGAGCTGTGAAATCGTCTCCCCCGTACCGCTCGTCGAGCGCGGCGATGATGGGCTCGAAGATGCGGTGGCGAGCAGTCGCCGCCGTGCCGTTGTCGAGGTACGTCTTTCGAAGGTCCGCATCACCGGTCGCCTGTCCGACGAGCACGGAGAGGCCGACCTTGGAGCTCGCGCCGGTCGTCCACGTCTGCTGGTTGCCGTCGCTCGTCCCGGTCTTGGCGATGTGCTCGATGCCGTCGTCGGGGTTGGACGCCACCGCGGTGCCGTTCTCCATCGGTCCCCTCAGCGCGAACTGAGCCGCCTGGGCGATATCGGGCGCGATGCCCTGGGTGCAGGTGGAGGTCGGAAGCTGGGCATCGGTGCCGTCCTGGTTGACGATCCTGTCGATGGCGATAGGACTGCAGACCAGACCGTTGTTCGCGATGCCCGCATAGGCGGTCGCCATGGTGAGCGGTGAGACGCTCGTCGCGCCGAGGACGTTGGCCGGGAAGTCCTCGAGCGGGCTTCCATCCGCGGAGTGCACGAGCAGCGAGCTTGCCGCATTGCGGATGCTGCACTGGTCGAGCTGCTGGGCCATCGCCATGAACCCGCCATTGATCGAGTTGGCGACGTTCTGCATGATCGACCGACTGCCGCGCTCGTTCTCATCGTTCTCGAACAGCTTGGTGCCGCTGAATGACTGGTCGCAGGCCTTGAAAGTCGACAGGTCGAGCTCCTTCTCCGACACGTTGACGGTGTCGTACAGGGAGTGGCCCGCCTGGAGCCAGGCGATCAGTGTGAACGCCTTGTAGGTCGATGCGGCCTGGAATCCACCGGATCCGCCGTAGTCGAAGTCGGTGTTGTAGTTGATCGCCGAGAAGTTCGCGCCCTGCTCCGCGGCGTCCGCGTCCTGGTTGTAGTCCTTGTTCTCGGCCATGGCGAGGATCCTGCCGCTGCCGGCCTGCACGGCAGTCGCGGCCGAGGCGATGTCGACCCCGTCCATCGACTTCGGGATCTGTGCGTCGATCGAGCCCTGCGCGACGTCCTGCATGTCCAGATCCAGGGTCGTGAAGACCTGGAGCCCACCCCGGGCGAAGGCGGCGTAGCGCGACTCCGCGTCCGCACCGAAGACCGGGTCGTTCTGGATCACGTTGAGCACGTAGTCACAGAAGAACGCCGCGTTCCCTGCTGCCTGGCAGCCCGACGGCGGGTTGTAGATGGCAGGGGTGATCGGCGTCGCGATGGCGTCGTCGTGCTCCTGCTGGGTGACGTGCCCGTATTCGAGCATCTTGTCGAGCACGTAGTTGCGCCGCTCGAGGTTGGCCGCATAGCCGTTGGCGGCTCCGTTGTCCGGGTCGTCGGGCTGGTCGAGGCGGAACTTCTCGGGGTTGTTGACGATGGCGATCAGGCTCGCGGCCTGAGCGAGCGACAGGTCCGACGCATTGACGCTGTAGTAGTGCTGCGCCGCCGACTGGATGCCGTAGGTCCGGCCGCCGAAGAGCGCGATGTTGAGGTAGCCGAGCAGGATGTCGTCCTTGCTCGTCTCCTTCTCGAGGGCGATGGCGAGGCGCATCTCCTTGAGCTTGCGGTCGAGGCTCGTCTTGGTGGCCTCCTCGTAGGCGGCCTCCTGCTCCTCGGTCGTCGCGAGTGCCGAGGCCTGCACCACCTGCACGTTCTTGACGTACTGCTGCGTGATGGTCGAGGCGCCCTGGAGGGAGCCGCCCATGACGTTGGAGAGCGCGGCGCGCACGACGCCGAGCGGGTCGACCCCGCCGTGCTCGTAGTAGCGGGGGTCCTCCGCGTCGACCGCGGCGTCCTTCGCGAACTGGGAGACCTGGTCCCAGCCGACCACGTCGCGGTCCTCGGCGTAGAACGAGGTGAGGGGCACGTTGGTGTCGACGCCGTCGACGGTGCGGTGCGCGTAGATCGTGGTCTTCTCGGGCAGCGAGCCGATCTTCAGATAGCTCGGCAGATTCTCGAAGAGCGAGATCGAATTGTTGGCCGCCATCCCTGTCAGGGCGATCGCAGGCGTGACACCGAGGGTCAGGAGGACCCCCGCTGCGACACTGAAGCCTACGAAGGAGAGGATGGCGCCCGAACGGCTGCGAGGCAGCCTGGCGGGGGCAGACATAGGATCAGGGTACGTGAGCCAAGCCGGGACATGGCCCTAGAACAGGGCGCGCCGGACTGACAAAGCACCGAGAAGGGCCTGTTCGGATGACTACCTGGGAGTACGTCACGACTCCGCTGATCGTTCACAACACGGCAGCCATCCTCAACAACTGGGGATCCCAAGGATGGGAGCTCGTCCAGGTGGTGCAGGGCCCCGAAGGCGGCCTGGTGGCATACCTTAAGCGCCCCGTCGGAGCCGACGCGTGACCGAGGCGCCGTCCGCCGTCGAGGCTCGCCTCGCCGAGCTCGGCCTCTCGCTGCCCTCGGTCGTCCCGCCCGTCGCGGCCTATGTGCCGGCGGTGCGCACGGGGGACTACATCTACGTCTCCGGTCAGCTTCCGATGGTCAGCGGCGCGATGCCCGCATCCGGCAAGGTCGGAGAGGGCGAGGATCTCGTCTCACCCGAGGCGGCCAAGGAGCTGGCGGGGTATTCGGCGCTCAACGCCATCGCGGCCGCGACCGCGGTGCTCGGTGCGGGCGAGGCGCTGGTCGGCGTGGTCAAGGTGGTCGGCTTCGTGGCGGGCGCCCCTGGCTTCATCGGCATCCCCACCGTCATCAACGGCGCATCCGAGCTCTTCGGCTCGGTGTTCGGCGAGGCGGGACGGCACGCCCGGTCCGCGGTCGGCGTGGCCCAGCTGCCCCTCGACGCGTCGGTCGAGGTCGAGGCGATCTTCCTGGTCGGCGCCGTCTAGCCGTTCCCGTCGTACAACCCTCGTCTTCCGAGCTGCCCAGTTCTGCCGCCTGAAACGCGTTCTAGGCGGCAGAACTGGGCAGCTCGCGAGAGGGCTACTTCTTCTTGGCCGCGGCCTTGTCCGCGAGCTTGTCGCCGATCGCCTGCATCACGGTCGCATCGGCGAGGGTGGTCGTGTCTCCGACCGCCCGGCCCTCGGCCACATCGCGCAGCAGCCGGCGCATGATCTTGCCCGATCGGGTCTTCGGCAGCTCGCTCACCAGGAACACCTGGCGGGGGCGGGCGATCGGTCCGATCGTCGAGGCGACGTGGGAGCGCAGCTGATCGGCGGCACCCGGCTCGGCGGCAGCGTCTGAGTGACGCGAGCGGATGATCACGAAGGCCACAACCGCCTGCCCGGTCGTCTCATCGTTCGCGCCGACCACGGCGGCCTCGGCGACCCACGGATGCGCGACGAGCGCGGACTCGATCTCGGCGGTCGAGAGCCGATGTCCGGAGACGTTCATGACGTCGTCGACCCGGCCGAGCAGCCAGATGTCGCCGTCCTCGTCGCGCCTCGCCCCGTCGCCGGCGAAGTAGAGGGGTCCGTTCTCGACCTTCGCGAACTTCGACCAGTAGGTCTCGACGAACCGGTCGGGGTCGCCCCAGATGCCGCGGAGCATGCCCGGCCACGGCTGGGTCACCGCAAGCAGGCCGCTCTCACCTTTGCCGACCTTCTTGCCCTTGTCGGTCAGGACCGCGACGCTGATCCCGGGGATCGGCACCTGCGCGGCACCGGGCTTGGTCTCGGTGACACCGGGGAGCGCCGAGATCATGATCCCGCCGGTCTCCGTCTGCCACCAGGTGTCGACGATGGGAGTGCCGCCGCCGATGACCTCGCGGTACCAGAGCCACGCCTCGGGATTGATCGGCTCTCCGACAGACCCCAGCAGGCGGAGGGAGCTCAGATCGAAGGACTGGGGGATCTCGCGGCCCGACTTCATGAACGAGCGGATCGCGGTCGGGGCGGTGTAGAGGATGCTGACCGCGTGCTTCTGGATCAGCTCCCACCAGCGACCGCCGTGCGGGGTGTCCGGGGTGCCCTCGTAGATGAGCTGGGTGGCGCCATTGGCGAGCGGGCCGTAGACGACGTAGCTGTGGCCGGTGATCCAGCCGATGTCCGCCGTGCACCAGTACACGTCGGACTCCGGGTGCAGATCGAAGACGCTGCGGTGGGTGAACGCCGTGTGTGTGAGGTAGCCGCCGGAGGTGTGCAGGATGCCCTTGGGCTTCCCGGTGGTTCCCGAGGTGTAGAGGATGAAGAGCGGATTCTCCGCATCGAACGACTTGGCGACGTGGTCGGCGTCCATCAGAGCGATCTCGTCATGCCACCAGAGGTCGCGACCGGCGGTCCACTCCAGCTCCTGGTCGTCCGGCCAGGCGCGCCGCACGACCAGCACCTTCTCGACCGTCGTGGGCTCGCCGGCGAGCGCCGCATCGACGGCGGGCTTGAGCGGGCTGATCCGGCCCTTGCGCCAGCCGCCGTCGGCGGTGATGACGAGCTTCGCGGCCGCATCGTCGATCCGCGACCGCAGGCTCTCGGCACTGAAGCCGCCGAAGATCACCGAGTGGGTCGCACCGATCCGAGCCACCGCGAGCATGGCCACGATGGCTTCGGGGATCATCGGCAGATAGATGGCGACACGATCGCCCTGGCCGATCCCGAGGCTCGTCAGCAGATTGGCTGCGCGCTTCACCTCGGCCGTCAGCTCCGCGTAGCTGATCCGGCGGACATCTCCGGGCTCGCCCTCCCAGATCAACGCGATCCTGTCGCCGTTGCCCGCGAGCACATGCCGGTCGAGGCAGTTGTAGGCGACGTTGAGCTCGCCGTCGGCGAACCAGCGCGCGAACGGCGGTTTGCTCCAGTCGAGGACCTCGGTGAACGGACGGTGCCAATGAAGCAGCGAACGCGACTGGTCCGCCCAGAACTCGAGCCGGTCCGCTGCGGCCTCGGCGTACAGGTCGGCCGAGGCCACCGCGCTCGCCCGGAACTCGGCGGACGGGCTGAATCGCTGACCGTCGCGCGGACGGGATTCCGCTGTCAGGGCCGCGTCGTCGGGAAGGGGTGATGTCTCGGGCATGACGCTCCTTCGCGCGGACCATGGCCGCTGATCGGCGGCCAGCACGACTGTACCCCCGGCTCCCGCGGAGGCCGCACGGAAGGTTTCGCCGGGTTGCGACACGCCCAGGAAACGCTGATGTTCTGGGGCCTTGCGCGCTCCCCCGAACGGGGTACACTGATGCTGTCGAAGTTGATTTGACACGCAGCGTGAGAGATTCCCCCCAATCCGGCGTTGCTGTGGCGGCACCTGTTCCCCCCAATAGGTGCCGCCCCTTCTCGTTAAAGCGCGACTCTCGACTGCGCTGCTGCAGCCCGCGTTCTCCCGGCTCGACCGGAGCGTTCGTCCACAGGCGTCGCTGAACGCGGGTTCTGCACAGATGGCACCTGGTCCGCCTGCGCCGCAGATGCTCGACCTACCGTGACCGCGTGATCAGCGCACCCGAAGGCTTCGTCCCGCGGCCTCGCCGTCAGACCCTCGCCGGACGCGGTCCGCTCGCTCCCTCGCCCGAACGCGACGTGCCGCCTCGAGCCTCCCCGAGCTCTTCCGCGCATCGTTCGACTCATGCACTGCTGGGATCGCTGGCGGCATTCGCCGCCCCCGGAGTGACCGACCTGCTGGTGAACGGCGTCGCGGGACTGTGGATCGACCGCGGCGGGGGACTGCTCCGCGCCGCCGACTGGCCGCGACTCGACGAGGATGCGGTCCGCGAGCTCGCCGTGCGCCTCGTCGCCGCCGGCGGGCGGCACATCGACGAGGCGACCCCCGCCGTGGACGTCCGGCTGCCCGGCGGGGTCCGCGTGCACGCGGTGGTGCCGCCTGTCGCGGTCACCGGCACCACGATCTCCGTGCGCCTGGCCGGTCCGACCCCGTGGAGGCTCGATGCCCTGCGTGCGTCCGGCATGGTCACGGCGGCGCAGGCCGATCGACTGATCGATGCGGTCGCGCAGCGGCGGAATCTCCTCATCACCGGCGCAGCCGGCACCGGCAAGACCTCGCTTCTCGCCGCCCTGCTGGCCGAAGCGCCGCCAACCGAGCGGATCGTCACCATCGAGGACGTCGCCGAGCTGCGGATCGACCATCCGCACGTCGTCGGCCTCGAGGCCCGACAGCCCAACATCGAAGGAGCCGGCGCGCTCGCCGTCGATCGTCTGCTCCGCGAGGCGCTGCGGATGCGCCCCGATCGCATCGTGCTCGGCGAGTGCCGGGGCGCGGAGATCCGTGAGCTGATCACCGCGCTCAACACCGGGCACGACGGAGGCGCGGGCACCCTGCACGCCAACTCGCTGGATGACGTGCCGTCCCGTCTCGAGTCGCTCGGCGCCCTCGCCGGGATGAGCGCCGACGCGATCGGCCGACAGGTGGCGAGCGCGATCGACCTGGTGGTGCACCTCGAACGCAGAAGCGGCGGGCGCCGGATCGCCGCGATGGGGCGGCCGGAGATCGGTGACGGTGGTCGACTCGAGGTGACGGCCGAATGACCGTGCGACCCCGGTCGATCCTCGGGAGACGGGCGCCGGAGGCGCACAGCGATCCGGCACGCACTGTCGAGCGTCTCGCGGCCCTGCTCGGAGCGGGTGTCCCGGCCTCCACCTGCTGGCGGCTGCTGTCGGAGGACACCCCGGACGATCCCGTGCTCCGGGCGGCGGCGGATGCCGCGGCGCGGGGCGAACCGGTGGCGGATGCCATCAGCGACAGCCTGCCGCGGCTTCCGAGCTCGGAGCGCGCGGCCTGGTCGGCGACCGCGGCAGGCGTCGCGGTCGCATCGCAGGCGGGCGCCCCGCTGAGCGATGCGCTCCGCGTCGTGAGCGAGCGGCTCGCCAGCGTGGCCGAGACCGGACGCGAGACGGAGATCGCGCTCGCCGGCCCGCGGATGACCACGCGTCTGGTGCTCGCGCTGCCGGTGCTCGGCATCCTCGGCTCGAGCCTGCTCGGCTTCGACGCATGGGCTGCGCTGATCGGAACGCCGTACGGACGGATCGTCGGCGCCGCGGGCGTCCTGCTGCTGATCCTCGGAGCGCTCTGGTCGCGGGCGTTGACCCGTCGGGCGCACCCGTCCGCGGCGGCGCCGGGCTTCTCGCTCGAGCTGCTGGCCATCGCCGTCCGCGGCGGGGGCGCCCTGGATGCGGCGCGACGCACGGTCCGTCGGGAATGCGATCGGCATGCGGTGCCCATCGATGAGGAGGCGATCGACGGGTGCCTCCGATTGGCCGGTCGGGCGGGCGCCCCGGTCTCCGGACTGCTCCGTGCCGAGGCCGCGCTGCTCCGCTCGGTCGGCGCGGCGGACGACCGGCGACGGGCTGCGGCTCTGGGAGTGACGCTGCTGCTGCCCCTGGGAGCGTGCGTGCTGCCCGCCTTCATGCTCCTCGCCGTCGTCCCGTCGATCATCGCGGTGGCGACCTCGACGCTGTCGGGGTTCTGAGGCGCATCGGTCGCTCACAGGCGGCAGAGGCGATCAGTTCTGCACAGATCGCACGTGACCGCGGTTCTGCAGGATCCGCCGATGTCAGAGTCGACCTGCTCGTGCCGTCCGACGCGACTCCGGTCGCACCCCGAAAGGTCGACGACAGATGACCCATCCCTCCCCTTCCCCTCTCGAGACCGCCGCGACAGGCGCGTCTCCCACCACCGCACGGCGGCTGCGCGCGACCGTCGAGCGGCTCCGCGACGACACCGGCGCGGCGACAGCCGAGTTCGCCGTGGTCACCATGGCGTCGGTCGGCTTCGCCGGCCTGCTGGTGGCGATCCTCAAGTCGGAAGCAGTGCGCACGCTGCTGCTCGACCTCATCAAGCACGCGCTCTCGTTCGCGGGCTGATCCGACCGTGACGGCGCACGACGAGCTCGGCACCCGCGAACGGTGCTCACCGCTTCCGTCCCGAGCGGGCGACCGGCTCGCTCGAGACACCGGCTCCGGCAGCGCGACCGCCGAGCTCGTCGTGCTCCTCCCCGTGATCGGCGCTCTGCTGCTGGCCATCCTGGCGGGTGCCCAGGGGCTGATCGCCAACGCCGCCGTCATGGATGCGGCGGCGAGTGCGGCGCGGCTGGCCGCCCGCGGAGACGCGATCGAGCCTGCGCTCGACCGATTCGACGGAAGCGGGCGGGCGGTCCAGTGGTCCCAGCGTCGACAGGACGACTTCCTCTGCGTCACGGTCCGCCTGGCACCGCGGCCCGCGGCCCTGATCTCCTTCCCGACGGAAGCGGTGTCATGCGCGCTGGTCGCCGAATGAACCGAGCGACGTCTGGCTTCCCTCCCGGGCGAAGACGCTCCGGATCCGATTCGCAGTCCGGCTCGACCGCGCCCCTCGCATTGGGGCTGGCGGCCTGCCTGGTGCTGATCGCCGTGCTGCTCGTTCCTCTATATAGGGGAGTGGTCCTGACCCGCTTCCTCGCGGCGGCAGCTGACGCCGCCGCGCTCGCCGGGGCCGACTCGGCGTCGGGTCTGGAAGCCGGATTCCCCTGCGAGCGAGCCGCTCAGTCGGCGGCTCTCAGCGGTGTCCGCCTCGAGGAGTGCACGGCCCTCGACGGCATAGTCACGGTCACCGTGAGCGGTGAGCTGCTGGGTCAGCGCCTCCGCGTCGAAGCGCGCGGAGGTCCTCCGGTGTGTGTATGGTGTGCCTGACGAGCCGCCGCCGGCTTCGTATCGCGCCCATCGACCCGATGGACCTCGCTCAACCATCTCCAGATCCGGATGGAAAACACCGTGCCCACCAGCAAGAAGCTCGTCATCGTCGAGTCGCCCGCCAAGGCGAAGACGATCGGCGCCTACCTCGGCGCCGACTACGAGGTCCTCGCGTCCGTGGGTCACATCCGCGACCTGATCGAGCCGAAGAACCTCCCGCCAGAGCTCAAGACAGGCTCTCTCGGCAAATTCTCGGTCGACGTCGAGAACGGCTTCAACCCGTACTACGTCGTCTCCGACCAGAAGAAGAAGACGGTCGCCGATCTCAAGCGCGCGCTCAAGGACGCCGACGAGCTCTACCTCGCGACGGATGAGGACCGCGAGGGCGAGGCCATCGCCTGGCACCTGCTCGAGGTGCTCAAGCCCAAGGTGCCCGTGAAGCGGATGGTCTTCCACGAGATCACCAAGGACGCGATCAACCGGGCCAAGGACAACACCCGCGACATCGACACCGCTCTGGTCGACGCCCAGGAGACCCGCCGCATCCTCGACCGTCTCTACGGCTACGAGGTGTCTCCCGTGCTCTGGCGCAAGGTGGGGCCGGGCCTGTCCGCCGGTCGCGTCCAATCCGCCGCCACCCGCCTCGTCGTCGACCGCGAGCGCGAGCGACTCGCCTTCGTCACCGCGAGCTACTGGGACCTGACCGTCGACTTCGCGCCGCGCTCTTCGGACGCGCAGACCGGCGCCGACAGCTTCACCGCCAAGCTGCAGCGACTCGACGGCCAGCGGATCGCCAAGGGCGGCGACTTCGACGACAAGGGCGTGCTCGCCTCTGGTGTCCGCGCGCTCGACGAGTCGGCGGCTACTGCGCTCGCCGAGGCGCTGCGCGACGACGCCACCGTCTCCACCGTGACCTCTGTCGAGTCCAAGCCCTACACCCGGCGCCCCGCCGCGCCGTTCACGACCTCAACCCTGCAGCAGGAGGCCGCCCGCAAGCTGCGCTTCTCGGCGAAGCAGACGATGAGCGTCGCGCAGTCGCTGTACGAGAACGGCTACATCACCTACATGCGGACGGATTCGCCTTCGCTCTCCGAGCAGGCGGTCTCCGCGGCTCGCGCGCAGGCCAGATCCCTCTACGGCGCCGACTCGGTGCCCGAGAAGCCCCGCGTGTACACGGGTAAGTCGAAGAACGCCCAGGAGGCCCACGAGGCCATCCGCCCGTCCGGCGAGCAGTTCCGCACTCCTGCATCGCTCGAGCGCGAGCTGCGCGGCAACGAGGCCCGCCTCTACGACCTCATCTGGAAGCGCACCGTCGCCTCCCAGATGGCCGACGCTCGCGGCTCGACCGCCACCGTCACCATCGAGGCCAAGCCCGCAGGCACCGACACCGTCGCCCTGCTGACCGCGAGCGGAACCGTCATCACCTTCCGCGGGTTCCTGCAGGCCTACGAGGAGGGCAAGGACGAGGAGCGCGCCTCCGAGAAGGACGCGGCCGCCGACGCCAAACTTCCTCCTCTCACCCAGGGCCAGTCGCTCGCTGTCGTGGAGGCCGAGGCGAAGGGCCACGAGACCTCGCCGCCCCCGCGCTACACCGAGGCGAGCCTGGTCAAGGCCCTCGAGGAGCTCGGCGTCGGGCGGCCCTCCACCTACGCGTCGATCATGTCGACCATCGTCGACCGCGGCTACGTGACCCCTCGCGGAACCGCCCTCGTGCCCAGCTGGATCGCATTCTCCGTGGTCCGTCTGCTCGAGGACTACTTCGGCGACCTCGTCGAGTACGACTTCACCGCTGCGATGGAGAGCGATCTCGACCGGATCGCCGACGGCGAGCAGGACCGCGTCGACTGGCTGAGCGGCTTCTACTTCGGCAACGCCGAACACCGCGGCCTGCGCAACGTCGTCGACAACCTCGGCGAGATCGACGCGAAGAGCATCAACTCGATCCGCATCGACGATGACGTGACTCTGCGCATCGGCAAGTACGGGCCCTACCTCGAGGTCCTCGAGGACCCCGAGCAGCCTCCCCGGCGGGTGAACCTGCCTCAGGACCTCGCGCCCGACGAGCTCACTGCCGCCAAGGCGCATGAGCTCATCGACGCCCCGGTGCAGACCGACCGCGTCATCGGGGTGAACCCCGAGACCGGCAAGGAGATCGTCGCGAAGGACGGCCGCTTCGGTCCGTACGTGACCGAGCTCGAGCCCGAGCCCTCCGAGGAGCTCTCGGCCGCGGCGAAGAAGAAGCTGCCGAAGCCCCGCACGGCCTCGCTCTTCAAGACGATGGACCTCGCAGAGATCGATCTCCCCACCGCCCTCAAGCTCCTCGACCTGCCCCGCGTCGTCGGCGTCGACCCCGAGTCCGAGGCGGAGATCTCGGCACAGAACGGCCGCTACGGTCCGTACCTGAAGAAGGGCGAGGACACCCGTTCGCTGACCAGCGAGGACCAGATCTTCGAGGTCACGCTCGCCGAGGCCCTCGAGCTCTTCGCCCAGCCCAAGTACGGCGCCCGCCGAGCGTCGTCGGCGCTCAAGGAGTTCGAGAACGACCCGGTGAGCGAGAAGCCGATCAAGATCAAGGACGGCCGCTTCGGAGCGTACGTCACCGACGGCGTCACGAACGCGACCATCCCGCGCGGCGAGACCATCGAAGAGGTCGACTTCGAGCGTGCCGTGCAGCTGCTCGCCGACAAGCGCGCCAAGGGGCCGGCACCTGCCAAGAAGGCCGCACCCAAGAAGCCGGCCGCCAAGAAGCCGGCGGCCAAGACGGCTGCGGCCAAGGCTCCCAGCACGCGGGCGCCCCGTAAGACGGGCGCGAAGTCCGCGACATGACCGGGCTGTTCCTGACTCTCGAAGGCGGAGACGGCTCGGGCAAATCGACTCAGGCCGCGCTGCTGGAAGGCTGGCTGCGCTCGATCGGGCGCAGGGTGCTGCGCACCCGCGAGCCTGGGGGCAGCGACCTCGGCATCGAGCTGCGCGAGATCGTGCTGCACAGTCGGGGCGAGATATCGCCCCGCGCAGAGGCGCTGCTCTACGCCGCCGACCGCGCCCACCACATCAGCACCGTCGTCCGACCGGCGCTCGCCCGCGGCGAGGTCGTCGTCCAGGATCGGTACCTCGACTCGTCCGTCGCGTACCAGGGTGCCGGTCGGGTGCTGGACCCGGGCGAGATCCGCAGCCTCTCGCTCTGGGCTGCAGAAGGGCTGCTGCCCGATCTGACCGTGCTCCTCGACCTCGATGAGGAGCATGCCAGGGCCCGGCTCGACACATCCCGCACTCGATTCGACCGCCTCGAGGCCGAGAGATCCGACTTCCACCGTCGCGTGCGCGACGGCTACCTCGCCCTCGCTGAGGCCGAGCCCGCGCGCTTCCTGGTGCTCGACGCGACACTCGCGCCCGAGGCCCTCTCCGAGCGGATCCGCGCTCGGGTCGACGGGCTGCTGCACGCGTGAGCGAGATCTGGAGCGGACTCGTCGGCCAGACCGATGCGATCGCCACGATGCGACAGGCATCCGACTCGGCACGCACCGGCGAGGGCTCCATCGGCGCCATGACCCACTCCTGGCTCATCACCGGCCCTCCCGGGTCAGGGCGGTCCAACCTCGCCTATGCGTTCGCGACCGCGCTGCTCTCCGACGGGACCCCTGAGGGCGACGCCCGCACCCGCGCGATGGTGGCCGCGCGGACGCATCCCGACCTCGCCGTGCTGAGCACGGAGCGGGTGATCATCTCCATCGAGGAGGTCCGCGGGCTGCTGTCGTCCTCGCAGTACTCGCCCTCCGTCGCGCGCTACCGCGTGATGGTGATCGAGGACGCCGACCGCATGACGGAGCGCACCTCCAATCTGCTGCTCAAGGCGCTCGAGGAGCCGCCTCCGCGCACCGTGTGGATCCTCTGCGCGCCGAGCGAGGCCGATCTGCTGCCCACGATCCGCTCACGCGTGCGGGTGGTTCGACTGCGCACCCCCGAAGCTGCCGATGTCGCGCAGCTCCTCGTCGAACGGGATGGCGTGGATCCAGAGCTCGCCCTCGCCGTGGCCTACGAATCGCAGAGCCACATCGGCATGGCGCACCGGCTGGCCACCGATGCCGATGCGCGCGCCCGTCGGGCCGAGACCCTCGACGTCGTGCTCGGCCTCGACAGCGTCTCCGCCGCGGTGCACGCGGCGGCGCGACTGCTCGCGATCGCCGGCGATGACGCCAAGGCCATCACCGAGCAGAAGGATGCGGAGGAGCGGGCATCCGCTCTGCGCTCGCTCGGCGTCGAGCCGGGGGGCACGGTGCCGCCGGCGCTGAGGTCGCAGCTCAAGGCGCTCGAGGAGGACCAGAAGCGCCGGGCCACCCGCAGCCTCCGCGACGGCATCGATCGCATCCTCGTCGACCTCCTCTCCCTCTACCGCGACATCCTGCTCGAGCAGCTGCACGCCGGGCTCGAGCCCGTCAACGTGACCGCGCGCGACGCGATCGCGCGCGCGGCCGCCGCGAGCGACGAGACCCGTACGCTCGCGATCATGGATGCCATCGCCACCGCGCGTCGTCGGATCGAGGCCAACGTGCCGCCCGCGCTCGCCCTCGAGGCGATGCTCGTCGCCGCCCGCACGGTGCGCGCGTGACGCGCGACCCGTCGACCGGACGCCCTGCCCTTCGGCGCACTGCGCTTCGCGTGGCCGCCTCGGCCGCCGTCGCCGCGCTGACCCTCGGGCTGCTCAGCGCGTGCTTCCTCGCACCGAATCCGCGTCCGACCTCCACCCCGTATCCCGAAGAGGTGACTGCCGGACTCGAGCCGTACTACCAGCAGACCCTTGTCTGGTCCGGCTGCGGGGATGGCATGCAGTGCACCACGGCGACCGCGCCGCTCGACTGGGATGCGCCCGACTCGGCCGATGACATCGAGCTGGCCCTCGTGCGCCACCTCGCCTCGGGCACGCCGCAGGGGTCGCTGTTCATCAACCCGGGTGGCCCCGGTGCCTCGGGCTACGACTTCGTCCACGACAGCCTCGACTTCGCGGTCGACTCCGACATCCAGGCCGCCTTCGACGTGGTCGGCTGGGATCCGCGGGGAGTCGGCAGATCATCCGCCGTCCAATGCCTGGATGGCACCGATCTCGACGAGTACCTGTTCGGCGACTCGGATGCTCCCGTGGATTCACCGGAGTACGTGGCCGAGACCACGAAGGAGACGGCCGAGTTCGTCGACGCCTGCACCGAGAGGACGGGCCGGCTTCTCGAGTTCGTCGACACCGCCAGCACCGTGCACGACCTCGACATGCTGCGTGCGATCGTGGGCGACCGCCGGCTGAACTACCTCGGCTACTCCTACGGCTCCGACATCGGAGCGCAGTATGCCGACCGATTCCCGGACAAGGTCGGCCGGCTCGTGCTCGACGGAGCGACGGATTCGACGCTCGACGAGTTCGACGTCTCGCTCGCCCAGACGGCCGCCTTCGGGGACGCGCTGCGCGCCTACCTGACCGATTGCCTCGCAGGAAGCGACTGCCCGTTCGCCGGCGAGACCGTGGATGAATCGATCGACGACATCGCGGTCCTGCTCAAGAGACTTGAGTCCGCTCCGCTCCGCGGCGACGACGGCCGCGAGCTCAACGCGTCGTACCTGTCGACCGCCATCCAGTCGGCGCTGTACAGCGAGGAGACGTGGCCGTACCTGAGCGACGCCTTCACCGAGATCAAGGCGGGCCGATCCCGGACGGCCTTCCTGCTGGCCGACAGCTACGTGGACCGGGACGAGGACGGCACGTACTCGTCCAACTTCTTCGAGGCGTTCATCGCCATCACCTGCGTGGACTATCCGGTGGAGACGGATCCCGCCGTCCTGGCCGAGCAGCGCGACGAGATAGCCGCCGCAGATCCGATCTCCGAGCCCGATGATCTGAGCGCGCTCGGCGATCTGACCTGCCAGACCTGGCCGTACCGGTTCCGCGGACAGCTCGCTCCTGTGACGGGGGCCGGCGCGGCACCGATCGTGATCCTGGGTACGACGGGCGATCCAGCGACTCCGTATCAATGGGCTCAGGCACTCTCGACACAGCTCGAAAGCGCGGTGCTCGTGACCTACGTGGGTGAGGGGCATCTCGCCTACGACGAACGGGACCCGTGCATCGTCAAGGCGGTCGACGACTACCTGATCCGGGGGATCGCGCCGGACGACGGACTGACCTGCACGCCATGATCTGCTCCCGGGACCTCATTTGTGCAAACTTGCACTGGATGAAATAATCGGGGCATGACTGAGCCGAACGAACTGGGACTGCGGGAGCGCAAGCGCCGGGAGACGCGACGCTCGCTGCAGATCGCGATCCTCCAGCAGTCGCTCGAGCGCGGCTACGACCACGTCACCATCGAAGAGGTCTGTCGGGTGGCGGACGTCTCGCCGCGCACGTTCTTCAACTACTTCGCCTCCAAGGAGGACGCGGTGCTCGGCGCCGTTCCGGGCTTCCCCGACGAGGGCGTGGTCGAGCGATACGTGACCGACGGATTCGGAGGGGATGCGCTGCGCGACCTGCCCGAGCTGTTCCTGTCCATGACGGACCGCCTCGAGGACATCGACATTCTGACCCTGCGCAAGCGGCTGATGCGGCAGGAGCCCGGCCTGCTCGGCCTTCGCGTTTCCTCGGGAAGGGCATTCGAGAACGCATTGAACGAGGTCGTCCAGCGTCGGATGATCCGCGAGGATCCGGCCGCGGACGTGGCCGAGGTGGAGCGCGCGGCCCGGTTGATCGCACTGGTCGGCTTCGCTGCGATGCGCCACGGATGGCTGGCCTGGATCGACGGCAGTGGTGCCATCCCGCTCGATGTGCAGCTGCGCGAGTCGTTCGCAGAGCTCGAATCGCTCGTCCTGTCCGGAACGCACGTCGGCAGAGCGGTTCCGGAGGGTTCGCTGGTCGAACAGGTGTCGCGATCGGCCGCTGCTCCGACGATCGGGTAAGCTCTGTAGCCGTGCACGCGCCAGCGCGTCGTGCCGCCTTAGCTCAGTCGGCAGAGCGATTCACTCGTAATGAATAGGTCCCGGGTTCGATTCCCGGAGGCGGCCCAGAATAGGGAAGGCCCGTTGCTTCGCAAGAAGCGGCGGGCCTTCCGCTTTCACAGCCGTCCCACTGCCTCTCGCGTAGTGAGGCGACCGCCCACTCGCCGTTCCCTAACATGGGACTGCCGCAGAGGCGCAGCGCCGATGAGGGCGCTCGAGAACGGAGTGGACATGTCGGACCAGGAATCGACCGGCCTCGGCTGGGGCATCCTCGCACCGGGCGGCATCGCGCACGCCTTCACCAAGGATCTGCAGACAGCGGGACTCCGAGTCGCGGCCGTGGGGAGCCGCTCCATCGACACGGCACGCGAGTTCGCCGATCGGTACGGCATCCCGAACGCGCACGGCAGCTACGAGGACCTCGTCGCCGACGACAGCGTCGACATCGTGTACATCGCCACCCCGCATCCGTTCCATGCCGGTGCGGCGCGGCTGGCCCTGGATGCCGGCAAGCACGTCCTCGTCGAGAAGCCGTTCACCCTCAACGGCTTCGAGGCCTGGGGGCTGGTCGAGCTCGCCGACCAAGGAGGGCTGCTCCTCCTCGAGGCCATGTGGACCAGGTTCCTGCCGCACATGAAGCGGATCCACGAGATCCTCGACGCCGGCACGATCGGCGACGTGCGCGCGGTGATCTCCGACCACACCCAGCTGCTGCCCTCCGACCCGTCGAGCAGGCTGCAGGACCCGGCGCTCGGCGGCGGCGCGCTGCTCGACCTCGGGATCTACCCCGTCTCGTTCGCCATCGATGTCCTCGGCCTTCCCACCGAGGTGATCGCGTCGTCGACGCCTACACCGACCGGCGTCGACGGCGAGACCTCGATTATCCTCAGGCACGAAGGGGGCGCTCACTCGAGCCTTTACACGGCCCTGAACTCGAAAGGTCCCAACGTCGCCAGCGTCATCGGCACGGGCGGCCGGATCGACATCGAAGCCACCTGGTACGAACCGACGTCCTTCACCGTGTACGACGGCACGGGCCAGCAGCTCGAGCGCTACGAATCGCATGTCGAGGGACGCGGCATGCAGTACCAGGCGCTCGAGGCCGAGCGCCTCGTCGCGGCCGGCGAGACCGCGTCGCCCCTGCTCACGCCGTCGGACAGCGCGGCGATCATGGACGTGCTCGACAGCATCCGCGAACGGATCGGCCTGCGCTACCCCGGCGAGTGACCTGCCTACACTGAGGCGGTGACTGGCAGACCGACTCGGCGACGAATCACGGTCATCGCCGCCGCGGCGGTGGCGTACGTCGCGCTCCTCGGCGGAGCCGCCTGGGCGGGAACCAGCGTCGGCGCCCAGGAAGACCGCAGTGCCGAGGCGGACGCGGCGTCTGCGGTGGTCGACGTCGCCGCATCGCCGACTCCCACCCCGACGCCGACCATCCCCACCCGTGCAGTGCCCGCCGCGCCGGCTGGGGCATCGCCCGTGCGCACCTGCTCGGTCGCCGATGCGGCTGCCGATCCGCGCCTCGAGCAGTTCCAGGGGCGCGCGGTCAACGCCGCTACGGGCGAGGTGCTCTTCGACCGCGGTGGGTCCACCCCGTCGCGGACGGCCAGTGTGCTCAAGGTGCTGACCACCGCCGCGGCTCTCAACGTGCTCGGACCCGACTACCGACTGACCACCAGGGTCGTCCGCGGCGCCGAGCCGGGGACCGTGGTGCTCGTCGGCGGGGGAGACGTCACGCTCTCCCGCACGCCCAGCGGCACGACCACCGCCTATGCAGGAGCGGCGCACCTCGACGAGCTGGCGGATCAGGTCACGGCGGCCTGGAACGCCGATCCAGCGACGGCCGGTTCCCCGATCACCACGGTGGTCCTCGACAGCTCGTACTTCTCGGGCGACGCCTGGCAGCCGAGCTGGAACCGCAAAGAGCTCGCCGACGGCTACATGCCGCCGATCACGGCCCTGATGGTCGACGGCGATCGCGACAGCCCGGCGAGCAACGTCTCGGCCCGCAGCGACGATCCGGTCGGGAGGGCGGGATCCGCCTTCGCTGCCGCCCTCGGTGGTGCGACGACGGTGATCGGCACCGCTCCCGTCGGGGCTCCGGTGCTCGGCCAGGTCTCATCCGCACCCGTCTCGACCCTGGTCAAGCAGACCCTCATCGTCTCGGACAACACCATCGCCGAGGCGCTCGCCCGCGTCACCGCCATCGAAGCCGGAGCAGGCAGCAGCTTCGGCTCGCTCCAGCAGGGCATCACGGCAGGGCTCGCCGCCTACGGCCTGGACACCTCGGCCCTGCGGATCGTCGACGGCTCCGGCCTGAGCGGTGGCAACGCGGTGCCGCCGTCCTACCTGACCTCCCTCTTCGTGCAGATCGAGAACCGCGCCGGCAACCTCGGCTGGCTCTACGACGGGCTTCCGATCTCCGGCGAGGCGGGCTCACTCAGCTACTCGGACCGATTCGCGGGCTCCAGCTCGCGTGCGGACGGCGCGGTGCACGCGAAGACCGGATGGATCGATGACGGCTACACCTTGGCCGGCACGATCGACGCCGCGGACGGCACCGTGCTGACCTTCGCCATCTACGCCCTCGGGGATGTGGGCGACGACGCCAAGCAGGCCATCGACGCTCTCGCGGCGGCCTTCTGGGACTGCGGCGCGAACCTCTCCGACTACTGACTTCTCCCTCCCGCCGACCCACCCATCCATCCACCTGCACGGATCAGGGGATGTCGCACGGATCAGGAGACCGTGACCCGACGGGGGCGCCAGGGCCGCCG
Source organism: Naasia lichenicola (assembly GCF_004801885.1). Classification (GTDB taxonomy): domain Bacteria; phylum Actinomycetota; class Actinomycetes; order Actinomycetales; family Microbacteriaceae; genus Naasia; species Naasia lichenicola. The sequence continues at coordinate 327,057 of NZ_SSSM01000004.1, read as the reverse complement.
TCGTGCCGGAATACGGGGGCGATCCCCTGATCCGTGCAATTAGCATGGCGGGATGGCCAGGGCGCTATTCATCATCGACGTGCAGAACGACTTCACCGAGGGCGGCGCTCTGGGCGTCGACGGGGGAGCCGCGGTCGCCGCGGGGATCAGCGAGTACCTCGAAGCGAATCCCGACCGCTACGACCTGGTCTTCGCCTCTCGCGACTGGCACGACGGCACCAATGACAACGGCGGTCACTTCGCCGAGGGGGCGCCCGACTTCGTCGACACCTGGCCTGTGCACTGTGTCGCAGGCACCCCGGGTGCCGAGTATCACCCCGCCCTCGACACGTCGGACGTCGACTTCCACATCCAGAAGGGACAGGGCAAGCCCGCCTACTCGATCTACGAGGGCACCACCGAGGACGGCGAGTCCGTGAAGGACCTCGTCGCCTCGCACAGCGTCGACACCATCGACGTCGTCGGGATCGCGACCGACTACTGCGTCCGCGCCTCCGCCCTCGACGCGCTCGCCGACGGCAAGCGGGTCCGCGTACTGACCGACCTCGTGGCCGGTGTCGCCGCCGCATCCAGCGTTGCCGCCCTCGACGAACTCGCCGACGCGGGGGTAGTCGTCACCGAGTCCTGATCTCGGCGACGGATTCCGCAGTTACGAGCGATCGGAAGCTCCGTTTCCGGTCCTAGGCTGGATTCGACCCATCCGGCACTGCGAAGGAGCCCCATGTCCGCCGCCGACGAATCCGCCCTGCTCGCCACCGTTCCCGACGGTCTGCTGATCGCGGGAAGGTGGGTGCCGGCATCGAGCGGCGCGACGCTGGACGTCCGGGATCCAGCGACCAATCAGGTCCTCAAGACCATCGCCAGCGCGACTCCGGAGGATGGGATCCTCGCGCTCGACGCTGCGGTCGCCGCTGCGGACGAGTGGGCTGCGACTCCGCCGCGGGTCCGCGGCGAGTACCTGCGCTCGGCGTTCGACCTGCTGATGGAGCGCAAGTCGGATGTCGCTCTGCTGATGACGCTCGAGATGGGAAAGCCGCTCGCCGAAGCTGCTGGTGAGGTCGTCTACGGCGGCGAGTTCCTCCGCTGGTTCAGCGAGGAGGCCGTGCGGATCACCGGTCGCTACGGCATCAATCCAGAGGGCACCGGCCGGACGATCGTCTCGCAGCGTCCTGTCGGGCCGTGCTACTTCATCACGCCGTGGAACTTCCCGCTCGCCATGGCGACCCGCAAGATCGCGCCCGCCCTCGCCGCCGGGTGCACCGTGGTCATCAAGCCGGCTGAGCTCACACCGCTGACCACGCTCTACGTCGGCAAGCTGTTCGAGGAGGTCGGTCTCCCCTCCGGCGTGCTCAACATCATCACCACCCACCAGTCGAAGGCGGTGTCCGGGCCGATCCTGTCGGATCCTCGGCTGCGCAAGCTGAGCTTCACCGGATCCACTCCCGTCGGCATCTCTCTGCTCAAGCAGGCGGCGGACAATGTCCTGCGCACCTCGATGGAGCTCGGCGGCAACGCCCCGTTCCTCGTCTTCGAGGACGCGGATCTGGACAAGGCGGTCGAGGGGGCGCTGCTCGCCAAGTTCCGAAACATCGGGGAGGCGTGCACCGCCGCCAACAGATTTCTCGTGCACGAATCCGTGGCCGAGGAGTTCTCCACGCGGATCACCGAGGCCGTCAACGGCTTCGTCGTCGGCCGCGGCACTGAGGAGGGTGTGCGGATCGGGCCGCTCATCAACGAGGCGGCCGTGGCGAAGGCCGACGAGCTGGTCCAGGACGCCGTCCGTCGTGGAGCGACCGTGCAGACCGGCGGAGCCCCGATAGATCGACCGGGCACCTTCTACGCACCGACCGTCGTGACCGGCGTCGTGGCAGGCAGCGACATCCTCCGCAACGAGATCTTCGGGCCGGTCGTCTCGGTCACCACCTTCGCTGACGAGGATGAGGCGATCCGCCTCGCCAACGACACGGAGTACGGGCTCGTCGCCTATGCCTTCACGAAGGACCTCGCGCGAGGTCAGCGCCTGATCGAGAAGCTCGACACGGGCATGATGGGCCTCAACTCGGGTGTCATCTCGAACGCCTCGGCCCCGTTCGGCGGCGTCAAGCAGTCGGGCCTCGGCCGAGAGGGCGGCTTCGAGGGCATCCACGAGTACCTGAGCACCAAGTACACGATGACCCCCAACCCCTTCGCCTGACCCTCCCTGCCACCCCTTTTGCACGGATCGGGAGATGTTGCACCGATCCGGAGTTGCACCGCGGACAGCTGGTGAGTTGCCCGTATCTACAGCCGATCGCGCAGTTTCTGGGGACCCTTTCCGGATCCGTGAAACTCAGTGACCGGGCCTCTCCCGAGACCGGACGGCGAGAATGGTCGCCAGTGTCTGAGGCCACTCGTCGACGATCTGCCGGTAGGTGAATCGCAGCACGCGAATGCCGGATCGCGCGAAGAAGCTGTCACGTTCCCGGTCCCAGGCGAACTGCCGTTCGCTTCCGTGCGTGGCCCCATCAGCCTCTATTACCAGCCATCCGTCGAGCATGAGGTCCACGCGGTAGCGTCCGAGTTCCACCTGTGGCTGCGGGGACAAGCCGGCTGCCCGTAGCCGCACGCGAAGGATGGATTCCAGGATGCTCTCGGCGCGCCCATCCGCCATCGGCAGCAACCTGCGGGTCGTGGAATGCGCATGGAGTGCCTCCAGTGCGCGCGGATCCAGCACGCCATTGCGCAGTCCGGAATCGATGATTCCGATCGTCCATTCTGGGCTGACGCAATTCGACGCCTGAACGATGCAGGCGGAGGGGGTGACCCTGAATCGCTCGTCGCCCGTGACACCGAGGTCACCTACCCAATGCCAGACGACCTCCGGGTCTTGACCCGCCGAGATGTTCCGGAACCCGTCGCGGCTCGACCGGAGACGGGTCGCATGATCGTCGAGGGCGACGTGCAGGCGGCGATCCTGAGGCGTGGCCAGGCCATACGAGCGTGCAGCCGAAATGCACCCGAGTCGTCCGCCTACCCCTATCGCTCGGATCGCATCCGGTGAAAGCGCCGGGGACACGTACCAGCCGATACGTGGTCTCAGCAGATCGCCACGGCGGTCGTGCGCGGCGACCTGGTGGCGCGAATATCCGCGTTCGAGCAGATCTCGGATATGAGCCACACCTCCGAGTGAGGCCATGATCGAAGCGAGCGCGCTGTCCATCGGATGACGATGGCGCATCCGAGAAGGTGCTGACGCCGCGAACCGCGATCTGTGGAGAAGCGGAGAGGTCCAAGGCCTGTGGACGACGGCCGCGTTGGTTTCACCGATCCGGAGATTGGCCTTCACTGGCGTCGAGTTGCCCACAATTGCCACCGATCACCATCTGGGCAGCCTCATTCTCCGGATCCCTGCAACATCTCCGGATCCGGAGAAGTGGGCGGCTCGGGACCTGTCAGACGAGGAGCTGGTGCTTGGCGAGCTCGCGGTAGAGGGGGACGGTGGTCACCAGCTCGGAGTGGGTGCCCACGCCCACCACGCGGCCGTGGTCGAGGACCACGATGCTGTCCGAATCGACGACAGTCGACAGGCGGTGCGCGATGACGATGAGGGTGCGGCCGGTCGCGACGGCATCGATGGCCTCGCGGAGCATCTGCTCGTTGAGTCCGTCGAGGCTGGAGGTCGACTCGTCGAGCAGCAGGATCGGCGGGGCGGAGAGCAGGGTGCGGGCGATGGCCAGGCGCTGGCGCTCGCCGCCGGACAGCATGATGCCGTCCTCGCCGACCTGGGCATCGAGCCCTGCGGGATCACGCTCGAGCACCTCAGCGAGGTTGACCCGGTGCAGCACGTCGATGCAGTCCGCGTCCGTGGCCTCCGGAGAGGCGAGCAGGAGGTTGTCACGCAGGCTGCCGGCGAGCACGGGTGCGTCCTGCTCGACGTAGCCGATCTGGCTGCGCAGAGCCACCCGATCGATGCCGCGGATATCCACCCCGCCCAGTCGGATCGATCCCGAGTCGGCGTCGTAGAAGCGCTCGATGAGGGAGAGGATCGTGCTCTTGCCTGCACCGGACGGACCGACGAGGGCCGTGCGCGATCCCCGCGGCACCGTGAAGCTGACGCCGTGCAGCACCGGCTGCCGGACGATCGCCGCCGAGTCTGCGGCTGGGACGGCCGGACGGGAATCGCCCTGCTCGGCGAGGGTGTCGTAGCCGAAGCGGATGTCAACGAACTCGATCGCCGGGGCCGAGCTCCGTGCATCGGCGACCGTGGCGGCGTCGGCCAGCGGCGCGATGCCGCGATCCGCGTCGCTCTCGTCGGGGAGAGCCAGCACCTCCTGGATGCGTCCGAGCGCGCCGAGAGCCTGATTGACGGCGTTGATCGCCCCGAAGAACTGGCCGAGCGGCATGATCATCAGGAACAGGAAGAGGATGAAGGCGACGAGATTCGCCACGCTCGTGGCCCCGCTCGCCACCCGGTATCCGCCGACGCCGAGCACGACGAGGAACGACACCTGCATGGCGACGATCGCGACGGGCGTGATCAGGGCGGAGATGCGCGCCACCTTGATGCCCTGGAGCCAGGCCCCTTCGGCGTCGCGGTTGATCGCGTCGACCTCGCGGTCGGTGGCATTGGCGGCCCGTACGGTGCGGATCGCGCTGATCGAGCGCTCGACCGCGGCGGCGAGGTCTCCCACCTTCTTCTGTCCCTCGCGGATGGCCGGCCGGATGCGCGCGGACATCGTGACGACGGTGACCACCGCGATCGCGACGACCAGGAGGGTGAGCAGCAGGAGGACGGGATCGAGGATCGCCATGGCGATGAGAGCGCCGACGAAGGTGAGCGCACCGCCGACCGACTCGACCACGCCCTGGGTGAGCACGGCTCGCAGCAGGGTGGTGTCCGATCCGACGCGAGAGACGAGGTCGCCGACCCGACGGGTGTCGAACTCCGCGATGGGCAGGTGCAGCATCTTGGCGACGAGCTGTCGACGCGAGCTCAGCACGACTCCCTCGCCGGTGCGCTGCAGCAGGTAGTGCTGATAGCCGGCGAGGATTCCGGCGAGGACGACGAAGGCGACCAGCAGCCAGACCAGTCCGCCGAGCGGCTGTCCATCCTGGACGACGGAGATCACGTTGCTCACCAGCAGGGGCTGAGCGAGCGACGACAGGGAGCCGAAGATGCTGAGGATGAGCACCAGCACCATCACGCGGCGGTGCTCGAGCAGGTAGGGGAGGAGCTGGCTGAGGCTTGCACGCGGACCTGTGTCGTCGGCGGCGCGCCGCCCGAAGAGCGATCGTCGAGCTGGTCCGGTGGTCGGCGTCGCCCCCGGTGCCGACTCGGGTGTAGACCCCGTCGTCGAGGCCGGCCGTGCGGACTGGGTGCTGGAGCTCATCGTGCTGCCTCGTGGTCGATCGATGCGACCGGACTGCGGTCTGCTGCGTTCATCTTCTTCCGTACTTCTTGTGCACTGCCTGACGGGAGACCTCGAGGCACAGCGCGATCAGCTGCCAGGATGCGCCTGCCGTTCGGGCACGACGGACGGCCACCGCCTCGATCCGATCGAGTTCTGCCCGCATCCGATGCACCGCGCGCAGCGCCTGCACGGGGTCATCCGAACCCGCATCCCCCGCGAGCGTGTGAAGCTGTCCGACATCCATGGCGTCAACCGTAATTGACAAGCGGACGAGCTGTCAATCTGAGTTGACGCGCTCCACCGTTACCCCAGGATCGTCAGCTCAGGGGGCGAGTGATCCGGTGCTGCCGTTGTCGACGAGGTCGATCTCGCGCGTCTCCTTGCTGAGCAGCAGGGCGATCAGGGTGAGCACCGCGGCGCCGGTCAGGTACAGGCCGACCTTGAAGATGTCGCCGTCCGCGGTCCAGAGCGCCAGCGCCACCGTCGGCGCGAGCGAGGCCCCGAGGATGCTGCCCACGTTGTAGGCGATCGCCGACCCCGTGTAGCGGACGTTCGTCGGGAAGAGCTCGGGCAGCAGCGCACCCATCGGTCCGAACGTGAGACCCATCAGCGAGAGGCCAGTGGCGAGGAACAGCGCGACGCTCGCCGAGTCCATGGACGCCGCGAACCAGGACTGGAAGGTGAGGCCGAAGATCGCGATCGCGATGGTGATCACGATGAGGGTCTTCCGGCGCCCGTAGCGGTCGGCGAGGATGCCCGCGATCGGGGTGAAGATCGCGAAGAAGGCGACGCCGATCAGGAGCAGGCCGAGGAACTCGGGTCGCGAGTAGCCGAGGCCGACCTTGACGCCTTCCGCCGCCTCGGTCGGCGCTGTGCCGTAGGTGAGCGTGAAGGTGGTCATGAAGTAGAACAGCACGTAGGTCGCCAGCATGATGAACGTGCCGAGGATCAGCGGGCGCCAGCTGTAGCGGAAGACCGTCGCGAGCGGCAGCTTCACGCGCTCGCCGCGCTCGATCGACTTCGTGTAGATGGGGGATTCGACCAGTCGAAGCCGGACGTACAGCCCGACGACGACGAGCAGCGCGCTGACCAGGAACGGCACCCGCCAGCCCCAGGCAGCGAAGGCTTCGGGGGTGATCGACAGCGAGAGGATCAGGAACAGGCCGTTCGCGAGGATGAAGCCGATCGGTGCGCCCAGCTGCGGGAAGGTGCCGTAGACGGCGCGGCGGCGGGCGGGCGCGTTCTCGATGGCGAGCAGCGCGGCGCCGCTCCACTCCCCGCCGAGGCCGAGCCCCTGGCTGAAGCGCAGGACCGCGAGCAGGATGGGCGCGACGACGCCGATGGAGTCGAAGGTGGGCAGGCATCCGATCAGGAAGGTCGCGATGCCCATCACGAGCAGCGATGCGACGAGGGTGGCCTTGCGGCCGATCCGATCGCCGAAGTGGCCGAAGATGATCGAGCCGATCGGGCGGGCGAAGAACGCCAGCGCGAACGTCGCGAACGACGACAGCTGCGCGGCTACCGCGCTCTCGCTCGGGAAGAACAGTGCGGGGAAGACGAGGACGGCTGCCGTCGCGTAGACGTAGAAGTCGTAGAACTCGATCGAGGTGCCGACGAGGCTCGCGATGATGACCCGGGATCGCGGGTTCACGGGGGCGGTGGTGGGAGCGGCAGTCGACATGGGAAGTCCTCGATCAGGGAGTGCCGGGCGGTGGCACCGGGCGCTGGCCGTGCGGTCTCACCGCAAACAGGCCGCTGACTAGGGTATCGCCCCGTGGGCGTGCTGCGGACTCGACGCCGGGGGAAGTCGTCGCGTATCGGCCCAGGTCGGCCGTGGTGCGCCCCGCCTCCACTGAGCCCGCTCGCCACGTGAGCAGTAGCCGGAGCGCCGTGATCCGACAGAATGGCCGGATGGGCAAGGTGATCGTGGTCGGTTCGCTCAACGTGGACTCCATCGTGACGGTGGAACGTCATCCGAGGCCGGGCGAAACCCTCATCGGAGGCGATCTGCAGACGATGTTCGGCGGCAAGGGCGCGAACCAGGCGGTCGCGGCGGCGATGGCCGCGGCCCAGGTCTCGATGATCGGACGGGTCGGCGACGACGCGATGGGGGAGCAGTACATCGCACGGCTCGCGGCGTTCGACATCGACGTGGATGAGGTGCGTGTCGATCCCTCGTCGCCCACCGGCCACGCCGCGATCGCTGTCGCAGCGGACGGCGAGAACACGATCATCGTGTCGCCGGGCGCCAACGGCAGGGTGAGCGTCGACGACCTCGGGTCGCTCGACGATCTGAGCGAGGGGGATGTCGTCCTCCTCCAGCTCGAGCTCTCGATCGACGTGGTGGAGGACGCCGCCCGCCGTGCTGCGGCGGCGGGCGCGCGCGTCGTGCTCAACCTGGCGCCGTACGCCGACGTGAGCGAGGACGTCCTGTCGCTGGCCGACCCGGTGATCGTCAACGAGCACGAGGCCCAGCTGATGCGGGCGGCAGGACGGGATCCTCGATCGGTGCTGATCACGCTCGGCGCCGACGGCGCGAGCTGGGGCGATATCTCCGTACCGGCCGATCGGGTCGACGAGGTCGTCGACACCACCGGGGCTGGCGACAGCTTCTGCGGCACCTTGGCCGCGCGACTCGCGGCCGGGGAGCATCGCGAGGCGGCTATGCGCGCCGCAGCCGCGGCCGCCGCCGTCTCGGTGGGATGGCCTGGAGCTCAGCCCTCTGAACCCTGAGAGCATGTGCACGAATCAGGGGATTGCCCCCGAAAACCACGCGCTGGGGGCTCCGAACGCCCCCGTTGGGTACCGATCTCCTGATCCGTGCAAGATCTCCTGATCCGTGGAAGCGTCTAGGAGGCGGAGGCGCGGATCTGGCGCAGAGTGAGGGCGGTGCGCATTGCGGCCTCGGCGGCCTCCGCGCCCTTGTCCTCCTTCGAACCCTCGAAGCCGGCGCGGTCGATGCCCTGCTGCTCCGTGTCGAGGGTCAGGACGCCGAAGCCCACCGGCTTGCCCGTGGTGAGTGCCACCTGGGTGAGCCCGCTGGTCGCCGCGTCGGAGACGAACTCGAAATGCGGGGTGCCGCCACGGATGATCACGCCCAACGCGACCACCGCATCCGCACCCGCCTGAAGGGCGGCCTGCGCGAGCACCGGCAGCTCGAAGCTGCCGGGGGCGGTCACGACGGTGACCTCGGCGCCGGCGGCGTCGAGGGTGCGCCGCGCGCCGGCGAGCAGGCCATCCGCGATGGTCGCATGCCAGGTGCCGGCCACGATGGTGACCTTCAGTCCGCTTGCGTCGATATCGCCGACGTTCCCGGTGGGTGCGCCCTCGCCGCTCATCGTGCCCCTCCTGCAGTGCTGATCCCCGCGCCGAAACCGCCGAGGCGGCCCTCCAGGTCGTGGCCCATCCGATCCCTCTTGGTCTCGAGGTAGCCCTCGTTGAACATGCTCTCGCCGACGACGAGAGGCACCCGCTCGGCGACGTTCACCCCGTGGGCTTCGAGCTGAGCGACCTTGTCGGGATTGTTGGTCAGCAGTCGGATGTCCGAGGCCCCTAGATCGTCGAGGATCGCGGATGCCGCCCCGTAGTCGCGCGCGTCGGCAGGGAAGCCGAGCGCGAGGTTGGCGTCGAGAGTGTCGAGCCCGTCCTCCTGCAGTCGATAGGCGCGCAGCTTGTTGACCAGGCCGATGCCGCGCCCCTCATGCCCACGGAGGTATACGACGACTCCGCCCTCGACGGCGATGGCATCGAGCGCCGCGTCCAGCTGCGGCCCGCATTCGCACTTGAGCGAGCCGAACGCTTCGCCGGTCAGGCACTCCGAGTGCACGCGGACGAGAGCGCCCGCTCCCGGCTGCCCCGAGATGATCGCGACGTGATCCGCGCCCGTCGTGGTGTCGTGATAGGCGCGCATCCGGAACACTCCGTGCGTGGTGGGGACGTTCGTCTCGACCTCGAAGCGCACGCGCGGCGTCTCGAGGATCGCCACCGCAGGATCGGGGACCTCGCCGAAGCCGTGCTCGTCGAGGTAGGCGATCAGCAGCTCGATGGTCGTGACGAGCACGCCCTCGCGCAGGCCGAGCTCGATCAGACCGGGCAGCCGGGTCATCTCGCCGTCGTCGGACATGATCTCGCCGATCGCCGCGACGGGCATGAGGCCCGCGAGCTTGAGCAGATCGACGGCCGCCTCGGTGTGTCCCGCGCGGGCGCGCACGCCGCCGGCCACTGCGCGCAGCGGCAGGATGTGGCCCGGCCGGATCAGGCTCGACGGCGTCGACGATCCACTGGCCAGCACGCGCAGCGTGTGGGCACGGTCGGCGGCGCTGATCCCGGTCGAGAGGCGATCGGATGCGTCGACGGTGACCGTGTAGTTGGTGCCGCGGGAGTCCTCGTTGTGGGCGACCATGACGGGCAGGTCGAGCCGATCGGCGATCTCGGCGGTCATCGGCGCGCAGATGAAGCCCGAGGTGTGCCGGATGGTCCAGGCCATCCACTCCTTCGTCGCGAGCTCACCGGCGAGGATGACATCGCCCTCGTTCTCGCGGCCCTCATCGTCGGCGACGATGACCGGTCGGCCGAGTCGCAGCTCCGCCAGGACGGCGGGGATCGTGGCGAGACTCATCTCGCACCTCCTTCTGTTGCACCCGCGACGGCGTCTGCCGATGCGGGAAGGGTGGGGACGGCGGGCGCGGCCAGCCCGAAGGCGACCAGGCGCTGCACGTGGCGGGCGAGCACGTCGGTCTCGACGTTGACCAGTCCGCCGATCTCGAGCGCACCGAGGGTGGTGGCGGCGAGGGTCTCGGGGATGAGGCTGACCTCGAACCACGCGCCGCCGCCGCCGTTCGCGTCGCCGCCGTTCGCGTCGCTGCCGTTCGGGGCGCTGCCGTTCGGAGCGCTGACTGCGGACACGGTGAGCGAGACGCCCGAGACGGCGATCGAGCCTTTGTCGACGACGAGCGGGGCGAGCTGCGGGTCGAGCGCGAACCGCAGCACCCGCCACGACTCGAGGTCGGTCCGGCGCAGCAGCGTGCTCACGCCGTCCACGTGGCCCTGCACGATATGGCCGCCGAGGCGGTCGCCGACCTGCATCGCTCGCTCGATGTTGGCGTGGTCGCCCACGGCGAGGCCGGAGATGGCGGAGACCGCGAGGGTCTGGCCCATCACGTCGGCGGTGAACCAGTCAGGACCCTGATCGATGACGGTCAGGCACACCCCGCCCACCGAGATGGAGTCGCCGTGCCCGGCGTCGGAGGCGGCCTGAGGCGCTCGGACAGTGAGCCGTGCACTGCCGTCCTCCTGGTGGTCCCAGGCGAGGATCTCGCCGCGCTCTTCGATGATTCCAGTGAACACGTCAGTGCTCCTCTCGTGCCGCGGGGCCGCGCGACGATGCGGATGTCGTCGCCGAGGCGGTCGACGGAGACGAGGGCGAGGCGTCGGGCGTCGCCGATGGTGGGAATGCCGAGGTCGCCGATCGCGAGGCGGTCACCGCCGAGCAGCACGGGTGCGAGGTAGATCAGGTACTCGTCGGCGAGGCCGGCCCGCGCGAAGGAGCTCGCGATCGCGGGTCCGCCTTCGACGAAGACGCTGCGGATGTCGCGGGCGAAGAGCGCGTCGAGGTGGGCGGGGAGGTCGTCACCGGCGAACTGGACGAACCCGCCCGGGTGCTCGCGCACCTTCGCCGTGTCCGGAGCGGGTCGGGAGCCGAGCACGACCGCGAGGGGCTGACGGTCCATGAGGTCTCCGGCGGCGTCGCGGGCGGTGAGGCTCGGGTCGTCCGCGAGGACCGTGCCCATCCCGGCGACGATCGCACCGGCCTCCGCTCGGCGTCGGTGCACATCGGCCCGGGCGGCGGAGCCGGTGATCCACTGGCTCGTTCCATCCTGGGCGGCGGCGCGGCCGTCGAGGCTCGCCGCCCACTTCACCGTCACATACGGTCGTCCGAGCCGGGCCGACGTCAGCCAGCCGTGGATCGTCGACTCGGCCTGATCGGTCGCCGGCCCGAGATGCACCTCGACTCCTGCCTCGCGCAGGCGCTCGGCGCCGCCGATGGCCATCGGATTCGGGTCGGAGACGGCATGGAAGACGCGAGCTATCCCTGCTGCGATCAGCGCCTCGGAGCACGGCCCTGTGCGTCCGGTGTGATTGCAGGGCTCCAGGGTGACCACCGCGGTCGCTCCCCGAGCCTCTCTGGGAGCGAGCTTGGAGAGTGCATCGACCTCCGCGTGGGCAGTTCCCGCGCCGCGATGCCAGCCCTCTGCGAGAGTGACGCCGTTCGCGTCGAGGAGGACGCAGCCCACCTGGGGATTGGCGCCGCCCGCTGGTCCGCGCAGGGCGAGTTCGAGAGCCCGGGTCATCGCGTCGCGGACCGCCGGCTCGACGGCATCGTCGGTCGCGGGGTCGACGATCCCGTCGATCGCGCCTGCTGCCGATGTGCGGATGGTCATGCTGCTCGTCTTCCCGGTGGATGGGTCACTCCGGGAAGACGGCGCGGACGCCGTCGCTGGCTGCGTCGACAGGGTCGACCCAGCCCGTGCTGCCTCTCATCCAGACTGTGACTGTCGGTTCCGGAATTCCACCGGATCGGCCAGCGAGCTGAGCATCCTCACGGATGATCTGCTCGCCGGTTCGCGGACTTTGACCGCCGGTTCGGAATTGCACCGACCCCGGAGCACGTACTACTACTTCAGTTATAGTCCAACGCCTGGTGCGCGCGAACATTCCCGGTCGGACCGAGGATCGCGCGGATGCGCGCGGTCAGCTCCTGGTGAGCAGAGCCGGGAGTTCGTCGAGTCCCCGGATGACGTGCACTCCGAGCCGCTCCGCCTCGGCGTGATCCACCGGGTCGGGTTCCACGCCGCGCCGGTTGAGCCACACTCCCGTGAGGCCGGCGGCAGCGGCGCCGATCGCGTCCGTGCGCAGCCGGTCGCCGATGTAGACCGCGTCCGCGGGTGGGACGTCGAACAGGTCGACGGCCAGTTCGAAGATCCGAGCATCGGGCTTCGTGACGCCAACCTCGCCCGACGCGACGACGTGCTCGAGCCGACCGGTGAGCAGCAGGGCATCGAGCTTGGCGAGCTGGAAGTCGAGGTCCCCATTGGTGATCATCCCGAATCGCACGCCCGGGAGCGCCGCTGCGATCGCATCCATGGCCGGGAGTGTGTCCTCGTGCAGCACCCACGCGCTCCGATAGCCCCGGAGGTAGTCGAGGAACCAGGACTCCGCTGTGGCGTCGTCGCTGAGGTCCAGCCCATAGGGCGCGACGAAGTCGCGGGCCCTGGCCCGTCGCTGTCCGAGGTAGTCGAGTTCGCCCGTCAGGTACCGGTGGTAGTGCTGCTCCTCGAGTTCGGTCCAGCGAGCGACCTCGGCGAGGGTCGCATCAGCATCCAGATCCGCCGACAGGGTCCGGAGCGTGGTGGCGGCCGCGGCATCGACGGCCTCCCGGTGGGCGAAGAGCGTGTCGTCGAGGTCGAACAGCACGACCGACGGAGCGCTCACGCGCGTCCGCGGGGGAGCAGGCCGATGCGGTCGTAGACCGTGGCGAGCGTGACCTCGGCGATCTCCGACGCACGGTCGGCGGCCGCCGCCAGGATGCGATCGAGCTCGGCGGGATCATCGAGCAGCTCGAGCGTGCGCGCCCGGATCGGCTCGAAGACGCTCACCACCGCGTCGGCCACATCCTTCTTGAGGTCGCCGTAGCCCCGGCCCGCGTACTCGGTCTCGAGAGCGGGGATCGGCGTCTCGGTGAATGCGGAGAGGATCGAGAGCAGATTGGAGACGCCCGGCTTGTCCTCCCGGTCGAAGCGGACCTCGCGTCCGGTGTCGGTGACGGCGGATCGGATCTTCTTGGCGGTCACCTTGGGGTCGTCGAGTAGCCAGACGACGCCCGCATCGGAGGCCGCGGACTTGCTCATCTTGGCCGTCGGATTCTGCAGGTCGTAGATCCGTGCGGTGTCCGTCTGGATCATCGCGCTCGGCTCGACGAAGGTGGCTCCGAATCGGGCGTTGAACCGACTCGCGAGATCGCGGGTCAGCTCGATGTGCTGGCGCTGATCGTCGCCGACGGGCACCACGGCCGTGTCGTAGAGCAGGATGTCGGCGGCCATCAGCACGGGATAGGCGAACAGTCCGAGCGATGCGGCATCGGTTCCCTGCCGCGCCGCCTTGTCCTTGAACTGGGTCATCCTGCTCGCCTCGCCGAAGCCGGTGATCGTGTTGAGGACCCAGGCGAGCTGCGCGTGCGCGGGGACGTGCGACTGCACGAAGAGGGTCGAACGAGAGGGGTCGATGCCGGCGGCGATGTACTGGGCGGCCGTGCGGCGGATCTGACCTCGGAGTTCGGCGGGATCCTGGGGCACCGTGAGCGCGTGCAGGTCGACGACGCAGAAGATGGCGTCGTGTTCGTCCTGCATCGCCCGCCACTGCAGCAGCGCGCCGATGTAGTTGCCGATCTGCAGGGAGTCGGCGCTCGGCTGCATGCCGGAGAACAGGCGGGGCTTGCCGGCGGATGGGGCCTGCGTGGTGGGGACGGTCACGACGTTCAATCCTACGGATCGCCGAGCGTCGTCCGCTGTCGAGCCTCCTGGGTCGCGATGGCGTCGACTTCGAGCGGTCTCCGTCAGACGGCGTAGTCGACGACGACGGGGGTGTGGTCGGAGAAGCGCGCCTCGTAGGTCGCTGCGCGGTCGACCCAATAGCCGCTCACCCGCTCGGCCAGTGCGGGGCTGGCGAGCTGGTAGTCGATCCGCCATCCGGTGTCCTTGTCGAAGGCCTGGCCGCGCCAGGTCCACCAGGTGTACGGGCCGTCGACCTCGCCCGCCGCGCGACGTCCGACGTCGACCCAGCCCAGTCCGCCGCCCGAGTTGTAGTCCTCAGCGCCCTCTGCACCGACGAAGCGGTCGAAGTAGGCGCGCTCGTCGGGCAGGAAGCCGGCGCGCTTCACATTGCCCTTCCAGTTGCGGATGTCGAGGGTGCGGTGGCCGACGTTGAGGTCGCCGACGACGACCGCGAGCGGATTGTGGTCGACGATCTCGGGCAGGCGCCTCTCGATGCCGTCGAGGAAGGAGTACTTGTCGATCTGCTTCTGAGTGTCGGCCTCGCCGGAGTGCACGTAGGCGGAGACGACCGTGATCACGCTGCCGTCGACCTCGTAGTCCGCCTCGAGCCAGCGCCCGGCGGTGTCGAACTCCTCTTCGCCGATGGCGACCCGATGGATGGACGCCTTGCTCCGGCTGGCGATGGCCACGCCGGCACGGCCCTTGGCTGTGGCTGCGTCGTGCAGCACGTTCCATTCGGGGCCGAGCAGGTCTTCGATGTCCTCGGTCGAGGCGCGCACCTCCTGCATGGCCAGGATGTCGACCCCGCGGCCGTCGAGCCACTCGCCCATTCCGCGCCGGAAGGCGGCGCGGACGCCGTTCACATTGATGCTGGCGATGCGGAGGGCAGATCCGGAGGGCATGGATCCACCCTATTGACCCCCGCCGACACGCCCCGACCGCACCGCTCCGCCCGCACCCGTGTGTACGTTCCGGCCGGATACCTACGAAATTCCGCAGGTATCCGCGGGCTTCGTGCACATGGACGTCGCGCTGCGCTGCTTCCGCTAGCTGTCCTGCTTCTGCTTCTTCAGCTCGTCGGCCGTGGGCACTGCCTCGCGGCGCCGCCGTTCGATGCGCGCGTCCTTGAGGATCTGCTTGCCGAGCTGACGCTTCTTCCACCCCGTCGCAGCACGGTATTCGTCCTCGGCCCGCTTGTGGTTGGCATCCGCGATCAGCCGGCGGGCCTCTTCGAGTTCGCGGGCCTTCTCGACTCGCATCTCGTCGGGGCCGAGGTCGCGCGGATCGATGTTCGCGTCGGTCATGCCGGTCGAGATCCACGAGGCGCCGATGAGCATGACCTGGCAGAGGAAGTTGATGAAGATGAGCAGCCCGATGAGGACCGCGAAGCCCGCGAGCAGCGCGTTGTTCCCGACGCCGCCGATGAGGCCCGCTTGGAACGCGGCTTTGAGGATGCCGATCGCGACCCCGCCGATCAGCGCACCGGCGAACAGCCGCCGCGGCGGGATCTTGATCGCCGAGAGGACCCGGTAGGCGGCGGCAAGGGTGGCCGTGTCGATGGCGAGCACGAGGACGTAGCCGATCACGTTTCCGACGACGGTCGCGAACACCGAATCCTCGATGCCGAACAGCCCGAAGACCGCTCCGAGCGCCGCGTTCGACACGATGGACAGGACGGCGGAGAGCACGATGAGCACCCCGAAGCCGAGGGCGAGGAGGAGGTCCTTGCCCTTCTGCTTGAGGAAGAAGGTGTTGTCGCTCGGCAGATCGAAGATCCGACGGATGGCGTCCCGCATCGAGGCGAGGAAGCCGAGGGCGGTGAGGAGCAGTCCGATCAACGCGATCGCGCCGGTCCACGAGAGGCCGGCCGTGGAGAGCAGCGTCTCGGGATCGATCACGCCGCGCGGGTCGGAGCTGCTCGTCTTGATCAGGCCCGGGATGCCCGAGTTGAGCGCATCGAACAGCGCGCCCTGCAGTTCCGGATTCGCAGCCACGATGTTGCCCGCGACCGAGAAGGCCACCCAGATCCCCGCGAACAGCGCGAAGATCGCCTGGTAAGTCATGCCGGCCGCGAGGAGCCCGCCGCCCTCGCTCGTGTAGTGCATGAACGCGCGCACGGGACGCTGCTTCATGACCCATGCGATGAGCGCGGCGATGCCGGTCTTGGGCTTGGGTGGCTCTTCTACCGCGCCTTCCGCGGTGGCGACGGCGGGAGCGTCTCGAACGGCCTGAGAATCTGCGTCACGCGCCATGCGCCGAGCCTACTGGGCGACCCCGTGCGAGGGCGTGCCAGACATCGGACTCCGGTGAACCGCCCAGTTCTGTCGCCTGTGACGCGTGCGAAGCGGCAGAACTCGGCAGTTCAGCGTGCGAGCGGGCGAAACGCTGCGGGCCCGAGGTCGAGCGTCCCGTCGGTGAGCGGCTCGCAGCGCATGCCGCCTCGGCCGCGGAGCGCCCGGAAGGCGCCCTCCGCCACCTCGACGTCCATCCAGGCGCACGGGTTGCACGGCCGGTGGGCGCGGAACTCGACCGGTCCGGCTCCGGAGTCGAGGCTGAAGTCCGATCCGCGCAGCCCGTCCACGTCGAGCCCGCGGACCACGACGTTGCGGCGGGTCGCGGCTGGATCGAGCGGGGGAGTCTCGAGCGCCTGGGCGACCCGCTCGAGCGACTCGATGGCGAACAGGGTGACCGAGGCCCGTCGGTGCGCGGGGGCGTTGAAGTGCCGGTCGCCGACGATGCCCAGTCCGGCGCGGAATCGCAGCGCCTCGTGCAGCTCCGGCCCGATCGCCGGCAGCGCGCCGGCCCTCGGCCGTCCCTCGTAGCGGTGGATCGGCGAGGCGTGCAGCATCACTATCTCAATCCGCCGCTCGACCTCGCTCACCGCATCACCCTATGGCGAGGCGAGATCTCGGGGAGGATGGGCGGATGACGTACGAGAGCACATCCGCTGCCGGGCAGCCCCGCCTGTCGCGCCCCGTGAACGTGCTGGACGTGGTCGGCACGGTGGTCCTGGTGCTGGCCAGCCTCGCGCTCGGCATGTTCTTCACGGCGTCGTCGATCGTGCTCGCCATCGCGCCGTCCGTGAACACGTTCGGGCTGGGTCTCGCGCTGTACGGCTCGGGGGCCCTCGTCCTGCTGGGTGCCGCCGTCTCCATCGTCCAGCTTGTGCGCCGGCGACTCGCCTTCTGGGTCCCGCTGGCCTCTTCGACGCTGGCGTTCATCGCCTGGATCGTCGGGACGTCGATCGCCGTCGCTGGCTGACAGTCCACACGACAAGGCTTGCCGCTGCAGAAAGTGGCTCCCCGCGCGTGAAGTTTCACCAGCGGGGAGCCACGTTCTACAGCGCGGACGAACTGATCAGGCGCGGCCTCGGAGGACGGCCTGCTTGACCTCGGCGATGGCCTTGGTCACCTCGATGCCTCGCGGGCAGGCATCGGAGCAGTTGAAGGTCGTGCGGCAGCGCCACACGCCCTCCTTGTCGTTGAGGATGTCCAGCCGCACCTGAGAGGCCTCGTCGCGGTCGTCGAAGATGAAGCGGTGCGCGTTGACGATCGCAGCCGGGCCGAAGTACTGGCCGTCGGTCCAGAACACCGGGCAGGACGACGTGCACGCGGCGCAGAGGATGCACTTCGTGGTGTCGTCGAACCGGGCGCGCGCCTCGACCGTCTGGTGACGCTCGCGGTCGGGCGTTCCACTGGCCTGCAGGAACGGCTGGATCTGGCGGTACGACTCGAAGAACGGCTCCATGTCGACGACGAGGTCCTTCTCGAGCGGCAGGCCCTTGATCGCCTCGACGTAGATCGGCTTCGACGGGTCGAGGTCCTTGATCAGGGTCTTGCAGGCGAGCCGGTTGCGGCCGTTGATCCGCATGGCGTCGGACCCGCAGATGCCGTGCGCGCAGGAGCGGCGGAAGGTCAGAGACCCGTCCTGCTCCCACTTGATCTTGTGCAGCGCGTCGAGGATGCGGTCGGTCGGGAAGACATTGACGTCGAAGTCCTCCCAGCGCGGCTCCTCGTCGATCTCGGGGATGAACCGACGGATGATCAGCGTGATCGTGAACGATCCGGGAGGCGCGTCCTCGCGGGCCTCGGCAGAGGCGTCCGCGACGTCGGTCTCGGCGGGGTAGGCAACGGTGGCTGCAGACATCGTCAGTACTTCCGTTCCATCGGCTGGTAGTTGGTCACGACGACCGGCTTCCAGTCGAGCTTGATGTGGTCGTCGGCGTGCGAGGAGTGCGGGTCGCCGGTCAGGTAGGCCATGGTGTGCTGCATGTAGCCCGCATCGTCGCGCTTCGGGAAGTCGTCGCGCATGTGGCCGCCGCGGCTCTCATGCCGGTTGCGGGCCGAGAAGACGACGACCTCGGCGAGGTCGAGCAGGAAGCCCAGCTCGATCGCCTCGAGCAGGTCGGTGTTGAAGCGCTTGCCCTTGTCCTGCACGTTGATCTTCGTGTAGCGATCGCGAAGCCCCGTAATGATCTCCATCATCTCGCCGAGGCTCTCCTCGGTGCGGAAGACCTGGGCCTTGCGGTCCATCTCCTGCTGGAGCTCCTTGCGGATGTTGGCGATCCGCTCGGTGCCGGTCGAGGTGGAGAGCATCTGGATGAGCTCGCGGATCTCCTTGGTGGGATCCTCGGGCAGCGGGATGAACTCCGCCGTCTTGACGTACTCGACGGCGTTGTTTCCGGCGCGCTTGCCGAAGACGTTGATGTCGAGCAGCGAGTTGGTGCCGAGTCGGTTGGAGCCGTGCACGGACACGCAGGCGCACTCGCCGGCGGCGTAGAGCCCGGGGACCACGTCGGTGTTCGAGGAGAGCACCTCGGCCTTCACGTTGGTCGGGATGCCGCCCATCGCGTAGTGAGCGGTCGGCATGACGGGCACCGGCTCGACGACCGGGTCGACGCCGAGGTAGGTGCGCGCGAACTCGGTGATGTCGGGGAGCTTCGTCTCGAGCACCTCGGCGCCGAGATGCGTGCAGTCGAGCAGCACGTAGTCCTTCAGCGGTCCGGCGCCGCGGCCCTCTTCGACCTCCTGGACCATGCACCGGGAGACGATGTCGCGGGGGGCGAGGTCCTTGATCGTGGGGGCGTAGCGCTCCATGAAGCGCTCGCCTGAACCGTTGCGCAGGATCGCGCCCTCGCCGCGCGCACCCTCGGTGAGGAGGATGCCGAGGCCGGCGAGGCCCGTGGGGTGGAACTGGAAGAACTCCATGTCCTCGAGGGGGAGGCCCTTGCGCCAGATGATCCCGACGCCGTCGCCGGTGAGGGTGTGCGCGTTGGAGGTCGTCTTGTAGATCTTGCCGAAGCCGCCGGTGGCGAAGATGATCGCCTTGGACTGGAAGACGTGGAGGTCGCCGGTCGCCAGCTCGTAGGCCACGACGCCCGAGGGACGCTTGACCGTCTTGCCGCCGACCTTGACGTCGGACATGACCATGTCGAGCACGTAGAACTCGTTGAAGAAGTTGATGCCGTGCTTGACGCAGTTCTGGTACAGCGTCTGCAGGATCATGTGACCCGTGCGGTCGGCCGCGTAGCAGGCACGGCGAACCGGCGCCTTGCCATGGTCGGAGGTGTGCCCGCCGAAGCGGCGCTGGTCGATCTTGCCCTCGGGGGTGCGGTTGAACGGCAGCCCCATGTTCTCGAGGTCGATGACCGCGTCGATGGCCTCCTTGGCGAGGATCTCGGCCGCGTCCTGGTCGACGAGGTAGTCGCCGCCCTTGACGGTGTCGAAGGTGTGCCACTCCCAGTTGTCCTCTTCGACGTTCGCGAGCGCCGCGGCCATGCCGCCCTGCGCCGCGCCCGTGTGCGAGCGGGTGGGATAGAGCTTGGAGATGACCGCGGTCTTGGCCTTGGGGCCGGCCTCGATCGCGGCGCGCATGCCCGCGCCACCGGCGCCGACGATGACCACGTCGAACTGGTGGTAGCGCACGCCGTCCCGCAGCTCGCCGCGCTCCTCGTCGGTGTGGCTGACGGGGTTCTTCGGGTTGCGCTTCTGTGCCGCGGTATATGCGCCGGCTCGGTGGGAGTCGTCGGGCGCGCCGGTGGATCCGGCTGGGCTCCCGATGGAGCCCAACCGCTCAGCAGGACTCAACGTGCGACCGAGCAGAAGGAGGGGAGCAGGTCGGCCGGCGAGCCCGCCGGGCATGGATCGAAGGTGAAGATCACGAGTGTTCCCAGAGTGAGCAGTACGACGGTCGAGACCACGAGGGCGGTCTTCATGATGCCGTGCGGGGTGAGCAGCCAGCGGATGCCGGTGCCGGTCGGAGGAGTGGAGTAGTCGTTGATGATCGTGCGGATGCCGTTGGATCCGTGGACCAGGGCGAACCAGAGCAGCAGGAAGTCGTACCACTGCCAGAAGGAGCTCGCCCACTTGCCGGCGACGAAGCCGAAGTCGAGCTGGGTGACGCCTTCGCCCGCGAACAGGTTGACGAAGAGGTGACCGAAGATGAGCACGACCAGGAGCACGCCGGAGGCGCGCATGTAGACCCAGCCCCACTTCTCCCAGTTGACGCCCTTCCGGCGGCGGACGACGGTGCTGCGCGGGTTGTCGATGGCGGTCGCTGCGTTGTCGGTCATCAGGCACCTCCGAAGACGTGCATCAGGTGGCGCGGCGCGAAGCCGAGGAGCAGCACGACCCAGAGGGCGAGGACGATGTAGAACATCGCCTTCTGGTGGCGGGTGCCGAAGCCGGTGAAGTCGATCAGGATGATGCGCAGGCCGTTGAGGGCGTGGAAGCCGATGGCGGCGACGAGGGCGAGCTCGCCGAGGCCCATGATCGGGTTCTTGTACTGCGCGATGACCGCGTTGTACGCCTCGGGGCTGACGCGCACGAGCGCGGTGTCGAGGATGTGGACCAGCAGGAAGAAGTAGATGCCCACCCCGGTGATCCGGTGGAGGACCCACGACCACATTCCCTCACGCCCGCGATAGACCGTTCCGGCCGGTCGCTTGGGTGCGGAGAAGCGCCTGGCCACTTGGTCCGTAGGGGAGGCCCCTCGGGGTGCTGGTATGTCCGTGCTCTTCATCGACACGAGTGTGGCTTCACCTTCCGCGCTGGGCGTCTGACGTGCGTGCGTCTGACGATTCGGAATCGATTCTATGCCTGCCCTCCGACACCGAAGTCGCTCCGTTCCGCCAGCCGGAAGCAATATCGGGCAATCTTGCTGGGGCGTCAATACGGGGGCGTCCGGACGGCCTGCGGGTATCGACTCCGCGCCGCCGAAATGCTCTTCGCTAGTCTGGCGACGTGAATGACAGTGGAATCGTGTGGCACGGCCGCGGCACAGAGCCCGAGGCGGTCGACCGCTTCTACAGCGTGATCCCGGCCGGCGGCATCGGCTCCCGTCTCTGGCCTCTGTCCCGGGCCAGCGCGCCCAAGTTCCTGCACGATCTGACCGGATCGGGTCAGACCCTGCTGCGCGACACCTGGAACCGTCTCGTCCCCATCTCGGGCCCCGATCGGATCATGGTCGTCACCGGGCGCGCCCACCGCGCCGCCGTCGAGGCGCAGCTGCCCGAGCTGTCCGATCTCAACGTGGTGCTCGAGAGCGAGGGCAAGGACTCGTCGGCGGCCATCGGCCTCGCCGCGGCGATCCTCCAGCGGCGCGAGCCAGGGGTGATCATCGGCTCCTTCGCCGCCGACCAGGTCATCAACGACAACAGGCGCTTCCGCCAGGCGGTCGTCGAGGCGATCGCGGTGGCCGACGCCGGCTACATCGCCACCATCGGCATCCAGCCGTCCGAACCCGCCATCGGCTTCGGCTACATCCAGTCCGGCGACGCCATCAGCGTGCCGGGTGCTCCGTCGGCCATGTCTGTCAAGCGCTTCGTCGAGAAGCCGGATCTCGTCACGGCGAGGCGCTACGTCGAGGCGGGCACCTACCTCTGGAACGCCGGAATGTTCATCGCCCGCGCGGATCGGCTCCTCGAGCAGCTGGGCAAGACCCAGCCCGAGCTCCTCGCGGGTCTGCTGCGCCTCGCCGAGGCATGGGATACGCCCGAGCGCGGTGCGATCGTCGACGAGGTGTGGCCGTCGCTGGCGAAGATCGCCATCGACTACTCGGTCGCCGAGCCCTCCGCGGCAGAGGGGGTGCTCGCCGTCATCCCCGGCGACTTCGCGTGGGACGACGTCGGAGACTTCGGCTCGCTCGCCAAGCTGCAGTCGGGCGGACGCAAGTCCGACCTCGCCATCCTGGGGGAGAACGCACGCGTGCTCTCCGACTCGTCGAGCGGCATCGTGGTCAGCGAGACGGGCCGACTCATCTCCCTGATCGGCGTCGAGAACATCGTGGTGGTCGACACCGCCGACGCCCTGCTCGTGACCACCAGCGAGCATGCCCAGCGGGTCAAGTCCGTCGTGGATGCGCTCAAGCTCTCGGGCCGCACCGACGTCCTCTAGCCCACCTGGGCTCGTGCCGTCGTCGATCGAGGAGCCGGCGCACCGCTAGCGTTTCCGGGTGCCCACTCCCTTCATCCTCGACACCGACACCGCTCAGGACGACTGCGTCGCCATGCTCGTCGGCCTCCTCGATCCCGAGGCCGAGCTGGTCGGCGTGACCATGGTCGCCGGCAATGTCGGCTTCGACCTGCAGGTCCGCAACGCCTGGATGACGCTCAACGTGGCCGACCGGCTCGACTCCGTTCCAGTGTTCCTCGGCTGCCGTCGCCCGCTGGTGCGCGACTGGGTCTCGGCCGAGAACGTGCACGGCGACGGATCGGGTGGCCTCTCCATCGACTTCTCCGGCCTCGAGCCCGAGGCCGAGCACGGCGTCGACGCCCTCATCCGGATGACGGCCGAGCGCCCCGGCGAGCTGACCATCGTCTGCATCGGTCCGCTCACGAACATAGCGATGGCGGCCGTCAAGGATCCGCGCTTCGTCGCGAACACGAAGGCGCTGTTCATCATGGGCGGGTCCAACAACGCCCGCGGCAACATCACGGCGGCGGCCGAGTACAACTTCTATGTCGACCCAGAGGCCGCGCGCACGGTCTTCGAGGCGGGCTTCGAGATCACCGTCGTGCCCTGGGCGCCGCTGACCCTCGGCGACGCGGTGTTCTCCCGCGAGCAGATCGCCGAGATCGAGGCACTGGGCACCCCGCTGGCACGCTACTTCGGCCAGGTCTGCAAGCAGACGCTGGAGTTCGACGAGTCGGTCGGCATCGCCGGCTCCACCCATCCCGATTCACTGACCGCGTCGGTGCTGATGCATCCCGAGCTGATCCTGAAATCGTCGGGCTACAACGTCGCGATCGAGTCGGAATCGGATCTGACCCGCGGCTACGCGGCGATGTCATGGGGCGTCCACGGCCTCGCGGACAACGCCCGCGTCGTCGAGCGGATCGATTCGGCCGGCTTCTTCGACTACCTCAAGGGCCTGATGTCGCAGCAGACGACGCCGCCCCGGATCTTCTCGCCCGAGCTCTGAATCCTCCGTCCGTCGGCCGGCGCGGAGACCTGAGGTTTCCTGCAGATTTCGCCTTGGTCGCGGATTGATAACTATCGCCCGTTCGGGGGGCGAAGCACTCCGCGTCGACGCGTAACGCTGGGTAATCTTCGAACCACATCTTGCGCACGACGCACTTCGTCGTGCGCGCCTATGGAGGTCAAACCCTGTGAACTCAATCACTCGCAAGCGCGGTCTCACCGGACTCGTGCTCGTCGGTGCCAGCACCCTCATGCTCGCAGCCTGTGCGGCTCCGCCCGCAGCCGATTCCAGCACCGCCGCCAGCGGCGACAGCGACTACCTGGCGTGCATGGTCTCGGACGAGGGCAGCTTCAACGACAACTCGTTCAACGAGGCGGCCAAGGACGGCCTCGACAAGGCCGCAAGCGAGCTCGGCATCCAGACCCAGGCGCTCGAGTCGAGCAGCACCGAGGACTTCGGACCGAACCTGCAGCAGCTCGTCGACGCCAGCTGCAACGTGATCTTCGCGGTCGGATTCAACTTCTCCGACGGCTCGCTCGAGGAGATCGCCAACGCGAACCCCGATTCGGACTTCGTCTGGATCGACGCCGATGACATCAGCGGCTTCGGCGACAACCTGAAGCCCATCAACTACTCGATGGACCAGTCGTCCTACCTCGCCGGCTACCTCGCCGCGTCGTACTCGACCACCAAGGTCATCGGCACCTACGGCGGCCTCGACATCCCCGCCGTCGACGTGTTCATGGAGGGCTACTACTACGGCGCCAAGGCGTACGAGACCGACTCCGGCACCCCGGTCACGGTCCTCGGCGCGCCTGTCGACGGAGCGGGCACCTTCACCGACCCGGCCACCAACTTCGGTGACACGGCCGGTGCCGCCAGCATCACGCAGAGCCAGCTCGATGCCGGCGCGGACGTCGTCTTCCCGGTCGCGGGCGGCCTCTTCGCCTCCAGCGCCCAGGTCATCACGGACTCCGGCAAGGATGCGGTCATCATCGGCGTCGACAAGGACATCGCGGTCACCTCGCCCGAGCTCGCCCCGATCGTGCTCACCTCGGTCGAGAAGCGCATGACCCAGGCCGTCTTCGACGTCATCGAGCCCCTCGCCGGCGGCGAGGAGTTCTCCAACGAGCCGTACATCGGCACGCTCGAGAACGACGGAACCGCGCTGAGCGACTTCGGCGACTTCGACAGCAAGATCTCCGACGACGCGAAGGCCAAGCTCGACGAGCTCAAGGCCGGGATCATCGACGGCAGCATCGTGCCGGTCCCCGCGAGCTGATCACTCCGCAGTATCAGCAGTACACAGCAAGCAGCAGAGAAGTGCTGGGGTCGCTCAGGCGGCCCCAGCACTTCTGCTTTCCCGGCAGGCGCAGGGTCGGGCGTGAACGGACCGGAGTCGGAGCAGTAGGGCAGGATGTCACTGGGATGAAACTCGAACTCCGCGGAATCACGAAGCGCTTCGGCTCGCTGACAGCCAACGACGCCATCAGCATCACCATCGAGCCCGGCGAGATCCACGCCCTGCTCGGTGAGAACGGCGCAGGCAAGTCCACCCTCATGAACGTGCTGTTCGGCCTGTATCAGGCCGATGAGGGACAGATCCTGCTCGACGACGTCCCCGTCGCCTTCTCGGGTCCCGGTGACGCCATGCGCGCCGGAGTCGGCATGGTCCACCAGCACTTCATGCTCATCCCCGTCTTCACGGTCGCCGAGAACGTCATGCTCGGCCATGAGCCCACGCGCTTCGGCGGCGCGCTCGACCTTCCCGAGGCGCGCAAGCGGGTCCGCGAGATCTCCGCCCGGTTCGGCTTCGACCTCGACCCCGATGCGCTCGTCGAGGACCTTCCGGTCGGCATCCAGCAGCGCGTGGAGATCATCAAGGCGCTCTCCCGCGACGCCAAGGTGCTCGTGCTCGACGAGCCCACCGCCGTGCTCACGCCGCAGGAGACGGATGAGCTCATGACGATCATGAAGCAGCTCGCCGCCGCCGGCACGTCGATCGTCTTCATCACCCACAAGCTCCGCGAGGTGCAGGCGGTCGCCAACCGGATCACGATCATCCGACTCGGAAGGGTCGTCGGATCGGCGGAGCCGACGGCCTCCTCGCAGGAGCTCGCCTCGCTCATGGTCGGGCGCGAGGTCGACCTCACCGTCGACAAGAAGCCGCTCGAGGCGGGCGCCGACTCTTTCGTCGTGACCGACCTCACACACTTCGACGTCAACGGCGTCACGCTGCTCGACGACGTCTCGTTCACGATCCGCAAGGGCGAGATCCTCGCCATCGCCGGCGTCCAGGGCAACGGGCAGACCGAGCTCACCGAGGCCATCCTCGGACTGCGACACCGGGTCAAGGGCTCCATCACGCTCAACGGGCGCGAGCTGCTCGGCTCGACGCCCCGTCACATCCTCGAGTCGGGTGTCGGCTATGTGCCCGAGGACCGCAAGAAGGACGGGCTCGTCGGCGAGTTCACCATCGCCGAGAACCTGATGCTCGACCGCAGCTTCGCCGGCCCCTTCACCAACCGGCTGTCCGTCGACTTCGGCCATCGCGACGACTTCGCCCGCAGCGCGATCGGCGAATTCGACATCCGCACGCCCGGCCCGACCACCGCGGCCGGACGCCTCTCCGGCGGCAATCAGCAGAAGGTCGTCCTCGCGCGCGAGCTGTCACGCGATCTCGCCCTCTTCATCGCGTCTCAGCCCACCCGCGGCGTCGACGTCGGATCGATCGAGTTCATCCACGAGCGGATCGTCTCGGTCCGCGACTCCGGGGTGCCCGTGCTCATCGTCTCGACCGAGCTCGACGAGGTGCTGGCGCTCGCGGACCGGATCGCCGTGATGTACCGCGGGCGGATCATCGACATCGTGCCCGCCAACACGCCGCGCGCCAAGCTCGGCCAGCTCATGGCGGGAGTCGCCTCATGACCACCGATTCCAGCATCAAGGCTCAGCCGCGAGCGAACCAGCTGCTCGCCGAGGTGCTGAAGGGCAGCGTGCTGCGCACGGTCCTCGCGATCCTCCTCGCGTTCGTCGTCGGCTCGCTGCTGATCATCTTCACGAACGAGCGGGTCATCGCGTCTGCCGGCTACTTCTTCGGCCGTCCCGGCGACCTCCTCTCAGCTGCGGCCACGGCGGTCGGCCAGGCCTACTCTGCGCTCTTCCGCGGCTCGATCTACAACTACAACTCGTCCACGCTCGAGGGAGCCATCCGCCCCCTCACCGAGACGCTGCGCTTCTCCGCTCCGCTCATCGCCGGCGGGCTCGGGGTCGCGCTGAGCTTCCGGGTCGGCATGTTCAACATCGGCGCCCAGGGCCAGCTGCTCGTCGGCGCCGGCTTCGCCGCGTTCGCCAGCTACCAGCTGCACCTGCCCTACGGCATCCACCTCATCGTGGCCCTGCTGTTCGGCTTCGTCGGTGCGGGCTTCTGGGCGGCGATCGTGGGACTGCTCAAGGCCTACACGGGCGCGCACGAGGTGATCGTGACGATCATGCTCAACTACATCGCGATCAGCCTGATCACCTATCTGATGCGCACGCCCGTCCTGCACCCGCCGGACGGCAGCAACAACCCGATCACGATCGCGCCCGACCCCAGCGCCGTGCTCCCGAAGATCCTCGGCGACGCCTTCGACCTGCACCTCGGGTTCGTGCTCGCCCTCGTCGCGGTCGCCATCTACTGGTGGCTGATGGAGCGCTCGACGATCGGGTTCCGGCTGCGCATGGTCGGCATCAACCCCGACGCCGCCCGCACGGCCGGCATCAACGTGAACCGCGTCTACATCATCGCGATGATCGCGTCCGGGCTGTTCATCGGCCTCGCGGCCGGCAACCAGGCGCTCGGTCGAGGCGGAAGCTTCACGCCGAGCATCGATTCCGGGATCGGCTTCGACTCGATCACCGTCGCCCTGCTCGGTGGATCACGAGCGCTCGGCGTGCTCGGCGCAGGACTCCTCTTCGGCGCCATGAAGGCGGGCGGGCCGGCCATGCAGGCCGCCGACGTGGCCCCTGAGGTGCTCGGCGTCGTCCAGGGCCTGATCGTGCTGTTCATCGCCGCCCCGCCGCTGATCCGGACGATCTTCCACCTCCCCGGCCGCCCGGGCAGGGGAGGATCGCCGCGCCCGACGCGCAAGCCTGGAGCCCCCGTGATGGATCCGCTCCCGGCGGTCGTCGACGACGCGGCGGTCGGCGCCGATGCGGCACCGACGCACGCCGCTTCTTCCACGGCGTCGGCGACGTCGTCGGCTGGCGGGCATGGTTCGCCGGGTGGCGATCCGAGCGGCACGGCAAGCGGAATCACTGGCGAAGGGGCGAACCGATGACCGTCACCGCTGCGACCACGGGCGCTCCGGCGCCGTCGCCCGAGCACCCGCACCTGGCGGTTCCACCGCGCAACTTCAAGACCCCGATCGTGCTGTCGGTGCTCGCCCTGCTCACCTTCGTGGTGTTCGGGCTGCTCGGCGATGCGTCCGACGTCACGTTCCGGCTCTCCGACGCCAACGATGCGGTGCCCCTCGCGCCGCTCGTCGTGCCGTCGCAGCTGTTCTGCATCGTGCTCGGGGTGCTCTCGCTGCTGCTCACCGCCTTCGCCTACGTTCAGGCGGTGCGTCGCAGAGGCGTTCCGCTGTGGGTGTCGCTGGTCGTCGGCGCGTTCTTCGTGGTCGCGCTGTTCGCCTCGGTGGGCGCCGGCAACTCCGTTCCCGTCGTCTTCATCCTGACCGGTGCGATCGGCCTCTCGACCGCGGTGATCTTCGGCTCACTGGCCGGCGTGATCGGCGAACGGGTCGGCGTCGCGAACATCGCGATCGAGGGTCAGCTGCTCGCCGGCGCCTTCGTGTCCGCCGTCGTCGCGAGCGTGACCGACAGCCTCTTCCTGGGGCTCATCGCCGCGATGATCGGCGGGGCGCTTGTCTCGATGGTGCTCGCCGTCTTCTCGCTCCGCTACGTGGTCGACCAGATCGTCGTGGGTGTCGTGCTCAACGTGCTCGTCATCGGCCTCACCAACTTCTTCTACTCCGCGGTGCTCGCCGACAACGCCGAGACCTTCAACTTCCCGGGCACCCTGCCCTATCTGCCCATCCCGCTGCTGTCCGACATCCCCGTGCTCGGCCCTGTGCTGTTCAACCAGCGGATCACGACGTACGTGATGTTTCTGCTGGTGCCGACCGTCTGGTTCGTGCTGTTCAAGACCCGGTGGGGACTGCGCATCCGCGCGGTGGGCGAGCATCCGCTCGCAGCGGACACGGTCGGCATCAACGTCAACCGCACCCGCTTCTGGACGGTGACCATCGCGGGCACCATCGCCGGATTCGGCGGCGCGGCCCTCACTCTCGGCTCGGTCGGCGCCTTCGTCCGCGAGATGAGCGCGGGGCAGGGCTTCATCGCCCTCGCTGCCGTCATCCTCGGCCGGTGGAATCCATGGCTCGCCGCGGTGGCCGCGCTGCTCTTCGGGTTCTCCCGCAACTTCCGCATCTGGGCGGGTCAGATCGGATCGCCGATCCCCGCCGATCTCATCGCGATGACGCCGTACGTGGTCACGCTGATCGCCGTATCCGTGCTCGTCGGACGCGCGGTGGCGCCTGCTGCGGTGGGCAAGCCATACATCAAGGAGTGATGCAGTGACCGCTTCTATCAAGCAGAGGGTGATGCAGTGACGGCTTCTATCGAGCAGAGGGTGATGCAGTGCCGGCTTCTATCGAGCAGAGGGTGATGCAGTGACCGCTTCTATCCAGCAGAGGGTGATGCAGTGACCGTCCCCGAAACCACCGACGCCATCGACTGGGCCGCCCTGCGCGAGGTCGCCATCGAGGCGATGAAGAAGTCGTACTCCCCGTACTCAAAGTTCCCGGTCGGTGCTGCCGCTCTGGTGGATGACGGACGGGTGGTCAGCGGCTGCAATGTGGAGAACGCGTCCTACGGCATCGGGCTGTGCGCCGAGTGCACCCTCGTGTCGGCGCTGACCATGTCGGGCGGCGGCAAGCTGGTCGCCTTCACCTGCGTCGACGGCGACGGGGCCGCGCTCATGCCGTGCGGACGCTGCCGTCAGCTGCTCTACGAGCACTCGGCGCCTGAGATGCTGCTCGACACGGTCAGCGGCATCAAGACCATCGACGAGGTCATTCCCGACGCATTCGGCCCGCGCACTCTGCTGGCCTACCAGGACGAGCACTGAGCCCATCCTCCTGACCAAATCAAGGAGAATTTCGCCTCGAGGGCCTCGGATCGGGATGAAACGGTCGCTGGGTAGCAGAATCTCCTTGATGTGGTCAGGTGGTCCTGAGTGCTGCGGCGACCTAGCGTGGGGGCATGAGTCGATCCGTGAGGATGTTCGTCCCGGCAGCTATTGCTGCCGTCACCCTGTGCGCGCTGCTGGCCGGCTGCTCCGCTCCTGCCCCTGCGTCGACCGTCACGGTGACCACGCCTCCTGAGACCTCGGCGACTCCCAGCCCGACTGCATCGGCGTCGGTGACGCCGACGCCGCCTCCGGTCGACCCGACCGATCCCAATGCTCCAGCCGCTCAGTGCGCCGATGACGCGATCGGGACCCAGGTCCTGCCCGCCGACTCGGGCGCGGGCAGCATGTACTACCAGCTGGTCTTCACGAATACGGGCACGGCGGACTGCGAGCTGCGCGGCTATCCCGGCGTCTCGGTCGTGGGCGACGGGAACGGCACGCAGCTCGGCGCGTCGGCGGAGCACTTCGACGGGATGGAGATCGCGACCTATCCGCTGAAGCCGGGCGACTCGATCGGGGCCTCGATCCAGATGGTCAACATCGGCACGGACGGCGGTCCTCTCGGGGATGCCTGCGACGTGGCAGCGGGCGACGGCTGGCGGATCTATCCGCCGCACTCCTTCGTCGCGGTCTTCGTGGAGTCGCCCGGCCTGCCCGCCTGCCTCTCATCCGACGTCAGCTGGCTGCGGGTCGGAGCCCTCTCCGCCGAGTGACATCTCCTACGTTCCGGCTCGATACCTACGAAATTACGTAGGCATCGGGTCGTTTCGTGCACACGGCCTGCGGCCCATAGCCTTGTCGGATGGAGAGATTCGATGCGGTCGACCTGATCATCGCCAAACGCGACGGGCGGGAGCTGCACAGGGCGGAGATCGACTGGCTCGTCGACGCCTTCACCCGCGGCTTCGTGGCCGACTCCCAGATGTCCGCATTCGCGATGGCGGTGCTGCTCAAGGGCATGACGAGGGCGGAGATCCGCGACCTCACCTTCGCCATGATCGACAGCGGTGAGCGGATGACCTTCACCGGTCTCGGCAAGCGGACGACCGACAAGCATTCGACAGGCGGCGTGGGCGACAAGATCACCCTGCCGCTCGCGCCTCTCGTGGCCTCGTTCGGCGTCGCGGTGCCGCAGCTCTCCGGGCGCGGGCTCGGTCACACCGGCGGAACCCTCGACAAGCTGGAATCGATCCCCGGGTGGCGGGCGGATGTCGCGCCCGACGCGATGATCGCCCAGCTGCAGGAGGTCGGCGCCGTCATCTGCGCGGCCGGCGCAGGACTCGCCCCTGCCGACAAGAAGCTCTATGCGCTCCGCGACACGACCGGCACGGTCGAGGCGATCCCGCTCATCGCGTCGTCGATCATGTCCAAGAAGATCGCAGAGGGCACCGCCGCCCTCGTGCTGGACGTCAAGTTCGGCGAGGGCGCCTTCATGAAGAACTTCGCTCGGGCCACCGAACTCGCCCGCACCATGGTGGACCTCGGCAAGGACGCCGGCGTCGCGACGAGTGCGCTGCTCACCGACATGAGCGTCCCGCTCGGACTCACCATCGGCAACGCGCTCGAGGTCCGGGAATCGGTCGAGGTGCTCGCGGGTGGGGGACCGGCAGACGTCATCGAGCTGACCCTCGCACTCGCCAGGGAGATGCTGTCCCTCGCTGGGCTCCCCGATGCGGACCCGGCCGCGGCACTCGCGGATGGGCGCGCGATGGACACCTGGCGGCGGATGATCGTCGCGCAGGGCGGCGATCCCGACGCGGCGCTGCCCGTGGCGAAGGAGACGCACGTGGTGCGGGCCGAGGTGTCGGGGGTGCTCACCGAGCAGCACGCCCTCGCCTTCGGCATCGCCGGCTGGCGGCTCGGTGCGGGGCGCGCGCGTCAGGAGGATTCCGTCGTCTTCGGCGCGGGCGTCGAGCTGCACGCCAAGCCGGGCGACACGGTGGCGGCCGGCGACCCGCTGTTCACCCTGCACGCCGACGACGGGTCTCGATTCGAGCGGGCCCTCGAGGCCGTCGACGGGGCGTACACGATCGCGCCAGAGGGCACGCATTTCGCGCCGCGGAAGCTCATCGCCGACCGCATCTCCTGAATCCGGGAGCAACCCCGCCCCGGTAGGTTGGAGCCATGAGCTTGGCAGGGCAGTATCTGATCAACGGGGTCCGGACCGCGGGTGGCCGCATCGACATCGCGCGGCTTCCGAAGGTCAGTCTGCACGACCACCTCGACGGCGGCCTGCGCCCGCAGACCATCCTCGAGCTGGCCGATGAGATCGGCTTCGAGCTGCCGGCCGACGACGCCGACTCCCTCGGCAGGTGGTTCAGCGAGAGCGCCGCGTCCGGCTCCCTCGTGGAGTACCTCAAGACCTTCGACGTCACCCTCGGCGTGATGCAGACCCGTGAGGGCCTCATCAGGGTCGCCCGAGAGTTCGCGCTCGACCTGGCGGACGACGGAGTCGTCTACGGCGAGATCCGCTGGGCGCCCGAGCAGCACCTGCAGCGCGGGCTCAGCCTCGACGAGGCCGTCGAAGCGGTGCAGGAGGGCCTCGAGCTCGGCATCGAGGACGCCCGTCGCGACAGCGGGCACGTCCTCCGCGTCGGCCAGCTCGTCAGCGCCATGCGGCAGGCCGACCGCAGCCTCGAGATCGCCCAGCTCGCTGTGCGGCATCGCGGCAACGGCGTGGTCGGATTCGACATCGCCGGCCCCGAGAAGGGCTTCCCGCCGAGCCTGCACCTCGATGCCTTCGACTTCCTCGCCGAGTCGTGGTTCCCGGTGACCGTGCACGCGGGCGAGGCGGACAGCCTCGACAGCATCCGCAGCGCGATCATCGACGGCCGTGCCCTGCGCCTCGGCCACGGCGTCAGCGTCGCGGAGGACATCGAGATCGAGAACGAGGACGACGAGACCACCTTCGTCAGCCTGGGCGACCTCGCCCAGTGGGTGAAGGACCGCGAGATCGCGCTCGAGCTCGCGCCGTCGTCCAACCTGCAGACCGAGGCCATCGCCGCCTGGGGCACCGAGCTGTCGGATCACCCGTTCGATCTGCTCTACCAGCTCGGCTTCCGCGTCACGGTGAACACCGACAACCGGCTGATGAGCGGCACGAGCATCACCCGGGAGCTCTCGCTGCTGTCGGACGCGTTCGGCTACGACCTCTCCGACTTCGAGGTCTTCCAGCTCAACGCCGCCGCCGCGACGTTCCTCAGCGTGGAGGACCGCGAGGACCTCGCGGAGAGCATCAGCGCCGGATTCGACGAGCTGTCGGCCTGACCCGCGCGCAGAACCCGTGGCCAGGTGGTTGGCCTGAGGTGAGGAAGACTCAGCGAGGTACACTCGCCCCGTGAAGATCGTGACCATCTGCGGGGCGGGGATCGGCACCTCCGCCATCCTCAAGGTGAGCGCGGAGCGTGCGCTCAGCACTCTCGGCCTCGAGGCCGAGGTGCTGGCGACGAACGTCAGCCGCGTCCGAGAGGATGCGGAGGATGCGCAGGTGATCCTCACGACCGCCGAGCATCTCGGCGCGATCGGCGACACCTACGCGGATGTCATCGTGATCCAGAACATCCTCGATCAGGACGAGCTCACCTCGAAGCTCGAGACCGCCCTCGCCTGACCCATTCCTACGTTCCGGCCGAATGTGCTCGAAATTCCGTGCACATGTGACCGAATCGTAGGTAGTGATCACCGGACGGTCTGGGTCGGTTGTGACCCCGTCTCGCGCGCGACTAACCACGGATACCTACGAAACCCGCGGATACCTACGAAATTACGTAGGTATCGAGCCGGAACGTACACATCGGTCAGAGAAGGGCGGAGGCGCCCTCGCGCAGGCGGGCCAGGGTGAGGCGGCCGTGGGAGCGGCGCTCCAGGACCGAGCCCGTCTCGGAGGCCACGTCGAGATAGACCTTGAGCTTCGGCTCGGTTCCGCTCGGTCGCACGATCACCCGGGCGCCTTCGTTCAGCTGGAAGCGCAGCACGTCGCTCGGCGGCAGCGTCTCCGAACCGGCGGACAGGTCATCCATCGACAGCACGGCCAGCCCGCCGATCGAGGTGGGCGGGTCGGCGCGCAGCCGGCGCATGCCCTCGGTCAGCTGGTCGAGCTGTGCCACTCGGACCGACAGCTGAGCGGAGGCGAAGTTGCCGAACATGGCGTCGAAGTCGTCCTGGAACTCGGACAGCGTCCGGCCCGAGGCACGCAGTCCCATGACGCCCTCGAGCGCGGCGAGCAGGGCTGAGATGCCGTCCTTGTCGCGCACCTTCCAGGGGTCGACGAGGTAGCCGAGCGCCTCCTCGAACCCGAAGGCGAGGTGCGGCACGCGGGAGATCCACTTGAAGCCGGTGAGCGTCTCCTGATAGCCGAAGCCGAGGCGCTCCGCCATCACCCGCAGGCCCGGCGAGGAGACGATGGATGCGGCGAAGTTGCCGGTTCGGCCCTCGCGCTGCATGCGCTGGGCGATGCCCCAGCCGAGGATGAGGCCCAGCTCGTTGCCGCTGAGCGCGCGCCAGCCGCTGCCGTCGGGCACGGCGGCGGCGAGCCGGTCGGCGTCGGGGTCGTTGGCCAGGATCAGCTCGGCGCCCGTCCGGGTCGCGGTGGCGTAGGCGAGGTCGAGCGCTCCCGGCTCCTCGGGGTTCGGGAACACCACGGTGGGGAAGGCCGGATCGGGATCGATCTGCTCCTCCACGAGCAGCGGCGGCGTGATCCCCGCTGCGGTGATGACGCGAGAGACGGTCTCCCATCCGACGCCGTGCATCGGCGTGTAGACCCAGCGGACGGGGACGGGAGGCACCCCGAGCGCGCCCGCGGTTCGGCGCACGTACGCGTCGAGGATGCTCTCGTCGGCGACGGTGTAGTCGTCCGAGCGCTCCAGCTCATCCATCCGCAGGGTGGCGACGACGTCGTCGATCGCTGCGAAGACCTCGGTGTCGGCGGGGGGCACGATCTGCGAGCCGCCGTCGCCATCCCCGAGGTAGAGCTTGTAGCCGTTGTCCCGCGGGGGGTTGTGCGAGGCGGTGATCATCACCCCGGCACCGGCTCGGAGGTGGCGCACGGCGAAGGCCAGCACCGGCGTCGGCAGAGCGCGGGGCAGCAGCGTCACCGCGATGCCGGCACCGGCAAGGATCTGAGCGGTGTCGCGAGCGAACACGTCGGACTTCGTGCGACCGTCGTAGCCGATGACGGCGCTGACCTCTTCGCCCTCCTGTGCGCGGCCGATCAGGAAGCGGGCGAGGCCGGCGGTCGTCTGACTGACGACCACGCGGTTCATCCGGTTCGGACCGCCCGCGACCTCGCCGCGCAGTCCCGCGGTGCCGAAGGCGAGCCGGCCGGAGAAGCTGTCGTGCAGCTCGGCGATCGCCTCGGCGACCTGCCCATCTGCGGCTGTCGCAAGGGTCTCCAGCTCGGTGCGGGTGTCTGGATCCGGATCCTGCGCGATCCAGCTCCGCACCGCCGTGAGCAGCTCGGTCGTCGACGAAGCGTCGGTCACAGCTTGCCCACCACCGCCGCGAGCAGCGAACCGATGCGGCCCTCGGCCTCGCGGCCGGCCTCGAGGACCTCCGCATGGCTGAGCGGCGCGTCCTTGAGGATGCCGGCGGCGACGTTGGTCATCAGGGAGAAGCCGAGCACCTCCATGCCCGCCTGGCGGGCGGCGATCGCTTCGAGCGACGTGGACATCCCGACGAGGTCGCCGCCGATGATCTCGGCCATCCGCACCTCGGCGGGCGTCTCGTAGTGGGGGCCGGGGAACTGGACGTAGACGCCCTCGTCGAGCGTCGGATCGACGGTTCGGGCGATGTCGCGGAGTCGGCTCGAATAGAGGTCGGTCAGGTCGATGAAGGTGGCGCCCTCGAGCGGCGACTTGCCGGTGAGGTTGATGTGATCGCTGATGAGCACCGGCGATCCGGGCTTCCAGCCGCGCTTGATGCCTCCGGCGCCGTTGGTGAGCACCTGGATCTTCGCCCCCGTCGCGGCGGCGGTCCGGACGCTGTGCACGACCCGTCGCACGCCGAGGCCCTCGAACAGATGGGTGCGCGCGCCGATGACGAGCGCGTGCCGGCCGTCGGCCAGCCGGATCGAGCGGAGCGTGCCGCTGTGGCCGGCGACGCCCGAGACGCTGAAGCCCTCGATCTCCGCCGCGGGCACCGTCGCGACGGTCTCGCCGATCAGCTCTGCGGCCCGGCCCCAGCCGCTGCCGAGGGTGAGGGCGATGTCGTGCCGCTGCACGCCGGTGGCTGCGGCGATCTGCTCGGCGGCGCGGGCGGCGACATCGAAGGGGTCGACAGCGAGGTCGTCGAGGGGCGAAGGGGAGGGTGCGTTCACTCGCTCAGCCTACTTTCGAAGCTCCCCGAGCGACGGGAGGCGGACGCATCCTCGCCCTCGCGCGGGGGCGTCGCGCGTCGAGGTCGTGCCGATGCGCGACAATTGCCGCATGGCGTACGAGTTCGAGCGGAAGCAGCGGATCGGTGTCCTGGGCGGCGGCCCGGGTGGATACGAGGCGGCGATCGCGGGAGCACAGCTGGGGGCCGAGGTGACCCTGATCGAGCGCGCGGGCGTCGGCGGGTCCGCGGTGCTGACCGACGTCGTGCCCTCCAAGACCCTGATCGCGACCGCCGAGGCGCGCAGCGCGATCGATGACGCCTCCGACCTGGGCGTGCAGTTCTTCACCCGAGGCGAGTCCGGTCGTGCGGTCCGGCCCGAGATCGCGGTCAACCTCGCGGCCATCAACAAGCGGCTGATGGGTCTCGCCCGCCAGCAGTCCGAGGACATGAAGGCCAACCTCAAGAAGGCCGGCGTCCGGATCGTGACCGGCGAGGGGCGCCTCGAGGGCCCCAGCCGACTCGTGGCGTCGACCGCGAAGGGCGCGGGCGGCCGCGACTTCGATGAGATCGACGTGGACACGATGGTGATCTCCACGGGGTCCAGCCCGCGCGTGCTGCCCTCGGCCATGCCCGACGGCGAGCGGATCATGACCTGGACGCAGCTGTACAACCTCGCCGACGTGCCGGAGCACCTGATCGTCGTCGGCTCCGGTGTCACCGGAGCGGAGTTCGCGTCGGCCTACACCGCGCTCGGCAGCAAGGTCACCCTGATCTCGAGCCGCGACCAGGTCCTCCCCGGCGAGGACGCCGACGCGGCCTCGGTGATCGAGGAGGTCTTCACCCGCAACGGCATGACCGTGCTCTCGAAGAGCCGCGCCGACAAGGTCGAGGTCATCGACGGCGGCGTGCGCGCCACCCTCTCCGACGGACGGATCGTCGAGGGCAGCCACTGCCTGATGGCGGTCGGCAGCATTCCGAACACCGCGGGCATCGGCCTCGAGGAAGCCGGTGTGCAGCTCGACGCCTCCGGACACATCCGGGTCAACCGGGTCGCCCGCACCTCCGTGCCGGCCATCTACGCCGCGGGCGACTGCACGACCTTCCTCCCGCTCGCCTCGGTCGCCTCGATGCAGGGCCGCACCGCGGTGTTCCACGCGATGGGGGATGCGGTCAACCCGACCGAGATCCGCAACGTCGCGAGCAACATCTTCACCAACCCGGAGATCGCGACGGTGGGCTGGACCCAGAAGCAGATCGAGGACGGCATCGCCCAGGGCGAGATCTACAAGCTCCCCCTCGAATCCAACCCGCGCGCCAAGATGCAGGGCATCACCGACGGCTTCGTCAAGCTGTTCGCCCGCACCGGATCGGGCACCGTGATCGGCGGCGTGATCGTCTCGCCCCGCGCGTCCGAGCTGATCCTGCCGATCGCGCTCGCCGTGGAGCACCGCCTCACCGTCGACCAGATGGCCCGCGCGTTCAGCGTCTATCCGAGCCTCTCGGGCTCGATCACCGACGCCGCCCGCGCCATGCACATCGTCAACTGACCCGCCCTCCCGCAGAACGCGTTGCTGCGGACAAAACGCGGTCGGGTACCACCGCGTTTCGTCCGCACTGCCGCGTTACGCGGATCTAGGCGTCGAGGATGTCCAGCAGGACGGTGCCCGACGATACGGTGGCGCCGACCGCTGCACCGATGTTGGCGACCACGCCGTCGCGGTGCGCGGTGAGGGGCTGCTCCATCTTCATGGCCTCGAGGACCGCGACGAGATCGCCCTTGACGACCTTGTCGCCCTCGGTCACGGCGAGCTTGATGATGGTGGCCTGCATGGGCGCCTTGACCGAGTTGCCGGTCGCGGTGGAGACGCCGGCGGTGCCAGCGCCTCGGCGGCGCGGGGCGGACGGCCGGGTGGCGGCCGCTCCGGATGCGACGAGTCGGCCCGGCAGGCTGACCTCGAGCCGCTTGCCGTCGACCTCGACGACCACGCTCTGGCGGGGGACCTCGGGCGGGCTGTCCTCGTCGGCGACGATCGAACCCGACCAGGCCGGGATGTCGTTCGCGAACTCCGTCTCGATCCAGCGGGTGTAGATCCGGAACGCTGATCCGTCGCTCGGCGCGAACGCCTCGTCGCGGACGATCTTGCGGTGGAAGGGGAGCACAGTCGGCAGCCCGGCGACCTCGAACTCGTCGAGGGCACGGCGGGCGCGCTCGAGGGCGTCGGTGCGGTCGCGGCCGGTCACGATGAGCTTGGCGAGCAGCGAGTCGAAGGCGCCGGAGACGACGTCACCCGCCTGCACGCCCGTGTCGACGCGGACACCGGGGCCTCCCGGTGCGCGGAACACGTGCACGGGTCCGGGAGCGGGGAAGAAGTTGCGGCCCGGGTCCTCGCCGTTGATCCGGAACTCGATCGAGTGACCGCGCGGTGCGGGGTCGGAGTAGTCGAGCGTGCCGCCGGCGGCGATCCGGAACTGCTCGCGGACGAGGTCGATGCCGGTGACCTCCTCGGTGACCGGATGCTCGACCTGCAGGCGGGTGTTCACCTCGAGGAACGAGATGGTGCCGTCCTTCGCGACGAGGAACTCGCAGGTGCCGGCGCCGACGTAGCCGACCTCCTTGAGGATGGCCTTCGATGCCGCGTACAGCTGCGCGTTCTGCTCATCGGAGAGGAACGGCGCGGGAGCCTCCTCGACGAGCTTCTGATGCCGGCGCTGCAGCGAGCAGTCGCGCGTCGAGACGACGACGACGTTGCCCTCCGCGTCGGCGAGGCACTGCGTCTCGACGTGCCGCGGCTGGTCGAGGTACTTCTCCACGAAGCACTCGCCTCGACCGAAGGCTGCGATCGCCTCACGGGTGGCGGATTCGAACAGCTCGGCGACCTCCTCGCGCTCGCGGGCCACCTTGAGGCCCCGGCCGCCGCCGCCGTATGCCGCCTTGATCGCGACGGGGAGGCCGTGGATGTCGACGAATGCGAGCACCTCGTCGGCGCCGGAGACGGGCTCCAGCGTGCCCGGCGCGAGCGGGGCGCCGACCTTCTCGGCGACGTGTCGGGCGCTGACCTTGTCGCCCAGCTGCTCGATGGCCGCGGGCGGCGGGCCGATCCAGACGAGGCCCGCGTCGAGGACGGCCCGCGCGAAGTCGGCGTTCTCGGCGAGGAATCCGTAACCCGGATGGACGGCGTCGGCGCCGGATCGGCGAGCGACCGAGAGGATCTTCTCGATCACGAGGTAGGTCTCGGCGCTGGTCGTGCCGCCGAGCGCGTACGCCTCGTCGGCGAGCAGCACGTGAAGGGCGCCGCGGTCCTGATCCGCGTAGACGGCCACCGAGCCGATGCCCGCATCCTTCGCGGCGCGGATCACGCGCACGGCGATCTCGCCGCGATTCGCGATCAGGACCTTCGTGATGGCACGGGTGGTCGGAGGCGCGCTCGGCTGCGCTGTCGGGCTCGGCATCCCCCTAGCCTATTGACGCGATCGGGTGCCCCCTTGACGACTCGACACAAAGATCCGGCGGAACTGCGCCGGGTGCCTACAAGGTGGTCGGGGAGTCAGCGATTCCAGAGGTCTGCGAAGGGAACTCCGAAGGCGCCCAGGAGGTTGCGCAGCGTGGGCAGCGACAGCCCGACGACGGTGGATGGATCGCCCTCGATCCGGCTGATGAACGGTGCGCCGAGGCTGTCGATCGTGAACGCTCCCGCCACCTGGAGCGGTTCGCCCGACGCGATGTACGCGCCGATCTCGGCGTCCGTGATGTCGGCGGCGAAGCTCACCGACGCCTGGGCGACGGCGGTCTCGACTCGACCCGTTCCCCCGGCACGGGCGTCGATGAGCGTGTGGCCCGAGAAGAGCACGCCCGTGCGACCCCGCTGCAGCTCCCAGCGCTGCCGCGCGACCTCGGAGGTGTACGGCTTGCCGTAGATCACTCCATCGAGCACGAAGGCCGAGTCGCCGCCGAGGATGAAGCCGTCGATCTCATCGCGGTGCGCGGCGAGCACGGCGTAGGCCTTGGCGGTGGCGAGGAGCTGCACGAGCTCTGCGGGCGCGAGTGCGCGCTCGCCGGCCTCCTCGGCGAAGGCGACCGCAGCCGGCTCGTCGACCTCCGACGGCAGCACGATCGGCTCGACCCCGGCTGATCGCAGCAGTGCGAGCCGGGCGGGGGAGGTCGATGCCAGGTAGAGGCGGGGGGATGGGGGCACGGATGCTCCTCTCTTGGGCCTCCGGCAGCGCGGAGGCCCTGTGTCATGCTCGAGGGATGCCTCATGCTCCCAGACCCGCTGACGGCCCCGGTTCGACAGGCAACGGATCCGGCGGTGGCTCGGGCAGGGCCTCCAACGGCGGCTCGGGCGGCGGACCCGGCAGCTCGTCGGGAGGATCGCCGGCAGGCTCGGGCCGATCGTCGCACGGGCGCGGGAAGCCGCGCGGCAAGGCGCCGTCCGGACGCCGGCCCGGCGGAAGCGCGGCAGATGCGCCGCGTGGGGGAGCGCGTCCCAAGTCGCCGGCGGGGCCTCCCTCACCCGAGATCGGCCGGGAGGTCGAGGTCGAGATCACCGGTGTGGCCCACGGCGGAGTGTTCGTCGCCCGATCCGAGGGCCGGGTCGTCTTCGTGAGCGACGCGCTGCCCGGCGAGCGCGTCGTCGCCCGGATCAGCGACGCCTCCCACGACCGCTTCTGGCGGGCAGAGGCCGTCCGTGTGCTCGATGCATCCGCCGACCGGCAGGACCACATCTGGTCCGTGGCCGGCATCGATCGAGACCCGGATGACCGCGCGGGCGGGGCCGAGTTCGGCCACATCCGGATCGACCGCCAGCGACTGCTCAAGGAGCAGGTCCTCGTCGAGAACCTCCAGCGGATGGCGGGCCTGGCGGTCGACGGGGATGGCGGCAGCGGCTCTGACAGCGGCGGCTCTGACAGCGGCGGCCCGGACATCGACACCACGGTCCGTGCCATCGAGGGCGCCGAGGACGGCACCGGCTGGCGCACCCGCGTCCGGCTGCATGTCGGCGACGATGGGACCATCGGCCCCTACGCCGCTCGTTCGCACCGCGTGATCCCGGTGACCGATCTCCCGCTCGCTGCGCCCGAGCTCGCCGAGGTCGCGCCGTTCGGCCGCGCGCAGCCCGACATCGACGGCATCGACCTCGTCCTGCCCTCCCTCGGATCGGCGTCCGTCGCGGCGTTGAGGGCGGGACGGCGATCCGATCCGAGCGGCGTCATCGTGGAGCGCGTCGGCGGGCGGGAGTTCCGCCTCGCCCGCAGCGGCTTCTGGCAGGTGCATCGCTCCGCGGCGCAGACCCTGACCACAGCCGTGCGCGAGGCGATCGACGACCAGCTGTTCGACGCGGGCGCCCAGAACCTCGACCTCTACGGCGGCGTCGGCCTGCTCGCCGCGGCGGTCGGGGACCGGTTCGGCAGCGCGACCAAGATCGAGACCGTCGAGTCGGATGAGTCGGCCACCGCGTTCGCGCAGGAGAACCTCGCGGACTGGATCGGCGCCACCGCCGTCACCGCCCGAGTCGACCGCTATCTCGCCGGCGTCCTCCGCACAGCCGACAACGCGCGGCGCAGTCGACTGCGGCGCGGAACGGTCGTGCTCGACCCTCCCCGCTCCGGTGCGGGCGGCGCCGTCGTCGACCAGCTCGTCGAGCTGCGGCCCGCCCAGATCGTCTACGTGGCCTGCGATCCGGTCGCGCTGGCCCGCGATATCGGCGGATTCCGACGCAAGGGGTACGAACTGGTCCGGCTCAGAGCGTTCGACCTGTTCCCGAACACCCACCACGTCGAAGCGGTCGCCACGCTCGTCCCTGCGTGACCCGATCCGGCCCGCTCGGTCGCTCGCGCCTCCCAACCGGGGGACGAAGCGCCGCGCAGGTGTGTCGCAGCCCCGTTTCGAGCGCCCAACCCCGCACGCTGAGAGTCATTACGCGCCGTGAAGTGGGGGCGTAGCACCGGGGTACATTCCGGGGGTCCGCGAAGTACGATTGGCTCGCGGCCTTGGGGAAGGCCTAATGGGGGAGAAACGTGAACGAGGTTCAGTTGATCGACGGACCAGATCTGACCAGCCCGGCACTTGCCGCTGCGGCGCCGAGCCTCGGCGCGTACAGCGCCGCTGCCGGCGAGATCGTCAGTACGGCCGCAGGCGTCACAGATGCCGCCGCTGAGGTCCGTCCGACTCCTGCCTACCGCGTCGCCGCGGTCGACGACCACGAGTCCGTCCGCCTCGGCCTGAAGGCCGCCTGCACCGACGCCGGACTCACCTTCATCGAAGAGGCGCCGGGGGTCGACGCTCTGATCGCCGCCCTGAACGGCCGCGAGGTCGATGTCGTCGTGCTCGACCTGTCGCTCGGCGACGGCTCCAGCGTGACCGAGAACGTCAAGAAGATCCAGGCCACCGGCGCCGGAGTGCTCGTGCACTCCATCGCCGACCGCGTCGCCAGCGTCCGCGAGGCGCTCGCCGCAGGCGCGGCGGGAGTCATCCCGAAGTCGGCCGCCACCCAGACCGTCATGGCCGCCATCAAGACCGTCGCCAGCGGCGAGGTCCTCAACAACCTCGACTGGGCGAGCGCGATCGACGCCGACGCCGACTTTGCCCGTGCTCAGCTCGGCCGTCGCGAGCGCGACGTGCTGCACCTCTACGCATCCGGCCTGCCGCTCAAGATGGTGGCCGGCCAGCTCGGCATCGCGCCGTCCACGGCGCGCGAGTACCTCGACCGCATCCGCGTGAAGTACG
This sequence comes from Naasia lichenicola, assembly GCF_004801885.1. Classification (GTDB taxonomy): domain Bacteria; phylum Actinomycetota; class Actinomycetes; order Actinomycetales; family Microbacteriaceae; genus Naasia; species Naasia lichenicola. The sequence goes on along the minus strand of NZ_SSSM01000004.1, from coordinate 284,427 downwards.
TGGAAGTGGGGCGCCCCGCGCCGACCAAGGTCGATCTGCTGCGTCGCGCAGTTGAGGACGGCATCCTGCCCGGTCTCGACCCCGACGCGTCCGATGAGCGATAGAGCGCTCCAGGCTCAGGATTCCGCTGTCGAGGACGACTCCTCCGACAGCAGCGCTGCCGAGAAGCGCACCAAGGCCACACCCGAGCTCCGCTCCGTGGCCAATCCGATCACCTCGAGTCAGATCGAGGTCGTCTCCACTCGCGCAGTGAGCATCTTCAGCGTGCTCTTCGGGCTGCAGACCCTGCCCGCCCTGATCAGCCAGCTCGGCCTGATGGACAACAGCTGGGGGCTCACCGGAGTCATCAGCGTCTACGGATCGCTGGCGCTGGCAGGACTCGCCTCGATCTTCCGCCAGTGGACGGCGCCGCTGTTCGGGCTCGTGTCGGCCGTCTACCTCGCCGTCGTGATCTCCTGGATCCTCTTCTCCACCCACCCGCTGGTCGGCGACGACGCCCCATGGGTCTACTACCTCTGCAACGTCGCCACCGCGTGCGCGGTCGTCGCGGTGCGGAAGAACTGGTGGCTTCCCGCCATCTACATCGTCGTCGTCTCCATCCTGATCGGCTTCCTCCGCGCCTCGCCCGCCGGCGGCGGCCTGGGCTGGCGCTTCGCCATCTTCGACGTCTTCTACGGCCTGCTGCTCGGCTTCGGGATCCTGGTGATCGTCGTCTCCCTGCGTCACGCGGCAGCTCAGGTCGACATCGCCCAAGCGGACGCGCTCGTCAGCTACACCGGCGCCGTGCGGGAGAACGCGACGGAGTCCGAGCGGGTCGCCATCGACGCCCTCGTCCACGACAACGTGCTCATCTCGCTGCTCTCCGCCGCGCGGGCTCGGACGCCCGAGACCAAGGTGCTCTCCGCACAGATGGCGCGCAACGCGATGCGCCATCTCGTGGAGGCGCAGTCGCGCTTCCCGGGCGCAGACCACCCCATCGACCTGCGGATGTTCGCCAACAAGGTGCGCCTCGCGGTCGCCGACCAGCAGGCGCCCTTCGACATGCACGCGCGCGGCATCGACACCTCGATGATCCCGCAGAATGCGGCGGACGCCCTGCTCTCCGCGGCCACTCAGGCCATGGTCAACAGCGTCAACCACGCCGGCAAGGGGGGCGGCGCGATCACCCGCACCGTCGTCGTGCAGGGCGAGCCCGGGGGAGTGTCGGTCACCGTCACGGACAACGGCACCGGGTTCGACATGGACCTCATCCCGCTCGAGCGCCTCGGCGTGCGCACCTCGATCCTCGAGCGCGTGTCGAACGTCGGCGGCCTCGCGACCGTGAAGTCGGCACCGGGGGAGGGCACCGTGATCTCCGTCATCTGGCCGGCGCCCGAGACCACGGACCTCGACACCTCGATGGCTGCCGCGCCCGCGCGCGAGCTCAGTCGGGAGTGGTGACATGGTCCACATCCCCAAGCACTTCGTGCTCCTGCTGGGCGCGATCTTCTCCGCGTACCACGTCGTGCTCGCCTGGTCGGGAACGTCGATGGTCGAGAAGATGGCGCCCCTCATCGTCGCGATCGCCATCTACGCGCTCGCGACGGTCATCAGCCTCTGGCCGAAGAGCCCGAACGCCATGCCCATGTGGATGGCGGCCCTCAACGTCGGCGTCTCGCTGACCCTCTGCTTCCTCGTCACCAGCGGACTGGATCCTGCGGCGCAGAACGGCTACGCCACCTGGCACGTCGCTGCGATCGGCACGCTGATGACGATCACCGCCGTGCGCGGGCAGTACACCTTCGCCTGGATCGGCGTCGGCGCACTCGTGCTGCAGACGATCGTCTGGGCCGGTCCGCTCGCCCTGCTCGGCATCGGCGTCATCGGCAGCGTCGTCTGGGTCGGCGTCGCCCACATGATCGCCCGCGCGCTCGCGAAGGCGGCTCGCGACGCCCGCCAGTTCGCCCTCGCCGAGCGCGAGGCGGCGGAATGGCAGGCCGGTCAGGAGGCTCACCTCTACGAGCGTCAGTTCCGCCTCATGCAGACCAGCCGCGTCGCCCTTCCCATGCTGCAGAAGATCGCCCTCAGCGGCGGCAATCTCAGCGAGGAGGACCGCGAGGAGTGCTTCCATCTCGAAGGCGCGCTGCGCGACGAGATCCGCGGACGACGACTGCTCAACGATGCGGTGCGCGCCCAGATCATGATCCTCCGGCGGGCGGGCACCCAGGTGTCGCTGCTCGATGACGGGGGAGTCGACGATCTCGACGAGGCCGAGCTCGCTCGCGTGCTCGATGATCTGGCGAACACGCTCGTTGGCCTGAAGACCGACCGCGTCATCATCCGCACCGTGCCGCAGGGCTCGGCGGCCGCTGTGACCATCGTCGCCTTGAGCGCACCCGATGGCAGCAACGCCAGCCTGCTCTCCGACGACCACGACGACGAGGTGGATCTCTGGAAGGAGATCCCTCGGGATGCGAATGCCGTCCCGGTTCTCGCCGGCGCCTGGGGCGACGACGATGAGGACGAAGAGGAACTCGCGCGGCGCGATCTGCTCTGACGCCCGCGACATGCTCCGGCTCTTGCACCAGTGGGGCGTACCCTGGTAGACCGACCTGTTCGGGGGTGATTCCCTGATGAGACGCCTCAATAAGGCTGAGAATGTCCCCTCTATGTCCCCCTAAATGCCGACTAGTACGGACATTGAGAAACCGGGAGTATTACTCATAACAGGTGACTCTGTAACAGAGTCATCGCCGGGCATTCGCTGACTAGGGTAAGCGAGCGGATGATCTGGGGGCGAGTCAGGATGATATTCGGGTTGTCATCCTGATTCGGAACAATCAGTGGGGCCGGTCCAGGGGTGGATCGGCCCCCTTTCCGTTAACCGGGGCGATCGGCGCCGTTCAGGCGATCTGCGCGTGCTCCCGAACGGATCGAGGGAGGGCTCAGTGCCAGGTGGAGGTGTGCAGCGGCTGACGGATGGATCGGCGGTTCTGCTCCCAGCCGCTCGGTGCCGCCGGTGCGCTCACCGCGGTGATCCGAGGGAGCGCCTGGAGGACCGCGATGACCGCGGCCGTCTCCTCGTCGGTGGGAACGCCAGAGGTGACGCGCACGTCCACCGGCGTCTCCTCGGGCTCCCGGCCCGACGGCTCGTCGCCTGATCGCACGTCGCCTGATCGCTCGTCGGGGCTCACAGCGGGATGTTCCCATGCTTCTTGGGCGGCAGGCTGGCGCGCTTGGTGCGCAGCGCCCGCATCGCCTTGAGCACGACCACGCGGGTGGCCGCGGGCTCGATCACGCCGTCGAGCTCGCCGCGCTCCGCCGCGAGGAACGGGCTGGCGACGTTGTAGGTGTACTCGTTGGCCAGACGGGTGCGGACGGCGGCGACGTCCTCGCCGGCCTCCTCGGCCTTGCGGATCTCGCCGCGGTAGAGGATGTTCACCGCGCCCTGGCCGCCCATGACGGCGATCTCCGCGGTCGGCCAGGCGTAGTTGAGGTCGGCGCCGAGTTGCTTGGAGCCCATCACGATGTAGGCCCCGCCGTAGGCCTTGCGGGTGATCACGGTGACGAGGGGGACCGTGGCCTCGGCATACGCGTAGAGCAGCTTCGCCCCACGGCGGATGACGCCGGTCCACTCCTGATCCGTCCCCGGCAGGTAGCCGGGCACATCGACCAGGGTGAGGATCGGGATCGAGAACGCGTCGCAGAACCGCACGAAGCGTGCGGCCTTCTCGCCGGCCTCGATGTTGAGCGTCCCCGCCATCGCGCTGGGCTGATTGGCGACGATGCCCACCGAGCGCCCTTCGATCCGGCCGAAGCCGACGACGATGTTGGGTGCGAACAGCGGCTGGGTCTCGAGGAACTCGCCGTCGTCGACGATGTGCTCGATGACGGTGTGCACGTCGTAGGGCTGGTTGGGGCTGTCCGGGATGATCGTGTTCAGCCGTCGGTCGGCGTCGGTGATCTCCAGCTCGGGCTCGGCGTCATAGACAGGAGCGTCCGAGAGGTTGTTGTCGGGCAGGAAGGCGAGCAGCGAGCGCGCGTAGTCGAGTGCGTCGTCCTCGTCGCTGGCCAGGTAGTGCGCGACGCCCGAGCGGGTGTTGTGGGTGAGCGCGCCGCCCAGCTCCTCCATGCCGACGTCCTCGCCGGTCACGGTCTTGATCACGTCGGGTCCGGTCACGAACATCTGGCTGGTCTTGTCGACCATGATCACGAAGTCGGTGAGCGCGGGGGAGTAGACGGCGCCGCCCGCGGCCGGGCCCATCACGATCGAGATCTGCGGGATGACCCCGGACGCCGCCGTGTTCTGGCGGAAGATCTCGCCGTACTTGCCGAGGGCGACGACGCCCTCCTGGATGCGCGCCCCACCCGAATCGAGGATGCCGATGATCGGCACGCCGGTCTTGATGGCGTGCTGCATGACCTTGATGATCTTCTCGCCGGCGACCTCGCCGAGCGATCCGCCGAAGATGGTGAAGTCCTGGGAGTAGACCGCCACCTGACGGCCGTGGATGGTGCCGAGGCCGGTGACGACGGCATCGCCGTACGGACGGTTCCTGTCCATCCCGAATGCGTGCGTGCGGTGGCGGACGAACTCGTCGAGCTCGACGAACGAGCCGTGGTCGAGGAGCTGGTCGATCCGCTCCCGAGCGGTCTTCTTGCCCTTGGCGTGCTGCTTGGCGATCGCGGCCTGGCCGCTCGCGGTGACCGCCTCGTGATACCGGTTGTTGAGGTCCTGCAGCTTGCCCGCCGTGGTGCGCATGTCAGGCGCAGTCGGCGTGGGTGCCTCGACCCCCGATGGATCGCTGGATGTCGTGAGATCAGTCTGTGCTGGATCCTTCAGGGTCACGCGGTTCACCCTACCGGCGGCCCAACCGCCCGACTTGTTGACGAATCGCACAAATGCCAGACCTGTACTCAGTTCCGGCGAAGGCGTAGCGGAGCGCGGTTCAGGCGCGACGGAGCTGGAACTGGTGTCGCGCGCTGCGGAGGGCGCGCAGCAGCCCCCAGTAGGTGACGCGCAGCATGGCTTCGGCCACGATGCTCTTGCTCATCTTCGAGGTGCCCGCGATCCGGTCCCGGAAGACGATCGGCACCTCGACCATGGGCACGCGAGCGTCGCGCACCCGCAGAGTCATCTCGATCTGGAAGCAGTAGCCGTGGGAGTGCACGTCGTCGAGGTCGATGCCGGCCAGCACGGATGTCCGGTAGGCGCGGTAGCCGGCGGTGCAGTCGTGCACGGGCAGCTGCAGCAGGGTGCGGGCGTAGCGATTGCCGCCGCGGCTCAGCCACTGCCGGGCCGCTCCCCAGTCCACGAGGCGTCCGCCCGGGATCCAGCGCGATCCGATGACCAGCCCGACGTCCGGGCGCCGAGCGAGCACGTCGAGGAGTGCGGGGAGCGATTCCGGCGGGTGGGAGCCGTCGGCGTCCATCTCGACGACCACGTCGTAGTCGTGGGCGATGGCCCATGCGAAGCCCGCGAGATAGGCGCGACCGAGGCCGTCCTTCGTGATCCGATGCAGGACGTGCAGCTCGCCGTGCTCCGCCGCCAGCCGATCGGCCAGCTCGCCGGTGCCGTCGGGACTGCCGTCATCGACCACGAGGATGTCGATGCTGCGGCCGTTCACTGCGGGGAGAGCCTGAACCGCACCCGTCACGATCGGCAGGTTCTGCAGCTCGTTGTAGGTCGGGATCACGACGAGCACCCGCGACGGCGGGGTCTGCTGCGCGTTCACGTCGGCAATCATAAACGGCGAGGCGCCGGCAGACTGGGAGCTGGACGGGTGTCAGTTGAGGGTCTCCTATGACACTCGGACCGGGTGGGCACTAGCGTCGAACTCATGCAGCTCCCGCTCTCGGCGGATATCGCCGCCCGTCTCTGGTGGCTCGACGAGTCGCCGTCGACCAATGACGATCTGCTCGGTCGCGTGCGGGCCTCCGGCGACGATCCGCTGCCGAGTCTCTCCGTCGTCGCCACGGACACGCAGACCGCGGGCCGCGGGCGACTCGGCCGGGTGTGGACGACGCCGCCCCGCTCGGCGCTGGCCGCCTCCGTCCTCCTCCGGCCGCGGAGTCCGCTCGACACCTGGGGGTGGCTGCCCCTGATCGCCGGAGTCGCGATGACCCGCGCAGTGACTGCCGCCGGCGCGCGGGCCGAGCTCAAATGGCCGAACGACGTCCTGATCGACGGCTTGAAGGTGAGCGGCATCCTCGCCGAGCTGCTGCCCGACGCCAGTGGGGTCGTCGTCGGCTCCGGCGTCAACCTCACGCTCGATGAGCGCGAGCTGCCCGTCCCGACCGCGACCTCGCTGCTGATCCAGGGGGCGGACACGGCCATCGACCCCTTGCTGGCCGCCTACCTGACCGAGCTGTCCGCGCTGCTCGGCTCATTCGACGCGGCGGGCGGCGATGCCGAGCGCGGCGGAGTCCACGCGGCGGTCCGAGTGGCGTGCGGCACCCTCGGACGATCCGTCCGGGTCATCCTGCCGTCCGGGGAGGAGCTCGTCGGCGAGGCCGCCGACATCGACGAGACGGGTCGACTGCTGGTCACGAATGCAACGACTGCGCAACGCCTGGCTGTCGCCGCGGGCGACGTGACCCACCTGCGGTATAAGTAGGCACATGGCACGGGCGGGGGCATGACGAGCGCCGGGGTCGGGGGCACTCGACGCGGCTCTCGATCGAGCGCGCCCGGCGCCCCGAAGGGGAGCCAGACCGGGAACCTCGGCGGCCGATCGGGTCGCATGGAGCAGCCCGAGACCGTGATCGCCCGGCTGCACACCTCCGGTCGGCGGCTGATCCTGCCGGCCGTCCTCCTCGTGCTGATCGCCGGTACCACCGCCTACCTCTACGGCCGGCTCCCCGAGCAGTGGGAGAACATCGCGCTCGCCTTCGTGGCGGCCACCGTCGCCCTGTTCGTCGTGCTGTTCCCCTACCTCTTCTGGCTCAGCCGGGTCTACGTGATCACGACGCGTCGGGTGGTGCTGAAGAGCGGCTTCTTCACCCGCGAGCGTCAGGAGCTGATGCACACCCGCGGCTACGCAGTGACGCTGCGCCGCGGACCGCTGCAGTTCGTGGTCGGCAGCGGCGACATCCGGATCGATTCGGGCGCCGACCGCCCCATCGTGCTGCGTGACGTGCCGCGGGCCGCTCTCGTGCAGGCGACGCTGGCGGATCTGATGGAGAACAGCACCCACGTCGCGACCACGCGCCAGCAGCAGCTCGACGCCACCCGCAGGCCCTTCGACCCGAGGTAGCTGAGCCCGCTCCGCGGCTCAGCTACCTCGGGTCGAAGAAGTCCGTTGGCTGAGGAGCAAGGTGCTCTGGATGCGACTCGTCGTGATGGACGGTCGGTGGCGTGGCCCACGGCCGCTCGGGTCGAGGTTCGATTTGCTTGAGTGTCGCTGGCCCCCGTCTGCGGGTGCTCGCTTAGGGTCATCCAGGACAAAGGGGGGCTCAGTGGTCGAGGTACGCGCGAATCAGGTGACCGGACACGGACGTCTGCGCCTTCTGGATGCCATGCGTCTCATAGCCGCGCTGTCGGTGGTGCTGTTTCACTACACCTCTCGCGTCAACGTCGCCTGGGGCAACGATGCCCCCCAGGTGCTCTGGGCGCCGCTGAGCACTGTGACGTCCTATGGCCTGATGGGCGTCGACTTCTTCTTTCTCATCAGCGGCTTCGTGGTGCTGATGAGTGCCTGGGGGGCTGACCTTCCCAAATTCGTCGCCTCGCGGGTCGGTCGTCTGTATCCGGCCTACTGGGTGGCGGTCATCCTGACCGCCACGGTCCTGTTCTTCAACCGTGGTCTGTGGATCGGGGGGTCCTGGGATTCGGTGAGGCCCTTCGGCGTCCTGATCAACCTGACGATGATGCAGGAGGCCTTCGGCGTCCCGCACGTCGACGGCGTCTACTGGTCCCTCTGGGCGGAACTCAAGTTCTACGTGATCCTCGGCGTGTTCCTCATGGTGGGCATCACCCGGCAGCGTGTGCTGCTGCTGGCGATCGCCTGGCCCGTCGTCGGCAGCCTGCTGACCGTGCTCGGACTCCCGATCGTCAATGACCTGCTGATGCCGCGCTACGCGCCGTTCTTCGCGGCAGGCATGATCCTCTACCTGATCTTCCGAGAGGGCTGGACCTTGGTCTCCGGGCTCGCGCTCCTGCTCAATTGGACACTCATGGTCCGGATCGCCTATGTCGACGTGGTGCAGCGCATCACGGAGCAGACATCGATACCGGCGAACCCCACGGTCATCGCGGCCCTCTTCACCGCCTTCATCGCCATCATCGCTCTGATCAGTCAGACGAGGCTGGCCAGTATCAGCTGGAGATGGCTCACCCTCGCGGGCTCTCTCACCTACCCGATCTACCTGCTGCACATGGTCATCGGCTGGTGGGCGATCTCGATGCTCTACCCGGCCCTTCCGAAGACGGTCGTCCTCGCCATCGTGCTCGGGGGACTCTTCTTGGTCGCCTATCTCATTCACCGTCTCGTCGAGAGGCCCCTCGGCCCCATTCTGCGGAGGAGGGTCGAGGCGGGCCTCCGATATGCACCTGGATCTGTGACGTCCCCGCCACGGTCTGCAGAGTCAGTGAGGTCGGGAACGCCTGCCTCCCACCCGCTGTCCGCCGCAAAGGGAGCGGACCTCGGCCATGTCCTACCGGCCGAGCGAGCAGTGGAGCCGACGAGGGTCTGACGGGGTCCCGGCTGTCGCCGACTCTTGGAGGGCAGCCGGTCCGCCCGCCAGCAGGCATTGACGACGCTGCTCGACAACGTCGGGTCCCCGGAGGCTCCGATCGTCAGCGACCAGCGCGCTTCGGGTGGAACACCCAGTACCGATACAGCGCGAACCGGACGATCGAGCCGAGCACGAGCCCGATCACATTCGAGGAGATGTTGTCGGCTAACAGCGAGGTGAAGCCGAGCAGGTAGTGCGAGACCCACAGGCAGGCGAGGCCGATGCCCATGCCGAGCAGGCTGACCGCGAAGAACTCCAGCCCTTCCGCTGCGCCATTGCTGCGGCGGTGCGGGCCGAACGTCCAATACCGGTTGCCGAGCCAGTTCGCGACGATCGCCACCGCGGTGGAGATCAGCTTCGCGATCAGCGGACCCTCATGCACACTCTCGGGGGAGAGGACGGTCGCCCGCAGCAGGTTGAAGATGCCGAAGTCCAGCGCGAAGCCGACGCCGCCGACGAGCGCGAACTTCGTCAGCTGAGCCATCAGCGCCTGGAGGCGCACGGGGATCCGACTACGCAACCCCGCAGTGGCGGCCGATCCGGCCGTCGGCTGGCCTCCGGCATTCGCGGTCGCAGCCGCCGACGAGGCGGCGTTCCGTGCGGATGCGGTCATGCGGGAGTCCAGTCGATGGGCGAAGATGGTCTGCGGAAGTCGGCAGTCTAAGCAGTGGGGGTTACGTGAGTCTGAGCGTCGGAGTGGTCGGCGGCGGCCAGCTGGCCCGGATGATGATCCCCGCGGCGATCGAGCTGGGCATCGAGATCAAGGTTCTCGGAGAGACGCCGGAATCGTCGGCGCGGCTCGCCGTCAGCGAAGTAGGGGACTACCGGGACTCCGCCACCGTGCTCGCCTTCGCGGAAGGCGTCGACGTGATCACCTTCGATCACGAGCACGTTCCTCAGCCGATTCTTCGAGAACTCGTAGCTCGCGGTGTGCAGGTCCGGCCCGGCCCGCACGCCCTCCTGTACGCGCAGGACAAGCTGCTGATGCGCGAGCGCCTGGGCCAGCTCGGTCTCCCGGTGCCCGACTGGGCGCGGGTGTCGGATGCCGGTGAGCTCGCCGAGTTCCTCGCCGACCATGACGGTCGCGCAGTGGTGAAGACTCCGCGCGGCGGGTACGACGGCAAGGGCGTCCGCGTGGTCAGCAGCGCGAGCGAGGTCGCGGACTGGTTCGACGCCGCCGGGGGAGACCTCCTGGTCGAGGAGCTGGTGGAGTTCCGTCGTGAGCTCGCCCAGCTCGTCGCCCGTCGGCCGTCGGGAGAGATCGCCGCCTGGCCGCTCGTCGAGACCGTGCAGCGCGGCGGCGTCTGCGCCGAGGTCCTCGCTCCCGCGCCGAGGTCGGCGGGCTCGCTGAGCGATACCGCCAGCGACATCGCCTACCGGGTCGCCGAGGGTCTCGACGTGACCGGTGTGCTCGCCGTCGAGCTGTTCGAGACGACCGATGACCGAGTCCTCGTCAACGAGCTCGCCATGCGCCCGCACAACTCGGGTCACTGGACCATCGACGGGTCGACGACCAGCCAGTTCGAGCAGCACCTTCGAGCCGTCCTGGATCTGCCGCTCGGCGCGACGGGATGCCGCGACACCTGGAGCGTCATGGTGAACATCCTCGGCGGCCCCGCCACGGGGACGCTCGCCGACCGCTACCCACGTGTGCTCGCCGATCAGCCGACCGCCAAGGTGCACAACTACGGCAAGGATCCACGTCCGGGCCGCAAGGTCGGCCACGTCACCGTCGGAGGGGACGACCTCGACGAGGTCGTCTACCAGGCGCGCGCCGCAGCTGCCGCCTTCGACTGAGCGCAGCGAGCGACCTGAGCTGCCCAGTTCTGCCGCCTGGCGCACGTTCCAGGCGGCAGAACTGGGCAGTTCGGTCGATGCAGTCGGCGGAGCAGCACGCCATACGATTGCGAGCATGGCGGAACGCATCATCGGCTTCACCGTGCAGGGCACGCCCACCCCGACGAATCCCTCTCCCGCAGCGACACCCGGGAGGACGGACGAGACCGCGGATCCGATCGTCGGAGTGGTCATGGGCTCCGACTCCGACTGGTCGGTGATGGAGGCGGCTGCCGACGCGCTCGCCGAATTCGATGTGCCGTTCGAGGTCGAGGTGCTGAGCGCGCACCGGACACCCGAGCGGATGCTCGCCTACGGCAAGATCGCCCGCGAACGCGGCATCCGCGTCATCATCGCGGGAGCCGGCGGAGCCGCGCACCTGCCGGGCATGCTCGCCAGCGTCACTACCCTCCCCGTCGTCGGGGTGCCCGTCCCGCTGAGCAGACTCGACGGGCTCGACTCCCTGCTGTCGATCGTTCAGATGCCCGCCGGTGTTCCCGTCGCGACAGTCTCGATCGGCGGAGCGCGCAACGCCGGTCTGCTCGCGGTGAAGATCCTCGCCACATCGGATGACGCGCTCGACGCCAAGCTCGCCGCCTTCGCCGAGGACCTGGCGGAGCAGGTCGAGAAGAAGAACGACGCCCTGCACGAGTCGATCGCGGCGAAGGCCTCTAAATAGTCGGAATGCCGGGCAACGCGGAGTGATCCCGGCGCTCTCGCGACTCGCGGGCGGCTGATAGGTTTCTCGCACCCCCGCTCAACTACCCGAGACGAGCCCCGGTTGCCCCGACCACCCCTCTCTTCGCCGCGCCCGCGCGAGGCGCCTTCCGCATCCGGTCGCCGTCTGCGCCTCGTGGCGACTGCCGGAATCGTCCTCGGCGCGCTCGTCGGCCCGGCCGTCGCCGCGCCCGTGTTCGCGACCGGGTTCGGACATCACGACTCGAGCGGCGGTGGGCTCGGCGACCTGGTCAGCGGCATCTTCCACGACTCGCTGTCCGGTGACGTGGAAGGGCTGATCGGCCGCGTGCTCACACCCGCGCCCGTCGTGCAGGCGCCTGCGCCTGCACCGGCGCCCGCAGCACCGATTCCAGCTCCGCCGGCTCCTGCTCCGCCGGCTCCTGCGCTGCCGGCTCCTGCGGACCCGGCTCCTGCGCAGCCAGCGCCGATCGTTCAGGCGCCCGCCGCTCCGGCGCCGCTACAGGCGGAGGCGCCGGTAGGGGCCACGCCCGTAGCCCCTGCAACGACCTCGACGGCCGAAGCGACGCATTCGGACCTCGCCGAGGTGTCAACCGCTTCGACCGGAGGGACCGCCTCGCAGGCGTCCCCGTCCGCAGTCTCGTCGACTTCGCCCATTCCCCGCACCCAGGCATCTGCTCCGTCGCCCACCGCGTCCACTGTGCCCGGTCCCCGGCCGACCGGAGTGGAGGCGGACGCATCCTCAGCCGGTGAGGGAGATGCCGCGAGCAGCGCGGCGCCAGTGAGCCCGCCGTCGAACGCTCTGCTTGCCACGGTGCTGGCGATCGCCTTGGCGATGACCGTGCTCTTCGTGATCGGCGTCATCGTGCGCGCCGTCGTCGGACGCCGCTGGTAGCCCATCGGCGCGACTCTCGGTCAGAGGTCGGCGTGCAGACTCCACACCTTCTCGGCCGTGTCGCGCCAGCTGAATGCCCGCGCGCGATCGATGCTCATCACGCGCAATCGCTCCATGCCCGCCGTGTCAGCCAGCGTGGTGGCCATCGCGCCGGCGAGGCGCTCGGGATAGCCCGCGGACGGCTCGCGCTCCACCACGACACCCGCCCCATCGACGACCTCCATCAGAGCGGCTGAGTCGGAGTGGATGACCGGCACCCCGAGGGCCAGCGCTTCGATGGCACGCTGCCCGGTGGCCGCGTAATGATCGGGTATCACGACAGCTACGGCGCGACTGATGGCGACAGCGAGTTCGGACATCGACGGCTCGATCAGGCGGATCGCGCGCTGAGCAGGCAAGCCCGCCTGAGCCAGCGCCTGCTCATAGGCTCCCGCCTGGGGAGCGCGGATGCCGACGAGCACAAGGGGCATCTGTGGTGCCTCGGGCGACGCGAGCGCGCTGAGCAGAGGAACCAGACCGTCGAGCGGATCCATCGACGCGCTCGTGAGCAGATACTCCGACGGCAGCCCGAGCGACTCTGCGACAGCGTCGACATCGCCGGGCAACCGAAGTGCTGACCGCGCTGCGGTCCCGATGACACGCAGTCGCTCGCCGAACGGCAAGAGCCCCGCGAGCTCGGCGGCCACCGCATGGGTTGGCACGACGATGGCGTCGGCGTGCTTTATCGCACGCTTGGCCATCTGCCGGAGCCACGATGCATGGTCGCCACCGAACCTGGGCAAGAGCCACGGCATCGCATCGTGGATCGTCACGACCGTCTGCGTGCCCACTGTCAGGCGACGGTCGTGCTTGCGCAGAGGAGCGAGAAGCCCTGGAGCATGGATCATGCCGTCCATCGAGCTCGTCGCACGGCTGCTCTGCCATGCACGGACCAGCTCTCTCCGTGCGAGAGGAAGGGCACTCACGCGAACCAGGCCGGGCAGGGCGGCGTCTACTTCCGCGATGTCCTCGGCATCGGTGGACGGCACGAGGCCTTCGACGTCGGCGCCCCGCGGCGCCGTCGCGATCAGTTCGCGGATCAGGTCACGGGCATAGCTGGCAGGCCGATGCGCGGGGCGATCGGCGTCGTCATCCACGATCACGCGAAGGGTCACCATTCCACGGGTGAGCCTATCCGCGCGGCCCTGAAAGGAACCGGAAGCAGTTCCTGCTATGTCTCGCGAGGACGACGGTCAGCCGTCGCACGCGGTGATGCGGAACAGGGCGCTGCCGCCCGAGCGTGCGATCTCGGTGAATCCGGGCGCCTCGGGCGCCCGGTCGACGACCGAGAAGGCCTGAGCCTGCGGATCGCCGTTCCAGAGCAGGCCCTCCGAGGCGAAGAGGTAGTGCGCGTCGAGACGATCGAGGGCCGCGCACACTTCGGGATCGGATCCCGCCTGGTCCAGCTTCTCCAGGACGATGAGGCGATCCGGGTCCCAGTCTCCGATCAGGTGGGGGAAGACCGCTCGGCGTGCACCCTCGGCCCAGACCAGCACCGAGCCGTTCCAGGGGTTGCCGACGACGGCCTCGTCTGCATCGGGGATGAGCTCGGGCAGCCGGCGGATGAGAGCGAGTTCGTCGCTGTCGAGGAGCCGTCCGTCCTTCGCATCGGTCACGGTCACGGTGTCGGCGATCGCTCGGTGCATGCCGGTCAGGGTCGGGCCCCACCAGCTCGTGCCGGCCAGCACCGCACTGATCGCCACCGCGACGATCAGGAACCGGCGCGTTCCCCACGGTTCCAGGCCGCGGATCCGGCTCACTCGGTCGGCCAGCATGGCGGCGCCGGCCGCGACGAGCACAGGGCTGAGCGTGCCGAGGATGGCGAAGAGCCGGAACTTGTCCTTGTACCAGATGCCCGTCGCGATCTTGGCGAAGTCGCCGTTGCTGCCGGCGCTCAACGCATAGAGCAGAGCTGTCAGCGCGAACGCGCCGACGAGCCACCGTGTCGAGCGATGCAGGCAGCAGACGGCCAACCCGATCACGAGCACGGCGGCGAAGAGGGGCGTGGGGGCGAGAGTCGACTCGCCCGGTCCCGACGGAGGAGCGACGAGCAGCGCCTGGAGCAGCGACTCGCCGAAGCCCTGGTGCGCAGTGGCGGGGCCGCCGTTGAGTCGATCCGAGATGGGCCTGGACGCGGCATCGAAGTAGACGAGAACGGCGATGGAGAACGCGCCGACGGCCGCAACGAGAGCGATGACCCCCGCGAGGGTCCACCCGACGGTGCGGCGTCGTGTCGATGCGTCGACCCAGCCGCGTCGTATCGCGCCGCCGACGCCGGCAGCGGCAAGGGGCAGGACGATGAGCATCACGCTGGGCAGCGACCGCGGATGGGCGAGCCCCGTGGCCGCGAGCCAGACGATGAGCAGCGCGACCGTGCCTGCGCGATGTCCACGCACTCGGACGAGGCGGAGGATAAGACCGAGCCCGGCGGGGATGAGCGAGTAGGCGAGCGCGGTCGGGTACAGCACGCCCCACGAGAGCAGGACGAACGGGGCCGCCGCCCCGAAGGACGCCGCAACGGCGGCGATGGGCGCCGCCAGGTCTGGGCGCGGGAGCGAGCGGCACGCCTCCGCGGCGAAGAGGGCGCTGCCCAGCGCGAAGACGGCCCCGGAGGTGGCGATCCAGGCTGCGGCGGTCGCCACGGGAATCGATGCTCCGCTGAGGAGCACGACGAGGGCGACGAGATCGTGCCAGGCGGCCGGATAGAACTCGACGGAACCCGGACCCGGATGGGTCATCCGATAGAGGTCGAAGGACGAGCCGTTGCCGCTGTCGAGGATGTACGAGACCGCGTTCAGGTGGAAGACGCCGTCGTAGGTCTGGCTGGGAAGGCTGGCGAGATCGCCGGAGAAGGCGATGACGGCGACGGCAGCAGTGGCGGCCGCGGCCGCCAGGCCGGTGACGACCGTGCCCACCGACCATGACTCGTGAGGCTCGCGCTCTCGCGGCCGGACCCGGCGTCCGACGAGAGCGGCGGCCGCCCATCCCAGCACGACCGCCACGGCGACCGTCCATCCGCCGAAGGGGATGCCGAGCCAGGATGCGACCACCGCGGTCACCGCGATGAGGGCAATCGAGATGGGACCCGCGACGGCCAGCAGCAGGATGCCGCGCAGTCGCAGCAGCAGTCCGATCCCCGCGCCGGGCAGGAGGGCGAGCGTGACGGCCACCGCGACTGCGGCGATCAGGCTGACTTCAGACACTCAGCGACGGTGCGATCGACGACTGGAGGGGAGCCTCGGCGGAGGCGCGGAACACGATGAAGTGATAGAGCACGAAGCGCACGACCACCACGACGGCGATGCTGGCGAGATTGATGAGATTGAGTGCCAGCGGTTCGGGAGGACCCATCAGCCAGATGCCGGCCGAGATGAGGCCGGCACCGAGGGCGGTGCACGCGACGTTCACGGCGACGAAGGCCAAGAGCTCGATCCAGCGCGAACGCCCACGACGGTGCCGGAAGGCCCACTCCCGATTCCCGACGTAGGCGTTCACCAGAGCGATCAGCGAGGAGACGACCTTCGCCGACACCGGATCCCACCGCCAGACGAGCACGAACAGATTGAACGCCGCGAGCTCGATCGCGGTGCTGAGCCCGCCCACGAGCAGGAACTTGAGTCCTGATCGCAGCAGTCTCTTCATCGGTCGTCCTCCGTGTCCGGCTCGGCTACGCTACACCTCGTGACGGAGCCGGCCAGGGGGCGCACCGACGGGCCGGGGATGCCAGTCGCGGTCGTGATGCCCGCCTACAACGAGGCCGAGTCGCTCCCCGTCTTCCTCGCCGAGATCGCCGAATCGCTTCGCCCGGTCGTCTCCTCGTTGCACTTCGTCGTGGTGGACGACCTCTCGACCGATTCGACCGCCGCCGTTCTGGAAGAGCTGCGGATCGTCGGAGCGGAGGTGGTCTCCGTCCGCAGCCCGAGCAACCGCGGCCACGGTCCGACTGCCCTGAACGCGTATCGCGAGGGCCTGCTGCTGGACGTCGACGTGATCATCCACGTCGACGGCGACGGGCAGTTCATCGGCTCCGACTTCCGGCGCGCGCTCGCCGCGTTGCACGGGGCGGACGTCGTGCACGGTGTCCGTACCTCTCGCACCGATCCCTGGTTCCGGCGGGTGATCACCGCCGTCACCTCCTTCGTGGCGGCCCTGCTCGCCGGCCATCGGATCCCGGACGTGAACACCCCGCTGCGGGTGTACCGGCGTCCGGCGATCGAGCGGCTCATCTCCCTCATCCCCGAGTCATCGCTCGTTCCCCACATCCACTTCTCGCTCCTCGAGCGTGCCCAGGATCTGCGGGTGCACTACGTGAGGGTGCAGAGCATCCCCAGGCGAGGCGCCTCCGTGCTCGGAACCATGTGGAACGGATCGGGGGAGCGCCGACCAGCACTGCCATCCGGGCGGCTCCTACGCTTCTCCCGCGATGCGGCGCTCGAGGTGCTGCGGCTCCGGGTGCTGCGACTGCGCCCTGCGCTCAGTGGATCGGGAGAGCACGGGACGAGACGACGCACGACGTGAGCGGCCTCAAGTCGACGACGAGAGGCCTGCCGTCGAGTTTCGGCTCCATCGCGTATCTGGTCTGCATCTGCGTCCTGATCGCGTCCTTCGTCGCGCTTCTGGTCCCCGGGTTCGCGATCACCCGGCTGTGGGAGGACGAGGCGTACAACCTGTCGGTGCCCCTCAGCGTGGCGCGGGGCGACGGCTACTCGAGCTTCGGAGTCCTGATCGGCAGCGTGCCCACCTCCTTCGACTTCCGCATCTCCACCGGACCCGTCGTCCTCCTGCCCATCGCCGTGCCTCTCCTGCTGGGGGTCGACCCGGTCCTTGCCGGGCGCGGGGTGATGGCGGCATTCGCCGTCCTCCTCGCCGTGGCCGCGTTCGCTGTCGGACGCCAGCATGGAGGACGGTGGGGAGGGGCAGCGGCTGTGGGCGTGGTGCTCGCCTTCAACGGCGGGATCACCGACTCGCCGGTTCAGGGTCTCACCGACGTGCTCGGCGAGATGCCCGCAGCCGCCTTCACACTCCTCGCGATCCGCTTCCTCAGATCGCGTCCCTGGCTCGCCGGGCTCTTCGTGGGAATCGCGATCCAATGCAAGAACCTGGCGGTGCTGTCCGTCCCCGCCCTTCTGGTGGTGCTGGTGATCACCATGGGGCCGCAGCTGCGCCGTCGCCTTCTCGCGGCGGGCGGCTTCATCGGAACGACGATCATCCCCACCACTCTCTTCGAGAGCGCCAAGCTCATCGCCCTCGGCCGATCCGCGTATGTGACCTCGACGCGCGACAGCTACTACTTCCTCCGAAGCGGCGGGCAGTCCGGCTTCGATTCGCCTCCCCTCGACAAGGTGCGGACCCTGTTGGCCGCATGGGGCCTGCCCATCGTCGTGGTCCTTCTCCTCGTGGTCGGCCTCGTGGTGCTCTCACTTCTCGACCTGCGCACGGGTGCCGGAACCAGCGCGACCGGCTGGCTGCTCGCCGCGCTCCTCTTCGGCTCATGGGTCGGCTGGTGGCTCGTCTCCATCCACCAACCCGTATGGATCCGACACCCTTCGCCGGGAGTGCTCGCGGTCGGCGCACTCGTCGCCGGGCTCGGCGTGGGCGCACTGCGCGCCGTCGGCTCCCGTGGTCCCGCCATCCGGACGAACCGCCCCCCATCCCTCGTCATCCTGGCGGGCACGCTGGCGCTGGTCGCGCTCGGCTGGTCCATCGGCGCCCGGGTGGCTTTCGCCTATCACCCCGTGGGGGAGACGCTCGCCGACCAGCGCACAGCTGCCGCGCTCGTCGACGGTCTGCCGGGGGACCGCATTCGCGGTGACTGGGGGCCCATGGTTCCCATCGCGCTTCTCGCAGACAGACCGCCTGTTCTTGCGGGGGATGACGAAGACACCTCCGGGATCTGGCTGCTGCCGGTGTGGCGCGATCTGGATCGGGAAGAGCTCGCGCGAGCGGGAGCCGACCGAGCGTGCGGCGCGGGCTCCGCGATGCTCGCCGACGGCTACGTGTACTGCAGCGCTTCGAACTGATCGACCACTCGCTGCAGGGTGCAGACACGCCACCCGTTCGGGGGTCGCTGGCGCCTCCGGATTGCTAGCATGGCCCGGCGCTCCGGGTGCCGCGCGGGCACCCAGCGGGCGTGCAACTGCAGAGGTCGGGTCCACACAGTGCCACCACGTTCGCCGTTCCGGCAGCTGATCACCGCCTACGCGGTCTACCTGCCTCTCCAGATAGCGGTGCTGGCGCTGATGCGTGCGATCGCGCCGCGCTTCTTCTGGTTCGACGACTCGGAGGCTCAGTTCGGGCCCGCCTGGTGGTGGCTCGGACGCACGGCGCACGGCGGCATCCCCGCGCTGATGGATCCCGACCTCGGCGTCGCCGGAGCGTTCACCGTCGACATCCAGTACGGCGCGCTCGACCCCCTCCACTGGATCGTCCAGGCGATCATCTCGCACTCCGACGACTACCTGACGGTGTCATGGATCGTGGCGGGCATCTCGATGCTCGTGCTGGGCACGGGTGTCGTCGCTCTCGCCTGGCATCTCCGCGCGCATCTCTGGCTGGTCGTCGGCGCGGCCATCGGCGTCGCCACCGGGGGCTTCCTCATGTGGTTCGGCAGCGCGTGGTGGCCCATGCTGTGGAGCGTCGGCTGGCTCGTCTGGTTCTGGTTCGGCCTGTCCACTCGGACCGCGGTCGGCGCGATCGCGGCCGGCGTGGGACTGACCGGAGTGCTGGCGAGCGGCAACCCGTACCTGATTCCCTTCGCCGTCCTGGTGTTCGTCGTCGAGATCGTGCAGCGACGACGCGCCTATGGATCGTGGCGATCCGTCCTGACCCACGCCGAGGTGCTCGGCAGGGCGCTCGCCTGCGTCGGCGGAGCGCTCGTCGCCGCGCCCACCCTGCTGACCCTGGTGGGGTCGACCTCCGTGCTGGAGCGGCCGACGCCGTCCGGGATCCTGGCCAACACCGGCTTCGCGGTGCCCAATCTGCTCGATGCGGCGCTGGGCGGCGCAACCCTCACGGGAGAGCTCAACGCGTGGGGCGGCGCCGTGGCGCCGGTCATGGCGCTGAGCACGGCCATCTTCGCGGTGCCGCTGCTCGCATTCGTCGACTGGCCCCGCGCCGTGAGGCTGCGCGGCGTGCCGACAGCGCTCGCTCTGGTGGCAGTCGCGCTCCTCGCCACGCAGCTGCCCGCCGTCATCGGCGGGTTCCGGGTGCCCCTGCGGTACGTGGTGGTAGCGCAGACCGCCCTGCCGATCCTCGCGGCCGTCGCCGTGAGCGGCGCGCGCCGAGTCACACGCGGCCGGATCATCCTGGCCGGGTCCCTCGTGGCGGGTCAGGTGCTTCTCGCGGCGTTCCGGTCCCCGCGTCTCGTCGAATGGCATATCGTCGGCGGACTCGTGACCGCGGCCGTGGTGATTGCCGCGATGGCACTCCTCGCGCGCAACGGCCGCTGGCGCGTGGCGGCTGCGGTCCTTCTCGTCCTCGGCACCGCCAGCACCTGGTTCATCCAGGAGCGCGCCATGGTCTCACTCGAGACGACCGCTGACCGGCAGGGTGTCGGCACGTCCTCCGTCGACGGTGCTCCGTACCGACTGCTGCGCAGCGCTCAGCCCGCGACGGGAGTGACGGAGCAGAGCTACCGGGAAAGGTCCATCCTGACCGACACCTCGGTGACAGTCCTCGACTGGACGGCGTCACCCGACCGCGGATGGGAGACGGGGGTCATGGAGGGCAACGGCAACCTCCTCGCTGGACTGAAGCCCGGCTTCGGCTCGCTTGCGATCGGCCAGAAGGACTACCAGCGGCACGTGTGCGAGGACTATCTCGGCTTGCAGTGCGGCGGCCCGGCCGACTCCGGAGCCGCTCTGCTGGAACGTGAGCCGCTCACCGGAGAGACCTGGCTCGATCTCACGAGCCAGGACAGGATCGTGCTCGCGCAGGACGCACCCGCTGCGATTCGGGCCTACCTCGACGAGGAATGGACTCTGACGGATGAGTCGTCCGAATGGCGATTCTACGAACGGAACGACGAGCTGCCGGGGCGCATCACCTGGGCGGCTGCGGGCGTGACGATCGCGTCGAAGTTCGCCAGCGGCCCGGCGTACGTCGGTCAGCCCATGGATGAATACACGGTCACGGCGTCCGATGGCGGGGCGGTCGTGCTCGCCGTCCCGTTCTGGCCGGGGATCACCGCCACACTCGACGGACGCAACATGCCGGTGTCTACGCTCGACGGGGCGATCGTCGAGATCGACCTCCCCGCAGGTACCGAGGCAGGGCGGCTCGAGGTGGCCTACGCGCCCATCGGCGTGCGCGTCCTGATCCCGGCTGTGCTGATCGGTGCCCTGGCGGTGATCGCCGGAGCGGGTCTGATCGTGTTCGCCCGAGCGCGTCGGCTCCGCCTCTCCGAGGAGAGGCGGGAGCGACGAGCGGCCGAGCGCGGCGAGCCGACGGCGCCGTCCCGGCTCACAGTGCTCATCTCTCAGCTGCTGCGCTTCCTGTGGAGCGCCTGCGCCGGCCTGGGCGTCGACCTCGGACTCTATGCGCTGCTCACCCATCTCGGTGTCGAGGCGGGACTGAGCAACGTGATCAGTTCGGGCGCCGCGGTCGTCGTGCTGTATCTGCTCATCACGAGATACACCTTCGGACAGCAGGCCACAGTGCTGACGTTCGCGCTATTCGTCGGTTGGTACGTGCTCTCGATCTCCGTCTTCTCCCTGATCATCCAATGGGGCGTCGACGGCCTCGGCCTGCATCCCCTCGTGAGCAAGGCGGCCTCGCTGCCGCTGTCGTTCCTGGCCAACTTCCTCTTCGGGCGCTTGCTGTTCGCCCGCTTCGCCCGGCCTCGTGCAGGAGCCGACCCGGAGGGCGGATCCGAGACCGATGCCGCGCTGGAGGAGCCGCTGCGACCCTCCTCGGGACAGACGCCGTGAAAGGATCGAGATCGTGACGGAGATCCGGGCGCTGCTGTTCGACCTCGACGGGACTCTCGTCGACACCCGCGAATCCAACTACCTCGCCTACCGGACGGCCTTCCAGTCCGCGGGGTATGAACTCGACCGCCCCACCTTCGACGGCACGTGGGGCCAGGACTCTCGGGACTTCATCCCCGCCCTGCTGCCAGGCTTGACGACGGCGCAGATCGACGGCATCCGCCGCCGGAAGAGCGAGGCGTACGCGGAGCGTCTGGAGCAGACCGTGCCCAACACGGCGCTCATCGGCTTCCTCCGACAGATGGCGCCGCAGCTGGCGACGGGACTCGTCACCACCGCGAAGGAGAGCAACGCGCGCGCGGTGCTGGCCCATGTCGGCATCGCCGACACCTTCCAGGTCCTCGTCTTCGGTGAAGACGTGGAGAAGAGCAAGCCTCATCCCGAGGCGTACGAGGTCGCGCTCCGTCGACTGGGCGTCGAGCCGCACGAGGCCATCGCCTTCGAGGATTCCGACACTGGGGCGGCTGCCGCGGCGGCGGCCGGCATCCGGGTGGTCCGGATCGGCAGGTTCGCGTGATCGAACGATTCGGGCGCACCCGTCTCGTCCTCCTCGGGCTGGGAGCGATCGGCATCGCCGTATTCGCGGCGCTGGCTCGCGCGCCGCTCGCCGAGATATTCGAGATGCTGGCGGAGCTGTCAGCGACGACGCTGTGGTTGACGGCTGGGTCCGCGCTGGTGCTCCTCGTGGGCCATCTGTTCCGCGCGGCACGCACGAAGATCCCGCTCGACAACGTCCGTCGGGGCAGCCTGGGGGCTCAATTCCAAGCCCTCTCGGTGGGCTACTTCTTCGACATCGTCCTCCCGTTCCGGATCGGGGAGATCATCCGGGCATTTCTGATCGCCCGGAAGCTTCGGATGAGCATCCTCTACACGCTCGCCGCCGTGCTGGTCGAGCGCCTCATCGACGCGATCCTCGTGTCGACCGTGTTCCTCGTCCTAGCGGCCTTCCTGCTCGAGGGGGTCCGCCTCCTCTCGATCGGCATCGCCGTGCTCGCCCTCACCGTCAGCGTCGTCGCTCTGTTCCTGTTCGTGCGCTTCGTGGGCGAGGACCGCACACTGCTGAGGATCGTCTGGCGGGGAACCGCTCTGCTCAACCCACGGATCGAGGCACAGGCGCGCTTCAGGATCTGGGGCGTGCTCTTCGGCTTCCAGCGCCTGCTGCTGCACAGAAGGCGCCTGGCGCTCTACGCTGCATTCTCTGCGGCATCGTGGATCTGCTACTTCGGAGCCACCGCCCTTCTGGTGGCTGCCTTCCTCGGTGTCGGCAGCGGGGCGAATCCGGTGGTGGCTGCCGTGGCGCCCTATGTCGGCAGCCTGTCCGCGTGGATCGCCGATCCCGCGAACTTCGTGGAGACGGTCGTCGGCACACTCGGCCTGGTGCCCGTGGGCGCGACCGAGTCGGTCGCGGCGTTCGCCGGTGCGGCCTTCGTCGTGCTCAACCTCCCGATCGCTGCGATCGGATTGATAATGCTCTTCCTCGTCACCACCAAGCCGACGCTCGAGCATGGCGAGGTGACCCAGACGACGAGCTTCGAGAACAAGCTGGTCCGGGTCGAGGACATCTCGCAGACCATGCCGCACTTCCTCGACTCGTACTTCCAAGGCGAACGGCTCTCGCAGGTCGTTCATCGACTCGAGGTCTCGGGTCGCCTCCAGCTGGTGAAGTTCTTCAAGGGCGGCTCCAACGCACTCACCGTTCTGGCGCAGACCCCCGAGGGCCGCTACGTCAAGAAGCTCGTCCCCTCCGAATACGAGCATCGGCTGCGCAACCAGTACGACTGGCTGGTCGAGCGTGATGGCAACCCCCAGCTCGTCAGGGCTCTGCGGGAGGAGCGCAACGAGGACTTCTACGCGATCGATCTCGAGTACCGACCCGCCAGCGGACCGCTCTTCGACTACGTGCACCAGGCTGCGCTCGAGACGGCGATCGAGAAGATCGACGACGTGTGGGCGTTCATGCACCGCGAGATCTACACCCTCGAGAAGGAAGCGTCACGCCCGGAGATCCGGGACGAGTACGTGGAAGAGCGGCTGATCTCGCGGGTGGCGGCCGCTGCGCTGGTGCACGAGGACCTCCAGCGGGCGCTCGGCAGCCCGCAGATCGTGGTCAACGGCAAGACGCTCGACAACTTCGCGCAGGTGATGCGGCGCATCCAGGACCACCCAGACGCCTGGCCCGATCTGGCCGTCTACCGGGAATCCGCTGCGATCCACGGCGACCTCACCATCGACAACATCCTCGTCGACGCCGCCGTCGACGACATCCTCATCATCGATCCCTCCGACGACAACCAGATACGCGGGCCGATCATCGACTTCGCTCGGCACATGCAGTCCCTGCGATTCGGCTACGAATTCCTCAATGCCGACGAGAGCGCCGTGCCTCTGGAGCAGGACCCGACCGGACTGCCGTCGGTGTCGTACCGCAACGCGCGTTCCTCGCGCTATGCCGACCTCACCGAGCACATGCAGACCGAGCTCATGCCGCGCTATCTGAGCGCGGCCGAGCAGCGGGCGGTGCTCTTCCACGTCGGGCTCTTCTACGCCCGGATGCTCACGCACCGAGTGGTGATCAACCCCGCGACGGTGCTGAAGTACTACGCGGTCGCGGTCGAAGCGCTCAACCAATTCATAGAGCAGTACCCATCGGAGGACGACGCATGAGAGCGGTCATCGCCATTCCCGCGTACAACTGCGCGCCGCAGATCGGACGGGTGCTCGACGAGATCGACGAGGCGACTGCAGCGCGGGTCGAAGAGATCTGGGTCGTCGACAACGGCAGCACCGATGACACGGTGGCACGCGCTTTGGACTACCAGGAGCGAGGACGACTCCCCGGGCTGCGCGTGCTGCGCAACCGGGCGAATGTGAATCTCGGAGGCACCCACAAGGCGGCGTTCGAACATGCGCGCTCCGCCGGCTACACGCACGTGGTGATCCTGCACGGTGACAACCAGGCTGACAGTCGAGAGGTCGCCCGGCTGCTGGACGTCTCCGAGCGCTCGGGGCGCACAGCTCTGGGATCGCGATTCAACAAGCGGTCGCAATTGCACGGATACGACACCAAGCGCATTCTCGGCAACAAGGTGCTCAACGTGCTCTACAGCGTCGTCGCCTGGCATCGGCTGGAGGACCTCGGCTCGGGCCTCAATGTGTTCCGGATCGCCGACCTCGACTCGCGCACCTACCTGGGCTTCGCGAACAGCCTCACCTTCAACTTCGAGCTCATCCTCGACCTCGTCCGACGTCGGGTGCGATTCGTCTACGTGCCGATCACCTGGCGCGAGGAGGACCAAGTGACGAACGCCCGCAACTGGAAGGTGTTCCGGACGGCGTTGGTCAACCTGGCGCGCTGGCGGCTCGGCCTGTCGAGTCCATCGGCACCCGAAAATCAGGTGTACGAGTGGGATGAGGTGACGCGATGAGCGGCAGGCTGCAGGTCCTCATGCCGATGGGCGGTCTCGGACAGCGTTTCCGAGATGCAGGCATCTCCACGCCCAAGCCGCTGATCGAGGTGCGCGGCGTGCCCATGTTCAAGCGGGCGCTCGCCTCCCTCGACGCATACCCGGGGGCGAAGAGCCTGATCGTCGTCGTCCGAGAGGAGCACCAGCGGGACTTCCGGCTGGCGGACCTGATCCGTGAGGTGCAGCCTGACGCGCAGATCGTGATGCTGGACCACGACACCCGTGGAGCGGTGGAGACCGCCTTCTCGGCAGCCGCCGTGCTGGATCCGGACGCTCCGCTGGTCGTGATGGACTGCGACATCGCCTTCGAGAGCGACGAGTACTTCACGCGCATCGCCGAAGCCGTCGAATCAGGCGCCCCCGAGGGGCTGCTGCTGTCGTTCACCTCGACGGACCCTCGGTACAGCTACGCCGCGACGGACGGGAACGGCAGCGTCTACCGCACGGCCGAGAAGGATCCCATCTCCGACAACGCCTTGATGGGGGCGTACTTCTTCGTGTCCGCATCTGTGTTCCTGGAAGCCGCCCAGGCGCTGCTGGCCACTCCTATCTCCGCGGAGATGAAGGAGTACTACGTGTCGCTCCTGTTCAACCGCCTCATCGAAGATGGTCGCCCGGTCGGGCTGGCGAGGGGTGAGTTCTACAGCTTCGGCACGCCGGCGGAGCTCGAGCGGTTCGAAGCCACCGGTCTGCCGACGTGAGCGGCGATGCAGTGGTGGCCGTTGTAGTCGCCTACAACCGTCGCGAGCTCCTCGGCGAGACGCTGACGGCGCTGCTGGAGCAGACGCATGCGCCGCGCGCGATCGTGGTGGTAGACAACGGATCCGACGACGGATCGGCCGATCATGCAGCGCAGCTGGCACCGGATGCGGACATCGTCCGGCTGCCGCGCAACACGGGCGGCGCGGGCGGTTTCGCGGTCGGCATCGAGCGAGCGGTGACCGTGCACAGTGCCGACCTCGTCTGGGTCATGGACGATGACACCGTTCCGACGGCGAGCGCGCTCGAGGAGCTCCTCGCTGCACGGACGGCGACCGGCAAGCGCGCCGGCGCCTACGGGTCGCGGGTGGTGTGGACGGATGGCCGCGACCATCCGATGAACACCCCCAAGCCCTCGCCGTTCCGATGGGGGGCGGCGCGTGCGCTGCGGGTGCCGGCCGCCGCCGTCGACGCCTTCCCCGTCCGCTCGTCCTCCTTCGTCTCCCTCCTCCTCGAGGCGGACATCGTGAGGGAGCGGGGCCTGCCCATCGCCGACTACTTCCTCTGGAACGACGACTTCGAGTACAGCGGGCGGATCGTCAGAGGCAGCACCGCCCTCTTCTGCAGGCGCAGCGTGGTCGTTCACAAGACGAAGGTGTTCGGCAGCACCAAGGCGGATCCGGGCGAGCGCTTCTACCTCGAGGTGCGCAACAAGCTCTGGCTGTTCCTTCGATCCCGCGCCTATTCGCCGTTCGAGAAGGCGGTCTACGTCTCGACCACCTCGGTGCGGTGGGCGCTGACCTTCGCGGGCTCCCATCAGAGGGCAGTGCTGCGCAGCGGCCTCATCCGAGGCCTCCGCGATGGGCTGACCACCCGTCCGCGCCCCAATGCCGAGACACTGGCCGACCTCGGTGCGGTGGGAGCGGCGATCGCGGCATTCGAAGGGGCGCTGTGACGGAGCACTTCTCGCTCCTCATGTCCGTGTACGCCAAGGACAGCGCCGATCACCTGGAGCGCGCGCTGACAAGCGCGGTGCTGGACCAGTCCCTCTATCCGGACGAGGTCGTCCTGGTGCAGGACGGCCCTGTCGGCGTTGCGCTCGAGCGCACGATCGAGCGGTTCGTCGCGAGCTGTCCGGTTCCGGTCCACCATCTGGTGATGCCCGAGAACAGGGGGCTGGCGGCCGCGCTCACCCTCGGACTCCAGAGCTGCAGCCACGACATCGTGGCGCGGATGGACGCCGACGACATCGCGATGCCCCACCGCTTCGAGCGCCAGCTGGCGGCCTTCCACGATCGCCGACTGGACCTACTGGGAACGGGGATGTTCGAGTTCGCAGAGAACGGCAGCGGCATCGTCGCGCGACGCACCCCGCCCGTGGGGGAGCGCATCGACGGCTTCGCCCGCTTCCACGATCCCTTCAATCACCCCACCGTCGTGTATCGCCGCAGCGCGGTTCTCCGCGCGGGCGGATACCGGCCCATGGGACTCATGGAGGACTACTGGCTGTTCGCCCGCATGATCATGACGAAGGCAGCGGTCGACAACCTCGCCGAGCCACTCCTGATGTATCGGGTCGACAGCGGCGCCTACTCGCGGCGCGGAGGTCTGGGCCAGCTGCGGGCGGAGCTGCGGCTGCAGCGCGCGTTCCGCCACTCGGGTTTCACGACGTCCGGTCAGATGGCGAGAAACATCATCGTCCGCGGAGGCTACCGTCTGATCCCCACGGCGATCCGACGTGCGCTCTACCGGGCGACGCTGGCGCGCAAGGACGATGGTGTGGATCGTTCCTCGGCAGAGGTCGGGCGATAGGGTGAGCGGCGCCGACAGGCGGAACGGCGGCAGAATGCGGTCCCCGGTGACACGGGTGATCTTCGCGACCGTCCTCTCCGGGGTGTTCACCTACGTCTTCCTGGGCACCGTCTCGCGTTCGCTCGATGCCTCGCAGTTCGATGTGTTCTCCATCATCTGGTCGGTGAGCCTGATCATCGGATTCGGGCTGTTCCTGCCCGTCGAGCAGGAGCTGTCCCGCCTCGGCGGCTCGGGTGCGCTGCCCGAGGCGGCCGGACGAGCCGGCGTGCGGATCGCCGCGGAGCTCGCGCTCGGGACTCTGGTGCTCCTCGGAATCGCTGCTCCGCTGCTCGTGGGCAACGGAGTCGCGGTGCAGGTCGTCCTGCTCTCCGGGGCCCTGGTCGTCGTCTCGGCCGTGCAGTTCACTGCACGGGGATATCTCCTCGCCGGTGGTCGCTTGAAGCGCTACGCGGATGTGCTCACCGTAGACAGCATCCTGCGCGTGATGCTGGCGCTCGTCGTGGCGTTGACTATCGGCAGAGGATTGCCCGCAGACGCCGCGCTCTTCGCCATCGGGCTGGCCGTAGCGATCCTCCTCGCGCATCTCCCGGTGCTCGGCGGTCTGCGAGCCGTGCCTGGGACGAGGGCGCCGATCCCGGTGGTGCGGGCGGCCGTCATCAGCCTCGTCGGCGGCACGCTGTCCGCACAGGTGCTGCTCAATGTCGGCCCGCTGCTCATCGGAGCGCTCTCCGAGACCGCCGGGGCCGCCGGTGCGTTCCAGGCCACCTTCAGCGTGGCGCGGATCCCCCTGTTCATGCTCGTGCCGCTGCAGGCCGCCTTGGTCGCCCCCCTCGCCGCGCAGGTGGCGGCAGGGCGGACGAGCGAGATGATCCGCCTCATGCTCACGATCGCAGGTGCGATCGCGGGCCTCGCCATCGTGGGGGCGGCAGTCGCGGGGTGGCTGGGGCCTTGGATCATCGGACTGGTCTTCGGGCAGGGGCGGGCTTTGGCGGCGCCGCTGGTGGCGCTCCTGGTCGCCGGCGTCTTCGTGCACGTCGGTCTGGTGGTCTCGACACAGGCGCTCATCGGAGCCGGGCGTCATCGGCAGGCGTCGACCGCCTGGATCGCGGCCGTGCTCGTCTTTGCGGCGACGGTGCTCATTCTCCGTCCGTCGATCGGCATCGTGCCTTCGGTGTCCGTGGCCTTCGCGGGCGGCTCGCTCATCGGGTGGGGTGTCGGCCTGCTCTCACTCGTGGCAGCCGGTCGCGCGCATCGCGCATCCCGAGGAGATCATCCCGGCAGGTAGATCCCCACGGCGACGAGCACGATCCAGGCGAGGGCGAACGCTTGGAGCATCCGGTCGCCCAGAGCGATGTCCTCAGGAGCCTCCGCGTCGCCGCGATCGATGTGCTGTGTGTAGCGCAGAGCCGCCAGTACGAACGGGGCCACGGACAGGGAGAGCCAGATGTTCCCGCCCCCGGCGGATGATTCGAATGCCCACAGGCTGTAGCCGAGCACGAGCACCGTGGCAGCTGTATGCCAGACGAAGGCGAGGTAGCTCCGGGTGTAGCCCTTGAGCGAACCGCGGACCTCGCCCGTGCGCTCGTGCGTCGCCAGGATCTCCGCGTAGCGTTTGCCGGCGACCATCAGCAGGGATCCGAACACCGCGACGATGAGGAACCACTGGCTCAGCCGGATATCGGTCGCCACGCCGCCTGCGATCATCCTGAGCAGGAAGCCGGAGGAGACGACGGCGATGTCGAGGATCGGCTGGTGCTTGAGCCAGATGCAGTACGCGATCTGCAGCGCTATGTAGAAGGCCATGACGCCCGCAAGGCCGAGTCCCGCGAGCAGTGCGATCGCGACGCTCGCGAGGAAGAGCACCACCGCTGCCGCGTAGGCGGTGCGCAGCGGGACGACTCCCGCAGCGATGGGCCGAGTGCGCTTCTTGGGGTGGGCGCGATCCGCCTCGATGTCGAGCGCATCGTTCAGGAGGTAGACGCCCGATGCCGCGAGACAGAAGGCGGCGAAGGCGATGGCGGTGTCGAGGAGCACTGCCGGCTCCAGGATCCGGACCCCCGCGAGGGGAGCCGCGATCACCAGCACGTTCTTCACCCATTGACGAGGACGCGCGGTGCGCAGGATCCCGCCGGCGACGGATGACGCGCGCGGGGTCTGATCGGGGATGAGGTCCGGTTCGCTGATCGTGGTGCTCCTTCTCGCTTGGGCGCGATCGCTCCGGGAGTCCAACATAGCCCGCGGGTTCGGATTGCCGCCGTAGGGTGGAGCTGTGCCCGCGTCACAGGTCCACCTCGTCCGCCACGGCGAAGTCGACAACCCCCGGGGCGTCCTCTACGGACGCCTCCCCGGATTCGGCCTCTCCACAGCCGGGCGGGAGATGGCGGCCGCCGCCGCCGATCATCTGCTGAGGTCCGGACATCGGGTGACGAGGCTCCTGTCCTCTCCGCTAGAGCGCGCGGTCGAGTCTGCAGAGCCGGTCGCTGCTGCATTCGATCTCGAGATTGAGACCCGCGATCCGCTGATCGAGGCGTTCAGTCGCCTGGAGGGCGGCAGGTATCAGATGAACGCCGGCATCCTGTTCAAGCCCGGGGCATGGCGCTACCTCGTCAATCCGTTCACACCGAGCTGGGGAGAGCCCTTCGTCGAGGTCGCTGCACGGATGCGTGCGGAGATGGACTTCGCGTGGAGATCCGTCGATGACGGAGACGTCGTGATCGTCTCGCACCAGCTGCCCATCTGGATGGCACATCGCAGCGTCGCCGGGCAGAGTCTCGCTCACGACCCTCGCAAGCGCCGCTGCGCTCTGTCGAGCATCACTAGCTTCGAGAATCGCAACGGGTGGACTGAAGTGGACTACGCCGATCCCGCGTCGTCGCTGCGCCGCCGAAAGGGCGACGTCGGCGCGGTCTGACCGTCGGAGCCGCACCGGCGACACGGGGACCGAATGCCCGCCCACCGAGAGGCTCCGCGTTATCGTGATCCGGCCTGAGACCCGTTCAGGGGCCAGACGGCAGGACCGGCCGCGGATGCGGTGATGAGGGGCGGGGTGGTGATGGTCGAGGCGCGCGTGGATGTCGGCAGTGCGGGCGGTCGCCCGCGGTTCCGGCTGCTTGATCTCCTGCGTCTCGTTGCTGCTCTCTCCGTTGTCCTGTACCACTACACGGCCCGCGACAGCTCGGCGTGGTCGGGCAGCCTGCCGCTCGAGCTCTGGGCTCCACTGTCAGGAGTGACGGTGTACGGATTTCTCGGAGTGGAGCTGTTCTTCCTGATCAGCGGCTTCGTCGTCCTGATGTCGGCCTGGAGCTCCGACCTGCCGGGATTCGTCGCCTCACGTGTCGGACGTCTGTATCCGGCGTACTGGTTCGCAGTCCTTCTGACGGGAAGCCTGCTCTTCTTCGATCGGAGCATCGATGTCGGCGGATCATGGGCGAGTGTCGGTCCATCGGGCATCCTGGTCAATCTGACGATGTTCCAGACCGCGTTCGGCGTCCCGCACGTCGACGGGGTGTACTGGACCCTCTGGGCTGAGCTGAAGTTCTACATCATCGTGGGGCTGCTGGTCCTCGTCCGCGTCACGCGAGCTCGCATCATCGTTCTCGCGACCGCCTGGCCGATCCTCGCCGCTTTCGTGAGCCAGTTCCAGCTCCCGGCGCTCAGCGAGATCCTGATGCCTGACTATGCGCCGTTCTTCGCCGCGGGAATGCTCCTGTTCCTCGCGTATCGCGAGGGTTGGTCGATCGCCACGATCCTGCCTCTCGCTCTCAATTGGATCGCGATCGTGCGCGGGGTCTACGTCGAGCAGGCCGCGCCCGGACCCCATCTTCCGACCAATCCGAATGTCGTCGTCCTCGTCTACGCGACCTTCGTCATCGCGATCGCCCTGGTCACTCAGACACAGCTGTCCGCAGTCCGATGGAGATGGCTCACCGCCGCCGGGGCGCTGACGTATCCGCTCTATCTCATTCACGAGATAGCCGGGTGGTGGCTGATCGGGAAGCTCTATCCGGCCCTTCCGAAGACCCTCGTGCTCCTGCTGGTGATCGTCATCATGCTCGTCGTCGCGTATATGGTGAACCGCATCATCGAGCAGCCGATCGGGCGACGGCTGCGACGTGTTCTGGAGGCATCGCTCCGCAGGCCCTCCCCGGGGGACGTCCTGGCTGAGGGATCGTCCCGAAAGCGGGCTGCAGATGCCTCGCCGCCGTCGGACAGCAGGGCTCCTGACGCTGATGCCGCAGCCCGGGTTCGCGCAGTGGACTGAGCAGTCGGCCGTTGAGAAGGCTCAGCGCCCCCTCGCAAGGGCTCGGGTTCGGCGCGTCGGCTAGGGTGATCCGAGGTCTACGGGGAGGAATCGCGTGAACGCAGATCTACTGGTTGTGGGGTCCGGGTTCTTCGGATTGACGATCGCCGAGCGTGCTGCCAACGAGCTGGGGCTCAATGTCCAGGTCATCGAGCGCCGCCATCACATCGGCGGCAATGCGTACAGCGAGAACGAGGCCGAGACGGGAATCGAGGTCCATCGCTACGGTGCGCACCTCTTCCACACATCGAACGAGAGCGTGTGGGAGTACGTCAACCGCTTCACCCGCTTCACCGATTACGTGCACCGCGTGTACGCCGACTACAACGGCGAGGTCTATCCGCTGCCCATCAACCTGGGCACGATCAACCAGTTCTTCCGGGCCGCGCACGGGCCCGCTGCGGCGCGCGCGCTCGTGCAGGAGCTCGCTGCAGAAGGGGCGACCGGCGATCCTCAGAACCTGGAGGAGAAGGCGATCTCGCTGATCGGGCGCCCGCTCTATGAAGCCTTCATCCGCGACTACACGGCGAAGCAATGGCAGACCGACCCGACGGACCTGCCCGCGGAGGTGATCAGCCGGCTCCCAGTCCGCTACACCTACGACAACCGCTACTTCAACGACGCCCACGAGGGGCTGCCCGTCGATGGCTACACGGCCTGGCTGGAGCGGATGGCGGACAATCCCCGCATCGACGTCACGCTCGAGACGGATTTCTTCGATGCGTCGCAGCCGTGGAACAAGGCCGCAACTGTCGGCTCGATCCCCATCATCTACACCGGCCCGATCGACCGATACTTCGACTACAGCGAGGGCGAGCTCGCATGGCGCACCCTCGACTTCGAGGAGGAGGTGCTCCAAGTCGGGGACTTCCAGGGCACCAGTGTGATGAACTACGCCAATCGGGACGTGCCGTACACCCGCATCCACGAGTTCCGGCACTTCCACCCGGAGAGGGATTGGTACCCGAAGGACAAGACCGTGATCATGCGCGAGTTCTCGAGGTTCGCCACCCGCGCGGATGAGCCCTATTACCCGGTCAACACCGCTCAGGACCGCGAACGGCTGCTCGCCTACCGCGAGCTGCAGAAGGGCGAGGCGAAGGTGCTCTTCGGAGGACGACTGGGCACCTACCAGTACCTCGACATGCACATGGCGATCGGAGCCGCGCTCTCCGCGTTCCAGAACAAGGTCGCCCCGATGTTCGGAGCCGGGGCGTGACTCCGGCTTCCCCGGCTGCCCCCGTCGAACTCCAGTTGCTGCAGCGGGTGATCCTCCCGCTCGAGCACGACCCGGGAGTCCTTCCGCTCTACGTCGACGCCGACTACTGGACCACGGTCCCACTCCCGAAGGATGCTCGCGCCATCGCACGGCGCGAGCCGTGGGATGAAGACCTCAAGCGGGTCCCGATGCGGGTCTCCGACTTCGGGGAGCTCAGTGACCTCGTCGAGGACTCGGGCTTCAGGGTGCCTCGGCGGCGCAAGGTGTCGTTCGGGACGTACTTCAACGCCTTCCCCGCCTCGTATTGGAAACGGTGGACGTCATTGGAGTCGGTCGTCCTGCGGGTCGCGACGACCGGGGTCGGCCAGATCATGGTCTACCGCTCCAACGCGCGCGGAGTCGTGCAGCAGGTCGACTCTTCGACGCAGCGAGAAGCGGGCGCAGCCACCTTCGAGCTGCCGTTCACCTTCTTCGGCGACGGCGGCTGGTACTGGTTCGACCTCATCGCCGAGGAGGATGACTTCGCGCTCACCGAAGCCGGCTGGCACGCACCAGCTGGCAGCGCGCCTACCCGAGGCCGGATCGGAACGGCCAGCATCGGCATCACGACGCTCAACCGCGGGGAGTACTGCGCCAAGCTGCTCGCCGACATCGGCGCCAAGCCGGACGTGGTGGCGACACTCGATCGCATCTACGTCGTCGATCAGGGCTCCGAGAAGATCGTCGACGCTCCCGGATTCGATGTCGCCAAGGAGCGCCTGGGAGACAAGCTGCAGGTCATCGAGCAAGGGAACATCGGCGGGTCCGGCGGCTTCTCACGCGGGATGTTCGAGACGGTCGACGCAGGCGAGTCGGACTACGTCCTGCTGCTCGACGACGACATCGCCATCGAGCCGGAGAGCATCCGCCGCGCGGTCCGATTCGCCGACTACACGGTCACGCCGACGATCGTCGGCGGTCACATGTTCGACATGTACGACCGCAGCAAGCTGCATGCCTTCGCCGAGACCATCGAGATGAACAACTTCATCTGGGGTCCGGCTACCCCTGGCCGGCACGACCTGGGTGCCTCCAACCTCCGCCAGACCCGCTGGATGCACAAGCGATTCGATGTGACATACAACGGCTGGTGGATGTCCCTCATCCCTGTCGAGATCGTCAAGGAGATCGGGCTGTCGCTGCCGGTCTTCATCAAGTGGGACGACGCCGAGTACTCGCTTCGCGCGGCCGACCACGGCTATGCCACCGTCACCCTTCCCGGCGCCGCCGTCTGGCACGTGTCATGGGTGGACAAGGACGACTCTCAGGACTGGCAGGCGTTCTATCACGCTCGCAATCGGCTGATCGCCGCCCTCCTGCACTCGCCGATGCCGCGAGGCGGCAGGCTGCAGCGCGCCAACTTCGCGACCGATCTCCGGCATCTGCTCACGATGCAGTACTTCGCCGCCGCTGCGCGCATCGAGGCGTACAGGAACGTTCTCGCCGGCCCCGAGGCGCTGTTCTCCGAACTGGACACCCGACTCGGCAAGACGCGAGCGCTCGCTGGTCGATTCAGCGAGGGCAGCCCCATCCGCGACCTGACATCACTCCCTTCAGGCCTCAAGCTCGACCGCCAGCGGGTCGAGACGGATGAGTCCCCGACTCGACTGGCCGCCCTCCCGTGGCTTCTGCGGACCGTCGCGCGTCACTTCTTCTCGCCTGCGAGCGCGGACGACAAGAGACCCGCGCAGGCTCATCTCGCGTTCGCGACAGCACGCTGGTGGGTGACTCCCGACTTCGACAGCGTCCTGGTCTCGAACGCTGAAGGGTCGGCGGTGCTCTGGCATCGACGCGACCGGCGCATCTTCCGGGCAGGTCTGTTGAACGCCCTCCGCTTCGCCTACATCCTGCGCAGGGAGTGGCCGCAGCTGTCGAGCCGCTATCGGAGCTCCCTGTCGGACCTCGTCAGCGTCGAGACGTGGGGACGATACTTCGAACAGCGAGGGCGCTCGCCGCGCTGAGCTAGGCCGCCTCATCGCGGCGTCTCGCTCGCCCCATCCAGATGCGCCCTCGACTGGGGCCAGCCCCGCCAGACGTATGACCCGCGATCCGGCGGGACATGTGTCACTCTTGGAAGGTAAGCCTGGGGGGGCTTGGGGGAAGAATGTTCAAACGTATTTTCGCGATGGCGGCGGCCGCTCTCGCTGTGGTCGGCATCCTGCAGCTCATGCCCGCGATGGCGGACGCAGAGGACGCGGCCGTTGCCGCTGATCTGAGCGTGTTCGACCCCGGACGGATCATCGACGACTCGATCTTCTTCAACGGCTCGGCGATGACCGCCCAGCAGGTGCAGGCGTTCCTCGTGTCCAAGCGTCCGACGTGCTCCAATGGGTACACCTGCCTCAAAGACCTCCGCATCGATACGACGAACAAGTCAGTCGACCCGATGTGCCGGGGCTACGTCGGCACGGCCTACGAGTCCGCCGCCGACATCATCGCAAAGGTCGGACAGTCCTGCGGCGTGAGCCCGAAGGTCCTGATCGTCATGCTGCAGAAGGAGCAGGGACTCGTCACGAGCTCCGCGCCGAGCAGCCAGAACTACCGCGCGGCGATGGGCATGGCCTGCCCTGACACTGCTCCATGCGATGCCGAGTACTACGGATTCTTCAACCAGGTCTATGGTGCAGCTCAGGCGTTGGTCCGCTACACACAGCCTGCTGGGACCGGCAGCGGCACCTCGTACTACTCACGCTACGACTTGATGTATCCCGTCGGTCAGACGAGCAACGTCCCCTACCACCCCAATTCCGCGTGCGGAACCAAGCGCGTGACCATTGCCAATCAGGCAACGCACGCGCTGTACGTCTACACGCCGTACACTCCGAACGCCGCGGCGCTCGCCTCTGCCTACGGCGTCGGCGACAGCTGCTCGGCATACGGGAACAGGAACTTCTTCACCTACTTCTCCGACTGGTTCGGAGCCACTCGCGGGCCCGAGGTCGGCTCGGCGTTCGTCGACTACTACGCGACGAACTCGTCGTGGCTGGGGTTTCCGCTCTACGCAGCGAGCTGTGACGTCGTCGGATGCCGTCAGCAGTTCTCAGGAGGCATGGTCTTCTCGGGAGCCACCACGGGGGTGCACGGAGCACGGCCGGAGTTCCTCGCTGCATGGGGAAACCAGGGCCGTGAGTACGGGCCGCTCGGTCTGCCGACGTCCGAACGACTCTGCGACATGGGAGGCGGCGCCTGCCGCCAGGAGTTCCAGGGCGGCTGGCTCGTGCAGTCCGACCGCATCGGCTTCCGCCTCGTAGCCAATACCGAGCGCGCGGTCTGGGGGAACTGGGGTCGCGAGTACGGCATGCTCGGCCTGCCTATCGCAGACCGCTGGTGCACGGCCGCTATCTGCGTGCAGCAGTTCGACGGTGGCTGGATGGTCACCTCGTCGGCGACGGGGACCCAGGTCGTGCCGAACGCCGTCCGGGAGACATGGGGCAATTGGGGTCGTGAGTTCGGCATGCTCGGACTCCCGTCCGGCGCCCCGTCCGTGCCGGGGGGCTCGTCCTACACGCAGGCCTTCCAGGGAGGAGTGGTGACGGTCACCAACAACGTCGCCGTCGTCACCTCCAGCACCGACCCGTGGTGGAACGCGATCGTCACGTCGCCGTGGCTCGGAGCGCCGACCGCTGCCCAGTCCTGCACTCTCTCGGGCGGGGCCTGCTTCCAGAGCTTCGCCGGCGGGTGGGTGGTGAAGAGCCCGTCCGGCGCCTACGCAGTTCCCAACGCGGTGCGCGCGGCCTGGGGCGACTGGGGCAGGGAGTACGGCATCCTCGGCTTCCCGACAGCTGCGCCCTCGAGCAATCCGACAGCCGGCAACTACACCCAGAACTTCCAGGGAGGTGTGATGACGGTGACCGGCGGCGTTGCCAAGGTCACATCCAGCTCCGATCCGTGGTGGAACGCAGTGCTGACCTCGCCTTGGCTCGGCACCGCGAACGCGGCCCAGACGTGCAGCCTTGGCGGCGGCGCCTGCTACCAGGACTACCAGGGCGGCTGGGTCGTCAAGAGTCCCGCTGGCGCGTTCGCCGTGCCTGTGACTGTTCGCCAGACGTGGGGAGACTGGGGCCGCGAATACGGCATCCTCGGCTTCCCGGCCGGCGCGCCGTCCGCCAACCCCGCCTCGGGGAACTACACCCAGCCCTTCCAGGGCGGGGTGATGACGGTGACCAGCGGGTCCGCCAAGGTCACCTCCAGCACCGACCCGTGGTGGAACGCTGTGCTGACCTCACCGTGGTTGGGCAGCGCGAACGCAGCGCAGTCCTGCAATCTGGGTGGTGGCGCGTGCTATCAGGACTATCAGGGCGGGTGGGTCATCAAGAGCCAGGCCGGCTCCTTCGCGCTGCCGACTGCTGTGCGAGTCGCGTGGGGCTACTACGGCCGAGAGTACGGCTCGCTCGGATTCCCGACAGGTGCCCCGTCTGCCAACCCCACCTCGGGTGCGTACACCCAGGGCTTCCAGGGCGGCTCGATCGCCGTCTCGAACGGAGTAGCGTCCGTCCACGTCAACTGACCGACTCCCGGCGCCGCCTCGGAGTCGGGTCACGCCACCTTTGTAAGGTGGCTAGCAGCGCGCATTCGCGCGCAGTCAGCCACTAGGAGATCATGAGCACGATCGAGCCTGCGTCGCCGGACCGCGCCACGCGGGTGGATGTCTTCCTGCAGTATTACCGTCCACATGTCTCCGGTCTCACCAATATGGCCGCGGTGCTCGCCGAATACGCCGGAGAGCACGGGTACGACATGCACGTGCACTGCGTGTCAAAAGACGGCTCGCCGTACAGGCGAGTCGAGAACGGCGTCACGGTCCACGCCTACCGCAAGTCGTTCAACCTCGGCAGGGGCGCGTTCTCGGTGGGGTTGATCCGCTCCATGTGGCGGATGCGTAAGCGCGGCGGAATCGCCCACGTGCACATGCCCTATCCCGAGTCGTTCGTGATCGCCGCACTGTTCCGCCGCGGCTGGAAGCTGGTAGGCACCTATCAGTGTGACGCTCCGACAGAGGGGCTCGGCGATCGACTCATCGCTGCCGCACTGGACCTCTCGCACCGATCCTTCATCCGGCGTTCCGCAATCACTGTGGCATCCAGCGCGGATTACGCCGACAGCTCCCGACTGCACGCGGTCATGGCGCAGAACGATCGGGAGATCATCCCTGTGACCGCCATCGACCGGGCGGGAGGCGAACCTCGCTATCGGATCGAAGGCAAACGTCTGATCGGGTTCATGGGGCGGCCCACCTCTGAGAAGGGCATCAACGTGCTCATCTCAGCGATGGAGCGGATGCCGCACGACGACGTGGCACTGCTGTTCGCCGGACCCGTCTCAGGACTCTCGGAGAAGCTCGGCTACGACACCGCCCGTCTCCAGGCGCTCATCGATCAGGGCCGTGCCCACTCCGTCGGATTCCTCGAGGAGGACGACATCAAGCACTACTACGCCTCCCTCGACGTCTTCGTGTTCCCTTCGATCAACTCGTTCGAGGCGTTCGGCATCGTGCAGGTCGAGGCGATGTCCGCAGGGATCCCGGTGGTGGCATCGGACATCCCAGGAGTGCGCACGGTCGTGCAGACCACAGGCTTCGGCGAGATAACCAAGGCGGGCAACGACGCCGATCTGCTTCGGGGACTGCTGGTCGCGCTGGAAACCGGATACGACACTCAGAGCGTCCGTTCCGTACTCGATGCGAAGTACCTTCCGCCCGTGCCGCACGAGGCTTACAGGCGTCTGTACGACCAGCTCGCCTGACGACGGTGCCGACGCGGCTCGTCAGTCCCCGCCGTCGGACATGGCAGTCGGGGCCCGGAATGCGTCGGCGACCGACTTCGCAGCCCTCCAGCCGAGGACCTGCTGCGCTCGACGTGGGTCGGAGACGCTGAACGTCGGTGGCCCGACCGGTGCTGAAAGGAAGCTGCCCGGGGGCGCCAGCCCTGCGAGCGCCGCATTGCTGATGCCCACGCCTGTTCCCACATTGAGAGTGAGAGGTCCTGGTGCCATGAGGGCGAGAGCCGCACCGACGGCGCTTGCGACGTCTGCGCCGTGGATGTAGTCGCGGACGAATGACTCGCTGACCTGCAGCTGAGGTGCATCCGTGGCATCCAGCAGCCGATTGATCAGAGAGCGTCGAAAGCCGGGACCCCAGACGTTGAACACTCGGAGGGAGATGCCGAGGAACTCGTCGCCTGCGGCGTCGACCAGGAGCTTCTCCGATCCAGCTTTCAGCATCGCATACGGTGTCGAGCCGGCCAGTGGCGATGACTCGCTGCGGGGACGGCGCTCGTCCGTTCCGTAGACGGCGGCGCTCGAGACGAAGACGAATCGGCGGGTGGCGGCATCTCGCGCCCGCCTCAGCACATGGTCCAGGGCGTCAAGGTGCGCACGGCTGCTCCCCGGATCGGTCGCTGTCGGACTGGCAAGGTACACGACGCTCTCGAAGGAGGCGGAGGTAAAGAGCTCGTCGACGCCCGCGCGGTCGGTCACGTCGAGCGAGTGCTCGCCGACCCGCGAGGTGGCGAGGACGTCACTGCCCGACGCGGTCAGCTCCGCATCGATCAGCCGACCCAGGGGGCTCGATCCGCCGATCAGCAGGACCGAAGGAGTCATTGAAGAGAAGTGAACCCGAAGGCGCGCAGCTCGTCGCGGAGCTCGTCGTCGGTGATCGAATAGGTGCGCGTGCGCTCGAGCAGCCTCTTGGCCCATCGAAGCGTGTCGCCACGCTCGTGATCGTCATCCTCAGTGACCACGAAGATCTTGGGGTGGGTCGTCGCATCCACCGCGCTCGCGCGGTAGGACAGCTCCTCGTACATCTTCTCTCCTGGGCGCAGACCCACGATATCGACGGAGAGGGAGGGGTTGACCGCATCGATGAGGCCTTGCGCAAGATCGAACACCCGTATCGGCTCGCCCATGTCGAGCACGAAGAGGTCGCCATGCCGCCCCGATGTCGCCGTCTGGATGACGAGCTGCGCCGCCTCGTCGATGGTCATGAAGTACCGAGTGATCCCAGGATCGGTGACTGTGAGGTTCTTGCCGGCCGCGAGCTGCTTCCGGAAGGTCTGCATGACGCTTCCCTCGCTCTCCAGCACGTTGCCGAAGCGCACGGCGGAGTAGACCGTCGACGCCCCCTCGGCCTCACCCACGTCATGCAGCAACAGCTCGCCGATCCGCTTCGTCGAACCCATCACGTTGGTCGGGTTGACAGCCTTGTCGGTCGAGACGTAGACCACCCGGCCGACGCCGTGACGGGCCGCCTGGGTCAAGACGTTCATCGTCCCCCAGACGTTGTTGTTGAACGCCTCGACCGCGTTGTCCTGCATCAGCGGGACATGCTTGTACGCCGCCACGTGGAAGACGATGTCTGGCCGGTGGCGCTCCATGAGCTGGGCGATCCGGGGCTCCGATTGGATGTCGCCGATCTCGAGCACGAAGTTCGGGATGTCCTGGAGGCTCCGTCCGAGATGGAAGATCCCGCTCTCGGACCGATCGACACATACGACTAGCTGCGGGTCGAGGAGGTGGATCTGGGTGGCGAGCCGCGAGCCGATCGATCCGGCGGCGCCCGTGACCAGCACGCGCTTGCCCGCGATCAGCGAGCGGGCGCTCATCATGTCGTGCTTCACCGGGGCACGTCCGACGAAGTCGAGGACATCCACATCTGTGAGGTCATCGACGGAGACCCGCTCACGTGAGACCACTCGATACGTGCGGGGGATGATCGCCAGCTCGACGCCGCTCGGCATATGGGCGACGAAGTCGCGCACCACGTCGCCTTCGGCTGACGGGATGGCGAAGTAGACGACCTGCGCGTCGATGCGAGCGCACACCTCGGCTACCTCGTCGAGCCGGCCGAGGACCTCATCGGATCCGGACACATCGTCCAGGAAGCCGAGCACAAGATCGCCGGCGGTGCGGACATCGTCCGCAAGACTGGTGCCTGCGGTGCCGTGCCCGGCAATGAGTACTCGCCGCGGACCACGTGAGCCTCTCGCGGGTCGATCGCGCTGCTGCCCGGGTTCGTTCGCCGTAGTCATCGCCTCGATGCTACCCGCGGAGGTCCGTGGGCTGGCCGTAGGGTGACGGTATGCCCCACCGCGTCGCCATCGTCGTCCGCACCAAGGACCGGCCGTACTTCCTGCGTCGCGCACTCGCCGACATCACCGCCCAGTCATTCCAGGACGCGGAGGTGGTCGTCGTCAACGATGGCGGTGAGCGCGCCGAGCTCGAGCGCGTGGTTGCCGACGCATCCATCCGCGACCGGGTGACGGTCATCGAGTCCGAGGGACCGGGAGGACGCTGTGCAGCGGCCAATACGGGGCTGCGCTCGACGAAGGCCCCCTTTGTCGTGCTGCACGACGAT
This sequence comes from Naasia lichenicola, assembly GCF_004801885.1. Lineage (GTDB taxonomy): Bacteria > Actinomycetota > Actinomycetes > Actinomycetales > Microbacteriaceae > Naasia > Naasia lichenicola. Next base: position 243,376 of record NZ_SSSM01000004.1, on the reverse strand, counting down.
GACGACCTGTGGCACCCCGCATTCCTCGAGACGACGGTCGCAGTCCTCGACGGCGCGCCGACGGCGGCGGGCGCCATGGTGCCCACCGAGATCGTGATCGAGGAGGATCGCGGGGGTGAGTGGACCGAGACGGAGCGAGTGCCGTTCTGGGCGGGACTCACGGAAGTCGGCCTCTCCAATCTGCTCGAGGTCAACCGCGCGGTGCCTATCTCGTTCCTCTACCGGCGGGACCTGCACGAGCAGGTGGGCTTCTACGACGAAGCGCTCGAGACAGTGGAGGACTGGGACTTCTACCTCCGAGTGGCCGCCGTGGCTCCGATCGTCTTCATTCCCGGGACTGCCCTCGCCTACTGGACGCACCGCCCAGCCGCGCGGGGAGCCGACGCCAACAGCATGTTCGAGCTCGATGCCGCTCACCGACGCGACGACATCGCCGTCCGCGAACGGGAGCTGCGCGGCTGGGTGGCGCGGGAGGGGCTCGGACTGCCGCTCTATCTGGCCGCCATGGAGCAGCGGATCGTGGAGCGCACAGTCGAGGCGACGGTCGAGGCGACGCGGCGACTCATCCAGATGGAGTTGCGTGAGCAGAGAGAAGCGATCGCATCAGATCTGCTCGCGGCGCACCCGATATGGTCTCGCCTCCGCAGGCTGCGGTCGAGGCTGCGGTCGAGGGTGCGTCGTTCGGTGAGCTGATCAGCCGCCGAGGTCTCGCATCGACGCGCGTTCTCGCTCGACGGCGGCAGCGACCCGTGCTGCGATCGCCGCGTGTCCCGAATCATCCACGTGAACCCCGTCCGGCCCAAGGCTCGCTCGGCTGATCGCATTCGGTTCGCTCAAGGACACGTGGATCCCATTCACTGCACCAGCGGCATCTTGGACTTCGGAATCCAACTCCACGACCGCGCCCGCGACGAGGCCAGGAGTGGATGGACCAACGGCGACGATGAGTGCATCAGGCAGTCCATCCCTCAGTGCGCGGTAGACGGCAGCGATCCGTGAGCCCTCGGCATACCGGTCCATCTCGAGGTCGTCGAAATCGTTCTGACCGCCCGCAACGACGACTATGTCGGGCCGGGAGGCGATGACCTCCGGGACCATCTCGAGATAGCTGGGGCAGTAGGCGAGCCCGCAGCCCGTGACGCCCGAAGTGCTGATGTAGCCGGACCCTCCGCGCGCGAAGTTCATCTCCTTCCACTGCTCGCGTGCCGACAAGAGGCTCGTCCACCGGAGCGATTCGCTGCTCGCACCGTTTCCCTGACTGTAGGAATCGCCGATGAAGGCTGCGGTCACAGGCAGGGTCGAAGTGGCTGGTGCTACCTGGAGGCCGTCCTTCGGCTTCGCCGGTGAGGCGCCTCCGATCCCCGATACCAGAAAGCACGCGATGATGGCCGCGCCCATCGCCGTGTGCGCGCCAGATGGCCGCGCCCTGGCCGCTCGCAACCGCGTCACACCGCGAGCCTAGGACCCGATCGGTTCTGCTGACACCGCCGCCGACGGACAGTCCGGAGCAGCCCGCAACGTCATCTCGCCGATGGCGTTCTCGCTATCATGGCGAGACCTGAGTCGCCCGCGTGCGACCTTTCGCGACCTGGAGGCGTCACTTTTGGGAACCAAGTCGGCATTGATCACCGGGGTCACAGGCCAGGACGGTGGCCACCTCACCAAGCTCCTCCTCGAGGAGGGATACGAGGTCTTCGGCGTCATTCGAGGTCAGAGCAACCTGAAGAAGGACGTCTTCCTTCAGGAGTTCCCGGCTGTCACGCTCATCGAGGCGGATCTGCTCGATTCATCCTCCCTGATCCGCGCCGTCGAGCAGTCGGACCCCGACGAGTTCTACAACCTGGCGGCCATCAGTCACGTCGGCTACTCCTTCAAGAACCCGACTCTCACCCTCGACACGACCGGCCGAGGCGTCCTGAACGCTCTCGAGGCGATCCGACTCACCGGCCGGGCCGAGAAGACGAAGTTCTACCAGGCTTCGACGTCGGAGATGTACGGCGGGCTGGATTACAACCGTCCAGGTCTCGGCTACGACGAGAACTCGCTGTTCCACCCGAGGAGCCCCTATGGGGTCGCCAAGCTCTACGGTCACTGGATCACCAAGAACTACCGTGAGAGCTATGGCATGTACGCATCGTGCGGCATTCTCTTCAACCACGAGGGGGAGAGGCGAGGGCTCGAGTTCGTCACCCGCAAGATCACCGACGCAGTCGCCCGCATCTCGCTCGGACTGCAGGACGATGTTCAGCTCGGCGACCTATGGCCGAAGCGCGACTGGGGGTACGCGGGCGACTACGTGCGCGGGATGTGGCAGATGCTCCAGCACCCGGAGCCGGATGATTTCGTGCTCGCGACGGGGGAGACGCATTCGATCGAGGAGTTCCTCACCCTCGCCTTCGCTCAGATCGGGATCGACGACTGGTCTGCCTATGTGAAGCGGAACGAGAACTTCACCCGTCCCGCCGAGGTGGACATCCTCCTCGGCAACCCGGCGAAGGCGGAGGACATGCTCGGATGGCGTCGCGAGGTGGACTTCCCCGGCCTCGTGGAGACGATGGTCCGCCATGATGTCGCGCGTCTCAGTCCGGGACGCTCGACCGTCGGCGGAGCGGTCTGAACGCGTGACGGCCCTCCCCGACGGCGGTCGAGTCCTCGTCACCGGGGCTACCGGGTTCGTGGGTCGCACGCTCACGGGGCTCCTAGCCGATCGGGGGTACGAGGTCCTCGGCATGGGTTCGGCTCCTCTGGAGCAGTCCGCTGGGATGGAGCATCTGAGCTCGTATCGCTCCTCCGATCTGGCGGATGAGATCGTCCCGTTCACGGATGTCCACGCCGTCGTGCATCTGGCGGGCCTGGCGCAGGTGGGGCGCTCGTTCGATGAGCCTCAGCGCTACATCTCCTCGAACAGTGCGATGTTCACCAATCTCTGCGAGCCGCTGCTGGCGGCAGTGAGCGCAGCACGGATCATCGTCGTCAGCTCGGGCGCTGTCTACTCGGGCTCGACGGCAGCACCCATCGACGAAGGCAGTCCTATCGCGTTCAGCTCGCCGTACGCGGTGTCCAAGGTGCTCGTCGAGAACCAGGCGGCCTACTACCGTGCACGGGGACTCGACACGGTCGTGGCCCGCCCGCTCAACCACATCGGCCCGGGCCAGAGCCGTGGCTACATCGTTCCGGACCTGGCGGCGCGGCTCGCGGATCGAGAGGCGGGTGTGCCGATGCGGGTGGGCAACCTCGACGCCCGCCGCGACTACACGGACGTGCGCGACGTCGCCGAGGCCTATCTCAAGCTGCTCGTCGCCGAGCCCCTGCAGCACGACACCTACAACGTGGCGAGCGGCACGGCGAGGTCGGGGTGGGAGGTTCTCGACGTCCTGGCGGACGCGATGGGCATCCCGTCTCCCGAAGTCGACATGGTGAGGGATCGCGCCATCGATCCGTCGTCGGTTGTCGGCGACGCGAGCCGTCTGCGGAACGAGACGGGCTGGGCCCCCCGGCGTCCGTTCGAAGAGTCGATCCGGGATTTCCTCCGGTCGTCCTGATGGCGGTGATCCCGGGAGAGCCCGGGGTCAGCCCGCCCGCATCATGGCGACGGCTTCCTTGCTGTCGCCATCGAAGGCGATCGATCCGCCGCGCAGCAGCACGCCGCGCTGGCAGAGGTTCGACACCATGTCGAGGTCGTGGCTCACGACCACAAGGGTCTTGCCCGCATCGTGCAGCCCGCGGATGCGGGCGAGGCACTTCTGCTGGAAGGGCTCGTCGCCGACCGCCAGGATCTCGTCGATGAGGAGGATGTCGACCTCGGTGTGGATCGCGACCGAGAACGCCAGCCGGAGGAACATGCCCGAGGAGTAGTGCTTCACCTCGGTGTCGATGAAAGCTTCGATCTCGCTGAAGGCGACGATGTCGTCGAACAGCGCGTCCGTCTCCTTCTTGGACATGCCGAGGATGGCGGCGTTGAGATACACGTTCTCTCGTCCCGACAGGTCGGGATGGAAGCCGGCGCCCACCTCGATGAGCCCGGCCACCCGGCCGCGCGTGAGCACCTTGCCTTCGTCCGGGGAGAGGACCCCCGAGATCAGCTTGAGCATCGTGGATTTGCCCGAACCGTTGTAGCCGAGCAGCGCGACCGACTCACCCTGCTTGATGGAGAACGACACGCCTTCAAGAGCTTGGAATTGAGTGGTCAGCGGCTTGCGTCGCAGCGCTGCGAGGAACGTCTCCTTGAATGAGTGGGTGTGACGGAGAGTGAAGGTCTTGCGCAGGCCATCGACGACGACCGCGTCCGTTCGAGCGGGCTCAGAGGTCTTGAGCAAAGCGACCCTCCAGTCTGCGGAAGACGAACTGCCCGAGCAGCAGGGTTGCGAAGGCGATCGCCAGTCCGGCGAGGCTGGCGGGGACGAGATTCGGCAGGACCAGGCCGTTCTTGGGATGCAAGGGCATCCAGAACCCGGCGTGAGACAACTCCACCGCAGCCGTGATCGGGTTGATGCTGTAGAGAGTGAACAGCGCGCCCTCGCCGACGCGGTCCGCGACGAGGTGCCACTGGTAGAGCACAGGGGACGCCCACACCGCGCACATGCCGATGATCTCGACGAAGCTCTGCGCATCGCGGAAAGCGACGTTCACTGCGCCGAAGAGCATGCCGAGTCCTGTGGCGAAGACGGTGATGATCAGCAGGGAGAGCAGGATGGCGGCGACAGCGCCTAACGAGAACTGCCACCCGGAGATCAGCGCGATCACGAAGACGACGACGACCTGCGGAAGCGTGTTCACCACCGCGACGAGCGTGCTCGCCACTGGGAAGAGCTCACGGGGGATGAAGATCTTCTTGATCAGGGCGGAGTTGTCGATGATGCTGCGGGTGCCGTTCTGGAACGCCTCGGTGAAGAACGTGACGATCATCATCCCGGACAGCAGATACAGCGCGTAGTAGCCGATCGTCTCGCCCTGGCGCAGCACGATGCCGAGCGCGACGAAGAACACCGCGAACTGGGTCAGCGGCTTCACATACGACCACAGCCAGCCGAGGATGGAGCCGCGGTAGCGGATCTGCACCTCCTTCCGCACCAGAAGTGCGAGAAGATGCCTGCGTCGGAAGACGTCGAGGAGGCCGAGGCCGGCACCCGGCGCGCGGAGCGCGGGGACCGAAGTCGTTTCGGTGGTCATGATCTCCTTAGGGGCGCGAGGCACCGCCCGTCGGATTAGTGTAAGTGCCGTTGCGCGCGCAGCACGTTGGCCGGACAGGGGATTCGAATGGTCGAGATCAATGCGTGCGCGCTCTGCCGCGTGAACCAGGCGAGGAGGTGAGCGTCGGCGTGTCCGAATCCCTCGAGCGCGAACCAGACCTCACCATCGTCGTATCGGCAGGCGCGGCGGGCCGAAGCGTCCTCCCCACCGTGAGATCCATCGGGGAGTCGCGCCTTGGGGCATCCCTCGAGATACTGGTCGCCGTCGCCACGGCGGATGCTGCGGCGATGCGCCGCCTGATGGACGAGGCGCAGCTCACCGGCGTCCGCGTCGTCGAGGGCGGCCCCTCTCGCGGAGAGCAGCGCCGCGCTGCTCTTGCGGTGTCTTCCGCGCGGATCGTGGCGATGATCGATGGCGGCGACCTGATCGGAGCCGGATGGCTGGCTGCGGCTGCCGACACTGTCCGCGGCGCTGCGGTGCCCGTGATGGCACATCCAGAGGTGGCGGTGACATTCGGGCGGAGGAGCGGATGGTGGACGCAGCCGTCGCATGAGGACGGTGTCCGTCTGCTTCCGGTCGCCGGCGGTTGGGCGTGCGCGGCAGTCGCTCGGAGAGATACCTGGGAGCAGGTCGCCGCGACCTCGGCGGACGACGAAGTCCTCGACCATGCCTGGCATGGGGCGGCCGTCGACCTCGGAGTCCGGCACGTCCTGATTCCTGAGACACTCGTCTTCCAGCGGGTCTGGACGGACCACGCACCATGGGCGTGGCATCCGGTGCCCCTTCCCGCTCTTGCGTGCCTGTCGGATTCCGGCGGTCGAGCAGAAGTCCCGCCGCGCGCTCAGGCGCCCTCGGCTGCAGCCGCTGTGCTTTCCCGCATTCCCATGGGGCGCCGGGTCGGTCGCGCAGTGAGCGCCATGCAGCGGGCCGTCCGCAGCGACACCGGCCGCGACCCCTTCCCAGAGTGGTGCCGACAGGCCTGGTCGGGAGCGAACACTCTCGAGCCCCTTGTGCCGTACCCCCGGCCCGATGTCTCCGAATGGTACGAGCGGCCCGAGGCGGATCGCGCGGAGCGGGATGCGACGGCGGAGGCGTACTGGTGGGCCCTCGCGGGGCTGGGCGGCTCGGTCGACTACCTCTACTTCGCGCCCTGGCTGCGCACAGGCGGGGGGGATGCAGTGCTGCGGCAGTATGTGCGGACCGTGCGGCGCGTGTCGCCCGCCAGCACGGTGGGGGTTGTGACGACGGAGCCTGTCGAGTCGTCGATGCTGGCCGCTCTGCCCGCGGAGGTTCGCCGCCTAGAGCTGCGCGAGGCCCTGGACGCAGGTGTCCATCGGGATCGCTTCGTCGAGACGATCGTCCCAGCACTCATGGTGCAGCTGCGGCCCAAGGTCATCCACGCCTTCAACTCGACAGTCGCGTTCGACGTGCTCGAGCGGCTCGGGGACAGGATGGCGGTCGAGAGCGGACTGTTCCTCACGACCTTCGCCATCGATCGGTCCGACGACGGCGAGAGACTCTCCGTCCTCTTCCTACGCCGACCAGGGTTCCTCGATCCGATATCGGCCGTACTGGTCGACAGCGAGCACTTCGTGGAGACCGCTGTGCGTCAGCTCGGCTACGCCCGCGACCGATTCGTGGTGCAGCGCAGTGTGGTGGACGTCGGGCCGATGCGCGCCGCGCGCCCATCGGACGGACCGCTTCGAGTCTTCTGGGCGGGAAGATTCGACCTGCCCAAGCGCCTCGACGTCCTCGCAGGCGTGGCATCGACCGTTCGCGCACGGCGCTTGCCCATCCAGCTGCATTTCTACGGCGTCGAGGTGATGGGGGATCCGGCCCTGACCACGACGTTGCGGCGCCTCGACGAAGCGGGAGCGATCCGCCACCCTCCGTTCGGCGACTTCGCTGATCTCCCCTTCGAGGACCTCGATGTCTATCTGCTCACCAGCGAGTGGGAGGGCGTGCCGCTCACTGTCCTAGAGGCGATGTCGCATGGCGTCCCTGTGGTCGCCCCGATGGTGGGCGGCGTCGGTGAGGTGCTCGACGAGACGACGGGCTTCCCGGTGCAGCGATTCGACGACGTGGACGCCTATGTCGCGCGGCTGCTGGAGATCTCCGCCGACCCGGAACAGGCCGGTCTGAGAGCACATGTCGCTCGGAAGCGGATCGAGAGCGAGTTCAGCACTGCCGCTTTCGAGAGGCGGCTTCGGGAGGTGAAGGGCTACCTGTCGTGAGCCGGCCCTTCCCGGCCGAGCCGTGCTGTCTCTTCGGTTCTGCTCGGCTCCTCTGACCCGCTCTGCGACAGCGACAGCCGCCGGCGTTCGGCGGTCAGCCGAACAGACTGCCTTCCACGGTGCCGAGGAATGCCTGCCAGGAGTGGCGCTCGCGCGCGAAGCGCTCGCCGCCCGAGATCAGCGATCTGCGCAGGTCTATATCGGCCATCAGCCGCTCGACCGCGTCGGCGTAGCCGACAGCGTCGTCGGGACCTGCCGTGAGCAGGCCCGTCTCGCCATCGATGATGATGTCGGGAACGCCGCCCACGTTCGATGCTAGGACCGGCAGGCCCATCTGCAGAGCCTGCACGAGCACAAGGGGAAGCCCTTCAGACTTCGACGTGAGAAGGAGCGTGTGGTAGCCGGAGAGGTCGATGCCGGACAGCCCGCCGCTGTACGGGCCGCGATAGAGCACGCCGGCGCGCGCCAGGTTCTTCATCAGGCCGTCGCCCTCACCGGTCAGAACCCGCTGCCCCCAGATCTCGACCACGGCGGGCAGCTTCCGGCGGGTGAGCTCCTGCGCGATGGCAATCAGGGCGTCGGGGCGCTTCTCCTCGTCGAGCCGGTGCGGCCAGAGCAGGCGGAACGGATGCGCAGCGGTGAAGGCGGTGTCGTCGGACGCGGCCCAGCCGGTCGAAGCAGGGCGTTCCCCCGCCGCTGGCTGCCGGTGGACGAGGATGTGATCCCGGGGGAGGGCCAGGATCTCCTCGATGAGTGCCGCTGTCATCGTGTTGTCGGTGATGAGGCCGTCAATGTGATCCAGGTAGTCGCGCTGGCTGTCATCGGTGATGGGATTGACGGGGAATCCGTCCCCGATCCGATCGAACGCGAACAGAGTCGCGAAGACCCGCGTGCCATCCGTGATCTGTGCCGCGTGATCTTGCAGCGATTCCGTGACGTGGAAGGAATTCACCGAGACCAGCAGCTCCGGGCGGGCGAGGATGATGATCTGGGCGATGAGACGGCGTCGAACGTGCGGTGGGAAGGCCAGCCATCTCTTGTGGAGGTGGACGTAGGGAATGTCGTCCGGGATGAGATCGAGACGAGTGCGCTCCTCGAGGAACGTCCCGAGGAATGAGGTCTTCCCCGAGAACCGCTCGGAGGCCTGCAGCGCTCGCGCGTAGTTGAGCGACACCAGATCGGCCCCGCCGATCCCCACCCACGGCACGGCGACGATTGCGCCGCCCTGCGACGGCAGGCGCTCCAGAGCGGCCTCGATGATCTCTGCATAGCCGTCGTCCCTGGCATGCCAGACCGGGGTGGTCTGGAAGCGATATGCCGCCCAGGAGATCGAGGGGTCGAGTTCGGACGCCGCATGCAGCGCCGAAAGCACTCGAGGTGGGATCTCGCCGATGGTCTCGGTAGCTCCACGTCCGGTGATCGCTCGCGCGGTCCAGCGCGCCGTCCGGTAGATCACGCTTCGGATGTCGCTGCTGAGCCAGCCGGTGAGACGCCGGGCGATAGGGCGGGTGACGTGATACAGCCCGACCAGCGCGTGCCGGAACCCTCGCGAGGACGGGGTATCACCGGCGTGTCCGGTGAGTGGGAGCTGGCGACGGAGTGCGTCGAGGTCGAAGTGCGGCAGCACGGAGATCGCATGCCGGTTGTTGACGCCACCGCGGGCGCGGACGCGGTAGAAGAAGACGGAGTCGTCGACCACGTCATGGGCTATTCCCGCAGCGGATGTGTCGATGTTCCAGATCCAGTCCTCCGGTCCGTATCCCGCCTCAGGTGGCAGGGACCGGTACGGGTGGGCGAGGAACAGGTCGCGGCGGGTCACCGCAGACGACGGCCAGATGTTGTGTCGGATGAGGTCGCGGTACGAGATGTCATGGGTCCGCGTCGACTCGGTCCGCCAGAGGAGCGTTCGGGCGCCGAAGCTCACCACATACTCCGGATGCATCACGAGGGGAACCGTCGAGCTGCGGAGGGCGTGCAGAGCTCCGACGAGGTAGCGCGCCGAGACCAGATCGTCTCCGTCGACGAAGGCCACGTACTCGCCCGTCGCGGCCGTAGCTCCTGCGTTGCGAGACGCGCCGGATTCGCCGAAAGCCACGTCGAGGATGCGCGTCGAGTATGTCGGCGTGGTCCGAGCCGCCCAGCTGTCGGTCTCGCGGATGGTGAGAGCGTCAGCGTTGTCCCGCACCAGGAGGAGCTCGACGGATTCGCCGTCGAGCATCGCGATCCCGCTCTCGACCGACCGCAGGGTGGGGCGAAGCAGTCGTCCCTCGCCGTGGGTCGTGACGACCACTGTGAGATCGACGTGAGGGGGCAGCGGCATGAAATCCTTTCGCGCCGCGAAGCGCAAGGCCCGCGGCTCCGACTCGAGCGTCCGGCGAGAGATTCTCTCATCGGAGCATCTCACGAGCAGGCTGCGCGTACGCGGGTCGTTGGACCCGCCGGCGGATCGAAGTCCTCGATCGGCGGCGCTTTAGGCACCAGGCGGCCTGTCGCCTCGTTCGGCGGACGCACTCCGACGGTAGTCTCGCCCAATGCTCAACATGCTGGCGGGGGCCGTCGGGCTCGTTGTCCAGGCCGCCATCTTCGCCACCGTCTACCTGATCAGCGCGCCGCGTCGGGGGCGCAGCCTGGCGATCCTGATGGGCCTGCTCGTCGCCGTGGACGGCTACGCAGTGGTGTGCCTGGGAGCGATGCTCCTCGGAATCCCGTGGACCGCCTTCAACCCGATTCTGGCCGTCGTCATCGGCCTGTCACTGGTCAGTTCCCGACTCCGGGGCAGGCTGCGCCGGACATCCGACTCCGTTCTGCCGCTGCTCCGACGACACGTCGGAGCTCTCGCGATCGTGGCGGCCGTCGTGCTGGTGCAGGTCGTGGCGGCCGCGCTCTCGCCGGAGCTGTCTATCGACGGCCAGCTGTACCACGGCCCCGTCCTCGCCGAGCTCGTTCAGCACGGCACCATCTGGGGCTGGGATGTGCCCAACCAGTACATGTTCTACACCGATCTGACCATGGTCACGGGGCTGAACCTCGCTACGTTCACCGGAGCCACGGTCTTCGACAACGGCATACAGATCCCGCATCTGGCGATCCTCATCGCAGCGATCTCGGCCCTCCTGCGCCCACGGTTCCCCTCGTCCTGGTCTCGGGCACCCTTTGCAGCGCTGATGGTGACCACTCCGGTGATCTGGATGCAGCCGCGGATCCTGTACGTGGACCTGGGCTATGCGGCCGCCATCGTCGCCGCTATCGCGCTGATGACCCTGATCCGTCGGCCTCGGACGCCGGACCTTATCGTGCTGGCCGTCACGGTGCTCGCTATCCCCGCGATGAAGCCCGCGGGTCTGCTGACCGGCGCTCTCCTGATCGGCGTCGCCGTCGTGGTGATGGCGATCCGGGGGCGGAACAGCGGTGCTCGCGACGTCCTCCGCGGCGTCGCGCGCTTCGCGATCGCGTTGCTCATCGTCGGTCCGGCCGCTGCAGCCTTCTACCTCCGCAACCTCATCGAGCACGGCAGCCCGGTATATCCCGTCACCACGAGCTTCGGGCCCATCGTCTTCCCCGGCATCATCGACTTCAGTGTCTTCGCCTCGGGTGATCGTGGTTCCGGCCTGGTGGACCCCCTCCGGTGGAAGACCTACGCGGACAACCTGCTGCTCGGCATGACCCAGGGCGTGCTGAAGACCGACTACGACCCTCGGGCGGGTGGGTTTGGCTACATGCCGCTGATCGTTCTGGTACTTGCCATCGCCCTGGTCGCGGTGGGCCTCGTCGTCACTCGTCGCGGAATGAGCCGGCCCTCGAGGTTCCTGATCCCGTGGCGCCCTCAGCTCCTGATGGCGGTCGTGGCCGCCGTCATCCTCCTGCTTCAGCCCGCGACCTTCGATGCGAGGTATGTGATCGGGCCAACCGTCGTGCTCCTGTGCGCCATTCTGCTGTTCGCTCCTGCGGCACCGCCCCGGCGATGGGTCGGAGCCCTCGTCGCCACCATCGCGCTGGTAGCCGCCAGCGCCCAGATCCTCTGGACCGAACGCAATGTTTACCCCGGGCTCGGCGACGTCCGGGCGCTCAGCAGCCTGAACGAGCGGTATCAGCCGAACAGCCCGGGCAATCCATGGGGACAGGGCTTCGCATCGGCCTGGCTGCCCGACGCTCCGGACGAATGCGTGAAGATCACCGTGCAGACGAATGGCGGAGTGGGGTCGGGCGGTGTGCTCGAGGCGACGACGCTCACCACTCTGCCCTACGCGCTGTATGGTCCGGGGCTCTGCAATGACGTGATTCCGGTGCAGCTCGCCCAGTACACGGGGAGCGCGACCCGGCAGGAGGATCCCACGGTCGACTCTGATTTCCTTGTCCTGTATCAGGATGACGAAACCCGCTGGAAGCGTCTCCTCCCGGATTTCTCGTCGTGCCTCACCGCGGTGGAGGACATCGACGCGGACGTCAACTATCCGATCGGGGTCAGGGTCTTCGCCAACCGGTGCACCATCTGACCTGCATGACCGGGCTACCTTCGCGCTCCGACAACGACGCCGTGGCCGCGCTGCGACTCACACCGCCCGGAGCCCGCGGCGCCAGCTGAGCTCCTGGGCGGCGCGCACGACGCAGATGACGAGGCAGAACCAGCCGATCTCCACCAGTGCGAAGCTCTCGGCGGCAGACGTGACCACGATGAGCACGAGCAGCAGCGCCGGCCACACGTGGGTGACCGCTCGGCGGTTGGAGGCCACGATCCACGCGCGGACGAGCGCCAGGCCGATGAACACGATGAAGATCGCGAGGCCGACGATGCCGAGCTGCAGCCACACGTCGATGAAGGCGTTCAGGGCTGAGGTGGGCTCGCGGCCGTTCAGGGTGTCGATGGCGAAGTAGGGAGCTATATCGGTGCGCCACGTGCCGATCCAGCCGAAGCCCTCGAGCGGATTGATCGAAGTCAGCCCGATGATGCGCTGCCAGAGCGCGTAGCGCACTTCGAACTCACCACCTGCATTGAGCGAATCCACGACCCGGGCCCGCAGTGCGTATGCGAAGAAGAGCCCGACCACGGAGGCCGCGGCGATGGCGAGCTGGATGATGGGGCGGTGCTCGGCGCTCGCCCGCCGGATGCCGATCAGCGCCGCCGAGGCGATGAGGACCACGACGGCGGCTCCCGCGGCCACGGGGGAACGGGTGAGCAGGAAGGCGAGACCGGCGACGATGAGGCTGCCGATGGCGACTCCTCTGGGCACCGATCTCGTTGTCAGTTCGATCGCGAACGTGATCCCCGCGATCACCGCGACGATCCCGAGCATGTTGCGCGTGCCGACGATGCCCTGGATCGGGCCGCCGCCCGCCAGGTTGCCGAGGATGCCGAGGAACGAGATCGGGGTGTCGATGAGAAGGCCGGACAGGATCTCCAGCGCCAGCGACAGGACGAGCACCACGCGCAGCACGTCGCCGAACGCGCGCACGATCTGGATGAGATCGCGTGCGACCGCGACGTAGACGGCGAGGAAGGCGATGGCGAGCTGGTAAAGCACGCTCGTGAGCGAAGCGCGGGAGTACTCGCTCCAGGTCAGAGATGCGGCGCTCCAGCCGACGAGGAGGAGCAGGGTGAGCGGAAGCACCCCCTGCCAGTTGAGCTCATCCCGTCGCGCTGCGAGCGACAATGCGGCGCAGAGCGTCAGACCGATGAGGATCGCGACCAGCCCGGGCCAGGCGATCGTGCTGCGAATGACATGGGTGAAGAAGATGGTCGCCACGATCGTGGTCGTCAGAGCGGACGTGACAGGGGCCGACCCGAAGAAGCCCAGCAGCTGGCTGGGGATGCGCAGGGGTGGCTTCGGCACGGTCATGTCGAGGACCACGGTAGCGGCGCATGTTCCTGGACACCCATGCGCACGGCGGCCGGTCGGCACGGCCCCGAGATCCGCGGTCTCCGTCGCTGCGACCGAGCGGATGAGACCCGGTTTGGGGGGCCGCGCTACGGCTGATGACGCAGAGGTCCGCTGTAGCCTTCCCGGGTGGCCGATGTCTCGCAGTTCGATGGCGACGACGCCCAGAGAACTCGGCCGTTCATGTCCCGCAGACGGGCAGCGCTGGTAGGCGGCATTCTGGTCCTGGCGGTCGTCGTGGTACTCGGAGCATGCACGATCTACCTCGCAGTTCGTGCCGACGAGGCACGGAATTCGCTCAACCACGCGCAGACGCTGGTCCGCGAGCTGCAGAAGTCCGTCACGACTGACCCAGCGGGTTCTGCGGTTCTCGCGGAGGGAATCCGCGCGGAGACGGGGCACGCGCGCGAGCTGACCAGCGACTGGGTCTGGCGAGCGGCCGAAGGCGTCCCGGTGCTGGGCAAGAACCTGTCCGTCGGTCGGCAGCTGATCGCAGCCGTGGATGAGGTCGCCGTCGATGCACTGGTCCCGCTTGCCGGCGTGGCCTCGAACATCGACATCTCCACCCTGAGGCCCGTAGACGGGCGGGTGTCGCTTCAGCCGATCATCGACGCGCGCGAGGTGGTCGCCTCCAGCGATGACGCGCTCGCCTCGGCGAAGGTCAAGGTCGCAGCACTCGACACCTCTGGAACCCTGCAGGAGATCGTCGACTCCCGCGCGCAGGTCGAGCGTCTCATCGCGAAGGCCGCGGGCACCACCGCGTCGGCGCGGATCGCCACTCAGATCATCCCGTCGCTGCTCGGCTCAGACGGTCCGCGCAACTACCTGCTGATGTTCCAGAACAACGCCGAGGCGCGCAGCCTCGGCGGGAACGTCGCTTCGCTGCTGCTCATCCATGTCGACAACGGTGCCGTGTCGATTGCGCAGCAGGCGTCGAGCGGCGACTTTCCCCGCAACGCTGAGCCGCCGATCGCCATCGATCCCAACATCTACTCGGTCTATTACCCGAGCTTCCCGCGCTACATCCAGGACGTCGCGACCCGCCCCGACTTCCCGTTCACCGCGCAGCTGGGCAAGGGGTGGTGGGAAAGCGTATTCGGCGGAACCATCGACGGCGTCATCTCATTCGACCCCATCGCCCTTGCCTCGCTGCTCGACGCGACGGGCCCGATCCAGCTCTCCACAGGCGAGACGCTCACGAGCGACAACGCCGTCAAGCTCATCCTCTCGGACGCTTACGAGAACTATCCCGATCCCGACGACTCCGACCGCTTCTTCGCAGAGGCGGCTGGTTCCGTCTTCTCCGCACTCACCTCTGGTGGCACCGATCCGAAGAAGCTTCTCTCCGCCCTCGAGGAGGCGGCCACGCAGGGCAGATTCCTGGCTTGGTCGACGAACGAGATGGAGCAGGCGCAGATCGCGACCCTGCCACTCGCCGGGGTGCTCCCGTCGGACAACACCACTGCGACGACGGCCGGCGTCTACTTCAACGATCAGTCCGCGTCCAAGATCGATTACTGGGTCTCGAGTGTCGTAGACCTGACCGCCGACTACTGCACGGCGCCTGACGCCCCGGTCTTCACCATCACCTACACGCTCAGCTCGCTGTTGACCCAGGCCAAGGCGGATCGCCTGCCTTCCTACGTCGCCGCGGGCTCCCTCCCCCGCGGACAATTTCTCACGGATGTCTACATCCTGGGACCGCCAGGAGCGACCTTCCTGGACAGCACGGTCGACGTGCCCGGCATCGCGAACACCGTGTTGAGCAACGGCGGGGATCTGGGGCGGCCGATCGTCCGGATGAATGCACTGCTGGGGGCGGAGGGCACGACGACGGTCACTGTGCGCTTCACCGGCGTCGCAGGGGATTACGGCCCGCTCGCGCTCACGACCACCCCGATGGTCCACCCCACCGACGTCGTTGTCGCTGAACCGGCCATCTGCGCTGGCTAACGCAGAGGAGCGGCGTTCGCCGCGGTCCGCGGCTCGTTCTGGGGATACGCGCGCGTAACCTGCCCCTGACATGCTGGAACAATGCGTGGAATCATCCTTGCGGGCGGCACCGGATCACGGTTGCACCCGATCACTCTCGGCGTCTCGAAGCAGCTCGTCCCGATCTACGACAAGCCGATGATCTACTACCCGCTGTCGACCCTGATCGCGGCGGGCGTTCGCGACATCCTCGTGATCACCACGCCCCATGACCGGGACTCGTTCGAGCGCCTGCTCGGCGACGGCTCGCAGTTCGGCGTCACCATCCAGTTCGCCGTGCAGGAAGAGCCGAACGGTCTCGCCCAGGCCTTCGTCATCGGCGCCGACTTCATCGGCGACCACGAGGTCGCGCTGGTGCTCGGCGACAACATCTTCTTCGGCCAGGGCATGGGCACGCGGCTGCGTCGCTTCCACGGTCTGCGCGGTGGCGCGATCTTCGCCTACTGGGTCGCCGACCCCAAGGCCTACGGAGTGGTCGAGTTCGACAAGTCGGGGTTTGCACTGAGCCTCGAGGAGAAGCCCGCCAACCCGAAGAGCAATTTCGCCGTGCCCGGCCTCTACTTCTACGACAACGACGTGATCGAGATCGCGGCTGGTCTGAAGCCGTCTCACCGCGGCGAGTACGAGATCACCGACGTCAACCGCGCCTACCTCGAGCGCGGCTCGCTGCAGGTCGAGGTCCTCCCGCGGGGCACCGCATGGCTCGACACGGGGACCTTCGACTCCATGACCGACGCGAGCGAATACGTGCGCACTATCGAACGTCGTCAGGGTCTCAAGATCGGTGCGCCCGAGGAGATCGCCTGGCGTCAGGGCTTCCTCTCCGACGACCAGCTGCGCGCGCGAGCCGAGACGCTGGTGAAGTCGGGCTACGGCACGTACCTGCTGGAGCTGCTTCAGCGCGGCAAGGACAACTGATGGGTCGCCTCCTCGTCACCGGAGGAGCCGGCTTCATCGGCTCCAACTTCGTCCACTACGTCCTCGAGAACACCGGCCATACGGTCACGGTCCTCGACAAGCTGACCTATGCAGGCAATCGCGCCTCGCTGGAGGGACTCGATCCCCAGCGCTTCGAGCTGGTCGTCGGCGACATCGCCGACGCGAGCGTCGTCGACCCGCTCGTCGCCCAGCTGTCCGGTCCCGGCGACGCGGTGGTGCACTACGCCGCCGAGTCGCACAACGACAACTCGCTCAACGACCCGAGCCCGTTCCTCACCACCAACATCATCGGCACCTTCACGCTGATCGAGGCGGCCCGGAAGCACGGTGTCCGCTTCCACCACATCTCCACCGACGAGGTCTACGGCGACCTCGAGCTCGACGACCCGGCGCGCTTCACGGAGCAGACGCCGTACAACCCGTCGAGCCCGTACTCCTCGACCAAGGCCGGCAGCGACCTGCTGGTCCGCGCCTGGGTGCGCTCCTTCGGCCTGCAGGCGACGATCTCCAACTGCTCCAACAACTACGGGCCGTATCAGCACGTGGAGAAGTTCATCCCGCGCCAGATCACCAACGTGCTCCGCGGCGAGCGGCCGCGCCTCTACGGCAAGGGCGAGAACGTGCGCGACTGGATCCACGCGAACGACCACTCCTCCGCCGTGCTGACGATCCTCGAAAAGGGCGTCATCGGCGAGACCTACCTCATCGGCGCGGACGGCGAGAAGAACAACAAGGAGGTCGTCGAGCTGATCCTCACCGAGCTCGGCCAGCCCGCCGATGCGTACGACCACGTCACCGATCGCGCAGGACATGACCTCCGCTACGCCATCGACTCGACCAAGCTCCGGACCGAGCTCGGCTGGACCCCGCAGTTCTCCGACTTCGAGTCGGGACTGGCGGACACCATCGCTTGGTACCGGGACAACGAGGCATGGTGGGCCCCGAGCAAGGACGCGACCGAGGCCTTCTACGCGTCCAAGGGGCAGTAACCTCCGTGCCTGATCTGCACTACGGTGGGGCCCTGAAGCTGACCACCAGCTCCATCCCCGGCCTCGTGGTCGTCGACATGCCCGTGCATGGAGACTCGCGCGGCTGGTTCAAGGAGAACTGGCAGCGCGAGAAGATGACCGCGCTCGGCCTGCCTGACTTCCACCCGGTGCAGAACAACGTCTCCTTCAACGAGAAGGTCGGCACCACCCGCGGCATCCATGCCGAGCCGTGGGACAAGTTCGTCTCCGTCATGTCGGGCCGGATCTTCGGCGCCTGGGTCGACCTGCGTGCGGGGGAGTCGTTCGGCAGAGTCTTCACGATTGAGCTCACCCCGACCCGCGCCGTGTTCGTGCCGCGCGGAGTGGGCAACTCGTTCCAGACGCTCGAGCCGAACACCGTCTACAGCTACCTGGTCAACGATCACTGGAGCGCGAACGCCTCATACACGTTCCTGAACCTCGCCGATGAGACGGCTGCAATCCAGTGGCCCGTGCCATTGGCCGACGCGGAGCTGTCGGACAAGGACCGCGCTCACCCTCGTCTCGCGGATGTGGTGCCGATGGCCGGGCGCAAGACACTCGTCGTCGGCGCAGGAGGGCAGCTCGGCATCGCCTTGCGCTCGGCGTTCCCCGACGCGGAGTTCGCCGATCGGAAGACCTTCGACATCGCCGATCCGGCTGCGTATGAGGACAGGCACTGGCGCGACTACGGAGTCATCGTGAACGCCGCGGCCTATACGAAGGTCGACGTCGCGGAGACCGCCGAAGGCCGGGTCGCCTCGTGGAAGTCCAACGTCTCCGCTGTCGCACTGCTGGCCAAGGTCGCGCAGCAGCACGACATCACCCTCGTCCACGTCTCCAGCGACTACGTCTTCGACGGCACAGTCGCGGGGGAGCACAGGGAGGACGAGCCGTTCAGCCCACTCGGCGTCTACGGACAGACCAAGGCAGCGGGTGACGCGATCGTCGGTACGTTGGACCGGCACTACATCGTGCGCACCAGCTGGGTGATCGGCCAGGGGGCGAACTTCGTGCGAACCATGGCCGGCCTGGCGGAGCGCGGCGTCGCCCCGGCTGTCGTGGACGATCAGATCGGCCGGCTCAGCTTCGCGGATGACATCGCGGACGGCATCGCCCACCTCGTGAATTCGGGCGTCCAGTTCGGAACCTACAATCTGTCCAACACAGGAGAACCGCAGTCCTGGGCTCAGCTCGCTGCCCAGGTCTACGCGCTCACAGGGCATGATCCGGCGAAGGTTACCGGTGTCAGCACGGAGGAGTACTTCGCAGGCAAGGAGGCCGCACCGCGTCCGAGGAACAGCGTCCTAGATCTCTCCAAGGTGCGTACGGCGGGCTTTGAGCCGCGCGAAGCGAGCCTTGCCCTTCGGGCCTATCTCGCGAGATCGTAGCGACAGCAGGGTCCAATCGGTTCGGGGGAGCATATGGCGGGTCGTCGACCGCGAGCAGATGCCCAGGCGGTCGTCGTGGGCCTCGCCCTCGCCCTCATCCTCGTGGGGTGCAAAGTGCCTGTCGACGCTCCGGCGCCGACCAGCCCAGCGCCGAGCTCGGCAGCGCAGGTTCGATTCGCGGCGGTGGGCGACTCGCTCACGGCGGGGACGGTCATGCCGGGCGTGCTCGTCGATCCGCCGGCTGAGGTCTCATGGGTGTACTACGCGGACGCAAGCGACTCGGCTATCTTCGTAGGTGGGTGGGCCCATGCAGGTTCCACTTCGACGATGCAGGCGGCCAATGTCACTCCGGTCGACGCGGACGTCCTGATCATCGAGTCGGGGACCAATGACGTCCTTCAAGGCATCGACTTCGCGCAGCAGACGGCAGACATGGATGCGATCGCGTCGACGATTCGAGCTCCTTCGGTGCTCGTGCTCGCCATACCTCCGTTGGAGTCGCTCGCGGATTCTGGAGCCGTCACAACGACCAACGTGGAGCTGGAGCAGTTGGCGTTCGCGCGGGGATGGGATTTTCTGGACCCATGGAAGGCGTATCGGCTGGGGGAGCGATGGAGCCCGGGAACCTCGGATGACGGCATCCATCCCACCCTCATCGTCCATCGGTCGGTCGGCGGCACCATCGCTCGATTCCTGGATGAGCACTATCGGAAACCGGCGACGAGTCGCGCCGAGTAGGCGACCCGCGCTCGAAAAGTCAGCTGTCCCGATGGACCAGACCGGACTCACCGGCGGGAGCAGCGAAAAGTACGTCGCAGGCCTGATCGCTAGAACGGCTTCCAGGTCTAGTTCACTGTGAAGGAGATCTTCACGGGCGCGGAGTCGGCGAAGCCGTCGTTCACCGTGAAGGTCAGCGAGTCCGTCCCGGTGTATCCGAGCGTCGGTGTGTAAGCGGCGAGCCCGTCGTTGAGGATGACAACCGTGCCGTGTGCCGGGGTCGACAGGATGTTGGTGAGCACATCGCGATCCGCATCGCTCGAGTACAGCGGGAAGTAGTTCGTGGCGCTGTCTTTCGCCACGGTCTTCGAGAATGCCTGGGCGACGGGCGCATGATTCGCGCTCCGAAGCTCGATCCGCACCGTCGCGATAGCGGACCTCAGCGATCCGTCGCTGACCGAGAATGTGATGGTGTCAAGACCGATCGCGCCCGGGATGGGCGTATACACCCGAGAGCTTCCGCTTCCGGTAAGCGCGCCCAGCGTGGGCTGAGCGGTGATCGTGTAGCTGAGGGAGCTGCCTTCTGGATCGATCCCGAGCAGGGTGATCGGAGCCGGTGTTCCCTGTCGAGCCGTGAAGCGCCCATCCGTTGCGGTGGGCGCCTGATTGATATGGGCTCCCGCCGTGACATTGATGGAGATCGTGGCCGGCTCCGAGACGACATACTTGTTGGTCGCCCGGAACGTGAAGCTGTCCGCCCCTGTGTAGCCCGCGGCCGATGTGTACACGAGGTTGGGGATCGTCCCGGTGAGCGTGCCGTGCTGGGGCCCGCGGTCCATCAGATAGAACAGCTCCTCCCCATTCGCGTCCGTAGCCTTGAGGGTGATCCGCACGGGGTTGCTCTGCGTAGCGATGACCGACTGTGCCGCGGCCACAGGGGTCGCGTGGACGTATCTGATACCGAACACGACCGTGTTGGTCACGGTTGTGGTGCCATCGCTGGAGCTGAACGTGAAGCTGTCAGTCCCGATGACGTCGGTGTTCGGTGTGTAGGTGAAGTTCGGCATGGTCCCCGTCAGCGTGCCTCGGGTCGGCCGCGTCAGGAGCTTGAGCGTCAATGATGGGGAGTCGAGGTCGATGGCGAACACGGTGAATGTCGCAGAGGAGTTCCGATTGACCTGCACCACGATCCCGTTCGGCTGGGGCGGGAGCTCGACGGGCGTCACGCGGATCGTCACGGTCGCCGTCGCCGAAGCTGCCTGACTGTCCGTGATGCGGTAGGTGAACGAGTCGGTGCCGTTCCAGCCTGGGGTGGGGTAGTAGGCGGCGCTTCCACTCGTCGAGATGCTTGCGCGGCCGTGGCGCGGCTGCACCGTGACAACGGTGGTCAGACCGGCTTCGCCGTCTTCCGCGTCGGCCACATCCAGCGCGATTCCGACGCCCGCCGCATCGGACGCGACTTCGGCCATCGTCACGGTCTGACTCCGCGCGGTAGGGGCCGTATTCGCGGTCCGGCGTGTGACATCGATGGATGCGGTGGCGGTGTTCGACTCGATCTTCCCGTCGTTGACGGAGAAGGTGAATGTGTCGAGGCCGACGAACCCCGACGCCGGCGTGTAGGTAGCGACGCCCGAGCGCAGAGCGAGCGTGCCGTGGGCGGGCTGTCCGACGTGGATGCTGAGGCTGTCGCCATCGACGTCCGAGTAGCTGAGCGGCACGACGACTGCGGTGCCCTGCAGCGTGTACGCATAGCTGCGAGATGCGACCGGAGCGCGGTTCGGCAGCTTCGCGATCACCGACGTGGAGACGGACGACGACGAGACCGTGGTCCCTGTCGCCCTTCCGCTGGCCTTCAGCGCGAAGGTGCCGGTGGACTTCCCGACGCCGAGGGTGAATCCGAAGCTGAAGGTGCCGGAGGCGGGCACGGTCTTCGAGAATGTGAAGGTGAGGGAGGTGGCCGTGATCGTGGGAGCGGGGATGGTGGAAGCCGGGGCCACCGAGCGGGCCACGTAGGTCCAACCGGCAGGTTTCGTCACGATGACGCGCGTGATGGGGATCGCGGTGCCATTCGGATTGCGGATGTAGACGGTCGGGCTGACGAAACCACCGGTGAACGCCTGTGACGTCGAGCTGATGGTCGTGGTCAACGGCAGCAGGCCAGCGG
Source organism: Naasia lichenicola (assembly GCF_004801885.1). Lineage (GTDB taxonomy): Bacteria > Actinomycetota > Actinomycetes > Actinomycetales > Microbacteriaceae > Naasia > Naasia lichenicola. The sequence goes on along the minus strand of NZ_SSSM01000004.1, from coordinate 221,869 downwards.
CGTGTGCGGGGGGCGCGGCGAAGATCGAGGCGCCGAGCAGAAGAGCGGCGATGGATGCAAGGAGCGCGGCGGGGCGCGGCAGAAGGCGGGACACAGGAGAACCGGGTTTTCTCGGGAGTCGCGGCGCACGATGCAGGGGTCAGCGCTGATGGGATGGGTGCCTGAATCCTAGCGGGCCCGTCCGCCCGGCAAAATACCTGGTGATCCGTGCGTTCTCAACAATGCCCTTCCTCGGGGAGGCGCCTGGAGGGTGTGAGCGAATCCACCACCGCGCCCCGGAAAGGGGGCGGTGGACAGGTGTTCCCCCCAGCTAGGCTCCGAGGCATGAGACGTTTCCTCCTCGTCGTGCCCGCCGTGCTGCTCCTGGCCGGCTGCGCTACGGCGCTGGAGGTACCCGCGTCCACCAGTTCGATCGCGTCCTCGGTCACTCCGAGCGCAGAAGCGACTGAGGAGTCGGACGGCTGCATCGTGCTGTCGCAGTCTGCACTCGACTATCTGACGGCGGCCCTCAAGCCAGGCGTCTCCATCTCTGCAACGGCGGGCGCCCGCGCGCCCCGGTTCGAAGACACCACGATCATCGCCGCGCAGCTCGCAGGGGATGGGATCGCAGCCGACCAGTCCATCGCCATCTTCGCGACCACGGACGTGGTCACGGCGGAACCGGCAGACGGGCTGACTCTGGCGGTTGGACCGGTCGCTGTGGCCAATTCGACGTTGACCGACTCGTCGACCGTCTTGGGTGACATCACTCTGGATGAGACCGGCGTGCAGCAGGCGGTCGACTGCCTCACGGACTGAGTCCGATCAGGAAGCGGGCTGCGGCCAGGGTCCGAGTCGCGCCGCGATGCGCTGCGCGAGCTCGGTGGTCGAGATGTAGCCCTGCGAGACTTCGCGCAGCAAGCTGAATGACTCGTTGTCGTTGAAGTGCAGAGCTGCGTGATTGAGCTCGAGGAACACATTCGTCGCCAACCACGCGAGCCGCTTGTTGCCATCGAACAAAGCGCTGTTGCGCGCGAGACTCTCCATGAGTGAAGCAGCCTTGTCAGCGAGATTCGGGTAGACATCGCGTCCGCCGTACTGGATGGCAGGTCTGTCGACCGCAGCGATTAACAGACCCATGTCGCGAACGGACTCCCGCAGCGGCGCTTCCGTGAAGATCTCGACGATCTGGACGACATCGTCGACGCTCAGATACTCGAAGTCGGGAGTGTCCTGATGCAGGGGAGTGGGCGCGGGGGTTGCCATGTGCTCAGGCGCGCGACAGTCGGTCCATCAGGTCAGCGTAGCGAACGAGAAGACGCTGGGCGGCTTCGGGAATGAAATCGGGGTGGCTTGGGCGGGGGGCGGCGAAGTCGATGGCCTGCGCCACCGCTGCGTTCTTGCTTACGTGCAGCGATGCGGCCATCCGATTCAGGGTCTCCTCGCCTTCGGCGGAGAGGCGGAGTGTGAGGGCCATACCTCAGGCTAGAACGGCGTCGCCGCAGTGCTCGAGCGGAGTCGAAGCGATTCCCTCTTCATCCTGACCCCAGTTGACGGGGCAGGATCAGCCAGAGGTCGGCCAGGTACGGCTGAGGCTGAACTCGAAGCGTCCCCCGTGCTCGCGGGCGTGGTAATCGGCCGCCAGCAGCGCAGCCGCGCGGAGCAGCATCTCATCGTCATCGCTGTCCGCGGGCCGACCTGCGGCGGTGTGCAGCCTGGCGAGCTCGGCTGCGAATGCGCCGGCGCGCAGCGCGGCCAGCAGTTCGCGGTCCTGACAGATCAGGACGTAGGCGTCGTAGAAGTAGGGACGCTCTCCGGCGTCCTCGAAGTCGATGGCCATCCAGGAGGACCGATCGGTCACTATCAGGTTGCGACCGGTGAGGTCTCCATGGCTGAGCACGAGCGGCCATGTGGGGGAGTCGGCGATGAGGCGGTCTGTGAGTGCGTCGACTTCCTCCCGGATGGACGACGAGACCTTCGAGTTGGAGTCGACCCGAGCGATCGCGCCGAGCACGAGATCGACCGAGCCGGGCGAGGAGGACCGGCGGGTCAAGGCGGCGTATGCATCGACGATCCGGCGGGTCACCTCGACGCGAACCTCGAACGCAGCCCGGGCGAACTCCACGCCATCGGCGAGGCCCTCGGTGAGAACACGGCGCTCGTCGGTCAGCGTCCAGGAGGGGTTGGGTATCTCATCAGTGAGCCGTCGGCGGAACGACTCATAGTCGGTTCCGAACGGCGCGCTGCGCACATGGGTGACCGAGTTCGATCCGCGGTCGAAGAGCACGAGGCTGCGATCTTTGGTGAGGAGCGCCTCTGTGGGGCCGTGCTCGGCGGACGGACGGCCAGTGATGTCGGCCGAACGAGGCGCCGCGAGCGCGGTACGGCGCCGTACCAGACGCTCTTTGAGGTCGCGCGCGGGACGGATCCTCGCGGCGGCCGCCGCCTGCGCGGAGCGGCCTTCGGGGCTGTTGTGAAACGCGGAAGATGCGCTTGGGAGGATCCAGCGACCCGATCGGAGATGCGGCGCGGCCACCCGCAGCAGCTCTTCGAGCGAGCGCTTGCGCTGGCTGTCGCCGCGAATGCCGCGCCGATGATCCGTCGGTGCGCGGCGTGAACCGACCATGCGCCGGGCGAACGAGAGCACTACGGTCACGTCACTGCGCACGGCGGGGACGAAAACCGATATCACTGCGACGTAGATGAGGGCGAAGGCTAGCCCGATGAGGATCTGCACGATGGCGGGAACCGGGAACAGGGTGCCGAGGAAGGCGAGGATGCCGCAGGGGACGCTGACCACGAGCACCGTGCGGATGGCGTTGAGGAACAGCGGTCGGGTGTTGACACCGGTGACCACCCCGACGCGCCAGAGCGACACCGCCCAGTGCAGGGAGTAGGCGATCGTCTGGCCGATGGCCACGCCGACAGGACCCCAAGGCAGTCCGGCCAGGATGATCACGATCATGATGGGTCGCACGGCCAGGAACATCCGCAGCTGCGCGCCGGTCTTGCCGGTCGCGAGGTAGATCCAATAGGAGATCTGCGCGATGGAACGGAAGACGCCGCCCACTGCGAGCGCTGCGAAGATCGCCGAGACTCCGACCCACTGGGGACCGAAGAGCACGAGCACGAACGGGGTCGAGAGCCCGGCGGCGACAGCGAAGACGGTCGCTGTGAAGTAGGCGCCGACGAGCTGCGCCTTATGCAGGTATCGCTCGAACACCTCGCCCTGATCGTGGACGCGCGACAGGATCGGCAGGGCGATGCGCGTCATCGGCGCGTTGATCTGATTGAGCGGCGTCATCAACAGCTGGTAGGCCCGGTCGTAGAGACCGAGGGGCCCCGCGCCCCAGACGGCGCCGATGGAGACGCTGTCGATGTTCTTGGTGACGTAGGAGATGGCCTGGGTGCCGAGCACGCCCATGCCGAAGCGAAGGAAGCGGCGGATCGATACCCCGCGCTTGGGCAGCCCGGGCTTCCACTTCGACGCTGAGACATTGAGGATGCACGCGACGGCGACTGTGGTCACCTGCTGGATGACGATCGCCCAGTAGGACAGGCCGAGTGCGGCAGAGCCGATGCCGAGGACGAATCCGGCAGTGACGCCGGCGATCTCGAATCCGGTGAGGGCTGCGAAGCGCAGTTGACGCGTCAGGTCGGCTTTGAACTGGGTGTTTATGCCGCTGAAGACGAAGGTGGACGACATCGCGACGATGATCCAGACGAGCCTCGGCTCACCGTAGAGAAGCACGATGAGCGGGCTGAATGCGATGACCACAAGGCTGGAGGCGGCGCCGAGGCCGGTGTTCACCCAGAACAGGTTCGTGCGTTCGTCGTCGGTGACGTTCTTCGCTTGGATGGCCGCGCTGGAGAGACCGAAGTCCCTGACCAGCTCCGATATCCCGATGATCGCGGCGACCATCGCGATGAGGCCGAAGTCCTCGGGTGTGAGCAGGCGGGCGAGGATGATCGTCGACGCGAACTGCAGCGCGACCCGCAGGCCCTGTCCGAGCAGCGTGATCCCGGTTCCGCGCGCGGCGGAGTCTCCGAGGCTCCTGGTCGCGGTTGTCACAACTGCCTAACCTAACGCCGATATGGCGTGTCGGCGGGCCCCGCTTTCAGGGGTCGTGATAAAGGAACCCCTGACAGGTACTGTGTTCACGCAATCGTCGTGCGCGAAAGGGTGTCTGTGTCTCAACAGCTGGAGGAGCGCGCTCAGGCGTACCCCGAGATCGCTCCCGAACGCAGGATCGGTCTTGCCGGTCGTGCCGTCAAGAGCATTCCGCTTCCGGTCATCCAGACGATCGCCATCGCGATCATCCTTCTGATGTCGTCTCGACAGTTCATCGGACAGGGCATCACCTTCGGTCACCTCGCCGCGCTGGTCACCATCCCACTCTGGCTGCCCACCTTCCGGCACTTCATCGGAGGCATCTGGATCGCCGTCATCGGCGCCATCGGAGGTGTGGCCGCCATCTGGTTGACCATGCTCGCGTCGGCGGACCATGAGACCACTGACAACAACCTCATCTCCAACACTCTGCTGCTCGTCGGCCTCGTCGCCGCGGTCGGGATCGTGCTGTGGGCGCGTCAATACCTCTCCATCGGAGTCATCGGGGTCACATACGGCGTGGGGATGCTGATCTCCGCGCTCACTCGTGAGGAGTCGTTCACGGTCAACCCGTGGAAATTCGCTCTCGCGGTGCCCATCGCCGTGATCGTGCTCTCTTTCGTTGCACGCACCGGCCGGCACTGGCTCGGCATCATCTTCCTCATCGTCCTGGCAGGCGCGTCGGTCGCCTTCGACTCTCGCGCGTACTTCGGCCAGTTCCTGATCGCCGCAGTACTCGTTGGCTGGCAGCTCCTTCCGCGGCGCGCTTCGGCGAAGAAGGGCGGCGGACTGCGGGTGCTCTTCGCCTTCGCGGTCATAGCGCTCGTGGTCTACAACGTGGGCACCAGCCTGCTCGTGCAGGGCTACCTCGGCACGGAGGCTCAGGCCCGCTCAGTGGAGCAGGTCGACCGGGCCGGATCCATCCTGGTCGGCGGCCGGCCCGAACTAGCGGCCACCATCGCGCTGTTCCTCTCGCGGCCGTTCGGCTTCGGCGCCGGATCGCTCGCCAACCCTGGCGACGTCGATGTCGCGAAGGCCGGCATGCTGACCATCAACTACGATCCGAACAACGGGTATGTAGAGAATTTCCTGTTCGGCACCAAGTTCGAGCTGCACTCCATGATGGGCGACCTGTGGGCGTATTTCGGCTTTGCAGGAATCGCATTCGGGCTGCTGTCGCTGGTGCTCCTGCTGCTGATCATCGGCCGCCGGGTCGCCACTCGCACCGCGAACTCGGTCACGATGTTCCTCGTCGTGCAGAGCCTCTGGAACCTCTTCTTCAATCCGCTGTACACGTCGGGTCCGATCCTGGCGCTCGCGCTCGGGCTCGGACTGGCCCTCAAGGCCGAGGGGTCCACGCGGATGGGCAACCGTCCCATAGGCCAGACCGCTGAGCAGCAGGAGGCACTGCTCGCCAGCTGACGTCGGCTCACCGCGGCGACGAGACACCATGCGGGGTCCCGCTGTCGTCGATCAGCCCGCGGCGCGGTACCCGGGGTCCGCTTCGACCGCGTACACCGAGCGCAGTGCGTCGGCGATCGAGTCGACGGCGTCACGCACGTCGTTGAGGGTGTGGACATGATCGCCATTGCGCATGTTGTGTCCATCCGAGATGTCGATGGCGTGCGCTGAGCGTCGACGGAGCAGTCCCCGCGGCTCATCGAGCGCGAGGCGTGGCCGAGCAGCGTGCAGGTCTTCGACGAAGTCGTGCATGGGGGTCTTGGCGGCGAACACTCCGTTGGGCTGCATCGGAACCGCGATCTTGCTGAGGCCGGCCGCCTCGTTGAGCGTGAAGGTTCGACGGCTCGCGCGAGGGTCCATCCGCACGACTGCCGAACGGTGCTCCGACGCAGCCGTCAGGATGAGATCGGCCGACGCGATCGTCGATCGGTCGATCTGACGCGCGACGTGGGAGAAGGCGACCTCGGCCAGACCGACATCGTCGAGCCGTCCATGCACCATGGAGCAGATGGCCCCATCGGCCACGGCGCGGATCCCGGCGCTCTCGACGACCCAGCTCTCCTTCGGATCCCACATCAGATGCTCCTGGAGCAGTGCGGAAGCGTAGGCGGAGCGACAGACGTTCGCCGTGCAGACGAGCAGGATTCGAGGCATGAGACCGGGTATTCTCGTGAGACCTGAACGGGGGTGGGTGCCTCATAGTATCCACCACTGCCGCCCCTATGACGGACGGAGCCTTCCGGAGGCAAAACCGCAGGTCGTGCCCCTATCTGGGGGAAGAGGTGACGCGGGCCGCGAACCTACCATTGAGGTTCACCTCACCCGAAGGAAATTACCCGTGGATCCTCGCCGCTACTTCGTCGCGCTGCGCAAGCACTGGCTCGTCATCATCGCTCTCGGAATCGTCGGCGCCCTCGGCGCCGCTCTGTTCGCGTCGGTCCAGCCGATCGAGTACCAGGCCACCAGCAGCGTGATCGTCTCGTCCACTCGAGGAGAGACCACCCAAGAGCTCGTCCAGGGCTCCACCTACACGCAGGACACCGTCGCGTCGTATGCGGCTCTCGCGAAGCTGCCCGCCGTCCTCGACCCGGTGATCTCATCGCTCGGCCTGGACACCACGTCGGGCTCGCTCGCCAACAACATCTCCGCCAGCGTCCCGCTCAACACCGTCATCATCGAGGTCACCGCCACCGCCGGGTCGGCCCAGGGCGCGGCAGACCTGGCGAACGCCGTGACGGCTTCACTCGCCACCGTCGTCACCTCGATCGCTCCGACCGCGGTCGACGCGGCACCCGCGGTCACCCTCAACCCCGTGGCCTCCGCCCAGGCGCCGTCCGCTCCCTACTCGCCGCGCTGGATGTTCCTCATCCTGACGGGCATCGGTCTGGGCCTGCTGGCGGGCATCGTCTTCGCCATCGGCCGTGAGCTGCTCGACAACCGAGTCCGTTCCGAAGACATCCACGAGATCCAGGGCCTGGCGGATGTGCCGCTGCTCGGCACCGCAGCGCGTCGTCGCGGTCGCCGCCTCGCTCATGTCGTCGTGCTCTCGGAGCCGCAGAGCCCCGCGGCGGAGGACTATCGTCGCCTCGCCACTAACCTCGAGTTCGCCGGTGTCGATCAGCGACTGCGTGCGGTCACCGTCACTTCGGCCCTTCCGGGCGATGGCAAGACCACCACGGCGCTCAACCTGGCCGCAGCAGTCGCCGAGCGCGGCTCGCGCGTCCTCGTCGTCGACGCCGACCTCCGTCGTCCCGCCGTCTCCGACTACCTGAACATCGAGGGGGCCGTGGGCCTGACCAACGTCCTGCTGGGCGGAGTGAGCGCGGAGGATGCCATCCAGAGGATCGGCGCCTTCGACGTGCTGCCCGCCGGCACGACGCCGCCGAATGTGACGCAGCTGGTCACCTCCGACGCCATGGCCCGCCTGTTCGGGGAGTTGACCGAGCGCTATGACTTCGTCGTCGTCGACTCGCCCCCCGTGCTGGCCGTCACCGACGGACTGTCCATCTCGGCCCTCACCGACGGCGCGCTCGTCGTCGCCCGTCAGGCCGTCACTCGCCGACGTCAGCTCGCTGAGGCGGTCGAATCGCTCAACTTCGTCAACAGCCGCGTCTTGGGTGTCGTGCTCAACGGGGTGGCGCAGACGAAGTCCGCCACGTACGGCTACGACATCGTGCAGCGCACCGAGGTCGCCCTTCCCACGACGGCTCAGCCGCCCGTGCGGTTCTTCCGGGACGAGCCGTCCGACTCCAGCGGAGCCGACTACGCTCGCCTCGCGAGCAAGTAGTCGACCGTTTCGAGAAGCTCGCAGAGTCGCGACCAGCAGTTCGCAGGGAGCGACGAAGTGTCAGATGAGAACCAGCACGCCACGGCGTCGACGAAGCGGATAGGGGTCCTGCAGTCCTTCCCTGGGAGGGGCCCGCAGACCAACCCCTATCTGCTTCAGCTGACCGACTCGCTCGGCTCGGATGTCGAGGTCATGTACTTCTCGTGGCGCACCGCGCTGCTCGGAAGTTACGACGTGCTTCATCTCCACTGGCCGGAGCGACTCGCACGCGGCTCGTCCACCGCGAAGACCTTCGTCCGCCGCCTCGCACTGATGGCGCTGATCGCGCGCATCTCGCGACGGAAGACGCCCGTGGTGCGGACCATGCACAATCTCGCGACGCATGAGGCGGGCGACCGTTGGGAGCGCGCGCTCCTGCGCGCCATGGACGCGCGGACCACGGCGTGGATCCGCCTCAACCCGTTCACACCGACACCGTCGGAGGTGAGCACGGTCACCATCCGGCACGGACACTACCGCGATTGGTATCCGCAGCCGTCGTCATCCGACGTCATCCCGGGCCGGATCCTCTTCTTCGGGCTGATCCGGCCGTACAAGGGCGTCGAGGACCTCATCGGGGCATTCGCCGCACTCGACGATCCGTCGGCGAGCTTGCGATTGGCGGGCAAGCCGAAGTCGGCAGAGCTGGCGGGCAGCATCGCGGCCGCATCGCTGGGCGATCACCGCGTGAGCTCGGTCCTGCGCCATCTCGCCGACGATGAGCTGTCGCAGGAGATCGGCGCATCACAGCTGGTCGTGCTGCCGTATCGGGCGGTGCACAATTCGGGCGCCGCGATCCTGGCGCTCTCCCTCGGGCGCCCAGTGCTGATGCCCTCGGGCGAGACTACGGAATGGCTCTCCGAAGAGATGGGACCGGGCTGGGTGCGCACATTCGCCGGACCCCTGACGCCAGAGATCCTCCGCGAGGCGCTGGCGGCGGCAGCCGAGCTCGCCGGTCATCCTGACCTGTCCCGGTTGGAATGGCGCGGGATCGGCGAAGCCCACGTGCGGGCATACCGAGCCGCAATCCGATCGACCCATGCGCCGCGAACAGATCATGCCTCCGGAACGCCGGTTGCAGCCAGAACACAAGGAGTAGACGATGTCCCCGCAGGTCGATAGCACGGCCGCCCGCCGATACAGCTTCGGCGAGGCCATGACGACGCTGCGCGGTTCGCAGAAGTCCTCGAAGGGGGCTGCCGCGTATTCCCGGTTCGTCAACCGTCCGCTGGGGCGGGTGTTCGCGGCACTCGCCGCGTCGCTCGGCCTCGCCCCGAACACAGTGACCGCGATCAGCGCGCTGTTCACCTTCACCGGCCTCGTGCTGGTCGCCACGATTCCGCCGAGCGCGGTGCTCGGAATCGGCGTCGCCCTCCTCCTCGGCATCGGCTACGCGCTCGACTCCGCCGACGGCCAGGTGGCTCGCCTCAGCGGCGGCGGCTCACTTGCGGGGGAGTGGCTCGACCACGTCGTGGACGCGATCAAGACAAGTTCGGTCCACGTGGCGGTAGTGATCGCCTGGTTCCGCTTCACCGATCTTGCGCCGGGCTGGCTGCTCATCCCGCTCGTCTACCTGATCGCCGACAACGCGCGGTTCTTCGGCCTCGTGCTCAGCGACTTCCTGCGTAGGCTCGACCGAGGCTCGTCCAAGATGATCCTCAAGCGAGAGGGCACCACCAGCACCCTGTACTCGCTGGCTGTGCTGCCATTCGACTACGGCCTGCTGCTGCTCAGCTTCGTGCTGTTCGCCTGGATGCCCGCCTTCGTGGTGCTCTACGGTCTGCTGACCCTCGCCAACGTGCTGGTGCTCCCTGTCGCGTTCCGACGCTGGTTCCGCGAGATGAAGCGCCTCGGCAGTGCGTGAACCTGCTGCAGTGGGGGCCGGGAGGCGAGTGGTCTTCCTCCACTCATCGATCGAGCTCTACGGTTCCGACCGGATGCTGCTGAACGTCATCGACACCCTCCCCGAGGGATGGACGGCGGAGGTCTGGCTGCCAGACGACGTGCCGTTCCTTGCTGATGGCCTGCCCGCGGAGCTCACTGCGCGCGGCGTCGACTGGACCGTGAGAGCGCTTCCCGTGCTTCGGCGCCGCTATCTGCGTCCCCTGCCGCTGATCGGCATGCTGTCCCGCGCGGCGGCGCTGCGCGGACAGCTCCGCCGCGCCCGCCCCGACATGGTGTACGTCGCGACGTCAGCGCTGCTGCTGGCCGCGCCCGTCGCCCGGCTCGCGGGATTCCAGCGCACCGTTCTGCATGCGCAGGAGATCTGGGCGGGCACCGAGGGCAGGATCCTGGCGGCGCTGGCGCGTTCCGTCTCGGACGTGGTCTGCATCTCCGAGCCGGTGCGCGTATCTCTCAGCGCTCCGGTCCGCCGGCGCGCGCGGGTCATTGCGAACGCTGTCCCCGATTCGGCCGAGCCCATCGTCGATCGCTCGGAGGTCGATGGCCCGCTGAGGTACGTCGTCGCAAGTCGATGGAACGCGTGGAAGGGTCACGAGACGCTGCTCAACGCGTGGAGGGCAGCCGGCGAACCCGGGCACCTCACCATCCTGGGCGGACCGCCGCCCATCGGCGCAGCGGTGGATGTCCCGGCACTGGTCCGCGACCTGGGCATCGGCGGCTCGGTCACCATCGGAGGCGAGGTCGCGTCCGTGCGCCCCTATCTCGATGACGTGGACGTCATGATCGTTCCCTCCGATCAGCCGGAGCCGTTCGGCCTCGTGGCCATCGAAGCGTTCTGCCGGTCTCGGCCGGTCATCGGCAGCGACGGCGGCGGCCTCGCCGACATCGTCGGGGACGGCGAGACCGGCTGGCTCTACCCGCTGCGCGACGTATCGGCGCTCGCTGCGGTGCTCTCCTCCGTCGGCCGCGACGACGCTCTCGAGCGAGGTCGGAACGCCCGCGAGGCCTACCTGCACCGCTACGCTCCCTCGCGCTATGCCGCCGAGTTCGCATCGGTCTGGGCGGCCGGCGGCTGATCCGCCGCTGTCGGCGCCGAGCCCTCCGGCACGGACCGGTCCCGTCACACCGCTTCGACGGGGTGACGGGGCCGCTCCATGCCGAGCCCCGGGTCAGGGGGTGCTGAGGGCGAAGTCGTCGAAGGAGATGACGATCGGTCCGTTCGTAGTGCTGCTGCCGAGGTAGCCGCCGAGCCCGGTGTGTCCAGCATTCTGCAGCGCCGCCGTCGCATCGGTGGTCGTCACCGTCCAGCTCGAGGGCTCACTCGTACCGGCCCGCCAGATCTTCGCGCGGATGGTGGTGGGGGCGGTCCCCGTCACCTGCAGGCGGATCTGGTACTGGGTGTTCGCGCTCACGGAGAGCCCTGCGACGATCTGCGAGGCGATGGTGCTGCCGCTGCGCTGGAGCTGCAGATTCACCGATCCGTCGCTGCCGACGACAGCCCGGGCACGGTAGTCATCCGTGCCGATCCGGCGGCCGATGACGGAGGCGTAGGCGCTGCTGCCCTGCGGCACCGCGCTGAAGCTGACCTGCGCGCTGACGTTCGCGTTGCTGCTCGTCACGCCGGTCAGATAGGCCTCGGCCGTCTTGCTGGCGGGAAGGGTCAGCTTGCCCTGATCGGCGACCGAGTAGTAGCCCGTCGTTCCCGAGCTCGACGTCCATGCGCCGCCGCTGGTGGCGTTGCCCCAGCTCCCCGTGGCGCTCCGATTGAATGTGTCGGTCGCGCTGGAACCGGTGGGGGTGGTGCCTCCGCCGCCTCCGCCCCCGGTTGCGCCGGCGACGGTGATCGAGACGGTGTCACCGGTGACGCTGTTGCCGAATGGATCGGTCGCGCGCAGTCGGTAGATGTGAGAACCGGAGCTGAGTCCCGTGTCCGTGAAGGACAGGGCCGGTCGGCGCCACCAGTTCCGGGAAGCGCCGGTCGTCGACGAGACGGTGGCGCCATCGCGGATGACCTCGTAGGTGAGGAACTCGTTGTCTCGGTCGTAATTGGATGTCCATGCGACGCGCACCTGGCCGGCGGTCGGCGACGTGAGCGTCGGCACGAAGTCGGATCCGCTGACGCGGGGACCGTCGTCGTTGGGTGCGATCGACGCAGGCGCGAAGCGCACCAGTCCCTGCTGATTGGTGCTGTTCACTCGCGTGAACTCGCCGGCGTAGACCACGTAGGTGTCAGTCGCCGTGATGTTCCACGGTCCCTGGTTCTGGCCCGTGGCGGTCCCCGTGTTGAAGGCTGGCCACCAGTTCAGCATCGTGGGCGCTGCGACGCCGCTCCAGGTTCCCGTATTCGGGGAGCTGCCAGTGGCCTTGGACCAGGCCATCGCTCGCTGATAGACGCGCGGGTTCTGATCGGACCAGCCGCCGTTGGTGTCGCAGTCGTGCGGATGTCCGGCGATGTAGGCGACCGTCGAGTTGACTGCCACGGAGTAGCTGTCGCCGTTGCAGCTCTCGATCCAGGTGAGGCTTCCGGTGGACCATTCGGCCCGGAAGGCGCCTTCGAGTGTCTTGCCGCCGAACGGGTAGATGTAGGCCGTTCCGTAGACGCTCGTGCTGTCGGAGGTCAGGCTGTAGATGGCCTGGTTGTCACCCGCCTGACGGATCGTGCTGTTGACCGACCAGCTCATCGTTGCGCCGGTGGACGCGTTGATGGCGCCCATGCCGTAGCCCGGGTTGTTCGACCCGTTGATCGAGGTGAAGTGTCCGCCGATGACGACCTTCGAGGCGTCGGGAGATACGACGAGGGCCAGAACGGATCCGCCCTGGACATTGGCGTTCAGTCCAGTCACCGCGCCGCTGGATGCGGAGACACCGGCGACCCGAGCCCGGCTCGACCCTGCTACCGAGGTGAACGATCCACCGATGAAGACGGTGGAGTTGGTCGCCTTGATCGCGCTGACTTTCGCATTGACCGACGGCGCCCAGCTCTTCAGCGAGCCGTTCGAGGTGCTGAAGGCCGCGACGCGATTGCGTGTCGAGCCGTTGACCTGGGTGAATGACCCGGCGATGTAGAGCGTGGATCCGTCGGGGGACACCGCCACCGACAGGACGGCTCCGTTGACGTTGGGAGCGAAGCTGGTCATGACGCCGGTGCTCAGACTGAAGGCCATCAGGTTGTAGCGGCGCGACTGGTTGGAGCCGAGCGCAGCGCCGGCCGGCCGGGCGTAGTCGAAGTCCCCACCGGCGTAGACAGTGCTGCCAGCGATGGCCGTCGACCAGACCACGCCGTCAACCTGTGCGGTGGGCAGCGGGTCGCTCGACACGGTCGCGGGGACGCCGGAGGCGGGGGACGTGTCGGCCTGAGCGGGCAGGGCGACGGCGAGACCGGCGGCTACCAGGCAAGCGGTCAGCAGGGCGATCGCGCGCAGGCGGGTGCGGGCGGAGAGGGGCATGGGTGAGCCTTCGAGAATCGAGTGCGCCCCGTAGGGGGGTAGGACGCTGGCTGGATTCTATGTTCCAATTCGGCGGGCGGCTCATACCCCGTTCGGGGGCCGAATGCGGAAGGCCTGATCGCGTGCCGATTCGATCGCCGAGTGCCTCGGCAGGCGATGGCGAGAGGCCCGATACGACGGCTCAGGACCGCTTGTACTCCGCGTACACGGTTCCGAGCGCGCCCGCCAGCAGACCGCGTCCACGCGCGAGTGTGCGTCGCCCGCGGGCTTGCCACTGCGCGCGCCGCGAAGCGTAGCCCGCCGCGGCGAGCAGGGCGCCGGCAGCAGCTCGCAGGAGTCCACGTGAGCCGAGGTCCACCCGCACCCGCAGCCGACCCATGCGGGTGGGGTGCATCGCGAGCGATGTCGCGATCCAGGAGTTGCCGCTGCGGTACGCGCGCTGGAGCACCCAGGTCCGCGTCGAGCGCGAGGTCGGCACGACGTCCGTCACGATCGCCTCGTCGCACCAGGTCATCTGCTCGCCTGCCGCGCGCAGCTGCCGTGAGAACAGGGTGTCCGAACCGCCCGTGATGCCGAACCTCACGTCGAAGCGGAGCCCGAGCCGGTTGATCACGCGAAGATCGAGCAGCAGATTATTGGTGGCGGCGATGTCGATTGGGGTGCCGGTTGGGAGCCGTCGCCGATCGAAGAACCGACCGGCTGTGATCCACGGCTCGGGGGCGCTCTCGAATGACGAGATGACCGGCCCCACGATGCCGGCGGTGCCGTACCGGCGATAGGCGTCGAGGAGCAGTGCCAGCCAGTCGTCGACGGGACGTTCGTCGTCGTCGATGAAGATCAGCAGGTCCGCGTCGCCGGCCGAATCGAGGGCGACGTTGCGGGCCGCCGCGATTCCCGGCTCGGCGGCATGCTGGTAGAGCACCGCGCGCCCGAAGCCGGCGATCTGCGTTCGGGCTCCGGCGTCCGGGTCGTTGTCCACGATGAGGACGCGCACCTCGTCGGCGCTCGCCTCGGCCTGACGGACCAGCTGCGGGAGGAGCTCGTCGAGGTCGTGCGGACGCTTGTAGGTCAGTGCGGCCACGACCACGGTCAGTGGGTGGCTGCTGTCGGGCGCTTGAGTCATGATTCCCGGGGGTCGGTGGCTCACGCGACGAAGGCGGCGTGCCGACGTCAGGCCGCGATACCTGTCCGTCGAGTCTACGAATGCGACGACGGTCGGCCCACTCCCCGTTGTGGGGAGCGGGCCGACCGCTGCGCGCCAGTGCCTACTGGACCGTCGTCGCCAGGTAGTCGTCGAAGGACACGGTGACCGGAAGCGTCGTGACGGCGCTGCCGACGTAGCTGCCCAGTCCGAGGTATCCCGTCCCCTGAAGGGCGGCAGTCGCGTCGGTGGTGGTGAGCTGCCAGGCAGCCGGCTCGGTGCTTCCCACCTTCCAGACCTTCGCGCGCAGGGTGGTCGGGGATGTGCCCGTCGCCTGCACCCGCACCTGGAGCCGGTCGCCCACGGCGTACGAGAGTCCGGAGACCGCGACGCTGGTGAGCGTGCTGCCGCTCGCCTGGAGCTGCAGGCTCACCGCTCCACCCGCAGCGACGACGGCTCGTGCACGGTAGTCGACTGTGCCGACCCGGCGGGCGATCACCGACGCGAATGCGCTCCCGCCGACGGGGACCGCGCTGAACGCCACCGTGCTCGTCACGTCGACGGACGAGCTGGTGGCTCCGGTCAGGTAGGACTCGTAGGTCTTGCCGGCTGCCGCAGTGCTCAGGCGGCCGCTCGCCCCGTCCACCGAGTAGACGGTGGAGGTGGAGCTGCTGTTCGTCCATGCGCCGCCGATGACCGCAGCTCCGAGCCCGCCGGAGACGGTTCGGGTGAAGTCATCGTTCGCCACCGTTCCCGTCGCGGGGGGTGTCGTCGTGGTGCTCACGGAGATCGAGCGCGTCGACGTTCCTGTGGCGCCCTTGTCGTCCTTCGCCGTGAGGATCACGGTGTAGGCACCGGCCGAGGCGTAGGTGTGTGACGCCGTCGCTCCCGTCGCCGTGGATCCGTCGCCGAACGACCAGGCGTACGAGGCGATCGTCCCGTCGGCGTCCCTGGACGCCGAACCGTCGACCGACAGCGCGAGGCCGGTCGCTGAGGAGGTGAAGGATGCGGTCGGAGCGGCGTTCGATGTCGTGCCGGTTCCCGTCTTCCCCGCGGTGTAGTGGCTGGAGACCTGTGCAGCGGTCAGCGCCGAGCTGTACACGGCCACGTCGTCGACAGTGCCGTTGAAGTAACTCGATCCCGCCGAGGCGGTGTCGCCGCCGATGCGCCAGTAGCCGGGGTAGGTCCACCATGCGGCGGTCGCGTCGGTGCGGCTCGCGACCTGCACGCCGTCGACGTAGAGCTTGATGCCCGCGCTTCCGACGGTGGCGACTGCATGGTGCCACGCGCCGTTGTTGTAGCCGCTGGCAGACGAGCTCACCGACACGGTCGCGGTTCCGGATCGCACGCCGAAGCTCAGTCGGCCCGACGAGTCGATGGTGATGTCTCGGTCGTAGTTGTTGGTCGAGCTTCCCGACGCGACGTTTCCGAAGCCGACGATCTTGCCGCGGGTGGAGGCAGTCGTCTTGAACCAGGCCTCGACCGACACGGTGTTCGGCGGGAGCACCGCTGTCTGAGTGGAGACGTAGCTGCTCGAGCTGCCGGAGAACCGAGCAGCAGTGTCGGTGTCATTGGCGAGAGCGCCTGCCTGCGAGCGGGTGACCGTCGAGGTGGCGACGGCGTTGTTCGTGCCGGCGAGGTCGGCGACGGTGGTCGTCGACTCTCCGAGCCGCCAGTACGACGTGGGGGAGTCGTTGAGGATCGTCGTCGCGTAGCTGCTCAGCGATCCGGACGCAGCAGCGGTGACCGAGACGCTGTTGCCGGTCGCGACGTTGCCGAAGGGGTCGGTCACGCGCACCTTGTAGGTGTGGGTGCTGCCTGCGGTGAGGCCGGTGTCCGTGAACGTGAGGTTGGGGCGCAGATACCAGTTCTTCGAGCTGGCGGTGGTCGTGTAGATCGGGGTGGTCGTGTTGCCGTCGCGAAGCAGCTCGTAGGTGAGCAGCTCGTTGTCACGGTCGTAGTTGGCGCGCCAGTTGACCTTGACGGTCCCGGAAGCGTAGGAGACGGCCGTCGGCAGGTAGCTCGACCCGCTGAGGCGGGGTCCGTCGTCGTTCGGCGCGATCGACTTCACGGCGAAGCGGACGAGGCCCTGCTGGGCCCCGTTGTTCACCTTGGTGAACTCGCCGCCGTAGACCACGTACTGCTCGTTCGCCGCTACGCTCCACGGCCCTTGGCCCTGGCCCGAGACGGTGCCCGTGTTGAAGTCGGGCCACCAGTTGAGGGCTGTGGGTGCGGCAACGCCCGCCCACTTCGTCCCTGTGCTGACGGCGCCGGCGCCGACCTTGGCATATGCCATTCCGCGCTGGTAGCTCCAGTCGGGGCTGGTCTGCGGGAAGCCGCCTTCGGTGGAGCAGTCGTGATGGTGCCCTGCGACGTAGGCGATGCTCGAGGTCAGAGCGAGGGAGTAGGTGTCGCCGAGGCAGCTGTCGGCCCAGGTCAGGGCTCCTGTCGACCATTCGGCGCGGAAGGCGCCCTCGAGGTTGCCCCCGGTGCCGAAGGTGTAGCCGGTCCCGTACACCGCGGTGTCGTCGGAGGTCAGGCTGTAGATGGCGCTGTTGGCACCCGCATTGCGGACCTTGGTGTTCACAGCCCAGGCCAGAGAGGATCCGGTCGTCGCAGTGACCTCGCCCATGCCGTATCCGGGGTTGCCCGAGCTGTTGAGTGTCGTGAACGATCCGGCGAGGACGACCTTCGTGGCGTCGGGCGAGACCGCGATGCCTCGCACCCGTCCACCCTCGGCGACAGGGGCGAAGGTGGTGACCGCGCCGGTCGTCGCCGACACCGAGGCGGCACGCGTGCGGCTGGTCCCGCCGACGGCAGTGAAGTTGCCGCCGACGTAGACGGTGCTGTTGGTCGCCTTCACGACGTCGACCGCGCTGTTGAAGGAGGGCGCCCACGACGTGACCAGGGCACCGGTCGCCACGGTGAAGGCCGCGACCCGGTTGCGCGTGACGCCGTTGACAGTGGTGAAGGTTCCGCCGACGTAGAGGCGGGTGCCGTCAGGGCTCGCGGACAGCGAGTTCACCTGGCCGTTCAGGGTGGGCGCGAAGCTCGCGATCAGCACGCCGGTGCTGAGGTTGTAGGCGAGGAGATTCGAGCGGGCGATGTTGCCCACGCCCACCGCGTTGCCGGCCGGCCGTGCGTTGGCGAACTGACCTCCGACGTAGACCGTGTTGCCCACGATGACCTGCGACCAGACGATGCCGTCGATCTGCACGGTCGGGAGCGGGTCGGTCGACACCGTCTCGGGAGTGCCGGATACCGGCGATGTGTCCGCCTGGGCGGGCATGGCCGTCAGCAGGCCCGCTGTCGTGAGCAGCACGGCGGAGACGGCGACGGCGCGCAGGCGCGTGGTCAGGGCAAGGGGCATGGGGGGAGCCTCGGAAGATCGGGTGGGAGCCGCGGTGGGGTGGGCGCAGCGCTGACCTGGGTGAAGGGTCGAGTCGAATTGTAGGCAGATCATCGCGCCGTGGCCTATGCCCCCAGTAGGGGGGAGACCGAAGGGTCCGCTCCAGTTGTGGAGCAGATCTCATCGACGCGGGGTGGTGAGCGGCCCGGATGCGAGAAAGGGCCGACACCCCGCCGAGTTCGACGGAGTGCCGGCCCTGCCTGCTGTATGGACTACTGGACGGTGGTCACCGTGAAATTGTCGAAGCTCACTGCCTGCGGCAACGTAGTGATGCCGCTGCCGACGTAGCTGCCCAGACCGGTGTAGCCGGCGACCTGCAGGGCCGCCGTCGTGTCGGTCGTGGTCGCCTGCCAGGCGGTGGGCTCCGTCGTGCCGACTTTCCACACCTTGGCGCGCAGGGTCGTGGTCCCGGTGCCCACGACCTGCAGACGCACGGTGAGCTGGTCGCCGGCGTTGTAGGTCAGGCCGCTGATCGCGGAGCTGACGATCGAGGTGCCCGAGCGCTGCAGCTGCAGCGTGACCGCTCCACCGGAGGCGACGACCGCACGTGCGCGGTAGTCGGCCGTTCCGACGCGACGGCCGATGACCGAGGCGAAGACGCTGCCTCCGGCGTTGGCCGGATCGAGCGCGATGGTCGACTGCACGTCGACGCTCGTGCTGGTGACTCCCTGCAGGTAGACCTCGAGCGTCTTGCTCGCCGTGAGCGAGTTGAGGCGTCCGACGCTGCCGTCGGTCGAGTAGCTCGCGCTGGTCGAGCTGCTGTTGGTCCATGCGCCACCCAGCGTCGCGGTGCCCCAGTTCGCGCTGGTGCTGCGAGCGAAGTCGTCCGATGCGATGACGCCGGCCGCCGGGGGCGTGGTGCCCGCGGTGACGGTCACGTTCACCGTTCTCGTGTTGGTGAGACCGCCGTTGTCGGTGACCGTCAGCGCCACCGGGTAGGTGCCCGCAGTCGCGTAGGTGTGACTCGTGGTGGCGCCGGTCGCCGTGGCGCTGTCACCGAAGTTCCAGGCGGAGGACGAGATGGTGCCGTCGGAGTCGGTCGACGTGGAGGTGAAGTTCACCGCGAGGTCGCTCGCCGAGCTGGTGAAGGAGGCGACGGGCGCCACGTTTCCGGCCGGCGGGGTGACGACTGTGCTGGACGCGGTCGCGGAGACGTTGTCGAAGCTGATCACCGTGCTGGTGGGCTGGGCGCTCGAGCTGTAGTAGCCGTAGAGCCCGACGTAGCCGTTCGACTGCAGATTCGCGGTCGAGTCGGTCGTCGTGACCTGCCAGGCGGTGGGCTCGGTCGCGCCGACCTTCCAGACCTTGGCCCGCAGAGTCGTCGGACTGATGCCGACGGCCTGGACGCGGATGCGCAGCTGGTCACCGGTCGCGACAGACAGTCCGGAGACCGAGACCGTCGAGAGGGTGGTGTCCGTCCGGAGCACCTGCAGGGTCACGGTTCCGGCCGCTGCGACAACGGCACGTGCCCGGTAGTCGGCCGTTCCGACGCGCCGTGCGATCACTCCGGCGTACACGCTTCCCGAAGTGGGGCGGGTGACGCTGGCTGTGGCCTGCATGTCGGTGTCGGTCGACGAGACGCCGGCCAGGTACGCGAGGCGGGTCGAACCGGCGGGGACCGTGATCCGGGCCGTGGATCCGTTGACCGCGTAGTTGGTCGCCGAGCTTCCGAGGGTCCATGCGCCACCGACCTCGGCGGTGCCGAGCCCACCGGTCACGGTGCGACCGAAGGTGTCGGTCGCGTAGGTGGTGCCGCCGGTGGGAGCAGCCGTCACGGTCACGTTGCTCGTGGTCGTGCCGGTGGAACCCGCGTTGTCGGTCACGGTGAGGGTGACCGGATAGGTGCCCGCCGCTGCGTACGTGTGGCTCGCGTTCGCCGTGCTCGCCGTTCCGCCGTCACCGAAGGTGTAGGCGTACTGGGCGATCGTGCCGTCCGAGTCCGTCGACGTCGAGGTGACCGAGGTGGTCAGGTCCGACACCGAGGAGGTGAACGATGCGACGGGTGCCGCGTTGGTGGGCGTCGTGGAGACGACCACCTGGGCGGTCTTCACCGCCGTCGCTCCCGCGTTGTCCGTCACGGTCAGGGTCACGGCGTACGAGCCGGCGGCCGCGTAGGTGTGGTTCGGGCTGACACCGGTGCCGCTGGTGCTGTCGCCGAAGGTCCACGCGTACGAGCTGATCGTTCCGTCCGTGTCCGTCGAGGTGCTCGCGTTGAATGCGACGGCCAGACCGCTGGCGGTGCTGGTGAAGTTCGCGGTCGGCGCGACATTGCCGCCACCGGTCACCGAGCGGCCGGACAGCGTGTAGTGCTGTGCGACCTGGGTGGCGGTGAGGGCGGTCGGGTACAGGGCGAACTCATCGATCGTCGCCGCGAGGTACGTCGGCGTGAAGGTTGCCGGCGTTCCAGGAGCTCCTGCCGCGCGCACTCCGTCGCCGCCGACCTTCCAGAACCCGCCGTTGGTCCCGGCGTTCACGACGGTGGTGTTCTGCGCAACCACATTCCCGTCGACGTAGAGGGTCGCCCCCGCTCCGCCGACCGTGGCGACCACATGGTGCCACGCGTTGTTGTTGAACGTCCCTGTCGTCGTCAAGGTGACTCCGGTGGTGCCGAAGCCGGGGCTGCTGGCCGCGAAGAGCACGTGGCCCGCCGCGTCGAGCGAAACCTGTCGGGTGCCGGACGCTGTAGCGGTGTTGGACGAGCTGGCGTCGTACAGGATGCCTCCGGTCGTGCTGCTGGTTCGGAACCATGCCTCCGTGGAGTAG
Organism: Naasia lichenicola; assembly: GCF_004801885.1. Lineage (GTDB taxonomy): Bacteria > Actinomycetota > Actinomycetes > Actinomycetales > Microbacteriaceae > Naasia > Naasia lichenicola. Next base: position 201,331 of record NZ_SSSM01000004.1, on the reverse strand, counting down.
GCCGCGGTGCCCGCCGTGGAGGTCGTTGCGGCGACGTAGCCCGTGTCGGTGCCTGAGAAGCGGGCTGCCGTCGTGGTGTCGCCGCCGATCGCGCCGGCCTGTCCGAGGGTCACGCCCGCCGCTGCGGTGCCGTTGTTGGCGCCCGCCCAGTCGGTGATCGCCGTTCCGCTCGAGTCGCCGAGGCGGTAGTAGAGGCTTGCGCCGTCGTTCTTGACCGCGGTCGCGTAGCTGCTGACCGAGCCGGCCGCGGAGGCGTTGATCGTCACGCTGTTGCCGATGACGGTGTTGCCCTTGGGGTCGGTGACCCGCACACGATAGCTGTGCGAGCTGCCTGCTACGAGGCCCGTGTCGGTGAAGGAGAGGATCGGCCGGTCGAAGTTGGCGCGTGATGCCGCGGTTACCGTGTAGATCGGAGTGGTGGTCGAACCGTCCCGGTAGAACTGGTAGGTCAGGTTCTTGTTGTCGCGGTCCCAGTTCGTCTGGATCTTGATGTCGACCGATCCTGAGGCCGTTCCCGGTGTCAGGCTCGGCACGTAGCTCGAGCCGCTGAGGCGCGGGCCATCGGTGTTCGGTGCGATCGCCGGTGTGGCGAAGCGAACGATGCCCTGCTGGACGACATTGTTCACGCGGGTGAACTCACCGGCGTAGACGACGTAGTTGTCGTTGGCGGCGATCGACCACGGGCCCTGACTGGAACCTGACACGGTGCCGGTGTTGAAGTCGGGCCACCAGTCGAGGATCGTCGAGGTGGGCTGGCCCGGGAAGGCTCCGCCGACGGTCACTGCGCCGGTGGCGTTCTTGTTCCAGGCCATGCCACGGTGGTACTGACGGGGGTTGGTGTCAGGGAAGCCGCTCGGCACGCTGGAGCAGTCGTGCGGGTGGCCGGCCAGGTACATGGTCGTGGAGTTGACGGCGACGTCGTAGCTGTCGCCTGAGCAGCTCTCGAGCCACAGCAGGTTGCCGTTGTTCCACTCGGCGTGGAACGCACCCTCGAGGGTCTGTCCGCTCACGGGGAAGAAGTAGGCGGTGCCGTAGACACCTGTGCTGTCGGACTTCAGGCTGTAGATGGCGCCGTTGGCTCCACCTTGACGGATGAGGGAGTTGACGTTCCAAGCCACGCTGGCGCCGGTCGTGGTATTCACGGCGCCCATCCCGAGGCCGGGGTTGTTCGACCCGTTGAGCGTGGTGAAGTGGCCGCCGATGACGAGCTTGCCGCCGTCAGGTGAAAGTGCGAGGGCGAGGACCTGCGCGTCGGCAGACGCGTTGAATGCGGTCAGCGCTCCGCTGGAGGCGGAGACTGCTGCGACTCGCGTGCGCGTCGTTCCGCCGACCGCAGTGAAGCTTCCACCGACGAAGACGGTGCTGTTGGTAGCGGTGACGGCCTGCACGGTGGCGTTGAACGATGGGGCGAAGGCGGTGACCAGGCTGCCCGTTGCGGTGTCGAAGGCGGCGACGCGGTTGCGCGTCACCCCGTTCACCGTCGTGAATGCACCGCCGATGTAGAGGCGAGATCCGTCGGGCGACGCTGCGACCGAGTTCACCGTGCCGTTGACGGTCGGGTTGAAGCTCGTGATGAGCGCGCCCGTCTGAAGATTGAAGGCGAGGAGGTTGGACCGCGCGATGTTGCCCACGCCGGCGGCGTTGCCTGCGGGTCGAGCGTTCGCGAAGCTGCCTCCTGCGTAGACGGTGTTGCCGACGATGACCGTCGACCAGATGATTCCGTCGATCTGCACGGTGGGCAGCACGTCGGAGCTGACTGTGGGGATCACACCTGCGTCAGGGGCGGTGTCGGCCTGTGCGGGAGGAGCTCCGAAGAGCACTCCTGCGGTGACTAGTACGGCGGTGGTCGCCGCCAGGGCGCGCAGGCGCGCAGAGAAGGAGAGTGGCATCGGGGGAAGGCCTCTGAGTCGGGTATGACGGCGCGTTCGGGTAACACGCCGTAGGGGCAGTGTAAACAGGGAGTTTGCTCTGCACATACCCCCCTAAGGGGGTGAATTCCGGGTGAACACCAGATGGATGGTGTAGTGCGCACGGCCGATTGCAGGTCCATAGCGTGATCGGAAGCACCAAGAAGGCCGGGCTGATCTGTCGATCATCCCGGCCTTCTCGGCCGATCCGAAGTGGATGGCTACTGCACAGCGGTGACTAGATATTCGTCGAATGCGATCGAGAGGGGCAGCGATGTGAGTCCGCTCCCGACGTACATTCCGAGGCCTGTGTGTCCTGCCGCCTGCAGGAGGGCCGTGCTGTCGGTAGCGCTGGCCGACCATTCGATCGGCTCCGTGCCGCCGGACTTCCAGACCTTGGCCCGTATGGTGGTGGGGTTGGTGCCGGTGACCTGGAGACGCACCTGGAGCTTGTCGCCCGCCATGTACGTGAGGCCGGAGACCGCGACGGTGGTGAGCGTCGTCCCGCTGCGCTGCAGCTGGATCGACACCGCGCCGCCCGCGGCGACCACCACTCGGGCCCGGTAGTCGTCGGTTCCGATCCGCCGGCCGATGACGGAGGCGAACACGCTGGCGCCGGTGTTCGGCTGGCTGAGTGAGACCGTCGTGGAGACGTCGGCTGAGGTGGTGGTGACGCCGGTCAGGTAGGCCTCCGCGGTCTTGGCGGCTGCGGTGGTCGTGAGTCGCCCCGTCGAGCCGTCGACGGAGTAGTAGGACGCCGTGCCGCTGCTGCTCGTCCATGCCCCTCCGAGAGTCGAGGTGCCCCAGCTTCCAGTTACCGTGCGGGTGAACGCATCGCTCGCGAGACTGGTGGGGGCGGCGACGGTCGACACGGAGATGCTGCCCGTCTCCACGCCGGTCGCACCCGAGTTGTCGGTCACGGTGAGGCTCACGGTGTATGTGCCGGCCGCCGCATAGGTGTGGGTCGTGGTGGCTCCAGTCGCCGTGGTGCCGTCGCCGAAGCTCCATGCGAAGGAGGTGACCGATCCGTCGGAATCGGCGGAGCCCGAGCCGTCGAACGAGGCGAGGAGCGCCGAGGACGACGAGGTGAGGACGGCGGTGGGTGCCACGTTGACGATGGGCACGACAGGCGACGACGAGGTCGAGCCGGACCACAGGCTGTCGAATGCGACGACCGCGCCTGAGTTGGCGCTGGCGCTGACATAGCTGTAGACACCGATGGATCCGGCTGACTGCAGCGCAGCGGTAGAGTCCGTGACGGTGACCTGCCAGTCGGCGGGCTCCGCGGTTCCGACCTTCCAGACCTTGGCGCGGATGGTGGTGGGTGCGGTGCCGAACGCCTGCACGCGGAACTGCAGCTGGTCGCCCGAGGCGTAGCTGAGACCAGCGATGTTCGCGGTTGCGAGCGTGGTGGCCGTGCGCAGCAACTGAAGCTGAACCGTTCCGGTGGCTGCGACAACGGCGCGGGCACGGTAGTCCTCGGCCGCGACCCGGCGTGCGATCAGTCCGGCGTAGACGCTGCCGGCGCTCGGCAGTGCGAACGACGCGGTGCCGCGCACCTCGGTGTCGGCGGCAGAGACGCCGGCGAGGTAGCCATAGCGGGTGCTGCCAGCGGGGGTCGTCACCGATGCCGCGCTGCTTCCGACGGCGAAGCTGGCCGCGCCGCCCGAGGTGGTCCAGGCGCCACCGGTCTCGGCCGAACCGAGCCCACTGGTCACCGTGCGATCGAAGGAATCTGTGGCGTAGGCCGCGGCGGCCGACGTCACTGAGATGCTCTTCGAGGCCGAATTGGTGGCGCCCTTGTCGTCGGTGACCGTGAGCGTCACCGTGTAGGTGCCTGCCGCGGCGTAGGTGTGGTTCGCAGACGCGTTCGTGCCGACGCCTCCGTCGCCGAAGCTCCAGGCGTAGCTCGCGACGCTTCCGTCCACGTCGGTGGAAGCGGTGCCGTTGGCGACCAGGCTGAGGTTCGTGGCCGAGGTGGTGAACGCGGCGACCGGAGCGAGATTCGGCGCGACGACGGACACTATCTTCGAGCTCGCACCGGTGGCGCCCTTGCTATCGGTCACCGTCAGGGTGACGGAGTAGTTGCCGGGGGCGGCGTAGGTGTGGCTGGCGGTGGCCCCAGTCGAAGAGGTCCCGTCGCCGAAGGCCCAGGCGTAGCTCGCGATGGTGCCGTCTGTGTCCGTGGATCCGCTGCCGTCCACCGTGATGGACATGCCCGTCGTGGTCGAAGTGAACGACGACGTCGGCGCGATGTTGAGAGCGGCGGCGTTCTTGGCCACCTGGTAGTGCTGCGCGATAGTCGCTGCGGCGAGCGCGGTCGGATAGATCGAGACATCGTCGATGGAACCGGCGAGGAACGCTGCGCCAGCCCAAGCCGTGTCGCCGCCGATGCGCCAGTAGCCGTTGTAGGCCTCTGCCGAAGTGGCGTCGATGCGCGATCCGACCTGCACGCCGTCGACCGACAGGGTCATGCCGGTCGAGCTGAGCGTGGCGACGACCTGGTGCCACTGGCCGTTGTTGTAGGACGTCGGGCTGGTGACGACCTTCTGGGCGCCGGGGTAGACGCCGAAGTTGACCTTTCCGTCTGCGGTCAGGTAGATGTGGCGGTCATAGCTGCCCGATGTGCCGGTCTTCGAATTGCCGAACCCGACGATCTTTCCGCCCGTCGTGCTCGTCGACTTGAACCAGGCCTCGATGGTGAACGTGTTGGGTCCTGCAACAGCCGTCTGGGTGGAGGCGAGGCCGGTGCTCGTACCCGAGAAGGTCGAGGCGGTGTCCGCATCTCCGGCGATGGCGCCCGTGGTGCCGGCGGTCACGCCGGCCGACGCGACTGCGGGGGAGTTGCCGGCGAGGTCAGCGACGGTGGTGCTGCCGGCGGTCTGGTCGAGGCGCCAGAACGAGCTGGCTCCGTCGTTGAGGACGGTGGCGGCGTAGGCGCTCAGTGATGCTCCGGCACCGGAGACGGTGACGGTGACCGCGTCGCCGAGGGCGGTGTTGCCGTAGGGGTCGGTGGCCTTGAGCCGGTAGGTGTGGGTGCTGCCGGGGGTGAGTCCGGTGTCGAGGTAGCCCATGGTCGGCCGGTCCCACCAGATGCGGCTTGCCGCAGTGGTCGTGTAGATCGGCGAGGCGGTGACGCCGTCGCGGATCACGGAGTAGGTGAGGTACTGGTTGTCGCGGTCGTAGTTGGCGAGCCAGCTGAGCTTGACGGCGCCCGAGGCGATGGAGGTCGCGGTGGCCACGAAAGAGCTTCCGCTGAGGCGAGGGCCATCGAGGTCGGGTGCGATGCTCCTGACGGCGAACCGGACGAGGCCCTGCTGCGCGGTCTCGTTGACCCTTGTGAACTCGCCGCCGTACACGGCGTACTGGTCGTTCGCCGCCGTGCTCCAGGGACCCTGGTTGGCGCCGCTGACTGTGCCCGTGTTGAAGTCGGGCCACCAGTTGAGGAGGTTGGGCACGTTCTGGGCCGCCCAGGTGCCGGTGTTCTTGTTGGAGGATGCGTCCTTCGACCACGCCATGCCGCGCTGCCAGGTCCAGTCGGGCGTGGTCTGTGGGAAGCCGCCGGCGGTCGAGCAGTTATGCGGGTGGCCAGCGAGGTACATGGTCGTCGAGTTGATGGACACCGAGTAGCTGTCTCCAAGGCAGCTCTCGACCCACACGACGGACCCGGTGGCCCAATCGGCCCGGAACGACCCCTCGAGGTTCCCGCCGGTGCCGAAGGTGTATCCACTGCCGTACACACCTGTCGTGTCCGAGGTGAGACTGTAGATCGCGGCGTTCGCGCCGCCGTTGCGCACGGTGCCGGCCGCAGCCCAGGGCAGGAAGGTCAAGCCGGTCGCGGCGTCGACGGCGGCCATGCCGTACCCGGGGTTGCCGGAGCCGTTGACGGTGGTGAACTGTCCGGCTACGACGACCTTGGTCTCATCCGGGGAGACGGCGATCCCGCGCACGGTGCCCCCCGCGACGACCGGGGCGAAGGGGAGGAGAGCGCCGGTGCCCGCGGTGACGGCCGCGGCGCGGCTGCGGCTGATGCCGGCGGCGGTGGTGAAGTTGCCGCCGAGGTACACGACGGATGAAGTGGCCTTGATCGCATAGACGCTGGCGTTCATGGAGGGCGCGAACGCGCCGATCAGGGTACCGGTCGAGACGTTGAACGCGGCGATGCGGTTGCGCTTGACCCCGTTGACGGTGGTGTAGTTGCCGCCCACGTAGAGGGTGCTGCCATCGGGGGACGCGGCGAGGGAGTAGACGTTGCCGTTGAGGACCGGGTTGAAGCTCGTGATGAGCGCACCCGTCGTCAGGTTGTAGGCGAGCAGGCTCGTCCGCGGAGTCTCGTTGACGCCGGAAGCGGCGCCTGCCGGGCGCGCGCTGGTGAAGCTTCCGCCCGCATAGACCGTGTTGCCGATGATGACCTGCGACCAGACGATTCCGTCGATCTGCACGGTGGGCAGTGGATCGGTCGAGACTGTCTCGGCCGTGCCGGACAGTGGGACCGTATCCGCGAAGGCGGGTAGGGCGCTGAGGCTGCCGAGGGCTACGAGGGCCGTGGCGGCGAGTGCGAGAGCACGGGTGCGCGCAGAGAAGAGCGTGGGCATGGGTAGGCCTTTGATTCGGGTGGGCGTCGGGTGAGTAGGGCGCTCGCCGACAGATCAAAGGTAGGAGGTCCGCCATATGGGGGACATTCCCCAGAGTGGGTGCGACCAGGAGGGGTCACATCTCTGTTAGAAGGACAGTGCTGCACCGTCGGAGGAAAGCCGAAACGCGCTGGAGCTCCATGCAGGAGCCCCAGCGCGCGGTACCGCCGATCCCTCTAGCGGGGCGCGGCGCCCGAGAACACGACGACGGGAGTGTCGACGGAGTAGAAGAGGGAGATGCGCACGATGTCGCGCTGGTCTTCCGGCACGGTGAAGATGAAGGTGCCCGCGGCCGTCTGGCCGGCGGCGACCTCCGACGGGAATCCCGGGGCATCGCTGTCGTTCAGCTCGGAGGCGGGAGTGCGGTCAGTGCCGTAGTCGACGTTGACCACCACATCGCGCAGTGAGACTGCCGACGACGTGTTGTTGATGATGTTCACGGTGAACTTGATCGCAGGGCCGGCGATCTCGCCCGGCTCGTCGCCGACGCCCTGGACCGCGCTGATGGAAGCGAGAGAGGTGCTGATTCCCTGAGCCACGGTGGGGGTGTCCGTGATCGGGACCTCCACCTCCTCGCCGGGCTCGCCCTCGATCGGAGTTCCCGAGGTCGGCTGCGGTGTCGCAGGCGTGGTGGGCGTGGCCGATGCGCTTGGGGTCGAGGTCGGAGTAGCCGAAGTGGACGGCGAAGCGCTTGTGGACGGAGAGTCCGTGGGAGTGACGGTGCCCGCGTTCTTCGGGGAGAAGACGGCCACGAGGATGATCACCACGACGAGTACCACGGCGGCGATCGCAGCAGGGACGATCCAGCGCCGCCGAGCTGGCTGGTCGGGCGCGGTCTCGGGCGTCGGTTCGGTGCTCACGTCTCGGGTCCTTGCTGGGGTTGGTCAGTCTCCGGAGCGCAACTCTAACCTCCTGGAATTTCCGTGGGCACTCCCCTTTACAGGGGGACGCTTCTGGAAGTTGACCGATGAGGACACTCTCATCCGCGGAGGACGCTCACTACCGAGCCGTCGGTGAAGGTGTTGCGGCTGAGATCGATGACGGTGCTCGGCGGGCCGACGACACCACAGCGAGACACGGTCATATTGAGGCCGAACCTGTTGTCGGTGATCGTCAGGCCGACGATCGCGCCTCTGCCCTTCTCCGAGATGTTGATGGAGCAGCCGCCGTTGTCGATGTCGTTGCCGGCGATGGTGACGTTGGACACGGGACCCTGATCCTGGGTGATCTGCACTGCGGCGTTATGGGCGTCGCGCATCCGGTTGCCCGTGATGAGGATGTTGTCGCCGGTCTGGATCTGGATGTTGTCGTCGTGAGAGCCGTCGGCGTGGGTGGGGTCGTCGGCGTAGTGCAGGTTGCCGTGCAAGTAGGAGTCGGCGATCACCACATCGCCGCCAGTGACGTGGACGTTATCCACCACCCCATGGATGTCCACCCGGGTCAGCTCGAAGTTGTAGCCCATGATGCCGTTCACCGTGTAGTTGCCGACGGTGGCCACGATCTCGCTGTCGATGATCCGGAGTCCGGGTTGGCCGGCTAACGCATTTACGAGCCCGTAGCGGCTTCCCTCGTCTCGACCGCGGACGATGGAGTCGATGATCGTCACGTCGGGCGCCTCCACGATGACGCGTCCGTGGATGTCCAGCTTGTCCAGAACGGTTCCAGCCTGAGTCACCCTGATGTCGCCGTCGACTCGGGTGAGGGCGGTTCCTGAAGGCACTCCGACGGAGCGCGGTACGGGGCGCCCCTCCACCGCGAGCTGATGGAGCGCATCGCGGGCGAGTGCCGCGGACACCGCCGACACCGCCGGATCTCCCGGTGCAGAACTCGGGGAATGCGTGACCGCGTGCGCCTCAAGAGCTGCCTGCACCTGACCCTCGTCCGCTTCGCCTGCTGCCGTCACGCGGATCGAGGCTATCCGGCACCCGGTCGAGTCGAGCCGGGCGCACGGAGCCTCTGTGATGGCGCCGCCATCCATCGGCGGCCCATCGGGCGACGGGCCGCCGAGTTCGACGAGCACGGATCGTGCGTTCGATGGCACGAGTGGCAGGGAGAAGGAGACCGCTTGCCCACTCGCCAAGGGATAGCGCAGATGAAGACTGGGGTCGGCCGGAGTGAACGCGGCCGACTCTCGGCTCGGGTCCGCCGAGTCGAAGAAGCCCAATATGCGGAGGGCAGTCGCCCCGATCGCACCTTCGTTGCTGACGGTCAGCCGCCCGCGGTCGGGTTCCATCCCCACCAGGGCGAACGTGGAGTCGGACGCGGGGGAGCCGTCGGCAGCCACCGGGGTGGCGACGCACTCGCTGACACCGCACAGGGTGATGGTTCCGGGTTCGCCTGGGCTGACGTTCCCGAGTATCACACCAGTGATGGTCGCCACCAGGACTGCCGCAGCCAGACCGCCGATGAGTGGGCGCCATCGGGAGCGGCGCGCAGGCGCCGTGGTGATCATGAGTGCCTTGGGTAGGGGCGGGCTGGGCGGCAAAGGTACCACTCGCGTGCGGGAAGCAAGGGTTTGCCCAGATGAAGCTGTGGATTCGTCCCTCTAAAGAGGGAGTGCTCATCGCTTCTCGGCGCGCGTAAAGTGACCGTGCGGCGCCGACACGCCGTGCATCAGCGCTGTGGGATACCCGTTCCGCGGCCGGTCGACCCCGACCACCGTCTTGTCGCGACCGTGCAGTCGTCGTGCGCGACCACCCGAAAGCCAGTGATGACCAGCAACCCCAGCAATGTCGCACACCCTCGTTCGACCTCGTGGCGCGAGCCTCGCTCGGCTCGTCGCCGTCGCTCACGCCGGCTGCTTCGAGGCTGGTTGACCTTCGGTGCGCTCGCCGTCGTCGTCGCGGTAGTCGTGGGGATCATCGGCGTCATCGCCGCGAACCACACCGCGACCGGCGGGCCCGGTGGCGACGGCATCGGCGCGGCCGCTGCGCCTGCGCCCAGCTCGACGGTCGAGTCGACTCCCGCCCCGGAGGACACGATGCTCGAGAATCCGAACGGCGCAGGTGTGCCATCCGGGATATACCTCAAGCCGGTGTACCACGACCTCAAGATCACGAAGGCCGGCACGGTCGTCGAGGGGCTCGACCTGCACGGGCGGATCATCGTCAAGGCGGAGAACGTGACCATCCGCAACTCGATCATCCGCGGCGCCGACAGCGGCAGCAAGCACGGCATGATCGATGCTCGTGACGGCTTCGCCAACCTCGTCGTGGAGAACGTGGAGATCGTGCCCACCGTCTCGTCGCTCTACGTCAACGGCATCATGGGCTACAACTTCACCCTGCGAGGCTCGAACGTCCACGAGGTGATCGACCAGGTCGACATCACCGGACCGAACGTGCTCATCGAGGGCAACTGGTTCCACGACAACCTGCATTACCTCGTCGACCCGACCCACGAGAACGGCCCGAGCCACGACGACAACATCGAGGTGTTCGTCGTCGAGAACCTGGTCGTCAAGGACAACTACATGAGCGGGCAGGACAACGCCAACCTGCAGCTCAGCCAGCTGCGGGGCATCATCAAGAACGTCTCCTTCACGGGCAATCACGTGAGCGGCGGCTGGTGCAGCCTGAACTTCTCGGAGAAGGACCTCGGCCCGATCCAGGGCATCTCGGTCATGGACAACGTCTTCACGGGGAACACCACGATCCCCAACTGCCAGGTCATCGTGCCCAATACGACCACCGTCGCGATCTCGGGCAACACCTACCCCGACGGCTCGTCGGCGAACTTCGTCAAGCGCGGCTAGCCGCGCTCGCGACACGCGGAATGCCCCGCCGACCGACGTCGGCGGGGCATTCCGCGTGTGGGGGGGGGGGGGCTGCACGAATCGGGCAGCAGCCGGATCAGCCCTTGAGGACCGAGACGAGGAACCCGTCGAGGAAGGTGTTGCCGGAGAGGCTGATCTTGGTGGTGGTCGGAGCGACGATCGCGCAGTGCTTGATCGTGGTGTCGGCGGCGAAGGTGTTGCTCTTCACCGAGAAGCCGAGGATGGCGCCCTTGCCCTTTTCGGACACGTTGATCGAGCAGTCGCCGCCGCTGATCCTGTTGCCCGAGACCGTCAGATTCGAGACCTTGGCGCGGTCCTGGGTGACCATGAGTGCCGCGTTGTCAGCGTCGGCGAAGGTGTTTCCGCTGAGCGCGATGTTGCTTCCGCCGGTGATCTCGATGTTGTCGTTGTGCGACCCGTCTGAGTGATCGGCGTCGTAGCTGTACCAGAGGCTGCCGTGCAGCCACGAGTCCGTGATGGACACGTTGCTCCCGGTGATGCTCACCTGGTCCACCGTGTTGTGGATCTCCACGCGCTGGAGTGAGAAGTTCGACCCCATGATGCCGTTGACCGTCCAGTTCGGCTTCGTCGCGACGATCTCGGTATCGATCACTTTGAGGCCGGAGTAGTTGCCCATGTTGTCGACGAGTCCGTACTTGCCTCCGGCATCGGTGCCCCGCACGATGGAATTCTTGATGGTCACGTTGGCTGCCTTGATGATCACCCGGCCGTGGATGTCCTTGCCGCTGATCACCGTGCCGGCGGTCGTGACCCTGATGTCGCCGTAGACGGTCGTGAGGCTGGTTCCGGAAGGGACGCCGGTAGTGCTCGCGCTGGCAGCTGCATGAGCGGGCTGACCCGGGACGACCGCGAATGCCAGAGCCAAGATGGCCGCAGCGGCTGCGAGGAGATTCCAGCGACGAGGAGGGCGAATGGATGTTGCAGACAGGTGTGTAGGGGTGGCCACGATGTCTCTCGTTTCGGGTGGTCGAGGGGCTGGTCAAGAAGGACCCTAGGAGACGTTTCGTTGCGTGAGTATGAATCTGGAGTTGAAGGTTCTGGGATCACATTGCCTCGAGCCTTGAGAGACCTGAACTTCGTAACAAGCCTGTGACCAGCGGATTCTTCCCGGAGCGGATTTGATACCACCGAGCATCGGAAATTGATAGGAACGGATTTCCTGGCGCGGCCGCCAGGGCTCACCTGCCTGCGTAGATCGGATGCCTCGGGAAGCAGAAGAGGAGGCGGGCGTCCCGATGGACACCCGCCTCCTCTGTGGAGCAGAGAGGTGATCAGCCCTTCTTCACCACGACAGAGCCGCCGTTCGAGAAGAGGTTGCTGATCAGGTTGACGATGGTGCTGGTCGGACCGACGACACCGCAGCCCCTGATGTTGCCGTTGACCCCGAAGGTGTTGTTCGAGATCGTGATGCCGCTGATCGGCCCCTTGTCCTTCTCGGAGATGTTGATCTGGCAGTCGCCGTTGTCCATGAAGTTCTTCGTGATCGTCAGGTTCGACACCTTGCCGCGGTCCTGCGTCACCTGGATGGCGGCATTGTTCGTGCCGGTCATGGTGTTGCCGGTGACGAGGATGTTGTCGCCGCTGACGATCTCGATGTTGTCCTGGTGAGAGCCGTCGGTGTGGTCGGGGTCATCGGCATAGAAGATCGAGTCGTGCAGCCATGAGTCGGCCACGACCACGTTGCTTCCTGCGACGCTGACCTGATCGACTGTGCCGTGGATGTTGACTCCATGCAGCTCGAAGTTCCAGCCCATGATGCCGTTGTTGGTCCAGTTCGGATTGGTGGGCACGATCTCGGTGTCGAGGACCTTCAGGCCGGAGTAGCCCTTCATGTTGTCGACGAGACCGTACTTGCCTCCAGAGTCGGTGCCGCGGACGATCGAATTCTTGATCGTCACATTGTTGGCACGGATGATCACTCGGCCGTGGATGTCGAGTGAGTCGATCACGGCGCCTGCCTGGGTCACCGTCTGGTCGCCGTAGACGACGGTCAGCTTGGTGCCGGCGGGCACTCCGAACTGGCCCGCAGGGTTCGAGCTGCCGGAGCCGGAACCTGATCCCGTAGATGGAGCCGGGGCTGGAGTCGTCGGAGGGGTCGGCGCGGATGGGGTGCTGGGAGTCGAGGGTGTCGGGGCAGCCGTTTCGGCCGGAGCAGGGGCCGGCTCCGGGGAAGCCGTCGCCGTCGCGGTGGGAACTGGCGTCGCCGTTGCTGTCGGACTCGGCGTCGCCGTCGGGCCGGTCGAACCGCCGAGGCCCAGGCCGTCGGTGACGTCGTCGATGATGTCGTCGACGACATCGTTCTCCCCGGGAACCACCGACGGGGTCGGCGTGCCAGGTGTGGCGGTTGCGACGGCCCGATGATGCAGAGCGTCGCGCACCTGCTCGCCCGTCACGGTGCCCGCCGAGGTGATGCCCACCATCGCGCACTTCGACTTGGCCTTCTCGGTGCTCATCGTCGCGGTGTCGCGGCCTCCGAGCTTCACCAGTACGGTCTTGGCGTCGCTCGGCACGCTGGGCAGGCGGACCGTGCGCTTCTCGTCGCTGCCGAGCTGATACTGCAGGTTGAGCGACTCGTCGGCAGCCGAGTAGCTGGCGCCCTCGGCTGCAGGGTTCGAGCTGTCGAAGTAGCCCAGGATGCTGACGATCGTGGTGCCGACCGCATTGTGGTTGACCAGTGAGACCTCGGTGGCTGCCGGATCGAGGGCGACGACTGCCACCGTCGGGTCTGCCGACGGCTCTCCCGATGCGCTCACCGAGGTGCTGGCGCAGTCGTCGGCGCCGCAGAGGGCGACGTACTGAGGATCCGCGATGACCATCGTGGCGACACTGAGGCCACCGACGAGAGCCAACGCCGAACCGAGTCCGACGAGCGCCTTGGCTCGGCCGCTGAGGCCGAATCGAGAGTATCCGGACCTGATCCGCTGGGAGGGTGCTCTGTGCTGAGAACGCATAGTCGCCTTGTGTTTTCGCCCACGTCGAAAGACCACAGCGCAGGGCCGTGGAGAGACGTCGAGGGCGTACGGAAGCGACCTCGGGAGGCGGGGTGTTCGGGACCCCGGCCGCTGAACAGGTGAAACAGTAACACCCCCCATGAGGGGGGTACGGGAGGGGCGGCTGAAGGATTTCGGCGTGTCCGCCGCTTGGGGGACAGGAGAGATAGCGAGACGGATGTGTCCCGATCCCCGTCAGCTCGGGGGTGTCACGGTGTTGAGAGGTTGAAACGATCCGCAGAGACATGTCCCCCAAAGTTCGAGATAAATTCTCGATCTCGGGCGTGTCGAGTGCGGTGCGTCGTTCGGCGTTTCGCTCAATGGCCGTCAGGGCGAGATGAGCGGTGTCTGCGCCGAGCGGAAAGGCCCTAGAGGTACGGTGCCACGGCGATGAAGAGGCCGATCGTGGCGCCGAGCGCCGCGATCGTCCAGATTGCTTGTCTCAGCCATGGAGCGGGCTTCGCCCGCAGGGTGCTCGTCGGCGGCCGGAGCGCCACGATGGGGCGTGGCGTCCGCGCCGAGGCGAGCGGTGTCATCAGCGGGTTGACGCCGAGGACTTCGCGGGGAGCAGGGCGTCGGCGGTGGTCTGCCAGCCCTTCTTGCGGCGGCGTCCCTTGGCGATGCCGTGAATGGAGTCGCCCGCGGCGAGCTTGATCGCGAGTGCCTCGTAGCCGAGGGTCACATCGTCCCAGTTGTAGTTCTTGATCGCGCGGTCCTGCATGGCCTGGCCGATGGCGAGGTAGCGCCAGGTGTCGGCCTCGATCTCGTGCAGGTGCGGGGCGAGCTGCGTGGCTTCGGAGAAGAACATGCCTTCGGGGCCGGCGACCTCGCGGTTGAAGTTGACGTCGAAGGCGATGACGGCGGTGCCGGCGCCCATCGCGCGCAGCAGGGACGGGTTGGTGCCGCCCACGGAGTGGCCGTGGATGTAGGTGCGCGCGTGTGCGTAGAGCTGGTTGAGCTCGTCCTGGTCCCACACTCCGCCGAGCATCTTGATGCGCGGGTCGGCGGCGGCCATCTTCGCGATGCGGTCGGTGTACTCCTCGGCGTATGGGGCGGAGCCCACGACGACGAGCGGGTACTGGGCCTTGCTAGCGGTGTAGCCCTCGACGATGACGTCGACGTGGTTCTCCGGCTCGAAGCGCGCGACGGCGACGTGGAACTTTCCGGCCTCGAGTCCGTGCTTGGCCAGCTTGTCCGTGGCGACGTCGGTGAGGCGGTTGGCGCCGTAGGTCAGCAGCTCGGTCGGCACGCCGAACTCCGCCTCGTAGTAGTCAGCGATGCCCTGGGCATCGGAGATGAGGGCGTCGCCGGTGCGCACGGCGAACTCTTCGGCCATGCGGTAGTAGCGCTTGCCCCACTTGCCCCACTTGCCGCGCTTCCACTCGAGGCCGTCGACGTGCACGGCGACGGGGGTGCGGCGGGCCTTGATCATCGGCACGAACGGAGCATTGGCGGCGTTGAAGACGAACGCGGCATCGTGACCCTTGGTGCCCATCATGTGCAGGGCCGAGAGGGCGGTGTGGCTAAGTGTCTCGAGGGTCTTCTTCTTCATCGCGGGGAGGTAGACGAGCTTCATGCCGAGATGCGTGGCCGGCTTCTCACCGTTCTTGCCCACGCGGCAGTAGACGGTGACCTCATGGCCACGAGCGACCAGGCGCTGGCCGATCTCCTCGATCGCGGTCTCGAATCCGCCGTATGCGGCGGGCACCCCGCGCGTCCCGACCATCGCGATGCGCATCGGCTTCTGGGGGAGTGCCTCGAGCCGGGGCGCTTCGTTGGCGAGCGCCGCGTTCT
Source organism: Naasia lichenicola (assembly GCF_004801885.1). Lineage (GTDB taxonomy): Bacteria > Actinomycetota > Actinomycetes > Actinomycetales > Microbacteriaceae > Naasia > Naasia lichenicola. The sequence goes on along the minus strand of NZ_SSSM01000004.1, from coordinate 186,210 downwards.
GGAGCAGCCCTTCGAATGTGTCGTCGTCGGGGATGGAGGATGCGTTGGTCATGATGTCCTGCGTTCGGGTGACAGGTGGGCGGGTGGAAGTTCGTTCGGCTCCGGTGTGGGTGCACCGGCTGGGAGGGCCGCTGTGGTGGAGCAGGTGTTCGGTGGAGCAGGTGAAGCGGTGATTCAGGCTTGGGCGAGGCCGCGGTCGGCGTTCTCGGTGATGGCGGCGAGTGCCCGGCGGAGCTGCGTGCTCGAGGTGGACATCGTGTACGGGAAGTAGACGACCTCGACTCCGACCTCGGCGAACTCGCGCTCGAGCTTCAGGCCCTTGTCTGTGCCGCGCCAGTCGTCGCCCTTGAAGAAGATGTCGAACCCGACGTCGCGCCACGTGTCCAGCTTGTTCGGGACGACCTCGGCGCGGGCCTCGTCGACGTAGGAGATGTGCGAGACGATCTCGAGGCGCTCGGAGAGCGGGATGACCGGGACGATGCCCTTGGTCTCGAGGAGCATCTCGTCCGAGACTACGCCGGCGACGAGGTAGTCGCAGGCGCTCTTGGCGTGCTTGAGGATGTTGAGGTGACCTACGTGGAAGAGGTCGAAGGCGCCAGCGGCGTAGCCGATTCGGGGCATCGGAGGGATACAGCTTTCGGGTAATGCTGCGTCGTCAGTTCTCTGTCGGGGTGGACAGCGCCGGGTAAGCGAGTGACGTCTGGTTCTCGTGGGGTAGCAGCGGGTAACAGCTGAGAACCAGGGTTCCAAACTATCGAACGGTGGGGGTGGAGTCACGACACCAAAGAGGGGGGCGTCGTTTCGTTCCCGTTAATTCTTCCTGTGCAACGCTCAACTTATTGAGCACCTGATCAGGGTTTCCGATGGTGGCCTCAATTGAGGCGAGCGCGGCGGATGGATCCGCCGCGCTCGCCGTGTGGTGCGCCATGCGCACTGAGGATTACTGGACCGGCGTGACGGTGAAGTCGTCGAAGCGGACGGCGCTCGGCAGCGAGCTGAGGCCCGATGCGAAGTAGCCGCCCAGGCCCACGGAGCCGGCCAGCTGCAGGCCGTCGGTGCCGTCGGTTGCCGAGAGCTGCCAGGCGGTCGGCTCGGTGGTGCCGGCCTTCCAGATCTTTGCATTGAGCGTCGTCGGACTGGTGCCGGTGACCTGCAGGCGGATGATGAGCTGGTCGCCCGCCGCGTAGGTCATGCCCGGGACCACGATCGAGGAGAACGTGGTCCCCGCGCGCTGCAGCTGCAGGGTGATGGATCCGGTCGCCGAGACGACTGCCCGGGCCCGGTAGTCGACCGTGCCGACGCGTCGGCCGATGACCGAGGCGTAGACGCTGCCGCCGACGGGAACCCCACTCAGCGAGACGGTGACACGGGTATCGGTCGATGCCGCGGAGACACCGGACAGATAGGCCTCGGCCTGCTTGGCGGCTGCCGTCGTTGTGATGGCCGCTGTGCTGCCGTCGGTCGAGAAGTAGGAGCTCGATCCGCTGAGGCTCCACGCCCCACCGGTTCCGGCTGTGCCCCAGGCGTTCGCGGTGGTGCGGCCGAAGTCGTCGGCTGCGATCGCCGTGGCGGGGGTCGTCGGAGTGGTGGGAGGTGTGACAGGAGCCGTCACGGTGACCGACCCGGTCGACGTGGCCGTCGCGCCGCTGTTGTCGGCGACGGTGAGCTCGATGCCGTACGTACCTGCGGCCGCGAAGGTGTGATTGGCCGTCGCACCGGTGGCCGAGCCTCCGTCGCTGAAGCTCCAGCTGTACGACGCAATGGTGCCGTCGGAGTCAGTGGACGAGGTGCCATCGACAGCGGCCGTGAGGTCGACGCTCGACGCGGTGAAGGCTGCCGTGGGCGCCGCATTGGTCGGCGTGGTCGGCGGCACCGGGGTGGTGGTAACGGTGGTCGAGGTCGCGATCAGGTCGTCGAAGCTCGTCGTCACCGCCGCCGTGGCACCCGCGCCGAGGTAGCTCGCGAGGCCGATGCCGCCGGCGGCCTGCATGCCGGCAGTGCTGTCGGTCCGTGTGAGTGCCCATGCGGTCGGCTCGGCGCTGCCGACCTTCCACGCCTTGGCCTGGATGGTGGTCGGCGAGGTGCCGACGACCTGTACGCGGATGCGCAGTGAGTCGCCGTTGGCGAAGGTCAGGCCGGGGACGACCGTCGAGGCGATGGACACCCCTCCGCGCATCAGCTGCATGGTGACGGCGCCCGAGGTTCCGATGACGACCCGAGCCCGGTAGTCGTCCGTTCCGACACGGCGGCCAAGCACCGAGATGTAGTGCGAAGCGCCGGAGATCGTGCTTGGAGTGGCAGTCACCTGGACATCGGTGTCGGTCGAGCTGACCGATCCGAGGACGGCGGTGATGGTCGATCCTGCAGAGGAGGTCGCCTTTCCGGTGCCGTTCGAGACCGCGAGCCGACTGGCGGTGCCCACCGTGGTCCAGACGCCGCCGATGTCAGCCGTCCCGAAGCTGTTCGCCGAGGTGCGTCCGAAGGCGTCCTGGGCGAGGGGAGCCGACGTGACGGGCGGGGCCGTCACGGTGACGCGCTGGGACGTCGTGCTCGTGGCGCCCTTGTCATCGGTCACCATCAGAGACACCGTGTAGGTGCCACTCGCCGGATAGGTGTGATTGGGGACTGCGGCCGTCGATGTGTTCGACGTGGTGTCCCCGAACGTCCAGGCGTAGCTGGCGATGCTTCCATCCGAGTCGGTCGAGCTCGATCCGTCGAAAGCCGCTGCCAGCCCGGTCGAGGAGGACGTGAACGACGCCGTCGGGGCCTGGTTGGCCGGAGCGACGGTCACCGGGTGGCTGACCGTGCTGGTCGCCCCCTGATCGTCCGTCACCGTGAGCGTCACGGTGTAGGTGCCGGCACCGGTGAAGGTGTGGCTGGGTGCCGCGACCATGGAGCTGTTGGAGGCCGAGGTGGGGTCTCCGAACGTCCAGGCGTAGCTCGCGATGCTGCCGTCGGAGTCGACCGAAGTCGAGCTGTCGAAGGTCGCTGCGAGTCCGGTGGATGCAGAGGTGAACGCCGCCGTCGGTACCTGGTTGGAGGCGACCGGCGCGGAGCCGAGGCTGTAGTGGTTGCTCACGGTCGACGGGCTGAGCACGGTGTCGTAGACCGCGACCTCGTCGATGTCTCCGCGGAACCATGGGCCCGAGCCGCCCCACGTGCTGTCGCCGCCGATGCGCCAGTATCCGACGTAGCCCTGCGAGTCGCCGTTGCTGTTCGATCCGACGAGAGCGCCATCGACGAACAGCCGGAGGCCTGCGGCGGACTGCTCGGCGACCACGTGGTGCCAGACGTCGTCGTTGTACGACGCGGTCGAGCTCACGGTGTTGGTGCTGCCGACCCAGGTGCCGAAGGTCAGGCGTCCGTCGTTCTCGAAGTAGATGTGACGGTCGTAGTTGCCCGAGGTGCCGGTCTGGCTGTTGCCGAGGCCGATGAGCTTGCCGCCGGTGACCTGCTGGTCGGCCTTGAACCACAGCTCGAGCGAGTAGGTCGTCGGGTTGCTGGTCGGGTTGTTGGCCGAGACGAGTCCGCCGTTGCCGTCGAAGTGTGCTGCGGTGTCGGTGGTGGTCGGGATGGCCCCGGTCACCGGCTTGGTCACACCGTCACGGTAGGTGCCGGTGTTTCCGTTGCCGCTCGCATCCGTCGCCGTGGAGCTGGTGTCGCTGAGGCGCCAGTAGAGCACAGGGTTGGCTCCGACCACGGCCGTGCCGTAGGCGTCGCTCGGGGTTGAGCCGTTCGCGACGACGACGTCGTGCGAGACGGCAGCGGTGGTTCCGCGATTGTCGGTGACCGTGAGCGTCACGGTCTTGGTGCCCGCGGTGGCGTAGCTGTGCTGGGCAGTGGCACCGGTCGCGGTCGCGCCGTCGCCGAAGTTCCAGCTGTAGGCCGCGATGGCGCCGTCGGGGTCGACGGAGGCGCTGGCGTCGACGGTGACCGAGCGGTCGGTGGTCGTCGAGGTGAACGCGGCGGTCGGGGCGGTGTTCGCCGGGAGTGCCGCGTTGAAGTGACTCGCGATTGCGGAAGCCGAGAGTGCGGCGGGGTAGACAGCGACCTCGTCGATCGAGCCCCGCAGGTAGGAGCTCGAGGCTCCGCCCCACGTGGTGTCTCCGCCGACTCGCCAGTAGTTCGTCGAGTTCTCGGCGCCGGTGTTGCCGTTCGTGCCCACGAGCACACCGTCGACGTAGAGCTTCATGCCGTCGGACGACTGCGTGGCTACCACGTAGTGCCATGCGCCGTCGTTGTAGCCGCCGTTCTGCGAGGTGGCCCGGTTCTCCTGGCCGGTCCAGGTGCCGAAGACGACCTGGCCGTTGTCCTGCAGGAATACGTCGCGGTCGTGGCTGCCGGAGTTGCCGTTCTGGTTGCCGGCGAAGCCGATGATCTTGCCGCCGGAGGTGGAGTCCGACTTGAACCACGACTCGAGGGTGTAGTTGGTCGGGTTGCCGAAGCGGGCGACGCTGGCGATGGTGTCGTCGTTGCCATCGAAGCTCGCTGCGGTGTTGGCGGTGCCGGTCACGGCGCCCGTGGTGCCGAGCGTGACGCCGTTCTCATAGATCCCTGCGTTGCCGTTGCCGCTCGAATCGGCGACGGTGTCGCCGGTCGATTCGCCGAGGCGCCAGTAGAGCGTCGGCTCGTCGTTGTAGACGGCGCTGCCGTAGGCGTCGGTGGGTGCGGGCACGGTGCTGAGGGCGCGACCGGACAGCGTGTAGTGGGTGCGGACCTGGTCGCGAGTGAGCGCGGTGCCGTAGATCGAGACGTCGTCGATGTTTCCGTCGAAGTACTTGTCGCCGCCCCATGTGGAGTCGCCGCCGATGCGCCAGTAGCCCGAGTAGGTCTGTCCGGCGGTGACATCGGTGCGCGAGGCGACCTTGATGCCGTCGACGAACAGCTGCATGCCGGCAGCGCCGAGGCTCGCGGTCACCTGGTGCCACTGGCCGTCATTCAGTCCGGCCTTGCTGCTCACTGTGGAGGTGTTGCCGTTGTAGACGCCGAAGCTCACCGCTCCGTTGCCGTCCATGTAGACGTGGCGGTCGTAGTTGCTGGAGTCGCCGCTCTTCGCATTGCCGAATCCGACGATCTTTCCCCCCGAGGTGCTCGTGGTCTTGAACCACGCCTCGATCGAGAAGGTGTTCGGACCGGCCTGGATGGTGTTGCTCGTGATGACGCCGGTGCCGTCGCCCGAGAAGAGAGCGGAGCTGTTGGTGTCGTCAGCGATCGCGCCGGTCTGGGCGAACGAGACGCCCGTGCCGGCGGCCGCGATGTCGGAACCCGCCCAGTCGGCGACCGTGGTCGAGCCGGCCGCGTCGCCGAGGCGCCAGAAGTTCTTCGCGCCGTCGTCGAGGACGGACTGTGCGTAGCCGCTGGGGGTGGCGGCCGAGACGGTCACCGAGACCGAGTTGCCCAGCACGGTGTTGCCGTACGGGTCGGTTGCCCGGATGCGGTAGGTGTGGGTGCTTCCGGGGACGAGGCCGGTGTCGACCACGGTCGTGGTTGGCCGGTCGAACCAGATGCGCGATCCGACCACGCCGCTCCAGATCGGCGTCGTGTTGGAGCCGTCACGGTAGAGCGTGTAGGTCAGGTACTGGTTGTCGCGGTCGTAGTTGGCGGGCCAGCTGACGCGGACCTGGCCGGAGGAGAAGGAGTTGAGGGTCGGCAGGAACTTCGAGCTGCTGACGCGCGGTCCGTCGAGGTTGGGCGCGATGGTCTTGTTCGCGAAGCGGACCAGGCCCTGCTGACGCACGCCGTTGACGGTGGTGAACTCGCCGCCGTAGACGACGTAGTTCGCGTTGGCTGCGACGCTCCACGGTCCCTGGTTCTGCCCGGTCACGGTGCCGGTGTTGAAGTCGGGGTACCAGTTGAGCAGGGTGGGGTGTTCGACGTCGGTCCAGCTCGGGTAGCCGTAGGGGTCGGCCAGGTTGCGCTCGCCGCTGCTGGTCTTGGACCAGGCCATGGCGCGCTGGAAGGTCCACGGGTCGGTCTGCGGGTGTCCGCCGGAGTTGCCGCAGTAGTGGGGGTGGCCAGCGATGTACACGGCGTCCGTCGAGGTGGCGACCGAGTAGGTGTCGCCGTGGCAGTCCTCTTCCCAGACGAGGGAGCCGTTGCTCCATTCGGCGCGGAAGGTCCCCTCGGTGTTGCCGCCGCCGCCGAAGTGGTAGCCGGTGCCGTAGAAGCTGGTGCCGTCGGAGGTGAGGCTGTAGATGGCGGCGTCGGCGCCGCCGTTCTTCACGCGCTGTGAGGCGGGGAAGGACAGCGAAGCTCCTGTGGCGGCATCGACCATGCCGAGGCCGTAGCCGCTGTCTCCGCCGGTGTTCGGGCTGCCTGCACCGTTGACGGTGGTGAACGAGCCGCCGAGGACGATCTTGGTGAAGTCGGCATTGGCGACGATGGCGTTGACCCGGCCGCCGTCAGCGGAGGCCGAGAAGGGAAGGATCGACGCGTCCGTGGCAGTCACCGCGGCGGCATGCAGCCGGGCCGTGCTCTTCATCGAGGTGAAGTTTCCGCCCATCCAGACCGTGCTGTTGCTGGCGACGATCCCGTACACGGCGCCGTTGCTGTTCGGGTTCCAGGTGGTCAGAGCACCACTGGCGACGTCGATCGACGCCGCACGATTGCGGGCGGCGCCGCCGATGCTGGTGAACTGACCGCCGATGTAGAGGCGCGTGCCGTCGGGGGAGGCCGCGAGGGAGCGGACGATTCCGTTGGGGTTCGGCGCGAACGAGCTGATCAGCTCACCCGTCGTGAGGTTGTAGGCGAGCAGGTTGGCGCGGGCGACGGTGCCCACGCCTGACGCTGCGCCGGCCGGCTGCGCGGTGGAGAAGCTGCCGCCTGCATAGACGGTATTGCCCACGATCACCTGCGTGTAGACCACGCCGTTGATCTGCACGGTGGGCAGCGCGTCAGACGACACGGTCTGAGTCACCCCGGCGGCGGGGGAGGTGTCGGCGTAGGCCGGGGCGGTGACGAGCACCGTACCCGCCACGACGGCGACGGCAGTGACAGTGGCAAGCGCGCGCAGGGACGCACGGAAGGAGTAGGGCACGGGTAAGCCTCTTGTTCGGGTCAGGCGAGCGGTCTGGGTAACCGCGAAGTCGGGTAACTACGCCTGTACGGCTCAGAGTACGGTTCCTGCCTGAATGCTTCACGCCCCTTTCCGGGTGCCCCCACTTCGGGGTCGGCCGGGTCGCGAGAAATTCGAGGTCCGCTGACTCCAGCGGTGGTGGCGAATTGCAGTCGCGGCGCGTAGGATCCGCCGCATGCGAGACCCGAATCGCAGCTGGACCCGAAACCCCTGGTGGCACGACGACTTCGGTGGCGCGCCCCGCTGGTTCCTCATCGCCGTGATCGCTGTCATCGTCATCGGCGCGCCGGTGACGATCGTCCTCGGCAGTCGCTCGGCACCGCCGTCAAAAGCCGGGGCAGAGGGCGCCAGCCTCGCCGTGGCGCCTCGGCCGGTGATCGCTGTCATAGGGGACTCCTTCACCTCGGGCCCACTCGACGGCGCTTCGACTGATGCGACCTGGCCCGAGCTGCTCGCCACCTCGGTGGACGCTGACTTCCAGGTGCTCGCGACCGATGGGAGCGGATACGTCACCTACAACCCGAAGGCGTCGCGCGACACGTTCTCCACTCACGCCGGCGAGGTGCGCAAAGACGCGGATCTCGTCGTCTTCTTCGGCAGCCGCAGTGACGTCAATCAGGGGACGAACGTCTTCGACGCTGCTCTCATCGCGCTCGCCGTCGCCGCAAGGCAGGTCCCGGATGCACAGGTCCTGGTGGTCGGACCGGCCTGGGCGGATATTGCGCCGCCGATCAAGATCCTCGAAGACCGCGACGCGCTCAGCCGAGCGGCGGAGGAGGCGTCCGTGCGGTTCGTCGATCCGATCGCGGAGGGCTGGTTGGTCGACGGTGAGGCACTGACGACAGATGACGGCCTCTATGCGACGGAAGAGGGCCAGAAGTACATCGCCACCAAGATGTCCGCCTTGATCGCTTCGGCCCTCGATGACATCGGGTTGTCAACCGGCTGATCAGCCCCGCCGGCCTCCCCCTTGCGTTCAATGGCTGGCTGAGGTGGGACGCGAGGCCCGCCACGATGCCCGCAGCTCGCCGATTATGGGAATCAGCCAGGAGATGCTGGTCCACCATTGTCCGCGTCCCCCATCGGGGGGACAATCGGGGTACGCCGCGCGTCCGGGTAAGCCGCGCGACGAGGCCGCCGGGCGATACCGGGTATCTCGCCCGACGGCCCTTATCTTATAAGCCCACTCTCCTGCGGGTCAGCGCGATTCGTCGAGCCGCACGGCGGCGTCATCCGGCCTCGCCCGTGACTGTGCCAAAGGGGCAGCCGATGCGAGGACCAGTACTCCGAGCAGTGCCCAGTTCCCCTCGTACAGCAGCCGCGATTCGGCTAGCGCCTGAGTGAGCAGCGCGGTGAGCAGCAGAGCGGGCAGCAGCACGCCCACTGTCGAGGCCGACGCGTCAGCGGATCCCAATTCCCCGCGGCCGATCCGGGTAGCGATGGCGATGATGAGCCCGATGAACAGGATCAGCCCGACCACCCCCAGCTGGAACGCCACGTCGAGGAAGGCGTTGTGCGCCTGCAGGTATACGACCCCACGGCGTTCTGCGAGGTGATCGAAGGGCGCGATCCACGGCAGCCAATAGCCGATCCACCCCCAGCCGACGACAGGGCGTTGCAGGAATAGGGTGCCGACGGTCGACCAGATGTCGAAGCGCCCAGTGAGGTCGTCGCTCTTGCCCATGATTGCCAGCAGCGAGCGGTACTGGATGAGCGCGACGACGACACCGACCAGGAGCAGGGCGATGACCCCACTCCCCACACGACGTCGGACCGCGCGAGACGCTCGTGCTCCTCGTCGAAGCAGTACGCCGAGGGCGAGCACCAGGACCGTCGTCACGGTTGCCGCGATGACGGTCGATGATCGAGTCAGCACGAGCTCGAGCGTCGCAAGGGCAAGGCCGGAGATAGCGAGCCAGCGGGGGAGTGCGCCAGCGGCGAGCAGGCATCCGCAGAGGATCAGCGCTAGCAGCGCGATGAAGCCCAGGAGGTTGGCGTTGCCGACGATGCCTTGAATACGGCCACCCTCGAACAAGAGCGCCCGGCTCCAATAGAAGGCGTCGGGGATCTTCTGCCCGGGCACGACGTCGATGGGGAACACGGGCAGGATCGGCCGGCGGGCGACTGCGGCGACGATGATCTCGAACAGCAGCGACAACGCCAGGATCACCGTGAGCGCAACGGCCAGAGCCCGCGCGATCTCGATCCAGCCCAAGCTGCGCACGAGAGTCACCGCAACGAACGTCACCACCAGCAGCGCGGCGATGCCCGTCAGCGTTCCGAGCGGATACGCCGACCACGCCAGCGACACGATCGCCCACACGATGTACGCGCCGAGCAGCACGACGGCCGCCGGCCACAGCCTCCCGAATGCCGCGCCTTTTCGTTGGTCGAGTAGCCCGCGAAGCGGGCGTATCGAGGCCCTCGATTGGTCACCCTCGACCTGCCGCCCCGCTCGCACCCCCTGCGCGAACACCACCACGCAGCCTACGAACATGACCGCAATCCACCCGGCGTACCCGTACCAGCTGAAGGTGTTGCGGATCGCTTCACCGGCGAACAGCGTGAAGAACGCGAGGATCGCGTAGGCATACGCCGCAGTTCGAGTGGCCACGGCACCACCGTATTAGGCGGGCGGCCAAGCATCGCACGCCTCGCGCATCGACCTGACCGCGGGAGGCGCCCCAATCAGCGGACCGCCGGAGATAGGAATAACCGGTTGCCTCACAGATCCAGAAGATCTAAGCGACGAATCCGCTCTAGCGATAGACCACCGTCACGCCCACCAGCTCCGGATTGCGGCCTTCCGGCCCTACCGCGACCTGAAGCAGCCCGCCCGACCCGAGCGCGATGAACATGAACGGCCACGCGACGTCCTCCGACTCCGAGTCGGGTGATCCCCACAGCACATCGGTGTATTCGCCGCCCGGCTCGGCACAGCCGCCGAGCCAGCTGGAGTACCCCGTTGGCGGTGTCGGCCCTGCACCGGTCGAGCGCGAGCAGACCCGGCCGTCTTCGAGCTCGACGCCCAGCGGGTCGGCGTCGGAAACATCCACTCCGTCGTGAGCGACGAAGTCTCCGCTCACTCGCTCCCAGTCGGTGGTGCCGTCTCCGCACAGCGCTTCGTTGGGGGAGTTGGGGGAGTCGGGGTCGATGAAGCACGGGTCGAGCACGGCATCCTCGCCGAAGCACCGGTACGCGTCGGCTCTCCCACTGATGGCCGAGGTGTCGCAGGAGAAGTTGCCGCTCATGGAGATGGCACCCTCGATGATCGATTCATCGCTCCACGGCATCAGATCGACGACCTTGGTGGAGCCGACACCCTTCACCACCGGCGGCGTGCCGACTTCGATGGTCACGCGGCGAGTGTCGTCTGCCGCGCTCTGCTCGAACGCGAAGTCGTACTCGTTGATGACCGCGGGGAGGATGGCGAGCACGATCGAGATCCGGCCGAGGATCTTGCCGGCGAGCGCGCCCGCCTCCTTCGGAGTCTTGCCGAGCTCGAGAAGTCCGACCGCGAGCTGCTTGGCGAACGCCTCATCGTTGGCGCTGATGCACTCCAGCACCGCCCGAGCGATGTCTCCGGCGTCGTCCATGTCGTAGATCGACGACGCACATGACGCAACGGCGAGCACCGCGCCGAGAGTGCCCTCCGCCTGACTGACTCCGTACCTGGTCGCAGTCGAGGCGAGGGTGGATGCCACGAACTGCAGGACGGTGGGCGGAGTCAACTCCACGACGTAGCCTTCATAGCCGCTGCCGAACGCAGCGCGTTCGAACGTGTAGTCGACCTCGGCTCCGGGGCCCACCAGATCGCCGTCGGCTGTCAGGTCGGCGATCGACTGACCGATCGAACTATCAGTGGCACCGATCGCCGTGAGCGCCTGACCGATGAGGTCGTCGTAGGTGTCATTGTCCGCTGCGACGGTGTCGAGGTAGGACTTGGCGGTGAATCCGAAGCCGCGGTTGACGCGGGCCTTTACCAGAAGCTGGTCGTCGTCACTGGGGTCTGCCCCGGCGCAGAACAGCACGGAATCGTCCGAGCCCTGGCCCGGCACGGCGATGTTGTCGACCCAGTCGGGCTCCAGTCCTGCGCACGACGGCGCATCGACACGGGCGGTCAGCAGCGAGCCGACCCCGTAGTGCAGGGTGGTGGCACCCTTCTCGAACTCGGACTGGAAGATGGGCACGACCGAGCTCGCCGCCCCTGCGAGTGCAGTGCCGGCAGCCACCACCGATTGCCCAGCCCGCGTCGCCGCGTCGGCGACGGAGCCGACGCCGGCCTTGGTGCCGCTGACGATGTCGTCCCACAGCGAGAGGTGGTGGACAGTGGCGGTCAACATGCGCCGGTCTGCACTGAGTGCGGAGGGGACCGCCGTCCATGATTCGGTGTTCTCGTCGAAGTACATGAACGAGGCCGCCACCTCGTCGGGCAGTGCTTCCGCATAGCTGCGGGTGAGACGCAGCCCATCGGATGGGATGGCGTCGGGATAGGTGATCTCGACTGGGGTTCCCACGAGTGAGTCGGTGTCGGCAAGGATCTTCAATTCCTCGATCGCCTGCTCGGAGACTTCGGGGGCGGCGATAGTCGGTTGGGTGAGACTGTTCGCCGTGGCTCGAAGAGCGCTCGGGCCGGCCGACGACGAAGGCGCGCAGCCGATCACTGAAAGGACGGTCGCCAGGACGGCTATTCCCGCCGTGACACGCGCGATTCGGCGTCGCGTCATCGTCTTCCACCGATCCCCATGAGCGCACTCTATTGAGTTCGTCGCTCCCAGATGGCCCACTCATGAACTGGCCAGCAGCCGTCCCCGCAGAAGGCATGTGCGATGCGGCGCCGCGCCTCGATAGAGTTCGGCGACGCCCCCTCCGGAGGCGGGGTGATCAGGGCGGATCTCCGACGCGAGCCGCGGATGGCTGATTCAAACGCGAGGTGGGGATCCATGTCGAAGGACACCAGCGAGAGCACGACATCGCCGGCGAACACACAGAGGTCGGCCGGCCGATTCGGGGTCCTCCTCGACTCCCGTCGCAGACCTTTTGTGATCGCCGCCGGGGTGGTCGTCCTCGCCCTCGTGGTTTCGGCCATCGTGTTCTTCGCCGTTCAACCGCACTCGAGAACGGAGAGCTTCACCGTCCCGACGTCCGGAGGAGCGTTCGGCTCGGATGCCATCGTGACCGTGCCCTCCGGCGCACTCACGTCGGCGACGAAGCTCGAGATCCTCAGCGGTTCCGACGGCGGCCCGAGTGATGCAACAGCCGCGGCCTACGCGGAGCCCCTCGGTACTTCCTACGAGATCACCTTTACCGCGGTCACAGAGATCGAGGGCGCGACCGTCAGCGTTCCACTCGACCCGTCGGAGCTCCCCGTCGTCGACGGGCGGCAGACCACCACAGAGGGGGCGTTTCTCGCCGTGTACAACGATCAGCTGGACACCTGGATCCCCATACCCACCAGTCACGAGGGTGGCCGTCTGGTGGCCGAGGCTCCGCACTTCTCCTGGTTCCGCAAATACGTGATCAATCCGATCAAGACCGCAGCCAGCGGCGCGGCAGATCTGGCCAATGCCAGCGTCGATGCCATCCCCGGCGGCCGAGCCCTTTTCAGCTCCCTCGCCAAGACGTTCGGCGTCACCGTCGATGAAGCCGACTGCTCCAAGCCCGATCCTGATTGGACCGTCGCGTCGAGTTCGTCGTTCTTTCCCGCATGCATGGTGAAGAGGGACGACGGAGACTACGAGCTGCGGATGAGCAACGAGCTCTTCCTTCGGTACATCGTCGATCCGCCGGAGACCTACGGGATCGGCGCGAACGATTCCGATACGGGCCTCGATGCCGGTTCTGCCATCGCTCGCCTCTGGCAGATCCACAATCACAACACCGTTCTGCCATCACGTGGACAGGGCCAGGTTTCCCTCCCCTCCACCGAGGCTGAGAGGATCGCCAACTTCGGCGAGGACACCGTTCATCTCACTCCGGACATGTTCGGCCTCATCATGGACGCTGGCCTGGTGGCCCTATCGGTGTGGCCAGTCGCGAAGAAGAGCGTTCAGGTGATCTCCAAGACGACGGTGCGAGCGGCCGTCTCAGAGATCGGCGGCATCACCACCCCGGCGCTCTATGTCGAACGGATCAGCGAGACCATCACCAAGGACGTCGTGAGGAACGGCGGAACATTAGCGGGGGCGCAGGCGATAGCGAGCGTCCTCTCGTGTGGCGCTGCCGCCCTTGACGCCCTCAGCCCGCAGAGCGGCGAGGACGTGCTCGACGCAGCCGTGCGCGAAGGCAAGGAGTGCGCCTTGGGCGTGCTGAGGGACAACGTCGAGGGATCGGCGAAAGACCTGCTCTCGCTGTTCACTGTGTTCCCGGACGGTATCCGTGCCTGGCAGGGGCTCGTCACATCCACAGCGGTCTCCGAGTTTGACCGCGATCTGCTCGATGTGAGCATTAGGGTGAGCACGACCGCCACTCCGACCACCCCACCGTTGGGATCAACGGCTTCTCCAGGCACCACTCAAGAGTCACCACCGCCACCCGCGGCCTCCACGCAAGGCGTCACGCCGGCGACCGGCACGAGTGCCTACCAGGGCTTCATTCGTCGCCTGAGCGCGACGAGTCTGACAGTCGACATCTTCAAGGTGGCGGGTGACGTCGATGGGAATGGCAACCACACCTACCGTGTGGACTCGGATGAGGACGGTCCAGTCCTCTACACGATCCCCATCAGTCCGACGGCTCAGTTCGGCTATCGGACGCCCGATGGCGTCGTGTCCGTCGCGTCCCTCCGCGATCTCCCGCGTTCGCCGGTGACCAGTGCCTCGGACGACATCGATCTGCTGAGCGTCATCTATTTCACCGACGGGGTCGTGACCAAGGTGGACGTGGGCACCAGCCTCATCCGGATGATCGTTGAGGGCGACCTCTAGAGCAGGGCTGCCGGGCCACGTTTCGCGTGCCGTTGGTGCGCTCATAGACGCCGACCTTGCGGTCCGCTCAGCTTACGAACGCGTTGTCGCCGACCCTGATGCCGCGCGTGATCCGCGCCACGGTGTAGCTGTAGTCGGCGGAGGCCTTTCTCAGCCAGCAGCTCCATCGCGCCGTACCAGCCGAGGACGGCCAGCCGGTTGCTATTGGGGGCAGCGCGAGCCTCCTGCGTACCCGCCGCAGGAGAGCAGACCACCTCCGGCGCGGTCAGGGTGCTAGCGTCTGGCCACTGACCCGACGGGAGACTCATGGACGCTGACCTGCCCGCAGAGCCCTCGCCGCCGGGTGCGGCGACCGCTCGACGCGGACTCCGGCGGGGCGCTGCCGTTGGACTGCTGGTCGGACTGGTCGCGGGAATTGCAATCGGCGGGGTCCTCGGCTCCCTGGCGACCGAGTCGAGTTTGCGCCCGTACATCGCCGTCGCGCAGAGTCAGCTGGCTCGCTGCCAGGAGACGGTGCAGCACGAGACGAATCTCGTCTCCGACCTGCTAGAAGTCGTCGGCTCGCTTAACGCCGGCATGGATGCCACCGCTGCTGTGGCCAAGGCGACGGCGGACAGCCGGCTCATCGAGGCCGACGGCTGCGCGTCGCGATGACGCTCGCCACCCGCCGACCCTCCGGGCCGCCTTCGACCTCCCGCTTCGACGCCGGCATCGGCTGGCTCGTGATCCGATTTCGACGGCATGCTCTTCGACGCGTTCCCCCGCCGCTTGCCGTGCTGATCGTGCTCTGCTGGGCGTTCTCAGGCGCGCTCGCCTGGCTGCTGCTCCTTCCCGGATTCGCGGACGCGGTGATGAAGAGCCCCATCGGATTCCCTACGCCAGCCTGGTTCATGTCCGGCCTCCTCATCTGTGCAGCTGCGCTCGCCGCATCCTGGACCGCTGTATTGCTGGACGCTCCGCGCAGATCACGGCCGGTAGGAACCGCGATAGTGCGCATCGGCTTCCCGGCCACGCTGCCAATGCTCGCCCTCGCCGCCGACCGGGAGTGGGTGGCCCTGTCCATTGCCGCTGTCTCAGCCGCGGGTGCTATCGCCTTGGGGCTCGCACCACGAGAACCCGCGACGCGTGAGCACGGAACACGAGCTGGACGCGACAGAGCAGTAGGCACGCGAGTCGGAGCTGCGCGCGTCGCGCTCGGTGCCTTCTTATCGGCGGTGCCGTGGGTCATCGCGGCATGGTTCGAGCTGCGGGCCCCGTTCATCGGCTTCGCCGGCTGGATCTGGATCGAGCTGATGCCCCTCGCCACAGGAGCCGCCGCTTTCATCGGGTTCTACGCCCTGGTGAGCGTGACCCGCAGCCGGCAGACACGGCTGCCTTGGATAGCGCGCACCGACCACTCGCCCTGGGTCGTTGCGATCGTGTTCCTCATCGCGGCAGGAATCATCGCCGCACGCATCACCTTCGCCAACGGCTTCTTCAACGAGACCGAGGCCATGACGTGGGTCATCCGCCGCAACTGGTCGTGGCTGCACGCCGCACTCGTCGCCGCGGCGATCGCCGTGCTCGCCTTACGACCGGCCCCTGGACCGCTCGCGGCCGAGGACACCAGAGTCTCGATGACGGGAATCCGCTTGGCCGGCTCCTGGAGTCTGCTGGTCTGGAGCGCCGTCGGCGTGACCGGAGTCATCTCGCTCCTGATTACGGCGCAGCCGTTCGTCTGGGACGGCTTCGTCGACGTCGACGCGTGGGTGTCGCTCATCGTCGTGCTGGCCCTTGCTGCGATCGTCATGCTTCCGCGATTCCGGCGCACCGTGGATCGTCCGATCGCGCTGATCTCAGCCTTCTACCTGGTGCCGATCCTTACCGTCATCGCGGTCGGCGTCGGCGACGATCCTGCCCTCGTCCCGTTCTGGGCTACCGCACAGCAGGTGGTCGTTCTGCTCGTCGGAATCGGCGGTGCGCTCGCGCTGGTGAACCTGATGACTCGTCGGCGCGTTGTCCCCTCATCGGTCATTCTCCGCATGATCGTGGTGCCGATCATTGCCGTGCATGCCGGTGAAGCGCTCCCCTTCTTCCTGAGCAAGCCACTCGGTCTTGCCACGGTTGCGATCGGCCTGGTCGTCACTGTGTTCGTGGCTGCGCCGAAGGTGTCGTCAGACCCGCACACCCACGGACGCGCACTGCTCACTCTTGCGAGTGCGCAGCTCGCCGCCGCTTTGCTGGCCACCCTCGGAACTGCGAGCCTGCTCGGCGGCGACGTTGCAACAGTTCTGGCCACCCAGTGGCTGACCGTCCCAATCGTTGTCGCCACTCTTCTCGTGCGACGGAGACGCATGACCTCGGAGAGCTCGATCATCTTGGTTTGAGATCCGATACCGGGGGACCTCGCCGCTGGTGAGCCGCTCCGCCAGAAACCGCGTCGGGAGAAGGAGCTCACTCGCAGGCGATGCCATCTCCATCACGGTCGAGCTTCCGGGAGTAGCCCGGTTCGTTGGAGTGGATGGGGGCAGCGCCGGCGGCGCGTACGGCGTCGCAGTTGGCATAGGCCACGGCCACGGCCACGGCCACAGGTGCTGGTGCTGGCGCAGGCTGCTCCGGGGCGTCCTCGATGACTGGCTGGGCTGGAGCAGGTGCGGGCGCGATGGGCTGCTCTTCCACGACGACAGGAGCGGGAGCTGGCATGGGCGTGAACTGCGAGGTCAGAGCCATCTCGCCGGGGCAGCTGCCGAGGATCTTCGCAATGGCATCGTGCTCCGCTTGGGTCATCCAAAGTCCGTAGGTGGCCTTGACGGCCACCTGCCGCGCCACGTAGGCGCACCGGAAGCTCGTGTTCTTCGGCAGCCACGTGGCAGCGTCGCCGGCGCCCTTCGATGAATTGGACGGACCATCGACGGCCAGCAGGTTGAGGGGGTCATTCGCGAAGGTGACGCGCTGCTCGTAGGTAAGCTGCTGCGCGCCCTTCTGCCAGGCGTCCATCAGCGGCACGACGTGGTCGATCTGCACGAGGGTGCTGGTGGTGTTGCCGCGCAGGAAGCTGATCGTCTTCGCGGTGTACGGGTCGAGCAGAGTTCCGCTCATCACCTTGCAGGGACCCTCGAGCACCTCATCGGCGAGATCGCGGGCGAGGATGTCGTTGCGGGTGTCGCACCCATTGCGATCCACATCGAGCCATGCCGTACCGAACTGAGCGGTCCGGGCGTAGCCGGTCTTCGGCGCACGCCCCTTGATGGCGATGGTCCCGAGCAGATCGATCGCCGGAACGGAGCTCGAGAAGCTCGCGGTGGCGACGGACGCGTTGCCTAGTGGTGCCTCGGCGACCGCTGGGTCGAGTTCGACAGTCGATACAGGGGCCGTGGGGGTCGGGGCCGGCGTGGGCTTCGCGCTCGCTGTGGGAGTCGGCGCCATCGTCGGCTCTGCATTGCCCGTCGTAGCCGGCGCGGCTTCGACAGAAGAGCGCCCCGCGGCGGGGTTCGTGGCCGCATTCACACCGCCGCCGATCATCGCGACGATGAGGCCGCCGGCCAGCACCCCCGCTCCGACCTTGCGTGACGCGAGGCGCAGCAACGACCGTCGGCCGGTGACGAGGACGAACGCTCCGACACCCAGCGCGACGAGGCCCGCGAGGACGAGGAGCGCGCCAAATCCGCCGGAGAAGCTGATGATCAGCACCAGGAACGCCAGCGCCCCGCCGATGATCAGCTGCCGGCGGCTGAATCGCGAGGTGCGCCGCGCGGCTGGCGCGGTCGCTTGCATCGCAGGTGCGGGCGCAGCGACCGAAGCTGGCTCGACCTCGACGTCCCTGAATGTCGACGCCGCGACAGGTGCTGGCAGCTTTTCCGCGAAGTGCGCGGTCCAGGCCGATCCGTCCCAATAGCGCAACTGCGCTTCGTTGTCTGGGTTGTCATACCAGGCGGCGGGTGCAGACACGGGTCTCCTTCGGTCCGAGCGGACGGCGGAGACACAACGCCACCGATCAGTGGCTCAGGGAGGTCTATCCGCCGGACCCAATATCGGCGGGCCGAGGGGAGATGCGATGATGCCGCGCCGACGTCAAGGTGGGCATGCTCAAGAAACGGAGCGTGTGGGCGCCGACTGAGGGGCTGGTGCCAGCGAGTCCACCTCGGCATCGCCGACGCTCATGACGTTGCGACGAGGCGACACAACACCTCGGTTCAGCACAAGTTAGGCGGCAGGCAGAGCCACACGTCATATGTACAGCCGGGTGTCATCGGCGAGGCGCCGACCGCCGGCGGGGATGTGCTCACCTGGGAGAGCGCATGCATGCTCACCCTCGACGAGGTGAACGCCGCCTGGCAGGCGAAGGGCCTCACCTTCGCTGGCCCGGCGAGCGACGGAGACACCAGCTGCGAGTACTCCGAGCCCGACATCGACCTGCCGGGCAGGGTCGACATCGACTTCTGGGCGTACGACCCGACGAGCGACTACGGATTCGGTACGGATCACACCACCTCGTGGATCGCACCCAATGCTGAAGAGGGCGTCGCCAACGCCCGCGCGGCAGCCGTCGCGAACACGACCAGCGATCAGGATGCGATCTGAGACGGCACCGTGGTCATCGGAGCAGGCAGAACGGAAGCGATGGTGTTCGCGCCGGGCGACTACTTCTACATCGTGCAGCTGTACAACATCGGAGGTGACGACACCCTCACCGACGCCTTGAGCCAGATGGCGTCCCTGCTGACCACCCGGCAGCCG
Source organism: Naasia lichenicola (assembly GCF_004801885.1). GTDB lineage: Bacteria > Actinomycetota > Actinomycetes > Actinomycetales > Microbacteriaceae > Naasia > Naasia lichenicola. Next base: position 167,493 of record NZ_SSSM01000004.1, on the reverse strand, counting down.
GTGGCGGCGGGTTGATAGGGAACACCTGCGGGTGATCCCCCTTCCGACGCACCCCGTCCGCCAGAATGATCGCCACAGGGCGGCCATCCGGTCGGCGAAGAGGAGAGCATCGTGCGTCATCGCCTCCCAGCACTGATCGCCGGCGCGACCACCGTCGCCCTGCTCGCAGTCCTGCTCAGCGGCTGCGCATCCGAGCAGCCGACCGCCCCAGGGTCCGTCCGGGTGACTCAGGGCAACGACGCGTCGCTGTCCGTCGACGACGGCGCCCTCCTCGTCGACATCCCCGGCGACGCGATCACCGGAACAGGCACCCTGCACGCCGAGCCTCTCGCCGATTCGGATGGCAACGCCTGGAGCATCGAGCTCATCGGAGGCGCCGAACTCACGGGCACTGCGACCGTCCGCTTCAGGCACGACTTCGAAGAGGGGGAGCCGCCGCCGCTGATCGCGTCGACCGAAGACGGCACGGCCTTCGAGGGATCCGACGTCACGGTCGAGGACGGCTATGCGGTGGTGCAGACCACCCACTTCTCCACCTGGTTCACCAGCTGGTGGGGTGACCTGCTGGACAAGGCCCGCGCGCAGATGGATCGCATCTACAGCGACGCAGGCAAGCAGCCGACCTGCGACGGCGAGGACGAGGTCCGTGCCGACGGATACGAGGTGACGTCCGACGACGGCAACCGCGTGTACTGGTGTTTCGGACTCGACGACGACGGCAGCCCTCAGCTGCGCCTGACGAACGGCCGCGGCTACGGGGTGGGGGCGGAGAACACCCCCGGCATGTCCGGCTCCACGGGCGCCTCGGATCTCATCGGGATCATCTCCGCGATCCTCAAGCCCGCTCCATCGCAGCGGGGCAACACCGTCAACGTGCTGGGCGCCGGCGACACCATCGACTACGCGATCACGGGCACGGGCGACATGGGCGTCCGCGTCCAGCCGAGTCCTTCCGCCTACCTCCTCACCGCGGCCCAGTACGCCGTCGACACCCTCGGCCTGGTGCTCAAGGCGGGCGGCAAGGGCTCGATGACCAAGCAGGCCGTCGCGCAGCTGGTCAACTGGGAGAGCTGCCTGTCCGGCTACTCGAGCATGCTGACCACCAACCTGCAGACGGCCACCCAGGCGGCCAACTTCCTCAACGACGCGATCGGAACGACCCTCGGCTGTCTGGACGACGCCATCGAGAAGGCGGGACTCGGCTTCTGGGGCGTCGCCTTCGCCGAGGGCATGTCGTGGTTCATTTCCGGCGTGCGTTCGGCGGCCAACGGTTTCGCCGGCGCCGTCGACACCGCGCTGAACCCGAGCGGCTACTCCATATATGTCACGGCGCCGGGGGAGGACGCCGACTACCCCACGGACATGGCTCAGCTCTACGAGCTCCCGCACACTTCGGCCCAGCAATCGGGCAACCTGATCACCGCCACGTTCCGGCTGCCGGGAGTGAACGGCGATGGCTCCACCTCAAAGCAGACCCTCACTGCGGAAGACTCGACCGAGCAGTGGGTGGGCTGCAACGGCACGGTCGCGAGCACGGACTACGACCTGCGCGGTCGTTGGGTGCAGATGCCGTGGTCCTTCGCCGTCATAGACAGCGCGCCCGCCGGGCTGAGCGTGCACCTGCGGATGTTCCTCGACGGCCGGGTAGTCGTCGACAAGCAGATAGCCGAAGGCGACCCGTTCTACGACATCAGCACCTCGATCGACGTGACGGGTGCGCAGACCCTCACCGTCGAAGCCAGTACCGACGGCTCATGCGGAGCGTCGTCGGTCGGCTACGGCGCCTTCTTCAACACCTACGTCGACGATGAGGCCGTCCCCTTCGAATAGGAGACCCTCGGCGACTGAGCCGAGCACGAAGCTGCCGAGACGAAGCCCACTCGTCAGCCTTCGTTGGCTGAGGAGGCGCGCCAGCGCCGTCACGAAGCCTCCGAGACGGCCATCAGCCGCGCCCGCCTCAGTTGCTCCAGATCCCGCCATCCACCAGCGCCACCGCGCTATCAAGTACGGAATCGGACGCATCGGCCACAGCGATCCGCACCGTCACCGGAACACCCGCCTTGACTGGCACGTCGCAGGTGAGCGGCTTCGTGAGCCCATCCATCGAGGTGCTGTACCCCGCTACTCCTGCTGCGTTGTCGATGTAATAGGCGCTGTTGGTCTGCGCGTTCACGGTGTTCACCGCCACAGGGGTGGTCGTCCCCGGCACGTAGGCGCAGTTCACCCCGTTCACGAACACCGCCATCGCGTCGTTGTAGGCGCTGCCGACGTACTCCGGGTACTCCTCGCTGGCGAACACGTACCGCACGTGCAGGGTCGTCCCCTTGGGCACCACAGTGACCTGATACGCCACCGCGTCGAAGGTGGGGCGTCCGGCAAGCGCAGTGAGCTGCGCGTCGCCAGCGAGACCGAGGTTCGTGCTCGCCAGCTGGCCGGGTGACCCTACAGCCCTCGCGATGCTACCGGTGCTCAAGACCCAGGTCTTCGCGCCGGGCACGAACCCTTCGACGTACCCCACCTGGTCTGATGTCCCGGTCGTCGAATCGTTGACCTTCGTCACCCCGTCGCCGAAGAGGCTGTTAGGCGGTGTCGGGGCGGGTGGAGGCGTGACCGGCTTGTCACATCCGTTCGGGAAGGTGATGGGGAAGCCCGGGTACGGGAACTCACCGTTCAGGTCCTCGCTCGAGATGTCGATGCTCGCGGTCGGCCACTTCGGGAACCATGCAGTGGCCGTCAGTCCGAGCGCCAGCGCGAAGTTGGCGTTGACCACCCCACAGAGCTGACCAGGGTTGCTGGGGCTCTCCGAGAGCTTGAAGCTGGCGCTGAACGGATCGAGCGTGCCCTTGATGCCCGCGATGATTCCGGCCACCTTGGAGCCGATGCCGGGACCGAGAACCACGCTCGAGCCGAGCTTCATGCCGATCTCGGGAAACGCGAAGCCCACACCGCCTGGTTGGGTCGGCGTGGCGGAGAACGACTTCGAGGTGGAGAACTTGGGGCCATTGGAAAGGCTGAGCGTTCCCTTCATCGAGATGCCGGCAGTGGCCGTCATGCCGACGTTCTTGATCTCCACCGTTCCGGTTACTGATATCTCCGCGTAGGGAGACACCAACACCCCGATCGGCACCGGGTACACCGATATCTGCTTGTAGAGGGGCGCGATCTCGAGCCCGCATTTACCTTCGAGTTTGATGTCGAGTGCCCCGGTGGATTTGAGTGCCAGGCCGGTGTCAACCGTGGCTCCCACGTTCACCTCCACGCCGAGGAACGAGTGCTTGTCCACGGTCGTGTTGAAGTGGCCTCCCGCGGCCACCTTGAAGTCCGCGGTCGGATCCACTCCGCCGTCGTTGCATTTGACGGTGGCCGGCGCGGCTGCCGCGAGTGAGTGAGGTGCCGGCGCCGCCGTAGCCTCATCCGTATCCTGCTGGCGGGCGGCCGCTACCTTGTCCGTCGGCGTCGGGGCGAGGAGGGTGTTCGGCGCGGCCGGCGATCCGACCGTCGGGGTGGGCGTCGCGGCGGCGATCGCGTCCGCTTCCTGGGGCGTGAGTATCGACGGGTCGGTGCTGAACGGGCCCGAAGCCAGCTGATAGAAGTTGAAGGCATCCGCCAGCCCACCGGTTGTGAGCTGCAGGGTGCGGCCGTCTGTCGAGATGGAAGCGACGACGCCCAGGTACCCGCCGGCAAGGATCGTCGAAATCGGCAGGATGACCGCGGCTCCCAGCACCGGGGTCGGCACACCGTCGGCGAGAACGACGGTCACTCCGCTGTCAGTCGGGGTCGCCGAGTTGATCTGCTTCGCGGTCGCGATGAGCGTCGTCGGCTCGGCGACGTAGGAGGCGTCCGTCGAGCCCGCGGGCGGGGCGGTACCGGCGGTAAGCGTCAACGGCGTCGACCACCGGTTGCTCGACCATTGGCTGCCCGAACCGTATCCACCTGACCAGTGGCCGCCGGACCACGAGTTGCCGTGCCACTCGCTGCTGGACCACTTCTTCTCCGACTTGGTGAACAGCGCGTAGGAGTAGTGCTTCCCGGCTGTGAGGCCGGCGTCAATGGCGGTGGAGCCCTTGATCGGCACGGCCACGCCTTGGGTCGGCGAGCTCGGGGGCACATCCCCGATCGCGCGACGAAGGAGGTAGGTGCTCTCCTTCGACGTCGTCCAGGCCAGCGTGACTGATGTGGTGGTCAGACCGGTCGTGTGCAGGTCGCTCGCTCCGCCGCTCGCGACATAGCTGACCGTGAGCTTGGTCGTGCGGTTTGGCAGCACCACCACCTTCTGCTGCGGGTTCTTGACCTCGTAGAGCACGCCGGCGACGATCATGGCTGGCGCGGACACGGCGTAGGCGCCCACGGCTGCGGCGACCTTCACGGTCTGCGTCTTGCCTGCCGCCGGCTTAGCCGCTACGGCGAGGTTGACCTTCTTGTCGACGCGGCGAATCGCGACATTAGCGGCGACGCCGTCGGGCGCCGTGATCGTGACCTGCACGGTCCCCGGCTGGATCACCCATGGATGGGCCGAGGCGGGACTCGACACCCCGACCACCATGAGGAGCGCACTGAAGATCGCAATTCCGATTCGTGCGCGCACGACTGAGCCCCCGACTGCCTAAACGGCTAGCAAATGAAAGAAGTCACTGGACCGCGCTTCGGGTACACGGCGTCAAGTAGCGAGCCGACGTGGTGTGCAGACCTAGGGGCAAGCACACACGTCCCTCGAACGTCGCTGGATCCAACCTAGGGATTGTCTCGGAATTTGAGATGCTCCAGTTCCTTAGCGAAGGCGCCTTGGGTCACCAACCTAGCCACCGAGCTGGACGGAGAGCGACGTCTTTCAAGGCAATCCCGTCTGACCCTTCTCCTCGCTGCGGCCTTCCGATCAGGTCCAGTCGCGGAGGTCGTTCCCCGGGCACCCCGAGCCTCGATAGAGTGCGGCAACGCTCCCAGGACGGGACGCGGGGAACGCCAGCGTCGGACACCCCGAAGGACCCATCCAACGAGGGCAGAACGATGACGTCAACTGAGCGCTCCAGCGCCCAATTCCTGCTCGACCGCGCTCGCCGACGCCCCATCGTGCTGATCGCCGCAACGGTGGTCGTCCTTCTGGTGATCACCGCGATCGTCTACATCGCAGTCCGACCGCACGAGCGCAGTGAGACGTGGACAGTCGGGGCGGCGGGCGGCGTGTTCGGAGACGACGTCCAAGTCACCGTGCCCGCCGCGGCGCTCACCGTTGACACCACGCTCGAGATCGTGAGCAATTCCGATCAAGGGCCGGATGACGCCACCGCCTCCGATTACGCGGTCCCTCTGTCGTCGCCCTACGAGATCACCTTCGAAGGCCAGAGCGAGGTGGATGGCGCAACCGTCAGCGTTCCGCTCGACGCGGATGAGCTTCCGACCATCGACGGCGTCCAGACGACCACGGCTGATGCCTTCCTGGCGGTCTACAACGGGCAGCTCGAGACGTGGATCCCGATCCCGACCACCTATGACGCGGCGACCCGGCGGTTGGTGGCTGAGGCCCCGCACTTCTCCCCGTTTCAGAAGTACGTGGTGAATCCGGTCAAGGCTGCAGCCGGCGCGGTGGCTGACATCGCGAGCACGGGAGGTCGCGCACTATGGAGCTCGGTCGCGAAGACGTTCGGCTTCAAGGCGGAGGAGGCGGACTGCTCCAAGCAGGACGACTCATGGACGGTGTCAGTCAGCAACTCGCACTTCGACGCGTGCATGGTCCCGGCGGGGGATGACTATCAGCTGAGGATGGACAACGACATCTTCCTTCGCTACATCGTCGATCCGCCGGACGGCTACGGCATCGGGCCCAACGACTACGACCTAGGGCTCGACACCGCCTCGCTGCTGTCCCGGCTGATCTCCGCGACACAAGACAAATCCGTGCTGCCTTCACGAGGCCGTGCCCAGCTCTCCATCTCGGCGGACGAGGCCAGCAGGATCGAGAATGGCGACGACGAGACGGTATACCTCACCCCGGACGTCCTCGGGCTCATCCTCGATGCAGGTCTCGTCGCCTTATCGGTCTGGCCGGTCGCCAAGCAGAGCGTGCAGGTGATCACGAACTCGACCGTGCGTGCCGCGCTCACCGAGATCGCTCCCGGCGAGCTCACGCCGGCGCTTTCAGTGCAGAAGGTCCAGGAGATCATTCAGACGGGTGGAGGAACCGCGGCAGGGGCGAAGGCTGTGGCCGCCATCCTGTCGTGCGGGCTCTCGGCGGTCAGCGCCCTTGGTGCGAACGATGGCGAGGACCTTCTCGACGCAGCGGTCCGTGAAGGCAAGGAATGCGCGCTGAGCACTCTGCAAGAGAACGTCGAGGGCTCTGCAAAGGATCTCGCGTCACTGTTCACGGTTTTTCCCGACACCTTGCGCACCTTCGAGGGGCTCGCGGTCGCGGGCGCGATTTCGCAGGTCTACACGGACCTGCTCGGCGTGACCATCACCGTGACCAAGAACGGGCCTGGTGGTGGTAACTCGGGCGCACCTTTCATGTCCCCGATGCTGACCTCGATTGCAGACGGCTTCTATCAGGGCTACATCCGGTCGGGAACGGACGAGGCGATCGTGTTCAACCTGTGGAACTCTCTCACCGGTGCCGACATGGATGCCTACTGCGCCGAACACGGATTCACGCCGAGTGCCGAGACCATCAACTGGTGCATCACGTACGCCTACGCCGACAGCGGCGTCGTCTATCAGCTGCCCATGCAGAATCCGCCCAGATCGGTTTCGGTTCCAACCGACATTCGCGATCCGATCGGCGATCGCGTCGAACCTCTTGCCAAGGTCAGCGACATCCCGACGGAGTTCTTCGACTCGCCGATTGGGACGGGCACCCTGACCGGCATCGTCGTGGAGGGAGGAGTAGTGACGGACATCACCGCGAACTTCGCTCCGACGGTGCGGCCCTAGTGCGAGCGCATCGTGGGTAAGGGATGAACGAATTGACGGCGACCCGCACCTCCACTGGCGTGTTAGTCCGCGCGACCGTTAGCTTCTGCTCATGACGACGCAGCCCACTGTTCCTGCACCGCCCACGCAGATGCCATCCGTCGTCTTCGATCCATACGCCAGACGTCCGTCGAACGGATTGGCCGTCGCCGCGCTGGTGCTGGGGATCGTCGCGATCGTGTTCGGCATCTGGATCGTCGTGCCCTTGATAGGCATCGCGTTCGCCTTTTCCACGTTTGTTCCAGCGCTTCTGGCGGTGATCTTCGGCTTCTTCGGCGTGCGTCGGGCGAAGGAGGTACGCGTCGGACGCGGGATGGCCCTCACAGGCATCACTCTCGGCGGGGTCACACTCGCGCTCAGCGTGATCACGACGGCAGTCTGGGTGATCTCCTTCGCTGGCTTGGGGATTGCGTCGTCGTCGTACTCCGCGCAACAGGCGCAGCAGGCTCAGGAGCAGTCTCAGCCCGATCCAGAGCCCGTCGCTCCCGCGGAGATTCAGGCCGTCTACCCACAGGGAGTAGTCGACGTCACGGGAGTCTCGCAGTACAGCGACGTGTACTACGCGAACATCCTTGGCGCTTCGGTAGAGGGCAATGACTTGCGGGTCAGCGTCGATGCAATGGGCAACGGCGACCTGCGCGCCGCGGACTCATCGTGCATCCACGATTCATCCGGATTCACCGTCCGGCCCCTTGGCGCTGAGATGACGGTGAACGAGGGCACCCACCGCGCAGGCGACCTAATCTTCTCGCTCGTCGGCATGAGCGGACCGATCACCTTCACCTACTCGTGCCAGACCGATTACTCCACGGTTGAACTGATCACTCCCTAGTCAGGCAAGTCCACCCGCGTGGCCCAGCGGGCGCTATGCGCGAGTCCACGCCCCCTCACACATCGGCGGCGCGGCATACGAATTGCAATCGTTGATTGCCTTCCGTGTGCCCGCAGAGTTGATTGCGGCCATCATCCCGATGATCACCCGCCCAACGTCCCCTGGAAACCGAACAGCGACGCCCGCCCCCCTCTCAGCGATCGACCACCTCTACGCATACCAGCTCTGGCTCCGCACCCTCCGGCCCCTCCGCCACCTGAAGCAGTCCGCCTGCCCCGAGGCCGCCGAACATGTATAGCCAGGCGAGATCCTCCGAAGGCGCGTCCGGACTTGCCCAGAGCACATCGGTGTACTCGCCCGGCTGAGCGCAGCCGCCGAGCCAACTGAATTAGCTGACCGGCGGAGCCGGCGCTGCGCCCGTCGCCAACGAGCACACTCGCCCATCCGCCAGTTTGAGCTCCACCCGGGCCGGCTGCGTCACGGTCCGCTCCATCGTGGAAGTCGGAATCCGCGTTGACGCGCTGCCACTCGCGGGTGCCGTCCCCGCAGAGTGCCTCTGTAGACCTACCGGAAGAGTCAAGGGCGATGAAGCACGCGTCGAATACTGCGCTCGCCGAAGCACCGATATGCGTCGGCTCGCCCGCTGATACCGGAGAAGTCGCCCGCCAGTTCGCTGGCGCCGTCGACGGTCGACCTATCACTCCAAGGCAGGAGGTCGACGACCTTGGTGGACCCGACACCCTTCACCGCAGCCGGGGCGCCGACCTCTACAGTCACTCGGCGGGTATTGGCGTCTGCTTGACGTTCGAACGCGAAGTCGTACTCGTTGGTGATCGCGGGGAGGACGGCTAGCGCGATGGAGATCCGGCCGAGGATCGCGGCCGCTTCCTTCGGAGTCTTGCCCAGGTCAAGGAGACCGAACGCGAGCTGCTTGAGGAACGCCTGCACGGCCACCTCAGACCCGTTGCTCCCTTCGCAACAGGTCTCCTTTGCTCGCAAGTTCTCGGGCGCCTGCCGCGCTTGAGCCCGGTGCCGAGCCGGGTGGAGCGACAAGGGCGACGAAGCGAGGCGCTACTGGTACCCAGGCGAGACGTAGCCGAGTCCTGAACTCGTCCCGCCCGGTGCCACGTAATCTCCGCCAGGAGGCACCCCTCGGTAGATGCGCGCCTCACCTCCGGCGCCATCATCGATCCCGGCGAGTCCTGGATATTTGCCCTCGGGGGGAACTGCATAGGACCTACCCGAGGAGTCCCTTTTGAACTGAAAACCACTATAGAAAGCACCGAACGTGTACGGGGGTGTCGTCGGAAGGTGATAGGCGGTACTCCATCGCGTGCCCTCGCCCAATTCGTAATAGACATCGAAGAATGACAGGGGACCGCGTAGGAAAGAGGGATCGGCGACGATGTTAAACAATTTGGAAGCTTGCCCAACAGTCAGCCCTGGCCGAAGGTTCACGCGGCTCCAGAGCGTGGGCCCCCATTGGCCAGTGATGGCTCCGTCGCCAATCATGCCGCCCTGATATGGATTGCAGACAGTCCAATTGAACACTTTCATGCTTCGCAGTCCGCCCCACGACTGAAAACCATCTGAGTGATAGAATCCGTCTAAGGAATTGAGTCCCTGTATGATTCGATCACATTCGCATCGCGAATTTTGAAGGACCAAGTCTGTAGAAGCTCCTCCTGGCTGCCGGATGCCATCAAGGGCATACGCTCCATGTACCCAGAGTCCTTCGATGAAGAGAGTGCCCGTTTGGCCTTGAAACTCAGGCCCACTCGACCGAGCGTAATAGTCGCTGTCTGACGGGCTATAACCCACGTGAGGTCGATCAAAGTCGATGTCAAATTCAGCGCCAATTATCTTGATATTCCGCCCACCACTAAAGCGAATACGCTCATGTATCACTTCATCGAAGATGAGATGATAGTCAACATTTGGGTCCAATACCACTTCTCGAATGTCAGAGTTGACGACACTAGTCATCGCCAAATTTATGTGTTTGATTGTGTATGCAACATCAGGCGGTGCCCACGGCAAGAGGGCTGATGCTGACACAACCGCAGGGGGAGCGGTCTCGCTGAGTATGGGCGGGGGAACAGAGACTGGTCGGGAAGCAGGGGCTGGCCGAGGGGCAGGGGCCGGCAGGCGACTGCTCGCGGCTGGCGACGGCGCAAGAGGGATCCCGCTTGCCTTTGGCTCTCGTATCGCACACGCGGACAGCAAACCGGCTGAAGCGGCCATGATCCCAGCCAGGAAGACACGTCGAGCGACTTGGGGTGTGTCTTGTGCCTCCACGTCTACAACCGTATTGGTTCAGGCAGGTGCAATCCACCAACTCGGAGAGTACTGCGTCCATATTGCTGAATCCACTGCCGGTTCCCGTTCGGCTGAGGGGGATCTAATGGAGATGGGTTCGAATGCTCTGCCAGAGCGAAACCGACTTCAAGAAATATACAACCCCGACCGCTAGCGCTACTCCAGTGGCGCCAAGCCCTATTGATCCGGCAACGAGCGCTACTAGAAGAACGCAAGCGGATACAACGCCATTGATCGCTACGAGCCTTTCGTGGCCTTGGCCTTGAAGAATTGCACCGAGGGCCGGAGATAATGCGACAAATGGGACGGAGAGGAGTGCTACGGTGAAGGGAAGAGCGGCCCCGGCGAATCGGTCGGTTAGGACTAGCACGATGAGGGGTTCTGCGAATATGCCCACTATTCCTAACGGAAGAAGGCATGCAAGGTACGCCAAGATAATGTTCCGCGCCGTCGTACGCGCGGCCGCTGAAGAACTTTTCGCCGCGTGTGGCATCAAGATAGTCGTGAGCGTCCCCGGGACGAGCATAAGGGGAGCCGTTAGTCGTGTCGCGGCTGCATAAAGTCCAGCTTGAAAAGAAGTTGAGAATAGGCCTAGAAAGACCGTGTCAAGTGTTCGCGCTTGTCCGGCCACATTGCTGAGGAGGAACGGTGCCCCTTTCTGAGCGACGGACACCAAGTGCGAGAAGCGGATATCGTTCGACGCGCGAACGTGCTTGCTCAGCCATATTTGGATCTGTATTTGGCCCACAAGGTTGCCAATCAAAGCGCTCACTGCATAGGAAGTTAGTCCATCCAATCCAGTTACTTGCAAGGCGAGAAACGCAACGAGAGCGGAAGCGCGGCGCAGAACGATTGACGTTGCGGGCATCACACCGATGTCGTCGGCGATCGGAACGGCCAACGCCGTTTCGACATTCTTCTCGACGGCCACCGAGATAGCCAGAAGCGCGAGGGCGAGGGAAGATACGCCAGTCGGCGCTAGCGCCCAGGCGCCGAACGCGAATACGGCTGCGGCAGCGATGCTGGTGTACCGATTTACCACTAGCGCCTGAGCAACTTCGTGATCGTCCCGATTCACGGCCCGAGCGCGGGATACAAAGTTCATCATCCCAAGGTCCGCGAAGGTCCCCAGGAATAGGCAGGCACCGAAGACAATGCCCGCCGCGCCTACCTCCGAAATCGTAGATACCCGAGTAAAAAGCAGGAAGATAATTGCCTGGAGCAAACTTCCCAATACTCGCCCGCCAGCAAAGAGGGCGAACTTCGACTTCATCTGCTACATCGAATATTTGGGAGTTGACCATCGATATGAGCGTCAGATTGCATGCCGCGTGCCGCCCGTCCATCCATGCTTCCGGTAGAAGCGAACAGCAGAAGCGACGTGACGTCGAGCCATCGGGTTTATCAATAGTGCGGCAAAGCCCCCTTTAGATGCTCTACCCCAAGAGTGAAGCGCACGAGCATTTGGCTCGTAACTTACCCTCCATCCGTCGCGCCACATACGAAGACAAAGATCAACGTCCTCAAAGTACATAAAAAAGCGAGTGTCCATCAATCCGACCGAAACTAGGGCGGATCGGCGAATCGCGAACGCACACCCCATGACCCAATCAACGTCCATGCGCGACTGGCTCGATATCGAAGAAGCGACTCGCGCTGCGTTCGTGAAACGGTCTAGTTCCATGCGTCCCAGTCGTGTTGTCCCGAAGCGAGTGCGCCTCGCGAGGAAGGTAAGGGGGCGGTAGAACGAGAAGGCAGTCTCCTGCCGCGACCCGTCTTCGTTAGATACTTGGGGGCCAACCACCCCCAAACCCGGGTCGGAATCGAGCGCGCCAACCAGCCCCTCGATGCCTCCCGGAGCTAACGACACGTCGGCGTTGAGCACGAGAACGTATGGAGAGCTTGTGCTGAGGATGCCTGCATTCACCAATCGTGCATATCCAACGTTATGAGTGAAAGGTATGTAAGTCGCGGTCGGATACTCATCTCGGACAATGGAGCGAGCCTCGCCTGTGGCTGCGCTGTCGCTGACAACCACCGATCGAACGTGGGCTGACCCGAGTTTGCGTAGCGCGTGGAGGTTTTCTCGCAAATCGTCGAGTGACCGATAGTGCGTGATCACAACATCGATTCCCGAAACGTCAGTCATTGGATGTCAAGCTGCGAGTGTCGTGGAGTTGGAGCGAAATCGTCGGTGGTAGAACGGCGGAGACCCTACCTTCTGCCGCGGCGTTCATGTGTATAAGGTTTATGTCGTCCGCCTCGGCCGATATGGCTAGGTTTCTCATGACCAGGTCATCGGCGATCTGCGCCTGATGGTCGTCCACGTGTTCACCCCGCGACTTGCGGCGGGGAACCAGCAGCGGGATCTTGCCGTTCTCAAGCGCCGTTAGGGCGGCGCCGGTTCCGGCATGCGAGATCACGAGGTCCGCTTCAGCCACGAGACGGCTGAGCTCGGCGGACTGGATGTTTGGTCGGCCGTCGATATCCAACCCGGTTAGGTCCGTCACTCCCGTCTGCCACGTCACGTCCACGTCAGCAAGCAACGGTTCGAGGCGCTCGAAAAGTGTCCGAAACCCGTAGGACTCCGTTGTCCCGACGCTGACTACTACTTTCTTGATCTCGGTTTTTGCATCCGCTGCTCGAGCGAATCGGTCAAAAATCGACCCGATATAGCGCCACTTGTCGGTTGCCCAGGCAGGATATTGATTGAATGTCTCGATACCGGGGATAGCGGCGACTATCTTCCCGGTGAGTGAAGGACCTGTAGCGCGGGCAGCGCTCTCAATGTAAATTGTCCGGACGCCCATTACTCGAGCCAGTGGCAGGAAACAGACAGCCAGGCTGGCACCTGTACTAATCGCAACTGCATATCTTGAGGACCGAAGCACGCGGAATGCCAGCGCAAAATTTCGAAAAATGTTGGGCAAGTCCCGTGGCGCGGCGTAGCGTGCGAATACCCGGCGTCTCCCTGAAAGAAGCGTTCTGCTTAGTCCCGTGTCGAACGTTACCCAATCCTGATCGGCAGGGTCGATTTCAAGTCGACGTGCATACTCGAACAACTGCTTTAGATGGCCGCCGCCTGATGACACCAGGAGGTAGCGGGGTGCTTGCGCTAGCAAGAGCAGCGATCCTTTCGCAAGCACGCGACGTGAGGAACTCGAGTGTGGGGTACTCGCCTACGAGCGTGGAACTTACGGCCCGGGGAAGCGCGCCTTCGCAACACGGTACCGCAATCCGGCGCAACTCTGGGTCATCCGTTGTCGAAGTTACCGAACCTCCAATTTGTCGGCAACTTCGATCCCGCTACTTCGCTGGCAATGACCTGCTCATTCAGCGTCGATCTACAACCCTAGCGCTCGTCATCAGCTCTCGGCCGCAGTGTCACGATGGATGAGATGAAGGACTATTGCGACTTCACATAGTTCCTGTGGGCGCCGATTACGAGAGAAGTCTTCGTGTAGTGTCTCGAGGATCATGCTAGGAGTGCCGTCGAGCGGGGCTGACATCGATGCTCAGAACGGGGCGCGATCAGTATCGGACACGGTTGACGGCGGGGCCCACCGACGCGACCTGCCTGCCGTAGCGGTCATCGTCGCCATGTTCGCGCTCGTGTTCGTCCCCAACATCATCCAGAAGTTTCTAGGAGGAGCTTCAGCAAGAATCGTTGGGGCCAGCGTGGTTGATTCGGCCCAAGCATCGTTAACGCGCACCATCATTAGCTTGGTCGCCATCATTCTTTGCGTGTACCTGATCGTGCGACGACAGCGCCGTTCCGCCTCTACTGCCCCAGCAGTCGCGGGGATTGTCGTTTTGCTGATTCCTTGGCTGTTGTTAACAGTCTTTGACTTCTTCGGGCACCGGATAATTCCGTCTCCACAATCGCTACTTTATCCATTGCTGTGCGTGGCGATCTGGCGGGCCCGATTGGGAGAGTCTGGGTTACGGGTCATCGCGCGTTGCGCGATCGCGGTAGCAGCGATCTCAGTCATCCTCGGTTCAATGTTTCCAAATTCGGGCCTGGAGACAATCACGACGGGTCAGTTCATAGCTTCGGAGAAGGCACTGCTGTTCGGATCCCTTTTGTCCGGCGTCTACTTTTCTGGGAATAATCTGGGCCAGTTTTTGGTGCTGCTACTACCGCTAATGCTTTACCTGAAGACGCGGTTCGGCAGGGTCCTCGGAGTCGTTCTCGTCGTCTTCGCAATCGTATGGACCGGATCTAGATCTTCGCTCATCACGATGATCGTGATTGCAGTGCTTGCGCTGCTCCTCGTACTCATCGACTCGGACACATCTCGAAGGAGGCTGGCCTGGGTTGTTGGGACGATCGCGCTGATAGTTTCGTTACTTGTGCCGTTCTTCTTCTCTGGAGATGCGCGAGCGTTTACTGGCAGAGGGCATATCTGGGCCACCACGCTAAGTTACGTCGCCGAGTCCCCAATCCTTGGCATGGGCTCGCGGTGGTTCACTGTTATAACCGGAACAGATAGCGATTTCGGTTCTACGGCAAATCAGTATGTCTTTCATGCTCATAATCAGTGGCTTCAATTGCTGGCCACTGGAGGAGTGGTTCTTTCTATCGCGGTGCTTGCGATGCTCTTTATTGCAATGAAGTTGGCGATCCGGTCTGCCTCACATCGCTCGATGCCTGCCGCGCTTTACATCGTGGCCTTCCTGCTGTCAGGTATTCTTGAACTAAACCTTGGATTCGTTGACCGCGCTATACTTTGGCCATCTGCACTCCTGCCGCTTGCCGTTATTGTCTCAATGCCCAAGGGTATTAGGTTCGCCTCGAAGATGAAGAACTTCGCTCGCAGGCAAGGCGAAATGCATCCGGGTAAATATCCCGCCTGAAAGCCTCGATTAAGCCTTAGCGAGTATCGCATCGTATGTCGCCCTTTGTTCGGAAATGCGCCGACCTCGTAGGTGTTCGATATCTGCTTTAATCGTAGTCGTCCGGGCGAGGGAGTCCATGATGGCGTCCCGAATGCTCTCGGGTTCGGTCGGGTTGCAATAGCTGGCCGTATCCTCGTAGAACTCTCGAAGCACCGGGAAATTTGACGTGACTTGAGGTACGCCCAGGGAAAAAGCTTCGTACCCTGCGCGCTGCATCGTGAAGTTTCTCGTAGTGATGGCTAGAATAGAATCTGCGGTTGACAACAGCTCGATAAGGTCCTCATAGGCCAAGAATCCGGTGACGGTAGTGTTAGCCGGCAAGTTGTCGCGAAGTGCGTTTGGAGCTTTGCCTGTGAATACAAAACGAATGTCGGGCAAAAGCCTGCAGGCGTCCAGTATGGCTGGAATGGGTTCGTCCGGAGCGTAGCTGGCGGGGAAGACCACCGTGCGGATGGCAGATTTTTTGTGCTTGAGTTCGATTCTCGCAATACTGATGTCATCGTGAAGAATCACTGAGTTCACACGGTGAAGCGCAAGGAGTCTTGCGTCCTCCTGGTTTGTGACGATTGCGCCATCACGCCGCAAACTCCAAAAGGCAAGCCCTCGGAGCCAACCCCAGCGGGCGCCCCTCAATGCAGCTGAGTGAAGATCCCCTACCACTCTCGTCGTCCTGGGCGTCCATAGCTTGACGGCGAACACGAGAAACGACGGCGGCATCATCACGATTATCAGTTTTGCCGATGTCTCCTTTAGTGTCGTATTGGTCCATTTTGCGAGTTGCACATATCGGCTAGGGACCTTCAAGTTCATTATCTCGTCCGGAGGGAAGAGAGCGGTACCACGGAGGCCTTTTGCGATTCCTGCGGAGCGCCCGTGATACTTGACCCAGCTAAGCACAATGGTTTGGGCTTCTGGGGATGTCCTGTCGATGCTCGCTTGTGATTCCAAGGGGTGCTTTCCTCCGAGAGGTGAGTGGGCCGTGTGTGGTCAGGGGTGGCGCTTGGATAGATAATTCGAGCCCGGTAGCCGCGCCGCCTTGTCACTGGGGCGAGAACCGGGTCGCGGTGTTCTTTTGTCAATACTGAGACCCGTGCGAAAAGTTAGCATGGAGGCGGGGGATGCATTTGCTGACACTCTTTGTGCGTCCCCATCGGCCCTTGCGGTTCCAATCGGTGCCCATTCGTCGCCGTCGGCGCTGCGAGGCAAGAGAGGACGCCGCTCCCGCGACCTGGTTGGGTCCGCGGTCGACGGGCTCATCCCGTACCTATCCGATTGGGACCTGGTCCGGGTCACTTCGATCGTGCCCGGTGGCATTGCTGCTCGCCCTCGCATGCCTGGCCCTCGAGTTACTCTGCGAAGGGTTCCCAGTTGGAGACACCAGCTCTCCCGACCGCCTAGTCGCTAGCTAGCCAGGGGCATCAAGGCTGGCGCTTTTCAACGGTACGCCTCTGGTTATCGCGGACTAAGTGATCGTGGAGTTGGTGAGTCTCGCGGCGACGTGCATCTCGCCACCAGGATCTTATTCATCAAGGCGGTGGTGGCTGGGATCGCGGAGGTCGCAGGTGCTGCCATGACTGCCCTCGCACGGATCGCCGCATGGTGGTCAGAGTTTGAGTAGAAGGCGGTTTCCTCGGCCTAGCGTTCAAGCTTGACTTCGACGACTTCCGCAAATTGCCGGCGCCTTGTTGCTGTAGTGACTTGGCGCGAATGTCATCGCCGACCTGAGGCCAACCTCAACTCAATTCCCACGGCCACGCAGTTCGGCTTCGTCCCGAGACCATCGATGCCGATGCCGATGCCGATGCCGATGCCGATGCCGATGCCGATGCGATGCCGGTGCCGATGGGCAGGGAACAAGGAGTATCGCGAACTCGACCGGGAGGGCTTCGGCAACTCGGAGGACGGTGGAGTCGAGGGTAAGAACGAAGGCGAAGGCGAAGGCGAAGGCGAAGGTGAACGTGAAGGGGACGGCGCAAGGTGAAGGGGATGGCGGGGCGTGGGCGTGGGCGGAGGGGGAGGGCATCGTTGACGGCCTATACCTCGAACAGACGAGCGGCGCGGCGCCAGTTGGATTTTCCGGGAAGAGAGTCGCTCGTGAGACAGCGGAACAAGGACTCGGTTACTCAAGGCGAGTTGCGTGTTGAGGTGTGGGCCGCCCGCGAAGGAGGTCGCGGTCGGAGGGCGGCCGAGGCGTGGCGCTCGTCATGAGAGGCCATCGGGTCGTCGCTGGACTGCCGATCCCGCACTCTCCGAGCAGAGCAGCGCTTGACCATAAGGCGCCACTGCACGCGGCCTGAAATCAGGGTGTCGCCGCAGAGGAATGGTCATTTTCACTAAGACAATCGGTAGCCACTCTTCGCGCGTCGCTCCAGCGTCTACCCTGAGCGGTGCTCGACTTTTGAGTGCTCGACTTTTTGAGTGCTCGACTTTCGGGACAAGCCTTCTCGACTTTTCGCGGCAGCGATAATATTGCGATCCCGGACCTCAGGATGTCGCATGTCATCAACAACCCCCGCTCCGCCCGTCGCCCCCGCTGCGCCCATCGCCCCGGTCACCACGGTGGCGCCTGAGCGTGCCGGTAAGCATGGGTTTCGAGGTGATATTCAAGGACTTCGGGCTTTCGCCGTAGTGGCCGTGATCTTGGATCACCTCCTGGGCTGGCCCGCGGGTGGGTTTGTAGGAGTGGATGTCTTCTTTGTGATATCCGGGTACTTGATTACGAGCCTGCTCTTGCGCGAACACGAGCGTACCGGTTCGATCTCGTTCAAGGGGTTTTACCGAAATCGATTAAGGCGAATCGCGCCCGCCGCGACGCTGGTTTTGCTGAGCACGATCCTTGCCGCTCGCTTTCTTTTCAACGCGGATCGGCTTTCAAGTACAGCCTTGGACGCGCTCGCGTCGTTCTTTTTCGTAGCGAATTGGCGCTACGCATCTGTGGGTACTGACTATTTTCAGGCGACAGGCCCGGAGTCGCCGTTGCAGCATTTTTGGTCACTCGCCGTGGAAGAGCAGTTCTATTTCATTTGGCCGTGGTTGATGTTACTGGTGTTCTTTCTGGTTAAGAAGCGAAGGAGTCGTGGAAGCATACAGGCGCGGACGGTTCTAACCGCGATTATGATTCTCCTAATTGCGACTACCTTCGCGTGGGGGGCGTGGGAGACACAGTTCCGACCCACTGTCGCCTATTTTTCCACAATCACGCGCACCTGGGAGCTCGGCGTGGGTGCGCTATTAGCGGTTTCGGGAGCGATGCTTACAGGGCCGTCGGCTCGATTTCGTGCGTGGTTGGGATGGCTTGGCTTTGCTGGCTTGATTGCTTCTCTTATCGTCATTAGTGAGGCTTCGGCTTTCCCTGTTCCGTGGGCCGCCTTGCCTGTTTTGGCCACGGCGTCAATTATCATTGCTGGTTCTGGCGACCACGGGCCTCGGATCTGGCCGCTAGTGAATCCTGTGTCCCGTTATATCGGGGACATATCCTATTCGTTATACCTGTGGCACTTCCCGGTAATCATCTTCTTCCAGACCCTCGTTGGAGGAGGGTTTATACAGAACATGATGTGTCTCGCGGTGTTCGGTACTTTATCCGTTTACAGTTTTCACCTTCTCGAGGACCCCATACGCCGATCTAAATTTCTGTTGCGGAAGCCCAGGCTAGTTCGGGCTGGATCAAGGCGGCGGCGAAAGCGCAGGAATACGGAGGTGTCCGTTTTTACCCTTCGCTATAGGCTCACCGCGTTAAGTTTCGCGGGCCTAGTCATTGTCGCATTGGTGGCTGGCGCTGTTCACCAGCAGACTCCCGTGACAGCCAATGTTCCGCGGTTCGTTCCGCAAGCCGGTGATCAGGACGACCCACTGGCGGATCAGCCAGAACTGGCCTCGCTACAAAACGAGGTCGCGTCTGCGCTACGAGCAACAGATTGGCCAGATTTGGATCCGACATTGGACGAGGTTATTGCGGGGCTGCAGACACCCAAGGAGATCCTTCCTTGTGGCTTCATAACCTCCGTTGAGTCCGAATGCATCTTTGGAAATGCACAAGGGCCGCGGACGATAGTCGCGGTCGGAAGCTCGATAAGTATGACCTACATCGAGACGCTTCGAACTGCGCTTGGTGATAGTGGGTGGAGAGTGATTCCGTACGGCATGTTTGGATGTCCCTTCGCGGACTACAGCATTCTTCCCGAAAGCGATCAGGGGACGAGGGAGGGGTGCGGGCAGCGCCCGGATGAGGCGGTGGAGGCGATAAATCGGCTTCAGCCAGATCTCGTTTTCATCAGTGGGATCCTCACGGCGAGTAACGCCGCCTCGGAGGTCGCGAAGGTTTCCTCGCCGGCAACCAAGTTCGTTGTGCTTCCCGGGCCTCCGTCCGACAAGAACGTCGCGGAGTGTTACACCCCCATCAGTCACCCGGCTGACTGCATAAGTGAGGTGCCCGATCAGTATGCCGATGCCGACCGGGGCTTGGCGAAGAGAATTGGCGCAACGTTCATCGATCCTCAAATGTGGTATTGCGTTGGCGGACAGTGTCCTGCATTCGTCGGATCATTCCCGGTGAAGTTGGATGCCGCCCACATCACGGCAGCCTATGCTCGGCGGATTGCGCCTGTGCTGCGGGAGTTCCTCGTACAGCGCGAGGTAATTGACGCACCTGCTGCTTGAGGAAGTCTGGTGTTCCCGGAATTTTGTGTGGTTTAACTGCTTGCGTAGTCGGCGCCGGAGCTTGACCGGCTACCGGACTGATGTCTCCACGTCAGGCGAGGTACGACATCCAAACCTGATCTGATTTGACGATAAGCCGCTAGTACAGGATCGGTGCCTCGCGTCGCGCCACCATCTTGGGGGCCTGCGCCAATCGGCCGAATAGTGTTAGACACTAATTTAACGCGATTTGCCGAGGCAACACGCTGGCAGTCGCACCCACGACCTCCCCTCGCCATCGTCGACGGCGCTTCCTAGGCGTTCTGATATGAAAGAACTCCGCACACCGCCGTGACGTTCCTTCTTGACCCCCAAGGAATCAACCCCATGAAGCTCTCTGTCATCGGCTGCGGCTACCTAGGAGCCGTCCACGCGGCGAGCATGGCCGAGCTCGGCCACGAGGTCGTCGGCATCGACGTCGACCCCGCCAAGATCTCGGCGCTTTCCGCAGGCAAGGCCCCCTTCTTCGAGCCAGGACTCGACGAGATCCTGCAGTCGGCTCTTGCCTCCGGTCGGCTGTCGTTCAGCAACGACCTCGCGGACGCCAAGGGCGCTAAGGTGCACTTCGTCGCCGTGGGCACTCCGCAGCGCAAGGGCGAGAACGCAGCCGACATGACCTACGTCAACTCGGCCATCGACGGGCTGATCCCGCACCTCTCCGCTGGCGACCTCGTCGTCGGCAAGTCGACAGTTCCAGTCGGCACCGCCGCGCGTCTGGCTCAGAGCATCGCGGACGCGGGGACCGGTGCCATGCTCGCCTGGAACCCCGAGTTCCTGCGCGAGGGCTTCGCCGTTAAGGACACCATCGCTCCCGACCGCCTTGTCTACGGCGTTCCTGCCGGCAACGAAGGGCCGAAGGCCAAAGCCCTGCTCGACGAGGTCTACGCGACCGCGCTGTCGAACGAGACGCCTCTCGTCGTCGCCGACTACGCGACTGCCGAGCTGGTTAAGGTCTCCGCCAACGCCTTCCTCGCCACCAAGATCTCCTTCATCAACGCCATGGCCGAGATCGCCGAGGTCGCTGGAGCCGACGTCACGGCCCTCGCCGACGCCATCGGCTACGACGCCCGAATCGGCCGTCGCTTCCTCAATGCCGGCATCGGCTTCGGGGGCGGCTGCCTCCCGAAGGACATCCGCGCCTTCGCTGCCCGCGCCGAAGAACTCGGGCGCGGTGAGTCCGTCGCCTTCCTCAAAGAGATCGACGCCATCAACCTCCGTCGCCGTCAGCGCGCGGTCGACATGGTCATCGAGTCGCTCGGCGGGCAGGTGTTCCAGAAGAAGGTCGCCGTGCTCGGCCTGGCCTTCAAGCCCGACTCCGACGACGTGCGCGATTCACCCGCGCTCGACGTGGCCGTGCAGCTGCATGGACTGGGTGCCAAGGTGGTCGCCACGGATCCCGAAGCCATCCCTAACTCGATCCGCCTGCACCCCCAGCTCGGGTTCGCCACTGACACCATGGACGCCCTGCACTCCGCGGACATCGTCGTGCTCGTGACGGAGTGGAAGGAGTTCCGCGAGCTCGACCCGGTCGAGATCGGCGAGCTCGTGAAGGACAAGGTCATCATCGACGGACGCAACACCCTCGACCCCGAGAAGTGGCGTGCGGCCGGATGGACTTACCGCGGTATGGGCCGACCGTAGACCTCGAGACCTCGAGACCTCGAGACCTCGAGACCTGGAGACCTCGAGACCTCGACGCGTTCTCTCGAGATCTTTCGGGCAGGTTGAGCGCCTATCGGGCGTTGGCCGCTCAATAGGCGCCCGAAGATCCGACAACGGCGCGGGCAGTGCGCCAGAGGATGACCAGGTCGCCCGTCATGGTCCAGTTCTCGACGTAGTAGAGGTCGAGCCGCACTGACTCCTCCCAGGAGAGATCCGACCGTCCGCTGACCTGCCACAGCCCCGTGACGCCCGGCTTGACCAGGAAGCGTCGGTGCACCTTGTCCTCGTACTGCTCCACCTCGCGCAACAAAGGTGGTCGGGGGCCGACGAGCGACATCTCCCCACGCAGCACGTTGAGCAGCTGGGGCAGCTCGTCGATGCTGAACCGCCGCAGAACTCTGCCGACCTTGGTGACACGTGGGTCCTGCTTCAGCTTGAACAGGACCCCCGCGCCTTCGTTCTCCGATTGAAGTTTCGCCAATAGCTCTTCCGCGTTCGTCACCATCGAACGGAACTTGAGCATGCGGAATTCGGTGCCATCCTTGCCGATGCGTGGCTGGCCGAAGAAGACGGGTCCGGGGCTGTCGATCCGTACGAGCAGAGCCACTACGGCGAGGACCGGCAGCAGCAGAAGCAGGATGATGAAAGAGCCGGCGATGTCGAATGCCCGTTTCGTGTAGAGCTTCCGCCCGCTGTACGTGGGCGTCTCCACATGAATGAGCGGCAGCCCGAGCACCGGGCGCATGTGAATGCGAGGGCCGCCCACATCGGTGAGGCCAGGAGCCACCACAAGATGACGACGTCCAGGCTCCAGGCTCCAGCTCAACTCCTGCATCCGGGACGGGGGAAGGTCGTCACTGCTGGCCACCGCCACGGTGTCCGCCCCCGTGGCATCCATGTGCTGAAGCAGGTCCGAAAGGTTCGGCCACACGGGAACGTGAGTGCCGGGGAGGTGATCCAGCCGGCTGCGAGGGATCACCGCGCCGACGATGTGGTACCCGGACGCAGGGCTGCGTCGGAGCTGCTCAGCCAGATGAGTGACGCTTCCCTCGGAGCCGACGAGCATGACCTGATACGACCACTCGCCTGCGAGGCGTTTGGCCTTGAGCCAGCGCCGCCACAGGGCACGGGTGATTATCAGGGCGGCTACCCCTACCGGGAGCGCAGTGATGAGGTAGCCGCGGGCGATGTCGACGTCGAGCACGTACGCGAGCATCGCGACGATCCCGAAGAGCCCCAGGCTGGCGATAAGCACGGCCTGGTACTCGGATACTGCGGTCCCAATCACCCGCACTCCGCGGCTGCCTGCAATGTGCAGCGCGAGCATCCAGCCGCCGATGAGGAGGACCGAAACCAACCAATAGGAGACCGCCAGTGAGGTGACCCCATCCTGGGCGGCTAGAGCCAGCCGATCGTTGAATGTGATGAGCTGCGCGCCCGTTACAGCCCAGGCGACGGCAAGGGTGTCGGTGATCACGATCCGCCGCCGATAACTGGCCCGCCAGTCTTCGGCTTCGGTGCTCTTCGCTATCGTCATTCCTCCGAACCTGCGCTCGCAGTCACTGGCGGATCCCATCTCCTTCGTGTCGGGTCGGAGGCTCGATACGAGGGGCCTCCGCATACGAACGAATGCTCTTGGGTCAATCTATCGGTCACCCCGAGTGCAACGATCCACATCGCTTTGCGGGTGCGAGATAGCGGGAAGCGACCGACGGTCACTGCCTTTCTAGGCGGCGCGCGATCGCATGGGCGTTCGCTGCCCCCACCCCACGCGCCCCATTCGCAGCGACGCGCCGAAGAATCACACCGTCGTAACATTGCCCCTCGTCCAGGGGGCAATGATCGGTTACGGTGATACCACCCGCTCCACTCGATCGATGCCGCTTGAGTTTGCCTCCTACCAGTTCTCCCGAAAAGAACGAACGGATCTCCGACCTTGTCGCTTCGCTCTCTGCCTGCCATCACCCTTGTCGCCGTGGCTCTTCTGGGCGCACCAGCCGCTGCCACGGCGGTCACGATATCCGCCGTTCAGTCGCATTCCGCAGGTGCGTCGACGTCGGCGGTCGACCCTGGTGTCAGCCCCGCCATCCTGGCGTGGGGAGCGACCGGTCTCATCGGTCTGGGAGCCATGGTGACGTTCGGTGCTACCGTCGTCCGCCGCAAGCCGACCCGCCCTGCGCTCGTTGAGGCACCTCGGGACGTCGCTACCCCGACCTACGCGTAGTCCTCGCACGGACGAAGGCGCGCGGCACTGCGTGGGCTCCGACATCTTCGAGGAGGGCCGAGGTGGTCGCTGTTCACTTCTCCATCGCTCCGTGCGAGCGCTCGACCGATGAACCAAGGATCTTGACCTGATGGACGGGGCGCCGGCCGGACCGGTTTCTCCTCGCGACTCGGACCCGCGCTATTTTGACTCGGAGCTGCGGCCGAGGAACTGGTGGCTCGTCTCGATCGGAGGCGCTCCGCGGTGGCTGTTGATGATGAGTGGACTCGCGCTCATAGCGAGCGGGGTAGTGATTTTGGTAGCCATCCAGAGATGAACGAAGCCGGGTGCGCGAGCTTCCTCGTAGTGAGCTGACTCGCGACTGGCCCCTTCACTGGGCATGTTGGCGCTGACCAGGACTTTCTATCCTGGTTCCATGACCCGAAATCCCCACCGCCCACCCAGCTGGTGGATCCACGAGACCGGCGGCGCCCCACGCTGGCTGCTCGCGACCCTCTTTGCATTGATCCTTGGATCTGCCACTGTCGTCTACCTCTTCGGCTCTGGGCTGGCGCATCCGCTGCTCTGATCGATCGAGACTTCGGACGCCAACCCTCTACGGCCATGCGCGCTCGAGCTCGCAGGCGTTGCCCAGAAGTGGCGTCTGAGTGAGTCTGCGCATGGAGTGCGAGATGATCGTTCTTCAGGTGCATCTCTCCTGAGCCGCCACCATGACCGAGGATTCTGCCATGACCGACTCTCGTACCATCGCCGCCCACGACGCGTGGAGCGGCGACTGGTCGCCCACGCTTGTGGCGTTCGACCTCGACGACACCCTTGCCCCTTCCAAGACGGCTATCGACCCCGAGATGGGACGACTGCTGCTCGAGCTGCTCGGCGTCGCTGAGGTCTGCATCATCTCGGGAGGGCAGATCGGGCAGTTCCAGACCCAGGTGATCGCTCAGCTCCCGGACGCGACACCCGAGCAGCTGCGTCGACTGCACCTCATGCCCACCTGTGGCACCCAGTACCTCACCTGGAACGGCCAGTGGAACGAGGTCTACGCCGAGAACCTGACCGCAGAACAGATCTCCGCCGCCATGACCTCGCTCGAGTCCCGCGCCAAGGAGCTTGGACTCTGGGAGACCGACACGTGGGGACCAGTCCTGGAGGACCGCGGATCACAGGTGACCTTCTCCGCGCTCGGCCAGGCGGCGCCCGTCGAGGCCAAGAAGGCATGGGACCCGACGGGGGAGCGGAAGAACAGCCTCCGAGCGGCGGTGGCCGCTGACCTGCCCGACCTCGAGGTCCGTTCCGGCGGCTCCACCTCGGTGGACATCACCCGGCTGGGCATCGACAAGGCCTACGGCATGAAGAAGCTGACGGAGATGACCGGCATCCCGCTCGACGACATGCTGTTCGTCGGCGACCGTCTGGACGCCGACGGCAACGACTACCCGGTCAAGGCGCTGGGAGTGAAGTGCCATGCGGTCGAGGGCTGGCCAGAGACCGCTGAGCTGCTGCGCCGGCTCATCCCGCAGTACGCCGACTGAATTTTCGGCGTCAAACGCAGCCGCGACCGAGGCGAGCAACCGGGCCGAGCAGGTGACTGCGGGGCCACCTGCGCAAAGCGGCGAGCCTGTTGGGACTTCCTAGGTGCCGCGGATAACGTCATTCCATGAGCGCATCATCGACGAAGGCCATCCGCTACACGGCTCGAGGACGACGAGTGCGCACAGCCCGCGACTACCTCATCTATGTGGTCGCGCTGGCCCTTGCCGTCGGCGGCGTGGTCGCCATTCTCTCGCTCTTTTAGGTTCGCTCAGGTCGGGATCAATTTCGACCGGAACAAAGAACCCGCACCTTTGCTGAGGCATCGGCCTTTCTGCCCTACTAGGACTCGTTCACGGTCGGTGGATACAGTGCCCACATGGCCCGACGACGCTCTCACTACCTCCCGAAGCCTTGGTGGCAGCGGCAGACCAAGGGGGCTCCGAACTGGCTGCTCCTCGCCTGTGCGTGCGCGCTCAGCATCTGTGCAGGGGCGATCATCACCGCGGTCCTCAGCAGGTGATGGCCTCGAAACACTCTTGACGGGGCGGAATGGATCCCCGCCCGAGGCATGTCCTCATTTATGCCGACGCTCTCAGTGGGGGTGGGGCGGCGGGGGACAAACTGCCACGATCAAGACATGGATTTCTGGGGAGTCATCGCAATCGTGGCGGTCGTTTGGGTAGCGGTCAGTCTTGTTCTTGGACTCGGCATCGGCCGGGCCATCCGTATCGCGGAGGTCAAGGAAACCAGCGCCCGCACTGCCCGTCTCTCCACCATGACTCGCAAGCCGGCCCGCGAGATGGCCTCGGCCGCCTGAGTTGCCGCTCGACTATGCGTCGAGCGATCTGAGCTGAGCGAAAGCCCGGGGAACTACTGTTCCTCGGGCTTTCTCCATTTCATCGCCCAAAAGACCAATCCGAATCGGGCTTCGGTCCGAACGACCGAAAATCGTCCACCTTGACGGTTCCCATAGGTTCGCCCCACTCCGGATGTCACCCGAGACGCCCTGGCATCCCCTCACTTCCGCCATCGAAGCCCCTCGTGGCCGATGGACGCTGCATGACGCCTTCGGCGAGCCCTACGCGACCATCACGATGACGCCGACCGAGTACGTGGCCGCCGACGAAGCCGGGAGGCGCATCGGCGGAGCGTCTACGTTGATTCAGGCGGTGGACCGGGTGCAGGAGCACGTGCGGGTGGTCCCGCCGCAGGCGGGGGAGCGGGAGTCGGGCGCTGCGCCTGATGTGACAGGGAGGCGGGCTCGGAGGTCGAGGGCTACGTAGGCCGGTTGGGTGGGCTTCGACGCGGGCGCTGGGCGCCCGGCTCAGCCACCGGATGAGTGTGGTCGCGTGGGCTTGGACGCGGGCGCTCGCGCCCGGCTCAGCCACCGGGTGAGTGTGGTCGGGTGGGCTTCGACTCGGGCGCTGTGCGCCCGGCTCAGCCACCGGGTGAGTGTGGTGGGGTGAGGTTACGAGTCGGTGCACGCTGTGTGACGAGTGCGTGGAATCCGCAGGGAGGGTGTCTCGAGTCCGTTAGACAGATGCCATGACAAAGATCTCGCTCGCAACCGCGCTCCTCGTCGGTGCACTCTGCGTCACCTGCATGGCAGTCGTCGTGATCCTTGCACCTCTCCGGAGCACATCACCCCGTACCGGGCGGCCCACGCGCGGCTCGGATTTCGCCCTCGCCGCCTGACGAAAAGACGACGATCCGTCGCTTTGCACAAGGGGTAGCGCGCAGGGCAACTCGGACGTACTCTGTGAGCTCCACGCTCAACTACCCGAGACGAGCAGCGGTGACCCACCCGCTTCAGAACCATCCATCTTCGCCTGCCGCAGACGGCCGCGAAAGTCATCTTCGACGACGCTCGACCCGGCGCGGCACAGCGCTGGCGGCACTCGGCATCGCGATCGGTGCGCTCGGCGCCCCGATGCTGGCGACCGCAGCGCACGCCGAGGTAGTCGACGGCCAGTGGGTGGGAACACCGCCGCAGAGTCCGTCGCTAGCCGATTACTGCGCCGGCACGGTGATGCAGGAGTTCTCTGCCACCGCGGACGGAACGATGACGCAGTCGAACCTGCTCGGAATAGGCACCTATACATTCACCCTTGCCGAAGGCCTGGTCTTCGGAGATGTCGACACCCTTGGCGGGGGACTGGCGGGGGATCTGACGTCCATCACGTGGATCTTCGCGCCGACCTCCTGCGCGGTGGCGGTTCCCGAGCCGACGCCGACCCCGGAACCCACCGGGGCAAGCACCCCCGCGCCGACCGAAACACCTGAGCCGACCGCGACTCCTACTCCCACAGCGACACCAGAGCCCACTGCGACGCCGACTCCTACGCCGACCGCGACACCCACACCGACACCGACACCGACACCGACACCGACACCGACCGCGACGCCCTCACCGACCGCAACCGCAACCCCGACCCCGACAGCAACGCCTCGGCCGACAACGACTCCCACCCCGAAGCCGAGCCCGTCGTCGACTCCGCGGCCGTCTCCATCTGCCACGACGGCTCCCATCGCCGCGGTCGGCGGCAACCCGTCGGCATCTGGCCCCATGCCGAGTCCGTCCGCGACGCCCGTCGAGATCATCGCTGGGCTGACCACTACCTTCCGCGCGAGCTCGACCTCTTCATTGGGGCAGCCTGCCGCGGCCTCGACTGTCGAGGTTCCCCCGGCGAGAGAATCAAGTCTGAGCTCAGATGCCATTGCGACTCCCGCACAGCTCCCGACGGAGGCCATCGGCCCGAGTAACTCCGAGAACGCGGCATCAGTCGCGCGGCTCTCCACGCAGCCCACCACCCTGCTCGGCAGCCTGCCCGGGCCTGTAGTACTGGTGGGCAGCATCCTCGGCCTGCTCCTGGCGGCAGGACTCGCTTTGGGCGCGTTGACGCTCTATCGCCGCGGCTACTGATTTGAGCCCCCACCTGCGTGCCTCCGGGGCAGCGGTGCAGGCGGCAGATAGACAGGGGGAATGCTTCGTCTCCCTCTTGCCGTCTTCGGTGTCGTATTCGGTGTGACCTGCGTGACTGGGATGGCCATCAGCCTCGCCGTGTCTACGGTCGTCGACGGATTCACCGGCCGTGACGACAAGGAGAAGCCGAACTTCGACCTCGCGGCGTAGCTGTTTCGGTCGCTGGGAGCGGCCTTGCCGAGGGTTGTCCTCATAGCGCTTCCCGCGGCGCCGGCGCTCCTCGTCTGCCAACGAGGCATGGCATGGTCTGAGACCGGCTGCCCGAAAGAGGGGCATACCCGCGCGTACCTGACGCATACGCTGGCGGTGCGGTGTAAACCCGACGCCGCCTACTCTTCACCCAAAGAGGACATCACCCGTGTCTCAGTACGTTCCTGCCCTCTCGGGCTTCGGCTTGATCAGCTTCATCATCGGAGTCGGCGGTGCCGCGACCCTCGGCCCGACCGGCGTCCTGGTCTTCGTCCCGCTCGGATGTCTGCTCTTCGCAGCCGCCGTCTTCGGACTCCTGCAGGGCCGCATGCGGCGCGGACGCGAACAGGCCGCGGCCGCCATCGCGCTGCCGGCTGAGGAGCCGATGCGCGACGACGTCGCGGCCTGAGCACGAGTTCATCCGTTGTCGAGGCCGAGCGCCTCGAGAAGCCGCGGAGCGGACAGTTCGGCCGAGGGGGGCGCTCAGCCTTCCTTGACGGCAGCCACCAGGCCGTCGACGAATGCGTTGCCCGAGGCATTGATCGGAGTGCTGCTCGGACCCACGATCGCGCAGTGACCGATCGAGGTGTTGAGCCCGAACAGGTTGCCGAGGATCGACAGGCCCTGGATGGCGCCCTTGCCCTTCTCGCTGATGTTGATAGAGCAGTCGCCACCACCGATCTGATTGTCCGAGATCGTCAGGTTGGACACGGTGGAACGGTCCTGGGTGATCTGTATGGCAGCGTTGCTGCCGCCGTCGAGGGTGTTGCCGGTGATCGTGACGTTGCTGCCGCCGGTCATCTCGATGTTGTCGCTGTGCGAACCGTCGGAGTGATCGGGGTCGTCCGCGAACCAGAGACCGCCGTGCAGCCACGAGTTCGCAATCACGACATTGCTTCCAGCGATGCTCACCTGGTCGACGGTGTTGTGGATGTTCACACCGTGCAGCTCGAAGTTGGACCCCATGATGCCGTTGACCGACCAGTTGGGATTGCTCGCCGCGATCTCGGTGTCGATGACCTGGAGGTTGGCGTAGCCGCCCATGGCATCGATGAGGCCGTACTTGCCGCCGGAATCCGTCCCGCGCACGATCGAGTTGCGGATGGTGACGTTCGGAGCCTTGACGATGACTCGTCCGTGGATATCGAGAGAGTCGAGCACGGTGCCCGCCTGTGTCACGGTGACGTCACCGGACACCACCGAGAGCGAGACACCGGAGGGGACGCCGATGCCTCCAGATCCCGCATTGCCCGAAGAGCCGTTGCTGGAGCCGCTCGAACCGGAAGACGAGCTGCCAGAGCCCGAATAGCCCGCGGAGGCGGTCGCTGCCGTCTCGGCCTGTGCGGCGGCTTCGGCCGCGGCGACTTCGGCTGCCGCTGCCGCGGCGGCCGCCTGCTCGGCCGCAAGCTTGGCGGCCGCCTGGGCCGCAAGGTACGCGGCGTGTGCCGCATCTGCGGCATCGCGCTCCGCCTTTTCAATGGCCCGCAAGTCAGCGAAGTGGCCAGCGATCTCGGCGGTGATCTCACGATCGATGGACAGGGGCTGCTTCGACGAGGCGAGCACGATCGAAGGGGACTCGGCGGACGACGGGGTCGCGATGGCCGGTTGCGCAGAGACGGTGAACGTCACAGCGGTGAGGAGGATCAGGGGGACGGAGGCCGCGACACGGTAGGGGTGTCGAGACATGGACAGGGCGATGGGGCGATTGGCCACGAGTAGCTCTCTTTTCGGGGGTGAGCAGCAGGGGTCGGCGATCACCATATGTGAGCTATTTCGGGCCGGCTCTCACCCTCAGGCTGGGCTTGAAGGTGTCATATTTGCTTCGACCTTTAAGATGCTCGTTGTCGAAAGCAACCGCTCATCGGGGATTTCTCGATGTGTCCCGCCTGATACCACTTCACTCCGAAAATCCATAGGAAACTTTTGGTGCGGCGGAGGCTCCAGCCGTGGGGCGGGGAGGGCGTGCGGCTACGCGGTGCTTCGCCGCGGGGGCTCGGCGCTCCTCGGTCGTCCGGAAGGAGCCGGAGCCGTGTCGGGTAGCCTTGGAGACTCGATGCTCCGTCGACCGGAAGGCGCGGCCCTGGCAACACGCTTCCGTCTCCGACTGGTCTCCATCCTCTTGGCGGCATATGTGGTCATCGTCATCGCGATGACACTCACCCCCACGGCGCCAGACCGGCCGATCGCGATTCAGCTTCGTCGGATCATCCAGGAGCTGCAGGAGCGAGGGCTGCCGGCCTTCATCGGCTATCCCGTCTTCGAGTTCACGGCCAACGTCCTGATGTTCCTGCCCCTCGGGCTGCTCATCGCTCTGCTGCTACCGCGACACCTCTGGTGGGCGGCGATCATCTGCGGGGCGTGGACCTCGAGCTTCATCGAATTCAGCCAGCTTCTGCTGCTGCCCGGCCGCGTCGCCAGCATCGGCGACATCATCGCGAACAGCCTCGGCGCTCTCCTCGGAGCGCTCCTGGCAGTCGCTGTGCGCCGAGCCGTGCATCGACGCGACCTTCTCCTCTATATAGATGTGCGGGCTGGCCGCCGCGTGCTCTGAGCGTTCCGCTGATCCCGATACGGCTGAAGATGCCAGCGGTGCATGGATCTGTCGTTCGCGCGTGACCCAGTGTTGTCCTCGTGTTCAC
Organism: Naasia lichenicola; assembly: GCF_004801885.1. Taxonomy (GTDB): domain Bacteria; phylum Actinomycetota; class Actinomycetes; order Actinomycetales; family Microbacteriaceae; genus Naasia; species Naasia lichenicola. The sequence goes on along the minus strand of NZ_SSSM01000004.1, from coordinate 136,555 downwards.
CTTCCGCGGCTACACCTGGACCAGATGAATATGACAATGACGATGACATTGACGGTGGCAGGGGCCATCTGGGCGATCGGATCGCTCCCACTCGGAATCACCATCGCGATGATGAGCCGTGCAGGCCAGCTGCGAGAGCTCGGACGACGCCCGTATCGAGAGCCGGCAGGCCGTCTGATCGGAGGAATGCTGCTCAACTAGTTGAGCATGCCCCCGAATGGGGGTCATGCCCATGAATCGTCTGAGAGTACTGTGACCCCCAGCCACCCCCCAGGTCGCAGGCCCCGGCTCACCCGCTGAGGTCTCGCTCACAGCATGCAAGGTTCCCCACCAATGACGGTTGGACGACGCTCCCGCGCCCTCATCTCACTCCTCACTCTGAGCACGGTCGCAGGTGGCCTCGCACTGGGAGGTGCGGCTCCCGCCTTCGCGGATCCGGGCGGCGTCGTGATCTCGGAACTCAACTACCACGCGGGCTCCGACCTCGACGGGGACGACTTCGTCGAGCTGACCAACACCTCATCCGCGCCCATCGACATGAGCGGCTGGAGCTTCAGCGCAGGCGTCACCGGCACCTTCCCGGCCGGCGCCTCGATCGCAGGCAACGGCTACTTCGTGATCGCGAAAGACGCCGCTCAGTTCCAGCTCAGCCACGGCTTCGCGCCTGACGCCGTCTACGGCGGCAACCTCAGCAACGGCGGCGAGGCTGTCACCATCGTCGACGCGGCCCTCGCCGTCGTCGACACCGTCACCTACGCCGACGCCACCCCCTGGCCGGCGACCCCTGACGGCACCGGCCCCACCCTCGAACTGCGCGATCTGTTCTCCGATAACACCCTGGCCGACAGCTGGGGCGCCAGCCTGACCGCGGGCGGCACGCCCCACGCGGTCAACTCGATCGCGGGGACCGGCCCCGCCCCCACCATCAGCGAGCTGACGGCCACCCCGAACCGTCCGACACCCAACCAGGCGATCGCGGTCTCAGCGCGCCTGCTCAGCGGATCGACGGCGACGCTCACCTATCGGATCGCTTTCGGCGCCGACACTCCTCTGCCGTTCCTCGACGACGCGGCCAGCCCGGGCGGCGCCGGCGACGGCGTATACGGAGCCACCATCCCCGGCCAGGCGGCCGGTCAGCTGGTGCGATACCGTATCGACGCCACCCGCGGAGCGGCCACCTTCTCGGCTCCCGCCGCCGACGACTCAGCCCGCTACCGCGGGGTCGTCGTGACCAACTCCGCAGTCAGCACCCAGCTGCCCGTCATCGAATGGTTCATGGACGACGCCGTCTACAACGACCTGCTCGCCAATCATCGCGAGGACGACGTGCAGGGCGCAGCGGTGTGGTCTTACAACGGCGAGGTCTTCGACAACGTCCTGATGAACATCCGAGGCGGCGCCTCCCGTCAGGCGGCCAAGGTCCAGTGGAAGGTCGAGCTGCCGAAGGGCTACGAGTGGGACATGGGCGGCCAGCTGCCTTACCCGATCGACGAGTTCGCCCTCCAGAACTACTCCAACAACAACGCGGACATCAGCTGGGCGACCGTGAAGGCGGCCGGCAACCGCGGGCCGGCCATCATCCCCGTCCGCACCCAGAAGAACGGCACGTTCTGGAGCCTGGGCCGCATCATGGAGACCGAAGACGGCTCGTGGCGCGACGATCAGGGCGTCGATGACTGGGCCATCTACAAGGGCGACGGCGGCTCGCTCGGCCGCACCGCATCACCAGCGGCATTGCAGGCCAACGCCTGGCTGGACAAGAAGACCCGTGAAGACGAGGACTACACCGACGTCTGGAACCTCAGCCAGAACGTCTCGGCCTCCTCCTCCGCGGCGCAGCAGGCGTGGATCTACCAGAACGTCAACATCCCCGAGCTCGTCAACTACATGGCAATCCAGTCGATCATCCGGCATCAGGACAGCGGCTGGCACAACTGGTACGTCGCCCGCGACACCGAGGGCACCGGCCGCTGGGAGATGTGGCAGTGGGACCTCGACCTCACCTTCGGCACCGCCGCGACCGACAACAAGGGACTCTTCCTCACCCCTGACACCACCAACAACTTCACCATCGCGATGCTCAACTACCCCGAGGTGAAGGAGATGTACTACCGGCGGCTGCGCACCCTCGCCGACCAGTTCCTTCCTGCGGGACAGTACGAGGCGCAGTGGGACGCGATCACCGCCACCACCAATTCGGACTGGGCGCTCGACTCCGCCAAGTGGGGGAGCAGCTCTGCGAGCTCCAACCGCACGCGTTTCCTCAACGGCCTCGCCGACCGTCGCAACGCGATCGCCAACAACACCGGAGCCGGCAAGCTGGTTCCGACCTCTCAGTCGTCCACCGCAGCGGTCGTGATCAATGAGCTGCAGTACAACCCGGCGGGCACGGGCGGCGAATTCATCGAGCTCGCAAACCCGAGCGGCACCGCAGTCGACGTGTCTGGTTGGACGATCGACGCCGTCGGCCTCACCATCCAGCCCGGGACAGTCATCCCCGCAGGCGGACGAGTAGTCTTCGTCGGCAACGACGTCGCCTTCCGCGCCGCCTACAGCGGCAACCGATTCGTCGGCGGCCAGTTCAGCGGGGCGCTCGACAACTCCGGCGAGACCGTCGAGCTGCGAGCGGGAGCGCGTGTGGTCGACACCGTCAGCTACTCGCCGACCGATCCGTGGCCTGCCGCCGCGGATGGCACAGGTCCGTCGCTCGAGCTCAACTCGACCTCGTCCGACAACTCGCTCGCCTCCAGCTGGACCGCGACCTCGACGACGGGCGGTACGCCCGGCCTGATCAACACCGCCAGCGCACCTGCGAACCTCGCCCCGACCGCGTCATTCACCAACGGCGGCAGCGGTCTCGCCGCCACCTTCTCGGGCACCGGATCCTCGGATGCCGACGGCACCATCGCGTCGTACTCCTGGAACTTCGGCGACAGTGCGAGCGGCACCGGAGCCACGACGACCCACAGCTACGCCTCCGCAGGCACCTACACCGTCACTCTCACGGTGACGGACAATGCAGGCGCCATTGGAACAACCAGCCGCGCGATCACTGTCAGCACTACGACGACGCCCCCGACCGGCAACCAGCTGGCGCTCGACAGCTTCACGCGCACCGTGAGCGGCGGCCTCGGCACCGCTCAGATCGGAGGCACGTGGACCACCTCGAGCGGCGCCACGAGCTTCGGTGTCGCCAACGGGACCGCGAACATCTCCACCGCATCCGGCAGCACCCGCTACGCCTACCTGGCCGGCGTCTCGTCGACCGACACCGACGTGACGGCGACCATCTCGGTGCCGCGACCCACGGCGAGCAGTGTCTACGCCGGCATCCTCAGCCGCCGCGTAGGCAGCTCCGACTACCGGGCTCGCGTCGTGATCGCCTCTACCGGGGCCGTCCAGCTCCAGGTTCAGGCGACCGCCACCACGCTGCAGTCGGTGACCCCGGCCGGGCTCACCTACAACACCGGAGATCGCCTGCAGCTGAGGGTTCAGACCGTGGGCACCTCGCCGACAACCCTCCGCGCCAAGGTCTGGAAGGTCGGCACTGCCGAGCCCAGCGCCTGGCAGATCAGCCGCACCGACACCACATCAGGGCTGCAGACGGCGGGCTCCATCGCGCTCTACAGCTACCTGAGCAGCTCGGCCACGCCCGCCAACGCAGTCATCGCGTTCGATGATCTGTCGGCAACGACCTCCGGCACGGTCACTCCGCCGGCGAACGCAGCCCCTACCGCGGCCTTCACAAGCACCCCCAACGGGCTCGCAGTGGGCTTCAACGGCTCGACATCGACGGACAGCGACGGCACGATCGCCTCCTATGCCTGGAACTTCGGCGACGGAACAACAGGGACTGGAGCGACGACCAGTCGCACCTACGCCGCCGCGGGCACCTACACGGCGACGCTCACAGTGACCGACAATGGCGGGGCGACCAACTCGACCAGTCGCAGCATCACCGTGACCTCTGCCCCGCCGGCCAACATCCCGCCGACGGCCGCCTTCACCAGCACCTCGAACGTGCTCGCAGTGAGCTTCAATGGGTCCACATCGACGGACAGCGACGGCACGATCGCCTCGTACGCCTGGAACTTCGGCGACGGATCGACGGGGACCGGAGCAACGACCAGCCGCACCTACGCGGCGGCGGGCACGTACACGGTGACGCTCACAGTGACCGACAACGGCGGGGCGACCAACTCGACCAGTCGCACCGTCACCGTGAGCACAGTGACGCCTCCCGTAGGCACCGCCTTCGCGGCGGATGCCTTCGCCCGGACCACCACGAACAGCTTCGGAACCGCCGACACCGGTGGAGCCTGGACGACTTCGAGCAGCACGGCCTCTTACTCCGTCAGCGGCGGCCTCGGCCGCATCACCACTCCGGCGGGCTCTGAACGCAACGCCTATCTCGCTTCCGTGTCGTCGGCCAGCACGGACCTGACGGCCACGTTCGGCTTCCCTCGCACCACGACAGGCAGCACCTACGTCGGCCTGATGGGTCGCCGGGTCGGCACCGCCAACTACACCGCCCGCGCCGTCGTCAGCACCACAGGCGCCGTGCGACTTCAGGCGCTTCGGACCGGCACCACCCTGCAGGAGGTCAGGGTGAGCGGCCTGACCTATGCGGCCGGCGACCGGCTCCAGGTTCGGGTGCAGGTGTTCGGAGCATCTCCGACAACGGTCCGCGCCAAGGTCTGGAAGGTCGGGATGACGGAGCCGACGACGTGGCAGGTCAGCGTGAGCGACGCCACCGCGGGACTGCAGTCGGCAGGAGGGGTAGGCATCTACACCTACCTCAGCAGCGGGTCGGCGCCAAGCTCATCGGCTATCACCGTCGACGACGTGCGAGGGGTTCCCGCCGGCTAGCGGCGAGCGCCGACGACGCAGGAGTAGGGCATTCCGCCCGAATGCGATTGAATGGGGGCGCCAATGGCGGCCCGACCCGAAGGTCCGCCTCTGAAGCGAACCAGGTTCTCAATGACGACGATTCTGATCACGGCTGCGGTATGGACCTGTGCCTCGGCTCCTTTGGGAGTGTTCGTCGGACTCATGTGCCAGAGGGCGCGCGTCTACGAGGGTGCTCGGATGGACTCGCACCGGTAGCGAGCTCTGGGCGGATGCACGGAGCTGTGGGTAACTTCTGCCTGTGTACGATCCTCACGTCAGAATGAGATCCCGACGCATGAGGAAGAGACCATGGAGACACCGGACGACACCTCACACAAGGGACGTCGGACCATAGACATCCATTCCGTGCGCGCGCGGGGGCCACTGCTCGATGAGCATGGACATCCTTACCTCCCGCCGGCGCCAGAGGGCGAATCGTCCTACGGCCCGCTGAAGCCGGAAGAGTCGGAGTTCTACGGGCGATTCGGCGACATGCGAGAGCCCGAGGTCGACGACGACGACTGGCTTCCTACGGCCGACGACTTGGCGGCGGGAGACCCCGAGCCCGATGATCCCGATGCACGAGCCAGCGGAGCCGTATGGACTGGACGATACTGGCGGCCGCGCGGTCGACCCGTCGATCGGCTGCCACGCACACCCCTCTGTCCCACCGACTTCACTCAGATGGAGGTCACGACGGTCGGCTGGCTCTGTCCCGACTGCGGCCTGGTGAAGCTCTAGGACCAAGACCGGTTACTCGAGTCTCAACGGTCATCTGAAGTCGTAACGGTCACTGATCTCGTCCGGTCGTGAGACCAGCACCGTCGCACGGATCTCGCGTCCGGGCGGAAGCAGCCTCACCACGAGCTTGCCCTCCGTCATCTCCGCAAGCCGTCCCCGAACGAAGGCGGTGAGGCCATCCATGACGTCGGACGGAGGAATGTCTCGGAGGTCGTCGAGAAGGGTCACGTCGATACCCCGTGCGCGTGCCTCGCTCACCGCTTCTGCAAGTGCCGGCGCCAGGACCCCCGCGCGAACCTGATCGCGCAGTTGCCCCTCGAGCACGACCGCCTCCGCGTGCACCTCGGCCGGATCCGCGCCGCCGGCGACTCGACGAAGGAAGGGCAGAGCCATCTGCTCAAGGCGCTCGAGGCGCACCCCTCGCTGAGCCACGGATACCTGCTCCGCGCTGATCGCCGCTCCGCGTCGAACCTCGATCTCGGAGAGATTCCTGATCCGCTGCGCAAGTCGTCCGATAGCCGCACCGAAGAGGGAGCCGATGAGCAGGACCCCTGCGTTGCGATCGGTCAAGGCGATGCCTGTGCCTATTCCCTGCCCGACATCAACGGCCCAGACGATGGTGATCGCCGACATCAGCAGGTAGGAGACCCAGGCGATCGCGATCCGCCCGCGCATGGCGAGGAAGAACAGCATGATCGTCGAGGCTCCCAAATGCCATGACGCGTATCCGGGCCAGCCGTGCGTAGGCATCTCCCAACTGATGGCTGCCGTAGCGAGCACGGGCCCGGAACCGATCAGCAGAGCCAGCTTGGTTGGCAGCGGCCGCTCGCTGTCGACGAACAGGAAGGGGGCGATGGCGGATACGACCAGGAAGGCAGCGACCGCGGGAAGCGGCGTGCGATAGTCGGCGATGCTCATTCCGAGCAGCGCGGCGTTGGTGATGAAGAAGAGGTAGAGCAGCGCCCGTGCGCCAGGCGTGCCGATGCCGAGCAGGGTGCCCGGCGTCATCGAGATCGAGGGACTGGTCGGCTCGGGGAGCTCTGCGCTTGCCTCTGTGTTCGAGGCCGCTTCAGTCATCGCGACGCCAGTGCAGCCCTACGCTCGTGCCGGCTCCCGGCCGCGAGCTGATGGCTGCCGATCCGCCCGGCACATCACGCATTCGAGCGATGATGCTGAGCCTCACTCCGAGGCGCGAATCGTCGACGTCGTCGTGAGCGAATCCGGGGCCCTCATCGCGGACTGTCACGGCAACCTGATTCGGCTCGACCCGGGCGTCGACCGCGATGACGTCGTCGGGAGCCGTGTGCCGCAGCGCGTTGCGGACTGCCTCCGCTGTCGCGTCCGACAGAGCGGCGCAGACCGAGCGCGGCATCGACGTGCCGTGAGTGACCGAGGAGGTGAAGAGCGGCCTGGGGGAGATGTCGGCGATGGTGCGGCTCAGCCGCTCGGCGAAATGCTCTCCGGGATGGCTGACCGGCTCGGCGCTGTTATCGAGCTGCTCCACCCGCATGAGCGCACGGCGAGCCTGTGCCAAGAGTTCGTCCGACGCGGTCGGCTGCCGCAGCACCCCCACCAGTGTGGAAAGGATCTCGTCGTGCACGAGCGCGTCGAAGCGAGCGTTCTCTCGCGCGAGCGCCCTGGCGTCGGCGATCGCTGCGGCCTCGCGGGTGGCTCGTGCGATGGACCGGTCGAGAGTGGTGGCCGCACGCAGCACAGCGAGGATGGCCGCTGCGAAGATCGAGCAGAGCAGGATCATGTATAGGGTGTCGCCAATGGCGAGGACGAAGTGATTCTCGCCGTCGGAGGTGATGACTCTCAACCCTCCGGTGAGCAACGACGCCGCGAGGACGTACGTCCACGCCCAGCGTCGGGAGAGGACGAAGCACGCCGCACTCGTTGGGACCGCAGTGATGGCGAGCAGCCACGGCTGCCCGTCGTCGGGGATCAGCGGCGGGTCGACCATCGCCGGTATCCAGGTGATCGTCGCGACCGGGAGAGCGATCGTCAGCGCCCAGGCGGCCGCGCGCATCACCCGGAGGCTGTCGATCAGCGCTCCGACCGCCACGACTACCGGCAGCAGCAGCAGCAATCCGATGAACAGCGCCGACCATAAGGGCCGAAGGAGGGAGATCTGCTGGATCGCGGTCGGCAGTGCCAGCGCTCCGAACACGATGCTGGCCGCCCCCATCGACGCTCCGAGCGCACGACGGATCCCGCGCGCGGTGAGTCCATCGTGGATCGGCCGACGGACCACATCGTAGTCAGCAGACGGGACGTCGACGGTCACATCTCGCCGCCGATGAGCCCGTCCTCGCGCGCCCGCCGGTAGAGGTCGATCCGGCTGGGGGAGTCGCGGCCCACCAGCTCGTACTTGCGGCGGATGCGGCTGATGTAGTTGTTGACCGTATCGATCGAGAGGCCCGTCTTCATCGCCACGCTGAAGGCCTTGTCGCCCGCCGCGTAGTGGGCGAGCACCTCCTTCTCCCGAACGGAGAGGCGAGCATCGGCGAGCTGGAGATCACCATCGATGGCCGCCGCCCACTCGGTGGACGGGACGGTGCTTCCCTCGATCGCCAGCCGAATCGCCTCGACGATGGCGGCATTGGGCGCCGACTTCATGACCATGCCCAAGGCGCCCGACCGAGCCGCCGAGCGGATGAGGTCGGGATCATCCCCCGCGGAGAAGACCAGCACGTTGGCACCGTTGTCGCGCAGCCAGCGCACATTGTCACCGGGCTGGGAGCCATCTGCGAGGCGGAGGTCGAGCAGCACGAGGTCTATGTCTTCGATGTGCGGACTCAGCTCGTCAACGGTGCGGGCGGTGATCGCGAGCTCCGCACCGTCGATCCCCGCGAGGAGGGAGGCGACGCCGGCGCTCACTATCTCGTGGTCATCGAGCACGGCGATGCGATGGACTTGCGCGGGCATCGGGTCCCTCGGACGGATTAGGGGTGGTGGCCTGAACCGTACCATCGGCGTGGGTGCGGCCAGGTCTAGGCCACGAGGGCTCGGCTCGGGCATGACGCGCGTGCGACGAGGGCCCGAACCAACTGAGGACGAATCGGTTTGGTGGGATGGTCGCGGCGCGATCTGGGAACGGCCGGAATTCCGCATGATTCCGGGGATTCCGGACGCAGGATTGTCTGCATTCTGGGGTATGGGGATGGATGAAGGGGCACGCTCCAGCGCCCGTCGGCCGCGCCGGATGCTCAAGAATTCGAGCAGGGCAGCTAGCGGGACAGATGGCATCCTGCACTGACCTGCGCATCGGTTGCCTGGCGCACGCGCCTTCCGCCGAGATCCCTTCCGTGTCGTTCCGTCGCTGCGTCGGAGGCCGGGCGTAGCTTCGCATCCACTGATCGCGAGCGAGGAGGCTGAGATGTCGGACCGAGTGATCGTCAAAGGCTATGGAGCAGGAACGGTCATCGCGGAGATCGCTCCCGACCAGGTGAAAGTGGCGCTGGACAGCTTCGATGCGTGGGTGGTCTGCCCCCTCGAGCTGTGCTCGCACATGCCCTCTTCGAGCTGAGCTTCCAGGGTCTCAGGCTTAGCCCTGAAGCTCAGGGTGAGGCTTTCGCGCGACTGGCCCGCGTGTTCCGAGCGCGGCAAGTCTGGGGGCGATACTCTCCCTGCATGACAGTGGATCGGGTAGTGCGGAGCGGAGACAATCCGTTCCAGGCCGCACTGCTCTCCGTAGCCGTCGTGCTCATCGCCATCGGCGTCATCACCTTCGGCGTCGCCGCTTCGAAGGCCGCTCCCAGTCCGCTCTACCCGGATGCTGCGGCTGATGCGCTGCCATCGCTCATCTGGGGCGGCGCGATCATTGGGATCGGCGCCATCTCCTTCCTGTTCTGGCTGCTCGTCAGCGCGCTGAAGTGGAATGGGCGAACCGCCGACCCCCGCGTCGCGGTCCTCGTCGAGTCGCCCCACCTCACCGAAGCCGCCTAGCTCTCCTTCGCTGGTCGAGTAGGCGCGGTGGCGCCCCTCGCTCGTTGGTCGAGTAGGCGCGCCAGCGCCGTATCGAGGCTGGTTGCCGGATCTGCAGCGCACAAACCCCGACAGCCGGTCTCGAGACGCGCCGTGGACGGCGCTCCTCGACCAACGGGTATCTCGCCCGTTGGTCGAGTAGGCGCGCCACCGCCGACTGGCTCGTTGGTCGAGTAGGCGCGAAGCGCCGTATCGAGGCCGGCTGCCGGATCTGCAGCGCACATACCCCCACAGCCGATCTCGAGATGCGCCGTGGACGGCGCTCCTCGACCAACGGATTGTGGGCGGAGGTGCATGCCCCATGAACGGGTGTGAATCGGCCAGTATCCCCCTACAGCTGGGGTCAGGATTCCGCCATTTAGCACCTGAACAGGGGAAAGACCCCGGCGACGCCACCCCGTAGCGTGATGGGTGCGGAACAGCGTGCCGGGGGGCTCGCGTCCGCACATCAGATCCATGGGGGTGGAGATGACCATGCAAGACCAGCTCACGCACGATGAGCTCACCGACGCATTCGAGTCCGTCAAGGCGAGCCTCGCCGCTCCGGCAGCGCGCGCTCCGTTCATCGCTGCGCCGGTCGGCCGCGTGCCGCTCGTCGCTGCGCCGCTCGTCGCATCCAACGATGCTGACGAGCTCGACGCTCCTGAGGGGCTGGTGCCGTTCGACACCGCGCCCATCGACCTCGGCGCGCTCGACGTGCTGCCGATCGATCAGACCATCAGTCGCAAGGCGCTGCCGTTCGAGTACGACGAGCTCGCCGAGTGGGACGCCATCACGACGGCGACCGCCCTGCACTTCAACCCGTCACGCGAGAACCGCCGCCCCGCCGACCATGCCCCGTGGAGCCTGCGCTCCGAGATCGCGCTGGCCGTCATCGGGCTGGTCGTCGCAGGCCTGGCGCTTGCATCGGTCATCTCGGGCATCGGCCTCAACTGGATCCCGATCGCGCTGCCGATCATGGTCGTCGTGGTGGCTCGTGGCCTTCTCGCCTTCCGAAAGTGGATCCTCGAAGCGACTCCGCGCGGCACTCGCGCCAACATCGCCCTCGCGGCGATCACCAGCACTATCGTCACGACCGTGCTCATCACGATGATCGTCGTCGTGGGCATCCGCTCCACCCACCAGTAGACGCTCTCGCGGCTCCAACGCGCGGCTTTCGACCCGAGGGATTGACCATGGCTGACGACAGCACCGCATCACCCGCCGCCGGATGGTATCCGGATCCTGCCGGCACCGAGCAGGTGCGCTGGTGGAATGGCGAGACATGGACCGATCGATATCAGTTCGCCAGTAACCCGACAGCCTCCGCACCGTACGCGGCCTCCGCATTCGCCTACCCAGCGGGTCCGCAGTTCGGATACGCGCCGAGCGGTCCGGTCTATCCGCCCGCGCCCCCGGTCGGCTTTCTCGAGTCGATCTCGAAGGTCGTCCGCAACTACGCGGTCTTCACCGGCGTCGCCAGCCGATCCGAGTTCTGGTACTTCTACCTGGCAACCATCCTCGCGGCCGTCATCGCGCTTGTCCTCGACCTCATCCTGCTGGCTGTCCTGCTCAGCGTCGGCGCCGTCTGGCCGTTCCTGTTCACGGGGATCTACTCCCTCGCGACCCTCGGCCTGCTGGTGCCATCGCTCGCCGTCACCGTGCGCCGACTGCGCGACGCAGGCTATCCGTGGCCGTGGATCTTCGTCAGCTACATCCCGTTCATCGGCGGCATCTGGCTGATCATCATCCTCGCCAGCGAGCCGACGGCAGCGCGCCCGGCGGTCTACGCCCCGCAGTACTGAGTCAGAGCAGGGCGGCGGTCTTCCGTCGCGCGGCCACGATCTCGGCGGCGAACGGGATCGTCGCGTCGCCCTCAGAGGTCCAGACGCCGGCCGTGGCGTAGGCGCTCTGCAGTCGTGCCCGCACGATCCCCTCGACCAGGTGACCGACCCGGAATGCGTCGTACTCGTCGTCCGGCGTGGGGTAGGCCTCTCGGAGCAACTCGGCGTTGGGTTCATCCGAGACCGTGACTCCGTCTTCCAGGACGACGCCCGCCTGCTCGGCTGCGGCGCCGACGTGCGCCGCGAAGGATGGGATGAGCGGATCGGCGTGCGTGTGCGCGTCCGTGGCGGTGTCTCGGGCAGCCGCGATCTCGGCGGTGTGGGGGAGGAGCAGCGATGCGGCGAGCCCGCCGTCGGGGAGGGCGGCGCCCGCTATCCAGGCGAGCTCGGCGGCTTCGGAGTCGAGCATCCAGAGGTCGATGTCGCGGATGCCCTCGGCCTCGTCGGGCCAGGAGCGGTGCAGCCACATCGCCGTCATGAGGCGGGTGATGGGGGAGTAGAGGGAGCCGGTCTCGGCAGGGGATGTCTCCCTGTTCGCACCCAATGTAGCGACGGCGTCCGGGTAGAAGGACTCCAGCCAGCCGATCGCGGATTCTCGATCGACGATCTCGACGCGAGCGCCGGCCAGAGGTTCGGCGACATCGAACAGCACTGTCCCGCCGATCACCCGGAGCGCCTGGAGGCTCACTCGAGGTGTGGGGGAGAAGCCGACGTGCTGGATCACCGTGACGCCGTCGGGGGATTCGATGATCTCGAGCTCGCTCATGCGCCGAATGCTAGCGGGGCGGCCTGCCATCCGCGTGAGCGGGCTTCGACGCGGGCGCTGCGCGCCCGGCTCAGCCACCAGGCGTAGCAGATCTCGTTGGTCGAGTAGCGCCGTCTGCGGCGCGTACCGAGGCCCGCGGCGGAGGACTCAGATGTGGTAGCTCGGGACCGCCGTGCCGAACATCTCCTTCTGCACGGCCATCGCCAGGTCACGCAGTCCGACGAGGTCGAGGTCGCCCTCCGGACGTGGCTTCGAGTCGATGACGCAGACCGCGCCGATCCGGTAGCCGTCCGGCGATTCGATCGGGTAACCCGCATAGAAGCGCGCCTTCGGGCCCGCGTGCACCAGTGGGTTCTTGCCGAACATCTTCATCGCGCCCATGTCGCGGAACACCGTCGGCGCCTCGTGCTTGATCGTCTCGTTGCAGAAGGAGTACTCGCGCGGGATAACCACGTCGTCGAAGCCCACGACGGACTTGAACACTTGTCGATCGCCGTCCATCAGGGTGATGGCTGCAACCTCTGTACTGAACATCTGCTGCGCGAGGCGGGTGATCCGATCGAGGCGCTCGCTGGGCTGCAGCTGCAGGATGTTCATCGCCGTCAATGCGGCCTGACGCTGATCCTCGTTCTGCGGCTTGCCTCGGCGGTAGTGGGCTCCCCACTCCGAGATCTGGGCGTTGTCGGCGCAGCTCCGTTCGAGCTTCGGCGCCAGCTGAGCCGCGACGCTCCCCGCGAGCATGCGATAGAGATCCCGGGGCGCGATCTCCCTCAGCTGCACCGGCGAGCCCTTCTCTGGCAGCGATCGGAACGAGATCCGCGGGTCCTGCGCGCAGATCTCCTCGGTGATGGCGTCGAACTTCTTGGCGAGCCGATCGCTCTGGCGACCGAACTTGTCGCCGAACGGGCCCATGCTGCCGACGGGCGGTATGCCGAAGACGATCATCTGCGTCGTGGCGGACGCCTGCTCCGCGACGTCGGCGATGAGCGCGCTCATCGTGTTGCTCCAACGAGCGGTCGAGTCGAGGCGCAGCGCCTCGGCGGTGCCGACGGAGATGATGATGGCGTCGTAGCGCCAGAGGCGCAGGTCGGTGATCTTGCGAAGGGTGGCGCTCGCCGTGAGGCCGTGCTCGGTGATCACGTCGACATCCACACCGCGAGCGGTGATCTCGGAGAGCTGACGCGCGAGCTGGCCCGAGAAGGCGAGGTCGTGACTGCTCACGCCCCAGCCGACGACGGCTCCAGTCCCGACGACCAGGATCCGGTCGGGATCGGGTCCGCTCGCGTGGACCTGGGGAGCATCGGACGGCCGCGGGATCAGATTGAGTTTGAACGTCTCATCGTTCTTCCACGCGCTCCGGAAGGGGCGCGGTAACTGGAGGCCGGGGCCGGGCATGTGTCTCCTGTGCAGGTGCTTCGGAGGCGCACGGAACGTCCCCCAGATCCGAAAACGTAACCCGAGGACAGGTTCGGTTCAGGGAGCGACACGTTTTGCTCATATACCTGAGCAGACATCGTTCCCATCGAGATGCCACTTTCCGTCCCTAAACCGCCAGATAAGGACTGAAAGTGGCATCTCGATGGCAGGCAGGGCGACATCCTGCGTTCTCACTGCGTTCACCCGCGAGGTCTATCCATAGAGCAAATGATGATCATGTTGATGGCGGCGGTCGCTGCCTGGGCGCTGGGGTCAGTGCCCGTCGGATATCTCGTGAGCCAGATGTGCCGTGCCGGCCGTGAAGGCGACCTCCGTCGCCGCCCGATCTCGTCCACCGCCGAGACGAGAATCATGAGCTCGCTGCTGGGCTGAACCTCAGTAGCGTCGGGTGTCCGCGAGGGCGCGCTGCAATTCGGCGATCATCGCCAGCTGGCGGTTGTTGATCTCGAGCAGCATCTCGATGTCCTTGCGCGCTGCGGTGTCCGTCTCGAAGTCGTGCTGTGCCAGTGAGGCGGCGATCGCATCCTGACGCTTCGCCGCGATCAGCAGAATGGCGCCTTGGAGGCCCGCGAGCATGCTGAGGAAGAGGTTGAGCAGGATGAAGGGGTACGGATCCCAGCCCTTTCCAGAGGAGTTGAGGATCGCCCAGACCACCATGAAGCCGACGAAGCCCATGACGAATGGCCAGCTGCCCATCACATTGCGCACTGCATCGGCCGCTCGCTGGCCGGGAGTCAGCGACTCGCGGTGCTTGTCGTGCCAGTTGATCTTCGGGGCCTTGCGGCCACTGCCCGGGGACGTCTGCGTCATGGGAACTCCATTTCGGCGCTCGAGCTGCGCCACCCTTGAAGCCTAAGTTCGCCGGCCGGAGCTTTGAGATAGTGCTCCGCTGGGGTCGATGCACGGGTAGCGCGCGCGGTTGCTGTCGTGAAGCCGACGACTGATGTGTTCTTGGGCCGACAGTTCCCGTAGCCGCCGAGCGAGACAGTTCTCTCACGAACAACCGCTCCACTCATCCCCCCCCAAGCAAAAGGAATCGGACATGTCCAACATCGCCCTCGCCCCCGTCGCCACCGACATCCAGCCCGTCAAGAAGAAGTCCGGACTGCGCACACGCATCGTCGCTGCTCTCGCCATCGTCGCTGCTATCGGAGGTGGATCCGTTCTTGCGGCCGCTCCCGCCCAAGCGGCGACCAACACAGGCAGCATCAGCGTCTGCTTCAAGTTCGCCAGCAACGGCGCAAAGTGGACCAACCGGGTCTACGCCCAGTACAGCAATGGCACCAGCTGGATCAATCTGACCAACAAGATCGCGTCGGTCGACGGATGCACGAGCTTCACGTTCACCAATCCCAACGGCTACGCCTTCCGCTTCCAGGCGTACGAGAACGTCGGCGGGCGGACCTGGTCGGGCTACAGCGACTGGACTCGGATCTACAACGGCCAGTCGCTCCGCTTCAACAACTACTACTGGGTCTACGGCTGATCGGCGGCAGCGGCCCGACGCCCGTCTCGTTCTCCGAGCCGGACGCCGGGCTCTTGTCGGATTCGCAAAGCAACTCCTGGTCAGGCATTGAAGTTGTCACGAACAGTGGTGCGCCTCGCGGGCACTCGCGATGATCGTGCCCCCGGCGCCGAGCGAGCATCGCTCTCCTCCATTCGACTGCAGAGTTGGAGTCGCAACGTGAAGATCCGTCTCGTTCGATCGATCACGGCCGCGATCGCCGTCTCCCTGGTCCTCGCCGCCTGCACCTCCGGACCCACCGTCGACGTGAGCGCGTCCGCCTCGAAGGTCACGCTGGGCTCCGCCGACGGGAACCCGGCCGAGATCACCGACACCGAAACCGCCTCCATGGGCGACGTCGTGCAGACCGACTCCGAGGGGCAAGCCCAGCTCGACTACCCGGACGGATCCCTCACCCGCCTCGGGCCGAGCACGAAGCTCTCGGTCACCACGCTCGATTCGGCGGAGGCCCAGCGGACCGTCGTCAGCCTCGACGTGGGTCAGACCTGGCACCGGGTCGAGAAGTTGGTGGCCGAGAACGCGGCATTCGAAGTCTCGACTCCCGTCGGCGTCGCGGCGGTGAGGGGGACTGCGTTCGAGGTCGACTGCACCGATGCGCCTGCGTGCACGATCACCGTCATGGAGGGGGTGGTCGAGTTCACCACCGAGGAAGGGTCGGTCCTCGAGATCACTCCCTATCAGAGGCTCGTGATCCCAAATCCGGACGGCGGTGCTCCGGTCGTGGCGGTCACTCCTTCCGCGCTCATCGAGGCAGACGAGTGGATCACCGCGAACATCGCGGCGGACAGCATCGACGAAGTGATTCCGATGGCAGCTGCTTCGCTGGCCGGGGAGTGGACCATGGCCTACGACTACAGCTCGGTGTCGGGCTTCTTGGCCCCGGAGCCCGACACCGGGCAGTCGACGTGGACGTTCGGTGAGCTCACCTGCGACGATGCGTGCACCTTCCCGATCACCTCATCCGGTGGCGCGAAGTACCTGGCGACGCTGACGGATGCCGGCTTCACCGCGGCCACCAGCGAGCCGCAGAAGACGACGTGTGCCGATCCCAGCACGGGCGAGGAGTTCACCGATGCCTACGACTACAGCATCGATGTGACAGCAGACCGCACCGACGACGAGGCCACTCGTTCGACGATCTTCGCCGGCACCCTCGTCTGGCACTACGTCTTCAACGGCCAGCCGTCCGGCTTCTGCTCCTACGGGGACTCGTCGTTCGACGAGGCCGCCGACATCTCGATCTCTCGCAACTGACCCCTGGGCTCGCAAGAGCCGCGCATCAGCGGATATGGCGCTTCAGCGCCGGGATGTCAGCGATCGTGATCACTCCGCGGCTCACCACGACGAGGTGCGCAGCCACGAGTGCCCCCAGGGCCTGATTCACCGTGGGACGGGTCGCCCCGATGATGCCCGCGAGGTCGTCTTGAGTGAGGGGGAGCGACGCGGAACTGGCGCCCGGGGCGAATGCCTCCGCCAGCTCGAGTAGTCGTAGCCCGCACCGGCGCTGCACCGTCTCGAACGTGGCTTCGGCCATCCGATCGCTGAGATCCTGCAGCCTGCCGGCCAGCGACTGGGCAATGGCGGTGTCGACTGCCGGGTTGCGGCGCCGGACGTCATCGAAGACCTTGTGGGGCAGCACCCGCACGGCGAGCGCGTCCAGTGCGACGATCGTTGCGGTGCGCACCTCGTCGCCGGTCAGGGCGGCGATCTCGCCGAAGCTCGTTCCCGGACTGAGGACCGTCACGGTGATCGATTCGCCGTGCGGCGTCGCCACCTTGACCGCAGCATGCCCGCCGTCGATCACGTAGACGTTGGCGCTCGGCTCGCCCTGCAGCAGTACCGTCTCGCCTCGCTTGAACGAGCGCTTGAGGAAGGAGAGCTCGATGCGTGCGCGCTCCTCGTCGGACAGGGCTTCCAACCACAGCATCGACGCTCCGCTCTCGGGTGTGCTCATTGTGGCGGAATCGGCCGCCGGCCTCAGCAAGTCGAGCATTGCGCCCATGCATGGCCACGCCATAGATTTGCACAAATTACCTGATCGATGGGCAGAAATGATCTTCTCATCGCGGCGGAGTCGCCGCTCTGCCCTCCGACGCGCATCAGGTGCGATCGCTCTGGTGGCCGTCGTGGCGATTCTGACCGGATGTTCGGGAAGCTCCGGAGGCTCCGAAGACTCGGACGGGTCCGATGTCAGCCCCACCGCGGCGGTCACCGCGTCGGCCGACCAGGTGACGCTCACCTCCGATTCCGACACCGCGGACGTCTCTGGTTCCGCGGACGCAGTCGCTGGTGACGTCGTGGCCACAGACGCGAATGGCCGGGCGCAGCTCGATTACCAGGACGGATCGCTCACCCGCCTCGGAGGGTCGACATCGCTCATCATCGGCGAACTCTCCGACGCCTCTGCCCAGCGGACCATCGTGGATCTCGAGGTCGGTCAGACCTGGCATCGGGTCGAGAAGCTCGTCGCGGAGGATGCCGCCTTCGAGGTCTCGACTCCGGTCGGCGTCGCCGCGGTGCACGGGACGGCCTTCTCCGTGACCTGCACGGCCGATGAGGTCTGCACCGTTCAGGTCATAGAGGGCGAGGTCGACTTCACCAGGACGAACGGAACGACCGTCACAGTCGGCGCGTTCCAGGGCCTCACTCTTCCGTCCGCGGATGGCGCGGCACTCGCCGCCGTGCCGCTGACGGACGCGGAGCTCTCGGAGCCATGGTTGTCCGACAACGCTGCTTCCGATGGGGTCTCTCTCGACAAGCCCGATCCAGGCGATGCGCTCATCGGCGAATGGAACGTCACCGTCGTCACTGACGAGGGTGCGCTCTCCACGACGCTGCGGGACCTTCCGGATCCGGTGACGGTGTCTGTTCTCTCCTGCGAGCCGACCTGCATCGTGCAGGTCGGCTCCGACAGCTCGCTGGCGCTCCAGTTCACCGAGCAGCCGAATGGCACATTCGCGGGCCCATCGACGAGCACGGAAGGCACGGTCTGCCTCAACGGAAACAGGAGCGGCGATGTCGCTTACATCCGAGGAACCAGCTCGACCCTGACGCCTGAGCTGGCCGCCGATGGATCCGTCGAATCCATCTCGATCGTCGACTCGCAGTCGGTCGTCCCGGTGATCTTCACCTGTGTTCCCGATGTCTCGCCCGGTGAGTACGGGATCACCTTGACCCGAGCCGCGCCATGACGATCGAAAGCAGCAGAATGCGCACTTCCTTGTCCCGACTGGCAGTCGGCGTCGCAGTCCTGTTCGTACTCGCCGGCTGCACTGCGTCACCGGCGGGCCCGTCCGCGAACGTGACCGCCTCCGCGACCCTCGTCTCCATCCTCACGGGCGACTCGAGCCGCGACCTTAACGGGACCACGCCCCAGACGGCGGCCGTCGGAGACACGGTTCGCACGGACTCCAGCGGCTCCGCCCAGCTCGACTACGCCGACGGGTCGCTGACCCGTCTCGGTCCTGCAACGGAGTTGACAGTCACGGAGCTCTCCGACGCTTCGGCCCAGCGGACGGTCGTCGAGCTCAAGGTCGGCCAGACCTGGCATCGCGTCGAGAAGCTCGTCGCGGAGGATGCCGCGTTCGAAGTATCCACCCCGGTCGGCGTCGCCTCCGTGCACGGCACGGCCTTCGCGGTGACGTGCACGGCCGAAGAGGTCTGCACCGTTCAGGTGCTCGACGGGGAGGTCGGGTTCACGCTGCAGGACGGTACGGAATTGACGATCGCGGCGGGTGAGCAGCTCGTGGTGCCAGCTGCCGACGGCGGAGATCCAACCGTCGAGATGATGACCGCAGGTCAGCTGGCAGACGATTGGCTCACTCACAATCTCGACCTCGACGCAGGCGGGTCAGCGGCTGCAAGTTCGGCGCCGCCGGTGGAGGCGGACGGGGGCGCATGCTCGAACGAGCTCGCCCTCAGCATCGTGCCCAACGTGACAGGTGAAGCGACGCCGGTCGAGAGCTTCACCGGACCGACGGAACTGACGTCGCTCCCGACGCCCTCATGCCTGCTCGAGGTCACCCAAGCCGATGGCGGCCTCGTGTACCTCGGCATCTACTTCGATGCCGACGACGCTTTCAGTTCAGCGCTCTACGAGTCCTTCGAGAATTCCTCCGCGCGGGTCTCAGCTCCAAGCGCCACTGCGAGGTGGACCCGCACAGATGACGGGATGTTCGCCACCAACTACTACAACGAGCTCGGCTTGGTGACCCTCTTCCGAACGAGCGACCCGGGGCTCGTCGACCTGGAGGGCCGCACGACCAATTCGAAGTACGAGGCTCCCGAAGGGACGCCGCCCTTCACGGCCTACGTGTTCTCCGGTATCGAGAACTTCCAATGACAGTGATCGCGCATTGAATATGCGCCTCAGCTTGCTCGTACCGTGGCGGACATGAGCCGCCGATCCGATCTGACGCGTCCGAATCGTCCCTCTTCGGGGCGCGCGCGGGTCACCCGTCTCGGCGCCGCCTGGCCGCCGCTGATCGTCGGGGTGGTAGTCGCTCTGCTCGCGGGTCTCGCCGCTCTGGGTGGGGTGGGCGAGGCGGTCGTTCGACACGCCTCCGACCTGCTCTGGACCGATGGCGCCTCGGATCAGCGGGTCGTCGTCGTCGCCGTCGACGACGCATCCGTGGCCGAGCGGGGCGAATGGCCGTGGAATGACGGACTGCAGGCGAGCCTGCTGAGGACGATCGCATCGGCCGGGCCGGAGGTCGTGGCCGTCGACGTCGTCCCCTCCGCCTCGGACTTCGCCGTGGCCGATGCGATCGCCAGCGGCCCGTTCGTCGTGGCGCAGGATTTCAGCGCCGCATCCACGTTTCGCAATCGGTGGCTGCAGGTCAGCGGCGGGACGGCCGTCCCGCCCCCCGTCCGGGAGAACGCCGCCGGCCTCGGGCACGCCGTCGTCCTGGCTGACAGCGATGGGATCCTGCGTTCGCTTCCGGCCTTCGTCGAGACCGCCGACGGTGAGTTCGAGCCGTCGCTGTCAGTCCGTGCGGTGGACGCGCTCGATGGGGCGATCGATCCCGTGATCGTGCGCCCCTCGGCCGTCCAGATCGGCGCCGAGACCATCCCCGTCGAACAGGACGCCGCGCTGCGGATCCACTGGACCGCGGACACGACGATCGTCTCTGCCGCAGACGTGCTCAGCGGCGCCGTCGGTGATCGGCTCACGGGCGCCGTCGTCATTCTCGGCGTCACAGCCGGAGGAGTGGGTGACCGCCACATCACCCCGCTCCAGCCGGGCGTGACGACGCCGGGGGTAGTGGTCCAGGCGCAAGCCATCAGCACGATCCTTCAGCACGCCTGGGTTGTGCCGTACTCACCATGGATCACCGGGCTCGCGGTTCTGCTGTTCGGGCTGCCTGTCGCGTTCGCCGCCCGTCGGCTGCGCCTCCGCTGGGCCGTGCTGATCACCGTCAGCGCCATCGTCCTGGTCACCGCGGTCGGGCTCGCGCTGTTCCAGATCCTCGGCTGGCTGCCCGACTTCGTGCGCATCCCGATCGGCATCCTCGCGGCAGGTGTGGCCAGCCTCGGCATCAAGGCGATTGCCGAGCAGCGCGACCGGCAGACGGCCGAGCGGCTGTTCTCCCGCTACGTTCCTCGCGATGTCGCCCTCGAGCTGCTCCGCGAGGGGCGCGCGGAGAGCACCGGATCGGGGGAGCGGCTCACGGTCGGCATCCTGTTCGCCGACCTGCGATCCTTCACCCCGATGGCCGCGAGTCTGGATCCGAGCGACGTGCAGCGCGTGCTCGACATCTTCTACGACTACGTCTGCGAGCGCGTCTTCGCCCACCACGGAACCGTCATGCAGTTCGTCGGCGACGAGGTGTTCTCCGTCTTCGGGGCTCCGCGCATCCTGGAGGAGCCGGCGCGCGATGCGCGTGAGGCATCCGCCGATCTGCTGCGGGATCTTCCGGCGCTGTCCGCGCGACTCGAGGAAGCGGGGCTGCCGCAGATCCAGTTCGGGATGGGCCTGCACACGGGCTCGATCGTCGCCAGCCATGTGGGGCCACCAGATCGGCGCCAGTACTCGGTGATCGGCGACCCGATCAACGTCGGCTCGCGACTCTGCGGCCTCGCCCGCGGCGGCCAGGTTGTCGCCTCCGCGGAGGCAGCCGGGTCGGCCACATGGTTGGGCGGCACGCCTGAGACCGCTCAGGTGAAGGGCATCGAGCGCTCGCTTTCCGTCGTCCGCGTCACTGCGGAGCAGCTCACCAGCCTCCCCTGATCTGCCCCCCACCTCCCTCTGCCCCTCGAATTGCCACCTTTGGCTCTCAAGAATGCGATTTGGGAGCCAAAGGTGGCAATTCGGCGTTGTCGGAGGCGCGCCCCCAGAGCGGGGGAATCCTGCGCGGGTCCGAACGGCGTCGCATGGGCAGATGTCTAACGTGAGCGCCTGGATGTTCTGGGGGGAACGTGAATCAGGCGGCGCCGGAAGGCTGGTACGAGGATCCGAGTGATCCTGCGCGCCTGCGCTGGTGGGACGGCCAGGGGTGGACCGAGTTCGCCGGCGATGGTCCCTTCGTCGAACTCGAGGACGCCGGCCATGCTGACCTTGCCGTCGGAGCCAGCCGCGGTCGTGGACTCTGGGAGCTGGAGGCCGAATCCACAGCCCGCGCTGACACCCGCAATCCGACCACGGGCAGTCTGAGCATCGCCGCTGCGGTGGCCGCAGTGAGGTCGGGAGACGTCGGTGTTGCTCGTCCCGCTGAATTCGACGACGGCTCGGTTGCGTCGGATGGCCCGAAGGCTGGGTTGCCAGAGCCCGATGTCGCGGGTGACGTCGAGGAAGACCTGGCGCTTGCGGCGTCGATTGCGCAGCCGGATACGGCCATCGAACCCGTGTCCGAACTGGCGCCTGAGTCACCCACCCTGGGGCCGCAACCCGTCGTGGGCATTGGCGGCCCCGACCCGACGGTCGCGGCGATACAGATCATCCGTGCGCCGGTGCGGCAGCTGGCCCCATCCGAACTCCTGAGTACCCGTACCGCGTCCGATACGGCTGCGGTACCTATCCAGTACGCGGAGACTGTCCGGCCTCGGCGGCTGATGTCGGGTTGGATGATCGTGATCCCCATCGTGTGGCTGATCCTGTCGTTGCCGGCGATCCTCGCCGGATGGGGTATCTTCGCGGCCGCCCTCGGATTGCTTCCCCTCCTCACCGGTGCCTACGTGGCCGTGACGGGGCGGCCGTCGTGGCTGCGCCTGTGGTCGCGTCAGACCGGCGCCCTGCTGCTGGCAGCGAGCCTCGTACTCGTCGTCGGCGGAACGATCGTCAACAAGGCGGTGCATCCCGTGCTGGTCGTCGACACCGGGATGCTCGGGTTCGCAGCGCCGACTGTTCCGGAAGTCACCTGGGCCGGACCGTCCGCGGCCGAGTCGGATGCACGTCAGCCGATCGCATCACCGGTGGCGCCGGCCGAGGTCGCGTCACCCGAGTCGTCCCCCGCCGCCGAGGTAGGCCCGGCACCGGTGATCGAGACGCCCGCATCCCTTGAAGAACCGGTTGCCGACCCGCAAATCGGTCCAGTGACAGAGGAGCCGGTCGCGGAGCCGATTCCCGCCTCCGTTCCTCCGCGAGCCGATCCCGCTCCCGCTCTGAGCTACGCCAACTGCGCGGCGGTCTGGCAGGCGAATGCCGCCCCGATCAAGCGCGGTGACCCCGGCTTCCAGCAGAAGTTCGACAGGGACGGGGACGGAACGGGGTGCGAGAAGAGGCCCTAGCGGCGCGCTAGGCCTCGAGCGAGAACGCCGAGCGGCGCTCTTGCGCGTGGAGGTCGGCTTCCATCAGGGCAGACAGCATCAGCCAGCCGATGAATCCGATGAAGGCGCCAGGGATCAGGATGCGGCTGAGCCCGTACTCGAAGTCCGTGGTCGCGGACGATCCGGGGTAACCGGAGGTCGCGCTCGCGAGCGCGAAAGCCAGGATTCCGGCGCACAGAGCGGTGGCGGCGAGCCAGAAGAGTGCCTTCTTGAGAACGGAGACCATGCGCAGACCATAGGTCAGCCGATCGAGGTGCCCGCCCGTTGAACGCGCGTGTCGCTCAGCGTGGGGCGTCACCGGTCAAAAATTAGGGTGCCCCCGCAATGCAAGCATTCGGGGGCGCGACCGGGTTATCTGGGGTACCGGCGTGGAGGAGCCTATACCCCCTGAGTTGCTGGTGATTACCGGGGGACGAGTCGCGATATCCCGTCGCAGCACCGAAGCCCCCGACGGCGCCAATCGGGGGCGCCCGAAGGTTGCACAGTCATTGCGGCGCCAACGACCATCCGACGACCGCGATGATTGCGGTCAGGAGCGCAGGATCGTCACATCACGCCAATCCGCCGGCTTCGGTCGCTCGAAGAATCCCATCCCTCAACCGTGGCATGGATGACCTTCCCACCGGAACATCAGTCAGTCCGACCCCCCCCCTTGAAGGAGATCGAGATGCCACTTTCCGTCCCCATGGACGCCGGATAGGGACGGAAAGTGGCATCTCGATGGGGTGTCAGACGAAGGCGGCCTTGCCGGTGATGGCCCGGCCGACGATGAGGGTGTTCATCTCGCGGGTGCCCTCATAGGAGTAGATGGCCTCAGCGTCGGCCATGTGCCGGGCTACGCCGTGCTGGAGCACGATGCCGTTGCCGCCGAGGGCCTCGCGGCACCAACCGACCGATTCGCGCATCCGCACGGTCGCGACCGTCTTGGCGAGCGCGGCGTGCTCGTCCTTCTGAGTGCCGGCATCGAGCATCTGCGACACCTTGGTGACCAAGCCGAGCGACGAGGTGATGTTGCCCAGGCTTCGGACCAGCAGATCCTGAACGAGCTGGTGCGAGGAGATCGTCTTGCCGAACTGCACGCGTTCGCCCGTGTACTTCAATGCCGCCTCGTAGGCGCCCATCGCGTTGCCGACTGCAGCCCAGGCGACCTCGGCGCGGGTCAGGCGCAGCACCTTGGCGGTGTCGCGGAAGCTGTTGCTGTTCTGCAGCCTTCTCGACTCCGGCACTCGTACGTCGGTCAGCACGATGTCGGCGTTCTGCACGATCCGCAGGCTCTGCTTGTCCTCGATCTTCGTGGCCGAGTAGCCCGGGTCTGTCGCGTCGACGATGAAGCCCTTGACCTGCCCGTCGGCGGTGTCCTTCGCCCAGATGATGGTGATGTCGCTGAACGTGGCGTTGCCGATCCAGCGCTTGGAGCCGTTGAGCACCCACTCGTCGCCGTCGCGGGTGGCGGTGGTCCGCAGGCCCTGTGCCGAGTCGGATCCGGACAACGGCTCGGTGAGCCCGAATGCGCCGATCACCTGGGCGGTCGCCATCTTCGGAAGCCACTCGTCACGCTGAGCCTGGTCCCCGGCGACGCTGATCGAGCCCATCGCCAGGCCGTTCTGCACGCCGACGAAGGTGGCGATCGATGCGTCGATGCGGGCGAGCTCCAATGCGACCCAGCCACGGAAGACGGCGGAGTTCTCGAACTCCTGCGTCTCCTTCCAGGGGTTCGCGAAGATCTTGAGATCGGCCAGCGGCTGGATGACCTGGGTCGGGAACTCGGCACGCGCCCAGTAGTCATCGACGATCGGCTTGACTTCGCGCTCGAGGTAGTCGCGAATCTCGAGCACGGACTGCTTCTCGCGATCCGTCAGCGAGTCCTCGTAGCCGAAGAAGTCGCTGGACAGAGTGGTGAAGGGGGTGGTGGCGGTCGCGATGGACATTGGCGCTCCGTTGCAGTCGAGGATCTTTCGTCTCCGACGCTATCCCCGCGTACTCACCGTTGGCTGAGCCCGTGACGTCCGTAGCGGCGGATGATCGGGTCATCCGCCGCTATGGCGCTACTTGACGTCCGTACGGCTCGGGCTGAAGGGAGTGCCTTCACTCCGAGCGTCGTTCTCGTCGAGGTGATGGTTCGGCTGAAACGAGAAGTGACCGCTCACGTCGTCGTCCTCGTCGACCGATTTCGCTTTCGTGGACTGCTCCTCGACGTCGTCGGTCGGCTCCTGCGGGGTGCTCTCGGGTGTGCTCATCGCTCTGTCCTCTCCTGTCGTCGCGGGTGCGACGACCTCAGGGTGCGACGCCGGTGGTCTGATGACGGTCGGCGGCGGCACGCTGCGTCTGTCGGATAGACAACTCCTCTTCACGCCCTGCCGCCATAGTCGGGCCGGAATCGGGCGTGGGCGACCTCCTGCGATCGATCGGAGGCGGGCATCCGGCGAAGGAGATCGGACGTCGGGGATCGGACTGAGGGTGTGTTCGCCCGCGGACATCCGCCTGCCGCAGCCGCGTGGACACTGCTCCTATCGCAACACCGCGAAAGGGAGAGGAACCGAACAATGAGCGAGCACGAGACCAACATCCGAATCGACCCGCTGGATGACACCGAGGGCCATGGATTCAAGCGACCGATTCTCGAGGAGGACGTCGCGGGGCACGGATACCGCCGGCCGATGATCGACGATGACGTGGAGGGGCACGGATTCCGTCGGCCGCTCGCCGAGGACCTCGGGGAGCGTCACGGCTACCGTCACCCGGTCGTGCTGGACGACGATGTCGAGGGCCACGGCTACAAGCGTCCCTAGGGACTCGCTACCGAGCGTTCGACGACAGGGCGTGCAGCACCGATTTGACCTGGAACACGGTGAGCTCGGGGTGCTTCGACAGCAGCAGGGTGACGAGCCCTGCGATGTGCGGTGCCGCGAAGCTGTTACCCGTCGCGGTGATGCTGCCTGTCGTCCAGGCCACGTCCACATCGATCCCGGGCGCCCCGAACTCGACCGGCGGACGCGGGTTGTAGGCGAGGGAGAACGGATCGTGCCCCTCGCGGGCCGCGACGGAGAACACCGACGCGTACTGCGACGGATAGGTCGGGCCCGGCACGTTGTTCGCGGCGCAGACGAGCATGAGGTTGCGGAAGTACGCCTCGTCCGCGAGTGCGTGCAGGGGGCCGAACCACTGCTCGCTGCGGCTGCTCAGGCTGAGGTTGGCGACCTGCATCCCATTGTCTATGCACCAGCGGATCGCGGCCGCGAACAGCGCACCGCGGGTGGTCAGGTTCTTGCCGAGTACCCGGACGCTGTAGATATCGGCCTCGGGGGCGAGTCCGCGGATGATGCCGGCGCAGGCGGTGCCGTGCCCGTAGAGATCCTCATGCGGCCCGTCGACGATCCGATATCCCTCGGGGGAGTCGTCATCGACCTCGAGGGCGACGCTGCCGGCCAGCCCGCCGACCCGCTCATGTTCGGCAGAGACGCCGCTGTCGATCACAGCGACCTTCACACCGGCGCCGGTCGCTTCGCCGAAGGCCCAATCCTGCGTCGGGGCGGGCAGCGGCAGTGCGACTGTGGGCTGCAGCACCGCGTCGTTGAACGCAGACGACCACTCGGGCAGCGTCACGCGCGGCGCCGGGAGTAGTCGACGGCCGCCGTGAGCACGGACAACGCGAACGTCTGGCCCGCTGACCCCGTCTCGGCGATCTGGTGGAAGGCTCGCGCGAGCTCGGCGAGTGGCCTGTCGTCGACCGACTCCACCAGCGCGTCGAGGGTCTGGCCGAAGTCCGCGGCGCCGGTCGCGCCCGCGAGAGCGGTGACGAGCACGGAGCCGAGGCGGTCGTAGGTGCGGGAGAGTCGCACGGTGGCGGCGAGCTGCGAGCCGAGGAGGCCGAGCACGTCCAGGTCGCGGCTCGTGTTCTCGTTCGTCGCCCGCGGATCCAGCACCTCGATCACGCCGAGCACCTCGCCGTCGTCGCCCAGCAGGGGAGCCGCGAGGATGGAGGTCGGAACGTAGTTCGTCTCCTCCGCTACATCGCGGGCGAAGCGCGGGTCGACGCCTACGTCGGCGATCGCGATGGGCTGGCCGGTCATGGCGACCCACCCGGCGATCCCGCGCTCGATCGGCATCGACCGTCCGGTGATCGCGGCGGCGCCGATGCCGTTCGCCGCGATGAAGCGGATCTCATCGCCCGACTCCTCGATCAGTGCGCAGGATGTCGCGGCCGCGTCGAAGAGCGCCCGCACTCCGGCCGTCGCCCGGCCGAGCTCGGCTTCGAGTGCGGACGGTCGGGTGGCGACGCCCATCGCATTGCCCAGGCGTGCGACGAGTGCGACGAGCTCGGGGGTCGGGTCGGTCATGGCGTCAGTCTGGTGTGCGGGGGACGGTGCTGACAACCAAGCGTCCGCAGCGCGCCGAGGTGCACGAATTCTCGCTCTTTCCCTGAGGGTTATCTATGTGGGACCATCGGCGCAGAAGTATGCAATGTCAGCACACTTCCTGATCAGCGGGGAATTAGCCGCAGCAGTCGAACGCCGGGAGCAAGGTGGCATCCGCATGGACCGCTACGCCGGCGCCCTGCGCTTCTACGACTTCCGTCTGCTGATCACCTCGTCGTTCATCAACTCGATCGGCAGCTGGGTCGCCCAGGTCGTCCTCGACGTCTACGTCTACTCGGTGACCGGGTCGCTCGGCTGGCTCGCGGCGATGGCCGCGGCGGGCTGGATCCCGGGCCTCCTCATCGCCCCGCTCGCCGGAGTGCTCGCGGACCGCGTCGATCGCCGCACGTTGATGGTGGTCTCCGCGCTACTGTCGGGCGTCGTCGGCCTCGCCGTCGTCGGCATCGTGATCAGCGGCGGACCGGTGATCGTCATCCTGGTCCTGACCATCGTCGCGTCGATCGTGCGCAGCCCGTATGGGCCCGCCGCCGGGGCGCTGACCCCCGAGGTCGTGGACGAGGAGAACCTGCCGACGGCCAACTCGCTCTACGCCGGGTTGGACAACATCGTCATCGTGATCGGCCCCGCGATCGGCGGTCTGCTCGTCCTCATCGGCGAGCCCGCGATCGGCGTCTCGATCAATGCGATCAGCTACTTCGCCGCGGCGGCGCTCGCGCTCGGCCTCCGCGTGCGCAGCAGGGGAGACGCGGCCCCCGGCGAGCGACTGGTCCGCCAGGTGCTCGACGGCGTCGGAGCGCTTCGCCGAACCCCGACCGCCGCGGTGCTGCTGCTGTTCGCTGCGCTCGACACGATGCTGTGCGGCGCGTACACGGTCATCTACATCCCGATCAGTCAGCACCTGGGCATGGGCAATCAGGGATACGGCTACCTGCTCGCCGGCATGGCCGTGGGCGGGATCATCGGCGCGGTCGTCGCGGATCGGCTCAGCGGCGCCCGCCGACTCGCCCCCATCATCGTCGGCGGTGTGCTCGTGCAGGCGATCCCCTATGCGCTGACCGCGTTCACCAACGTTGCGGCCGTCGGCATCGGCCTGCAGCTGCTGTCCGGCATCGGCATGGTGATCGTGGACGTCGTGGCGCTCACTGCCATCCAGCGAGAGGTGTCGGCAGGACTGCTCAGTCGAGTGCTGTCCCTGCAGGACACCGCCGCCCTGCTTGCCAGCGTGATCGGAAGCATCGGGGCCGCGGCTCTGCTGTCGAGCATCTCGATCGAGACGGCGCTCATCGCGATGGGCGTCGGCTTCTCCGCCGTCGCGCTTGCACTCTCGCCGCTGCTGCTCCGGGTGGATCGCGCGTCCGCGGCGCGAACGACCCTGCTCGATCATCGGGTGCGGCTGCTCGAGGCGATCCGGCTGTTCGCCCCGTCGTCGCGGACGGTCAAGGAGCGTCTCGCCAGCGCCATGCAGGTCGCGCACCTCGCGCCAGGGGACCTGCTCATCCGCGAGGGCGACGACGCGGACGCGCTCTGGGTGCTCGCCGAGGGCAGGCTGTCCGTCACCTCGTCAACGGCTGCGGGCATCCCGGATGTGTCCGCGCCCGATGTGGTCGGGGAGATCGGCGTGCTGACCTCGATCCCGCGAACGGCCACCGTGGTGGCCGCGACGTCGGCGATCGTGTGGCGACTGAGCGCGGAGGACTTCGTGGCCGCGGTCGAGCCGCAGCGTCAGCCACTGCTGCTGCTCGGTCCATCCATGGTCCGCCTGCGGCGGACCCATCCGGATCTCGTTCGAGCAGAGGCGTGAGCATGAACATCTCCGCCGGTCGGCAACTGAACACAATTTGTGTTCGCCAGCCGACAGTTCCGCTTCGCGCCACCACGCACACTTCATCTATCGCACCCAGCGACACCCCATCGAGAGGAACGAAGCAATGAACGAGAACACCGACACCACCCCGGAAGACACCACCGACGACGTCGCCGGCCACGGCCTCAAGCCCAGCCACATCGTCGAGCAGGATGACGTCGAGGGTCATGCCGCCCGGAGCGGTCGCGTCGTCGAGGAGGACGACGTCGAGGGTCACACCGCTCGTACCGGCCACCTGGTCGAGGACGACGTTGAGGGTCACGCCGCCGCGCACGGCCGAATCATCGACGAGGACGATGTCGAGGGTCACGGAGCGCGCTTCAACGGAGCGGTCGATGAGGATGACGTCGAGGGCCACGGCGTAGTCCGCGGTCATCTGGTCGATGAGGATGACGTCGAGGGTCACTCCCTCAAGTCCGGTCGCATCATCGAGGGAGACGACGTCGAGGGGCACGACTTCCGCAACCAGCCGACGCGCCCGCTCGTCGATGACGACGTCGAAGGCCACGCGGCCAAGATCGGCCACTGAACCTTCCCGACGGTTGAGCTTGTCGAAGCCCACTCGACCGGGCTTCGACAAGCTCAGCCACCGGTTGCCCCCGAACAGTGAGAAGACCATGCGTCGCATCGCCGCAGTTCCCGCACTTCTCGTCGTCCTTGCTCTCGCCCTGACCGGCTGCGGCGCAGGTTCGGGATCCGATTCCGGAGGTGCGACCGCTCGGGTGAGCGTTCTCGGCACGGATGTGCGACTCGTCTCCTCCGCTTCCAGCGGCTCGATCACCCAGTCGACCGAGGCCGTGGCAGGCGATCACGTCATCACCGACTCTGCGGGCCTGGCCGAGCTGAGGTATGCCGACGACTCGCTCACCCGGGTCGGGCCGGGCACCGACCTCACGGTCCTCGAGCTCTCCTCCTCCGACGCGCAGCGCACCGCGGTCTCTCTCGAGGTCGGCCAGACCTGGCATCGGGTGCAAAAGCTTGTGGCCGAAGACGCGAGATTCGAGGTCGAGACCCCCGTAGGCGTCGCGGCCGTGCATGGAACGGCCTTCGCCGTCGAATGCACTGACGCACCCGCCTGCGAAATCACCGTTCTCGACGGCGAAGTGGAGTTCACCCTGACCGACGGAACGTCGGTGACGATCGGCGCGAACCAGCGGACCACGATTCCGAACCCCGGCGGCGGCGATCCTGTCGTGGAAGACGTGTCGGCTGGTGAGTTCTCCGATTGGGCGTCCGCGAACTTGGCTCGCGACAACGGCGCCAGTTCGTCGCCGACGCCGACTGCGTCCACTCCGGGCCCGACGTTCGTCAAGGCGTTCGATCCATGCCCGGCGCCGCGGGAAGGCGACTTCCCCAAAACGCTGGTGGACGCCTACGAGGCGGGCATGCCAGCCTTCCTCCCTGAACCGTCGTGCACGGAGGTCCTCGGCGCGACGACGGACAACCCCTTCACCTGGGCCTACCTCTACGGAGGAACACGGGAGGATCTCGATGCCATAGCCGCGGTCGCCAAGGCGAACGGCTATACCGGAGACAGGGTCGAGATAGCCGGTGAGGTCTACGAGGGCGTCTCGTCCGAGTCATGGGAGCTCGACTCTCCTGCGGGCGAGCGCCTGTCGCTCTCCCTGATCGTCACCGACACCCAGACGAAAGGGCCGCTGATCATCGTCGACTGGGGCGCCTGACAGCGGGGAGTGGTCGCTCAGGCCTCGTAGACCTCGAGCGGAAGCCCATCTGGGTCGAAGAAGAATGCCATCCTGCGTCCGGTGTGCGGGTCGATCCGCACCTCCTCGCAGCGCACACCCTTCGCGGTGAGCTCGGCGATCGACCCTTCCACGTCGTCCACCTCGAAGGCGAGGTGGCGCAGTCCGACGGCCTCGGGGCCGGTCGGACGGGCGGGCGGGTTGGGGAACGAGAAGAGCTCGAGGATGTACTCGCCGTTCAGTGCGAGGTCGCCCATCCACGAGTCGCGCTCTGCCCGGAAGACCTCCGACTTCAGCGTGAAGCCGAGGATGCCGATGTAGAACGCCTTCGACCTCTCGTAGTCCGTGCTGATGACCGCGATGTGGTGGATCCGCCTGATCTGCATGTGCTCATCCTGTCGCCCGGCGGACTCCCTGACCGAATCAAGGAGTTTCGGCATCCCGGCCACCAGCTCATGCAGATCGGAGGGCATGGAATCGAAAAACTCCTTGATTTGGCCGAGGGAATGAGGTCTCGACTGGTGAAGATGTAGCCGTGCGAGGTCGGCGAGCGGTGGCAGTGGGTGCAGCGATGGTCGCGCTCATGCTGGCCGGGTGCTCGGCGGCAGCGCCCGCGCCCAGCCCCACGGCCACCGCCTCGATGACTCCTACACCCACGCCGACTCCCTCCGAGGAGCCGATGATCGACCCCGATCCGACCGCGATTGACGCGATCGATTGCGAGGCGCTGGCCGCCAGCGCGCGCGTCAGCATCTTCGGCGATCTCGCATTCAGCGGCGATCCCAGCAGCACCGCGGTCTTCGATGTATTGAGCGCCGCGGCCATCCAGGCCGGATGGGCCGATTGCAGCTGGACCGATGGAGCAGAAGATGGTGGGCAGCTCATCATCGACGTGCTGCTCGGCGGAGGTGCTGCGGCACCGGCGAACTGGGACGAGGGCAACGCCACTACCGCTGACTCGACGTACGACTGCTACGACGTGAGCGTCGGAGACACGTGTGTCGGCGACTTCGTGGTGGGCGTCGACTGGGTGCACATCGAATTCGCCATCGACTCGGACTCGGTCGATGATCCGTCAGTGGCCCTGCTCCAGTTGGCCCAACAGAGCGGCGCCTACCTGACCACTTTGGCGCGCGTTCCGTGGGTTCAGGCGAGCACGTGGGTGCTTCCGCAATCGTGCGATGGTCTCGATCCGGACGGATCCGTCGCTGACGCCATCGATGCGGCGGGGGTCGAGCCATCCGCGACGGACCAGCCGGGTGGCGCCACGCCTTCTTACTACTACGCCACCGCCTCGCAGCACCCGCTGCGCTGCTCGTGGGACGACGGAGATCCGGGGCTCTCCGTCGAGATGCTCCCCGGAGCAGGCTGGACCGAGCCGCTCATCGTCGCCCAGCCGGGCTACACGAGTCGATCGCTGCCGATGAGCCGAGGGTCGGTGCTGCTGCGCACCACCGCCGAGGGATACACCTTCGCCGATGTCTTCACCTCGGACGGATGGCTCGCGCTGCATGACGACCATGGGACCCTCTCCGACGAGCAGCTCGCCGCGGCGGCCGACGCCGTGCTCACTGTGATTTCTCCAGTTGTCGCCGAGTAGGTTGATCGACGGCACAGACCTGGAGGTTGCTCATGTTCCTCGGCATCACCAACGTCCCGCGGGACTATGCATGGGGCTCGACGACGGCGATCGCCGAACTGCTCGGGCATCAGCCGTCGGGGAAGCCTGAAGCCGAATTGTGGTTGGGCGCTCACCCGGCCTGGCCGAGCCGCATCGTCGACACGACGCAGAGCGATGGCATGGCCACCCTCGACGCCTGGATCGCCGCCGACCCCGCCCGCGCGCTCGGCGATGCCCGCACCAGCGACACTCTGCCGTTCCTGCTCAAGCTGCTCGCCGCAAACGAGCCGCTGTCCATCCAGGCCCACCCCTCGATCGCTCAGGCCGAGGCCGGCTACGACCGGGAGGACGCGGCCGGCATCTCCCTCGACGATCCGGCGCGCAACTACAAGGACCGCCTGCACAAGCCTGAGCTGACCCTTGCGCTCAGCGACACGTTCGAGGCGCTCGCCGGCTTCCGCGAACTCAGTCACACCCAGCTGCTCGTGGAGGAGCTCGTCGCCATCGCGTCGGCGCTGGGGTCGGAGCTCGAGCTGTCTGCGCTCGGCCAGCTCCGCGCGCAGCTCGACGACCCCGACCCGGCAGCTGCCCTCAGGGGCACGATGGCCTGGCTGCTCGGCGGATCCGACGGCTCGAAGCTCGCGATCGAGGCGATCTCACGCTTCGCGTCCGAAGCGCCCCGAGTCTCCAGCTTCGCCCGCGAGTACGCGACGATCGCCGAGCTCGCCCAGCGGCACCCCGGCGACCCGGGAATCGGCGTTGCGCTGCTGCTCAACCGCATCACCCTTCCGCAGGGGCAGGCCGCCTATCTGCCATCCGGCAACGTGCATGCCTACCTGGCCGGGCTCGCCGTGGAGATCATGGCGGCTTCCGACAATGTGCTGCGCGGAGGATTGACCTCGAAGCACATCGACACAGACGAACTGCTCGACGTCGTTCAGTTCACGCCGCTTCCTGCGCCCATCTGGCCGGCGGAGGACGGAGGAGCGGGAATGGAGATCTTCCGACCCGATGTGCCCGACTTCGCTCTCGCCCGGATCACCATCGGCGCGGCCGCCGAGAAGCACGGCCATCAGCTGAGCGGCGGCGCAGAGGCGACGTTCCCGCTTGACGGACCCGGAATCGTGCTCGTCGTCCAGGGCAGCGTCGCGATCGTCGGCGCTGCGACATCCACGATGCTCGAGCGCGGCGAGTCCGCCTTCATCACTCCGGACGAGGGCGCGCTGACCTTCAGCGGATCAGGTGTCGCCTTCGTCGCGACCACGAATCGGTAGGAAGGCGAAGCGGGCAGGCCCGCCTGGATCCTATGGCGTCGGGACTGAGACCCCTTGCCGGACAGGCATCACTATGGCCCGTCGGGCATCCGAAGTGGCCGTCAGGCCGCGGAGTCGAAGTTCGACCGCGTGAGGCGAGGGCGACTCTTCTCGCTCAGTGACATCGCGTGCCCGATCCCGAGGCCGAGCCCCACTGAGACGAGGCACCAGGTGAGCAGGATCGCGATGATGAGCACGCGACATTTCTAATGATTGGTGACGCTGGGGCAGGCTCGCGACACACACTTACCCTGCACGGTGCCCCGAAGAGGGGACACCGGTGCGAGACGAGTCAGGCGGGCTGAGGGATCCTCTCGCGTGACTCGACCGCATCGACGGAAGCGATATCGACGACCGGCCGACCGCCGAATGTCCGCCGATAGGTGAGCGGATTCACCTTCAGCACCTTGACGAAGTGGTGGCGCATCACGGCGGACGATCCGAAGCCGGTCTGCTGGGCGATCTGCTCCAGGCTCGAATCCGACACCTCGAGCAGATGCTGTGCGCGGATGATGCGCTGCCGGTTCAGCCAGGCAGCGGGTGTGGTGCCGGTCTCCGCGCGGAAGCGGCGCGCGAAGGTGCGGGTCGACATGATCGCCTTGCGTGAGAGCTGGTCGATGGTCAGCTCCTCATGCAGGTTCTCGAGCATCCAGTCGATGACCTCGGCGAACGAGTCGGACTGGCACTCCGGCATCGGCTGGGCGATGTACTGCGACTGTCCGCCGTCGCGCTGAGGGGGCACCACCATGCGGCGGGCGATGACGTTCGCAGCCCCCGCACCGAGCTCCTTGCGGACGATATGCAGCGCGGCATCGATGCCGGCCGCGGTGCCCGCGCCCGTCACGATGTTGCCCTCCTCGACGAAGAGCACGTCGGGGTCGACATCGATCAGCGGGTAGCGAGCGGCCATCTTCTCGGCGTGCATCCAGTGCGTCGTCGCCCGGCGCCCGTCGAGCACCCCCGACTCCGCCAGGTAGAAGGCACCGCTGCAGACGCTCAGCACCCAGGCGCCGCGAGCGGCTGCGTCGCGGATGAGGTCGAGGATGCGCGGATCGAAGCCTGTCCAGTAGTACGCCGGAATAGCGATGAGGTCCGCGTCGGCCGCCTCCCCGAGGCCGGTCGGCACGACCAGCTGCAGGCCGTGGCTCATCGGAACGGGACCCGGCTCGGCCGTCACGACATGGAAGTCGAACGCAGGGCCGCCCATCTCGGTGCGGTCGATGCCGAACACCTCGCAGACCACCCCGAACTCGAAGGGAGGCATTCCGGGCAGGGCGACGACGGCGATCTTCTTGAGCACTGCATCCTCCGATGTGGCCGAAATGTGCTGGTGGGCGGCAAGCCTGCCAGTGTTGGCGAGAAATCGCAATGCGTAGCGTTTCTGCCATGTTGATTCTCGGAACAGTCCTCCTCTTACTGGCTCTCATCGGCATCGCCTCCTCGGTGACGATGGCCGTGCGCGACGGCTACCGCCAACGCGACGACGAGCCGCACAGCGACTACGCCGACTTCGCGGGAGCAGTCCGCCGGTAGGTGCCCGCCGTTCGTCGGCCTCCTGCCGCCCGTCGATAGGCTGACCGCATGTCATGGTTGGTCACCGGCGGAGCCGGCTACATCGGGGCCCACGTGGTCCGTGCGTTCATCGAGGCCGACATCCAGCCTGTGGTGTTCGACGACCTGTCGAGCGGCTTCCTCGACTTCGTCCCGCCCGAAGTCACGCTCGTGCACGGCACCCTGCTCGACGGGCCCCTGCTCATGCGTGCCTTCGAGGAGCACGACATCACCGGAGTCGTGCACCTCGCCGGCTTCAAGTACGCCGGCGTCTCGGTGCAGAAGCCTCTGCATACCTACGACCAGAACGTCACCGCCATGGCCAAGCTGCTCGCCGTCATGCAGGACCACGACGTGACGAACATGGTGTTCTCCTCGAGTGCCGCGGTGTTCGGCACTCCTGACACAGACTTGGTGACGGAGCAGACGCCGACCCTTCCCGAATCGCCGTACGGCGAGTCGAAGCTGATCGGCGAGTGGTTGCTCCGCGATCAGGCCAAGGCCACGAAGCTGGACCACACGTCGCTGCGCTACTTCAACGTCGTCGGATCGGGCTATCCCGATCTCTACGACGCGAGCCCGCACAATCTCTTTCCCCTCGTCTTCGAGGCGCTGCTCGCAGGCAAGACGCCGCGCATCTACGGCGATGACTACGCGACTCCGGACGGCACCTGCGTGCGCGATTACATCCACGTCGCCGACCTCGCCCTCGCGCATGTGACGGCCGCCCAGCGCCTCGAGGCCGGCGAGTCGGTGGAGCGGGTCTACAACCTGGGCAGCGGCGACGGCGTCTCCGTGGCGCAGATCATGTCCGCCATGGCCGAGGTCACGGGGATCGCCTTCGAGCCCGAGGTCGCACCGCGGCGTCCGGGCGACCCGGCGCGCATCGTCGCCAGTGGCGAGCTGGCCGCACGCGATCTCGACTGGAAGATGCGGCACACCCTCGCCGAGATGGTCCAGAGCGCCTGGGACGCCCGCCGCAACGCCGCTTAGGACAGGGAACGGGTTCAACTGTCCTCAGCGGGAGCTTCGCGGGTGGCCGAGTCCACCCGCGCGGCTTCGATATCCCTACGTCTCCGATCCGCTGGTCAGCTGAAGCAGATCCGTTGCAACCTGGTCGTACCAGATCCCGCAGATGTCGGATGTTCCTCCGCCCTCGGCGGGCAGATAGCAGTTGGCGCGGACGACGAGATTGCCGCGCTGCATCTCGACTGTCTCGAAGTAGTAGGCGTCGCCGTTGCTCAAGCCCTGCTCCTGCCATCCGGTCGCGGTGATACCCGACGGCAGATCGGTGCGGATGGGCGCGACCGAGTCCGCGTGGAAATTGTCGGTTCCGTAACCCGCAGCACATAGCCCGATCTCGGCGTCGGTGTTCGCGAGCTGAGCGAACGCGGCGGCCTCATCGGGGAACACGCGTGCGTGCGCCTCGAGCGCGTCGGTGTCCGTTCCATAGGCGCCCACCGCGGCGATCGGATCGAGTGATCCCGCGTCGGTAGAGCTCGTGAGGGGTTCATAGAAGTTGAGGTCCTCGCACTCGGCCGGAGCACCGTTGTACTCGAACCATTCGCTGTCCGCGGTGGCGAGACCGTCACCGGCGGTCGCGTCGGTGAAGCTCGAATCGAACGCCTCATAGTCTGCAGGCAACAGGGCGTTGCCGACTGCGAAGACCGTGAGGTCATCGGCGGTGAACAGATCGCCTGTGTCCTCAGGGGCCGCTGAAGGAGTCGGGTCCGATGGTGACGTCGGCACGGGAGTGGCGGAGCTGTCGGCCAGAGTCGGCAGGCCGCGATTCATCAGATTGACGACGGCGAACACCCCGCCTGCGATGACCAGCAGGACCACGACGCTGGCCGCGATGATGACGATCGGGATCCACGCGCGGCGGGGCCGCGCGGCGCCAGGAGCGGTCGCGGGGGAGTGCGCGGCGCCCCTGGGGACGGCAGCCGCATACGGAGGGACCGATGCGGAATTCGCATACGGCGGGGTTGTAACGGGAGTGCCCGTTTCTACGGGTGCGGCGGCGGTCGGAGCGGTGAACGTCGACCGTTCGTATCCGGTTCCCGAGGCGGCCGACGCCGGAGGTGCTGGTGGCGCCGCAGGGGCTGTGTGCTGCGTCCAGGCGGTGCCGTCCCAATACCGCTGGAGGCTCGTGTCGGTGTTGTCGGGATACCAGCCGGCAGGGATGTTGCTCATGAAACGCGACTATATGACGCATCGCCGACGATGCGCATCGCGACCGTCAGAGGAGGCGACGGTGCGGCGTCGGTTGAGAAGTCGACCTTTCGAGTCACAGGTACGCCTACTAGCGTGTCCGCGGGATGGTTCGATGAGGAGAGAGCTGTGATCTCGATCGTCCCGCCAACCGCCGCTTCGGTACGTGCATTCGTTGCTCTCGCCTTCCAACGGGCAGGTTCCGCCGTCTTCGCCACGCTCCTCGTCGGTCTCGCACTGCGCGACATGCAGCGCGAGCTCACGCGCGGGTCGCCGAACTGACGAGCGGCTCGCCTGCCGTTCGGCGCTGGGCGCCTCGGTCGGTCGGTCTCCATGGATGAGATCGATCAGACGCTCTACAGCGCGCGCTTGGCTTTCAGGAAGAGCAGGGCTCCTGCAGCGATCAGTGCGACGAGACCGATCGCGTAGGCGTAGTAGGCGTCGACGAGTCCATTCGCGCTCATGAGCCCGAGCAGCGCTGCGACGACGGTGGTCGCGGCGGCGAACGCGAGAAGAGCGAACATGATCGCGACGCTCGCATCCAGCGTTGCGGCCGAGTGCAGCCTGCGATGCAGGTCCGAACCGACGTCCTGTCGCACGCGCAAGACCAGCCAGGCGGCCAGTGCAACCACGATGGCGGGTGCAACGAGCAGGAGTATCGCGCCGAATTCCGGTCCGATGGATCCGTTGCTGACCCAGCCCTGGTCCCGTGTCATCTGGATCATGATGAAGTAGACGGGAAGCATGATCCGGAAGAGCGTGCGGATCACACGAAGTCCAGCGAGCCGATCCTCCCGAGCGGCAACAGCCCGCGCGGCGTCCTCAGACGTCAGCTGACCAACAGTCGTAGGTGAGAAGCGCGGAAGTCCTGCCTCGGTCATCGCTCGATCCCCCTATATGTCGACCCTCGCGACACCCCCGCATCGCGCCTTCAACGTTGCCACTCGAGTGCGCAGAGCGACAGCCCGCGAAGGAGGCGCACGCTGATCCGAGGCAGACGAAGCCGCGGCCACCGGATCCGTCGATCATCGACGTCCCGCGGCGATGTCTGCGGCTCGTGACACTGTTGACACCATTCGACCCGGGGATGCATCTCAATCTCTTCGCGCACCTCCGACACGCCGCTTCGCATGGACGCCTCAGATGATTTCCCGCACATTTTTTGCTCACTTTTCGAGACACCTTTCGACGGCGCCCACTTGATTTGTCCCCCGGATCGGGGTTCAGACACGCCGAATGGCGGGTGACATCCCGTTGGGGGGTATGGCCCCCAATACGGGGGGCAGGGCCTTTCGACGAATTCCTGACTGAAACGGACTTTCAGGTGCGGATTCCGCGCGTGTCGCAACGGATTGCATGGCTCCCGAACGGGGGCTGAGTTGCAGATGTGTTTCGCCAGTGTTAGCGGCGCGGCTGATCCGGGTCCCTTCGGAGCCGGAGCTACCATCTGCGGCTTGACGTGCGACTAATCACACCGCTGTAATTACCCCAGACGCATTCGACCACCCAGGTCACTTGCCGATGGGGAGACTTTTACATATGACGATTTCCGAGCAGCGGACCGGGGTCCCACAGGACTGGTTCGTCGACCCGGTTCGCCTAGGCGTTCCCGGAGTCCGCAAGACCCACGTCGACGACAGCGACCAGCTGGCCTGGCAGGCCGACTCGCTCTGCGCGCAAACCGATCCTGAGGCATTCTTCCCAGAGAAGGGCGGATCGACTCGCGAGGCCAAGAAGATCTGCACGAGCTGCGAGGTCAAGCAGCAGTGCCTCGAGTACGCACTCCAGAACGACGAGCGGTTTGGCATCTGGGGCGGCCTGAGCGAGCGCGAGCGTCGCAAGCTCCGCAAGCGCGCCGTCTGAGGCCCACATACTTCCGGCGGTCACACTCCGGTACACAGCTGGCTCCCGCCTAGCGGGTTCGCCACAGCGAAGGACTCCCTCGATTCGGGTTCGAGGGAGTCCTTCGTGGATTAAGGGACTGAAGCGAGCGAATCGAAGGCCGAGCTGCCCAGTTCTGCCACCTATGCGGCCGTCCGGGCGACAGAACTGGGCAGTTCGCGGCTGCCCGGGGTGTCGGCCCGGGGCGCTGGCGGGCGACGCCTACCGTGGCATGGTGCGGCCGAAAGTAACGATCATCGTGGTCGCCCATGACGGGGGCGAGTATCTCGAGCGCACCCTCGAGGCCGTCGCGCGCCAGACCTTCACGGTCCACGAGACGATCGTGGTCGACACCGGCGTCAAGTCGCGCGTCACCGGGTCGCCTTCGGGCTCAGGACCTACTCAGCACATCGCGGCGCCGTCCAGGCTGAGCTTCGGCGGAGCCGCCTGGCATGCCACCCGCACCATCGCGACACCGACGGGTGAACACGAGTGGCTGTGGCTGCTCAACGCCGACAACGCGCCCGCGGACAACGCCCTCGAAATGCTGGTCCACGCCGTCGAGGTGTCCCCGTCGGTCGTCGTGGCCGGACCCAAGCTCATGCAGTGGGCCGATCCGGGCTACATCTACTCCTTCGGCGAGACGATGACCCCGCTCGGCACCTCCGTCGAGGTCGCCGAGCCAGAGCTGGACCAGTCGCAGTACGACCGGCTGAGCGACGTCATGGGCGTCTCCTCCAGCGGGATGCTCGTGCGCCACCAGGTCTGGGAGAAGCTCGGCGGCTTCGACCCCGGACTGCCCGCCACCGACGACGGCCTCGACTTCTGCGTCCGCGCGCGCCTCGCCGGTCACCGCGTCACCCTCGTCCCGGGCGCCAAGGTGCTCTCTGCCGGCCGTCGTGCGCCAGGGTCGAAGATGCTCGGTCCTCGAGCGTCTCGCGGCAAGCGCGCCCGTGTCGCCCGCTCGGCCCAGCTGCACCGCCGCCTCGTCTACTCGCCTGCGGTCGCCACACCCCTGCACTGGCTGAGCCTGCTTCCGCTCGCCCTAGTGCGCGCCATCGGGCAGTTGCTGCGCAAGCGCCCCGGCAGCGTGATCGGCGAGTTCGTCGCGGCGATCGGCGCGGCGCTTGCCATCCCGTCGGTCGTCCGCGCGCGCAGCCGCCTCGCCCGCGCTCGAACTGTGAGCTGGAATGCCACCGATTCGCTCCGCTTGCCGTGGGCGGAGGTGCGTCGACGTCGCGGGCTCGCGCGGGACGACGCCGCCATCATCAAACGCGCCGGCCGTCACGAGCTGCGGTTCTTCACCGGCGGTGGCGCGTGGACCGTGGTCATCGCCGCACTCGTCGGCCTCGCTGTGCATATCCCGCTGATCGGCGCCTCCTCGCTGACCGGCGGAGGAATCCTCCCGCTCGGCAGCATCGGCGAGGTCTGGGGTCAGGTCGGCTACGGCTGGCGCTCCGTCGATGCGGGCTTCGTCGGCGTAGCGGATCCGTTCAGCTGGATACTCGCGCTGCTCGGCACTCTCACGTTCTGGTCCCCGTCGCTCAGCATCGTCCTGCTCTTCCTCGCCGCGTTCCCCATCGCCACCGCCGGCGCCTGGCTCGCCGCCGCCCGACTCACGCCCAAGCCGACCCTGCGCGTGGTCGCAGCCGTCCTCTGGACCCTCGCGCCGCCGTTCCTCATCTCCTTCGACGAGGGACGGATCGGCGCCGTCCTCGTGCACCTGCTGCTGCCCTGGCTCGTCTTCGCGGCGCTCTCCGCGCGACGCTCCTGGTCGGCGTCCGCGACGACAGCCCTGCTGGCCGCAGCGGTGGCAGCCTCCGCGCCCTCGCTGCTGCCGGCGCTGACCGCGCTCTGGCTCGTCTCCGTGCTCATCTTCGCCAGTGCGGGCAAGCACGGCCGCGGCTGGCACCGGCTGCTGCCCCTTCCGCTCCCCGTCGCCGTGCTGTTCCTGCCGCTCACCGCTCAGCAGATCGTGCGCGGCAATCCCCTCGGCGCACTCGCCGATCCGGGCATCACCCTTGCTCCGACGCCGCTGGCCAGTGGCTTCCTTCCTCCTCAGGTCTCCTCGGCGCTGCACCTCGTCATCGGCGTGCCCGGCGGATCGAGCACGGGCTGGCAGGGCGTGCTGGACACGCTCGGCCTCGGCGCGATCGCGCCGGGACTCGTCGTCGGCGTCCTTCTGCTGCCGCTGCTCGTGGTCGGAATCGCCGCCCCCTTCCTCCGAGGAACGCCCAAGGCGATCGCCTCGCTCGGCATGGCGGGCCTCGGCTTCGTGACGGCCGTCGCCGCCAGCCGCATCGCGGTAGCGAGCATCGGGGCCGACGCCGTCACCCTGTGGCCGGGCCCCGGATTGAGCCTCTACTGGATGGGGATGCTCGCCGCGGCCGTCTTGACCCTCGGCGCTAACGAGGCCGTCGCGGCCCGTGCCCTCCGCGGTCTGCTCGGCACGGTCGCCGTGATCGGGGTTCTCGTGGCCACCGTTCCGATGCTCGGCGCATCGGCGTTCGGCACCGCACTGGTGGGGTCGGGCGGGCGCGGTCTCCCCGCCCTCGTACGTGCCGAAGCGGTGGCCGATCCGACGCTCGGAACCCTCACCCTCGCCGCGCAGCCAGGCGACGGCGTCGAGGTCGGACTCGAGCGCGGCCTCGGCGGCACCCTCGATCAGCAGTCCACGCTGGCGAGCACGGCGGGGGACAACCTCTCTGACGACAACGAGCTGCTGTCGGAGCTCGGGGGCAACCTGTCCTCGACGAGCGGCTACGACTTCACCACCGCGTTCGGAGAGCTCCGTGTCGGGTTCGTGCTGCTGGCGCCGCCGACCGCGGCCACCGCGGCGATGCACGACCGAGCGGCCGCCGCGCTCGATGGCAACTCCCTGCTCAGCCCTGTCACCCGCACGACGGAGGGATCCCTCTGGCGGTTCGTCGGTCTCGACGCAGGGCTGCCGACGGCGGCGCCGAGCGGACCGGGCAACCTCCAGACCTCGACCGGGGTCTTCATCCTCGGCGCTCAGGCGCTCGTGCTCCTGCTGACCCTTCTTCTGGCATTGCCGACCAGCGATCTCGCCGACCGGATGCGCCCCGAGCGCGAAGCCCGCCGCGGTTCCGGACTGCGGGGCGTTCGCGCCGCAAAGGGGACCGTGCAGCCGGTTCGACCCACCGGCTGGGATGCGCCCATCCGACCCATCACGGCGCCGGTGCCGACATCGGCCCCCGAGCCGGTCCGCCGGACTCCGGCGATCGTCAACGCCTACGACCCCGTCGACACGGCGGAGTTCCAGTTCACCCCCACCAACCTCGCAAAGGGGCGTCGTGGCGAATAGAGCCCTCGTCATCACCGGCCGGGTCACGAGCGGCGTGGTCGCGCTCGGCGCCGCCTTCGTGCTCATCGCTGGCGCCTCGGTGCTGCCCCTGCCCACCCTCGACACCAGTGCGGAAGGCGTGGAGATCACGCCCGTCTCCGTCGGCCAGGAGCGCGTCTGCCCAGGGCCGCTGCTGCGCCTGGGTGACGCGAACGGTCAGGGCGCCACGACCGTGAACGCATTCGGGGCGGCGAACATGGTCTCCTCCTCGGGTGCCGCCACCCTCACGCCCAGCCCTCTGCAGGACGTCGATGTGGTGTCCTCCCAGTCGGGCCAGACCTCCGCTCTGCTCAGTTCGACGACCGCCACCGTCGCGTCCGATCTGCTCTCCGGAGCGCAGGCCCAGACCGCCTTCGAGAGCGATGCGTTCGGACTCGCGGCGATCTCCTGCAATGAGGGCGGCGCCACCAGCTGGATCGTCGCGGGTGCGACCGATACCGGCCGCACCAGCCTGCTCCTGCTCGCCAACCCCAGCCCTGTGCCCGCGACCGTCGACATCTACCTGTACGGCGTCGAGGGTCCCGTCGAGGCCGGTGGCCTGAGTCAGCTGATCATCGCTCCCCATACGCAGCGCGTGCTGCCGCTGTCCGGCTACGCACCGGGCGACGCGCAGCTGGCGATGCGCATCGACAGCACCGGCGGGTTGATCTCGGCCACGCTCGAGCAGTCGATCGTCCGCGGCCTGGAGCCGGGTGGCGTCGACCTCGTCGGTCCGTCAGCAACACCGTCACGCACCCAGATCATCCCCGGCGTCCGGGTCGCCACCTCGGCCGCGCGCGATCAGCGCGCGCAGGTGGGCGGATCCCAGGATGTCGAGACGACGCTCCGCGTCATGGTGCCGGGCGCGGACAACGCCACGGTCACGGTCGGCGTCACCGGTGACACGGCGGACGCGCTCGGCACCTCGCTCGAGGTGACCGCACGCTCCGGAACCGTCACCGACATCCTCCTGCCTGGCCTGACCGACGGCACCTACACGGTGACCGCGAAGTCGAACGTGCCCATCGTCACGGCCGTCCGCGCGTCGGTCGTCTCACCTCCCGACGACAGTTCGTCCGAATCGGATGACGAGGAGGAGGAGGACGAGGAGGAGACGACCGTCTCCCAGGGCGGTGAGCTCGTATCGGGCTCCGGCGCGGACGTGACCATCGTCGATGGGGAGCGGATCGACCTGGCCTGGTTCGCCAGCGCATCTGAGCTCGAAGAGGACACCACCTTCGCAGTAGCCGGCGGGCCCGCGCCGCGCCTTTCCCTCGTCAACTCGGGCGACGCGGACACCTCTGTGACCCTGACGGCCGCCGATGGCACCGCGCAGGAGATCGCCGTCCCAGCCGGCGGAGCTGTCAGCGTCGATGTGGGCGTCACCTTCTACACGCTGTCCAATGTGGCCTCTGTGCGAGGAGCCGTGAGCTTCCAGGGAGACGGGGCGCTCGCGTCCTACCCGGTGCGCCAGGCGAATCCGCTGGCCACTCCGCTCACCGTCTACCACTGAGGTCTCCCGACCCATCGCGGGCGGCAGCCGCAGCTCGCGGCTCAGCGGGTGAAACGGACATGTCGCGAGAGAAACGTCACCCGCGGGAAGGTCGTTTCCCCCGCGC
Organism: Naasia lichenicola; assembly: GCF_004801885.1. Taxonomy (GTDB): domain Bacteria; phylum Actinomycetota; class Actinomycetes; order Actinomycetales; family Microbacteriaceae; genus Naasia; species Naasia lichenicola. The sequence continues at coordinate 92,140 of NZ_SSSM01000004.1, read as the reverse complement.
ATCCGGCCGAAGACCTGACGCGCGCAGGACGGCGTCGAGTCTGGACGCATCCATGGTCTCCGCCCAGACCACCCGCACGAACCCGTCGCACTGACGACGGAGCCTGTCTTCGCGCTGCTTCTCTCGCCAGGCGATCTCCGACGGGCTGGAGCCGTTGCGCATGTCCGCGCGGTGGTACTTGACCGCGCCGTCGAATTCTCCGATCACCCGCGCCTCGGGCCACCAGTAGTCGACGATCCCGATACGCCCTCGCTCGTCGAAGAACGGCACCTGCAATTCAGGAGTCGGATAGCCCAGTTCGTGCATCAGCGCACGGCAGTAGGACTCCCCGAACGAGCCCGACAGGTGAGTGCCGAACTCGAACGCCGCGGTGGCGCCTCGAGCGTTGGAGCGCGGCCCCAATCTTCTGATCGCCGAACTCAGCTCGTCCGGTGTCGCGCGGTGGCCGTCTCCTCGCGAGAGGGCGGCATCCACCATGCCCACCCCTTGCGCGAAGGGGAGGCGCGCGGCCAGGGCTGCCACGGTGTGAGCGGCTCCGGTCACCAGGAGACCGTCGGCTTCGACGATCTCCATGCCCTCGAGGTCGTGCGGATGCCGTCGCACGCCGTTCTCGGAGCGACCGCCCGAAGCGGCGGCCGAGCAAATGTGAACGTCGTCGCCGGTCGGACCCAGCCAGGGCAGGTCCAATGCCATGGCGGCGGATACGTCGCAGAAGACGGGCTCCAGCCTCATCCCAGCACGCACGGCGCGCATCCGCAACAGATGACGCCCACGCTCGTCCAAGGCGTTCCACTTTTCGGCAAGGCAGTAGGCGCCACGTCGCACGCGGTAGAGGCGACCGGAGACCAGTTCCCGTTGCAGAGTCTTCGGTCCGAAGCCCAGCCGCAGCAGGTCGGAGCTGACGAGGAGGCCGTCGGCTGTGCTCGGCAGAGAACGCATTCAATGAGGATCTCTATAGGACGCTTGTCATTGCGGCCACGGATCGAATCTGTGCAGAGACACCGCACGTTGCGGCCTGTGGGGAACCGGATGGGCCTTCGACTGTCGCGGGTGCACCGGCCTTCTCGCGGAGGTCGTTTCCCCCGCGGTCTGACGCTTTCACCCGCGATAGCGACGAGCCGGCGGACCTGGCCGCCGCCGATCAGTGGTGGCGGAAGCGGTCGGGCGCGAGGTCCCATGGGTCGCGACCCAGCAGCTCGCCGACCGCGCGGAGCACGCAGCCCTCGATCATCATCCGCATGTGCGCCTCGTCATTGATGTGCAGCTTCGACAGGCGCTCGATGGGGAGGCGGAACAGGATGATCCTGCTCTCCTCGGGGATCACCAGCCAGCGGTCGATGCCGGGACCCGAGACGGCGCGGGGGAGCCCGGCGACCTCGAAGGTCGCCGACGAGAGCTCGGGCCACAAGCCCCGCAGATATTCGGCGGTGTCGGCCACGGTCGATTCGAATAGATCGATCCGCCCACGCAGCATCGGCAGGTGCGGGCCGGTCACCGACGAGCGCAGGCCACGGCCGTGACGATCGCGTCCGCGGGCCCGCGGAGCGCGAACTCGCGACGAGACGGAGCGAGACCGGGCCATGTGGTTAGCGTACTCGGGCGGGCTCGGCGCGTATCCTGGTCACGATGAGCAATCGTCCGTGTTCGCGCGTGGGGTGCCCTGGCGATGCCGTGGCCACCCTCACGTACGTCTACGCGGACTCGATGGCCGTTCTCGGCCCGCTCAGTCAGACCGCCGAGCCGCACAGCTACGACCTGTGTGCCCGTCACGCGGAGCGCCTGTCGGCCCCGCAGGGCTGGCAGATCATCAGGTACGTCGACCTCCGCGACCAGGCGGTCTGAAGCCCCGCACTGTCCCTCACCGTGACCTCGGTGGCGGCCGCTGAGTTTGCCGCGCCCGAGACCGGCTCAGGCGGCCTGCAGCTCCCGCGTGCGGAGAGCGGCGACTGCCGTCTCGACGGCGGGCATCTCGACGATTCCCACGCCGAGTGCGACAGCCAGCGCCCCTTCGCCATCGGTGGTGGTCTCGAAAAGCCAGTTCCAGTTGATGGTGGTGATCATGATGTGCGCCCCTCAGCTCGTTCGATCAGTCTATTAGTACATGCGTTCGATTGTCCTGCTCATCTCGAAGCTAGATGGACCCTCGGACATCGGGTCGAACGCGGCTCGGGACGTGCTCCGTCGATGTGCTGTCGGCCGCTCTTCCACCCAGCGCCCATGTCGGGCGGGTCTGCGAGAATGTGCCCATGAGCATCACGTCGACCGAGTCGCCCACCGCCGTCAGCTTCAGCTATCGGGTCGCCGACCTCGGCCTGGCCGAGGCGGGCCGTCACCAGATCCGCCTCGCCGAGAACGAGATGCCCGGATTGATGGCGCTTCGCGCCGAGTTCGGCGAGAGCAAGCCGCTGGCCGGCGCGCGCATCGCCGGCTCGCTGCACATGACCGTGCAGACCGCCGTGCTCATCGAGACACTCGTGGCCCTCGGTGCGCAGGTGCGCTGGGCGAGCTGCAACATCTTCTCCACCCAGAACGAGGCAGCTGCCGCTGTCGTCGTCGGCCCCACCGGCACCGTCGAGCAGCCCGCCGGCGTCCCTGTCTTCGCCTGGAAGGGCGAGACACTCGCCGAGTACTGGGAGTGCACCGAGGAGATCTTCGACTGGAGCGACGAGGCGACCGCCGCCGGCGAGACCTGGTCGGGGCCGAACATGATCCTCGATGACGGCGGCGATGCGACGCTGCTCGTGCACAAGGGCGTCGAATTCGAGAAGGCCGGCCGCGTGCCCGAGGCCGCCGACACGGAATCCGCCGAGTTCATCATCGTGCTCGACGTGCTCCGTCGCTCGCTCGACCGCAGCTCCGATCGCTGGACCCGGATCGCCGCCGACCTCCGCGGCGTCACCGAGGAGACCACCACCGGAGTCCACCGCCTCTACGAGCTGGCTCGCGACGGCAAGCTGCTCTTCCCCGCGATGAACGTCAACGACTCGGTCACCAAGAGCAAGTTCGACAACGTCTACGGCATCCGGCATTCACTGCCCGACGGCCTGAACCGCGCGACCGACGTGCTGATGGGCGGCAAGGTCGCATTCGTCTGCGGCTACGGCGATGTCGGCAAGGGCGCAGCCGAGGCGCTTCGCGGCCAGGGCGCCCGGGTCATCGTCAGTGAGATCGACCCCATCAACGCCCTCCAGGCGGCGATGGACGGCTTCCAGGTCCAGCGGCTCGAGAACGTCATCGGCGACATCGACATCCTCATCACCGCCACCGGCAATGCCGGCGTGGTCTCGCTCGACTCGATCCTCGGGCTCAAGCACCTCGCCATCATCGCCAACGTCGGCCACTTCGACAACGAGATCGACATGGCCGGACTCGAGGGCCTTGCGGCGAGCGGCCAGGCAGAGCGGATCGAGATCAAGCCGCAGGTGCACGAGTGGCGTCTGCCCACCGGACGCAGCGTGCTCGTGCTCTCCGAGGGGCGACTGATGAACCTCGGCAACGCCACTGGACACCCGTCGTTCGTGATGAGCAACTCGTTCTCCAACCAGGTGCTCGCGCAGATCGAGCTCTTCGGCTCTCCCGAGAGCTACCCGGTCGGTGTGCACGTGCTGCCGAAGATCCTCGACGAGAAGGTGGCACGTCTCCACCTCGCCGCTCTCGGGGTGCAGCTCACCGAGCTCAGCCCGGCTCAGGCCGACTATCTCGGGATCAACCCGGCCGGACCCTACAAGCCGGATCACTACCGCTACTGAGCATCGTCCAGCGAGCTGACCAGATCTGCCGCTCGGAGTGATCCGAGCGGCAAAGCCGGTGCGTGGCTGAGGGTTCGCCTCATCCGGCCGGTTGCCCATTCATCGATCGCTCGGTGCTCGCCTTCGGCCGGATCAGGGGACTACGGCATGCTCGTCCTCGGCGACCGGAGCTTCGGCGACCGTCGTGACAGCGGGCGCGGCGCTGGCCTTCGATCCGACGGGCTGATCCGTTGCCGGTCCGCCCGAGTCCTCCGCATGCCGACGGCGCATCACGAACCAGACGATCCCGATCCCGAGTGCCGCGAATCCTGACAGGGCCGCGACGCCGAGCGCCCACCGGGGTCCGAGCGTGTCTGCGATACCTCCGACGATCGGTGCTCCGACGAACGTGGTGCCGGCGAAGATCGCCATGTAGATCGACATGACCCGTCCGCGCATGATGGGCGCCGTGGACGTCTGCACGAATGCGTTCGCGCTCGTCGAGAACGTCAACGAGAAGAGGCCGACGAACACCAGGGCGATCGCAAAGGTGGCGTAGCTCGGAACGAGGGCGGCGATCAGGATGGTGACAGCGAAGCCTCCTGCCGCCGCGACGACCACGGCGACCCGAGGCCGCTCGCGACGTGCGCTGAGCAGCGCGCCGGCGACCGAGCCGACCGCGAGTGCTGAGAGAAGGAAGCCGAAGCCGTCGGCATCGGTGCCGAACTCGATGCTCGCCATCGTGCTGGTGAAGATCGGGAAGTTGAACCCGAAGGTGCCGACGAGGAAGGTCATCATCAGCACGACGACGAGGTCGGAGCGGCCACGGATGTACCGGATCCCCTCGCGGATCTGTCCACGAGCGCGTGGGGCCTTCGCCACGACCCGCAGCTCGTCGGTGCGGAGTCGCCACAGGGCGAGAAGCACGAAGGCGAAGGTCGCGCCGTTGATGACGAACACCCAGCCCGCGCCGAGCGCGGCGACCGAGACGCCCGCGATGGCCGGCCCGATGAGGCGAGCGGAGTTGAAGGACGCCGAGTTCAGCGCGATCGCGTTCGGCAGCGATTTCGCGGGCACCAGTTCGCCGACGAAGGTCTGGCGAGCGGGATTGTCGAATGCCGTCACCACGCCGAGCAGGAATGCGAAGACGAAGACCATCCAGAGCTGGGCGAGGCCGGACAGGACGAGGGCGCCGAGTCCGACGGCCAGCACGGCCTGGGCCGTCTGCGTGATGACGAGCAGCTTCCGCCCATTGATCCGGTCTACGAGCACTCCGGCGAATGGTGCGATGAAGAGGAGCGGGCCGAACTGCAGAGCCATCGTGATTCCGACGGCGATCGCGTTGTGGTCGCTCAGTTCGGTCAGGACGATCCAGTCCTGCGCCGTGCGCTGCATCCACGCGCCGATGTTGGAGAGAAGTGCCCCCGCGAACCAGAGCCGGTAGTTCGCCCAGCTGAGCGACGCGAACATCGCCTTCATCCGTTCACCTCCACTGACCACACGCTCACGAATCGGCCAGCTTCCGCAGGATGTCGCGGACGTCGCGAAGCTGGGCGCGCTCGACTTCGGTCAGCACATCGAGATGGGCGCTGAACCACTCTGCGCGCAGCCGCTTCGTCTCGGCGATGAGGTCGCGGGCGGCGGGTGTCAGGTCGACGAGCACCTTGCGGGCGTCATCGGGGGAGGGGGTGCGCAGGATGTGCCCACGATCCTCGAGCGAATTGAGAGTGCGGTTCATCGATGGGGGGCTGACCTTCTCGAGATCCGCAAGCCGTCCGGGCGTCGTCGGACCTTCCCGGGTGATGCGCATCATTGTCGCGAGCTGGGTGTCCGTGACGTCGGCGTCTCCGCGATTCGCCCGGATCCGCCGTGCGACCTTCTGGATGAGCATTCGCAGCTCGTTGTCGTCAGGATCGATCGTCGTCATCTCGATCATTAGCCTAGCTCATTAGCGACGCTAATGAACCGCCATATGCCTGACGCGGATGGTGGATTCCGCACGCCATCCCCATACGGTCGCTCGGGCACCCTTCGGGCGCCGCTCGCGACCTATGACACGGAGAAGCCTGTCGCTGCGCGCCATGCTGACCCCGTGCGCGCACACTCGGCCGGAACGCAGGAAGAGGTCAGCGGTTCGGGAAGCCGTGGGGGTTGCCGGTCAGGACCGGATCCAGGCGGGCCAGACGGTCCCGCTCCAGGGCGTACCCGGTTGCCTCGCGCTCGCGGCGGAGGACCGCGACGGCGGCGAGGAAGAGCTCCGGCTCCAGCTCGGCCGGCAGGGGCGACACCCATGGTGACGCCTCGGCCGCGAGGTCGGCGGCGATCCGGCCGCGCGAGTAGGGCGTCATCCGACCCGCCTGACCGAGGAACGCGGCGATCCGCCGGGAGAGCCGATCCGGCAGGCGGCCGACATCGGCGAGCCGCGACCATTCCTGCAGCGATTCGGGGACACCCCAGATCGGCTCGATCGTCTTGGGCACCCGCTCCTGCTGCGAATAGGTTCCGGCCAGCAGATCGCCCAGCCGCTTGGCACGCGGATTGAGCAGTGAGACGAGCAGCGCCAGCCCGCCCGCCGTGAACCAGAACTCCAGCACTCCCGTCAGCGCGCGCACGAATGCGTGGCGGAAGCCGATCGCACCCCCGTCGTCGCGCACGATCCGCACGCCGACCGCGAGCTTGCCGAGCGACAGCCCGCCGGTGACCAGCTCGACCACGGTCGGCACGATGATCAGCACGGTCACGATGATCGTGATCGCCAGCGCCGCCAGCAGAGCGTTGTCGAAGTTGAACTGCACGACGAATCCGATGCCCGTGAAGAAGGCGAGCAGCACCAGTCCGGCGGCGACGATGTCGATGAGGGCGCCCGCGGCTCGCAGGATCACGCTCGCCGGTCGCACGTCGAGCGCGACCGCCTCGCCGACGATCACCTCGTCATCGGCGATCGAGGGGCCGTCCAGACGATCGGGCATGCCTATCATCGTAAGCGTGGACCTCGACGCGTACACCGCTGCGCATCGCGAGGAGTGGGATCGCCTGGCCGCCCTCGCACGGCGGCGCGACCTGCACGGCGCAGAGGCCGACGAGCTCATCGAGCGCTATCAGGCAGGAGCGACCAATCTCTCCGCCATCAAGACCACGGCCGGGTCGACGCTGATCGGCGATCGGCTGTCCGTCACCCTGTCCCGCGCACGGCTGCGGTTCACCGGAGTCGGCGGCAACCTCCTGCGCACCCTGCCCCTGTTCTTCGCCGGCCAGCTGCCCGCTGCGCTCTACCGGATCCGCTGGATCACGGCCGCCGTCGCCGCCGTCACTGTGATCGTCGCCTTTATCTGGGGATTCTGGATCGCCAGCGATCCGCGGGTGCTCGCCGCACTGGGCCAGAACACCGATCTGCAGGCATTCGTGAACAACGACTTCACCGACTACTACAGCGAGAATCCTGCGGCGTCGTTCGCCGGTCAGGTCTGGACGAACAATGCCTGGATCGCCGCGCAGTGCGTGGCCTTCGGGATCACCGGGGTATGGGTGCCCTATGTGGTGCTGTCCAACGCGCAGAACGTCGGCACCGCCGGCGGCGTGATGTTCGCCTACGACAAGGGCGACACCTTCTTCCAGTACATCCTTCCGCACGGCCTGCTCGAGCTGACGGCGGTGTTCGTCGCGGCGGCTGCAGGGCTGCGCATCTTCTGGGCGTGGATCGCGCCGGGCGGTCGCACCCGAGGACGCGCGCTCGCGGAGGATGCGCGCGCACTGTTCTCGGTCGCCATCGGACTGGTGATCGTGCTGTTCGTCTCGGGCATCATCGAGGGCTTCGTCACCCCTCAGCCGTGGCCCTGGCAGATCAAGGTCGCGATCGGCGCCCTCGCGCTCGGAGCGTTCCTCTTCTACATGATCGTCATCGGCGGGCGGGCCTACCGAGCTGGGCAGACGGGCGACATCGACGAGTTCGAATCCGGCGCGCGACAGTTGACGGCCGGCTGATGGTCGATCCGCAGATGCACGTGCACTCCGCGCAGCAGGCGGGTCCCGCGGGGGTCGATCCCACCGGCGAGCAGCTGGTCGAGCTCGGGGACCTCGAGGTGCTGCAGGACGTCGAGACGGTCGACAGGCCCAAGGCCGAGGGATGGGTCCTCGCGCTGTCGATCACCGCGTTCGCCGTCGGGGGAGTTTCGCTCGCCACCGTCATCTCCCTCGGGCTGGGCGCGATCCTGGATATCGCCGGCCTCCTCGCCCGATAGGGCTGAGGCCGAGCGGATCGGCTTCTCGGGGACTCGCTCGGCCACCTTTCCTACCGACGGCACGGGTTGTAAACCTGGCCCACGGTACGAAAGGTGGCCGAGTGGGATCCAAAGGTGGCCGACGGTACGAAAGGTGGCCGAGAGAGATTGAAAGGTGACCGACGGTAGGAAAGGCGGCCGGCTGCTGCGACGCGTTCGCGACTACAGGCGGCCGGCGGCCTTCAGGGCCAGGTAGCGGTCGGCGAGCGCCGGGGGCAGGTCTGCGGGTGCGCCGGTGACGACCTCTGCGCCCAGCTGGCGGATGGCGGCGGCGACGCGCTCGCCGTCCAGCAGCGATCGCTCGGCGGCGGCGGCCCGGTAGACCTCCTCGCGATCGCCGCGCTGACCTGTGCTCGCGAGGATCTCCGGATCGACGACCGATGCCACGACCACGACGTGCCGACGGGTCAGCTGGGGGAGCATCGACAGCAGTGCCCTCGAGGCGCCCGCCGACTCGATGGACGTCAGGATCACCACCAGCGAGCGCTGCGAGCTGATCGATCGGACCTGAGAGGGAACGGCCGTCCAGTCGGTCTCGATCAGATCGGGCTCGAGGGGCGCCATCGCATCGACCATCCGGGACAGCAGCTCCGCGCCGACCGCTCCCTGCACGCGGGCGCGCACTCGGCGGTCGTACGAGAACATGTCGACCCGGTCGCCGGCGCGGGTGGCCAGGGCGGCGAGCAGCAGCGACGCCTCGAAGGCCGTGTCGAGCCGCGTCTCGTCCTGGACTCGCGCGGCCGAGGTGCGTCCTGAGTCGATCACGATTACCACCCGGCGATCGCGTTCGGGGCGCCAGGTGCGCACCATCACCTGCTGGGCCGATCCGTCCGGTCCGCTGCTGCGCCGAGCGGTCGCGCGCCAGTCGATCGAGCGCACGTCGTCGCCGCGGACGTACTCGCGGATGGAGTCGAACTCCGTGCCCTGTCCGCGCACCATCACACTCGTCCGACCGTCGAGCTCGCGGAGTCGCGTCAGCCGGGACGGCAGGTGCCGTCGAGAGTTGAACGGCGGCAGCACGCGCACGGCTCCCGGCGCGGAGAGGGTCGCCTGGCGGGCCCAGAGTCCGAGGGGTCCGTTCGAGCGCACGGTCACCTGCGATGTGCGGCGCTCGCCGCGGCGGAACGGGACGAGGGTGAAGTCGGCCGCGCGCCGCTCGCCCGCGGGGATCGTCATCGGGAAGCGCGTGCGGTTGGCGCCAGCGGACGGCTGCCAGGCGTCGCGGACCAGCCCGCGGAGGGTGCGGGATCCGTTGTTCGTGACGAGCAGCCGGGCGTCCGCGCTCTCGCCGAGTCGGATCCGCGAGGGAAGGGTGCGCTCGACGCCGACCGTGCGGGGTGACGCGGCGAAAGCGAGATCGAGGACGCCGAGCAGGATGCTGACCAGGAGCCAGATCGCGAGCGAGGCACCTCCCGCGTCGAACAGCACTCCGAACGCGAGCACCGGCACGATGCCGATGAGCACGAAGAGCACGAATCTGCCGGTGACCGCCATCAGCGCGCTTCGGCGGTCGACGCGACGTTCGGGTGCCGAGCGTTCGACGACGGCAGCCGGTCTCGAGACGCGCCCGGCAGGCGCTCCTCGACCGACGAACAGGAGGAAGCGCCGGCGGTCGCCGCTTTCATGAGGATGGACGGCATCGGATCAGATCGGGACGCGGACCTGGGCGAGGATCGAGCGCAGGATCGCATCGACCGACACACCCTCGAGCTCGGCCTCGGGGCGGAGAGCGAGGCGGTGACGGAACACCGGCAGCGCCATCTCCTGGATGTGGTCGGGTGTCACGCTCTCGAAGCCCTGCAGCCACGCCCATGCCTTGGATGCGGCGAGCAGGGCGGTCGTGCCACGCGGCGAGACGCCCAGCTTGACCGACGGCGAGCTGCGAGTCGCGCGCGCGAGGTCGACCGCGTAGCCGATCACATCGTCCGAGGCGCCGACGGCCGAGACCGCCTTCTGCGCCGCGGCGAGTTCGGCGGGACCGAGGACCGCCGTGACGCCGGCGGCGTCCAGATTGCGCGGATCGAAGCCACGAGCGTGCCGCCGGAGGACCTCGAACTCTGTGTCGCGCGGCGGCAGGTCGAGCACGAGCTTGAGCAGGAACCGATCGAGCTGCGCCTCCGGCAGCGTGTAGGTGCCCTCGTACTCGATCGGGTTCATCGTGGCGGCGACCATGAAGGGCGTCGGCAGCGGCAGCGTGCGACCGTCGACCGAGACCTGACGCTCCTCCATCGCCTCGAGCAGTGCGGACTGCGTCTTCGGAGGCGTGCGGTTGATCTCGTCGGCGAGCAGGATGTTAGTGAAGACAGGTCCCTCGCGGAACACGAAGCCCGCGGACGAGGGCTCGTAGACGACCGATCCGGTGACATCGCCCGGCATAAGGTCGGGGGTGAACTGGACGCGCTTGGTGTCGAGCTGCAGCGTGTGGCTGAGCGTGCGCACCAGCAGCGTCTTCGCGACACCGGGCACGCCCTCGAGCAGCACGTGCCCGCGGGCGAGCAGCGCGATGATCATCCCGGTGACGGCGCCGTCCTGGCCCACCACCGCCTTGCCGACCTCGGTGCGCACGCGCTCGAGCTGCTGACGGAGTTCGACGCTCATGTAGTCATTCTTTCGTTCTCGGGGAGTGTCACGGATCAGGTCTTTGATCCCGGATCAGGTGAAAATCGCCTGATCCGTGTTCGAAATCGCAGAATCGCCTGATTCGTGAGAATCACCTGATCCGTGGAAGTGGACGGGAGGGGAGAGGACGCGGGGAGGCGGCGGCGGATCACGAAGGCCCCAGAGGGCTGGTCGCCCGGCGGACGGCGCGCTCCAGGCGGAGCAGCTCGTCGCTCATCCGGACCAGGTCGGCGTCGGTGGCCGGCTCGAGGTCGCGCAGCAGGGCGCGAAGGATCGACGCCGGCTCGCCGAGCAGGGCGGCTGTCGCATCGACGACCTCGTCGACCGACGAGGTGCGCGAGAGATTGAGCATGGTGGCCACTCGACCGATGGTGCCGATCCGGAGGTTGTCGAGCGCCCGGCCCCGCGACGACGATCTCTGATAGAGCCGCGCCCGACCCTCCATCGTCTCGCGGGAGCGGACGACCACGGGCAGGTTCTCGATGACCAGAGGCCCGAGGCGCCGACCTCGCCAGACCGCCGCGGCGACGAACACCACGATCAGCAGCAGCAGGATCGGGGTGACCCACTCCGGCGTCAGGTCGGCCACGGTCGGAACGTCCTCGCCGCCGGCCAGATCGCCCAGCCCGGGCAGGTACCAGATGAGCTGATCCGTCTCGCCGAGCAGACTGAGCGCCAGCGACGCATTGCCCGATCGGGTGATCTGCTCGTTCGTGAACGGCTCGGAGTCGGGCAGCACCGTCACGGTCGTGGAGCCGGCGGTCAGCTGGGCCAGCAGGTAGCGCCCGGAATCATCGGGGAAGCAGAACTGGGTCTGCGATGAGTCGGAGTCATCCAGCGGCTGGACGCTCATGCTGCCCACCGTGACACTGCCCGCGCGCTGCGCCGCGGGAACCGAGCACGCGGCCGCGAGGGAGGACGCGTCGCTTCCGACGTCCGGGGACCCGGCCGTCGCGACATCCGGCGCGAAGACGTCGAGCAGATCCGCGGTCGGCTCGACGAGCACGATCCGATCCGCGACGCCCTGCAGCTCCGCCGCGGACTGCGACGTGAGGAAGGCGTTGGTGTCGTAGAGCATCAGCGTGGTGTCGGCGGGATCGGCCGCGAGCTCCGTGACCTCGTCGGCCGAACCGGCCGCCGTGACGGTGACGCCCTGCTGCCTCAGCACCTCCGCGAGCGCGCGGCCGCCCGTCGGGCCGGCGTTGTCCGCGCCGAATCGATCGGTCGGCGTGACCCCGCCCGCCGCGATCGTGCTGATGATGCCCACCACGATCGCGATGGCGCCGAAGACGATCCAGAAGGAGGCGCGGCGGAAGGCCTGCCGCGGTGATGCCGACGCCGCGTTGTCGGACGAGCCGGACGTCACCGACACCGTGGGCGCCGTCGCGGTCGCCGTCCCGCCGTCGAACAGGCTCACCTCGCGGCCTCGAGAGCGCTGGGACGGGCCGTCGACAGCGTGCGGTCGAGGTCCAGAAGCCGCTCGTACTGCTCGCGCGTTCCGGTCCGGCCGAGATACCGGACGTCGTCGAAGTCCTCGGCGGATGACGCCAGCCTGGCCGCCTCCGCCGGGAACGCGATTCCCGCTCGCCGCGCGAATCCACGGGCTGTGGTGCCGGGGGAGACCTCCACGATGGTGCGCTCGGCGAGGCCGCGCGCGATCGCTCGATACAGCTCCTCGAGGGCGAGGGTGAAGTCGCCCGCCGCGGCAGCCTGTTCGGCCGAGCGGCGCAGCTCCGCCGAGCCGCGGGCGTCGTCCTCACCGAACAGCTCGGCAGCGACCCCGCTCCGGCGGCTGAGTCGAGGCCGTCCGAAGATGAAGAAGGCGGCCACGATGATGCCGGTGATGAGGATCACCACGAGCACCAGTCCGATGGCGCCCTGCGCCTGTCCCGCACTCCTCAGCAGCGAGTTGAACCAGTCGGAGATCGCCTGGGCCGCCAGGTCGAACGGGGTCGGCTTTGCCGCCTGGTAGACCTGTTTGCTCAGCTCGTCGGTGAGCCACTGCCTGCCCTGGTCGCCATCCGGTTCGAGCGGAACGGCGACCGGTGCGATCAGGCGAACTCCCGCGTGAGCGGGGCGTACGGGTCGGCGGGTGTACCGGCCGCCGAGGGGTCGGAGTAGCCGGTGCTGCTCCCCGCGCTGTTCGCTGTGCTCGAGCCGGTCTGCTCGACGTGGCGCTGGAGCACGAGGTCGAGGCCTTCCTTGCGCATCCGGAGGTCGATGTAGATGAGCGAGACGAGGGCCGCCTGCACGAGGGCGCCCACCGTGCCGATCAGCAGGCTGACGACGGTGGACAGCACGTAGACGACGATGATGACGGCGATGGCAGCGCCGCTGCTGCCGGTCGGATCGATGATCAGGCCGACGAACTGGAGCAGTCCCAAGGGGATGCTGATCAGGTAGGACGCCAGGTAGATGATCGCCGCGGTGAGCAGCTGGGCACCGAGCGTGCGCCAGAAGTAGCCGGTCGTCAGCGCCCACGAGCGGCGGGCGGCGGGCAGCGCCTTGGAGCGCTCGAGCACGATGATGCTGGGGGTGATCGAGAACTTGACGAACAGCCAGACACCGAGCACGATCGCGCCGAGGGCGAGGAGGATCGTGACTCCGATGCTGATCGCGAGGCCGACGCCGCCGATCGCCACACCGATGAGCACGATGCCGGTGAGCACGAGCAGCGCGATGATCACGGCGACGGACAGCAGCAGCGTCCAGCGCACGAGCGCCCAGAACGAGGGCTTCACGCGCTGCCAGAGCTGGCGCAGGCTCTGCTTCTGGCCGAGGACGGCGAGCGACATGTCCACGACGACGACGCCCTGGATGAAGGCGGAGACGACGAGGTTCAGCAGGAGGTAGCCGATCGCGGCGATGATGCTCGCTGCGATGGATCCGGCGATCAGCGGGTTCTGGTCGGGATCCGTGTAGTCGGTGATCCGATTGAAGCCTCCGAAGAACACCGCGACGCCGATCAGCCCGATGAGCACGAGCAGGCCGACCTGCAGCAGGAGAGCGAAGCCGAGCACGCCGCGAGAGTGACGCAGGTAGCGGAAGGGTGCGGCCAGCAGGGCGCCGAATCCGAGCGGACGCAGCGGGACGATGCCGGGCTTGGGCGGTGGGGTCCAGCCCACCGGCGCGCTGGGGAGGACCGGAGCCGCGTACGTCTGAGCATCGGAGGCGGCCGGGGCGCCGTAGCCGGCGGTCGGCGCGCCATAGCCGGTCGGCGGCGCGAACTGCCCGTAGCGCGGCTGCTCGGGAGCGGATGCGCCGGGCGGGTCGGCCGGCGCAGTCGCGCCGGATCCCTCGCGCCCGCTCTCGGACGAACTGTCCGACGAGCCGCCGGGAGCCTGCCAGCCGTTGCCGTCGCCCGCGTTGGTCATGGCCCAATCGTGTCACATGCGCTCCTGCCGACGCAGGGAACGGGCGCAGGGTGGGATGCTCGCTCCGTCCGACGGCCGTCGGGCGGACTCGCGCGCTGATCAGGGACGACGTCGCGGCACCACCAGGCGCGCCGCGGACGCTCCGGCGGAAGATCCCCGGCCCGGCCCTCCGTGCCGGCACAGGTCTCGCGGACTACAATCGGCACAGCATGACCGATCCCGCCGCCCCGCCCGCCCGTGTACTCGTCGTCGATGACGACACGGCGCTCGCCGAGATGATCGGAATCGTCCTGCGCACCGAGGGCATCGAGCCGAGCTTCTGCGCCGACGGGTCCCGCGCGCTGGGAGTGTTCCGCGACGTCCGCCCCGACCTCGTCCTGCTCGACCTCATGCTGCCCGGCATCGACGGCATCCACGTCTGCGAGCAGATCCGCGCCGAATCCGGCACTCCGATCATCATGCTGACCGCGAAGTCCGAGACCTCCGACGTGGTGCGCGGCCTCGAGTCCGGCGCCGACGACTACATCGTCAAGCCGTTCAACCCCAAGGAGCTGGTCGCCCGCATCCGCGCCCGGCTGCGTCCGTACTCCAGCGACAGCGGGATGCTCAAGGTCGGCGACCTGGTCGTGGACTCGGCCGGACACGAGGTCCGTCGTGGCGGCGAGCGTATCGGCCTCACCCCTCTCGAGTTCGACCTGCTGCTCGCGCTGGCCAGCAAGCCCTCGCAGGTCTTCACCCGCGAGATGCTGCTCGAGCAGGTCTGGGGCTACCACTACAAGGCGGACACCCGCCTGGTCAACGTGCACGTGCAGCGCCTGCGCGCCAAGGTCGAAGAGGACCCCGAGAACCCGCGCATCGTCATGACGGTCCGCGGAGTCGGCTATCGCGCCGGCGCTCCCGCCTGATCCACCCCGCGCCATGACTATCCCGCCGAGCTCCGCCGGGCTGTCCCGGATCCCGCTCGGCATCCGACTCTCGGCCCTCACCCGACTGCCTCGAACCGTGGGGTCGGCGATCGCCTCCGCGTTCCGGCGCTCCCTCGAGGTGCGGATCGTCGCGATCACCGTGGCGCTGTCCGCGATCGCGCTCCTCGCGACCGGCACGTACATGTCGTACACGATCGGCAACGGCCTGTTCCAGGCGCGCGTCGATCAGGTGCGGGCGGAATCGGATCGCGCCGTCGACGCCGCGCAGAGCCTGTTCGACTCCACCACCGCGGCCGACGGCAGCGCGCTGTCGGTGCTCCAGCTGCAGGTGCTCACCCAGGTCGAGTCCATCGCAACCTCCAACGCAGGCATCGCGCTGCAGCGCGCCCCCGGCACCCAGGTCAACTTCGCCGTACCCAATGTGTCCACCCGGGGCACCGCCACCCTGCTCAGCGACGAGCTGCAGGACGAGGTGTCGACGGGGCAGGACGACCAGTACTACCAGTCGGTCAGCATCCCCGCAGCCGGCGCTCCGCATCCCGGGCTGATCGTCGGATCGACGGTCAACGTCCCGACTCAGGGCACCTACCAGCTCTATCTGCTCTACGACCTCGCCGACGTCCAGCAGTCCCTCTCCTTCGTGCAGAACACGCTGCTGATCGGCGGACTCGCGCTCATCATGCTCATCGCAGGCGTCACCTGGATCGTCGTCCAGTCGGTCATCGCACCCATCCGGGTCGCTGCGGAGACCAGCCGCAAACTCGCGGCCGGACAGCTCGAAGAGCGAATCCCCGAGCGCGGCGAGGACGTGATCGCCACCCTGGCGAGGTCGTTCAACGGGATGGCGGACAGCCTGCAGCGCCAGATCGTGCAGCTGGCCGGGCTCTCCCAGGTGCAGCAGCGCTTCGTCTCCGACGTGTCGCATGAGCTCAGGACCCCGCTGACCACCATCCGGCTCGCCGGCGACGTGCTCTACGACAATCGCGGCGACTTCGATCCGACCAGTGCCCGCACCGCCGAGCTGCTGCACACCCAGGTCGAGCGCTTCGAGTCGCTGCTGTCCGACCTCCTGGAGATCAGCCGCTACGACGCGCGCGCCGCCGACATCGAGCTCGCGCCCGTCAACCTCGTGCACCTCGCCGAAGAGGCGATCGCCACCGTCGAGACCCTCGCCGACCGCAAGGGATCGGTGGTCGAGCTGGTGGCTCCGGGTGGGCACTTCGAGGCGGAGATGGATGCGCGGCGGATCCGTCGGATCGTGCGCAACCTGTTGGGCAACGCCATCGAGCACGGCGAGGGCAAGCCGATCACCGTCACCATCGACAGCAATGCCACGGCCGTCGCGATCGCCGTCCGCGACCATGGCATCGGCATGACCCGTGCTGACGCGGACCGGGTGTTCGACCGCTTCTGGCGCGCCGACCCGTCCCGTCAGCGGACCACCGGCGGCACGGGCCTCGGCCTCGCGATCTCCCTCGAGGACGCCACCCTGCACGCGGGCTGGCTCAACGTCTGGTCGGCCGAAGGACGCGGCTCCTGCTTCCGACTCACCCTGCCGCGCTCGCCGCGCGCGCCCATCGAGTCGTCCCCGCTGCCGCTCCCGCCCGACGACGCGCCCCACGCACCGGAGGACGCACGATGAGCGACCGACCGATCTGCCGACCGATCCGCCGCTCGCGAGGACGCACCCGCATGCTCACCCTGATCGGCGGGCTGCTCGCCGGTGCGATCGCACTCTCGGGCTGCGCCACGATCCCGCTCAGTGGATCGGTCCAGGCCGGCAATCGTGCCGACGCCGAGGCTCCCCCCTCCACCGTCTTCAGCCCGAGCGGACCGACCGACGGGGCGGCCGCCACCGAGATCGTCGAGGGGTTCATCGCGGCCGGCACCGGCCCGCAGGACAACTACAAGGTCGCCCGCCAGTACCTGAGCGCCGCATTCGCGACGACCTGGGATCCGTCCGCCTCCGTCCTCGTGCACCAGCAGGCCACCACCGTGCTCGAGAGCGAAGGAGAGGTCCACCTCGTGGTGCCCGCCGTCGCCTCGGTCGACTCCACCGGCCGCTACACCGAGCTCGCCGAGGGCGACCCGTTCGACCTCGGCTTCACCCTGGTGCAGGAGGACGGCCAGTGGCGGATCAGCGATGCGCCCGACGGCGTCGTGCTGCTGCGCCAGCAGTTCGAGACCCTCTTCGCCCAGCGCGCGCTCTACTTCTACGACTCCTCGTACAACTATCTCGTGCCCGACCTGCGCTGGTTCCCCTCTACCGCCGACTCGCCCACGCGCATCGTCGAGGCGCTGCTCGCGGGGCCTGCCGCCCCGCTGCTGAAATCGGTGTTCTCCGCGTTCCCCCCGGGTACCCGGCTCGCCCGGCAGTCCGTGCCGACCACCGGAGGGATCGCGGACGTCGAGCTCAACGACGTCGTCGCGACCGCCGATTCCATCACCCAGCAGCGGATGAAGCTGCAGCTCGCCAGCTCCCTGGAGGGCGGCTCAATCGCCTCCGTCCGGATCAACGTGGACGGTCGCAACGTGGCGATCCCCGAGTTCGGCGAGGGCGGGCCCGTCCTGGAGCCACTCGTCAACGCGCGACCGCTCGTGCTGAGCAACGGGACCTTCGGCCTGGTCGGGGGCTCGACCACCACCTCGCTCGGGCCGATCGGCGAGGCGATCGCCGGACTTCAGCCGATCGCGGTGACCATGCCGACCAGCTTCGACAGCGCGGCGGTGCTGACTCCGAGCGGCGTGCAGGCGGTCAGCGCGACCGGTGCGGCGGCGCTCGTCGATGATCGAGCCGATCTGATCGCACCCGGTCTCGACGGCGGCGGCATCGTCTGGAGCGTCCCATCGACCGACCCCGCCAACCTGCGGGCCGTCACGCTGGAGGGTGTTGCGACCCCGATCGAGGTGCCATGGACTGACGCGACCGCGATCCGATCGATGGCGGTCTCGCGGGACAGCACCCGACTGCTTGTTCTCCTCGACATCGGCGGAGCGTCGGTGCTGCGGGTCTACGGCATCATCCGGGACGAGCAGGGCTCGCCCTTCACCCTCTCCGATGACGCCTACGAGCTCGTGCTGCCCGCAGGGACCGGAATCACGACCACGTGGGTGGACGAGTCATCGGTGGCCACCCTGGTGCGGGTGGGGGAGGCGGACTACCGAGTGATCCTCCAAGACATCGGCGGCCCGAGCACCGCTCTTCCGCGGCTCACCGACGCCGTCTCGGTGGTGGGCGGCAACGGCCAGAACGGCTTGCGAGTGCTGACCCAGTCGGGCGATGTCGAGGTGCTGCGCGGAACGAACTGGCAGGCGACGGTGAGCGGCGTGCAGCTGCTCGCGACCCAGCGCTGAGCCCGATCCGCCTCGACGACGGCGTTCGTCCCCAGGCGCGCTCCGGGACGAGTTCCGCACAGATCCGACCGACGGCCCCTTCCGCCGTGCTTCCGAGCGCATCCTCTCCCCATGCGCCCGCCTGACACCGCCGCCGCCTGGCGCATCGCCCTCGGTGCGCTGCTCGATGCTGTCGCGCTCGTGCTGCCCGTGGACTGCAGCGGCTGCGGAGCGCCCGACCGCGCCGTCTGCACGGTCTGCGCCGCAGCGCTCGTCCAGCCGCTGCTGCACCGGCGGATCGGAACGATCGACGTTGTCAGTGCCGCGGCCTATGACGGGGTCGTGGCCGCGATCGTCGTGGCGTTCAAGGACTCCGGCCGAACGGATGCCGCGCACGCCATCGGCGGCGCGCTCCGCTGGGCGGTGAGCGGAGCGCTCGCCATCGCGGCCGACTGCGAGTGGCCGATCGAGCTCACCCCGATGCCGAGCTCACGTGCCGCCATCCGCCGACGCGGCTATCGACCGGTCCAGCTCGCACTGCACGCAGCCCGTCTGCCGTCCTCGCCCACCCTCCGCGTCGTCCGATCGGTCCGCGATCAGGCATCCCTCTCGGCGGAGGAGCGCCACCGCAACCTCGTCGGAAGCATGGCTGCCCGCGCCGATCTGTCGGGTCGAGCCTTCATCCTGGTGGACGACGTGCTCACGACGGGCGCCAGCATCACTGAGGCTTCCCGGGCGATCCGAGCTGCAGGCGGGTGCGTGCTGGGCGCCGCCACCGTCGCCTCGACAGCTCTGCACCGCGCCCCCGTCGGCCGCCCCAATAGGGGCGTGTTGAGGGATCCCCAGGTCCTGCCCAGTGACAGTGGCGAGACGCCGGACTAGGTTCAGGGAAAGGCGTTCCAGATCGCCCGTCCTCGACGAAGATCAGCTCGCTCGCACAGAAAGCGGACCCAAATCACGCGTCGGGGGACCGTTCGGGCGAGCGCTTCGATCGCGGGAGGTCAGCATGGACATAACCATCACCGGACGTGGGGCCGGGATCACCGATCGGTTCCGAGACCATGTCGAGGACAAGGCTGCCAAGGTGGAGCAGCTCGCCGAACGGGCCCTGGCGTTGGAGATCCGGCTCTGCCGGCATCACGAGACCAACGGCACGGCGGGCGACGACCGCGTCGAGCTGACCCTGATCGGTCCCGGACCGGTGGTGCGCGCCGAAGCGGGCGCGAATGACAAGTACGCGGCGTTCGACTTCGCCTTTGACAAGCTGATGGAACGGCTGCGCCGGGCGAAGGATCGGCGCAAGGTCCATCGCGGCCAGCACCGGCCC
Source organism: Naasia lichenicola (assembly GCF_004801885.1). Taxonomy (GTDB): domain Bacteria; phylum Actinomycetota; class Actinomycetes; order Actinomycetales; family Microbacteriaceae; genus Naasia; species Naasia lichenicola. The sequence continues at coordinate 72,556 of NZ_SSSM01000004.1, read as the reverse complement.
ACGACGATGCGGTCGGTGGACCATCGAGACTTCCGACTCGTCGACGTCGAACCCGCGGACGCGGAAGTCCTGCGCCGGGTCGACGCGCAGACGGGATCGATCAGCGACTCCGCACGGCAGACCACCATCGGCCGTACCGTCGAGGAGCCACCCGTGCTCACGGCCGCCATGGATCTGTCCTCGTTGAACGCCGAGCAGTACGCGGCGCTGCACACCGACGACGGCGCCCCCGTCGACGACTACGACTATTCGCCCGTCGTGATCCGGCACAAGGTGTTCGCCTCCACGCCGATGACCGTCGACGACGCCCTCTATTACATGGAGCTCGTCGGGCACGACTTCTACCTCTTCATCGATTCCGAGAGCGACCGCCCCAGCGTCGTCTACCGGCGCAAGGGCTGGGACTACGGTGTCATCCACCTCGACGCCGCAGCCGACGAGCTGCAGGAAGTGGCCACCGCGGCCCGCGCCCTGCGCCGCTAGGTCTGCCCCTCGTTGGTCGAGTAGGCGCGCCAGCGCCGTATCGAGACCGGTTGCCGAATGCAGCCGGTCTCGAGACGGCCGTGAACGGCCTCCTCGACCAACGTCTGTGGCTGGGAGGCTCCGAGGGCCCAACTACGCGCCGCCTCCCGCATGGTTCGTCCGGGTCGCGCAAGCGTGCGCGACCCGCTCACCATCCCGGCTGTCGCCGCTGGCGCGGCTCTGCGCCGGGATTACAGATAGGTAACGCTGGTACGCTCAGGCGTTTGCAGGGGTCGGGGGTGATCTCTGCGTGATGGCATTCCAGCCGTCGGCACATCACCAAGGAGACACGTGGCATCCGTACTCGAAAAGGTCCTCCGCGTCGGCGAAGGCCGGATCCTGCGCAGGCTCGAGAACTACGCGAAGCAGGTCAACCAGCTCGAAGAGGACTTCAAGCACCTCACGGATGACGAGCTCCGCCACGAGACCGTCGTGCTCCGTGAGCGCTACGGCAACGGCGAATCGCTCGACGAGCTGCTTCCCGAAGCCTTCGCCGCGGTGCGCGAGGCATCGACCCGCACACTCGGCCTGCGCCACTTCGACGTCCAGGTCATGGGCGGCGCAGCGCTGCACCTGGGCAACATCGCCGAGATGAAGACCGGCGAGGGCAAGACCCTCGTGGCCACCCTGCCCGCCTACCTCAACGCGATCACCTCGCGCGGGGTGCACGTCATCACGGTCAACGACTACCTCGCGAGCTACCAGTCCGAGCTGATGGGCCGCGTCTTCCGCGCGCTCGGGATGACGACCGGCGTGATCCTCTCGGGTCAGACCCCTGCGGAGCGCCGGGAGCAGTACGCCGCGGACATCACCTACGGCACGAACAACGAGTTCGGCTTCGACTACCTCCGCGACAACATGGCCTGGCAGCCCGCCGACCTGGTGCAGCGCGGCCACTACTTCGCCGTCGTCGACGAGGTCGACTCGATCCTCATCGACGAGGCCCGCACGCCGCTGATCATCTCGGGCCAGGCGTCCGGCGAGGCCAACCGCTGGTTCACCGAGTTCGCCAACATCGCCAAGCGCCTGCTGCCCGGCGAGGACTACGAGGTCGACGAGAAGAAGCGCACCGTCGGCGTGCTCGAGCCCGGGATCGAGAAGGTCGAAGACCACCTCGGCATCGACAACCTCTACGAGTCCGCGAACACCCCGCTCATCTCGTTCCTCAACAACTCGATCAAGGCCTCCGCCCTGTTCAAGAAGGATAAGGACTACGTCGTGATGAACGGCGAGGTGCTCATCGTCGACGAGCACACCGGCCGCATCCTGACCGGCCGCCGCTACAACGAGGGCATCCACCAGGCCATCGAGGCCAAGGAGGGCGTCGAGGTCAAGGCCGAGAACCAGACCTTCGCCACGATCACCCTGCAGAACTACTTCCGCCTCTACTCCAAGCTCTCCGGCATGACCGGAACGGCCGAGACCGAGGCCGCCGAGTTCATGTCGACCTACAAGCTCGGCGTGGTCCCCATCCCGACCAACCGGCCGATGCAGCGCCAGGACCAGCCCGACCTCGTCTACAAGAACGAGCAGGCCAAGTTCGCGCAGGTCGTCGAGGACATCGCGGATCGCCACAAGTCCGGCCAGCCCGTGCTCGTCGGAACAACCAGCGTGGAGAAGAGCGAGTACCTCTCCCGCCTGCTCGCCAAGAAGGGCGTGCGCCACGAAGTCCTCAACGCCAAGAACCACGCCCGCGAAGCCGCGATCGTCGCCCAGGCCGGCCGTCTCGGCTCGGTCACTGTCGCCACGAACATGGCCGGCCGCGGAACGGACGTCATGCTCGGCGGCAACGCCGAGTTCCTTGCCGTCGCCGAGATGCACAACCAGGGTCTCTCGCCCATCGACACCCCCGACGAGTACGAGGCCGCCTGGGATGACGTCTTCGCCCGCGTGAAGTCCGAGGTCGGCAAGGAGGCGGAGCGCGTGGTCGCCGCCGGCGGACTGTACGTGCTCGGCACCGAGCGGCACGAGTCGCGGCGCATCGACAACCAGCTGCGCGGCCGGTCCGGTCGCCAGGGCGACCCGGGCGAGAGCCGCTTCTACCTGTCGCTCACCGACGACCTCATGCGCCTGTTCAACGCGGGTGCCGCCGAGGCGCTGATGGGTCGCGGGGGAGTCCCCGACGACCTCGCCATCGAGTCGAAGGTCGTCAGCCGGGCCATCCGATCGGCCCAGTCGCAGGTCGAAGCGCGCAACGCCGAGATCCGCAAGAACGTCCTCAAGTACGACGACGTCCTCAACCGCCAGCGCGAGGCGATCTACGCCGACCGCCGGCGCATCCTCGAGGGCGGCGACCTGCACGAGCGCACCCAGGGGTTCCTGGAGAGCGTCGTCGATGACGTGCTCGACTCGCACACCTCGGGCGGCAACAGCGAGGACTGGGACTTCGACGCCCTGTGGGCCGAGCTGAAGACGCTCTACCCGATCACGATCACCATCGACGAGGTGCTCGCCGAGGCCGGATCCAAGGGCCGCGTCGACCGCACCTTCATCCGGCGCGAGATCCTCTCCGACGCCCGGATCGCCTACGAGAAGCGCGAGTCCGGGCTCGGTGCGCCGGCCATGCGCGAGCTCGAGCGTCGAGTGGTCCTCTCGGTGATCGACCGCCGCTGGCGCGACCACCTCTACGAGATGGACTACCTGAAGGACGGCATCGGCCTGCGCGCCATGGCGCAGCGCGATCCGCTCGTCGAGTACCAGCGCGAGGGCTTCGCCCTGTTCCAGAACATGATGGGGCAGATCCGCGAGGAGACCGTCGGCTACCTGTTCAACCTCGAGGTCGAGGTCACGCCCAACCTCGGCGGACCGGGCCTCGTGGCCCAGCCCGTCGTGCAGGCCAAGGGCCTCGGTGGGACCGCCGCGCCAGCGCAGAACCTCAGCTACTCCGCTCCGAGCGATGCAGGTGGCGTCGAGGTGCGCAACCAGCGCGGCCAGCTGGAGCGCGCCGCGACGGCTCGTGCCCAGCAGCGCGAAGAGAGCCAGGCTCAGACGCTCGCGCCCGGATTCGCGCAGCCGGGACCGCCCCCCGCGCAGCGTCCCGCCCCGCAGGGGCAGCGCCCGCCGGCTGGTGGACGTCCGGCTCCGGCAGCGCGCGGCGCATTCGGCCAGCAGAGCGGCGGTCAGCCTCCCGCTCCCGCCCCGGTCAACCGCGCCGAGCGTCGGGCCGCCGACAAGCGCAAGTAGCGGCTCCCGCCATCAAGCGCGCTGCGTCGGGTGGTTGGCGAGGTGACCCGAAGGGTGGGTACTAGGGCCTGAAGGTCGCCATTCAGGTCACCTCGCCGTCCCATGACCCGCCATTCGGGTCACCTGAGGCAACGAACGTTCCCACCAGCACGGCGGATGGGCGCTGTGGCGTCAGAGGATGTCCAATGCCATCGCGCGCCAGCGGTGGTCCACGCCCTCGAGGCGGACGGCCACGGCTCGGGTCAGCTCGTTGTAGGTGACCATCACGACGGCCTCCAGCACGTTCTCGCGTGGCGACCGCGCGTGAATCCGACCGACGGTGATGGTGGGGCGCATGCGCGTCGACGGTCCTCGCTCGAGGAGCCGTGCGCGATGCAGCAGCGCGGCGCGGCCCATCAGACGGCGGTAGACGCTCTCGTCGAGGATGTGGGCGATCTGGTCGAGTTCACGGGCGCCCTCATCGACCTCGACCATCGCCAGCGCGAGGAAGCGGAGCACCCGCTCGGGGTCTCCCAGCTCCGCGATCGGAGTCGGCTGCGGTCCGAAGAGCTCGTCGTCGGAGGTCATGTTGTGCGTGGACTTGGACCGGGACGCCGCGGGCCCGATCGGACGGCGCGTGCTGCGTGACGATGGCGTTCGAGGCATGGACATAGCGACTCCAGTTCGGGTGGGGACCTGCGGAACGGTCGCCAAAGAGAGCCGCCGGAGTGTCCAGTAGGGTGTCGGGACCGGGTCGAGGTGCGGCGGATCGCATCGGGTGGCGACATAGAAGCACTCCCTCTTGTGGCTGTCCAGCTCCAATTCCTGCTCTGTGGATAACTCCCTCCCGGTTCCGAATCGACCGGCTACCGTTCGCTTCCATGCGCTGGGACAACCTCTTCGACGACCTCGAAGGGCAGCTCGAGGACGGGCTGTCCGCCGAGGAATCCGGCGCGCGCGCCGAAGAGGAGCGACTCAGGCGGGGGCGGCTGGTGCTGCGCGATCGGCTGCAGGCGATGGCTCGAGCCGAGCCCGAGCGGCCGCTGCGAATCCGACTCGGGTCTGGTGAGCTCCTGCGGGTCATGCCGCTGACCTTCGGACGGGACTGGCTGAGCGGCCGGATCATCGACGACGCGATCCGGACCACGCAGATCGTGGTGCCGATCGGCGCGATCGCCGGCATCGTGCTCGATCCGCCGACCGCGCGCTTCGCCGAGGTCGAGGTGGTCGCCGAAGAGCGTGGGCTGACGGCCAAGCTCGGGCTGGCGTTCATGCTCCGCGACCTCTGTCGGAGGCGGGTGCCGCTCGAGCTCCTGACCCTGGCCGGTGGATTGCAGGGCACCATCGACCGGGTCGGCCGCGACCATCTGGATCTCGCTCTGCACGAGCCGGGTCTTCCGCGCCGGGCGGCGGCGCTCACGGCGATCGAGATCGTCAGCTTCGCCGCGATCCTCGCGGTCCGCGTCTGACCACGCGTGATGGAGCAGATGGCGGATCCGCGGGATCTCCTGTGGATAACTTCAGCGGCGATTCGGGCACCAGGTCAGCATGGTTCTCGATCGAAGGGAACGGCATGGCTGGCGGAGGCAACCGCGCACCAGGTGCGCGACCAGGGCGCGTTGTGGGATCGGGCGCCGGATCGCCGCGAACTGGAGTGGGCGGGGCGAGCCGCCCGCGGTTCTGGCTCGACGTCAGATTCGTCCTCGGCATCCTGCTGGTCGTCGGCTCGGTGACGGGAGTGGTGCTCGTCGTCGGATCCGCCGAACGGACCGTCGCGGTCTACGCGGCGGCCGAGCCGCTGGCCGCGGGCGATCTGGTGACGGCCGATCAGCTGACCACCATCGAGGTGCGACTCGGCGGAGCGGATGGGCGCTACCTCTCCGACGGCGATCTTCCGGATGGAGGGGTGATGGTTACCCGCTCGGTCGCCGCCGGCGAGCTCGTGCCGATCGCCGCCGTGGGAGCGCCGACGAGCATCCGCGACGCGTCCATCGTGATCCGGACGTCCAGCGAGCTGCCCCGGGGAGTCGATGCGGGCACCGTCATCGACCTCTGGTCGGCCGCCGAGCAGGAGAACTCGGGTCGCTACGCGCCGCCGGCGGTGCTGGTGGGATCGGCCACCGTCGTCCGGATCGTCGAGGCGTCCGGACTCATCCTCGATGCCGACTCGCATGCTGTCGAGGTGCTGGTCCCGAAGACCGCGGTCGCGCGGGTGCTGCAGGCGATCGCCAACTCCGACGCGATCTCGGTCGTGCCGGTGAGCCAGCCGCTGGTCGCGGGCTGATCGATGCGCATCGTGCTGGCCCTGGCGGCCGACGTCGAAGACCGCATCATCGGATCGCTGCTCGACGCCGGTCACGAGCTCATCGCACGTCCCGCCGGCAGCTTCGAGCTCATCGCTGCGATCGAAGGGCAGAGTCCCGAGGGCGCGATCGTCGCTGCGCCCGTGCTCACCCCGACCGTGCTGCGAGTCGCCGGCGTCGCCAAGGTGCGGGTGGTCGCACTCGCCTCGTCGGCGAGCGATCGTGCGCACCTCGCCGAGCTCGGCCTCGATGAGGTCGTAGAATCCTCCGCAGGCTGGGAGGAGATCCAGTCGGTGCTGCAGGGCGAGCCGCCTTCCATCGCCCGCGAGCGCGCGGAGGCGCCGGCTCGAGCGGGCGGTCGCATCGTGGTCGTCTGGGGTCCGGCCGGCAGTCCGGGGCGCACCACGACGGCCCTGTCGCTGGCCGCCGAGCTGGCGGCGCGAGGGGAGCGCGTCGCGTTGGTCGACGCGGATAGCTATGGCGGAACGATCGCGCCGTCGCTCGGACTGCTCGATGAGGCGCCCGGATTCGCTGCCGCCTGTCGGCTCGCAGGAGCAGACGCTCTCGACCTGGCGCAGCTGGAGCGGATCGCCCAGCCCTACTCGGTGGGATCGCGGATCATCCCGGTGCTGACCGGGATCGGACGTCCGAGTCGCTGGACCGAGCTCTCGGCCGATCGCGTCACGACGGCTCTCCGCCGATGCCGGAGCTGGGTCGACACCGTGATCGTCGACGTCGGCTTCAACCTCGAGAGCGACGAGGAGATCGTCAGCGAACCTACGACGTGCCATACGTCGGTATTGACGGATGAGACCGACCGGCTCATAATCATGCCCAGAAAGAGGAAACTACCTGATGAAACCCATGATTGGAGTCTATGCGCGTATAAGTTTTGACCGGGATGGTGAGGGTGCTGGTGTCCAAAGGCAGCAAGTCGACAATCGAGGGTTGGCTGCGCAACGTGGATGGGATGTGCTGAGGGAGTACACCGACAACAGCATGAGCGCCTACAAGGACGACGTCGTTCGTCCGGAGTTCGAGCGACTCCTGGCAGATCTCGAATCGGGTGAGATCGACGGGTTCGTTGCTTGGAAGGTGGACCGCATAACGCGCCAGCTGAGGGACCTGGTGCGCCTGATGGAGATCCACAAGAAGCAGAAGTTCTTCATCGCCACGGTGATGGACGGCGAGATCGACATGAGCCAAGTGCTGATGAATGCGCTGCGGTTCGCGGATGCCCAGCAATCAAGTCAGACCCACTCAGATCGCATCCGCCGAAAGCTTCTGCAGAACGCGATCGATGGCAAGCCATATGGCGCGCCCGTTCGTCCGTACGGGTACAGCCAAGACCGCATGACGCTCGACCCAGTCGAAGCAACGGTCGTCCGCAAGATGGGCGAGCTGTTCATGAACGGCTACAGCTATCGGGAGATCGCATGGCGACTCAACGAGACCGCAACCCTCACCCGAGTCGGGAAGCCTTGGTACCCGGATCAGATCAAGAAGTTCCTGCAGCGCGATCGGAACGCCGGCTATAGAGAGGTAGAGGGAACGCGCTACCCGGGACAGTGGGAGCCGATCTTCAGTAGCGACCAATGGGAAGCCATCCAGTCGATGGCGAAGCATCGCAAGGCGCAGACCCGGCAGCGTCCGTCGAATCGTCGCTACCTCCTTACTGGGATGCTCCACTGCGGGAAGTGTGGCGGCTACCTCTACGGCATGACAAAGAGCTTCAGCTCAGGGCTGGTCGGCACCTATCAATGCAGGACTCAGACGGAGACCGATCGGAAGGGTGCCGGCTGTGGCGGCTGCATGGTGCAGAGTCCGCCGCTGGATCACTTCGTCCGTGAACTCATATGCGCACGCCTGGACACGCCCCTGCTCTCCGAGCTGATCGCTGCTTCTTCCGTTGACCAACGCTCCGTACGCGCGCTCCTGAGCGAGCACGAGCAGCTGACGATTCGAGCGCAGCAGATGATCGACGACTACGCCGATGGCACGCTCGACAAGCCGGCGTACCAGCGGGCGAGTGCCCGCGTAGCTGAGCGGCTCGAGTCTGTAGACCGAGAGATCCAGAAGCATCGCCGTCCGAAGGCGACGCTCGACCTAAAGCCGGGTGACTCAGTCAGGGCTGCTTGGGATGCGAACCCCGATGGCTGGCGGCGCGAGCTGATCGAATTACTCATCGAACGCATCGAGATCATGCCGGCAACGAAAAGACCCGCCTACTCGGTAGACGGGAATCGGTTCACATTGGACCCGGAACGGGTGAAGATCGATTGGAAGATGTAGATGGACAAGCTTGACGGGATTACCACACCCGTACGCTAGGTTCGCGACCATCGCTCTATGTAACTTTGAGCTACAAGCTTGCCCGTCTACAGCATCTTTGCGATGCGCTTGATAGCACCTTTATCGCTCACCTTCAACGGAACCTCGCTGGCTTCCGTGGATTTGATCAGGTAATTGTGTAGGGCGTTGCTATTCATTTGCCCTTCTATTTTATCACCTTGCCCGTTAATTGAAAGAGTCCGCCACCTGGATTGGTAGCGGACTTACTCTCGATCAAGCGGGTATTACCTTGAAGTCCCGGTCGTAGTGTCTCCGCAGCCGGACGACCGCCGCGTAGGCGTTCGTCCAGTTGGTGAAGCCGTGCTCGACGGTCTTGATGGTGTCCGGATCGTCGTCCGGCATCTGGATGTCGAACAGCTGGCGACCGAGGATCAGATCCGCGATCTCCTGCGGGATGTCGGTGCCTTCGCCCATGTGATCGGTCGGACCGACCAATAGGGCGTCCCCGCAAATGATGTCCCGTTCCGCCAGCTTGGGGTTGTGGACGTACATGAGCAGGGTGGCGCGTCTGTTGGTCGGGAGCAGAGTGAGCTTCCCCTCCTCGTTGACGAGCATCTCGAAGTTGGGGTCCTCCATCTCGATGCTCTCGAACGGTCCCCGGACTACGGACTGGATGTCCCGATAGCCCTGGACTCGTGTGACGTGGGGGAGGATGTGCTCCACCGCGGGGATGACGATGCCGTGCATGACGACTCCTTGATCGTGAGGATGTGCGCTGGAGCCGGTTGGCTACAGCGTGCTGCTCGCGATCGGTGGCTTGCCGTCCGTCTTCCGTATGTGGCACGACCGGCAGCGGTACGCCAAGTTCTTGACGTCGAAGCGCAGATCCGGGTGGCTGCCCTTGTTCTTGATGTGGTCGACGTCGTGATGTCGAGGAGTGCCGTCCGGCTTCATGCCGGGCATGGCACCGCAGTCGACGCAGGCACGTCCGTACTTCTTATCGAGGTAGGGATGGGCGACCTTGTCGCGGAACGTTTCCCAGAGGCGGGCTTGCTTGCCCCTCTGCGCGACCGGTTTCGTGTTCTTGTAGAAGCAGTCCGCGCACTTGTTGTGGGTCGTGTTGTACACAACGATCTGCTTGCCGCAGACCTTGCATAGGCGGATCTTGCCGCGGCTGATAGTTGGTTGAGTGGTCATAGATAAATCAAGGGGGAGGTCGCCTAGTACTAATAGCGTTTTCGCTCGGCAGTTACCACGTCTTCACGGTTTGACGCGCACCCCAGTGAGAGCCACGACGCGAGGGGAAACTGATACGCCCGCGTCTTCTGCTCTGCCGCCCTTATTTTGATCTAGTCGGGCTGATTGTCAAGGCTTGCAATCTTCGCTAGGGCTTCCTCTTCCGTGCGAAATCTCCCGAGGTGAAAGTATTTGCCATCGCGATAGTCGCGGACGTGCCACATGCCAGCGAAGCGCCCGGTGCCGATGCGGTAGTACCTCGGCACTTACGCGTCCGCCTTACGCCGTTTGGATATACGTCCACCCTTAGCGCCTGCGATCCGAGCAAGGTCGGGATGAGCTGCGAATCCAGTGGCGAGCGGTCCGCCCTTGCGGTAGTCCGGACCCGCGCCGTTGCGCCCACCTTTAGCCCCGATCAACTTGTAAAAGTCCTTGCCGTGACGCTCCATATTGATACGGGCGGCTAATACCCCCCCCATTTTCGTTCCTGCCATCTATTGATCTCCTTCTTCTGCCGCGTACCCTGCCTCCAGGACGCGCGTGCTTACGTTGAGGACGCGTCGTAGCGACTCCTCAGCTGGTTCTTGTTCTCCGAGCCATCCCTGCACATAGCCCCGGCTCACGGTGGCTGTCTGCTCGTCGAGCGCGCCGATCTCGTTGAGGGTCACGTAGGCGCTGGCTTCCGCCTCGAACTCGTACGTGCCGCGATGTCCCGCGTAGAGCTGCAGATGCTCTGGTGTCGTATGCCCGTGCTCGACGTGGCTGATCTCATGGATCGTTGTGCGCAGCGGGAACGGTGCGACCGGGTTGATCGCGATCTCCTTGCCCCGTGCGTAGCCGCCGATGTTGCCATCGAAGTTCTGGAACGGCACCAGGCTGATGCCGAGCTTCCCAAGGGCGCGCTCTGTGCTCCACTCAGGCGGCTCGTATGCCGGCAGCTCCTCGCCGTCGGTCTGGCTCACTGCGAAGAGAGCGCGGACCACCTTGAATCGCTTGATCAGCTTGACCTGCTCGGTCTTCGCGTCCTCGATCCGTATCTGGATGGGACGGAGGATCGAGTACGCCTTTTCGCCGCGTTGGACCTGACGACCCAGCTCCTGCCACTTCTTGAAGGTGGCGACCGGTTCGGGCGGGCAGCCCTGCAGTGCGAGGAAGCCGATGTTGCGTGGGCTGTAGTTGTGGAAGCGTCGGTAGCTCTCGCCAGTTGAGCCTGGGAGGGTCAGCAGACCTTCGAGTAGTTCGCGGGACTTGGGAACGTCGAGTTGTGGGCGGGTTTGCTCAAGCGTCATCACCGACCTCTGAAGCTCCGTCAGACTCGACGCTGAGCTGCTTGATGTATCGCTTCTTGCCGTTGGCTCCCAGCAGGAACACACCGTTCTTGTTGCGATTGACTGCTTCGGTGAAGGCAGGATCGGCGAATAGGAGTTCGAAGATCTCCTGCTCGTCGTCCACCAAGCGCACACTCACGACGCTTCTCCACCACTGAGCAACTCAGGATTCTCGTGGATGTTGCCGATGACTTCGATCTTCCAATTCGCCCGATAGAGCGTGGTCAGATCGTTGCCGACGATTCCAGTCTTGATCAAGTAGCGTGCGTGCTCGTAGACGATGGTGCCTCGATGGACCGTTGCTCCAAACGGTCCTCCGAAGTTGTGATCCGAGTCGATGATGTCGCCTTCGTAGATCTCCACCCCATTCTTATCTATGAGACCGGTGAACTGCATTATCTCGACGTCTTCGAAGAATTCGCTGCTGCGAGACGTGCCAAGGTGCCTGGTGAGGAAGACCTCGCCGCCTAGAGTCCTGCCGTCTTGCTCGAGGTACCAAACCATGTCGTCGACTAGGTACATCCCAGGCTTAAGGTGCAGCGACGCGTGAGGCTGCCAAGCTCGGAACTTGGTCACCCGGCTCACGAGCGCTTCTCCCATCCGCACTCATTTGTCTCGAAGTGACCGCTGCAGCGATAGCCGAGCTTCTCCTTCGGGCAGCGTCCAAATTCATGCATCAGCCTCTGCCACCAGGTCATTGCAGATCCTCTAGGCGTCGTGCCTCGATGGCTGCGTCGATCACCTCCCCACGGCGCTTGAAGTACTCGTCGCGAGCTGCTGCCGCTAGGGGAGTGCTGGACGTCTCGAGCGTCGTCATCAGAGTGATGAGATCTGGCTCGCTGAGCTGTTGGGCTGCTTCGACTGCCGGGACGTAGATCTCTACGTGCTGGTCACCCTGCGCCCAGCGCCAAGCCATACCGCCAAGGGCAAGCCGACGGTTCAGCTCAACGGTTTCATCGTCGTAGCCGAAGTCAGGTGCCTTCTCGATCCGCTTCGCTAGCTCGTGGTCTGAGAGACCGGCGAACTTGAGAGCAATCTGTTCGTTGAGGGATTCGCTCATAGCGCCTCGACCGATTCACGCAGATCGCGTCTGAAGCTATTGCGCGCCAGGGCATCCGTGATCCCGCGGACGGCGTCAATGGCTTGCTTCTCGCTTACCTCATCGAAGATGGGCGAGATCTTCTCGGGGATCAGAATAGGTTCATCTTCGCCAATGACATGGAAGATGAGCTTTTTGATAAGACTGCGCTCCTCCGCCGCGATGTCGAGCAGTTCCGCTTGCGGCATTACCTGTTTGGTGCCCGGCTGAGGGTTGGACATGAACAGCGTCGATGCTGAACCCATTGCCATCCCGAGTATCTGCTCCAGTTGTGTTGGTTCCATATGTGATCTCCTCTATTTAGTTATGTCATTCAGTGAGCGCATGTCCCCGATCGGCATGACCTACCACTTGATCAGCTCGAAAGCCTCACGGCGCCGCAGATTACTCTTTTGGCTGCCTTCCGATCGGGCGTTGGCGGCGCGAGGCGTATTTGAAACTTTGGTTAGTTGTCAACTCGCGTCGCCATGTACTCACTGAATTGTTGATGGTGCATGCAACCTGTGGTTGCAAGTTGTGGATAAGTCACGTCGCCGGCTTCGTTTGACATCGCTCGCAGTCGATGTCAAAGAAGGCTAGCGACGCAACTTTTCGTGACGAGAATCAAGGTTTTGAGCTATTCGCTTTTCTCGCGATTCCTGTCATAAGTGTGTTGTGCGTCACGACCCCTGTTGCAGGTGGCGTGAAAGGTAGGTTGTGCGGCTCGTCGCTATTGCGACACTGGACCTACAACGCGCTCGACCGGCAGACTCTTGTGACCAAATCGAGGCGAGCCCATTCCGGTCGTGATCTTCAATCGACTGTCGCGGTCATCGCTCAGAAAAAACGTCTTGCCGTGTTGCGTTATCTCGATCGCTCGATGCTTTTCTCCCGCCATACTCGCGCACCACCAGGTGCTGCGTGGGGATTTTGCCACTATAACTTCTACTACTTTCGCTTCTGCTGGCTCGCCGTTCCAGAAAACGCGATCAATGTTGATGCCATCTACTCTTCGGCTCATATGCCTCCTTTCGTTTATAATTGATTCCACAAATGCACTATGACCTCGACGAAGTGATCGCCTACGCGCAGAGCGGGAAGTCCGCCTCCTGGATTCAGGAGCGACTTGACCTGCGGATCTCGGTGAGACAGGTGCAGAGGCTCATCCGAGATCGGCTTGGTCCCCGCCCTACGCGAGCGGCGATCACTCGACCTGACCTGCTGCGCTCCGTCGTCCTGGCATCCATGACGGAGCGGGGACTGCGGGAGCACTGGTGCTCGGTGTGCGGGAACTACAAGGCTGTGCCCTGTCTCATCCGCTGCACGAGCTGGTCGAAGACCGTCGAGCATCTTGTGTTCGTGTGCCGCGGCTGTAGTGCTGCGGGCGATGTCTAGAGCGCAGGAGCTTCCCCAGCAGCATCTCCCCGGCTCCAATTTGGAGTTCGATCCGGTCGCCGCACATGTCTTGGGTCCTGCGGACGCACACGTCTGCCGTCCGTTCTCAGTTGCTGGTGCATTCGCACTGCCTTCGAGACCCTCACTGTTTGCCAGGGGAACTGCTGCGCTCTAGTCCTGATTGTTTAGGTGCTACTCCGCGCTGATAATCCTGCGATGGCTCCTATGCCCGCCGTGACGATCATCGCGATCGAGATGCACAAGGCACCCCAGACGATCGCTTCAGCCAAGGTCACGCTGTCCGCTCCGTCTGACGCATCCTCCAGGCGCCAGTCGCTCGGATCACTCTGTTAGCTGCCGTCACGATCAGACCAGCTAGGTAGAAGATGGCGAAGCAGAGGATCACCGCTGCAGCTGCCATGGCTCCTCCCCAGAGGATGCCGAGGGTGATTAGGGTTTCCACGATGTGCTCGCCCAGGCGATTACGATGGACGCCACTAGTAGCAGGACTGCGAGTACCAGCACGCCGCGGTAGAGGAACCGGACCCGACGCTCGATACGCTTCTCGACAGTGTTCATGCGGTTGCGGATGTAATCGCTGAAGTCGTTAACCTCGTTCTCGAGACTTCCGACCGCCCTGTTTGAGCTCTTGACGCTCGCTCTGACCTCGCTCAGCCCCTCGTCGATCAGCTTCCTAGCTGCCGTTCGGTCCAAGAGCGAACCCTTGGTTTCGAGAGGTAGCTCCTCCTGGTGGTGAATGTGTGGCGCCCGCAACTGCTCCTTCGCCACCTTCTTAGCGAGGCGATCGGCTTTCGACTTCTCGAAGTCCTTCCAGCTCTTGGCTCTACGAATGCTGTTTAGTGACTCAACGCTGAGCCCGAGGGCAGATGCCAATCGCGCTGCGTTGTACTCGCCGGCACGCTTCCACTCGGCGATGTCACGCCTGACGGCATGGAAGCGGCTACGGGTGATTGGTGCTGATCGTTGTCGAGGTTTTCCTCGTTTAGTGAGTTGACTCATTCATTGGTTCTCCTTGGGCGATGCCCGTTACTGGTGTGGTGAGTGCGAAGAGGAGCTTGGTGATCTCCCAGTCGTACGTGGACTTGCAGTGGAAGCAGAGCGTTGAGCCGCGCATACGGTGGCGGGTTACGCAGAACTGGCAGGTCATGCCGTTTGCTCCGGTGGCGCGATGTCGAGCTTGGATAGCCGATCCTTCATCTCATCCCGGATCTGCAGCGCTTTGGCTTCCGTCTTGATGAGCGCGTTGGTCTTTCGGATCTGCTCAGGTGTGAGCTTGAGCTTCTGTGACAGCTCACGGATCTCGTCAAGGATCTCGTCGGAAGGTCCGGGGTTGGCAGCTGGAGGTGCTTTACGTTCAGACGGCTTCTGCGTGGCTACGGATTGGGCGTCGTCGTCTTCCTCCGTCGCGATACCGAGCGCAGCACCTAGCGCATAGCGCTTGTAATAGGTGATGATCGAGCCGACGTCCTGGGGCTTCTTACCCTCGAGTGGGATCAGGATCGAACTCGTAAGGCTTTGCCCGCTTGCGTGCCAGATCGTGGTGTCCATCCAGTCCGCGTTGTCGCGGCTTTGGAGGAACTGGGTTACAGCCAGTTCAGCATCCGTTAGCGGCTTGCGAATGGCTTCCCAGATTGAACCGAGGTCAGCGTACTTGTAGGCATATGTGCCGGCGCCTGCTGTCTTGCTCTTGGCGATGTTTGGGATCTGACCCTGCACTTTGACGAGCGCAGCTGCGATCAGCTCGTGCCCTTCGGCGTTTATTTCACTGGCCATATGACCTGCAGCTTCCCGCCCATGCGGTTGAGTTTGATGACCTTCTTCGGTCGTACTGATTGGAACTCGTCGTGCTTGAACTGCTGCGGACGAGACGGTGCGTAGGCTCCGCCGCCATACAGCGGTGCATGCAGGCGCTTGTTCTTCTTACCGTCGCGGCGAATCGCTCGTGCGTTGGCTAGAAGCTCAAGTACTTTCTGTTCTGTTTGATCGTTAGTCGGTATCGATAGGATCGAGATCCCGTCTGTTGCTCGTGCTTTCACTGATTATCCCCCCGAGTGCTTTGACTCGTATATTTAGTTGCTTGCGCTTTGCGATGAATGCCTTGCCGTTCCGGAGCGTGAGGTTCTCGATGACGGCTGTTGCGGAGATTCCCTCCTTCTTAGCCAGTTCCTGAACCGCTGCCCGAAACGCTGGGCTCCATTTATGTGTGGTGTTCTTGAGCGCGCCCCCGAGGGTTCGCGGTTTGGTCCACCATTGAATCTTGCTCATATGTATTCCTTCGCTATGCGTATATCCCCCTTCCGTCATCGGGCAGCCTGGACGCCTGCAGCGGCTGTAAACGCCTAACAACTATTAGTTGCTTGCTGCAGGACGAGCTACTCGAGGGTGGGCATCGAGTAGCCAGGTTGCGCGATGACTTAGAAATGTTCGAACTAGTTGCGATGGAGCCAAACTGCTCTGCTTTCGTTCTGGGGCTTAGTATGCACCAAGCAATTGATTTAGTAAATACCTAAACGAAGCGGAATTGACAACGCTTTTGACCCTCCGTTTTGGTGTGTGGGCGGACGTGTGGGTGACGTGTGGTCCGACCCACCCACATCGCCCGTGATTGCAGGGAACGCGGGCGCCTTGACGCAGGGGCTCAACCTGTCATGCTCAGAACATGTTGACGCACGACCGCGACAAGGCAATCGTGCTGTCCGTAGGACGTTTCGGACAGCTCGCTTCTTCGCATGTGCGGAGTCTGCTTTTCGCGGACAACGCGTCTCAAACGCCTTTAGATCGTGCGTTCACCCGCCTGCTGCGGGATAAGTACCTCGTCCGTATAGAGCGCAAGATGATAGGCGGCAGCGGGGCAGGTAGCGGTCAATACGTCTACCAGTTGGGACCTACGGGCTGGGAACTATGCGGGCGGGAAGGTCGGTACTTCCCGCTGCGATCCGTGAGTTATCACGCCCTAGCCGTCGCAGATGCGTTTGTAGCCCTGAATAAGGCGGAACAGGATCAGAGACTCACGATCGAGCGTTACGACGTTGAGGACGACGCTCATCGCTTCATAGCCGGTACTCGCCTCACGCCTGACCTATTCGTCCGTATCGGGCGTCCGAATAAGCCGAGCTTTGCGCTGTGGATCGAAGTGGATCTAGGCACCGAGCGGCAACGCCAGATTGCCGACAAGCTCGATCGCTATTGGACGGCATACCAGCACGCCACGACGGCGCATCTCGACGTCTACCCGCCTGTTCTCTTCCTTGTCCCGGATCGGCTGCGGGAGGAACAGATCGCCGACACGATTCGCCGGCAGCCGGCAGAATCACACGCCCTATTCCGGGTAGCGCTACAAAGCAATTTCCCCGATATTCTTCTCTAAAAGTATTCACTAACACCCCTGTAAATGGTATACTAAGAGAGTAAATAAATAGGGCTATGCCCAGGGGATAATATGACAGAAAAGAGAGAAGAACCGTACAACCCAACCCATGAACTGAAAGTGTATTTCCGTCCGGGTTCAAAAGAGCAAATCGCCGCGGCGGCGGTCGACATTATCAAGCTGTCCGCGAAGTACGGGGGGTTCGCCCACGCGACCTACACCCTCGAAACAGTGAAGATGCAGATGCACTTCAAAATGGTGGAGCTGACGAAGCAATACTTTTGCCTGCACTTGCCTCAGGGAACCCCAAAGGCATTCGAGGCGGAGTTGAATGAGCTATACGGACCATGGATGTTCGAGTTCGAGGCGAACTGGGATCCCGAGTATGACCCGGTGATAGACGTGCCGGAGGGCTTGTAATGGCTGTACTACTAGAAACTTCGTCAGTAGAAGAAAGCCTCCGTCGTCTGGACGAAGGCGACATAGTGGACGTCAGTCTTTATGGGAACCGTATACGCAGCAGCAAAGAAGCCAGCAGGTTGAGCGACGGGGTCTACTCCGTCTTCCATCACATCAGCAACGTCGAGACCTTCTTCAGTCGTCAGGCGATAGGCGAGGTCATCGCCGGCGTCCGTTCGCCATGGGATGGTGACATCGAAGGGCTCGCCGTATGACTTACGACTTCGACGAGCTGCAGGACTGGGGTGTCAGCGAATTGATCGAGTACATTCTCGAGCTGCAAGATGCGAAGGCTTAGCTACCCGCCCCAGCGAACCAATCACAACGGTCCACAGAGTCCGTACCTGAAAAAGCGAGAGGCTGCCCTAAGCGGCAGCCTCTTTTTTATTGTCGCCATCTCGGCGCTTACGGTAGCGATCTGCTCGATCGCCTACTGTGCCCTGCTGTGATCGCCAACTCAGGTTCACGTGCCGGCTTAGGTTATCGAGGCGTTCGCGCTCGATCTCACTGGCAGCCCGGGGGATCTTGAAATCCGGAACAGGGATCCGGCGGAAGAGGCTTTTAGATTCATTACTACCCATTGCGCCTGAGTATCAAGTACTCGGGCGCTTTTGGCAATAGTTGCAAATTACGCGCGTTCGTTCATAATCAGAAGTAACCGCTGACTCGTTCACCAACTTGTCAGTCGGGGGTATAAGAAAACCTCCCCGTATTATCGGAGAGGTTGCTGACTCGTTCACCTGCCATCTATTTTAGCAGGTCTCTTCTCTTATGCAAATACTTCTGACCCTAGTTCCCGATCTATTCAAAATCGGAGTAGATACTTGCCGGCTGCGCTAAAGCCAGGCTCTGATATCCCAGTAGGTTACGTCACGTAATGGACTGGGCAATGACCCCTGTAACGTCACCCTGGTCTATGCGGTGCGCGGCAAGTATCGGGAAGCCCCTACCTAGTAGTCGCGGAAGCGAACGGTCTCAAGGGACACCACGAGAAGCTCTGACCTGCAGATCCCGCTTAGCTGCGGAAGGGGGTCCCTATTGGCTGACGTTTCCGAATCCTCCAATGGGACTGCCGACGATCTCCCGCGCTACGAAGTCCAAGACCAGTAGACCGGTGACAATGAACACCAGTGCCCCGCATACGACGAAGATGGTCCCCAAGACTCTCGTTCGGAGCGTGCTGTCCGTGCCTCGTCGGACCAAATAGACCGCGAACACCGCCCCGATGAATATGAAGACGAGCTGCAGCACGTTACTGAAGGCATGTTGCCCTTCCACGCTAGACAACGCGCCTGACGCGACACCGACTCCCCAAGCGACGAAGACCACGATGAGTCCCGCCATCGTCCGGGTCGTGACGTCCTTCCAAAAAGACTCATCCGTCAGCCAGCGGGCTGCTGTGGATACCCGCTTACGTACGGGGTGCGGTTGATCGTCACTCACGAGAGCAGGGTATCGGCGCGGAGGGTTGGCGCGTCATTCGAACGTATGTTCTACTCGACCGGTGGGAAGCAATAAGCGATACGGCGAGCAGCTGCAGACGTACCGGTCCAACAAGGCTGCCGAGCTGCGCACTGCCCTGCCCATCTCACTCACGCCGGCACAGCTCGATTTCGAGCACGATCCCATCAAGCCGGTGACTGCCATCTATGAGGTGAGCGCTTGGATGGCGTTCGACGATGGGCGGATCGCGAAGGTCTTTGGACAAGCCCGTGAGCGGACCAGCCGGGCAGTGCATGTCCACTGGGGGATCGGCGACGGCAACTACCGGGACGCGTGGGTGTGGGCGGCTGCCGTGGAGCGCTTGTAGGTCTTGACGGATCCGCAGCTCCGGCTCATAGTCAGCGGCGATATGGAGAGCGACAACGTTTGGGGACGCGATGAAGCGATTGACGACATCCTCGATGGTTTCGAGGGGATGGGTGATCGCGCCAAGCGCACTGAGACCGCCCGCCTGATCTACCTGTTCGAATGGCTCGAGGGTGTGCGTCCGGACTTCGCGAAGGACCTAGAACGTCAGACCCGCATCTCACGCAACCTGTTCCGCATGTGCCTGCTGATCGACGAGCGCCTCGGCTTCGCCACGAAGGGCGGTGATGGAACAGCGTGAGCCCCACCCGGACGACGTCGAGTTGGAGTCGATCCTCCTCGCTGTCCTGAGGCTCGACTACTCCAGCGACAAGGTCGAGACCGGCATGATCGTGGACATGTATGACTGGCTCGCGGAAGTGGAGAAGGTCCACCGGATAACGCCTCGCCGGCAGAAGTTGATGGGCGCTATAGCCATCAAGCTCACGAGAGCCATGGACGAGCGCTTCGCACCCTGATCGCTGTCGAACGCTCAAGGCGCTGGATAGCATCGCCATGTGCACCTTGCCTGGAACGAGATCACAGCCCGAGCAGCGAAGTTCGCGACTGAGTGGGCAGGGGAGACCCGGGAGACGAGTGAGTCCCAAACCTTCTGGACGGAGTTCCTCGAGGTTTTCGGCATCAACCGCAAGCGGGCAGGCGGCTACTTCGAGTACGCGGTCAAGCTAGCCGGCAAAAAGTACGGCTTCATCGACATGTTCCTGCCGGGCAAGATGCTCGTCGAGCAGAAGAGTTCCGGTCGCGATCTGTCGAAGGCGCAAGGGCAGGCGCTCAGCTACCTCGACGGGCTCACGAACTACGACCTTCCGAACATCATCGTCACGTGCGACTTCTCGGTGTTCCAGATCTTGGACCTCGAAACCCGCGAGGTCGTCACGTTCCCGCTCGAGGATCTGCCGAAGCACGTCCGAGAGTTCGCGATCCTCGTCGACGAGGCGCCTCAAAAGTACGAGGAGCAGAACCCGGTCAACCGGGAAGCAGCGGAGCGCATGGCTGCACTCCACAACGCGATCGAGGCGACCGGGTACCGGGGGCACAAGCTCGAGCTGCTGCTCGTCCGGTTGGTCTTCTGCCTCTTCGCGGAGGACTCGAGGATCTTCGAGTTGAACCAGTTCCAGAACTACATCCGCAATCGCACGCAGGTGGACGGCACCGATCTCGGTCCGAAGATGTCGCGGCTGTTCGAGGTGCTCAACACGAAGCCAGAGGAACGCTCCACAGCCCTCGACGATGACCTCGCCGCCTTCCCGTACATCAACGGTGGTCTGTTCTCCGAGCTGATCCCGATACCTGACTTCGACACCACGACCCGCTTCAGCCTTCTGATGGCTACGCGCCCTGACTGGTCCAAGGTCAGCCCCGCAATCTTCGGCGCGATGTTCCAAGGCGTCATGAATGAGGACCAGCGTCACGACATCGGCGCGCACTACACGAGCGAGGAGAACATCCTCCGGGTTATCAAGCCGCTCTTCCTCGACGACCTCTACGCGGAGCTGGAGCCTCTGGTCCGCCGTCGCTCCCGCACCCAGCAGGAGGATAAAGAGGACAAGCGCGTCCGTGCAAACCGCCTCGCTCGGCTCGACACCTTCCACGACAAGATCGCCAACCTCAACTTCTTCGACCCAGCTTGTGGTTGCGGGAACTTCCTCGTGATCGCATACCGGGAGCTGCGCCGGCTCGAGCACCGCGTCGTGGCAGCCATGGCGGGCGGAACCGCTCTGCTGGACGTCACTGAGCTGCTCAGGGTACGCGTGGAGCAGTTCCACGGCATCGAGATCGAAGAGTTCCCTGCGCTCATCGCCAGGACCGCTCTGTGGCTCACGGACCACCAGATGAACATGGAAGCCAGTGAGCAGCTCGGCGAGCACTACACGCGCCTTCCACTCACTGAGGGCGCGAACATCGTGTGGGCGAACGCGCTCACGAAGGACTGGGGCGATGTAGTAAAGCCTGACCAGCTCGACTTCATCATGGGCAACCCGCCCTTCCTCGGCTCGCGGGTGATGAGCAAGCCCCAGAAAGTTGAGCTGAAGGCGGTTGCCAAGGGCTACAAGCAGTCGGGATTCCTGGACTACGTCACTGGCTGGTACATCAAGGCGGACAAGTTCCTCGATGTGAACCCGGACATCCAGGTGGCATTCGTGTCCACCAGCTCGATCAGCCAGGGGGAGCAGCCCGGGATTCTCTGGAAGAAGCTGCTCGCAAACGGTGCGCACATCAACTTCGCCCACCGGACCTTCCGCTGGACGAATGGTGCGAAGGGGATTGCCCGGGTCCACTGCGTCATCGTGGGCTTCGGACGCAAGGCGAAGGCACAGAAGGAGCTGTACGAGTACCCGGACATCACGGGCGAGCCCGTGCTGAGCTTGGTGCCATCCATCAGCCCGTACTTGATCGAAGGCGACGAGTACGTGGTGAGCAACCGCGAGAACCAGATCAGCTCGATGCTTCCCATGGCGTTTGGCAACATGCCGGCGGACGACGGGAACCTGCTGCTGTCGACTGAAGAGCGCGACTACCTGGTCGCTCACGAACCAGCAGCCGCGGCTTGGATCCTGCCTTGCTATGGAGCGCGCGAGTTCATCCGGAAGGAAGATCGCTACGCGCTGTGGCTGGAAGGGATCTCGCCGTCCGAGCTGAAAGCGATGCCGCTCGTCTACTCACGGGTGGAAGCCAACAAGGCGAACCGCGCGAAGTCCGCCCGTCCCGAACTGGCGTCGATCCCGCACCTATTCGCGCAGCGCACCCAGTCGCCGAAGTTCCCGTTCCTACTCATCCCCAGCGTGTCCAGTGAGTCGCGGCGCTACGTGCCCATGGGCTTCTTCGAGCCCGGCGTCGTGACCACGAATCTGAACCTCGCGATCCAAGACGGGACGCTCGAACTGTTCGCGGTCCTGACCAGCCAGATGCACATGGACTGGATGCGGCTGGTGGGCGGCAGGCTCGAAAGTCGGTACCGCTACTCGAAGGATGTCGTCTACAACAACTTCATCTTCCCGAAGCTCACCGACCAGCACATCGTCAAGTTGCAGGCTCTTGGGCAGGCGGTCCTTGACGCCCGAGCTGCCTACCCGAATGAGTCCCTCGCCAATCTCTACGACGACGTGCTGATGCCCTTTGAGCTGCGCAAGGCACACGATGCGATCGACGTTTACGTGGACAGTCTCTACCGCGAAGAAGAGTTCGCTGGATGGGAAGAGAGAGTGCGTCACTTGCTAGCTCTGCACAAGCAGCACGAGGAGGCACTCACCGTCTAGGGGTGTGAACGTATGGGTCGCCTGTGGGGTGTGCCCTTCCCCAACCCCTGAGTCGCACCTAGCCCCTTAGCCAAACCCCCTTCCCTGCCGTGGGGGTACCCTCTCCACCCCTGTTAAGTGTTGTAAAAAATAAACGCAGCGGGGGAGTTGCGCGGGCGTGGAAGGGAAGTGCTTTCGTCCTTGTAAAAGCGCAATAGTTGTGCATAAATAAGGGCACGATATGGAAGCGGAGCAGGACCCAGCAGTAGCGCAGGATAACGATTCGGAACAACCGAATCCTGTTGGTCGTCCGCTCAAATTCAAGACCGTCGAGGATCTCGAACTCGCTATCCAGAACTACTTCGCCGAGTGCGATCCTCATACCGAGAAGACGCTCGTTGAAGTCGGGCGCGACTCGCACGACAACATGCTTTTTGATAGCCGGCTGCGCATCACGGAGCAGAAGCCATACACAGTCTCAGGTCTCGCCAGGTCTCTCGGCATCGACCGCGACACCCTGATCAACTACAAGAAGCGCGACGAATTTATCGGCTCGATACAGGCTGCCTACGACCGCTGCCACGAGTATGCCGAGTCTCAGCTCTTCGGCAGAGCCCAAGCGGGAGCAGCCTTCAGCCTGAAGAACAACTGGGGCTGGAAGGACAGAACCGAAGTAGAGAACAACCACACGGGCAACGTCTCATTCGTGAACGATGTTCCGCGTCCAAAGACGGGCAATGCCGAGCCTTAAGGTTCCTGACTACACAGCGTCCGATCGGCAGACGGCGTTCCACACGGCTGTAGCTGACGAGAAGCTCTATGGCGGTGCAGCTGGGGGAGGGAAGACCGCCGCGATCGTGGCGGAGAGCATCACGCTCGCGCTCGAGTACCCAGGCATCCCGATCAACCTGTTCCGCCGCACGATCCCGGAGTTGAACAAGACCATCCGCCCCGAGCTGATGAAGCAGACCCGCGACTACATGAAGGCGGGGCACATCGTCTATCACGGGCAAGCGAGCGCTGAGTACGAGGGCAGGTCCTACGTCTTTGAGAACGGCTCGAGCATCACGCTTAACTATCTGGACAACGCGTCCGACATGTTTCGCTACCAGGGATCCGAGATGCCAGTGATCGGCGTCGATGAGCTGACCCAATTCCCCTTCGACTGGATCGAGTATCTACAGACCCGTAATCGCACGAGTAACGCTGCATGGCCTGTGATCTTTATGGCAGGAACAAACCCGGGCGGCATAGGGCATGGCTGGGTGAAGAAGCACTACATCGACATAGGGGAGTGGGGCAAAGTCCAGGAGATCCGCCTCCCTGACGGATCGTTCACGACTCGCGTCTTCATCCCCGCTTCGCTGGACGATCACCCGGACGAGCGCTTCAGGACCGACTACAACAAGCAGCTGCAGAAGATCTCAGACCCCCAGCTACGCAAAGCGCTGCGATACGGCGACTGGGACATGTTCGCCGGTCAGGTCTTCACTGAGTGGTCCAGGCGCACCCACGTGGTCGATCCCTTCGCGATCCCGGATCACTGGAAGCGTTGGCGGTCGACCGACTACGGCAACCACAACAGTGTCGGATGGTTCGCCGAAGATCCCGCCTCGGAGCACGTCTTCATGTACCGGGAGTTTCGTCTGGATGAGTACAAGACGATCGACTACAAGGCGAGCGTCATCAAGGATCTCGAGGCTGGGGAAGACATCCGCTATGGGATGGCGGACCCAGCGATATGGAACGGCTCAGCCGATCACAACGATCAGCAGGGCAAGTCGATCGCTGAGCTTTACGAAGCAGCAGGTGTGAAGTGGCAGCCGGCGGTCAACGATCGCAAGGCAGGGCTCGAGGTAGTGCACAAGGCACTCCAACCCATGGCAGACGGCATCCCAATGCTTCAGGTCTTCTCGACTTGTACAAGCATGATCACGACCCTGCCTGATCTTCCGTACGACCGCCATAAGGTCGACGACGTGGACACGGGCGCAGACGATCACGACTACGACATGTTGCGCTATGCGCTCATGAAGAGTCGCATTAGTCGCAAGAAGCCGGAAATTAAACGCGGTGCATATCGCAGCAGGAGGTGAGTATGAAAAAGATTATCGAAGATATTGGGCAAGACCTGACCGATGCGGCATTTGACCGCTTCAAGAGGGGTGACGTACTGCGTTTTCGTAACGCCGAAGGGCGAATGACGGAGTTCAAGATTATCTATCTAAACAAGCGCATGCGCAGCTGTAAGGTTCGCCAGGTCATCACATTCCTGCCGAGCGACTTAGGTGGCACTGTGACCGAGCGGGACGCCGAATAGGACTATTCAAGCCATTGGGCACATGTTATGTTTAGGGGGATTTAAATGGGGATATATCAACTGAATGGCTAGCGCGAAAAGGACATCGACAACAGGGAAGCAGATCAAGAGTCCTGCTGATGATGCTCCGACCGATGACCCCGTCCTCGTCAAGGCTCTGAAGCGCTACGACGAGTCTTACGAATACCAGCGGTCGAACTGGCACAAACGCTGGGACCGCGCGAACAAGCTCTACGACAACGAGCGCGTTGACGCTGCTTACAAGGGCACAACGGACACTTTCGTCCCGATGACCTACCAGACCATCGAAACCATGACGAGCGCGCTCAACAACGCGAACCTCCGCTTCGACTACGAGTCTGGCGATCCGATGAAGCGTGTCGATCCGGCGCCTCTCAACGCACTCGTCGAGGAGTACTGGGATCAGGGGCAGTGGGATCTTGAGCTCGAGGAGGACTATCGCGAAACCTTCATCGACGGGATGGTCGCGCACATGCTGGCTTGGGACATTGATCACCCCGAGCTTGAGAGCTTCGCCATGCGCGATGCCATCGTCGATCCGACGATCAAGAAGCCTGCAGACCTCCAGAAGGCTGGCTCATACGCCGGGCGCCGCTACCACGTACGGAAGGGCACTCTCGAGACGTACGAGGTCGTGGACACCGATCTCAATAGCAAGACATACGGCGAACTGATCCCTCGCTTCAATCTGGAGTCGATCACGAACGCTCCAGGCGGCATCAACAACGGGCAACCGGACGACAAAGCCGTCAAGGAGATGTTCGCGGGATCCACTCTCGGCAGCGCTGCAGACGACCAAGACGAGTTGATCGAGATCTGGGACATCGACCGCGTCGTCACGATGCGCAACCGCACCGACGTCATCGAAAACATCGTCAATCCATACAAAGAGCGCCATCAGATGCTGCTCGAAAAACGCTTCCAGGCGGAGATCGACGCGAAGCTCGAATCCGGGGGGTATGTCGATGTCCAGGGCTATCCGGACATGGAGACCTACGAGAAGGAGTCTGACGCGGTCAAGAGCCGTGCGACGTCAGAAGCCAAAGGGCTTGTGCCGTTCTTCTTCCTCCGCAACTTGCGCCGCAAGTCGCTCTTCTATGCCAAGGGCGAGATCGAGTCGATCGCCAAGGAGCAGGAACTGCTCAACGACTTCACCAACATGGAAGCTGACTACATCATCCGGCAGCTCGCCCCACAAAAGGAGCTGGACCCTGAGTACGAAGACTGGATCGACCTCATCACCAACGATCCCGACATCGTGTACCCGTTCAAGCCCGGATCTCTTAAGGACCGCGATACACCTGTGCTCCCGGCGAACTCTTTCAATAACCGGATGAACATCAAGGCGGAGATCCGCGAGACCACTGCCATCGATCAGATCGCCAAAGGTCAACAAGCCAAGGGCGACATCACTGCTACAGAGGTAAACGCGCAACTTGCCGGCACCGGTCAGCGCATCGAGAGCAAAGCCCGCATCTTCGAGAAGGACGGGTTGTACTGGTGGGGTTACATCCTCTTCAGGCTCATCCAGCTGAACGTCGATCGCCCGCTTGTCGTCGAGACCTTTGATGCCAAGCAGGACCGCGCAGCGATGCTCGAGAAATACGGCATCGATCTGCCGCCTGGCGCTGCGATCTTCGATCCTGCGGACTATCAGGAGGATTGGAAGCCGCGCATCGTTCTTGATGTCGAAGCGAAGTCAAAGGAGCGCGAGCAGATGGAACAGGCGCGCGAGAGCTATCAGATCCTCATCCAGGACCCGACGAATAACCTGGAGGAAGCCAAGAAGCGCCTCTACCCGAAGATGTTCAACATCGATAAGGGGGACCTGCAGGCGATCATGACCGCGCCCGCGCAACCGATGCTTCCAAATGCCGCACCTGCGCCTGCCGTGGTGCCGCCAGGAGTTCCAGATGGACAGTGATGTCAGCGCGTTGAAGCGCGCATCAGAAGCAACGGCGTTCGCCGAGAGCGACTTCGGCAAGCACTACCTGAAGCGTCTCAGGGATGCCAAGGCGCGCCACCTCGCAAGCGTCATGGACGTCACTCTCACTGAGACGTTCCGCGCCCATTCGGGCACTATCGCTGCCACGATCCAGAGCGAGCTGGATTACTTCGCAATCGCGCGAAAAGTCACGACAAGCCCGACGTTCAAGAAGCGCGTGCTCGACGCCCTGTCCCGGCGATCCTCAAAGGAGGCGGTCCCCATCGTGTAGGTGTGCTGCGTGAGTAGGAGATACATCAATTAACCCGGCCCGTCACCTGGTTGAACTCCTACTCCGGCAGCACCTCTCCACCAATAGAGAGGGGTGAAGCAAGCAAAGGAGCAGGTTCCAATGAGTGAAACCACAACCCCTGAGCCTGTCGAGACTCCGCCCGCTGATCCAGCACAAGGCATCGAGACGACAGACCCAACGGCGGTCCCAACGACTACCGAACCAATCAATGACCCGTCTGAAGACGAAGGCGACGCGCCCGCTGATCCAGCACAAGGTGCAGCCACCGAGGAAGACGATCCCGCAGCGTATTGGCTGAAGAAGGGCATCGACATCAGCACGCCAGAAGGGCTCGCGAAAGCGACCAAGTCCTACCGCGAGGCAGAGCAGGCGATGACCAAGAAGAGCCAGGAGGCATCAGAGTTAGCGCGCAAGCTGACATCAGCAACGCCAGCACCAGAGGGTGCGTCTGAAGCCACTGAGGCACTCCACATAGCTCGCAATCTTCAGAACGCGAACACCATCAACACTTGGAAAGCCGAGAAGGGTGTGACTGCTGAAGAGGACCAAGCCATGGGGCAATACGTACAGGACAACCCTGACATCGCGGAGCTGCTGACCGGAGGGAAGTTGTCCCTTGATCAGTTGCGCACACTCGCATCGGCGGCAACGCCTGTCGATACGGCTGCGATCAAAAAGCAGGGGGGACATGAAGCGCTCACGACGCTTGCGAACAAGCAACGAACTACTCCCGTTTCCGGAAACGCGGCATCAGGTAAGACCCCTGAACGTGATCCGATTATGGAGGCGTTGCTCGCAGACGATTAATTTATGGAGTAACCCCAAATGTCACAAAACTATGCAAAGGCGCATCTGAAGGTCCTCGACGAAAAGTTCTTTACTGAGTCGAAGACCGACATGATCATCAACAAGGGCATTCGCCTTGAGTTCACAGGTGTGAAGACCGTAACGATCTACACCGTCGATGTCGTCGACGAAGTCGATTACATCCGTAACGGAACCGAGCGCTTCGGCTCGCTGATCGAACTCGGAACCGGCACACAAGAGTTCACGATGTCCCAGGACAAGTCGTTTACCTTCAGCGTCGACCGCGGCAACCTCGAGGACAGCATGCTGATCCAAGAAGCTAACACCGCCGTCAAGCGCCAAGTCCGCCAGGTGTCAGTTCCTAACACCGACAAGTACCGCCTTGCAGTGCTTGTCGCGTACGCGGTAGCCAACAACCAAAAGCAAGCGACCGCCGCCCTCAACAGCACCAACGCCTACACGACGTTCCTCGCTGATCAGGCTGCACTCGACGATGCTGAAGTCGCGCCAGAAGACCGTGTCACCTACCTGACGCCAACCACGTACAACCTGTTCAAGCTGGACCAGAACTTCATCAAGGGCTGCGACCACGCCTATGACGACCTCAAAAAGGGAATCATCGGCACCGTGGACGGCAACACGTTGGTGAAGATCCCGACTTCGTGGTTCCCAGCGAACATCGACTACCTGACCGTCCATAGGCAGGTTCTCGTTGCGCCGACCAAGTTCAACATGGTCCGCGTGCTCACTGAAGTCCGTGGTGTCGACGGCGCAGTTGCGGAAGGTCGCCGTTACTACGACGCCTTCATCCCAAAGAACAAGGGCGTTGCGATACGCGTCCACAAGAACGCCTAATCGGCAAGGAGACCATCAATCATGGCAACTGAAGCAAGTGAAAAAGCAAACGTTGTGGGCGTGTACGTCCACAAAGAGTCAGGTGAAGAACTCGAGGCTTTGAACGTTCCGCAAGCCGACGCATTCGTGCGCCTCGGCTTCCAGTTCGATGCCAAAAAGACTGCCGAAGCTCGTAACAAGGCTGACAAAGCCGAGGAGGGCAAGTAATGCCAGTAATCAACAACACTCGCAAAGGCTTCCTGTCGGCAGCAGTGACGGGCAACAAGACCCTTACCGCAGCTGACTCAGGCATCGTCCAGGACGTGCAATCAGATGCAGTTATCTCGCTGCCAGCGAGCACAGCGGGTCTGACCTTCACAATTCACGTCGGACAGAGTGCGACTTCGGGTAATCAACCGACTGTCACGATCGATCCGAACGCGTCGGACGGAGTAACCGGAAACGGATACACCGCCACAGTGAATAAGGATCTGATCTCCGACAAAACGACCAACAAGTACGGTGATCTCATCACCTTGCGCGGCACCGGCACGACCGGCGTAACTGGTTGGATCGTCGAATCAGTGATCGGAACTTGGGCTCGCCAGGCTTAGCCAAAGCTAGCGTCCACAGAAGCGGTCCTATATGCAGGACCGCTTCTTTTTGTTATATTCAAAGGAACTAGGACGGGCTCACGGATGCTAAATGGCAGACTATTCGACCGCCAATGTCATTGATTCGATTATCGACGATGCGAAGGATCCCACCTTCTCTCGGGATCGAGTGCTGCGGTACATCCAGGACAAGTCTGATGAAGTCCTCGGACACCACCGCTTCAAATTTACCGAGGACATCTTCGACGAAGAGATGAGCGCCGACACGGTGACCCTTGATTACGAGAGCGACCACCAGGACATCATCGATATCACGCTGACCGACGCGACAACAAACAGCACGAGCCATCCTCTATATCTGGCTCCGGATCTCTTCTTTGAGCAGTACCCGATGCCGGATACCAGCAG
The DNA here is from genome assembly GCF_004801885.1 of Naasia lichenicola. GTDB lineage: Bacteria > Actinomycetota > Actinomycetes > Actinomycetales > Microbacteriaceae > Naasia > Naasia lichenicola. The sequence continues at coordinate 43,047 of NZ_SSSM01000004.1, read as the reverse complement.
ACCTGGTAGACCGACGAGCTACACCGACTACGCAGGCGAGATCTACTGGAACTGCCCGACCGACCGTGAGTACATCGCTCGGGTGCGCCATGGCATCGCGCCCAAGCGTCTCGAGGACAGCACTGAGGACAAGCCTCAGCTTCCCGTTGAATTCAAGAACATCCTCATCAAAGGCGGGTTGGCTGGTGTGGAGCGTTATCGCCAAAACTTCGACATCGCTGCGGTCTACGACCGTCAATGCGAAGATCTGAGCGAAGACCTTCTGGGGCGCTACGGTCTTCGCAAGCGTGCCCCTGGCAAGGTCCGCTCATCGAGGATGCGCGGTGCGGAAATCTAGGTTCGGCTACCGGACGATCATCCCGTCCATTACTACCCGGAAGGCGATCACCAACCAGATCAGCTTCAAGGGTGGTCGCAATACTTATAAAGACAATGACGACGTCGCGCCTACGGAACTCATCGAGGCGATCGACGCCCGCTTCGTGAAGATCGGGAGGTACAAGACACGACGCGGTTGCGATCGCTACTCAGTACCCGTGGGAGAGTCCGTGACGGCTTCCGTCACATCTGTGGCTGATCCGTCAGTCATAGAGGTCAACGCATCGCAGAGCGTCTCTCAGAGGCTCACAATGAGCGGCTCGTCACAGCGTCTCACCAAAGCCGAAGTCCGGATCAGAAGCACCCCATCAAGCTCGGGCGTCGTGCTCGTCGAGATCCACTCGGACGCCGGTGGGGTCCCGGGCGTCCTGCTCTGCCGCAGCTCGATCGCGCCTGCAGACGTTGCCTCGACTTTCGACTACGTGCCCGTGTACTTCATCTCAACTCCGTCGGCGAGCAGTGGCACCACCCTTTGGATGACTGTCTCACTCCAGAACGCCCGGTCCGGAGCCTACGAACTATCAACGACCGCCACGGGCGCTACCGCACTCGTTGGCAATGCCGGCAACTGGAGTCCGCAAGCTTTCGCTGCAAACGTCAAGCTCTCGAGCGCGACATCAACACCGACCAAAGGGACGTTCCGTGCCTACCGCCCGAACGGTCAGACACTCACGGTCATAGCCCACGGGTCGACGATCTCCAGTGTCGACGACGTTACTGGAGCCACGACGCCGCTCAAGGACGACTTCAACTCGACCGCGACCAGGTACCGCTTCGCGATGGTTCAGGATGCGCTTTATCTAGTGAACGGCAAGGAGAAGCCGTGGAAGCTCGACCTTGCGACCCTTGGCTGGACAGAGCTAACCAACGCTCCCTATATCCCTGATCTGATCATGGAGCACAAGGGGTTGCTCTTATTCAACGACGTCGAGGATGGCAGCCGCGGCTTCTGGAGCAACTTCGGCGACTACCTGACCTACACGAGCACCGACTTCTTGTACGCCCCTGCCCCGAAGGCATCCGACTCCCTTACGGCGTTCGGAAAGCTCAACGGAGTGCTCTACCTCTTCGCCCACAGGAACAAGTTTTCGCTCTTCGGATCGACCGACGACACCTTCAATCTTGACGAGGCAGCGAGTCAGCGCGGCACATTCAGTCAGGAGTCGCTCGTCTTTGATGCGAACTTCATGTATTACGCGGATCACGAAGGGATCTGGAAGGACAACGGTGCCGGTGAGGACAACATCGCTAAGGCGTTCCTCCAGGAGTACCTGGACATCGCCGACAAGACCACGATCAAGCTCGATATCTATCTTAATCGTCTCTACATCTTTTATAAACCGAATGGCGCCTCCGACAACGAAGAGTGCTTCGTCTTCAACCTGTTGCTCGGCAAGCTCGAGAGTCGCGACGTCAACACCCCGATCGGACGGACGTTCTCCAAATACGCTCAGGACGACGTCTTCATCCAAGCAAGCAATAGGGTCGCTGCGCTCTTCTATGGAGAGCTCCAAAGCAATGACTACCACAATATGGGCGACGCAATCGCCTTCGAGCTGAGGACCTCGTACGGCAGCTTTGACAACCCTGGTACCCCAAAGCGAGTAACAAAGTGGCGTCCGAGTTTCCTTTCGACGAGTGGGCAGTATTCCATACAGGCGGGTTGGACGAAAGACATGGAAGAGGCTCCTATTTACTTCGACGTGGAGCTGAGTGGCGGATTTCGCTATAACACTGGTCGTCGCTTCAATTCAGGTCTCCGCTACTCAGGAACTCGCAACGTCGAGCCAACCTTCCTGTCGATTCCCGTAGAGTTCAAGCGCCTCCAGCGTCGCTATAAGCACGATGCTGCGCGCGAGCCCGTGGAATTTGACAGTGAGATTCTGGCTATCGAAGTGCAAAGGTTAGTCTGATGGCAAATAGACTGCAGCAGATCAATGGCGCGGATACAAATTCGATTATTCGCACTTCCAACTCGAACTTCGCCAAGCTCGATCTCGAAGTGATCGCCAAGTCGTTTGGCGGCGACCGAATGACGATCGGCAAGATGCCCAACGGTGATTATGGCTTCATGATCAAGGGGACTGACGGCAACATCGGCATCTACGGCGCCGTGGACAGCCTGAACAATCGCATCCTCAAGGTAGCCAAGCCGGGAAAGGATGCACTCTCGACCAATCCGTCGGATATCGCGTTCGATCTCAGCGCGTAGCACTATTCAGTACGCGTCCATTATGTTATTTTGAGTATAACTAGGACGGGCTTTACGAGAATATTGAGTGGCAAGAAGCCTCGATCAGATCCTTGCTGAATTGAACCCCTATTACGATCCCAGTCGTAAGGTCGTACAGTCTCAACTCGATGCCGTCCCGGGTGAGACAGAGGCTGGCATCGCTCAGGCAGAAGCCAAACTCGGCGTCGCCAACGAAAACATATTGAACGGCGCTCGAACGCGTGGTCTTGGCTTCTCTGGCATCCCCGTGGGGGAGCAGGCAAAGTATGCCGCCACCGACTTCGCACCAGCCGTCGCCGGTCTCAAAGCCACAGGCGCTGCGAAAGCCACCACGCTTGCTCAGTCCCTCAGCGATCTGCAGCTGAAAGCTGTCAGCCAGGCGCAAGGCATCCGGGATAACGAGATCGGCGCCGACCAGAGCGCGGCGACTCTTGCCGAGCAACAGCGCCAATTTGATCTGAGCTACGCGCTGCAGAAGTCCGCAGCTGCTGCAGCCTCCAGCTCGACTGCCGGTATCGGTGCGTACTTGACGGGCACCGACAAGACCGCAACGACAAGTGCTGCCAAGCCGCCTGCCCAGTACGGCTTCAACGATGGCAAGAGCGCATCAAGCGGATTCTACTTCGTGAACGCATCCGGTCAGCCGATCACGGCGGCGCAGTACGCCACGGCTACCAATCAGCCGATCATCAACGTCATCCAGATGATGGCTAAGGCGGGCGACAAGACCTCAGCCGCGATCCTCAAGAACTCCAACCAGGTCAAGACCGGCATCGGGCAGTTCAACCCTGTCGACGTCCAGCGATATAGCTACATCTTGGGAGGTGCATGATGCAAAACGATCCGAATTTCATCGCTAAGGCGAACCCGAACTGGGCGACAGGCGTAGCCACACCTAAAAAGAAGAAGGGAACGTTTCTCACGTCATTGATTCCCACACTGGGCGGTTCGGGAGGAGCATTGGCAGGCGGCGCAGCAGGCGCTGCGCTCGGCTCAGTGGTTCCGGGACTCGGTACGGCGATCGGCGGGCTCGTGGGAGCACTGATCGGAGGAGCCGGGGGTTCCGCCGGAGGCAAGGTGCTGCAGAACTCAGCCGAAGGTGAAGCGGATCTAGGTAAGGGCGTAGCTGGCGAAGCACTACTTGGTGGCGTTACATCCCTGCCTATAGGAAGCGGTCTCAAGCTCGCGGGCGCAGGCATCAAGGCTCTGGGTGGGGTGGGATCCAAAGCAGCTGTGAACACTGCGGTCAAAGCGACCGGTGGCACCGCTGCCAAGACGTCGCTCGCCGGTCGGCTACGCACTTTGGGCGACAACGCTCTCACCTCGCAGTACGGCACCATCTCGAAACCATTCGCGCGATCTACGGACCCGAAGGCGACCATCTCGACTCTTGCCGGCGCAGGTATCACGAAGCCTGCGGACGCAGAGCGCATCGCCTCGGCTATAACAGGCGGCAGCGGCATCATCACCAAGGCAACCGCGGATGCCGTAGGCACCGCGAAGGGCGTCAACACCTCCGGACTCGACGAGGTACTTGAGCAGGCTATTTCGAACAACGGACTTGTGGACGCAGATGCCAAGTCGGTTCGTCAGATCTTCAAGGCGCAAATGGGCAAGCTCAACGGGGGACCGGCAGGTTCACTCGCTACAGGAGCTGATCCGGACGCCTCGATCGGCGTCATCCGCGCGCTCGAGAAGCGCATTGCGAATCTCAGCGGTAAGGGCGACAACTATCGCCTCAGCACTCCGGAACGCCTCGATCAGGCAGCAGTCCTGAAGCTCGTACGTGACGAACTCGAGGATCGCCTCTTCGTTGGCGCGGGTGCGAACGGAGGTGTTGCTTCCGCTCTGACGCCGAAGGTTCGCGACACTCTCACTGGTCTCTTCCCGGATAACCCGAAATGGACCCAGTACGTCGACGACAACATTTTCGGCTCCAAAACAGTGGATGAGCTTCGCAGTTCAGTTGCTCCATTTGTCAAGGTCGGCAAGATAATCGATGAGGGCGAGCGCAACGCGATGACTTTCGGCGGACGAGTTGGAAACGCATTTGCAGGGGGAGGCAACGGGCTCCTGGATACCCTTGGCGGCGCCGCGACAAACGTCCTAAAAAATCCGGCTGCACGAGTAGCCGGCACAACACTGCGCACCGCTGCAGATCTCGTCGGAGGAAGCGGGGCTAAGCCGGCGGTTCGAGGTCTCACCGACGCGCTTGCAGGCGTAGCCGGCACGCAAGGCGTGGTGCCACTAATCGCCCGTCAGGGCGGCTCTCGCATCGCCGTGAACGCACTGACCGATCCAGAGTCCGATGCCGGTGCCATGCCTATCGACCCGACGATCCAACCAGGCTTCACTACGAACCCCGCGGGCACCTTGGACCAAACAGCCACGACGCCGCCCGAGGAACAAGAGAACCCATTTGGCGCATCTAGTGCCGACTTTGCGCAGGCATATACGAAGGCACTTGCCGCCGGGGACGAAGAAGCGGCTGCGCAACTCAAGCAGCTCTACGCGCTCTCGACAGATTGGGAATCATCCCAACAGGCGCCTGGTCTCGGAAGTCTGAGCGCCACGACAGGACAGGCTCTCGCGACATCATCGAACGGACTCAGCACACTCGACCAGCTCGAAGGACTGTTCCAACAAGCTGGTAGCGGCGGCGGACAAATCGGTGGGCGGGTCCAGACCTTCCTCGGCAACGCTGGATTGGACGACAACGCAGCCGCATACACGTCACTCGCCGAGTCCGCGACGTCACAGCTCGCTAAGGCGATTAACGGTAGCGGCACGGTGTCAGACGCCGACGCGGCAGCCCTCATTAAGGCATTACCTCAATTAACTGATAATCCGCGGGTCGCGGCTGCGAAGTTTGCGGCGCTACGGGCTCGTCTCCAAGGATCTCAAAGCAATGCCCTGCTCTATGGCGGTGGAATAAGCGAAGAATAGACCCCTCGCCTATTTTCACGCCCGGTGCATTCTGCTATATTGAGAATAACTAGGACGGGCTCACGAGACAAAGCTATATTAGCCTCCGTTCCTCAAGTTGATCCGAATGATGAGATAACCGCTGAGTCGGTGAATCAGGGTGCCAACGCGTTGGCAGTCGTCGTCAATGGCGGCATTGATGATACCAATGTCTCGACCCTCAGCGGAACTAAGCTCACCGCTAGCACGATTCCCGGCTCTGCCATGACGGCAGAAGCCAGTCCTTACACACGCCTGTACGAATCAATGGGTGATTTTGTTGCCTCTGGCGGTGTCTGGAGCCCGCTCACCGGTCTAAACGCCACGATGAGTGCAGCTGTTTCCTACATAGCCGGAAAGCGTCTTACAACGGCTATGGTGACTTCGTATGCGTTTACTGCAAGCAAAGACACCTACGTTTACATCGATCTAAATGGTGTCGTGCAGTACTCAGCGCTCGCGAACGGCTCCTCCGTACCCGCGACCCCAGCGAACAACCTGCTAGTCGCGAAGGTCGTCACGAACGGCTCAGCGGTCGCTGTTTTGTACAACGATCGGATCCTCGCTCCCGCATCTACGAAGCCAAACTTCCGCGCGTATCTTTCCAATGCTTACGCGCTTGGAGCAAGCGGCGACGTCGTGCACCTCGATGCCGAGAATCGCGACACCCTGAACAACTTCAGCACCAGCACCTACCGCTTCACTGCCCAGCACACGGGGACGTATGAATTCAAAGCAGCCGTGAACCACAACATTGCCAGCGGAAACGCTCTGTATATTTCCCTCTTCAAGAACGGCTCGGAAACAAGTAGGGGAACGGAGGTACTAGCCAGCGCTACATTCGATTTTTCCAGTGCTGTAGCCGACGATATCGAGCTGGTCGCTGGAGACTACGTCGAGGTTCGAATCTCCGGGACTGTGGGTAATCAGGTCAAGGCTGGTGCATTCCTCACCTACTTCGCCGGATCGTTGAAGAGGCAGCCCTCATGAGTGAGCACAACCGCGAGGACATCGGCTATTCGGGCAGAGACATCATGGACAAGCTCGTGGCGCTCACGATCAACCAGGAAGTCCTGATGTCGGACGTCGCTGAGATCAAGACGCAGACCTATAAGACCAACGGGCGCGTGAACAAGCTCGAGCGCAGCGCCGAGCTGCAGGAGAGCCAAGCCAAGTGGCAAGAGGACTACATGGCGAAGCACCCGACGATCCAGAACATCAAGGCGGAGAACCTCACCGTTCAGCGCAAGTGGTACGACAACAAGGATCTCGTCAAGGCAGCTGGCATCATCACCGCGGGCGCAGCCGGCATCATCACGTTCTTCATCGGATCGGGAGCCGCGCGATGATCACTCTGCTGATCGCACTACGCCTGATTCCATACCTGCTCACCGCGATCATCGCTTGGCAGAAGGGGTTCCTCCGGCTGACGTTCGCGGCGATGCTCTGTATCGCCACCGTCCTCTACACGCTGACGCTTCCAAGCCCGCCTGCGCTCTTTCCTTTTGTCCTCTCGTCGCTCTTCTCGCTCGCGTTGCTCTTCCACGCTCTTGACTTGAAGAGTCGTAAGGGAGGCGGACGATGATCGCCAATGACTTCCCAGTGACCTTCGGCTACCGAGCAACGGACGGTGTCTTCTACGGACCTAAAGGCTCAGTGGGCAAGTACCACCGCGGGAACGATCGAGCGTGTCCAGTCGGAACGCCGATCGTCATCGGTGGCGTGATCATCGGCTACACGGGCAACACCGGGGTGACCGGCGGTCCTCACCTGCACATACAAGCGGGCACGGATATCGCCTGCCAGAAGGACATCGACCCGACGCCGTACGAGTTTCAGCCGGGCACCGTAGTCGCCGTGGGAATCGGGAGCCAATGGGGCAACTACGTCACGGTGCGGGTGGGCGACTCATACGTGACGTACTGCCACCTGAGCAGCGTCGCGACGTTCGTCGGGCAAGAACTAACCACCTCGAGAGGAGGAAGCATGATCTCAATTTCATACGAAGAGTACGAGGACCTGAAGAGCTGGAAAGCCAAGGGCATCGACGCCACCAAGTACAAGGACGCGGTCATCGCATCCGAAGCATGGAACGGTGACATGCACCAGTCGATCGAGTTGATTACCCCTGTGATGAACGACCTACATGGGTTCAAGCGCGACCAGGTGGCTCAAGGCATCCAGGGCAGCAAGTCCCAATCCGCCACGACCCTGAAGCCAGGGCTCTACGAAGTGGTAGCGGGGTGAGTATGCAAGTCAGCATCCCTCCCAAGGTCCGCGTCGTCCTATATGTCGCAACCGCGCTCGGCACGCCGGTCATTGCCTATCTCCTAGCCAAGGACTACATCGGATCCCTCGAAGTCGCCCTCTGGAGCGGTGAGGTAGCCGTGATCAACGTGCTTGCGGCGCTCAACGTGCAGAAAAACGACGGGGCATCCAACTAGATGGCTAAGCCTCCCGAGATCATCCGCGGAGACGATCAGACGGTTCCGGTCCCGGCTACCGCTCTGTTCGGGGACGTAACGGGAGGGTCCGCTTACCTCTTTGTCATTCCGAGGGGTGCGAACGCCAGCGATACGGTCGTAGATCCATCGGCGGTCATCACGTCCTCGCTCGGACCGTTCGAATCTGACGTGACATCGTTCGACTTCGAGTTGTCGAGCCAGGCGGGCGTCCCAAATAGCTCGTTGATTCCAGTCGGAAAGTACTACTGGTACGGGCGGTACCTCAGCGCAGCCCAAAAGCTGACCACATTCCGCTTCGACTCTGTAGAAGTCGAGGTGACTCCTCCACGGGGAAGCTCCTAGTGGGTAGCTCTATCCGCTCTATGAAGATCGTGGCGCAGGTCAAGGCGGCGCCGATCTTCAAAGTGCAGGCGCGTGTGCAAGGGCCTAGGGGTGAGGATGGCCAGGTTCAGAGCGTCAATGGACGTACAGGGGTCGTGACAGGTCTAGCCGAAGCATCGGCGCTGCCGGGAGACGCCACGTCATCAGTCAAAGGATTGGTTCGACTAGCGGGTGACCTCGCGGGCTCTGCATCGTCGCCTATTGTACGAACCCGGACGGTATCGAAGATTGTCGCGCCGACAGGTATTGCAGCGGATTACAGCACGAGTGGCACTAATGACCACACGGTCATCAATACTGCTATAAGCGCGGTCAGTGCAGCTGGTGGAGGACGAGTTGTATTGCGCGCCGGCAACTATTCAATGAACGGTGCCATCAGCATGCGGAGCAACGTGTGGCTGTCGGGAGAGGGCGTCGCGACAGTCTTAACGCCTACCCCTGGTGGCGGGCGCACAATAAATATTAGCAATATCAGTAACGCTCGCGTATCCAATCTCTTTATCAATGGTGTCAATAGCATTGATTCCGACAAAATCATAAACATCGCCAATGGTAGCGGCATAGTGGAAGTCGACCACTGTCAGGTTCTCAATACGCCAGGAACATGCCTTTCGATCAAGAACAACAACCTGGCAGACTCAAACAAGATCTGGATTCACCACAACCGCTTGGTAGGAGGAGGAAACGGGGACGTAATTTTTGGTGGCCCAGACGATTCGATCTCCACGATCAGCCAGGTCATTATTGAGAACAACTTCATTCGCCAGGGTGATCTCGGACTCACGTATTCGCCGTCGGCTATCAACCTCGTTGCTCAAAAGCGCTTCGTTATTGCCAACAATGTCGTCGACGGATTCATCACGCTTGGTGGCGAGAAGATTCCGCATTATCACGTGACCGTCTCGAATAATGTGCTAAGTCCCGGGGGGTCGGGGCGCGGAGCCAGCATCGTAGTTTTCACGGACAGCAACGTCGGTCAAACAGAAGAAAGTCGATTCCTGACCATCACCCACAACCATGTGATTGGTGGAAACATCTACGTTCAGGGGCAAGATGAGGGGGCAGTCTCCTATACCCGGAACGTCATCATTGCGAACAATCAGGTGGATGGGACGAAGGAAGGCGGCGTTGATCTCACTAGGGGTATCAACCTTCAGCATCTTCGAGATGTGATTGTAAGTCAGAACATCATCGACGGCTCTGATACAGGTGTCTATTTGTATGACGTTCACGGGATTAGCTTCCTTGGAAATCGAATCCTCAACACTACTACGCCTATCTCGACGCCTGGGGGAGCTGGTCTCTCCGATGAGATTTCTTACCATGCAAACGTTGGGTTAGGGCAAGATATACAACTTAGCGACGTGGGCGATCACGCCATCGGTATAGGGCAATCGAAGATTGGCGCTGGCGGCTCACTCATAATTAAGGCGGCTGATTCCGTTATCGGAGGCACGAACCTTGGTGGCGGTCATGTGGACATCAAGTCTGGAATAGGAACAGGAAACTCTGGACTGGGATACGTAGGTTTCTGGACTTCGCGCGACACGTCAAGCGGTACCACCACCCAAATACAGGAAGAGCGTATGCGCCTTACAAGCTCGCAACGTGGTCGCCTTATTGTTGGGGCTCCGGCGGGCGTTCAAACTGCAGACGGGCTTACCTACGCCGGTGATACGCCCCGTAACACTGGAGTAGCCCGCTCTGGAGGCTCAGGTCTCCCGGGCTTCAATCACAAGATCTATAGTGGTCAGCCGGCACTGGATGCCGTAGACAAAGACGCCGGAGAACTGCTCCTGGTAGCGTCTGAATCTAGAGGATCCGGTACGGCCGTCATCCGACTGCAGACTCCAACGCCAGGTATTTCAGGCAACTCCTTGAATTCCGTTACTGACCGGGTCGTCGTGGATAGCACTGCTGCAAACTTTTCTGTGCCGGTCCTTCTCTCGGGGGCGCCCACGGTGAACCTCCATGCAGCAACAAAGCTGTATGTTGACTCAGCCGATGCCATTTTGCAGACTCAGGTCGGATCAAAAGCTGCCAAGGGAGCCAATTCGGACATTACAGGTCTGAGTGGATTGACGACACCTTTGTCGGTGTCTCAAGGAGGATCTGGCGGTTCTACCTCCACCGGAAGTGGTGCCCTGGTTCTTGCGTCTTCGCCTACCATCACGACACCCGCTATTGCACAAATAAATGACACGACAGGCGCCATAGCCTTATCACTTCCTGCAGCGGGTTTAGCGGTCAATTATCTACAAATGGCTAATGGGGCAGCTGGTATCTCGCCGTCACTGATTTTTACGGGGTCTGATACGAACGTTCAAGGGACGATCAAAACCAAGGGGACTGGTGCTCTCGTGTTCCGTCCCGGGGGCGACAGCACTATTTCGTTTCAGCTGAAGCAAGCAAGTAACACGACATACGTCGTAGCTGACAGCGTCAACCAACGGCTAGTGGTTGGGCAAGCTGGTGCCCCTCACTCGACGTTGCAATCAGCGGGTTCGTTTGCGATTGCCTACATTGTGAAGACGGCGGCGTACACCTTGGGTGCCAGTGACGCGGTGGTCGACTTCACGAGTGGAACGGTGAACGCGACGCTTCCTACCTCCGCAGGCATCGCCGGGCGCGAGTACCTCATCAAGAACTCGGGTACTGGAGTGATAACGGTCGTCACCACGTCTAGCCAGACCATCGACGGAGCCAGTACCTATAGCTTGAGCACCCAATACAAGTACGTCCGTGTCCAGAGCAACGGCGCTAACTGGATCGTGATCGGAAACAACTAGCCATGGGTGTAGGCGTCCAGTACTACGGGCAGAATCAGGTCTGGGACAGCGAGGCGAACATGATGGCGACCACTGGGCGCCCCGGTGATCTGGCTTACGCATCAGACACGACGATGTTCTATCGGAGTAACGGCTCCGGCTGGTTCCCTACGGACGCGCTCCGCGTACTTCGAGGAACCGCGCCAGTGAATCTAGCTGCGACCGGGTCGACTCTCATCTACACATTAGCTCCGACATCTTTCCGCTTCGTCGTGATTGGCGTGCATGTCGAGATCCTCTCGCTTACTGGCAACGTCCTGACCCAGGCTCAGCTAGCGGTGGGTGCCACCGGACCGAACTACGCCGACATCGCCGCATCCCAGGGTCTGTTGGGAACCTTGGCTGGTATCGGGCTGACATCCTCGAACGCGCTTACCCTCGCATCAGCTCGAGCAGCGCTAAACGGAGGCACGGCGGTATACGCAAAGGTGAATACCCCTGCAACGGGGCTTCCCCTGACTGCCTACACGGCGCGTCTTGACCTGATGGGCTATTTTCAGGTCTAGAACCATCGAACGCCCTTCATATACGCACCTATGACCTATTCTCAGGCGTTTCTAGGCGTACCAACTTGCAAAGACGAGTATTTGCCCATATCGTTTATTTCAAGCTTTAGGGAGGCTCTTATGGTGCAGAAGCACGTTATTGAACTGCTGGACGACATTGATGGTTCGCCGGCTACGAAGACTGTCCAGTTCGGCTATGAGGGCATCGACTACTCGATCGACCTGTCCGAAGAGAATGCAGACAAGCTGCGGGAGGCGCTGAGCGACTACATCGATTCAGCTCGCCGTAACGGTGGCGGTCGCAAGCCTGCCGCGGCGCCGGCTAAGTCGTCCGGGAACAAGGACCTGCAGGCGATTCGCCAGTGGGCATCCGAGAACGGTCACCAGGTCAGCGCACGCGGACGTATCGCGTCGTCGATCATCGACGCGTACAACGAAGCGCACTAGACACAAGCAATAGCAAGAAGCCCCGTCCGTGATTTGGACGGGGTTTCTTGCGTTTACCACTCGCCGATCGGCGGTCGCTTGTCCTCAGGAGTTGGCGCTGGCGCTCGTCTGTTCTCGATCTCGGATCGGACCTGCTCAACCGGTCGCCCATAGGTCGCGGAACTGAGGCGCACGGTGTGGTGGTCATTGCCTGTCGTGGGCAGGGGAGCGGTCACCTTCAGCGTGATCGGCGCGCTCGATCCACTGGATTCCGTGGCGATCTTCGCCACAGCCTCGTACTTGCCGATGCGGGCAAGGTCCTCTTCGGTGAAGTACTTCCTGCCGAGTTCTCCCTGCCATAGGCGGGCAGCTCGTCCCTCGGTTTGATAGATCACCTTTGTCAGGGCGTTGGTGAGCACGCCAGTCTGCACATCCGGGTCGAGGGTCTCGATGTTCTGGGTCGCGACCGTTACGCCGAGACGGTGCTTCCTTGCCTGCTGCAACATCGACTGCACATTCATCGGCAGCTTCAGCAGTTGCGCTTCGTCTATGAAGAGGAAGTTCGGCTTGCTCGGGGTGAACCGCTGGGCACTGTTCCAGAGCGCGTCCATGAATAGAGAGGCGATGAGCTTCGCGGCTTCGGACGGGATACCCGCGAGGTTCACGAGCAGGATCTTGTTCTGGTTGATGACGTCGTCCATCTGGAAGCTCGACTTCGACTGCCCAATGATGTGGCGGGTCTCGGGGCGGCTTGCTAGCTGCCACGCGCGGTTGAGCAGGGGAGTCGCGTAGGTGTTTCGGGTCGCTTCTGGCATGTTGTCCCAGCGCTGCCAGAAAAGCTGCAGGTCGCGGTCCTTCACGGAGCGCTTGATGTCGTCCGCCCAAGCAAGTTCATTCGCGCCGGGGGTGACCAGAGGGATGATGTCCGTAAAGGCGTACCCGCCGGCAGCAGCAAGGGTCCATAGCCCGTGAAAGATCAGCTGGGGTAGCCAGACGCCGGACTTCGAGTCGCCGTAGATGCGCTCGAACAGCTGCGTGATCTGATCCCCGACCACGCCAGGAGCGCCCTGATCGAGGACATTGAAGCTGACGGGTCGGTTTGCCCCGTTCTTCGGGTCGACGATGATCACGTCCTGCATCCGCTCCGTAGGGATGTAGCTGAGTGCGCGCGAGAAGAGGGTCTCGTGGCTTTCGCTGCCGCCCACGTCGATGACGATCGCCCCATATCCATGCGCCACGTCCTGGGCGAAGAGGTTCGCCATGAGCGCTGACTTCCCGGATCCGGTGCCGCCAACGATGAACGTGTGGCTGAGGGCTTCGTGGTAGCCGACTGCGACGGGGCGCTCGTTCCCCGGGACGTTAGATACCCCGATCAGCCTGCCCGTCTGCGGGATCTCAGCCGTGGCGTGAAGGTGTCGGGCAGCGCCCCGGGGGAGTCCCGCGACATAAGGCGAACCAATAGGCCATCCGAAGATCCCAACCGCTTCCGTCACGGAGAACTGGGCGTCAAAGAGGATCGGCGTGCGTGCCTCGTTCACCTGAGCCAGTCCGTACAGGTCGAGCGGCTTGGATTTGAAGCGGTTCGAGCTGGTGTGCATGCCGGCTAGCGCCTTCTGGACTCGGTCCACCAGATGTCGCCCACGTGCGTTGGTCTCGGCAAGGGACACGACCCGACCTGCAGCGAGGACGTTGTGCTCCTGCAGCTTGGTCCGTCGCTGCTCGAGTTCTTCAGCGCTCGCGGTGATCCGACCTGACAACGCCCGGAGGATGCCGAACTGGTCGGACGCTGCGCCCTCGGACCGCGGTGGCATCTTCGCCGGGGCGGGCGTTATGACCCATTGGATCATCACCGACTCTTTGTCCCCGAGGGTCGCGATGGAAGCGAGGAGGCTCGTCGACATGTCCTCCGCTGAAGTGGGCATCATCGGCTGCATTGGTCGGGACATGCGGATGGAGATGCCGGCGACCCACTGCTCACGGACACGGTCGTGGTCCGGGGTGACGTTGATGCCCGGGATCAGGCTTCGGAGCTGCCCGACTATGTAGTCAGCATCTGCAGCCGGCACGAGCAAGCGATGAATGATCCCGGAGTTCGTGCCAATGGTCTCGAAGCAGATCGAGGGCATTCCGAATGCGCGGGCGAGCTTGCCGGGCATCAGTCCGCGGAGGGATCCGATCCACACAGCCATTCGCGCGCCGGTCAGATCAGGAGGGAACCCCAGCGTGTAACCGATCCGCTGCTGGTCGAATTGCTTCTGGCTTTGCAACTTCAAGATCAGTACCCCCGGTGGGAGAAGTAGTGAAGGAAGAAGTAATGCCAGAAGTGTCATCCACATCTGGCATTACTTTGACACGGAGCGCGTCGAATTAAAAGAACGCCTTACGCGCCAATCGGTTACGAATGACTCGGTAGGCGACGAAGATCGCGATGACAACGAATGCGCCGATCGCGACCTGCACGTAGTACCTCGAGATGCCCACGATCACGAACATGACGATGGCGTCGAAGAGGACGAAGGCACCGAAGACCAGCAGCGCGATGCCGAAGATCGAGCTGTAGAAGCGCTTCACCGGACGTCCTCATCCATCTGCTCGAGTGCCCTGAGCAGGTTCATGAAGCGGTGATGCGCCTCGAGGTTCGCGCAGTAGTTCGCATCGTGCATGCGCCATAGGACGGCATCCCGCTCGTAGAGCTGCCTGGCACGCTCGAAGCCCGCCTTCCTGCCCAGGAGCGCGCCGAGCTTCCACGCCGCGATGGCGAACAGGGCGGCGATGACCGCGACGATCAGGCAGACAGCCACGAACTCGGACGGAGTGATGCTCGCGATGAGCCGGTCCATCAGAGGAACGTGCGTCGGTAGATGCCCAGCTCCATGTCCCGGAACAGCTCCGCCATGGGTTCCAAGTAGCTGGCGCGGGCTTCGTTCGGTTGGTTCAGCACGATGTCGGCAACCTGTGCAGCGTCGCGCATGCGGTTCTGGAAATAGAAGGAGCGGTCGGCAGCCTCCTGCTCGGCGATCTCAGCGCGATTCGAGCGGACCCGGCGCATCTGCGTGTCCTCGTAGATGGCGGCTTCGGCTGCGACATCCAGCCGGTCCGTCTGCTTCTCCATCTCCTTCGAAGCGCGAGGACTGAGCTGGGGCGCGCTCAAGCTGTGACCGGACTGGAACGGGTTGCTGCCGTGGAGCGACGAGATGTTTGGAACGAGGGACACGGGACTGCTCCTTCTAATCGGGTGCCGCCGGGGGAGCGGCTTGGGTAGAGCGGAGGCGAGCGTCTGCCGTGGATCCAGCTGAGAGGCGAGAGCTTCCTTGATCTCGTCGACGTTCTGTCTCAGACGATCCGTATTGGTCATCGCACGACCTCCTTATTGGGGAGGGTACATTGGCACTACTGCCATTGGCAAGCATGCCAATCAACGCGGTACCATTCATAAATGGTCGATGTCCCCGCGCGCCTCGAGTTCCTGCGCAAGCTGGCGACCGGTCCTGGGGCTACCCACGAGCACATCGCCCAGATGGGTCCCGAGATGCTGAAGGCGTTCGAGGTCGACTCTCCCGAAGAGCTGCGCCGCGACATCAGGCGTGCTGCCTATTCGTTGCCTTCGTCGAGAACCACGGAGGCGATCATCTACGCGCTAGCGGTACAGGACATCCCGCAGGAGCTGCCTCTGACTCTCGAAGGTCGCCGCAAAGAGATGATGCGGATTCAGGCGACAGACTTCCGCAACGTGATCAGGCGCGAGCGGAGGGGCGTCGAAGAGCTGGAGCTACTCATGGAAAACATCCAAGGGCTCGCGAAGTCAGGTCACCCATGGCCCTGGTCATCAGGCGAATTTAGGCGGCTTGTCGAGATTGACACGAAGAGGCGGCTCCTGTTCTTTGTCCTCAAACCCATCGTGGCTGTGCCGGAGTAGCCGCCCTAGCTCCGACGTATAGCGCCGCCTACACTGACCTCTTCGCGCCGCGGAGGAACGCGGCGACCCTCGCCGCCCTCGCCGAAGCGGATCTCGTGGTCGCGGTCGGCAGCGCGGATCCCATCGGACTCTCGCGCCTGGTGCGGGCGCACGTCGATCTGCTTGAGCTCGCCGACGCCGAGCGCATCCGTGTGATCGTCAACAAGGTGCGTGCCAGCGCCGTCGGTCTCAATCCCGGATCGCAGATCGCCGCGTCGCTGCTGCGCTTCGGGGGCATCCGCGATGCGGCCCTCGTCCCAAGCGACCCGGTCGCCTACGACGCGGCGCTGCTGACGGGCAGGACCGTCCGCGAGGCCGCGCCTCGGTCTCCGGCCGTCGCGGCCATCGCACGCTTCGTGTCTGCGGAGCTCGTCGCAGCGAACGTGCCTGAGACCGCTCGCAAGCTGCGGGGGCGATGGTCCCGTCCGCTCGCGCACGCCTGATCAGCAGACGGTGCAGACCTCTCGTCGGCGCCGTATGTCAGGCTTCCTCGGTGGATGAGATCGAGCTCGCCCGGATCGCCGGGGGCACTGTCACCCTGCACGACGCGCGCCGGATGCTGCGCTGGAGCGTCGACCTCGAGCCATTCGAGATCGGCGTCTTCCCGGTCACGGAAGAGCAGCTGGCCGAGCTGCTGGATGTGCCGTCGGTGCATCCGCGACGGCCGGCGGTCGAGGTCAGCTGGCTGCGGGCCATCCGTTTCTGCAACGCCGCATCGGAGTGGGAGGGACTCGATCCCGCGTACGGCTTCGACGGCGAGGACGTCACCTGGCACGTCGACGCCGACGGGTACCGCCTGCCGACGGAGGCCGAATGGGAGCTCGCCTGCCGGGCCGGATCGACGGGCGCGACCTACGGGCCGCTCCACGAGGTGGCCTGGACGAGTGCCGATGGCGTGAGCTCGCCGCAGAACGTGGGCGCCAAGCTGCCCAATCTCAACGGCCTCTTCGACATCTTGGGCAACGTGTGGGAGTGGTGCTGGGACCTGCTCGATCCCGCCCGCTACGACAGCTATCGCGTGTTCCGCGGCGGCGGATTCGCCGACGATGCATTCAGCGTGCGGGCCGGCACCCGACGCGGAGGAGCGCCCCGCATGTCCCATGAGGATGTCGGGTTCCGCCTCGCGCGCGGAGCCATGGATGGGCAGGACGCGGCGCAGGGCTGGTCCGCCGCAGTCGATCGGGAGCGCGCCTCGATCGACGGCCCGCTGCCCTCGGGCTGGACTCCACGGCGCTGAGCTCGAGGCACGGTTGAGCGCGGAGTCGACGCCACCCTCGAGCGCCGACCCGGTCGAGTGTGCTCGGCCCGGCGATCGGGTGAAGGATGGGGGAGTGCCATCCACAGCCCTCGTCCTGCTCAACCGCCCCTCTCTCGCCGCACCGGCGCATGTCGACGGGGCGCCCGCGCACCGGTTCGTCGAGCCAGACGAGCCGCTCGTCAACGTGCTCGACCTCGGCGTCACCCGCGGCGACGGAGTCTTCGAGACGATCAGCGTCGGCTACGGCTCGATCCAGGCCCTCGACGCGCACATCGCCCGCTTCGCCAAGTCAGCCGGCATCCTCGAGATGCCCGAGCCCGACGCCGATGCCTGGCGCGACGCGGTCCAGGCTGCCGCAGCGGCCATCGATCCGGTGGACGAGGCGTACGTGAAGACGATCATGACCCGCGGGATCGAGGGAGACGACCGGCCCACCGGATGGGCGTACGCCGCTCCCGCCCTCGGCCGCGCCACTGCTCGGTCCGAGGGGATCCGCGTCGTGCTGCTGGATCGCGGCTACCGCCACGACGTCCGACAGACCTCCCCCTGGCTGCTCCAGGGCGCCAAGTCGCTCTCCTACGCCGTGAACCGCGCGGTCATCCGCGAGGCGCACCGACGCGATGCGGACGACGCGGTCTTCGTCAGCTCCGACGGCTATCTGCTCGAGGGCTCGACGTCCAACATTCTGCTGCGGTTCGGCGACCGGCTCGTCACCCCCGGCACCAACCTCGGCATCCTGGCCGGAACGACCCAAGGCGACGTGTTCGATTTCGCAGTCACCCAAGGACTCGAGGTCGCCTACGAGCTGCTGCCGATCGCAGCTCTGCACGAGGCCGACGCCGCGTGGCTGCTGTCGAGCGTGCGGCACGCGGCACCGATCCGCGCCGTCGACGGCACGCCCAAGCCGATCGACCGCACGTTCACCGACGCGCTCAACGACTTCCTGCTGCACCGCACGAAGTAGTCGCCATGGCGGTCGAGCTACTGATCTGGTCGGGCTGCCCGTCGCACGACGATGCGCGGACGCGGCTGCGGGAGACCTTGGATGCGCTCGGCCGCACGGATGAGCCCATCGAGGAGCGCTGGGTCGAGTCGGAGGGCGATGCCGCAGCGCTCGGCTTCATCGGATCGCCGACCATCAGAGTGGACGGTGTCGAAGTGGTTCCGTTCGACGAGGGCGAGCCGACAGGACTGACTTGCCGCGTCTACCTCACGCGCGCTGGCAAGTACTCGCCGCTGCCGGACCGCGATGACCTTCGGGAGGGCTTGGAGCGCCTGCTCACCTCGCGGTGATGCTTTGGGGCGGTCGGAGCCGTCTCATCGGGGTTCCCAGATGAGCGCGCGCTCGGCGGGCGAGGCAAGCTCCTCCATCCGCCGCCACCCGGGCGCCCCGGATCTTCGTTCCGAGCGGCGGTCGTAGGCTGGGGCCGTGCCTACGCTGAGTGAACTCGTCGCGACCGGCGGCCGCTCGAACGCCGCCGACGTCGAATGGCTCCATCTGCTCGTCGGAGACTGGCAACTGCTCTCGGACCTCGCCTTCGCCGACATCGTGCTCTGGGTGCCGACCGATGACGGGTCGTTCATCGCCGTCGCGCACGCCCGTCCGTCGAGCTCCGCGACCCTCTTCTACCGTGACTTCGTCGGGCAGCGGATCAAGTCCGAGTGGAAGGCGCTCGTCACCGACGCCTTCGAGAGCGGTCGGATCATCGACTCGTCCGCTCCCGACTGGTTCGAGGAGACGCCCACCCGGGTGCGCGCGGTCCCGGTGCAGCGACGCATCTCGCCGAGCGGCCTCGCGATCACGAACGTGCCGATCGCAGTCCTCACCCGACACACGAACCTCAGCGAGACGCGCATGCCGAGTCGGCAGGAGCTCACCTTCAACGAGTGCTCCGACGACCTGTTTCGGATGATTGCCGCCGGCGACTTCCCCGACCTCGGAGCACCGTCCGGCCCGCGTCGCGGGGCGCCACGCGCGTCCGATGGGCTGATCCGGCTCGACGTCGACGGCATCACGACCTTCGCGAGCCCGAACGCCCTGTCCGCGTTCAACCGGATGGGCTTCACCGGCGAGCTCGAGGGGGAGTCGCTGGCCGAGGTGACGACCGAGCTCGCCGAGGAGCAGCACACCGTCGATGAGACCCTGCCGCTCGTGGTGACCGGGCGAGCTCCGTGGCGCACGGATGTCGACTCCCGCGGGGTGACCGTGACGCTGCGGGCGATCCCGATCCGACATCGCAACGAGCGCCTCGGGGCCATCGTGCTCTGCCGCGACGTCACCGAGCTGCGGCATCAGGAGCAGGAGCTCATCACCAAGGACGCGACGATCCGCGAGATCCACCACCGGGTGAAGAACAACCTGCAGACGGTCGCATCGCTGCTGAGGATCCAGGCCCGACGGTCGCGGACCGATGAGGCGCGCGATGCCCTCATCCAGGCCATGCGCCGGGTCGGCTCGATCGCCGTCGTGCACGACACGCTCTCCGAGGGCCTCAACCAGAACGTCGACTTCGACGAGGTCTTCGAGCGTGTGCTGCTGCTCGTCGCCGAGGTCGCGTCGAGTCACAGCACCAAGGTGCATCCGCAGAAGGTCGGCACCTTCGGCGTGCTGCCGAGCTCATCGGCGACACCGCTCGCGCTCGCCCTGACCGAGCTGGTCACCAACGCGGTCGAGCACGGACTCGCCGGTCGCGAGGGCACCGTCGAGATCCGAGCAACCCGGGACAACGAGACCCTCACGGTTCTCGTGCGCGACAACGGCAACGGCCTCGCCGAGGGCAAGGTCGGATCCGGCCTCGGAACCCAGATCGTGCGCACCCTGATCCAGGGCGAGCTCGGTGGCTCCATCGACTGGCACACCATGGTGGGCCGCGGCACGGAGGTCACGATCGAGATCCCGATGCGCTGGGTCACCGCCGCCTAGGCTGCCCGCGGGATCCGACCTGCCGTTTTCACGGTTCAGGCCTTCGGACGCGGTTCAGGTGAGAATCGCCTGAAGCGGGCTCGAAATCGCAGAATCGCCTGACCGGTGAGGATCGCCTGATCCGTGGAGATGCGGAGCAGAGCAGGCGGGCGCGGAGGGGCTGGCGGGCCTGGTGTCAGGAGGCGCGGCGGGCGCGCGCTGCGCGGCGCTTGAGGGCGCGACGCTCGTCTTCCGACAGGCCGCCCCACACGCCGTAGTCCTGGCCGGTCTCCAGTGCGTACTGGAGGCAGGTCTCGGTGACGGTGCAACGAGCGCACACGGCCTTCGCCTTGTCGATCTGGTCGACGGCCGGCCCGGTGTTCCCCACGGGGAAGAACAGCTCGGGGTCGGCGGTGAGGCAGGCGGACTTGTCGCGCCAATCCATGCGGTGGTGCTCCTTCAGACGTGCGGACAGAACGGTCGATCGACCGGAGATCGGGGGGTGATCAGTCGTTTGTCTCGGCGACGGAATGTTCGGTAAACCATCTGATCCGAGCGCCCCACGTCTGTGTGGGCATCGAAAACGACCTCACTTATGGTTGCATATGGGCAACGTTGTATCAATAGCTTTGTATGGGATCCCGCTGTGAGTGGAACTGAACCGATGTCGGACGGGGTCGTCGCGCCCGTCCTCCTGAAGGCGCTGGGGGTGGTTCTGGGCCTCGAAGCGATCGCTTCCATCGCGCTCGTGGGCTACCTGATCCTCGAGATTATCGACGGTCGAGCCGCCGTCTCGGGCGGCTCGATCGCTCTCATCGGGATCGCCGTCATCGCCGCGATCTTCCTCGTCGCGCTGACCATCGCGACCTTCAGAGCCCGGCCGTGGATCCGCGGCGCCGTCGTCACCTGGCAGCTGATCCAGATCGCGTGCGCCATCGGCTGCTTTCAGGGCATCCTCGCCGTGCCGTCGGTCGGATGGGCGCTGCTGGTGCCGGCGCTGATCGCCCTGGTTCTTCTGTTCACGCCGAGCGTCGTGGCGGCTACCCGCCGCGTCTGATCTGTCGCGCCGCCGCCTCAGTGGGGGAGCAGCTCCGCGATCGCGGCGAGGTAGCCCTGCTCGTCGAAGTCGTCGAGCAGCGCGCTCTGCACGATGAAGCCTTGGATCATCCCGATGATGGCGGGCGTCACGAGGTCGGCCCACCGCACTGCTTCGGGGTCGGGGAGACTGCGGTTCTGGCGGGCCCATTCCGTGAAGTAGCCGGTCATCGACTGCCTTAGATGCCGCGCGAAGGTGGCGGCGACGATCTCGCGCATCTCCTGATCGATGGACGATTCGGCCCAGAGCTGGAGGATCAGCCGGCTGTCGCGCAGCTCGCCGCGCATCGATCGCACGACTCTGCCGATCAGCTCGCTGGGCTCGGGCAGGGGATCGGACACCCGCGCGGACTCGATCTCGGCGGAGCGTGCGCTCATCACGCGCCCGGCGACCTCGATCGCGATCTCTCGCTTGCTGGCGAAGTGGCCGTAGACGCCACCCGCTGACAGTCCCGCCTCGTCCATGATGTCGGCCATCGAGGTGTGCTGAAACCCTCGCTCGGCGAAGGCGCGCAGCGCTGCCTCGGCGATCTGCTCACGCCGAGCAGCTCGATGTTCGTCCGTGACGCGGGGCATGCGGTCCATTCTGTCGATGGGATGTGGCGAGTTTGACGGGGCTCGCCATCCTCACTATAAAGAACGAGCATTCGTTTTTTATAGTGAGGAGACCAGGATGTCGAACGCGACACCGACCACAGCGAATCGGGCACCTGCGCCCACACCATGGAAGCGCATCCCCGTCGTCGGACTGCTGATGGCGGTCATCGTCGGCGTGCTCGTCCTCGCCTTCAGCTGGCCGGGCGTCACCTCCGAGGTGAAAGACCTGCCCGTCGCGATCGTCGGCCCCGATGTTCAGGTCGAGGCCTTCACCGCGGCCGTCGACGAGAATCAGCCCGGTGTGCTCGACCTCCGCACGGCCGACGACGAGGCCGAGGCCCGCGAGCTGATCGAGACCCGTGCGGTCTATGGCGCGATCGTCCTGGGCAAGGAGCCCGAGGTCCTCACCACATCCGCCGGCAGCGCGGTCGTCAGCCAGCTCCTCACCGGGATCGCCGGCTCCATCCAGGCTCAGGCGAACGCCGCAGCCCAGGCGCAGGCCGCGGCGTCAGGCGCCCAGGCGCCGGTCATCAGCGTCGCCGTCACCGATGTCGTGCCCCTCGCCGACACGGACCCGCGCGGCGTCGGGCTCGCGGCTGCTTCCTTCCCGATGGTGATCGGCGGGATGATCGGCGGCATCGGCCTCACTCTCGCCGTGGCGGGAGTCGCGCGCCGACTGGTCGCCCTGGCCATCTACGTGATCGCGGCGGGCGCCGTGGCCGGAGGCATCCTCCAGGGCTGGCTCGGAATCCTGCAGGGTGACGTACTCGTCAACATGGCCGCTCTCGCGCTGGCGTTCCTGTCGATCGGCGGCACCATCGTCGGCGTCGCGGCCCTCGTCGGACGGGCCGGCATCGCCATCGGTCCTGTCCTGTTCCTGCTGATCGGCAATCCGATCTCGTCGTCCAATTCGCCGGTGCAGTTCCTGCCCGAGCCATGGGGTGCCGTCGGTCAGTACCTCCCGCCGGGAGCCGGCGCGACGCTCCTACGGGACCTGTCCTACTTCCCCAAGGCCGACACCGCGTTCCCGTGGACCGTGCTCGCCGTGTGGGCGGCGGCCGGCGTGCTGCTCGCCCTGGTCGGACACTTCCGCAGTCGACGCTATGCCGTGGTGGAGTCCATCGCCTGACCCTCGGGCGAGGAGAAGATGCACAGGCACGCGGCCCCGAAGGTCGCAGGCTACGCGTCGATGCCGAGCTTCTTGCGGAGTGAGGCGACGTGTCCGGTTGCCTTCACGTTGTACAGGGGGAGGACGACCGATCCGCGCTCGTCCAGCACGAAGGTCGAGCGGATCACACCTGTCACGGTCTTGCCGTACAGGGACTTCTCGCCGTAGGCGCCATACGCCTTGTGCACCGCCAGGTCGGGGTCGCTGAGCAGCGGGAAGTTGAGGTTCTCCTGCTCCTTGAACTTCACCAGCGCGGGCAGCTCGTCCTTCGAGACGCCGATCACCTTGTAGCCGGCGGAGGCGAGCGAGTTGAGATTGTCGCGGAAGTCGCAGGCCTCGGTCGTGCAGCCGGGCGTCATGGCCGCCGGGTAGAAGTAGACGACGACCTTCTGGCCGCGCAGCTGATCCAGCGAGACGGTGCTGCCGGTCTCGTCGGGCAGTGCGAATTCGGGTGCCGCGTCGCCGACCTCGAGTCGTGCGGTGTCCGTCATGGATCGTCCCTTCGCCTGTCACCCTGATCCACAGGATCGGGTGTCGAGATTTCACTCTATCCAGCACGAAGCCCGGCATCCTGCGCCGTCGAGCATGCGATTTGCGGCTCTCGCGCATGGTAATGTTGACGGTCGGTTCGCCCGAGTGGCACCGCACGCACCTCTAGCTCAATTGGCAGAGCAACTGACTCTTAATCAGTGGGTTCCGGGTTCAAGTCCCGGGGGGTGCACGAAAGCCCGGAAGTCCTCCACGACTTCCGGGCTTTTTGCATTTCCCCAAAGGCACCGGGGCGCGAGTGCCAGTGCGCGACGGC
The DNA here is from genome assembly GCF_004801885.1 of Naasia lichenicola. GTDB lineage: Bacteria > Actinomycetota > Actinomycetes > Actinomycetales > Microbacteriaceae > Naasia > Naasia lichenicola. The sequence continues at coordinate 19,086 of NZ_SSSM01000004.1, read as the reverse complement.
CAGGCTCGATCGGCTTGTGTTTCGCCGATGTATCCGACTGTTTCGGCGTCGTGAATTCCTGGGCGAGGCTGCCCGGCGAGGATGGGTAACGGTATAACGTCCAGACACTAGACCTTTTGGACACGATGCTGAACCTTCTCGACGCGGCCATCGCCGCACACACCGAATCGGCTTTCGCCTTTCTCGAGGACCTGGTGCGCGCACCCAGTTTGGTCGGATCCGAGCAGACGGCGCTGGACGTTTTCGCGCGCGAACTGACGGCTATAGGGCTGGAGGTGCAGCTCCTGCCCTTCCCTGCCGAGCCGTTCAGCGATCCTCGCGGGGGAGTCAGCCCGCGCCCGCAGGACCTGTATGGGACGGGCAACGCCGCCGGCCGCTACCAAGTGGTGGGCCGGACCCCAGGGGATGGTCCGCTCACGCTTCTGCTCAACGGTCACATCGACGTCGTGCCGGCAACGGATTCCATTCTGTGGAGAACGGCCCCATTCGAACCGGATCGGCGGGACGGACGTATGTACGGCCGAGGTACCGCCGATATGAAGGGCGGCTTCGCGATCGGGATGCTTGCGCTTCGAGCGCTGAAGGATGTGGCCCCGGACCTGTTCTCGATACGTCGTCTCGGATTCCTGGCCGTGATCGAGGAGGAGTGCACCGGCAACGGAGCGCTGAACGCAGCCAGTGAGCATGGTGTCCTCGCCGATGAGGTCGTCCTGCTCGAGCCCACCGATCTCGGCCTCATGCTCGGCGGAGTGGGAGTGCTATGGCTCGAGGTCGAGGTCACCGGCCATGCGAGCCACGCCGAATCCGCCGACTCGACGAGCAACGCGATCGACCTTGGAATGCGCCTCGTGGCAGCCCTTCGCGCCTGGTCGGCCGACCTCTCCATCGCGGAGCCCGATCCGGCGCTCCCAGACACGGACCACCCCTACAACCTCAATCTCGGACGGATCACGGCGGGCGATTGGAACTCGTCGGCGCCGTCGAGGGCGACGCTCGGCCTGCGGATGGGCTTCCCCCGAAGCTGGGATCCCGCTCGGGCAGAGCGCGAGCTGCGCGCCTTCATCCAGAAGGTCACCGACGAGGACAGTGACTTCCCCGCTCAGCCGGTCGTGCGGGCGTCCGGCTTCCGGGCGTCGGGTTACCTCCTCGACGAGGAGGATCCGCTGGTCCGGGATCTGCGTGCCGCTCATCTGGACGCTCATGGCGACGAGCCGAGACTGTTCAGCCTGGGCAGCACGACTGACGCCCGCACCTATATCAACCACTTCGGCACTCCTGCCGTCTGCTTCGGCGCGATCGCGCACGACATGCACGGAGTGGACGAATCCGTCGAACTCCAGAGCATCGTCGACGGCGCGCGGACCCTCGCCCGCTTCCTCCTCGCCCGCTTCGCAGAGACGGAGGCGACCGCGTGAGCACCTCCACTGCGGATTCCGGCACGACCACGCCTGAACCCTCGACGCCGACCACGGTCGCCATCGACCCGTCCATCCCACTGGGCCCGCTGAGCGAGCCCATCGTCGCGCGCCACATCGCCGACGATGTCGTGGACCGCCTCGTCACGGCCATCGCTCTCGGCGTCTACGTGCCCGGGCAGCAGCTTCCCCCCGAGCGAACGATCGCGGGGATGCTCGGCGTCTCGCGGACAACGGTCCGAGAGGCACTGAAGCAACTCACCGAGTCGCGCTACCTCGCCGTGCGCCGTGGGCGAAATGGCGGCTACTTCGTGCTCGCCGACTGGGGGCCGACCTCTGCGGAGCACGTGCGTCGACACCTGCTGCCGTCCTGGAACGAGTTCGAGAAGCTCTTCGACGCCCGCACCCTGCTCGAGCCGGTGATCGCGCGCACCGCGGCCAGGCGCTGCACCCCCGCTGACGCTCAGGCGATCACCAAGGCGTTGAACGCCTACCTGGCGGCCCCCAATCACGATGCTTCCCGCCAGGCGGACTCCGCTCTGCACCGCGCGATCGCCGAGGCGACGCAGAACCCGATCCTCGTCGAGCTGTCCGAGGACCTCCGGGCGCGCGTCAGCCTCAACCTCGGCGCGGAGCCGTACACCGACGAGGTGCGCAGGAAGGCCATCGTCCAGCACCAGGAGCTCGTGGCCGCGGTTATCGGCGGAGACGGCGAGCTCGCCGCAGACATCGCCGCCCACCACTTCACCCTGTCGGAGGACCTGATCCGCGACCTCGTCGCGCGCGCTCAGCTCGAGCCGACGGGAGATCCGTCGTGACCTCCCGCCTCGGTTTCGTCCTGCGCCGGCTGGCGCTCACCGTGCCGGTGCTCTTCGTGATGAGCATCATCGTGTTCCTCATCATCCGGCTCGTTCCCGGCGATCCGGTGCGCACGATGCTCGGCTTCCGCGCCACCGACGAGAACGTGGAACAGGTGCGTCACCAGCTTGGTCTCGACCAGTCGTGGCTCCTCCAGTACGGCGACTTCATCGGCGGCATCTTCCGCGGCGACCTCGGCACCGACATCGTGAGCCATGCCTCGCTCTCCGACCTGCTCGCGCAGCGGCTGCCCGTGACCTTCGAGCTGGCCGGCCTCGCCATGCTGCTGGCCGTGCTGATCGGCGTGCCTCTCGGCGTCCGGGCCGCGACGGGCGGGAAGTGGGTGAAGCGGCTCACGGAGGGCTTCGTCGTCTTCGGCATCAGCATTCCCGACTTCTGGCTCGGCATCCTGCTGGTCCTCGTGTTCGCCGGAACCCTGGTGATCCTGCCGCCATCGGGCTACGTGCCGTTCGCCGACGACCCCGCCGGCAACATCCGGTACATGATCCTTCCGGTGCTCACACTCGCGATCGGCGAGGCCGCCTACATCCTGCGCACGACGCGGGCCGCGGTGACCTCCGTGCTCGACCGCCCGTTCGTGACGTTCCTGCGGGCGAAGGGCATCCGCACCCGTCGCATCGTCGCCGGTCACGCGCTGCGCAACGCCGCGCCCGCCATCGTCACCGTGATCGGCATCCAGGTCGGCGTGCTGCTCGGCGGCGCGATCATCGTCGAGCAGCTCTTCGCGCTGCCCGGGGTCGGGCGCCTCGTGGTGACCGCCATCACCCAGCGCAACTACCCGACGGTCCAGATCGGCGTGCTCGCGATCGCGACCACGTTCATCATGGTCTCGCTCGTCACGGATCTGATCGTTGGATGGCTCGATCCCCGAGTCGCGGACGGAGCGGCGACATGACCGCCCAGGCACCGCTCGTGGCCGCCACCGCAGTCAGCCATCGGCCCGCGAAGCGACGCACCTCCACCCGACTGCTGATCTCTGGGGCGATCGTGCTCGGCGTGCTCGTGCTCATCGCCATCGCAGCGCCGCTCATCGCGCCGCACGATCCCGAGTCCGTCGTCGTCGACGAGGTGCTCGGCGCCCCGAGTCTCGCCCATCCGTTCGGCTCCGACGCCCTCGGCCGCGACGTGCTGAGCCGGGTGATCTACGGCCTGCGAACCAGCCTGGCGGTGTCGATCTCGGCGGTCCTCGCGTCGATGATCATCGCCGTCCCTCTCGGCCTGCTCGCCGGCTACTTCGGCCGCTGGGTGGATACCGCGATCTCCCGTGTTCTCGACATGATCCTCGTGCTGCCGGCCATGCTGCTCGCGATCACCTTCATCGCCATCCTCGGCCCGGGCAGCGTCGTCGCGGCGATCGCGATCGCGGTCATCTACCTGCCGATCCTGGCTCGCGTGATGCGCACGAGCGCCCTGATCGTGACCCGCAACGACTACGTCGCGGGTGCGCGGGCGCGCGGCTCCAGTCACTTCAGGGTGCTGATCGGTCACATCGCTCCCAACGCCCTCGGCCCTGTCATCGTGCAAGCGTCGGTGCTCGCCGCGTTCGCGCTCCAGCTCGAGGCGGGCCTGAGCTTCCTCGGCCTCGGCACCCAGCCGCCCACCCCGTCGCTCGGCGGAATGCTCTCCGACGGCAGAGACGTGCTGCTCCAGGCGCCGTGGGTCGAGATCTTCCCCGGTCTCGCCATCGTGGTCGCCGTCCTCTGCTTCACGCTGCTCGGTGAGGGTCTGCGACGCTCCTTCGATCCTGAGGGGGTGGCCGAATGACCACGGCATCGGACTCCGTGCTCGACTTCACAGACGTCTCGGTCGCCTTCCGGAGCGATGGGCCGACGGCCTCCGCTCCGGCAGTGGATGGCGTCTCCCTCTCCCTGCGTCGCGGCGAGATCTTCGGGATCGTGGGCGAGAGCGGCTCCGGCAAGAGCACCCTGGCGAACACCGTCCTTGGACTCCTGCCGTCGTCCGCGACAGTTCGCGGCCACGTGCGGGTCAACGACCGCGACGTGCTCGGCCTCAGCGAATCCGACCTGCGTGCGCTGCGCGGGGACGAGGTCGCGATGATCTTCCAGGATGCCTCCGCCAGCCTCGACCCGACATGGCCCGTCGGAGACCAGATCGCCGAGACGATCCGCGCCCATCGCGCGATCGGCCGACGCGCGGCCAGGGAGCAGGCGATCGCGCTGATGACCGAGGTCGGCATCCCCGATGCCGCCAGTCGCTATGGCGACGCCCCGCACCGGCTCTCAGGCGGGATGCGTCAGCGCATCGTCATCGCCGCCGCGCTCGCCAACAACCCCCAGCTGCTGATCGCCGACGAGCCGGCGACGGCGCTCGACGTCACCATCCAGGCCCAGATCCTGCAGCTCATCGACCGTCTCCGACGCGATCATGGAACCACCGTGCTGCTCATCACGCACGACCTCGGCGTGGTCGCGCAGGTCTGCGACCGGGTCGGCGTGATGTACGCCGGTCGGCTGCTCGAGGTCGGCACAGCCCACGAGCTGTTCGCCCGGCCGACCCATCCGTACACGCGCGCGCTCCTCGCGGCATCGCCCAACCGGGTCGCGCGGGGCACCCGGCTGCCCGTCGTCCCCGCCCAGTGGAGCGTCGAGAGCCTGCACGAATCGGAAGCCGTCGCAGAAGCGGAGGCGGCACAGTGACCGATCGAGGGAATGGGTCAGCGAGCAGCCCCGGAAATCAGCTGCTGCGGGTCGAGGGCCTCAGCAAGACCTTCTACACCGGAGGTCCGCCGTGGGCTCGCCGCCGTGTGCACGCGCTCGACGACGTCTCGATCACGGTCGAGAAGGGTCAGACCCTGGGCATCGTGGGGGAGTCGGGAAGCGGCAAGAGCACGCTCGGCCGGTGCATCCTCGGCCTCACCAAGCCCGATTCCGGCCGCGTCGTCTTCGACGGCCAGGACATCGCGGGCCTCGGACCGCGTGCCCTGTCCTCGGTGCGCCGTCGGGTGCAGCCCGTCTTCCAGGACCCATACGGCAGTCTCGACCCACGGTGGACCGTCGGGCGCAGTGTGCGGGAGTCGCTGGACAGCTACCGCATCGGCACCCCGGCGGACCGCGATCGCCGGGTACTCGACCTCTTCGACCGTGTCGGGCTCAACCCCGACTTCGCCTCGCGCCTGCCCGGCAGCCTGTCCGGCGGGCAACGGCAGCGCGTCGGCATAGCGGCGGCGCTGGCCAGCGAGCCCGACCTGATCATCGCCGACGAGCCGGTGAGCGCCCTCGATGTCAGCGTGCAGGCGCAGATCCTCAACCTGTTCATGGATCTGCAGAACGACCTGGGCGTGGCCTCGGTCTTCATCACGCACGACCTCGGCGTCGTCGAGCACGTCAGCGACCGCATCGCCGTCCTCTATCACGGCGTAGTGGTCGAGACCGGAGACGTCGATCAGGTGATGCGCCGCCCCACGCACGACTACACCCGAACCCTGCTCGCAGCCATCCCCATAGCCGCACCGGCCCCCACCCCAGAGAACTAGGAGCACCGCAATGCCCACCGCCCACGTCAACGGCATCACCCTCAACTACCTGCTCGAAGGCCCGGAAGACGCAGAGACCATCGTGCTCATCAACGGCCTCGCCGATGCGCTCGAGTCGTGGGACTTCCAGGTGCCCGCCTTCCTCGAGGCCGGATATCGCGTGCTGCGGTTCGACAATCGCGGCATCGGCGCCAGCGACAAGCCGGTCGGGCCGTACACATCCCGCATGCTGGCCGACGACGCCAAGGCGCTCGTCGACGAGCTCGGCATCACCGGCTTCCATCTCATGGGCGTCTCGATGGGCGGAATGATCGCCGAGGAGTACGCGATCAACTACGGCACGGATCTCGTCTCGGCGACCTTCGCCTGCACCTACGGCACGCCCGACGCGTTCTGCCTGCAGATGTTCGGCTTCTGGGCCGACCTCGCAACGGTCGTCGATGTGCCGTTCGTGATGCGGGATGTGTCGCTCTGGGCGTTCACCGGCCCGTTCTTCGAGGAGCGTCCCGAGGATGCAGCCGAGTTCGCCGAGGGCATGGCCGCGCTCGACATGACGCTCGAGGCCTATCTGTCCCAGCTGCACGTCATCCAGACCCACGACGCGATGGATCGTCTCTCCGCGATCACGGTCCCCACCTTCGTGCTCGCGGGTGAGGAGGACATCCTCATTCCCGTCCGACTCTCGCGTCGTCTGCACGAAGCCCTGCCGGGATCCGCGTGGGGGACCGTTCCCGGCGGCCACGCCTGCCTGTGGGAGAGCCCCGACCCCTTCAACGCCGCGTTCCTCGATTTCGTCCGCACCTCCTCGCGCTAGACCCCACCAAGAAAGCACTCACATGCACACACAGCACCGATCACGCCGGCTGGCCCGGCTCGGAATACCGCTCGGCGCCGCGGCTCTCGCCGCCGCGCTCCTCCTGTCCGGCTGCAGCTCGTCGGGCACCTCCAGCACCGGTTCAGGAAGCGGCGCCATCGTGGACGGCGGCGACCTGCGCGCCGCACTGAGCGGCGAGCCGGACGTGCTCGATCCGGCCACCTCCTCCATCTACACCGGCGCGCAGGTGTACGAGGGCATCTTCTCCAAGCTCATCGACCTCGACGAGTCGGGCGAGTTCGTGCCCGACCTGGCGACGAAGTGGGAGCAGACCGATCCGACCACGTGGACGTTCACGCTCGTCGACAACGCGACCTTCCACAACGGCGAGAAGTTCACCTCCGCCGATGTGGTCTACACGTTCGACCGCATCCTCAACCCCGATACGGCCAGCGCGTACGCCGGCCTGTACGAGCAGATCGACTCGGTCGAGGCCGTCGACGACACCACCGTCGTGTTCCACCTCAAGGCGCCCTTCGGTCCGTTCCTCACCAACCTCGCCACGAACGGCGAGATCGTGAACCAGAAGGCGATCGAGAGCACTGACCCCGCCCGCGAGCCGGTCGGCACGGGACCGTTCATCTTCGTCGAATGGGTGCAGGGCGACCACATCACCGTCAAGAAGAACCCGGACTACTTCAAGGCCGACAAGCCGCACCTCGACACCATCACGTTCAGCTTCCTCGCCAACGACCAGAGCCGCATCGACGCCCTGTCCGCCGGCGAGATCGACTGGTCGGATGCCGTGCCGCTGCAGCAGGTCAGCACACTGAGCAAGGACTCGCGGTTCACCTACGTCACGAGCGCGACAGCCGGAATCCCCGACTTCCTCGCACTCAACACGACGGTCGCGCCGTTCGACGACCCGCTGGTCCGCCAGGCAGTCGCTCTCGCGATCAGCCGGGACGACATCAAGGACGTCGCCTACCTCGGCACGGGTGAGGACGGGCTCGAAGAGGTCCCGACCGGATCCAGCTGGTACGACGACAGCAACATCTTCGGCGCCGAGACGGACGTCGACAAGGCGAAGGACCTGCTCGCCCAGGCCGGATACCCGGACGGACTGAGCGTCGAGTACCTGGGCCTCTCGGACTATCCGGAGCTGCTGAAGACCGGACAGGTCATCCGCGACGAGCTGAAGGCGATCGGCATCGACATGACGATCAACGCGGTCGACGTCTCCGCCTGGTACGACGACTACAGCTCGCTCAACTATCAGATGACGAGCGCCTATCAGGAGCGGACCATCGATCCGGACAACTTCTACTCTCTGGTCATCAAGTCCGGTGGCCCGATCAACACGACCGGGTACTCCAACCCCGACGTGGATGCGCTCATCGACCAGGCGGCCGCCAGCGATGACGTGGATGCGCGGATGGATCTGTACACCCAGATCCGCGGCATCGTCTCAGAGGATGCACCTCTGGTGTTCACACACTACGAGACCATCAACTACCTCATGAACAAGAACGTGACGGGATCGGTCATCACTCCCACCCTGAGCCTGCACATGGAGGACATCGGCTTCACGAGCTAGTTGCCCGATCGACAAGGGCCGCCGCATCCCGCTCGATGCGGCGGCCTGCTCGTCCGAGTCGGCCAAGTGCGCACGGCAGTGCGCCGACCAGCTGAACGGCTGGAATGGAGACGTGCTCGCCCCATCGACGTCGCGACCGTGTGACCGGATTCATGTCCCGGGGTGCACGAGCCCAGGAGTCTTCGATGTCCGCGCTAGAACGCGAACTCCTCCTGATGCACCCGACTGGCGCTCACCCCGGCCTCTCGAAGCCCAGCACGAGCGGCTTCCGAGAATCGTGGCGAGGCGCACATGTAGACGTCCCGATCGGCCAGGTCCGGCACCCATCCCGCGAGGTTGCGGCCCGACATGGCGTTCGCCGGATCGGCCGACGGACCGAGCACGTAGATGAGGTGCGCTCCCCGATGGATCGCGATCTCCTCGAGCTCGTCTCGGAAGATGATCTCGGCCTCATTCGAAGCGCGATAGAGCAGCGTCAGCTGGTCGCCGTCGATATCGAGGCTCTCGAACAGGGCCCTCATCGGGGTGATGCCCACCCCGCCGGCGATGAGGAGCACTCCCGAGCCGGTGCGGCGATGCTCGGTCATCGCGCCGTAGGGGCCTTCGGCGAAGACCCGGGTGCCTACCTTCATGGTCTGAATGGCGCGGGTGCTCTCGCCGACCGCTTTCACGGTCAGGCGGAGGTGATGCTCGCTGGGCGGCGCTGACAGGGAGAACGGGTTGGCCGCCCGCCAGCCCGTCCGGGTCAGGAAGCGCCATCGGAAGAACTGTCCGGATTCCGCTTGGAGCTCCGGCAGATGGCGACCCCGGATGACGATGCTGGTGACCCCGTCCGCCTCGGTGACGACCCGTTCCACTCGCATGCGGTGGCGCAGGAACTGCAGCAGCGGCTCCAGCACCCGGTAGCGGAGGAGGAGGCCGAAGCTGATGGTGTAGAGCAGGCTCCAGAACACCTGGAAGACGGGGATGCCCGCGAGGTCCGGGCCGGCGAGCTCGTGGGGGAAGGACAGCCCGATCGCCACGTAGGTCGCGAGGTGGATCAGATGCCAGTTCTCGTAGCCGAGCTTGCGGCGAGCGGCGCGCATCGAGGCGTAGCCGATTCCCAGCAGCATCACTGATGCCACCGTCGCGGCGCCGATCCACGGCAAGCCGATCACCTCGACCATCGCGCTCAGGGCGTCCAGGCCCCGCAGCTGCATCCAGCCGATCGTGGCAGCGATCCCGTGGATGAGGATGAGCGCGATCACCAGGCGACCGCCCCAACCGTGCCACCGTGCCATGCGGTCCGCGCCGACGCCGCGCTCGAGCGCCGGAACCCGTGACATGAGAGCGACCATGACGACGACGCCGTAGCCGGCGAGCAGGCCCGCGAGGTGGGCGATGAGCGGAATGTCGAGCCTCATCGGCGTCGGAGCGCCGATGAAGCCCAGCGCCGCGGCGGTGGCGGCCCCCGTGCCGATCAGCGTCAGCAGGGCGCCGGGCGACATCCGCCGTCCGGGCCGTGCCGACGCGGCGGCGGATCGTCCGTCGCGCACTGCGCTGCGACCGTCGAAGGCGCTCACCGTCCGCCACCGCCGTGATGGCGGTCGCCTCGATCGTCGGCGAGCTGCATCCGTCCGTCGTCGTCATCGCGTCCGGGTGCCTGAGTCGTTGCCGACCCATCCGTCGTCGCCTGATCGGCGGCCTCGGGAATCGCTGCGTCGGCGGCCGCGCCGCCCGCTGCGCCCGCGACGGGGGCTGACGCGTCGACAGCGGTGGAGGCGACGGGAGAGACGAGCGGCCCCGTCATCCCGAGATACAGCCCGAAGGCCAGGGCGCTGCCGGCGACGGCGACGGAGATCCCGCTGCGCAGGGTTCGCCACCATCCGGACGCCGCCGCCTGCGGCTCGTAGCCCGTCGCCTCGCGATGGCGCGCCGCGGTGGTGCGCTCCCTCTGGTCCGTCTGCATGCAGCTCGTCTCCTCGTCACTCCGTCCGCCGGCTCGCCTTCGAGGTCACAGACCTTCCGGGCAAGACTCGCGGCCGAAGCCGACAGGATCCGTTCAAGAGGCTAGGAGCCAGACAAGAAGCCGGTCTCTTTGCATGACGCGCCCCTCCAGCCCTGCCAGGTTCGAAGCGCGCCCTGCGGCCGTTCGTCAGCCGGGGGCGGGCACACTGGGACCGATGCCTGCGTCCACCTCATCCGGCGAGTCCACGCTCCGGTCGGACCTCCTCAGCAAGGTCACTCAGATCACGGCGCTGTTCTGGGTGATCAAGGTGCTCACCACGGGCATGGGCGAGGCGGCATCCGACTACCTCGTCGTCAGCTTCGAGCCGGTTCTCGTGGTCCTCATCACCGCGGCCCTCTTCGCGGCAGCCCTGGTCCTGCAGCTGCGCGCCCCTCGATATGTGGCGTGGAAGTACTGGCTGGTGGTGGCGATGGTGGGAATCTTCGGGACGATGATCGCCGATGTCGCGCATGTCGTCGCAGGAGTCCCGTATTTCGCATCCACCGCGTTCTTCGCCGTCCTGGTCGGGGCGATCCTCACCGCCTGGAAGCGGGTGGAGGGCACCATCTCGATCCACTCGATCACCTCCCGCCGCCGTGAGCTGTTCTACTGGGCGACGGTCATCGCCGCCTTCGCGCTGGGCACGGCGCTCGGCGACTGGACGGCGCACAGCCTCCAGCTCGGGTACCTGGGATCGGGCGTGCTGTTCGCCGTCGTCATCGCCCTGCCCGGCGTCGCGCACCGGCTGCGACTGCTCGGCGCCGTCGCAGCGTTCTGGGCGTCGTACATCGTCACCCGCCCACTCGGTGCCTCGTTCGCGGACTGGATCGGCGTCGATCACGGCCGCGGCGGCCTCGGCGTCGGCTCGGGAGCCGTCGCCCTCATCGCTGCGGCGATCACCGTCGTCCTCGTCGCCGTCGTCAGCGCGCGGCGCGAAACGACCCAGATGACCACCACAGACCTTCCAGGAGCAGCCTGATGATCCGAGGCATTCTCGATCCGCAGAGCATCATCGAATCCAGTGGCCCGTGGGGACTGCTCGTGGTCTGCGCCATCATCTTCGTCGAGACGGGTCTGCTGATCGGTTTCGTGCTGCCCGGGGACACCCTGCTCTTCTTCACCGGGGTGCTCACCTTCTCCGGCGTGCTGGATGTGCCGCTGCCCGTGGTGATCGGCGCGGTCATCGTCTCGGCCGTCCTCGGCGATCAGCTCGGGTACCTCATCGGCCATCGAGCCGGCCCGGCAGTCTTCGAGCGGAAGCAGGCCGGGCTCATCAGCAAGGCGAGCCTCGAGCGGACCAACGCCTTCTTCGCGAAGTACGGCGCGCGCACCGTGACCATCGCCCGGTTCGTCCCCGTGGTGCGCACGATCGCGCCCGTGGCAGCAGGCGCCGCCCGGATGCACTACCGCCGCTTCCTCATCTACAACATCGTCGGCGGAGCCGCCTGGACGCTGCTGATCATCGTGGCCGGATACTTCCTCGGCCAGATACCGGGAGTTGCGGACTTCGTGTCGAGCTACATCGACATCATCCTCATCGGCATCGTCGTGCTGTCCGTCGGCTCGCTGGCCATCAACCTGTTGCGGCAGAGGCGCAAGCGCTCCACCAGCTGACCGGCTGCCGCGAGGCGCAGGAAAGCCCGGAAGTCCTCCACGACTTCCGGGCTTTCCCGCGTCCGACCACTGGGCCGGTGTGTGATCAGTGCTGGGTCAGTGCGCGGCCGCCAGGGTGTCGTCCTCGATGCCGAGCAGGCGCGCCTGCTCGCGCCTCTTGCTGAGCGACGGGCCCACGATCGCGCCCAGGATGGCCAGTACGCCGACGCCCGCGCAGACCCAGAAGCCGATGGTGAACGCGTCATCCAGCGGCAGGCCCTGCGGGGTGCTGTGCGAGGTGATCAGGGCGGCGATCACGGCGGTGCCGACGCTGCTGCCGATGCTCCGCGCGATGGTGTTGGCGCTGATCGCCTCGCCGGTCTGCGTGGCCGGCACGCTCTCGATGATCGCATTCGACGTCGAGGCCAGGGCGAGGCCGATGCCCGCGCCGGTGAGGATGCCGGACAGCACGACCTGCCAGATCTCCCCGTGTCCGATCGCCGGGATGATGAACGCGGCGGTGACGGCGATTCCGCCGATCAGCATGGGCGGCTTGGGGCCGACCCGGCGGACGACGATGCCCGTCACCGGTCCGAGGACGATCATGGCGAGCACGGTCGGCAGCAGGAAGAGGCCGGCCTTCGAGACATCGAAGCCGAAGCCGTAGCCGAGCTGGGTGGGCAGCTGCAGCAGCGTCGGGACGAGCACGAACGTGCCGAACATCGCGAATCCGAACACCAGCGCCACGACATGAGCGGTCCAGACGCCGCGGATGCGGAACAGGCGCATGTCGATCAGCGGCTCCTTGACCCGCAGCTCCACCATGACGAAGACGGCGAGGCCGACGGCGGCGAGCGCGAGCAGTCCGATGGTCGCGAAGGATCCCCAGCCCCAGGTCTCGCCCTCGCTGACCGCGAGCAGGAGTGCAACGAGGGAGATGCTGAGGATGCCGGTGCCGAGGAAGTCGAGGTGGCCGGGCTTGCGGACCGGGGACTCCGGCATCCCGAAGATCACGCCGATCAGGGCGATGACGATGAGGACCAGCGGAAGCCAGAACAGCCAGTGCCAGCTGAGGCTCTCGACGATCGGACCGGCCGCGACGATGCCGACGCCGGCGCCGATGCCGAAGATGGCCGAGAGGAGGCCGATGGTCACGCTGACCCGCTCGCGCGGCAGCTCGTCGCGGACGATGCCGATGGACAGTGGCATCACCGCGCCGGCGGCGCCCTGCAGGGCTCGGGCGATGATCAGCACGCCGAGATTGGGTGCAAGGGCGGCGAGCACCGTGCCGACGAGCAGCAGGGACAGCACGACGATCAGGATCCGCCGCTTGCCGACCATGTCGCCGAGTCGGCCGAGGATCGGGGTCAGCACCGAGGCGGACAGCAGGTATGCGGTGAGGATCCAGCTGGCGTCGGTGGTCGAGGCGTCGAGGTCGTTCCCGATGGTCGCCAGCGCCGGAGCGACAAGGGACTGGAGCACGGCGAAGGACAGGCCTCCGAGCGCCAGATAGATGATGATCAGCGTGCTGTTGGCACGTGGCCGTCCGTTGGAGTGCCCGACGGGCTCCGTGTGGAGCGCCTTCTCGGCGATTGCTTCGGTCATCGCAGTCCTTCTGTCATGCGAGCGCGGCTCGCGTCCTGATGCGAGGATCGGCGGCCGATGGCGATCCATTCCTTCGCCGCGGCGCGCACGGGTGCGCACGGGGCGGAGGTCCTCTCCAGCCGCGCGTTGATGCGGTCGACTGAAGATCCGCGATGGACGTCCCGTTCCAACGGACTAGTCGATCGCTCGGCTATTCTTGCATCCACCGCAAAGTTACACAAATGCAAACATCGGCGGGTCGCTGAAGTGTCTGCAGCGCGAGGCGCGAAGCCGCCAACCGTGTTTCGACCGGCTCAGTCGAAGACGGTGACGAAGCCGATCTGCGTCCCGTGCAGGTCGGTCAGGTCGAAGTACGCCACGACGCCCTCGACCTCGGTCAATGGGGTGACCGTCAAGCCGAGCGCGCTCATCCGCCCGTGCTCGCCGGCCACGTCCTCGATTGTGAAGTAGGGCGTGACCCGGCCCTCTTCCGGCAGGGCGGGGACCGCGATGAACTGCAGCCAGCTTCCGCCGCCCAGGTCCAGCTCGACCACTCCGGGGGCGGGCTCGATCGCGGGATCCTCGATCGCGAGCGCCCGGCGGTACCACTCGACCGCCTCTTTCAGATCCTGCACACCGATGCTCACGGTGACCCCTGTGACCTTCATCCCCGCACTTTAGCGGCAGAGAAGGAATCGCCCTTGGGCGGCCGCGACGTTCGCCTGGGCTTCAGGTTGCGGGCGCACGATCTGTCCATGACAGACGACGAGGTCTTCGAACACCACCGCGCACTGGCGCCGTTCCTCGGTGAATGGCATGCGGAGGGTACCTCCTACGCTCCCGACGGCACCGCCTCGCCCTGGAAGAGCATCCACTCCGCACGCTGGCACGTCGGCGAGTTCTTCGTGCTGCAGGATGAGCGCGCCAACGGCCCCTTCCACACCATGAGCTTTCTCGGCTGGGATCCCGACCGCGGCGGCTACTTCTCCTGGAGCGTCGAGAACCACGGGTTCGCCCACCAGTACTCCCTGGCGAAGGACGGGCTGACCTGGACCTTCACCGGCGAGAACGAGCGCGCCACCGTGACCTTCAGCGCCCATGGCCATCAGCAGACCCACCACTGGGAGCACCGGCCAGAGGGGGAGTGGGTCACCCTGTGCGAGAGGGTCGCCACCCGCGTCGAGTGAGCGGACCGATCTTCAGCGTCGGCGGTTGAAGCGCGAGGTGCTGAGGATCTGTCGTTACTGCAGAGTGCCCGCGAACCGCTTTCCGCCTGGTTCGAGCGATTGCAGAATGGTCGGATGACCGAGAGCGACGAGCAGAAGAGCATCCGCGCCGACTTCCACGAGGCGGTCAACATGACCGCGTCGGCACTCGAGAAGTGGCTCGACACGGACGAGTCCAAGGAGGTCGGCCAGAAGGACGGCGGCGAGTCCGTCGGTCACGCATCGGGCCGGCACATCATCAGCATCCTCGGCAAGAAGGTCGCGGATCTCACCGATGACGACTACGCGCACATGAAGAAGGTCAGCGGATACGTCTCGCGGCACTCGGCCCAGCGCCCGTCGGGTGACATCACCGAGACCCGGTGGCGCTACTCGCTGATGAACTGGGGCAACGACCCCAAGAAGTGAGCGGCGGCCCGTGGAGGAGTCGGCGTTCAACCCGGCCACTCGCGAAGCACATCCGCCAGGCGGTCCGGATCGGCCAGCACGTCGATGGTGCCGATCCGCCCGCCTGAGACCCCGAACGCCATGATCGAGAGCGGCCGGCCGTCGCGGGCGACCACGACGCCTGCTGCGCCGTTGACCAGAGCGGGCGTCGCGAATGGCGACAACGGGCCGAACATGAGTGCCTGCGACGCCACTGTGGAACCGCCTCGGATGGTCATCGTCATCGCAGTCCGGCTCGCGCCGCCGTCGGATCGGAGCACGACGTCGGGATGGAGGATCTGAAGCACAGCGCGGAAGTCTCCCGCACGGGCGGCGCGGAAGAACGCGTCGACCGCTTCCCGCTGGCGGCCGAGATCCGGATCGGCGGCGGGAGCTCCACCGTGCACGCGACGGCGAGCACGGCTCGCGAGCTGTCGGACGGCGGCGGGACTGCGCTCGAGCAGAACCGCGATCTCCTCGAACGGCACGGCGAACATGTCGTGCAGCACGAATGCGATGCGCTCGGACGGAGTCAGGGTCTCGAGCACGACGAGCATGGCGAGACCGACGCTGTCGGCGAGCACCGCCTCGCGCTCGGGATCCCCGCCCATTGGCGACTCCGGCCACGGCTGCACCGATGGGTCGGGCACGAACAGCTCGATCGAGGACTCCCGGCGGGCCGTGCGGGCGCGGAGCTGGTTGAGCGCGACGCGAGCGGTGACGGTCGTGAGCCACGCCCCCAGGTCTTCGACACCGCTGCGGTCGTCCCGGTTGAGTCGCAGCCAGGTGTCCTGGACCGCGTCGTCGGCATCCCCGGACGATCCGAGGATGCGATAGGCGATGGCGCGCAGCCGTGGTCGGTGCAGCTCGAATGCGGCGGTCAGGTCGCCGGTGTGGTCCATGTCGTCACATTCTCTCCGCGGGCGGGGTCATACCTCTAGGACCCCGTCCGTCGCGCGAATGTGACGAGTCGATCCCGAGCCGCTGAGGAGAGCACTGGCCATGACCCGATCCACCCCGCTTCTGATCACCGGCGGCACAGGCAACCTCGGCCGCCGGGTCGCAGGGCTCCTGATCGCCGACGGACATCCCGTGAGGATCACCGCCCGCACGCCGGCAGGGACGGGTCTGAGCGGCGCGGACTTCCTGCCCGCCGATCTGTCGTCCGGCGCGGGGCTGCCCGAAGCGATCGCCGGCGTGCGAACCGTCATCCATTGCGCGGGCAGCGGAAAGGGAGACGGGCTCAAGGCGCGGACGCTGGTGACGGCCGCCCTCCGAGCAGGCGTCGGGCACATCGTGTTCATCTCGGTCGTGGGCGCCGACCGGATCCCCGTGCGGTCCGCGATCGATCGCGGGATGTTCGGCTACTACGAGCAGAAGCGCGCGGCGGAGGTCGCTATCGCAGAGTCGGGCATCCCGCACAGCACCCTGCGAGCCACCCAGTTCCACGAGCTGACCCTGCTGGCGGTGGGCGCGATGGCGGCGCTGCCCATCGTCCCCGTGCCCGCCGGCTGGCGCTTCCAGCCGATTGACGCCGATGTGGTGGCGCGTCGCCTGGCGGAGCTGGCACTCGGCGCACCCGCAGGGCTCGTCACGGAGGTCGGCGGCCGGCGGGCCTACGGGATGGAGGAGCTGGTGCGCGGATATCTCGCCGCCCTGGTCGTCGACGTCCGCTGCTGCGGGTCGGCACTCCCGGAACCGCGTCGAAGGCGTTCAGCGCCGGAGCCAATCTCACCGATCATGCGACAGATCAGGGGCTCAGCTGGGAGGACTTCCTCGCCTCCGCTGCCGTGGGTCCGCGAGCACGGTGACGCGCTGACGGGCCGATGTCGTCCGCATCAGATGCGCTTCACGCCCGCAGGATCGCGATCGGTCGTGTGGTCGTCGTCGCCGCCGCAACGGGCGTGGGCGCGGGGGTCGCCGGAGCCCCTGGCGTCTCGGGGACAACCGCAGCCGGGTCCCGCCTGGCTTCGGCCTGGAGGCGGATGCGACGTCGGCGCGCGGTGAGCAGGCCGAGGGTGACCTGGACGAACGCGTAGCCGACCAGGCCGACTCCGATGAGCGGCGCGAGCCACTGCCGGCCGCCGCCCGAGATGGCGGTGGCCAGGTATCCGACGAACGGGACGCTGTACCACGTGGTGCCGCGCACCTGTCCCTCGGTCACCGGCTCGACGTCGGCAATGTCGTTGGCGTCGCCCTTGGTCATGAACGCGAAGCTGCCGTCCGAGACGGATCGCACCTCCACGACCCGGTGCGACACGACCTCGTCGCTCCCGGAACGGATCTGGTAGGTGAGGACGTCGCCGAGCCGGATGTCGGCGGCCTCGGTCGGCCGGACGATGAGCAGGGTGCCGGGTGGCAGCGTCGGCTGCATGGATCCGGTGAGCACGGTCAGCGGTGTCGACCCGGTCGCGAAGGGCACGACGACGGTCGCCAGTCCGAGCCCGACGACGAGGGCGAGCACTCCCCAGCTGATGCCCAGTCCGATCGCCGCCACGGAGCCGCGGAACGGCAGTCGGGATTCGCGGCGATGCCGGCCGCTCACCGTCGCGCCGCCGACTTCGGTCGGACTCGACGCGATCCGACCATCAGTGCGACACCGCCGACGATCCCCACCACCGCCGTGCCTGCGGCGAGCGCCTGCATCGGGCCGCTCGACGAGCCGGTGGCAGCGAGCCCCGCGGGGCCGACGAAGGGGAACGACTGGCGGGCAGCGGGTGTCGGACATGCGCTGATGGATGCCGCTCCCGCCTCGCGGAGCAGCACATGCAGTTGGACGGTCGCGATGCTGCCGTGGTGCTCGCCCGCGGCGTCGACGAGTTCCAGCGCGAGGCCGAGGGGAAGGCTCTCGCCGGGCTCCATCACGATGCCGGCCGTGACCGGGGCGCAATTCTCCGCCGCCGTGAGGGCGATCGCGGACGCGGTGGACCCTGAGACCACGGAGAGTCGGAGCTGGTCGAGGAAGCCGGCGGACGCACTCGACGCGTCGACCGCGTCGATCTCGAGGATCGCAGAGGAGGACGAGTCGTTGCGCACGTAGAGGGTGCGGTTCTGCGGGGTTCCCGGCACGAGCAGTGATCCATCGAAGAGGCCGGCGGGCAGGCTGCGCGACCAGGTGATGCCATCGGTGCTCACCATCACGGATCCCGGTGTCGAGGAGCTGGTCGTGACACCGGCGGCGGCCCCGGGAGCGGAGGTGATGAGCAGTCCGGTCAGCACCGCGGTGGACAGCACGGCGAGCAGGGCGCCGACGGACCGGCGCCGTCGTACTGTCGGGTCGGCCGCGGCCGCCCGGGTCACGGCGCGACCACCAGGGTGAAGCGCTGCGACGTGCTCGTCGCGCTGCAGGTGGACTGCTGGATCTTGGCGCCCTCGGCGATGGACTGCCCCACGACGTCGAGGCACAGCCCGACCTGCCGGCCGACGAACTGGAAGCTGCCGTCGCTCTGCCTGGTCGGGAGCCACTGCTGGTTCGCTCCGCCGGTGTAGCCCCAGAGCTGGACGAGGGCTCCCGCCGCGGTCGAGTTGTCGGTGACGTCCCAGCCGACGCCGCTCGCGGTGCGGATGAGCATCTTGTGATAGCCGTTCGTGGTGGCGATCAGCTGGAAGTTCTGGTTGGTCGCGGTCGCGCAGGCGGTCTGCTCGAGCTGGGTGCCGTTGGCCGTCGCCGGGCCGCGGAGGCACAGACCGCTGCCCACGTTCTTGATCTGGTACCACTGGGTCGTGTCGAAGCCGAGGGTGCTGACGCTGCGCGATGGCGACGGCGTCGTCAGCCCGCTGCCGTCCTTCGCGGCCGCGTCCTGGCCTCGGATGTAGTAGCTGTACGTCGTATTGAGTGCCAGCCCCGTGTCGGTGTAGGTGGTGCCCGTGGTCTGGGCGACGAGCACGCCGTCGCGGTACACGTTGTAGCCGGACATGGTGGCGCCGCCGGGCGGCGCCGTCCAGCTGATCGTCGTCGCGGTGCCGGTCGTGCCGCTGAACGTCGGAGCGCCGGGGCTCGTCGCCGCCGTCGGGTCGACGATCGAGACGGGGGAGCTCCAGGTGCCGGTGTAGCCGGAGTTGTCGGTGACCG